>NZ_FXAY01000008.1 GCF_900177685.1 Agreia pratensis
GTGACCTCGGTCCGCGTATCGCGCACGCCCTACTGCCGATCAAGGGCAAGGGCGGATCGGACTGGTCGTACTCCTGGATCCCGGTCTTCGGCCCCATCGTCGGAGGCGTCATCGCCGGCCTCGCCGCCGGACCACTCCTCCCCATCCTCACCTGAATTCCCAGCGGGCCCGGCCACTATGGTGACCGGGCCCGCTGTTTGCATCGGACCGCAGAACTTAACGAAGGAGTTAGACATGACGGACTACATCCTGGCCATCGACCAGGGCACCACCAGCACTCGCGCGATCGTCTTCGACCACTCGGGCTCTATCGTCTCGACAGGCCAATTGGAGCACGAGCAGATCTTTCCCAAGGCGGGCTGGGTCGAGCACAACCCGAAAGAGATCTGGGACAACACCCGCGAGGTCATCGGTCAGGCGCTCTCGAAGGCCAATATCACGCGCCACAACATCAAGGCCGTAGGCATCACCAACCAGCGTGAGACCGCGGTTGTCTGGGACAAGAACACCGGCGAGCCCGTCTACAACGCCATCGTCTGGCAAGACACCCGCACCCAGGAGATCGTCGATCGCCTCTCTGCAGACGGCGGCGGAGACCGCTTCAAAGACGTCGTCGGTCTCCCGCTGTCGACGTACTTCGCCGGTACCAAGATCGTCTGGATCCTCGAGAACGTCGAAGGCGCCCGCGAACGCGCCGAAGCCGGCGACCTGCTGTTCGGAACCACAGACAGCTGGGTGACCTGGAACCTCACCGGAGGCGTCGATGGCGGCGTTCACATCACCGACGTCACCAATGCGAGCCGCACCCTCTTCCTCAACCTCGAAACGCTCGAATGGGACGACGACATCCTCGCCGTCTTCAACGTGCCGAGATCGATGCTGCCCGAGGTCAAGAGCTCCTCCGAGGTCTACGGACTCGTGCACGACTCGAGCCTGCTGCGCGAGGTTCCGGTGGCCGGAATCCTGGGCGACCAGCAGGCCGCCACATTCGGCCAGGCCGCGTTCGACAAGGGCGAGGCGAAGAACACCTACGGCACCGGCAACTTCCTCATCTTCAACACCGGCACCGACATCGTCAAGAGCGAGAACGGCCTGCTCACCACCATCGGCTACAAACTCGGAGACGGAGAAACCCACTACGCCCTCGAAGGCTCCATCGCCGTCACCGGCTCGCTCATCCAGTGGTTGCGCGACAACCTCGGCATTATCTCGTCGGCGCCGGAGGTGGAGGCGCTGGCCGACACGGTCGACGACAACGGTGGCGCCTACTTCGTACCCGCGTTCTCGGGTCTGTTCGCTCCGCACTGGCGATCGGATGCCCGCGGCGCCCTGGTCGGTCTCACCCGATACGTGAACAAGGGCCACATCGCCCGCGCCGCGATCGAGGCCATCGCGTTCCAGACCCGCGAGGTTCTGGATGCGGTCAACGCCGACTCCGGCGTACCGCTGACCGAGCTGAAGGTCGACGGCGGCGCATCCGCCAACGACCGCCTGATGCAGTTCCAGGCCGACATCCTCGATGTGCCGGTGGTGCGCCCCGTCGTCGCAGAGACCACGGCGCTCGGCGCGGCCTATGCGGCGGGACTCGCCGTGGGCTTCTGGTCGACCCTCGATGAACTCCGCGCCAACTGGCAGGAGGACAAGCGCTGGACGCCCAGCATGGACGACGCCGAGCGCGAGCGTCTGCTGCGCAACTGGAAGAAGGCCGTCACGAAGACCCTCGACTGGGTCGACGAAGACACCCAGTGATTCAGTGACGCGTGGCTTCGGCCCACGCGTCGAGAGTGGCCGTCGCCGCCCCGGAATCGATCGTCCGGGCGGCTACGGCCATTTTTTCTCGCAAGCGCTCGACGATCGGCCTGCGTCCCTGCTCCGGATCGGATGCGAGTTCGAACGCGACCAGACCCGCGGCGGCATTCAGTAGCACGATGTCGCGCACCGGCCCCGTCTCACCCCGAAGCACCCGCCTGGCGATATCGGCGTTGTGCTCGGCGTCACCGCCGAGCAGATCGCTCATCTTCGCCCGTGCCAAGCCGAGGTCTCGAGGGTCGAGATCGTGTTCGACCACGGCGCCCAACGACACCTCCCAGATATGGCTGTGGCCCGTGGTGGTCAACTCGTCGAGTCCATCGTCACCGCGGAACACAAGGGCCGTGGCTCCCCGCGTCTGAAAGACGCCCACGAAGATCGGCACCCTATCGAGCTGAGCCACACCGACAGCGGATGCCTCCGGCCTGGCCGGATTGCACAGCGGGCCGAGGTAGTTGAAGACCGTCGGCACGCCCAACTCCCGTCTGACGCTCGCGACATTGCCGAACCCGGGGTGGAATTTCGCCGCGAAAGCGAAGGTGATTCCCGCCTCGTCGAGCACCTGAGCCGTGCGCACGTTCGAGATGTCGAGATCGACACCGAGCGCCTGCAGCACATCCGAGGAACCGGACTTCGAGCTGGCGGCCCTGTTTCCGTGCTTCACGACAGGGACGCCGGCAGCGGCAGCCACGATCGACGCCATAGTCGAGACATTCACAGTGCCATGCCTGTCACCGCCCGTACCGACGATATCGAGCGCAAGCGGGTCGACGTCGAGACCGACCGCGTGGTCGAGCACCGCGTCGCGGAAACCGACGATCTCGTCGACCGTCTCGCCTTTGGCACGCAGAGCGACCAGAAAAGCGGCGAGTTGAGCGTCCGATGCGTCACCCGACATGATCTGATCCATCGCCCATGAGGAGTCAGATACAGAAAGATCCTCTCGAGCAAGAAGAGTGGAGAGAATTCCGGACCAGGACTCTGAGTACGCCATAGGCCGATTCTAAAGGCCAGACGACTGACCGACCGGTGTCAATGGGCGCCGCCACTCATACCCAAATGCAAAAACCCTGTGCTGATATCGGACATAATGGAGAAGTGACGAGCAGCTCCCTGACCCAGACTTCGAGTGCCCCCCTGATCCAACGACCTAACGTCGTGGCAGTGGGCACAATCGTGTGGCTCGGAAGCGAGGTGATGTTCTTCGCCGGCCTCTTCGCCATCTACTTCACTCTCCGTAGCACGTCGGGCCCACTATGGGAGAGCGAGTCGAGCGTTCTCAACGTTCCTTTCTCCCTCGTGAACACTCTCATCCTGGTCGCGAGTTCCTTCACCTGCCAGGCAGGTGTCTTCGCAGCCGAGCGTCTGCAGGCGCGCGCCACCGGGTGGAAGCCGACGCAGTGGGGAACCACCGAGTGGTTCTTCCTCACCTACCTGCTCGGCGCGATCTTCGTCTCGGGCCAGATCTTCGAGTACGCCACGCTGGTCTCCGAGGGCATCTCGATGAGTTCCAGCGCCTACGGTTCGGCGTTCTACCTGACCACCGGTTTCCACGGTCTCCACGTGACCGGTGGACTCATAGCCTTCCTGCTTGTCATCGGCCGGATCTTCGCCGTCAAGAACATGGGGCACCGCGAGGCGACCAGCGCCATCGTCGTGTCGTACTACTGGCACTTCGTCGACGTGGTCTGGATCGGCCTGTTCCTCGTCATCTACGTACTGAAATAACCGACCGGCCCACCCGAACCCCGGTCGAACGAAGAGAGTTGTGAAAAGAGTGAAGAGAATGGCCCGAAAAGGCAGCACGGCAAACAGACGTCACCCCTTGGCGACCGTTGCCCTGATCGCAATCGGACTTATGTTCACCGGTGGTGCATACACGCTCTTCAGCGGCACGGCCACAGCTGAGACCAGCACCGCGTCGCAGACCACGATCGACGAGGGCAAGAAGCTCTTCGCCGCCAACTGTGCCAGCTGCCACGGACTCGACCTTCAGGGCACCGGCGCGGGCCCCAGCCTCCTCGGAGTCGGCGCCGCCTCTGTTGACTTCCAGGTCGGTACAGGTCGTATGCCCATGGCTATGCAGGGCCCCCAGGCTATGGAGAAGGCACCTCAGTTCACCGCAGAAGACACCGAGGCACTGGCCGCCTACGTCGCCTCTCTCTCCCCCGGACCGGCAGTTCCCGACGAGAGCCTGCTCGACGCCAAGGGCGACGCGAGCAACGGAGCCGAACTCTTCCGCATCAACTGCGCCATGTGCCACAACGTGGCCGGCGCAGGTGGAGCGCTCACCGAGGGCAAGTTCGCGCCGGCGCTGACCGGCGTCGCCGCCGTGCACATCTACGAGGCCATGGTCACCGGTCCGCAGAACATGCCGGTCTTCAACGACAAGAACCTCTCCCCCGAAGACAAGCGCGACGTCATCACGTACCTCAAGTACATCGAGAAGAACCCGTCTCCTGGTGGATACGAACTCGGCAGCTTGGGCCCCGTGGCAGAGGGACTCTTCGTGTGGATCTTCGGGCTGGGTGCCATCGTCGCCCTGACCGTGTGGCTCACTGCGAAGTCGAACTAGACCAGCGAACCGGCTGCTAACACATTCTTCACCGAGGCGAGGACGACCTGAGAAGGACGCCCTCGAAGAAAAGCTCGAAAGGCAATCACATGGCACATGACGATATGAGCGGCAAGGACATCACCGCTGTTTCGTCGGCTGGCGTCTCCCACGAGACGGCAGCTCCTGGCACGGCCGTCATCCCGTCCGAGACGTTTGAGAACCCGGGCTTCCCGGCTCACCGTCCGCGTGTGACCGACACCGACCCGAAGGCCGAGAAGAAGGCCGAACGACAGGTTTACACCTTCTTCTATCTGTCGATCGTCGGCAGCATCTTCGCCATCGCCTCGTACATGGCGTTCCCCATCGAAGACGGCGACACCGGCGCACTGCGCCTGCACACTATGATGCTCGGCATCGGAATCGTTCTCGCGCTCTTCGGGCTGGGATTCGGTGCGGTTCACTGGTCGAAGAGCCTCATGGCCAACCACGAGGGAATCGACCAGCGCCACCCCGTCCGCGGCAGCGAAGAAACACGCGCCCGCGCCGTCGAGATCTTCAAGCAGGCTAACGAGGAGTCCGGCTTCGGACGCCGCACACTCGTCCGCAACACTCTCCTGGGTGCCCTCGTGGCCTTTCCCCTTCCCGCGGTCGTCCTCTTCCGCGGCTGGGGTCCTCAGAACGAAAATCCCGTCGAGATGCTCGAACACACGATGTGGAAGAAGGGCGCACGCCTCACCCTCGACCCGTCGGGGCTCCCGATCAAGGCATCCGATGTCACGCTCGGGTCTGCTTTCCACGTGATCCCCGAGGGACTGAACGAATCGGAGCATCGCCTCGAAGAGAAGGCGAAAGCGTCCGTTCTCCTTATGCGCCTCGACCCCTCCAAGCTCAAAGAGAGCGCGGAGCGGACCGGATGGTCGTACGACGGCATCGTCGCCTACTCCAAGATCTGCACCCACGTTGGATGCCCCGTCGCTCTCTACGAGCAGCAGACGCACCACCTGCTCTGCCCCTGCCACCAGTCGACATTCGACGTCACCGAAGAATGCAAGGTCATCTTCGGACCGGCGAAGCGTGCGCTGCCGCAGCTGCCTATCGCCGTTGACGGCGAGGGCTACCTGATCGCCCAGAGCGATTTCCACGAACCTGTCGGCCCGAGCTTCTGGGAGCGATCTTCATCATGAGCACAGTGACCACCCCGGACACCGCACCGGCCCCAGCCCCGACACAGACGTCGTCGCAGAGGAGCAGCACAAGCCGCTTCACGGAGGCCGCAGCGAACTATATCGACGAGCGCACGAGCATCTCGGGCGTCGTCAAGGAATTCGGCCGCAAGATCTTCCCCGATCACTGGTCGTTCATGCTCGGCGAGGTCGCCCTCTACAGCTTCGTCGTCATCCTTCTGACCGGAACGTTCCTCACGTTCTTCTTCCAGGCCTCTATGGCCGAGGTCGTCTACAACGGCTCGTACGTGCCGCTCAAGGGTGTCGAGATGTCCACGGCCATGTCGTCGACGCTGAACATCTCGTTCGACGTTCGCGGTGGCCTTCTCATCCGCCAGATCCACCACTGGGCTGCGCTGACCTTCATCGCGGCCATCGGCATCCACATGCTCCGCATCTACTTCACGGGCGCCTTCCGCAAGCCGCGCGAGTTGAACTGGGTCATCGGCTTCATCCTCTTCATCCTCGCTCTTGCCGAGGGCTTCACGGGATACTCGCTTCCCGATGACCTCCTCTCGGGCAACGGTCTGCGAATCATCGACGGTCTCATCAAGGGACTGCCCGTCGTAGGGACCTGGATCTCGTTCCTGCTCTTCGGCGGCGAATTCCCCGGAACCGATATCGTCGGACGCCTCTACTCCCTGCACATCCTGCTGCTGCCGGCCATCCTTGCCGTCATGCTCGCCCTGCACCTCGTCTTCGTCGTCGTGCACAAGCACACGCAGTGGTCGGGACCAGGCCAGACGAAAGACAACGTCGTCGGCTCCCCCATCTTGCCGATGTTCGCTGCCAAGGCGGGTGGCTTCTTCTTCATCGTCTTCGGTGTCATCGCACTGATGGGCACGTTCTTCACCATCAACCCCATCTGGAACTACGGCCCCTACGACCCGTCACCGGTCTCCGCGGGTACACAGCCCGACTGGTACATCGGATTCGCCGACGGCGCCCTCCGGCTGATGCCACCGGGACTCGAGTTCGAGCTGTGGAACCGTACCTGGTCGTTCAACATCCTCATTCCGGTACTGCTTCTCACCGGCCTGATCGTGGCCGTTCTGGTCTACCCGTTCATCGAGGCCTGGGTCACGGGCGACAAGCGCGAGCACCACCTGCTCGACCGCCCGCGCAACGCGCCGACCCGCACCGCGATCGGTGTCGCCGGAGTCCTGTTCTACGCCGCCCTCTGGGGTGCGGCGAGCTCCGATATCATCGCCACGCACTTCCAGCTGTCGATCGAGGGTGTGATCCACGTGAATCAGGCTCTGCTCATCCTCGGCCCGATCATCGGTTACCTCGTTACAAAGCGCGTCTGCCTCGCCCTGCAGAAGAAGGACCGCGAGATCGCCCTGCACGGTTTCGAATCGGGGCGCATCGTGCGCCTCCCGGGCGGCGAGTACATCGAGGTGCACCAGCCTGTCGACGAGTACGAGCGCTGGAAGCTGGTGGACTACAACGACTACCAGCCACTGATGATCCGCCCGAACGCCCAGGGCAAGATCACCGCCGTGCAGCGTTTCCGTGCCGGCATGTCGCGATGGTTCTTCGAAGACCGCATCGCACCCGTGAGCCCCAAAGAGATCGAACGCGGCGGCCACCACTAACATCGCGACAGCACTGCATCCAGATCCGCCGGATCGTCTCCTCCGAGATGATCCGGCGGATTTTTTGGTATCGTCCCCTACATGAGTTTCAACCGTTCCGCATGGTGGTGGCTGCGATAGCAGCCGGTTGAAACATGTTCACGGGCTGCACGGCGGCTCGTGAACGGCCCGAGTACTCCGTGCGGCTCCCAACAGATCGGGAGACACGAATGGATTCTTTCACCTCAACTGCGCAGCGATCGGCTGAAGTCTCAGCCGCCGTAGCCCTCCATCCGGAGCGCTTTCGCGTGCTTACTGGTGAGCGACCCACCGGGCCGCTACACCTGGGTCACTACTTCGGCACAATCAGGGAACGAGTGCGGCTGCAAGAGGCCGGTGTCGAGATGTTTATCGTGCTCGCGGACTATCAGGTCATCACCGACCGCGACACGACAGCTCACGTTCGAGAGAACGTGCATAGCGCGGTGCTCGACTATCTCGCCGCAGGCATAGATCCGAAGCGGACCACTATCTTCACGCACTCCTCGGTGCCCGCACTGAACCAGCTGCTCCTGCCGTTTCTCAGTCTCGTCACGGAGGCCGAATTGCATCGCAATCCCACCGTGAAGGCAGAACTCGCAGCGTCTGGACGAGCCTTGAGCGGGCTGCTACTGACCTATCCGGTGCACCAGGCCGCAGACATCCTGTTCTGCAAGGGAAACCTCGTGCCGGTCGGCAAAGACAATCTCCCGCATGTCGAGATGACCCGTGTCATCGCTCGGCGGTTCAACGAGCGTTACGGCCAGGTGTTCCCCGTGCCGGATGCGCTCATCACCTCGGCACCCGAAGTTCCCGGCCTCGACGGAAGGAAGATGTCGAAGAGCTACGGCAACGCGATCTCTCTCTCGATGACGCCTGATGAGACAGTCGACGCGATCTGCCGGACAAGAACAGATCAGGACCGCCGAATCAGCTTCGACCCCGAGCAGCGCCCTGGCGTCTCAGCGCTGTTATCGACGGCCTCTCTGTGTCTCGGCGTCGATCCGGTCGAACTCGCCGCAGAGATCGGCGACCGCGGTAGCAGCGCCTTGAAGGAGGTAACAGCGACCGCTGTGAACGATTATCTGGCGCCCCTCAGGGAGAGACGGCGAGCGTTCGCCAGCGATCCTGATCTCGCGAGCAGAATTCTCGGTGAAGGAAATGAGGTTGCGAATACCGCCGCGGAGACAACGCTTGCCGAGGTGCGCGCAGCCATGGGAACGAGCTACTGACCGATCTAGGCGGGAACCGCAAAAGGGCCCGTCTCGAGTGAACGAGACGGGCCCTGAAGCGCACGTGGATCTAACGGGCGAAGTATCCCCGGTAGTACTCGTAGACCCAGCCGACGATCGCGACCAGAACGAGGGCGACACCGATGAAGGTGATCCACGTTCCAACAGCGAAGCCCAGCAGCATCAGCGAAGCCGACCCGGCGAGGATGACTGGCCACCAGCTCCAGGGGCTGTAAAAGCCCATCTCGGGGTCGCCATCATCGATATCGGAGTCGAGACGGTCTTCAGGAAGGTCTCCGCCTTGTGCACTGAAGACACGGCCCAGGTAGAACGCGAGGAATGCCGACAGGACACCCGCGAGGCCGATACCGAGGGCACCCACCCACTCGACATTGCCCTGGTCGATGATGTGCCAGAAGATGTAGACACCCGAGAGGAGGAGGCAGAAGACCGCCAGGATCCAGAAGAGATTCTTATTCGCTCTCATCGGTTACTTCACCTTCTCGGATGCTGTGTCGTACGTCGGAGCGTCGGGAGCGTCTTTCGCTGGGCCCACTCCGAAGGGGATACCCGCCTCCGGGTGGTTGAGGTCGAACGCGGGCGATTCGCTGCGGATACGCGGAATAGACGTGAAGTTGTGCCTCGGCGGCGGGCACGACGTGGCCCACTCCAGTGAACGCGAGTAACCCCACGGGTCGTTCACCGTGACCTTGGGAGCGCGACGAGCCGTGATGTACACGTTCAAGAAGAACGGCACCAGGGATGCTGCGAGCAGGAACGCTCCGACCGTCGACACCTGGTTCATCGATGTGAACCCGTCTTGCGGCGAGTACGTAGCGTACCGACGCGGCATACCCACGACGCCGAGCCAGTGCTGGATGAGGAACGTCGTGTGGAAGCCGATGAACAGCATCCAGAAGTGCCACTTGCCGAGAGTCTCGTTGAGCATCTTGCCGGTCCACTTGGGCCACCAGAAGTAGAACCCGCTGAACATGGCGAAGACGACGGTGCCGAAGACCACGTAGTGGAAGTGGGCGACGACGAAGTACGAGTCCGAAACGTGGAAGTCGAGCGGCGGTGAAGCCAGGATGACGCCGGTGAGCCCACCGAATGTGAACGTGATCAGGAAGCCGATCGCCCAGAGCATGGGCGTCTCGAAGGTGACAGAGCCTCGCCACATCGTGCCGATCCAGTTGAAGATCTTCACACCCGTGGGCACGGCGATGAGCATTGTCATCAGGGCGAAGAAGGGCAGCAGCACCGAGCCGGTCACGTACATGTGGTGAGCCCACACCGTAACGGAGAGCGCGGCGATCGAGATCGTGGCGTAGATCAGCGTCTTGTAACCGAAGATGGGCTTGCGACTGAAGACAGGGAATACCTCTGACACGATGCCGAAGAACGGCAACGCGATGATGTACACCTCGGGGTGGCCGAAGAACCAGAAGAGGTGCTGCCACAGCAGGACTCCCCCGTTGGCGGCGTCGTAGACGTGGGCCCCGAGTATGCGGTCGGCGCCGAGCGCGAACAGAGCCGCTGCGAGGACGGGGAACGCCATCAGCACGAGGATCGAGGTCACGAGGATGTTCCACGTGAAGATCGGCATGCGGAACATGGTCATGCCCGGAGCACGCATCGTGATGATGGTCGTGATGAAGTTCACCGCTCCGAGGATCGTTCCGAATCCGGAGATACCGAGGCCGATGACCCAGAGGTTTCCGCCGTCTCCCGGGGTGAAGGTCTCGCTCGAGAGCGGCGCATAGGCGAACCAGCCGAACGAGGCGGCACCCTGAGGGGTGAGGAAGCCCGCGACGGCGATGAGGCTTCCGAAGCTGTAGAGCCAGTACGCAAAGGCGTTCAGTCGCGGGAACGCGACATCGGGCGCACCGATCTGCAGCGGCATGAGAACGTTCGCGAAACCCGCGAACAGCGGCGTAGCGAACATCAACAGCATGATCGTGCCGTGCATGGTGAACAGCTGGTTGTACTGATCCTTGGTCTGAAGGATCTCCAGACCGGGCTCGAAGAGCTGAGCCCGGATGACGAGCGCCATCACTCCACCGAGGCAGAAGTAGATGAACGAGGAGATCAGGTACATGTACCCGATGGTCTTGTGGTCTGTGGAAGTGATCCACTTGACCAGGACGTTGCCCTTGCGCTCCGCGCTGCGGGACTGTCCGTCGTTGAGGGCCTGACCGGTGGTCGGCGCTACGGCTGTAGTCGTCATCTGCGTTTCCCCTACTCCGCTACCCGGGGCGACGTCGTGCCGGGGAGGTTCTGATTTCTGTCGTACTCGTGTCCGAGCTGGCCGTTGAAGCCGGCATCCTTCAGAGACTTGATATACGCGTCGTAATCGTCTTGAGAGACGACCTTGACGTTGAAGAGCATGAGCGAGTGGTACTCGCCGCAGAGCTCAGCGCACTTTCCGCTGTAGGTTCCGATGCGTTCTGGCGTGACGTACATGTAGTTCGTCTTGCCGGGGATCATGTCCTTCTTGTAGAGGAAGTCGATGACCCAGAAGGAGTGGATGACGTCGCGAGACTCGAGCTGAATCTCGACCTTCTTACCCACGGGCAGATACAGGGTCGGGATTTCGGACTCGACAAGGCTGCCCTTGGCGTCGTCGGGGTTCGGCTGGCCCTGGATGCCGGGCGAGTAGACGTCGGCGTCGACGTAGTTGAAGTCCCACGCCCACTGCTTGCCGTAGACGGCGATCGTGACGTCGGGGTCGTCGTACTTGGCCTCGATGGCCGACTGGTCACGCGCCGTGAACGCGAAGAAACCGAGAACCAGGATCAGCGGGACCACGGTGTAGAAGATCTCGATCGGCATGTTGTAGCGAAGCTGAGCGGGAAGTCCGGTCTGCCCACGGCGACGGCGGTAGACGATCACGGCCCAGAGCGTGAGGCCCCAGGTGATGATTCCGACGATGAGAAGCACGATCCACGAGGTGACCCATAGCCCGATCACCCGGTCGACGTTGTTCGTCGTTCCCGGCTCGGTGGGCAGCCATCCCTGGAGCTGCTGCTGAGTGCAGCCCGCGAGGAGGAGTGCGAGGGTGGCGGCAATGGGAATTGCAGCCAGGCGGAGACGTCGAGAGCGCACCAGTGACCTTTCGGAAGACTGTCGGAGGAACTACCGACAAGTGTAGAGAACCGTGCTCTAGCCTACTCGACATAACACGCCCGCCTGAATCCACAAAGGGAGCCGCTTGACAGCGACTCCCTTGCGGAACAGCGGAATTCCGGGCCTCGTCGGGCCCGAAGAATCAGTGGAACGAATCGCCGCAGGCGCAGCTTCCACCCGCATTGGGGTTGTCGATCGTGAAGCCCTGCTTCTGGATGGTGTCTTCGAAGTCGATGGTCGCGCCGTCGAGATAGGGAACGCTCATCTCATCGACGATGACCTCGACCCCGTTGTAGTCGACGACAGCATCGCCGTCGAGCTGACGCTCGTCGAAGTACAGCTGGTAGATGAGGCCTGAGCAGCCGCCGGGCTGCACGGCGACGCGCAGTCGCAGGTCTTCGCGGCCCTCTTGAATGAGCAGGCTGCGCACCTTCTCGGCTGCGGCGTCGGTGACGCCCACGCGGTGGCTGGGAGCCTCGGTCTGGGTCAATACGGTGTCGCTCATGGCTGCTCCTAGGAAGTCGGGAAAGCACGTGCGCCGTGATGCGCGATACCTCGCACACGTACGTCGTTACTGGTCAGTCTAAACACGCAAACCGTGCGTGGGCGGAATTCATTCCGCCAGATCGGCGACAGTTCGCTCGTTCAGTCGGGCCAGAAGGAACGCCTCGCTCAGAATCGCGCGCTTGAGCACACCCAGATGCTGCGATTCGTTGGGACTGTGGGCACGGGTGTCGGGGTCCTCCACCCCGGTCACGAGAATCTGCGCGGCCGGGAAGACACGGGCGAGATCCGAGATGAACGGGATGGACCCACCGATTCCGGTATCCACAGCGTCGACACCCCACCCGTCTTTCATCGCCGTCTTCGCTTCACGCACGGCCCAGCCTGTCGTATCGACGAGGAATGCGTCGCCGAGGTCGACGTCGCTGATCTCGATCGCGGCTCCGAAGGGAGCCTTCTCTCGCAGGTGCCTCTCGATCGCCGCAAACGCGTCGCTGGCCTTCTGGCCCGGCGCGATGCGTGAGCTGATGCGCACGGCGACCTGCGGCAGAAGAGTATTGGATGCGTTGGCGACGCTGGGTGCATCGATACCGGTGACCGTGATGGCCGGCTGGAACCAGAGACGCGAGAGGATCGAACCGTTACCGACGCTCGTGACTCCCTCGACGAATCCCGCTTCGTGGGCCAGCTGGCTCTCGGAGTACTCCGGAGTAGCACCCTGGGTGCCGACAAGTCCTTCGACAGCGACCGACCCGTCGTCGCCATGCAGCGACGCGAGCAGCCGCACCATCGCGAGCATCGCATCCGGAGCGGCACCGCCGAACATGCCCGAGTGCGAGGCATGCTCGAGCGTGCGCACGGTGAGCTTGAAGGTGACGTTGCCCCGAAGGCTGATGGTCAGGGCCGGAGTGTCGACGTTCCAATTGTCGGAGTCGGCGACGACGATGACATCTGCCTCGAGCTGGTCGCGGTGCTTGTCGAGAAACGCCGCGAACGAGCGCGAACCGAATTCTTCTTCGCCCTCGATGAAGACGACGAGTCCGAGATCGAACTCGTTCGCCGTGGCCTCGACCAGTGCCTGGATCGACGCGATGTGAGAGACGACCCCTGCCTTATCGTCTGATGCCCCGCGGCCATAGAGACGATCGCCTCGAATGGTGGGCTCATAGGGAGCGGAATCCCAGTCGGCGTCATCGCCGGGAGGCTGAACGTCGTGATGCGCGTAGAGGAGCACCGTGGGACGACCATTCTTCGCTGCGCGCGAAGCCAGCACGGCGGGCTGACCGAGAGAGCCCTCGGGGGTCTCGGCCTGCGAGACGATGACCGAGTCGAAGGCACCCGTCTGTTCGAGCAGCGACGCGACCGCATCGGCGCTCTGCGCGACGAACGCGCGATCGAATGCGTCCCACGACACGGAAGGGATGCGCACGAGGTCGGTCAGCGTCGCGACGGAGGCCGGCATATTCTGCTCGACGATGCCGCGCACCACTCGCTGCAGGTCATTGTCATCGGAATATGTCGCGCCCGTGTTCTCAGTCATAGAGGTAAACTTTATACTTCTGCACTTCTCGGCAAGGACGTACATCGTGGCCAAAGACAAAGCCCCCGCTCTCGACGCACCGCGCGACGCGCAGTTCGACGACGCCCCCATCAGCGGCAAGGGCCACGCGACTCCCACCCGCAAAGAGCGAGAGGCCGCCAACAAGCGCCCTCTCGTCGCCGGCGACAACAAAGAGGCCCGCAAGGCGTCACGGGCGAAGCTGCAAGAGTCCCGTGACCGTGCGCGCGTCGGCATGGCGAACGGCGAGGAGAAGTTCCTCCCCCTCCGCGACAAGGGTCCGCAGCGCCGCTACGTCCGCGACTACGTCGATGCGCGGTTCAGCCTCGGCGAGGTCATGATCCCCGTCATGTTTGCCGTGATCCTGGCGACACTGGTTCCGAACCCGACCGTGCAGACCGCTCTGATGCTCGCCCTCTACGCGTTCGTCGTTCTGGTGGTCGTCGACAGCCTGCTGCTCGGCTGGCTCGTCACCCGCAAGCTGAAGGCCAAGTTCGGCGACAGCAAGGTAGAGAAGGGCGTGCGCTGGTACGCGGCGATGCGTGCCCTGCAGCTGCGACCCCTTCGCCTTCCCAAGCCGCAGGTCAAGCGCGGCAAGTACCCGGTCTGATCCTCACGACGAGCAACCGACACTGAACGACGACGTCGATGAAATTCGTGACCACCGTCGTGATCGACGGCAACAACACGGGCATCGAGGTGCCCAGTGAGGTCATGTCGGCCCTCGGACCCGAGAAGCGGATCCCGGTCGTCGTCACCATCGGGTCGCACAGCTACCGAAGCAGCGTCGCGGCATACAAGGGTCGTTTGATGATCTCGTTGAGCGCCGCCAATCGGGCGCAGGCGAATGTCGCCGGCGGAGACGAGGTCGAGGTAGAGGTAGAACGCGACACCGCACCTCGAACGGTCACCGTTCCGGCCGACCTCGCCAGGGCACTGATCGACGATCCCGAGTCAAAGGCACGCTTCGACGCGCTGTCGTACACGAACCAGAATCGCATCGTGCTGTCGATCGAGTCGGCCAAGACGGAGTCCACCCGGCTGCGGCGCGTCGATGCAGCTCTGGCAGAACTCCGCTAGTCCCGGTCCGCTGCGAGGAGCCGATCCAGACCGCGGTTGATCTGCCGCGCCCAGAGCGGACCGCGGTAGAGGAACGCTGTGTATCCCTGCACCAGCGTGGCTCCCGCACGCAGCCGTTCGGCCACGTCGTGAGCCGTCTCGATGCCACCGACAGAGATGACGCAGAGTTCGGCGGGGACCACCGACCGGATGACACGCAAGACGTCGAGCGACCTCGCCGCGAGAGGTGCCCCCGACAGCCCTCCGGCGCCAGCCGCCGCAACGGTCTCCTCAGCCGTACGAAGTCCGTGCCTGGACAGCGTCGTGTTCGTGGCGATGATTCCGTCGAGACCTAGATCGACGGCGAGTTGGGACACCCTCTCCACCTCGTCGTCGGTGAGATCGGGTGCGATCTTCACGAGGAGCGGTGTCGAGCCGGCTTCGGTCTTCACCGCTCTGAGCAAAGGCTCGAGCTTGTCGATCTCCTGCAGTCCACGGAGGCCGGGAGTGTTCGGTGAGCTGACGTTGACGACGAGGTAGTCGGCGACAGGCGCGAGGGCGCGCGTGCTCGAGATGTAGTCGCCGATCGCGTCTTCGACGGCGACTATGCGGCTCTTTCCGATATTGACACCGATCACGGGCCTTGCGCGAAGCCCGGTCGCCCTCGCCACGCGAAGCGACGCCTCAGCCGCTCCCCCGTTGTTGAATCCCATGCGGTTCACGACCGCTCGGTCGGCTATGAGACGGAAGAGGCGGGGCTTCTCGTTGCCCGGCTGCGGATGAGCCGTGATCGTGCCCACCTCCACATGCCCGAACCCGAGCACGCCCAGACCCTGGATGCCACGGGCATCCTTGTCGAAACCGGCTGCGAGGCCGAATGGGGTCGCGAATTCGAGCCCCAGCGTGCGTACGGCGTGTGACGACCGGGACGCTGTGAACCGGCGAGCGAGACCGCCGAGGCCGAGGCGGGGAATGAGCCGGATCACCGTGAACGCAAGGTGGTGCGCCCGTTCCGGATCGATACGGGTCAGGACGTGAGTGAAGAGGAGTGCATACATTCTCACTCGACCGTGGCTTCGCTGTCGTTGCTCGATCGGGCCGCCTCGTGCTCGACTCTCAGAAGCGTGATCGCCGCTTCGAAGTCGTCGAGCGAATCGAATCCCTGATAGACGCTGGCGAAGCGCAGGTATGCCACCTCGTCGAGCTCACGAAGCGGCTGCAGGATGGCGAGGCCGATGTCATTGGCCTCGATCTGGGCGGCCCCGCTGAGCCGCACGGTCTCCTCGACGCGCTGGGCGAGTATGGCCAAATCGGAATCGGTGACCGGCCGCCCCTGGCATGCCTTTCGCACACCGCTCACGATCTTGTCTCGGCTGAACGGCACGACCACGCCGCTGCGCTTGATGACGTTGAGACTCGCGGTCTCTGTGGTGCTGAAGCGTCGACCGCATTCAGGACACTGGCGTCGGCGCCTGATGGCGAGGCCGTCGTCGGTCGTCCGGGAGTCGACGACACGCGAGTCGGGATAGCGGCAATAGGGGCAGAACATGTCGCGGGGCCTAACGGTCTGGAGAATCGAAGCGTACGGCAACCGCCTCAGCGTGCGCCGGGAGGTTCTCGGACTCGGCGAGAGCATGGAGGCGATCTTTGACCTCGCCAAGCGCCGCACGATCGTAACGGATGATCTGCTGCGGGCGGAGGAAGGTATACGCGCCCAGGCCCGATGAGAATCGCGATTGGCCTCCCGTCGGAAGCACGTGATTGGAGCCCGCCAAGTAGTCGCCGAGACTCACCGGCGAGTATGCGCCGAGAAAGATCGCTCCAGCATTGTGGATGCTCGAGACAACCGCGTCTGGATCGATCGTCTGGATCTCGAGATGTTCCGGACCGTAGGCGTTGCTGAACTCTGCCGCAGCCGACAGATCGTCGACGAGCACGATCGCCGACTGAATGCCATCGAGCGCGATCGCCACTCTCTCCGCGTGGCGGGTCGAGCGTGCCATCTCATCGAGGAGTGAGCGCACCCGGTCTGCGAGTTCCGGTGAATCGGTCACCAGCACGGCCGCCGCGAGTTCGTCGTGTTCCGCCTGGCTCACCAGATCGGCCGTGACGAAAGAGGCATCGGCGTCTGCATCGGCGATGATGAGGATCTCGGTCGGGCCGGCTTCGGAGTCGATACCCGTTCGTGCACCGACGATGCGCTTCGCCGCGGCGACGTAGACATTGCCCGGGCCCGTGATGACCTGAACGGGATGGAGATCGAGAGCAGGGACGCCGTAGGCGAGTGCGCCGATAGCTCCTGCTCCGCCCATGGCGTAGACCTCGGTGATTCCCAGAAGTCCGGCGGCGCCGAGAATCGTCGGGTGCACTGACCCACCGAATTCTCTCTGTGCCGGTGATACAAGAGCGATCGATCTGACCCCGGCGATCTGAGCGGGAACGACGTTCATCACCACACTCGAGGGGTAGACCGCTTTGCCTCCCGGAACGTAGAGACCGACCCGTTCGACGGGGTGCCACCGCTGCTCGACGACGGCACCCTCGCCCAGCGTCGTTGTCGTGGCCGGAGGAACCTGAGCGCGCGTCGCCATGCGCACACGTTCGATCGCCGCTTCGAGAGCCACGCGCACGTGGGGATCCAGGCTGGCGACGGCCTCGTCGATATCGCTCTGGGACACACGGATCGACCGGGGGGTGACACCGTCGAATCGCAGTGCCTGGTCGAGGATGGCCTGCTCTCCCCTGTCGATCACGTCATCGATCAGCTGCTGAGCTGCAACCTGCGCTGCAGACACGTCGGTGAGTGACCGCGGCACGAGGTTGATGAGTTCTGAAGGGCTAGGCTTGTGACCCCGAAGGTCGATCGTCTGAATCATGGCCTGTCCATTGTATTGGCCGATGCATACCGGCGGCCGCCGTCGGGAATAGCTCACACGCAGTGTCGAGTTGGAGGACAGTGTGACCGATACAACTCAGCCCGACGCACCCGAGGGCACGTCCACCCAGCCGCAGACTCCCGACGATCTCGTCGCATTCAAGCAGGCGTTTCGGCGACACGCTGCCGGGGTGGCTGTCGTGACGGCGCTCTCCCCCGATGGTGCACCGGTCGGCTTCACCGCCACGTCGTTGTCGTCGCTCTCGGCCGTGCCGCCCATGGCGACCTTCAACATGGCGCGCTCCGCCAGCGCCTGGCGAGCGATCGCCGAGACCGACTACGTGGCCATCCACATGCTCGGTTCGCGCAACAGGTCGGTCGCCGAGATCATGTCCGGCGACCAGGCGCTTCGTTTCGAGGGCGATCACTGGCACACAGGCCCGCATGGACTGCCCATTCTGAACGACGTGACCGCATGGATGGTGGGACGCATCATCGGACGCATGCCACTGCACAACAACGCTGTCGTCGCCGTTCAGGTAGAGCAGGGCGGCCTCGGCGACGACGACGAGGCGCTGCTGTACCACGAGCGCGCGTATCGGCTGCTCGGCGACCACGCATAGCCGTGGTCGCATCGGGCGGACGACGGCCCCCGTCTCACGCCAGGCAGTTCGGGCCAAGCAGCGACTTCAATTCGCCGTAGAGATCGGCCGAGACCCGCACAGGATAGGGGATCTCGAAGATCCGCGCGGTCTGACCCTTGACCAGCTTGAGGCGAACCTCGGTGTCGCCGGAGTGCCGGATGAGCACGTCGTTCAGTGCCTGAACCGTGTCTGTCGTGGCCCGCGACTCCGTCATCGAGATCTCGACCGGGCCGAAGCCGCCGGCCTGACCCAGATCGGGTGAAAACAGGCTGAACGCGTGCAAGTTCAGTCCGTCATCGCGCATGCTCACTCGTCCGCGGACGACGACGATCGCATCGTTCGTCAGCGCGGGGGCGAACTCCTGGTACGACTTGCCCATGAACATGGCGGTGACCTCGCCGCCGAAGTCCTCGATCTGGATCATGCCGTACTGGTTGCCGCTGTTGCGCGCCGTGCGATGCTGCACGCTGGTGATGAGCCCGGCAACCGTCACCTGGTCGCCGTCTTGAGTGTGCTCGCTCGCGAGCAGATCGGTGATGGATGTCGACGCGTGCTTCGCCAGAGGGATCTCGAGACCGGCCAGGGGGTGGTCGGAGACGTAGAGGCCGAGCATCTCCCGTTCGAAGGCGAGCTTGTCGCGCTTCGTCCACTCCGGCCGCTCGGGAACCTGACTCTCGGTCTGCGGCTCGTCCCAGAGGCTGTCGAAGTCGAATCCGACCTGGCCGTTCGCCTCGGCTCTCTTGTCACTGACCGCGCTCTCGACCGCGTCCTCGTGGATCTCCATTAGAGCCCGACGGGAGGAACCGAGCGAGTCGAATGCGCCGGCTTTGATGAGCGACTCGATGGCCCGCTTGTTCGTGACGGGCAGCGGAACCTTGCGTAAGAAGTCGTGGAACGACTCGAAGCGGCCCTTCTCTTCGCGGGAGTTCTTGATGCCGTCGACGACGTTGAAGCCCACGTTGCGCACGGCGCCGAGCCCGAACCGGATGTCCTCCCCCACAGCGGCGAAGAAGCCGATCGATTCGTTGACATCGGGCGGAAGCACCTTGATGTTCATGCGCCGGCACTCGTTGAGGTAGAGCGCCATCTTGTCTTTGGAGTCGCCGACGCTGGTCAGCAGAGCAGCCATGTATTCGGCCGGATAGTGGGCCTTGAGATACGCGGTCCAATAAGAAACCACTCCATAGGCGGCGGAGTGGGCTTTGTTGAAGGCGTAGTCGGAGAAGGGAAGGAGGATATCCCAGAGGGTCTGAACGGCGGCCATCGAGTATCCGTTGGCCTTCATCCCGGCAGAGAAGCCCTCGAACTGCTTGTCGAGCTCGGACTTCTTCTTCTTTCCCATTGCCCGGCGCAAGAGGTCGGCCTGGGCCAGCGTGAAGCCTGCGAGCTTCTGCGCGATCGACATGACCTGCTCTTGATACACGATCAGGCCATACGTCGTTCCCAGCACCTCGAAGAGAGGCTCCTCGAGCTCGGGATGGATGGGCGTAATCGGCTGCAGCCCGTTCTTTCGTAGGGCGTAGTTGGTGTGCGAGTCGGCACCCATCGGGCCGGGCCGGTAGAGCGCGAGCACGGCCGAGATGTCTTCGAAGTTGTCGGGCTTCATCAGGCGCAGGAGCGAGCGCATGGCTCCTCCGTCGAGCTGGAACACGCCCAGGGTGTCTCCGCGAGCCAGCAGCTCGTATGACGGCACATCGTCGAGTTCGAGATCCTCGAGAACCGGGCGGTGCCCACGGTTCGACTGGATGTTGTCGAGCGCGTCGTCGATGATCGTCAGGTTTCGAAGACCGAGGAAGTCCATCTTGATGAGGCCGAGAGCCTCAGCTGCCGGGTAATCGAACTGCGTGACGATCTGCCCGTCTTGTTCACGCTTCATGATCGGGATGATGTCGATCAGAGGCTCGCTCGACATGATCACACCGGCGGCGTGCACGCCCCACTGCCTCTTGAGGTTTTCGATGCCGACAGCAGTGTCGAAAACCGTGCGCGCCTCGGGATCACTCTCGATCACGGCACGGATGTCGGACGCCTCCTTGTAGCGCGGGTGCTTCGTGTCGAAGATGCCCGAGAGCGGGATGTCTTTTCCCATGATGGGCGGCGGCATCGCCTTGGTGAGCTTGTCGCCCATACCGAAGGGGAAACCCAGAACACGAGACGAGTCCTTCAGCGCCTGCTTGGCCTTGATGGTTCCATACGTGACGATCTGGGCCACACGCTCGTCACCGTACTTCTCCGTGACGTACTTGATGACCTCACCGCGGCGACGGTCGTCGAAGTCGACGTCGAAGTCGGGCATGGATACGCGGTCGGGATTGAGGAAACGCTCGAAGATGAGACCGTGTCTGATGGGGTCGAGATCGGTGATGTTCATGGCGTACGCCACCATCGATCCGGCTCCCGACCCTCGGCCTGGCCCGACGCGGATTCCATTCTTCTTCGACCAGTTGATGAAGTCGGCCACGACGAGGAAGTATCCGGGGAACCCCATCTGAAGGATCACGCCTGTCTCGTACTCGGCACGTGCCCGCACATCGTCGGGGATGCCGTTCGGATAGCGAGCGATCAGGCCCGCCTCTACTTCTTTGACCAGCCAGGTGTCTTCGGTCTCGCCCTCGGGAACCGGGAAACGGGGCATGTAGTTCGCCGACGTGTTGAAGACGGTCTCGCAGCGCTCGGCGATGAGCAGCGTGTTGTCGCACGACTCCGGGTGGTCGCGGAACAGGTGCCGCATCTCGGCCGCGGACTTCAGATAGAACTCGTCGGCGTCGAACTTGAAGCGATTGGGGTCGGAGAGTGTGGAACCCGACTGAACGCACAGAAGCGCAGCGTGGCTCGTCGCGTCGTGGGCATGCGTGTAGTGCAAGTCGTTGGTTGCAACCAGCGGCAGATCGAGCTCTTTGGCAAGCCGCAGCAGATCGGGCATGATCTGCCGCTCGATGCCGAGCCCGTGATCCATGATCTCGGCGAAGTAGTTCTCTTTGCCGAAGATGTCGCGGTAGTCGGCGGCAGCCTTGCGCGCCTCGTCGTATTGCCCCAGTCGCAGACGAGTCTGGATCTCGCCGCTCGGGCATCCGGTCGTAGCGATGAGCCCTGTTGAGTACATGCTCAACAGCTCCCGGTCCATACGCGGCTTGAAGTAGTACCCCTCGATTGACGCGCGCGACGACAGCCGGAAGAGGTTGTGCATGCCCTCCGTGGTCTCGGAGAGCAGCGTCATATGCGTGTAGGCGCCGGATCCGGAGACATCGTCTCGCCCGGAGTTAGGACCGCCCCACTTCACTCGAGTCTTATCGCCCCGGGCTGTGCCCGGCGTGATGTACGCCTCGGTTCCGATGATCGGCTTGATGCCCGCGTCCGTGGCGGTCTTCCAGAAGTCGAATGCCCCGAAGACGTTGCCGTGGTCGGTCACCGCCACAGCCGGCATGCCCTGCTCGACTGCGGCTTCGATCAGGGGTTTCACCCGCGCGGCACCGTCGAGCATCGAGTACTCGCTGTGCACGTGGAGGTGAACGAATGAATCCTGAGAAGGCACAGATGACTCCGACTAAAGCTGGGGCGAGAGGTCTCTAAGTTTACGTCGGCTCTCCCGACTCACGACCTCAGTCGCGCCGAAGAATGTCGAGCGCGTGCTGCAGATCGAGTGGGTACGGAGATTCGAACGACACGTACTCTCGGCTCCTCGGGTGGATGAATCCGAGACGCTTGGCGTGCAGCCACTGCCTCGTGAGGCCGAGACGCGCAGAGATCGTCGGGTCGGCGCCGTACATCGCGTCGCCGACGCACGGATGCCGCTGTGCCGCCATATGAACACGGATCTGATGCGTGCGCCCGGTTTCTAGATGCACCTCGAGCAGCGAGGCCGAGGGAAATGCCTCGAGCGTCTCGTAATGCGTCACGCTGGGCTTGCCCGCGGCGGTCACAGCGAACTTCCAGTCGGAACGAGGGTGGCGACCGATGGGAGCGTCGATGGTACCGGCGAGAGGATCGGGATGACCCTGCACGACGGCGTGATAGATCTTGTCGACCTCACGGTCGTGAAAAGCGCTCTTGAGCCACGTGTAGGCGTCTTCGCTCTTGGCCACGACCATGAGACCGCTGGTGCCCGCGTCGAGTCGGTGCACGATGCCCGCGCGCTCGGCGGCCCCGCTCGTCGAGATGCGGAAGCCCGCCCCCGCGAGTGCTCCGAGAACCGTCGGGCCGGTCCAGCCGACGGAGGGATGTGCCGCGACGCCGACCGGCTTGTCGATGACGACGATGTCGTCATCGTCATAGACGATTCCCAGATCGGGCACGTCGATCGGCACGATCTGGACTTCGGTCTTGGGACTCCATGTCACCTCGAGCCACGAGTCGGCCCGGAGCCTGTCGGACTTGCCGACTTCGACTCCGTCGACCGTCACTCCGCCGGCATCGAGGATCTCCGCTGCGAAGGTGCGGGAGAACCCGAGCATCTTCGCCAGAGCCGCGTCGACCCGGCTGCCGTCGAGGCCGTCGGGAACCGGAAAAGATCGGTTCTCTGCCATCAGGAGGCTTCGCCGGGCGCTGTCGCCGACGATTCCCGGAGTTCGTCCGACTCCTCGTCGCCCGGGCGGACGGGCCGAGACCCGTCGAGGCCGATGCCTCGCAGAGTCAGGATGAGGAAGAGGCCCATGCTGACGACGATCGCCGTGTCGGCGATATTGAAAATGGCCGGCAGCAGCGGGATGCGGAGGAAGTCGACCACATGGCCGACTCCGAAGCCCGGCTCACGGAACAGACGATCGGTGAGATTGCCCAGTACTCCACCGAGGAGGAGACCGAACACGATCGCCCAGCCGAGAGAGCGGATGCGGCGTGCGAACCAGACGATGAAGACGGTGACCGCAGACGCGAGGATCGAGAAGATCCAGGTGTAGGCGTTGCCTATCGAGAAGGCAGCGCCCGGGTTCTTGACGAACTGAAACTGGAGGAGGTCGCCCAGCACGGGGACGACCTCATCCGGTTTCAACGTTGTGACAACGAGATACTTAGAGCCTTGATCGAGGATAAACGCAGCGATTGCAACGAGAACCAGGACGATCAGGACCCTGGGACTGGCCTTCGCGGCAGTCCTAGCCTCCAAAGCCGGTGTAGCTCGGTGCAGACGAGGTCGATCCGCCTTCGGTGCCCGAGGAATCGAGGTCGCGGAGCTGGCCCTCGATGTAGCTCTTGAGCTTCACGCGGTAGTCCTTCTCGAACGAGCGCAGCTCATCGATGCGGTGCTCGATGGCAGCCTTCTCCTGGTTCAGGCGTGCGAGGTCGTTGCGCTGCTTCGTCTCTGCTTCTGCAACGATGCGCGCGGCGGTCGCGTGACCTTCGGCGATGAGTGCATCGCGCTTGTCCGCGCCCTCCTTGACGTGCTCGTCATGCAGGCGGCGCGCCAGCTGCAGGAGGTTCGTGGTCGAAGCCGCGTCGTCGTCGGCAGCGGGGGCCGGAACAGCGGAGACCGGGGCCGGAGCAGCGGCGACAGGTTCGGGGACGACCGCGTCGACGACGGGAGCGTCGGCAACAGGCTCGGAGACGACGGGTGCATCAACAGCCGCCGAAGGAGCGGAGCCTCCCGAGGAGAGCTGAGCGCGAAGCTCCTCGTTCTCCTGGGTCAGTCGACGCAGTTCAACGACGACCTCGTCCAGGAAGTCATCGACCTCGTCCTGGTCGTAGCCCTCGCGGAACTTGGTCTGCGCGAAGCGCTTGTTAACAACGTCTTCTGGAGTTAACGCCATGTTCTTCCACCTTTATTACATTCGACGAACGGGGATATCGCTAACCAACGCTAGCAATAAACACGGCGGCAGGCGTTGAGGCCCACGGGCACGTGTCTCGATTGTGCATGACACACACTACAACGAGCTACGCCGAATACCTGACGAAGTTCAGGATGGACATGGCGATGATGACCAGCAGCATCACGATGCTCCACCCGAAATCGAATGCCACCGGACCGAGACGGAGCGGTGGGATTATTCGGCGGAAGAACTTGATCGGAGGATCGGTGACCGTATACGCGACCTCAGCAATGAACAGAACGAACCCGACCGGTCGCCATGAGCGCTGAAAACTCTGCACGAGGTCGAGTACGAAACGCCCCCACATGAGGAAGAAGTAGACGAGCAGCGCGTAGTACGCGACTGTCGCGACGATGATGACGAGTAGATCCACTCGTCAATTATGACTGGACGAAGAAGGAGGACTCCGCGCGAGTATCAGCCGACGTGTCACCGGAGACAGAGACGTGCGACGGTGACAGCAGGAACACCTTGCTCGTGACGCGCTCGATCTTGCCGTAGAGCCCCTGCGAGAGGCCTCCCGCGAAGTCGATGAGGCGTCGCGCATCGGCGTCGGTCATCTGCGACAGGTTGATGATGACCGGGATTCCCTCGCGGAAGTTCTCGGCGATGACCTGGGCATCTTTGTACTGCTTCGGGTGAACCGTGAGGATCTCGTTCATTTCAGTGGGTGCCACGTTCTTCTGGATGTGCGTCTTGCGCAGCGGCGTGACCGGTGCCCGCGTTGCGGCCGGTGCGGCGTGCGTCTGCGCCGAGTGGGACTGGGGGGCGGGAACCGGGGCGACGGGACCAGGGGCGGGAGTTTCGTACTCCAGCTCTTCGTCCGCCAGACCCAGATACACCATCGTCTTGCGAAGCGGGTTGGCCATTGTGTTCCTCCGGTATGTGGTTCAGGTGCCTAGTCGCAAGATTAACCGTCCGTTGGACGATTTCCAGTGATTGCGGTACCAATTCGTAGGTGTGTCGCCCCTTCGGCGATAGCGAACTCGAAGTCCGCCGACATGCCGGTCGAGATCGACGACGCCATGGGCGCGATCAGACGGATGCGCTCCGACAGCTCACGAACACGAGCGAAGGCGGCCTGCGGCTCGACGCCGAGCGGGGCCACGGCCATCAGGCCTTCGAGCCGGATGCCGGGGGCCCGCAACGCGTACTCGGTCAGCTCCTCGAGCTGCTCGGCCGCCGCTCCCCCGCGCCCGGGATCATCGGTGAGATTGACCTGCAGAAAGATCGACGTGTCGTCGTCTTCTGACGACAGCGAATCGATCAGAGAGGCCCGGTCGACCGAGTGGATGATGTGCGCGTATGAGCGCACCTGTCTGGCCTTCTTGCCCTGCAGCTGCCCGACGAAGTTCCATCGGAGGTCAGTGAGATCGGCAAGTTCGACCGCCTTCTCGCGGGCTTCCTGATGCCGATTCTCTGCGACGTCCCGCACGCCGAGCGCATAGAGCTCGCGCACGAGAGAGGCAGGGTGGAACTTGGTCACGGGAATGATCGTGAGTTCGTCGATGCTGCGCCCGGCTCGGGCCGCAGCTGTTGCGGCCCGAGCCGTGACCTCAGAGAGGCGTTCTTCGAGCGTCACTTGAGGAAGTCGGGGACGTCCAGGTCGGTGTCGTCGTCTTCCGACGCGGGATCGAAGGCGACGGCACCGGTGAGGTGATGTTCGCCCGTCTGAGACCACGAGGGAGTTTCGGCGGGCTGTTCCTCCGCGTGACGAACCGGCGCCAGAGTCGAAATGGCCGTTCCGCCGGCACCGTAGGGATCTTTCTCGTCTGCCGAAGCGACGAAACTTCCGCGCCTCTGCTCCGTGGCGTCGCCGCCGTCGAAGCCGGCAGCGATCACGGTGACACGCACCTCGTCACCGAGCGTGTCGTCGATGACCGCACCGAAGATGATGTTCGCCTCGGGGTGCACGGCGTCTTGAACGAGCTTGGCGGCGTCGTTGATCTCGAAGATTCCGAGGTTCGATCCACCCTGAATCGACAGGAGCACGCCGTGGGCGCCTTCGATGCTGGCCTCGAGAAGCGGCGACGCCACAGCGAGTTCCGCCGCCTTGATGGCTCGGTCGGCCCCACGAGACGAACCGATGCCCATCAGAGCCGAACCCGCGCCCTGCATGACGCTCTTGACGTCGGCGAAGTCGAGGTTGATGAGGCCCGGAGTGGTGATGAGGTCGGTGATGCCCTGGACACCGGCGAGCAGTACCTGGTCGGCGGTGGAGAACGCCTCGAGCATGCTGATTCCGCGATCGCTGATCTCGAGCAGGCGGTCGTTCGGAACGACGATGAGGGTGTCTACCTCGTTCTTGAGAGTCGCGACGCCGTCTTCGGCCTGAGCGGCGCGGCGCTTGCCCTCGAACCCGAAGGGCTTCGTCACGACACCGATGGTCAGAGCGCCGATCGACTTCGCAATGCGTGCGACGACGGGAGCGCCACCCGTTCCCGTTCCTCCACCCTCGCCCGCGGTCACGAAGACCATGTCGGCGCCGGACAGGGCCTCCTCGATCTCCTCCGCGTGGTCTTCTGCGGCGCGACGACCCACCTCAGGGTCGGCTCCTGCGCCGAGTCCACGGGTGAGTTCGCGACCGACATCGAGCTTGACGTCGGCATCGCTCATCAGCAGCGCCTGAGCGTCGGTGTTGATGGCGATGAACTCGACGCCCCGCAGTCCGAGTTCGATCATGCGGTTCACGGCGTTGACGCCGCCGCCGCCGATTCCGACAACTTTGATGACTGCGAGATAGTTCTGGTTGGTTGTCACGTCCGGCCTCCGCTGGAACCCTAAACCTCTAGCTGAGACTTAAAGTTATATCGAGTATGCATTTCTTTGTTTCGAACCTAAGGGCGCGGCTGGGTCCTGCTACTCCACACGCCCCGCGTGTCGCGAACTGACGGCGTAATGAGCGGTTGCCGGTGGCGTCCGCGGCGATCAATGAACGATCGGAGCCTCGGGCGAGGACACGTCGTATTCCGTGACGTCCGGGATGCCGGGGTTCGAGATCATGCTGGCGACGATGCGCGCCTTCAGCGCCGAGTCCTCGGCGCTCCCCCACACCACACGTTGGCCATTCGTCAGAGCGAGCGTCACGGAATCTGGAGTCGGCGCGCTTACCGCGTCGACCTGGGCGAGAAACTCAGGACTGAGCGCGAGCAGCACCTGACTGGCCGCAGCGAAGCCGGGTGAGTCGACCGGGGTAGCCGCGACATCGATCGTCGGGTAACCCGGCGCGCGGGCCGGCGTGGTCTCGACGACGACACCCGCGGCATCCACCAGATTGAAGGCGCCGTCAGCAGCGACCGTCACGACCGGGCGCCGCTCGACGATGCGGATCACGAGCGTGTCCGGCGGTCGAGCCTCGGTGACGTAGCTCTGGATGAGGGGGAAGGTCTCGAGAGTCTTCTTGACCTCACCGAAATCGACCAGCGTCAGGGGTCTGCCGAGTTGGTCGTCGAGCGCGGCCGACACCGCCGAGGCATCGACGCGAGACGCCCCCTCGACGGTGATCGTCCTCACCGCGAGGAGGGGCGAGTAAGCGGTCAGAACGACGACGAGCACCAGGACGACGGTCGCGGCAAGTCCCATGAGGTACTTGCGGCGACGCGTGCGCGTGGCCTGCGTGAACCGTCGAGCCTCTGCTCTCTCGTATCTGCGTCGGCGCCTCTCGGCGTGGGCGAGATTCTTCTCGGCTTCGGCGGCCTTCTCTACGGTGGGGTCGGTGCGTCGAGTGAGCCACCACGGCTTCGGGCTCGAGTCATCGTCATCGTCGCGCCCGGAGTCGCGCCCGTCACCGAGCGACACCTCGGGCAGAGGCGGGAGGGAGCGGAAGCCGGACGAGGCTTCTGGGGTAGAAGCCGACCCCGAAACGATATCGATCGGTTCGGTTATCGCCTCGACCTCTGACGACGTCTTCTTCTTCGAACGACGGATGCCGCCCGGGGCGCGGCGGCGCGGCTCGGCGGCGCGGGGTTCGTTCGGTCGCTCGGCCTCCGGTGGCCCGGCGGGCGGCGGGGTCACGCCAGGAGGTCTTTTCATGCCGCCGGGGGCGCCTGCGTCTCACGGGCGAGCGCGTCGAGCAGCTGCGGCACGATCAGATTGACATCCCCGCATCCGAGCGTGACGACGAAGTCGCCAGGCTGGGCGATCGACGCCATGAAGTCGGCTGCTTTCTGCCAGTCATCGATGTAGCG
Source organism: Agreia pratensis (assembly GCF_900177685.1). Taxonomy (GTDB): domain Bacteria; phylum Actinomycetota; class Actinomycetes; order Actinomycetales; family Microbacteriaceae; genus Agreia; species Agreia pratensis. The sequence continues at coordinate 28,195 of NZ_FXAY01000008.1, forward strand.
CACGGCATCGGCGTTTGAGAACCTCTCGGAGACCAGAGCGCCGGTGACTCCGGGCACCGGGTCTTCGCGTGCTCCGCAGACATCGAGCACGATCGTGAAGTCGGCGGTGCGCTCGAGAGTCTCGGCGAACTCGCCGGCCATCAGCTGGGTGCGGGAGTACAGATGAGGCTGATGCACAGCGATGATGCGGCCTTCGCCGACCACCGTGCGAGCGGCGGTGAGAGCTGCCGCGACCTCTGTGGGGTGGTGCGCGTAGTCATCGTAGACGCTGACTCCTCTCACCGTGTCGTGCAACTCGAATCGGCGACCGGTCCCGGCGAAGTGTGCGATGGCATCCAGCGTCTCGGCGGGCGCGAAGCCCATGCCGACCAGCACGGCGAAGGCACCTGCCGCGTTCAGTGCGTTGTGTCTGCCGGGGACCAGAAGCGACCCCGGGTAGTCGTTGCCGAGGTAGCGCACCTGGAAGGTGACGTTGTCGCCGGTCTCGACGGAGTGGAGGCGCACATCGGCGTTCTCGTCTTCTCCGAAGCTGAGCACTCGCTTGGAGGCGAGCCGCTCGGACACCCGGACCGCGCCGGCGTCGTCGGCTGAGATGACGACGAGTTCCGAAGCCTCGTCGGCGAAGGTCACGAAGGCGTCCTCAACGGCCTGCACGGAGCCGTAGTGGTCGAGGTGGTCGGGGTCGACGTTCGTGATGAGCGCGACGGCCTTGTCATACAGCAGGAATGAGCCGTCGGATTCGTCGGCCTCGAGCACGAAGATCTCGCCGTCGCCGCTCGCCGAGCTCGTGCCGAGGGCGGAGATCACTCCGCCGTTCACGAACCCGGGCTCCTGACCGAGCTCGATGAGTCCTGTCACGATCATGCCTGTAGAGGTGGTCTTGCCGTGCGCCCCGGCGACCGCGACGAGGCGATGACGGCCTGCGACCCAGGCGAGCGCCTGCGATCGATGGAGGATGGGGATGCCTCGTTCTTTCGCGAGGAGATACTCGGGGTTGTCGGGCCAGAGGGCGCTGGTGACGACAAGGGTGTCCGCCTCGCCGAGGTTCTCTGCTGCGTGTCCGATGCTGATGCGCGCGCCGCGCTCCCTCAGAGCCTTCGTGCCCTTCGACTCCTTCGCATCTGACCCTGAAACCGGAATGCCGGCGTCGATCATGAGTCGCGCGATGCCGCTCATGCCCGAGCCGCCGATGCCGACGAAGTGCACCGCACCGAGATCGGCGGGTATCTGCTGGCTGAGGTCTGGCTTGATCACGGGGTACGACTCATTTCTTCGAACGGAACCCGGCGCAATGCGCCGGACCAGTGATCAAGATTACGCTCTCGCCACTGCACGCTGGATCAGTTCGGCCAACCGCGCGTCGCCGTCGGCGATGCCGACCTGGCCGGCTGCTCGAGCCATCGCATCGATACGCGAGCTGTCGGCGAGGAGCAGGCGCAGCTCGTCGGCGACAAAGCTCGGAGTGAACCGGGCATCGTCGACGAGCACGGCCGCACCGGCCTGCACGAGGTCGTGAGCGTTGACCTTCTGCTCGCCGTTTCCGACCGGATAGGGAACGAGGACGCTCGGAAGACCCAGCACGGCGAGCTCGGAGACGGTCGCCGCGCCCGCCCTTGCGACGACGAGGTCTGCGGCAGCGAACGCGAGGTCCATGCGGTCGGAATATCTCACGACGACGTAGCCGTCGACGCCCGGGTCGACGAGGTCGGCCTTGTCTCCCCAGATATGCAGAATCTGCCACCCGGCGTCGAGGACCGAGCCGAAGGCATCCCGGATCGTGTGATTGAGTCTCTGCGCACCCAGCGACCCACCGGTGACCAGGAGCACGGGGGCCGAATTCTCGAGCCCGAAGTTCTCTCGCGCGGACTGTGCCATCGCACTGGTATCGAGCGTGGCGATCTCACTGCGGAGAGGGAGACCCGTGAGCTCGGCGTGCGGCAGGGGCGTGCCGGCGAAGACGACGCCGACATAGGGAGTGAATCGCGCGCCGAGTCTGTTCGCCAGGCCCGGTCGGGCGTTCGCCTCATGGATGACGATGGGAACGTGGGCGCGACGAGCCGCCAGATAGGCGGGCGCGGCCGCATATCCCCCGAATCCGACCACCACATCGACCGACCTGTCGGCGATGAGCGAGCGCAACTGTGAGATGACACCGAGAAGACGCGGAAAGAACGTGACCGCTGCCTTGCCGGGCCGGCGAGGGAATGGAAGTCGCGGGATGACGACGAGCTCATAGCCACGGAGAGGCACGAGGCGCGCTTCGAGCCCCTCTGCCGTGCCGACGACGATGATCGACGCGTCGGGTTCACGCCGCCTCAATTCATCGGCGGTCGCGAGCAGAGGATTCACGTGCCCGGCGGTGCCTCCACCGGCAAGGAGGTAGGTGGTCATCGAATGGTCTTCTCCGACAGGTCGTCTCCCGACCGACTGTTGTGTCTCGCGATCGAAAGCACCATGCCGACCGCCAAGAGACTGGTCACAAGAGCAGATCCACCGGAAGATATGAGCGGCAGGGGAACACCGAGAACCGGGAGGACCTGCAGAACAACGGCAATGTTCACAAACGCCTGGCCGATGACCCACACCATCACGGAGCCTGTCACAACCCGGGAAAAGAGTTCAGTCGACGACCTCACGATTCGCAAGAACGAGATAGCTAGAACGACGAAGAGTGCGAGCACGACAACCGCACCCACAAGGCCGAGTTCTTCGCCGATGATGGCGAAGATGAAGTCGTTGTCCGCGGCGGGGAGCCATAACCACTTGGCTTTGCTGTTGCCGAGTCCAACGCCGAAGACGCCACCCGCTGCCATCGCCCAGTCAGCGTGCTGATTCTGGTAACTCAGACCGGTCTGGTCTCCGCCGCCGATGCCCAGGAAGTTCTGGATGCGCTCGATACGCGACGACCTCGTCAGAACGATGACGACTGTCAGAGCGAGGGCCACCGCCACCGGGATCACGAGCATCCGGACCTTGATGCCCGCGAAGAAGAGCGCCCCGAAAACCAAGGCGGCCATGATCATCGCGGTTCCCATGTCGCCGCCTAGCAGCACGACAAAGATGCCGAGGCCGGCCACGGGGACCGCGGGAATCAAGACGTGACCGAAACGATTGAGGTAGGGCTCCTTTTTCGACAGAATCACTCCCAGCCATGCCACCAGCCCGAGCTTGATGAGCTCGGAGGGCTGGGCGTTGAATCCGCCTATACCGATCCAGTTGCGGTTACCTCCTGCCTCGATGCCCAGGGGGGTGTAAAGCACCAATATCTGCAGAAATATGCCCGCGACCAGCGGAACCCACGCGAAGCGGCGCCAGACTCTCACCGGCGTCTGGGCCAGTATCAGCATCAACGGAACGCCGACGGCGGCGAAGATGGCCTGTCGCCAGAAAACACCGAATGCTCCCTGCGATCCGGCATACGACGAGACCGAACTCGCCGACAACACCATGACCAGCCCGAAGAGCATCAGGAACATGGTTGTGCCGAGCAGCAGGAAATAGCTGCGAGACTCAGGCTGAAATGCGCGTCCGAGCGAGATACGGGCTGTGCGAGCCGCTTGACCGGCGGAAGTGGACGTCGCGCGATTCTTCGAGTTAGATCCCGGAAGCACCAGCGGGTGCCGTACCGTCGGGCGTGTTGTCGTCAGCCGGATCACCTCTCAGATATTTGCGCACGGCGTGTGCGAAGCGGTCGCCACGGTCGGAGTAGTCGGTGAATTGATCCATCGACGCGGCCGCAGGTGCCAGAAGCACCACATCACCGGGCACCGCGAGAGCGGCAGCCAGTTCGACGGCGACCGACATGACACTCTTAGTCTCCGTGCCCGTCACCTCTCGCACGGGAAGGTGGGGCGCGTGTCGCTGGAATGCCTGCCGAAGGGCCGTGCGATCTTCACCGAGAAGAACTACACCTCGAAGCTTCGGTGCACGCGCCCGCACAAGGGGCTCGATGTCGACGCCCTTGAGCAGGCCTCCCGCGATCCAGACGACGGAGGGGTACGCAGACAGCGACGCCGCCGCGGCGTGCGCGTTCGTGGCCTTGGAATCATCGACCCAGGTGATGTCGTCGCGGATCTCGACGACCTCGATGCGGTGCCGATCGAGCTGGAAGGTCTCGAGCGCCGATCTGATGGCCGGAATCGTCACACCCACGCTGCGCGCAAGCGCCGTCGCAGCAAGGACATCGGCCACGGTGTGAGGCGCCCCCAGACCTGCCTCAGCCAGACGAGCGACCGTGGTGACCTCGAGAGCCGAGCTGTGCCTATCGTCGTGAAAAGCCCGGTCGACCAGGATTCCGTCGACGATGCCGAGATCGCTTGGGCCGGGCACGCCGAGATCGAATCCGATCGCCCTGGCTCCGTCGACGACCTCGGCATCTTCGACCATCTTCAGGGTGAGCTCGTCAGCCCTGTTGTAGACACAGGCACTTCGCGTGTTGGTATAGACACGGGCCTTGGCTGCCACATAGGCCTCCATCGATCCGTGCCAATCGAGATGATCCTCCGCGACGTTGAGACACACAGCAGCCCACGGGGACATGCTCGACGTCGAATGCAGCTGATAACTCGAGAGCTCGACCACGAAGACATCGAAGCCCTGCGGATCACGCACAGCGTCGAGAACGGGCACACCGATGTTGCCGCAGGGCGCCGCGCGCAACCCACCCGCGGCGAGCATGGCGGCCGTCAATTGAACGGTGGTCGTCTTGCCGTTCGTTCCGGTCACGGCGATCCACTCGGCCGGAGCGCTACCGGCACCGGAGACGCCGACCTTGTCGCGCAGTCTCCAGGCGAGTTCGACGTCGCCCCACACGGGGATGCCGTGCTCGAGCGCCCACGTGATCACCGGATGATCCGGGTGGAATCCCGGAGACACGATCAGCAGCTCCGGATCGAGCGACTCGAGCTCAGCCGGCAAGGACGCCAGCGGCGACGCTTGCACGAGATCGGCACCGATCACCTCGAGCATCAGCCGGTAACGGTCGTCGACCTTTTCGGCGACCACGAGCACACGTGAGCCGAGCTCCGCGAGCGTGTCGGCCACGGAGAAGCCTGTGACACCGAGACCGAGAACGCCGACCCTGAGGCCAGACCAGTCGTCGTACCAACTCGTCAGACCCAGCGCCCTGCCGCCGAGGGCGTCGGTCATCGTGATACCCATTCGAGGTAGAACGACCCGACACCGGCGGCGACCAGAAGCCCGGCGATGATCCAGAACCGCACCACGATGGTGACCTCTGCCCAGCCCTTCACCTCGAAGTGATGGTGAAGCGGGCTGGCGAGCCAGATGCGCTTGCCCTTCGTGAGCTTGAAGTAGGTGAGCTGAATGACCACCTGGCCGGCCACGATCACGAAGATGCCGCCGATCACGACGAGAAGCAGCTCGGTGCGGCTCAGAATGGCGAGTGCAGCGAGAGCCCCACCCAGTGCGAGCGAACCGGTGTCACCGAGGAAGATCTTCGCAGGATTGGTGTTCCACCAGAGAAAACCGATCAGCGCGCCGACGATGGCGGCCGCGATGATGGCGAGATCCAGGGGGTCGCGCACTTCGTAGCACTTGCCGAGTACGTCTGAGGCAAGATGCGGATTGAAGCAGTTCTGGCTGTCCTGCCAGAAGCCGATGAAGACGAACGCTCCGATGGCCAGGATGCTCGACCCGGGTGCCAGCCCGTCGAGACCATCAGTCAGGTTGACGCCGTTCGACGTCGCCATGACGATCACACACACCCAGACGACGAAGGCGATGACGATGATGGCGGGAATGACGAGCATGTCGAAGTCGATGTGCGTGTCGCGCACAATCGAGATCGCTGTCGATGCCGGCGTCACGCCATTCTTGTCGGGAAAGTTCAGCGCGAGGATCGCGAAGGCGACGCCGACCACGATCTGCCCGATGAGCTTGGCGGCCGGCCCGAGACCCAGGCTGCGCTTTCGATGCGTCTTGATGAAGTCGTCGATGAACCCGACGACCGCGAGTCCGACCATGAGGAACAGCACGAGAAGCGCAGAGATCGACACGCCGCGTTGCGTGACGAGAAGGGCAACGAAATAGCCGAACAGCGTGGCGAGCACGATGACGATTCCGCCCATGGTCGGCGTTCCACGCTTGACGTGATGGGTCTCGGGTCCATCCATGTTGATGAACTGGCCCCAAGCGAGGCGCTTGAAGAGACGGATGAAGACAGGGGTCATAAAGAGCGAGAAGACCATGGAGAGCGCCCCGGCGGCGAGCAGTGTTTTCATGCGTACAACTCCCCCAGTCGGTCACCGAGAAACCTCAGCCCGGCGGAGTTCGACGACTTGACGAACACGATGTCGCCCGGCTTCAGTTCTGGCGCCAGAGCGTCGTAGGCCTCGTCGGCGGTATCGACGAATTGCGACTCGCCGTCCCACGATCCCTCGTGCGTCGCCGCGAGGTGGAGCGCACGCGCTCCTTCGCCCACGACGATCAACTTCTCGATACCGAGCCGCACGATCATGCGTCCGATCCGGTCGTGCTCTTCGAGTGAGAATTCGCCGAGTTCGCTCATCTCTCCGAGCACCGCGATCTTGCGTGACGCCGGCGTTGCGATCTGCGCGAGGGTCTTGAGCCCAGCGACCATCGAGTCGGGACTCGCGTTGTAGGCGTCGTTGATCACGGTGACGTTGTCGCGACCCCCGAGCACCTCCATACGCCAGCGTTCGGCGCGGGTCACTGTCTGCAGCGCGTCGACGATGCGGTCGATACCCACGCCGAGGCTTTCTGCCGCCGCAGCGGCAGCCAACGCGTTCATCACATGGTGCTCGCCGAGCACTCTGAACCGCACCGGTCGTCTCTCGCCCGAGGCGAGCGTCAAGATGAAATCCGTGCCGCCGGCATGCGCCGACACATCGTGTGCGCGCACCGCGGCCCGCTCGTCGAGGCCGAACCAGACGATTCGCGCCGCGGTCTTGTCTGCCATTCCTGCGACCCGGGCGTCGTCGATGTTCAGCACCGCGACATCCGTCTGCTCGAGGTCAGAGACCATCTCGGTCTTCGTGGCCAGCGTCGTGGCGATGCCGCCGAATTCTCCGGCGTGGGCGAGCCCTACCGTGAGCACCACACCGACATCGGGTTTGGCCATGCGGATGAGCCGCGTGATCTCCCCCGGGCCGGATGCGCCCATCTCGGCCACGAGATATCGACTCGACGGCGTCAGCTTGAGCATCGTGAGCGGGGCGCCGACCTCGTTGTTGAACGAGTCTCGCGGCGCAATCGTCTCGCCCTCGGATTCGAGGATCGAGCGCAGGAGGTTCTTGGTGGTCGTCTTGCCGTTCGAGCCTGTGATTCCGACGATCCGCAGCAGTCCGTGCGCTCGGACACGGCGCACGACCTCGGTTGCGAGAGCTCCCAGCGCGAGAACCGCGTCGTCGACGATGATCTGCGCGACGAGCGCATCGGATGGTCGTTCGGCGATGATCAGAGCCGCACCGGCGGACACGGCCTTGTCGATGAAGAGGAAGCCGTCGCTGAACTCGCCGGGCTTGGCGACGAAAATGCCCCCGTCGCGAATCTCACGCGAATCAGTGTCGACGGCTCCGGAGACGACGGTCGAGGCCGAGACGCCCGCGGCCCCGACGGCGTCGGGAATGACGAGGCGACCGCCGATGGTCTCGGCAATGTCATGAAGTGTGAGTTGAAGCATGGGTCAAAGCCATCCGTATTCCTGCAGGGCGAGCCGTGCCTCGTCGCGCGCGGAGTAGGGAATCTTCTCGCCCGCGACTTCCTGATAGTCCTCGTGGCCCGGACCGGCGTGCAGGATGACGTCACCATCGCCGGCCACAGAGAGGGCCTTCCTGAACGCAAGCCTCGGGTCGGGAACCTCGTACAGTTCGACATCGTCTCGAGCCGAACGTGCGGCATCCAGAAGCACCGAGCGAATCGACGCCGGGTCTTCGAACCGGGGGTTGTAGTCGGTGATGACCACGACATCCGCGAGCCGGGCCGCGATCGACGCCATGTCGACCCTCTTGGTCGTGTCCCGGTCTCCATCGGCACCGAAGACCATGATCACCCGGCCGTCGGTTACGCGCCGCAGCGCCTCGAGGGCGCTCTGGAATGCGTCTGGGCTGTGGCCGTAGTCGATGTACACCCGCGGTCCCGCATCGGCGGACACCTTCTCTGCGCGACCCGGCACGAAGGCGTCGATGCCGCCGTCGCGTTCGAGCACGTGCGAGATAGCCTCGAGGTCGTAGCCCGATTCCACGAGCATCACGATCGCCAGGGCGGCATTCTCGGCCATGAACCGGCCGAGAATCGGGATACTCGTGGTGATCGAACGGTGATCGGGACCCTCGATGGTGAACCGCGTGAAATCGACGGTCTCCTCGAGGATCGTCATCCGCCAATCGGCCGGGATCCCCGGCTTCGTCGAAATCGTGGCCACGGGAATTCGTGACTCCTCGGCGAGCCGGGATCCCCATTCCCCGTCGACGAGCACGGCTCCGCGGCGAGCACGATCCGGTTCGAACAGGGCGCGCTTCGCCTCGAAGTAGTCCTCCATTCGACCATAGTCGTCGAGATGATCGTGCGTGAGGTTCGTGAAACCGACGACGTCGAAGACGATTCCGTCGACTCGGTGGCGAGTGAGTGCCTGCGCCGACACCTCGATGATCACCGACCGCACCTCCGCCTCGCGCATGCGGGCGAGCAGAGCATGAACCTCGGTCGCCTCCGGAGTCGTCAGCGTGCTGGTGATACGCAGGTCGCCGATGCCGCGCTCGGCCGTCGTGCTGAAGCCCGCGACGATACCCAGCTGCGAGAGGATCGCGTCGAGGATGTAGGTCACGCTCGTCTTGCCATTGGTACCCGTGACACCGAACAGCGTGGGCGGATCGTCGAGCGTGCGATAGATCCACGCCGACACCGCCCCCAGAGCCTCGCGAGGCTGCTGTGTGACGATCACCGGCAGTCCGCTGTCTGCGGCAAGACCTGCGCCCACCGAGTCGGTGAGGATCGCCACGGCGCCGCTCTGCGCGGCAGCCGCGGCGAAGCTGGCGCCATGCACGTTGCGTCCCGGGAGACCGACGTAGAGGTCTCCGGGCAGGATGTCCTTCGACGTCAGGCTGATCCCGGTAACGGAGTCGGGCGCGAATTCACCGATCTGCTCGAGCTCGAAGTCGGAGACGAGCTGAGAGAGCGACCGTGCGATCGGATGTTCCGGGCGCAGTCCCTGCGAAACCCGATCCGGCACAGATGACTCCTTCATTCAGTAAGTAGTGGGCAAGTCAGGCGCTGGAACCGTGGACGGCTGCACCCGATACGTCTTCAGCACCTGTGACAGCACCTTCTGGAAGACCGGCGCTGCGGCCAGTCCAGATGTAATGGTAACGGGCTTCCGGATAGTGACCGAAACGACGTACTGAGGATCGTCCGATGGTGCCATACCGGCCATCGACGTGAGGTATGCCCCTCCGTAGGCGCCGTCGCCGTTGCTCATCTCGGCCGTTCCTGTCTTCGCAGACACCCGGTAGCCGGGGATTTTCAGGGCATCGGCGGCGTATCCGGTCGTTGCCACGGACTCCATCATGTGCACGGTGTCCTGAGCCGCTTGAGGCGAGACGACCTGCTCGCCGGTGGAGGCGGCAGGGGCGTCTGTCACCGTGCCGTCTTCGTGCTGACATCCTTCGAAGAGTTGCACGGGCATCCTCACGCCGTTGTTCGCGATGGCCTGGTAGGCGCTCGCCATCTGCACCGCCGTCACCGTGAGACCCTGCCCGAAGGTCGTGTTGTAGATCGTCTGATCGTCGAGCTGGGTGGGGCCAGATACACCGCCGGGCAGGATGTCGCCAGAGTCTTCACCGACGAATCCGACCTCGGTGGGCTTTCCCAAGTGGAACTTGTTCATGTAGTCCCAGCGCTGATCGACGGACATGTTGTTGCTGAGCATGGAGATGCCTGTGTTCGAGGACTGCTCGATGACGCCGGTGAGGGTCCACGGCATGGGTGCGTGATAGAACGAGTCGTGGATGACGGCGTTGCCCGACTTGTATTCATAGGGAGCGAGTACCTGGCTGGCCGGAGTCGCCGCGCCGGCGTCGATCAGCGATGCGGCCGTGATCGATTTGAACGTCGAGCCGGGCTCGAAGGGGTCACTGAAGACCTTGGCGCCACGGTACGCCGGATCGGTGGCGTCGATGTTGTTCGGATCGACGGTCGGGTACTCAGCCGCCGTGAGGATCTTGCCTGTCTTGGCTTCGGTCACGACGACGGTTCCCGATTCGGCGCCGACCTCGGTCACGCGTTGTGCGAGTGCCTCCTGCGCGAAATATTGCAGGTCACTGTTGATCGTCAACTTCACCGTGCCGCCATCGACAGCCTTCTTCAGGGTCACGGTCGATCCGGGAATCGCGACACCGTCCTCACCGGTCTCCGTCACTTCACTGCCATCGCTGCCGGCGAGGCACGAGTCCTGAGTGAGTTCGGTGCCCGCCAGGGCGGATCCGTCTGCACCGACGAATCCGACGAGGTTGCCCGCCACGCTGCCATCGGGATAGGTGCGCGACTGATCGGCCTTGTAATAGAGCCACGGGATGTCGAGCGCACGAATCTTGTTATACGTCGACACATCGACCGACTTCGAGATCTGCGCATAACGCGAGGTGGGGTCCGCGGTCACGATGGCCGTGATGACAGCCGGATCGAGCCCCATGACCGACGCGAGCTCCCCGATCGCCTGCTGGGCGCTCACCTTGACATCACCGGAGCCGTCCGCGGCTGGGCGATCGAACTCAGCGACAGCCGACGGGTCGGCCTCGATGGCGTAACGCAGGATGCTGGTGGCCAGGACCACACCGTTGGCGTCGACGATATTGCCGCGCGTGCCCAGAGTGACTGTGCTGTCAGAACGACTGGCGAGCGAGGTGGCATTCAAGCTGTCGGCTTGAACGATCTGGATATCGACGAGCCTGACGCAGAAGACCGACACCACGGCGACGATGATGAGCACCGCGATGGTCACGCGCCCTCGGGTTGTTCTGGCTGTCGTCGGGGTCACGTGCGGCCTTTCATTCGGCTGGTGAGCGGGTCACCGGTCGGTCAGTGCGTCTGCGGGGAGGGAAGAGCACCCTGCCACGGTACGCTCGGGTCGGGCGCCGCCGTCGGAGGCGCGCTCGACGCATCAGGAACAGGCGCGGCCACGACGGGAGCGGGCTGCAGCAATGAGTTCGGAACGAGCGCCTGGTCTGCGGCGATGGGTGCAGTGGCGGCGCTAGCAGGAGCGGGCGAGCCGAGAACGGCGCCGTCGGAGAGCCTGAGGTATACGGTGTTTCCGTTGGCGACCATGCCGAGCGATTGTGCGTTCTGCACCAGATTCTGGGGCGACGACAGGGCCGTCAGCTGTTCACTCAGCGCCTGATTCGTTCGCGACAGATCTTTCAACTTCGCCTGCTGTGCTGAAACCTGGTAGGCGCCGTCTGAGAGCCCGATGGTCAGCAGGAGCTGGGCGAGGGCGATGATCGCGATGCCGCCGATAGCGACCGCGGCGTAGACGATGCGAGGGCGCCGGCGCTGACGAGGGACGCTGTCGGGCGCAGGCTTGAGCCACCGACGACGCGGCTCGACCGCGGGCGTGGATGCGGGTGCGCCGAGTCGGGAGATGGGCACGGTGGCCAGATTCGTCATGAGGCGCTCCTGATACGTTCGGCAGCTCGAAAACGGACAGGGGTGGCTCGAGGGTTCTCGGCCTTCTCCTCCTCGGTCGCCAGTTCGGCGCCACGAACGAGGAGCGACAGCTCCGGCTTGTGCTGGGGCAGCTCGACCGGAAGGCCGGGTGGAGCCGTGGACACGCTCAGCGACTGGAGTGCACGTTTGACGATGCGGTCTTCGAGCGACTGGTACGACATCACGACGATGCGACCGCCGACTCGGAGCGATCCGATCGCGGCGGGAATGGCCCGCTCTAGCACGCTCAGCTCCTGGTTGACCTCGATGCGCAGCGCCTGGAAGACACGCTTGGCGGGGTGGCCGGCGCGCGACAGGGCGGCCGGGGTGGCCTGCTGCAGCAGATCGACAAGATCGGCAGATCGCACAAGTGGCTGTTCGGCACGTCGTTGCACGATTCGTCGCGCATAGCGGTCGGCAAGTTTCTCTTCGCCGTAGTCGCGGAAGATGCGACGGAGGTCGAACTCCGAGTACTCGGCGAGGATCATCTCGGCTGTGAGCGGGGCGTCCTGATCCATGCGCATGTCGAGCGGTGCGTCCTTCGAGTACGCGAAGCCTCGCTCGGCACGGTCGAGTTGCATGCTCGAGACGCCGAGGTCGAAGAGCACGCCGTCGACCGAGGAGATGCCGAGCTTCTGCAAACCGGAGTTGATCTCGTCGTAGACGCAGTGCACAAGGTGCACGCGATCCCCGAATGGTTTCAGTCGGCCCTCGGCGAGCGCCAGGGCCTGAAGATCACGGTCGAGCCCCACGAGCGTCAGCTCGGGGAAGCGAGTGAGGAAGGCCTCCGCGTGTCCACCGAGTCCCAGGGTGGCGTCGACGAGAACAGCGCCCGGGCGTTCGAGAGCCGGCCCCAGCACGGTGATGCACCGCTCGAGCATGACGGGAGTGTGGATTCGTGTGACGTCTTCCATGGAGTATCGACCTGTTCGTTCTGCCTGATCCCCATCCATTCCGACCTGGCACCGGGGAAGTGTGTCAGGGCGAGGAACGGCTGGGAGTCACGCGGAACGACTAGAAGAGGCCGGGAATCACCTCCTCGTCGGTCTCGGAGAATGCGGCCTCCTGGGCCGCCAGATAGGTGTTCCAGGCTTCGGCGTCCCAGATCTCGGCGCGCGATCCGGCGCCGATGACGACCAGTTCGCGCTCGAGCCCGGCGTAGCTGCGCAGGTGAGCAGGAATGCTTACGCGGTTCTGCTTGTCGGGCACGGAGGCATCGGCGCCGGAGAGGAAGACGCGCATGTAGTCGCGAGCCTGCTTACTGGTGACCGGTGCCTGCCGGATCTTGTTGTGGAGTTCCTCGAACTCGGCCGAGCTGAACACGTAGACGCAGTGTTCTTGACCGCGAGTCAGCACGACTCCGCCTTCGAGTTCATCCCTGAATTTCGCCGGAAGGATGATGCGACCTTTGTCGTCGAGTTTGGGAGCGTACGTGCCAAGGAACATCGTCCTTTCTCCCCCTCGAATCCGGCCAGGTGTTGGGTATTCCTCCACGATACTCCACTTCACACCACCAAACAACAGAAAGCTGAGATCTAAGCCGTGAAACGGCCCAGACTTCCGCACAAATCAAGCACTTTTGGCGGTGGAGGGAAATGGAGGGGAATTTGACGTTTCGAGCGAGTCGGGCCGTATTTTGGAGCACGGGCACGCAAGCTCCGGCGCAAGACGACAAAAAAAGGGGGCCGACCCGAAGGTCGGCCCCCTTTGTGGAGGTGTGCGGAAGAAGCGGCTCTTGGCCTATTCCTCGCGGTCCTGACGCTTGTCCCAGCGATCGTTGAGCTTGTCCATCAGATTGGTCTTGGATGCGGCGGCGCTGGGTGAAGACCCCGTGCGCGGCCCGGATGCCGGACGGGACGCTGTCGACGACGGCCGAAGAGCAAGGAGCACCCCGGCGAACATCCCGACGAAGCCGACGAGGCCGACAATGGGAAGGTGCGTGATGACGCCGACGATGACGACCACGAGACCAGCGATGGCGAGAAGAATGCCGAGTACGAGGGCGCCGTAGTTGACTCTGCCTCTACTGGCGTTGACCGCCGAGACGAAATCGGCATCGTTGTGATAGAGACTGCGCTCCATCTCATCTAGAAGCTTTTGCTCCTGCTCGGAAAGCGGCATCCTATTCACCTCAGGCTCTGTCACACGCGTCGTACTTGAAGCGATTGTAGTGCTCAGCATCTGGCTAGGCTAGGTACGTGACACAAAGCACGCGCCTGGTAAGCCAGGTCGACACCGAAATCGCCGATTTTCTCGCGTCTCGTGAACCCATTCTCGCCGCTGTGGCTGACGAACTGTCCGCCTTCACCGATTTCTCCCGGGATCTTCTCAGCGGCGGCAAGCGGTTTCGCGCACGGTTCTGCATCGCCGGATGGCAGGCGACATCGACCCACGCCGAGGCCGACGAGCAGAGAGCCGTCGTCACCCTCGCCGCAGCGCTCGAGGTGTTCCACTCCGCAGCGCTGGTGCACGACGACATCATCGATAATTCAGACACGCGTCGCGGCATGCCCGCCGCCCACATTCGATTCGCCGCGCTGCATCGCGACGAGCATTTCGTCGGCTCGGCGGATGCGTTCGGTCGCGCCAGCGCCATCCTGCACGGAGACCTCCTTCTCGGCTGGAGCGACGAACTCGTCGACGGGGCACTCGATCTGCTGACTGACCGAGACCGAGCTCGATCGACGCGGGCGGAGTTCAACCGCATGCGCACCGAGGTCACTGTCGGACAGTATCTCGACATCCTCGAAGAGAACGCCTGGCCCACAGTTCCCGACACCGAGACGATCCGCCGCGCGGAACGGGTCATGACCTTCAAGTCGGCCAAGTACAGCGTCGAGGCGCCACTCGCCCTGGGCGCCCTCATCGGCGGGGCATCCGCGGCGCAACTCGAGTCTCTGCGCAGCTTCGGCCTTCCACTCGGACTGGCATTTCAACTGCGAGACGACGTCCTGGGGGTCTTCGGCGATGCGGCCGTGACCGGAAAACCAGCGGGCGACGATCTGCGCGAAGGCAAGCGCACCGTTCTGGTGGCGCTTGCCCGCCAGGGCATGAGCGACTCGCAGCGAGAGACATTCGACGACGCGCTCGGTCGACCCGAGCTCGACGACGCGGCCGTCGTCGAGTTGCAGCGGCAGATCGAAGTCAGCGGCGCACTCGAGAGTGCTGAGCGGTCGATATCGTCATACACGGCCAACGCGCTCGACGCTCTGCGTGACGCGGACCTCGACGTCGATGCGGTCGCTGAGCTGGAGCAGCTCGCCCGGCTCCTCACCGAGCGCTCGTCGTGACGAGCTGATCGATCAGGCCAGAGCCTGCGCCACTCGGCGAACCTCGGCCTTACGGCCGGCGAGCAACGCGTCGATCGGCGCGACCCCGAGCGATTCCTCTTCTTCGAGCAGCCACTGCATCGCCTCATCCGGCACAAAACCGGAGTCGAGGAGGACGATGATCGTGCCTTTCAGCTCAGGGAGGGGCTCGCCGTCGCGGATGAAGACATCCGGCACGACGAGGACCTTGTCTCGGCGGATCGCGAGCAGTGAATGCTCCTCGATCATCTTGCGGACTCGACCCGGTGTGGATCCGAATATGTCGGCGACGTCGGGGATGGTCAACCAGGTTCTTGCGGGGGCGTTTTCACTCACATGCCAAGCCTGCCACGATCGGGGGCGCCCCCGGCACCCCGTCACCGATATCGCATCGTTATGACGGCCTCGCTTCGCCCACCGATGGAGCGTTGACGAGCCTCTGCATACGTGGAACTGTTGACGCACGGGTGAAAACAGAATTGCGAGGTGCACGACCGCTATGACCAGGTCGCCGAGCCGCGCGAGCCGACGAGCGCGGCATCACCAACCCCGTTCGTTCGCCGCCCTCGTCGCACTCCCCTTCGTTCTGGTCGGACTTGTCGCTTCGAAACTCGCAGCGTCGTCGAGTCGCCGCAAAGACAAGCTGCCGGTCAGCCCAGATCCCACACACGACGAGCCGGACGAGTCGTCGTACCGCGTCGAATTGGGTGACACCGTCAGCGAGATCGCCATCCGTCACGGCCTGCCGACAGCCCACGTGCTGGCGCAGAACGGGCTGAGCTGGAAGACGCCCATTTTTCCAGGGCAGCTGCTCCGGCTCGACCCGATCCCGGACGATCTCGAATGGCCCGCGGCCGAGACCGCGGACCGGCGCGACAGGCGTTTCGGCTGAACGTGCGCACGGCCGGCACGGCGGGTCTCGATCTTCGTGGTGTCTATCCCGGCTTCCGTGGCCACGGCTCTCTAAACTTCATTCGTGACCACCGCGCCCACTGACCCTATGATCGGACGTCTTATCGACGGTCGGTATCAGGTGCGGTCGCGGATCGCCCGGGGCGGTATGGCCACCGTCTACCTCGCGACCGACCTCAGACTCGAGCGTCGTGTCGCCATCAAGATCATGCACGGCCATCTGGCCGACGAATCCAATTTCAAAGAACGCTTCGTGCAGGAGGCCAGGTCTGCGGCGAGACTGGCTCACCCCAACGTGGTCAACGTCTTCGATCAGGGCCAGGACTCGGACATGGCGTACCTCGTCATGGAGTACCTGCCCGGTATGACCCTGCGCGACCTCCTCAAAGACTATGGAACGCTCACGACCGAGCAGACCCTCGACATCATGGACGCCGTTCTCGGGGGTCTCGCGGCAGCGCACAAAGCGGGCATCGTGCACCGCGACCTCAAGCCAGAAAACGTGCTGCTCGCCGACGACGGCCGCATCAAGATCGGCGACTTCGGACTATCGCGTGCGACGTCGGCCAATACGGCCACCGGTCAGGCGTTGCTCGGAACGATTGCGTACCTCTCCCCCGAGCTCCTGACTCGAGGAACGGCCGACGCACGAAGCGACATCTACGCCGCCGGCATCATGATGTACGAGATGCTCACCGGCGCACAGCCATTCGTCGGCGACCAGCCCATGCAGATTGCGTTCCAGCACGCCAACGACCAGGTTCCCCGACCCAGCGCGGTGAATCCATCGGTGCCGCGCGACCTCGACGAGCTCGTCTTGTGGGCGACCGCCAAAGACCCTGTCGACCGTCCGACAGATGGTCGGGCCATGCTCGAACAGCTTCGACTCACCGAGCAGAGTATGTCCGCGACCCAGGCAGCGACGACCGGCATTCAGCGCACGGTCGTGATGCCTGCAGCCCTCAGTCCCGACATCGCGTCGGCACAGACACAGTCTTTTCAGAAAACCGGCATCACGTCGGCTCTGACCATGCCGAACCGCGCACCGGCGACGCAAAGAGCGCCCCAACAGACGGCGGCGCACAGCCCCGCAGCTCCGGCTGACCGTCTGAAAGCCTCAGTCGCTGTGCGGCGCCGCCGCGCGTTCTGGTTAGTCGGCATCGTGCTCCTTCTCGTCGCTCTGGCAGGCGGCACGGGGTGGTACTTCGGCATCGGGCCGGGCGCCCAGCTGACGATCCCCGACGTGGCTGGACAGGCGCCAGACGCCGCGCAATCGACTCTCGAGAAGCTCGGTGTCGTCGTGACCCGCGCAGATCAATCGAGCGTGACCGTTCCTGCCGGAACTGTCATAGGCACCGATCCGTCGTCCGGCGCTCACGTCGCACGCGATGCCGCAGTCAGCCTCATCGTGTCGACAGGTCCGGCCCAGCTGCCGCTCCCTCAGCTGATCGGTGTCGACAAGACCGCGGCAGCGCAAGCCATCCAGAATGCGAAGTTCACTCTCGGCAGCGAATCGCAGGTCTTCTCGAACTCTGCCGCGGCAGGAATCGTTCTCGACGCGTACAACGCGGAGGGCGCGAGCCTCGCCAGCAACGGTTCTACCGAGGGTGTCATCTACAGCGAGGCCCAACCGGTCTCTCTCCTGGTCTCGGCCGGCGCCATCCCCGATGTGTCCAACAAAACGGTCGACGACGCTACCGCGACTCTGCAGTCCGTCGGCCTGTCGGCTGCCGCCGGCGAGCAGGTCTACAGCGACTCGATCAAGGAGGGCAACGTGATCCAGGCCATCGCGCCCGCCGACACCGTCCATCCCGGCGACACGATGTCGCTTCAGATCTCGCGTGGCCCCGAACCTGTCACGGTTCCGGATGTCGTCGGCAAGCCCTGGATCGATGCCAAATCGATTCTGGTGGCGGCCGGATTCGACCTCAGTTACCCCGCTGGCGCCGACATCGTGCCCGCACTCGTCACCGTCACTGCGACGAACCCCGCCGCCGGCACCAGCGTTCCCCGCGGCTCGAAGCTCACCGTCAGCGTCAGCTTCTAGTCAACGCGGCTCCGGGTGCAGCCGCGCCGCTCGAAAACTGAAGCGCCCGACCTCGGATGCGCGAGGCATCCGGGTCGGGCGCGACCGATCGGCTGAGCAGCGCTAGCCCTTGCGAACCTCGCCGAGCTCCTCGGCGACCAGGAACGCGAGTTCGAGGGACTGCATGTGATTGAGGCGAGGGTCGCACAGCGACTCGTAGCGAGTCGCGAGGTCGGCCTCGTCGATGTGCTCCGAGCCGCCGAGGCACTCGGTGACATCGTCGCCCGTGAGCTCGACGTGGATGCCGCCCGGATGAGTTCCCGCGGCGCGGTGAGCCTCGAAGAAGCCCTTGACCTCGTCGACGACGTCATCGAAACGACGCGTCTTGTAGCCCGTGGGTGTCGTCAGCCCGTTGCCGTGCATCGGATCCGTGACCCACAGCGGAGTCGCATCGGCCGACTTGATGGTCTCGAGCAAGGGCGGCAAGGCGTCGCGGATCTTGCCTGCGCCCATTCGCGTGATGAACGTGAGACGGCCGGGCTCTCTGTTCGGGTCGAGCTTGTCGATGAGGCGCAGCATGTCGTCACCACTCGTGGTGGGACCGAGCTTGACTCCGATCGGGTTGCGCACACGGCTGAGGAAGTCGACGTGGGCCCCATCGAGGTCACGAGTGCGCTCACCGATCCAGAGGAAGTGGCTCGACGTGTTGTACGGGGTTCCCGTGCGCGAATCGATGCGAGTCATGGGCCGCTCGTAGTCGAAGAGCAGGGCCTCGTGGCTGACGAAGAACTCGGTGCGCTTGAGCGCCTCGAAGTCTGCCCCGCAGGCGATCATGAACTTCACGGCCCGGTCGATCTCGCGAGCGAGGTGCTCGTACCTGACGTTGGCCGGGTTCGATGTGAAGCCCTTGTTCCAGTCGTGCACCTGCCTGAGGTCCGCGAATCCGCCCTGCGTGAAGGCTCGAATCAGATTGAGGGTCGATGCCGCGGTGTGGTAACCCTGGACCAGTCGCCGAGGGTCTGCCTCACGGGACTCGGGAGTGAAGTCGTATCCGTTGACGATGTCGCCACGGTAGGCGGGCAGGGTGACCGATCCACGTGTCTCGGTGTCGCTCGAGCGAGGCTTGGCGAACTGCCCTGCCATACGCCCCATCTTGATGACGGGCATCGAAGCGCCGTAGGTGAGCACAACGGCCATCTGCAGCACGGTCTTCACCCGATTGCGGATCTGTTCTGCCGTGGCACCGGAGAATGTCTCGGCGCAGTCGCCTCCCTGGAGCAGGAATGCCTCTCCACGCGCCGCCACGGCCAGTCGATCACGCAGATTGTCGACCTCACCCGCGAAGACGAGAGGAGGGAGACCAGCGATCTCGGCGGAGGCGGATTCGACAGCGACGCTGTCGGGCCAGGTGGGCTGCTGCTTCACCGGGAGACCTCGCCAATAGTCCAACCCGGCGATCACAGACTCGTCTGCTTGAACGACCAGTTCGGTTGGATCTACCACGTGAGGGTTTCCGTATCTGTTGCTTCTCGAGTGTGCGGACCGGCCATCGGGAAGGCCGACCGCGTCAACGAACGACGCTCGTCCGTTTCTCCTTTACCGAAGTCGCGTAGACGTCTGCGTATTCCTGGCCCGAGAGCCGCTGCAGTTCGTACATGATCTCGTCGGTGACGCTCCGAAGGATGAATCGGTCGGATTCCAACCCCTCGAACCTAGAGAAATCTAGCGGCTCGCCGATGATGACGCCAACTCTCCTGATCTTCGGAACCTTCGTTCCGATCGCCATGACCTTGTGCGTGTCGATCATCGCGACGGGAATGACGGGCACACCCGCCTCGAGGACCATCCGGGCGACACCGGTTCGCCCCCGGTACATCTTCGCGTCCGGACTCCTGGTGCCTTCCGGGTAGATACCGAGGAGGTCGCCCCTGCCCAACACGGCGAGCCCCGTGTTCAGCGAGGCTTCCGACGCCTTGCCTCCGGAGCGATCGATCGGCAACTGCCCGGTCGCGAGAAAGAATCCCCGCACGAGAGCACCCTTGATGCCCTTGCCCGTGAAGTAATCGCTCTTGGCAAGGAACGACACGCGCCGGGAGAGCACGAGGGGAAGGATCACCGAGTCGATGAACGACAGGTGATTACTCGCCAGTATCGCCCCTCCCGTGCGCGGCACGTTCTCGAGTCCTCTGATCCAGGGGCGGAACACCGTGAGCACGATCGGCCCGGCGATCAGGTTCTTCATGATCCAGTAGAACATCGTGTGCCTTCGGCTCAGATCTGCGCGGCGTAGAGACGTGCGAGGTCGGCGGCGCCGACGACTCCCGCATCGTTGACGAGTTCGGCGATCCTGAACTCCGGTTCGGGGTGGTACCCGCGAGCGGGCAGGTTGTCGAGAAACGACTGCCGGATGGGATCGAGCAGCAGGTCTCCGGCCTGAGCGACTCCACCGCCGATCACGAAGAGCTGGGGATCGAGCACGGCGGCGAGACTTGCGCTCGCCTGCCCGATCCAGTGGCCGAGTTCGCGCAGTGCGGCGAGGGCCCCGGGGTCGCCCGCCTGAATAAGCTCGCTCACCTCGTGGCCCGTCAGCACGCCGACGCGAGTCCGTGCGGCGGCCAACGCGATACCGACACCGCCGGCATCCGCCAACTCGTTCGCGTAGCGAAGCAGCGCTCGGCCCGAGCCGTACTGCTCGATG
Source organism: Agreia pratensis (assembly GCF_900177685.1). Classification (GTDB taxonomy): domain Bacteria; phylum Actinomycetota; class Actinomycetes; order Actinomycetales; family Microbacteriaceae; genus Agreia; species Agreia pratensis. Next base: position 48,818 of record NZ_FXAY01000008.1, read on the forward strand.
CAGCCGCGCGCGCCACAACCGCAGGGCAGGCCGTCGGGCACGACTCTCATATGGCCGAGTTCGGCAGCCGCGCCGAATCCGCCTCGAAACATGCGGTCGGATGAGACGATGGCTCCCCCGACCCCCGTGCCGATGGTGAGCATGCACATGTCGCTGACGAGGCGGCCCGCGCCATAGCGGAACTCCGCCCATCCTGCCGCGTTCGCGTCGTTCTCGATGATGACACGGAAGGGCACACGTCGCTCGAGCTTTTCGCGGAACGGTTCGTTGCGGTAGCTGATGTTGGGTGCGTAGTACACGGTCGACTGCGCCGCGTCGATGAATCCGGCTGCGGCCACACCGACAGCAGCGACGTCGTAGCCATCCGCAAGCTCGGTGATCATCGCGACGACCGTGTCCTCGATGTTCTGGATGTCGACGGCGTGGGTGGGTCGTCGGTCGAAACGCACGATCTGCCCGAGGTCGTCGACCAACGCGCCGGCGATCTTGGTTCCGCCGATGTCGATGCCGATGGCGTGCATTAAAACCGTGTCCTTCCACGTCGCCGGCCACTGGGGCGAAGACGTCGCTTGCGATGCGCGTTCCGACAAAGGATCGAATGCGCCAAGTAGAGTGTAGTTATCAGGCACCATCCAGCACCATTTGGCCTGAGCATCGGCCTCAAGCGCCGACGAGCACATTGACCTGTTGACGAAGGAGTTGACGTGGAAGAATTCTCTGTACCCGCCGTTGTGAAGGCTGACCCCGACGCGAACGCTACCGATCTGCTGCTGGCTCGAGCCGCCGCCACACCGGATGCGCCTCTGTTCGCCGTTCCTGATGGAGACGGATGGAGCGAGATCACCGTCGCCGAGTTCCTGCATCGAGTTCGCGCGACCGCGAAGGGCCTCATCGCCAATGGCATCAAGCCGGGCGACAAGATCGGATTCATGTGCAAGACCCGCTACGAGTGGACGGTGGTCGACTTCGCGACGTGGTTCGCCGGGGCGATTCTCGTGCCGATCTATGAGACATCTGCTCCCAGCCAGGTCCAGTGGAACCTGAGCGACTCGGGTGCTGTCGCGGTCATCCTCGAGACCGCCGATCACTTCGCGAAGTTCGATGAGGTGCACCCCGATCTCCCCCTGATCAACCAGGTCTGGCAGATCGACCTCGGCGACCTCGACAAGATCGTGGCGTCGGGATCCGCTGTGAGCGACGAGGCACTCGAGGCCGCGCGATCGAGTGCGTCGGGCAGCGACCTCGCGACACTCATCTACACCTCGGGAACAACGGGCAGGCCGAAAGGCTGCATGCTCACCCATTCGAACTTCGTCGAGCTCAGCCGAAACGCCGGGGTCGCCATGAAAGAGATGCTCGAGCCCGGAGCATCCACTCTGCTATTCATCACCACGGCGCACATCTTCGCTCGGTTCATCTCCGTGCTCTGCGTGCACGCCGGCGTCAAGGTCGGACACCAGTCGGACACGAAGAAGCTGCTGACCTCTCTGGGCAGCTTCCGACCCACATTCCTACTCGCCGTGCCCCGCGTCTTCGAGAAGGTCTACAACTCGTCCGAACAGAAGGCCGAGACAGGCGGCAAAGGGTCGATCTTTCGCAAAGCAGCTGCCACGGCGATCGAACATTCCGTGGCCCTCGACGAGGGAAAGGTGCCTCTGGGACTGCGACTGCGGTTCGCCCTCTTCGACAGGCTCGTCCTCTCGAAGATCCGCCAGGCCATGGGCGGGCGTGTGCAGTACGCGGTATCGGGTTCCGCGCCGCTCGGCCACCGCCTCGGCCACTTCTACCGCAGCCTCGGCATCAAGATCCTCGAGGGCTACGGTCTGACCGAGACGACCGCACCCGCGACCGTCAACCTCGTGTCGAAGTTTAAGATCGGCACCGTCGGGCCCGCTCTGCCGGGTGTGGGAGTCCGGATCGCCGACGACGGCGAGATCCAGGTATCCGGCATCAACGTATTCGCCGGGTATTGGAACAACGAGGAGGCGACCCGCGAGGCCATGGACGGCGTCTGGTTCAAGACGGGCGACATGGGGGCATTCGACTCCGACGGTTTCCTCGCCATCACGGGGCGAAAGAAGGAGATCATCGTGACGGCGGCGGGCAAGAACGTCGCTCCGGCCGTTCTCGAGGATCCGATCCGCGCGAACCCGCTCGTCGGGCAGGTCATCGTTGTCGGCGATCAGAAGCCCTTCATCTCGGCTCTGATCACCCTCGATCCCGAAATGCTCCCCGTCTGGCTCGGCAACAACGGCCAATCGCCGCGCCTCACTCTCGCCGAGGCGGCTCAGAACCCCGCCGTGCTCGCCGAGATTCAGCGCGCTGTCGACGATGCGAACAGTTCCGTCTCGAGAGCCGAGTCCATCCGCAAGTTCGTCGTGCTGAGCGACGATCTCACCGAAGACTCGGGCCACCTGACCCCGAAGCTCACGATCAAGCGGAACGTGATCCTCAAGGACTTCGCCGACGACGTCGAACGCATCTATCAGGCGGCACCTGCAACAGAGGGCCAGTCGCTCATCCTCTGATGCCCGAGGGCTCGGTAGCCCTCCTTCTCATAGCTTCCGATTCACTGACAACTTGCCCCGTTGGTCGGTGAACACCGTCGCGCTGATGAATCATCTTCTTAGACGATCGTCTAGGGAGGCGGGTAGAGGTATGGACGAGCTCGAGAGCAGAGTCGCGCACAACGCGATCTGTCACATCGCGTACGTCGACGAACCGTGCGTGATGGAGTGCGACTGCTCCATCGGTCATGACCATCTCGGAAGTTACTCTCTCAGCGCAGACCTCGCCCACTCCCTGGCGAGCTTCATCCGACGAACTGCTGCGGCGCGCCGCCGCAGCAGTTAACCACCCAGCAAGGGAGAGCACCATGCCACGCACCCGTTCCACGAAAAAGTCTCAGACGCCTCGCCACAGCACTATCCCCCGGTCTCTCGCCGGGGCGGTCGTTCTCGGCCTCACCCTCACGGGGATCGTCGCCTCGGGGCAGGGCGCCATCGCCGCTGATATGCCGTCGAGCATCGAGCAGTCTTCCGATGCCCATGTCTCATCACAACACCGGGTCGATGACGCGGACACGCTCGATCCGATCGGATCCCTCGTCGCCCAGCGACTCGCACTCGCGACCCCTGTCGCCCAGTCCAAGTGGTTGAGCGGAAAACCCATCACCGACCCCGTTCGAGAGCAGGCCGTGGTCGACGAGGCCGTCGCTCTCGCGACGAAGGACGGCGTCGATCCAGATCTGGTGGCCAGAGTCGTGCGTGCGCAGATCAGCGCCAGCAAGGTGGTGCAAAACGGTCTCTTCACGGAATGGAAGCACAACACGCAGACAGCTCCCACCGAAGCCCCCGACCTGGCTACGATCCGACCACAACTGGACTCCATCGACACCGCGCTCGTGACGGCCATCGGCGACGCATCCGCAGTGGCGAATGACGCGCGCTGTTCACACGCTGTCGACTCCGAGCGTGATCGGACCTACCCGGGTATGGATTCTCTCGAACGCAAGGCCGTCAGAGTAGCCTGGGCATCCTTCTGCGCGAGCTGAGCTGACGACCCGCGGCCGCACACCCCCGAGCTGGAGGCGACACTCGATCTCCGTATAATTGGCCTTTTGTGACATGCCATAACATCGGCGGAGGAGGGCAATGAATCGGCGAGTGCAAGCGATGGAGGCGTCGAAGGCTGCCATCATCGAGGCCGCGGGTCGGCAGTTCGGCACATTCGGTTACGAGGGCACCTCGTTTTCGCGAATTGCAGAGGCGATGGGCAAGCCGAAGTCCGCCATCGGATACCACCTGTTCCCGTCGAAACTCGCCCTCGCTAGCGCTGTGATCGAGCACCAGCAACAGCGGTGGACGAGTCTGTACGCACAGATATCTGAGCAGCCGGGCCTTGAACGACTCACCGCATTCCTGTTGACGACGTCTTTCGACGCTCGTTCATGTCCGATAGCCGCAGGCGCGACGCGGCTGCTGCACGAGCTTCTCGAGGCGGGCATCGAGGTGCCCCGCGACTTCGATTGGGGAACAATCCTGAGACAGCAGCTCGAGATCGCCGTGCGCGACTCCGGCGGCGACCCCGACGGTATTCCTGAGCGAACAGTCGGGCTCCTGCTCAGCGCAACATTCGGGCTGGTGGGCGGATCCATGACGGTGAGCGCGGAGGAGTTCGAGATTCGACTCAAGTCACTCTGGGGACCCCTCTTCGAATCCTGGGGCATCGCAGACGCCGTTGCGCGGGTCGAGCGAGTGAAAGCACTAGACACCGTGGACGCCGGGCATACCGACTCCACCGACGACGAGAACTAGAACCAGTCGGACTCTCGAACCTGCTTCATGGCCTCGCGCCGTGCCGGCTTGTCGAGCCGATCGAGGTAGAGCAGGCCGTCGAGATGGTCGGTCTCGTGCTGAAGGGCCTGCGCCATCACTCCGGTGCCCGACACCTCTATCTCGTTGCCGTCGAGGTCGATGCCCGTCGCCCGGGCGAATGGATGCCGCAGAGTGGGGAACCAGAGCCCGGGAACGGAGAGACACCCCTCATCGACGAGCTGGGGTTCGCCCGACAGCTCGACGATCGTGGGGTTCAGGATGTACCCGATCCGCCCGTCGACGTTGTAGCTGAACGCGCGTAGATTGACACCGATCTGCGACGCGGCGACTCCGGCGCGGCCGGGAAGACGCACGCTGTCGAGCAAGTCTTCCACAAGGCCCCGGATGCGATCGTCGATGTCCGTGACTGGATCGGAGACGGTCTTCAGAACAGGGTCACCGAACAGTCGGATCTCGCGCGCGCTCACTGGGCGGCCACCACGACGAGAAGGTCGCCGGCTTCGACCTGTTGCGTTGCGGGGATCGCGACACGACTCACCCTGCCCGCGATCGGGGCCGTGATGGCGGCCTCCATCTTCATCGCCTCGATGGTCGCCACGGATTCGCCCGCCGCGACGATCGCGCCCTCGGCCACCTTGAGTGTCACCACGCCCGAGAAGGGAGCGGCAACCTGACCGGGCTTCGAGGGATCGGCTTTCTCAGCAGCGGTGGTCTCGACGGTGATGCTGCGGTCTCTCACAAACACCGGGCGGAGCTGGCCGTTCAGAATGGTCATGACCGTGCGCATGCCCTTGTCGTCGGCCGTACCGATCGCTTCGAGGCCCACGTAGAGCTTGACGCCCTTATCGATTTCCACGACGTTCTCGACGCCCTGGCGAAGGCCGTAGAGATAGTCGACCGTATCGACCACCGACAGGTCGCCGTACTGCTCGCGCACCTGCTCGAAGGCCTTCGTCGGTCCGGCGAACAGCAGCCTGTTCAGAGTCGACCTGATCGCCGCGCTGTCGTCACCCGTCAGGGTCTCGGCGTCGGCCTGTTCGAGCGGGGTGACCCCGATCTTCACCTCGCGGCCCTCTAAGACCTTGGTGCGGAACGGCTCCGGCCATCCGCCCGGCAGCTCGCCGAGCTCCCCCGCCATGAACCCGATCACCGAGTCCGGGATGTCGTAGTTCTGGGGGTTCTCTTCGAAGTCCTTCGGGTCGGCCTTGACGGCGGCGAGGTGCAGGGCGAGGTCGCCCACGACCTTCGACGAGGGTGTGACCTTGGGCACGCGACCGAGAATCTTGTTCGCCGCGGCGTAGAGGTCTTCGATGCGCTCGAAGTCGTCGGCGAGCCCGAGAGCGATCGCCTGCTGGCGAAGGTTCGACAGCTGGCCGCCGGGGATCTCGTGACTGTACACCCGGCCCGTGGGCCCGGCGAGGCCCGATTCGAACGGGCGATAGACGGTGCGCACGGCTTCCCAGTAGGGCTCGAGGTCGAGCACGGACCGCAGCGAGATGCCCGTGTCGCGGTCGGTGTGTGCCAGTGCGGCGACAAGACTGGATGCCGATGGCTGGCTCGTCGTTCCGGCCATCGGAGCGCTCGCCACGTCGACGGCATCGGCACCTGCCCGGCTCGCCGCCAAGAGAGTCGCCAGCTGGCCGCCCGGTGTGTCATGAGTGTGGACATGCACGGGTAGATCGAAGTTGCTGCGGAAGGCCGCAACCAGCTTCTCGGCCGCCGCCGGACGAAGGAGGCCCGCCATGTCTTTGATGGCGAGCACGTGCGCACCCGATGACACGATCTGCTCCGCCAGCCTCAGGTAGTAGTCGAGGGTGTAGAGATCTTCGGCCGGGTCGAGCAGGTCGCCGGTGTAGCAGACCGCCACCTCGGCAACGGCATGGCCTGTTTCGAGCACCGAGTCGATGGCGGGGCGCATCTGCCCGACATCGTTGAGCGCGTCGAAGATGCGGAAGATGTCGACTCCGGTCTTGGCCGCCTCGCGCACGAAGGCGTCGGTGACCTCGGTCGGATACGGGGTGTACCCCACGGTGTTGCGCCCTCTCAGCAGCATCTGCAGAGCCACGTTCGGAACCGCTTCCCGCAGGGAGGCGAGGCGCTCCCAGGGGTCTTCTCCGAGGAATCTGAGCGCGACATCGTAGGTCGCGCCGCCCCAGGCCTCGACAGACAGAAGCTCTGGGGTCATGCGAGCCACGTAGGGCGCCACCGCGAGCAGATCTCGGGTGCGCACGCGGGTAGCCAGCAGCGACTGATGCGCGTCACGGAACGTGGTCTCGGTCACGGCGAGAGCAGTCTGAGCACGAAGGGCGCTCGCGAATGCCTGCGGCCCGAGTTCGAGGAGTCGCTGCCTCGACCCACTCGGCGCGGGAGCATCGAGATCGATCGCGGGAAGCTTGTCGAGAGGGTCCACGCTCGATAGGCGCGCCCCATTGGGCTGGTTGACCGTCACATCCGCGAGCCAGTTGAGGATCTTGGTTCCGCGGTCTTTCGAGACATGGCCTCGAAGCAGTTCGGGACGCTCATCGATGAAGGAGGTGCTCAGGTCGCCCGCCTCGAAGCTCGGGTCTTCGAGAACAGCCTGCAAGAAGGGGATGTTGGTGGCGACCCCTCGGATGCGGAACTCGGCAAGGGCCCGCTTAGACCGCCGCACCGCCGCCGAGAAATCGCGGCCTCGGCAGGTGAGCTTCGCCAGCATGGAGTCGAAGTGCGGGCTGATCTGCGCGCCCGGGTTGATGGTTCCGCCGTCGAGTCGGATGCCGGCGCCTCCCGGCGACCGATAGGTCGTGATCTTGCCGGTGTCGGGTCGGAACCCGGCGGTCGGGTCTTCGGTCGTGATGCGGCACTGCAGTGCGGCGCCGCGAAGCACGATGCCCTGTTGCGACAGGCCCATCTCGGCGAGCGTGACGCCGGCTGCGATGAGCATCTGCGACTGCACGAGGTCTACGTCGGTGACCTCTTCGGTGACCGTGTGCTCGACCTGGATGCGCGGGTTCATCTCGATGAAGACGTGTTCGCCCGCGCGCTCCCCCACCGTGTCCACGAGGAACTCGACTGTGCCGGCATTCACGTAGCCGATCGATCGAGCGAAGGCGATCGCGTCTCGGTGCAGCGCCTCGCGCAGCTCGTCACTGATGTTCGGCGCCGGTGCGATCTCGATCACCTTCTGGTTGCGCCGTTGAACAGAGCAGTCCCGCTCGAAGAGGTGCAGGGTCTCCCCCGTCGCATCGGCGAGGATCTGAACCTCGATGTGCCTCGGGCGGAGCACCGCCTGCTCGAGGAACATGGTCGAGTCGCCGAATGCACTGTCGGCCTCTCTCATCGCTGCCTCGAGCGCCTCTGTCAGTTCGCCCTTCGACTCGACCCGGCGCATCCCACGCCCACCGCCGCCTGCGACGGCCTTGGCGAACAGAGGGAAGCCGATGTCGTCGGCGCCGGCCAAGAGCACATCGAGGTCGCGCGAGGCGGGCGTAGAGCGGAGCACTGGAACACCGGCCGCGATCGCGTGATCTTTCGCCGTGACCTTGTTGCCGGCCATTTCGAGCACGTGTGAGCCCGGCCCGATGAAGGTGATACCGGCGGCGCGGGCGGCTTCGGCGAGATCGGGATTCTCGGAGAGGAATCCGTAGCCGGGGTAGATGGCGTCGGCGCCGCTCTCGACGGCTACGCGAATGATCTCGCCCACATCGAGATATGCGCGCACGGGGTGACCGATCTCGCCGATCTGATAGGCCTCGTCGGCCTTGAGCCGATGCATGCTGTTTCGGTCTTCGTAGGGAAAGACCGCGACGGTCTTCGCACCGAGTTCATACGCCGCACGGAATGCCCTGATGGCGATCTCTCCACGGTTGGCGACAAGAATCTTGGAGAACATGGGGGCCTTTCACAAATACGTGCGTATCGAGCGCACGGTTAGGTTGTCTCAGCCTAGTAAAGGTAACGTGGTGTCCGTGCATGTACTCAGCGTCAGCTCCCTCAAGGGAGGAGTGGGAAAGACCACGGTGACGCTCGGGCTCGCCTCGGCCGCTTTTGCAAAGGGCCTGCGTACCCTCGTCGTCGATCTTGACCCCCAGTCCGATGTCTCGACCGGAATGGACATTCGTGTCGCCGGTCACCTCAATGTGGCCGATGTTCTGGCCAGCCCCAAAGAGAAGGTCGTTCGCGCGGCTATCGCTCCGAGCGGCTGGACCAAGGATCGTGGCGGCAAAATCGATGTGCTGATCGGCAGTCCATCTGCTCTCAACTTCGACGGTCCGCACCCGAGCATCCGCGACATCTGGAAGCTCGAGGAAGCCCTCGCGACCGTCGAGGCTGACTACGACCTCGTGCTCATCGACTGTGCGCCTTCGCTCAACGCACTCACGCGTACCGCGTGGGCAGCGAGCGACAGGGTGAGTGTCGTCACCGAGCCTGGACTCTTCTCCGTAGCCGCGGCCGACAGGGCGTTGCGTGCGATAGAAGAGATCCGCCGCGGCCTCAGTCCCCGACTCCAGCCGCTCGGAATCATTGTGAACCGTGTTCGGTCGCAGTCCTTGGAGCATCAGTTCCGCATCAAGGAACTGCGCGACATGTTCGGACCCCTGGTCCTCAGCCCGCAGTTGCCCGAGCGCACGTCGTTGCAGCAGGCGCAGGGTGCGGCGAAGCCTCTGCACGTGTGGCCCGGCGAAGGCGCGCAAGAGATGGCGCGCAACTTCGACCTTCTCCTCGAGCGCGTGATGCGCACAGGCAGGCTCGGCGAGTACGCCGAGACCAAGACCACACGCGGCTAGATCTTCCCTTCGACGGGCTCAGGGAACGGATGCCGTTCGCTGGGCTTGTCGAAGCTCCCATTCGCGGAGCCTGGCGAAGAGCCCGCTAGGAGATCTTGCGGTTCGCCCTACGCGCGGCGAGTTCGTCCATCGGGTCAGGAACATTCGAGTCGATCGAGACGAGAGTGGTCTCGACCTCCCGCAGAACCTTGCCCACGGCGATGCCGAAGACGCCCTGACCGCGGCTGACCAGGTCGATGACCTCGTCGTTCGAAGTGCACAGATAAACGCTGGCTCCATCGCTCATCAGAGTCGTCTGGGCGAGGTCGTTGATGCCGGCCTCGCGGAGCTGCTCGATCGCTGTGCGGATCTGCTGCAACGAGATGCCTGTGTCGAGCAGACGCTTGACGAGCTTGAGCACGAGGATGTCTCGGAACCCGTAGAGACGCTGAGAACCTGATCCGGCGGCGCCACGAACAGTGGGTTCGACCAGCGCCGTGCGCGCCCAGTAGTCGAGCTGCCGGTACGTGATTCCGGCGGCGCGGGCGGCAACGGCTCCACGGTATCCGGAGTCGGCGTCGAGCTCGGCCATGCCATCGGTGAAAAGAAGGCCATCGAAGCGGGCATCGTCGCTACGCTTCGTGCCTGGTCCGGCACCGGTTCCGATGTTCTCGCTCAAGAAACGCGCCTCTTCCAGAAAAATTATCGGCCGTTGAAAGCCGTCTGTGTCTACTCAGTCCACGCTAGCGAGGGGATCGACCAGCGGCAACGACATCCGCATTTATTAGTCGGCGTGTCGTGCAGAGTCGACGTTCAGCCAGTCTACGACGCCCACCGGTCAGGGAACGAGTCGCCCGAGGGCCGATCTGATCAGACTCCCTCTCACGATCTCGAGCTGACCCGCGATTTCGACGGCGAGCTCTGCCGCGCGCGCTCGACTCGATGCGTCATTGCGCCTCGATACGGGCACAAGTGCGCTCTCGATGAGTCCGAGTTCTCTCTCTGCGGCGACGCGGAAGCCGCGCAGGTGGCGTGGTTCGATGCCGCAGCGCTGGAGCTCGACGAGGGCCTTCAGCACCGCGAGAGTGTCGTCTCCGAACGTGTCGCCCGGAGTGATCACCGAAGCAGACACGGCGTCCTGGAGCAGCATCGGAGTGGCACCGGCTTCGCGGATCAACTCATCACGGCTGAGGCGTCGACCGCTCGGCAGCATCGATGGACCGCGATCGGTCGTCGACCCGGGAAGGAGTGGCCCCAGACCCGCGTCGACGTCGTCGAGGTAGGACTTGATGACGACGAGCGGCAGATAGCGATCCCGTTGCATCGTGAGGATGAGCCGGAGTCGATCGAGATCTTGTTGGCAGAACTTGCGGTAGCCCGATTCTGTTCGAGCGGGCCGCACGAGCCCTCGCTCTTCGAGAAACCGAAGCTTTGAGGGGGTCAGATCAGGAAATTCGGGCGTGAGCCGGGCGAGAACCTGGCCGATGCTGAGGAGCTGAGCCGATGCCGATCCGCGCGCCGATGCGGGTGTGCCGGCCATCTACTCGCCGGGGGCGGTGACGACGTCGAGCCGCGACGGGTAGAACGTGAGACGGAATTTGCCGACCTGTACCTCTGCGCCGTCGCTCAGAAGAGCCCGGTCTACCCGTACACCGTCGAAGTACGTGCCGTTGAGTGACCCCAGATCGGTCACTTCGAAGGCGTTGGCGCGGCGGGTGAAAGCTGCATGCTTGCGAGACACGGTGACATCATCGAGGAAAATATCTGCCTCGGGGTGGCGCCCGGCGATCGTGCTGTCGGAGTCGAGGAGGAAACGAGCCCCGTTGTTGGGCCCACGGCGCACGATCAGGAGCGCTGATCCCGACGGTAGAGCGGCGATCGCCTCGAGCTCTTCGGCAGTGACCCCGCCTTCGAGAGCCGCCAGCTGGGCCGCAAACTCCGCAGTGAAATGCAGGGTCGTGTCAGTTTCATTGCGTGCGCGGTTCGCGGACTCGTGTGCGTTCGTGTCATCAGCCAAGTTCGTGACCTCCTAGGGTGTCCAGCGTAGCCGATGCGAGTCTGCCAGCGAGCAGGGAATACGCCGAACGGCCACCTGTGAGTGCGCGTTCAGCCACCGAATCGGGCGTCATTGAGATGCGACGGACGAAGCTCCGAGCATCCCCGTCAACCACACGGTTCCTCTGGTAAAGCATCCGAGCGATTCGACACGCCTTCGAAGCTCCGCATCGGCAGTCACTACGAGCACCGTGTCGCCTGCGTTCAGTCGTGAATCGGCGATGTCGACGATCGATTCGTCTCCCTCGCCTTCGGCGCGAGCGACGACGATCTCCGGGGAACGGATGCCATCAGCCAGGGTGCGAGCCGAGTCGCGGACTTGACGATCCGGAGCATTCCTGCCTTGCCCTTCGAGCACGGCGACGATCGATGGCCAGTACACGTCGACATCGAGGCCGAGAAGCGTTCCCGGGATTCCCTCGTCCGCCCTGTCGGCGAGAGAATCGAGCAGATTCGCGGCAGCGCCCGCCCGATCCTTCCACCACCCGTTCGGCCGGGAGCCGATCACATTGGCCGAATCGACCACGACGCTGATCGAGTTCTGTAGGAGGCTCTTGAGCGACGGCCAGCGTGCGGCGAAGCCGGGATGTAGAGGGAGCGAGTCGACCTCGTCGATCGGAACCCAGCGGAGCTCGATACTCTCCGCGTCGCCGATGACCGCGTCGAATGCACGCGTTGCACGCACTCCGACCGTCGTGTAACTCCAGATTCCGATGTCGAGAACGCTCGTGAATTCGAGTTCGAGCGCGTCCGCGGGCACCCCAGCCTCTTCATAGGCCTCCCGCAGAGCGCCACGCACCGCGGATTCGCCCTCGTGTCGCGCCCCGCCGGGGAGACCCCAGGTGCCCCCGTGGTGGCTCCATTCGACCCGGAGCTGCAGCAGCACTCCACGGTCGTCGTGAACAAGAAGACCCGCAGCCCCGAACGTGCCCCAGAACTTTCGCCCGTCAGACGCGGTGACCCAGGCGTCCCCACTTCCGTGCGGACGACGGCCGACCGCGCCGAGCGAGTTCTCGGCCATCACAGTTTGGTGAAGCGCGGTACAGCGACACCGTCGACCAGCGCTTCGCCGAGAAACATATCGAGGGGACGGACCCACAGGGAACCGTCCGCAGATCGGTAGAGCGCCAGTCTCTCTTCTGTCTCGCTGTGCCGGGCTTCGCCGACGACGTCGTATCGACCGCCCTTGAAGTGAACGTATGCGCCGGGCTCCAAGGTATCCATCACCCGATTCTGCCTCATCTTCCCGCACGCGGCGCGGGGTCCGATCGCCGGGAATATTCACCGCACACCGACGGTTTCGAATCCATGTAGATGCAAACGCATTGAAATGTGTGGAGTGGAGAACATCATGAACAAGTCGATCGCGATCATTTCGGCTGGCCTCAGTCAGCCCTCGTCGACGCGCCTGCTCGCCGATCGATTGGGCGAAGCGACGACGCGAGCCCTGTCGGACGCGGGTTCCGACGCGACGATCACCGTTATCGAACTCCGCGACCTGGCACACGACATCACGAACACCATGCTGACCGGATTCACCGCCGGCGACCTCGCGTCGGCGATAGAGACGATCGCCGACGCAGACGCCGTCATCGCCGTGACCCCGATCTTCTCATCGTCGTACAGCGGGCTGTTCAAGTCGTTCTTCGACATCCTCGAGCCGCGCACCCTGGCCGGAAAGCCCGTGCTCCTCGCAGCAACGGGCGGCACCGCTCGCCACTCTCTGGCACTCGAGTATTCAGTGCGCCCGCTCTTCGCTTATCTGCAGTCGATCATCGTGCCCACCTCTGTTTTTGCCGCCTCGGAGGACTGGGGCAGCACCGGCGGAACCCACGGAGAACTCGCCGTGCGCATCACTCGGGCGGCCGGCGAACTGGCCGAGATCGTCGAGGGACGCCCCGCGACCCGGCCCGTCGAGGAGCCCGTCATCCCCTTCGCTCAGCAGCTGGCGAATCTCGCCGTTTCGGCATAAGCGCAGTTCAGGCGCGTCGGAACTGCACACTGATGCGGGGCCCGACAGTCTTGGCCGACTTGAGGATGGCGTGCTCGTATGTGCGCTGGCAACTGCCTCCCATCACGATGAGATCGCCGTGCCCGACCGGAAACCGCTCGGTCTGCCCACCGCCGACGGGACGCACCGAGAGCACGCGCTCTGCACCGACCGAAAGAATAGCGACCCGCGTGTCACGCTGCGTCGATCGGCCCACGCGGTCGCCGTGCCACGCGACACTGTCATCGCCTGTTCGATAGAAGCAGAGGCCAGCCGTGGCGAACCGTTCGGCATCGAGATGAGCGTAGTGCTCGTTGAGCAGCCGCATGGCGTCGTCGAGCGTCGAATGCGGAAGCCGATCCGCCTCGCCGAACCAGCTCACCAGCCGGGGCACCTCGACGATTCTGTCGTACATCTCACGTCGATCGGCTCGCCACTCGACAGCGCCGACGAGGTCTTCGAACAGCGAGTCGGAGTTGGCAACCCAACCCGGCCTCAGGTCGATCCACGCACCCGAATCGAGAGGGATGCGCTGAACGCTCTCGCCGAGAACACCCACAACGGCGGCGGCACCCGGGTCATCGAACAGCGAGGCCTGATATGCGAGAGTCATAACTCGAGCATACGTAAATTCGAACATATGTTCTACTCGCGTCGCGGGCAGCATCAGGTCTCGTAGAGTCGAGGAATGGAAGCAGGCTCATCGATCCGAGTGGACAGTTGGATCTGGGCCGTGCGGCTGATCAAATCGCGCTCCCTCGCCACCTCCGCGTGCCGCGCCGGCCACGTGCGGGTGAACGGCGAGAAGGTGAAGGCAGCCCACTCTGTGCGGGTGGGCGACGAAGTCCGACTCCGCACTCCGGATGCCGAGCGCATCGTTGTGGTGAAGCGGGTTCTCGCAAAACGAGTGAGCGCGGCCGTCGCGGCCGAGAGCCTCACCGACAACACCCCACCCCCACCGGCCCGTGAGGACGTGCCGTTCGTGCCCATCCGCGATCGCGGTGCCGGACGTCCGACGAAGCGCGAGCGTCGCGACATCGAGAAGCTGCGGGGCCACTGATACGTAGCGGCGTCGTCTGCGCCGGGTCTTATGCCCGCGCTGTCAGACCAGCTGCACACCCTGCTGCAGGCGGGTCCGCACCTCGAAGACATCGCCTTGGCGCCGCGCGGCGCCGCTCGACACCCCGGAACGCAGCACATCCGACAACCGTGAGCGCGCGATGACGAGAGTGCCGGCATTCCGGCCTCTGTCGACCGACTCGGACGACGCCTCGACGAGCGCCCCGTCGGGAACCACGATGACCTGGCCGTCGAACCTCACCCCGAGCGACCTGCCCAGCTTTCGCGCCGATCGCACGAGGTCGCGAATAGGCAGTTCGCCATCGGGAATGGTGTCACCCGCCAACTCGCCCCGGTGAAGGCGCACGGCTTCTCCCCAGTCCTCCGACATCACGGCGAAGAGTCCGGCAGGGCCGAGCACGACATGGTCGATCTTGTGGCCGGTGGGCGTGGCGACGTCATTCCAGACGGTGAATCCCATACCCAGGTCTGAGAGGGAGCGAGCGGTCTGCTCTTCGGCCAGTGCCTTGCCGAGCAGCCAGCGGATCTCACGAGGGGCGCTTCGCACGAGCGCGGCGTCGTAAGGATCGGGCAGTTCGGAGCCGCGCCCCGCCCACTCTCTGATGAGAGTCAGAAATCGTTCTCTCGCCTGTCCACCCGGGTGCCCATAGGAGCGTGCCTTCAAACTCGATGCGCTCGACGGCGCTGCCGCGCGAGCGGCCCACGACGACGATCCCGCGGCACGGGCCGAACCCGTGCGAGCCGAGCCGGACGACGCCCCCCTGTCGTACGCCGAGCGGGATACCGGATCGCCCACCACCTCCCAGGCAGCTTGGACGGCATGGAATCGCGCCGGTGAACCGCCCGTGTCGGGGTGGGTCTCGCGCAGGCGGCGACGATAGGCCCGCCGCATCTCGTCGAGGCTCGCAGAGGGAGCGATGCCGAGCACCTCGTACGGAGTGGCCGAGGCCGGACTGTCAGACATGCCGCTCGTGAACCTTCCTGATCAGGGTGTGACCCACAGGTCCCGAGCACGAGAATACCGGCCAAACCTGACGTCGCACCCCGGAGCATCCGGCCGTACACCGTCGCCTGCTGTGTGTCCACCCATCGGCGCCGCGCGGCAGATACAGCGCACGATGGACACATGAGAGCACTCACCTGGCAAGGAAAACGTCATGTACACGTCGAGACCGTGCCGGACCCGGTCATCGTGGCCCCGACCGACGCGATCGTACGCATCACATCGACAGCGATCTGCGGATCCGATCTGCACCTCTACGAACTGTTCGGGCCATTCCTCGATCGCGGCGACATACTCGGGCACGAGCCAATGGGCATCGTCGAGGAGATCGGTTCCGACGTGCGCAACCTCGCAGTGGGAGACCGCGTCGTCGTGACCTTCAACATCGCGTGCGGCCACTGCTACATGTGCCGTCGCGGTCTGCAGTCGCAGTGCGAGACGACGCAGGTCACGGAGCAGGGCTCCGGCGCGTCGTTGTTCGGCTACACGAAGCTCTACGGGCAGGTTCCGGGAGGTCAGGCGGAGTTGCTGCGCGTACCCCTGGCCGACTACAACGCTGTGAAGGTCTCGGCAGACGGTCCCGACGATCGCTATCTGTTCCTGAGCGACATCCTGCCGACTGCGTGGCAGGGCGTGAAGTACGCGAATGTGCCGGATGGCGGAACCCTCGGCGTGCTCGGATTGGGCCCTGTCGGTCAATTCGTCGCACGAGTCGGCGCGCATCTCGGCTACCGGGTACTCGCCGTCGATCCCGTTGCCGAGAGGCGAGAGCTGGCGGCCCGTTATGGCGCAGAAGTGTGGGACCTCGACGACGACATCGTCGAGGTGCTTCGCGATCAGACGGACGGTCGCGGGCCGGACTCCGTGGTCGATGCTGTCGGTATGGAGGCGCACGGCTCCCCCGGTGCGGGATTCGCACAGGCTGTCGTCGGCATCCTGCCTGACGCACTGGCGCGACCGGCGATGGACAAGGCCGGCGTCGATCGACTTGCCGCCATGCACACGGCACTCGATGTCGTGCGTCGAGGCGGAACAGTATCGCTGAGCGGCGTCTACGGCGGCGAGGCCGATGTGTTGCCGATGAAGTCGATGTTCGACAAGCAGGTCTCGCTGCGAATGGGACAGTGCAATGTGCGCAGCTGGATCGACGAGCTGCTTCCCCTCGTCGAGGACTCTCGTGATCCACTCGGGGTTCTCGATCTGACCACCCACCGCGTCTCGCTCGAAGAGGCGCCGGCCATGTACGAGGTGTTCCAAAAGAAAGAGGACGGCTGCATCAAGGTCGTGCTGACGCCCTGATCGGAAGTGGGCCGTGCGGCTGCGACGAGGAGACGCGACGCCGGGACGGACTCCACTCGCCCTGCAGCCTGAGCCTCAATCGGCCTCGGGCGGGCGAATCACGTCGATGCGACCGGTGAAGAGGCTTGCTCTGTCTTCGGCCTCGGGGTCGCCTGAGAACAGTCCGCCCGTCCCGGGATTCGGCTCGGGTTCCAGAGATGGTCGGCGCATATCCGACTCCGCCGTATCTTGCACCCGCACGCGCGGAAGCGATACCGGGCTCTGCTCGTGGAGCCAGGTCACCAGTTCCTCTCGCACGAAGCACCGCAGGTCGAAGAGCGTGGGGGCATCGACGGCGCTGACCAGAATGCGGATTCGCACGTAGCCGCCGATCGCATCCGTGACCTGAAGCACTTTCACCCGCTCATCCCACAGCGGGGTGCGCGACAGGATGCGGTCGAGCTCATCTCTCATATGCTGCGGCGTGACTCGCCAGTCGAGATCGAATTCCACCGAGCCGAGCAACTCGGAGTTCCGTCGCGTCCAGTTCTGATAAGGCTTCGACGTGAAATACGTCGAGGGAAGGATCATGCGACGGTCGTCCCAGATGTGCACCACCACGTAGGTGAGGGTGATCTCCTCGACACGGCCCCACTCCCCCTCGACGATCACCACATCATCCACGCGGATCGCGTCACTGAAAGCGAGTTGCATTCCCGAGAAGACGTTCGAGAGGCTCGACTGCACCGCGAGGCCCGCAATGATCGAGAGCAGTCCGGCGGACGCAAGGAGGCTGGCCCCGAAGGTCTGGGCACCGGGAAACGACAGCAGGACGGCCCCGAGGGCTACCACCACCACGATCACGATACTGAGCCGCTTGAGAATGAGGACCTGAGTGCGAACGCGGCGAGCCACACGGTTGTCCGGAGTGTCGATGCGATAGCGCGCCAGACCGAGATTCTCGAGAAAGACGATGATGGCCCCCACAAGCCAGGCGATGGTGACGATGGCGAGAATCCTCATCACGAGGCTCATGGCGGAGGCGAGCTGCGGATCGGTCACGGTGATGCTCAGAGACACCCAGACGAAGCTCACGACGAGGGCCGCCCGGAAGGGTCTCCGCGCCGTGTCGACCAGCTGACCTGCCCACGGTCGGTGCCGGGCGGTGACTCGAAACACGATCGCGACGATGATGACGACGACGATCGCTGCGGCGATGGCGATGAGCGCCCCGAGGATGCTCCGCACGAGCTCGGATTGAAGGATGTCGGTGAGCATTCGCGTTCCCCTGTCGATGATGCGGCGGTCGGTGATGCAGCGGAGCTGTGTGGTGAGCGGGCTGAACGACCCTCTCCATGCTCGCAAGCAGGGGCATGCACGCCAAATCCTCCGTGCTGCGTCCGATCGTTAGTCTTGAATCCTCCCTCCTGTCCGGTGCCCGCGAAAGGCCATGCTCCATCGTGTTCGATCTGCTCGACTTCTTTCAGATGACAGCCTTCTCAGTGCTCGGCGAGAGCGTGACCGTCATCGAGGTGATCGGATTCGTCACGGGGGCGCTCTGCGTGTGGGCCGTGACGCGCCAGTTCGTGTGGAACTGGCCGGTCGGCATCGCGAACAATGTCGCGTTCGTGGTTCTCTTCGTTGGGGCGGGCCTCTACGCGGATGCGGCGTTGCAAGTGATCTTCGCTGCGATCGCCGTGTACGGATGGTTCCTCTGGACCCGCCGCACGTCGGCCGCCTCCCCGTCGGTCACCGCGGTGCGTCGTGCCACGCGTCGCGAAATGGTCTGGGGAGCAGGGGCGACGGTAGTGCTCACGGCGGCCGCAGCGGTGATGCTCGGCGCAGCGACGGATTCGAGCGTGCCCCTGCCCGACGCATTCGTTCTGTCGGCCTCGCTTCTCGCCACGTGGGGGCAAGCACGCAAGATCATCGAGCAATGGTGGGTATGGATCGTCGTCGATGTGGTGTCGATTCCCCTCTACGTCTCGAAGGGGCTCTGGCTCACGGCGATTCTGTACACCGGCTTCCTCGCACTCTGCGTCGACGGTCTCCGTCGATGGAGGATCGAGCTTCGACGCACGACGGCGACCTCCCACTCGAGCGATGTCCACGATCGTCGGGTCCGGACCCCATGACGACGCGTACGGGACTGATCATCGGAAAGTTCTATCCCCCACACCTCGGGCACATCTCCCTGATCGAGCGAGCATCTCGAGAATCCGACCGTCTTGTGGTGCTGGTGATGGCGACGCAGATCGAAACGGTTCCACTCGAGCAGCGCGTGGCATGGGTGACGGCGGCCACCGCCCAACTCAGGTCTGTGACCGTGCTCGGAGTTCTCGACGACGCACCCGTGCACTACGAGAGCGAGATCGCCTGGGTCGCCCACCTCGAAGTCACCGAGGCAGCCCTCCGGAACGCGGGAATCGATGCTGTCGACGTTGTCTTCAGTTCTGAAGACTACGGACGAGAACTGGCGACACGGTTGGGCGCTGCGCACGTGCTCGATGACCCCGAGCGCCGACGAATTGCCATGAGCGGAACCGCTGCAAGAGAGAATCTGGCCGAACGATGGGCGCAGCTCGTCGAGCCCGCGCGCCTCGACCTCGCAACGCGGATCATCGTGATCGGCGCAGAGTCGACCGGCACGACGACGCTTGCCGTGGCACTGCGAAACCACTACCGGGCTCAGCCAGGTTTCGAGGCGATCACGGAGGTCGACGAGTACGGCCGACGATTCACCTATGAGTTGCACGAACGCGCCGCGGCCGACGCAGCCGCATCCGGATTACCGGGCCCGACTATCGACGATCTCGTCTGGCTGCCAGAGCACTTCGCGCATATCGCCCGTGAACAGACGCGCATGGAGCAGGCCGCAGCCCTCGACTGCGCGCTGGTGATCGCCGACACGGATGCTTTCGCAACCTCACTGTGGGAACGGCGATACGTCGGAGCTCATAGTACGGAAGCGCTCCGTGCGGCGACGACGGAGTTGCCACGCCGCGATCTCTACCTGATCACCGACCACGTCGGCGTGCCGTTCGATCAGGACGGCTGGCGCGATGGCGAGCACATACGCCCAGAGATGACCCGGTGGATCGTCGACGGTCTGACCGCCCGAGGCCTGCCCTGGGTGCTGCTGAGAGGATCGCATCGGACTCGTTTGGATTATTCGGTCGAGGTGATCGACGCACTGTTCGCGCGCAACTCGACGTTCGTCTCGCCCTCATGGGCCGATGTGACGCGCCTATCCGGTGGCGAAGGGCCCTGATTCGCCGTTCACAGACTTTCTCCAGCCTGCCCGTGACAAGTTGTAGCTACAACCGAAAAATCCGACCGAATCGAGAGACGTGAACCCGCCGCCCGAAGACGCCCGAGAATCACACCGCCCCCAGAAGCTGACGGTGAAGCAGCAGCGGGCCGCGGATCGAGAGGTGAAACTGGCGGCATTTCGTCGGACTCAGGCCAGGCAGAAGCGCAATCGTCTGATAGCCATCGTCACCGGATCGGTCGCAGCTGTCGCCATTGTCGGCCTGCTCATCGGATTCGTCGTCACTTCGGCCACGCCCAAGCCCGATCCGTCGAGTATCGCCATCGACGGGCTCGAGACATACCCGGGGCTCACCGCCAATCACGTCACTACCCCCGTCGACTACCCGCAGAACCCGCCCGTGGGCGGCGATCATGCCGCCGTCTGGCTGAACTGCGGTGTCTACTCGCAGCCTGTACCCAACGAAAACGCCGTGCACGCGCTCGAGCATGGAGCCGTCTGGGTCGCTTACGACCCCGCGAAACTCGACGCCGCCGGAGTCGATGCACTTCGATCCAAGCTCCCCGACTCCTACATCGTGGTCTCCCCCGTCTCCGGACTCGACTCACCGATCGTCGCCAGCGCCTGGGGAGCCCAGGTCGCCCTCGACAGTCCCGGAGACGTGCGTCTCGGATCATTCCTCGACAGGTTCTGGCGCTCCAACGATGCGCCAGAACCCGGAGCCGCCTGCACGGGTGGCATCGACGCACCGGGCCGCGTGGCGTGACCGGGGTGGAGCCGGCTCAGGCGGGAAGTCGCTGGCGGCTCGTCACGGCCGGTGTCATCGCAGCAGCGCTCGTTCTCACGGTCGGTCTGGCCGGGGGTTGGATGCTCGCGGCCCGGGGTGCCGACCCGACCTCGACGAGCGCCGAGGCGGGATTTGCCCGCGATATGCAGACACATCACGACCAGGCCGTCGAGATGGCCCTCATCGTTCGAGATCGTACAGACGACCCCGACATCCGCAGTCTGGCCTACGACATCGCCACGAGCCAGGCACAGCAGTCCGGCCAGATGTACGCGTGGCTCAACGACTGGGGAGTTCCCCAGGCGCGTCCGGGCACCGTCATGGAGTGGATGTCCACTCCGACGCTCGGTGGCGACGCCGACGGCGGACACGATCACGGCGCGGGGACCACGACGAGCAGCTCGCCTGCCCTCGCCGGCGCCATGCCGGGGATGGCCAGCGAAGCAGACCTGGAGCGCTTGCGCAACGCCAGTGGATCAGACGCAGAGACGCAGTTTCTGACGCTGATGATCGCGCACCACAAGGGCGGTGTCGACATGGCCGAGGCGATCCTCGATCGCAGCACTCATCCTCTCGTCACGACATTGGCTCGAGCCATCGTTTTCGCTCAGTCGGGCGAGATCGAGTACATGGAGAGTCTCCTCGCTCAGCGGGCGATGTGATCACCGCGTCGAGCATGCTCTACGAATCGGTGGTTCGCTGAGCCCATGCATCGGCGATCTCGCCGAGATGGCGGGATGCCTCGCTCAGCACGTCGGGGCGCGCCGAGTAGCGCAATTCACGACCGACCCGTTTCGACGACACCAGTCCGGCTGTGCCGAGGGCTGCGAGGTGCTTTGCGATCGCCTGTCTACTGACCGGCAGCGATTCGGCAAGGGCCGACGCCGAAAGCTCGGCACCCGCGATCCTGCCGAGAATCTGCCATCTCGTCGCCTCGCCGAGGGCAGAACACACCTGCCTCAGGTGTTCGAGATCGTGAGCCACAGAAATACTCCTTCGACGAGACCGGCAGCGGGCGTGGCCAGTCTAGGGCAACCTCACGGTTGCTGTGAGGAGGATCAGTACCAGTTGACCGACTGCGAGTGCGACCAGGCCGCGCACGGAGTTCCGTAGCCGCGTTTGATGTAGTCCAGTCCCCAGGTCACCTGTGTCGTGGCGTTCGTCTCCCAATCAGAGCCGGCCGACGCCATCTTGCTCCCGGGAAGAGCTTGAGGGATCCCCGCCGCTCCGCTCGACGAGTTCTGGGCCTGGTAGTTCCATCCCGATTCCTTCGTCCAGAGCGAGACCAGGCACGAGAACTCATCGTCGCCCCACCCGTACTTCGACGCGGCGAGAGACTGAGCGGTGGCCTTCGCGCCCGCGACCGTATTTCCGGCCGCAAGCGCTTCCGCGGCGGCGGCCTCCGCGGCAGCAGCGGCATCTGCTGCCGCCTGGTCTGCCTGGCTGGCCGCAGCCTGAACATTCGCCTTCGCCTCAGTTGCCTTCTTCATCAACGACAGCACCGTGTCTCTGTCGAGCTTCTGATACGAAGCCAGCGACGCCACCGTCGTGGACAGCGGCGTGGTGTCGACCTTGTTCTGCACTGCCGCGATCACCTGGTTCGCGTCGTCGATGGTCGCCTTCGCCTTCTGGTCGGTCTGCGCCTTGGCAATGGTGGCGTAGACACCCAGCTGCTCATGCTGCAGACCGGTGCCGCTCGACAACTGCGCGGTCGCTGCCGCACGTTCGGCCGAGGCGGCGTTCGACTGAACAATGAAACCGGTGCCCACGAGCGAACCAGCGACGGCCACCACTGCTGTCGCGGCGAGGTATCGCTTTCGGGTGGTCTGTCGGCGGGTGTTGGCCAGCTCACGTCGGGTGGAGGCGGGTCGGGTCGAGTCGTTGTGTGGAGCCTGGTGCATGTCGTCCAATGGATCTTCGACCGGCACGCCGAAAGCAAGCGCGCTCGTGGCAGATGCTCGCATCCCCCGTGGTTCTCTGTCTGTCCGGAGGGGACGAGGCCGTCATCGCAACCGGGTAAGCGGGGCGCGGCCTCGTGGCGTGACGAATCTTTGTCGGGTGCGCCCTCGGCCTTGTCGGCACGCGGGCGAAGCCGACAGTATGCGAAGCCGCCCTGAGATTTCACGGTTAAACCCCTGTGCGCTCCGTGCACGAGTTGGTGGACCTGGCCTGTTGCCGGAGCCGGCGGCATGGCATTGTGAGTGTGCAGAAGAAGGAGATCATCGATGTCACAGAACGAATCCGCGGCGCGTCCCGGCGCCGACGAGGAGTATCCCGACGCGGCCGGCTATCCGGACGGCACGGGCACCCTCGACGAAGGCACATCAGCCTCCACATCCGCAGATCGGGTCGAGGACGCCGAAGGAGTCGAGCTCGAGCAGTTCTCGATGACCGATGAGGAAGACCTCGAAAACTAGCTCATCAGCATGGCGAATTCACACGTCCTTGTACCCGTTCCGATGCTCGCGAAGGCTGTCGCCGCTCTTCCCGATGCGCACAGTGTGGCGGGCGGACTCGGCTTCGAACCCAAATGGGATGGCTTTCGCGGAATCGTCTCGTACGACGGCGAGTCCGTCGAGATCACCAGCCGCGGAGCGAAACCTCTCACCCGGTATTTTCCCGAACTCGTCGAGGCCTTCCTATCTCAACTGGGAGAGCCATGCGTCATCGACGGTGAGATCGTGGTGCGACAGGGATCACCCGGCCAGGAACGACTCGACTGGGACGCGCTGTCGCAACGCATCCACCCGGCCGCCAGTCGCATCCAGAGCCTGTCGCACGAGACACCCGCGGACTTCATCGCATTCGATCTGATCGACCGCGGCGGAGCGTCGTTGATGCCGAAGCCGTTCATCGAGCGACGCAGGTCGCTCGAGGAGCTGCTCGACAACGCCGCCCCACCGATTCATCTCAGCCAGCTCACTCAGGACGTCGACCTCGCGCGACGCTGGCTCGTCGAATTCGAGGGTGCCGGGCTCGATGGTGTCATCGCCAAGCCCCTGGCGTCCTCGTATGCCCCGGGCAAGCGCGTGATGCTCAAGGTGAAGCATCACCGCACCGCCGACGTGATCGTGATCGGCTATCGCGTGCACGCCAGCGGCGAGGGTGTGGGGTCTCTGCTCCTTGGGCTGTACGACGATGGAGAACTCCGGAGCGTAGGCGGCGCAGCCGCGTTTACCGCGTCGCGACGCCTCGAGCTCGTGGCCGAGCTCGACCACGCTGTGATGCGCACTGCCGACGGTACCGTCGTCACGGGTGAGGGCGAACGCAGCCGCTTCTCGTCGGGCAAGGGTGTGTCGTATGTGCGGTTGGAGCCCACGCTTGTCGCCGAGGTGCGCTACGACCAGATGGAAGGCCCGAGGTTCCGCCATAGCGTGCAGTTCGAGCGCTGGCGGCCCGATCGGAACGCCAGCTCGTGCACGTTCGACCAGCTCGAGACTCCCGTGGCCTACGACCTCGGAGATGTGCTCGCGTAGCGGCGACGGCGGAGCGTGAAGGTGAAGACCCGTCAGGGCTGCTTCTTGGCCCGGCTAGGCTGCACCCGCGGGGGCTCCCCCGGCATCTTGGGGTAGTCGGGAGGAAAGGGCAGCTCACCCAGGCCGTTCTCGGCGTCGCGCGCCCACCACTCGAGAAGCAGATCGATCGATCCCGGCGACGCGTGCATCGTCCTCCACGGATCTCCTATGGCCGACAGCCTCTCCGGCACCGTCAGAATCGTGAAGGCCGACGGATCCGCGCCATCGAGCTCGCCCCACTCGATCGGGCACGAGACGGGAGCGTGGCCGAGCGCTCGCGGACTGTAGGCACCGGCCATCGTGCGATCGCGGTTGGCTTGGTTGTAGTCGACGAAGATACGCTCACCGCGCTCCTCTTTCCACCAGTTCGTGGTGACCTCGCGCGGCATCCGACGTTCGAGTTCGCGAGCCGCAGCGATCACCGCGTGTCTGACGTCGAGAAACTCGTGATCGGGTCGGATGGGCGCGAAGACGTGCAGCCCGCGATTTCCCGAGGTCTTGATGAAGGCATCCAGACCCGCCTCGGCGAGCACAGCCCGAAGCTCGTGCGCCACGGGTTTCGCATCGTCGAAGTCGGTGCCCGGCTGCGGGTCGAGATCGATGCGAAGCTGGTCGGGGAAGTCGCTCGACGAGGCGCGCGAGGCCCAGGGGTGGAACACGATGGTATTCATCTGTGCCGCCCAGACTGCGGCTGCCGGCTCGTCGAGCACCAGTTGCGGGTGCTTTCGTCCGCTCGGGTAGACCACCATCTCGCTGCGCACATAGTCGGGCGCACCCTTCGGCGGATTCTTCGAGAAGAACTGCTCACCCTCGATGCCCCCGGAGAATCGCTGCAGCGACACCGGCCGATCGCCGTTCGCGGTGATGAACGGCTCACCTACGGCGACGAGATAGTGTGCGAGATCGAGCTTCGTGATGCCCGGCTCAGGCCAGAGCACACGAGACGGGCTCGATAGACGAACCTCGCGGTCGCCGTGGGGGCCGGGAACACTGATGCTTGCCGCTTCGCTCGCCATAGGGGGAAGGCTACTCGCGCGAAAGAGGCGGCGTCACCCTCGTGACGTCGCCCCTCTCATCGTGCTGTGTGCTACTCGGCTGTCAGCGAGTCGACGTACTCGCGGTTCTCGGAGATCCACTTCTCGACGACAGGTTCGAAGTCCTGGCCCTTGTAGTCGACGAACATGGCCTTTTCGAGCGAGTACAGCTGCTCGAGGTCCATCTTGTAGTTGCCGATCCACTTCGCGGCCTGCGGGAACTCCTTCGCGAAGTCCGTCTTGGCGAACGCGTGCAGGCTCTCGACCGAGTCGAGGGTGCCTTCGGGGTCTTCGAGGGTCTTGATCGGCAGATCGGAGTATGCCCAGTGCGGCTCCCACAGGGTGACGACGATGTTCTCGCCCTTGTCTGTCGCACCCTTGAGCTCGGTCAGCATCGCCGCCGTCGAACTCGTCACGTAGTCCATGTCCTCGAGACCGTAGGTGGGAATGACCCGCTCGGTCGTCGCCTTCGTGAGGCCGGCGCCAGGTTCGATCCCGACGATGCGGTTGTCGAATTTGTCGGCATTGTCGGCGAGCTCTGCGAGCGAGTCGATGGGAGCGTCCTTATTGACCGCGATGGTCAGCTTCGACTCGTTGTTCCAGGCGCCGATGTCGACGATGTCGTCGCCGTACTCGTCGAGGTACGACGCGTGCGTGTCGGGCAGCCAGACGTCGAGGGTGAGGTCGTAGTCGCCGGTCGACAGACCGGAGAACACCGGTGCCACGTCGGCGTATTCGAGTTCGACGTCGTAGCCCTTCTCGTCGAGGATCGCCTTCCAGAGTTCTGATGCGGCGATGCCCTCGTCCCAACCGTTGAATACGGCGAGGCTGAGCTCCTTCTTGTCGTCGTTGCCGTCTCCTACCGTCTCGGCCTCGACGGCCGCGCAGCCTCCGAACGCGAGGACCCCGGCGGTCGAGAGGGCGAGCAGAGACATGATGCGAGTGCTGTTCTTCATGGGTATTCCTGTTCTGGGCGACCGGATGGGCCACCCGTCGATAGAGAAAAAGATGTCAGAGCCGCCGCCGGTCAGACGAGGGCCGGCTCTGCCCGCTCCGGCGCCGGCTCCGCGGCGCTCTCCGGGGCCGACGATGCGGCCGACGCGCGACGTCGTGCGGCACGTGCCCCCAGCATCCGGCCGAAAACGGTGTCGCCGTCGCCCAGAGCGGCGGTCAGTCGATCGAGGAAGATCGCGAGGATGACCACGGAGAGGCCTGCCTCGAAGCCGAGTGCGACGTCGATGCGGTTGAGGCTCAGCACCACCTGGGCACCGAGGCCTCCGGCGCCGACCATTCCGGCGATGACGACCATCGAGAGCGAGAGCATGATCACCTGGTTGACACCGGCCATGATCGTGGGGCGGGCGAGTGGCAGTTGGATCTGCCGGAGGATGCGCCACCGCGAGGCGCCGAAGGCCTGGCCGGCCTCGACGATCTCCTTGTCGACGCCGCGGATGCCCAGCTCGGTCAGCCTGACGCCCGGGGCGAGAGCAAAGATGACCGTCGCCACGATTCCCGGAACGACGCCGACGCGGAAGAGGATGAGCGCCGGAATCAGGTAGACGAAGGCGGGCATCGTCTGCATGAAGTCGAGAATCGGTCGGATGATCCGAGACGCGATGGACGAGGTGGCCGCCCAGATACCCAGAGGGATGCTCACGACGATCGCGAGCACGCTTGCCACGAGAACGAGCGCGAGCGTATCCATCGCGTTCTCCCACTGATCGACGCTCACGATCACGAAGAGGCCTACGGCGGTGCCGAGCGCGAACTTCCAGCCTCGGGCGAGGTACCCGAGAACAGCGGCGATCACGATCACGATCCAGAAAGGCGGCGACGCGAGCAACAGGTCGACGACGTCGTACGCGGCGAGGAAGATGGCGCGAATGACGTCGAAGACGCCACCGAACGTGTCGGTGACGAACGAGATGAACCCGGCGACCCAGGTTCCTAAGTCGAGGCGGAAGTCGGTCATCGCGCTACTCCTTCCGTCGTCGACTCGCGAAGAGTCTCGGCGATGACCTCGAGAGTGAGGGTCGTCGGCGGAAGCTGCACCGGCAGATCTCCCGTGTTGGTCGATACGTTGCCGAGTGCGGCAAGCAGGGTGACACGGGGAATGACGCCGACCAGTCGTCCGTCATCGCCGACAACAGCGATCGGGAGGTCGCTGCCCACCGATGGTTCGACCAGATCGACGAGATGCGCGTCGGTGGGAACGACGGTGGCCTCATGACGAAGGATCGCCTCGAGGTCGTTCTGATTGGACTTGACCTGACGAAGCACATCGCGATCGCGTACGACGCCGGCGAGGCTGCGGTCGCGTCGGGTGACGAAGACCGCTGATGTCTGGAGGTCGCGCATGATCCGCAGGGCCGCGCGTGGTCCGGCAGACAACGGGATGACGGCCTTCGCCTGTTCCATCACGCTCGAGGCGGTGAGCACGCGTGCTCGGTCGACATCCTGCACGAACTGCGCGACGTAGTCGTTCGCGGGGTCGGTGAGGATCTCCTCCGGAGTGCCGATCTGCACGATTCGCCCGTCGCGCATGACGGCGATCCTGTCGCCCAGGAACATGGCCTCATTGAGATCGTGGGTGATGAACACGATGGTCTTGCCGAGCTTCTGCTGCAACTCGATGAGCTGCTCCTGCATCTCGCGTCGGATCAGGGGGTCGAGGGCCGAGAAGGCTTCGTCCATCAGAAGGACGTCGGTGTCGGCGGCCAGCGCGCGGGCGAGGCCGACGCGCTGCTGCATTCCTCCCGAGAGCTCTCCGGGCAGGGAGTCGGCCCATCCATCGAGGCCGACGGTCATGACCATGTCGCGAGCCCGCTGTGTGCGCTCTGCTTTGGACACGCCCTGGATCTCGAGTCCGTAGGCGATGTTGTCGACGACGGAGCGATGCGGAAGCAACGCGAAATGCTGGAACACCATCGAGACCTTCTGGCGACGAACCTCGCGCAGTTTGGCTTTGGGTACGCCGGTTATCGGAGACCCGCCGATGGTCACGCTGCCGCTAGTGGCGTCGAGCAATCCATTGAGCATACGGATGAGCGTCGACTTGCCTGAGCCTGAGAGGCCCATGACCACGAAGATCTCGCCGGGCTGTACGTCGAAGGACGCGTCGATGACGGCGGCCGTTCCGAGCGATGACAGCTCCGCTCTGGTGCTGCCGGCTTTCAACTTGTCGACGATGTCGGTTGATCGGCGACCGAATGCCTTGTAGAGGTGTTCGGCCTTCAATGCCGGGGTTGTCAATGTCACGTGAGGAATCTCCATCACGACCGGCGGCGCTCTCGACTGTTAAAGGCGGTCGCCAGACGTGTTCCGTACTCGCAGACGGGTTGCCGTGATCGCTCTCGACGCATCGCTCTGCGCGGGCGGAAGCCATCATGAGATCGCTTCGTCACGGTTTACCGTACGAACCCGCGGCAATGAGGCCTGCGGGTGCGCGTCTTGGGGGTGATTGGCCAATGGACCGGGCACAACCGTAACAGCTATTGAAGGCGGAGTGGAGCAAATGTCACCCTCGAACGGGGGTAATCCGAGCGATATGACACGAAGGATGCGGCACGATCCGCTAGATGGCGGCGATCACAGACGATGCCGATTCGTTACCTTCGAGTAACGTGAGGTCAATGGACACCTACCCCGAAAATCCGCGCACGAACGTGCTTTCCATCGTCACCCTCGTGACGAGCATCCTCGGCTTCGCCATTGTGCCGGTCGTTCTCGGGCACATCTCCCTCAGGCAGATCAGCCGTACACGGGAGCAGGGTCGTGTCATGGCGATCATCGGGCTCGTCATCGGATACCTGACCCTGCTCGGATATCTCATCGCGATCACGGTGACCATTGCCATCTTCGTCAGTCGCGGAATGTTAGGCGGCTGAGCACCGTTGTCCTCACAGGATGGCTAGCTCCGAGCGCCATCCGAGCACTCGAAACGAAAGCCGTCTGACCATGTCGATTCCGCTGTCCATTCTCGATCTCGCCCCCATCGCGCCCGGCCAGACCGCACGCGAGAGCTTCGAGGGCAGTGTCGCCCTCGCCCAAGCCGCCGAACGGTCCGGATATCGTCGGGTCTGGTACGCCGAACACCACAACATGGCCAGCATCGCGTCGTCAGCGACGAGTGTTCTCATCGGTTACGTCGCGGCGCACACGTCCTCGATCAGACTCGGGTCCGGAGGCGTGATGCTTCCGAACCACTCCCCCTTGACGATCGCGGAGCAGTTCGGCACCCTCGAGACCCTCTTCCCGGGGCGCATCGACCTCGGCCTGGGGCGCGCGCCTGGAAGCGACCAGAACACGATGCGCGCACTCCGCCGCGACCCCATGTCGGCGGATTCCTTTCCGCAAGACGTCGTGGAGCTCCAGGGTTTTCTGAGTGGCGAGTCGCGCATTCCCGGCGTGGAGGCCGTGCCCCGTGCCCGCGGCATCGTGCCGCTCTACATACTCGGTTCGTCCCTCTTCGGAGCGCAGCTCGCGGCACAACTCGGGCTGCCATACGCGTTCGCGTCGCACTTCGCGCCGGATGCGCTGCACGAGGCCGTCGCGGCATATCGTGGCGGATTCCGGCCTTCGGAGCAGCTCGCCACACCGCACGTGATCGCCGGAGTCAATGTCGTGGCATCCGATGATCACGACGATGCGGTCGAACAGGCGGCCACCACACGGCGCACCCGCGTGCGCGGAATGATCTCGCGCGGCCCCGCGACTCCCGATTACAGCGACGCGCAGATCGACGAGTTCCTCACAACGCCGAACGGCCGCCAGCTCGCGTCGATGATGACCTACTCTGCCGTGGGCACCCCCTCCGAGGTACGCGACTATCTCGAGGACTTCGCCAACCATGCGCAGGCCGACGAGCTGATCATCGCCCACCAGTCCCCCGACCTGACCGGACGACTTCGCTCGGTCGAACTCACGGCCGATGCGATGAACGGTGTGTCCGTCTAGCGGCCGCGCCGACGGTCACCAGGTACCGGCGGGAGATTCGATCACCGGCACGGGAGTGTACGACCAGTGGCTGCCGTTCGCATAGTGACTCGTCGCCCAGGGCGACGCCCAGATCGCCTGCTCGATCTGGGCAGTGGGAGCCGATGACGAGAACCCTGCCACGATCGCGGAATAGCCCGGGTTGCTGCGGAGGGCCTCGGCGGCGTTCTCAGCGGCGATCACGAGATTGTCATAACTGCCCAGACCGCTGTTGCCGCCGGATCCCCAGCCGTTATTGAGCGGATTGTTGCGGTTCCACCAGTCGTCAGGGCCATTCTCCTGTCGCATCCACCGCATCATGACCGTGATGTTGTCGTCTGTGCGCGGAAAATCGCCGAGCAGCAGCACGAGCTCTGCCCAATCCCGATTCGTGCGTCCTTGTGCCAGGCCCTGGACTCCGGGAACGGCCGCGACCGAATCTCGTGTGATCGACGATTGAGCGAACCCGGCAGGAAGGTCGAACACCTGCTCCGACGCTGTCGATCCGGACGCGGAGCTCGCGGCAAGCAACTCATCCTGGCTGGGAGGAGGGGGCGGCGCGATCGCGGTGAGGGATGCCAGCGCCAGTACGGCGGCGCCCGCGGCGACGGCCAGGATGCGACGCGTCAGTCGTGCGCGTCGGGAGGCGGGTCGGGCGACCGGCCTCAACGGGGGCTGGTGATAGCTGTTCATGGGCGGCTACGCCAACTGTACGCTCGGATCATGCAGGAGTACTTCTCGAGAGACGACGTCTTCGCCGTCTGCGCTGCCCTTCCGGCCACGCGGGACGAGAACCCCTTCGGGCCCGAGACGAGCGTCTACAAAGTCGTGGGGAAGGTGTTCGCCATCACGAACCTCGACGGCGAGCCCGTGACCGTGACGCTGAAGGCTGATCCTCCCCACGCCGAGGCGCTGGTCAGGGACCACCCGTGGATCACGCCGGGGTATCACATGAATAAGCGTCACTGGGTGACTCTGACGCTCGGTCCCGACGCCGATTCGCAGCTCGTCACCGACCTGATCGTGAACTCCTATGAACTCGTCGTGGCAGGACTGCCGCGCGACAAACGGCCGACCTGACGCTCGCGCCCACGCGTTGGGCTACCGTTGGAGGATGGCATCCTCTACAATTTCCGGCCCGACCGAGGCCGACACCGCACAGGTCGAGCAGACATTCTCTGATCTCGGGCTCGATGACGCG
Organism: Agreia pratensis; assembly: GCF_900177685.1. GTDB lineage: Bacteria > Actinomycetota > Actinomycetes > Actinomycetales > Microbacteriaceae > Agreia > Agreia pratensis. The sequence goes on from NZ_FXAY01000008.1 coordinate 80,088, forward strand.
GTACTCAAGGCACTGAAAGACGTGGGTTATGAGACCCCGTCTGCGATCCAGGCCGCAACGATCCCCCTTCTTCTCGACGGTCGCGACGTCGTCGGACTTGCTCAGACGGGCACCGGCAAGACCGCAGCTTTCGCTCTGCCGATCCTGTCTCGTCTCGATCTGTCGCAGAAGACCCCGCAGGCTCTCGTTCTCGCCCCGACGCGTGAACTGGCCCTGCAGGTCTGCGAGGCGTTCGAAAAGTACGCCTCCCACCTGCGCGGCGTACACGTGCTTCCCGTCTACGGCGGCCAGGGCTACGGAGTGCAGCTCTCGGCTCTGCGCCGTGGCGTGCACATCGTCGTCGGCACGCCCGGTCGCATCATGGATCACCTCGAGAAGGGCACGCTCGATCTCTCGCAGTTGAAGTACCTCGTTCTCGATGAGGCCGACGAGATGCTCAAGATGGGCTTCGCCGAAGACGTCGAGACGATCCTCGCCGACACCCCTGAAGAGAAGCAGGTCGCCCTCTTCTCAGCCACGATGCCCTCGCAGATCCGACGCATCTCGGCCAAATACCTGCACGACCCCGAAGAGATCACGGTCAAGAACAAGACCACGACGTCGGTCAACACGACGCAGCGCTACCTCATCGTTTCGTATCCGCAGAAGGTCGACGCACTGACACGCATCCTCGAGACCGAGAACTTCGAGGGCATGATCGTCTTCACCCGCACCAAGAACGAGACGGAGACGCTCGCCGAGAAGCTGCGCGCGCGCGGCTACTCTGCCGCGGCCATCAACGGCGACATCGTTCAGGCCCAGCGGGAACGAACGGTGAACCAGCTCAAGTCAGGCAAACTCGACATCCTCGTGGCCACCGACGTCGCGGCCCGAGGCCTCGACGTCGAGCGCATCAGCCACGTCGTCAACTTCGACATCCCGATCGATACCGAGTCGTATGTGCACCGCATCGGACGAACGGGCCGCGCCGGGCGCACGGGCGATGCGATCAGCTTCGTCACGCCTCGAGAGCGCCGGATGCTCACGGCCATCGAGAAGGCGACCCGCCAACCGCTGACAGAGATGAAACTGCCGAGTGTCGACGATGTGAATGCCACTCGCCTCACTCGCTTCGACGACGCGATCACCGCGGCCCTCAGCCAGCCCGAGCAGATTCAGCAGTTCCGCGATATCGTCGGCCACTACGTCGAGCACCACGATGTGCCCGAGGCAGACGTCGCCGCGGCGCTCGCCGTGGTGGCACAGGGCGACACTCCCCTGCTGCTCGACCCTGAGCCTGTGCGCACTCCGCGGTTCGAACGCGATTCTCGCGACCGCCCGGAGCGCTCTGACAGGAACGATCGGTTCCGCGATGATCGTCCGGCCCGCGCCGAGCGCGGAACCCATGGAGACAAGTGGGAGCGTCCCGAACGCGGCGACCGCCCCGACCGCGCACCGAGAAGCTCCGGTGGGCCTAAGACCACCTACCGCATCGCTGTCGGCAAGCGCCAGAAAGTCGAGCCGCGCCAGATCGTCGGTGCCATCGCCAACGAGGGCGGACTCAACCGCGGCGACTTCGGAGCGATCCAGATCAGGCCCGACTTCTCGTTGGTCGAGCTGCCGTCTGATCTGCCCGGCGATGTGCTCGACCGGCTTCAGAACACGCGGATCAGCGGCAAGCTCATCGAGCTACGCCCCGATCGCGCCGGAAACTCAGCCAAGCGCGAAGACCGTCCTCGCTACGGTCGCGACTGACGGATTCCGCTCGCGCCGCCGCCCGCTGCTACTGCTTCGTCGTCTTCTCGATGCTCATCACGAGAATGACGCGATCGGCTGAATCGGGTGGCGGCGTCTGCTCCGCATTGCCGTAGCGCTTGCCCAGCACCACGTAGAACGCACCGGTTGGGTCTGGTTCGACGGCGATGAGCCTGCCGCGCACCTCGAGATACCTGAACGGGTCGTCGGGATCGATCACCGACAGGCTCATAGCGGAGTTGTGCTGGAGGTTTCTGAACTTCGCCCTCTTCGTCGTATGAGTGAACTTCACGGTGTCACCATCGCGCAGGAACCACATCGGATTCACCTGAACCGTGTCGTCGGGCCGAATCGTTCCCAGGTGCCCGTAATTCGGGTTCTCCAGCAGTTCCGCGTATCCGTCGGGGATGATCTCTGTCATGCCCTCATCCAAGCACGCACGCGTATCAGAGCGCCTGAGAATATCGGCTGCCCCAGCAGTACGCCACAGAGGATGACGAGCACCCCCACGGCCTGCCTGAGAGTGAGAAACTCACCTGCGAGAAGCGTTCCGAGCAGAACCCCGGTCACCGGGTTCAGCAGACCGATGAGTCCGACCGTTCCCGCGCCGAGATGCCGCAGGCCGGTGAACCAGGCGACAAACGCCACAGCCGTGCCGACGATCGAGATGTAGCCGTACGCGAGCCAGGTCGTCGCATCCATCGCCGGCGGCAGGCCTTCGGTGACGACGGCGACGGGCGCGAGAATCACACCGGCGGCGATGAGCTGCCATGCGGTCGATGAGAGAGCATCGACATCGGAGCTCCATTTCTTCGCGAGCACGTAGCCGAGCGAAGACATGATGAGCGCAGAGACGGATGCCGCAACGCCGAGACCATTCACGGCCTGGGTTCCGGTCAGCAGCAGCAGGGCGACCCCGAGGATGCCGATCAGCGCGGCGACGGCCTGCGCGGCTCGCGGTCTCGCGCCGAGGAGGCCCCAGGCCAGCAGCATCATGGCCACCGGGCCAGCCGCCATGACCGTCGACGCGATGCTCGTGGGCAGGAGTTGGGCGGCCACGTACACCAGAACGAAGAAGGCGCCCATGTTGAGCACGCCCAACACCACCGACTTCCACCACCACGATCCCCGCGGTCTGCGCCGCGCAAGAATCAGCAGGAGAATTCCCGCGGGAAGCGCTCGAATCAGCGCTCCATAGAACGGGTAGCCGTCAGGAAGGAATTCCCGCGTGACGAAGTAGGTCGTTCCCCAGGCGATCGGCGCAATAGCCGTGAGCAGCGCCCACGCTCCTGCCCGATGCCGGTCGTCGCCCATCGATTTAGTTTCCATGGAAGATAGTTTAGCTTCCGTGGAAGGTAATATGGACTCATGCCAGAAGACCCGCCGCGACCCGACCTCGACCATGTGGCACGCATCCAGAAGGAATGGGCGCGGGAGCGACCCGATGTCGATGTGCGTCCACAGGGAGTCATCGGGCGGCTGCACCGTGTGGGCATGCATCTCACCGACTCCATCCTCGAGGTCTATGCGAAGCACGGTCTGGGTGAAGGCGAATTCGATGTACTCGCCGCGCTTCGCCGCGCGGGGCATCCATACGAACGCGTCCCCGGTGAGCTCGCGGCGCACACCATGGTCACCACGGGGGCGATCAGCAAACGGGTCGACCGGCTGGAACGCGCCGGACTCGTGGCGCGGCGGGTCGATGAGAACGACAGCCGCTCGCGTGTCGTCGCCCTCACAGAGAAGGGTCGGGCGCTGATCGACGCCGCGTTCACCGAGCACATGGAGAACGAAAAGGAGTTGCTCGACGGCCTCACCGAGCAGCAGACAGCGCAGCTCGAAGAGCTTTTGACGACATGGCTCGCCCGCTTCGAGGGCTGAGCCGGCATCCGGCCGACGGCTAGCACACTCTCGCCAGCCACCGGAGCATCAGCTAGGCGGGAGATAATCGACTATGCCTACAGTGAACGCGTTCGCCGCGACCTCAGCCAGCGGACCCCTCTCCAGAACCACCATCGAGCGCCGAGATGTCGGCACCAAAGACGTCTTGATCGAGATCGCCTACTCCGGCATCTGTCACTCCGACATCCACACCGTGCGCGGCGAGTGGGGTGACATCACATACCCGCAGGTCGTCGGCCACGAGATCGTCGGAACCGTCACCGAGGTCGGCTCCGAGGTCACTCTGCACAAGGTCGGCGACCGCGTCGGCGTGGGCTGCATGGTCAACTCGTGCCGCGAATGCGAGAACTGCATCGCCGGCGAGGAACAGTACTGCCTCAATGGAAACACCGGCACCTACGCCTCTGTCGACCGCGATGGCACCATCACCCAGGGCGGCTACTCGACCCACATCGTGGTCGTCGAGGACTTCGTGCTGCGCGTGCCGGAGGCGATTCCCTTCGAGAAGGCCGCGCCATTGCTGTGCGCCGGCATCACCACCTACTCGCCCCTCGCCCACTGGAAGGTCGGCCCCGGATCACGAGTCGCCGTCGTCGGCATGGGCGGACTCGGCCATATGGCCGTGAAGATCGCCCACGCCATGGGCGCCGAGGTCACCGTCCTTTCTCAAAGCCTCAGCAAGCAGGAGGACGGTCTGCGTCTCGGTGCAGACCACTACTACGCCACGAGCGACCCGGCGACCTTCGACAAGCTCAAGAACACTTTCGACCTCATCGTCAACTCGGTGAGCGCGAAAATCGATATCAACGCGTACCTCTCGTTGCTTCGACTCGATGGAACTCTCGTCAGCGTCGGAGCGCCGCCCGAGCCTCTGCCCGTGCAGGTCTTCAGCCTGTTCGGCAACCGACGCTCGTTCGCGGGTTCCGGAATCGGCAGCATCCGCGAGACCCAGGAGATGCTCGACTTCTGCGCCGAGCACGGCATCGCACCCGAGACCGAACTCGTCGCCGCCGACTACATCAACGAAGCGTACGAGCGCGTGCTGGCATCAGATGTGCGCTACCGCTTCGTGATCGATGCGGCGACGCTGGCCTGATCGGCCCGACCGACGACCGACCTGTGCCCGGCCCCTCCGCATAACGCGGCGGGCGCCGGGCACATCGACGTCATCGCGAGGAAGCTCAGTGAAGAACCGGACTACTCGCGGTACTACGTTCTCGCACGCCACAACAGTGGATGAGGAGCGAACATGACAACTGGCTCCACGAGCTCGACCGGGTGATCAAGCATCATCCCGAGATCAGGTCTCGTTACGCAAACCGCGGCATCTCGACAGTGACGACGGAGCCCGATCCCACCCGCTAGGCCACTTCGGCCGCGACCCTGGCCGGGCGTCGGCGGGCCGCAGCTCCCACGCCCGCACGGCGCAGGGCTGCAGCTATCCCGATTCCTCCTGCGGTCCCGGCGACGCAGCTCGCCAGGGTCAGCCCGAAGAAGGCGATCTGCACCCCCAGAGGATAGGCATCGAGGTTGAACGACTGGCGAGCCAGAATCGGATACGCCACGCCGACGACGACAGCGCCCGCGTAGTGCTGCCAGAGTGACCAGAATCGATAGCCCACGAGGAGGAAGCCGACCTCGGCGAAGAACGCCCACCAGACGTTCGTCGCCACTGTCGCGAAGCCGTATCCCGAGAACGGGGCGAGCACCAGGCCTGAGATGATGCCCACCAGCAGTCCTGCGCCGGGGCGCTGGATCAATCTCAGCGCGATGACGGCCGGCAGCAACCAGAGGCCAGCGATGGCAACAGAGAAGAACGGCACCGAGGCGTAGAGCGCCGTCGACAGCCAGTTGGCGGGGGCGAGGAGCAGTCCACCCGCGACGCCGAGCACGGCGCAGGTCAGCAGGTAGGCGGTCGAGGCGCGTTTCATGGTGTCGTCTTCTCCGATCGTGCCGTGTCGAGGCTCGACTTAGGCAACCCTAACTTAGCGGGGATGTCGGCGGTGCGCGATACCGTGTCGCCATGAATGCGCCGTCTCCGCCACTGGCTCCCTCGTCGAGTTCCACGCACTGCGGTCTCATGGGACTCCTCGGAGCATGTGGTGCCCCCGTTCCACCCGGAGCCGAGCTGAATCTGTGCCTTCGGCATCACCTCGCCGCCTACGACTGGGTCTCTCGAGACGTCGGGGTCACCGACGTGCTTCCTTCGCCCTGCCTGGCGTGCGGCTCGCGGCTCGGCGTGCGCTACCCATCGGGTTGGCTGTGCGCCGTGTGCGAGTGGAAGGTGGGCGACCTACCCGACGGGATCGTCGCATCCACTCGCCTCGACGTCGTCTACTACCTTCGGGCAGGCCAGCGCATCAAGATCGGAACGTCTGCCAATCCACGCGCCCGCCTCGCCCAGTTGAGCTTCGACGACCTCCTGGCCTTCGAGCGCGGCAACCGACTGCTCGAGCAGCAGCGACACTCGCAGTTCGCCGCCCACCGCATCGGTCGAGGCGAGTGGTTCGATACGAACGACGAACTGCTCGCGCACATCGAGCTTCTCCGTGCAGGAGTCGACGATCCGTGGAACAGCTACAGCCTCTGGGTCAGCGAGCACCTCGCGACGCATGGCTGACCAGCGCTATCACGACCGATCGTGCGTGATCGTCGCCGTCGTCACGGCCGGCGCGTCCGAACCGAACAGGTAGTCTCCTCCGGTCAGCCGCACCGATGCCGTGGTCTGCTTGTGCGCGCACGAGCTTCCCACCCACAGCTCGACGTCGCCGGGCTCGACGACCCGAACGAAGTCGCGATTCGTGAAACCGAGCCGCGCGGAAGGAACGTCGAACACCACTCGCGCCTGCTCGCCCGGCTCGAGGTCGACGCGCACGTAGCCGAGCAATTGCGCAACAGGACGGGTCACGCTTGCGACCACGTCGTGCCCATAGATCTGCACGAGATCGCTCCCCGCACGTTTTCCCGTGTTACGAACGAGCACGCTCGCCCGGATGACACCGTCGGTCGGCACATCCCCGTCGACTCGCAGGTCCGTTCTATCGAAGGTCGTGTAGCCCATCCCGAAGCCGAAAGCTCGCACGGGTGTGCTGTCTGAGCTGGTCACGTCGTTGGGTCCGCCGAGGAGCGGATGCAGGTAGCTGTACGGCTGCGCTCCAGCGGAGCGCGGAAGCGAGACCGGCAGGTGGCCAGAGGGGTGCGCGTCTCCTGCCAGGATCTCGACGAGAGCCGAACCGCCCTCCTCCCCTGGAAAGAACGACTGCACCACCGCTGCGGCGGCGCCTCCGCCGTCGAGGGCCCACCCGATCGCATACGGACGGCCCGAGAGCACCACCATGACGACGGGCGTTCCCACGGCAATGACCGACTCGACGAGTTCACGTTGGATACCTGGCAGCTCGAGCGATTCCACATCGTTGCCTTCACCGACGGTTCCACGCCCGAAGAGTCCGGCACGATCCCCCACAACGACGATGGCGACGTCGCTCGATCGAGCGGACTCCACGGCTGCCGCGATGCCCGAGCGGTCGTCGCCCTCCACCGCGCATCCCTCGTGACGATCGATCCGCGCGTCCGGATACCGCGCGCGAAGCTCCTCAGCCACGGTCGGAATCTCGAATCCGAGCGGCACTCCGGGGTGGTGAGCGAGTACGTGGTTGGCGAACGAATAGCAGCCCATCAGGGCCTCGGCACTGTCGGCGTTCGGACCGATCAGGGCTATCTTCGCGGGAGCGCCGAGGGGCAAGGTCGAATCATTCGACAGCAGCACGATCGACTTCTCCGCGAGTTCACGCGCGATCGCACGGTGCTCGGTGTCGTCGAGATCGATGGATGCGGGGGGCGAGTCGAAGGTGGCGTCGAGCAGACCGAGTTGCTCCTTCTGTGACAGCACCCGCAGAACTGCGCGATCGACGAGCCTTTCCGGAGTCCGCCCGTCTCGAACACGCTCGGCGAGGGGCGCGAGGTAGGCGTCCCCGCTGGGAAGCTCGACGTCGATTCCCGCCTCGAGGGCGAGGTGCGCCGCGTGGCCCTTGTCGGCCGCGACGGCATGCATCGTCTCGAGGAAAGCGACAGAGAAGTAGTCCGAGACGACGACACCGTCGAAACCCCAGCGATCGTGCAGGATGCCCGTCAGATAGTCCGCGGTCGCCGCGACCGGTATCCCGTCTATCTCGGCATAGGAGTTCATCACGCTGCGAACGCCGCCCGAGCGCAGCGCCATCTCGAAGGGCGGCAGAAACACGTCTTCGATCTCACGTCGGCCGACATGCACCGGTGCATGGTTTCGGCCGGACTGCGAGGCCGAGTAGCCAACGAAGTGTTTGAGCGTCGCGTGCACCCCCGCGCCCTGGAGTCCGCGCACATATGCCGTGCCGATCGTGCCGACGACGTAGGGATCTTCGGCGATGCATTCGTCGACACGCCCCCAACGCGGGTCTCGAATGACGTCGAGCACCGGAGCCAGCCCCTGGTGCACCCCGAGTTCGCGCATGGAACGGCCGATCGCGTGACCCATGCGTTCGACGAGCTGCGGATCGAAAGCCGCACCCCAGGCCAACGGAGTGGGAAAGGTGGCGGCTTTCCACGCGGCGAGGCCGGTCAGGCATTCCTCGTGCACGAGAGCGGGGATCCCGAGCCTGGTCTCGGTCTGCAGCCGTCGCTGTTCAGACCACAACCACGAGGCGCGCTCCGCGGGCTCGACCGGGCGCGTTCCGTAGACCCGGGTGAGATGCCCGAGTCCGTGCACCGTCGCATCCTCGTACCTGGCCGACGACGCCATCTCGCCAGCCATAGGCGCGACGACCTCGTCGCCCTGGTCGACCCAGAACCCCACGAGTTGCGCGAGTTTCTCGTCGAGCGTCATTTGCGACAGCAGCTCGAGCACACGGCTCGATGCCTCGGGAGTCGCCGCGGCCAACTCCACGTGATCGATGCTCATGCCCTCAGCCCTTGACCGCGCCGGTGAGTCCGCCGACGATACGGCGCTCGAACAGACTGAAGAAGATCAGCGCGGGAATCATGGACAAGGAGGTGAACGCCAGCACCTTGGCCGTGTCGACCGCGTATTGCGAAGCGAACGCCTGCGTCCCGAGCGGCAGGGTGAAGGACGACTCGCCGTTCAAGATGAACAGGGGTAGGAGGTAGGCATTCCAGCTTCCGATGAAGGCGAGGATTCCCACCGTGATGACTCCCGGCAGAGAGAGTCTCAGCACCATGCGGAAGAAGAAGCCGAGCCGGCCCAGCCCATCGATCGCCGCCGCCTCCTGCAACTCATTCGGGATAGCGGCGAGGAACGGCACCAAGACGATGATCGTCAGCGGCAACGCGAAGGCGATCTGCGGAACGATCACGCCGGCAAGGGAGTTCGTCAGACCCAGATCGCGTACGAGGATGTACAGCGGCGTGATCGCGACCGTGAGCGGAAACATGAGGCCGGCGGTGAAGAGCCCGTAGACAACACCCCTGCCGCGGAAGGCATAGCGTGACAGGCCGTAAGCGGCCATCAGACCGAGCGCGACGACGAATGCCGTCGTGCACACCGCGGTGATCGTCGAGTTGAGCACCTGGGTCCAGAACGAACCGCTGGCGAGGACGCTGCCGAAGTTCGACCATGCCCAGGCCTGCGGGAATCCCGATGGATCGACCGTGATCTCGGAGTTGGAGCGGAAGCCGCCGAGAATGATGTACGCCACAGGGGCCAACATCAGTCCGACGAGAACGAGCGCTACGAAGTAGGAGACCAGGCTCGAACGCCTGCTCTGTTCCGATACGCGCCTCTTGGGGCGGGGTCGGGATGCGACGGGTGCGGCGATGGCCATCAGTGTGCGCCTCCGGTAGTGGTGACCGCTGAATCGCGGCGAAGAATGAAGCGCTGATAGAGCAGCGCGACGACGAGTGAGATGAGAAAGATGACGACCGCGACGGCATTGCCGTAGCCGTAACTGCCGGAACTACGACCGTTGGCCACCATGTATGTCGCCATCGTGGAGGTGCCGGCAGTTCCGGCCACGTACTGCCCCCAGACGATCCAGACGAGGTCGAACAGTTGCAGCGAGCCGATGATCGACAGGAATGCCCAGATGCGGACGGTCGGACCCATGAGCGGCAGAACGATGTAACGCTGAACCTGCCAGTAGCTGGCGCCATCGATGCGCGCGGCTTCGGTGATCTCGTCGGGGATCCCCTGTAGGCCGGCGAGGAACAGGATCACGGCGAATCCGACGTACTTCCAGGTGATGATGACCAACAGTGTCCAGATCGCGGCGCCCGGATCGCTCAGCCAGTCAGTGGCGAGGCTTCCGAGGCCCACCTTCTCGAGGAGACCGTTGAGCGCGCCATTGGACTGGAGCATCAGGCTCCAGCCGAGACCGACGACGACCTCGGAGATGACGTAGGGAACGAAGATGAGCACCCGGATCAGCGACTGGAAGCGAAGCCTGCGGTTCAGCAGGAGCGCGATTCCGAGCGCCAGGGGCCCCTGGAGCACGAGCGACATCACGACGATGAACGCGTTGTGGCTGAGAGCCTCGAGGAATGCCGGATCGGTGAGGATCGTGACGTAGTTGCGCAGCCCGACGAAGTCGGTGGCCGCTCCGTAGCCCGACCAACTGAAGAATCCGTAGTATGCCGCCAGCGCCACCGGCAGTATGACGAAGGCGACGAAAACGACGAGTGCGGGACCGATGAGCAGAAGCAGCTCTGCACGCTTGGGCCAGCGAGAACGCGCTCGTGGGAGCGCGCCCGCCGGGGGCAGCGCCGGAGCGCCTCCCCCGACAGGGCTCCGGCTGCCCCGCGCAGCTTCTTTCGTGTGCGTTTCTTCGCGCAGGACAGCCATCGTTGCTTCTCCTAGGACTTCGCTGCGGCGGCGTTCACTGCGTCGACGATGCTCTGAGCATCGCCCTTGCCAGCGAACATGTCGACGACGGCCACGTTGAGCGCGTTACCCACGTTCTGTCCGTACAGTGTGTCCAGCCACACGCTCACGTAAGGAGCGTTGTTGTAGGCGGCCAGCACGTCTTTCAGAGCGGGGTCGGAGACACTCGACTGGGCCTCGGTCGATGCGGGCAGGGTCTGGAACGCGGTGGCGTACGCCTCCTGGTTGGCCTTCTCTGCGATGAAGTTCAGGAAGTCGACACACTCTTTCGGAGCATTGACCCAGCAGCTGAAGCCGTCGACGCCGCCCATCATGGCGCCGTTCTCTCCGTCGCCGCCCGGTACCTCGGGGAACGGGAACCACTTGAGATCGGCAAGCGGCTTCTCGTCGGGGGTGAGGGATGCGATCACTCCCGGATCCCACGCACCCATCAGCTCCATGCTGGCCTGCTTGTTCGCGAGCAGGCCGGCCGAGGAGCCTGCACCCTGCTGCGCGGACGTGGTGAGGAATCCATCGTTGAATGGCTCCGTCTTGATGAACTTCTGCAGGTTTTCGCCCGCCTTCAGCCAGCAATCGTCATCGAAGCTGCGGCTCGTGGCTGCTTTGTTGAGCACATCCTGCGAGCAGGCACGAAGCGCGAAGTTGTAGTACCAGTGGGCTGCCGGCCACGCATCCTTTGCGCCGACGGCGATCGGGGCGATGCCCGCGGCCTTCAGCTTCTCGTCGGCGGCCTCGAGGTCGCTGATCGTCTTCGGGGTGTCCGTGACCCCCGCCTGAGCGAACAGATCCGACGAATAGAAGAAGCCGGAGGGCAGAACCGCCGTGGGAACTCCGTAGTTCTTACCGTCGATCTCGAAAGCCGACAGGCTGTTTCCGACGGCCTTCTTCGTTGCGTCGCTGAGTCCCGCCGTGAGATCCATCGCCTGACCGGCCTTGACGACGTCGGCGAGCTTGCCGCCACCGCGCGCCATGAAGATGTCCGGAGCATCGCCCGAGTTCAGTGCGGTCTGGAGCTTGCCGTCCATCTCCTCGTTCTGGATCGACTGGAGCTTGACGGTGACGTTGGGGTTCGCTTTCTCGAACGCCGCTGCGGTGTCGTCCCAGTACTTCTTGCCGTCGCCGGTCGTGGAGTTCTGCCACATCGTCAGCGTGACTTTTCCGTCGGACGAGTCGCTCGATCCGGCGCTGCATCCACTGAGCGCGAGTGCACCCAGGAGAATCGCGGCCGAGCCAGCGACGAATTTGGTGAGTCTCATGTGATTCGAACCTGCTCTCTTCATTGAGGGGGCGGCCGCGGCAGTGCGGGCGCTTTGCTGGTGCACGGGTGGTGCGTCGTGCCGTCCCACCGAGTACTCGGATTCATCAGGATCCGAAGCAACGCTGTCTGGTCGGGCGTGATCAGTGTGCGTGAGTCGATGGGGGCCGTCAAACGTTTTCGAAATCATTTTCGCACGCCTCGTTTCGGCACTAGGCTCGGCCCATGATGGCGAGGGCGACAATCCACGATGTCGCTGCGGCGGCGGGCGTTTCCGTCGCCACCGTGTCGAAGGCGGTCAACGGCAGGTACGGCGTTTCACCGGGAACCACCGATCGCGTTCTCGAGGTCGTCGCGGCGCTCGGGTACGAATCGAGCCTCGTCGCGAGCAGCATGCGTTCGCGTCGCACCGGGGTCATCGGCGTGCTGGTCGCCGGCTTCGAGCCGTTCAGCGCCGAGGTATTGAAGGGTGTCGCAGTCGGCCTCCGCGACTCGCGGTACGACCTGCTCGCCTACAGCGGATCACGTCGCGGCGAAGGCGACGGCTGGGAACGTCGCTCGCTGAGCCGCCTGAGCGGCACCCTGATCGACGGGGCGATCATCGTGACCCCGACGATCGTCAATGTCGCAGCCGATGTGCCCATCGTGGCCGTCGACCCGCACACGGGTCGCGCCGACCTGCCGACCGTCGAAGCCGATAGCCGCGGCGGCGCATTCGAAGCCACCACCTATCTGATCAGCCTCGGGCATCGGCGCATCGGTTTCGTATCGGGCCGCCCCGACCTCAAGTCGTCGCGTCTCCGCGACACGGGCTATCGCGAAGCTCTCGCCGCGGCATCCATCGCCTTCGACCCCACGCTCGTTCGCGTCGGTTTCTACGAGGCCGACACGGCACGCCGTGCGGCCCAGGATCTCCTGACTCGAGACAACCGGCCGACGGCAGTGTTCGCGGCGAACGACCTATCGGCGATCGCCATCATCGAGGTTGCGCAGTCGCTGGGCCTGGCGGTCCCCCGCGATCTATCGGTGGTCGGCTTCGACGACGTGCCCGAGGCATCCCGGCTCGTTCTGCCCCTCACGACCGTTCGCCAGCCGATGCAGAGCATCGGTCAGGCTGCCGCACGCATGCTCACCAGCCTGATGGACGGTGAATCCCTGGCATCGACGCATGTGCTTCTGCCGACACGACTCGTCGCGCGCGCCACCACCGCACCACCCGCCTCCGCGTCGAGCTGAGGCGCGTCAGCCGGCGCGGCGTCCGGAGAACAGGGCGTGCAGCAACGGAACCGCCGAGACCGCCATCAGCACTGTGCCGAAGACCACGTCATCTGAACGCACCAGCGCGCCGGCTATGAGAAGAGCTCCGAAGAGCATGGCCGACACGAGCCTCCTCGCCATGTGCTCGAGGCGAATGACCCGTCGCTCCAGCCCCGGATTGGCGACGGCCACCGAACCATCTTCGATGCGCGTCACCAGGCCATCGATGCGCTTCGGAAGATTCACTGCGACAACGGCACCCTCGAGCGCCTTCCGCCCCAGGTCGCTCACCACGTTGCCTCGCTCGTCTCGAATCAACTGGGCGGCGTAGGGCTCGACCGAGTCCCAGAGGTTGAATGACGCGTCGAGCGCGCTGCACACACCCGAGGTCAGCGACATCGCACGGATGATCAGTAAGAAGTTCTCGGGCAGTTGGAAGGGCAGCGACCTGACCACATGTCCGAACTGATCGGCGAACTCGCGGAACTCCCGTGGATCGACCTCTCGGAGCTCGGCGAATCCCATGCCGCCGAAGCGGGCGAACAGCTGCGTCATGGCGCGCTCGAGTTCCCGAGTGTCTGCAGACGGGAGCAAGACGCCCACGTCGCGGATCGCATCCACCAGGCCCTTGCCATCGCGTGAGGCGGCGGCGATGAGCAGCTTGCGAAGCCCGCTGCGGGTGTTCGACGGAACCTCGCCCATCATGCCGAAGTCGATGAACGTGAGCGTGAAGCCCTGCTTGCCGGTCGTCTCAGATACCTGACCCGTGGGCGTGACGAAGATGTTGCCGGGGTGCGGATCGGCGTGGAAGAAGCCGTTCGTGAACATCTGATCGAACATGACCGCGGCGAAGACCGGGGCCACATCGGCGGGATCGATGCCCGCCGCGTGGAGGGCCGCCGCGTCGGTGATCTTGATGGCCGTGACGTCCTCGAGCGTGAGGACCCGGCGGGTGGTGCGCTCCCACACAATCTGTGGAACGGAGACGCGTTCGTCGCCGGCGAAGTCCGCGGCGAACCTCTCGGAGCTCGCTGCCTCGTGCAGGTAGTCGATCTCCTCGAGGCTCGTCGCCGCGAACTCCTCGACGAGGGCGGGCATGTCGACCCGATCCGAGACGAGCCGCACGTGACTCAGCCATCCGCCGACCTTGCGTAGTGCGGCCAGGTCGACATCGACGATCTCGTCGATTCCCGGTCGCTGAACCTTGAGCACGACTCCGGTGAGTCCTGTGTCGGCTGCGGCCGTCGGCGCGAGCATGGCCCGATGGGCCTGGCCGAGGGATGCCGCGGCGACCGGTGTCTCATCGACTCGCGCAAACGCCGCGTCGAGCGGCACGCCCAATTCGGCCTCCGCGAGCGCCCGGATCGCAGCGAAGGGAACGGCGGGAACCTCGTCTTGCAGGCCCTCGAGTTCTTTCGTTATCTCGGGGGGAAGCACATCGAGACGCGACGACATGAATTGGCCGACTTTGATCATGAGCCCGCCGAGGTCGACGGCCAACACGTGGAAGCTGCGCGCGAATCGCTGCATGCGCCGCGTGCGGGTGCGCTCGGCAATCTTCACCAGCCCGATGCGCGGCAAGAACAGCTCGAACCACCACGTCACCGCCAGATGCCAGGCCGAGAAGCGCAGGATGCGGCGGTACCGCGCGCGGGTGTTGCCGGCGCCGGACGAGAAGTCTGCCCGGGCCGGCCTGAGTGACGACACTCGGTTCAGTCCTGGGCGAGGATCGAGTACAGGCGTCGACGGGCATCTTCGAGAACGGCAACGGCCTGCTGCACCTGCTCCGGTGTTCCTGTGCGCCCCACCTGCGCAGCAGCCTGGGCGAGTTCGATACCGGCCTTGGGAAGAGCGCCGAATGCCGGAGCATCTTCCTTCGCATCGGTCGTTGCCCACGGGGTAGACGTGCCATCGGTGTCGACGACCTGGCGACCCGCGTCGGTGAGCGCGTAGGTCTTGCGACCGTTCGACTCCTCGGCGCTCACGAGCCCCTCGTCGGCAAGAAGCTGCAGGGTCGGGTAGACGCTTCCGGCACTGGGCTTCCAGCTTCCTCCGGACCGCTCCTCGATCTCGCGGATTATCTGATATCCGTGCATGGGCTGTTCGGCGAGCAGCGAAAGAACTGCCGCGCGCACGTCGCCCTTGCCCATACGCGTTCCCGCTCCGGCCTTCTTCTCGAAGGTGGCGCGCAACTGCTCCATCGCCTGCCACATGCCGTCGGTGTGACCACCGAGATTTCCGAAGTTGAACCCGCCTGCGGGGAATGAGTTGCCCATGATGTCCTCCAAATAGACTCGCGAACGATACTCAACGATATATCGTCGAAGCTGACAGGCGACTCCGTATTCGACACAATTCCGACGGCGGCGATTCGGGAATTCTCAGCCCTTCTCGCTCTTTTCGAAGTAGAGCGACAGGAAGATCGCCATGGTCGCGGCACCCACTCCGACGGCCACACTTTCGCCGGTCGTGCGGTTGCGACGGAGAAACGCCGCGCCGGCTGCAGCGTTCAGGGCACTCCACACCACGTTCACCGTCGGCGACGAGAGTCCGCGGCCGGGCGGACGCGCGAACGGCGACGGAAAGCGCCTGCCCTGCACTCCGGCGATGCCGTGCGGCACCGCGTTGACGAGAAACACACCGGCAGCGAACTGCCTCAGGACCGTGGATCGTGACATGGGTCTTATTCTGCGCCTTAGGTGCGTGCCGACCGCGACGCGGATGGGTGAGAGTCTTGATTCAACGCCCCCCGCGAATCTCCGCTCTGCCGAAAGTTGCACCGTGACCACCTCTGCCACCACTCCTCCGCGCCCCGCTCGAACCTCACTCGTGCGAACCGCGTTCCGCATCGCGCTCGGCCTGTTTCTCCTCCTCGCGGGCGTCAGTCACCTGACCGTCAACCGCGTGGCGTTCCTGGCGCAGGTGCCCACCTGGCTGCCGATCGACGGCGACGTCGTGGTCGTGGCATCCGGCATGGTCGAAATCGCGCTCGGCCTCTCGCTCGTCGTGCTGGGCCGCTACCGCGTGCAGGTGGGCTGGATCGTGGCTGCGTTCTTCGTCGCCATCTTTCCCGGCAACATCTCTCAACTGGTCACGCACACCGACTCCTTCGGCCTGAACACAGACCTTGCCCGATCCATCCGACTGCTCTTCCAACCGCTGCTGGTGATCTGGGCGCTGTGGTCGACCGGGGCATGGCAGTCATGGCGTGCACGCCGACGTCGTCCGGCACATCACGACAGCCAATAGACTCCGGGTCATGCGCCTCGGAGTAATCGATGTCGGGTCCAACACGGTCCATCTCCTGGTTGTCGATGCACATCCCGGGGCGAGCCCGGTGCCCTACCGTTCCCAGCGATCGACGCTGCGGCTGATGCGCTACCTGGATGCTGACGGCGCGATCATCGACGAGGGCGTTCAGCGCATCGTCGCCGCCGTAAAGGAATCGGCCGAGACTGCCCGAGACATCGGGGTAGACGACCTGATCTCCACGGCCACGAGCGCGATCCGCGAGGCGAGCAACGGCGAAGAAGTGCTGGCTCGGATCGCGCGCGAGACCGGCGTCGAACTGCACGTGCTCTCGGGTGAAGACGAGGCGCGCATCACCATGCTCGCCGTACGGCGCTGGCTCGGCTGGTCTGCGGGCGAGATCCTGCTGTTCGACATCGGTGGCGGGTCGTTCGAGATCGCCCAGGGCGCGGACGAGTACCCAGACGTGCAGGCCTCGCTCCCCCTGGGCGCCGGTCGAACGACGGTCGGATTCCTGGCGCAGGATCCGCCTCCTCCGGCGGATATCTCCCGGCTGCGCGCACACGCCCGGGCTGAACTGACGCACCTCCGAAAGGAGCGTTTCGCAGACAGGCCCCGCCCCAAGCGGGTCGTCGGCACGTCGAAGACGATCCGATCTCTCGCGCGGCTCGTCGGTGGTCCGCCCGATCCGATCACGGGCGACCTCGCGCAATTGCACTACGCGGGTCTTCGCGAGTGGGAGCCCTCCCTGCGGGCCATGACCGGAGCCGCCCGCGAGCACCTGCCCGGCATCACTCCAGAGCGGGGATATCAGATTCTCGCGGGTGCGGTCGTGCTCCGCACGGCGATGAAGGTCTTCGACGTTCACACGATGACGATCTCGCCGTGGGCCCTGCGTGAAGGAATCGTTCTTCGCTACATCGATGCGCTCGACGGGCGCGAGAGCCTCTTCAGCACCCGAGGCTCGTCACCCGGGGCCGAGAAAAACCTGTGAGATCGTGGCGCTCGTCACTAATGTGTGATCCATGAATGATCCGAAGAACCCTGTTCCGACCTCATTGGCGACACGACGCTCGATCGCAATCACATTCGTGATCATGGGAATCCTGATGGGCACGATCGGCTTCGTGCTCGATCTCAACGGTGGCCCGTCAGCGTTGCACGTTCTGACCTGGGTCGGCGGCGGCCTCTTCGGTTATGGCTTCGTATCGCTCATCTACGTGCGGCGCGGCGCCCTGAAGTAATCGATGCGTAGGCTGAGTGGCTGAAGCCGAAGGAGGCCCCCATCGCCCGCCCGCCTCACCCGCTGCTCAGTCGCGATCTGATCGCGCGCACCGCCCTCGGCCTCATCGACCGCGATGGGTCCGACGGCGCGAGCGTTCGTCGCATCGCCGCGAACCTCGGCGTGAATCCGACGTCTCTCTACAACCACGTTCCCAACCGGGCGGCGATCATCGAAGACGTGCGAGCCATCGTGTCGGCGAATATCGATTCCCGCCCCCTCCGAGAGACATCGTGGGAGAACGGTCTTCGAACTTGGGCCCGATCCTATCGATCGGCGTTCGCCGGCCACCCTCGCGCCATCCCCTTGCTGATGACCACACGCTCGTCGACCCCGGTTCTCATGGCCCAATATGAGGACTTCGCTGTGGCCGCAGAGGCGGTGGGTTGGACGAGTACGCAGGTTCTGCCACTGCTGACCGCCTTCGAGTCCTTCATCCTCGGCAGCGTCCTCGACATGTCCGGTCCGGCGGTGGTCTTCGACCCTACGGGTCAGGAGGAGCAGTTCCCTCGCTTCGCCGCGGCATTCTCCTCTCTTGAGCACGAGGATCCGAACGACCCCGTGGCCTCACGAGCCTTCGAACTCGGCCTCGCCATGCTCATCTCCTCTGCCAGGCCAGAACACTACGACGCCCGCTGATCGCAGACCGCGGTCTCTCACGAATCAGGTTCGCATCGACTATGGTGCAGCTAAAACAAACGGTGTATGTTTCAGGTGTAACGCCTCGGGGCGTCACATCGACAGGTCTCCCCTGAAAGCGAGAACCATGGATTCGCGGGACTTCACGATCGTTGAAGCCGACATCGACCGGCTTCATGGCGCTCTGGAATCGGGCACGGTCACCAGCGTCGAATTGACAGCTCGCTATCTGAACCGCATCGCGTTCTATGACAGAGCGGGCATCCGGCTCAACTCCGTTCCCGTCATCAACCCCACGGTGTTCGACGAGGCTCGAGAGTCCGACGCGCGACGTGCACGCGGCACGGAGCGCGGGGTTCTCGACGGAATCCCGTTCACGGCCAAGGACAGCTATCGGGTCAAGGGCCTCGCCGTAGCATCGGGGTCACCGGCCTTCGCGGAGCTGATCGCCCAAGACGATGCTTTCGCCGTCTCGCGCCTTCGCGAGGCAGGCGCGGTATTCCTCGGCCTCACCACAATGCCGCCGATGGCCGCGGGCGGCATGCAGCGCGGACTCCACGGACGCGCAGAATCGCCGTACAACTCCGAGTATCTGACGTCGGCCTTCGGCTCCGGCTCTTCGAACGGCTCAGGCACGGCGACTGCTGCGAGTTTCGCCGCATTCGGGCTCGGAGAAGAGACGTGGTCGTCGGGTCGCGCGCCCGCATCGAACAACTCGCTCGTGGCGTACACCCCGTCGCGCGGAGTCATCTCGGTGCGCGGCAACTGGCCCCTCGTGCCGACGATGGACGTCGTCGTGCCCCACACCCGCTCGATCGCGGATATGAAGCATGTCCTCGACGTCGTGGTCGCTGACGATCCCTCCTCCGCCGGTGACCTGTGGCGCATCCAGCCCTGGGTCAGCCTGCCTCGGCCTTCCGAGATTCGACCGGAGTCCTTTGCTCTTCTCCCTGATCTTCCCCTCGACGGACTACGGCTGGCCCTCCCGAGAATCTACGTCAACGGCGACCCCGACAGCAGATACCCGATCGAGACGCGAGAATCGATCATTCAGCTGTGGACCGAGCTGCGCGCCGATCTCGAGGCGGCGGGTGCCGAAGTGATCGAGACGTCCTTTCCGGCCGCAGACAATTACGAGAAACTGCACGAGGGCGATCGCGACTTCGTCGATCGGGGCTGGGTGAGTCGCGAGTTCCTGAACGACGAGATAGGCCGGCTCTCCGCGTGGGCCCTCGACGATTTTCTGCGCCAGAACGCCGACCCGAGACTCGACCGACTCGCAGACGTGGATGCCTCGCTCATCTTCCCCCACCCGCACGGAGCTCTCGCCGACCGCTACGGCGTCTTCGACTTCGACCTCGCCTACGAGGTCTCCGAGTACGTCGCGAGCGCATCGCAGGGGGTCGCCGACGCCATGCAGATCGATACGCTCGAATCGGGCCTGCGCGGCCTCGAGAAGACCCGCCAGGTCGACTTCGAGGACTGGCTGAGCGCCGAAGGTTTCGACGCGGTGATCTTTCCCACAGCATCCGATGTCGGGCCTGCGGATGCCGACGTCAATCCAGCATCCGCTGAGATCGCCTGGCGAAACGGCGTCTGGGTGTCGAACGGCAATCTCGTTCCCCGGCATCTCGGAATCCCGACCGTCACGATTCCCCTCGGAGCGATGGCCGACACGCTCATGCCGGTCGGCGTGACCGTGGCGGGCCCCGCTCATGACGATGTCGAACTTCTCCGACTGGCAGCGGCCATCTCGAGCCTCCGACCGCGCCGGGTCACCCCACCGCGGACTCCCCCTCTCGCCGACGAAACACTGTTCCCCACCGCACTCCCGCCCTCCGCGAGCGCACTCGCGGTGCGCATCGATGCGGTCGAGGTCGAGGTGTCGAACGCACACACGACCGTGCGTTTCTCAGCTACCGTCACGGCGGGGGCGGCGAATGAGTACGCGACGTTCATCGACGGTCACCGCGTCACCGCGACACGACAGGGCCATCAGATCGTCGGCGCACGACGAATGGATGCGGACGCGTACGCGCATCCCCACAGCGAATGGCGACCGGCTTACGGCCCCCTCGTCATCGTCGTGGCGCGGAGCGCCGACGGATCGGTCGCGGGAGCGGTCGGCACGAGCATCGACGCACCCCTCTGATTCCCTGACCGACGCCACCACACGGCACCCTCCACCCCACCACCTCACAAGGAGCATCATGTCGGGCACACCCTTCGACTACTTCGCGCAGGTCGAACTTCCGACGCCGACTCTCGATGTGGCCGAAGTGCTGCACCTCGTCTCCTCGCGCTTCGGACTCGACGTCGAGGCTCGCTCGCTCGGCAGCCAGCAGGATCAGAATTTCCGCCTGTTCTCCCGAGATTCCGGCCATCCTCTCGGGGTTCTGAAGATAAGCAACCCCGTGTTCAGCGAGGCGGAGATCGACATGCAAGACCGCGCCGCCGCGATGGTGGCCGACCACGACGAGACCCTGCGCATCCCCCGCATCGTCGAAGGACCCCTCGGTCCCCTGTCTGACTGGTGGGAGACGTCAGAGGGCCGATTCCATGCACGGGTGATCGAGAACATCTCGGGCAGCACACTGATGGGTTCCGACTATCTCTCGCCCGCCGTGGTCGAACGGATGGGCGAGCTCTCGGCCCGGGTGAGCGTGGCACTCGAGACGTTCGAGCACGTGGCGACGAGTCGAGTTCTGCAATGGGATCTGCGCTACGCGCGACGCGTCGTCGAGACCCTGCTGCCTCTCGAACCCGACGCATCCGTTCGAACGTTCGTGCAGCAGTCGGCGGAGCGGGCGCTGCGCGCTCTCGAGCCGGTGCAGAACACCCTGCCTGTGCAGGCCGGTCACTTCGACATCACCGATGACAACGTACTGAGGCCTGTCGGGGAGCGGCTCCCCGATGCGGTGATCGACTTCGGCGATGTGTCGGCATCATGGCGGGTCGGCGAAATCGCCATCACGGTCTCATCACTGCTGCACCATGACGGCGCGACACCGGCCACCGCTCTGCCTGCCGTGCGCGCGTTTCATGCCCTACGTCCACTCGACGACGACGAGATAGCGGCGCTGTGGCCGCTCGTGATCCTTCGCGGCGCCGTGCTCGTGCTGAGTGGTCGGCAACAGGTGCGGCTCGACGAGGCGAACAGCTACGCCGACGCCGCACTCGATCGCGAGTTCCGCATCCTCTCGGTGGCCGCGTCGGTGCCGTCTGACGTCATGACCGGCGCAATCCGAGATGCCCTCGGGCTCGAGCCTGGTTCGGCCCCGTCGTGGAGCGCAGTGCCCTTGCTCGACCCGTTCGATCGGGTGGTCGCACTCGACGGCGGCACGGTCTCGCCGCTGAACGACAACGGCGCGTGGCTGAGGGCGAGCAGCATCGACGAGGCAGCGATCGCGCAGCTCGACACCGGCGCAGAGGCGGTGTTCCTGCCCGCGTGGAGCGCGGTGCTTGCGGGGGCTCCGACCCGCACACCGTCGGCGCCCGCGACCATCCCCACCGGCACGACACTCTGGCTTGCATCCGCGACGCCGATACTCGCATCGGCTCAGGTCTCCCGCGTCCGCCCCGGTGTGATCTCGGTGACCGTGGGCGACGAGACGCTCACGATCTCGGGCGCAGGAGTCGATACAGCGGGTGGCATGCTCCCCGCGCGCACCCGGCTCTGTGTGCAACACGCGAGCGGCGAGACACCGGATGCGCCGCACCTCGTCTCCGCGGACCTCGCCGCGGGGTGGCGATCAGTGCTGGGCGACCCCGCCCCCGCCCTCGGTCTGCCCGCTGGCGAGCCATCCGCACCAGACGACGTTCTCGCCCGGCGGGAGGCCGTGCTGGCCGAGGTGCAAGAGCACTACTATTCGGTGCCACCGCAGATCGAACGAGGGTGGCGCGAATATCTTGTCGGGGTCGACGGCCGGGTGTATCTCGACATGGTCAACAACGTCGCGTCCGTCGGACACGCGCATCCGCGCGTCGTCGAGGCAGCGTACCGACAGCTGCGGTTGGTCAACACGAACTCGCGGTTCAACTACCGTGCGATAGCGGACTACGCCGAGCGGATTGCGGCCACCCTGCCCGACGAACTCGACACCGTCTTCTTCGTCAACTCGGGTTCGGAAGCTGCAGACCTGGCGATCCGCCTCGCCATGGCCACGACGGGGCGCACCGACATGGTCGCGATGCGCGAGGCTTATCACGGCTGGACTTTCGCGAGCGACGCCGTGTCGACATCCGTCGCCGACAACCCGTCGGCACTCTCGACCCGCCCCGAGTGGGTGCACACCGTCGCGGCGGCGAACTCGTACCGCGGCGAGCTGCGCGGCGCCGACGCATCCGGCTACGGACCACAGGCCGTGCAGCTGATCGACGAACTCGCCGCCGCGGGTACCCCACCCGCCGGCATCATCTGCGAGACCTACTTCGGCAATGCGGGCGGCGTCGCCCTGCCCGACGGATACCTCTCGCAGGTCTATGAAGCGATTCGCAGACACGGAGGAATCGCGATCGCCGATGAGGTGCAGGTCGGCTTCGGCCGGCTCGGCGAGTGGTTCTGGGGCTTCCAGCAACAGGGGGTCGTGCCCGACGTCGTCGCCGTAGCGAAGTCGATCGGCGCTGGGCAGCCGATCGGCGCCGTCATCACTCGTCGGGAGATCGCTGACCGCTACCGCACGCAGGGGTACTTCTTCTCGTCGACGGGCGGATCGCCCGTGTCTGCCGTCATCGGCATGGCCGTGCTCGACGTCATTCGCGATGAGGGCCTGCAGGAGAACGCTCGGGTCGTCGGCGCACACCTCAAGAACCGGCTCGAGGCACTCGGCAGGGAGCACGACATAGTCGGGACCGTCCATGGTTCCGGGCTGTATCTCGGCCTCGAATTCGTCAGGGATCGCGAGACGCTCGAACCCGCGACCGAGGAGACCGCGGCGATCTGCGATCGTCTGCTCGAGCTCGGCGTCATCATGCAGCCCACAGGCGACCACCAGAACGTGCTCAAGATCAAACCTCCCCTCTGCATCACACGGGAATCGGTCGACTACTTCGCCGATCAGCTCTCGCGTGTTCTCGTTACGGGCTGGTGACCCGCTCGAGCACCCCTCGAATACGAAGAGAAAGAGAAGGAGCCCGTTATGTGGCGCATGCCCTCAGAGACAGCCCAACACACGAGAACCTGGATGGCCTTTCCCCGTGAGGGTTTCACGCTCGGCTCCGACGAATCAGAGCGGGAGGCAGGCTATGCGGCCTGGACGGCGGTCGCACACGCGATCCTCCCCTTCGAACCCGTCTCGATGGTCGTCGACCCAACCGAAATCGCTCGCGCTCGTCGAATGCTCGACTCGTCGATCGAGATCGTCGAGGCACCGCTCGACGAGTTCTGGATGCGGGACATAGGACCGACGTTCGTGGTGGACGACGAGCGGCCGGGTACTCTTGGCGCGGTCGACTGGATCTTCAACGGATGGGGAGCGCCTGCCTGGGCCGAGTGGACGAAGTCCGCTCACATCGCACGGGTGGTCGGCGAGCATGTCGGCGCCGAGATCATCAGCTCCACGCTGGTCGCAGAGGGTGGCGGCCTCCAGGTCGACGGCGCCGGCACCGTGTTGCTGACCGATACCGTCCAGCTCGATCCTCGGCGAAACCCGTTCGCCGACAGGTTTCGAGTCGAGGCCGAGATGAACCGCACCATCGGCTCCAGCCAGGCGATCTGGCTATCGCGCGGTCTCACGCGCGACTATGACGAGTTCGGCACCAACGGCCACGTCGACATCGTCGCGACCTTCGCCTCGCCCGACCGCGTCCTGCTGCACGCCCAACGCGACCCCGCGCATCCGGATGCCGAGGTGAGCGCGCTACTTCGCGGCGAACTCGAGCGAGCGTTCGAGACCCTCGGTCGCTCTGTCGAGATCACCGATCTTCCCGCCCCGTCGACCCTGCGCGACGACGTCGGCTTCGTCGATTGGAGCTACGTCAACCACCTCGTCGTCAACGGAGGCGTCATCGCGTGCGGCTTCGGCGAGGTCGAGGCCGATGCCCAGGCACGCGCCATCCTCTCCGATGCTTATCCCGGACGCACGGTCGTGACCGTCGACGCCCGCGAGCTCTTCGCCCGCGGTGGCGGCATCCACTGCATCACGCAACAGCAGCCCGCGGTGCCTCTCGTCGCGTGACGCCCCTCCCTCAGCGCCTCGCTATCCGAAGCGTGACCAGCTGAAACGCTCGGAGCGTGAGCCGCACCCCGTCCTCTGAGTTCGAGTCGATCGCCAGGCGACGACTCGCTCGCTCCAGAATGTCGGTCTCCGTCACCTCCGCAAAAGGGAATCCGAAGGCGACGGCGCCCGTCGTCTTCGAACCGCGCGCCTCGTAGAGCCGCACGATCACATCTCCCGAACGGTCCTCGGCCAGCTTCACTGCTTCGATGACGATGGCCGGGTTCTCGCTGGTCACCACGGGGGCCACGGCCGCTCCCGGCGCCTCCCGAAGCGGCAGATTGAGACGGTAGCCCGCCTCGGCGGCGCCGAGCACATCGGGGGTGATGCCCACCGAGGTGTGAAAGACGTGCACACCCTGGTCTGCGGTGGGATCGGGAAAGGTCGGCGCGCGGAGCAGCGATTCACGCACCATCGTCGTGGTTCCTCCGTCTGCACGGGTACGTCGACCGATGTCGTGGCCGTAGGTGGAGTCGTTGGCGACAGCCACCCCGAAGCCAGGCTCGGCGGCGAACACCCAACGGTGCGCGCACGTCTCGAAGCGCGCCGCATCCCATGAGGTGTTCACGTGGGTGGGCCGATAGATGTGGCCGAACTGGATCTCGGACGCTGCCCTGTCGGCGTGCACATCGAAAGGGAAGGCCAACTTGAGAAGCTTCTGTCGCTCGTGCCAGTCGACGCTCGTACTGATGTGCAGTGTCGGCTCATCGGCGTCAAGACGCAACTCCTGCGACACCGTCGACGCCCCGAAGCTGCGGGTCACCCGAACGGCGACGCTCCCCTTGCCTTCCGGCACCAGTTCGACCGAGTCCGCGTCGAGCAACTCGACGCCGTTGCGCTGGTAGTGCTGGTCGATGTCCCAGGCATCCCATTGCGTGGGGGTATCGCGGAACAGCTGCAGAACGTTGCCTGGCTCACCCGCCGGAACAGCCTCGCGCCCCGTGCCGAGATCCACCAGCGACACGAGAAGTCCCCTGGAATCGATCTCGATCCGCACCGCATCGTTCTCGAGCACGAAGCCGCCGCCATTCGGCGTCACGCGCGGCGTCGATGCCTCCGCGCGAACCCCGGCCGAGAAGGCGGGAATGCCCGAGACCGGGAACGGCGACGGGTTGTATACGACCGGGCCACCGGCATCCGGGCCTGCCAAGGCCGCGAGCGCCGTGGCGATGACGTCATCGAGTTCCTCTCGCACGGCCGCGTACGATTCCTCGGCCACCTGATGCACCCAGGCGATCGAGCTGCCAGGCAAGATGTCGTGGAATTGGTTGAGGAGCACCGTCTGCCAAGCCCGCTCGATGCGGTCGTAGGGGTACTCCGCTCCGGTGCGGATCGTGGCAGCCGTCGCCCACAGCTCCGCCTCCCGCAGCAGGTGCTCACTGCGCCTGTTGCCCGACTTGGTCTTCGCCTGAGAGGTATAGGTTCCCCGGTGGAACTCGAGGTAGAGCTCACCCGACCAGACGGGCGGGTGGGGATACGAGGCCTCTGCCGTTTCGAAGAAGGCTCGCGGTGTGGCGATGCTCACCCGAGGGGATCCTTCCAGCGATTCGGTGCGCTCCGCGGCGGCCAGCATCTCCCGGGTCGGGCCTCCTCCACCGTCTCCGTAGCCGAACGGCACAAGCGACACGTTCGACGCGCCCTTCTCGGCGTATTGGCGCTGGGCTCGGGCGAGCTCCTCTCCCGAGAGCACCGAGTTGTACGTGTCGACAGGGGGAAAGTGGGTGAACACGCGGGTGCCGTCGATTCCCTCCCAGTTGAAGGTGTGGTGCGGCATGGTGTTGGTTTCGTTCCAGCTGATCTTCTGCGTCAAGAAGTACTTCGATCCCGCCGCGGCCACGATCTGCGGGAACGCCGCCGTGTACCCGAACGAGTCGGGCAGCCACACCTCGAGCGGCTCCACCCCGAACTCGCGCATGAAGAACGACTTGCCCGCCAGCAGCTGTCGCGCCAGAGCCTCGCCGCCCGGCATATTGGTGTCGGACTCTACCCACATTCCGCCGACAGGCACGAAGCGTCCTTCGATGGCGCGCTCACGAATCCGCTCGAACAACTGGGGATAGTGCTCTTTCATCCAGGCGTACTGCTGCGCCGACGAGCAGGCGAAGATGAAGTTGGGGTCCTCGTCCATGAGCTGGAGGACGTTCGAGAATGTGCGAGCGCACTTTCTGATCGTCTCGCGCACCGGCCACAGCCAGGCGGAGTCGATGTGGGCATGCCCGACGGCGACGACCCGGTGGGCGCTCGCGTAGGCGGGCAGGGCGAGAACCGGTGCCAGGATGCCTCGGCCCAGCTCGGCGGTTCCGCTCACGTCGTCGGGGTCCATCGCGTCGACCATGGCCTCCAGCGCCCGCAGGATCTCAGCGGTCCGCGGCAGGTCGGCGCTCAGTTCCTCCATGAGACCGAGGAGGGTCCAGATGTCCCTGTCGAGCTGCCAGACCCTGCGGTCGAGCAGAGCGATGTCCATTCTGCGCATGCGGTAGATCGGATCCGTGCCGGCCGTGGCCTTGTCGCCGACGGCGGTGGGCTGGAAGCTCCAGTCGCTACCGACATCCGGATTCGACGCCGCCTCGATGTAGACATCGACGACACCGCCGGGCCCCGCAGTGATCGGCACATAGTTGTTGAAGGGCTCGACCGCTTTGACGATTCGACCCTGCGGGTCGTAGACGAGTCCCTCCGCTTGGAAGCCGGATTGACCCGACAGGAACCCGAGGTCGACGAGGATCTCCGTGCGGGTGTCGAGATTGTTGAACCTCGACCACTCCTCCGGAACGACTCCCGTGACATGAAACCATGTCGTTCCCCAGGGCTTGCCCCACAGCGTTCCCGTCTCGAACGGCTGGAAGCCCTGATTCATCGCCTCGGCGAAGGGTACCGGCTCGTCGGGCACCTCCCAGGCGCTCATCGTGAGCGGACTGGAGCTGCGATAGAGCGCGGGCGTGATGCGCTCGCTCACGAAACGGCGGATGCGGGCGCGGATGAGCGCGGTGTTCTCGTGCACGATGATTCTCCTTGAGAGTTGACGTCAGCCCTTGATGGCGCCGGCCATGGCCGACGATCCACCGAGGACCCGCGATACGAAGACGTACAGCGTGATGACCGGGAGTGAATAGAGAAGGGAGAACGCGGCAAGCTGCCCGTAGGCGACCGTGCCGTATTGCCCGAAGAACGAGAAGATGCTCACGGCGGCCGGCAGTTTGTCTGGAGAGAGCAACAACACGAACGGTACGAAGAAGTTTCCCCAGGCGCCGATGAAGACGAAGATGAACACCACGGCGAGTCCCGGACGCATGAGCGGGATCACGATTCTCGTCAGGGTGGTCAGCATGGATGCCCCATCCATCCAGGCAGCCTCCTCGAGACTCACCGGCACGCTGTCCATGAAGTTCTTCGTCATGTAGATCGCGATGGGAAGGCTCGTCGCGGCCAAGAACAGCATCGTCCCGACGAGCGAGTCGATGAGGTTGAACGCCACGAACAGCGCGTAGACCGGCACCATCATCGCGGTGATCGGAAGGCATGAGCCGAAGAGCACTCCATAGAGAAACGGCTTGTTCACGCGCATTCTGTAGCGAGAGAGCGGATACGCGGCCAGCACGGCCACGATCACCGTGATCACGGCGCAGCCGCCGGCCAGGAACGTGCTGTTCAGCAGAGGAACGAACGCGGTTTCGGGTGTCAGCACGTCGATGTAGTTCTGCAACGAGAATGTGTCGGGCAGCTTGATCGAGAGACTTGCCCTCGTATCCACCGATGCGAGCAGCAGCCATATCAACGGAAGCGCGAAGGCGAGGGCGACGAGCAGCAGCACGCCGTTCGACGCAGTCTTCATCGCGCGTCCGCTCGGAGAGGTCATACCCATATCAATCGACCTCCGGTTTGAGCGCCCGAATGTAGGCGATAGAGAACGCCGCCCCGACGAGCAGCATGATCGTGGCGATCGCCGTTCCGAAACCGAGCTGACCGAACTGGAAGGCCTCTTGATAGGCGAGAACGGGAAGCGTGGAGCTGTCGGTACCCGGGCCGCCGCCGGTCATGACGAAGATGAGGGTGAAGACCGACAGCGTCTGCAGAGTGGTGAGCATGAGATTGGTGGAGATGCTCCGACGGATCATGGGAACGGTGATGAAGATCAGCCGTTGCCACCCGCGCGCCCCATCGACCTCGGCCGACTCCGTGATCTCGGTCGGCACGTCTTGCAAGGCTGCCGAATAGACGAGCATCGAGAACGCCGTGCCCCGCCAGATGTTGGCGAGAATCACCGAGAGCATGGGCAGGGCGTACAACCAGTTCGGCCCCTCCAGCCCGACTGCCGACAGCATGGCGTTGAGGGTGCCGGTGTCGTTGAAGAAGGCATAGGCAGCGAAGGCGGCGACGATCTCGGGCAGAACCCAGGCGGTGACAACGAACGTACCGACGATCGCACGCACCAGGCGATTCGATGTCCGCATGAGCAGCGCGAGGCCGAGGCCGAGCACGTTCTGCCCCACGATCGCCGACGCGATCAGAAAGACGAGCGTCAACAGCACCGACTTCGGAAAGTCCGGATCGGCGAACAGTGCCGAGTAGTTGTCCAGGCCGACGAAGTTCGAATTCTGGGCCGTCGATCCCGAGAGCGACGCATTCGTGAAGGAGCCGTAGAAGGAGCTGATGACCGGACCGAGGAGAAAGATCGCGAGTAGTACGACAGCGGGAAGAAGCGGAATGCTCCGCACCAGGGAGCGTCGGGCGCCGCGTCGGGGCCGGCGGCCCGGTCGAGGAGTCTCGTCTCGACCGGGCCGCTTGGCGGTGGGTGCCAGCGTTGGCAGCGACATGATTAGTCGGCGCTCTCAGTGTTCTTGTCGCCGACGATCCCGACCACTGTCTTGTCGTACGCGTCTGCCGCGTCGTCGACACTCTGTTGGCCGGTCATGACGGCCTCCATAGCGACGGTGATCGCCGTGGAGATCTGGGCATAGTCGCTGGTTGCGGGCCGGAAGTGGGTATTCGCCACGATCCCGGAGAAGAAGCCAAAGGTGGGGTTCGCTGCCTGGTAGTCAGGGTCCTTCGACACATCGTCCCGCACGGCGATCTGGCTTGCCGCGATGTCGTAGGACTGCGAGTTGTCTTTGTTGAGCGCCATCGAGATGAAGTCCCAGGCCGCGTCCTTGTTCTGCGACTTCGATCCCATCGCCAGCGTCCAGCCACCCGACATGCTCGTGGAGCCCGGCTTGCCGCCGTCCTGGGTGGGCATCGGGGCCTGGCCCATCACGGTGTTCCACTCGGGCCAGGGAGCGGTGCCGCCCTCGAGCCACGTTCCACTCAGCCAGGAGCCGTCGATGCCCATCGCCAGCTTGCCCTGCGGCAGCCACTCGCCCGAGACGAGGTTGCCCACATTCTTGTCGAGTGCCTGCTCCGGGGTCGGGCCGAGTCCGCCCTGGTAGACGTCCTTGATGAAGGCGAGAGAGTCACGGAAACCCTTCGAACCCGTGACCCACTTCTGCGAGTCCGCGTTGTACAGGGTGTCTTTGGTGCCGTAGAGCAGCATCTCGAAGCCCTGCATCGAGGAGGCCTCACCCTGCGCTTTGCCGGAGTACACGTTGAGCGGGATCACATCGGGCAGTTTCGCCTTGATCGTCTCGGCGGCGTCGAGTACGTCTTGCCATGTCTTGGGCTCGAAGGGGACGGGCAGACCCGCCTGGGCGAAGAGGTCCTTGTTGTACCAGATAGCCCTGGTGTCTGTGCCCATCGGGATTCCGTAGGTTTTGCCATCGCTTCCGAGACCCGCGCTCTTGGCGTTGTCGTAGAAGCTGTCCCACTCCGTCCACTTCGACGTGTAGTCGTCGAGGGGAGCCAGATAGCCGGCATCGCTGTCGGACTGCACGCGGAAGGTGTCTTCGTACATCACGTCGGGGGCTGTGGCCGCCGACTTGTTCATGAGCGCGAGCTTCGTGGCGTAGTCGTTCTCCTGCGCCTCGATCGGCACGAGCTCGACGGTGACACCTTTGTGCTTGGCCTCGTATTCCTTCTTGACGGCTTTCATATGCGCATCGACCTGAACGAACGAGCCGAACTTCTGATACGCCACCTTGATGGTCTTCGACTCGGTATCGGCGCCGCCCGCAGAACATCCGGTGAGGACCAGCGCCGCCACCGCCCCGAGTGACAGGGCGGATAAGAGTGATTTCTTCATTGAGCTCTCCTTTGAACCGCGGACGCAGTTCCCCTCGACACCATTGCCGACGACACCTCGTCGCTATAACTAAATCCGATGGACTAATTACTGTCAAGGATTATTTTGAACGACGATCGCCGCCCACGGCACCCCCACCACTACGAGATGAAGAGAGTGGCCGACCGGGGCGTCAGAGTGGCATCCAGAACCAGACACGCTGCCCCGACAGCAGCGCCGTCGTCCCCGATCCGAGAGCCGGTCACACTCACACGCCGAAGCGTCGCGAGCGCGGCAGAACCGTTGATGAGCTCAGGCATACGAGCCAGAAGAAAATCCGAGACACGTCCCCAGTAGGGCCCGCCGAGCACGACCTGATCGAGATCGAGCAGGTTGACGATCGTCACGATCGCCTCCGCCACATCCCTCGCGATATTGTCGATGAGGCCGAGCGCACGATCGTCACCACCACGCGCCAGCAACGCCACCCGACTGAACGCCTCGTCGATGAAGGCGGTGTCTAGCTCCGCGCCCGGATCTTCGATCACGCCGCGGTCGATGGCCGAGCGCACGATCGTCACGGGACTGATCGCGTCGCCGAGACAGCCCCGGCGCCCACAACGGCAAACGGGTCCCGTCGGGTCAACCACGATATGTCCCGCGTCGCCCGCATTGCTGGTGGGGCCGCGCACGACTTCGCGGTCCAGCACGAGGCCGACCCCCACTCCGGTGCCGTAGTAGAAGTACAAGAAGTCGTCGCGGTCGCTTCCGGTGCTCTTCCACAGCTCTCCGACCGCGGCGGCCGTCACATCCTTCTCGAGCAGAACGAACAACCCCGTAGCGGTCTCGAGTTCGTCGCGCAGAGCCACGCCGTGCCAACTGGTCAGCAGGGGCGGATCCATCACGACCCCCCTGGCCATGTCGATCGGTCCTGGCGATGCGATGCCGACGCCGAGCACGCGTTCCCGATCGATTCCCGACGACAGGATGATCTCCTCGATGGAGTCACGCATCAGCGAGATGACAGCCCCCGGGTCGGCGGCCGACGGCGTGCGTCTCGTCGTATGAGTAAGAATCTCGCCCTCGATGTTCAGCAGCACAAAGGTGAGCACTGCCGGGTCTATGTGCACTCCGATCGAGTAGTGCCCGGAAGGGTCGAGTTGAAGGATGGTTCGTGGCTTGCCCACTCCGAGGTTCCGGATGCCGGCTTCGCGGATCACCCCCGCGTCGAGCAGACGTCGCGACACATTCGACACCGTCTGGGCACTGAGTCCCGTCTGCTCGGCGATCTCCACCCGACTGAGACCTTCTGGCGTGCGACGAATGGTATCGAGCACGACGGTCTGGTTGAAGCCCCCGAGAGCGTGAAGATTCGAACCTCGTCGCATGATCCCCTTGCCCTGCACAGGCCCCGGTGGCCTCATTATCCGCAAGTATGCCGGATCGCGCGGCCGGGACTCGAGGGCAACCAGCACAAGCCGCCTACAGAGAGCGGTAAACGACTCGTGCCCACAGACACCTGCCGCGTCGCAGCACCGACGCGATAGGAGGCTCGCTTTTCTGCATACTAGAGACATGTCCCGCGCCCGGCGTATCGTCGCCGCCTCAGCCTTGCTCGTGATCACCCTGCTCGGGCTGATCGTCGTGGCGACCCAAATCCCCGAGATCTACTACCTCCCACCCGTCGACGACGGTTATGCGAGCAAACACGTCGCGGTATTCATGCCTGCGATGGTCGGCACTGTGGTGGTCGCGATTGCGGCGCTTGCACTCCTCGTGCACCTGGTCGCTGTGATCCGCCGGCCGATGCCGCGCTGGTGCTGGGTCGTGGCCGTTGCGCTCGCGATCATCACCGTGGTAGCTGCCGTTCTCGTGTCCACGGCTGACCACCCCGTCTATTAGAGCCCCGGACCTCCGCCAGCACCACTCGTGCGTCGACGGATTACGCGATCGAGGAATCCGACCAGAAAATACCGAGTCCTAAAACAACGAAAGCCCTGATGAGAACTTCTTCTCATCAGGGCTTCTTCTGTCGGGCTGACAGGATTTGAACCTGCGACCCCTTGACCCCCAGTCAAGTGCGCTACCAAGCTGCGCCACAGCCCGTGGCTTGTTGCCCGCGAAGACAACTTGTCTATATTAGCCTGACTTTCACCCTCTCGTGAACACATCCCCCGGGCCGAGAAATCGGAGGCGACTCACGGACTTTCGGCGTACCGTCAAAGGAGCGCGTCGCGGTGTTCGACCCCGACGCTCGCATCACCCGAAAGGTGGCACGCCATGCCTCGCACCTGGCACCGTTGGATCCCCGCAGCCGCAGCTCCCGTCGTGGTGGGAGCAGTCGTCTTGGGCGGTGTCTTCGCCACGAGTGCGTCCGCCGATCCTGCAGACAAGACTCCGCAGCAGGTTCTGGAACTGGCAGCGTCGAGCACGGTCGACACATTCTCTGGCACGATCGAGCAGTCATCCAAGCTCGGCCTGCCCGACGCCTCCGGGCTCGGCGGTGCCGGCACATCCGGTACGTCCGGCGGCAGCGATCTGTCCTCGGCACTCGAGTTGCTCACTGCCCCACATACGCTGCGCGTCTACGTCGACGGCCCCAGTAAGAGCCGGGTACAGATCCTCGACGACATGGCCGAGCGTGACGCGATCCGCAATGGCGACGACCTGTGGCTCTACGACTCGAAAGACGCTTCAGCCGTGCATTCAACCGTGCCGGCAGGCGCATCCGATTCGACCGAGGCGCCCGCCGAGGCGCTGACCCCGGCCGAACTCGCGACGAAGTTCCTCGACGCGGTCGATCCCAGCACCGAGGTGACCATCGGCGACCCGGTCAAAGTTGCCGGCCGCTCGGCCTACGACCTCGTCCTCACGCCCGACAGCTCGACGACTCTCGTGTCGCACGTCGATATCGCGGTGGATGCCGACACCGGCCTCGCCCTGAGCGTAGACGTTTTCGCCCAGGGGTCGTCAGACCCGGGGTTCCACGTCGCGTTCAGCTCGCTCTCGCTCGATGCACCCGCCGCCGACCTCTTCGACTTCGCTCCCCCGGCTGGCACAGACGTCACCGAGAAGACAGTTCCGAGCCGCGACGACGCACCCGCAGACGGCACGGCGACACCGGATGCCGGTGCGCACCCCGAGCCGACCGTCACGGGAACCGGATGGGACACCATCGTCGAGCTGCCCGCTAGCGCAGATACCACGCAACCGAACGACTCCTCGATGCTGTCGCAGCTGACCACACCGGTCGAGGGCGGTCACGTGTTGCAGACGACGCTGCTCACCGTGCTCATCACCGACGACGGCCGCGTTCTCGCCGGAGCGGTTCCGGTGGACAGCCTGCTGGCCGCAGCCGCGCAGTGACCACAGCAGTGATCACGAGCCCCTCGGGGTTCGCGATCGAGACCGAGGGGCTGACGAAGCGCTTCGGCCACCAGACGGTCGTCGATGACCTGGCTCTGTCGGTGCCTCGCGGATCGGTCTTCGGGTTCCTCGGGCCGAACGGCTCTGGCAAGACGACGACGATCCGCATGCTGCTCGGACTCGCCCAGGCGAGCGCTGGCGACATCTCCGTGTTGGGCCAGAGCATGCCGCAGAAACTCGGCGCAGTGCTACCTCAGGTCGGAGCCCTGATCGAAGGGCCGGGCTTCTACCCGTTCCTCTCCGGCTCTGCGAATCTGCACCGCTTGGATTCGGCCGACGGGTTCGCTCCTCGCGGCACTCGATCCGAGCGCGTCGCTCGAGCACTCGACCGTGTCGGTTTGAGCCACGCCGCCGACAAGAAGGTGCGCGCATACTCGCTGGGAATGAAGCAGCGTCTGGGAATCGCGAACGCCCTCCTCGCGCCCCGCGACCTCATCGTGCTCGACGAACCGACCAACGGGCTCGACCCGCAGGGCACACGCGAGGTGCGCAGCCTCATCCGGTCGCTCGCCGACGAGGGAACGACGGTCTTCGTCTCGAGCCATCTGTTGGCCGAGATCGAACAGATGTGCACCCACGCGGCGGTCATGCGCGCGGGACGACTCGTGGCGCAGGGCACGCTCGACGAACTGCGCTCCGCCGGATCGACCCGCGTGAGCGTCATCACTCCCGACACCGAAGCAGCAGCCCGAGTGTTGCTCGCGCTGGGTCTCGACCTCGGGCATCCGGATGCGACGGGCCCGGTCACCGGCCCCGCCGCCGGTTCGGCGTCGGCCGGGCTCACAGACGCCACCCTCTCCGCTGCACTGCCCGACGACGTGGCAGCCGAAGACATCGTCGCGAACCTCGTGGCCGCACACGTGCGCGTACGCGGCTTCAGCATCGACCACGCGTCGCTCGAAGACCTCTTCGTGGCACTGACCGGGGAGGGATTCGATGTCGTCCAGTGAACTCGGCGCTGTGCCCGCCTCACGTAGCGTCACAGAGCGCAGAACCCGCCGCAGTCTCGGCCTGGGCTTCTTCCTCTCCGAGCTCGCGGTGCTCTTCCGCCGCCGTCGCACGTGGGCGATGCTGCTGGCGCTCGCCGCTGTTCCCGTTCTCATCGCCGTCGCCGTTCGCCTCTCCTCGTCGGGATCGAGTGGCCGCGGGCCCGCCTTCATCGACAACATCACGCAGAACGGCCTGTTCGTCGGAATCGCGGGGCTCACCATCGCGATCCCGCTCTTTCTCCCCCTGACGGTCGGCGTCGTGTCGGGCGACTCGATCGCGGGCGAGGCGAACACGGCGACGCTGCGCTATCTGCTGGTCTCGCCCGTCGGGCGCATCCGGCTGCTCGTGGTGAAGTACCTCGCCGCCGCCGTGTTCTGCCTCGCTGCGACGCTCACCCTGTCGATCGCGGGCATTCTGATCGGAATCGCGCTCTTCCCCGTCGGGCCCGTGACGCTGCTCTCCGGCGACACCGTGAGCATCGGCGATTCCCTCGTTCGCTCGCTGCTCATCGCCCTCTACGCGACGGTGTCGCTGCTAGGGCTCTCGGCGATCGGACTGTTCATCTCGACCCTCACCGATGCGCCGGTGGGAGCAATGGCCGCGACTGTCGTGCTCTCGATCGTTGCCCAGGTGCTGGACTCGCTCTCCCAGACCTCATGGCTGCATCCCTGGCTTTTCAGTCACTACTGGCTGAACTTCGCCGATCTGCTGCGTCAGCCCATCGAGTGGTCGTCGTTCGGTCAGAACGCCCTGCTTCAGCTCGGCTATGTCGTGGTCTTCGGGGCGCTCGCCTACGGGCGGTTCTCGAGCAAAGACATCCTGTCTTAGCGGTGTGCTCGTCGCCGTGACACGGCGGCGGCGATCAAGCGCCAGCCCAGCAGAAAGACGGCGAGCACGATGGCCGTCACGATCATGAACGACACGGCGATA
Organism: Agreia pratensis; assembly: GCF_900177685.1. Taxonomy (GTDB): domain Bacteria; phylum Actinomycetota; class Actinomycetes; order Actinomycetales; family Microbacteriaceae; genus Agreia; species Agreia pratensis. Next base: position 115,992 of record NZ_FXAY01000008.1, read on the forward strand.
CCCTGACCGCTGATGGCGCGCAGCGCCACACCGATGACCGCAGTGGATGCCCAGATCACGACGCCGGGATACGTCACGCCTCGTGGGAATCGCCAGGCGCGGGTGACAAGCCAGCCGATCGCGAGGCCGACGACGAATGGCCACGCGGTGTTCAGGCTTCCGAGAATGGTGAAACCCTCATCGTGGCTACCTCGACCGATGAGAACGAAGACGAGCACGAGAACGAGATCCGCAGCACCCGCCAGAGCAACGATCATGGGAGCAACTGCTGGTCTATTCACAAGATCAGTCTACGAAGCGACCGAGGGCTCCTTCGTCTTCGCCGGTCGCATCATGGCGGCCGGCGCGGCGTCGCGAAGTTTCGGAATGAGGCCGAGCTCGAGAAAACCGTTGCGCCGATAGAGGGCGCGGTTCTTCTCCGTCGACGACTCGAGATAGGAGGGGTGCCCGGAGGCATCGGCACGAGCGAGCCCATGCGCTAGCAGCGCAGAGCCGACTCCGCGCCCGCGGGCCGACGCAGACACGCCGATCTCGCCCAGGTACCAATGCGGCAGACCGGGGCGACACGTGCGGAGCGCATGCAACATCACGGCACCATTCATCAGGCCGAGCAATCCAAGAGCGCGAACGAACCGAGGCAGCTGCAGCGGCAAGAACGTAAGCGACCTCGCGCGCGGCGATTCCCAGACCGCCACGCCCAGTACGTCGCCCGTCGCGTCGGTGGCGACGTCTACCGTGCCGTGCTTCAGCGGGCCACTGAGCATCATCGCCTCGAACAGACTCCTGAGCCGACGTTCGCGGTCGGGGCCCGGCACCTGAGGAAGGATGCATGCCATCACGGGGTCGTCCACGAACGCTGCGGCGAGAACGCGGCCGGCGCTCGCAACGTGATGAGCCTCTGCGCGACTGACGGTGACGCTCTGGTCAGCGGGAGGGACAACGGTAGTCGACGAGGAAGGTGTGGTCATGCAACGACGCTAGCTTCTTGATTTGGCCAGGTGGCCAAATCAGGACGAGTGTGTAGGTTTCTTTCATGACTTCCCCAGAATCGGCGCGACGCTCCTACGAGTCGGTCCAAGCGCGGCGCACTCAACTGCTGCAAGCGGCCGTCAGGGTCATGGGGCGCATCGGAGTGGCCGCCGCATCGACGAGGGCCATCACCGCCGAGGCGGGGCTGCCCCACGGCTCATTCCACTACTGCTTCGGCACCAAGGAGAAGCTGCTCGAAGAGCTCTTCAGACTCGAGGTGAACGACGTCGCCACGCAGCTCGCTTCTCACCTACCGACGTCAGGAACACTGCGCGAGAGACTGGAGCTCACCCTCCGGGCAGAACTCGAAAGGGTGAAGCGAGACCCCGACAGGCAACACGTGATGCTCGATCTCACCGCTACGGCACACAGCACGCCGGCCCTCGCGGAGCTGCCAGGCTGGGAGCATGATCGCTACCTGCAGATCGTTCGCGAGAACCTCGTTTCCTCGGCAGGATCACATGATCGCCGAGCAGAACGGCTAGCCGTTCTCGTCGTGGCCGGAATGCGGGGAATCGTCGCAGCATGGCTGGCTCGCGGGCCGCAGCACGACGACGCCGAGGCTGAGGCCGAACGCAGCATCCACGATCTCGCGCTCGCGCTTGTTCTCTTCGAAGGAGAGGCGTCGGCCGACGGTTCCTGACCCCCGCACGCGAAAACGCCGCCACCCGAATCGAATCGGGTGACGGCGTCGGGGCCTGACGGCTAGCGCTTGCGCTTCTCGCGCACTCGCATGCTGACGATGATCGGCGAGCCTTCGAAGCCATAGACCTCGCGCAGTCGGCGCTGGATATAGCGACGGTAGCCCGGGTCGAGGAAGCCCGTGGTGAACAGCACGAATGTCGGTGGGCGGCTCGATGCCTGCGTCCCGAACAGAATGCGCGGCTGCTTTCCTCCGCGCACGGGGTGCGGATGTGCCGAGGTGAGCTCTGCGAGGAAAGCGTTGAACTTGCCGGTCGGGAGGCGGGTGTCCCACGAGTCGAGCGCGAGCTCGAGGGCGGGTACGAGCTTCTCGAGGTGGCGACCGGTCTTCGCCGACATGTTGACGCGGGGCGCCCATGACACGTGCGCCAGATCCTGTTCGATCTCGCGCTCGAGGTAGCGACGACGTTCGTCGTCGAGCATGTCCCACTTGTTGAAGGCGAGCACGAGTGCGCGGCCGGACTCGAGTACGAGGTCGATGATGCGCACGTCTTGTTCGCTGATGGGCTCGGTCACGTCGATCATAACGACGGCGACTTCGGCCTTCTCCAGTGCGGCCGAGGTGCGCAGCGACGCGTAGAAGTCGGCGCCCTGCTGCAGGTGCACCCGACGGCGGATGCCGGCGGTGTCGACGAAGCGCCAGATGCGACCGGCGATCTCGACCTGCTCGTCGACGGGGTCACGAGTGGTTCCGGCAAGCTCGTTGACGACGACGCGCTCCTCGCCGGCAGCCTTGTTCAGCAGCGACGACTTGCCCACGTTGGGGCGTCCGAGGATCGCCACGCGACGAGGGCCGCCCACCTCCTGCTTGGCGACAGCCGATACCTGCGGCAGATCTTTCATGATGATGTCGAGCAGGTCGGCCACGCCGCGGCCGTGAAGTGCCGACACGGGGTACGGCTCGCCTAGGCCGAGCGACCACAGCACAGATGCGTTGGGCTCCTGGCGCAGGTCGTCGACCTTGTTCGCTGCGAGATAGACGGGCTTCTTCGCCTTGCGCAGCAGGCGCACGACGTGCTCGTCGGTCGACGTGGCACCGACGTTGGCGTCGACGACGAACAGAACGGCGTCGGCCAGGTCGATCGCGATCTCGGCCTGCATGGCCACAGACGCGTTGATGCCCTTGGCGTCGGGTTCCCAGCCGCCGGTGTCGACGATCGTGAAGAAGCGGTCGGCCCACTCCGCCTTGTACGAGACGCGGTCGCGGGTGACACCGGGGGTGTCCTCGACCACGGCCTCGCGGCGACCGAGGATGCGGTTGACGAGAGCGGACTTGCCGACGTTCGGCCGCCCGACGATCGCGAGCACGGGAAGCGCCGGCAGATAGGTGATGGCATCGGGGTCGTCTGTCGCGGCCTCGAGGATCTCGAGGTCGTCGTCGTCGAGGTCGAAGTCGGCGAGACCCGCGCGCAGAGTTTCGGTGCGCGCGGAGATCAGTTCGTCGTCGAGGGTGCCGAGCCTGTCGAGCAGGGTCGGGTCTGTGCCCTCGAAGTCGTCTTCGGAGTCGGTCATCGGGCTGGACGGGTTGGGAGCCTTTTTATCGGCCATGCGAGATCCTCGCTGTTTGAGTGTGGACGATCTCGACCACCGCGTGAACGGTCTGGTCGAAGTCGAGTTCGGTTGAATCGAGGGTGAGAACACCATCGGCGGCGTTCATGAAATCGACGACTCGAGAGTCGGCCTGATCTCGGGACCGGAGCTGTTCACCCACGACGGCAGCACTCTGATCGGTCAGTTCCTTGGAACGCCTCGCCATTCTAGCCTCTTCTGACGCCGTCAGCAGGATTCTGACCGGCGCATCCGCCGCGACCACCGTCGTGATGTCGCGCCCCTCGACCACGATCCCGGGATTCGGGGTCGCCCGGATGATGCGACGGAACAGCGCTGTCAGGCCGGCCCGCACCTCGGGAACCTTCGAGATGTGTCGCACGGCGTTCGTCACCCGGGGCTCACGGATAGCCTCGGTCACGTCGATCGCGCCCACCCGCACGAAGTAGTCGTCGGGCTCTGTGCCGATGTCGAGATCGAACGTCTTCTGCGCCTCGATGGCGGCAGACGGGTCTTCGAGGTCGACGCCGCGCTCCAGCAGGCTCCATGCCAAGGCACGGTAGCAGGCACCCGAGTCGAGATACGCGTATCCGAGCGCAGCGGCCGCAGCCTTGCTCACGCTCGACTTACCACTGCCGGCCGGGCCGTCGACGGCCACGACGAACGTCGTGCTGCCGTTGGCATCGGCGACATTCTCATGGTTCGTGTTCGTGAGATCTGGCATCGTCATCCTGCAATCCTCCAGCCGCGTTGCGACAGTTCATCGGTGAGGCGCTGCACCACTTCGGGCAGCACCGAGATCTCGGCAAGACCGATCTGCGCCCCCGGCGAGTGCTCGAGGCGCAGATCTTCGAGGTTCACATTCGCCTCGCCGATCTCCACAAACAGCCTCGCCAGCTCGCCCGGTTTGTCATCGACCATGACGACAAGCGACGAATACCGACGGTCGAGACCATGCTTGCCTGGGATCCGAGCGACTCCCGTGTTCCCCCCGGCCAGTTCTTCGTTGATCCGACGCCGCGACGAACCCTGCGATGGGTGCTCGAGCGCCTCGATGAAACGGTCGAGGTCGGCGCGGAACTCGCGCAGCACATCGACGACCGGTCCCGAGTTGGCGCCCAGGATCTGCACCCAGAGTTCGGGATCGCTCGCGGCGATCCGCGTCACGTCGCGCAGGCCTTGACCCGCGAGGTTCACGGCGGCCTCGGGCGCATCGGAGAGCCTGCGCGCCATCACACTCGAAATCACCTGCGGAACGTGCGACACCAGAGCAACCGAGGAGTCGTGCTGCTCGGGACTCATCTCGACGAGCGTTGCGCCCAGGTCGAGAATCAGGTCGTCGAGCAGCGCCGCACGCTGGTACGACACTCCCCCGTGATCGGCGACCACCCAGGGCCGCCCCAGAAACAGGTCGGCCCGACCAGAGAGCGGGCCGCCCCGCTCGCGCCCGGCGAGAGGGTGCGAGCCGATGTACCGCGAGATATCGGCACCGGATGCGCGCAGCTCTTCGAGCGGCGCCAGCTTCACGCTGGCGACATCGGTCACGAGGGCGTCGGGGTAGGCGAGAAGCTCCGCCGCGATGATCTGCGCCGTCACGTCGGGCGGAACGCAGACGACGATGATCCGGGGAGCATCATCGGCCAGCGAGCCACGACCGGCTCCATAGTCGATGGCGATACTCAGGTTGGTCGGCGATGCATCGGCGAGGATCACGTCGACCCCTCGGGCTCGCAACCCGAGTCCGATACTGGTGCCGAGCAGTCCGACGCCGACGACGCGGACCTGGCCGGTGAGGCGCGATTCGACCATGCGCTACTCCCCCGGTTCTGATGTCGGGGCGGGCACGATCGAGTCGTTCGAGCGCGACAGAGTCAGGATCTGGCCGAGTTCGGCACCGTTCAGTTCTCTCATCGCCCCCGCACGCAGGTTGCCGAGGTGCAAGGGGCCGAACGAGCGGCGAACGAGGTCGACCACGGGATGCCCGACCTCCTTGAGCATGCGCCGCACGATGCGGTTGCGCCCGGAGTGCAGCGTGATCTCGATCAGACTGAACCCGTTCGATGTCTCGAGCAGCCGCGCTTTGTCGGCCGCGATCGGGCCATCCTCGAGGTCGAGGCCGGTGGTGAGGCGCTGCACGGTCTGCGGCGTCATGACACCGCGCACCTTGGCGATGTATGTCTTCATCACTCCGAAGGAGGGATGGGCGAGAACGTGCGCCAAGTCGCCGTCGTTGGTGAGAATCAGCAGGCCCGACGTCTCCGCGTCGAGCCGGCCCACGTTGAACAGGCGTTCCTCGTACTGGTCGGTGAACTCTCGCAGATCAGGCCGTCCGTTCTCGTCGGCGAGGCTCGACACGACTCCCACGGGTTTGTTGAGCATCACGTAGCGCTTCGACTGGTCGAGCTGGATGGCGACGTTGTCGACGGCCAGCTTGTCGACGGCCGGATCGATCCGCCGCCCCGGCTCGCGCACGACCTGTCCGTTCACCCGTACCCGACCGGCGGCGATCAATTCCTCCGAGGCCCGACGCGAGGCCACTCCCGCGGCTGCCATCACCTTCTGCAGGCGAATGCCCGTCTCGTCGGAAGAGCCAGCCGCCTGTGCGTCGTCAAAGTCGTTCATCAAAGCCTTCCGCGCCGTCTGCGAGCAGCGGCGAAATCGGTGGGAGTTCATCCAGAGAGTTGAGGCCCAACTGAGTGAGCACGAGGTCGGTGGTGCCATAGAGGATCGCGTGCGTCTCGGCATCCGTCGACACCTCGGTGATGAGCCCGCGGCCGAGCAGCGTTCGCACCACAGAATCGACGTTCACCGCGCGGATCGACGCAATGGAGCCACGAGAGATCGGCTGCTTGTATGCGATCACGGCGAGGGTCTCGAGGGCGGCCTGGCTCAACCGCGATGGATTCTGGGTCGAGACGAAGTCGGTGACGACATAGTCGTAGTCGGCGCGAACGTAGAGCCGCCACCCACCGCCGACCTCGCGCAGTTCGAAGCCCCGTCTGATCGATCCGCCCACGCCGTCGAAGTCGTCGACGAGTCGCTCGATCGCCTGCCGCACGACGGCGACGGGGCGCGACACCACCGTCGCGAGGGCGATCAGGCTCTGCGGCTCGTCGGCGACCATGAGAATCGCCTCGAGCGCACGGTCGACATCGGCGACCACGACCGGCGCGGGTGCGACCGGGTCGTCGGCCGAGGGGATGTCTTCGATCGAAGTGTCAGTTGTCATAGTCCGCTCCCAGATTAGAGAGGTTCTCTTCCGTCCACGACTCGGCCGTCCAGCTCAGGGTGAGTTCGCCGAGCGGCTCGATCTGCTCGAACGAGATCGACGCGTGCCGGTAGAGCTCGAGCACAGCGAGGAAGCGTGCGATCACGACCCCCTTCTCGGCGATGCCGGCGATGAGCTGACGGAACGACACGGGGCCGCCGCTCGAACGCAGGAGCGTCACGACGTGAGCCGCCTGTTCTCGGATGCTCACCAGCGGTGCGTGCAGATGCTCAAGTCCCACGGTCGGTATCTCGCGGGGAGCCAGCGCCAAAGCCGCAAGCGCGGCGAAATCGTCTGGCGTCAGGGTCCAGACGAGTTCGGGGGTCTGCTGGCGGTACTTCTCCTCGAGTCGCACCTGCCGCACGTGGCGGGTCGATTCGGCGTCGAAGCTCTCGGCGAACCACTGCGCTACCTGTTTGAACGCCCTGTACTGCAGCAGGCGAGCGAACAGAAGATCGCGTGCCTCGAGAAGCGCCACGTCTTCGGCGTCGACCAGTTCGCCCTGCGGCAGCAGACCGACGATCTTCAGGTCGAGCAGTGTCGCGGCCACAACAAGAAACTCCGATGCACGATCGAGCTCCTCGGCGGAATCGAGACCCCGGAGAAAGCCGATGAACTCGTCGGTCACCTTGCTCAGCGCGATGTCGGTGATGTCGAGCTCGTGCTTGGAGATGAGCGACAACAGCAGGTCGAACGGACCCTCGAAGTTGTCGAGGCGGAGTTCGAACGCGGGCGCGTTCTCGCCCGCGGTGAGGTCTGGGCTAGGCGACCGCGCCACGCGCGACCAGTTCTCGGGCGAGCTGCTTGTATGCCTTCGCCGCCGAGTGCTCCGGCGCGAATTGGGTGATGGGGCGGCCGGCGACTGATGCGTCGGGGAACTTGACCGTGCGCCCGATCACGGTCTCGAGAACGGCGTCACCGAACGCATCCACGACCCGCTCGAGTACCTCGCGCGAGTGGAGCGTGCGCGGGTCGTACATCGTGGCGAGGATGCCGTCGAGCTCGATGGCAGGGTTGAGCCTGTCGCGCACCTTGTCGATGGTCTCGACGAGCAGTGCGACGCCACGGAGAGCGAAGAACTCGCACTCGAGAGGAATGAAGACTCCGTGGCTGGCCGTCAGTGCGTTGATCGTGAGAAGTCCGAGCGAGGGCTGGCAGTCGATGAGGATCACGTCGTAGTCGGCGCTGACTTTGCGCAGAACGCGGGCCAGGATCGTCTCGCGGGCGACCTCGTTCACGAGGTGCACCTCGGCCGCCGACAGGTCGATGTTCGCGGGAATCACGTCGAGGCCTTCGACCGATGTGTGCTGGATCGCAGCGGACGGATCTTTGGCACTGCCGAGCAGAAGGTCGTAGATCGTCAACGCGTCGTGCGTGTTCACATTGAGGCCGGCGGAAAGGGCGCCCTGCGGATCGAAGTCGATCGCGAGAACCCGGCGTCCGTACCCGGCGAGGGTTGCACCGAGATTGATGGTGGTCGTCGTCTTGCCGACTCCACCCTTTTGGTTGCAGAGCGAGATGATGCGAGCGGGGCCGTGCGACTTCAGCGGTGCCGGATCGGCGAACTCTCGCAGAGGGCGCCCCGTGGGACCGAACTTCGGTGTCTCGAGTCCCGGAAGCTCGGACCGACCGGTGTTCTTTGTGCCCGCCACGAATGCTGCTCCCATTCCTTCCGGCAACTGTCACCGGAACGAACTCAACTGTACCGGCCCCGTAGCGCTCGACCGTGTAGGCGACTCAGCGCGCCCGAGGGTGGGCCGTCACATACATGTCCCGCAGAGTGTCGGCGGTGACCAGCGTGTAGAGCTGCGTGGTGGCCACCGAGGAATGGCCGAGCAGGTCTTGAACGACGCGCACATCAGCGCCGCCCTGCAATAGATGAGTTGCAAAAGAGTGACGAAAGGTGTGCGGAGAGACGTGTGCTTCCAGGCCTGCGCGGCGGGCGACAGACTGGATGACGAGCCACGCACCCTGCCTTGACAGCCGCTGCCCTCGCTGGCCGAGAAAGAGTCCGGGAGTCGCCCGGCCACGCGCCGACAGCACCGGTCGCGCTCGAACGAGATACGCATCCACCGCGTCGCGAGCGAAGCTGCCGACCGGAACCACCCTCTGCTTGCTGCCCTTGCCGACCAGACGCACGATCTCCGCGTCGTCCATCACGTCATCGACGTTGAGGCCCACGGCCTCTGAGACGCGAGCTCCGGTCGCGTAGAGCATCTCGAGCAGCGCCCTGTCACGGAGGGCCAGTATGTCGTCTCCGGTGACAGCTCCGAGGAGGGTGCTCATCTGATCGATCGTGATGGCCTTCGGAAGCCTGCTGGCGAGCTTCGGAGGTTTGACCTCGCGCGCGGGATCGGTCTCGAGAGTTCCTTCGTCTGCGAGATGGCGATGGAATCCGCGCACCGACGACAGCACACGGGCGACACTCGAGGCGGCGAGGGGCGCCGACGGAGTCTCGTCTGCCCTCTCGACCGTGCGGAGCGAGCCCGCGAAGAGACCGATCTGAGCCGGGGTGATCAGCCGCGCGTCGGAAACACCCTGCGCCTCGAGCCAGTCGGTGTAGCGGGCGAGGTCTCGCCTGTACGCGGCCATGGTGTTCACCGACAGCCCGCGTTCGATTGTCAGATGACGCAGGTACTCATTCACCTGCGGCTCGAGAGACATGCGCTACGACGGCTGCCGAGAGCTGCGCACGACCTCGCGTTGAGGCCACGGTGCGTCTTCCGGTCCGAGAGTGGACCATCCACGAGACCGAGCGACCGACGCCGCGTAGACTGCCACGACCAGCGAGGGGTTCTGGATGCGCCGGCCAACGACCGCGTCGAGTGCCTCATCGAGCGGCACCCATCGCTTCTCGATGTCGGCCTCTTCGTCTTCGCGAGCGAATGCCTCGGTATCGCTGAGCTGGCGAGCGAGGTACACCCGGATGGCCTCGTTGTTTCCCCCGGGAGTCGTCACGTAGTCGCTGAGCACGCTCCACGAGGCCGCGGCGAGATCGACCTCTTCTGCCAGCTCGCGCTTCGCCGCTTCAAGGGGATCCTCATCAGCGACGTCGAGGAGACCGGCAGGGATCTCCCACTCGCGCGAACGGACGGGATGCCTGTACTGCTTGATCAAAAGAATCCGATCCTCATCGTCGATCGCGAGAACGGCAACCGCTCCCGTGTGGTCGACGAACTCGCGAGTGATCTGATCTCCGTTGTAGTCGAACGTCTCGCGGCGCACATCCCAGATCGCACCGGTGAAGACGACCTCGCTCGACACGATCGGAAGCGCGATGTGCTCATCGGCGAGAATGCCGACCGGCTCACTCTCAGACACGGGGAACGACCCCGTCGACGTCATCGATCGACGCGGCTTCGTCTTGCGAGAAGAGGCTCGACGCCTCGTGCCGCTCGAGTGCAGCCTCGACGAGTCCGCGGAAGAGCGGGTGCGGGTCGCTGGGCCGGCTACGCAGTTCGGGATGCGCCTGGGTGGCGACGTAGAACGGATGCACCGTGCGGGGCAGCTCCACGTACTCGACAAGCGAGTCGTCGGGCGAGGTACCGCTGAACCAGAGCCCGGCATCCGCAATCTGTGAGCGGTAGTGGTTGTTGACCTCATAGCGATGACGGTGACGCTCGCTCGCGACAGGAGCACCGTAGAGCGCCTCCACGATCGAACCTTCGGCGAGCTTGGCCTCGTAGAGGCCCAGACGCATCGTTCCGCCCAGGTCTCCCCCGGCGATGATGTCGACCTGCTCGGCCATCGTCGCGATCACGGGGAACTCGGTGTCGGGATCGAACTCGCTCGATGACGCACCCTCGAGACCAGCTTCGTGCCGGGCGTACTCGATGACCATGCACTGCAGACCGAGGCACAGCCCGAGAGTCGGGATGCCGTTCTCGCGGGCGAATCTCAGCGCGCCCAGCTTGCCCTCGATGCCGCGCACGCCGAATCCTCCGGGAACACAGATTCCGTCGACCTCGGAGAGTTCACGCGCAGCACCCTCGGGGGTCTCGCAGTTGTCCGACGGGATCCACTTGATGGCGACCTTGGTCTTGTGTGCGAACCCGCCGGCCTTCAGCGCCTCGGTGACCGAGAGGTAGGCGTCGGGCAGATCGATGTATTTTCCGACCAGGCCTATCGTCACATCGTGCTTCGGCTCGTGCACGGCTGTGAGCAGGGGTGTCCAGCGAGACCAGTCGACCTCGCCTGCGCCCTGAGCGAGGTCGAGACTGTCGATGATGTAGGCGTCGAGACCCTGATTGTGCAGCATCGTGGGAATGTCGTAGATGCTGGGAACGTCGACGGCGTTCACCACGGCCGCCTCGTCGACATCGCACATCAGCGCGATCTTGCGCTTGTTCGACTCTGAGACCGGGCGATCGCTGCGCAGGACGAGCGCGTCGGGCTGGATTCCGATGGAGCGCAGCGCGGCGACGGAGTGCTGCGTGGGCTTCGTCTTCTGCTCGCCGGATGCGCCCATGTACGGCACCAGTGACACATGCACGAAGAACACGTTCTTGCGGCCGAGTTCGTGTCGCACCTGGCGAGCCGACTCGATGAACGGTTGGCTCTCGATGTCGCCGACCGTGCCTCCGATCTCGGTGATGATCACGTCGGGGCGTGGCGAACCGTCGATCGGCTGTTCGGCCTGCAGTCGCATCCGGCGTTTGATCTCGTCGGTGATGTGCGGGATGACCTGCACCGTGTCACCGAGGTATTCGCCGCGACGTTCCTTCGCGATGACCGTGGAGTAGATCTGACCGGTCGTCACGTTGGCGGCCTGGTTGAGATTGATGTCGAGGAAGCGCTCATAGTGCCCGATGTCGAGGTCGGTCTCGGCGCCGTCGTCGGTCACGAAGACCTCGCCGTGCTGGAACGGGTTCATGGTGCCCGGATCGACATTCAGATACGGGTCGAGCTTCTGCATCACGACGTGCAGCCCGCGCGCGGTGAGAAGGTTGCCGAGACTGGCGGCCGTGAGGCCTTTGCCGAGACTGGAAACCACGCCTCCAGTGACGAAGATGTGCTTCGTCGGGGTGTTCGAGGTCGAGGGGAGGCCGGTCACCGGAGTGCCCGCCTGGGATGCCATCGACGAGCCGGAAAGGACCTGGGGATTTTGACCATCTGCCACGGAGTTTCATCCTAACAGTCGTGGTGGGCGGTGCGGCCCGTAAAGCTCACTCGGCGAGTCCGACGAGCGAGTCGTTCTATCCCGCTGCAGCGAGATCCAGCAGTTCACGGGCGTGTTCGAGCCCGCTCTTCGAATCGGGGAGGCCCGACAGGAGACGCGCCATCTCAGCCGCCCGTGCGTCTCCGTCGAGCTGGGTGACGCTCGACGCGGTGACGGCGCCCGACGAGTCTTTGACGACCGTCAGATGGTTGGTGGCGAACGCCGCCACCTGGGCGAGGTGCGTCACGACGATCACCTGCGAGGTCTTGGCGAGCAGAGCGAGCCGTCGTCCGATCTCGATGGCGGCAGCACCGCCGATGCCAGCGTCGACTTCGTCGAAGACGAAAGTGGGCACAGGGTCTGTTGCCGCCAGCACCACCTCGATGGCGAGCATCACTCGTGACAGCTCGCCTCCCGAGGCGCCCTTCGCCAGGGGCCGAGGAGCGCTGCCGCCGTGCGGTTGCAGAAGAAAGGTGATCGCGTCGGCCCCGGAGGCGCTCAGCTCGTCTCGAGCCGAGACCTCGATGACCAGCCGAGCAGTCGGCATCGCAAGCGCGGCGAGTTCGTCGGTCACCCGAGCCGAGAGATCGGCGGCGGCCGCGGTCCGCGCAGCGGTGAGTTCGGAGGCGAGAGCGATCGACTGCGCATCGAGGTCTTCGAGCTCTGCTCCGAGCTGCTCGATGCGATCGGAGTCGTTGTCGAGCTCCAGCAACCGAGGGCCGGCCGTCTCTCCGAAATGAATCACATCGGCCAGTTCGGGACCGTACTTGCGAGCGAGTACGGCGAGCGCCGCGCGACGCTGTTGGATCGAATCGAGTTCTGCCGCCGAATCGGAGTCGAGCGACGCGAGGTAACTGGAGAGCTGAGTGGAGACTTCCGCGACGAGAAAGCCGGCGCTTGCCAGCGAGTCGACGATGGGCGCGAGAGCCGCGTCGTGCGGCGCCACCCTCTCGAGCTGACGGCGCGCGGTGTCTAACAGACCGATGATGTCTGGATGCGAATCGATGGCCTCGCTCGACACGAGGTCGCGAGATTCTTCGGCAGCGAGCCGCAGGTCTTCGAGATTGGTGAGCTTCTCGGCACGCTCGGCGAGCTCGACGTCTTCGCCGTCGACCGGATCGACATCGGCGATCTCGGCCAGAGCGACGCGCAGCCCCTCAGCCTCGCGTGCGCGGTCGTCACGCTCGTCGATGAGTCGTGAGAGCTCGGCGCGCGCTGCACGGGCCTGACTGAATGCCGCGGCGTATCGAGAGGCGACGCCCGCAACCGACTCGCCGGCAAACCGGTCGAGAGCCGCGCGCTGCTCGGTCGACGAGGTGAGTCGCATCTGATCCGACTGACCGTGAACCACGATGAGATGCTCGCCGAGCTCTGCGAGCAGACTTGCGGGCGCACCGCGCCCGCCGACGACGGCTCTGCTGCGACCTTCGCTCGATACGGTGCGCAACAGGATGAGCTCCGCCAGGTCGTCACCCTGGGGATCGAGGTCTCCCCCGGCGTCCTGCACGCGTGTGGCGACATCCCCCGCTGAGGGAACCAGCCAGCGTCCCTCGACAGACGCCTGCTTGCTTCCGCTTCGAACCGTTCCCGAGTCTGCGCGGGCACCGAGTACGAGGCCGAGGGCCTGAACGACCATGGTCTTGCCCGCGCCCGTCTCGCCGGTCACCGCGGTGAAGCCCGGGCCGAGCGGAAGAACGGCATCGTCGATCACGCCGAGGTCTCGAATGGAGATTTCGTTAATCACGGGTCGCGGGGCCTCGCCATCCTGAGACAGGCAGATTGAACTTACCCACGAGTCGATCTGAGAATGGGCCCAGGTGCAGTCGCGCCAGCCTCACAGGGGTCGGCGACCGACGAACGACGACGCGGGCTCCAAGCGGAAGGTCGTGGGTCCGTCTGCCATCGCACCAGAGAACGCCTGTGCCCTGGGTGCGCGGGAGCACCTCGACGGCGAGAGCGGAGTCCGGACCGACGACGAGGGGCCGGGCGAAGAGGGCGTGCGGGCTGAGCGGCACCATCAGCAATGCGTCGAGGCTCGGCCACACCACCGGCCCACCGGCGGAGAAGGCATACGCCGTGGAACCCGTGGGGGTAGACATGACCACGCCGTCGCATCCGAAGCTCGACAGCGGTCTGCCGTCGACCTCCATCACGACCTCGAGCATGCGCTCCCGGCTCGCCTTCTCGACGGTGGCCTCGTTGAGAGCCCAGGTCTCGTAGACCACCTCGGAGTCGACCTTCACTCGCACGGAGAGGGTCATGCGCTCCTCGACGTGATAGTCGAGAGCGAGCGCCCGGCGCACCGTCTCGGTCAGGTCTTCGCGCTCACTCTCCGCGAGAAACCCGACGTGACCCAGATTGACTCCGAGAAGCGGCACGGCTGAGCCGCGCACCAGTTCGGCGGCCCTCAGAATGGTTCCGTCTCCCCCGAGCACGATGACGAGCTCGAGATCGGCCATGTCGACGTCGACGCCGAGCACGGGCATGCCCGCGAGTTGCTCGGGGTACGCACCGACGTCATCGAGTTCCTGCGGAGCGATGACGGCGTTCACACCCGCCTCACGCAGCTGCGCACAGACGCGCACAGCGGCGTCGACGGAATCCTGGCGGCCCGTGTGCAGCACCACAAGGATGTTGCGCTGGTTCACCATTCTCAGACTCCCGTCATTCTGGTCACGCGATCCAACCATTCTGTCGGATTACGACCGACAACCGCGCTCAACCAGATCAGGTACTCCTTGTTTCCCGCTGCCCCGACGATTGGGGAGGATGCGATGCCCGCTGTTCCGAGGCCGAGGTCGAAGGCGCTCCACAGCACGCGTGTCACGGCCTCGCCGCGGAGCCCTGAATTCTTGACGATGCCTTCTCTGATGCCGGTACGCCCGACTTCGAACTGAGGCTTGACCAGCAGAACGAAGTCCGCGTCCGGGGTCGCCACCGCCTGCAAAGCGGGGAGAACCGTTGTGAGCGAGATGAACGAGAGATCCCCGACGACAAGCGATGGGCGTTCGTCGACACGCGCTGCTGCACTGAGGGTCTCGGGCGTGGCGAAACGCACATTGAAACCCTCCACCACCCGAACACGCTCATCATCGGCGATCACCGACGCGAGCTGTCCGTGACCTACATCGAGAGCGATCACCTGGCGGGCGCCGCGCTCCAGAAGAACTTGAGTGAAACCACCGGTCGACGCACCCGCGTCGAGCGCGAGCCGGCCTTGCACGACCACGTCACCGAACGCATCCAGCGCAGCGACGAGCTTGCCGGCCGCCCGACTCACATAGCCGTCGTCACCGTCGACAGAGAGAGCCTGGCCTTCACGCACGCGGAACGATGCTTTGACCTGGGCAACGCCGTCGACACGAACCAGACCGGCGGTAATGAGCTGCGCGGCATGAGTGCGACTTCGTGCGAGCCCGACGGCAGGCAGAGCAGCATCGAGTCGGGAGTCAGTCATCGAGCAGGGCGTCCCCACCCTCGAGGCGCACGCGCAAGGCGTCGTGCAGCTGCACGTAAGCGTCTGCTCGTGCGTCGAGCGGTTGTTGTTCGATGACGCGAATGCGCGAGAGCAGCGCGTTCGAGGTCTCGGGGTCGGCGTCAGTCACAGCTTCTAGAGTACCGTCGTGACCAGGCTCAACCGGCGTAGAGCTCCTCGGGTACCTGAAGGCCGTAGATCGCACGTCCCGACTTCCAGATGACCGCGCACGCAGCGCGAAGCAGGTCGGTCGGGTTGTCTCCGGCAGAGACCACCACCACGTCGTTTCCGCGGATGAGCACTTTCGCCCCGTTGACCATCACTGTCTGGGAGTCTTTAGAGAATGTCGTCTCGGGATAGGGCTCGAATAGTCCGCGAAGGTCGTCGAGGATGAACTGCGGTCTCTCGTCAGGCTTGGCCGACAGAAGCTGCTTGGCCGTGTCGACACCGGTCAGAACATGCGCCACCGGCATTCCTGCGCGATTTGCTCCGAGAATATCCGTGTCGAGCCTGTCTCCGACGAAGAGCGGAGATGCGGCATCGAAGCGGCGCTGAGCTTCTTCGAAGATCGCCACCTCCGGCTTGCCCGCGACGACGGGAAGACGGCCGACCGCCGTGTGCACCGCCGAGACGAGCGTGCCGTTGCCCGGGGCGATCCCACCGGCAACCGGAATGGTCCAGTCCGTGTTCGTCGCAACCCACGGAATGCCTCGGTGAAGAGCAAAGCTCGCCTCGGCCAGCTGCTTCCAGCCCACGTCGGGCGAAAAGCCCTGGATGACCGCGGCCGGCTGATCCGCCGCATCGCGCGTCACGCGGAACCCGGCCCTGCCGAGTTCGTCGATGAGACCGTCGCCGCCGACCACGAGAATCAGGGAGCCCGGCTCTACCAGCCCTGCCAGCAGGCGCACAGCGGCCTGAGGACTGGTGACCACGTCGCTGGGCGCCACCTCCAGCCCGAAGCTCGAGAGATGCTCCGCGACCTGGACGTCGGTCCTCGATGCGTTGTTGGTGATATAGCCGATTCGAACGCCGGATGCCGAGACCCGAGACAGCGAGTCGACCGCAAACGGAATCGCCTTCGGCCCCTGGTACACGACACCGTCGAGATCTGCGAGAACCACGTCGACACCGTCGAGCGGGGTTGCCACGTTACGACTCCGACGGGCGAACAGGCTCATCGCCGATCTCCTCCGTCGGCGCGTTCCGTGCGGCGTCGGCAATCACATCGTCGACGGACTCGAAGACGATGTCCTCTTCGTAGACCTCCACGAGGTCGCCGTCGTCTCCTCCGAGAGCTGCGTCCGCCCGTGCTGCTCGCTCGCGCCACGACTCCGCCTCGTCAGACCGGCCCAGATCTTCGAGCACATCTGCATAGGCAGAAAACAGATCAGCACTGTAGGAGTACGCGACGTCGGGGTTCAACTGAGCAATATCGAGCTCGTCGAGTGCGGCCTCAGTCTGGCCAAGGTCGAGACGGGCGCCGCTCATGGCGATCGCCACGGCCACCTGGGCTGCCGACGACAATTCGGAACGTTGAACAGATCGGCCGACTTCGAGGGCACGGTCCGGACGCCCGACGCCACGCTCACTGTCCACCATCAGCGCGAGCTGCTCGTTCGATCCGGAGATCCGTCGGTACGTCCGAAGCTCACGAATGGCGAGGGCGAAGTCACCCGTGGCATAGGCGGTGATGGCGAGAGTCTCCCGCACGATGCCGATCCGGCCGGCCCGACGAGCAGCCGAGATGGCATGCCGATGAGCGAGCTCCGGGTCGGATTCGATGAGCCTCGCCGCCATAGCGAGGTGCTGAGCCACGCCCTCGGCGTTTTCCTTACTCAGAGTCTTCAGTTCATTGCGCGCACCCTTGTCGAGGTCGCGCGCGGTGACGCCGTCGGGGATCTCCGGGTCGTCGTGACGCGGACGCACTGCGCGAAGAGCGCGCGCCTGCTTCTCCTCTTCGCTGAGCTCGACCTCGCGCGAACGCGCATCACGGTCGTTCCGAGCCGGCTTCCCGCCGCTCGTCCACAGCTTGCGATCGGAGCCTCTGTCGGGACGTCCGCCGCGAACAGGCCGGTCACGCTGAGGGCGATCGCCATCACGGGCGGGACGGTCGGCGCCAGCCGGTCGGTCGGAGCGGCTCGGTCGATCGGGCCGTCCGGAGCCGGTCGGTCGTCCTGCGTGCGGACCTCTGTTCTGACGTGGAGAATCGTCTCGTCGTCCGGGTCGCTGTGGACCTCGATCAGGTGAATCGGTCATCGAAAATCTCTCCCCACGCTGAAGCGAACTTCTCCGCGTGCTCTGAATGCTGTGTAGTTGAATGCCCATCTAACGCTTCACACACGGTACACGGTCACGGGTGTCACCACGTTGAATGGGTGGTTAAACAGGAATGGCCACCCCGGTGTGGGGTGGCCATTCGTGTAATAGGAGTCCGGCGGTGTCCTACTCTCCCACAAGGTCCCCCTTGCAGTACCATCGGCGCA
>NZ_FXAY01000006.1 GCF_900177685.1 Agreia pratensis
GCACGCTGTTGAGTTCTCAAAGATCGGACGCACCCGAACATCCACCACACCAACCGGCGCAGCCTCAACTCGGGGCAACTTCTCAAACCTAGACCCAAGTTTTGTTTCTGTCAAATCGTGTTTTGCGCTTATCCGGATAGTTTCGGGCGCTCAACTCGACTTCCGACAGATCGTTCCTGGGAAGAGGCGTTATACATCCTAAAGCAGTCCTACAGAACACTTCTAGAGCGATTCTGATTCAGCTTAGGATTTGGTCCCGCTTGAGGCCGGAAGCTCTTCGGCTTTCCGAACCTGTGGGGTGACAAGAGAAGACTTTACGGGCAGATTCTGCAGCGGTCAAAATGAGCCTGCAGCCCGGGCGTGTCGCCCCGGAATCCCGCGGATCGTCACTCTACGAAGACTCCCGCGAGAGTCTTCTTGCCACGACGAAGCACGGCTACTCCCGCGGAAAGAACCGAACCGTCGATGGTGGCCGTTTCGTCGGCGACCACGGCGTTGTTGACGTACACGCCACCCTGGGCAATCGCGCGCCGCGCTTCGCCCGCACTCTTCGTGAGTCCGGTGTCCACGAGGAGCTGGGTGATCAAAGCGTCTGGTGCACAGGTGGTGTTGGGCAACTCACGGAGCGCCGACACCAGCGTGACGTCATCGAGATCAGCCAGATCTCCTTGGCCGAACAAGGCCTGGGCTGCCGAGATCGCCGACTCGGTCGCCGCCACTCCGTGCACCAGAGAGGTCACCTCGTAGGCGAGTGTCTTCTGCGCTTCACGGCGGAACGGCTCTTCTTCGACGAGCACGGCGATTCTCTCGATCTCCGTCCGAGGGAGGAACGTGAAGATCTTGAGCCGCGTGATGACATCGGCATCGAGGGTGTTGAGCCAGAATTGGTAGAAAGCGTACGGGCTCGTCAGTGTCGGATCGAGCCAGACAGCGTTGCCTTCGCTCTTGCCGAACTTTGTGCCGTCGGAGTTCGTGATCAACGGGGTACCAATCGCATGAGCACTCCCCTGCGCCGCCCTATGGATCAGATCGGTTCCGCTCGTGAGGTTGCCCCACTGGTCGCTCCCACCGGTCTGAAGCACGCAACCGAACTTCCGGTAGAGCTCGAGAAAATCCATGCCCTGCAGAATCTGGTAGCTGAACTCGGTGTAGCTGATCCCCGCGTCGGAATTGAGTCGCGCGCTCACCGCATCTTTCTTGAGCATGGTGCCGACACGGTAGTACTTGCCCACATCACGGAGGAAGTCGATGGCAGACAGAGGCTGCGTCCAGTCGAGGTTATTGACCATACGAGCCGGATTTTCGCCGTCGAAACTGAGGAACTTCTCGATCTGGCTCCGAAGGTAGTCGACCCATTCGGCGACCGTGTCCTTCGTATTGAGGGTGCGCTCGGCCGTCGGACGAGGATCACCGATCAGTCCGGTCGAGCCGCCGACCAGGCCGAGGGGCCTGTGGCCGGCGAGCTGGAGTCGACGCAGAAGGAGGATCTGGACCAGGTTTCCTAGATGAAGACTCGGAGCGGTCGGGTCGAACCCGCAGTAGTACGTGATCGGGGGCCCGGCGAGCAGCCGCTTCAACGCATCGCGGTCGGTGGATACGTGAACGAGACCGCGCCACTCGATCTCATCCCAGACATCCTCGAACGAGGAATCGTTGTGCTGGGTGGTGAGAATCTGATTCGGAGTGGTCGACACCCGACCCACATTATCAGCGGAGGCCCCGGGGCGGACTCGGCGGGAAACAGGGCTGAAGCCTTGATCTATCTACAATCAGGTCAGTAGGCTTGATAACTAGGAAATCAAGGTTTAGACCTTGATAAGCAAGAAAGGCTCCTATGTACGTCATCACTGCAGACCAGGTCGACAGCAGGCATACAGCCGATCTCGCACCGCGCACGATTACTCTGCTAGACGAGAAATTCGCGTCGGGGCTCGCACTTCCTGTCGATAGAAACGCCGGGGACGAGATCCAAGCACTGATCGGTGACGCCGACACCACCATCGGAATCATCCTCGAGCTCACACGAACAGGAAAGTGGAGCGTCGGCCTCGGAGTCGGCGACGTCGAATATCCGCTGGGACCGTCGACGCGAGACACCCGAGGACCTGCTTTCATCGCAGCCAGGGATGCCGTCGACGCCGCCAAGAAGTCTCCCCAACGATTCGCTTGTCGCCACGAAACGACATCGCTCGCCGACGATGCAGCGGACTTCGAAGCCCTGATGCTGCTTCTCCTCTCGGTGCGCGAGCGCCGCACGAAACAAGGCTGGCAGGTGTACGACGTGCTCGCTCAAGGACGAACGCAACGGGATGCCGCTGCCGAACTGGGGATCACCCCGCAAGCGGTCAGCGATCGAATGTCAGTGGCCCAGGTCAGAATCGACCTCGAGGCCCAGGCACCCCTCGTGCGGTTGCTTTCCCGACTTCCCTCGACGACAGAGCCATCGAAAGGACAGCAATGACCGCGAGCACTGGCATCCTCATCCTGCTCGGCGCGGGCGTGCTCCTCAGCTCCATCGCGCTGATCCTCGACATCCGCGCTCATAGCCCGCAGAGAGCACCGTCTCGAACGAGTCGATCGGGGCGAGCTGTTCTCTACTCGCTGACCGTTCTCTCCTGCGGGGTCCTTGTCGCTGCGCTGGTCTTGTCGAGTCTCGTCCCACTCGCCGAGATCCAGGAGACACCGCTCGTACGAGTAGTCATGACTCTCCTGGCTCTCGCCCTTGCGACCATCGGCGGAGGCCCCTTCGCCGTGCTCGCCCTGCGCCTCGCGACCCGGGGCACGAGTCTCACGGGAGTGCATGGGGGCATCCTGATCAGCACGAACGACAGGCAGAGCGCGTCATCTCCGCCACCGGAGGCGCCAAGCCGACGCGGCGTCTTTCTCCGGCACCTTCTCGCCTCCCGCAACGCCGACCGTTTATCGGCCGAATCTTCACCGCCTGACAAAGCCATGGGCACGTCGACGGTCGAGGTTCTCCGCGGCGGTACGACCATCGGCGTACTCGAACGAATCGCCATCGCCGGCGCTATCACCGCCGGCTTCCCCGAGGCAATCGCCGTCGTCATCGCCATCAAAGGCGTCGGTCGGTTCAGCGAACTCGCCGCATCCGAAGCGAAGGAGCGCTTCATCATCGGCACCCTCGCGAGCTTCGTGTGGGCATGTTCTTGTGCTCTGGTTCTGCGCTGAGCAGACCCCACCGTTGAGACGAGAGCGATCTCTCAGTCGCGCTTGCGCGGAGCACTCGCACGATACGGCGAGACCGTCGGGTCTCCGGCGATGAAGAACCGCCACGGGTATGCCGCCGACCCACCCGGTCCGCTGACACCTGTTCGCACGCTCGTGCCTACATCGTGCTCCGCGTCCGAAAGCTCGAGCGAATACACATCTCCACCCACGTCCGCTCCCCCGTCCGATAGAGAAATCGCCATCGCCTTCGTCAGCCTCGCCGGCCCACGAGCGAGGTCACGCACAGCGACCTGCTCCCCTCGGTGGGCACGCGCTAAGTCGATCCCCTCCACGATCTCGCCAGCGCGCAGAAGTACAGCCGAAGCCTGGCCTTCCGGAGAACACACGATATTGGCGCAGACATGCATGCCATAGGTGAAGTAGGTGTACAGGTGCAGCGGCGGGCCGAACATGACGGCGTTACGAGGCGTCATCCCACGAAAGCTGTGCGATCCGGGATCTTCACCCACACCCAGATACGCCTCGACCTCGGTGATGCGCAAGGTGATATCACCCAACGCGGAGTGCCGAGTCAGCCGAGCCCCCAAGAGCTCGGGAGCGACCTCGACGCTGCTCCGGTCGAACACACCAGAACTGCGCGACGCCGGTGTGAACATCTATCTAGAACAGACCCTTGCCGGATACGACCGACACGATCACGACAAAGACGAGTATGGCGACGGCGACGCCGACGACGATCCACGTCGTGCGCTTCGACATCGGCGGCCGGGAACGCTTCTTCTTGTTGTCCTCGTTGCGCAGAGTCACAGGGCACCGATCTCGGGTGCTGCGGCAGCCTGCAGAGCGCGAACGCTCTCCGTGAGCGCGGCAAGCTGCTCTCTCACCCGATCGGGTGCGGTACCGCCGCGTCCATCGCGACTGGCGACAGAGCCTTCGATGGTGAGAACAGAACGCACAGCGGGCACAAGATGCGGCGACAGCGAGGCGTACTGCTCATCGCTGAGCTCATCGAGCTCGAGTTCGTTCTCCTCGGCGAAACGCACGAGTGCGCCCGTGATCTCGTGGGCATCGCGGAATGATACGTGCTGCTTGACCAGCCATTCCGCGACGTCGGTGGCCAATGAGAAGCCTTGAGGCGCCAAGTCCGCCATCCGCTCGGTGTGAAAGGTCATTGTCGCGACCATGCCGGTGAACGCCGGAAGCAGCACTTCGAGCGTGGTGATGGAATCGAAGACCGGTTCTTTGTCTTCCTGAAGATCGCGATTGTAGGCGAGCGGAAGTCCTTTGAGGGTGGTGAGCAGGCCGGTGAGGTTGCCGATCAATCGGCCTGATTTTCCCCGGGCGAGTTCCGCAATGTCGGGATTCTTCTTCTGCGGCATGATCGACGAGCCTGTGGAGTACGAATCCGACAGGGTGACGAAACCGAATTCCTTGGTGTTCCAGAGAATTATCTCTTCGGCGAAACGCGACAGATCGATGCCGAGCTGAGCGGTGATGAAGGCGAACTCTGCGACAACGTCTCGGCTCGCCGTTCCGTCGATCGAATTCCAGGCACTTCTGTCGAAGCCGAGCTCGACGGCCACGGCCTGGGCATCGAGACCGAGCGTGTTTCCGGCCAGCGCGCCCGAGCCATACGGCGACCAATTCGCGCGGCGATCCCAATCGACGAAGCGCTCGAGGTCGCGCACAAGCGGCCAGCAATGAGCGAGCAGGTGATGCGACAGCAGTACGGGCTGCGCGTGCTGCAGATGTGTGCGACCCGGCAGAATCGCGCCGAAGTGCCTGTCGGCCTGGGCAGCGATCGCGTCGATCAGGTCGGTGACAAGGTGCCGGATGCGTGAGGCATGGTCTCGAAGCAACATGCGTACGAGCGTGGCGATCTGGTCGTTGCGGCTGCGGCCCGCGCGAAGCTTGCCTCCGAGCTCGACGCCCGCGCGATCGATGAGTCCACGTTCCAACGCGGAGTGCACGTCTTCGTCAGAAGCCAGCGGACGGAATGTGCCGTCGGCCACATCGGAATCGAGAACATCGAGGGCGTCGATCATGCCCGTCAGTTCGGCGTCCGTCAGGTATCCAGCCTGTGCAAGCGCTCGAGCGTGCGCGCGCGATCCCGCGATGTCGTACGCCGCGAGCTGCCAGTCGAAGTGGGTCG
This sequence comes from Agreia pratensis, assembly GCF_900177685.1. GTDB lineage: Bacteria > Actinomycetota > Actinomycetes > Actinomycetales > Microbacteriaceae > Agreia > Agreia pratensis. The sequence goes on from NZ_FXAY01000006.1 coordinate 5,342, forward strand.
ATCTGCTCAGCTCGACGAGCTCTGGAGCAGGGCCGCCAGCGAAACGGCCACCCCAGAGAGCGCCGGCCTCGCCGGCGCGGTTCGATACGGTGTCGTCACTCATCTGTGTTCAGTTTCCTTTCGCCGGCGACTGCTGGCGAAGAAGCCAGACAAGAAGCGCCTTCTGCGCGTGAAGGCGGTTTTCGGCCTCGTCCCAGATGACGCTCTGCGGGCCGTCGATGACATCGGCACTCACCTCGTACCCGCGATCCGCCGGGAGGCAGTGCAGGAAAAGGGCGTTTTCCTTCGCCTGATCGAGAAGAGCCTGATCGACCTGGTATCCCCCGAAGATCGCCACTCGTTCGGCCTTCTCGTCTTCTTTGCCCATCGAGACCCAGGTGTCGGTCACAACGATGTCCGCGCCGCGGACAGCCTGAACCGGATCGACGTGCACGGCCACCGAGCCACCCGTCTCGGCTGCGCGTGCCTCCGCATCGGAGAAGACCTCCGGGCTCGGCGCGAATTCCGCTGGCGCGCCGATGCGCACGTGCATGCCCGCCGTCGCGCACGCGAGCAGGTACGAATGGGCCATGTTGCTGGCTCCGTCTCCGAGGAATGCGACGGTCTGGCCGGCGAGAACACCGCGGTGCTCCCGGATGGTCAGCAGGTCTGCGAGGAGCTGGCAGGGATGGAATTCATCCGACAATGCGTTGACAACCGGAACCGTCGTTCCCTTGGCCATCTCCTCGAGTCCGGTCTGTGCGTAGGTGCGCCACACGATCGCGGCAACCTGCCGTTCCAAGACCCGTGCGGTGTCGGACGCCGTCTCTTTGCCCCCCAATTGGCTCGATGCCATGCTGATGATGAGGGGGCTGCCACCCAGGTCTGCGATGCCGACGGCGAACGAGACACGGGTGCGGGTAGATGACTTATCGAAGATCACGGCGACGGTCTGCGGCCCCGCCAAGGGCTGCACCTGGAATCGGTCTCGCTTGAGCTCCAATGCCAGGTCGAGAATCTCGGCCTGCTCGGCAGGTGAGAGGTCATCGTCGCGCAGGAAATGTCTGGTCACGGGAGAGCTTTCGATAAATGTCGGAAAGGGAAAGACTAGCGGGCGGGGAGGCGAGGTTCAGGCAGAAGGCACGGCGTCGAGAGCCATACGGAACCGTTCGGCGAAGAGACGGACCTCGTCGTCGCCCACAATGAGCGGTGGAGCGATGCGAATACTCGAGTCGTTGGCCGCATTCACGATCAGGCCCGCGTCGAGCGCAGCCGACGACACCGCCGCGGCGATCGGCCTCGTCAGACCGACGCCGATCAGGAGGCCGCGGCCGCGGACCTCAGCCACGTGAGGCGAGTCGATATCGCGGATGATCCGCATGATCTCCTCTCCGCGAGCGGCGGCGTTGTGAACGAGTCCGGCGGACTCGATCTCAGCGAGAACAGCATTGGCTACCGCCGTCGCGAGCGGGTTGCCGCCGAACGTCGAGCCGTGCATTCCGCGCTGGAAGAGTTCGGATGCCCACCCGAAGGTCACGAGAGCTCCGATCGGGAACCCTCCGCCCATGCCCTTCGCCATCGTCACAGCATCGGGAACGATGCCGAACTGCTCGAAGGCGAACCACGACCCCGTGCGACCCGCGCCCGTTTGGATTTCGTCGAGGATCAGCAGCACATCGTGCTGGGCGGTCAACTCGCGAGCACGAACGAGGAAGCCTTCCGGCAATTCGACGACGCCCGCCTCTCCCTTGATCGGTTCGAGGATGAGCGCGGAGACCGAGCTGTCGATCGACCGCTCGAGCGCCTCGATTGTCGAGTCGATATGCTCCACGCCCGAGGGCATGGGTTCGAACGCATCGCGCAGGGCTGGCTTGCCGGTCAGAGCGAGCGCGCCCATCGTGCGACCGTGGAATGAATCGTGCACCGCGAGGATGCGATGACGGTCGCTCCCCCTCCTGTTGAGGCGAGCGAGTTTGAAAGCGGCCTCGTTCGCCTCGGCGCCAGAGTTGCCGAAGTACACTCGGCCCTCGGCACCGGCACCCGTGATCCTCTTCAGCCGCTCGGCGAGTTCAAGTTGCGGCGAGGTGGTGAAGTAGTTCGACACGTGCGCGAGCGTCGCCGACTGATGCGAGACCGCCTCGACGAATGCCGGATGCGCATGGCCGAGCGAGTTCACCGCGATGCCGGCGAGAAAATCGAGATACTGCTTTCCCGATTCGTCCCAGACGTAGCAGCCGTCTCCTCGGGTCAACAGCGCGAAGGGCGAGCCCATCGACTTCATCAGGGAGTCGCCGAAACGATCCGACCATGCTGTCTCGATACTCACAGTGCCTCCCGGCTGACCTCGGTGCCGATGCCGCTCTGGGTGAAGACCTCGAGCAGGATCGAGTGGGGCGTACGTCCGTCGATGATGGCCGCTTTCGCCACTCCCCCGTCGACGGCCTCGAGACAGGCGGCCATCTTCGGAATCATCCCGGACTCGAGCTTCGGCAGCAGATCACGCAGCGACTCCGGATCGATGCTCGACACCAGGGAATCCCGGTTGGGCCAGTCGCTGTAGAGCCCCGCCACGTCGGTGAGGATGACCAACTTGACCGCTCCGAGGGCGACCGCAAGCGCGGCGGCAGCCGCGTCAGCGTTCACGTTCAGCGATTGGCCGGGATGATCGATGTCGGGTGCAATCGACGAGACGACAGGAATGTAACCGGCCTCGAGACGCTGCCGCACGGCATCCGGATCGACCGCGACGATGTCACCCACCTGACCGATGTCTACCCGCTCGCCATCGATCTCGATGGTGCGTTTGCGCCCGGCGAAAAGTCCGGCATCGTCGCCGGAGAACGCCACCGCGAGAGGCCCGTGTTCGTTGATGTGCCCAACGATCTCTCGGCTGATCTGGCCTGCGAGAACCATGCGCACGACATCCATCGCCTCGGGGCTGGTCACGCGGTATCCGCCGCGAAACTCGCTCTGGATGCCGAGGCGATCGAGCATCGCCGAGATCTGCGGGCCACCGCCGTGCACCACGACAGGGCGGATACCCGCATAGCGCAGGAAGACCATGTCTTCGGCGAACGTCTTCTGCAACGCTTCGTCGACCATAGCGTTGCCGCCGAATTTAACGACCATGATCTGGCCGTGGAACCTCTTGAGCCAGGAGAGAGACTCGATCAGTGTCGAGACCTTGTCTCCGGCGGAGGGCGTGTTCGAAATGTCTGTCATCAGGTTGCGTATGCGCTGTTCTCGTGGACGTAGTCGTGGGTGAGGTCGTTCGTGAGGATTGTCGCGGTGGAAGCTCCGACCTTCAGGTCGATGAGAACGTGCACCGCGCGCGGCGTCAGGTCGATCGACTCGCTCGGCTGATCCGGCTGGCCGGACGAGCACACCCGCACCCCGTTGATCGTCACATCGATATCGAACGGATCGAATTGGGCCTCGGTTGTTCCGACGGCCGCGAGCACGCGCCCCCAGTTGGGGTCGTTGCCGAAGACCGCGGCCTTGAACAGGTTGCTGCGCGACACCGCGCGCCCCACGTCGACAGCCTCGTCTTCGGTGGCGGCACGGATCGTCTCGATCGTGATGTCGTGGCTCGCCCCCTCAGCGTCTCCTTGCAACTGCTGCGCGAGATCGGCGCAGATCGACGTGACGGCCGCCTCGAACTCGGCCGAGTCGGGTACGACTCCGGATGCGCCCGACGCCATGATCGTGACCTGATCGTTCGTCGACATGCAGCCGTCGGAATCGAGCCGGTCGAAGGTGACCCTCGTCGCGGAGCGAAGGGCCGTGTCGAGTTGAGCACTCGAGACGTCGGCATCGGTCGTGATGACGACGAGCATCGTGGCGAGCCCCGGAGCGAGCATGCCTGCCCCCTTCGCCATACCGCCGATGACCCATCCCGACGGCGAGGTCACGGCGGCCTGCTTGGGATGCGAGTCGGTCGTCATGATGGCGCGGGCCGCATTGGGTCCGCCGTCGGCTGTCAGCGCAGGAGCGGCGATGTCGACGCCCGCGAGCAGGCGGTCACGGAAGCTCTGGTCTCCCGTGCCGATGAGGCCCGTTGAGCACACGAGCACATCACCCGACGAGACACCCAGTCGTGCTCCCACCTGTTCTGCCGTCTGGTGGGTCGTCTGAAAACCGAAGGCGCCGGTGTAGCAGTTCGCTCCACCCGAATTGAGCACGATCGCCTCGATCGATCCGTCGACGATCGCCTGACGCGACCAGATGATGGGGTTCGCCGTGCAACGGTTGCTGGTGAACACGGCAGCGGCCGAACGCAGCGGTCCGAGGTTCTGAACCAGGGCCATGTCGAGCGCGCCCGACTCTTTGAGGCCGGCTGCGATTCCTGCTGCGACGAATCCTTGGGCGGCAGTGACACTCACGGGGCGACTCCATTCACCGGAAGACCGGTCGTTTCGCCCAAACCGAGCGCTATATTGGCCGATTGGATGGCTGCGCCGGCCGTGCCCTTGACGAGATTGTCGAGAGCGGTCACGGCGACCACTCTTCCCGCAGCCTCGTCGACCGCCAGCCCCACCAGGGCGACGTTCGCGCCCGTGACATCACCGGTGCGTGGAAAACGGCCTTCGGGAAGCAGGTGAACGAAGGGCTCGTCCGCGTAGGCGAGCTCCCATGCGCTGCGCACATCCGACGCCGTCGCACCAGGCGCGAGTCGAGCCGTCGAGGTGGCAAGGATGCCCCGCGACATGGGGACGAGCACGGGGGTGAAAGATACCGAGATGCGTGCGCCGGATGCTCCGCGCAGATTCTGAATGATCTCCGGCACGTGGCGGTGACGTCCGCCGACACCGTAGGCGCTGGCCGAGCCCATGATCTCGGAAGCCAACAGATCCGTTCGGAGCGCTTTTCCGGCACCAGACGGTCCGACCGCAAGGACAGCGACGATGTCATCGCCCTCGACGACATGGGCCGCGAGTCCGGGAGCCAACCCGAGCGAGATCGCTGTGACGTTGCAGCCGGGAACGGCGATGCGCTTCACGCCGACAAGCGCGTCACGCTGTCTCGAGCCGTCGTGCCTGATCAGCTCGGGAAGTCCATAAGGCCACGAGCCATAGAACTCGCCGCCATAGAAGTCCGCCCAGTCGGCCTCATCCACGAGGCGATGATCGGCACCGCAGTCGACCACGAGCGTCGAGGAATCGAGTTGCTCGGTCAGCTCACCGGACTTGCCGTGCGGCAGGCCCAGAAAGACGACATCATGCCCACCGAGGTTCTCGGGAGTCGTGTCGACGAGCTCGAGATGCTCGAGCGAACGCAGGTGCGGGTGCACGTCGATCAGTCGCTGTCCGGCATTGGCATGAGCCGTGACCGTGGTCACCTCGAAGTCGGGGTGGTCGGCGAGAAGACGGAGCACCTCGCCGCCGGCGTACCCGCTCGCACCGGCAACAGCAACCGAATAAGTCATGCCTTAAATCTAGTCGCTCCGCTCACTCGCGCAGTGACGCCCCGAACTCAGCACTGGCCACGGCTAGGCCGGCGAGCTTCGCGTCGGAGGCCTCGCCTGCGGTGAGCGTGCGGTCGGGAGCACGGAAGCGGAGCGCGAATGTCAGAGACTTCTCGGCGTCGCCGACTCCTGTACCCCGATAGTCGTCGACCAGTCTGATGTCCTCAAGAAGCGCGCCGGCACCGCGCACGACGGCATCGGATACCTCACCGGCGGGCGCGGTTCGAGGAACGACCAGCGACAGATCCTGCGTGGCAGCGGGGAATCCGAAAATGGGTCGAACAGCGACCTCTCGCGGCGACAGACCGATCAGCGCATCGAGATCGAGCTCAGCCACCGCGACGACGCGCGGCAGATGGGCTTCCTCCGCGATGCGGGGCAGCAGCTCCCCCGCAACACCGACGGCCGTCTCGCCTTCCGCGGTGGTCACGACGAGCGAGGCCGTGCGACCGGGGTGCAAGGCGGGGTGAGCGCCCTGAACGGGGCGGATCTCCACACCGAGCGCGAGCCCGAGCTGGCGCACCGAATCGAGCGCATCGGCCAATCCGACCGGTCGCGCGTCGAGTCCGGGCTGCTTCTCCCAGGCATGCCCGGCGAAAGCCACAGCGACATGTCTCGGCTGTGCCGGCAGGCCGGAGTCGAGACCGGCCAGCACGTCGTCGGTGGGACGGGCGCCGCCGATAGGCAGTTCTGTTTGACCGTAGACGACGCCGGGCTCCGGAAGGAACACGAGTCCCGTTTCGAAGAGTGCGAGATCGTTGAGTCCGCGGGAGAGGTTGCGGCGCACAATGTCGAGAAGCCCAGGCAAGAGAGACGTACGCAGATAGGGCGCCTCGGCATCGAGGGGGTTGGCCACACGAACTGCGGCGACCGCGGGGCTGTTCGGCGATGCGAAGAGCTGGGTCGCAGCCTCGGACACGAACGGGTAGGCCATGACCTCGACGAGGCCGCTCGACGCGAGCGTCTGCGAAGCCTGTCTCCGCAGAGTCTGCTCGCGTGTCAGGCCCCTCCCTGGAGGAGCCACCGGGAGCACGCTCGGGATCCGCTCGTAGCCGACGATGCGGGCCACCTCTTCGGCCAGAGCCGACTTGTGGGTGATGTCTGAGCGCCACGTCGGCGGAGTCACTCGCAGGCCACCCTCGATGTCGACGATGTCGCCGCCGATCTCGGCGAGCGCCGATCGGATCTCCTCATCGGTGAACTCGGCGCCGATAAGACCGGAGATGTACCCGTCCGGCAGCTCCACGGGCGTGGGCTGCGCATGCTGCGAGTACGTCGAACCCAGCTGATCCGCCGTTCCGCCGGCCAGGTCGACGAGCAACTGCACCACTCTCGCTGCAGCAACCGCGGCGACCGCCGGGTCGACTCCGCGTTCGAAACGACGCGACGCCTCACTCGGCAGTTTGTGTCGACGAGCGGTGCGGGCGATAGACACCGGATCGAAGTTCGCGGCCTCGATCAGCACCGTGCGCGACGAGTCGCCTATCTCTGTCGATGCGCCACCCATAACACCGGCGAGCCCGATGGCCCCGGAGTCGTCTGCGATCACGAGGTCTTCGGGGTCGAGAGCTCGCGTCTGGTCGTCGAGCGTCACGAGCTTCTCGCCCTGGCTCGCACGACGTACCCGGATGCCACCGGTCAGCTTGTCGTAGTCGTAGGCGTGAATCGGCTGGCCGAGCTCGAGCATCACGTAGTTGGTGATGTCGACGATCAGCGAGATCGAGCGGATGCCGGCAAGGCTCAGCCTGGTCGCCATCCACGGCGGGGTCGGCTTCGTCGGGTCGACGTCGCGCACAAGCCGGGTAACGAAGACCGTCGCGCCGACGCGACCCCTGATGGGCTCGTCATCGTCGATGACGACGTCAAATCCGGATGCGTCCTGGACCTCCGACGCCAGCGCGGGATCGCGGAATGCGGCACCGGTAGCGTGAGCGTATTCACGCGCGATCCCCCGGATCGAGAAGGCATATCCGCGGTCGGGCGTGACGTTGACCTCGACGGCCTGATCGTCGAGGCCGAGCAGCGAGAGCGCGTCTGTGCCCACAGCGGGGTCGAGACCCAGCGTTGCCAGACGAAGAATTCCATCGTGCTCGTCACCGAGGCCGAGTTCACGAGACGACGCGATCATGCCATCCGAGACATGTCCGTAGGTCTTGCGCGCCGCGATCGCGAAACCGCCTGGCAGCACCGCACCGGGCAAGGTCACGACGACCTTGTCTCCCGGCGCGAAGTTGTGTGCGCCGCACACGATGCCGCGCACGTCGGCCCCGCCATCCGGAGCCGTCTCGCCGTCGGGCGCGACGCGCACGCTGCACCAGCGGATCGTCTTGCCGTTCGACTGCGGCTCCTCGACGAACTCGAGCACCTCGCCGACCACGATGGGGCCGGTGAGGTCGAAGTCGTGAGAGCCCTCTTCTTCGAGCCCGACCTTGACGAGCGCCGCGTGAACATCGGCGACCGTCGAACCGGGAGTGACGTCGACGAATTCCGCCAACCATCCGAGTGGGATACGCATGGACTAGACCACCATTCCGAACTGCTGACTGAAGCGGATATCGCCCTCGACCATGTCGCGCATGTCATTGAGATCGTTGCGGAACTGCAGCGTTCGCTCGATGCCCATACCGAACGCGAAGCCCTGGTACTCCTCGGGATCGATGCCGGCCGACAGCAGCACATTGGGATTGACCATTCCGCATCCGCCCCACTCGACCCAGCGCGCGCCACCCTTGGCGTTCGGCTGCCACACGTCCATCTCGGCGCTCGGCTCGGTGAAGGGGAAGTAGTTGGGTCGCAGACGGATCTTGGCTCCCTCGCCGAACATGGCGCGAGCGAAGTGTTCCAGCGTGCCGCGCAGATGCGCCATGGTCAGACCCTTGTCGATCGCGATGCCCTCGACCTGCATGAACACGGGCGTGTGCGTGGCATCGAGCTCGTCGGTGCGGTACACGCGACCCGGCGCGATGACGTAGACCGGAAGCTCTCTCGACAGAAGGGAACGGATCTGCACAGGCGAGGTGTGCGTGCGCAAGAGAAGGTGCGACTCCACCGGCTCGATGAAGAACGTGTCCTGCATAGCCCGCGCCGGGTGATCAGGAGCGAAGTTGAGAGCGTCGAAGTTGAACCACTCGCTCTCGAGCTCCGGCCCCTCGGCGACCTCCCACCCCATTCCCACGAAGATGTCGGCGATGCGCTCCTCGAGAAGCGACAACGGATGCCGGGCTCCCACGCGGGCCCGGGTCGGCAGGGCGGTCACGTCGACGAACTCGCTCTCGAGCCGAGCCTCCTCCTCACGCGCGACGATCTGCTCCTCGCGCTCGGCAAGCGCCTGGGCGACCCTGGCGCGGGCCTGACCCATGAGCTTGCCGGCCGCGGCCTTCTGCTCTTTGGGAACATCGCGCAGGGTGGCATTAAGGCGCGACAGCACCGATGCCTCCCCAACGTGCGCGCTGCGGGCGGCTTTCAAGGCGGTCGAGTCATCGGCTGCTGCGATGGCAGCCAGGGCCGCATCAACGGCCGCGGCGACAGATTCGTCGGAAATCACTATGGGGTCAGACACGGTTCCCAAGTTTAGCGACCGAACGACAGCTACTCGGTCGTGCGGTCCTCAGGGTTTCCGTTCGGCAGGCCGATGGCGGAGATCGACGCCGTCGGTGTGATCTGGTCTTTCGGCAGCAGCTTGCCCGGGCTGCGCCTGCGGGCCAGGCGTCGAGCGATCGCCGAGACAGAGAGGTTGACCGCGAGGTAGATCACGAGGGTGACGAGGAAGAGGGAGAAGAGATAGCGGTTGCCAACGCTGCTGCCGAGGTTGTTCATCGTGGTGCGGATGAGTTCGTTGTACCCCACGATGTAGCCGAGGCTCGTGTCTTTGAGGAGCACGACGAGCTGCGCGATGATCACCGGAAGCATCTGTCGGAAGGCCTGCGGAAACTCGATGAAGGCTTTCGACTGAAAACGGGTGAGACCGAGGCTCAAACCGGCCTCTCGCTGCCCACGGGGCAGGGCGGCGAGGCCGGCTCGCAGGGACTCGCCGATGATGGCTCCGTTGTAGACACCGAGCGCCAGGACCACGGCCCAGAACGCCCCGGTCGAGGCCACGAGCAGGATGAAGAGCATCATGAGCAGCACAGGCATGCCACGGAAGAACTCGAGCACGATAGTGGTCGGGATGCGCACGATAGCGAACGTCGACGTGCGCAGCATGGCGAACAGCACGCCCACCACGAGTGCCATCGCTGCGGCGACGGCGGCTGCCTGAAGCGTTGCGAGGAGCCCCTCTCCGACACGAACCCAGAGCTCGGCCAACACGAAGATGTCCCACCGGGACCAGTCGAAATAGCCCGGAAGCGTGATGCCGGACGAATCGCGCGGCTGAGCGAGGGTATAGATGACCCAGGCGAGACCCGCGGCGATCAGAAGGACCACGATCACCGAGGCGATGCGCGACCGTCGCCTGGTACGCGGTCCGGGAGTGTCGAACAGAACAGAGGCGCTCATCGCTGTACCGCCAGCTTCTTCTCGAGGTGCGCGGACACGATGCCGAGCGGAATGGTGACGACGAGGTAGAACGCCGCAACGGCGAGCAAGATGGCGATCACGGCGTTGCCGTTGGCATTGGCCAGCTCCTTGGCGGCCGAGAACAGTTCGAAGACGAAGAATCCGCCGGCGACCGAGGTGTTCTTCGTGAGAGCGATCAGCACGTTGATAAGAGGCGGGATCACCATGCGGAAGGCCTGCGGAAAGATGACGAGCGTCGTCGACTGCATAAAACCGAGGCCCAGACTGCGTGCCGCCTCGGCCTGGCCGACGGCGACGCCGTTGATACCCGAGCGCAGAGCCTCGGCTACGAAGGGAGAGGTATAGAGGGTGAGCCCGATGAACGCGGCCCATTCATAGGGCAGACGTGAACCCAGCTGAGGAAGCACGAAAGCGCAGAAGAACAGCACGAGCGTCAACGGAGTGTTGCGTAACAGCTCGGTATAGACGCTCGCGAAAGCACTCAGCGATGGCACCGGTGAGATTCTCATCGCGGCGATCACCGTGCCGATGATCAGGGCGCATGCTCCGGAGAGCACGAGCAGCCACAGGGTCATCCCGAAGGCTTCGATGAACCGCGGCAGGTTCTCGATGACGGCGTTCACATGGGCTCATCTCGTGCGGAGGGGGACGGTTGGTCTGTTCACCTGAGCGGAGGGTCGGCCGCATCGATCGCGGTCGACCCTCCGGCCGGTTTCGGGCTAGTACCGGTCGACTGCCGGGGGCTCGACGTACTCGAGCACCTCTCCGGCTGTGGCATCCCACGCCGCCTTGTAGCTGCCGTCCTTGTACGACTCCTCGAGAGTGTCGTTGATGAAGTTGCGGAACTCGGTGTCGTCTTTCGCCAGTCCGATGCCGTAGGGCTCCTTCGTGAACGGCTTGCCCACGACCTTGAACTGACCCTCGTTCTGCTGGGCGAGGCCCGCGAGGATCACGTTGTCGGTGGAGACCGCGACCACCTGTCCACCGCGAAGCGGCTCGAGGCAGTTGGTGTAGGTGTCGGTCAGCAGCGGCTCGGCACCGATCTCCGTGAGCTTCGCGGCAGGCGTCGACCCGGTAACAGAGCAGACGGGCTTGCCGACGAGATCCTTTTCGCTCTTGATGTCGTCATTGTCTGCCTTCACGAGAATCGACTGACCCGCCTCGTAGTACGGCCCGGCAAAGGAGATGACCTCTTTGCGCTTGTCGTTGATCGTGTAGGTGGCGACCACGATGTCGACCTCGCCGTTCTGGATGAAGGGCTCGCGATTGGCGGAGACCGCCTCTTTCCAGACGATCTTGTCTTCGGCGATGCCGAGCTTTGCAGCGATCAGCTTGCCGATCTCGACGTCGAAGCCCTTGGGGGTTCCGTCGATGTCAGTCAGTCCGAACAGCGGCTGGTCGAACTTCGTGCCGATCGTGATGGTGCCTGACTCGGCGAGGCGTTCCATCGTCGTTCCTGCGGCGAATGTGGGAGCCGCCTCCGGTGTGGTCGTGGTCTCTGACTTGTCGATCGACCCGGCGCATCCGGCCAGGGCCATCATCGTCGCCGCGGCCAGCGCAGCGATGCTCAGTTTCTTCGATACTCTCATCGGTTTCGTACCTCTCTCCGTATGCTGTGTGCTCGAGCACTCATGTTTTAGTGATCGAGTATTTTCGACAGGAAGTCCTGCGCCCTGTGCGACTGGGGGTTCGTGAAGAACTGTTCGGGGGTGGTCTCTTCTTCGATGCGGCCGTCAGCCATGAAGATGACGCGATCCGCCGCCTTCCGGGCGAATCCCATCTCGTGAGTCACCACGATCATCGTCATGCCGTCTTTGGCGAGGCCGATCATCACGTCGAGCACCTCGGTGATCATCTCCGGGTCGAGCGCGCTCGTCGGCTCGTCCATGAGGATCAGCTTGGGCTGCATTGCCAGGCTGCGAGCGATGGCGACGCGCTGCTGCTGGCCACCGGAGAGCTGCGCCGGCATCTTGTTCGCCTGGTTGGCGATGCCTACGCGGTCGAGCATCTCCAGGCCGCGCTTGTCAGCCTCTTTGCGTGACAGCCCCCGCACCTTGATCGGCGCAAGAGTGACGTTCTCGAGAATGGTCTTGTGCGCGAAGAGGTTGAACGACTGGAAGACCATACCGACGTCAGCACGCAGCTGAGCGAGCTCTTTGCCCTCCTCGGGCAGCAGTTTGCCGTCGATCGTGATGCTTCCCGAATCGATCGTCTCGAGCCGATTGATCGCCCGACAGAAGGTGGATTTGCCGGAGCCACTCGGCCCGATCACCACAACGACCTCGCCGCGATTCACGACAGCGTTGATGTCGTTCAAGACGTGAAGGTCGCCGTAGTGCTTGTTCACCTCGTTCAGAACGACAAGAGGCTCGCCCCGGCGAACGGAGATGTTCGACGTGGCCGGACCTGCCACCGCATCGTTGACAGGGGCATCGGCGTTGGTGGACTCCATGCCCCCCACCGTAGGGGACATCATGTTACCGGCGTGTGTCAGAACGTCGACGGTTACCTAACCGTGATCGGTGGCCGTTTTCTCACGCTCTCGACGCACAGCTCAGCTGCTGCGTTGAGCGAACGCGCTTTCATAGAGACAGACGGATGCGGCTGTCGCGAGGTTCATCGACTCGGCCTGCCCGTAGATCGGCACAGAGATGGCATGGTCAGCCAGGGCCAGGTCTTCGTCGGCAAGACCGCGCGCCTCGTTACCGAAGAGCCACGCAGTCGGAGCATCGAGCACCCCCGAGTTGCGCGCGGTGAGCATGTCGTCGCCCTTGATATCGGCTGCGAGGATCTGGATACCCGCTTCGGTAGCGCGCGCTCTCACATCGGCCAGGCTCGCTTCGACCGCGACCGGGAGGTGGAACAGCGACCCGGTGGTCGAACGCACGACCTTCGGGTTGTACAGGTCGACACTGCGGCCGGTGAGGATCACCGCGTCGGCGCCCGCTGAATCGGCAGCACGGATGATCGTGCCCGCATTTCCGGGATCGCGCACCTCCTCGAGGATGGCGATCAACCGGGGCGATGCACTGAAGATGTCTTTCAGGGCGGTGGGGAACTGTCGACAGACGGCGACGAAGCCCTGAGGGGTGACCGTGTCGGCCATCGCCTGGAGAACGGTCTCCGTGACGAACTCCACCTCGACCCCTGCCTTCTCGGCGGCGTCGGCGATGTCTGCGTAACGGTCGAGGGCGAAGGGTGTCGCGAACAGGTCGACGACGAGGTCGGGCGCGAAAGTCAGCGCCTCGGAAACGGCTTGTGGCCCCTCCAAGAGAAAGAGCCCGGTCTCAGACCGGGCTCCTTTCTTGGAGAGCTTTGCCACTGCCCGGACCCGCGGCGACCGCGGGTTATCCAGGAGGGACATGCGACCTCTTTCGGGTCAAAGGAACATGGATGTTCCCTACAGCTTATTAGGCTGCGGTCCTCGGTGCCGACGTGTCGGCGGGGAGGGCGGCACGAGCACTCTCGACGAGCGCCGCGAAGGTTGCGGGCTCGTGAACGGCGAGGTCGGCCAGGATACGACGGTCGACCTCGATGCCCGCAAGGCCGAGGCCCTGGATCAGACGGTTGTACGTGAGGCCGTTCGCACGGGAAGCCGCGTTGATGCGCTGGATCCACAGGCGACGGAAGTCACCCTTGCGGGCGCGACGGTCGCGGTACGAGTAGACGAGCGAGTGGGTGACCTGCTCCTTGGCCTTGCGGTACAGGCGCGAACGCTGTCCGCGGTAACCGCTGGCGCGTTCGAGGATGACCCGACGCTTCTTGTGGGCGTTGACGGCCCTCTTTACTCTTGCCATTTCCTAATTCCTTATTCCGTGTGGAGTCGGCGACTACAGGCCGAGAAGCTTCTTGATGACCTTCGAGTCGGCGGGAGCCAACACCTGGTCCTGGTTCAGGCGGGCCTTGCGCTTCGCCGACTTGACCTCGAGGTTGTGACGCATTCCGGCCTGCTGCTTCATGAGCTTGCCGGTGCCAGTGACCTTGAAACGCTTCTTGGACCCGGAGTGGGTCTTCATCTTGGGCATTGATATCTCCTTGGGACGTGCTCGGTTTGTGGGGTGCTACTTCGTCTCGGCAGAGTCTGCCGTGACGGTGTCTGTTGCAGCAGGTGATGCAGCCTCGGGGGCCTCATCTGCTGTCTCGTCTGCACCGGGACGTGTCTTCGAAGCAGCCCGCTGCGCGTTGGCCTCGGCCTTCGCCTCGGACTTGTTCTTCAGCGGCCCGATCACCATGACCATGTTGCGGCCATCGATCGTCGGCGTCGATTCGACGGCTCCGAACTCGGATACGTCTTCCGCGAAGCGCTGGAGAAGACGGACTCCCTGTTCGGGACGCGACTGCTCGCGGCCTCGGAACAGGATCATGGCCTTCACCTTGTCGCCTGCCTTGAGGAATCCCTCGGCACGCTTGCGCTTCGTCTCGTAGTCATGCACGTCGATCTTCAGACGGAAACGAACCTCTTTGAGGATCGTGTTCGCCTGATTGCGACGAGCTTCTTTCGCCTTCTGCGCAGCTTCGTACTTGAACTTGCCGTAATCCATGATCTTGGCAACGGGCGGCTTGCTATTGGGGGCCACCTCAACCAGATCGAGGTCTGCCTCCTGGGCAAGCTTGAGTGCGACGTCGATACTGACGACGCCGACCTGCTCACCGGCGGGGCCTACGAGGCGGACCTCGGAAACCCGGATACGGTCGTTGGTACGGGGATCGCTGATGCGTTACTCCTTCAATCGCTGGTGCGGCACTCGCAGACACAGATGTCTGCGCGCCGGGCTCGGCAGCATGATCGTAGGTGAGCACGCAGCCACGAACCTTGAATAATCTGCACGCGAACTGGGGCCGAAGCCGTTTTGCGCACCACACCCTGTCTACTTCGGATCGATGTTCTGACCCGAAGCGGAGTGCAATCTACCCGGTAACCTGTTGAAGCGGTGTGCGGGTGGGAGATTCTCCACTTTTCGTACTGGGGGCAAACACGTTCCCCAGAGCCTTGAAGATACTAACAGAGGTTTTCTCCTCGGCATAGTCCACGACGGCAGGCGACCTAGACTCGCCTCATGAGCTTTGCATATGACGACTCCGCCGCATCCGCCACGCGCGACATCTCGGAGGTGCCCGCGGTCGAACTGATCACCACAACGGCCGTGCACCTCATGAGCGCCGCGGCCATCAAGACGGGACTCGCCGACGACCCCGAGAGCCAGATCGATCTCGACGAGGCACGCAAGCTGATCATCGCTCTGGCAGGCCTGGTCACGAGCGCCTCCCCCGAGATCGGCGATCAGCACGCCCGCAGCCTTCGCGACGGGCTGCGTTCTCTGCAACTCGCATTCCGCGAGGCCTCGGCGATTCCGGATGCCATCGGCCAGGGTCCCGGAGAGAAACTCACCGGCCCGGTCACCTGAGTCGGTCGATTCAGCGCGCTTCGACCAGTTTCACGCCAAGAGAGTCGACCTCGCTCGCGATGAGGTCGCTCGTTTGCCACCTTCGTTGCACGCTCGACAGCACATCGTCGAGTTCGGTGCGTGTCAAGTCGGGAACCAAGCCCAACGCGACGGTGAGCTGCGGGCCCGCCATCCGAGCATCCGGATCACCGTCTGACAGCCGCAGCGCCCGCACGGCCGCCAACGGGGCGATCGACTCGTGGAACGCGGCGATGATGTTCGAGGCGACCGATGGGTGCACCCACGGTGTGCCCTCGGCTATCGCCTTCAGCATCGGTCGACGGAAGACGAATTCTGTGGCGCTCGTGGGGTCGAGCACCATGAGCGGCGTGTCTTCGCCCGCCGCTGCAAGGGCGGCCCTGCGCGCCGACGCCGGTATCGGCCTGGCGGCGGGATTCCACGCCGCCATCGCATCGGTCGAGGTGAATACCGGAAGCACGCGACGTCCGTCGGGAGCGCTGACGGTGACCAACGACAGCTCCTGGGTCTTGTCGAATCGGCGACCGTGGGCATCGACGCCGGTCTCGCCCGCGTGAGCAACGAGTGGAACGAGAAGTCGAACCTCGCGCACCGCGTCGAGTACGTCCTGCTGCGCAAGCTCCGCGGCGCGGAACCTCCGCAGGGCTTCGATGAGTCGCTCCGGGGCCTCGCCCGAGTCTCCGGCGAAGAAGTTCGTGTCGAACGACCGACCGGCCCACGGTCGACCCGCGGAATCTGTCGCGTGGCGATCGTGCGAGGAGTGGCCGCCCGGCTGCTCAGTCAGATGCCACATCCAACGCCTCGGCGAGGGTGAATGCCCCGGAGTACAGCGCCCGTCCGACGATCGCGCCTTCGAGGCCGAGCGGGACAAGGGCACGGAGCTCGGCGAGGTCATCGAGGCTCGAGATGCCACCCGAGGCAACGACCGGGCGGGATGTGTGCTCCATGACCTGTGTGAGCAGCGCGACGTTCGGTCCCTTGAGGGTTCCGTCTTTCGTGACGTCAGTCACGACGTACCGTGCGCAGCCGGCCTCTTCTAGCCGGGCAAGCACTTCCCAGAGATCGCCCCCGTCCTCTGTCCATCCGCGGGCGGCGAGGGTCGTGCCGCGCACGTCGAGTCCCACCGCGATCGCCTCTCCGTAACTCGCGATCACGCTGGCGGCCCACTCCGGATTCTCGAGCGCCGCGGTGCCGAGATTGACGCGCTTCGCACCGCTTTCGAGAGCAGTCTCGAGACTGCGGTCGTCGCGAATGCCTCCGGAAAGCTCGATATTCACGCCCTTCGCGGCGTGGATGACGCGCTTGATGATGTGGAGGTTGTCGCCGCGTCCGAACGCCGCATCGAGGTCGACGAGGTGAATCCACTCGGCGCCCTGTGCGATCCAGTCCGCCGCGGCGTCGACCGGGTCGCCGTGATTCGTCTCCGTGCCCGCCTTGCCTTGCGTGAGACGTACGGCCTCACCGCCGGCAATGTCGACGGCCGGCAGCAGGGTGAGTGCGGGGGTCTTGATGCTGAACTCGCTCATGACGTCCTTCTTGTTTCTGTCAGGCGCACGTGCGGACACCCCGTGCGATCTTAATGATTCCTCTGAGGCCGACGAAATCGGCGTATGGTCAGAGCGATGCGATCCAGTTGCGCAGCAACTGCAGACCCGCCTCACCCGACTTTTCGGGGTGAAATTGGGTTGCCGAGAGAGGGCCGTTCTCGACGGCCGCGATGAAGCGACCATCGTGGTCGGCCCACGTCACCCGCGGCGCAGGGAGCGGAGACTGCGGCGGAAGCAGCCACTGCTGGGCCGCGTTGGAGTGCACGAAATAGAAGCGCTCGTCTCGAACTCCATCGAACAGCACGGACTCGCTCGGCGCATCGACGACGTTCCACCCCATGTGGGGCAGGATCTCCGCCGGCATCTGCTCGACCACACCGGGCCATTCGCCGAGACCCTCGGTGTCGATGCCGCGTTCGACACCGCGGTCGAACATCACCTGCATTCCCACGCAGATTCCGAGCACAGGTCGACCTCCTGCCAGGCGTCTGTCGATGAGTTCGTCACCCCGCACGCTGCGCAGCTGGTCCATCACAGCCGAGAAAGCACCCACCCCGGGCACGAACAACCCGTCCGCCTCCATGACTCTGGCCCGATCTCGAGAGAGTTCCACCCGAGCGCCAGCCCGCTCCAACGCTTTGGCTGCCGAGTGAATGTTCCCACTGCCGTAATCGAGGACGACGACGGATTTCGCCGTCACAGCGCACCCTTCGTCGACGGGATGCCAGATACAAGAGGGTCGAGCGACTTCGCCTGGCGGAATGCCCGGGCGAATGCCTTGAACTCGGCCTCGGCGATGTGGTGGGGATCGCGGCCGCCCAGCACCGTGACGTGGACGGTCATTCCCGAGTGGAAGGTGATCGCCTCGAAGACATGCCGAACCATGGATCCGGTGAAGTGGCCGCCGATGAGGTGAAACTCGAAGCCACTCGGCTCCCCAGAGTGAACCAGGAACGGACGCCCGGAGATATCGACGACGGCCTGCACCAAGGCTTCGTCGAGGGGGACGAGGGCGTCGCCGAACCGGGAGATTCCGGTTTTGTCGCCGAGGGCCTGCTTGATGGCCGTTCCCAGCACGATGCCCACGTCTTCGACAGTGTGGTGCACGTCGATATCGACGTCACCCGTCGCCGCGACAGACAGATCCGTGAGCGAGTGCTTGGCGAAGGCGGTGAGCATGTGATCGAAGAACGGCACTCCCGTCGAGATAGAACTCTCGCCAGTTCCGTCGAGGTCGAGTGAGAGTTCGATGCTGGATTCGCTCGTCGCACGCTGCAGGCGGGCGGTGCGGGAAGGTGTGGCCATATGTCCAGTTTACCGGCCACGACAGGTCAGGCGAGGGCCGCCATTGCATCGAGGAAAGCGGTGGTCTCGGCGCGCGTACCCGCACTCACGCGGAGATGACCCGGAATGCCCAGATCACGAATGATGATGCCCTTCTCGAGCAACGTCTCGAATACCTCAGAAGGATTCTCGACACCACCGAAGAGCACGAAGTTCGACCACGTCGGCCACGGGTGGTAGCCGAGCTCAGTGAGCCTCTCGACGATGCGATCGCGCTGCTTCGCGATGTCGTCGACCATGGCGAGCATTTCGGCCGAGTGGTCGAGCGCCGCGACAGCGGCAGCCTGCGTGAGCGACGACAGGTGATACGGAAGCCGAACGAGCCGAAGTGCGTCGGTCACCGACGGATCCGCCGCCAGATAGCCGAGTCGAGCTCCAGCGAATGCGAAGGCCTTGCTCATCGTGCGCGAGACGATGAGCCTCGGGCGCCCAGGCAGCAGAGTGAGCGCCGATGGGGAGCCCGCCGGCGCGAACTCCGCGTACGCCTCATCGACGATGACGATCTTGTCGGTCGCGTCGTAGGCCGCCTCGATGGTCTCGAGCGACAGAGGCGTTCCTGTCGGATTGTTCGGAGAGCAGAAGATCACGATGTCGGGCTGGTGTTCACGGATGGCGGCCACTGCCGTGCGCGGAGAGATCTCGAACTCGGCGTCACGCTCAGCGGCAACCCACCTGGTGCCTGTTCCCGAAGCGATGATGGAATGCATCGAATAGGTGGGAGGAAACCCCAGAATAGATCTGCCTGGACCCCCAAAGGCCTGCATGATCTGCTGAAGGATCTCGTTCGATCCATTGGCGGCCCAGATGTTGTCTCGGGTCAATCCGTGACCGAGATACCCAGCAAGACTGTCGCGAAGTTGCGAGAACTCCCGATCGGGGTAGCGGTTGATCGTCAGAATTGCCCGAGCGAGAGACTCGATGATGTCTTGCGCAACCGGCTCGGGAATCGGGTGCGTGTTCTCGTTGACGTTCAGCTCGACACGAACATGCTTCTGAGGAGCACCATACGGAGACATGCCCCGGAGGTCATCGCGAATAGGGAGGTCGTCGAGTGAAGTCACGGAACGATTTTAGTGGGCACTGACCTTCGCTGTGCGATTGCTCTAGCTGCTGAGCGGATCAGTATTCGTTGGGCACGGCGAGTCTCTGCCCTGGCTGAACCTCGGCGGAAGGCAGCTGGTTGAGGCTCACGATGTCTGCGATGACATCGCGAGGGTCGGCCGACGGGGCGATCTCTTCAGCAAGACCCCACAGGGTCTCACCCGCCTGAACAGTGACGTAGTCGAAGGTCTGAGATGCCGACGACGAGGCAGTGCCATCGGCGACCGCGCTATTCGCCCCGAAAAGAGCCATAGCGATCACGCCGGCCACCACAGGGATGGACGCAAGCGACGCCAGGACGACTCGACCGCGGCGCGTGATGCGCAGTCGAACGCTGTGTGACGCGGTGGCGGGCAGTGCGGTCATGGCAACCTCCAGGAGAAATTCGTATCCGGCGCTCGGCCGGGAGCACCGGATACGAAGCTGTGTTCCGAATATAGCTTCGAATGTTCGATAGATCAAGCTCGAAAGTCGACAAATATGGCGACACACTCGAACATGTGTTTCGTTTGCATCCTGAGTTGGATACAGTTTCGACTGTCGGTACGAATTGCATCAGCAGCCACCGACAGTGCATCACCAGCCACCGACATCGGTCGTTCCGGCCGGTCAGCACGCTCGATCAGGACTCCGACGGAAAGCGGGACACATGACCACGGAACGTGGAACGAGACGGCGCAAGAGCCTCTCGGAGAAGCAGTTGGCCATCCTCGGAGTCGTTCAACGCTCGGTCAGCCAGCGCGGCTATCCGCCGAGCATGCGGGAGATCGGTGACGCCGTCGGTCTAGCCTCGCTCTCGAGCGTCACGCACCAGCTCAACCAGCTCGAGCTGAGCGGCTATCTTCGCCGAGACCCGAACCGCCCGCGCGCCATGGAAGTTCTGATCGATATTCCGCAGCCCGAGTCATCGTCGGAGACGGTCGAATCATCCGACACCTCGGCGCCGATGGGTGACGCTGCCCTCGTGCCGCTCGTGGGTCGCATCGCCGCAGGTATCCCGATCACGGCCGAACAGCAAGTAGAAGAGGTCTTCCCGCTTCCTCGCCAGCTGGTCGGCAGCGGCGACCTCTTTATGCTGAAGGTCGTCGGAGAGTCGATGATCGACGCCGCCATCTGCGATGGCGACTTCGTCGTCGTCCGCTCGCAGCAGACGGCAGAGAACGGCGACATCGTCGCCGCGATGCTCGACGGTGAGGCAACCGTGAAGGTATTCAGACAGCGCGACGGACATACGTGGCTACTCCCCCGCAACTCGAATTTCGAACCGATCGTGGGAGACCACGCGCAGGTGCTCGGCAAAGTCGTCTCCGTCTTGCGCTCGGTGCGCTGAACGCCCGAAGCGAGCGAAGCGCGGGTGTACTCGCCGAGGCTCGCCATGTCTGTCGGTTGACTGGGGCAGACTTGGTGCACGGGAAGCGGGGATCGGCTTCCGGGAGATCCCAGCTCCCGATCCTCGTTGCGTTGTTCGGATCAGCCCTCGCCGGTTGGTCCTGACGAACCGTGACGAGATGGAGGGAACACAGTGAGAGCGTCCGACAACGAAGAGCTGCTGGACAAGATCCTCGACCTCTGGCGCGGACCGAAGTCCGGAGAGGCGACACTGCCTTCGGAGCCAGCGATTGCACTAGCCACGGGCGCCAGTCGCAACTCGGTGCGAGAGGCGCTGATACGCCTCGAGGAGCGCGGGTACGTGCATCGGACGCAGGGCGCCCGTACAGCACTGAACATGCGGCTCGCCGAGGTGGGAAACCGCGTCGATCGACAGATCGACCACTCGGTCGCCATCGCTCGGGCCGGGTACGAACCGGGGCTCCGTGTGGTCGAGTCCGGGGTGATAACGCTGGAGGCCGGCCCAGATCGGTTCGATGACCTGCCCGACGGGACGCTAGCGCTTCGCACGGTGAAGATGTGGAGCGCCGACGGATTAGCGTACGTCGTCGCCGAGGACATCATTCCCATCACCGACAGCGCACCCCCTCTCGACGTCGAGACCGGTCAACCCGTGTTCGATCTTGCGGAGCGGCTGAACGGTATCGGCGTGGCATGGGAGACGGTGTGGTTCACACCCGTACTGGTCGATTCTTTTGCCGCACGCCTACTGTCGCTGACAGAACCCACGGCTGGCCTGCAACTGGTGTACTGCGGCCTCGGCGCGACCGACGACGTGGCGTACTGGTCGAGGGAAATTCAGATCGCAGCCCCGACGCGCCTCAGGAACGCCCTTGTGCGGAGAGTTCGCCGATCGTGATGCTACCGCCTGTTTCATCCATGTAAACGACTTATTAACTTGTCCAACAAGTTTGCTTTTCGCTTGTTGGACAAGCATAGGTTGGCTTCGACAGGGCACCTCGCCCTGGTACGAAAGCGAGAACACCTATGGCTGAGATCACTGAAATCCTGCATCTGAAGGCGGAGACTTTAACGCCCGAAGGATTCGAGAAGTTCGGCGTAGTCCTCGAGGCGTTGGAAGACGGAACACCCTTCACGGCTGACGAAGCCGTTCTGGATCTTTCGGAGGGTACTCCGCGGTTCTACCTCATGTCCCTCGAAGACAAGCCGCTGGAATTCACCCGGATTACTCGTCACCTCCACACCACGCAAACGCTCCTCGCCCTCGGCGGCGCAGAGTGGTTCATCGCCGTGGCACCGGCAGATGACCTCTCTGATACTGCCGTGCCCGCGTTGCACGACATCAGGGTGTTCCGCATCGTCGGCGAGACCGCCATCACGTTGCGCAAGGGAACATGGCACTCTGGACCGTACTTTCGCGCTCAGAAGCTCAATTTCGCCAACATCGAGCTCGCAGACACCAACGTCGTCGACCACCACACCTACCGCCTCGATGAGTCGATCGGCGTGCGTGTCGTTATCGATGCCGCATGAGCTCGACCGAGCAGCCCCTTCCGCTCCCTGACGCTCCGCACCGTCTGGCGATGCTGGTCCAGGAGATCGACCGCCAGTCCAGCCTCGGCGTCGATCCCCACGATGCGTGGGCCACATCACGCGACGATGCGCACCCTGTTCTTATCGTCGGTGGAGGGCAGGCGGGACTAGCGCTGGCCGTCGGCCTTCGACGTAAAGGCATCTCGAACGTGCTGATCGTCGAACAATCCGGCGAAGGCCAAGCGGGACCGTGGGCCACCTATGCCCGGATGAAGACCCTGAGAACTCCTAAAAACGTCCCGTGGCCGACGTGGGGCATTCCTGCAGCCAGCCCGAGGTCGTGGTTTGAGTCGGTCTTCGGGGCGGATGCCTGGCGGAACCTGACGTACTACCCCACCTCGCACTGGCATGCCTTTCTCGAGTGGTACCGCATCACGCTCGGCATCGCTGTCGAATTCGATACGGCGGTGCAGAGCATCGAGGGTGGGCACAACGCTCGACCGTTCGTGGTGCGGCTCCGAACCGCCGATGGGGAGCGCACCGTCGAAGCAGAACACGTTGTGCTCGCCACCGGTCTCGAGGGCGCAGGCGGCAGACGTGTACCAACGGCTCTTTTCGCCGCCATCCCGGATGAACGCTGGTCGCATTCGCATGACACCGTCGACTTCTCGTCCCTCGCCGGCGCCCGAATAGGCATCCTCGGTGGGGGCACCGGTGCATTCGACAACGCAGCGACGGCACTGGAGGCGGGCGTCCAGTCGGTCGAGGTGCACATGCGTCGACCTTCCATGCCTACGAGCAGCCCGTACCGGTGGATGGATTTCGCCGGTCTCATCGAGCACTATGACGCATTCAACGATCATCAGAAGTGGCGGTTCAACGCGCATCTTTCCCAGGTCGACCAGCCCGCTACCCAAAACGCGATCTGGCGCGCATACGCGTTCCCGACGTTTTCGCTCCACACGTCGTCACCATGGCAGTCCGTGGTCTGGAATGGCTCCGAGATAGAGGTGCACACGCCGAATGGAGTTTCCCACTTCGACTTCATCGTCGCCGCCACTGGAGTGACCGTGAACCTCAGTCACCGACCTGAGCTTTCCGAATTCGTCCACGACATCGCGACCTGGGGTGACCGACTTCCCGTGTCACAGATCGAGGCGGACCAGACACCGGAGCTTCAGTCCTACCCCTATCTCACCGCAGACTTCGGCCTGACGAGTCGAAGCATCGAGAACGAGGAACGTCTGCGACGCGTCCACCTCTTCAATCACGGTGCCCGGATGAGCCTCGGCGTCCTCAGCCATCAGGTCTCGGGGCTTCAGGGCGGCGCCGAACGACTCGCGGCCGGCATCGGAGAGCGTCTCTTTTCTCGCCGCTCAGACGCTCTGATCGATCAGTTTCTTGCCTACGACGAGCCGGCAGGAGTCGTGCTCGGTCCGCGCCCGGAGACCGCGGACGACGGCGTGATGAGTGGAGCGTTGACGAATGGGTGATCAGTGGAACGCCTTTGTTGTCGGCCCCCGCGAGCACGCTCCGGCCCGCACAGCCGGGCCGCTCTGCGGGCTGACATTTGGAGTGAAGGACATCGTCGATGTCGCGGGGCTCCCCAGCCGTCATGGTCTCGCCGCCGAGGCACCTCCCGCAGAGGCTACGAATTCCGCCGTCACGGCTCTTCTCGATGCCGGCGCCTCGTGCGTGGGAAAGACAACGACGGACCAGTACGCGTTCAGTCTCAGCGGACTCGATACGGCGGGAAGCGCTCCCGTCAACCCGAGGGACCCGACCCGACTGACCGGCGGCTCATCATCAGGGTCCGCCGCTGCGGTCGCATCGGGCCTCGTCTCGTTCGCACTGGCCACCGACACCGCAGGCTCAATTCGTGTCCCAGCCTCCTATTGCGGCATCGTCGGTTTCAGACCCAGCCATGGAGCAGTTCCGCTCGACCACGTCGGCCCTCTGGCTCCCAGCTTCGACACTCTGGGATGGTTCGCTGCCGATGTTCATACGGCCGCCCGTGTCGGCGATATTCTCCTCCCTGCTGACACACCCGGCATGCCCAAGCCACGGACGGTTCTCCTGTTGTCCGAGGCTCTGGACGCCGTCGACCAAGCGACCCGGGCGGAGGTGACCCGCTTCGCCGAACATCTAGCGAAGGCTCTGGAGATTCCGTGCCGCACGATCAGTGCCGGAGTGCACCTCGACGACGTCGGCTCCGTGTTCAGGGCCGCGCAGCTGACCGAGATCGCCGCTCATCAGCGCGACCTCGAGGGTGTGCTTCCGGCCATCCGGACTCGGTTCGCCGACGCGGCGACAGCGGTCGAGAATCCGCAGCAACAAGCCCGAGTGCGCGTCGCCCTCTCCGGCCTCAAAGACTCGCTCGACCAGGGAGACCTGCTCGCCCTGCCCGCCGCCGCAGGCGCTGCTCCCCGGGTCACGGCAGTCGGTGCTGAAGAGTACGACTCCCATCGCACGACCACAATCGCGCTCAACGCAGTCGCCGGGCTCCTCGGCGCACCGGCAATCGTTCTGCCGACCTACGAGCCGCACACCGGCATCCAGCTCGTTGGGGCCCCGGGCGCAGACCGGGCGCTCCTCACGTCTGCTACGGCAGCGCCCGACCAGCCTCGGCAACGTCACGGCGACGCGCTCCGGGCCGCCTTCTACCAATATGAAACGGCCCTGACCGAAGGCGACATCGACACGCTGGATTCATTTTTCGCCTCGAGCGACCCGTGCATCCGATTCGCGCCCGATGGCTCCGCATACTCCCGAGAACAGATCAGAGCTCTCCGCGTCAGTCGGGCGGCACCCAGGGAACTGACTCGCATCGAGTTCGCCGCACTGGATCAAGAAACAGCAGTCGTCGCCGCTGAATTCATCCGTACCGGCTCGGGAGTGTCAGGCTTTCAGACCCAAACCTGGCAGCACACCTCGGAAGGGTGGCGGATCCGAATGGCGCACGTCTCCCTCCGCACATAACCCATTCGTCTCATCGATCCCGCACTCGCCACATCCCTCAAGAGAAAGAGATCCACAATGCCCCTGAAAGACCTCTTCACCTGGAAGCTGCATGGAAACGGCACGACGGTCGGACCCGACAACGTTGTGGCCGCGGACGAACGGCTCTCCTTTCCCGTCACTTTGGGGATCGGGCTGCAGCACGTCATAGCAATGTTCGGCGGCGTTTTCATCGTCCCGGTCATCATGGGCTTCCCCACGTCGACCGCCCTGTTGTTCTCAGGGGTGGGAACCATCGTCTTTCTCCTGCTCACGGCGAACCGGGTTCCCAGCTATCTGGGCAGCAGCTTCGCCTTCATCGCACCCGTCGCCGTCATCGCCCCTCTCGGGCAGCAAGGCACCCTCAGCGGAGACTCTCTCGCACTGGCACTTGGCGGAATCCTCATCGTCGGTCTAGCCCTGTCCGTTGTCGGGCTGATCGTGCATTTCGTCGGCGCACGGTGGATCTCGACCGTCATGCCGCCCGTCGTGACGGGGACCATCGTCGCGTTGATCGGTTTCAACCTGGCGGGCGTGGCGAAGAACGAATTCGATGCGGGCCCGATCGAGGCAATCGTCACTGTTGTCGCGATTCTGCTGGTCGCTGTACTATTCCGCGGGTTGCTCGGACGACTCTCCATCATCCTCGGTGTCGTGGCCGGCTACATCGTCGCGGCGCTCCGAGGCGCGGTGGACTTCACGGGTGTCGAGAACGCCGCATGGTTCGGTCTCCCCACCTTCCAGACTCCTCATATCTCGCCTGCCGCGTGGGGACTCTTCTTGCCGGTCGTCCTGGTGCTCGTCGCCGAGAACGTCGGACATGTGAAGACCGTCGCCGCGATGACGGGCAAGAACCTCGACCGTTACATGGGGCGGGCGCTTCTTGCGGATGGTCTGTCGACAACCCTCGCCGGCCTCGGCGGTGGAACAGCCACCACGACGTACGCGGAGAACATCGGCGTGATGGCCGCCAGCCGCGTGTACAGCACCCTCGCCTACTGGGTTGCCGCGATCTTCGCTATCCTCCTCTCTCTGAGCCCGAAGTTCGGTGCCCTCGCCGCCTCCATCCCCACCGGTGTCCTCGGTGGCGCAGGTGTTGTGCTGTACGGGATGATCGGCGTCATGGGAGCTCGCATCTGGGTGCAGAACCGTGTGAACTACTCCTCGCCGACCAACCTTCTCACCGCGGGAGTGGGGCTCGTCCTGGGTATCGGCGGGTTCGTCTTCACGGTCGGAGACTTCTCTATCGGGGCGATCGGCGTCGGCTCCTTCGCCGCGATCATCATCTACCACGCGATGCGAGCCATCTCGCGGGTGCGCGACACCGATCCCGCCATCGACACGCCCGCCCCGGAGAAAGCCGACGGCGGCGAGGCCGGCCTCGCTCCGTTCGAAACTGCCCGCTGATACCGATAGGTGCGGTGCGCGCAACGATTGGCGCACCGCACCATGGGAAGGAATTCCATGCCAGTGCCTGACCTCGACCCTCGGCTCACCGACGTTGAAGCGGCCGAGCTCGTGGCTCGCCGCGCCACCGAGCATCGTGACTGGATCCCGGCCCCCGACGCCGGCCTCGCAGCGATCAGGCACCGCACCCGCAAGTCGCGGCTGCCCGACGACAAAGACGTGACAACCCTCGACGTCGTGGTTCCGGGCGGCCAACATCTTCTCCCCGCCCGGTGGTACGAGCCGACGCACCCCACCGGTGTTACCGTCGTGTTCTTCCACGGCGGAGGTTGGGCGATCGGTGACCTCGAAATGAACGATGCCCTGGCTAGAGAAATCACCCGACGTTCGGGCGCTCGACTGCTGAGCGTGGACTATCGCCTCGCCCCCGAGCACCCCTACCCCGCGGCGATCGATGACGGGCTCGCGGCCCTCCGATGGGTCAGCGCCGAAGGCGGCCCTATCGTTGTCGCCGGACACAGCGCGGGCGGGAACATCGCCGCGGTGCTCGCGCAGAAGAGTGCCGCGGGGCTAGCGCCTCCCATAGACGCACAGCTCCTTCTCTGCCCCGTCGTGGACTGTGACCTGACCAGGGACTCCTACCGTCGAAACGGTGAAGGACTACTCCTCACCACCCGCGAAATGGAATGGTACTGGGACATGTATCAACCGGATCCCGCGCGCCGGACCGAACCGGGAGCAAGCCCCCTGCGCGCAGCACACCTCGCTCCGACGGCACCAGCCACCGTGATCGTCGCCGGCGCCGATCCACTCCGTGACGAAGCGCTCGAATACGCTCGCCTGCTAGAACAAGCGGGAACGCCGGTCACCGTGCATGTGCAGGAGGGAGTGCCACATCTGTATCTCACGTTCCCGATGATCTCTTGCGTCGAAGAGTCTCTGACCCGCGCCGTGGCCTCGCTGCAGCGATCCCTTGACTCGCCTGAATAACGATGACGAAAGGCCGCCCACGGCCCATGCTGGGACGAGGGCGACCCATTTATGTCACAAATCGAACGAGGTCAGCGAGAGACCGCGAACTCTTCTAGGGCCTGCTCGTACTCGGGGTTTACGAGGGCACGCACCCGAGTGCCCGCCTCTTCGTAGTCGGTGCTCAGGACCGTGTTGTGGTCATGCAGCAACGCGACCAGATCACCGCGCTCGTACGGCAGCAGCACATCGACGGTGATGGTCGGCTTCGGCAGCGCCTGCTCGACCATCTCGAGCAGTTCAGCTATGCCCTCACCGGTTCTCGCCGAGACGAAGACCGAGCGCGGCTCGAGACCGCGTAGGACGATGCGATCGCTCTCGGAGATCAGATCGCTCTTGTTGAAAGCCACGATCTCGGGGATGCCTCGCGCGCCGACCTCGCCGATCACGTCTCGCACCGTGGCGAGCTGGCTTGCCGGGTCTGGATGCGCGCCGTCGACGACGTGGATGATCACGTCGGCGTCGGCCACCTCTTCCAACGTCGAGCGGAACGCCTCGACCAGCTGATGGGGAAGGTTACGTACGAACCCGACGGTGTCGGCGAACGTGTACTGGCGACCGTCGACGGCCGTGGTCTTTCGCACGGTCGAATCGAGTGTGGCGAACAAAGCGTTCTCGACCAGCACTCCGGCGCGCGTCACTCGGTTGAGCAGCGACGACTTGCCAGCGTTGGTGTAGCCGGCGATCGCGACAGATGGAACAGCGTTGCGCTTGCGGTTGGCACGCTTGGCATCGCGCGCGGGCTTCATCTCGACGATCTGCTTACGCAGTCGCGCCATCCGGGTATGGATGCGGCGGCGGTCGAGTTCGATTTTGGTCTCACCGGGTCCGCGAGATCCCATACCGGCTCCGGCGCCACCGACCTGGCCTCCGGCCTGGCGCGACATCGAGTCACCCCAGCCTCGGAGCCGCGGGAGCAAGTACTCCAGCTGCGCGAGCTCGACTTGCGCCTTGCCTTCCCTGCTCTTGGCGTGCTGGCTGAAAATATCGAGGATCACCGCCGTGCGGTCGATCACCTTCACCTTCACGACGTCTTCGAGCGCCCGGCGCTGGCTCGGAGCCAGTTCGCTGTCGGCGATCACGGTGTCCGCACCAAGCGACTGCACGAGATCGCGCAGTTCGTGCGCCTTGCCCTTACCGAAGTATGTGCTGGGATCGGGCGTCGGCCTGCGCTGCAGCAGACCTTCGAGTACGACCGCGCCAGCCGTCTCGGCAAGCGCTGCCAGTTCGTGCATCGAGTTCTCGGCATCGGTGAGACTGCCTTGGGTGTAGACCCCGATGAGAATGACGTTCTCGATGCGCAGCTGCCGGTACTCGACCTCAGTGACGTCCTCGAGCTCTGTCGAGAGTCCGACAACCCGCCTCAGCGCCTGTCGGTCTTCCCGCTCGCTCTGGTCGCCGTCGAACCCTGACTCACGGCCGGTCGTGTCACGTTGGAGCGCCTGAGCCGCCGAGTTCGTGAACAGCGAGTATCCCGCTGCCCGCGTCTCCGCCCTGGCCAGCACTCGCGCCACCACGTCGTCACTGTCGTGGTTCTCTGTTGTTGCTTCAGTTTTTTCGGTCATCTGCGTCAAGGATATCCCTCCCAGGTTTGCTACTGTCCCTCTATGACGAATGAGCACTATTTCTCGGCCACCCCGGCGAGTCCGCTCATCCCTCGCGAGATCTCGGTGCGTCTGGCCGATGCAGACCACACTCTCGTCACCGCCGGCGGCGTCTTCAGCCCCGATCGCATCGACGTGGGCACTCAGGTACTCCTCGCCAACACCCCTGCTCCCCCACCCGGCGGCAATCTACTCGACCTCGGATGCGGCTGGGGGCCCATAGCTCTGACCCTCGCGCTGCTGTCTCCTCGAGCCCAGGTCTGGGCCGTCGATGTCAACGAGCGGGCACTCGATCTCGTTCGCGCCAATGCTGAGCGCCTCGGCCTCACCAACGTCCAAGCGGTTCTCGCATCGGATGTTCCCGCTGACATCTCGTTCATGACCATCTGGTCGAATCCGCCTATCCGAGTCGGCAAGACGGAGCTGCACACGATCATGAAGACCTGGCTTCCGCGACTCGAGAAAGGCTCGGATGCGTGGCTCGTCGTGCAGCGGAACCTCGGCTCCGACTCGCTGCAGCGCTGGATCCAGGCCGAGTTTCCCTCGGAGATCCAGATCGAAAGAACGGCGACGAACAAGGGATATCGGGTGCTTCGCGCCCGTTCCATCGCCTGAGCCAGCGCGCACTATCCGAGCGAGAGATCTCCTTCGAACACGAGCTCTGCCGGCCCTGACAACGACACGTGTTCTCCGTCTTCGGCTGCGAACATGCGAACACCGACTGTGCCGCCCGGAACGTCCACCCTCCAGATGTTCGGAGCGCCACGGCCCGCCCAATGGCGTGTGGCCAACGCGGCCGCGGCAGTTCCCGTGCCGCAAGAAAGGGTCTCTCCGCTGCCCCGTTCGTGAACCCTCATCGTGATTCGTCCGACGCCGTCTGCGACGAGTGGCTCGTGCGGCACGACGAACTCGATGTTCGCGCCGTCGACGGGCTCGGGATCGATCTGCGGAATGTAAGCGAGGTCGGCGGCCGCGAGTTCCTCGGCATCCGCAAGAGCCACGACGACATGCGGATTGCCCATATTGATGCCCTGTCCTGGACGGGCTACCGCGAGATTGCGCGCCCTGACGACGGGTTCACCCGGCTCGAGGCGCCAGCGCCCGAGGTCGACCTGGAACCCCGTCGTGCTGCGCTGCACGTCACGCACGCCGGCTCTCGTGCCGATCGCGAGAGTGTCGCCGGGGCCGAGTTCGACCAGCCCGTTGTCTACGAGGTAGCGCGTGTAGACCCGGATGCCGTTGCCGCACATCTCCGCGGCCGATCCGTCCGCGTTCCGATAGTCCATGAACCACTCCGCAGCCGGGTCTTCAGCTAGGGCCGCCGCACCGTCAGGCAGGTTGGCCGACTTCACCGCACGGATCACTCCGTCGGCGCCTACTCCGAAATGCCGGTCGCAGATTGCTGCAACCTGGGCCGGAGTGAGGTCGTTCGTGCCCTGGGCGTCTGTATAGAGCACGAAGTCGTTGCCCGTGCCGTGCCCTTTGGTGAAGTGAAGTTCAGTCGCCATCATGCAAGCCTAGAGTCTCTGCCAGCGCTCGGGCGGACGCGCCCGGCTCGCGGGCATCGAGAGTGACGGCCGCGGCGTAGCGTCTGAACCACCCCACTTGGCGACGGGCATAGCGGCGCGTCAGCGCTCGGGTCGACTCGATGGCCTCTTCTTCGCTGATTTCGCCACTCAGTTGCGCCAGTGCCTGCGCGTAGCCGATGGCCTTACCTGCCGTCGTCTCGGGATCGAGGCCCTTGGAGCGCAGCGCTGCCGCTTCATCGACCATTCCGTCGCGCCACATTCCCGCCACGCGTTCATCGAGGCGCGTGACCAATTCTGGGCGAGGTATCTCGAGCGCGATGATGCTCGAGGTCCGCCACTCGACCGGCGCGTCTGGCAAAGTCCCTGTCAGCGTTCGCCCCGTCATCTCGAACACCTCGAGCGCACGCACCAGCCTGCGACCGTTCTGCGATCCGATGGCCACGGCCGCAGCCTCGTCGTGTTCCTTGAGCTGCCGATACAGGGCTCCTGGGCCGTCTGCGAGCAGCTCGGCTTCGAGCCGCGCTCGGACTACCGCGTCGGTGCCGGGAAAGTCGAAGTCGTAGATCACGCTCGAGACGTAGAGGCCCGATCCTCCGACGAGAATCGGGACATTGCCTCGTTCGATGATCGCATCGATCTCGGCACGAGCCGACGACTGAAAGTCGGCGACCGAATTCTCTTGCGTGACATCGAGCACATCGAGCAGATGGTGCGGAATGCCCCGGCGCCCGCCGAGCGGCAGCTTG
This sequence comes from Agreia pratensis, assembly GCF_900177685.1. GTDB lineage: Bacteria > Actinomycetota > Actinomycetes > Actinomycetales > Microbacteriaceae > Agreia > Agreia pratensis. The sequence continues at coordinate 36,913 of NZ_FXAY01000006.1, forward strand.
GCAGTGCCGATGTCCATACCGCGGTACAACTGCATCGCATCGGCGTTCACCACTTCGGCGCTGCGACCACGCCGCGCGATACCTTCGGCGAGGTCGAGAGCGAGGGCGGATTTTCCTGTGCCAGTGGCCCCGACGACCGCGATCACGTCTGCGACGGACATGTCGCCGCTCGAACCTCTACCGCTCACCGTCGGCGAGGTCGTAGATCGGCACGGTGCCGACTCGAAGGGTTGGTAGGCCCAAAGAGACGGGTCTCGGGCCTGCCGATGCCGCGCCATTCGCTGGCGTCGGCACGCCGCACGATTCGGCCGCGGCGCGATCCCATGCATCGCCAGCCCTCGTGCGACGAACTCGAAGCGGCTGGCCATCGGAGTCGGCAATGAGGTGAAACGGCGCAGCCTCGGTGACAACGACGGTGACGACATCGCCTGGACGCGGCACGGACGAATTCGGCGACACTTCGAAGTGAACGAGCCGCGAATCCTCTGCTCGGCCGCTCAGGCGGTGGGTATCCGAATCTTTGCGCCCCTCGCCATTGGCGACCAGAACATTGACCTCTCGACCGATGATTCGCTGGTTCTCCTCCCAAGAGATGCGATCCTGAAGCGCTGCGAGCCGCTCGTATCGCTCTTGCACCACTGCTTTCGGAACCTGGTCGGGCATCGTGGCCGCGGGCGTTCCCGGGCGGATCGAGTATTGGAAGGTGAAGGCCGTCGCGAAGCGCGCCTCTTCGACCACCCTCAGGGTCTCCGCGAAGTCTTCCTCCGTCTCACCGGGGAAGCCCACGATGATGTCTGTGCTGATAGCAGCATGCGGGATCTGCTGCCGCACACGGTCGAGGATGCCGAGGAATTTGGCCGAGCGGTACGAACGTCTCATGGCCTTGAGCACCCGGTCAGATCCGGATTGCAAGGGCATGTGGAGCTGAGGCATCACCGCCGGCGTCTCTGCCATGGCGTCGATAACATCGTCGGTGAACGCCGCAGGGTGCGGGCTCGTGAAACGGATCCGCTCGAGGCCCGGAATCGCGCCCGCGGCACGCAAGAGCTTTGAGAAGGCGAACCGGTCGCCGAACTCGACGCCGTACGAGTTGACGTTCTGACCCAGAAGAGTGACTTCGATCGCGCCGTCGTCTACCAGCGCCTGGATCTCCGCCAGCACGTCGCCTGGGCGGCGGTCTTTCTCTTTGCCTCGCAGGGCGGGAACGATGCAGAAAGTGCATGTGTTGTTGCACCCGACCGAGATCGAGACCCATCCACTGTAGGTCGAGTCGCGTTTCGTCGGGAGCGTCGAGGGGAAGGTCTCGAGGGAGTCGAGGATCTCAATCTGGGCTTCACCATTGTGACGAGCGCGCTCGAGCAGGCTGGGCAGCGAGCCCATATTGTGCGTGCCGAAGACCACATCGACCCAGGGGGCCTTCGTGAGAATGGTGTTCTTGTCTTTCTGCGCCAGGCATCCGCCAACGGCAATCTGCATTCCGTCGTGCCGGCGCTTGACACTCGCCAGGTAGCCGAGATTGCCGTAGAGCTTGTTGTCTGCGTTCTCTCGCACGGCGCAGGTGTTGATGACGACAGTGTCGGCCTCGGTGCCCGGTTCCGCCTTCACATAGCCTGCGGCTTCGAGTGAGCCAGAGAGCCGTTCGGAGTCATGGACGTTCATCTGACAACCGAAGGTGCGGACCTCATAGGTGCGAATGCGGGGTGGTGCGGTCACGCTGCTCATAGTGCAAGTTTACGTTCGACGAGAGACAAGCCCGAGCCACCGACCGCTCAGCGAAACCGGACGGTGCTCGTTCCGGCTACGAGAGTCTTCGAAACAGCATCTCGGACAACCTGCGACGGGTATCCCTTGCGCTGCAGAAAACTGCTCAGACGCCGTTCTGCCGTCGCCCGATCGAGGCGCAGCAGACTCGGAGCCTTCTTCTCAGCCAGCTCGAGCGCCCGGGCAAGCTCATCGTCGTCATCGAGTGCTGTAAGCACGTCGGACACAATCTCTTGACTGATGCGCTTGGCCCCGAGCTCTCGTTGGATCTGACTGCGACCAAACCCTTTGCGCCGATGCAGACGCTCGATCTCTCGCTCGGCGAACGCATAGTCGTCGACGTAGCCCTTGGAACGGTAGATCGTGAGAAAGCCCTCGAATGCCGACGACTCGACGCCATTCGCCGCAAGAATCTCAGTGACCTGCCATTCGGACAGGTCTTTTCGGGCCAGTGCCCGCACCACCAGATTCTCGAGGTCGGCGAGTTGCAGTTCCTGCTGCTCGACCTCCTCCGGGCTAAGCCCGGTGGTGTCGAGAGTGGGAACAGCTACGGGGCCCGCGAAGTGACGCGCTGCCTGCGGTTGCTCTTCGCGTGCGCCGAACAGAAAGGCCACGGGAGCAACCGAGCTATCGGCTGCTTCGTTCGAACCGTCTTCGTCGGAGTCGGGCGAACCGGTGAATCTGACCATGACCGTGGCCTTTCTGTGGAGGTGGGTAGTGAAGATCAGGCGCCCTTGCGGGCCGCCGCCTTCGTGGCCAGGGCGACCGGGGCAGCGGGGGCAGCTGCGGCCTTGTCGGCTCCGATACCCAGCTTGGTCAGGATCTTGGTCTCGATCTCCAACGCGATCTCGGGGTTCTCGTTGAGGAATCGGCGGGAGTTCTCTTTGCCCTGACCCAGTTGTTCGCCCTCGTAGGTGTACCAGGCGCCCGATTTACGAACGATCTCGTGTTCGACACCGAAGTCGATGAGACTTCCTTCACGGGAGATACCGATGCCGTACAGGATGTCGAACTCGGCCTGCTTGAAGGGCGGCGCCATCTTGTTCTTGACCACCTTCACCCGCGTGCGGTTACCGACGGCGTCGGTGCCCTCTTTCAAGGTTTCGATGCGTCGGATGTCGAGGCGCACAGAGGCGTAGAACTTGAGCGCCTTTCCACCAGCTGTGGTTTCGGGGCTGCCGAAGAAGACTCCGATCTTCTCTCGCAGCTGGTTGATGAAGATCATGGTGGTATTCGTGGTGCTGAGACCACCCGTGAGCTTGCGAAGAGCCTGAGACATAAGACGGGCCTGAAGTCCGACGTGAGAATCGCCCATCTCACCCTCGATCTCGGCTCGAGGTACAAGAGCCGCCACCGAGTCGATCACGATGAGGTCGATCGATCCGCTTCGCACGAGCATGTCTGCGATCTCGAGTGCCTGCTCACCCGTGTCGGGCTGAGAGACGAGAAGTGCGTCGATGTCGACACCGAGCTTCTGGGCATAGGCCGGGTCGAGCGCGTGCTCGGCGTCGATGAAGGCTGCGATTCCGCCGGCCTTCTGGGCATTGGCGATGGCGTGGAGTGTCAGGGTCGTCTTTCCGGACGACTCAGGGCCGTAGATCTCGACGATGCGACCTCGAGGAAGACCGCCGACGCCGAGCGCGACGTCGAGGGCGATTGAACCTGTCGGGATGACTTCGACAGGAGCGCGGTCGTCGCTGCCGAGGCGCATGACGGAGCCCTTGCCGAACTGTCGGTCGATCTGTGCAAGCGCTGTTTCGAGTGCCTTTTCTCGTGTGGCATCTGATGGCATTGCTGTCTCCTTCTGTCGTGCGCGGAATCCGTCGCGTGGGTTTTTCGCCTATAGGCTGTCGCGCCGGCGGACCGGGTGTCGACAAGGCGTTCGCATCGTGTTGTGCGTGTAATCCGACTGTAGACATGACCACCGACACGGACTCCGTGACGGATCGATCAGTGGACAACATGACCAACACTTCTGCTGTGAAGGAGACTACACAGTTCTAGAACATATATTCGATACGGTGCTGGCGTGTCGGCCCGGATTGCCGAAATTCACGGCCGCGGAGAAGGCAAGCCGACCCCGTGCCATCGCGATTCGGGCACTCCACTGGCGCGGCAGAGCGCAAGCCACACCTCTCGCGCCGACACCCCCTGACGGAGGGCTTCGTCTGCGGTTCGATCCGAGAGCTCGGCAATAACCAAGTCGCCCGTCAGGACTCGACCGTAGGCGGCGCCGAACTCGTCGGACACCGCTCTGCGGAACTCGCTCAATCTCATGCTGCCCCTCAGCGCCGCACCTGCGGAAACAGTGAAGGGCCCTGTCACATCGCTCGTGACAGGGCCCCCACGTGATCGATCTCGTGCTCGGAGGTGGACTACCGAGTGAGAAGCTTGGAATCGTAGCCGGCGACAAACTCGTCGGGAACGGTATCGGGAATGGTATCGATGCCTTCGATGACGGCGAGTCGGTCTCCGACCTCACGCATGATGACGGAGATGGGCGTATCGAGCGCCTCGGCTACCGACGCGAGAATCTCGCTCGATGCTTCTTTCTGACCGCGCTCGACCTCGCTGAGATAACCGAGGGCGACGCTTGCTTTACTGGCAACCTGCCGAAGGGTGCGACCCTTCTGGAGACGAAAGTCTCGCAGCACGTCGCCGATCTCCTGGCGAACTAAAATCACTGGACCCCTCCTTGCTGTGTGCCTTGCGTCAATCGGACCTGGCCGACCGGGCGAAACCCGTTCGGTACTGTGTGAAACTCTAAACGACACTGAACCGTCTTTTCTGTGAATGACATTAGTTGTAACGAGATGGAAATGCCGTTCATTCCCGAGTTGGACGAATGTCGAGTACGAGTTCTCATCGATGATTCGAGGCCAAAGCCGTCGTGGATTGGTCCGCGACCACAGTGTCGCCGTCAGGCCGGTCAGTTCTGCTGAAGCGTCTCGAGCATCAACCGGATGGCTGCCGCAACGGTCTGCTTCCGCACACTGTCGCGGTCGCCCTCGAGCTGAAGCCTTCGAGAGAGTGTCCCTTTGTCGGTCGCGAAGCCGAGGAACACTGTTCCCGCGGGGTGACCGTCTTGCGAGCCGGGACCGGCCACACCAGTGGTCGAGACACCCCAGCTGGCGGCATCCGGCTCTCGGCCGAGACGACGCCGTGCGCCGTGCGCCATCTGCATGGCGACCTCGGGATCGACGGGCCCGCGAGCGGAAAGGATCCCTGAATCGACTCCGAGCAGTGAACTCTTGAGATCCGTCGCATACGCCACGACTCCCCCACGGACCACCTGAGACGCCCCTGGAATACGAATGAGCTCGGCCACGAGGAGGCCGCCCGTCAGCGATTCTGCGACAGCCACGGTGAGCGAGCGCCGAGCCATCTCTTCGATCAGCACGCGGGTCTCGTCGAGCGGAACCGACGACGTCATGCCGCCGACTTGCCCGCTCGGCTGAGACGCCATGCCTGCACGAGGTAGTCGATACCCGTGACGACGGTGAGGATGAAGGCGATCGACATGGTGACGATGTTCACCCAGTCGAACCAGCTACCGAAAAGTGCGGGGAAAGGCACGAGAGCGAGCGAGATCGCGATGGACTGTGCCAGCGTCTTGAGCTTTCCACCCCGTGAGGCCGGAATCACGCGGTCGCTCAGCACAGCGAACCGGAACACGGTGATTCCGATCTCCCGCACCAGAATGACTGCCGTTACCCACCACGGTAGCTCCGTCAGGATCGACAGCCCGACGAGCGCCCCACCGGTGAGCACCTTGTCGGCGATGGGATCAAGCAGCTTGCCGAGGTCTGTGACCTGGTTTCGTGATCGCGCGATGTGGCCGTCGATGCCGTCCGTGGCGATCGCCACGATGAACAGCGCTGCTGCAGCGTAACGGAGCGGCGTGTCTGCACCGCCGTCGGCCAGAAGCATCCAGATGAACAGCGGCGCCAGCAGGATGCGGATGACGGTGATGGCGTTCGGAAGATTCCAATTGCTGACGCGCGCGGCGGCCTCGGTCACGGTGCTCTACTCTCTGCCGGTCAGGCCCCAGGCATCTTCGTCTGAATCGCCCTCTTCTTCAGGGTACCGCTCGAGGCCACGAGCAACCGGATCGTCGGCGTAGGGATCGCTGGCAGCCTCGGAGCTCACGGGCGCAGAGCTCGGGGGCGCGGCCTGCTGTGGCGCCGCCGGTGATGCAGGTGTACCTCTGAGCATGGCGAGGACCTCGGGAAGCTGTTCCGCTGTGACGAGCACATCGCGCGCCTTCGAGCCCTCTGATGGTCCGACGATGTCGCGCGACTCCATCAAGTCCATAAGGCGCCCGGCCTTGGCGAATCCGACCTTGAGCTTGCGCTGCAGCATCGAGGTCGACCCGAACTGCGTATTGACCACGAGCTCTGCCGCGGCGAGGAGGATCTCGAGGTCGTCGCCGATGTCGGCGTCGATGTTCTTCTTGACGGTTTCGACCGCCACATCGTCTCGATACTCCGGCCGGGCCTGGTGCGTGACATGCTGCACGACCGTGGCGATCTCTGCCTCGCTGACCCACGCACCCTGCACGCGAATGGCCTTCGAGGAGCCCATGGGCAGGAACAGACCGTCACCCTGGCCGATCAGTTTGTCAGCGCCCGGCTGGTCGAGGATCACCCTCGAGTCGGTGACGCTCGTGACCGCGAACGCCAGCCGGCTGGGCACGTTCGCCTTGATGAGACCCGTGACGACATCGACGCTGGGTCGCTGCGTGGCGAGAACGAGGTGAATACCCGACGCGCGCGCCAGCTGGGTGATCCGCACGATGGAGTCCTCGACATCGCGCGGCGCCACCATCATGAGGTCGGCCAGCTCGTCGACGACGATCAGCAGATAGGGGTAGGGCTTCAGCTGACGATGACTGCCCACAGGAAGGATGATCTCGTTGTTGACGACGGCTTTGTTGAAGTCGTCGATGTGCCGGAAGCCGAAGCTCTCGAGGTCGTCGTACCTCATGTCCATCTCTTTGACGACCCAGGCCAGCGCTTCGGCGGCCTTCTTGGGATTCGTGATGATGGGGGTGATGAGGTGCGGAACGCCCTGGTATGCCGTGAGCTCGACGCGCTTCGGGTCGATGAGCACCATGCGCACCTCGCTGGGCTTCGCGCGCATCAGGATCGACGTGACCATCGAGTTGACGAAGCTCGACTTGCCGGAACCGGTGGACCCGGCCACGAGGAGGTGAGGCATCTTGGCGAGGTTGGCCATGACGAACTTGCCCTCGACGTCTTTGCCGACGCCGATGGTCATCGGGTGGTTGTCGGACGCGGCCTTCGAGGATCGGAGAACGTCGCCCAATGAGACGATCTCGCGGTCTGTGTTCGGAATCTCGACGCCGATAGCGCTCTTGCCAGGGATGGGCGAGAGAATGCGCACTTCATTGCTGGCGACCGCATACGACAGGTTCTTCGACAGGGCTGTGACGCGTTCGACCTTGACGCCCGGGCCGAGTTCGATCTCGTAGCGCGTGACCGTAGGCCCTCGAGAAAAACCGGTGACCGTCGCATCGACCTGGAACTGCTTCAGTACCTCGGTGATAGCCGCGACGATCTCATCGTTGGCGGCGGAGCGGGCAAGTGATGGTCCACCCGTCTTGAGGCTGGCCGCGGCGGGCAGCCGGTAGTCGGCGGCAGGGGTATCGATCTCGATGCCGGCTCCAGCCGGTTCGTCGTCGAGATCGAGCTCTGGCTGCACCGCACGCACGGATGGCGGCGGGTAGGCGGATGACGACTCGACGGCCGCGTCGTCGAGCAGGCTCGTCTGAGGTGCAGCGCCGGGTCGGATCTCACCGGTGAAACGTCGAACCGCATTTTCGGCGGCCTTCATGTCGTCGAGCAAACCCGCTCGGGCCGCCTCGTCTGCGTCGTCGGGATCGACGACGCTGGCGGCGCTGGCGAATGGCTCATCGGCGATCGGGGTTCGATCCTCGACTCGCGGAGCCATCGCGGGAGCGTCGAACTCAGGATCTTCTTCACGCTGCGACGAGTTGCGCCTCCACCACGGGAGACCTTCGGAGTCGACGTCGCGCGCCGCGAGATCGATCTGCTCGGTCGACAGGGCCTCGGTGCCCGCATGGGCCTTCAGAGCCTTTTCTGCCTTCGCCGCCTTCTTCGCCTCACGGTGCTCAGCCTCGTCGGGGAATGCCGCGCCGAACAGGTAGGCATAGAGCTCGCGAAGACGAGAGCCGATGCGGTTCGGCGGTGTCTTGGTGAGGATGAAGACGCTCAGCAGCAGGAGAGCCGAGACCACAACCGTGGCACCGATAGGCGTGATGAGTGCGACCAGCGGCGCCGCGAGGACCCAGCCGAAGATTCCGCCGCCCGAGGCGAGCTGGCCACCCGAGGGGTTCGGCTGTCCGCCGTAGATGTGGCACAACGACGACACGGTGATGAGCATGAGGCCGAGCCCGATGCCGATTCGACCGTTGTTGTGCACGGAACTCGGGTGCCGGAACAGCCATGCCGCCAGCAGGATGAGCACGACGGGAAGCGCATATGCCACTCGCCCGAAGAGGAGGCCGAATGTCCACGCTTCGATCGTGACGGCGACGGCGTTCGAGACGAGGAACCACTCGACGACGGCGCCGGCGATCGCCAGCAGCACGAGCAGGAAGGGCACTCCGTCGCGCCGCTCGGCCTTGTCGAATTCTGCCGGAGAGAAGGCACGGAAGGCGCCACCGACGACGTGAGCCATGCCGAGCCACGCGCGGCTTGCGATGCCCGGACCACGATCCTGTTTCGCGGCGGGGTTCAGCCGAACAGTCTTCTGGGTCGCGGCCGCACGTGTGGGTGTCTTCCGGGCGCCCGTAGACGCACCCGAACGACCTGAGGACGCTCCGCGTGCGCGAGAGGTCGACTTGGTACTCGTAGCCATGCGCTCACGCTACCCGTGGGCACCGACGATCACCGGTTGCGCGAGCCGGGTGTCTGAATTCCGGCGTACCCTCGTGCCATGTCATCTCGCCTGCGCCTCGTCCTCGTCGCGTCTCTACCCGCCGTGGTCTGCGCGCTCATCGGTCTCTTGCATCCGCACCACCTGACCGACGCCACGGCCTCGATCTGGCAGATGATGCACCTGATCCTCATCCCTCTTTTTCCCCTGGTCGGGCTCGGGCCCTGGCTGATCGCGCGCCGATCGAATCGCCTTCTCGGCTGGATCGCCGCCGTGGGCGGGTACGGATTCGCGACCTTCTATACGTCACTCGACCTTCTTGCAGGCGTCGCGGCCGGAACGCTTCAGGTGGCTGGTGTCACAGACGGCAAAGCGCCCATCTACGAGGTCGCCCGCACGCTGGGCCTGATCGGCGTGATCTCCCTTGTTCTGGCGTGCGTTGCGGCGACAGTGGCAGTGGCAATGCATGCACGTCTGCGCGCGCTCGTAGGCGGTGTCATCGCCGTCATCGGCGCATGCCTCGTTCAACCTGGGCACATCTACCCCGGCCTCGGCACCGCGGCGATGCTCCTTCTCGCAGCCGGGCTGGTGATGCTCGCACTCGCTGCCACGTCGACGAATGGGTCGAGTGGTGCGCCAGGAACGACGAAGGGTCCGGCGACACTCGCCGGACCCTCCTGACTCTGTTACTCCGTGACTACGCCTCGATGACGAGGGGAACGATCATCGGTCGACGACGGTAGGAGGTGTTGACCCACCGTCCAACCGTGCGTCGGACGACCTGCTGCATCGCGTGCTGGTCGTGCATACCGTTTTTGGATGCCTCGGCCAGGGCCGCGACGATCTTCGGCTTCACATCGTCGAAGACCGATTCGTCTTCGGCGAAGCCCTTGGCGTGAATCTCAGGTCCGACGACGACTCGACCGGTCTGAGCTTCGATCACGACGATGATCGAGATGAAGCCCTCCTCGCCGAGGATGCGGCGGTCCTTGAGGTCGGCATCCGTGATCTCTCCGACGCTGGAACCGTCGACGTACACGAATCCGAGGTCGTACTGGCCGACGACCGAGGCGACGCCGTCTTTCAGATCGATGACCGTGCCGTCTTCGGCGATGATCGTGTTCTCTTCGGGGACGCCTGTCTGCTGGGCCAGTTTGGCGTTGGCCACCAGGTGACGCTGCTCGCCGTGCACGGGCAGCACGTTCTTCGGCTTGAGGATGTTGTAGCAGTAGAGGAGCTCGCCTGCGGCGGCGTGTCCGGAGACGTGCACTTTGGCGTTGCCCTTGTGCACGACGTTGGCGCCGAGTTTCATGAGGCCGTTGATGATGCGGTAGACCGCGTTCTCGTTGCCGGGAATGAGGCTCGAGGCAAGGATGACCGTGTCGTTCTCCCCGATCTCCACCTGGTGCTCGCCGTTGGCCATGCGGCTCAGTACGGCCATCGGCTCACCCTGTGATCCGGTGGACATGTAGACGATCTTGTTGTCGGGGATGTCCCCGGCCTTCTTGAAGTCGATGAGCACGTTCTCGGGCACTTTGAGGTACCCGAGCTCTGCGGCGATCTGCATGTTGCGCACCATCGAGCGACCCAGGAGGGCGACCCGACGACCGTTGTTGTGCGCGGCATCCAGAACCTGCTGCACGCGGTGCACGTGGCTCGAGAAGCTGGCGACGACGACGCGGCGCGGCGCTCGACGGATGACGTCGTCGAGTACCGGACCGATGGAACGCTCGAGAGCGGTGAAGCCGGGAACGTCGGCATTGGTCGAGTCGACCAGGAAGAGGTCGATGCCCTCTTCGCCGAGGCGCGCAAAGGCACGAAGGTCGGTGAGGCGATTGTCGAGCGGAAGCTGATCCATCTTGAAGTCGCCCGTGTGCAGCACATTGCCTGCGACCGTCTTGATCGCGACGGCCAGTGCGTCGGGAATGGAGTGGTTGACGGCCACGAACTCGAGTTCGAACGGGCCGAACTGCTCGGTCTGCCCCTCGGCCACAGTGAGCGTGTAGGGCTTGATGCGGTGTTCTTTGAGCTTCGCCTCGATCAGCGCGAGGGTGAGTCCAGACCCGATGAGGGGGATGTCGCGCTTCAGACGAAGCAGATAGGGAACGGCGCCGATGTGGTCTTCGTGTCCGTGGGTGAGAACGATGCCGAGAACGTCGTCGAGGCGATCGCGCACGATCGAGAAGTCGGGCAGGATCAGATCTACGCCGGGCTGGTGCTCCTCGGGGAAGAGGACACCGCAGTCGACGATCAGCAGCTTGCCGTTGATCTCGAAGACGGTCATGTTTCGGCCGATCTCGCCGAGGCCACCGACGGGGATGACCCGGAGGGTGTCTTTGGCGAGAGGTCGTGGTTCGTATGCGGTAATGGGCATGTGCCCTCCTAGCTGGTGAATACCAGCCCGTGGTGACGGGCTAGCGTGTTGTGCCCGCGACCTTCGGCAGAGCGCCGCCGGCGGCGGCGTTGCGGTCGGGGCGGAAGTTGGTGAAGTCGATCGAGGGAATCCCCTTGACCAGGTCGATCTCGTTCTCGATCTGCGCGGCTTCCCACTCTTCGGGGCCGACAAGCGGCAACCGAACGCGGGGACTACCGATACGGCCGAGGCCGTGAAGAATATATTTGGCGGCGACCGTGCCGGGAACGTGGGTCATGACGGCGCGCACGAGCGGCTCGAGCGACTGGTGCGCCGCGGTCGCGGTCGCGAGATCGCCAGCATTCACGGCGTCGACCATCGTGCGGTACGGGCCTGATGCGATGTTGTTGGTGACGCCGATGAGCCCGGTCGCACCGATCGAGAGGTGCGGCAGGACGTTGGCGTCGTCGCCGGAGAAGTACATGAGGTCGGTCTGATTGATCACGCGGCTGACCTCGCTGAAATCGCCCTTGGCGTCTTTGATAGCGAGGATGTTGGGGTGCTTAGCGAGACGGAGGATCGTCTCGTACTTGATTGGCACGCCCGTGCGCCCGGGGATGTCGTAGAGGATAACGGGCAGATCGGTCGAATCGGCGATCATGCGGAAGTGCGTAAGCAGGCCGGCCTGAGTGGGCTTGTTGTAGTACGGGGTGACGACGAGGTTGCCGTCGGCACCCGCCTTTTCGCTCTGACGAGCAAGCTGCATCGCGTGCGCGGTCTCGTTCGACCCGCCTCCGGTCAGCACCTTCGCGCGCCCCGCCGACACCGACTTGGCGACCTGCACAAGCTGCAACTTCTCCGCGTCGGTGAGAGTCGAGGTCTCCCCCGTCGTTCCCGACACCACGATGCCGTCGGCTCCGTGGTTGATGACGTTGTCGATGTGCTTCTCGACGCTCGGCCAGTCGACCTCTCCGTCGGCTGTGAACGGGGTGACGAGGGCCACGAGTACCTGGCCGAACGGATTCTCTTTCGTGATCACGGGTTACAGGCTACCGGTCGCACAAGCCTGAAAACTGACACGAAGGCGTCAGAATCCGAGTCGCCCGAGTTGCTTGGGGTCACGCTGCCAGTCTTTCGCCACCTTGACTCGCAGACTGAGAAACACCTGCTTGCCGATGAGGGGCTCGATCTGCTCGCGGGCGGTGGCACCGACAGCGCCCAGCCGCGATCCGCCCTTTCCGATGATGATGGCCTTCTGGCTGTCGCGCTCGACGAACACGTTCGCATAGATCTCGACGAGCTCGCGATCGTCGCGCTCGATGATGTCGTCGATGGTGACGGCCAGCGAGTGGGGCAGCTCGTCGTGCACCCCCTCGAGCGCGGCCTCGCGAATGAACTCGGAGATGCGCGCCTCGAGCCCTTCGTCGGTCGTCTGCTCGGTCGGATACAGCTGGGGAGAGACGGGAAGGAGGCGGATGAGCTCGGCAGAGAGGATGTCGAGCTGGATGCTGCTCTGGGCAGACACGGGAACCACGGCCGCCCAGTCGCGCAGCTCGGACACGGCGAGGAGCTGCTCGGCGACCGCCGGACGCGATGCCGCATCGATCTTGGTGACGATGGCGACCTTCTTCGCCTTGGGAAAGCTCTCGAGCTGCTCGTTGATGAACCTGTCGCCGGGGCCGAGCTTCTCATTCGCCGGGATACAGAAGCCGATCACGTCGACGTCGCCGAGGGTGGTCTGAACGATCGCGTTGAGACGCTCACCCAGAAGGGTGCGCGGCCGGTGCATACCGGGGGTGTCGACGAGGATCAGCTGACCGTCTTCGCGGTGCACGATACCGCGGATGGCCCGCCTCGTCGTCTGGGGCTTCGAGGAGGTGATCGCCACCTTCTCGCCCACGAGGGCGTTGGTCAGAGTCGATTTGCCGACGTTGGGACGCCCCACGAACGAGACGAACCCCGCTCGGAAGTCGTTCGTTTCTTCGGTGCCGGAGTCGGTCACTCGGATCCTCTCTCTGAGACGGTCGGCGTCGCCGACGTGTCTCGTTGCACCAGAACGGTGCTGATTCTTTTGCGGCGGCCCTCGGTTCGCTCGGCGGTCAGCACAAGGCCGTTCGCCGAGACCCGGGAGCCGCTTGACGGAAGTCGGCCCAGCTCTTTCGAGAGGAGGCCTCCCACCGAGTCGACGTCGTCGTCGTCTAGTTCGAGGTCGAACAATTCGCCGAGTTCATCGACCGGCAGTCGAGCGCTGACACGGTAGACACCAGGTGACACTGTCTCAACCTCCACGATCTCCCTGTCGTACTCGTCGGAGATGTCTCCGACCAGCTCCTCGATCAGGTCTTCGAGGGTGACGAGGCCGGCGATTCCGCCGTACTCATCCACAACCATGGCCAGATGGTTCGAGTCGAGCTGCATCTGTCGCAGCGTGTCGTCAACTTTTTTCGACTCGGGAACAAAAAGTGCAGGACGGGCCAACTTACCCACGGCCGTCTTGTCGACCTTGTTCGGCTTCTCATAGCTGAGCCGCGCGACATCACGCAGATACAGGATGCCGACGATCTCGTCGACATCGTCGGCCACCACGGGCATACGTGAGACGCCGGTACTCAGGAACAGGCCCATGCCCTGCCCGACCGTCGCCGTCACATCCACCGTCACCATGTCGGTGCGCGGAATCATGACCTCGCGCACCACCGTGTCGGAGAAGTCGATGATCGAGTGGATGAGTTCGCGATCCTCTTCTTCGAGCACGTCGAGCTCTGTCGCCTCGTCGACCATGCTGAGCAGCTGCTGCTCGGAGGTGAAAGCCGCAGATCGCGGACGGCCGGGCGTGACTCGATTGCCGAACGAGACGAGAGCCCCGGCGATAGGGCCGAGAACCACTCGGAGAGCGTGCACCAGGAAGGCCGTCAGACCGATCACGGCCTCTGGATGAGCCCGGCCCACACTGCGTGGGCTCGATCCGACCAGAACGAACGACACCGTCGTCATGATCAGGGCAGCGAACAGAAGGACCAGCCATGGCCCCTCGATCCAGACCGACAGCACGATCGTGACGAGAACCGCGGCGGTCGTCTCCGAGACGACGCGGGCGAAGTTCACCGCGTTCATATGGGGGCTCGGATCCGTCGCGATTGCACGCAGCGATCTCTTCGCCCTGTACTTCTCGGCAAGTTCGGCGATGTCACCCCGGGAGAGTACGACGAGGGCCGAATCCGTCGCCGCGAACAGCCCTCCCAGCGCCACGAGAAGGAAAGCGGCGATCAGAAAGAGTGCAGTGATCATGTACGACGGCGACGCTCGGTGGCCGCGAAGCCGGTGAGAATGTCACGCTGCAGACCGAACATCTCTTTCTCCTCGTCGGGTTCTGCGTGATCGAATCCGAGAAGGTGGAGAACCCCGTGGGCGGTCAGGAGCTGCAACTCGTCGAGGGTCGTGTGCCCGGCACCGACAGCCTGCACTTCAGCCACCTGAGGGCACAGCACGATGTCTCCGAGCAGCCCGGGAGGGGTCGGTGCGTCTTCGGTACCCGGACGCAGCTCGTCCATGGGAAAGCTCAGGACATCCGTGGGCCCGGGCTCGTCCATCCACTGCACGTGAAGCTGTTCCATCGCGGCCTCGTCGACCAGCACGATGGCCAGCTCGGCGTCGGGATGCACGTGGAGCTGATCGAGCGCGTAGGTCGCGAGCCGCAGAATGGCCGTCTCATCGACAGGAATCGCGGACTCGTTGTTGATCTCGATGCTCATCGCGTCTTCTTGTACCTTTGGTCTCGCTCGGAGGCGCCGATCGTGTCGCCGGCCTTCTTGGCCATCTGAATCTGGTCGTATTTCGTGTAGGCGTCGACGATCTGTCCTACCAGCGTGTGCCGCACGACATCCGCGCTCGTCATGGTGGCAAAGTGGATGTCGTCGATGTCTCCCAGGACTCGTGTCACCAATTGCAGACCGCTCGTGCCCATGGGCAGATCGACCTGGGTGATATCGCCCGTGATCACCATGCGCGAGCCGAAGCCCAGGCGGGTGAGGAACATCTTCATCTGCTCCGGCGTGGTGTTCTGGGCTTCGTCGAGCACGATGAACGAATCGTTGAGCGTGCGCCCGCGCATGTAGGCGAGCGGCGCGACCTCGATCGTTCCCGCGGCAAGCAGCTTCGGAACGACCTCGGGATCGAGCATCTCGTTGAGCGCGTCGTACAGAGGCCGCAGATACGGATCGATCTTGTCGGTCAGGCTCCCGGGAAGGTAGCCGAGACGCTCCCCCGCTTCGACGGCGGGGCGCGTGAGAATGATGCGATTGACCTCTTTGCGCTGCAGCGCCTGCACGGCCTTGGCCATCGCGAGGTAGGTCTTGCCCGTGCCGGCCGGCCCGATTCCGAAGACGATGGTGTTCTCGTCGATCGCGTCGACATAGGCCTTCTGACCCGCCGTCTTCGGCCGGATGCTCTTGCCCCTGGTCGAGAGAATCGCCTGCCCGAGCAGATCCACCGGACTCGCGCCCTTGTCGGCGTCGAGGATCGCAGCACTCGAGGTGACTTCGGTGGAGGTCAAATCCTGTCCGTTCTTGATCATAAGGAGAAGTTCTTCGACGAGCCGCCTGGCCGCATCGACCTCGTCGGCATCGAGCCCTGTGAGAGTGACATCATTGCCCCTGACATGCACATCGACGCCCGGGTACTGCTTCTCGATCGTCGAGAGAAGGCGATCCTGCGGCCCAAGCAGGCGCACCATGGCGATGCCGTCTATGTGGATGCGCGCTTCACCCTGCGCTGAGCCCTCAGCCGGCGGCAAGAGAACCCTCTCCGAGATCGCCAGCGAGAACATGCGCGTGCACATGGAAAACGGTCTGACCCGCGGCCTCGCCCGTGTTGAAGACCAGTCGGAACTCGCCGCCGGCACGCTCGTCGGCGATATGAGATGCGAGCGCCACCACCTCGGCGAGCAGCGCAGGATCGCCAGCGGCGAGCTCGACGACATTGCGATACTTCTCGGTCTTCGGCACGACGAGAACGTGCACGGGCGCCTTCGGGGCGATGTCTTCGAACGCGATGACCGTATCGGTCTCGGCAATGATCGTGGCGGGAATCTCGCGCGCGACGATGAGCGAGAAGATCGAGGGTGAATCGCCTGAGGTTGACATGTCTCTATCTTAAGAGCGTCGGCTTCGCCGCAGCAGGCGGCGCCGGGCGCGTTCGCTCTCGGCACAGCCCGGGAACGTGCCCGTCACCAGCGGTTCAGCCGTACGTTGAGCACGGACAGCGCGGATGGACCCGCCGTCGACGTGCGCAGAATCTCATCGCCCAGTCGCACTCGAATGGCTCCCCGGCTCTCGAAGAGGTCGAGTTCGTGGGGCGCGATGCCCCCCTCGGGACCGACCACGAGAATGAGCACCTGCGCATCCGCCGGCAATGCCACCTCAGAGAGGCGGGCCTCTGCGGTCGGGTCGAGCACCAGCAGTGTGGCGTGTTCGGCGAGTCGAGCGAGCTGCTTGGTGTTCATGTGCTGCTCGATCGAGGGCACCCACGCGCGGATCGACTGCTTCGCGGCCTCTCGCACGATGGCGCCCCAGCGCTCCATGCCCTTCGCGACCTTCGCGCCCGTCCACTTCGACACCGACCGCTCGGCCGCCCAGGGTATGACCCCGGATGCGCCGAGCTCGGTCGCCGCCTGAACGGCCAGTTCGTCTCGGTCTCCCTTGGCAAGTGCCTGGGCCAACCACACCTCGGGAACGGGCGCGGCATCGAGAGTCGACGACTCGACCCTGATCTCGAGCGCCGCGGGCTCGACCGTCACGATCGGGCCGCGCACCACGAGCCCCGCACCATCTCCGATGGAGATGACCTCGCCGATCCGGAGACGATTGACCGTCACCGCGTGACGCGCCTCGGGACCGGCCAGCGCGACGCCGTCTCCGACGGCGTGCGGGGCGTCGGCGAGGTCGGCGCGCAGGAAGAGGGAACTCACCGTACAGTCCTAGACGTTGAGGAAGCGGTCGCGCAGCTTGGCGAACAGGCCCTGCTGGAAGTGTCCCAGGTTGGGGGCAGGATACTTGTGCGCTTTCGCGAGCTGCTTCACCAGCTCTTTCTGCTTGTGGTCGAGCTTCGTGGGCGTCGTCACCTGCACTCCGATCTTGAGGTCGCCGCGACCCTGTCCGCGAAGATGGGTGATTCCGCGGCCCTTCACCGTGATGATCTCTGCGCTCTGCGTGCCGGGCTTGATCTCTACTTCGATGTCGCCGTCGAGGGCGGTGACGCTGGAGGTCGTGCCGAGCACCGCATCCCACATGAAGACCTCGAGTGTGCACAGGATGTCGTCGCCGTTTCGGCTGAAGATGTCGTGGTGGCGCACCTTCATCTCAAGGTACAGATCGCCATTCGGTCCGCCCGCCGGGCCGACCTCACCCTGGCCGATGAGCTGCAGACGCAGGCCCGTGTCGACGCCGGCAGGGATGTCGACGGGGATCGACCGCCGCGCACGCACGCGCCCCTGGCCCTGGCAGGTGACGCAGGGAGCGGGGATGACGGTGCCGTAGCCGCGGCACGTGCCGCAGGGGGCGCTCGTCATGACGTTGCCGAGAAGCGAGCGCACAGCGCGCTGAATCTGGCCGCTGCCACCGCAGATATCGCAGGTGACGGGGGATGTGCCGGGCTGGCAGCACGAGCCGTTGCAGGTTTCGCAGACCACGGCCGTGTCGACCTCGAGGTCGCGGTGTGTTCCGAAGATGACCTCGCCGAGGTCGATCTCGACGCGCAGCAGGGCATCTTGGCCGCGCTCCTCGCGCGACTTCGGACCTCGTGAGCCCCCCTGCGCCCCGAAGAAGGTCTCGAAGATGTCGCCGAAGCCTCCGAATCCGCCCTGTCCTCCAGGGAAGCCCTGCTGGGGCCCTCGGTCGTAGTCGCGGCGCTGGCCTGGATCGCTCAGCACATCGTAGGCATGCGTCACCGCCTTGAACTTCTCTTCTGCGTCGGGCGCGGAGTTCACATCGGGGTGCAGCTCGCGCGCCAGCCGCCGATAGGCCTTCTTTATCTCTTCGGGGGTGGCGCTCTTGTCTACGCCGAGCACGTCGTAATGGTCAGCCACGCGGGCCTCTCCTTATAAGTCGGGATTCGCTGGCCGTGGAGCGGCAGCGTTCTGTCAGATGGGGGCAACGCCGAGACGACGAGCCGGGAAACGGGGTCAACTCTCTCCGAGAGCGCGCGAGAGGTAGCGAGCCACCGCGCGCACGGCAGCGATGTTGCTCGAGTAGTCCATGCGCGTCGGGCCGAGCACGCCGAGGTGCGCGAGAGAACCGCCCTGCGCACTGTAACCGCTCGCGAGGATGGACGTCTCGCCCAGGCCGAACGGCGCGTTCTCGCGGCCGATGCTCACCGAGACGCCACGCTGATCGGCTTCGAGTTCGCTGAACAGTCGCAGCAGAACGACCTGTTCTTCGACTGCCTCGAGCACGGGCAGGATGCTGCCGTGGAAGTCGTTCTCGGTACGCACGAGATTGGACGCGCCGGCGATGACCAGTCTGTCGTGGCGCGTGGCCGCGACGTGATCGGCGATGGATGCGACGATGACCCGCACCACGGGCATCCGGGACGCCGCGAACATGCCAGGAAGCTCGCCGAGGCGAGCGGCCGCCTCGACGACGCCGACGCCCGCGAGCGCCGTGTTGAGCTTGGCGCGGAGTTCGCCGATGAAATCGACGTCGACCTCACCGGGAACATCGACGACGCGCTGGTCGACGTGCCCGGAGTCGGTGATGACGACGAGAAGGAGTTTCTGCGGCGCGAGCGCGACCACCTCGAGGTGACGGAACCGCGCCTGCTGCAGCGACGGATACTGCACCATGGCCACCTGTCGGGTGAGCTGGCTGAGAAGCCTCACGGTTCGTGCGAGAACGTCGTCGAGATCGGCGGACTCGCCGAGGAAGGTCTCGATCGCTTGACGCTGAGCCGACGTCAACGGCTTGAGGTCGGCCAGGTGGTCGACGAACAAGCGATATCCCTTGTCTGTCGGTATGCGACCCGACGACGTGTGAGGGGCCGTGATCAACTCTTCTTCTTCGAGGAGCGCCATGTCGTTTCGGATGGTGGCCGCTGAGACACCGAATGAGTGCCGATCGACGATCGACTTGGAGCCGACGGGCTCACGGGAGGCCACATAGTCTTGAACGATGACGCGGAGCACTTCGAGGCTGCGGTCTGACACCATGTCGCGACACCTCCCTCTCGTCTGCACTCTTTCGTCTGCTCAGTCTCGCGAACGATTGGCACTCGGAGATCCTGAGTGCCAATTATATCTCGCTGACGGCATCGGCGGATCATTGCCCACCAGACGAGTTGCGCAGTATCTTGTGCTGGAAGCCCCCATCCAGCGACGAAAGGCCGCGACTCATGTCCGATCCCAACGCAACTCCTGAGAACCCCTCGGGTGCGGGCGGGCCGACGCCCCCTCCCTACACGCCGCCCGCAGGCCAGGTTCCCCCCGACTTCGGCACGCCCGCCGGCGGATCCGTTCCCCCGCAGTCCGGCGCTCCGCAGTACGGCGCTCCGCAGTATGGCGCTCCGACCGGTGGCCAGACGCCGCCGCCCGGATACACGCCCCAACCCGCCGCGGCCCCGGGCGCACCGTTCAGCCAGTCCGACGACAAGCTCTGGGCGTCGCTCGCGCACTTCGGCGGCGTTCTCAGCTTCGTTCCGCCTCTGATCATCTGGCTCGTTGCCAAAGACCGCGGTCCCCTGACCAACCAGGAAGGCAAGGAGTCGCTGAACTACCAGATCACGATCGCCATCGCCTGGGTCGCCTATTCGATTCTCGCCATCATCCTCGGACTGATCCCGATCGTCGGACCGATCCTCGCGCTGATCCTCGTACTGGCGATCTGGGCCGCCCAGATCGTCTTCCCGATCATCGGCGGAGTCAAGGTGAACGGCGGCGGCACCTACCGTTACCCGTTCGCCCTCCGTCTCATCAAGTAGACGAATACGTCAGGAGCGCCGGTCGACACCTCGTGTCGCTCGGCGCTTCTTTGCTTTAATGGTCAACATGACATCAGCCCCGCCTCCGTCCAACGCCTCGTATCAGGCGCAACCTCCGATGGCGCCGCAAGACCAACGCCTCTGGGCGACACTTATTCACCTCGGTGGAATCCTCTTCGGATTCGTGCCCGCGCTCGTCGGCTATCTCGTCTTGAAAGACCGAGGAGACTTCATTCGCCAGCACACGCTCGAGGAACTGAACTTTCAGATCTCTCTGGCGATCTACCTGACCGCCACGGTGCTCCTCGGCTTCGTGACGTTCTTCATCGGAACGATCCTGGCGTTGCCGCTCGCTGTCGCGGCGATCATCTTCATGGTCATCGCCGCCGTCAAGGCGAACGCGGGAGAGTTCTACCGCTATCCGTTGACCATCCGCTTCGTCAAGTAACGAAGGCTAGCTCGTCAGACGCCTGACCACGGCGTCGGCGAGCAGCCTTCCCCTCAGGGTGAGGACAACCGCGCCCTGGATGGCCGAGCGCCCGTCGACGAGGCCATCGGCGATCAATCCTGCGACCTCTCGCCTCGGCTCTGCCGCAAGCGAGTCGATGCGCAGGCCCTCACGGATGCGCGTCAGGAGCAGGACCCGCTCTGTCTCGCGGGTCGTCGCATCCAGAGTCTCGCGGCCGGCGGCCGGCGAATGGCCGGCCGCGATGCGCTCAGCGTAGGCGGCGGGATGCTTGACGTTCCACCATCGTGTGTCGCCGACGTAGCTGTGAGCTCCGGGGCCGATGCCCCACCAGTCGTGTCCCTGCCAGTACGCGAGATTGTGCCGCGAGACGAATGTGTCGTTCGCCGCCCAGTTACTGACCTCGTACCAGGAGTACCCGGCAGCCGCGAGCATCTCGTCGGCCAACTCGTACATGTCGGCCTCGAGATCGTCGTCGGGCTCCGCGACCTCGCCTGACTTGATCTGACGAGCCAGCTTCGTTCCCTGCTCGACGATGAGCGCGTAAGCCGAAAGGTGATCGGGCCGGGAGGCCAAGGCGCTCTCGAGCGAGGTGCGCCAGTTCTCGAGCGACTCCCCCGGTGTGCCATAGATGAGGTCGAGGCTCACCTGGAGCCCGGCCTCGCGTGCCCATTCGACCACGAGCGGCACCCGCTCGGGATCGTGCGTGCGATCGAGGGTGCGCAGCACATGAGGCACGGCGGACTGCATGCCGAAGCTGACCCGAGTGAATCCGGCGTCGGCGAGGGTCTTCAGGTAATCGGCGTCGACACTGTCGGGGTTCGCCTCTGTCGTGACCTCGGCGCCCTGCTGCAGCCCCCACGCGTCGCGGACGGCCGCGAGCATGCGCACGAGGTTCTCGGCGGGCAGCAATGTCGGCGTTCCGCCGCCGAAGAAGACCGTCGACACCTCTCGAGAAGGCACGCCCGACTGCTCGAGTACACGACGAGCGAGGTCGACTTCGACCACCGCCTGAGACGCGTAGTCGGACTGCTTGGCACCCCGCAGCTCGGTGGCCGTATAAGTGTTGAAGTCGCAATAGCCGCAGCGCACACGACAGAAGGGCACGTGCAGATAGACGCCGAAGTTGCGAGAGTCGGCGTCACGGTCGGAGCCTACGGGGAGCAGACCATCGAGCGGTGCGGGATCGCCTAGCGGGAGCGCCGACGCCATCAGCGCCGACCAATCGCGCCGTGGGTGCTCACGCGGCGCGACCGGGAAGGAGCGCTCGCAGATAGCGCTTCGTCATCAGACGCTGTTGGCGGCGAAGCAATGGCGAGACCGCTCGAAAGAACGCTGTGCTGCCGCGCGAGAACGAGCGCACTGTGAACCAGACGGAGTCGTCGGGCTCATGTGTGACGACGAAGCTCTCCTCGCCCTCTTCCGGGTGCCCGGGCAGGGTTCCGTAAGCGAAGCCGGCCTCGTTCGGCTCGTCGATGACGAGCACGACCCGCACGGGCGCCGTGACGACACGGCCATACGCCCGGATGCGCAGATCAGCCGTGACACCGGCAGAGATCTGCGGCGTTCCGTCTTCGGAATAGGTGAGTTCGGGATTCACATCACGAGCGGCCAGCGGAGTGCCGTCGGCGTCGTAGACGAGCCCCGCGTAGTCGGTGTCGCTCGGAGTGGGCAGCTCGATGTTCGAGACATCGATGCCGCTGTTCTTCTGCACACCCCAGGCCAGCAGAGTCGCTGCGGCAGCTTCGAAGCGTTCGCGCCCCGATCCTATGCGGATGCTGTCTTCGGCCGGCTTGTACCCCTTGGGCGGGTAGAACATGAGGTCGGCAGCCTGCGAAGCTCCGACGGCCGCATAGGTCAGAGACTGGCCCGTGTGGGTGGATCGCTGCAGCATCGGCTACTTCTTTTCTTTCTTCGTCTCTGTGTCGCCAGACAGGGCAGCAATGAATGCGCCTTGGGGCACCTCGACGCGACCGACCATCTTCATGCGCTTCTTGCCCTCTTTCTGCTTCTCGAGGAGCTTGCGCTTACGGCTGATGTCACCGCCGTAACACTTGGCCAGCACGTCTTTTCGCATGGCGCGGATCGACTCGCGGGCGATGATGCGCGCGCCGATCGCAGCCTGGATGGGCACCTCGAACTGCTGGCGCGGAATGAGCTTGCGCAGACGCTCTGTCATGAGGGCGCCGTATGCCTGGGCCTTGTCGCGGTGGACGATCGCGCTGAACGCGTCGACCTGTTCGCCCTGCAGCAGGATGTCGACCTTCACGAGGTCGGCCTCCTGATCTCCGATGGGCTCGTAGTCGAGCGATGCGTAGCCGGCCGTCTTCGACTTGAGGCTGTCGAAGAAGTCGAAGACGATCTCGGCGAGTGGCATGTTGTAGCGGATCTCGACGCGGTCTTCTCCGAGGAACTCCATGCCGAGCAGTGTGCCGCGACGGCTCTGGCAGAGCTCCATGATGACACCGACATAGTCTTTCGGCGCCAGGATCGCGGCCTTGACCACCGGTTCGTGAACGCTCGTGATCTTGCCCGAGGGGAACTCGCTCGGGTTGGTGACCGTGACGGTCTTCTTGTCTTCGGTGGTGACCTCGTAGATGACGCTCGGCGCGGTGGCGATGAGGTCGAGACCGAACTCGCGCTCGAGGCGCTCGTTGATGATCTCGAGGTGCAGAAGCCCGAGGAATCCGCAGCGGAAGCCGAAGCCGAGGGCGACCGAGGTCTCGGGCTCGTAGACCAGCGAGGCGTCACTGAGCTTGAGCTTGTCGAGCGCGTCTCGAAGGGCCGGGTAGTCGGTGCCGTCAATCGGGTACAGACCCGAGAACACCATCGGCAGTGGCTCCGTGTAACCCGGAAGCGCCACGGTGGCCGGCTTCGAGTGGGTGGTGACCGTGTCGCCGACCTTGGACTGGCGCACGTCTTTCACACCCGTGATCAGGTAGCCGACCTCACCGACGCCGAGTCCCTTGCTGGGGGTCGGCTCCGGCGACGACACACCGATCTCGAGGATCTCGTGAGTGGCACGGGTCGACATCATCTGGATCTTCTCGCGCGGCGAGAGCTGTCCGTCGATCATTCGAACGTAGGTGACGACGCCGCGGTAGGAGTCGTAGACCGAGTCGAAGATCATGGCGCGAGCCGCGGCATCCGGATCGCCCTGGGGTGCAGGAACGAGGGCCGTGAGGCGGTCGAGGAGCTCGGGAACGCCGACGCCGGTCTTGCCCGAGACCCGCAGCACGTCTTCGGGCTTGCCGCCGATGAGGCTGGCCAGCTCCTGCGCATACTTGTCGGGGTCTGCTGCGGGCAGGTCGATCTTGTTGAGAACAGGGATGATCGTGAGGTCGTTGTCGAGCGCGAGGTAGAGATTCGCCAGTGTCTGCGCCTCGATGCCTTGGGCGGCGTCGACGAGCAGGAGCGCGCCCTCGCACGCCGCGAGCGAGCGTGACACCTCATAGGTGAAGTCGACGTGGCCGGGGGTGTCGATCATGTTGAGCGCGTAGGTCTGACCCTCGAGCGACCACGGCATGCGCACGGCCTGGCTCTTGATGGTGATACCGCGTTCACGCTCGATGTCCATGCGGTCGAGGTACTGAGCGCGCATGTCACGGTCGCTGACGACTCCGGTGATCTGCAGCATGCGGTCGGCCAGCGTGGACTTGCCGTGGTCGATGTGGGCGATGATGCAGAAATTGCGAATGAACGCGGGGTCGGTGGATGCCGGCTCCAGGGCCTTGTTAGCTAGCGGGCTCACGCGTTCCTCTTGTGTCGTACGGCGGGTAAGCGCCCATTCTCTCACGTTGTTCGTGGCCGACGCTTTTCGTCACGTTGCGGGGGCAGTAGACAGTTCGGCGCGGTTGAATATGGTCATGAGTATTTTTCTTACCGGTGCCACCGGCTACATCGGATCCGCAGTCCTCCGCCAACTCCGACTGCAGGGGCGCGATGTGACCGCCCTGGTGCGCTCGCCCGAGAAGGCGGCAAAGATCGAGGCCCTGGGGGCGACCGCGGTGATCGGTGACATCACCGATACCGAACTCGTGACGGAGCAGGCGATCGCAAGCGACGGCGTCATCCACCTCGCCGCCCCCGGCGACGACTCCAGCCGTGATGCCGACGACGCATTCGTGACGGCCGTCTTCGCGGGACTCGAAGGAAGCGACAAGCGCTACGTGCACACGGGCGGAATCTGGGTCTGGGGAAGCAATTCCGACATCACGGAGGATTCGCCCCGCAACGCACCGGCCATCGTGGCCTGGCGCGAGGAGATCGAGAAGCGCGTACTCGGCGCGCAGGGCGTCTCGACCACGCTGATCGCTCCGGCCGTCGTGTTCGGACACGGCGCGGGGATCGCCGCGCTCTTCACCGGCGACCACGACGGCGACGCGACACCCGCCGTGAAGCTCATCGGCGATGGATCGCAGCATTGGACGACCGTGCACGTCGACGACCTGGCCGAGCTCTACATCCTCGCTTTCGACCTCGGCGAGTCGGGCTCGACCTACATCGGTGCCAGCGGCGAGAACCCGACAGTGCACGAGATCGGCGAGGCCGCGGCGTTCGGCCAGGGCCTCGACTCCCGTGTCGAGGCACAGACCGTGGAGGAGACGTACGCACGCCTGGGCGAGCCGTTCGCAGACGCGCTGCTGCTCGATCAGCAGGCAAGAGGAAGCGCTGCTCGCATCGACCTGGGCTGGGAGCCCAACGGCCCCAGCATCCTCGACGAGTTGCGCACCGGGTCGTACGCGGTCAAGAACTAGTCGGTCGTCGCGCGCCTCTCTTGAAGCTCGAGGCCGTAGGCGCGCGACGGCTCGATACCGGGAGGGTTCTCTCGATCGGGCATGCGTGAGAAGCCGCGCCGCTCATAGAGTCCGTGCGCGGTGGTCATCTCAGTTCCACTGTTCATGACCACGCGCTCGGCCCCGCGCTCGCGGGCGAGGTCGATGACGAAGTCGGTGAGGATGCTGCCCACGCGACGCCCGCGCGACGCGGGGTCGACGGCGAGCAGGCGGAAGTCGAACTCTCCCGGCCTGCCCAGCGGCGTCAGCAGCTCGCCCGGTCGAGGCGTCGTGACAGAACCCAGGATGCGGCCGGTCGCGTCGTCGACGGCGACCCACACCTCGCCGATGGCCGCGTGACGCGGCACATCGAGGATCTGCACCGCGTAGTCGTCGCCGATGGTGAAGTCGAGCCGATACGCCTCGAGTCGCTGGCGAGCGATCTCGTCGTGCTCGTCGGGGCGGGCGAGGCGCACGGAGATGCCGCCCGGCTCGGGCGTCTGCGCATCCGGCTGCCGTCGCGCTGGCTCGGGCAGGCGACGGATGCCCTCGAGCAGGTCGTCGAGACCGGCGGCGACACAGATGCGGATCCACCCCTCTCCCCCGCGACCGAAGGCGCTGCCCGGAGCCACGGCGACCCGTTTCTCGAGCAGGAAACGCTCAGCCCATCCCGCCACGTCGCCGCCCGTCGCGTATCCGACGTCCACCCACAGATAGAAGGCGCCTGACGGCTGCAGATACTCGATTCCTCGCTCGCGCAGAAGTGCGGTGGCGGCGTCGAGGTTCTGCCTGTAGTGCAGGCCCGCTGTTCTCACGTGCTGCTGATCGCCCCCGACGGCCACGAGGGCGGCCAACTGCGCGGGCGTGTTGACACAGCTGATCATCGCCTCCTGCGCCGTGCGCATGATCGTCGACAGCCCCGGAGGTGTGACGAGGTATCCCACTCGCGCGCCCGTGAGCGCGTAGGTCTTCGACAGCGAGAACACGGAGAAGACCCGGTCGTCGGCATCGAGACTCGCCACCGACACATGCGGGGAGTCGTAGCTGAAGGCCTCATAGACCTCGTCGCTCACGATCCAGAGGTCGTGCTGCCTCGCGAATTCGACGAGTGCCCGCAGAGTCTCCTCAGGAAAGACCGACCCGAGCGGATTCGATGGCGAGTTGATGATGATCATGCGGGTGCGCGGCGTGATGAGCCTCGTCAGCTCATCGAAGTCCGGCAGAAAAGCGTTGTCTCGGCGCAGCGGATACGGCACCGAGACCGCGGAAATCATGGCCGCGTTCATCGCGAAGGTCGAGTAGCCCGGATCGGGAATGAGGACTTCATCTCCGGGCCCGAGAGTGAGACTCATCGCGAGATAGAGAGCCTGCATGCCGCCGCACGTCACCCAGACCTGCTCCGTGTCGACGACGACGCCGTTGTCGCGTGCCAGCTTGCGAACCAGGGCCTCGCGAAGTGCGGGAAGGCCCCCGTTCGGCCCATAATCGGTCTCGTCGGCGAGCCAGGCATCCGAGCCTGCTCTGAGGATCTCGGGCGCGACATCGACGTCGGGCTCCCCCACCGCGAGCATCACCACGTCGTCGAGTGCCAGCGCCATCTCGAAGATGCGCCGGATTCCCGACGGAGGAACGGAATCGATGTGGGATGCGAGCTGTGGCATGAGAGCATTAAGGCTACGCCTCGGTCGGGGTACGGTGAAACGCCGCAGTCCGCACGGGTAACGCGTTCCTGGGTCACCTCGATATTGTCGAGAAGGCACCCGTCTGGTAACGTTGCCTGTTGGCTTACGCTTCCGTCTTACTATGCGGAGCGAACTCGCGGTCGCCGGTCGATCGCATTGCATTCATCCGAACACATACAAGAGGTAATTTCGTGGCAAACATCAAGTCGCAGATCAAGCGCATCGGCACCAACAAGAAGGCCCAGGAGCGCAATAAGGCCGTCAAGAGTGGCCTGAAGACCGCTATCCGCGCCACCAAGACCGCTGTCGCCACGGGCGACAAAGACAAGGCCCTCGCCGCGCTGATCGCTGCGGGCAAGAAGCTCGACAAGGCCGCCTCGAAGGGCGTCATCCACAAGAACCAGGCCGCGAACCGCAAGTCGGCCCTCGCGAAGACCGTCGCCTCTCTCTAACGAGAGCCGCTCTCTCACGAGACGCACGCACGAAAAAAGCCCCGCACTGCGGGGCTTTTTTCGTACCTGCCGCTCAGTGGGGCAGCTCACCGCGCTCGGCGATGACGCCGATCATGCGCTCGAGCGAGTAGACGGCGTCGCGGCTGCCGCCCTTGATGTTCTCGTCGGTCTCGGCGAGCATCTGGATGCTGCGGCCGAGACCCGCACCCGACCAGCCGGCCAGGTCGCGGCGGGCTCTGTCTATCTGCCACGGCGCGAGTCCGAGTTGGCCGGCGAGTTGGCCTGATCCGCCGCGGGTGCCCAACACCTTGGCCATCGTGCGGAGCTTCATGGCGAACGCGGCGACCATGGGCACCGGATCTGCACCCGACGCGAGCGCGTGACGAGCGAGTGCGAGCGCCTCGCCGTGTCGACCGGCGATCGCCATGTCAGCGACCGCGAAGGCGCTGGCCTCGACGCGGCCGCCGTAGTACCGGTCGACAGTGGCCTCCGTGATCTCGGCCGACGCATCGGCCACGAGCTGCTGGCACGCGCTGGAGAGTTCGGTGAGGTCGTCGGAGAACGCGGCGACCAGGGCCCTGAGCGCACCCGCCGAAACGCGGCGCCCTGCAGCGCGGAACTCGGAAGAGGCGAACTCGTAGCGTTCGGCGTCTTTCTTGAGTTCGGCGCAGACGATCTCGATTCCTCCACCCGAACCGGATCGGATCGCATCGAGCAGCCGCTTGCCTCTGACACCGCCGCCGTGCCGAAGCACGAGGTAGGTGTCGTCTGCCGGGTTCTCGAGATAGGAGATGGTCTCGCTGAGGAAGTCGTCGGTGCACTTTTCGACTGAGGAGACGCGGATCATGCGCGGCTCGGCGAAGAGTGACGGGCTCGCGACGGTGAGCAGCTCGCCCGGCGCGTACGACGACGCGTCGATGTCGGAGACTTCGAGACTCGGGTCCTCCAGCTTCAGCAGCTCACGGAGCTGCCGGATGCTGCGTTCGGCAAGAAACGACTCCGTGCCCGACACGAGGACGACCGGCGCGGGGCGCACCTGCTCCCAGGAGAGCTGCGGGATCGAGGCCTTCGCCGTTTGTTTTGCGCCGCGTGCAGTAGCCACGTGTCCTCACTTACGTCGTTTCTCGTATCGAGCCTACTCGGCGGCACAGACACGAGTGACGCGGCACCGGCACCGGCCGTCTTCTCGCTCCAGACGACCGTGTCGCCGTCCTCGATCGACACCACGACGAGGCCGAGCAGGTCGGTGCGGAAGACCCGGGTTCCGGCGCCCGCGAGGATCTCGAGAATGCGATCGTTCGGGTGCCCGTAGTCATTGTCGGCGCCCACCGAGATGAGTCCTGCTCGAGCGCGGATGCGGTTGTAGAGTTCGGCGCTCTGATCGCCTGATCCGTGGTGGGCCACCTTCACCACGTCGACCGGGCCGAGTCTGCCCTCGGCCATCAACCGAGCCTGGTCGCTCTCGCCGAGGTCTCCGAGGAACAACGCATCGATGTCTCCCGAGAACCTCATGGTGACACTCGCGCCGTTACCACGGAGTGTCGTGTCGGCCGTGGGCCAGAGCACCTCCCAACGAAGTGCTCCGAGCTCTCCCCTGTCGCCTCGTGCCGCCTGCTGGACTATCGCTCCGGACTCGACGACACGACGCACGATCACCTCGTCGGACGGGCCATCGACAGGTCCGACCAGCACGGCGTCTGCTCGGCCCACCACTGCATCGAGACCGCCGATGTGATCGAGGTCGAAGTGTGTGATCACGAGGAGATCGATACGACCGATCTGCATACGCTCGAGACAGGCCCGCAAGAGATCGGGATCCGGCCCCGTGTCGATGAGGGCTGTCACATCACCGCTTTTCACAAGCACAGCATCGCCCTGCCCGATATCGCATGCCGCGATACGCCAGTTCTGCGGTACAGAGAAGCGGAGCGCGATGGTGCCGCCGATCATCACCCCGCCGTACACGCCGACGATCGCAGCTGCCAGGAACACCGCCATCGCGCGCCGGAGCCGCGGAGCGCCGGAGGCAAGGAGAACCCAGAGCGCCAGGGCGGTCAAGACAAGCACGAGCAGGGCGCCGAGAAGACCCGGCACCCACGGTAGCCGTGCACCGGGTGCATCAGCGAAGAACCGAGCGACAGCGCCGATCCACGCTGCCGGCAGCCAGCACAGCCATGCGGCCGGCACGGCCACGGGTGGGATGAGTGAGCCCACCAGACAGCCCAGCAGACCCACGACGGTGGCGATAGGAGCGGCCGGAGCCGCGAGCAGGTTCGCCGGAATGCTGTACGGAGCAACCGTGGGTGTGAGGAGGGCGAGCACAGGCTGGCAGGCGAGCTGGGCAGCAAGCGGCACAGCGATGACGGCCGCCAGCCATGGCGGCATCCAGCGAGAGAGAGCGGATGTGACGGGCCGGGTGAGCAGCAGGAGCCCGGCTGTTGCGAGCGAGGAGAGTGCGAAACCGAAGCTGTGCGAGAGCCACGGATCGGTGACGATGAGACTGATGACCGCCAGGCAGAGCACGGGCATGCCTCGAGCGGAGCGAGACGCCCCGATCGACACGAGAACGATGGCCGCCATGGCCGCCGCACGAATGACGCTCGGCTGCGGTGTGACGAGGATGACGAAGAGCACCAGCACCGCACCGGCCATACCGAGTCGCGCGCCTCGACGAAGACCGGCGAAGCCGGCGATGAGGAACGCCCCCGCGATGACGATGGCGCAGTTGGCGCCGGAGACGGCGGTGAGATGGCTGAGGCCGCTGTCTTTCATCGACTCGTCGAGCGAGGCATCGACCAGGGAATCGTCGCCCAGGGCGAGTCCGGGTACCAGCTCTGCGCCATCGCCGGGGAGGCCTCGCGCGGAATCAGCGAATCGGGCTCGTAGCTCGGCCGCCCAGGCAAGCTGCCATCCAGGAGGCCGGACAGTCTGCGGGTGGCCCTCTGCGAACGCGAGCCACGCAGTCTGGGATCCGTCGTCGGTGGCGCGGAATCGTGCATCGACGCGGATCGTCGATCCGATGGCGGGCGCGTCGGCCGTGCCGAGACCGTCGACGAAGACCAGCACCCGTGTCGACGTGCGGTCACTCCGACTGTCGGCGTTCTGAAGGCGATGCAGGGTCGCCTCGAATCGCACACCCGACAGCGACTCGCCGCCGAAGCCGGAGTGAGCAGTCTCGGCCGGTGTTCCCACAACCTCGAGCTCGGCCGACAGCGCCGTCTGCGTCTCGTCAAGAAGCAACGGGGGCTCTCGCAGAGGCTGGAGAACGAGCACCGCGACCGCGACGCACGCGCCGATGCCCGCACACACAGCGACCGTCGGGAGAGCACGGCGCGTTCCTCGTCGAACCCGGCCCCATCGAGATGCCCCCACGGTCGGGGCAAGCAACCGCCACAGCGTCAGCGAGACCGCGAGGCAGGCGACCGCGCCGATCAGAACGGATGACGCAGCAGTCGGCTGCCCGACGAGCACGAATGCGGCGCCCCATGCGAAAAGAGCCGGAGCCGTCAGGCGATGATCGGCCCACCGTGTAGAACCTGGATTCCGTGGCTCACGCCGCGGCCCGCTCATACGACTGCCGCATCGCGGAGTCCATCGAGCGTCTTCTGTCCGATGCCGGGAACCTCGAGCAGCTGGTCGATCGACGTGAACGGGCCGTGCTCGTCTCGGTAGTCGATGATCTTCTTCGCCGTCTCCGGACCGATGCGCGGCAGGGTCTCGAGCGCGGCGGAGTCGGCCGTGTTGAGGTTCACCGCGGCAGACGCGGTGTCGCCTGGCGCTGCTGCGCCGCCGCTCGACGGCAGCGGCACGGTCTCGCCCATCGCGGGCGCGTACAGCTGCTCTCCATCGCTCACGACGCGCGCCAGGTTGAGCTGCGCCGTATCCGCCACATCGGTGTATCCGCCCGCGGCGGCGATGGCATCGACGATGCGGGCTCCCTCACGCAGCTCGTACAGCCCCGGTCGCGCAACCGCCCCGAGGACGTGCACATAGATCACCAGCCCATCGGACGAGCCTCCTCCGTCGAGGGTCTGGCCCACACCCTCAGGCGGAGAGTTGCTCTGCGCTGCGCCCTGACTCGTCACGAGGACCTCGCTGCTCCCTCGCGGAGCCAACGCCGACACGAGCACCGCGACCACCAGGACGGCGAGCACGATGACGATGCCGGCGCCAACCCCGATGCTGAGCCGCGCCCGCGCCGGTGGCGGCGGCTCGGCATCCATGCCACCACGGTAGGCGGGTGACGCATAACGACGATCGCCCCGTCGCCGTGCTGTGAACAGCACGAGCACCGGGGCGACTGGTGAGGAGAGGACGCGAAAACGCGCCCGCTTCAGCGACGAGCTCGCCACCACGAACGAAGTCTGCTCAGCTACCCCTAAGACCGCCCGCGTGCGGCGATGGGCGCGAGCGCAGCGTCGATGAGCCGAACGGCCCGCTCGGCCGTCATGCGGTCGGTCTTCTCGGCAGCGCGGGCGACGGCGATGCCATCCGTCACAGCGAGGACGAGCGCGGCGTCGTCGGCCGTGATTCCGGCATCCGGGTAGGCGGCCTCGAGCAACTGCTGGAGGAAGTCCTCGGTGCTGCCCCAGTCCGCGGCGTGTATCGCCCGGATCCCTGGCTCCGTCGTCGCGCGCGCGGCGAACGCCGTCCACACGACAGCGTCGGTCAGGCCTGTCTCCGTGAGGCACGAGACCTCCTCGCAGAACGCCCGGAGGCGTCGCTCCGCCGACTCCTCGTTCTGGAGCAGGAGGCGCAGGCGCTCGCGGAACCGCACGTTGACTGCGGTCATCGCGCCGATGATGAGTGCTTCCTTGGTCGTGAAGTTGTGCTGCACGGCGCCCACCGAGACGCCGGCTTCCGCCGCGACGTTGCGGATGGTGACGGCGTCGCTGCCACGGCTCGAGAGAATGAAGATGACGGCGTCGAGGATCGCGTCCCTGCTCCCACGTCGGACGGTCATCGCTCTCCCTCCCCCGCTCGCGGTGACATCGCTGGCGTCGATCGCCCCTCTTAGGCTACGGTCAGATCATGACCAATACGATCGTATTGCACAGCACGAACCTCCGTGGCGCCCGCATCGGGGCGATCGATGTCGTCCGCGGTATCGCGATCGTCGGCACGCTCGGAACCAACATCTGGGTGTTCTCCCACCCGTGGGGACTCCTCGGCATGCTGAGCATGCCGGTGACGTCCGAGCCGGGCGGACCGGAAGCGGTTGCGCAACTCGCCCTGATGTCCCTCGCGCAAGGGAAGTTCCTGGCGCTGCTCTCCCTCGTCTTCGGGATGGGGCTCGCGATCCAACACGGCGCGGCCGTGCGCCGCGAGACCCGCTGGCCCGGGCGTTACCTCTGGCGGGCTGCGCTCCTGCTGCTCGACGGCGCGATCAACTACGTTCTCATCGCGGAGTTCGACGTTCTCATGGGCTATGCCGTCACAGGAGCGATCGTCGCCTACCTGCTCATCACTCGCCCGCGTGCCCAGCGGGCGATGATCGTGGTGTTCGGCGCGCTCCACGTGATCATCATCTCGGTGGTCGTGGCCGCCGTCGCCCTCACAGACGCGTGCTGCGACGCGACGCTGCCCAACGGTCGCAATCCCTACGCCGACAGCTCGTTCCTCGACCTCGTGTTCTTCCGCCTCGACAATGTCGGAGTCTTCCGCGCGGAACCTGTGCTCATCGCCTTCCTCTCGCTCGCGCTCTTCCTCCTCGGCGCACGACTCCTGGGTGCCGGCGTCTTCGCACCGGAGGGCAACCGGCTCCGCCGACGGCTCATCATCGTGGGTGCTTTCGCCGTGCCGATCGATCTCACCCTCGGGATCGCTGGCGGAACGGCCGGACTGCTCGCCGAGCGGTACCTGGTGGCGCCGTTCGTGGCTCTCGGGCTCCTCGCCCTCATCGCCGAGCTCTGCTTGAGAAGGGGGACAGACGGCTGGCTCGCCCGCCGGTCGAGCGAGATAGGCCGCGTCGCGCTCAGCGCGTACATGTTGCAGAACCTCCTGGCCGGAGCGGTGTTCTACGGCTGGGGCCTCGGCCTCGCTGAGCACACCCTGGAGTGGCGCCTACCCGTGACCCTCGCGGTCTTCGTGGCGCTGACCGCCGTCATCGCGCTGTTCGCGCACCTCTGGCTGCGGCGCTTCGCCCTTGGTCCGGTCGAATGGCTCTGGAAGCGCGCCGCACTAGCGAGAGGCAAATAGCCTCACC
This sequence comes from Agreia pratensis, assembly GCF_900177685.1. GTDB lineage: Bacteria > Actinomycetota > Actinomycetes > Actinomycetales > Microbacteriaceae > Agreia > Agreia pratensis. The sequence goes on from NZ_FXAY01000006.1 coordinate 70,495, forward strand.
GCGACTGTCACCCGGTTACCGGCTTCTCCGGAGCGTCTGGACTCCGTGATTTACGACGAACGGATGACGATGTCCCCGTCGCGCGCTTCGACAGGCAGGTACTTCGCCAGGTGTCCGATGTCTACCTGGTCACCGTCGTCGTTGACGACGTGAAGCACGGCCACGCATCCCAGCCTCTCGCCGCCTTCGCGGAGCAGGTCCACGGCATCCTCGGTCATGCTGGCGCTGAGCCCATACCGGTAGGGCAACGTCGTCACTGTCGTGACACACTCCGCATCGCCTTCGTCGTATTCGGTGAACGCCTTCGCGAAGTCGTCGGGCAGGGTCGCTACGACTGCAGCATCGACCTCAGGCTGAGCCGACTTCGGGGCCGGGCTTGCGCTCGAGCAGCCGGCCAACGCGAGCATGGCAGCCACCATCAACAGCACGAAGAAGACCGCGAGCGCGGGCCGACGCACGGGGGCGGGCGACGTGGGGCTGAGAGCCGTCACAGGCTACGCCCCCGGCTTCGTTGCAATGCTCACGACGCGGGGCTCGCGCACGACCACGTTGACGATCTCGCGATCGCCGATCGCTCGCTGCACGGCGGCGGATGCTCGGGCCAGCGCCTCGAGGTCGCTGCCGGCGATCGTCGGCGGCACCTCGAGCCGGTCGCGCACCTTGCCGTCGACCTGCACGACAGCGGTCACCGACTCCTCGGTGAGCAGTGCCGGATCGGCTCCACGCCATCCGTAGCTGGAGATCGTTGCCGGATAGCCCAGTCGCTCCCACATGTCTTCCGCCGTGTAGGGAGCGAAGAGGCTGAGGCCGAGCGCGATGGTCTCGACGGCCTCGCGCACCGCCGGATCGGCGCCGCCGGGGCCCTTGTCGACGGCCTTGCGTGTCACGTTGACGAGCTCCATGATGCGGGCGACGACGACATTGAACTTGAATGCCTCGATGAGTCCGGGCGCCTCGGCCAGGAACCGGTGGGTGACCCGGCGCAGGGCGATATCGCCCTCACGCCAGTTGACCTCGGGCTTGCTCGTGACGTCTCCCGCCAGTCTCCACGCTCGGGCGAGGAACTTGGAGGATCCGGCCGGCGACACGTCTGCCCAGTCGATGTCGTCTTCGGGCGGGCCCGCGAAGGCCATTGTGAGCCGCACAGCGTCGACGCCGTGCTCGTCGAGCTGATCGCTCAGCTGCACGATGTTGCCCTTCGACTTCGACATCGCCGAGCCGTCCATCAGCACCATGCCCTGGTTCAGCAGCGCGCTGAACGGCTCGGTGAACGAGACGAGTCCCAGGTCGAACAGCACCTTGGTGATGAAGCGCGCATAGAGCAGGTGCAGGATCGCGTGCGTGACGCCGCCGACGTACTGGTCGACGGGCGCCCACTTGTCGACGTCTTTCGGGTCGAAGGCCTTCTCGCTGTCGTGCGGGTTGAGGAAGCGCAGGAAGTACCAGGAGCTGTCGACGAAGGTGTCCATCGTGTCGGCATCGCGCAGCGCCGGCGTTCCGTCGAGAGGGTTGGTCACGTTGACCCAGTCCTCGGCAGCACCCAGCGGCGAGCTTCCGCGCGGCTTCAGGTCGAGACCGTCGCTCGGCGGCAGCAGCACGGGCAGCTGGTCTTCGGGAACGGGAATCTCCTCACCGTTCTCGCCGTGGATGATGGGAATCGGGGTACCCCAGTAGCGCTGGCGCGAGATCAGCCAGTCGCGCAGCCGGTAGTTCTTGGCGGGACGACCGGCACCCTGCTGCTGCAGGATCTCGATGGCCTTCTTGATGGCGTTGACCTTCGAGAGCCCGTTCAGCGGGCCGGAGTTCATGAGACGCCCGTCGCCCGCGAGGGCCTCGCCCGTGACGGCGGGGTCGTAGCTGCCGAAGTTCGGGTCATCCAACATCTCGTCGGTGATGATCGGGATGGCGCCGGTCGCCGGAGCGGTGACGTCGACGACCATGCGGATCGGCAGGTCGAAGGCGCGAGCGAAGTCGAGGTCGCGCTGGTCGTGGGCGGGAACGGCCATGACCGCACCGGTGCCGTAGTCGGCGAGCACGTAATCGGCTGCCCAGATGGGCATGCGCTCACCGTTGACGGGGTTGATCGCGTAGCGCTCGAGGAACACGCCCGTCTTGGGGCGGTCGGTGGACTGGCGCTCGGTCTCGGTGCTCTTCTGCACGGCGGTCAGATAGGTCTTGAACGCCTCCTGCACCTCGGGCGTGGACTCTGCTGCCAGTTCGATCGCGAGATCGGAGTCGGGAGCGACGACCATGAAGGTGGCACCGAAGAGCGTGTCGGGGCGGGTGGTGAACACGGTGACAGGCTTGTCGCGACCCTCGACGACGAAGTCGACGTCTGCGCCGATCGAGCGCCCGATCCAGTTGCGCTGCATACTCAGCACCTTCGAAGGCCAGCTGCCTTCGAGCTGGTTCAGGTCGTCGAGCAGGCGGTCGGCGTAGTCGGTGATCTTGAAGTACCACTGCGTGAGCTTCTTCTTCACGACCACGGCGCCGCTGCGCTCAGAGGTGCCGTCGGGCAGGACCTGCTCGTTGGCGAGAACCGTCTGGTCTACCGGATCCCAGTTGACCCAGCTGGCCTTGCGGTAGGCGAGACCCTTCTTGTACATCTGCAGGAACAGCCACTGGTTCCATTTGTAGTACTCGGGGTCGGAGGTGTGCAGCACGCGGTCCCAGTCGAACGACGCTGCATAGCGGCGCATGCTGCGCTTCTGCTGCTCGATGTTGTCGTAGGTCCACTGGCGCGGATCGAGGCCGCGCTTGATGGCGGCGTTCTCGGCCGGCAGCCCGAAGGAGTCCCAGCCGATGGGATGCAGAACGTTGAAGCCCTGCTGACGCCAGTAGCGCGCGATCACATCTCCGAGCGCGTAGGCCTCGGCGTGACCCATGTGCAGGTCGCCCGACGGGTAGGGGAACATGTCGAGGACGTACTTGCGCGGACGCTTGTCGCCCTCGAGGTCGGTCTTGAAAGGCTGCATCTCGTCCCAGCGTGGCAACCACTTGTTCTGGATGGCGGCGAAGTCGTAGTGGAGGGCCGGGTCGTTGCGGGGGTCGTACTGCTCGGCGCTCGTCGTTTCGATGGTCACGCGACTCTCAATTCCTGCTTGGGTTCGGCTGCTGGGGCCAAGATCGCCGCGATACACACTGGGGATGCACGACACGAAGCGTGGCATGGGGGCGCGGCAGCAATCCATCGTACTAAACCTGCCCGGACCGTATCGTTGAAGGCGTGGATGCGATCATCACCGGTGTAGACGGCGTCACCCGTTGCGGGTGGGCCCACTCGGCGCCGGAGATGCTGCCGTATCACGACGACGAGTGGGGCAGGCAGTTGCACGGCGACCGAGCCCTGTTCGAGAAGCTCTGCCTCGAGACCTTCCAATCAGGGCTCTCGTGGATCACGATTCTGCGCAAACGCGAGGCCTTCCGCGCCGCCTTCGCCTCGTTCGACATCGACCGTGTCGCCGCATTCGACGATGGCGACGTCGAGCGACTCCTGACAGACGCCCGCATCGTGCGCAACCGCGCCAAGATCACCGCCTCCATCGCGAACGCCCGAGCGACGAAGTTCCTCGTCGACGCACAGCCAGGCGCTCTCGACGCTCTTCTCTGGGGCTTCGCTCCCCCTCGTCGCACGGTCGCGCCCGAGTCGTACGCCCAGGTTCCCTCGTCGACCCCGTTCTCGGCGGCCGCGAGCGCAGCCCTCAAGAAGCTCGGCTACCGCTTCGTCGGGCCGACGACCATGTATGCGCTCATGCAATACGCGGGTCTCGTGAACGATCACGCCGCCGGATGCCATCTGGCCGTGGGAGAACCCGGGGCGCTCTAGCCCGGCCCGGCGCTACAGACCGAGCGCATCCAGCAGCGGCCTGGCCTTGATGCGCGTCTCTTCGACCTCGTCTTCGGCGATCGACAGGGCCGTGATGCCCCCGCCTGTGCCGATGGATGCCCCGCGCGGCGTGAGCACGACGCTGCGGATGACCATGGCCAGGTCGAGCGCCCCGTCGAGGCTCAGATAGCCGAAGACGCCGGCGTAGATGCCGCGCGCCCCGCCCTCCAGCCCGTTCAGGATGCGCATGGCACTGATCTTGGGAGCCCCCGTCATCGACCCGGCGGGAAAGAGGGCGGCGACTGCGTCGAGCGAGTCGGCGTCAGGCGCGAGCCGGGCCGTGACCGTGCTGACGAGCTGATGCACGGAGCTGTAGCTCTCGATCGCCAGGAGGCTCGTCACCTCGACAGAGCCGAGCTGCGCCACCCGGGAGAGATCGTTGCGCATCAGATCGACGATCATGAGGTTCTCGGCCCGCTCCTTGTCGCTCGCGAGAAGCTCCTCCTTCAGCCGCTCGTCATCGACCGCGGTGAGACCACGCGGCCGCGTTCCCTTGATCGGCTTGGTCTCGACGGCTCCCGCAGCGTCGACGCGCAAGAAGCGCTCGGGGCTGGCGCTGACGAGGGCGACGCCGCCGATGCGCAGATACCCGCCATGGTGGCTCGCGTTCGAGCCGCGCACCGCGAGGTACAGCCCCAGAGGGTCGGGGTGCACCTCGGCGGTGATCTCGTTCGTGAGACAGAGCTGGTAGGCGTCTCCCCGCCTGATCGACTCCTGGCACTCGCGTACGAGCCGCGCATAGTCGGCGGGGTCGTGCCGCCATCGGGCGCTCGGTGCCGCAGGCGACTGCCGGATGCGGGCGGCTCGTGCAAGGGGAAACGGCTCGAGAACCGATGGGCGCTCGAGACGAAGGGCCTCGAGACGGCGCCCCGTGCGCTCGAGCCAGCCCTCGGCATCCGGTTCGCCCTCGAGCGCGAGGAGCGTGACCACGCCCGCCCGATGATCGAACGCGATGGCCCGGGTCACCCACAGCAGAGCGGCGCCGGGCAGGGGTGTCGGCGCCGTGTCGACTCCGTGCTCGGCAGCGCCGAACTCGTACGACAACCAGCCCACCCATCCGAGAGCGAACCCCTCGGAATCGGCCCCGACCACGCCGGCCGCTCGGCGGCGCTCGCGAAGATCGTCGATCAGGGACGGCAGATCGACCGGTGCATCGACAGGCTCGCCGGCACCGAGATAGCTCGTTCCCAAGGCGGCGCCTCGACCGGAGTCGAGCCAGAACGCGTTCGTCGCCCGACCGTAGACCTCGATGAACACCCGCTCGGGATCGACCCAGTGATCGAGTGCTCTGGTGACGACGCGGCGGGACACTGTAATAGCGTAGGCCGTGTGATCGCGCCCCGCTTCTTCGTCTGGACAGGGCGAGAACTGGCAGAGACTCCGGATGTCCCGGCGCACGACGGCGTGCTCGTGGCCGACAGCTGGCTGGTCGCCGACGGGGGCGTACGGGCCCTGCAGCTGCATCGCGACAGATTCCTTCGCGGCGTCGCATCGCAGACGAGCATCGACTCGCCCGCGACGGAGAGCTTCTGGCAGGCGGCGGTCGATGCACTCCCCCGCACGGGCGAGTGGTTTCCCCGCGTCGAGGCGCTGCTGATCGGCGGCGAGCCGACCCTCGCCCTCCGCCTGCGGCCCGCACCCCCTCTCGGCGCCTCCGTGCGCGTGGCCTCGCTCGACGAGGGCGATCCGAGGACGGTCTCCACGGTGAAAGGCCCCGATATCGAGCGGCTCGGCGCGCTGAAGAGCGAAGCTGCGCAGAACGATGTCGACGAGCCGATCATCGTCTCGGCCGCGGGGCACATCATCGACGGAGCCACGAGCGCCGTGCTGTGGTGGCGCGGCGACCGCCTGTTCGCTCCGTCGGCGTCGCTCGGCCGGGTCGACAGCGTCACGGCGAAGTCGATCCGGCTTCTGGCCACGGCAACAGGAACGGACACCGGCGAGGAGTTCGCGACCCCGGCCGACCTCGCGGGCTGCGAGGTGTGGGTCGTGAACGCGCTGCACGGCATCCGCGTCGTGACGTCATGGAGAAACGGACCGGCACTCGCGCGCACCCATGGCCGAGCGACCGCGTGGCAGCGCCGCCTCGACGCGCTCGTGCGGCCGATCTCCTGACCCGCTCAGCCGAGATGCAGGCGGCCCGTGATCAGCTCGGCGGGCACGGGCAGATGGCTGATGATCACCACTGCGCGTCGCCCATCGGGGTCGGCGGATGCGGACAGCAGGTCGCGCAGCAGCGCATCGGCCCGCCCCGGGTCGACGTTGGCCGTGGGTTCGTCGAGTACGAGTACTGGGAAGTCGGCGAGCAGCGCTCGGGCGAGCGCGATCCGCTGACTCTGACCTCCCGAGACGAGCACGCCGCGCTCGCCGACCCGGGCGTCCAGACCGCCGCGCTGCTCGACCCACTCCGTGAGGCCCACGCGCTCGAGAACCGCGATCAGATCGTCATCTGAGGCGTCGTCTCGAGCGAAGAGCAGGTTCTGCCGAATCGACTCGTCGAACAGGTAGGGAATCTGCTCGCTGAGGCCGATCGTGCGCCTGACCTCGGCCAGAGGAAGGCTGCGCACATCGACGCCGCCGAGACGGTACGACCCCTCGAACTCGAGGAACCTCACGAGGACGTGCGCGAGCGTGGTCTTTCCCGATCCGCTCGAGCCGGTCACCAGGATGCGATCTCCCGGCGACACGGTGAGGTCTATTCCCCGAATGGCCGGCGATGATTCCTGTGGCCACGACGCCGACACGTCGCGAAGCTCGATCACCGCGTTCGATGCGTCGACGGTGTTGCTCCCGGCTCCCGGCCTGTCGAGAGGAATCTCCGGGGGAACGATCTCGGGCACAGCGGAGCCTATGCGCTCGGCGCTGGAGCGGACCTGACGGAGGGCCGACAGCGCGAGCGGCACGCTCGACATCACCTCGAAGACGGCGATCGGCACCAGCGCGATGATCGCCAGCACTGGCCCGTCCAGGCCGGAGGATCCGAGAGCCGGGATGCCGACGAGCAGCCCGGCGACGCTCGCCGCGCCCGCGAGCAACGACAGGATGCCGGTTGCGACTCCGGTGCCCGCCGCACTCGAGAGCACGGCGCGGGTCAGGCGCGCGTCGGCCCGTTCGACAGCAGCCAAGCGCTCAGCGGTCGCATCGAACGCGGTCAGGACATCGAGATTCACCACCGTGTCGAGGACCTCGTCGGCGAAGGCGCCGCGCAGCGGAGCGATCGACCGCTCGGAGCGCGCGGCGATGAGGCTGTTGGCGGCGGTTCCCACTAGTGCGGCGAGCACCAGAGCCACCAGAAGGGCGATCCCCGCCGACGGAAGAAGGATCCAGACCGTGGCCACACTCGTGGCGGCTACGGCGCCCGAGATCAGCAAAGGCTGAACAACCCGCAGGGGAAGGTTCTGCAACTCGTCGACGTCGGCGGTCAGCCGGGTGAGTAGATCTCCGCGCCGCGTGCCGGCAAGGCCGTCGGGAGCGATGGGCACGAGGCGCTCGTAGATGCCGACGCGCAGCGTGGCCAATGTTCGGAACGCGGCATCGTGGCTGGCGAGACGGTCGGCGTAGCGGAAGCCGGCGCGGCCGAGGGCGAAGGCACGAACGCCGACGATAGCCATGTTCAGGTAGAGAATGGGCGGCATCTCGGCGGCACGGGTGATCAGGTACGCCGAGGTCGCGAGCAGACCGACCGCGCACAGGGCGCTCAACAGTCCGAGCAGGGCTCCGGGAGCGAACCTCCTGGCGCTCGGCTGCGCGAGACGCAGGATCTCGGTCGTGCGCATCAGGCAGCCATCGCAGCCGGCTCGAGCGAGAGGATGCTGTCGGCGGCTCGCGCGACCGCCTCGCGGTGCGTCACCACGATGAGAGTGAGCGTTCTGGACTCGCTGAGGCGGCGGAGGCCGTCGATGAGCCTCGACTCCGACAGCTCGTCGAGTGCCGAACTCGGCTCGTCGAGCACCAGTACGGCCGAGTGCCGCTCGAGCGCGCGGTAGACCGCGCGAGCAATCGAGACCCGCTGCGCCTGCCCGCCCGACAGGCCCGCTCCGGCGACCCCGAGCATCCGGTCGAGCTCTATCTCGTCGGCCGCGGCGACGCCGAGGGCTCGCGCGGCCAGCGCGCGATCGGGTGCGCGACTTCCGAGAGCCACGTTCTCGAAGACCGAGCCGGCAAGCAATCCTGGGCGCTGGCCGCACCACGAGATCCAGTCGCGACCCGTTACACCGGCCTCGATCGTGCGGCCGCCGAGTGTGACGACGCCCGTGTGACCGACGAAGCCGAGCAGGGCGGCCACCAGCGTCGACTTGCCGACGCCAGACGGACCTGTAATGGCGGTGAAGCTGCCCGTCGAGAACTCCGCATCGATCGGCCCGATCACCGGCCGCTCACCGTACGCCGCGCCGAAACCTGTCAAGACGAGGGTGCCCGCCGACGGCCGATCGGGCGCGCTCTCGACCATCGTCTCCGCCTGCTCTGCCGACGCCGCGTCGAGAATCTCGAAGACGTCGTCGGCGGCGGCTACGCCGTCTGCCGCGGCGTGGAATTGAGTGCCCACCTGTCGCAACGGAAGGAAGGCTTCCGGCGCGAGCAGCAGCACGAACAGGCCGACCGACAGGCCCAACGACCCGTCGATCAACCGAAGGCCAACAGAGACGGCGACCACGGCGACCGCGAGGCTCGAGACGAGTTCGAGCACGAAGCCGCTGAGGAACGATACCCGCAGCACCTTCATGGTCTGCACCCGGTACTGCTCGGTGACACTGCGGATGCGCTCGGCTTGCCGTGCGGCGCGTCCGAACAGCGTCAGCGTCGCGAGACCCCCGACGACGTCGAGGAAGCTCGTTGAGAGGGTGTTGAGCAATCGCCACTGCTTCTTCTGAACGGTCTGTGTCGCCCAACCGATGAGGATCATGAAGACGGGGATGATCGGCAGCGTCAGCACCACGCCCAGGGCGCTCGGCCAGTCCTCGAGAAAGATCACGAGAACGACGATTGGCGTGGCGATGGCGGTGAGGATCAGCTGAGGAAGATAGCGGGAGAAGTATGTGTCGAGCGCGTCGAGGCCGGGGCCTGTGACGGTGGCCACCGAGGTCGCGTTGCGCTCGGCCATCCATCCTGGGCCCAGCTGCGTGATGGCGGCGAGGACGCGCGAGCGCAGCTGACTCTTGACCCGGGCTGCTCCCCGCGTGCTCGTCACCTCTGCGATCCACAGAAGTGCGGCGCGTGCCACCACGACGCCCGCGAGCGCGGCGATCATCGGCATCAGCTCGGAGAGACTCTGCCCGTCGATCGCCCGCACGATCACCTGGCTGAGAAACCAGGCGAACAAGACGATGCAGGCGGTCTGCGCCAGCCCGATCAGTGCACCGGCCATCAGAAACGCCCGGGCTGCCCGGGCGTAGCCGAGCAGCCGAGGATCGAGAGGTTTCACTCGTCTAGTGTGCCGCCTGTGCACCCTCGATGTGCGCACGGGTGACTCTCTTACGGAACACCCAGTACGTCCAGCCCTGGTAGGCGAGGATCAGCGGGAGCGAGATGAGAGCCACCCAGGTCATGACCTGGAGCGTATATGCCGACGACGACGCGTTCACGATCGTGAGACTGTTGGCCGGGTTGTTCGAGGCGGGCATCACATCGGGGAACAGCGACAGGAACAGGCTGAGCACAGCGAACGCGACAGTCGCCGCCATGGCGCCGAACGCCCACCCCTCGCGGCCACGGGCGTTCGCGAGCACTGCGGCGATCAGCGTGACCGCTGCGACCGCAGACAGCACGGCCGACCAGAAGCTGCCGTACGCCAGCGTCGTCCAGAGCAAGAAGGCTGCGGCGACGACGATGGTGAGGATTCCCGAGCGGGTCGCCAGCCGACGTGCCCGCTGCTGCAGTTCCCCGTCGGTCTTCAGTGAGATGAACAGGGTGCCGTGGGTGAAGAAGAGCAGCAGTGTGGTGACCCCAGCGAGAAGGGCATAGGGGTTCAGCAGGTCGAAGAACGAGCCGGTGTAGTTGAAGCCCTCATCGAGCGGAACACCTCGAACGATGTTGCCGAATGCGACGCCCCACAGCAGGGCAGGAACAGCCGAGCCGATCACGATCATCGCGTCGAATCGACGCTTCCACGCGGCCTCGGGCCGTTGGTGCCGGTACTCGAACGAGACTCCTCTCAGAATGAGCGACAGCAGAATCAGAAGCAGCGCCAGGTAGAACCCGGAGAACAGGGTCGCGTACCACTCGGGGAACGCGGCGAACAGCGAGGCACCGGCGACGATCAGCCAGGTCTCGTTGAGATCCCAGATCGGGCCGATGGTGTTGATGATGACGCGGCGGTCGGTGTCGTCTTTTCCGAGGAACGGAAGAGACATGCCGACACCGAAGTCGAACCCGTCGAGCACGAAGTAGCCGATGAAGAGGAACGTGATGATTCCGAACCAGACAATGGTGAGGTCCATGATCAGTACACCGTCGTTTCCTGGCGCCTGACGCCGGTCTCGGGATGGGGTTCGGGCAGATCGTCCGGCCCCTTCTGGGCGGCCTTCTTGATGAGCTTGAATTCGACGACCGCGAGTGTTCCGTAGATGAGAGTGAAGGCGATCAGCGAGATCAGCACCTCGAGGCCGCTGACATTCGGGGAGACACCGTCTGCTGTCTTGAGCAGGCCGAACACCAACCAGGGCTGTCGCCCCATCTCGGTGAAGACCCAGCCCATGATCATGGCGCCGAGCGAGAGCGGGAAGCTCCAGATGGCCGCCTTCCAGATCCACCGACTCCACCGACCGGCCAAGAGGCGCGCACCGAGGGCACTCTTTCTCCGCGTGAGCACGAGGCCGACGAAGGCCACGACGATGTGCAGCAGGCCGAGGCCGATCATCCAACGGAACGCCCAGTAGGTGACCCAGATCGTCGGCGTGTAGTCGCCTGGACCGTACAGCTGCACGTATTGCGCCTGCAGGTCGTTGATGCCCTCGACTGTTCCGTTGAAGGTGTGTGTCGACAGAAACGAGAGCAGATACGGGATGCGGATCGAGAAGAGCTCGCTGACGCCGTCGGGGGTGCCGAGCGTGAAGACCGAGAACGACGCGTCAGCACCCGTCGAGGTCGTGTACATCGCCTCCGCCGCCGCCATCTTCATAGGCTGCGTCTGCACCATGGCGAGACCGAGCGAGTCCCCGCTGAGCACGGTGAGCGCGCCGGCGATCATCATCATCCACAGGCCGAACTTGAGCGCGGGCCTCATAGTGTCGAGGTGCTGATTGCGTGAGAGGTGCCAAGCCGCGACGGTGACGATGAGGCCGGCGGCGACCATGAAGCAGGCGAAGATCGTGTGCGGGAAGGCCGCGAGCGCCACCTTGTTGGTGAGGAGAGCCCAGATGTCGGTGAGTTCGGCGCGCCCCTTCGCCTCGTTGATGTCGTAGCCCACCGGGTTCTGCATGAACGCATTGGCGGCGATGATGAAGTAGGCCGAGAGGATGCTGCCGACCGCGGTCGCCCAGATGGTGGCCAGGTGCAAGCCGCGAGGCAGCTTGTCCCACCCGAAGATCCAGAGTCCGATGAAGGTCGCCTCGAAGAAGAACGCGAGGAGGCCCTCCATCGCGAGAGGTGCACCGAACACGTCACCCACGAACCGCGAGTAGTCCGACCAGTTCATGCCGAACTGGAACTCCTGCACGATTCCCGTGACCACGCCCATGGCGAAGTTGATGAGAAAGAGCTTTCCGAAGAACTTCGTGAGCTGCAGGTACTTCTCTTTGTTCGTGCGCACCCAGGCGGTCTGGAACAGCGCCACGGTAAGCGCCATGCCGATCGTGATGGGCACAAAGAGAAAGTGGTAGACGGTGGTGAGGCCGAACTGCCAGCGCGACAGGAGCAGTGGATCGAGCCACTCGTTCATGGAGGGTTCCCCTTCGGAAGTAGACTTCTACACAACGTAGAAATCCTTCTTCTACAGAGCGTAGAACATATCGAAACGAAAAGGTAGTCTTGTCGCATGATCACTCTCGGCGTACTCGAGCGTTCGGTGATGAACGCCCTGTGGGAGTCCCCCGACGGCCTCTCCGCCCCCGAACTCGGAGAACGACTGGTGGCGGCAGAGGCGCCCGCCAAACGTCGCGAACTCGCGACCACCACTCTTCTCACAGTGCTCTCCCGACTCGAGAGCAAGGGCTTCGTGTCGCGCAGCCGCGCCACGAGGCCGCACCGCTATCACGCGGTCAACTCCCGATCGGAGCACACGGCCGAACTGATGCACGAGGTACTGCAGCTCGCTCCCGATCGAGACGATGCCCTCGCCCGTTTCGTGGGTGGGGTCTCGCCGACCGAGGCCGAGACGCTTCGCCGGCTCCTCGCATCCCGCGGCACCGGTAACTGACGGTGACCGGAGCCTGGGTCGGGCTCGCGGTTCTCGCCCTCGCTCTGGCGTGGCCTGTTCCCATCGCCCTGTCGAAAGCAGCGTGGCCGGCTCGTGCTCCCGGCACGGCGCTGGCCCTGTGGCAGGCAGTCGCTCTCTCGGGCGGTCTCTCGATGATCGGAGCGCTGCTGGCATTCGGCCTAACGCCCTTCGAGAATGATCTCGGCGTCGCGTCGAATCTCCTCTCAGGCCACCTTCTCGACGGCGCCTTGCCCACACAGACCGGCGCCCTGCAGATTGTCTCACTCGCCGGCGCCGTCGTGCTCGGTGTGCACCTCGTACTTAGCCTGGCGACAACGGCGGCCAACACGGCCCGCGAGCGCCGTCGGCACCGTGCGCTGATCGAACTCCTCAGCTCTCCACTGCAGGGAAGCCCCGACACCCGCATGCTCGATTTTCCGGCGCCGGTCGCCTACTGTCTCCCTGGCGTCCGCTCGATCACCGTGCTCACCGAAGGCCTCGTTCGGGTTCTGGATGCCGCGCAGCTCCGCGCGGTCCTGGCCCACGAGCGGGCCCACCTCCGCCAGTATCATCACCTCGTGCTTCTCGCCTTCAAGGCATGGAACATCGCCCTGCCCTGGTTTCCCATCGCGAACCGCGCCGAGAAGGCTGTCGCTCTTCTCGTCGAGATGCTCGCAGACGACGATGCCCGCCGCGAGGTCGATGACGCCTCGCTCGCCACGGCGATCGCTATCGTCGGCTCCCCCTGGCGAGATGTCGACCCCGCTGCCGCTCCCATCGCGGCGGATGAGATCGTGCCGGAAGCAGATCCCGAGACTCTCGGGGCACGGGTATCGCGTCTGATCTCACCACCCGGCTCTCTCACCCGCGCGGCTCGTGCGCTCGTGCTCGCGAGCGGGGTGGCGCTCGTCGCCGCGCCGGTCGCTGTACTCGTCGCTCTGCTGTGATCGGACCGATGCTCAGGTCGCGAAGACCGACAGGTCGTATGCTCGGGGCGTGAACGAGATTCTCACCTGGATCCTCGACACCGTGTCAGGTGTGGATCCCGTATGGCGCACCCTCATCGCGGGTGTCGCCATGCTGCTCGAGACGAGCATCCTGCTCGGCCTCATCGTGCCGGGAGATACGGTTCTGCTCGTCACCGCCACCGGCGTGCAGGGACCGGTTCAATACGTCGCGCTCGCGCTGGCCTCCATCGTCGGCGCGCTCGGCGGCGAGAGCATCGGTTTTATGCTCGGGCGCTACTTCGGCCCGCGCATCCGGCACTCACGACTCGGCCGACGCATCGGAGAGCGGCACTGGCAGCGGGCAGAGCGATATCTCGATCGCCGCGGCGGCATCGCCGTGTTCCTGTCGCGCTTCCTCCCGGTTCTGCACTCCCTCATCCCCGTCACCGTGGGCATGAGCACGATGAGCTACCGTCGGTTCATCTCATGGACGCTGCCCGCGTGCATCCTGTGGTCGTTCGCCTACGTCACCGCAGGCTCGGTCGCCGCTGGCAGCTACCGCGACCTGGCCGACCGTCTGCACTTCGCGGGGTATATCTTCGTGGCAGCCATCGTGGTCTTCGTTATCGTGGTGGTCATCGTGAAGAAACTCATCGCGCGCGGTGAGGAGAGGCATATGAATGACGAACTCGACTCCCCCGACGCCGCCGATCGAGGCACACTCCCCCACTGACACATCCGACGACTACTCCTCGATCGACTACCGCCCTGCGGCGGTGATCCGCTGGGGCCTACCGCAGTTCGCCATCGGTCTGGGACTGTTCGTCGGCATCATCGTCGCGGTGAACCTCCTCTCGCTGTTTCTGCCGACATGGGCACAGAGCCCGCTGCTTTTCGCTGCAATCATCATCGGGTACGGAGCACTGTTCCTGACCGCCCTCCGTGCAGCGCGCTCACGCGGATCCGGATCTCTCGCAGAGGACTTCGGTCTGCGGTTTCGACTCGTCGATCTGGCCATCGGCCTCGGCGTCGGAATCGCGGCGAAGATCGTCGGATTCATCGTCGCGATTCCGCTGCTGCGACTGACCGGCGGCGCGCCCGCCAGCAACGTGCCGGTGCAGAGCGAGCTTCTCTGGATCATCCTCAATACCGTGGTGGCCACCGCCCTCGTGGCCCCCCTCGTCGAAGAGCTCTTCTTTCGTGGCCTGCTGCTGCGCGCGATTCGGAACGGCATCCTGCGCGGACGCGCGTCGCGTCCGCGCACGGCTCAGCCGAGTGCGGCCAGGGCACGCGGCGCTCTGCTCACCAGCGTGCTCATCTCGTCTGTCGCGTTCATGGCCTTGCACCTGTATCAGGCACGCGACCTCGCGACGCTCGTCGTACTCGGGAGCGCGACGCTCATTCTCGGACTGGCGAACGCCGCACTCGCGACGCGCACCGGGCGGCTCGGGCCGGGCATCGTCGCCCACATGGTCTTCAACGGCGTGGCTCTTGTCGGTTTCTTCGCCACTCGCTGATCGGAAGGCCAGGGTCCACACGCAAGCGGGCCCGTCGACCTCAGTCGACGGGCCCGCTTGCGTGACGGAACGAGACTAGAAGAGCTTCTTGTCGTCGAGCCAGGCCTTGGCGATGACCTCGGCAGACTTCTGGTCGTTGACACTCTGCGCGTTGAGGTCGACCAGGTCTTCCTCCGTCAGCGCGGCGCTGACCTTGTTGATGATGCCGGCCGCCTTGTCGTCGACCTTGGTCGACGCGACGGGAACGATGTTGTCTGCGACGAACAGGCCGTCGGGGTCGGCCAGGGCGACGAGGTTGTTCGACTTGATGTTGGGGTCGGCGGTGTAGATGTTGCCGAGCTGAATCGTGTTGTCGACCAGCGCCTTGACCGTCAACGGTCCGCCGGAGTCCTCGATCGACTGGAAGGTGGTGTCGATTCCGTACTTCTCTTTCAGAGTGGCCGGACCGTAGGGGCGGGTCTCGAGTTCGGCGTTGCCGCCGACCACGATCGGGGTCTTCACGTTCTTGAGCGAGGCGATGTCGGTGAGCTTGTTCTCTTTGGCGTAGGCCTCTGTCACCGTGTACGAGTTCTGGTCGGACGCTTCGGATTTGTCGAGCACACGAAGGCCCTTGGGCAGAGCGGACTCGAGCTCGGTGTAGACCTCGTCGCTCGTCGTCGCCTTGGTGTCGGGCTTGAGTGCCTGCAGCAGGCTTCCGGTGTACTCCGGGAACAGGTCGATCTTGCCTGCCTTGATCTCGGGAAGGTACACCTCGCGCTGGCCGATACGGAACTGGCGGTCGACAGTGTAATCGTTCGCCTCGAGAGCCTGCGCGTAGATCTCCGCGATGATCTCGCTCGAGTAGTAGTCCTGCGAGCCGATGACGATGGAGTCGGTGCTGGCCGATCCGGCGTCCAGCGGATCGGATGTCGAGCACCCTGCCAGCGCCACCACGGCACCGACCGCGATAACGCTTGCGACGATCCGGCCCTTCTTAATGTTTGCTGTGAACATCGTTATTTCCTCTCTTCGGTGGGAGACCCCACCACCGCGACGCGTCGAGGTGACGACGTGCGGACATCCGTGTTCTGGTTTGCGACGACGCCGCGTGGTACCACCAACTTCTGCAGCAGCGCGAAGATTCCCTCGCTGAGCAGCGCGAGCGCGATCACGAGGAGCGATCCGGCCAGCATCTGGGGGTAGTCGTTCGACTTCTGGCCCACGAAGATGAAGTGGCCGAGGCCGCCCGCACCCACGTAGTCGGCCAGCGTCGCAGTCGCGATGATCTGCAGCGTTCCCGACCGCAATCCGCCGATGAGCAGCGGAAGACCGAGCGGAACCTCGACCTTGGAGACGATCTGCCACTCGGTCATACCCACGGCTCGAGCGGCGTCGATGGTGCGCCGATCGACGGCTTCGAATCCCGAATAGGCGCCGGCCAGAATAGGCGGCACGGCGAGGACGATGAGCGCGATGAGCGGTGCCTCAAGCCCCACGCCCAACCACAACGCGAGAATGATCAGCAGTCCGAGCGTCGGAAGCGAGCGGAAGCCTCCGGTGAGGCTCACGGCGAGAGTGCGCCCCTTGCCCGTGTGCCCGATGAGATACCCCACGGGAATAGCGATCGCGCTCGCGACCACCAGAACGAGCAGGCTGATTCCGAGGTGCTGAACGAGTCGGGTCGGTATGCCATTGGCTCCAGCCTGATGGGCTGGGTCGAAGATCCACGCGAAGGCGTCGACAAGGAGATTCACGCCGCCACCCCCGCATCAGAGGGAAGGGCTCGTCGCACGCGCTTGGATGACACCACATGTGTCCACGGCATCAGTACCCGACCGACGAGAACCAGTGCGAAGTCGATCAAGAGCGCAAGAGCGATCGTGGCGACCATTCCGGTGGCCACCTCGGCAACGATGTTGCGCTGAAGACCATCGGTGAAGAGCAGACCGAGACTCTTGATGCCGAGCACGGCCCCCACCGTCACGAGACTGACCGTGCTCACCGCGACCACGCGGATTCCGGCGAGGAGCACGGGCCCGGCCAGCGGCAGATCGACTTTCCAGAATCGCGTCCAGGGCGAGAATCCCATGGCCGTCGCCGACTGCGTGACGTCTGATGAGACCGAGCCCAACGCATCCGCCGTCGTGCGCACCATAAGAGCGATGCCGTAGAGAGTGAGAGCGACGATGACGTTGACGGAATCGCGGAGACCCGTACCGAGGATGATCGGAAGGACGACGAAGAGCGGTAGCGACGGGATCGCGTAGAGCAGCCCGAGAACGGTGAGCAGCACACCGCGGCTCCAGCGGTAGCGATTGGCAAGCCAGCCGATCGGCACCGAGATGATGAAGCTCAGAATGATGGGCGGGATGCTGAGGGCCAGGTGCTCGGCGGTTCGTTGCCCGATGAGGGGCAGATTCTCGATGACCCAGTTCACGTCGGGACTTCTTCGCCGGTGCCGGCTGATCCTTCGACGAGCACACCGGCTGCGCGACCCTCGCTGTCGAGCACAACGTCGCGCCCGTCGCGCCGGTCGATGTGCAGCGCTCTCTTGCCCTTGGTCGCTCCGATGAAGTCGGCCACGAATTCGTTCGCCGGTGCGGTGAGAATCTCGGTGGGCGACCCCTTCTGCACGATGACGCCACCCTTCTGCAGGATCACGACCTGGTCGCCCAGCAGAAATGCCTCGTCGATGTCGTGGGTGACGAAGACGACCGTCTTGTCGAGTTCACGCTGCAGGCGAATGAGCTCGTGTTGCAATTCGGCGCGCACGAGCGGGTCGACCGCGCCGAACGGCTCGTCCATCAGCAGGATGTTCGGGTCGGCCGCGAGGCCGCGTGCAACTCCCACACGCTGCTGCTGGCCCCCCGAGAGCTGACTCGGGTAGCGATTCGCCAGCGCGCGGTCGAGGCCGACCGTATCGAGGAGTTCGAGAGCTCGGGCGTGGGCCTCTCTTTTGGGCACCCCATTGAGAAGAGGCACGGTGGCGACGTTGTCGACCACCTTGCGGTGAGGAAGAAGCCCCGAGTTCTGCATCACATAGCCGATCCGACGGCGGAGCTTCACTCTGTCGAGCCCGACGATGTCTTCACCATCGATCTCGATCGAACCGGCAGTGCGGTCGATCATGCGGTTGATCATGCGAAGGATGGTGGTCTTGCCGCAGCCGGATGACCCCACGAAGACCGTGGTCTTGCGCGACGGGATCACGAGGCTGAAGTCCTCGACGGCCAGAGTGCCGTCGGGAAACCGCTTCGAGACCTGACGGAATTCGATCATGTCATGGCCCGTTCGTCTGGCGCGCCTGTGCGCACGCGTGTGACATCAGCCAAACATGACCCGACCTAATAGGCAAAGCATGCGAGCCGGGAATGACGAACTGTGTCTGGCAGGCTAGAGTGCGCCTCTTTACAGACTCAAGCGGGCCGTGCGTCGCCCTCGTCGTAGCGGGTGAGATAGTCACGGACAACCTGCTCGCATTCGTCGATGATCGTCTCATCGCCCGTGCCGCCGAGCATGAACGCACGAACCAGCAAGGCGTCGATCATCGTGACGGAGACCTCGAGGCGTGTCAGGAGAGCGGCATCCTGAGAGACACCGTAGTTCTCGACCACCACATCGTGAAGATTCTGAGCGATGCGGTGGGTCTTGATGCGCGACACGTCGGTCTCGGGCGACGACACCAGGTCGCCGAGCCTGATCGACGTGAATCCGACCTCATTCCGGTGCATCGCGACCGAGGAACCGATCGACACCACGACAGCGTCGATCCATGTCTCTGGCTTCTTCTCGACGACGTCGGCCTCGAACTGTCGCAGGAAGCGCTCCACGCTGCGTGTTCCGAGCGCCGTCAAGACAGCGATGCGGTCGGGGAAATACCGGTACACGGTGCCGATGGAGGCCTCGGCACGGTCTGCGACCAGTGCTGTGGTGAGCCGTTCGATTCCCACTTCGTCGACCACGGCGGCCGCCGCGTCGAGCAGAGCAGCGATGCGATCGGAGCTGCGAGCCTGGATGGGTTCGTTGCGCACCTGCACGGCTTCGGCACGGACTTCCTCGGTGACGTTGTTCACAGGCACGGCGCCGATCCTTTCATGAGGGATGTGCTGACCATCTTAGTTGCGTCAGGGCGGCAGAATAGAGAACATGTGTGGTCGTTTCGTCGTGTCCCGTACAGCCGGTGACCTGGTCGCCGTCTTCGACGTCGACGTGGAGGGCGCAGGGTTGCCCGAGCCGTCGTGGAATGTGGCTCCGACGCAGCAGATTCCGGTGATCATCGACGCGATCAATCGCGCAGCCGCGACCGATGAAGACGCGCCCGCCGTGCTGAGGCGGCTAGAGCCGGCCCGCTGGGGACTCGTGCCGGCGTTCGCGACCGGGCCCGCGGCATCCGCGCCCCTGTTCAACGCTCGCATCGAGACGGCGGCCGAGAAACCGGCGTTCCGCGAGGCCGTTGCCGCGCGCCGCGCAGCGATTCCGGCCTCGGGCTACTACGAGTGGCTTATCGCGCCCGACGGCAGCAAGACGCCGCAGTTCGTCTCGGCCGGCGACGATGAGCCGATCCTCTTCGCCGGATTGTACGAGTGGTGGCGCAATCCCGCCGTAGCTGCCGACGATCCCGCCCGCTGGCTGCTCTCGACCACCATCCTGACCCGGCCGGGCGCTGGGCCGCTCGGGTCGTTGCACGAGCGCATGCCCGTGTTCCTCGAGCCGGGCCTGATGGAGGACTGGCTCGATCCGCGCACGACGGGAGACGCTGGGCTTCTCGCCGACATCTCACTGGCCGCTGAGGAACTGGCCGAGGATATGGTGTTCCACACCGTCGGGGCCGCTGTGGGTTCGGTCGGCAACAACTCGCCGGAGCTGGTACTGCCGGTCGACTGACGCCGGGGCAAATCGGATGCGTGCGACACTGGGGTGTGCGGAAATCGGATAAGCCCCTCTCGGCCAAGCAGGGCGCCGAAGTCATCATTCACCGCGCGGCCCGCATCGAAGACGCGGTGCACGAGTTCCGCCAGAAACGCGCGCAGGCCAGGGGCAAGATACCCACGGTCATCCCGTACACCGGCTACGGTTCGACCAGCTGGGTTCGGGTCCTTGCCCGGGTACTCCTGACGACCCCGCCCCGGCCTGGTTCGCGAGAACATCGAATAGCCCGAACACAGCACGAGAGCGTGCGCGGCTGGAGGAGCTTCACGAGCGTTCCCTTCGGCAATGCCTCGGTCACGGTCGAAGCGGGCGGTAGATCTCACGCCGTCGCAGCCGATCGGGGCGGCGTCGTCGATGCCGTCATCGAGGTCGCACTCGAGCCCGGTTGGCAGACGGTCACCATCGGAATCGAGGGTGGCCAGACGGTCGAGGCTCCCATCTTCGTGCTCGATCCCTCCTCACGCTTCGGCGTCGTCAGCGACATCGACGACACCGTGATGGTCACGGCCTTGCCGAGGCCTCTGCTCGCCGCCTGGAATACCTTCGTGCTCGACGAGCACGCTCGAGTGCCCACACCAGGCATGGCCGTGCTTCTCGAACGATTGACGACCGAGAACCCCAGCTCCCCCGTCGTCTACCTGTCGACGGGTGCGTGGAACGTCGCGCCGACGCTCAGCCGGTTCCTCTCGCGCAACCTCTATCCCGCCGGCCCCCTGCTCCTCACCGACTGGGGACCGACGCACGACCGCTGGTTCCGCAGTGGACGCGAGCACAAACGTGAGAACCTGCGGCGCCTCGCCCGAGAGTTTCCCGATGTGCGCTGGTTGCTCATCGGTGACGACGGGCAGCACGACGAGGAGATCTATGCCGACTTCGCCATCGACTATCCCGACAGCATCGCGGCCGTAGCGATACGACAGCTCTCGAACAGCGAAGCCGTGCTTGCCGGCGGCCGTTCGAAAGACGAGGTGCACACGGAGCGCACCGGCGCGACCTGGGTGTACGCCCCCGATGGTGCCGGCCTCTCTACTCAGCTCACCGAAGCCGGCATCCTCTAGCTCTCCTGGTCGACGACGTGGCGCGCGCCCGCCGCAGGATCGAACGCCACGCCGGGTGACTGGCGAAAGTCGGTGCGGCTTCGTAGACTTCGAATATAGAAGATATATTCGAATGTCTCCCGATCGGAGTTCGGCCATGAACATCGAGGCGTCGCCCACCGTCGAGCGAACAATCGGCGAATCTCTCCTCTGACGCCATGGCTCGATTCACCCACCTGCACGTCGCGTCGACTTTCTCCCCGAACGTCGGAACGGCGCAACCAGCGGCGCTCGTCGCTTCGGCCGCCGCGGGCGGCGCCGATGTCGCGGCCATCACCGATCGCGATGGTCTGTACGGCGCCATTCCGCACCTGCGAGCCTGCCTCGCCGCGGGCATCGACGCGATGGTCGGGGTCGATCTCGCTCTGCTGCCCGACAGAACCGATCGAGTGCTACCCGGTGACTCATTGCCGAGGCGGGTCACCGTATTGGCGCACGGGCAGAATCGTGGCAAGGGATGGTCCGCACTGTGCCGACTCATCAGCCGGGCCCACGAGTCCGAAGCGGACGGCTCGCAGCGACACCCGAGCGGCATCGGCATTGAGCGATCTGACCTCAGAGACCTCATCCTCACTGAATCGACGCCCGTAGCGACGGTGCTGCTCGGGCCAGACTCCGACGTGGCGCACGCCGTCGCCTCTGCCGACTTCGCACGCGCCGCATCGACCCTCGCCGAATGGAAGCACCTGCTGCCCGGCGCGATGGCGGTCGAGGTCGTGTGTCACCTCAACGAACCAGGCGATGTCGCGAGCATCCGCCACGCCGCACGCATGCTCGAACTCGCCGATCTCGTCGGTGTGCCCGCCGTGCTCAGCAATGCTGTTCGGTATCTGCGACCCGACGCTGCGGCTCCCGGAGACATGCTCGGAGCATTCCTGTCTCAACCGGATACTCAGGCGTGGCTCAAGCCCGCCGTCGCCATGAGGCGGCTTGCCTCGCTCATCGTCGACCATTCATCGCTGCGTCGATCCGCGATCGAGCGACTGCTGTCGACCACCGAGGGCCTCGCCGACACGTGCAGACTCGATACGTTGGCCGACCTCGCCTGGCGCCGACCCAAGGTTCCCTCGAGGGCGGCTCTCCGCATCGAGGCAGACCCCATCGCCGAACTGCGCCGACGCAGCGACTCCGCTCTACTCGAACGCTATGCGCATGCACGGCCAAGTGATCTCGAATCGCTCAAGGTCCACCTCGACAACGAGATCGACATGATCGGGCGGCTCGGCCTCGCGAGCTACGTTCTCACCGTCGCCGAGGTGTCGTCGCTGATGAGGTCCATGAGGGTGCGCAACCAGGCGCGTGGCTCCGGCACGGGAGACCTGGTGAACTATCTGCTGCGCATCTCCAGCGTCGACCCGGCACGACACGGCCTGCTGTCCGAGCGCCCTCCCGACAGCCCGGCATCCAGACCCGTCATCGCCATCGATGTCGAATCGAACAGACTAGACGACGTCTACCGGGCCATCATCGAACGCTTCGGCGACAATCGGGTGGCCCTCGTGTCACACCACGTCAGCACACCCCCGAGCAGCCTCATCCTCGGAGCTGACGACCTTCTCGACACGACTCCTACTCAACCCAGCAGCATCGGCCTGCCCATGAGCCAGTACGCCACGAACGACCTGGAGGACGTCGGCCTACTGGCACTCGATGTGCTCGGGTCGCAGACGCAGAGCACGCTCGCCGACGCTGTGTCCGAGATCCGTCGCATCCACGGCCGTCTTGCGGCTCAGGCGGGTGGCCTGCCGGTCGACGCCCCCTACGTCGGCAGTGACGGCTCGATCGAGCTCGACGAGATTCCGCTCGACGACGAGGCGACCTTCGAGTCGATCCGCACTGGCCACACCGTCGGTATGTTCTACATCGAAAGCCAGTCGCAGCGCGAACGGATCCGCACGATACGCCCGACCGAGTTCGATGATCTCATCTCCATCGAAAGCTCAGACGACACACCCAAGGCGCACTGCGTCGCGCTCGCGCATTCGACATTTCAGAGCGCCTGGATCAAAACCCACTATCCCGCCGAATTCCTGGCCGCCCTGCTCACCCACGACAGGGGAACGCACCGACGCGATCTGCTGCTCGCCGAAGCCCGGCGAATGCGTGTGCCGATCCTGCCGATCGACGTCAATGCTTCAACAGAGGCCTACCGCACAGAGCGTATCGACCCGCCCCGATCGCGCGGCGTGCTGGCCGATCCCGACGACGTGATCCTCGGCATCCGCCTGTCGCTCGGCGACGTGCACGGCATGACCGCGATCGAGCTTGATCGCATCCTGGCGAACCGCCCCTACGTCGGCATCGATGACTTCTACCACCGCGCTGCCCCATCGCCCGCCTTGCTCACGACGCTCGGAGTCATCGGTTCCCTCGACTCCGTGGCCGCCTCAGACATATCGCCACGCAGTCCGCAGGCGATCCGAGGAGCTGTCATGGCTCGAGTACGCGAACTGACGGCCCAACGTAAGCGCCCCGCCACCCGGCACACCCACCCCACCTTGCCGGTTCTCGTCGACGACAGCCACCAGCCGAACGAGGTCGACGCCGAGCGGATGACCGTCTCGCCGAGGCCAACCGAGCCCGATGGGCCGCCCACAAAGTCCGGCCGTAACGCGATCGAAAGCTACCGTCTGATGCTCGATGAACTCGGAGCTCTGCCCACCGGCGACCTGTCCAGCTGCGACGACGACGAGGCCGTGCTGGTGGCAGGAACCCGCGTCGCCACACGAACTCTGCCGAAGAGCAACGGCGAACGCGTGGTCTCGGTCAGCCTCGACGACGGTTCAGGATGCGCCGACTCGATCTTCTTCGACGAAGCGCAAGACCGCGCGGGCACCCTTCTCTTCGGCACGAAGCTGATGCTGATCCAGGGAAAGACGCGGCACACAGAAGATCGCGGAATCTCGATCGAGGCAAGCAACGTCTGGGATCTGAAGGCTCTGTGGGCGCAATGGCAGCTGACGCAACGGCGTCAGGCACAGGAGGCCTCGTGAGTACCGAGACATCGTCTCCCGGTTCGGCGCAGAATGGGCGCATGCGACGCACGGATCGGGCACGGCTCGCGAACCTCAGGCTGGTCTCCCAGAACCTGGTCGCAAGCACACTCTCCTCGCCGGCAGACGCTGCGTTCTCGATGCTCGCAACACAGGCGCAAGACCTCTCGTCGGCGCAGTGGGCCCTGGCCGTTCGCAGTCCGGGGTCGTCGATCGCCGATGTCGACCGGGCTTTCAACGACGGCTCGATCGTGCGGTCGTGGCCCTTTCGGGGAACTCTCCATGTCATCCCGGCCGCAGACCTCGGGTGGATGCTCGCCCTGACCCGAGACAGAACTCTGCGCGGCGCGACAACAAGGCACACCGGCCTAGGACTCGATGACCAGATCTTTTCGCGCGCCGCCGATGTCGTCCGCAGTTCGCTGCAAGGCGGTGGGCGCTTGTCGCGGGCGGCCCTCCTCGCCGAGCTCGACGCATCCGGCATCGCCACCGACCACCAGCGCGGCGGCCACATCATCTGGTATCTGGCTCATACGGGCCTCATCTGTTTCGGTCCGATGGAGACGTCGGGCCAGGCCGTGGTACTGACCGACGAGTGGGTTCCTGAGCCCCGCCAGCTCTCCCCCGACGAGGCCCTGACCGAGCTCGCTGTGCGCTACTTCTCCTCACACGGGCCCGCGACCCTGCGCGATCTTCTGTGGTGGAGCAAGGTCTTGGTACCCGAGGCGCGAGGGGCGATCGAGAGGGCGGGCGACAGGCTCCGCCAGATTGTCATCGACAACACTGTCTACTATTTGGCCGCCGATCAGACCGCTGAGGCCGTGGCCCCGGGCCTCCTGCTGCTCCCCGGCTTCGACGAGTACCTCCTGGGCTACACCGACCGCGACGCGGTGCTGCCGCCGCAGCACAGCGCCCGAATCGTGCCTGGATCGAACGGCATCTTCCTTCCGATGGTCGTATCGAGCGGTCAGGTGGTCGGCACCTGGCGACGAACGGTTCGACGCGCATCAGTCGATACCGCCGCGACGACATTCGAACCGATGACCCCGACGAGTGCCGCCCGCTACAGAAAGGCAGCCCAGGGCTACGCGCGGTACCTCGGTCTGAACCTCGGCGAGGCGACGATCGCCGACTCATAGGGCACTGCAGCAATCCGCACAGGCATCCGCGAACGAACAACCCTAGACATGACCGACCTCGACGCGACCGCACCGCCCTACGCTCCGTTCGGCCTCGATACCGACCCTGCGTGTTCGGGTCTCGTGCCCAGCACCGTCGAGACCGAGCTCGGCCCCGTGCGCGTGCATCAATCGGCGACACGAAGCGGGTCGACCGCCACTCTTCTGCTTCACGGCGCGGCCGGAGGCTGGACGACCTGGACACCGCTGCTCGCGGCCGCCCGCGCGGCTGGCGAACCACTCACCGACGTGGTGACCATCGACCTGCCGGGCTGGGGCGACTCGCCCGGCCCCCGCATCCGGTCGCGTCTGACTCTCGATTCGCTGGCCGATGTGGTGTGGCGTATTGTCACGCTCCTCGGCTACAGCCGCGCCGACATCATCGGCCATTCCTTGGGCGCCTTTATCGCCCTGCATCTCGCGGCGACCAGACCGGCGCAGGTCGATGCCGTGCGTCTCGTTTCGGCGACGAGCTTCTCGGTCTTGGCGAGCGTCGAGCACCCGGTGCGATCATTCGGCGCCGTTCCCGGGTTCACCCTCCTGCTCGGGGTATTCCGTCTGCTCCGGATGGGCGGAGACCGCGGCGCCGGCCTGGTGCGCGCCGTGCGACGCATCGGACTGCTCCGCGTCGCGGTGAGCCCGCTCTTCCGGCACCCTCTGCGCGTGCCTCGATCAGTCGTCGACGCGCTCGCAGACGAGGTGCGCCCCGACAGTTTCGTGCGCGCTGCCGAGGCGACCCGGGCTTACGATCCGCGGCGACGCTGGGCGAGCATCCGATGCCCCGTATGGGCTGTTCGAGGCGACGCCGACTCGTTCGTGCCTTCGCGCGATCTCACCGGCCTGCTTCGCGCGATCCCCCGTGCGACGCTGGCGGAGATCGGCGACTGCGGCCACTTCGCCCATGTAGAGCGCCCCCGAGAGACGTTGGAAGCACTCGGCCTCATGACATGGCGCTCGAGCGTTGCGCGAAACGACGAAGCCGCCGCCCGGTGACCCGGGCGACGGCTTCGATCTGCGGATGATCCGCTGAGGTGACTACTTCTGGAGCGAGGCCTGAAGGTCGATCGTGATGGTGACCTCGTCGCCGACGAGAACTCCGCCGGTCTCGAGGGGCGCGTTCCAGCTGACGCCGAAGTCGTTGCGGTTGATCTTGGTGGTCGCGGTCAGTCCGGCCTTGTAGTTGCCGTACAGGTCGTCCTGGAATCCACCGAACTCGAGGTCGAACGTGACCGGCTTGGTGACGCCCTTGATCGTGAGGTCTCCATCGACGAGGAAGTCGCCGCCCTCGTAGCGGATGCCCGTGGACACGAAGGTCAGCTCGGGGTGCGTGGGGGCGTCGAAGAAGTCGTTCGTGCGCAGGTGACCGTCGCGGTTCTCGTCGTTCGTGTTGATCGAGGCGACCTCGGCCTTGGCCGTGACGGTGGAGTCGAGGGGGTTCTCACCCGTGGTGAAGGTGGCATCGAACTTCTCGAACTTGCCCTTGACCTTGCTGATGAGCAGGTGGCGAACGCTGAACGAGACCTCGGAGTGCGAAGCGTCGATGGTCCAGGTGCCGGCCTTGTAACCCGGGATGGTGATCGTGTCGGTCATGATTTCTCTTTTCGTCTGAGACAGAAGGGAGTGGGCCAGAACCCACTTCGATACAAATGCATGTACCACCGCGATTATTCCACTTCGGTGAAACGAGATGCTGAATAGCCGGTGAATGTCGTCACGAGACGACATAGTCGGGCGGCAGTTGAGAGGATTGCACAATGACGACTGACAACACACGCGTGGATTTCTGGTTCGACCCCTCTTGCCCCTGGGCGTGGATGACAAGCCGATGGGTCGACGAGGTGGCCACCCATCGCGACCTCGACGTGCACTGGCACATCATGAGCCTCGCTATCCTCAACGAGAACAACGACGTGCCCGAGTCCTACCGCGCGTTCTTCCCCCGCGCACTGCGCTACGCACGTGTCGTCGCCACCGCCGAGGCACTGCACGGAGCAGAGACGCTCAAGCCTCTGTACGACGCGCTCGGCCGACGCATCCATCTCGACGAGCGGGCGACCGATATCGAGGCCGTGGTCGCGGAATCGCTGGCAGAGGCCGGGCTGGATGCGTCGATCGCCGACCGCGCGCTTCCGGATGCCGATGGCCGGTTCGAGTTCGAGGCCGAGTTGCGCGCGTCCCACCGCAGCGGAATCGACCTCGTCGGAGACGATGTCGGAACTCCGATCATCGCCGTGAACGGCGTCGCTTTCTTCGGCCCCGTCATTTCGCCCGCTCCGCGCGGCGAGCAGGCACTCGCCCTGTGGGACGGCGTGGTCGCCGCAGCGTCGTATGACGGGTTCTTCGAGCTCAAGCGCAGCCGCACCCGCGATCCGATCTTCTCCTAAAGTCCCGGTAATCCCGGGATTCCCAATCGCTTCGCCTACCCTGGAGACCATGGCCCACTCCGTTCTGAGATTCTTCGGCGTGCTCGCGACGGTCACCGCGCTCGTCGTGGTGCCGTTCTCGGGCGCTGCCGCCGGCCCGCTTCGCACCGCCGACTATCCCTCGTGGGACGACGTGCAGGCGGCCAAGCAGAACGAAGCCACAGCTCAGGCCGAGGCAGACAGAATCAGCGGTCTTCTCGACGACCTCGAGGCGACGGCTACCAGCCTCAGCAACGAAGCGCTGAAGCGCGGCCAGGAATACCTTGTCGCGACGTACAACAGAGACGCAGCGCAGAACTCGGCCGACGACCTCGAGGCGCGGGCGACCGAGGCCTCTACGAAGGCTGATGCGGCGAAGCGACAGGTCGGCCAGATCGCCGCTCAGCTCTACAAGTCCGGTGGCGACAACGGCACCGTGAATCTTCTGCTGAACGGCGACAAGTCGAAGGAGCTTCTCTACAAGCTCGGCACCATGAGCCAGCTCACGTCGCAGACGGTCGGGCTGCGCGACGCCGCCGAGATCGCTGCGAACAACGCCTCCTCCCTGAGATCTCAAGCCGACGCCGCTCTGGCGGAACGAGACAGGCTGTCGACCGAAGCAGAGACCGCGCTCGAGGCGGCGAAAGACGCACAAGCTGCCGTCGATGCCCAGGTCGTCGAGGAGAAGGCGCACAGCGCCACCCTCTACGAGCAGCTCGCTGCGCTGAAGAACACCAGTGCAGCAGCAGAGCAGGGTTACCGAGAAGGCCTGGCCAAGGCCGCAGAAGAGGCCGCACGCAAAGCGGCCGCCGACGCCGCGGCTGCCGCCGACGCAGCGGCGAACGACAGCGGCGGTGACGGCAGTGCCTGGGTGCCCGACTCCGGATCGGTCGCATCGCCCGACGAGGCGAAGCAGATCGCCTTCAATATGCTGGGCTCCTACGGCTGGGGCAGCGAGCAACAGAGTTGTCTCGTGCGGCTCTGGACGGGCGAATCCGGGTGGCGGGTAAACGCCTACAACCCCGACAGCGGGGCCTATGGGATTCCCCAGTCGTTACCCGCGAACAAAATGGCCGACGTAGCTCCGGACTGGCCCACCAACGCGGCAACACAGATCACCTGGGGACTCAACTACATCAGTGGCAGGTACGGCTCGCCGTGCAGCGCGTTGGCGTTCTGGGACGGCAATTCGCCGCACTGGTATTGATCAGCTGATTCCGATCAGCGCCCGACGAGACTCGAGCCGGCCGTCGTCAGCAGAACCACATCGACGACCGCGCTGGCGATGATCAGCTGAAACAGCAGCCGCGTCGGCGGCCGGGTGAGCGCCAAGGTTATTCCGGCGATAGCGATGACGACGCCGGCGACGAGCCCGATCACGGCAACCACGATCAAACCGGGCGCCACTGACCCGATGCCGATCGACGCGACGAGCGAGGCGATCGCGAGCGACGCGAACGCGACCACACTCGATGGCCGGCGACCGAGAATGTGGGGCAGCCCACGCACGCCGGTACGCGCGTCATCGTCGAGGTCGGGCAAGACGTTGGCGAAGTGCGCCCCGAAGCCCAGAAGGGCCCCGACAACGATGGCCCACCACACTGCGGGCCGAGGCTCCGACAATGACAGCGTTACGAACAGCGGAAGCGTTCCGAAGGTGACCAGATAGGGCACACCCGATGCGGGCGTGCGCTTCAGCCACGCGTTGTAACTCCACCCTGAAGCGATTCCGATGATGTTCACCAGTGCGGCAAGCGGGCCGAGCAGCAGAGACAGCGGAACAGCAACGACGACGGCCGCGATGGCGGCCCTACGAACTGCAGAGCGGCTGACGAGGCCGGATGCGATGGGCTTATCCGCGCGCGCCACGGCCACGTCCCGATCAGCGTCGATCCAGTCGTTGCTCCACCCGATCGACAGCTGGCCCGCCAGCATCGCCGCGCCGACAAGCACGATCCTCGCCGTATCGACGCCCACCCCTGCTGCGAGGATGACGGTGACGAGAGTGACAGCGACCGCCGGCCCCGGGTGGGAGGCACTGATCATCCCGCGGAGCATACGTCGAAGTATAGAGAGTGTCCGTGCGTGATCCTCAGGATCGCTCGATGCTGGCGAGAAGCCGTGTAAGTGACCTCTCGAGCACAGCGCTTTCGTCGCCCTCGAGCCCCGCAATCAACGAGTTCTCTGCCGAGAGTTGGAGAGGAAACACCTCATCGGCGAGGTCTCGGCCCGCCGCCGTCAACGCAATCAGAGCTCCGCGTCCGTCGGCGGGATTCGTCGCACGATGCACCAGGCCGCGAGCCTCGAGCTGCTTGAGCCGCTTCGTGGTCGACGGAGCCGTCGCCAAGGAGATCGTTCGCAGTTCGCCCGGAGACCTCGGGGCCGCAGATCGTCTCAGCGCAGCCAGAATGTCGAACTCGCCGCGGGTCAGCCCGTGAGCGGCTAGTACCTCGTCGCTGTGATGCACGATCAACGCCGCGCTGCGCAACACGCGCCCCACGATGCCTATCGCCGAGAGATCGAGGTCCGGTCTGAGACGGTGCCACTCACGCTGAATAGCATCGACCGCGTCGCCCACAGCATTCTCGTCACCGCCCGTGCCAGTCATCAGACCTCCGCAAAATAATTTACTAGTAAACTATATCTCGTGAGCTCACCCATCCTGCCCCGCCCCCGCCACCTCGTGGCATTCGGTCCGCACGGGGGCGCTCACACGGTGGCCGTGCGCGCCGGGATCTCGATGGCCGTGCCGCTGATCGTGCTGTGGCTCACGGATCATCTCGACTTGTCGCTCTACGCGGCGTTCGGGGCGTTCACCGCTCTGTACGGGCGCAACCACAGCCATCTCCCCCGCCTGCGTATGCAGTCGCTCGCAGCGGCGATCTTGGTCTCAGCCGTGGTCATCGGAACGACCGTCGGCACGTTCGAGGCCCGCGAATGGATAGTCGTGCCCGTCGTCGCGGCTGTCGCCGCCCTTGTGACGATCATCTCGGATGCCGCCGACCTGCATCCGCCGGGCGCTCTGTTCGCGACTTTCGCGGTCGCGGCGTGCGCATCCGTGCCGAGCACGCCCGGGTCGATCGGCTTGGCATTGGCTGTCTCGTTGGCCAGCGCCGCGCTCTCACTGGCCATCGGAGTCATCGGTTTCGCGCATCCGTCGGCACGACTCCGACCGCGCTCGACCTTCTCCATCTCGTTCCGCGACGCGATTGCGAGGCCAGAGCGAGTCTCGACGATCGCCCGGCTCGTGGCCGGGATCCTCATCGCCGGGCTCGTTCCCACTCTCGCGGGCATCGGGCATCCCTACTGGGCGATGGTGGCCGTCGTCGCCGCTCTTTCAGGGCCGGATGCGACGGCTCGGCTCGTGCGCGCCGGTCACCGGATCCTCGGAACAGTCGTCGGCCTCGGCCTCGCCGCGCTCATCTTCGCGATCGATCTGCCGACCGCGGCGACCATCGCCGTCGTGGTGGCGCTGCAGATGACCGCCGAGCTCTTCATCGGCCGTAACTATGGCCTGACCATGGTGTTCGTCACCCCGCTCGCCCTCTGCATGATCGAACTCGCGCACGCGGTCGACGGTGGCGCCTTGATCGCCGACCGCTTCGTGGAGACGCTGTTCGGAGCGGTGATCGGCATCGCACTCACGCTTCTGTGGCGCTCCCGATCATCGACGATCGTCGACGCGTGACG
Organism: Agreia pratensis; assembly: GCF_900177685.1. Classification (GTDB taxonomy): domain Bacteria; phylum Actinomycetota; class Actinomycetes; order Actinomycetales; family Microbacteriaceae; genus Agreia; species Agreia pratensis. The sequence continues at coordinate 101,466 of NZ_FXAY01000006.1, forward strand.
GACTACTCTCGGCTGCCGCAGACGAACCGATGCCCGTGCCCGACCGCTCGTCGGCCTCGAGGCGCTCGGCCTCTTCTCCCCCGATGGCCTCTCCACGGGCGACGAGTCCCGCCACATCCGACAGCGGAATCTGCTTGAGGAACAGCGAAAGAAGAAAGGCGAGTCCGATGAACGGCAGCAGGTACCAGAACACGGGCGCCAGCGCGTCGGCGTAGGCCGTGACGATGCCGTCGCGCACGCTGTCGGGTAGCTGCGAGAGCGTCTGCGGGTCGAGCGTCGACGTCGAGGCCGCGGCATCCGTTGCACTGGCGCCGGCGTTCGTGAACACCGTCGTGAGATTCTCTGACAGGCGCGTGGTGAAGATCGTGCCGAACACGGCCACACCAAGAGATGCACCGACCTCGCGGAAGTAGTTGTTCGTGCTCGTCGCCGTACCGACCATCGACGGGTTCACCGAGTTCTGCGCCACGAGAACGACGACCTGCATGATGAGACCGAGACCGGCACCGAAGACGAACAGGAAGACGCAGATGAGCCAGATGGGCGTATCGGCGGTCAGGGTCGTCATCGCCACCATTGCCGAGGCGGTCAGCAGCGTTCCCACGATCGGGAAGAGCTTGTAGCGGCCGGTGCGGGTGATGGCGATTCCCGAGATGATCGAGGTGCCGATGAGTCCGGCCATCATCGGAAGCATCAGCAGACCCGATGCTGCCGCCGAGGTACCCGACGACATCTGGAGGAAGGTCGGGATGAAGCCGATGGCCGAGAACATGCCGAGACCCAGGGTGAGCCCGATCAAGGTCGCGTTGACGAAAGTGCGGTTCTTGAACAGGGCGAGCGGGATCACCGGGTCTTTCGCCCGTGCCTCGACGATGACGAACAGGATCGCGGCGACGATCATGCCGGCCCCGAACATCCAGGTCTCGGGCGCGGCCCAGCCATGGTCGGTCTTGTCGCCACCGAAGTCGGTGAAGAAGATAAGGCAGGTCGTGAAAGCCGACAGCAGAATGACGCCGAGAATGTCGATCGGCTGGGTGGCCTTCTTGCTAGGCAGCCGGAGCGCGAACCAAGCGATCGCGAAGGCGGCGATGCCCACGGGGATGTTGATGTAGAACGCCCACTGCCACGTGAGGTGATCGACGAAGAACCCACCCAGCAGAGGCCCACCGACGGCGGAAAGACCGAAGATCGCGCCGAGAGGGCCGAGGTACTTTCCGCGCTCGGAGGCGGGAACGATGTCGGCGATGATCGCCTGCGACAGGATCATCAGACCGCCGCCGCCCAGCCCCTGCATGGCGCGGAAGACGATGAGCTGGGTGAAGTCACCGGCGAACGCGCAACCGACCGACGCGACCGTGAACAACGCGATGGCGATGAGAAACAGGTTACGTCGACCGAGTACGTCGCCGAACTTTCCGTAGACGGGCATCACGATCGTGGTCGCGAGCAGATACGCGGTAGTCAGCCAGACCTGGTGCTCCACACCGCCGAGCTGTCCGACGATGGTAGGCATGGCGGTGGAGACGATCGTCTGATCGAGGCTCGACAGGAGCATTCCGGCGATGAGAGCACCGAAGATGATCCAGATGCGTCGCTTGGTGAGGAGCATGGGCCTCTCGGCTGTGGAGGCAGTAGTCATGGGTGAGCCTTTCGAGAAGTCGGTTCGGCCATCACGAGGCGAGCGGCCGCGAGAGAGTCGGTGAGGAGGGAAGCAAGATCGTGGGGCCTGGCGAGAGCATGCACACGGTCACCGACGCTGCGCAGCAGCCCGAAGAGAATGTGCACCACCGCTTGAGGACGCAGGTCGTCGGTCGGAACGTTCTCGCGGGCCGCGACGAGAGCGACGAATTGCCGCTCGCGCTCTTTGGTCATGCCGATGAAACGCTGAAGAAGGCGCGGTTCTCGGTCGAGGGCCGCGAAGAAGTCGGCATGTTCCTGAGCCGTGCCTTCGAGCGCACCGAAGTGCTGGATGGCCAACTCGAGCAGATCGTCGATGACAACGGGCCAGCCGCGGGATCCCCGGGCCAGGAATTCGCCCGCGAAGACTTGGGACTCGGCGTCGGGATCGACTCCGATGACCGCGTCTTCCTTGGTGCGGAAGTAGTTGAAGAAGGTGCGGCGAGAGACGCCCACCTCGTCGCAGAGCTCCTCGACGGTGAAACCGGCAAGGCCACGCTCCGCGGTGAGCCGCCGAGAGACCGAGGTCAGGCGGGAGGCCGTCTGAGCCCGGCGCAGCTCTCGCCGATCGGTCGTTGCACTTTCATTCACAGAGTGCAGTATTGCACTTTGCCATCCATGGTGCAATCCGGAACGAAAAGCGCGCGATCACGCCCCCGCGCGCACCTCAGCGGCGATCCGCGAGATGTCTGCGGGACCGATCCGGCAGCATCCGCCGACGAGCCGTGCGCCCTCGGATAGCCACTGAGCGACCGAGCCGTCGGCGACGCCGGTGGCGCCCGCCCACCGCCGGTTCTCGGCATCCCAGGTTTCGCCGCTGTTCGGATAGACGACGAGGGCTTTGTCCGTGACCGAACGAGCGGCAGCAATCGCCCGCGACACCTCTGTCGGATCACAGCAGTTGACGCCGACAGCGACCACCTCATCGACGGACGCGGCGCGAGCAAAGGCGCTCTCCATGGGCTCTCCTGAGCGGAGACGGCCATCGGCTACGGTGACGCTGATCCATGTCGGGATGCCGAGTCCGGCGATTTCTGCGGAGATCGCGTCGACCTCGGCGTACGAGGGAATCGTCTCGACGGCGAATATATCGGGATGTGCCGCGGCCATCGCCCTCAGCCGCCGACGATGCCACCCCCTCAGTTCGTCGACGCTCAGGCCGTAGTCGCCTCGGTACTCGCTGCCGTCAGCACGAGGGGCGCCATAGGGGCCCACCGAGGCGGCGACCCAGGCGACGTCACCGGTCGCGCCGGGGGCGACGAGTCTCGCATCATCGCGGGCATCACGAGCCAGCTGAATACTCAGGGCGAGCAGATCGTCGACGGCGATGGCATCCAGGCCCAGCTCTGCCAGCTGCAGATATGCAACCTGATACGAGGCGGCGATCGCCACCCGTGCCCCAGCAGCAAAGTACTCGCGGTGGGCCCGCCGAATCTCATCGGGCGCGTCGAGGAGCATCTGCGCCGACCACAGAGGCGAACTCAGGTCGTTGCCTCGACTCTCGAGGAGAGTACCGAGGCCCCCATCGAGGACGACAGGGTCGCGACCGAACAGCTGCTCGAATGCCGCGGCGCCAGTGCTGTCCATCGCGTTGCGCATCACGATCGAGCCCACTGTTCGCGTGGTGGCACAGCCTCCCAATTCCAACGGTCGGGGTCGGACTCCTTGACGACTTTGTAGATGGGGGCACCTCGTATGCAGAGACCCCAGAATCTTGTTCGTCCACAGGATTCGCACTTCAAATAGCTGACGATCGTGTACCGCATCTCGGAGTAAGCGAGATCGAGCATGTCTTGCAGCGGAACATCTCCCCGGATGTACCGCATGAGACCCGCGTCGACGAGGCTGATGAGCCGATCGTTAGTGGCCTTGACCGCGATGTCGTGAGGCGGCACTCCATCCGAATGCACAAGCGCCCAGTCGCAGGTTTTGCAGGACGTGAACATCGGCCCACTGTAGCGAAGCAAGCTGGCGACCCGTATTCACCAAGCCGGCTCGGTACCGATATCTATGCTTCTGTCAGGGGGCCACCCCTCGCGGGCGACGGCTAAGGAGTGCATTCGGGCTCTGCCTATGCCGGCTTCTCTTGCGGGGGTGCGGCACCCAGCTCGAGATACTGGATGGCTCCATAGCGCTCGTCGACCAGTCGACTTTCCGAGCCTCTCTCGGAAGCGCGAAGAGCCCCAGAAGACAAAAGAAAAGGAACCGCCCTGTCAGGCGGTTCCTTTGTTGTTCTGAATTTCTCTGATGGTGGAGCTGAGGGGATTCGAACCCCTGACCCCCTGCATGCCATGCAGGTGCGCTACCAACTGCGCCACAGCCCCGAACATGTCCCTCCCTTGAGCTTTCGCTCCGGGCCGAAACAACTTGCCTAGCTTACAACACGGATCCCGCTGAAGAAAAATCGAGACGCGATCCGGCCGATGTCAGCGTCAGGCGCTGGCTTCGCTCGACGCGAGCTCGATCGGAACGACAGGGCAGTCCTTCCAGAGACGCTCGAGCGAGTAGTACATGCGGTCTTCCTCGTGGAAGACGTGCACGACGACGTCGCCGAAGTCGAGGAGAGCCCAACGACCCTCCGAGAGACCTTCGCGGCGCAGGATTTTGACGCCCTGCTCGGCGAAGCGGTCGATGATCTCCTCGCCGATGGCCACGACGTTGCGCTCGTTGCGACCGGAGGCAAGCAAGAAGATGTCGGCGAGGGGAAGCGGGCCGGATACGTCGAGGGCGACGAGATCGGATGCCTGCTTCGAATCAGCGGCCGACGCCGCGATCTGGGTGAGCTCGATGGAGCGTGCTGAAGCTGTCAATTGAATTTAGAAGATCCTGAAGACAAAGGCGGCGAGCAGAAGGCCCACGACGCCGATCGCGAGAACACCCGCGGTGATCGCGAGGACGACAGGCACATTGGCCCTGCCCCGCTTGGGAGGAGCGACGAGGGCATTGTTCGACGCCCCTGTGCTGACTGCTCGGCTGGCGCTGACCGGTGCGACATCGTCGCCACTCTGCTCGGTCTCGCCGATGTCGAGGAGTGCGTCGAGATCTTTGGACTCTATGCCCGCCGCGGGAGCGCCGCTGGCACCCATGCTCGAGGGCAGATCGATCGAGCCGGTGATGATGACCTCACCGGTCTCGTCGAGAGCCGTGCCCATGTCCATGCTGCTGGGAACGGCAGGAAGAACGAGCGCACTGGTCTGCGACGAGTTGGTCGATCCCACGGTGCGCGACGAGATGAGGTCGTCGAACGACGCGTTGGAGTCGTCGGTCTTGGCAGGAGCCTGCTCGTCGGGAACGACGGCCGGCGGCTGGAAGATGGGCGCGAGAATCGGTCCGCTCGAAAGCGACTCCACGGTGATCTCGGTGACCGAGTCTCCGTCGTCGGGATCGTCGTCGATCGGCACATCGTCGGTTCGCGAGTCATCGCTTCGCACGTCGCCGGTTCGCGGCTCGTCGATCTGCGGTTCATCGATGACGAGCTCTTCTACGATGGGCTTCGGCTCGCTTGCCTCGGGCGCGAAGCTCGAGATCGGGTCGGATGCGCCGCGTGCGCCGACGGGAGACGGCATCTGCTGCGGGGCCTCACGCTCGAACGTGGGAATAGCCTGAGTCGGTTCTTCGACGACCACGGCGTCTTCGACGACTTCCGTGGCGTCGGATGTCTGGGAGGCCTCGGTCTCAGAAGTCACGGACTCGTCGGAACCAGCCGCCGCTTCCTGCTCCGGAGCGTCGGGAATCGCACTCGCATCGGCCTCGGCTGCGCGTCGCGCGGCCTCTTCCTGCACCTTGGCGGCGTCCTGCCGGTCTTTCTTGGGCATGGTGCGCTCGAGTTCGCGCAGCTGGCGCCGTGTTAGCGGCTGCTCGTCGGGAGACAACGTCATTCAAAACTCCGATATAGATGGTGCTTGGTGATGTACTGTACGACACCGTCGGGTACCAAGTACCACACCGGAAAACCCCGGCCCACCCGGCCGCGTATGTCAGTGGACGATATCGCTAGAGCCGGAACTTCCAAATAGCTTACGTCTTCATGCGGCAAAGCGGAAATGGACAGTGGATGCCCGGGCCGTGAGACGGCCACGAAGTGGGCCAGCGACCAGAGTTCTTCGGCGTTCTTCCACCCCAGAATCTGTGCGATGGCGTCGGCGCCCGAGATGAAGAACAGGTCGGCGTCGGGGCGCTGCTCGTGCAGATCACGCAGGGTGTCGATGGTATAGGTATCGCCGACGCGGTCGATATCGACGCGACTCACGGTGAAGCGCGGATTCGACGCGGTGGCGATGACCGTCATGAGGTAACGGTGTTCGGCCGGCGTGACGACCTTCTTCTGCCAGGGCTGTCCGGTGGGAACGAACACCACCTCGTCGAGGTCGAACGACTGGGCCACCTCGCTGGCGGCCACGAGGTGCCCGTGGTGAATGGGGTCGAAGGTTCCACCCATCACACCGATCCGGGCACGCCTGCCGCTGGCGGAGGTCACGTTCTTCGGTGCCTAGTGGTCGGCGCCGGTGCGGTCTGCGTGTCCGTGAGGATCGTGGCTGGCGGCGTAGGCGGCAGACTTGCGCGGGTGGCGGTTGGCAACGTCACGGTAGCTCCACATGACGGCGGCCAGAGCGATGAAGATCACGAAGGCGATGAGTCCGAAGACGATGGCCGGGAACGGCAATTCGACGTGGGCCTCAGCTTCGGCCAACAGGCTGGTCACAACTGACATGGTTCTCTTTCGTCGTCGGCGGCGCGCAGAAAATAACGCGGTCGTTCAAGGATACCGCTACGCGCGCACCTGCCCCGTTCCCCGCACCAGCCACTTCGTGCTCGTGAGCTCGGGAAGCCCCATCGGGCCGCGCGCGTGCAGCTTCTGGGTGGAGATGCCGACCTCTGCCCCGAACCCGAACTCGCCCCCGTCGGTGAAACGCGTCGAGGCGTTGACCATGACCGCCGCGGAGTCGACCTCACGCAGAAAGCGCTCGGCATTCGAGAGATCGTTGGTGATGATCGACTCGGTGTGGTGCGTCGAGTACTGACGGATGTGATCCATCGCCTCGTCGAGATCGGCGACGACCCGCACGGCGAGGTCGAGGGTCATGTACTCGGTCGCCCAGTCGTCGTCGGTCGACTCGATCGCGTCGGGGAACAGCGCCAGGGTGCGGGCGTCGCCGTGAATCGTGACACCGGATGCCCGCAGCGCACCGAGCACGCCGGGAAGCAGTCGCTCTGCGGCCTCCTCGTGCACCAGCAGCGTCTCGAGCGCGTTGCACACACTCGGACGCTGCACCTTGGAGTTGTGCACGATGGCGGTCGCCATCTCGAGGTCTGCGCTGGAGTCGAGAAAGATGTGCACGATACCGGCACCGGTCTCGATGACCGGGACAGTCGACTCGCTCACGACGGTGTTGATGAGGGCAGCGCTGCCGCGGGGAATGAGCACGTCGATGTATCCTCGCGCGGTCATCAGAGCGGTCGCACCCTCTCGCCCGAATTCGTCGATGGTCTGCGCGGCCTCTCGCGGCAGGCCGACCGATTCCAGCGCACTCTGAATCAGATCGACGAGCACCCGGTTCGTGTTCTCAGCAGCGGAGCCGCCGCGCAGCACGACGGCGTTGCCGCTCTTGATAGCGAGGGCGGCGATGTCGATCGTGACGTTCGGGCGGGCCTCGTAGATGGCACCCACCACGCCGAACGGCACACGCACCTGCTCGATGCGCACGCCGTTGGGAAGCGAGCGACCGCGCACGGTCTCTCCCACGGGATCGACAAGGCCTACGAGGTCGAGAGTGGCCGAGGCGAGAGCCTCGATGCGGGCGTCGTTCAGAGTGAGTCGATCGAGCAGCCCAGCGGCGAGTCCGTTCTCTCGCCCGTTGGCCAGATCGAGATCATTGGCCTCGCCGATGCGCTGCACATTCGATCTCAGCTGCTCCGCGATGGCCGAGAGTGCGCCGTTCTTGACGTCGGTCGTAGCCTGGGCGAGACGGCGCGCAGACGTGCGCGCGGCATCCAGCCTCTCGGTGAACGTGCTGGAGGCCAGTGTCGAAAGGGGCATGGCGCCCAGTTTACGGCTACGGGGCCGGGTCGAACCAGGTTCCGACGGCCTCGCCGGCGAGCGCCTGCGCGGCCTGCGGCGTCGAGGTGAGAATGACCGCGGTGCCGTTGCTCGCGGCATACCGCGCGGCAGACACCTTGGTCGTCGCGCCACCGGTGCCGAGCCCCGTTCCCACATCGCCGACGACGACTCCGTCTAGTTCGTCGCCGTAGGGCACGTGCGAGATCAGGATGGCGCCGGGTTCGAGGGGCGGACGCGTATAGAGAGCGTCGACATCGGAGAGCAGCACCAGCAGGTCGGCCTGCACGAGCTCGGCCACGAGCGACGCCAGGCGGTCGTTGTCGCCGAAGCGGATCTCGTGTGTGGCCACCGTGTCGTTCTCGTTCACGATGGGCAGGATGCGCAGACCGAGCAGACGCTCCATCGCGCGCTGAGCGTTCGAACGAGGCGTCGGATTCTCGAGGTCGCCGGCCGTCAACAGCACCTGGCCCGCCACGATGCCGAAACGGTCGAGGCTGTCTTGATAACGGTAGATCAGCACGTTCTGCCCCACCGCAGCCGCGGCCTGCTGGGTGGCCAGATCGGTGGGGCGGGAGTCGAGCTGCAGGTAGGGCATGCCCGTGGCGATCGCGCCCGACGAGACCAGCATGATCTCGATACCGCGACCGTGCGCGGTGGCCAGCGCATCGACGAGGGCAACGATCTGGCCCGCATTGTCACCAGAGATCGACGACGAACCGACCTTCACGACGATGCGTCTCGCGCGCTCGATGTCGCTGCGGTCGGCCAGCCGGACGCGGGTCACTCCTCGTCCGTGCTGTCTTCGCGCCAGAGTCCTGCCTCTTTCTCACGCACGAGTTCTGCGCGGGCCTCTGCCTTGGCGTCCATGCGCTCGAAGTACTCCTCGCGGCGCTGGTTGCTCGTGCGTCGGCCGTCTTTGAGAAGGCGGGGGTCGAGGCCACGGGGGGCGGTGACCAACTCGGCCGTCGAGGTCATCGTGGGCTCCCAGTCGAAAACAACGCCGTTGTCGAGGCCGATGATGACGGTCGAACCCGCCTGCGCGCCCTTCTTGAAGAGCTGGTCTTCGACACCGAGCTTGGCCAGACGGTCGGCGAGGAAGCCGATGGCCTCTTCGTTCGTGAAGTCGGTCTGCTGCACCCAGCGCTCGGGCTTCGTACCGAGAACGCGGTAGATGTTTCCGCCCGATCCTCCCTCGACACGCACGGTGAACCCGGCTTCGTCGACGGCACGGGGGCGCATGACGAGGCGAGGCTTGGGCGGAGCATCGATGAGCGCCTGGCGCCCTTCTTCGACGAGCTGGGCGAGGGCGAACGACAGGGGCTTCAGACCCTCGTGACTCACGGTCGAGATCTCGAACACACGGTATCCCCGCGCCTCGAGTTCGGCGGTGACGAAGTCGGCGAGTTCGCGCCCCTCCGGCACATCGATCTTGTTCAGAGCGATGAGCTGCGGGCGTTCGATGAGCGGGATCTGGCCCTCGGGCACCGGGTATGCGGCCAGCTCCGCAAGAATGATGTCGAGGTCGGAGATCGGATCACGGCCGGGCTCGAGGGTGGCACAGTCGAGCACGTGCAGCAGCGCAGTGCACCGCTCGACGTGGCGAAGGAATTCGAGGCCCAGACCCTTGCCCTCGCTCGCGCCCTCGATGAGGCCGGGAACGTCGGCGATCGTGTAGCGGGTCTCCCCCGCCTGGACGACGCCCAGGTTGGGGTGGAGCGTGGTGAAGGGATAGTCGGCGATCTTCGGCTTAGCGGCAGAGAGCGCAGCGACGAGACTCGACTTGCCCGCCGAGGGGTACCCCACGAGCGCGACGTCGGCGACGACCTTCAGTTCGAGCCGGATGTCGCCCTCGAAGCCGAGCGTTCCGAGCAGAGCGAAGCCGGGAGCCTTGCGCTTCGTGTTCGCCAGCGCGGCGTTTCCGAGCCCGCCCTGTCCAGCCTCGGCGACGACGACGCGCATGCCGGCGTCTGTCATGTCGGCGAGCTCGGTGCCGTCGGCGTCTTTCACGAGCGTTCCGATGGGCACGCTCAGCACGAGTTCATCTGCGTTGGTGCCGCTGCGGTGATCACCCATGCCAGGGCCGCCGTTCTCACTGCGACGATGCGGTGAGCGGTGGAATCCGAGCAGCGTGGTGACGCCGGGGTCGGCGACGAGCACGATGTCTCCACCGTTCCCGCCTGTTCCGCCGTCGGGGCCCGCGAGGGGTTTGAACTTCTCGCGCTTCACCGACACGCAGCCGTTGCCGCCATTGCCTGCGCGGAGGTGGAGTGTCACATGGTCAACAAACGTCGCCATCTGCTCTCCTAACGTTGGTGTTTCAGTGAAAAACGAAGAATGGCAGGAACGGGCCGAAGCCCGCCCCTGCCATCTGTGCCTGCGAGGTGGTGCTACTCGCCTGCCACGATGTTGATGACCTTGCGGCCACCCTTGTGTCCGAACTCGACCGAACCTGCGGCCAGAGCGAACAGGGTGTCGTCGCCGCCACGGCCGACGTTCACGCCGGGGTGGAAGTGAGTGCCGCGCTGGCGAACGATGATCTCGCCCGCTCCGACGACCTGGCCACCGAAGCGCTTGACGCCCAGACGCTGTGCGTTGGAGTCACGACCGTTGCGAGTGGAACTCGCGCCCTTTTTATGTGCCATTAGCTCTTCCTGCCCTACTTGATTCCGGTGACCTTGACGCGGGTCAGGTCTTGACGGTGACCCTGGCGCTTCTTGTACCCGGTCTTGTTCTTGAACTTCTGGATGACGATCTTCGGGCCACGGAGGTCTTCGAGAACCTCGGCGGTGACGGTGACCTTGGCAAGCGATGCGGCGTCGAAGGTGATCTTGTCACCGTCGACGAGCAGCACGGCGGCCAACTCGATGTTGCCGTCTTTGTCGGCCTTGATGCGGTCGAGGGTGACGATCGTGCCGACCTCTACCTTTTCTTGCCGACCACCGGCGCGCACAACTGCGTAAACCACTTCAGTACCTATTCTCTAGAGAGCGAATGCCCACAAAACTCGATTGACACGCGGGCTGAGCCAAGCGCGCGCCAACGGACAACTTTACGTCAAGCTCGCGCTCCGGTCAAACCCGGAGCACGTTGATGAGCGCCTTCCCCCGAGGGTTCGGTCGAGGTCTTTGCGCTCTCGACAGCATAACAGCCCCCGGTGGCGGTTACTGCCAGGTGACGCGGAGACCTGTCAGGGTGCGCTCCACCGCGCCACTCGACCGGTCGACGAGAGAGGTCGCGACCTCGGCTCCAGTACGCGGCTGCACAGCGATCGCAAGGTACTGCGTGTTCGGCGACTGCGTGACCGAGACGATGCGCGCCTCCGCCGAAGCGGTGTCGAAGATGACCGTTGCCCCGCCGTCATCGCTTCGCACGACGACCTGCCTCGTGGTGCCATCGACAGCGCCGACGCTCACCACGGAGACGGTCGTCGTGTCGTCGGGCCCTAGGAGCGGCAGTCCGACAGGGATCGCACCCTCTGGGAGGATCGGCTTGAGCGGCGACACCTCACCCGAGAGCAGATCGAGCACGTGGAAGGCTCCCTGACCGCCGATCACCGACTGTGCTCCCGCCGGAGCGACCTCACCGAGATCGTCGTAGTCACCGATCACGGCCCCCTGCTGCAGCGCGGAGTCGTAGATCGACATCACGCCGTCGGCGGTCGTCTCGACCAGAGTGCTGTCGGGAATGAATCGCCACTGGTCCACCTGGAGCGGCTCACCGATCACGGTGCCGGGCAGTGTGAACGAGGTGTGCTTGGCAAGCAGATCGAACAACAGAAGCGTGTTCGAGTAGCCGTCGGCAGGGTCGGCACCGGTGAAGCGGAACCCGAGCATCGCCTGTTTCACCGAGGAGCCGAGTTGCGTGATCGTTCCGCGCGTCGGCAGGGGTAGCGTCTCGACGGCGCTCTGTCCGGGTGCCACCAGCACGAGCTGCGACATGCCATCATCGGTCTCGGTCGCGATTGCGAGACTCGACCCGACAACGGCGAAGTCCTGGATGCGCGGGGCCGAGTAGACGACGTCTCTCGCGGTTCCGGAGACCGTGGTTCGCACGATGGCGTCGGCGGCGCCGCCCACCGCATCCGGCGCGCCTTTCTGCAGATAGTAGAGCGGCGGCGATCCCGTCGTGAAGGAATAGTCGAACGTCGACGCGGCCTCGTGGAACGGGCTCGTGACCCCGGACACGGACACGACGTAGTCGGTGCCGTACAACAGGCGCTGCTCGAAGGTGATGGAGAGCGTGTTTCCATCGGTGGCGACCTTCAGGGGAATGCTCGGCGTGACACTCACCTGCTCGGCGTCGATCTCGGCGAGCGGCTCGTTCGAGTGCATCAGCAGTCGTTGCTGGGTCAGCTGCACGACACCATCGGCATCGATGTCGGAGCGCACGAGCCGCGGACCCTGCCCCAGGGTCAACACGGCGAGACCGGTGCACAGCACGACCAGCACGGCGACCATCGCCGCCAGGGTGCGGCGGAACGAGCCTCGGTGTGCGGGCGCGGCCCCTCGCGACTCAGTAGACATAGGGGTCACTCGGCTCGTCGACCGGGCTCACCTGCTGGGGCACGATCACCATCGGCTGGCGACTCTTGACGCTCGGATTCAGGTCGAAGGCCCCCGTCACCTCGACCCAGTCGTCGAGCGCGAGCGACGACTTCCAGTCGGGCTGGTACACCGGCACCCCGACCGGCTGCGCATCGGCGGCGCAGCAGGTCACGAAAAAGCGTGTGACGAAGAACACGTTCTCCGGATCGTCGGGATCGGCGCTGATGAAACCGGTGAGCGTGGTGGGTTTTCCCGCGATTCCTTGCAGATCTGTGCTCTGCCGCAGGGCTGTAGCCCACTCCTTGACGCCGTAGTCCGCGGTGTCACCGGTGGCCTGCTGCGACCCCGCGCCCACGACCGTGCCGCTGTTCACGCTGCGCTGGTCGGCGGTGGCCGAGGTGAGCGTCGCGGGCGGCAGAACGATCAATGAGCCGACGCCGAACAGGCTCGCGACCACGACCGCTACCGACAGGCCGAGCCGCCACGCGCGACGCGTCGGTCCAGCGTCCGTCGCCTCGTCGGCCGGTACCCTCACGACGAAGCTGGCGACGACCACCACGATGCCGCAGACGGCCGCGATGACGGTGAAGGCGAAGTAGCGGGGGTGGACGTAGAGCCCCAGGTCGCCGTTGATCCACAGCCACACGGTCGTCACGCAGGCCACCAGGGTCAGAACGACGCCGATCCATCGTTGTCTCACGCTGTCAAACAAGAACGTTCACCGCCAATCCCAATGCCGCGGCCATCAGCCCGACGAGGAGGGAAACCTGCAAAAGAGTCTTGGTCGTGAACGTGGTGCGCATCAGCGCCAGCATCTTCACGTCGATCATCGGTCCGAAGGTCAGGAACGACACGATCGCTCCGGTCGAGAAGATGCCGCCGAACGACAGGATGAAGAAGGCATCGACATTCGAGCAGACAGACACGACGAAGGCGAGAGCCATCAACGCCAGCACCGACCACACCGGGTTGCTGCCGAGCGCGACCAGCACGTCGCGCGGCACGATGGTCTGGATGCCGCCGGCCACGAGCGAGCCGATGATCAGCGCGGGCATGATTCCCGTGGTCTCCCGCACGAACATCGCCAGGCTGCGCACGAGTCGGGGACCGGACTCATCGTGGGCGACGGCGCACTCCCGCACGAACCCCGGCGTCAGGAGGGCATCCGGATCGGAGTGCTTCGAGTAGAGCCACCCGATGGTGTTCGCGATGACGAAACCACCCACGAGTCGTGCAATGAGGACGATCGGGTCTCCCCCGAACGCCTGCTGTGTGGTGATGATGGTGATCGGATTGAGGATGGGCGCGGCGAGCAGAAAGGTCAGGGATTCGGGCACGGTGAAGCCGCGGATGATGAGCCCGCGCGCCAGCGGCACATTGCCGCACTCGCATACGGGCAGCAGCATGCCGATGAGCGAGATGCAAGCTCGACGGGCCACAGGGTTCTTGGGGAGGATGCGGTCGAAGAATCCCGCGGGAAGCCAGACCTGCACGATCACCGCGAGCACGATACCGAGCAGAACGAAAGGCAACGATTCGACGATGACGCTGATCGAGAGGGTGATGAAGTCCTGCATGCGGTTGGGCAGGCTCCACCCGAGGCCCGGTATGAGGGCGCGAACCGCGAACAGGAGAGCTACGACGCCGACGCCGACGGCGATTCGCACGAGCAGCTGACGACCCGTCACCGATGCCGAGTGCGTATGCCCCTCGTGCCCCGTGTTCTCATCGTGATCGGTGTGATCACCATGACCATCGAGCGTGAATCGGGTGGAAGACATCGGGCACCAGAGTACAAGCCGCTGGGAGGCCCGAGGGTGAGGAGCGCCGAGCAGCCGTACACTCGAGAAGACTATGACCGTGCTCATCGATTGGCCCATCTGGCCCGCTCACGGCACCGTCTGGGGCCACCTCGTCAGCGATTCGTCGCTCGATGAGCTTCACGAATTCGCGCAAGCGGCCGGTCTGCCCGCGCGCAGCTTCGACCTCGACCATTACGACGTGCCCATCGCTCGTCACGACGAGCTCGTGGCCGCAGGCGCGCTGCCCGTCAGCTACCGCGACCTGGTGCGCCGGCTCGAGCGCAGCGGATTACGCGTCAAAGGCCGCGACCGCCCCGGTGCGGGGCGATAGCGGCCTCTGACGAGTGCTGCGGTCTGACCGCTACTGCTGCTGTTCCTCGGGCGTCGGAGCCGAGAGTGCAGCCGTGCTCACTCGACGGCTGCGCGAACGGCCCTGACCGGGCTGCTTGGGCTCGGGAAGAGCGCCGAGCACCGAATCGAGAAGCACTTCGGCGTCTCGGTTCGAGATGCGGCGCTGCGCGGCCGGCGCCTTCGCTACGGGGATATCGAGGATATCAATTGCCGGAAGCTCTGCAGCGACGGGAGCCGCTGCGGCATCCGTGGTCGCGGAGACCTGAGGCTTCTCGGTCGTCGAAGACGACTCGGTGCTCTCGACATCGACCACGGGCTTCGACTGGCGTGCGCGCCGGTTGCCCTTGCGACGTGACGATGTGGGCGCATCCGAGCCCGACGCATCCGGCGCTGTCTGAACGTTCTCAGACACCGAAGCGACCTCGACAGGCGCTTCGACAGCGGGCGCCGACGCAGCCTTGGCCGCCTCGGACTGCTCCTGGGTGATGATGTTCACCGCACCCGTGTGTGTGGAGATGGTCGACGCGGCGATCTTGGCGAGCGCGTTCTTCGCGTCGTCGGTGATGCCGTGCGGCTTGGTGGCGGGCGCGCTGTGCGATGTCGATCCGTTCGAGGAGCCGTTGCCGTTGTTCGACGACCCGTTCGAACCGTTGCCGTTGCCGTTGCTGTTGCCATTGCCGCGACCCGAGCGCCGACGCTCCTGCTGAGGGGCGCCCGACGAAGCGGGGGCGTTTCCCGTTCCGCGGTGCTTCACGACGGGATCGTGGTGCACGATGACACCGCGCCCGGCGCAGACCTCGCAGGCCTCGCTGAATGACTCGAGCAGTCCGAGACCCAGCTTCTTGCGTGTCATCTGCACGAGTCCGAGCGAGGTGACCTCGGCCACCTGGTGCTTGGTGCGGTCGCGGCTGAGGCATTCGACCATGCGTCGCAGAACCAGATCGCGATTCGACTCGAGAACCATGTCGATGAAGTCGACGACGATGATGCCGCCGATGTCGCGCAGACGCAGCTGCCGCACGATCTCTTCAGCGGCTTCGAGGTTGTTCTTGGTGACGGTCTCCTCGAGGTTTCCGCCGGAGCCCACGAACTTGCCGGTATTGACGTCGACGACCGTCATGGCCTCGGTTCGGTCGATCACGAGCGATCCACCCGACGGCAGCCAGACCTTGCGGTCGAGCGCCTTCTCGATCTGCTCAGAGATGCGGAACTCGTCGAAAGCGTCACGGTCGCCCTCGTAGCGTTCGACTCTGTCGAGCAGATCGGGAGCGACCTGGCCGAGGTACGTCTCGATCGTCGAGCGAGCGTCGTCACCCGAGATGACAAGGCGCTGGAAATCTTCGTTGAACACGTCGCGCACGATCTTGATCAGCAGATCGGGCTCGGAGTGGAGAAGGGCCGGTGACTGCTGCTTCTGCACCGCGGTCGAGATCTCGGCCCACTGCTTGGTGAGGCGACTCACGTCGAGGGTCAGCTGCTCTTCGGTCGCGCCCTCGGAGGCAGTGCGCACGATCACGCCGACGTTGTCGGGCAGCACCTCTTTGAGGATCTTCTTGAGGCGCGAGCGCTCGACATCGGGGAGTTTGCGCGAGATGCCGTTCATCGATCCGTTGGGCACGTACACGAGGTAGCGGCCCGGGAGCGAGATCTGGCTGGTCAGGCGGGCACCTTTGTGACCGACCGGATCTTTTGTGACCTGCACCAGAACGGTTGCACCCGGCTTGAGGGCCAGTTCGATCTTGCGTGCCTGGTTGCCACCGTTCGGGTTCTCCGCGGCTGCGGCATCCCAATCGACCTCACCCGAGTAGAGCACGGCGTTGCGTCCGCGTCCGATGTCGACGAATGCCGCCTCCATGCTGGGCAGAACGTTCTGCACCTTGCCGAGGTAGACGTTGCCGATCAGCGAGGCGTCCTGCGCCTTGGCGACATAGTGCTCGACCAGTACGCCGTCTTCGAGCACGCCGATCTGAATCTTGTTGTCTTTGGCCCGCACGACCATGACCCGGTCGACAGACTCGCGGCGGGCCAGGAACTCGGCCTCGGTGACGACAGGACGACGACGACCCGCATCCCGACCGTCGCGACGACGCTGCTTCTTGGCCTCGAGACGAGTCGACCCCTTGATGCGCTGTGGTTCGGTGATGAGTTCGGGTTCGGGCCGAGGGGCGCGGACCTTGACGACGGTGTTGGCCGGATCGTTGTCTCCCGGCCTGTTGTCTTCGCCTGAACGGCGGCGTGAGCGGCGCCGTACAGAGGTGTCGGGACGATCATCGTCGTCGTTCTCATCGTCGTCGCGCGGGGGCAAGGGCCGAATGTCGGGCGCCTGGAAGATCAGCGACGTGGTCGGGCGCACGACGGGCGCCTGAGCGGGCGCGTCGGCCGTCGCAGCGGGCTCGAGGGGCGCGAGGCCCGGGTGCTCCTCGTCGAAGCCGGCCGCGACCTCGGTCGGGGCCTCTGGCGCCTGCCTCGGCGCGTCCGGCACCACGGGGGGCGCGACGGGAGTCTCGAGCGCGGGAGCCTCAGCGGGCTTCTTCGCCGACTTCCGACCTCCGAAGAGGCGCTTGCGCGGTGCTGATTCTGTGTTCGATGAACCGTTGTTGTTGTTGTCTTCCACCATTGCTGGTGCACTCCTTGCCGAACCGGTGGCCGCGCCACCCGTCGGTACTCTCCAGAGCGAGCCCGCCGCCTGAGCGACGCCCTCGCCAATCCTTTACACGGACAGCCGGCGACATAGGCTCTGGCTGCCTTTACGTGTACTTCTTTTGTGACTGTACATCTGTGTTCGGATGAGGCGGGCGACCGATGAGGTTGCGCCTGCTTTCGTTCCGACAAGCCTTCTTTGGCGTCTTCCCGGACGCGGCCAGGAGGACTGACGCCAATTATCGCATGCATTCTCAGAATGCGTATTTTGCGCTGTGCGATAATCCGAGCGTGGTGGATACGGCGATGAAAACGAGAAGACCCTTTATTTTTGCGATCTTCCTGATCGTGGCCGGGGTGATCGGGTGGATCGCCGCCTTCGACCTCACTCTCGAGAAGATCGAGACTCTCACAGATCCCTCATACAGCCCGAGCTGCGACATCTCGCCTCTGGTGCAGTGCGGGGTGAACATGTCGAGCGCTCAGGGATCGGTGTTCGGCTTCCCCAACCCCATCATCGGAGTGGCGGCTTTCATGGCCCCGATCTTCGTGGGATTCGCGATTCTGGCCGGCGCGCGATTCGCTGCGTGGTTCTGGATCACGTTCAACGCGGGCCTGTTGGCCGGCATCGTCTTCGTAGCCTGGCTCATCTCTCAGAGCATCTTCGTTCTGGGAACCCTCTGCCCGTATTGCATGGTGGTGTGGAGCGTGATGATCCCGATGTTCTTCTACGTGACGGTCTTCAACCTAAAAGAGGGCCACTTCGGCAACTCGGGCGCGTCGCGCCGGATCTTCGCCCGCATCTACCCGTTCACATGGGTTCTCGTGCTTCTCGGGTATCTGGCGATCGTCGTGATGGCGCAGCTGAGGCTCGACGCCATCACGACGATCATTCTCTACAGCTGATCTAGCCGAACCAGATGGCGAGTTCGCGCTCTGCCGACTCGGGCGAGTCGCTGCCGTGCACGAGATTCTGCTGAACTTTCAGTCCCCAGTCCCGACCCAGGTCGCCGCGAATCGTGCCGGGCGCTGCCGTTGTCGGGTCGGTCGTTCCCGCGAGCGAACGGAAACCCTCGATGACGCGGTTGCCGGCGATGCGGATCGCGACGATCGGTCCGGACTCCATGAACTCGAGGAGCGGTTCATAGAACGGCTTGCCCTCGTGCTCCGCGTAGTGAGCCGCGAGCAGGCTGCGCTCCGGCTCGATGAGCTTGATGTCGACGAGCTGGTAACCCTTGGCCTCGATGCGGGAGAGGATCTCCCCCGTGAGATTGCGGGCGACGCCGTCGGGCTTGATGAGAACGAGGGATTCTTCGCTCGTGATGGTCACAGAGGTGTCCTTCCAGACAATGGGAAACGTACCGCTTCACTGTAGCGAGGCTCGCCGACCGATCAGGGCTGAACGGCGGCGGCAGCGGCTTTCTCTCGGTCGATCCGCGCCCCGACGACCATGCAATACGTCCACAGACCCACGAAGAGAATCCCCACGATCCACATGACGGGAACGAGGAAGGCGGAGGCGATGATCGCGGCCTGCAGCACCCAGCCGAAGGCATAGCCCCAGCGGAAGCGAAGAAGACCGGCTCCGGCCACCAGCGCGACGCAGAGCACGGCGCCGCCGCCGAGCGCGGGCAGCGCGGGCAGCGCCTTGAGTCCGAACGCCACGAGTGCGGCGAGGAACATCACGATGCTCTCGAATCCGAGCACGATCGAGCCGAGCGACCGGCGCACTGACGCGGGTCGGGTGGGCCGAAGCGGCTCGGCCTCGGCGGCGGGGGGCTGGATGTCTGTCACGGCTTCCACTTCTCGGCCGCGGCCAGCGTGATGGCCTCACCGACGAGGGTGATCGAGCCTGTCACCAGCACAGCGCCCCGTTCGGCCTCGTCCGCGCTGTCGCGTGCGACCTCCATGGCGCGCTCGAATTCGGGCTCGACCGTGACGCGGTCGCGCCCCACGATGCCGACGACGATCGCCGCCAGCGAATCCGCATCGACCGCACGGTCGCTGGGCGCATCCGTCACGACGAACTCGGTGACCACGGGCTCGAGCGCCCGCACGATTCCCTCGACGTCTTTATCGGCGAGAACACCGAGAACGGCGACCACCTTGTCGAAGGTGAAGTACTCGGTGATGGCCACGGCCAGCACCTCGGCTCCCCCGGGGTTGTGCGCGGCGTCGACGAGCACGGTGGGCTCGATGCCCACCAACTGCAGTCGTCCGGGTGACGTGACGGTGGCGAAGCCCTCATTCACGACGTCGGATGCGAGTTCGTGCGTTCCACCGCCGAGGAACGACTCGACCGCGGCCACGGCCACGGCGGCGTTCTGCGCCTGATGGGCACCGTAGAGCGGCAGGAAGAGGTCTGAGTACGTTCCGGCGAGCCCCTTGATCGAGACGACCTGGCCGCCGACGCCGACGGCGCTGGAGGTCAGCCGGAACTGCTCACCCTGCACGGCGAGGGTCGACTCGGTGAGCTCCGCTGCGCGCTGCAACTCGCTCAGTGCGCCTTCGGGCTGAAGCGCCGAGACGACATGCGACACCGGCTTGATGATTCCCGACTTGGTGCGCGCGATCTCCTCGACCGTGTTGCCGAGGCGCGAGGTGTGATCGAGCGAGATCGGCGTGATCACGGCGACCTGCCCATCGGCGACGTTGGTGGAATCCCATTCGCCGCCCATGCCCACCTCGATCACGGCGACGTCGACCGGGGCATCGGCAAACGACGCGAAGGCGAGAACCGACAGGGCCTCGAAGAAGGTGATCCGGGGCTCCCCCGCCGTCTCGAGCTCGCCGTCGACGATCTGCAGGAAAGGCTCGATGTCTGCCCAGTTCGCGGCCAGCGCCTCGTTGCTGATCGGTTCGCCATCGATGACGATGCGCTCGTTGAGTCGCTCGAGGTGCGGGCTCGTGAAGAGTCCCGTGCGCAGGCCGTACGCCCGCAGAATGCTCTCGGTGATGCGGCTGGTGCTCGTCTTGCCATTCGTTCCCGTGATGTGGATCACGGGGTACGCCCGCTGCGGGTCGCCGAGCAACTCGACGACCCGACGGGTGGCTGAGAGCCTCGGCTGAGGCGCGGCCTCACCGAGCCTCGAGAGAAGGGCCGTGTAGACAGCGTCTCCCGCGGCGACGAACTCGTCGGGATCGGTATCGTCGAGCGGACCGATGTACCCGGATTTCTCTGGATCGGGTGACTCGTGATCAGACATTGCGGATTCCTGACTGTCGGCTCACTGCGACGATGACGTCGTCGGTGTTCGCGTACTTGGCGCCGCCGATGCGAACGACGTGTTCGGGTGCGACGGCAACCACGTTGCCGATCCACTCGGTGACCAGATCTCCACGGTACCCGTCGAGACCGGGGGTGTCACGGGGGCCAGAGATGGTGAAGGTCGTGGCGAGGGTCTCTCCCGCGATATCGACTCCCGAGGCCTGACGCAGTGCGTCGGCATCCGCGTCATCGAAGAACACGAGGTCGAGCACGATCCTGTCGCTCACATCGAAACCCGCCGACTTGCGTGCGTCCTGCACGGCACGGATCATGTCGCGCGCGAGGCCCTCCGCCTCGAGCTCGGGCGTTGTGGCCGTCTCGAGCAGAGCGAATCCGCCGCCAGCGAGCAGGGCGAGGGCCGTGTGGGCGCCCTCACCGGCATCCTGCGTCTCGAGCACGAGCTCGTACTCGCCGGCGACGAGGTCGATCCCTCCCGCCGTCACCACACCGTTGCTCTCCGACCAGTCGCCCCCGCGGGCGGCCTTGATGACCTGCTGCACCTGCTTTCCGAGGCGGGGGCCTGCGGCGCGAGCGTTCACCGTGAGCTTCGATGTGATGCCGAACTCGAGCGCGCTGTTCTGCTGCTGCTCGACCAGGGTGACGTTCTTCACGTTGAGCTCGTCGGCGAGGATGCCCTCGAAGGGGCGCAGGGCCTCGACGTTCGCACTCACGATCGTGAGATTCGCGAGAGGAAGGCGCACACGAAGGCCGTTCTGCTTTCGCAGCGACAGAACGGTCGACGAGATCTCGCGCACCTGATCCATGGCGTGCACGAGGGCGGGGTCAGCCGGGAAGCGGTTCTCGTCGGGCCAGTCGGTGAGGTGAACGCTCCGACCTCCCGTGAGTCCCTTCCAGATGCGCTCGGAGACAAGTGGCAGAAGCGGCGCGGCCACTCGGGTGACCGTCTCGAGCACCGTGAAGA
This sequence comes from Agreia pratensis, assembly GCF_900177685.1. Taxonomy (GTDB): domain Bacteria; phylum Actinomycetota; class Actinomycetes; order Actinomycetales; family Microbacteriaceae; genus Agreia; species Agreia pratensis. Next base: position 122,728 of record NZ_FXAY01000006.1, read on the forward strand.
GGGTGTCGAAGGCCGCCGTGTCGGTTCCCGACCAGAAGCGGTCGCGGCTGCGGCGCACGTACCAGTTCGTGAGCACGTCGGCGAAGTCGCGCAGCTTGGCCGTCGCCAGCGTCGAGTCGTAGGCGTCAAGATCTGCCGCCACGTCGTGGATGAGCTCGCGCGTCTTGGCGAGCAGATAGCGGTCGAGCACATCCGTCGAGGAGGTGTTCAGCTGCGCGTCGTAGCCTCCGGCCCCTTCGACAGGCTCAGGGGACGGGTTGGCTGTGTTGGCGTAGAGGGTGAAGAAGTAATACGTGCTCCAGAGCGGCAGCAGCACCTGGCGAGTCGCCTCGCGGATCGCCTCCTCGGTCACCACGAGGTTGCCCCCGCGCAGAACCGGAGAACTCATGAGGAACCAACGCATCGCATCCGAACCGTCGCGGTCGAGCACCTCGGAGACGTCGGGGTAGTTGCGCAGACTCTTCGACATCTTCTGCCCATCACTGCCGAGCACGATGCCGTGACTCACGACGTTGCGGAAGGCCGGGCGGTCGAAGAGTGCCGTCGAGAGGGTGTGCAGCGTGTAGAACCAGCCGCGGGTCTGCCCGATGTACTCCACGATGAAGTCTGCCGGGTTGTGACTGTCGAACCAGTCCTGGTTCTCGAAGGGGTAGTGCACCTGGGCGAACGGCATCGACCCAGAGTCGAACCACACGTCGAGCACGTCTTCGATGCGGCGCATCGTCGACTGCCCAGTGGGGTCGTCGGGGTTGGGGCGTGTGAGCTCGTCGATGTAGGGACGGTGCAGGTCGGTGGGGCGCACGCCGAAGTCGGCCTCGAGCTCGTCGAGCGAGCCGTAGACATCGATGCGCGGGTACTCGGGGTTGTCGCTCTTCCACACGGGGATCGGCGAACCCCAATAGCGGTTGCGGGAGATCGACCAGTCGCGGGCGTTCGACACCCACTTGCCGAACTGGCCGTCCTTGACGTTCTCGGGGATCCAGTTGATCTCCTGGTTCAGCGTCTCCATACGGTCGCGGAACTCGGTGACCCTCACGAACCAACTCGATACGGCCTTGTAGATCAGCGGGTTGCGGCAGCGCCAGCAGTGCGGGTACGAGTGCTCGTAGCTGGCCTGGCGCAGCAGACGGCCGTTCGCGCGCAGCAACTGGGTGAGCGGCTTGTTCGCCTCGAACACCTGCAGGCCGACGACGTCGGACACGCTCGGCAGGAAGCGGGCGCCCTCGTCGACCGAGATCACGACAGGGATCCCCGCGGCCTCACAGATCTTCTGGTCTTCCTCACCGTAGGCGGGGGCCTGGTGCACGATCCCGGTTCCGTCGGTGGTCGACACGTAGTCGGCCACGAGGATGCGCCACGCGTTCTGCGTTCCCCACGTGTCAGTGTCGGCGTAGTAATCCCAGAGCCGGTCGTAGGTGATGCCCTCGAGCTCGGCCCCCAGGTGGGTGCGCGAGATCGCGGCGATGGCGTCGTCGGCCGACTCGTATCCCAGGTCTTTGGCGTAGTTGCCGACGAGGTCACTCGCGATGAGGTACTCGTGCGACTCCCCCTCGACTCTGTCTTCGTGCACGTCGGCGGCGCCGTTCGGCCCGCCGGGCACGACCGCATACTGGATGCCCGGGCCGACCGCGAGCGCGAGGTTCGTCGGCAGGGTCCAGGGTGTCGTGGTCCAGGCCAGGGCACGGACGGCGGTGAGGCCGAGTGCCTCGGCCTTGGCGCCGGTGAGCGGGAACGTCACGGTGACCGTCTGGTCCTGGCGCATCTTGTAGACGTCGTCGTCCATACGCAGCTCGTGGTTCGACAGCGGTGTCTCGTCGTGCCAGCAGTACGGCAGCACTCGGAAGCCCTCGTAGGCGAGACCCTTCGTGTGCAGCTGCTTGAACGCCCAGATGACGCTCTCCATAAAGGTGATGTCGAGGGTCTTGTAGTCGTTCTCGAAGTCGACCCAGCGGGCCTGCCGAGTCACATATTCCTGCCACTCACCGGTGTAGCGCAGTACGGAGTCACGCGACGCCTGGTTGAAGACGCCGATGCCCATCTCTTCGATCTGGCTCTTCTCGGTGATTCCGAGCTGGCGCATCGCCTCGAGCTCGGCGGGCAGGCCGTGGGTGTCCCAGCCGAAGCGGCGCTCGACCTTCTTGCCGCGCATGGTCTGGAATCGCGGAAACAGGTCTTTGGCGTAGCCGGTGAGCAGGTGGCCGTAGTGCGGCAGGCCGTTCGCGAAGGGTGGGCCGTCGTAGAAGACCCACTCGTCGGCATCCGATCGGTTCTCGATCGACGCGCGGAACGTGTCGTCGGCCTTCCAGAAGCCGAGGACCTCTTCTTCGATCGCCGGGAAGTTCGGGCTCGGCGTCACGGCAGGAGCCGCGTGGCGGTGCTGCTCGCCGGGGTTCTCTTCAGAATTCTTGGGGTACGACATGCTTCTCCTGGACGGGCCTGCTCGTTGCCTGTTCCACGAGGACGCCTGGTACGGAAACGTTCCGACCCGCGTGGTACCACCTCGCTTGCCGATCACGACTCTTGCCTCGATCGACCGCTTGTTCTTTGGCTGTGACGGGCCAGACCCGTTCGGTTCTACTCGGCCCGCTCTCGCGTGCCTTTCTTCCGAAGACTCACCGGTGATAGCCGGATCACTGTCATGCTGCGGACAACTTTACCCGACGGGAACAGCATTTGTTCCCTGAGCCTGTCGGAGGCCGCGACTCGGCACACCCCACGCGATGGGAACGTCTCGCATCACGAGAACGCTGTCGAGCCGCGCACTGCCGGAGGGCAACGCATCGAAGAACGACGACTCCACGTTCAACAGTCGGCCGGGCTCGACCTTCCACTTCTCGGTCTCGAGAGTGAGTCCGTCGAACTCTCCCGAATCTCGTCGCGGCGACCAGCCTGTCGAGCCCGCACGAAAGAACTCCGAGGCATCGTCGACTGTCGCAAAGAGCCGACTTCTCCATTCGGAGACGACGGCGACATCGGCCGAGACCCGCACATCCGACGCCGCCAGCTCGACCCGGATACGATTTGCCGTCTCGGACCCGGAGAAGCGCGCGTGCCGGTGAACGCCGGGGAACAACCGTCCGCCTACGGCCACGGGAAGCCAGGATGCGCTGTGCCGCACAGGAATATAGACGCCCCGCTGCGTTCCCTCGTCGTCGTCCCACTCCACGGCGATGCGGTGGGCCGCATTCTCGGCGCCCCATCCGAGTGCCCGCGGCATCCATGGCGCTCGCATGTCGCCGAGCCTGATGAGGCACACCCCGGCCACGGCGGAGCCGTCGACGAGGTGCGGCCGGAACCCGGGCGGGAGCATCCCGACCGCGACCTCCGGATCGAGGGCGTAGTTGATGAGCAGCCTGCGTTCGATCACAGCCGTCAAAGAAGGAATGAAGTAGCTCATGCGGGCGCCTCGCTCGTGTGCGTCGGTGTGGCTTTCTGGATGGTTCGGAGAACGATCTGCTCGGGGCAGACGGCCGAGAGAAAATCGCCGACAGACAGCGCGAGCCTGTCGCCGACGAGCGAATAGAGGATGCGGTTGGCGTCTCGTCTCTCGGTCACGAGGCCTGCCCCTCTCAGCACCGACAGGTGCCGGGAGATCGTCGGGCCGGAGACGGGAAAACGACCGGCGATGTCGCCCGCGGCGAGCTCGCCGTCTCGCAACTCCTGCAGGATCTGTCGCCGGATCGGAGAGCTCAGCGCCGTGAAGACATCGGATGTCGACTCGTCATTTCGCATATTCGCAATATAGCACTAATGCTAATTAGCGAGAAGGCTCATCTGGGGCGTGATGCCGATCGCTCGATGGCATGCGAGGCACAGCAGCGACCAGAGCACGGGTGAACGGATGCTCCGGGTGCCGGAAGACGTGATCGGTCGCGCCTCGCTCGAGAACGCGGCCGTCCCTCATCACGAGCACCTCGTCACACAGCTGGGCGACCACGGCGAGGTCGTGCGAGACGAAGACGAGGGCGACGCCGAGATCTCGACGCAGCGCATCCAGGAGATCGATGATCGTCGCCTGGATCGACACGTCGAGGGCCGATACGGGCTCATCGCAGACGAGAATTCGTGGCTCCGACGCGAGGGCGCGCGCAATCGCGACCCGTTGCCTCTGCCCACCCGACAGCTCGTGCGGCCGCCTGCCCTCGAGCGAGACGTCGAGGCCGACACTCTCGAGCAGCTGCCGGATGCGCGCGGCGGGTTTTTCGGAAGACCTGCGGCGAGCGTCGCCTCGCAGCCCCTCGGCCACGATGCGGGCCACCGTGTATCGAGGATCGAATGAGCCGAGCGGGTCCTGGCTGATGAGTTGGATCTCTCCGCGCCTCGATCGACGACGCCGTTCGGACACGCCGCTCCAGTCACGCCCGTCGAGGGAGACCGATCCGCGATCCGGATCATCGAAGCCGAGGAGCAGCCGGGCAAGGGTGGTCTTTCCCGAGCCCGACTCTCCCACGACGCCGATGGACGCTCCCGCGTGCACCGTCAACGACACATCGTCGACGGCCGAGCGCAGGCTCCCGTCATGACGCCGGAAGTCACGCCCGAGCCCGGTCGCGTGCAGCAGAGGCGCTGACTCCCGCTGGTCGAGTGGGCCGCGCGCGGCCGTATCGAGACCACCGGGAGTGATCTCGATACTCGGGCTCCTTCGTCGCGCCGCTACTCGATCAGCGAAGGGTCCGTCGCCCAGGCGCGGCGCCGCCGCGAGAAGCATCTGCGTGTACGGGTGCTGCGGATTCGACAGCACCTCCGTGGTGGTGCCCTCCTCGACGATGCGTCCGTCTTTCATCACGGCGACGCGGTCGGCCACACCAGCGACGACGGCGAGATCATGGCTGATCATGATGATGCCCAGCCCGGCGGCGCGCAGGCGAGAGAGCAGATCGAGTACCTGGGCCTGCACGGTGACGTCGAGCGCGGTCGTCGGCTCGTCGGCGATGAGGATTCCCGGCTCTCCCGCGAGCGCCGAGGCGATCAGGGCACGTTGTCTGAGGCCGCCGGACAACTCGTGCGGGTACTGCCTGGCCCGATCGGCGGGCTCCGGCACGGCGACCCGAGCCAGCAGCCCGGTGACCGTGTCGGCGATCCCGGCCCGCGGCATCCTCTCGCCCGAGCCGGGCGCACCGTGGATCTCGATGACCTCGGCGACCTCGGCCCCGACGCGGCGCAGCGGGTCGAGGGAGACCAGGGCGTCTTGGCTCACCAGACCCACGCGCGCGCCGCGGAGGTGGCGCCAATCACGCTCGGAGTTGCTTCGAGCATCGACGCCGTCGATGACGAGCTCATCGACATCGACCGAGGCTCCATCGGGAAGCAGTCCGAGAAGCGCCCTGGCCGTCAGGGTCTTGCCCGAGCCCGACTCCCCCACGATCGCCAGGCACTCTCCGGCTGCCACCGAGAGCGAGACCGAATCGACGACGACCGTCTGGCCGAAGCGCACAGTGAGCCCCGAGACCCGCACGACCTCACGATTCTCCGTCATGACCTGCGCCCCTCACCGGCTCGACGCAGTCGCCGACCCACGACGGTCGCCGACACGACAGTCAGCGTGATCAGCACCCCGGGGAAGAACGCGACCCACCAGGCCTGGCCGAGCAGATTGCGCCCTCCCGAGAGCAGAAGTCCCCACTCCGGGGTCGGATCCTGCGGCCCGAGGCCCAGAAAGCTGAGACCTGCCGCGGCCACGATCGTGGTTCCGATTCCGATCGTGGCGATGACCCCGAGCGGGCGCAGCGTGTTCGGCACGATGTGCGCCACGGCGACGCGCAGCGGGTGCACTCCGAGACCCCGAGCGGCCTCCACGTAACCGGCGCGGCGAACGACGAGCGTCTCCGCGCGCGCCACCCTGATGTAGGCGGGCAACGCGGCCACTCCGACGGCCGTGGCGACGTTGACGGGCCCCGGGCCGAGCACGGCGATCGCGAAGAGCGCGATGAGGAACTCGGGAAAGGCGAGGAGGATCTCGACGCCACGCATCGCCACGCCATCGATCACACGGGGAGCGAGCCCTGCCAGCGTGCCCACGACGATTCCGACGACCAGCGCGGCCGCGGTCGCGCCGACGCCCACACCGAGCGAGTAGGAGGCGCCGTAGACGACGCGGGTGAACACATCGCGACCCGTCTGGTCGGTGCCGAAAGGATGCCCCCAGCCCGGTGGCCGCAGCACCTGGGAGGTGTCGGTCGCCAGCGGATCGAGAGGGGTGAAGATCCACGGTGCGACGGCCATGGCCACAACGATGAGAAGAAGGAATACCGCAGCGACCAGCCCGAGCCGCCCGCGCGCCCAGCCCCTCATCGCGCACCTCGGATGGCGGTCGTAGGCGTTTCGATGCGTGGATCGACAGCTCTGTAGGCGAGGTCGACCACGAGATTGACGAGCACGAAGACGATCGCGGTGAACACGATGATCCCCATCACCACCGGCAGATCGCGGTTGGTGATGGCCGCGAGCGCCACGCGCCCGAGACCGGGGCGGGCGAACACCGATTCGACGACGACAGCCCCGCCGAGAAGCGACCCCACGATGTAGCCGGCCAGAGTCAGCGCGGGAATCGCGGCGTGGCGCAGAGTGTGCCTCAGAACCAATCGCGCGGAGCCCGCCCCTCGCGCTCTGGCCGTGGTGACGAAAGGCTGCTCCTCGGCGTCTTCGAGGCCCGTCCGCAGCACCTGGCCGAGAATTCCGGCGACCGGCAGCGCGATGGTCACGGCGGGCAGAACGAGGCTCTGGATGCCGTCTGCGCCGGCCACCGGAAACCAGCCGAGCCCGAACGCGAAGATACTCAGAAGCACCAGGCCGATCCAGAACGGGGGTGAACTGATGGCCAACAGCTCGAGTACCGAGAAGATGCCTCGCGAGGCCCGCCCGTGCACGAGCACCGCGCCGACGAGGGCGATGACCAGCGCGATCGCCAGCGAAGCCGCCGCCAGCTGCAGCGTGTATCCGAGCTGCTGACCGATCACATCCGTCACCGGTAGCCGGAGTTGATAGCTGGTGCCGAAGTCTCCCCGCACGAGCCGAGCGAGGTACGACAGATACTGCACGATCAGGGGCTGATCGAGGCCGAGCTCCGCGCGGATCGACTGCTTGAGCTCGGGCGAGGCCTGCGCCGAGACACCGAGCATGACGTCGACCGGGTCACCGGGAACCAGCTTGAGAACCAGGAACGCCGCGGTCGCCGCACCCCACACGACCACGACCATTCCCGCTACGCGCTCGAGGATGCGCCGCACGATCATGCCCTGAACTCTATGTCAGCGCTCTACTTGGTGACGTAGGCCCCGGAGAAGAGCGGCCACCCGTGAATGTCGACCTCGATGCCGCCGACCTTCTTGCTGGAGGCGAGGATGTACTCGGGCACGTAGAGCGGCACGATCACAGCGTTCTTCGCATTCCACTGCTGCAGCTTGGTATACAGCTCTGCACGCTTGGAGCCATCGGTCGTGGCGACGGCCGAAGCAAGAGTCGCGTCGATCTCGGGATCGCTGAGGTGCGACGCGTTCTGATAGCCGCCGGTTCCGAGGTGGCTGCGCAGAACATCGGCGTCGGCCGACAAGAAGCCCCAGTCGGTGAGGTCGTAGTCGCCCGCAAGGTATGCGTCGAGGTAGGCGCCGGGCTCGAGCTGATCGTGCACCACCTCGAAGCCGATCTTCTTCAGTCCGTCTTGAATCAGGTTGGCGAGATTGGCGTTGTCTTCGTTGACCGGTGTGTACGAGATCCACCGGGCACTCAGGCGCTCACCGTTCTTCGTTCGGTAGCCGTCGGAGTCGCGCTCGGACCAGCCCGCGGCATCCAGAGCGTCGTTCGCCGCGTCGACGTCGAACGACGCGCTCTTCTCGAGGGCTGCGTCATAGGAGTCGGGGGTCGTGGGCCCGAGGATCGAGTACGCGCGCTGATAGCTGTCGTTGAAGACGGCCTTCACGGCCGCATCGAGGTCGAAGCCACCGGCAAAGGCCTTGCGCACGGCGACGTCGGAGAAGACGGGACGTGTGACATTGAGATAGAGCGAGTACGGAACGCCGGGCGACTCGGTCGAGGTGACCGTGAATCCGTCGCCGATCTGGCTGAGGCTCGACGGTGCGGTGTCGCCGATCACGTCGACCTGCCCCGAGGTGAGCGCGCTCGTGCGCACCGAGCTCTCCGGAAGGATCTTCACATCGAGCTCGTCGATGCTCGCCGGCCCCTGGTTCGTCGCGCCCTCGGGCGCCCAGTTGTAATTGGGATTCTTCGTGTAGACGAGCTCACTGCCGGGGGTGTACTTCGACAAGATGAATGGACCCGAACCGACGGAGATGCCCGGGCCTCCGGCCTTCAACTCGCTGGCGTGCTCGGCGAGCACCTTCGGAGAGTAGAAGCCGAGCTGAACCGATGCGGCGTTGGCGAGGAACGGCGCGTACGGCTGCGAGAAGCTGACCCGAACGGTCGTGGGGTCGATCACCTCGGTGCCGGCGTAGTAGGCGCCGCCGATGAGGCTGGATGCCTGGGCCGACTCGGTGGCCGGGTCGACGATGTGGTCGAAGTTGGCTTTGACCGCGGCCGCATCGAACTTCTCTCCGTCGGAGAACGTGACGTCGTCGCGCAGCGTGAAGGTGTACTGCAACTGGTCGTCGGACACCTGCCAGCTCTTCGCCAGCCACGGAACGATCGTGCCGTCGGCCTTCTGCGACACCAGGGAGTCGAAGACGGGTCGCTGCAGGATCGCGTTGATGTCGAGTTGCGACGAGTGCACGTCGAGGTGCCCCACCGGGTCGACGTCGACACCGAACGAGATCGTGCCTCCCTCGACCTTCTCACCCGTGCCCGCAGACGCGGAGCAGCCGGCCAAAACCAGAGCGGCACTGACGACGAGCGCGAGGGAACCTGCGATGCGGAACGATCCGGGGCGCGAAAACATGATGAACTTCTCTCGGGTGGGGATGCCTCGATCGCGAGACGCGTGTTCTAGCCTAGGCCGTTTTAAATAGACTCAGCCCAATTAAAGCGAAGACGAGAGAGGATGCGCCCATGACGGATGCGCCGCGCGCAACGAGGGGGCGACCCCGCGTCGGATCGCCCTCGCTTCTCGAGGAAGCCGCCTTCGAACTCTTTCTCGAGAACGGCTACGCCGGCACGACCGTCGAGCAGATCAGCACCCGGGCGGGAGTGAGCCGGAACACCTTCTTCAACTACTTCGCGGCCAAGAGCGACGTGTTCTGGGTCGGGCTCGACGCCAGCATCGATCGCCTGGCGGCCTCACTCGACGCTTCGAACGCCGATGGCGGAGTGCTACCGATCGAACTGCTGCGCACCGCTCTTCTCGATGTCGCCGCTCGCCTCGGCCCCTCCGATGTTCCCTGGGTACTCACTCACTTCGAGCTCATCGGCAGCACGCACGAGGTCATGGCATCCGCCATCGGCCGGGCCACGCGCCTGTCGAGCGTCATCGAGCGGGCTCTTGGCGACGCCACGTCCGCCGCCGTCTCCCGCAGCCTCTCGTTCGCGTGCGTGGCGGCCGTCGTCGCGGCGATGATGAGCTGGGCAGAGGCCGGCCCCGACCGAGGTTCGCTCGCGTCTCACCTCGAACGTGCGCTCTCGCCGGTCTTGACGGGATTCTCCTCACCGTAGCCACCGAGCGAGACTCGCGCGCACCGCGGTCAGGTTGCGGAATGCGACTCCAGAAACTCATAGACCTCGAGGGTGTCGACTCCCGGAAACTCTCCCTGGGGCAGCGGCGACAGAATGTGGGCGTGCAGCCGTGCGCTGGGCCAGGCTCGATCTCTCCACCGCTCAGCAAGTTCGTCGTCCGGCCTACGGCAGCACGACTCGTCGGGGCAGCGAGACTGTGCCCGCACCGTCGTGTCTCTGCCCCGAAACCATTTCGCTTCGGCGAATGGAACCCCGACGCTGATCGAGAACTCGCCGGCATCGGTTTTTCCCGTCTGCGTCGCACACCAGAAGGTCCCACCCGGAGTATCGGTGTACTGGTAGAACTCCGTGGTGCGGTTCGTGCGGTGCAGGGCCGCGCGTGACGCCCAGAAGCGGCACACGAGCTGACCTTCGATCGCACCCGTCACATCCATCGGGAGAACGAGACCGTCGTTCTCGTAGGCCTTCTGGATGGCGCCGTCGTCGGCGACGCGCAGGAAGTGCATCGAGAGGCCGAGTTGCTCTGTGCTCAGATTGGTGAGCCTCAGCGCAGCCGCCTCGTGGGTCACCCCGAAAGCGTCACGGAAGTCCTCCACAGACAGGTCGCGACGCTCTTTCGCAGCTCGCAGGAAACGCACCGACGCGTCGTGCGGCATCAGACAGGCGGCCGCGAAGTAATTGATCTCGAGCCGCTGCTGCAGAAACTCGGCGTAGCTCTCGGGCGGCTGATGCCCGAGCAGCCTGTGCGCCATCGCCTGCAGGGCCATCGAGCGCAGCCCGTGGCCGCCGGGAATCGAGGCTGGCGGCAGGTAGATGCGCCCGTTCTCGAGGTCGATGACGGATCGTGCCGAGTGAGGCAGGTCGTCGACGTGGATGAGGCTGAATCCGAGACTCTCGGCGAGCAGGCTCACGCTGCGATGGGTCAGCGCTCCCCCGACGTGACCGACCTTCGCGAGCGCCTCCGAGGCGATCTTCTCGATCTCGGGCAAGTAGTTGTTGCGCTCACGCATTCTGAGTCGCAGCTCGGTGTTCGCTCGGCGCGCCTCCTCGGGTGTGGCGACCGCCCGATTCGCGCGGCGGATGAGTTCGCGATGGAGGCCCACCAGAGACTCGAGCGTCTCGGTGGGCAGGCTGCGTGATGCAGGAACGACAGGCAGACCGAGTGACGCGTACAGCGGGCCGCGCTGAGCCCGCGACAATTCGATCTCGAGGGCGGTCCGGGCATCCGGAGCATCGCCCGAGAGCAGATCGGCCAGCGGAACACCGAGTTCGCTCGCGATGTTCTGCAGCAACACGAGTCGCGGCTCCCTGCGGCCGTTCTCGACGAGAGAGAGCTGGCTGCCCACGACGCCCACCCGCGCGCCCAATTGGTCGAGGGTGAACCCGGCCTTTTTGCGATGGTGCCGGATGCGTCGGCCCAGCGTGATCAGATCGGTTTCGGCGGCCACATTGCCCTCCTGTCAAGAACGGCGATTCTTTTCGCGCGATCTTTTCAAATCTACGCCGCGATGAGCTCATTGTGGAGATACCGAAGGATTTTCTTCCTCGTAACCAGACCGACGCATCTATTCACAGGAGAATCATGACGCTGCTCGCACCGAGGACCGCATCAGCCCGCACTCGCCCCAACCCGGAGATCGCCGACTGGGTCGACGACATCGCTCGCCTCACCACTCCCGACGAGGTCGTCTGGGTCGACGGATCGACCGCGGAATGGGACCGGCTGACCAAGGAGATGGTCGCCCAGGGAACGCTGATCCGGTTGAACCCCGAATGGCGACCGAACAGCTTTCTGGCTCGCAGCGACCCGGCCGACGTGGCGCGGGTCGAGGATCGCACGTTCATCTGCTCCGTCGATCCCGACGACGCCGGCCCGACCAACAACTGGCGCGCCCCGTCGATCATGCGCCTCGAGCTCTCCGAACTCTTCTCCCGCAGTATGCGCGGCCGCACGATGTACGTGATCCCCTTCTCGATGGGCCCGGTCGGCGGAGATCTGTCGCAGTTCGGCGTGCAGATCACGGACTCGCCCTACGTCGTCGCGAGCATGGCACTGATGACTCGCGTCGGAGACGACGCACTCCAGGCGATGACGCCCGGAACCCCATGGGTGCCCGCTCTGCACAGCCTCGGCGTCCCACTGATCGACGACGACGGGGTGCGCCACGACGACTCGCCCTGGCCGCACAACGAGACCAAGTACATCTGCCATTTTCCCGAGACCCGCGAGATCTGGTCGTTCGGTTCGGGCTACGGCGGCAACGCGCTGCTCGGAAAGAAGTGCTTCGCCCTGCGCATCGCGAGCGTGATGGCCCGCGACGAGGGATGGATGGCCGAGCACATGCTGATCGTGCGCGTCACCTCGCCTGAGAAAAAGGTGTTCCATCTGGCCGCCGCTTTTCCCTCGGCCTGCGGCAAGACCAACCTGGCCATGCTCGCACCGACGATTCCCGGCTGGAAGGTCGAGACCATCGGCGACGACATCGCGTGGATGCGCCCGGGCCCAGATGGGAGACTCCGTGCGATCAACCCCGAACGCGGCTTCTTCGGTGTCGCGCCCGGAACGGGACCGTCGACCAACCCGACCGCCACGCAGACGATCTGGGGTAACACGATCTTCACGAATGTCGCCCTGCGCGACGACGGAGATGTGTGGTGGGAAGGTCTGACCGACTCACCGCCCGCGCACGCGACCGACTGGGAGGGGAACGACTGGACCCCCGCATCCGGAACCCGCGCGGCCCACCCGAACGGCCGATTCACCGTGACCGCAGATCAGTGCCCCTCTATAGCAGACGAGTGGAACTCTCCCGACGGAGTCGTCATCGACGCGATCCTGTTCGGAGGGCGCCGTCCGAGTACCGTGCCCCTCGTGTCGCAGGCCAGGTCATGGCAGCAGGGTGTGTTCATGGGCGCGACGATGGCGTCGGAGACGACCGCGGCCGCCACCGGCGAGGTCGGCCGGCTACGCCACGATCCCTTCGCCATGCTGCCCTTCGCCGGCTACAACATGGCCGACTACTTCGCTCACTGGATCGCCATGGGCGAGCTTCTCGGTGACAAGGCACCGCAGATCTTCTCGGTGAACTGGTTCCGCACCGATGCCGACGGCCGATTCATCTGGCCGGGATTCTCGGAGAACGCCCGGGTCATCGAGTGGATCGTCGGCCGGCTCGAAGGCGATCTGGCCGCCCGCGCCACCCCTATCGGAGGACTGCCGCTGGCCCACGAGTTGAATCTCGAGGGACTCTCGGTCGGCGTCGACGAGATCCAGGCGATCATCGATCTCGACAAGCCGGCCTGGCAGCGAGAGGCGGCGGCGATCGCCGAGTACTTCGGCACCTTCGATGAGACCCGGTTCCCTGCCGAGTTGCGACGAGAGCTCGATCGGTTGACGCGCGACCTCGGCCCCGATGTGACGCCGAGCTGAAGCGACGGCGGGGAGGGTATCCTTAGGAACTGACATTCAGGCACCTCACCATCGACACGGTGCCGCCCATAACAAAGGACTCCCCGCCGTGACCGACTCTGTGCCCTCGTCCATTCCCGCGAAGCCCGTGCTCGAAGGTCTCGAGGAGAAGTGGGCAGAAGCCTGGGACGCCCAGGGAACGTATCTCTTCGACCGCGACGCGGCGAAGCGCGAGGGTGTCTATTCGATCGACACTCCCCCGCCCACAGCATCCGGTTCGCTGCACATCGGGCACGTCTTCTCGTACACGCACACCGACGTGATCGCGCGCTTCCAACGCATGCGCGGCAAGAGCGTGTTCTACCCGATCGGCTGGGACGACAACGGTCTGCCCACCGAGCGCCGCGTGCAGAACTACTACGGTGTGCGCTGCGACCCGTCGCTGCCGTACGAGGCCGACTTCACGCCTCCCTTCGAAGGCGGCGACAACAAGAGTTCCAAGGCGGCAGACCAGAAGCCGGTCTCGCGCCGCAACTTCATCGAGCTCTGCGAACGTCTCACCGTCGAAGACGAGAAGCAGTTCGAGCTTCTCTGGCGCGAACTCGGCCTGTCGGTCGACTGGACGCAGACGTACCGCACCATCGGCGACGAGTCCCTCCGAGCCAGTCAGCTCGCCTTTCTCGGCAACGTCGAGCGCGGCGAGGCCTACCAGGCCATGGCGCCGACGCTGTGGGACGTGACCTTCCGCACCGCGGTCGCCCAGGCTGAACTCGAAGACAAGGAGCAGCCGAGCGCGTATCACCGACTCGCGTTCCACGGCCCCGCCGGCGACATCTTCATCGAGACGACCCGCCCAGAACTCCTGCCTGCCTGCGTGGCGCTCGTCGCGCATCCGGATGACCCGCGTTACGCCGATCTCGTCGGTACCACGGTGCGCTCCCCCCTCTTCGATGTCGAGCTTCCTGTGGTGGCCCACCACCTCGCGCAGCAGGACAAAGGATCGGGCATCGCCATGATCTGCACCTTCGGCGATCTGACCGACGTGATCTGGTGGCGCGACCTCGACCTGCCCATTCGCGCGGTGATCGGCTTCGACGGCCGCATCGTCTCGGATGCGCCACTCGCGATCACGTCGGAGGCCGGCAAAGCGGCCTACGCCCAGCTCGCCGGCAAGACTGTCTTCTCGGCCAAGCAGACGATCGTCGAGCTGCTCCGCGAATCGGGAGAGATGATCGGCGATCCGCGCCCCATCATGCACCCGGTGAAGTTCTTCGAGAAGGGCGACAAGCCGCTCGAGATCGTGTCGACCCGTCAGTGGTACATCACGAATGGCGCGCGCAACGAGGAGTTGCGCTCCCGCCTGCTCGAACTCGGAAACGAGATCTCGTGGCACCCCGAGTTCATGAAGGTGCGCTTCGACAACTGGGTCGGCGGCCTCACCGGAGACTGGCTCATCTCGCGCCAGCGATTCTTCGGCGTGCCCCTGCCCGTCTGGTACCCGCTCGACGCCGACGGCAACCCCGTCTTCGATCAGCCCATCTTTGCCGACGCCTCGTCGCTGCCCGTCGACCCGTCGTCGGATGCGGCACCCGGTTACGACGAGAGCCAGCGCGGCGTCGCGGGCGGGTTCCAGGGCGAGGTCGACGTGATGGACACGTGGGCCACCTCGTCGCTGACCCCGCAGCTCGCGGGCGGGTGGAAGCGTGACGAAGACCTCTTCGAACGCGTCTATCCCTTCGACCTGCGCCCTCAAGGCCAGGACATCATCCGCACCTGGCTGTTCTCGACGCTGCTGCGCGCCACCCTCGAAGACAACGAGAAGCCGTGGAAGCACGCGGCGGTCTCGGGATTCATCGTCGATCCCGACCGCAAGAAGATGTCGAAGTCGAAGGGCAACGTCGTCACCCCTGCCGATGTGCTGAAGCAGCACGGCTCCGACGCCGTGCGGTACTGGGCTGCATCGAGCCGCCTCGGAACCGATGCGGCCTTCGACCCGCAGAACCCGACCCAGATAAAGATCGGGCGCCGTCTCGCCATCAAGATCTTGAACGCGGCCAAGTTCGTCTACGGCTTCGAGCTGCCCGCGGGCGACCACGCCGTGACGCACCCCATCGACCTGTCGATGTTGACCTCGCTCGACGCTGTGATCGCCACGGCCACGGAGGCATTCGCGAATTACGACCACGCCCGGGCGCTCGAGACCACGGAGTCGTTCTTCTGGACGTTCTGCGACGACTACCTCGAGCTCGTCAAGGAGCGCGCCTACAGCGAGGCGACCGAACCTGCGGCCCGCGCGTCGGCCGTCCTCGCCCTGCGCGCGGCGACCGACGTGATGCTGCGACTCTTCGCCCCGTTCCTGCCGTTCGCAACCGAGGAGGTCTGGTCATGGACGCATGAGGGCTCGGTGCACGTCGCATCCTGGCCCACGACCACGCGCGACGCCGCCGGAGTCCCGGCCGACGGCATCCCCTCGAACGAGAGCCTGCTGCACCTGTCAGGGCAGGCATTGATCGGAATCCGCCGCGCCAAGACAGACGCGAAGGCCTCACAGAAGACTCCCGTCGCATCCGCCGTGATCGCTGCGCCCGCCGAAGCCCTCGAGGTTCTCGAGAGGGCGTCCGACGATCTGCGCGCCGTGGGAAAGATCGAGAATCTTACCTTCCGTGTCGGTACTGAGCTCGCCGTCGAAGAGATCGTCTTCGCGCCCGATAGTCTCAGCTGAGACAGCGTTGTCGCACACCCTAGGAGCACCAGTGGCATTCACCATCAGACCCGTTGTAGACCGTGATTTCTTCGCATGGCACGAGCTGTTCGAGGGCTACTGCGACTTCTACGAGACACCCCTGAACGACGAGAAGGCCGTGCGCGCCTGGTCGTGGTTCACCTCGGAGCGCCCATTGGCCGAGGCTATGGTCGCCGTCGATGACGAGACGGGCCAGTTGCTCGGACTCGCCCACTTCCGCGAGTTCGTCGACGCCCTCGCCGGTGGCACCGGGCTCTACCTCGACGACCTCTACGTACGTCCGGATGCGCGAGGGCAGGGCATCGGGTCAGCCTTGATCGAGCGGCTGCGCGAGATCGGCGTCGAGCGCCGCGCCTTCGTCGTGCGCTGGATCACGGCGGAGAACAACGAGGACGCCCGACGTCTGTACGACCGGATCGCGCAGAAGACCGAGTGGGTCACGTACGATCTGAAGGCGTGACCGAACCGAGCCACCACTGACATCGGCCTCGGCGCACCCGTGGCCCCGACCAAGGAGACACCATGATCCAGCTCGGAACCCGTTGGGCCGTCGGCGACGAGACCCCATCACGGCTCCCCCAGGTCGTCTCCGATGCCATCGAAGGGGTCGAAGCCGCCCTCGCAGAAGAAGACACCGACACCTCGGGCTGGAATTGGACGCTCACATGGCTCGAAGGCAAGCCGGTCTGCGAACTCGATGACGGAACGCTCGTCGAATACGATTCAGACGCCGACGAGGCGATCGTCACTCCCTACGACGAGGACTGAGCGACGGTGTTCGCTCAGACACCCACCGCACCATTCCATCTGCACCGAGTGAGGGTCAGCGCTATCCGTGACCTCTCTCCCAGCTTCCGCCGTTTCACGCTCACCGGCGACCACCTCAACCGCTTCGCGGACAACGGCTTCGATCAGCGGATCAAGCTGATCCTGCCACTCGACGAGCACGGTCTCGACCCTGTGCCGATGCACGACGAGTGGTACAACGCCTGGCGCGAACTGCCCGACGATCGCCGCAATCCTCTGCGCACCTACACGGTGCGCGCTGTGCGTCAGAGCGAACGCGAGATCGACGTGGATGTCGTTGTGCACGACGTCGCAGGCCCCGCCTCGCGCTGGGCTGAAGAAGCGACTGTCGGGTCGGAGATCGTCGTGCTCGGTCCGAACGAGGATCACGACGGGCCACAGGGCGGCGTGGACTTTCTGCCTCCGCCGCACGCCGAGCGGATTCTGCTCGCGGGCGACGAGACCGCGGTGCCAGCCATCGCATCCATTCTCGAGCGTCTCGACCCTTCAGCGCGCGGCGAGGCACTTGTCGAAGTGCCGTTCGACGCCGACGCCGTGTGTCTCCCGCAACACCCCGGCATCTCGGTGCGCGTGCTTGGACGCAACGGTCGCGCGCCGGGTGCGCTGCTCATTCCTGCCGTGACAGAGATTGCACCGGCTCTTCTGGAGAACACCGACCGCTCCCCCGCCGGCGAGATCGACGACGTCGACATCGATGAGGGCCTGCTGTGGGAGGTGCCGAGCGACCAGCACGGCGGGCCTGCGAAACAGACGACCCCGCTCTATGCCTGGCTTGCGGGCGAGGCGAGCGTGATCAAGGCCTTGCGCCGCCACCTCGTGGGCGAGCTGGGCATGGATCGCAAGGCAGTCGCCTTCATGGGCTACTGGCGCCTCGGCCGCAAGGAGAACTAGTCGGCCGGGTTAAGAACGGTTCACAAGAGGAAGAGCACATCGATGGTGGAATTTCAGCGGAATCCGACCAAGTACCTCGCGGCGACGTCCGCGCTCTTCGGGCCAGAACTGCACGCCCTCATCGCCGACGTGGAGTTGCCGAAACCGGCAGCCACGGCTCTGCGCCGGGTCAAGAAGATCGCGCCGGTGAAGTTCAGTCGTATGTGGGACATGTTCGACTTCGGCACGATCCAATCCGCCCTGCTGGTGGGCAACGAAGGTCAGCGCTCGATCGGCTACGAGATCGCGCGGCTGGTGACCAACGTGGGTTTCGCCAACTACACGGTCTATCAACCGATCTCCGGCATGATCCGTCACGCTGCCTATGTCGCCGCTCGGCATGGAGACCATGAGGTCACCGCCTCGCTTGAGGCGCATCTGTGGACGCCGAACGACGCTGAACTCACCAGCCGTTTCAACAATCACGGTGACGACAATCGAGGCTTCCGCTTCATCACGCTATTCGAGCGATTCGATCCGATGGCGCATCCGAATTCTTACTTCACCTGGGGCAAGCGAGGCTACTCGCTCGCATCGCAGTTCTCGCTCGAGACCAGCTATCTGGAGGCGGCGGCGGACTTCGGTCTTCGCGGAGGCAACAGCGATTGGCCCGTCGACCTCGTCGATCGCGCCTACGACGATCACGTCGAACGAATCCACCGCGTGCTCGCCGGGGAGTCGCTCATCCCTCAGGGTTTCGGCCACCCCTTCCCCGACGAGGCTGTCGATCTACCGCCTCGAACAACAGGCGAGCCCGCCCCAGCTTCTGGCTGGTATACCGACCCGCTCGACCCCGAGGGGCACAAAAGATGGTGGAACGGCGAACGGTGGACCGATTACATCCACCCCGGCCACAACGAATGGAAGCTCGAGGGTCGCGACGATCCCCCGCCCGAACTCCGCGGCATCTGACCTCGGCGTCAATCCGCCGGGCGGCGCCCGAGAGAATTCACGATCATCACCATGCCGCCCACGAGCAACCCCCAGAAAGCCGAGCCGAGGCCCACGATCGAGACGCCCGAGGCCGTGACGAGGAACGTGGCGATGGCGGGGATGCGCTGCGTTGCTGTCTCGAGCGCGCTGGTGATGCTCGTGACGAGCGCTCCCAGCAGAGCGAGGCCCGCGACGGCGGTGATGAGAATCGGCGGAGCAGCGGAGATCAGGGCTGTGGCCATGCCCGCCCCGAGGCCGAAGAGCACGTAGAGCGCGCCGGCAGTGACCGAGGCGGGCCAGCGCTTCTCCGGGTTCGGATGCGAGTCGGGGCCGGCCATGATGGCCGCGGTGATAGCGGCGAGATTGATAGCGTGGCCGCCGAAGAAGGCGCCGATCATCGACCCCGCGCCAGAGGCGACGAGCACCGGTCGCGGCGGAACGGTGTAGCCGAAGGTCGACATGACCGCGAAGCCGGGCACATTCTGACCCGCCATCGTCACGATGAACAGGGGCAGCCCCAGGCTGACGATCACGAGCGGATCGAACGCAGGTACAACGAACTGAAGAGTCGGCGCGAGCGATGCCCCCGCGGTCAACCCGCCGCCCGCTGTGACGACGATTGCAATGGCGGCCACGGCCATGGCCGCGGGCACGGCCCATCGCGGTGACAGGCGGAAGAACACAAGCCAGGTGACGATCACGGGAATCGCAAGCCACGGAATCTCGACCGCCGCAGTGATGGGAGCGAGGCAGATGGGAAACAGGATTCCGGCGAGCATGGCACTCGCGATCGACCTGGGGATGCTGGTGATCGCGCGACCCAGCGCCGGCCACAGTCCGCACAGCACGATGAGTGCGCCGCAGACGAGAAATGCCCCCACTGCCGCTGCGAAGTCGTCTGTCACGCTGGCCGCCGCGACCAGCAACGCTGCTCCGGGGGTCGACCAGGCGAACGAGATGGGCATGCGGAAGCGCCAGGCCAGCAGTATGCAGCAGAGTCCACTCGTGACGCAGACCGCCAGCAGGCCCGACGATGCCTGAGCGTCGCTCGCACCCACGGCGTGCAGCCCCGCCACGACCAGCACAAAAGAACTGGCGAAGCCGGTGATGGCCGAGATGACACCGGCCGAGACCGGCTGGATCAGCCCTGCGGCGTTCGAACCGCCCGACCCGGTGCGGCCGCTAAGCCGACTTCTCGGCACGGACGGGCTTGCGCGGAACGATGGTGGGAGCGGCGTTGTTGTTCACGGATTCGCGAGTGACGACCACACGTGCCACCTCGTCGGTGGAGGGAACCTCGAACATGATCGGCCCGAGCACCTCTTCCATGATGGAACGAAGGCCACGTGCACCCGTCTTGCGGAGCACCGCCAGATCGGCAATCGCTTCGAGAGCCTCACGGTCGAATTCGAGCTCGACGCCGTCGAGTTCGAACATGCGCTGATACTGCTTAACGATGGCGTTGCGCGGCTCGGTGAGAATCTGCATCAGCGCGGTCTGGTCGAGCGGAGTAACCGTGGTGACGACAGGGAGTCGACCGATGAACTCGGGAATCAGACCGAACTTGTGCAGGTCTTCGGGCAGAACGTCGGAGAAGAAGTTGACGTCTTCGCGCTTGGAATGCAGGGGTGCGTTGAAGCCGATGCCCCGTTTGCCCGCACGCTCGGCGATGATCTCCTCGAGCCCGGCGAATGCCCCGGCCACGATGAAGAGCACATTCGTCGTGTCGATCTGGATGAACTCTTGATGCGGGTGCTTGCGCCCGCCCTGCGGCGGCACGGAGGCCACGGTGCCCTCGAGAATCTTGAGCAGCGCCTGCTGAACACCCTCGCCGGAGACATCGCGCGTGATCGACGGGTTCTCGGCCTTGCGGGCGATCTTGTCGACCTCGTCGATATAGATGATGCCGGTCTCGGCGCGCTTGACGTCGTAGTCGGCGGCCTGGATGAGCTTCAGGAGGATGTTCTCGACGTCTTCGCCCACGTAGCCGGCCTCGGTGAGAGCGGTCGCGTCGGCCACGGCGAACGGCACGTTGAGCCGCTTGGCCAGGGTCTGTGCGAGGTAGGTCTTGCCACAGCCGGTGGGCCCGATGAGCAGGATGTTGCTCTTGGCCAGTTCGATCTGATCGCCCTGCGTCTCTGCCGGGCCGATGGTGGTGCGCGCCTTGGTGCGCTTGTAGTGGTTGTAGACGGCGACGGAGAGCGCCTTCTTCGCGGCCTCCTGGCCGATCACATACTCTTCGAGGAAGTTGAAGATCTCTTTGGGCTTCGGCAGCTCGAACTCACCGGTGGCTTCGTCGCCCGCCTCTGACAGGCGCTCCTCGATGATCTCGTTGCACAGCTCGACGCACTCGTCGCAGATGTAGACCCCGGGGCCGGCGATGAGTTGCTGCACCTGCTTCTGGCTCTTTCCGCAGAACGAACACTTGAGCAGGTCGGCGCTTTCTCCGATGCGAGCCATGCCAGCCTCCTGTCGATGACGATTGATTCGAGCCTAGCCCGTGCCACCGACATCCGGGGCAGACCACGATCGAGAGTCGCATTAGTCGTAATAAAAGAACCCTTCGACGAGCTCAGGGAACGATGATTCCGTTCCCTGAGCCTGTCGAAGGGCCCGTGGTGATGCGGAACTACTTGACGAGCGCCGGCAGGTTCTTGCGCGAGGTCAGAACCTGATCGATCAGTCCGTACTCGAGAGCGTCGGCCGCACTCATGATGTTGTCGCGATCGATGTCCTTGTTGACCTGCTCCGCGGTCTTGCCGGAGTGGTGCGCCAGGGTCTCCTCGAGCCACGTGCGCATGCGCAGGATCTCGGCGGCCTGGATCTCGATGTCGGACGCCTGGCCGCCACCCTCTCCGCCACCGGCGGAGGGCTGGTGGATGAGGATCCGAGCGTTCGGCAGCGCGAGGCGCTTGCCGGGCGAGCCGGCGGCGAGCAGCACGGCAGCGGCGGAGGCAGCCTGTCCGAGGCAGACGGTCTGGATCTGCGGGCGGATGTACTGCATCGTGTCGTAGATCGCCGTCATCGCGGTGAACGATCCACCGGGCGAGTTGATGTACATCTCGATGTCGCGGTCGGGATCCTGGCTCTCGAGAACGAGGAGCTGGGCCATGATGTCATCGGCGGACGCGTCGTCGACCTGCACACCGAGGAAGATGATGCGGTCTTCGAAGAGCTTCGCGTAGGGGTCCTGGCGCTTGTAGCCGTAGGCCGTGCGCTCCTCGAACGTGGGCAGGATGTAGCGGTTGGACGGCGAGGTGCCGTTTCCGTAGGGCGAGCTGTAAGCGGCGCCGAAAGCGGGAGTATTCATTCTTCTTCTCTGTTCGTCTGGTCTCGGCGGAACTTACTTGGACTCGCTGGGCACGGCGTCGGCTTCTTCGGTGCCGCCGCCGCCGGCGACGTCGGACGCGAACTCGCGGACGTGGTCGACGAAGCCGTACTCGAGGGCCTCCTGTGCGGTGAACCAGTTGTCACGGTCGCCGTCTTTGATGACCTGTTCGATGGTCTTGCCGGTCTGCTCGCTGGTGAGCTCCGCCATGCGGCGCTTCATGTCGAGGATCAGCTTGGCCTGGGTCTGGATGTCGGCACTCGTGCCGCCGAAGCCACCGGAGGGCTGGTGGAGCAGGACGCGTGCGTTGGGCGTGATGTAGCGCTTGCCCTTGGTTCCCGACGAGAGGAGGAACTGCCCCATCGAGGCGGCCATGCCGATGCCGACGGTGACGATGTCGTTCGAGACGAACTTCATCGTGTCGTAGATGGCCATTCCCGCGGTGATCGATCCGCCGGGAGAGTTGATGTAGAGGTAGATGTCGCGATCGGGGTCTTCTGCTGCGAGCAGAAGGATCTTCGCGCAGATCTCGTTCGCATTGTCGTCACGGACGGCACTGCCCAACCAGATGATGCGATCCTTGAGTAGTCGGTCAAAAACACTGGATACCAGAGCCGGTTCGGCCATGTGATTGCTCCTCTATTACTTGCGTGATCTCGAATCTACTGGAGGCTGCCTCGACAGGTGCCGTTGTTCGCCGTAGGCAAAGATCACACTGCCGCCGTAGGCAAAGATCACACTGCCGCCGTAGGCAAAGATCCGCGCAGCTCGCCGCCTTACGATGAATCCATGGCCACCTCGCCCGACGCGCCCGTCGCATCCACCACCCTTCTCTCGCCACGCGACCTCGAAAAGCTGGCCGCGCTGCGTGGCATGAAGCGCCTGGCCACAGGACTGCTCGTGATCATGGCGGTGATCTTCGTTGTGGCATTCGCCTTGCAGGAGAAGTACGTGTGGCTGCAGTACGTGCGTGCCGCCGCAGAGGGCGGCATGGTCGGCGCCATCGCCGACTGGTTCGCGGTGACCGCGCTGTTCCGGCATCCGCTCGGGCTGCGCATCCCGCACACGGCGATCATCCCGACAGAGAAAGACCGCATCGGAGTGACGCTCGGCGAGTTCGTCGAGACGAATTTCCTGTCGCGTGAGGTCATCACGACCAAGCTTCGCTCGCTGGGCGTCTCGCACGCGGTCGGAACGTGGCTCATCGATCCGGCCCACGCCGAGAGGCTCACCTCGGAAGCGGCGAATGCAGCCCGCGGATTCCTCTCTCTCGCCGACGACGACACGATGCGCGAGGTCATCGAAGAGATCGGGCGTCGACAGCTGATCGATCCGGCATGGGGACCTCCACTCGGGCGCATGACGTCGACCTTCGTCGAGGGCGGGCATCAGGGCCAGGTCGTCGACCTGCTCGTCGAACGGATGCATGAGTGGCTCGAACGCAATCCGGATGCGTTCGGTCAAGCCGTGAGCGAGCGCCTGCCCAGTTGGATGCCGTCATTCGTCGATCGGGTGGTCGACGATCGCGCACATCGAGAGGCGCTGAAGTTCATCTCGGCAGTTCGAAACGACCCGAATCACCAGCTCCGCGTCGCGATCGACGAGTACCTGCGCAAGCTCAGCGACGATCTGCAGCACGACGACGCCACGATGGCCAAGGTCGAGGAACTGAAGGGGCAGGTGTTCGACAGCCCGCAGGTGCGCGATCTGGCCGGCCAGGCGTGGAACGCTGCGCGCACGGCGCTGATGTCATCGCTCGAAGACGCCGACAGCGAGTTGCGCACGCGCCTCACTCAGGCGGTCACGCAATTCGGGCATGCCCTTCTCGAAGACCGGGTGCTCGGCGAGAAGGTCGACCGCTGGGTAGAGGATGCCGCCGGCTACCTCGTCGAGACCTATCGCCACGACCTCGCGGCGATCATCTCAGACACCGTACGCGGCTGGAATGCCGAAGACACGGGACGCAAGATCGAGGTCGAGGTGGGCCGCGATCTGCAGTTCATCCGCATCAACGGCACCGTCGTCGGGTCGCTCGCCGGACTCGCGATCTTCACCATCGCCCACGCCGTTTTCAACGGCTGACACTCTCACGACGCACCTGCGGCCGCGCGCCGTCAGAGGGCAACATCGAGACCGGTGAGGTCAGGAACGTCGAGACCATCAGCGGATCGCTGCACGGGGAGCAAGGCCACCACGACGTCGTCGATCATGGGAAGAATCCCCTCGATCCTCGGCGTTCGTCGCGAGTCGACTCCGTGGTCTTGCCAGCAGACACCCACTCCCGCCTTCTCGAGTCCCTCGACGTCGATGACGACGAGCAGCAGTGGCAGCTGCAGGTCGGCATACCGGCGGCGAAGGACATCATCGATGCCTGATGCCGTTGTCGCGCAGATGTACCCCGCATCGAACAACCCGACTCCGCGAGTCGAGACCTCGTACTCTCCGAAGTTGCGTGAGGCCTCCCAGTCGTCGCTGATCGCCACGTGCAGAATTCTGGTTCCCATCGGAATCTCCCGTCTTGTCACTGTGTCGCTTAATGATACGACGCAGTACTATTAAGAAATGACCGCATCCAGAGGACGAGTGCCCGATTCAAACCGACCGATACGTCGCGCGATGATCCTCGACACAGCGGTCGCCCTCTTTCTGACCGCGGGTTTCGCGGCGACGAGCATCGACGAGGTGGCTCGCCGAAGCGAAGCGAGCAAGAGCACCGTCTATGCGTACTTCGGAGACAAGGCCGGACTGTTCTCTGCCGCAGTAGAGCGGCTCCATGACGCGATCGCTGAGTCCATCGACGGTGAGGCGACTCTCGCCGAACTCGCGACGTCGGTCGTGATGACGCTTCATTCAGACGAAGCCGTCGGTCTGCACCGCACGGTCATCGCGGAGTCGTTGCGATTCCCCGAGCTCGCTCGTTCCTTCTATGCGTCGGGCCCCTCGCGCTCCACGCAGATGCTCCTGGCGGCGCTCCGCCGAGCAGACCCGGCGATCACCGCTGTGCACGCCGAAATGCTCTACACCCTTCTTCTCGGCGAGTCGCATCGTCGCCGGCTCCTCGGCCTGAGCGGTGCACCGAGCGTGCGCGAAGCAGCCCAGCACGCTCGTGACGCGCTGCACGCTCTCGGCCACAGATGATTGCGCTCCGAGCTCAGGTAGCGGCCCAGAGGGCTCGGTAGTACTCGATGCGCTCGTCGTCGCGGGCGACTCCGTAGGCCTCGAGCAGGTCCGACTCCAGAAACTCTCCCCCGGCGTAATTCCATTCCAGACTCCACGTCGCGACGGCCAGGTCGGCCCAGCGATCGGCGACGCCCAACGACCCCAGATCGACGTGGCCCACGACTGCTCCGTCGTCGGCGAGAAGGGTATTCGGCGCGCACGCGTCGCCGTGGCAGACGACAAGCCGATCAATGGATGGCGGAGTCTGGAGCGACTCGGCCACCGCAAGGCCCTCCGTCCGAGCCCGTGCGATGCGCTGCGATACCGACCACGAGTAGGGGCATCGGTCCACCGGCAGCGCGTCGTGCATGCGGCGGAGTCCGGCGCCGATGCCGCGAGCTGCCACCCGCGCTGCCGTCTCGTCCGAGGTGAAGCGCACATCGACCGCACTGTGGCCCGGGAGGCCGGCCGTCAGCATCCACGAACCGTCGTCGCCAGAGCCAGACGCAAGTACGCGAGGAACCTCGATGAACGGAGCCGCCCAGCTCACGCGCGCGACCTCGGCCTCGAAGATGGGATCGCCGCCAGGCATCCACTTGATGAAACGGGCCAGCTCGCCGTCTCCGAGACGGAAGGTCAGCCCACCTCGGGTGTTGCGCCAGACCGGAACCGGCGTATCGCCGTCGGCATACTCCCCCACGATCGGCGGCACGTCGATCGGGCCGTCGGGTACCGCGGCGATCAACATACCTCAGTGTGGCTTAACGACGAAGGGCCCGACATGCGCGTGCATGTCGAGCCCTCCGAATGAAGCGACTAGTGCGAGTGACCCTCGTGGTCGTGGCCCTCGTGCTCATCGATGGCGTCATCGGGCTCCGAGACGACCGCAGCGAACTCCTTGAGGTCGACCGTCTTGCCGTCGGTGTCGACGACCTTGGCCTTGCCGAGCAGGATCGCGAGAGCCTTGTTGCGGGCGACCTCGCCGACCATGGCGGGGATCTGGCCGCTCTGGTCGAGAGCCTGAACGAACTCGTTCGGCTCCATGCCGTACTGGGCGGCGCTCTGCACGAGGTACTGAGTCAGCTCGTCTTGGCCGACCTTGACCTGCTCCTTCTCGGCGACTGCGTCGAGAAGGATCTGGGTGCGGAAGGTGTTCTCGCTCGAGGTGGTGACCTCGGCGCGGTGCTCATCGTCTTCGAGGCGGTTCTCGCCCTCGAGGTGACGGTGCACCTCGTCTTCGATCAGGGCGGGCGGCACGGCCACGTCGACCTTCTCGAGCAGCGTCTCGACCAACTTGGTGCGAGCGGCGGATGCCTGGCCGAACGCCTTCTGCTTGGCGACGGTGTTCTTGAGGTCGGCCTTCAGCTCGTCGAGCGTGTCGAATTCGCTCGCGATCTGAGCGAAGTCGTCATCGGCCTCAGGAAGCTCGCGCTCCTTGACCGCAAGAAGCGATACCGAGACGAGCGCGTCGGAGCCGGCGTGGTCTCCGCCGAGCAGCGGCGCCTCGAAGGTGGTGGACTCACCGGCGGAAAGCGAGTCGAGCGCCTCGTCGATGCCCTCGAGCAACTCGCCCGATCCGACCTCGTAGGAGATGCCCGTGGCCTTGTCGACCTCGGCGCCGTCGATCGTGGCGACCAGGTCGAGCTGGGCGAAGTCGCCTGTCTTCGCGGGGCGGTCGACGGTGACGAGCGTGCCGAAGCGGCTGCGCAGGTTCTCGAGCTCGGTGGCGATGTCCTCGTCGGACACCTCGACCGCGTCGACGGTGACCTCGAGGTCGTTGTAGTCGGGGAGAGTGATCTCGGGGCGCACATCGACCTCGATGGCGAGTTCGAGGTCTCCGGAGAAGTCCTTGTTGCTGGGCCACTCGACGATGTCCGCGCTCGGCTTGCCCAAGGGGCGAAGCTCGTTCTCGGTGATCGCCTGGCGATAGAAGCCGTCGAGTCCGTCGTTGACCGCGTGCTCGAGCACGGCTTCCTTGCCGACGCGCTGGTCGATCAGGGGCGGCGGAACCTTGCCCTTGCGGAAGCCGGGGATGTTGATCGACTCGGCGATGTGGCCGTATGCGTGATCAATGCTGGGCTTCAGCTCGTCGGGGGTGACCGAGATGGCGATCTTCACGCGTGTCGGGCTGAGCTGTTCGACCGTGGTCTTCACGTTTGGCTTCTCCTGAGGGTTAGTACTGTGCTGCACCGTTTGGCTGGATCAAAGTGGTACCTGGGGGAACTCGCGCTGTGGTCGGGGCGACAGGATTCGAACCTGCGACCTCCCGCCCCCAAAACGGGCGCTCTAGCCAAGCTGAGCTACGCCCCGGTTCTCGTCACAAGTCCCGTGAGGCCAGTCACCGGGTAACGCACAGGGCGCATGGCACGAGGGTAGTGCCGGGCGAATTGGCCTCGGCAAGTCTACTGCACAGTCTGGAGGGCCGCTGAGCATTTTCCCGCCGCCGGTTACGCGGAGGGGGAAACTGTGTACTACGATGTTCCAGTGCCGCTTGCGGCGCACACCTCCCATTTCGGGGCTGTAGCTTAGTGGTAAAGCCTCTGTCTTCCAAACAGATGATGCGAGTTCGATTCTCGTCAGCCCCTCGTTCGTGAATCAAGGCCCCCGAGAATATCTCGGGGGCCTTTTCTCATCCACAGATCGAACGCTTCTGCCACGCGCGATCCGCCACGTCTGACACGCTGTGAACATGACAGACCCCGTGCCCGCCGCCGTTCCCTCATCGGGAGCCGCTTGGCCTACGACACCTCAGGCCTTCGCTGACACCACTCTCTGCCCGCGCTGCTTCGCCGTTCTCCTCAGTAGCCGATGCCATTCCTGCGGCCTCGAATTGGCTGTGCCCCTGGCCGCAGAACTGATCGCCGCGTCACACACGCTCGTCGATGCCGAACGCCATCGACGTGACCTGATCCAGCGCATGTGGAACGAGCAACTCGCCGCGCAGCTGATTGTGACGCCGGCCCGACCGGCGCCCACATATGTTCCGGATGCCGCGAGCGCGGCCGCCGCAACGGCCATCGCTCCCCCGCTCCCCGCGTTCCCCTCCGTCTCACCTCATCCGAGCACCGTCTCGCCTCCAGGAGCGACTCCAGCGCCCACGGTCCCGCCCTCGCACGAGTCGTCCGATTCGCGCCCTCGACGTTCCGGCGTGCAGGTCTTTCTGCTGGTGACAGGCATCGTTCTCCTCTCTGTCTTCGCGCTGTTCTTCGTGACGGTCGCCTACCTTTTCGCCACGGTCGAGGTGCGCGTCGTCGTCACCGCTCTCGCGGGACTGGTCGTATTCGGCGTCGCCTGGGTGTTGAAACGCCGCCACCTGCCTGCCACGGCAGAGGGCGTCGGGGTGACGGGTACGGTGATCCTGCTCGGTGTGCTCGAATTCGTTCGAGGCGCCGAGTTATTCGGTTCCGCCTCGATCACCCCCGCTCTCTTCTCCGGTGCCGGATTCCTCGCTCTGTCCGCTCTGCTCGAGGCGCTTCACCGCATCTCGAGGCTCCGCTTCGCACGACTCGGCAGCGTACTTCTCGCCCCGACAGGCGTCGCTCTCGTCGTGGTCGGTGCGCTTGGGTCTGTCGACTCCGGCTTGGCCTTGTGGGCGGGTCTGGTTGCCGCCGGCGCCTCGACCCTCGCACTGCCCCAGATCAGAGAGCGCTCGGGCGAGGCCGCCCTCGTTCGCTGGGTGGCCGTCGTCTCCATGACTGCGGCGCTCATCCCCGCCGCGCTGCTCCTACCCGAGGTTCCCGGCTCATCTGCACTGTCGTATTCGGTGTCGGCGATTGTCTGGGGCGCGTTCATTCTCCGACTGCGCGCAGGGTCCGGTGCACACGCATGGAGCAGGGCAGCATCGGTGATGCTGGGGTTGTCGGTGTCGCTTGCCCCGACAGTGGCGATATTCAGGCACGCTTCGACCGAGTGGAACCTGTGGGCGCCGGGAACCGCTGCAGCAATCGTCGCCGTCACTCTCGTGATTCGTGCGCGCACCTCAACCACACAACTCGCGAGCCGTATCTGCCGCGATGCTCAGATCCCCGCGCTCATTGTCGCCGCGCTCGGCCTGCTACCGGGCGTCGGCCTCGCTGCGATTCATATTCTCGGCTCCGTTTTTCCGCGATATCTTCTCTGGCAGGCGCGTCCGGGCGACGCTGCCGGCTTCGTTCCCGAGACTGGAGCGTGGGCTGCTGTACTTGCCCCGGCCGTCGCTGCACTCCTCGGAGCCGTGGCCATCCGCCTCGCGCGGCTACCGAGTGCGCTCGGCGCACTCGTGGGCTGCCTTTCGTGTGTGGCGTTGCTCGCTGCTGCCAGTCATGCGGGCACCGTCCTCCTCTCGCTCCTCGCCTACGCGATTGTCGCCACCACCGGGCTCGCCGCCCTTCTGGCGACGCGGGGCCGACGTGTCCCCGCCGTGCGTGTCCCCGCCGCGATAGCGCTGGGCGTCGCCACGTTCGCTGTCGTCATCCTTTCTCACGCGAGCACGTCGTTGTGGCTCCCGGGCACCCTCGCGACCGCCGCGCTCATCGTCGTATCTCGCTTCGCCATCGCGCCGAGCACTCCCGCCGCGTCGTTCGTTCGCCCCCTTCTCACAGGCTTCGTCGCGGGGTTCTTGTTCGTCGAGATGACACTGCTGATGCCGTGGATCTCCGGCTGGCGCCCATCGCTCTTGTCAGCGAGTTCGCCCTTTCCCGCTCCGACCGACTTCTTCGCTCTTCCCGGCGCGGGCGCTGTGCTCCTTCTGTGCGTGGTGCCGCTGGCTCTCCGCAGCCGCATAGACCGCGCATCCCGAGGCGCGTGGGACCTGCGAGCGGCAGCCGTCGTCGCCTTGCTCACGGCGGCCATCAGTTCGCTTGTTCTCTTTGTGGCGGGCAGCGCCTCCGCCATCGATCACGGCGCGCGTATCGCCATCCCGCTCGGTCTCGCCGTCGCAGCAATCGTGTGGCAGATTCGTGGCTCGGTGGCGCACACCGCTGAACGCGTCGCCTTGGCGGGACTCGCGCCCCTCGCTCTGACGGCAACCCTCGCTTCCGTCGCCGACGCTGCGACGGCATCGTCGACGGCACTGATGCTCGACCTCGCGGCACCAGTCGCCGCGATCCTGTCGGCCGCTCTGGGGGCGGTGCTCTTCACCCGAGCATCGCCGGGCATTCGCTCGGCGGCGCGCATCGCATGGGAGTGCGCGATTGCCCTCGTCATGATCGTGAGTATCGTCCGATGCATAGCCTCTGCCGACGCGAGCACCTGGCTGATTCTGCTTCTGCTCGCCGTGACGCCGATCATCGTCTCGTTCGCCGACGGCAACCCGTTCAGGAGCCGGTCGCCGAGACGCTTCGGCGGTGCGCTCTCGTGCGTCCTCGCCACTGCAGCACTCTGGCAATTCCTTGCATTCCGCGGCATGGTCGACGTCGAACCGTACACGCTTCCGTTGGCGGGCATGCTGCTCTGTCTGACGGCCGCCATCGCCGTGTTCAGCACGCAGACGGCGAGCGTGGCGACCGTTAGGTCGACCCTGTTCGCTGCGGCTCTCGTGATCGCACTCGTCCCCTCCGCGCTGGTGTCGATCGCCGACGAACGCCCGACTCGCGGCGTCGTCGTGCTCGTGATCGCAGCGGTATTGACGGCGGCGGCGCTCCTCGCGCCTCGCGTCATTCGCGGCGTCATCGTGCGCGACAGTGCGCTGTACTCGAGCATCGCCGTGCTCGTCACAATAGGCCTCGCGCGCGCCGTGCGCGACGCCATCGTCTCCGAAGACGGAGTGCTCTTTCCCGAAATCTGGGTGCTCCCCGCTGTGATCGCCTTGGTCGTCACCTCCGCAGTATGGACGAGACGACGCGCCCTGCCGTTCCGCGTCGCCCAGCTCGGTGTTCCCGCCGCCGTCGCCCTCATCGGTCTCATCTCGGTCGTGTGTCTGATCACTCTTCCCGAGACGAACTCGTCGACTCGCCTGGCTGTCGTGAGCACGACGTTCGTCGGTGTCGTGGTCGCAGCCGCCGTACGCCGCTGGGTACCGCTCGACCGCGTCTCGCAGATCACGGCCCTGTGCGTTCTGGTCGTCGTCGGCGCCACCGGCCTCGTGACGGGCGCGGCGCATCCGTTCGAACTCTCGACCACACCCGTCGGCCTCGCGCTGATCGTGTCGGGCCTCGTCACGGTGCGCCGTGACGCCTCCGCCCGTACGTGGCCGAATCTCGGTCCAGGCATCGCCGTGCTTCTGGTCCCGTCACTCCTCGCCGACTTCGGCAGCACCGAACTCTGGCGCGTCATCGCCCTCGGCGTGCTCTCGGTCGCCCTCGTCGCGGTGTCCATCACCCTGCGCTGGCAAGCCCCGCTGATAGTCAGCGGGACTGTGCTTCTCGTACACGCGCTCGCTCAATCCTGGCCCTGGATCCAGGGACTTTATTCGGTCGTACCGTGGTGGATCTGGCTGGGAATCGGCGGCGCGCTCCTCATCGCCTTGGCCGCGCGATATGAACACCGGGTGCGCAACCTCAGATCCTTCGTCGGCACGATCTCGTCCTTGCGCTGACGCACAACCCGGCTAGTGCGCGCCCTGCATCTCTCGTACGGCGTCGCTGAGGGCGTCAGGCCAGATGAGGCTGATCGCTCCGAACAGGAGGCCGATCGCGATCACGACTCCAAGACCGATCACCCGAGTCGCGAATCGGCGCGTCTGCGGGTCGACGACATCCTGATCGTAGAAGGCGGCCTCGGGGTCAGCATGCGACGGATCGCTATCTTCGGGAACATCCGACTCGACATCGGCGGAAGCCCGGTCGCTCTGGTCATCGCTCATGAGCCGACACTATCGGAGCATTCACGACGCCTGCAGCCAGGCGAGCACGGCCAGAACGCGGCGATGATCGGTGCCGGAGTCGTCGAGGCCCAGCTTGGAGAAGATGCTCGAGACGTGCTTTTCGATGGCCCCGGTTCCGACGACGAGTTGGGCGGCGATGCCCGCATTCGTTCGGCCTTCGGCCATCAGCGCGATCACGTCGCGCTCCCGTGCCGTGAGCGTCGACAGCGGGTCGCGACGCCGCCCGAGCAGATGCCGCACGACCTGTTCATCGAGTACCGTGCCGCCGCCTGCGATGCGGGTCACGGCATCCTGCAGTTCGTCGAGCGACGCCAGCCGGTCTTTCAGCAGGTACCCGACCCCGCTTTCGCCAGCCGCCAGAAGCTCGACCGCATAGGTCTCCTCTACGTACTGGCTCAGAAGCAGAATGCCGATCTCCGGATGCCGCCTACGCAGATCGAGCGCCGCGCGCACGCCCTCGTCGCGGAATGTCGGCGGCATCCGGACATCGAGAACGGCCACGTCGGGGCGAGCCGAGGCGACATCTGCGAGCAGAGCCTCGGCGTCGCCGTAGGCGGCCACCGTCTCGAACCCTGCCTCTGCGAAGAGCCGAACGAGGCCTTCGCGCAGCAGGAGGGAGTCCTCAGCGAGAACGAGACGGATTCTGCCGGCCGACCGCGGCTTGTCGTCTCGATCGCTCACCCCCTCAGGATAGGGGGATGCGGGTCGTGATCATCGTCGGGCCGCCTTCGGGCGAGGTGATCGAGATCTCTCCGCGCAATCCACTCACCCTCTCGGCCAGACCTGCCAACCCATGACCTGCGGCCTCCGCCGCCGACCCGACGCCATCATCGAATACGGTGAGCTCCAGCACGCGCTCCCCGGTCTCGGATTCGCGGGTCGACGCCGAGACCATGGCCGTCGTCGCCGCGGCGTGTTTCGCCACGTTGGTCAGAAGCTCGGCCGCAATGAAGTAGACGCTGCGCTCGACCTCGGGTGCGATCTCAGACTCCCCCAGAGACAGCCGGATGCTTGTCGGCACGGTGTTGCGCACGGCGAGCGATTCGAGGGCGGCCGCCAGACCACGGTCCTGCAGGAGGGGTGGGGCGAAGCCTCGCGACAGGTCGCGGAGTTCTTCGAGCGCCTCACGAGACTGCTCCCTGGCCCCCTCGAGCAGGGCTCGTGCTGTGGCGGGATCCGAATCGAGCGCACGCTCTGCGCTGGCGAGATCGAACTGCAGCCGCACGAGACGCTGCTGCGGGCCGTCGTGGATGTCTCGCTCGAGGCGGCGCAGGCCGTGATCCTCGGCCGAGACCGCTGCGTCGCGGGATGCACCCAATGCGGCGACTTCACGCTTGAGATCATCGGAGGCGAATCGACCGAGCATTCCCCGTGCGATCCCCTGGTGGATTCTCACGAGACCGTGAGTGACGAACGGCAGCATCGCGAGCATCGCGAGACCGAGGAGGGTGTAGAGGATCGTCTCGTTGCGCTGAAGACCATCGGAGTCGTTGCCGAGTTGAATACCGGGCACAACGAACTCGATGACGACCTTGTTGATCCAGATATTGCCTGCTTCGTGCGGGGGAAGAAATCGTGACCAGATGCCGAAGGTCACGCCGCCGAGGCCCGTCATGAGCCAGGTGATGGCGGTGCACCATGTCGCCACGCCTACGGCGAAGTTCACGACTCCCCCGTGCAACAGGTAGAGCCAGTAGTGCCCATCGCCCAGATAGCGCCTGAGCCAGCCCACGATCCCGGGGCGCCTCTCCGTGTTCCATGCGGGGCGAGCGATGCGCGGCATCCCAGCCGCTTCGAGACGCACGAGCTCGACAGCACCGAACCATCGAGCCGCAACCATGGCGGCGGCCAAGACGAAAACACCGCCTACGAGAACGAATGTCGAGGCGCCGAGCGAGAACAAAGTCACAAGCACGACGAACGCGATCGTCACCACCGGAAGTGTGGCGAGCAGGAATCCCAGTTCGCGGGGCACTCTGGCCCAGCGTCGGCGGAATCGGCTCTGCGTCGCTGCCTGCCCGTCGGTGTCGATCATCGTGCCCAGCGTGGCAGAGTCCAGCTGCGGTGTCATGTCGAGAGTCTGTGTTGTTATTCCTGTTGTTATGCCTGTTGTCATGCCTCAACTCTGACCGTCACGTCGCCCCATCGACATACGACGAGCATCCGGCATCGACCGGGGGTTAACCCCCGGTCAGACCTGGGTTAGCCCAGCCTCAGCTTGCTTGCGGAACAATCTGTGCTGAGTACGGTTATACGAGTCAGACACGATAGGAGTCACACAATGACCAACACAACCGTCACCGTTCCCACCAGCTCGACAAGCCCCGACGTCGCAGCCGCTACGGCCCAGTTCCTCGCCCCGATCGTCGTCGACCTCCAGGCCCTCGCCATCAACGGCAAGCAGGCGCACTGGCACGTGCGCGGCGCCAACTTCATCGGCGTGCACGAGCTGCTCGACAACGTCGTGAGCCACGCCCAGGATTGGGCCGACCTCGCCGCCGAGCGCGTCGTCGCCCTCGGACTTCCGCTCGACGCTCGCATCGAGACCGTCGCCGCGAAGACCGTCATCCCCACCATGGAGCCCGGTTTCCAGCGGTCCGAGTACATGATCGCCGCGATGGTCGCGCAGATCGACGCGACGCTCGTGGGCATTCGCAAGGCCATCACCGAGCTCAACGACATCGACCTCACCAGCCAGGACGTCGTTCTCGAAATCGCCCGCGGCCTCGAGAAGTCGCGTTGGTTCCTCGCGGCGCACATCGCCGAGTAGATCCCGTCCGAACGACAGCCCTCCAGTGAATCCACTGGAGGGCTGTCGTGGTTAACCCGGCGTCCACCCGGCGGACACCGACCGGATGCCTCTGACGGCTAGCGTCATGCTCCATGACCCAGCTCGTGAGCCACTACGCACTTCCGCCCGATCTCGACGACGTCTCGGGCTACACCGTGCTCGATGAAGACGATGACGATCCGGTGCTCATCTCGCGAGACGGCACCCAGATCGACACCTGGCGCGAGGGATATCCGTATGCCGAGCGCATGGACAGGAACGAGTACGAGCTCTCGAAACGACTACTGCAGATCGAGCTGCTGAAGCTGCAGAACTGGATCAAGGCATCCGATCGTCGTCTCGTCGTGGTCTTCGAAGGCCGAGACGCCGCAGGCAAGGGCGGAACGATCAAGCGGTTCACCGAGCACCTCAATCCGCGCGGCGCCCGAACAGTCGCGCTCGAGAAGCCGTCGGAGCGTGAGAGCGGACAGTGGTACTTCCAGCGTTATGTGAAGCACCTTCCATCCTCCGGTGAGATCGTGCTCTTCGATCGATCCTGGTACAACCGCGCCGGCGTCGAACGGGTCATGGGATTCTGCACGCCTGCCCAATACGACGAGTTCATGCGCCAGACGCCGAGGTTCGAGGAGATGCTCGTCGGCGACGGCATCGATCTGGTCAAGTTCTGGTTCTCTGTCTCATCCGACGAGCAGCGCACGCGGTTCGCCATTCGACAGGTAGACCCCGTCAGGCAGTGGAAGCTGTCGCCCATGGACATCGCCTCGCTCGACAAGTGGGGCGACTACACCGAGGCGAAAGAGGCGATGCTGGCCGCCACCGACACCGCGACGGCTCCCTGGACCGTGGTCAAGAGCAATGACAAGAAGCGCGCCAGACTCGAGGCCATGCGCCATGTGCTCAGCTTGTTCGACTACGAGAACAAAGACCACGAGATCGTCGGAACCCCCGATGGCAACATCGTGGGTTCGGCTGCTCGGGTCTACGAGCGCGGCGAGAAGACCGGAGCGGCAGTTCCGCCGCCACCACTGGGCAGCTGATCGATTTCCTCGCGTAGCCTTGTCGGGTGGAAAAAGATCTTCTCGACCTCGCGCAGCTACGCAAAGAGGCTCGCGACGTTCTCGATGCAGGCATCGAGGCTCGCTGCCGCGAGGGTGAAGACCCCTGGGACTTCCTGCCCGAGCTGCCGACGGTAGATCAGTGCGTGGTCATCGGTCTGCGCACTGAGCACGTCGAGGCCCGAACGCCTGGTGAGCCGAGGCTGTCGAACTTCGAGATCTTGCGGTCGATCGCGTTCGACTACCCCGAATTGCGCCGCGCAGCATGGTCGCTCGTGACCCGCCGCTGACTTCGTGTCCGGCGCTGCCTTCGCGTTGGTCGAGTAGGCCGCCCGCCCTCATCGCGTTGGTCGAGTAGGCCGCCCGCCCTCATCGCGTTGGTCGAGTAGGCCGCCCGCGGCCGTATCGAGACCACCCGCCAACCACTGCTGTCCGCTCCTCCACAGGACCCTTGTTCCACCATCTATCCACAGGCGAATCACCTGATGAGCAATTGAATGCGTGACTCGACCCGGTGTCGGTGGCTGCTGTTTGACTTCTCGTATGTTCACCACGATCCCTCCCCTTGAGCCCGACCCGTATGTGG
>NZ_FXAY01000005.1 GCF_900177685.1 Agreia pratensis
TTGGTCAGGTCGACGACGGTGTCACCGGCGGTGAGGGAGAAGCCGGAGCCTTCGTGCTTGATGGTGCCCTGCACGTAGGGGCGGTACTTCTGGGCGGGGTCGTAGTAGTCGACGTTTCCGCCGGTGATGGGGAAGTGGAGCGATCCGTCGGTGAGGGTCGCGGTTCCGACGGTGCCGGGGGTGAGGCCGAGGCTGGTGAGAGCGGCGGCGAAGCCCGAGTCGAGGAGAACGGCGGTGTCGACTCCGGTGAGGCTGGGGATCGATGCGACCGGTGTGGGGGTCGATTCGGCCGATGACGTGGGCGACGACGACGTCGAGTCGGTCGACTCGGACGAGCTGGAGCAGGCGGCCATCGAGATGGTCAGGATGCCGGCGGTCAGGAGACCGAGTGTTGCTTTCGTGATGTTGCGCATGGTGTTGATTCCTTCGCTGGGTGGTGTTGCAGACACGAATGATTCGGCACCCTCACGAAGACGGTTTGGTCACGGACGAAACTCGTTGGTCGAGTAGTGAGGAACGAACGTATTGAGACCATCGAGATGCCTGTCGGGGTGGTCTCGATACGTCGGGCTCGTTCCTCGCCCGACTACTCGACCAGCGCAGACCGCCCGACTACTCGACCAGCGTCGTGTTACTCCGGCTTGGCGCGTCGCTGGTCGAGTTCAGCCTCGAGCTGGCGGATGCGATCCTGCTGCCTGTGGAACTCGATCTCGCGTTCGAGATCGGCCAGCTCCTCCTCGGTGGTCTTGACTCGCGTCGTCTGCGTCGACGAGATCGTGCCCGCCGCCTTCTCCCGGCGACGCGGATCTCCGAAACCGCCGAGATTGACGGACTGACTGTATTCCCGTCCGATCGTGAACCAGAGGATGCTGCCGATGAGGGGAAGGAAGACGACTAACAGCACCCACACGACCTTGGGTAGATGCTTCACCTGATCGTCGCGTCGAAGGATGATGTCGACGAGCGCACCGATCATCAGCGCGAGGAGAACAGCAGTCATGACCGGCATGCGCGTCAGTCTAGCCACGCCACGCATCGGGAATCGAGCTTTCGATACAGATTGAGTCAAACCCGAGCAAAGCTCGCCTCACACCGATTCACCCCGCCCAGTACTGTGTGCCCATGCCCTCCACACCCACCGTTCTCTTCGTCTGCATTCACAATGCGGGTCGCTCACAGATGGCCGCCGGCTACATGACCGCCCTCTCCGGCGGCGCCGTCATCGTGCGTTCGGGCGGCTCCGAACCCGGCCACGAGATCAACCCCGTCGCCATCCAGGTCATGGCCGAAGAGGGCATCGACATCTCTCACGCCGTACCTCAGCTCATGACGACCGAGGCCGTTCGCGAGTCTGATGTGGTGATCACCATGGGCTGCGGCGACGTCTGCCCCATTTTTCCCGGCAAACGCTACGAGGATTGGGAGCTCGTCGACCCGAAGGGCAAGGGCATCGACGAGGTACGCGCCATCCGCGACTCGATCAAGGGTCGCGTCACGGCGCTTCTGTCAGAACTCCTGCCCGAGGTCTGAGCATGCTCGCCTAGTCAGGCGGCGACGAGGGCTATCGCCACCGTCGCGATCCAGGCGAGAACGGCCACGTAGAGCAGTCTCTCGACGAGTCCGAAGAATCGCTTGAGCGGGCCGACGAGGCTGGTCAACAGAATGAGCGCGCTGAAGACCGCCATCGCCCAGGCGAGCACGCCCGACGCCGGCGCGATACCCGAAAGTCCTGCGTCACCGGCGAACGTACCCGTGAAGAGGAACGCTGCCACGGTGGCCGACGCGAAGAACGCGGTGGCGAGCAGGTTGTGCCGCAGGCCGGTTGAGGTGCGCGGAGCGCCCGGCGCATCCATCGGCACCCACCCGATCGTGAGGCGCGCGAAGCCCAGAATGACGAGGAACACGATGCCCGCCGCATTGGCTTCGGTCAGAGCTTCGATGAGAGCGACTGCGAGCATGAGCGCCGCGACGCCGAGCGACAGGGCCGCAGCACGGTAGAAGGTGAAGTAGTCCGTGATTCCGTACTGACTCACGGGGTCGCGCACGGGATTCAGGCCGGTGGGCGCCACGTGCAGATAGACCAGGCAGCCGAGACAGACGACCACACCCAGCAACGCGATCACAGCGATTGCGGTCACCATTCGAGTCCTCCTTCGGCCCCGTTCAGACGACGGCGGCGGTCACTGTCGATCATGCACCACTACATGACCCCCTGCGCGATCAACGCCCAGCGAATGGCCGGGGCCACGTGCTCGGAGTACTGCACCGTCATGTGCACCTGGTCGTACTTGGTGGGCAGCGTGCCCGCGAAGGCGGGGCACTGCCCGTCGACGCAGCTGAACGGCAGTGAGCTCACGGCGTGATCGCCCGTGGCGGGCGCAGCAGCCTCGAACGCCGACTCGAAGTCATTCCAGACGGCATCGACGTTCACGGCGCAATCGATCGGGCTCGACACCGTCGAGTAGCACTGGCCGAGCGGTGCACCCAGGGGCGGCGGCGCGAGGTACACGATCCGACCCGGCGCGTTGTAGCTCGCCGCCTCGGCAAGCGTGGATGCGACGAGGTCGCCGGTCGACAGCGGCCGGCGGTCGGTCGACTGCCCCAGCGCGAAGGCGTTCGACATCACGACGAGCTGGGGCGCGTCGGCCCGGATGCGATCGGCCACGTCCTGCTTGCGCTGCGGGCACGCATCCATCACGCCGTCGCCGTCGTTCTGTACGAGCACGTCGGTGAAGCGGCATCCATACAACCCGATCGTGGTGATCTGCCATTGGTCGCCGCTGGCCTCGGCCATCGCTTTGAACGCCGGGGCGTAGGCCATGGCGGTCGAGTCGCCCACGAGGTACATGTGCTTCGGCGCGCTGCGGTTGCCCCAGGTGCAGTCGTCGACGTTCGGGGTGTCGCCTATGTCGAAACAGCGCCGGGCGGGGTTGGTGTTCGAGGTCTGCGACATCGCATCGTCGATCGAGGGCGAGAGGTTGTCGGGCCAGGCTGTGGCGGTGAGCGCCGCAGCGAGGTCTGCCTGCAACTGCACTTCGGGGTTCTCGGCCACCACAGGTGCCGCGACGGGAGCCGCCATGGGCGTGTGATCGCGCAGCACGCTGAACGAGCTCAGTCCGACGATCACGCCGACCACCATCAGGGCGACGGTCGCGAGGATCGCGTGAGCTCCGAAGCGATCACGCCACGCCTGCCACGCCTCACGCCTCGCAGCGCGCGAGCCGGAGCGCCGCAGCAGCGGCGAGTGGTGGAACGGCTGCTCGACGAGATAGAACGAGATCATCGAGATGGCGAGGGTGAGCCCCAGAATGATCGCCGTGACCGTCGGAGTCTGTTCAGGCATCAGCAGCAGCACGAAGATGAGCACCGGAAAGTGCCACAGATAAAGCGAGTACGACAGGTTGCCGAGGTAGACGCTCACCGGGTTGTCGAGCACGAAGAGGGAGCGCTGGCGCCCCCCGATTCCGCCGGCGATGATGAGCATCGTCGCGCCGACCGCGAGCGCGGCTCCGGGGCCCGGGAACGGCGTCTCGTCGGTGACCTGCACGAACGACCAGAGCAGGGCGAGCAGGCCGAGCCATCCCACAACGAATCGGATGCCGGCGGGCAGCTTGGCCAGCACCGGCGCGGCGATCGCGAGCAGGGCTCCGGCGCCGAGCTCCCAGGCGCGCGAGAACGTCGAAAAGTAGGCGGCCGCAGGGCTGGATGCCGTCTGCTGCACCGCGTAGAGGAACGACACGACCACGAGCGCCGCCATCACGACGGCGAGCGCGACGCGGGCCCGAGCGGGGGAACGCAGCAGCCTCGTCGCGATAGCGAGCACGATGATCACGAGCCACGGCCAGACCAGATAGAACTGCTCCTCGACCGACAGCGACCAATAGTGCTGCAGCGGCGACGCGGGGTCTGTGGCGTGGAAGTAGTCGGTACCGAGAGCCGTGAATCGCCAGTTGGCCACGAAGAGCAGCGAGCACACGCCATCCCAGATGGTCGACAGTCCGCGCGCGCGGTTGAACAGAAAATAGCCGACCGTCGCTGTGACCACGATCACCGTGAGGGCGGCGGGCACGATGCGGCGGATGCGGCGGGCATAGAAGCCGGCGAGTGAGATCGCGCCGTGCTGCTCGTGGTCGCGCAGCAGCAGCCCCGTGATGAGAAAGCCGGAGATCACGAAGAACACGTCGACGCCGGCGAATCCGCCACTCGGCCACGCGATCACATGGTTCACGATCACCGCGATCACGGCCACGGCTCGAAGGCCCTGGATGTCTGCACGGATGACCCGCGGGTGCGTCACCTCGGTCGCGTCATCTGCTTCAGGCATCGTCGCGTTGTTCTGCTGCGTCACGTACTACTCGTCTCCCCCGGTCTGAGCCGTGCAGAGCCTATCGCGCCGCCGTTGAAAGCGCTCTCCAACAGGGGCAGAATCGAGGCATGACTCATCCCGCATTTCGCCAGGTCGTGCTCGACTCCGAGAACGCGCGCGAACTCGCCGAGTTCTACCGCCAGCTTCTCGACCTCCGCTACGAACCCGGCGACGAGGCACCCGCCGAGGGTGAGCCCGACCCTTCCGGCGCCGACTGGCTGGTGCTGCTCGGATCAGACGCGCGCCGTCTGCTCGCGTTCCAACAGGTCGAGAAACTCGAGCGGGCGACGTGGCCCGAAGGCCCGAGACCGCAGCAGCTCCATCTCGATTTCAGTGTTCCGAGCCTCGACGAACTCCGCACCCACAACATCCGGGCCCTGAGCCTCGGTGCGACCCTGCTCGACGACCGCATAGACGACCCAGACGAGGCACTCGTCGTACTGGCAGACCCGGCGGGGCATCCGTTCTGCATCTTCGTGACCGCTGACTGACCCGACCGATCCTGGCCGACCCGCCACCCGACCGATCCGCTACGCCGATGCGTGTTTGCCTTGGGCACGCCCGCCGCGGGAGACTGGAAGTCCACACCGGATCGCTACTGAGTCTTCCGCCGACCGAGGAGCTCACCATGGCTGAAACAACCGAGCCGATCGACGCCCGCGTCGGTCTCTACATCGACTTCGACAACATCGTCATCTCTCGTTACCAGCAGCTGCACGGCCGCAACGCTTTTCAGCGCGACGGTATTCGCGACTTCGACAAGACCGACCCGAACAACGACCCCGAGATCGCCGCACGCCTCGCCGCGGCGACCGTCGA
This sequence comes from Agreia pratensis, assembly GCF_900177685.1. GTDB lineage: Bacteria > Actinomycetota > Actinomycetes > Actinomycetales > Microbacteriaceae > Agreia > Agreia pratensis. The sequence goes on from NZ_FXAY01000005.1 coordinate 5,186, forward strand.
CTTCAGCGCGATCATCGACTTCGCCGCCAGCTTCGGAACCACTGTGGTCAACCGCGCCTACGCCGACTGGTCGGTTCCGGTGAACGCTAGCTACCAGCGCCAGCTCATGTCGCGGGCGGTCGACCTCACACAGCTCTTCACGACCACGACCCGCGGCACCAAGAACGGGGCAGACATCCGCCTCGCCGTCGACGTGGTCGAAGATCTCTTCCGCCTGCCCGACCTCACACACGTGATCATCGTCGCGGGCGACTCCGACTACATCGCACTCGCGCAGAAGGCCAAGCGTCTCGGCCGCTTCGTCGTGGGCATCGGCGTGGCCGGCTCGACGAGTACGTCGCTCGCCGCAGCCTGCGACGAGTTCGAGGACTACGACTCGCTGCCCGGCATCGAGAAGCGTCCAGAGGTCGTCGCTCCGGCCGGCTCGACCTCGTCGCGCCGCGGTTCGAAGAAGACCCCGGATGCCGCTGCGGGCGTCGTCGAGGCCGGTTCCGACAGCGCGGGTTCAGGCCCGGCCGAGACGGAGGCCGAGCCGAAGAAGGCGGCAGCACGCTCGCGCCGCGTCACGGTGCCGATGTTCTCGCACACCGAAGACGTGCCGTTCGAAGAGCCCGAGCCAGAGCCAGAAGACGCGCAGACCGTGGCAACCGAGCTGCTCGTGCGTGCACTGCAGATCGGCCACGCCAAGGGCGACGCCGACGAGTGGCTCAACACCGGATCGGTGAAGAATCAGATGCGACGCATGGACCCGTCGTTCAACGAGAAGCCCCTGGGCTACCGCTCGTTCACCGATTTTCTCGCCTCGCGCGACGACGTGGCGGAGCTGGCCGAAGAGGGGCAGCAGCGCCTCATCCGCCTGCTCTCCTCGGCCGACGCCAAGCGCTGAGCCGCGGGGGCCGCACGGGGCGCGGATCAGCCGGCGACGTAGCGGCCCGGGCGGTGGTTGAGTGCGAGCACCACGTTGAGAACGGCGGCGCCCAGCGCTGAGATCAGAACGATCGTCGGCGAGACCACGGCCAAGGCGGCGATCACCACCGCCACGTCGAGGCCCATCTGCACGTAGCCCGCACGCCAGCCGAACTTCTCCTGCATCAGCAGTGCGAGCACGTTGAAGCCGCCGAGGCTCGATCCGTGGCGGAACAGGATGAGCATGCCGACCCCGGCCAGCAGGTTGCCGACGAGGATTCCGTAGACCGCGTCGAGGTGCTCGAAGCTCACGAGCGACGGGATGATCGACGAGAACAGCGACACGAGCCCGACCGTGATGATGGTGCGTACCGTGAAGGCCACACCCTTCTTCCACAACGCCAGCGCGAAGAACGGCGCATTCACCAGTAGGAACAGTACGGGGAACGGCAGAGCGGCGGCATAGCTGATGAGCAGCGAGAGCCCCGCGGTTCCGCCGGTCACGGCTCCGGCGCTCTTCAGCAGGAACAGGCCGAGCGAGGTGGTGATGGTGCCCGTCAGGATCGCGAGCATGTCTTCGACGATGGTGTGCCGAGGAGGCCCGACGAGCGGGGTCGCGTGCGTGGTCGTCGGTTCGGGCAGCACGGCAGAAGGCGAATTCACTGTCGAATAGTCGCAGGGGCTGCACATCGGCGCAAGACGTGCTACTCAGACCTTACATTCTGCAGCCTGTATGCCATCAATAGTGGCAAAATGCTCAGATGAACCCACTCGACACCCTCGATGCGAGGCTTCTGCTTGCCCTCGACGACGACCCGGATGCGACGATCCTCTCGTTGTCGCGCACCCTCGGTGTTGCCCGCAACACGGTTCACGCGCGCTTCGCCCGGCTCGCCCGTATCGGGGCACTCAAGGAGCCGAGTCGACGCATCGATCCGGCCGCGCTCGGCTACTCCCTCGTGGCCTTCGTCTCGATCGCGATCAGCCAGGCCACGGGTCATCTCGCCGAAGCCGGACTCGCCGAGCTGCCGGAGGTCGTCGAGATCCACTCCACGACAGGCGAAGCCGATCTGCTCGTGAAGGTGCTCGCGCGCAGCACCGAAGAGTTGCGCAGCATTACAGTGGCGATGCTCGCGATCGAGGGCGTGGTGCGCACGAACACCGCGATCTCCCTGGTCGAGACGATGCCCCTGCGCCTGCGCCCACTTCTGGAGCGCGCAGCCGAGGCCTGAGTGAGCAGAAGTTGTCGGTTCGATCGAATCGCACGCACAACAACTGCACACTCGACGTCGTCACTCAGTGCATGATCATTCCGCCAGTGACGTTGAACGACTGGCCGGTCAGGTACTCGCCATCGGTCGAGGCGAGGAACAGGGCGAACCCGGCCACGTCATCCGGTGTGCCGAGGCGCCCGAGCGGCGACTTCTTCGACCAGGTGGCGACGTCTTCGTCAGTGCGCGTGTCTTTGCCCATATCGGTGAGCACGTAGCCGGGCAGCAGGGAGTTCACCCTGATCTGGTGCTCGCCCCACTCGAGAGCGGCCGCCCGGGTGAGCCCCACGACCGCGGCCTTCGACGCGGCGTACGCGCCTTCGTCTGCTCCTCCGGCTTTGGCCGCCATGCTGGCGATGTTCACGATCGTGCCGCCGGTGCCCTGCTCGATCATGGCGCGAGCGGCGTGCTGCATGGCGAAGAGTGTGCCACGGGCGTTGACGTCCATCACGAGATCCCAGCGCTCCGGCGTGAGATCGAGCAGGCTTCCCCGCGCCAGGATTCCCGCACTGTTGACCAGCACGTCGATACCGCCGAGTTCGGCCCGCGCCGCCGCGAACGCCGCCTCGACACTCGCGACATCGACCAGGTCACAGTGCAGGATGCGACGGGCCGGCTCCGTCTCAGCGTCAGACTCGCGAGACGAGTCGCCGCGCGGAAGGTCGAGCACGATCGCGCGCGCGCCCTCGTCGATGAATCGCTCCGCGATGCGACTGCCGATGCCGCCGCCTCCGCCCACGACAACGACGCGCGTGGACGCGAAACGCATCATGCGCGGTCGAGCGAGAGACCGGAGAGAGCGAAGTAGCGGTCGAACTCGAGCCCTCCGCGCAATTGGTCGACAAGGCGCACGAGCAAGAAGCTGCGTCGCGACACATGCCAGGTGGGCACCGCACCCGGCACGCCCCCGTCTGCCGTGACCGAGTAGGGCAACGGCAGGGCAGCCCTGTATTGGTCGATCCAGACCGCGATCACCCGGTCGACGAGATTGCCGCCGTAGAAGAGGTCGACGAAGAATGGGCGCGCGTTGTCGTACTGGAAGTTGGCGGGCTTCACCCAGTCGAGCAGCGCGTCGATCTGGATGTCGTCCGCTTCCATTCCGAACTCGACCGAAATGTCGACGTCGTCGTTCAGCACCGCACGGCTGCCGTGCTGCGTCACCCTCACGACAGATCCGCCCTGACCAGTATTCGAGGCCGAGAGGTTCTGGTGAAAAATCGGTCCGAACGTGATGGCGTTCCACTGGGCAGGGCCGGTCGGCTCTATCGACAGGTAGATCTGGGGCAGCTGCACGACTGATCCTTTCGAAAAACGGGAGAGGCGGGCGGATCAGTAGAAGAGCGGCGCCGCAAACGAGTAGAGCAGACCGTTGAGCACGCCGATCAGGAGTGAAACGCCCAGCGTCGTACCAACGATCGCGAGGAGCTTCGATGGGCCGCCTTTGAGGTAGCCGAGCACGCCGAGAATGACGGCGCCGAGGCCGAGCAGCGCGTTGAGCACCGTCTGAGTGCCGTTGACGACCGCGTACAACGACGGGTTACCCGACCCGAAGATGCTGAGTTGAATGAACGAGAAAATGAACCCGAGCACGATACTCGAGGCTCCGAGGATCGCCGAGACCAGGCCCATCGTGTTCTTCGCACGCGGCGGCTTGCTCTGCTGTGGCTGCTGCCCGTAGCCGGGGTACGCCTGCTGCTGTGGCGACTGGGGCTGGGCATAACCCTGCTGTGGCTGTTGACCGTAGCCCGGGTGCTGCGGCTGCGGTTGCGCGTAGCTGGGCTGCTGCGGCTGCGGTTGCGCGTAGCTGGGTTGCTGCTGCTGCGGCTGCTGGTAAGCAGGAGGTTGCTGCTGCGGCTGCGGCTGCGGCTGCTGCGGCATGGCCGGGGGTTCGAAGGTCATGATCGTCCTCTGTGCTCGCTTGGGGTGTGCTTAGAGTATGGCGGCGGCGAGGTCGTCAGCGCACGCGATCCGATCAACATCCGGCCGAAGCGACGCCTAGAGGGCCAGCAGTTTCCGTTTGGCAGCGGCGAACTCGTCGTCTGTCAGCACTCCGTCGCGATGAAAAGCGGCCAACGCACCCAGCTCGGCGATGAAGTCGCGAGCCGGCGCCGCGGCATCCGGGGCCCGCTCAGCGACAGGCTCGGGCCGAGCGGATGCGAGAGAGCCGTTGGCAGCGAGCCGCGCGTCGGCGATCGCGCCGGTTATGGCGGCGACCCCTTCACGGAACTCGCGCACGTCGTCGAGAGTCAGGAGGTTGGTGTCATCGCCGTGACCGACGGTGACGCGGATCGTTGCGAGCCCACGTGTCTTCTGCAGAGTGCTCTGGACGACGTCGACCTCGGTGATATCGATCACGGCGACATCGTGCAGGGTGCGTTCCGCATCGCCGAGGTGCACGAAGAGGTGATCGTGGATCACCAGGTAACGCCCGGCGCCCACCTTCGAGATGGGGTTGCCCACGGCCGCCCAGCGCGTGCCCTCGGGCAGCTTGGGCTTCGGAGCGTAGGAGGCCGTCGGCTTCGGCATATCCGCCTGCCTCGTGGTCCAGGCGCGGCCGTCCCACCAGCGCTTTCCGCCGGATCCGTCGTCGTACCATCCTGCAGCGACATCAGTCATAGCTCTTTACCCCCACCCGAGCGTAAACCGCTCAGGCCCCTTCCACCACGAAGCCCGCAGCCGCGATGTACTCGTCGAAGTGAGTTCCCTCTTCGAGTGCATCGACGAGTCGGCAGAGCGCGTGGCTCCACCGCCCCACTCTCCACGCCGCGACGTTCGTGAAGCCGAGATCACTCACCGCATCCTGCGGCTTGAGCTGTGGCGCGGGCAGAAGCGCAGTCAGGTTGTCGACCCAGATCGCGGTGACGCGATCGACCAGGGAGCCGCGAAAGAAGACGTCGACATAAATGGGCAGCACCGCCTTGCTCGAAAAGCCCGCGTCGCGGGTCCACTCGCGCGCGTTCTTCGCATGCTCGCCCACCCTCGCCTGCAGACCCCACTCGAGCGCGACATCGATGTTGCTCACGAGGATGGCCCGCGATGCAGGCCGGTCGACGACGGGATGCCCGGTCATGTTCGAGGGCTTGACGCTGGTGGCCTCGTGAAAGAGCGGGCCATCGACGACGAGCCAGTCGGTGCTCGGTGTGTTCGCGATCAGGCCGCGCAGTTCGGTCAGGTACATGGCTGCCTCCAGCGGGGTTCGATACACAGTGTATTGTGGCGCGGCCTCGGTGCTGCGAGACTGGTCGCGGATCGGGGGATCATGACCAGGCGCACCGGTATAGACATAGACGTTCCCACCTGGGGCACTCCACGCAGGCTCTCTCGACGCGCACGCCGCGTCATCTCGATTCTCAGCGGCGTGGTCGCTGTGGCGCTCGTGATCTCGATTGTCACATCCAGCTCTCCGTGGGCGTCGAGCATGCTCATCCGCGCCGTCTTCGAGAAAGGCGGCCGCGAGACGGTGGCCGAGATGCTTCCGTACGTTCCCGCATCCGGAGTCACCGAGACGCTCGACGTGCAATACGGCGACGGCACGGCCGGCGCCGCGACGACTCTGGATGCGTTCCGCCCGGAATCCGCGAACGGTCCCCTTCCGACGGTGGTCTGGATTCACGGCGGCGCGTGGATCTCGGGCGACAAGAGCAACGTCGCGCCCTACCTGAAGATCCTCGCGGCCGAGGGGTACACGACGATCGGACTCAACTACTCGATAGCACCCGAGTCCATCTACCCGACGGCGATCTTTCAGCTGAACGACGCCCTGGCCTATATCGACAAGCACGCGGCAGAACTCGGCGTCGACCCCGAGCAGATCGTGCTGGCCGGCGATTCGGCCGGCGCTCAACTCGCCAGTGAGCTCGCCGGAATCACCACGAACCCGTCGTATGCAACGGTCGTGGGCATCGACCCGGCGCTGTCGCCGACACAACTCGTGGGCACGATTCTGAACTGCGGCGTCTACGACCTGCAGCGCATGTCCGAGCTGAACGGCATCGAGGCGTGGGGCTTCAAGATCTCGCTCTGGGCTTACACCGGCACCAAAGACTGGTCTGACACCTCTGCGGGCGCGACCATGTCGAGCCTGGGTTTCGTCACCTCCGACTTTCCAGCGACCTACATCTCGGGCGGCAACGGCGACGCCCTCACCTGGGTCGAGTCGGTTCCCATGTCGAACGCGCTGAAGGCCGCCGGCGTCGAGGTCGACGAGTTGTTCTGGGCCGCAGACCACGAGCCCGCGCTCCCCCACGAGTACCAGTTCCACCTCGACTACGACGATGCGCACACCGCCCTCGACCGCACACTGGCGTTTCTCACGACACACACCGACGCCCCCTAAGCGGCGCAGATGCTTCAATGGATGTCGACACCCACCGAACGAGAGAAGCCCCGTGCCGTCGATCTCCGAGCTGATCATCCCCAGCAAGCGCAACGTCAAAGGACTCACGGCATCCATCGCCGAGCTGAAGTCAGGCGAGCTCGTCAAAGCCGTGTTCTCGACCCCGCGCTACGGCGTCGTCTCGATCGAAGGTCGGGCTCACTTCTCGAAGACGACGAACTCGTTCATGATCGCGGGCCGGGCCCTGGATGCGAACCTCAAGCCCGACAAATCGCTGCAGCTTCTCGAGATCATCGACCCGCAGGCGGCCCTGGCCGACGACGGCGTCGCGGCGCTCAGCGACGAGGAGCTCGCGGCACTCCCCTCCGGCGACCCGGCCGACGTCGTTCCGACACTGCAGCACGGCGACGTGATCGCGGCCCGCTACTTCGAGCTCGCCTACGGCGCGTTCACCGTGATGGGCGCGTGCGTCGCCGCCCCCGGCTCATCGCTGATGCTCGGCACGTGGTTCGTCTCCCGCAACGGAGTTCCTGCGAGCCGCCTCAACCACGTCGACGTGGTGGCACGTGCCGCCGACGGCGAGCTGCGCATCCCAGCAGCCATCTCGTCATGGGGCGAGGAGTCGGGCTCCGACGAGCTGTAGTCCCGACATGGCCGAGGGGGTTGTCGCCTCGTTCGCGGCGCCTCTAGCCTCGATGAATGGCCATCGATCCCGCCGCGAGCATGCAGTCCGACGCCTTCGACCCAGCATCCAATCATCTGGATGCGCGCATCGACACGGTGCGCACCTGGACACTGCGGCGCCGTCACGAGCTGGTCGTCACACGACATGACACCGGAGCCGTAGAGCTGCGCATCGATGCCGGCAAACCCGAACAGGCGGGCCGCCTGCTCGCGCGGGTGCACGACGACCTGCACTCGAAGACCGTGATGGAGTTCTTTCGCGAGTGGCGGGTCATCTCCTAGCGACGACCAGGCCATGCACACTAGACCGATGCACGATTCTTCCGACGTCACCACTCGCACCTCGACTGTCGACGAGTGGACCCGTGCCCTCGCCGGAACGAACGGCTCGCCGGGCGGGGGCGCGGGGGCCGGGGTGATGCTCGCGATAGCCGCATCGCTGATGTCGATGGTCGCGGGCTATTCGGAACGCGCCGACGGGCAAAGCGAGCGGCGCGCGGGCGGCGAGAGCAGCGATCTCTCAGAGCTGCGCGCTCGTGCGCACTCACTCCGCGAGGACGCCCTGCGCCTCGCCGACGAGGATTCGGCGGCGTCGTCGGCATTCGGCGCTGCCTACCGCCTCGAGAAAGGCCCGGAGCGAGACGCCGCCGTGCGCGCGGCCTCGGTCGACGCCGCCCGCGCATCCAGCATTCTGGGCCGTCGCGCGTCCGAAGCCGTCGACGACCTCGAGTTGCTGGCGCTGCACGGAAACCCCGCGCTGATCGCCGATGTGGTCGTCGCCCTCGGCGCACTGAGAGCTGCGATCACAGGCGCACGCACGAATGTGAGCTTCGACCTCGCCGCGGTCTCTCGCGCTGGGGAGTCGCCCGAGCAGGTTCGGGAGGAGAACCCCGAGGTCTGGAGCTCGGTGACACTCTTCGACCAGGCTCGCGACCGCATCGACGCGATCACGGCTGCGGTCGACGACCGGGCAGCCCCGACCGACCACGAGTAAAGCCGCGTATCAGCCGAACTGCAGCAGGATCTTTCCCATGTGGGCGCTCGACTCCATTCGTCGATGAGCATCGGCCGCCTCGTCGGGCGTGAAGACGCTGTCGACGGTCGGCTTCACGAGCCCCTGCTCGATGAGCGGCCACACCGACTCACGCACAGACGCGATGATCGCGGCGCGCTCGGCCAGCGGCCTGGCACGCAGCGTCGTCGCCCAGATACGACCGCGTTTCACCATGAGCGAGCCCACATTGAACGACGTCGTTTCGCCGCTCTGGTTCGCGATGACCATGATGCGGCCACCGATCGACAGGGCCCGGATGTCTCGGCCGATGTAATCGCCGCCCACCATGTCGAGGATCACGTCGATGCCGACTCCTCCCGTCTCGTGGTTGACGACCTCCACGAAGTCCTGCTCGCGATAGTTGATACCGATGGCCCCGAGCCCCTCGGCGAACGCAACCTTCTCGGCCGACCCCGCCGTCGCGAAGACGCGCGATCCTCGAGCAGCGGCGATCTGGATGGCCATGGCCCCGATGCCACTCGACCCTCCGTGGGCCAGAAAGGCCTCGGTCGGTGCCAGCTCGGCGCTCATGAACACGTTCGACCAGACGGTGGCGGCCACCTCGGGCAGCGCCGCGGCCTCGAGAAGAGACACACCAGCGGGCACCGGAAGGACGAGACTCTGATCGACGACCGCGCGCTCGGCGTAACCGCCACCGGGCAGCAGCGCGCACACCTCGTCGCCGATTCGCCACTCCGAGACGTCGTCGCCAACTCCGCTGACGATGCCCGACACTTCGAGCCCGGGCCAGAGCGGGGCGCCGGAGGGTGGCGGATAGCTGCCTCGGCGCTGTGAGATGTCGGCACCGTTGAGGCCGGCTCCCACGACGTCGATGCGCACATCCGATGGTCCGACGGGAGGCTCGATGACCTCGGCGATCGTCAGCACTGACGGATCACCGAATCGAGGAAGTGTGATGGCTCGCATGCCGCGAGTCTACGAGCCGAGGCGGCCCGACAGGCGCGTGTGCAGCGCGCGGCTGCGCCCATCCAGCCCTTCGAACGCGACCGTCACGCCGTGTTGGCGGTACTTGTTCTCGACCGAGTCGAGCGCGGCCACGGTCGACGCATCCCAGATCTGGGCCGCTCCGAAGTCGACCACCACGCTCGGCGGATCGATCGCATACGAGAAGTGCTCGACCAGGTCGTTGCTGCTGCCGAAGAACAGAGGCCCGTGCACGGTGTAGCGAACAGAAGCACCGTCGTCGGCAGAGACGCGATCGACCCGGATGACGTGGGCCACGCGACGCGCGAACAGCACCATCGCGAGAACCACACCCACGAGCACACCGAGGGCGAGATTGCCGGTGGCGACGACGACCACGACCGTGATGACCATGACGAGGGTCTCGGGCACGGGCATCCGGCGCAGCGTTGCGGGGCGCAGGCTGTGCCAGTCGACGGTGGTGATCGCAACGATCATCATGACCGCCGCGAGCGCCACCATCGGGATCTGCGCCATGAGATCGCTGAGCAGGGTCACGAGAGCGAGAAGCACAAGACCGGCGACGAAGGTCGAGATGCGAGTTCGGGCGCGCCCCATCTTGACGTTCACGACGGTCTGGCCGATCATGGCGCATCCGGCGATTCCGCCGTAGAAGCCGGCAAGAATGTTCGCGACGCCCAGCGCCCACGACTCACGGCTCTTGTGAGAGCGGGTCTCGGTGATGTCGTCGACGAGCTTCGCCGTGAGCAGCGTCTCCATCAGACCCACGAACGCGACACTGAGCGCCGTGGGCCAGATGAGCTGCAGGGTCTCGAGGTTCAGCGGAGCCAGGAACGGCGTGATGCCGGGCAGCGCCCCACCGATCTCTCCCTCGTCACCCACGTTGGGAACGCTCAGGTGCGCGATCATCACGATCGCCGTGACGACGACGATGGCGACCAGGGGCGCTGGCACCGCCGTCGTGAGGCGCGGGAGGATCAGGATGATCGCCACGGTGAGGGCGAACAGCGGGTAGACGAGCCACGGCACGCCGAGGAGGTGCGGCACCTGGGCGACGAAGATCAGAATCCCGAGGGCGTTGACGAATCCGATCATCACCGACCGGGGAATGAACCGCATGAGTCGGGCCAGACCGAGCGCGCCGAACGCGATCTGCACGATGCCGGCCAAGATGATCGCCGGCAGCAGGTACTCGACGCCGTGATCCTTGACGAGGGGTGCGACGACCAGCGCCACCGAACCCGCAGCGGCGGTGACCATCGCGGGTCGCCCACCGAGGATCGACATCGTGATGGCGAGAACGATGGATGCGACGAGGCTCACCTTGGGATCGACACCGGCGATCACCGAGAACGAGATGACTTCCGGAATCAGAGCCAGCGTCGTGACGATTCCGGCGAGCACCTCGCGACTCAGGAGCCGAGGAGAGCGGAGAGCCTGAAGAGTCGTGACTTCGAGCTGAGGGGCGGTAGATCCGGGGAGCGCGGGCACCGGAACAGCCTACGTTGGCCGATGTTGTTAACTCGCTGGTTGCGATTTTACTGATATCGCAGCTATCGGTAGTGTTACTATCAGTGGGTGCTCATCTCTCAGGTCTCTCAGCTCTCCGGCACCCCTGCAGCCACCATCAAGTACTACGTGCGCAGTGGTCTCCTTCCCGCCGGCACGCGGAGCGGCGAGAACCGCACCAGCTACGACGAGTCACACGTCGAGCGGCTCCGGCTCATCCGGGCCATGCTCGAGGTGGGCAAGCTGTCGGTGAGTTCGGCGACCGCCGTGCTCGCGGCCCTCGACGACACGTCGAAGCCGATCGCAGAGACCTTCGAGGTGGCGCAGAACGCGCTCGCCCGCGATGCCGTCGCAGATGTTAGCGAGCCGTCCGAAGAGAGCTTCGAGCGCGCCGACGGCGTCATCGACCGCGCCGGGTGGAACGACTGCCGCGACAACGTGGGGCGGCGCATCCTGGCGCAGACCATCGACGGCTTCGCCAGAGCAGGCCACACGATGAGCGACGAGTATCTCGATCGCTACGCGGCGGCCGCCGACATCGTGGCCGCCGCCGACCTCGACGCCGTCGGCGCGATCGCCGACCCCTCCGAACGAACCGAACTCATGGTCGTGGGCACCGTGCTCGGCGATTCCCTCTCACTAGGTCTGCGGCGCATCGCCCAGGCTCACCGAACCGCAGAACGGAACCTGTGATGTCGTCTCTGAAACGCGCCTACGCCTGGCACCGACCACTTATGACGGTGGCCGCGCTGATGGTGCTGTGCACCGCAGTATGCCTCGTCGGCGCCGCGATCGACCCCCGGAACGTGGGCGGAGCAGAGGTGTGGCTCAAGCCGCTGAAGTTCTCGCTGTCGATCCTGCTGTACTGCGTCACCTGGGCCTGGCTGATCGCGCACCTGCCGCGGTTCAGAAAGATGGCCCACACCGCCGGCACGGTGATCGCCGTCGCCGTCGCCGTCGAGCAGATCGCGATCGTGGGCGCGGCCGCCTCGGCGACGACGAGCCACTTCAACGTCTCTACGCCATTCGCCACGGCCCTTTGGGGCGTCATGGCTGTTTCGATCACCGTTCTCTATGTGGCGACGTTCGTCACCACCGTGCTGCTGTTCTGGATGCCGCTTCCCACCGTCTCGCTGACCGTGGCCGTTCGCGCCGGCGCGGCTCTCGCGCTCGTCGGCCTCGGACTGGCCTTCCTGATGACAGGCCCGACGGCAGAGCAGCTCGACAACTATCAGGGCATCGTGGGAGCTCACACCGTGGGCGTCTCGGATGGCGGCCCCGGCCTGCCGCTCCTGGGGTGGAGCACCGTCGCGGGAGATCTGCGCATTCCACACTTCGTCGGCATGCATGCACTGCAGCTCGTGCCGCTGTTCGCCATCGCACTCGGTGCGCTGGCCGGGCGCATCCGGATTCTCGCCGACGACCGCGTGCGCACCCGACTGGTGATCGTTGCCGCGTCGGCCTTCGCGGCGATGCTCGCCGTGCTGACGACCCAGGCCCTGATCGGGCAGTCCATCGTGCGACCGGATGGCGCGATCCTCATAGCGGGCTGGGCTGTGGGCGCAGCCTCGGTGACCGCCGCCGCCATCGTCCTCGTTGCCGCCGCGCGGCATCCGCTGCAGACCGAACGGCGCCCGATCGCCGAGACGTCACCGTTCGCCGAGACAACAGAGAAGGTTCGATCATGAGTCGATTTCGTGGCAACTGGAGTGCGGCAGCTGTTCTCTACCTCGTGCTCGCCATCGTCGGGCTGGTCGGAACGTGGACCTTCAACATCACCTCCATCGTCGAGAAGCGAGATTTTCTGGGCGAGTGGTTCGGAAGCGGCCCATCGGTGAACTCCCTCGGGGTCGACCTCGCGGTCGTAGCCGTGGCCGCAATCGTCTTCATGGTGGCGGAGGCTCGGAGGCTTCGTCTGCGAGGGATCGTGGTCTACATCGTGCTCGTCCCCGTTGTGGCACTGGCCTTCGCCTTCCCCCTCTTCCTCTGCGCCCGCGAGCGCCACCTGACCCGCCAGCGAGCTGCTGAGCGCTGAGGTGCGGGATATGGCCGCTTTCATGCGCGACGAAGCGGCCGTATCCCGCACCTCAGTGCGCGAATGAGTCTCATCTGTGGTTTCGTAGTCGCGTGACCACAGCACGATCCGCACCGCCGAAGCCCGACATCGCCGCCGCGGCGCGGGATGTCTTCGGCTGGGCCCGTCTGCGCGAGGGGCAGATCGAGGCGGTGCAGGCTCCGACATCCGGTCAGGATGTACTCGCGGTAATGCCCACCGGCTACGGCAAGTCCGCCGTCTACCAGCTCGCCAGCATCCTGCTCGGAGGCGTGACCGTGGTCGTCTCACCGCTCATCGCCCTGCAAGACGACCAGGTGCGCTCGCTTCGAGAGGTGCACGGACGCTCCGCCGTCGCCATCAACTCGTCACTCTCCGACAAAGAGACCAAAGAAGCGTGGTCCGAGGTCGAGGGTGGCGAGCAGTGCTTCGTCTTTCTCTCGCCCGAACAGCTCGCCAAAACCTCCGTCGTCTCTCGGCTGGCGGCGCGCGGCGTCACCCTGTTCACTGTCGATGAGGCGCACTGCGTGTCGTCATGGGGGCACGACTTCCGCCCCGACTACCTGGGGCTCGACGAGGTCATCGAACGGCTCGGGCGTCCTCCCGTCATCGCCCTGACCGCGACCGGTTCCGGGCCCGTGCGCACCGACATCGTCGAACGTCTCGGAATGCGCGACGCTCTGATCCTCGCCCGAGGCTTCGACCGGCCCAACATCAGGCTCGAGGTCGTTCGCCACGAGAGCGACGACGACAAGCGTCGCGCCGTCGTGCGTCAGGTGAGGGATGCGACGGGTCCCGGCCTCGTGTACGTCGCGACTCGGGCCGATGCCGAACGATACGCCGAGGCCCTCCAAGCCGAAGGCATCCCTGCCGACGCCTATCACGCGGGTCTGCCCGACGCCCATCGGGAGGACGTGCACAATCGCTTCACCGACGGCACGCTCGACATCGTGGTGGCGACGAGCGCGTTCGGCATGGGGATCGATAAACCCGATGTGCGTTTCGTGGTGCACGAGGCGGTCACCGACTCGATCGACAGCTACTACCAGGAGGTCGGTCGCGCGGGTCGCGACGGCAAAGACTCGTTGGCGACATTGCACTACCGGGCCGAAGACCTGGGCCTGCGCACGTTCTTCGCGTCGGGAGTGCCGTCGGAGGAATCGATCGCCCGCCTCTATGAGGTGGTCAAGAAGTCACCGTCGATCTCGATCTCCGACCTGGCGAGTCGGCTCGATCTGTCGGCGCGCACCTGCCGCGGCCTGGTCAACCTGCTCGAGGAGGCCTCGCTTCTCACCGCGACAGCTGCGGGGCTCACCGCCATCGGTCGCCGCTCACCCGCGACGGCCGCTCGCATCGCGGCTCAGCGTGCCGAGGCCCAGCACCGCGTCGAGAAGTCCCGGGTGCAGATGGTTCGGGGCTATGCGGAGACGCTCGAGTGCCGCCGCATCTTTCTGCTGGGCTATTTCGGCGAAGATCTGCCGAGCCCCTGCGGCAACTGCGACACGTGCACATCGGGAGTCTCCTATGAGGAGTTCGCGCGCGAGCACCGCGACGACATGGCGGCGACTTTCGTCGTCGATGCCCGCGTGAAGCATACGAAGTGGGGCGTCGGCGTCGTGATGCGCGTCGAAGACGACCGCATCACCGTTTTCTTCGACAACGAGGGCTACAAGGTGCTCTCGGTCGAGGCGGTGCAGCAGAATCGGCTGCTGACCGTGCTTCCCGTCTGACCCCGCCAGGGGCTGGCGCCCGGTAGTCAGACGTGCTTGCCTGGATGCGCCGTCGAAGACGGCGACGATTCTAGGCATGGCCGAGGCCTGCCGGATTGGACGACAGCATGAGTGACCAGCAGAGCGAGTTCGACAAGAAAGAGGTCGACGAGGGCGAGCAGATCGTTCCCGGCGTCGAGACCGAAGGGGTCGCGGCCGCCGAAGCGGTCTCGCATTCCTTCGGAGCCGTCGAGGAGCAGGTGCCCAGCGACGGGGTCCGCGACGACGATCTCGACCTGCGCTCACCGGGAGCAGGGTCGACCGAGGCCGACTAGTCAGGCGACATTCAGTCGTCGAGGTAGCTCTGCGTGCGAACGAGGTACTCCTCGAGATATCCGATAGCCAGACGCGTGCACTCGTCGATAAAGAACTGATCGCCCGTCGGATCGGTCTCGAAGGCCTTGGCGGTGAGGGTGTCGACGATCTCGATCACCACTTCGACGTGTTTGAGGAGATCGGGTCGCTTGCGCGACACCTCGAAGCGCTCGAAGAACAACTCTCCGAGCTGGTGAGCGAGCACCGTTCGATTGCTGTCGTTGTTGTCGATGAGGTTGCGGTCGATAGCGTCACCCAGCCGCAGCCAGCGGAATCCCGGCTCCGTCTCGTACAGAGTGCAGTATGCCGCGATGACCCGGCCGAGCAGTTCTTGCCACTCGGCGTCTCTGCTCTCGAGCGCATCATGAGACACCTGCATCAGACGCGTGAGGTTGCGAGTGGCGAGCGCGGCGGCGATGGCCGTCATGCCGTCGAAGTAGCGGTAGATGCCCGGTCCGGACATGCCCACGCGCTTGGCGATGAGCGTCGGAGATACATTGCCGTAGCCGACCTCATCGATCAAGGCCGCTGTGGCGTCGAGGATGGATTCGATTCGCTGGGCACTGCGATCTTGGCGCGGGCTGCGGCGCAGCGCGGCGCGCGCGACATCGACGGTTTCATGAGGCATAAGGCATAACACTACCCAGTTTCACTGACCCTCAAATTGGGGTGACACGCCGAACTTTCAGCCTGTCCGCAGCTTCGCGTAGCCGCGGCCGGCCGGCGCTACTCTGCCGAGGCCGGATGCGCCACCCCCGACCCCGTGTCGGCCGTCACCCGTAGCGTGGTGAGCATGTCAGACATCCAGAACAACGACGCGTCCGTCGAGCCGGCGACGCCGTCGGTCACTCAGAACGACTCCTCCCCCGAAAGCGCTGCCACCGGCAGCGATAGCGAGACACTGGGCGCGCCTCGCCCCGAGGGCGACGCCTCCTCCGCTGCGAAAGATCCCGAAGACTGGGTCACCGGCGACGAGCCGATGACCGGTCCGCAGAAGAGCTACCTCGACACGCTCGCGCGCGAGGCCGGCGAAGAGCTTCCGGCCACGCTCACCAAGGCCGAGGCATCAGAGCACATCGATCGTCTGCAGAAGGTCACCGGCCGCGGCCAATAGACGATAGAGGGGCTCGCCCCACACGGGCGAGCTACTCGTTCGCGTCGCCGTATGAACCGACGGCCGTGTGTATCAGCTCGATGATCTCGAGCGATCGCATGGCATCGCGCGGTTCAACCGGCAGCGGCCCTCCGCGCAGCAGCGATTCCGCGAGCAACTCGTAGAACGTGGCGTACTTGCCCGCCTGCGTGGGCAGAGCGACGACCTCGCCGTCGACGCCGAGGAGCCCCCAGCGGTCTTCTCCATAGACACCGAAGCCGTCGTCGGTGGGCAGCGCGCCGTCACGCAGCTGCGACTCCTGCGGATCGAGTCCCCAGCTCGTGTACGCCGAGGCTGAGCCGAGCACGTGAAAGCGCGCGCCGACCTGGGCCGCCATGCCGTTCATCCACAATTGGGTGCGCACTCCCGAGCGGTGCTCGAGCAGCACGGTGGTGTCATCGTCGGCCGCTCCACCCTCTCGACGAGTGAGCACCTCGGCGTGCACGCCTTCGACATCACCGAAGAGCTGCAGCGCCTGGTCGATCAGGTGAACCCCGAGGTCGTAGAGAATGCCTCCTCCCTCCGCGGGGGTCGCCTCCGCCTTCCACGATTTCGCCTGCACCGGCTTCCACCATTCGAAGCGGGATTCGAATCGGCGCACCTCGCCCAGCTGCCCGGCCTCGAGCAGCGAGGCCAGGGTCAAGAAGTCGCCATCCCACCGACGGTTCTGAAAGACGGTGAACGGAAGGCCGAGCCGCTCGGCCTTCTCGATGAGGGCGAGGCCCTCGGCACTGGTGACGGCGAAGGGCTTGTCGACCACGACGGCGACCCCGGCATCCAAGGCTCTGTCGGCGAGTTCGGCATGCGTGCCAGACGGCGAACCGATCACGACGAGGTCGAGCTGCCCCTGACTCGCGCGCTCGAACAGCTCGTCGACCGAGTCGACGATGACGGCGTCCGGATGCAGCTGCGCGGCCTCGGCGGCGCGCTCGGCATTCGACGTGACGATCAGCGACACCTCGAAGTCGGGGTTGGTGGCGAGGAACGGTGCGTGGAACACGCGACCTGACAGGCCGAATCCGATGATTCCGGTGCGAATGGGGCGAGAGAAGGGAGTGACGGTCGACATTCCTCGAGGCTACCGGCACGCACTGGCGGTAATCGAGAGGAAATCGGCAGTAACACTCGCTCGTCTCGCTGTATACGGGCGACCCGCGCCACGAGAATCGGCAGCATGTCCGAGTCACGCACCGCATTCCTCATTCTGCACGGGTGGCAGAACGAGCGACCGCCCGAGCATTGGCAGCACCGCACGGCTCTCGCTCTGCGCGAGCGGGGCACTCTCGTCGAGTACCCGCAGCTCCCGTCGCCCCACTCGCCGCGGGTCGACGCGTGGTCGGCCTCGATTCTGGATGCCCTGGGCCGGCTTCACGACAGCGGCCGCGTCGACGACGTGGTCGTCATCGCCCACAGCCTGTCGACTCTGCTGTGGCTGGGGGCGCGGCCACACTCTCCGCTCGACGTGTCGCGTGTTCTCCTCGTGGCACCGCCGTCACGTCACGTGGTCGCGGGCTTCGACGAGATCGCGGCCTTCGCAGCATTGCCACTCACCCTCTCGCCGCACGATGTCGGGCACACCACTCTCATCGCGAGTGATGATGACCCGTTCGCTCCTGACGGGGCCAAAGCAGAGTTCGGTGTGCCGCTCAAGATTCCGACGACGATCCTGTCGGGTCAGGGTCACTTCACGGTCGACTCCGGATACGGCGAGTGGCCATCGCTGCTCGAGTGGTGCGTCGACCCGAGCACGAGCATCCGAAGCGGCGCTCCACCGACTGCGACAGAAACCGGCATCGTGGGCATGCCATCGGAGCGATGACCACGCATCGAGCGCTCGTAGATCGCATATCCGACCATTATTAACTCGCGTGTCGAATTAAGTTTTCGATGGACTTTCGATCCCCGAAAACGTGGGGATCGAGGCGCGTGCGCGACGCAGAGTCGACACGATTCAGCCCCACGGAACGCACTGATTCGTCACGAAAGCTCGCCCACCCGAAATATTCGAGCGTCTTTACGAGGCAGCAATGACGTGCCTACATTGGGGGTACTCAGCCGCTTTGGGGGTGATTGACGTGGATGCCATCGAAGAGCACCGACCCGTCAATCGCCTGCGGCTTCTTTTGCTCGGCGGACTCGTCGGCGCGGGGTTCGTCGTCGGTGGAGTTCTCCTTTCGGCTACGCCGGCCCACGCCGACCGCGGGCTCCTCGACGGCGTCGGAGGCGTCGTCTCCGAGGTCACTCAGCCTGTCAGCCAGGTCGTCGATACGGTTGTCCAGCCCGTTGTTCCCGTTGTCGAGAGCGTCACGTCCGTCGTTCCGGAGCCGGTGGCCGAGGTCGTTCAGCCCGTGGTTCAGCCTGTCGTCGAGCAGGTGGTTGTGCCTGTCGTCGAGGCAGTGCCCGAGGCTCCCGTATCCGAGATCGTTCAGCCCGTCACCGACCTCGTCGACCCCGTCGTCGCGGCGGTTCCCGTGGTCGGCGACATTCTGGGATCCACCCCGACAGCGGCCGTTACGGCGCCGGTCGTGACCCTCGTCGACACCACTGTCGGCCAGGTCACGGACACCGTCGTCGCCGTCACCCCAGCGCTCCCGGGGGCATCCGATCCGATCGGTCCCGGCATCGTCGTCCCAGCGGTTCCCGGCCTCGATCTCCCCGATGCCTCCGATCCGACGGCCTTCGCTGAGGCACCCAGTGCAGCCTCCACAGCCGCTGCCACCTCGGCACCGGCAGACGGCGCGGCACATGGGCCGTTCCGGGGCGCAGCCGCATCCGGTCACACATCAGGTCTCCCCGCCGCGGGGCAGGCCGGTTCCGTCAGCTCTTCAACGCCTCCGACCCCGGGTTCCCCTGCACCGGCCGGGCATCCGGAGGGTTCTCCCGTGGTCTTGCCCGCTCCGTCGGGAAGTGGCGGCCAGGGAATGGGCGGCGGAGCCGGTTCTGGCGCGCCCGCAGCACTCGAATCCGTCACCGGCGCGATCTTCGGCCACGCGGCTCTCACCCTTCGCGCCCTCGCATCTGACGACGCGCTTCCGTCTTCACCGACATTCGACCTCGGTTCAACTCCTGACTGACTGAGTTCGCACCTGCCCGATCTCTGTGGGCAGACCCAGCGAACCATCTCCCCCGCCATCCGCGCGGCTGGAGCTCATCAGTCTCACCCATCTTTTGGAGTTGAATCATCATGAAGAAGTTCATTCAGAGAGGGCTGTACTTCACCCTCTTCGTCGGAGGCCTCTCGTGCCTCGGCGTAGCCGCAGCGAACGCTGCAGACACCACATCAGGCGACGACGGCCTGCTCTCGGGAACCCAGGCCGGAATCGGCCTCGAGGTTCCGGTCGACCTCTCGGGCAACTCGATCAGCATCCTCGGGGATGCCACGTCGACGGCTCCTGAGGCGGCTCCAGCCGCTCCGGCGGCCGAGCAGGCACCGGCTCCGGAGCCCGCAGCAGAGGCGACGACCTCGGGCGACGACGGGATCGCATCCGGCACCCAGGCGATCGTGGATGTGGCGATCCCGATCGATGTGTCGGGCAACTCGATCAGCGTGATCGGCGACTCGGAGCAGTCCGGTGCAGCCGAGGCCGCACCCGCTCCGGAGGCTGCGCCGGCCGAGCCCGCCCCCGTCACCACGACGGGAACGGATTCGCTGCTCGGCGGAACGCAGGGTCTGGTGAACATCGATGTTCCGATCACCGTCGGTGGAAACGCCATCACCGTGGTCGGCGACTCGAGCAGCACCGACAGCACGAGTGGTGCAGGCGCAGCGGGTGAGGCGCCCGACGCTCCCGCCGGCACCGGCGCCACCACCTCTGGCGACGACGGCATCCTCGGCGGAACGCAGGTCGTTCCCGTCGTCGGAGCGCCCGTCACCGTCGGTGGCAACGCGATCACGCTGATCGGCGACGCGGAGTCCACCGACTCCACGACGACCGGCGGCACGACCGGCGGAACCGGGTCCGGCGCATCCACCGACGGAACCGACAGCGTTCTCGGCGGAACCCAGGTCGTGGGCGACGTCGGAGCACCTGTCACCGTGGGCGGCAACGCCATCACCCTGATCGGCGATGCAGAGTCCACCGACTCCGCCGTCACCGGTGGGGCGACGGGCGGAACCGGATCCGGCACCTCCGGCACCGGCGCAACCACCTCCGGCAATGACGGCATCCTCGGCGGAACGCAGATCGTTCCCGTCATCGGTGCACCCATCACCGCCGGCGGCAACGCCATCACGCTGGTCGGCGACCCGACCACCGCGGGATCGGACGTCACCGGCGGCAGCACCGACGGCTCGTCTGAGAACACGACCGGCGGCGACGGAAGCGTCGGAGGCGGAACGCAGATCGTTCCGGTGATCGATCTTCCGATCGACCTGGGAGGTAACGCGATCACGGTGATCGGCGACCCCACCGTCGTCCCCACCGGACCGACGACACCGACCGACCCGACGGACCCCACGGACCCGACCGACCCGACGGTTCCGACCGACCCGACGGACCCCGCTACGCCGACCACGACCACCTCGAGCGTGGTCACGGCCGGTAGCGTCACCGCCGCGGGTTACTCGGCCTCGGGCTACACCGCCGGCACCACCGCATCGGGCCTCGCCCTCACCGGCATCTCCGCTGCACCGCTCGCCGGAGCGATCGCGCTGCTGCTGCTGGCCGGACTCGCTCTGACGATCGTGTCTCGCAAGAAGGGCGCTCGCGTCTAGCAGTCACAGCCCGCCATGCCCGAGCCGGGCGTCGTCTCCTCGCAGGCGACGCCCGGCTCAGGCGCGCGCATCCGAGCACACGCGGTGACGCAGCTGCTCCTAGGGAGTGTGACCGTCGACGGCGGCCAGCACCACCGGGTCTTCACACCCCCGGGCGAAACCACGGATACGGCGATCGATGTCACGCTGCAGCACGATGGCCCCGATGCGTTCCGCGAGAGGCGCGAGCCACTTCGGTTGGCACGTGAAGTTGTAGCGCCAGACGGCGAGCGTGGTGCCGGGAGCGCCGTCGACGGGAGCGAATCGCCACCCGCCGCCGAGCTTCTCGAAGAACCACGAGCCCTTGGTCATCTTCATGCCCACGTTCGACGGCGGCTTGTACGAGACGTACTCGCTCTCCATTCGAAACCCGAAGCGCTGCACCGTGTAGGTGTGCACACCCTTCGCCGGCGCTGTGGCCCCGTGCAGAAAGTACTGCTTTCTGATGAACGGATCCCAGCGCTTGCGAATCTCGCCCGTGGTCTGAGAGATGGCGAAAGCTGTCTCGACATCGACCGGAACAACGCAGCGGGACTCAACGACGGGCATGCCTCATCCTGTCACGCGGGCGGACGCGCAGATCGACTCGCTCGTGATTCGACAGTACGAAGAACCACGAGATCTGCCAGCCCGATCACGAGCGCACCGAGTGCGTACGCGACGAGATCCATGGCTGAGAACGATGCTCCCAGCACCAGCCTCGCGGGCGGAAACGCGTTTCCCCACTGCTCTGGCAGCCCGGAGAGCTGGAGCACTTCGATCATCGCGCTGAAGGCGAATGCCGCGAGCGCGGGCCACACGAGCCGCGCCCGCACGAACACCATGCGAAGGATCAGGTACACGAGCACCGTGTACAACGAGTCTGAGACGAATGCCGCCACCTCACCATCGAGGGCGTGCACGAACAGCCCTGTCGCGACGACGGCGCAGGCTGCGATGACGAGTGTGACGCGTCGCTTCACGGCGAATGGGTGCCGGGCTCCCACCCCGTCAGATCGAGGATGCGATCGGCTGCGCCTTCTCGCGACTCGATGAGCCGCGCGTTCGGCTCGTCGACGGCCCGCACCCACTCGACCGCCGCATCCGGCGTTTTGCCGAAGGCCACGTGCCGGGCAAGGAGCCTTCGCTGTCGGAGCGACGACTCGGTGACGACGTGCCACGCGGTGTCGAGCTGCCGGCGCACCGCACTCCAGGCATCACCCGGCAACATCAGGTAGTTGCCCTCGGTCACGATGACGTCGTCGCTCGGTTCGATGGCGCGAGCCCCTGCAAGCGGCTGCTCGAGGCGGCGATCGAAGTCCGGAGCGTAGATCGTGTGCTGAGGCCTGGCACGCAGAGTTTCGAGGAGGCGTGCGTACCCGAACGCGTCGAAGGTCTCTGGCGCGCCCTTGCGCTCGAGGAGGCCTTGTCGCGCGAGCTGCTCGTCGGCGAGATGAAAACCGTCCATCGGCAGATACGCGGCTCCCGGTCCGATCGCTCGCACGAGTTCACGCGCCAGCGTCGACTTGCCCGATCCTGGCGATCCGGAGATGCCGACGATTACGCGCCCGCTCGTTCCGCGCGGAAGCTCCCTCACGAGTGCGGTCAGCTGAGCATCAACGGAGGAGACAACGATGGGTGCGGGTCTGGTCACGGTGACTACCGTACGCACCTCCTCCTCACGCTGCCGCAACGTCGCTCGCTGCGAGGGCAGCGATGTCATCGTGCGATCGACCCGGAAGATCATCGGGAATCCATGTCTCAATGGCGACTTGGCCGCACCTTAATCGACTTGGCATGATTGGTGGGCGCAGGTGAGACTCATCGGCAATCGATCGAAAGGGGACGCCATGCGCGTCAACAAATGGGGCATCGGCGTCGCACTCGCCGCCGCCATTATGCTCACCGCATGCGCGGGTCCGGCCAGCAAGCCTGCCGATGAGAAGCCGTCAAACGCCAGCTCCGAAGAAGCCGCCGCGCCGTCGTCCGACTGCCCTGAATTGGCAGAGGGCGCCACGGTCGACATCAAGGCCATGAGCGTGTGCGCCGCCGACAGCATGAAAAAGTCCAAAGGATACGCCGCGACGTCGACCTCGTTTGGATTGCAATCGACCGCGCGCTTCAACCCTCCCACCAAGTCCGTCGAGATCATCTCCAGCGCCGGCTCCCTGATCGTTATCGGTGACGACGCCTGGGTCAAGTCGTCGACCAGCGAGTGGCAGGTCGCCGACCCGAAGTCGACCGACCCCATCATCTCGGCCCTCAGCACCGCTGCCGCTAGCGCGAACTCCCAGGATCCGGCAGCCACTGCCGCGGCTCTCACGGGCGAGTTCACCGTCACCGGAACCGGCGAACGCCTGGGCCAGAAGGTCTTCATCGTGACCGGCACCACCGAGCAGTCGGGCGCGACGATCAAAACCACTTTCGAGGTGACCAAGGACTACATCATCCTCGCGACCGCCGGACACACCGAGGTAAACGGTCAGTCGGTCGATTCCACCCTTGAGGTAACCGAATGGAACAAGTCACAAGACATCGTCGCCCCCATGTGACGCTGACCTGACACAGTACACTCACCCGGTTACACAAAAGCCCCGGTATCCCTCTCGGATCCGGGGCTTTTCTGCGAGCGGAGCGTATCTCTCCGTCGCTGCCGACGAACAGTACTCGACCGATCGACTCCGCAGACGCACGGACTCGCTCGCTAGACTTCGACAGCAGCCAAAGAAGGATTCCTCGTGACAGAGCTCGTCGACATCCCCTCCCCCGGATGGCCCCTCGTCTTCGGCACAGAGGGCCTGCCCGCCGTGCTGCTGGTGCACGATGACTACGGGCGGCTGCCCTATCTCGAGGCCTACGCGACCGCGCTGTCGAAGCAGGGGTTCTTCGTCGTCGTACCCGATCTCTTCAATGGTGTCGCGGCCGTCGATGCCGACGGCGTGGAGGTGCTTCGATCGCGCCTCGACGAGGGTTTCGCCAGCGCAACGCTGTCTGACGCCCTCGCCCTCGGTCGCAGTTCCGGCGCGGCGCGAATCGGCATCATCGGCATGGGAATGGGCGGCCGACTGGCTCTGCGCAGCGCTCAGGAGGGTGCGGTCGACGCGGTCGTGGCGTACTACGCCGGCTTGAACGACGCGGAAGGCGGCATTGTTCCGTGCCCCGTCGCTCTGCACTACTCCGAGTTCGATCAGTGGGGCTCCGGCCTGGAGGCCGACCTTTTCATCAGTCGCCTCAAGGAGGTGGGCACGCCGGTGACCCGCCACAACTACATCGGAACGTCGACCTACTTCGCGAACGCGACGATCTCGACGGTGCTCGACAAGAACGCCGCAGCGCTCGCTTTCGCTCGATCGACGTATTTCATGCAGGGTCAATTGGTCGACTGACTTTCACCGCAGCACTGTCCACACCGCGTCGAGGGGTGACGGATGTCATAGGACGAAGGTGACAGTCCTCAGACGTACACGATGGCTCGCCCCGCCAGGCTGGAGCCATGACCATTCCCTCTATCCCCGCCATCCACGCGACGGCGCTCGTGAAGAGCTTCGGCGACGTACGCGCCGTCTCCGGCGTCGACCTCACGGTGCAACCCGGTGAGATCGTTGCCTTCCTCGGACCGAACGGCGCCGGCAAGACCACGACGATCGACATGATGCTCGGCCTCACACCTCCCGACGGCGGTGATGTGAAGGTCTTCGGGCTCTCCCCGCGCGCCGCCATCTCGCGAGGCCTCGTCTCGGCCGTGTTGCAGACCGGCGGGCTGCTCAAGGACCTCACCGTTCGAGAGACGCTCGACTTGACCGCCAGCCTCTTCGCCGACACCAGGCCCGTGGCCGAGGTGCTCGATCGCGCGGGCATCACCGACATCGCCACCCGCCGAGTCGGTCTGTGTTCCGGAGGCCAGCAGCAGCGTCTGCGCTTCGCTATGGCATTGCTCTCCGACCCAGGGCTGCTCATTCTCGACGAACCGACGACCGGCATGGATGTCGAGGGGCGACGAGCCTTCTGGAACGCTATCCGCGCCGACGCAGACCGCGGCCGCACCGTGCTCTTCGCCACGCACTATCTCGACGAGGCCGACGAGTACGCCGACCGGATCGTGCTGATGAGCCGGGGCACGATCGTGGCAGACGGCGCCACCGCCGAGATCAAGAACCTCGTCTCAGGGCGCATCGTGCGGGCGACACTGCCGGATGCCGACGCCTCCGAACTCTCGGCCCTGCCGTCGGTCGACGACGTATCGGTGCAGGGCGATCGCGTCACGCTGCATACGAGCGACTCGGATGCTCTCGCTCGACACCTGCTCACGTACACGGCGGCTCGCGATATCGAGATCACGAGCCAGAACCTCGAGAGCGTCTTCCTCGCCCTCACCTCAGAAGGAGTCTCCGCATGACAACCCCCATCGTTCCCACCGCCGTGAACGCCGGCCAGACCGAACGGGCGTCAGCCGGCCGCGTTCAACTCGACCGACGTGTTCCTCCACTCGGAGGCTTCACCCTGACCTACCTGCGCATCGAGCTCGCTCGTAAGCTCCGCAACCGCCGCACACTGCTCTTCACCTTGATCTTCCCCGTCATGATGTTCTTCATCGTCGGCTACCCCATGCGCGACGTGCCTCTCACCGACACGGCCATCGCCGACGGCGGACCGTCTGTCGCCGCCTTCATCATGGTGTCGATGGCGATGTACGGCGCCATGATGTCGGCGACCCAGACCGGCGCATCCGTCGCCGTCGAACGAGCCCAGGGGTGGAGCAGGCAGTTGCGGCTCACGCCCCTGAACCCGCTGGTGAATGTGCTCATCAAGATGATCGCCGGCATGCTGCTCGGGCTCGTGGCGGTGGCCGCGACCTATCTGGTGGGCGCGATCAGCGGCATCCAACTCTCGGCTGCGCAGTGGATCTCGACGGGCCTCGTGGGGTGGCTGCTCGCCAGCGCGGTGTTCACGACCCTCGGGCTGATGGTCGGCTACCTCGTTCCGGGCGAGAACGCGGCGCAGGTCACGAGCCTCGCCATCGTGCTGCTCGCCTTCATCGGCGGACTGTTCTACCCCGTCTCAAGCATGCCCGACTTCATGCAGACGATCGCCGCCTTCACACCGGTCTACGGCATCAGCGAACTGGCCCGCGCCCCTCTGACCGGCGCCGGCTTCGACCTCGCCGCTCTGACGAACGCGCTCGTGTGGTTCGCGGTGTTCCTCGTCGGCACGGTCGTCTTCTTCCGGCGCGACACCAAGCGGGTATGAGGATGGCGCGGCTCGTCGAGTGCACGGGCCAGTCGTCGCCCGAGGCCTCTAGGGTGGGCGGGTGAGGAAGATCGAGGAACCGCGCCGGTTCGGCCCCGGGTGGCCGATCCGTCCGGCGAGCGCGGGACCGGATCCGACGACGGTTCTGCCTTCGGCGCTGATGTCGCCACGTGCGTACAGCTGGTACATCGGGGCGACATTCTCGTTGTTCTGGGTCTACTCGACCATCCCCGACATCGTGCGACGCTCCGGCTCGGCCCTCGAAAGCACCGCGGGCATCGTCTTGGTCGTGGCATTCAGCCTCTGCTTTCTCGCAGCGGCACCCGTGGCCTGGACGCTCTCGACCCGTGGTCGGCTTCTGGTCTGCGGGGCGATGTTCGCCTTGACCCTCGTCTTCGTGCCCTGGCTGGGCACCGGCACCGTCGGGCTGTGGACCTATCCGGGCGTCATCGTCGGAATGTGCGTCTTCTCGTGGACGCTCACCTCGACGGCGATCGGCGCGCTCTCGGTACTCGCGCTCGTTGTTCGAGCGTTGACACAGCCGTGGTCCGAGGCAGTTCTGGTTCAGCCGGTCATCATCTTGTCGATCCCGCTCATGATGGCAGCATTCGCTCGCACCATCGCCGTCATCAACGAGCTGCGTGCCACCCAGGCAGAACTCGAAGCGGTGACCGCCGAGCGCGAGCGCAGCCGGGTGGCGCGAGACATCCACGACATCCTCGGCCATTCCCTCACCGTCATCACCGTGAAGTCCGAGCTGGCGGCGCGGCTGATCGATGCCGACCCTCAGCGGGCACGCGCGGAGATAGGGGATGTCGAGACGATCGCCCGCGGTGCGCTGGCAGATGTGCGAGCCACCGTGTCGGGCGTGCGCGGTGTCACCGCGAGTGGAGAACTCGCGGCCGTGCGGCGAGCGCTTGCCGCGGCGGGCGTCGAAGCCGAGCTCCCGTCGTCGACCGAGACCGTTCCGATGGAGCACCGCGAGCTCGTCGGCTGGGTGATCCGCGAGGGCGTGACGAACGTCATCCGACATGCGGGGGCATCGCACTGCCGCATCCGCATCTCAGAGCAGGACGTGACGATCGATGACGATGGTCGAGGGCCCGGAACACACACTCTCGCAGGATCGACGTCATCGACAGGTCTTCAGGGTCTGCGCGAACGCGTCGAGTCGGCCGGCGGATCTCTTCGAGTCGGAACGGGCGAGCTCGGCGGCTTCACCCTCACCGCGAGCCTGCCAGCCAAGGCAACCCTGACGACTGAGAAGACAGGCGCACACTCATGATCCGGCTGCTGATCGCCGATGACCAGGCATTGGTGCGCGGTGCACTCACCGCGCTGCTCTCACTCGAGACAGACATCGAGGTGGTGGCCGAGGTGGGGCGCGGCGACGAGGTCGTGGATGCCGCCAGGGCGTCCGCCGCCGATGTGGCTCTGCTCGACATCGAGATGCCCGGCATCGACGGCATCGCCGCAGCAGCCGAGCTCCGCGAGGCGGTTCCGCACTGTCGAGTGCTGATGGTGACGACGTTCGGCCGCCCGGGCTACCTGGTGCGGGCGATGCAGGCGGGCGCCTCGGGCTTCGTCGTCAAAGACACTCCGTCAGCACAGCTGGCCGACGCCGTTCGTCGTGTCGCGAACGGGTTCCGCGTCGTCGACCCGTCGCTCGCCGCCGAGTCGCTCGCGCAGGGCGACTCGCCGCTCACCGAACGGGAGACCGACGTACTCGCGGCCGCCCGCACCGGCGGATCTATCGCCGATGTCGCGCGCATCCTGCATCTCTCCGAGGGCACGGTGCGTAACCACCTGTCGGCCGTCATCGGCAAGACCGGGGCGCGCAATCGAGCGGATGCGGCGCGCATCGCCGAGTCGAACGGCTGGCTCTAGCCGGCGCTAGTCGATGACGCGAAAGACAGACATCGCCTCGTCGAGATAGTCGCTGAAGGGGCGCTGCTGCTCAGACTGGAGCCAGGTGCTTCGGGCTGCCTGGAGGCAGGCGAAAGCGGCGCCGATGATCGCAGCGGGCTGCGCGCCGGCGGTGGAGAGGCCGTGCAACGCGAGACGATCTGCAACCCGACCAACCAGGATCTCCTGGATTCGCTGCATCTTCTGCAGGTATCGGGCGTTGAGCTGAGCGCTGGATTCAACGATGCGATCCATGGCGTCGCTGCGCGCCCGCTGACGCTCGTCCTGCACATATTCGAGCGTGATGTCGAACGTACGACGCAAGGATTGCCAGACCGGCTCGTCGTGCGGCCGCGCATCGAAGGCGTCGGCGAGGCGGTCGCCGAAGAGATCGTACTTTCCGATCACGAGGTCGTCCTTCGAGGGGAAGTAGCGGAAGAAGGTCCGTCTCGACATGCCCGCAGCCGCCGCGATCTGGTCGACGGTCGTGTCCTCGTAGCCTCGCTCGAGAAACAGCTCTTGGGCGACGTTCGTCAATTCCATCTGCGCCAGCCGCCGGGTGCGATCACGCATCGGCTCAGGAGTTTCGGTGGTCATATGTTTCATCCTAACCCTGAGGGCCACACTTGACACCAAGTGCCACTTAAGGCGTAGAGTCTCATCGGGCCGTCCAAAGCCCTCTCACCCGAGGCACAAGAAAAGTAGGTCGCACACCATGAAGACAGTGCTCATCACCGGAGCCTCCGACGGAATCGGCGCGGCATCCGCTCGCCAGCTCAGCGCAGACGGCCACCGCGTCCTGATCGCCGGCCGCTCCGAGGAGAAGACCCGAGCGGTCGCACGCGAGACCGGGGCGACGGCATTCGTTGCAGACTTCTCGCGCCTCGACGATGTCAGGCGACTGGCCGACGAGGTGCGAGACGAGCTCGACGGAAGCGGGCTCGACGTTCTCGCAAACAACGCCGGTGGGCTCTTCGGCGACCGCTCCCGAACGATCGACGGCAACGAGAAGACCTTCCAGGTCAATCACCTCGCGCCGTTTCTCCTCACCCACCTTCTGCTCGACGAGCTGCGCGCGAGCGCAGCCGATCGGGCATCGATCATCAACACCTCGAGCGTCGGCAATCGCCTGTTCGGCAATATCGATCTCAACGATCTGCACAACGACAAGAAGTTCAGCCCGAACAAGGCCTACGGCGACGCGAAGCTCGCGAACATCCTCTTCACTCGCGGCCTGCA
This sequence comes from Agreia pratensis, assembly GCF_900177685.1. Lineage (GTDB taxonomy): Bacteria > Actinomycetota > Actinomycetes > Actinomycetales > Microbacteriaceae > Agreia > Agreia pratensis. The sequence goes on from NZ_FXAY01000005.1 coordinate 34,304, forward strand.
CGCACGTCTGCACGACACGGGAATCTCGGCTGTGGCGTTTCACCCGGGCAATGTCGCGACCAATTTCGCCTCTGACACCAGCAGTGCCATGCGTTTCGTCTACAGAACTCCGCTTCGCAGGCTGCTGATCTCTTCCGAAAAGGGCGGCGACAACATGACCTGGTTCGTCGAGGGCGAACCCGACGTCACCTGGCGCTCCGGCGAGTACTACGACGAGAAGAAGCACAGCACGAAGGTCAACCCGCAGGTGCACGACGACTCGTTGGTCGAGGGCCTCTGGCAACGCAGTGCGGCTCTCGTCGGAATCGGGTGATCGGCGTCTGAGCAGAATCGTCGACGGCGCAGAATCGGCGACGGCGCAGAATCGGTGAACGAGAAGTGTTCGCCCTAGCCCTTCGACACGTCGTGCAGGTGATGCACGGGATCATGGATGAAGTACTGCGCTAGCGTCTCGACCGAGAAGCTGGCCCCGTCACCGCGCCTGCCCGACCGACCCCACGCATCCGACCCAACGGCGTCGAAGGCGTCGGCGATCGCGTGACCCGCCTCGATCAGCTGGGTGGACACGAGCGCGGGGTCCTGCTCGTTGTAGCGCTCCTCGACGGCGGTCGCGTCCTGATCCCAGTTGGCGAACAGCGGATCGTTCTCGACGAGCATCAGCTCGAGACGGCCACGCATGACCGTGAACACGTCGCGCACATGCGCCGCGTACTCGAGGGGCGACCAGGTGTCGCCATCCGGTCGCTCTCGCACGTCGGCGCGTCGAAGCACGGCAGGCCAGGCGGCCGCGTTCAGACGGGCGAGTTCGGCAACCTCGCGAGCGTCGGTGGTGGATGCGTCGAAACCGCACTCGGGGCACGGCTTGTCGAGCACCCAGGTCCAGCTCTTGGTCTCGGGAACGATAGGCATGGGCCGAGTTTATGGATGCCTCGAGCGGCCCCGCCAGGCCATTTGCGCCAGGCATCGTCGACTTCGTGCCGAGCTGCGTCGGGCATATACGCTCGACGGATGAGCACCTTCAGCCCCGACGTCGTGTCCGCCATCCTGAACCACATGAACGGCGACCACACCGATGACAACCTGCTCATCGTGCGGGCGTTCGCGAACCCCGCTGCGACCGCCGCCGTGATGACGGGCTTCGACGGCTCGGTCGCGACCTGGGATGCGACCGCCGCGGGCGTCACGAGCGAGGTTCGCATCGCGTGGCCCGCCGGCCCGATCACCGAGCGCGGCGAGGTGCGCCGCGAGGTCGTCGCCCTCTACGACGCCGCGTGCACTCGCCTGGGTGTCGAGCCGCGCCCGCACTGAATTTGCGGTGAGGCGGAGCCGCCGCCTCAGCGATCTGCGACAGAGAGGTTCAGGACCTCGCCCGTGTACGCAGTCGGGTCCTGGGGACCCCGAAGCCGAGTCGGATTGAGGTAGAAGATGTCGTCGACTGAAATGCCGAATCTGTCGGCGATGTTGCTCAGGGTGTCTCCGCGAGCGACCGTGTAGCTGACTGCCGCGCCCGAGCCGTCGACCGCGACGACCCCCGAGGCACCGGCTGTCGCCCCGGAATCTGCCACCTTGAGGTCTGGCCGCCGGGGGCTCAGGGTCCACGTGATGGGGGCGGCGGCGATCACCGTGGCGCCGCAGTCGTTCTGTTCTCGATCGACCTCGCTGAACTGAGTGAGCACGGCCGAGCCGAAGAAGGTCGGATCGCCTTGGCCGAGATCGGGCGGCAGATAATGCGGTTCCGACCCCATGGAATCGATGTCACCGAGCGAGAATCGTAATCCGCTGTCGGCGCAGGGCTGCGAGGCGTCGATCGTATAGGGCAGAAAAGTGAGCACGCTGCCCGGCGGTGCGGTGAGGTCGTGCGTGACGATCTCGTACGTTCCCGGATCCTCGCTCGCGATGATGGTGAAGGAGCCGGAGGCCTGCGCGCCCGACCGTGGGGCGAAAACGGCAGACCCCACCTCCGTTCCCGGCTCGATCCGAGCGGCCGGCGCAGAGGTCGGGCCGTTCTGAGCGGGCGCTACGGTGGCTCCCTGAGTCGCGACAGGCTCTGGCTGAGCCGAGGATACGCAGGCGGTCAACAGCATCAGCAGCGCAGAGGTCGCCGCGATGGCCCCGGTGCGTCTCTTCCAGCACACGCCGTCAGCCTAAGTCAGTCGGGAGGCTCTGCGACAGAAGAGCCTCCTTCTCGGCGGGCGTGAATCGAATGCGCCCGATCCGGATGCGCCATCTTCCGTCACGCAGGCGCCGCGGGATCGCGACCGTCAACGGCGCTTCCCTCGTCACCCCGAGGAAGCATCCACTGGCGTCAGGGAACCATGCTTCAGCTGGCACGGCATCCAGTAGTGACGTCTGCTGCCTTATGTCATAAAGGGATCTCTCGCCGGGGGTTCTACGGAACACACTCGAACGCACGGCATCCGCCGCCGCGATGAACGAAGAAGTGGGCATCTGTGCGGCCGACAGGACGACCAGCGGATCGCCCATATCCCGCTCCGAGTAGCGAGCGCTTCCGCCCACCACCCGATGGTCGTACTCGATCGAATTCGAGCCATCCGAGGTGAGCCGCACGAGCCCCGTCGGGGCGGAGTACGCAACCCATCCGCTCTGCCGGAACAGCGCGAAATCGCGCCGGATCTGCACCTGTGTCGTAATTACCGTGACACCGATGAGCGCCACACCCGCCGCAGCCGCCCAGATATTGGGTGACGGTACGAACCACTTCCATACCACGTCGAACGGGGCATTCGCGAGGTTGACCACCGGATCAATAAAGGCGAACACCAGCATGGGAACTCCGAGGACGGAGGCCTGTAGTGACGATCTGTGATCGGTGCGCACACGACGCCGGAAGCCGCGCAGTGTCTGGGTGTCGTGCTCGAGCCGCAAGTGCATGGCCTCGGCGGCAGCGCGACGCGCCGGTGTATGCCAATCGAAGTGCTGCACCGCTTTTACTCGAACCAGCTCGTGAGCACTAGCGACCGCGACTCGTCATCGAGGAAAACGGTCGTGCGGCGGCCATCTTGAGAGAACTCGGCGTCGAAGGTGTCGGAGCGGAGGAACGGCCCCGCGGGCAACGAGGGGTCAAGACCGGAATCCAGCGTTGGTAGCTCGGTAGTCGACTCCAGACTCGACTGGGAGCGGAGCGCGGCATACCCGTTCTCATCGAAGGTGACAATCGCGTCGATCCAGTAGGTGCTCGGACCGGGCGCACGATCATCGCCCATCGTCCCCGACATCCATGTCGCCTCTGCCGCCTCGCTCAGCTGCGGGAAGCGATCGGTGAGCGGGGCGAGCTCGTGCCGGATCTCGCCAGAGCCGGAGCGCACGGCCGGCTGCGGCTCCGTCGCGCAGCCGGAGACCACCAGCATAAGCACCAGGAGGGCTGGAACCCAGCGCCGCGCGTTCGACGAACGACGCCGTTCTCGCTGCCGCAACGTGGCTGCGGCATCCGTGGCCAGACCATTCATAACGCCAGCCTAGGTGAGCCCTCACGGGGTGTGGCCGCGCGGAGGGGGAACGGGAGGTTCACCTGCAGCGCAACTCGGGTCTACTTGAAGGCAGCGATCCCTGTCAGTGCCCGACCGATTACGAGCGTGTGGATCTCGTCGGTGCCTTCGTAGGTGCGTACCGCCTCGAGATTCGCCATGTGCCGCATCACCGGGAATTCACTGGTCACGCCGTCACCGCCCAGAATGGATCGCGCGGTGCCCGCGATCGCGATGGCCTCGCGCACATTGTTCAACTTGCCCACGCTGATCTGAGCCGGATCGAGGGTACCGGCGTCTTTCTGCCGACCGATGTGCAGCGCCAGCAACGCCCCCTTCTGATATTCCAGAAGCATTCCGGCCAGCTTGTCCTGGGTCAGCTGGAACCGACCGATCGGCCCGCCGAACACCTCGCGCTCGATCGAGCGGCCGAGCGCGGCCTCGAGGCAGCTGCGGGCAGCACCCATAACACCCCAGATAATGCCGTAGCGAGCCTCGTTCAGGCAGGAGAATGGGCCGCGCAGACCCAGGGCTTTCGGCAGACGCATCGCTTCGGACACCCGAGCGCCGTCGAGCTCGATGTCACACTGGATCGATGCGCGCATGGCGAGTTTGCCGTCGATGGGCGTGGCGGTGAATCCCTCGCTCGTGGTCGGCACGATGAAGCCGCGCACACCGTCCTCCGTCTGGGCCCACACGATCGCGATATCAGCCACGCTCGCGAGTCCGATCCATCGCTTGGCGCCGGAGATCACCCAGTCATCGCCGTCACGCACGGCGGTGGTGTGCATCCCGGCGGGGTCGCTGCCACCATCCGGTTCGGTGAGGGCGAAGCAACCGACCACCTCTCCCCTGGCCATACGGGGCAGCAAATCGTTCTTCTGCTGCTCGGAGCCGAATTTCGCGATGGCACTCATCGCGAGCGAGCCCTGCACCGAGACGAATGTGCGCCAGCCGCTGTCGGCCGCCTCGAGTTCGAGGCACACGGCCCCGTAGCTGACTGCGCTCGCACCGGCGCAGCCGTAACCCGTGATGTGCATACCAAGGAATCCGGTAGCCCCGAGCTCGGCGATGAGCTCGCGTCGGAAGTACTTGTTCTCGAAGTCGTCCTCGATGACAGGCGTTATGCGCTCCTGCGCGAATGCACGGGCTTTCTGCTGCCACTCCCGCTCATCAGATGTGAGGAGAGAGTCGATACTGAAGACGCTGGCGAGTGCCTCAACGGGGTTGCTTACGGAGGAATCGGGCGACGTCGTGTGGGTCATCGGGTTTCTTTCTCGTGGTGGCCCAGCGCTGGTGGTGCGCTGCGGTATTCGGCGGGGGTCTCGCTCAGGCGAATAGGGTTGGCGACCTGCGCCACACCGTCGATCTGCCTTACGGGGTCAAGGCCGAGCTTTTCGGCGAACTCGAAGGCCTGGTCGATCGTGTTGATCGGACCAGCCGGCACGTCGTACTCGCTCATGAGGGCAAACCACTCCTCGGCACTACGGCCGGCGAGCTGCCGAGTGATGAACACCGCGAGCTCGTCGCGGTGGGCCACCCTCGAGGCGTTGTCGGCGAAACGCTCGTCGGCGGCGAGCTCGGGCACGCCGAGCGCCGCACAGAAGGAGCGGAACTGTCCGTCGGTGCCGACGGCCACGACGAGCGGCCGGTCGGCCGTCGGGAAGACTTCGTAGGGGGCGATGCTCGGATGCGCGTTGCCGATGATCTGCGGCACGACGCCTGCCCCGAGATATCCCGAGGCCTGGTTGACGAGCGCAGAGAGCAGGCTCGAGAGCAGGTTCACTTCAACGCGTTGCCCGCGCCCGGTGCCAGCTCGGGCGAACAGGGCAGTGAGAATACCGGTGGTTGCATGCAGGCCCGTGATCACGTCGACGACCGCCACCCCGACTTTGGTCGGCTGATCCGGATGCTGTCCGGTGATGCTCATCAGCCCGCCGACGGCCTGCACGAGCAGGTCGAAGCCGGGTAGCCCCGCGCCCCCGGCGGCGCCGAAGCCGGTGATCGAGCAGTAGACGAGACCCGGGTTGCTCTGCCGCAGAGTCTCATAATCGAGGCCGAGCCGCTTCATCGTGCCATCACGGAAATTCTCGACCACCACGTCGGCGTCCCGGATGAGCTCCACGATCGCCGCCCGGTCGATCGGGTCAGCGAGATCGGCCACCCGTGACCCCTTGTTGCGGTTCACCGAGGTGAAGTACGTCGAGGCGCCGGTCGAGGCGTCGACGGGCGGTGCCCACGCTCGCGTCTCGTCACCGATGCCCGGCCGCTCGATCTTCGTCACCGTCGCCCCGAAATCGGCGAGCATCATGGTGGCGTAGGGGCCGGCGAGCACACGCGTGAAGTCCACGATCCGAATGCCGCTCAGCGCCGCCGTCATCGGGCCCCGCGGAGATGGACCGTGGTCGTGTGGATCGGCACCTGCAGCCCCTGAGTTGATATGCGACATTCCGATGTCGATGAATCTACCGCAACCGAGGCGGGCGCGAGGTCGTCGGCGAAGCAACCTCAACTCCCTATAGCGGCCACAGCCGCGCGTCAGATAAAGTAAGGGCAACCTAACCTCACGGTTGGGGCATCCCTCTTTTTTGGAGTCGTCATGGTGAGCAACGTCATCCCCTTCTCACAAGCGCTGCGCGAGCGCACCTGGACAAGCCACAGCGAGAGCGAGGGCGCCAACTTCATGGGCGACCTGATGAGCGGAAAGGGCACCCGAGACGACTACATCGCGCTCGTCGCGCAGCACTTCTTCATCTACGAGGCGATAGAAGCCGCCGCCGACCGCATGAAGAACGACCCGGTCGCCGCGCCCTTCATCACCTCGAAGCTCACCCGCCTCCCCGCCATCGAAGAGGACCTTCGCTTCTTGATCGGCGAAGACTGGCGCGAGCAGATCACTCCCCTGCCGACGACCGCGCGCTACGTGGCCCGCATCAACGAGGTGGCCGCGACCTGGAACGGCGGCTTCGTCGCCCACCACTACACGCGCTACCTCGGTGACCTCTCGGGGGGCCAGATCATTCGCACTCTCATGCAGCGCCAGTTCGGCTTCGAGACCAATGGCGTGGGCTTCTACCTCTTCGGCGACATCGCCAAGCCGAAGGAGTTCAAAGAGACCTACCGCGCTCAGCTGGATGCGACGGGCTGGGACGACGCCGAGCGCGACCGCGTGATCGACGAGGTCCTGGTGGCGTACCGCTTCAACACCGAGCTGTTCGTCGATCTGGCCAACGCCAAGGCGACCGCGGCCGCCTGACGCCGCTGCCCGCAAGACTGTCGGCCACCGAATGACGGCCGAGACACGAAAGACTTGGACTGAGCAGACGACCCGCCTAAGCTCACTTCGTGACTGACGCCTATGGTCTTGATTCGAATACACTTCCACGCGTATTCAACCCTCCGCCCGGGTGGAACGAGGTGCTCGTCTCGTGGCAGGCCAAGAACATCGGTTGGCAGCCTCCCACCGCCGACTGGATCCCTCCCGGAGTGCCGGACGCTCGACCCGCACCAGCCGGATGGCAATTCTGGGTTCCGAACCCGATCCTTCTCGCCGCAGCGACGAAAACGCTCACGAAAAAAGCGCTCGTGACCATGGGAGTCGGGGCGGCCATGTTTCTCTTCGGCATCATCGCGACGATCGTCGATGAATCCATGGCGTCGAGCGGAGGAAGATTCTTCGTGTTCACGGGCCTCATCCTCGTCGGACTCCTCCGCATCATCATGGGGATCGTCAGACTGGTGCGAGCGCCCCTCATGGCCAAAAGGTCCCTCTCCACATTCCGGTAGCTCTCGCGCCGTTTGCGTTCGGGTCAGAGTGACACTAAGCTGATTCCAGCACTTAGAGTCATCGTCACCCTAAGTCACTCACGAACGGCACGGCATGAGCCAGCAACAGGCGGTCCTCGCGGTATCCACCGTGATCTTCGCCCTGCGCTCCGACCCGACCACAGGAATCAGCACCGTGTGGATCCCGGTCGTCCGACGCATCCGGGAACCCCACGAGGGTCGATGGGCGCTGCCGGGCGGCCCACTCAGAGTCGATGACGACCTCGAGGAGGCGGCCCGCAGTCACCTTCTCGAGACCACCGGTCTCACCCCGAAGTACCTCGAGCAGCTCTACGCATTCGGCAAGGTCGGTCGCTCCCCCGGCCCCCGGGTCGTCTCGATCGTCTACTGGGCGCTCGTCGAGAGCGACGAGGCCGCGCGTGCGACCGTGGGCGAGAACGTGACCTGGCTGTCGACCGACGAGCTGCCCGAGCTGGCCTTCGATCACAATCTGATCGTCGACTACGCCCTCTGGCGGCTGCGCACCAAGATGGAGTACTCCCGCATCGCGCACGCCTTTCTCGGCGACACGTTCACCCTCGCCCAGCTGCGAGAGGTGCACGAGGCCGTCAGGCAGAAACCCCTCGACCCGGCGAATTTCCGCCGCACGATCGAGTCGAGCAAGACGGTCGTGCCCACGGGCGAATTCGTCACCGGCGCGAGGCATCGCCCCGCTCGCCTCTACCGCTACGACGGGTCGATCGACCTCGCCGACAGCGGCCCCCTCCAGTAGAAGACGCCGTTCCCCGAGCCTGTCGAGGGGGAACGGTGAACCCGCTTCGACAGGCTCAGCGAACGAAGAAGACCACCATGACATCCGTCGACACCACCATCCAGCTCCTGACCCGCGAACAGGCAGCCGGCTCCGCAGCGAACAGCACCTGCACGCCCGAACTCGCCCTGCAGCCTTGGGCATTCGATGCGGGCGTTCCGAACTACGGGCCCGGCGCATCCATGACCGACGTCATCCCCACCGGGTCGCCCGTACAGGGCCGCCTGCCCGTCGAGTACACGACCGCGAGCGCCGACGAACTGGATGCGCGCATCCGGGCCGCGAAGGCGACGCTCGGCGAGCGGGTGGTCGTGCTGGGCCACTTCTACCAGCGTGACGAGGTCGTGCAGTACGCCGACTTCGTGGGCGACTCCTTTCAGCTGGCCAACGCCGCCAAGGCCAAGCCCGATGCCGAGGCCATCGTCTTCTGCGGCGTGCACTTCATGGCCGAGACGGCCGACATCCTGTCGCAGCCCTCGCAAGCGGTCATCCTGCCGAACCTCGCCGCCGGCTGCTCGATGGCCGACATGGCCGACATCGACTCGGTCGAAGAGGCGTGGGCGCAGCTCACCGAGATCTACGGCACGGCGCCGGATGCCGATGGCCGGGTTCCCGTGATTCCGGTCACCTACATGAACAGCTCGGCCGCGCTCAAGGCGTTCTGCGGTCGCAACGGCGGAATCGTGTGCACCTCGTCGAACGCGGCCACGGTGCTGGAGTGGGCGTTCGAGCGTGGGCAGCGGGTGTTGTTCTTTCCCGACCAGCACCTCGGTCGCAACACAGCAAAAGCGATGGGCATCCCTATCGAGCTCATGCCGATGTGGAACCCGCGCAAGCCGCTCGGCGGCAACTCGTCCGACGAGCTCGTCGACGCGAAGGTCGTGCTGTGGCACGGCTTCTGCTCTGTGCACAAGCGCTTCACGCCCGCGCAGATCACGAAGGCACGCGCCGAGCACCCCGGCGTTCAGGTGATCGTGCACCCCGAGTGCCCGATGGCCGTCGTCGACGCGGCTGATTCTGCCGGCTCGACCGACTTCATCGTCAAAGCGATCCAGGCCGCTCCCGCCGGATCGACCTTCGCCATCGGAACCGAGATCAACCTCGTGAACCGCCTGGCCGCCGAGTACCCGCAGCACACGATCTTCTGCCTCGACGACGTGATCTGCCCGTGCTCCACGATGTACCGCATCCACCCGGGCTACCTCGCCTGGGTACTCGAAGGCCTCGTCGACGGGGTCGTGCACAATCGCATCCAGGTTGCAGCAGAGGTGATCGCCGACTCGACCGTGGCTCTCGAACGGATGCTCGCGGCCCGGCCGCCCGCATCGACACCTGTTGCCGACACGGTGCGCTGACATGGCACGCGTGATCATCGTGGGCAGCGGCATCGCCGGGCTGGCCACCGCCCTGCACGCCACGCGGCAGCACGGGCACGAGGTGACTCTCGTAACGAAGGGCGAGCTCGCCGAGAGCAACACCCGCTATGCGCAGGGCGGCATCGCGGCCGCGACCGCGCTCGACGACAGCGCCACCCTGCACGCCGAGGACACGATCAGGGCGGGCGCGGGGCTGACCGACGAGACGGCCGCGCGCGTGCTGGCCGACGAGGGAGCGGCGGCCATCCAGAGCCTGATCGAATGGGGCGTGCTGTTCGACCACCGGCCGGGCAGCTCCGAACCCGATCGCGCGCTCGAGGCGGCACACTCACGGCCCCGAGTGCTTCACGCCGGCGGCGACGCGACGGGAGCTGCGATCGAGACTGCACTGGTGACGGCGGTGCGAGCGAGCGGGGTCGCCATCCGCGAGCACACGATGCTGACCGACCTCGTGCTCGCCGACGCGCGGGTCGTCGGCATCGAGGTACTGCGGGCTGACGGCGGGCGCGAGGTGCTGTTCGCCGACGCCGTGGTGCTCGCCACCGGAGGCGCCGGGCAGCTCTATTCGCACACGACCAATCCTGCGATCGCCACGGGCGACGGGCTGGCTGCAGCGCTGCGTGCGGGCGTGGCCACCGCCGATCTGGAGTTCTACCAGTTTCACCCGACCACGCTCGCGGCTCCCGGCAACTTCCTGGTCTCCGAGGCCGTGCGCGGCGAGGGCGCCGTTCTTCGCAACAAGCGCGGCGAGCGCTTTATGCTCGGCGTGCACCCCGACGCCGAGCTCGCTCCGCGCGATGTCGTCGCCCGAGCGATCGCCGCCGAGATGGCGAAGCAGAATGGCGATCCTGTGACTCTGGATGCCCGGGGCATCGGCCGAGACACGCTCGCCGCCCGCTTTCCCACGATCATGGCGGCGTGCGCGGCAGCCGGCTTCGACCTTGCCGGCGGACTCGTGCCGGTTGTTCCGGCAGCGCACTATTACATGGGTGGAATCGCGACCGATCTAGACGGCCGCACCTCGCACGCCGGGCTCTTCGCTGTGGGCGAGGCGGCGTGCACCGGAGTTCACGGGGCCAACCGTCTGGCCTCGAACAGTCTGCTCGAGGGTGCTGTCTTCGCGCGGCGCGTGGCGGCTGCACTGGGTGGTCTCGATACGGCCGCGGGCGGCCTACTCGACCAGCGAGAAGTCGACAGCCATCTGCGCCGGTCGAGTAGCCGCGCGACGAAGGAGCCGGCGTATCGAGACCACCCGCGAGTCGGTCTCGGTACGGCCGCGGGCGGCCTACTCGACCAGCGCAGCGAGCTGCAGGCGCTCATGTGGAGCTATGCCGGATTGACTCGTTCCGGCGCGGGGCTTGCCGCGGCCGCAGCCCGCCTGCGGGTCTGGTCCGAGGCATCCACAACACCCACCGACGACCGGCAGCAGATCGAGACCGCGAATCTGCTCGTCGTTGCGCGGGCGCTCATCGATGCGGCGCAGGCTCGGCGCGAGTCGCGTGGCGCCCACGCCCGCAGCGATTTCGCTCAGACCGACGCGTCGGCTGACCGTGAGCCGTCTCGACGAATCTCACGCGCGACAGACGCGAACGCATCCGGCGGTGCCTCACCCGACACCGCACCCACGCTTCAGACCCAAGGACACTGACATGCTGCTCACACCCCAGGCGATCGACCGCGTGGTCATCGCCGCTCTCGCCGAGGACGCCCCGTGGGGCGACGCGACCTCAGACGCGTTCCTTCCCGATGGTGCTACCGCCAGCGCTCAACTGGTCGCGCGCGAGGCGGGGGTTCTCTCGGGCGGCGAGGTCTTCTCGAGAACGATGTTCCAGGCCGACGAGTCGATCACCACCGCGGTTCTGCAGGGCGACGGCGAACACTTCGAAGCCGGCGCGGTGCTCGCCACCGTTTCTGGCCCAGCGCGCGGAGTTCTGCTCGGCGAGCGCGTCGCCCTCAACCTCGTGCAGCGCATGAGCGGCATCGCCACCGTCACCGCGCGCTACGTCGAGGCCGTCGCGGGCACCCGAGCCCGCATCGTCGACACGCGCAAGACGACTCCGGGGCTTCGCGCCCTCGAGCGGCATGCCGTGCGCAGCGGCGGGGGCGGCAACCACCGCTTCTCGTTGAGCGACGCCGTGCTCGCGAAAGACAATCACCTGGCGGTGCTCACGGCATCCGGCATCTCGCTCACCGACGCGATCATTCGCGCCCGAGCCCGCATCTCGCACACCACCCACCTCGAGGTCGAGGTCGACCGCCTCGACCAGATCGAACCCGTGCTCGCGGGCGGGGTCGACACGATCATGCTCGACAACTTCTCGCTCGACGAGCTGCGTGAGGGAATCGCGATCGTGGCCGGGCGCGCGCTTGTCGAGGCGAGCGGAGGAGTGAACCTCGACACCGTGCGGGCGATCGCCGAGACGGGAGTCGACATCATCTCGGTCGGCGCGCTCACCCACAGCGCACGCGCTCTCGATCTGGGCCTCGACCTCTCTATCGAGGCGTGAGCGAGCCCCGATGAGCGCCAGCAGGTACCGCTACAGACACTATGTACCGGCACACCGGTCACTACTGTCCGCAACGGCGACAACTGCGGTGACCGCGTGATCTACCTCGACCATGCGGCCAGCTCGCCCGTCAGGCCCGAAGTGCTGCAGGCGATGTGGCCGTACCTCACGGGAGAGTTCGGCAATCCGTCGAGCCATCATGCCCTGGGCGACTCCGCCTCTCGCGCTCTGGCCGACGCCCGCGCTCGCCTCGCGGGCTGGTTCGGCGCGCGCCCGAGCGAGGTGACCTTCACCTCGGGCGGCACCGAGGCCATCAACCTCGCCGTCAAGGGCATCGCACTCGGCCAGCCCCGGGGGCGCCACATCGTGACGACCCCGATCGAGCACGAGGCCACGCTCGAGTCGGTCGACTTTCTGCGCCGCGTGCACGGTTTCGAGGTCTCGTTCGTGCCGGTGGATGCCGCGGGTCGCGTCGATCTCGCCGCTCTCGCCGGCCTGCTGCGCGACGACACCACACTCGTGAGCGTGATGGCGGCGAACAACGAGATCGGCACCGTGCAAGACACAGCAGCAATCGGCGCACTGGCGCACCAAGCCGGCACCGTCATGCACGTCGACGCCGTGCAGGCCGCCGGCTGGCTCGACGTGAGTCTGGATGCGCTCGGTGCCGACGCCGTGTCGATCTCGGGTCACAAAGTGGGTGCGCCGAAGGGCGTGGGCGCTCTGGCCGCGCGCTCCCGCTTGGTTCTCGAGCCGCTCCTGCACGGCGGCGGGCAGGAGCGCGGGCGGCGGTCGGGCACCGAGAACGTGGCCGCGGCGGTGGGGCTCGGCCTTGCGGCGGAGCTGTCCGCGGACGGCCGCACCGAAGCATCCGAACGGGTCGCCACGCTGCGCGACGACCTCATCGCTCGAATCGAGGCGGCGCTCCCCGCGGCGAGGCTGACCGGGTCACGCGAGCAGAGACTGCCGTCGATCGCGTCGTTCCTGTTTGTGGGAACGAGCGGCGAGGCAGTGCTCCTCGGGCTCGAGGAGCGCGGCATCGTCTCGTCGAGCGGCTCGGCATGCGCCGCCGGCAGCGATGAGCCGTCGCCCGTGCTGCTCGCGCTGGGCGTCGATCCGGTGGATGCGCAGACCGCCGTTCGGTTCAGCCTGTCGACCGCGACGACCGCCGCCGACGTGGAGGCTGCCGCCGCCGCGACCGTCGAGGCCGTGCGCGCGCTGAGGCAGCTGCGCTGACGTTCGCCCGCGCGCATCCGGTCTCGATACGGCCGTGGCCGGCCTACCCACCGAGCGTCGCCGCTTTCCACGAGCTGCCGCTCTGACTCAGGAACGACGAGGGTTCCGCGTGCGAGAAGCCGATGTTCGGGAGTTTTGTCCTGAATAGGAGCGCAGTCTGCGCCACAACCACGAGGCCCCCAGCGAAGTGCCGGGGGCCCCGTTCGGTCTTGCGATGTTACGCCGCGGTGCGACGGCGACGGATGGTCGGAACCAGCAGCGCGACGCCGAGCAGGGCGACGAGGGCTCCACCCGCGGCGATCGGAGCTGCGTCGATACCGCTGTTCGCGAGCTTCGGAGCCGGGGTCGGCGTGGTTTCTGGCGTCGGGACCGGAGGAGCGGGATCGATGATCGGGGGAGCAGCCACATCAGGACCCGGCACGAAGAGGAACGACGTCGTGTAGAAAGGTCCGTCGGCATCGGCTACCGTGCCCGACGAGACCGCACTGCCGGCCAGATCGCTGAGGCTCACGCTCTCGAGGAGGGAGGTCGGCTCGCCGGAGTCGCCATCGCTGGAGTCGACCTGCATCCATAGAACTCCCGCGGTGTCGATCTGCAGCGAGAAGATACCGCGGAGACCGACACGGCCGACCGGCGTCGCGGATGCTGCCTTGACGTCGATCTGGAAGACGTATCCCCGAGGATTGACCGCATAGAACAGGCCGGTTGCGGGATCGACCGAGAATCCGAGCAGGGCGGATGCGTTGGGCGCGGTGAACGTGCCGATCTTGGTCAGCGCAGCCTTGTCGAGGGCGAGCGAGTAGAGCGTGTCGTCTTGGATGGCATACGCCGCACCATCGTTTCCGATGGCCATCGAATCGATGCCGTTGCGTTCGCCGTTCAGCGTGAAGATACCGACCGAAGTCGATTCTCCAGTCGTCAGATCGATCGTGCTGAGGATCGCCGGCTCCACACGCCGAGCCGAGTAGTAAGCGGTCGAGGTCACTGGATTCCAGGCGCCCTGCTCCGCACACTCGGCTTCCAATTCGGGGGCGCCGTCGCCCACTCGCTTCGCGACAGCCGTCGCGCCGTCGATGGAAGCGAGCGCGAGATCGACAGAACACGAGATCGCGTACAGCGACGAACCGTTAGGAAGTGCGCGGCCGTCTGCCGCCGATGCTGGAGTGGCGACGACCCCGATCGACACGAGACCGACGGTGAACACCGCGATGCTTGCGGCCAGCCTTGCCCGAAGGCGCGATTTACGCACTGGTGAATCCCCCTGAGTGATTTGACGACCCACGCAGAGGGGATCGAACACAAAGTCTGCCATTCTAAGCAGATTCACAGACAGTATCAGAACATGACGATTCGTTCTATGTTTCGTCGACTCTTCTCGAGGCCTATTGACCGCGCGACATAAAGCGCTTGACGGCAGGGTCGACCGAGATGTCGGCAGGGCGCAGCGGCCTGGTCAGGTAGAGCCCCTCGAGCGAAGTGAGCCTCGACAGGGCCACGTACGTCTGCCCCGCACTGAACACCCGCTGGCCCAGATCGACGATGGCCTGATCGTAGGTCTTGCCCTGACTCTTGTGAATGGTCACGGCCCAGGCGAGGCGCAACGGAAACTGCGTGAACTCACCGATGACGTTCTTCGTGAGCTTCTTGTCGTCGGCCGAGTACGAGTAGCGATGCTTCTCCCAGCTCACCGGGTCGACCTCGTGCACCTCGCCATCGATCTCGACCCAGATCGAGCCCGCCTTGCTGATCTTCGAGACCACACCGACCGAACCGTTTACCCAGCGCTGCTCGGAGTCGTTGCGCAGGAACATGACCTGCGCGCCGACCTTGAGCTCGAGCGCCTCCTCGGCCGGATAGTTGCGGCCTCCGAAGTCGCCCGAGACCTCGGCATTCGCCGTGCGAACCTTGCCGGGCAGTCGCTTCAACGCCTCGGCATTGATGCGGTTCACGGCGTCGTTGCGCGTGGCCAGGGTGATCGTGCCGTCGCTGGGAGGAGTTCGGGCACCCGCACCGTTGAGCGCATCCGCTATCTCTTTCGTCACCTGGCCGTGACGCACCGCGTTGAGCATGAACTTGAAGTCGTCGTCGTGCTGTCGGTGTATCTCGGTGAGTTCGACGACCGTGAGCGACACCTCGCTCCACACCTTCGCGTCGAAGAACCACATCGACCGATAGTGATCGGTGAAATAGGCGCGCTCGTCGGAATCGCCCGGCACCGGGGCCAGCTGGTAGGGATCGCCGAACAGCACCACCTGCACCCCGCCGAACGGAACGGTCGGCTTGTGCCGGGCCTTGCGCAGCGAGCGGTCGATGGCGTCCATAAGATCGGCGTTCACCATCGAGACCTCGTCGATGACAAGGGTGTCGATGGTGTTGAGCATCTTGCGCACATCGCCGTTCTGCTCGATGTCGGAGTCGGCGATGACTCCGATCGGCAGACGGAACAGCGAGTGGATGGTCTGCCCGCCCACATTGAGGGCCGCGACCCCTGTGGGAGCCGAGATCACCAGCTGCTTCTCCGTGTTCCAGCTGAGGTGATTGAGGAGCGTGGATTTTCCTGTGCCAGCGCGGCCCGTGACGAACACGTGCTTCTTCGTCGACTCGATCAGATCGAAGACGCGCTTCTGCTCGGCTGACAGATCGGGAAGGGACACGCGGAACGACTTTCTCTACACGGCGACGAGGGGAGGACATCCAATCTACCGGGCGTGTCACCCGGCACGGCGGGCCCCACGGCGGCATTGCCTAGACTGGCCCCATGGATGTGCATGTGCAGAAGAGGCGCATCTCATCGAGGCAGGTCGCGCTTGCCTGGTGCGGCTCGCTTCTGCTGCTCATCGGAGTCTTCGGCGGCGGGGTGGTCGCACTCAATCTCACCGTGTTCGGCCCGAGTGGATTCGTCACGACCTACCTGCAGACGCTCGGGGCGCGTGACGTCGACGGCGCTCTCTCCATGCCCGGCGTCGAGCTTCCCAGCGACCTCACGCCCGATTCCGCGGGCGCGGCTCTGCTGAAGCGAGACACGCTCGGAACCATCAGCAAGATCCGCATCACCGACGACACCGATCTCGGCTCGGGCGTTCATCGCGTGACCGCGAGCTACACGCTCGAAGGCGCAGGTCGTGAGTCGTCGCGAACGCAGAGCGAGTTCGTGGTCGAACACGACTCCATGAATTTCGGCATCTTCAGCCAGTGGCGCTTCAAAGAGTCCCCCGTGGCGACGCTCTCGCTCGCGGTGACCAATACGACCAGCGTGACCGTGGGAAGCGCCGAGCTCGACTCATCCGATCTCGGCGCCGGCGCCGGCGCCTTCGGAGCCGGAGGGCGATTCACCGTGCTGGTGCCATCGCTGGTCGTTCTTTCGCACAAGTCCCACTACCTCACCAGCGATACCGTCGCGGTGGCCCTCGCCTCTCCGGGCGAGACGGAGAGCGGCATGGTCAAGGCCGTTCCCAATGATCTCTTCACTCAGGCCGTCACCAAGCAGCTCACCGATTTTCTCGACGACTGCGCCGCGCAGAAGGTGCTGTACCCGGTGGGCTGCCCGTTCTCGAAGAGCATCAGCGATCGCATCGACGGCGATCCGAGCTGGTCGATCGTCACGTATCCGCAGATCCAGGTCGTCGCGGGTCCTTCATCGTGGCTCCTGGCCGACAACACAGGAACGGCCCACATCGACGTGCAGGTGAAGTCGCTGTTCGACGGCACCGTGTCGGGGTTGAGCGAGGACGTTCCTTTCTCGCTGAACTACGCGATCTCACTCGACGACGCGGGCCAGATCACTTTTACCCCTCGCTCGCAGAACGTCGCGCAGCTGAACTAGCGGCGAGAGTTGAGGCGCTCGAGCATCGCGTTGTACTCGCCGAGCTCAGCCTCGTTCGTGCGGTCGGCCGTGCGGTCGCGGCGGGTGGTCTCTTTCTTGTCCTGCTTGCTCCACTGGATGGCGACGGCGATCGCGAGAATCACGGTCGGGATCTCGCCCACGCTCCATGCGATTCCACCGCCCGTCTGCTGGTCTTCGATCGCGGTCGGACCCCACGGCCTTCCCATGGCGCCGTACCAGTCGGCGAGCAGAAGCCCGTTGCCGGTCATCATCGCGAGTCCGAAGAACGCGTGGAAGGCCATGACCGCGAGGAGGAGCAACAGCCTGAACGGATAGGGGAAGCGGTAGGGCACGGGGTCGACGCCGATGAGCGCCTGAACAAGCAGGTACCCGGTCACGAGGAAGTGGGCGATCATCCACTCGTGGCCGATGTGATCGACGGTCGCCCACCGGAACAGCGGCGAATAGTAGAAGAGCCAGAGGCTGCCGGCGAAGAGCAGGGCGGCGACGATCGGGTTCGCGAGGAACGAGCCGATCTTGGAGTGCACCGCAAGCAGAACCCACTCGCGACCGCCGCGCGTGCCGTCTTGCCGCTTGGCGACGGCGCGCATGATGAGGGTGATCGGAGCCGCCGGAACGAGCAGCAGCGGCACCATCATGCTCAACGTCATATGTCCGAGCATGTGCACGCTGAAGAGGTACTTCTCGTAGACGTTCACGCCGCCGTTCGTCACATAGAACAGCAGCAGCATACCGGCGACCCAGAGCACACTCCGATGGATCGGCCAGGTGTCTCCGCGCTTATGCAGACGACGAACGCCGGCCAGGTAGAAGACGATGCCGAAGCCGCAGAGAAGAATCCAGAGCAGATCGAAGTTCCACTCGGTGAAGTATCTCGACAGTTCGAGTTCGGGAGGCAGCTGCTCGCCCGTGAGGATCTGCGCTGGAGTCTGCACGGCGGGGATCGTCTGGTCTACCGGGGGCGCCGAACGACCGAGAGCCGCCGCGGCGCCAGAGGCGATGCCCATGAACGCCAACTCGACGACAGCGATCTTCCAGAAGAAGTAGCGCCGACCCGACTCGGCGAGACGAGCGATGAGCGAGCGACGATAGGCGGCGCCGAAGATGCCGAGCGCGATCAGCGCACCAACCTTGATGAGAACGAGCAGTCCGTATGGAGTGAGTAGCCGATCGAGGCTGCCGATGCGCAACTCGGCGCTGACATAACCGGATGCCGCGACCACGATGAACGCGATCAGCGCCACGGTCGAATACCGGGAGATGACCGACAGCATGCGGTCGTTGTCGAGCTGTGGCGAGATGATCACCAGCACGAGGAGACCACCGAGCCAGACCGCGGCGAAGACGAGGTGCAGCCCGAGCGCGGTGATCGCGGCATCGTGCCCGGTCGTTCCTGCCGCGTGGCCCTGCTGCGCCATGGGCACGAGCATGACCACCGCGAGCACACCCACGAAGACGAGGGCCGTGACGTTGCGCACGGCGAAGCACAGCACCGTGACGGCTGCAGCGATCAGCGTCGTGATGAGCCACGCCTGGCCGATCTCGACCTGAGTCAAGAACTGACCCAGCAGGTCGCCGTAGGAGTTGTCGAACCGCACCGACTTGACCGTGAGCTGCATGAAGGTGAGAAACCCTGTTGCCGCGGAGGCCACCGTGAGTAGGGCTGCCGACCCCGCTGCCACATCGAGGGCCCGGTTGAACTCCGGCTTGTCGGAACGCAGGGCGAAGACGGCGAGCACAAGCGCGCCGAGAACGCCCGCGGCCCCGAGGTTCACGATCATCTTCGTGACCGGAATGCCGTAGCGCACGACCGGGCCGGGATCTTGCAGCAGCTGCGCATCCGCACCGCCGGCGATACGCAGGCCGACGAGCAGCATCACGAAACCGACCGCGAGAAGCACGGCGGGACCAACGATTCGGACTACTCTCGGCACCCGTCAACTTTACGCGGCATTCCTGGGCGCCCCGCCCGTTCAGGCTGCGCGCACGCGGCGTGGCAAATGGATGCTGTATTCCACTCGACCTACACTCGTCACCCATGAGCACTGACACGTTGCCACCCACGGACACAGCCGCGACGAACCGCCCAGCGCTCACAGCGAAGGGGGCGGCAACCCGGCTCCGGATCATCCAGGCGGCTGCCGCACGCATCCGGGCTCGCGGCGCCGCCGGCACCAGCATCGACGACGTCCGTGCCGACGCCAAGGTCAGCGCATCGCAGCTCTACCACTACTTCTCTGACAAGAAAGAGCTCGTGCGCGCGGTCGTGGCCCATGAAGCGGCCGTCGCCGTCGCCGAGCAGCAACCACACCTCGACTCGCTCGACAGTATCGAGTCGTTGCGTACGTGGCGCGATGCCGTCGTTGCTCAGGCTCGCGATCGCGCCTCGCATGGCTGGTCGCCGCTCGGTTCGCTCGCCAGCGAGCTCATCGACACCGATCCGGATGCCCGGGCCGGGCTGGTCGAGGGTTTCGGCCTCTGGCTCACCCCGGTCGAGAACGGCCTCGAAGCCATGCGCGCCGCGGGAGCGCTGCGCGACGACGCCGACCCACGAAGCCTCGCGGTCGGTCTGCTCGCCGCACTGCAGGGCGGGCTGCTGATCAGTCGCCTCCACGAGCAGACCGCGCCCCTCGAATCGGCACTCGACGCAGCCGTCGCCCGCGTGGAGAGCTTCGCACCGCGGCGGCAGCCGGGTGAACCGTCGCGACAGCCACTGGCCCCCGCGGTCAGGCGCACACCCGCGTCGCCGGCGCGGGCATCCGGTGCAGCACCCGCTGGCGCGGCACCCGCTGGCGTAGCAACCGGCGTCGCACCTCGCACGCCGATGCGCCCCCGCCGCCCGCTCGCCCGTTAACCACCTCAGGGGCGCCCGCATGAAGCGGGCACCCCTGAGGATGAAGAATCGAAAAGACTACTTGGCGGCAGCCTTGAGCTTCGAGCCAGCGGAGATCTTGACCGAGTGACCGGCGGCGATCTGGATGGCCTCACCCGTCTGCGGGTTGCGACCGGCGCGGGCTGCACGCGAGGTGCGCTCGACAGCGAGCCATCCCGGGATGGTGACCTTGACGTCGTTGCCGACCGACTCCGCGAGCGTCGCGAAGAGGGCGTCGAGAACCTCGTTGACAGCGGACTGCGTCTGGCCGGATGCAGCGGCGACCTGGGCGACGAGCTCGGTCTTGTTGAGTGACTTATCAGCCATGGGTGTCCTCCTCGGACCTTGTGCTGCGTGAAGCAGCTCTAGAAACGAAACGGTGGAAACCTTCAGTAGGCCACACGTCTGGTCTGTTGACCGTGACGAATGTATCAGAGATCGGCGGGATTTCGCGGATTACCGCGCCTCTGAGGCTCTGCGTGACCTGTGAAACGTGAAAAAGGATGCCGACCCGATGGGCCGACATCCTTTTTCAGATGTTCAGTGCGAGAAGCTCTGGACTACCAGGAGCTCTTCGTGATGCCGGGCAGCTCGCCACGGTGAGCCATGTCACGGAAGCGAACACGGCTGATGCCGAACTTCGTGAGCACACCACGGGGGCGGCCGTCGACCGCGTCACGGCTGCGCACGCGCACCGGTGAGGCGTTCTTGGGCAGCTTCTGCAGGCCGAGGCGGGCAGCCTCGCGCTCGGCGTCGGTCGACGTCGGGCTGACGAGGGCCTTCTTCAGCTCAAGGCGCTTGGTGTTGTAACGAGCGACGATGACTTTACGCTGCTCGTTCTTTGCAATCATGCTTTTCTTGGCCATGTGTTACCTCTCCTCCCGGAAGTCGACGTGCTGGCGAATAACCGGGTCGTACTTCTTGAGCACGAGGCGGTCGGGGTTGTTGCGGCGGTTCTTCTTGGTGACATAGGTGTAACCCGTGCCAGCCGTCGAACGCAGCTTGATGATCGGACGTACGTCTTGTGACTTGGCCATTAGATTTTCTCCCCACGGGCGAGAAGATCTTTGACAACGCTCTCGATGCCGCGTGCGTCGATGACCTTGATGCCCTTGGTGCTGAGCTGCAGGGTCACGTTACGACGAAGCGACGGAACGTAGTACGTCTTCTTCTGGATGTTCGGGTCGAACCGGCGCTTCGTGCGACGGTGCGAGTGCGAGATGTTGTGTCCGAAGCCGGGAATGGCGCCGGTCACCTGGCAGGTTGCTGCCATGATTTCCTCCATAGTTACCGTAGAAAAACGCGAGTCAACGCGCGTTCTACCCAAGATTGCTTGTCGGCACACGTCGCCCCCGAATGAAACAGGTGGGGGGTGGTGTACATGCGAGTAGAGATGCCACTCGACCAGCTACCGAGTTTAGGCGACAGGCCGGATGCGCGCAAGTACGCGCGTGCGCCGATTCAGCCGGCGGGCGTCGGAACGCAGGAACTGCAGAAGCCGAAGATGTCGACCACGTGTTCGGGGCGGGAGAAGCCGTGCAGAGCAGCCGTCTTGCGGGCCCACGACTCGACCTCGTCGGCTTCGATCTCGACCGTGAGGCCGCAGCTGCGGCAGATGAGGTGGTGGTGATGCCCGGTGCTGCACGCGCGGTAGAGACTCTCGCCGTCGGGCGACTGCAGCGAGTCGGCCTCGCCCTCGTTCGCCAGGTCGGCCAGCGCGCGGTAGACCGTGGCCAAGCCGATGTGCGAGCCGTTGGAGTGCAGATTGGAGTGGAGGCCCTGGGCGCTCACGAAACCGATCTGGGTGCCGAGTGCGGCACGCACCGCCTCGCGCTGCCAGGTGTTGCGCTTCACGACCATCATCTACCTCCGGGGTCACGTATGACCGAAATCCCCTCAATCTTAACCCGCGTCGCCGACGTTCGCCCCGGCATCCTCAGGCCATCGCCTTTCGACCCGAGACGCCCCGACGCACCCGTGACGCCGCGATGATGCGGCAGATGACGTAGATGGCGAACGAGATCGTAGTGACGTAGGGGCTGATGGGCACCGACCCGCCGAGGGCCAGCATGATTCCACCCACGAGTGAGAGAACGGCGAAGAGCATGCTGAGAAGGGGAACGACGATCGGCGACGACGACACCCGCAGCGCCGCGGCGGCGGGCGTGACGAGAATCGACAGCACGAGCAGCGAGCCCACGACCTGCACCGACACGGCCACCGCCAGGCCGAGCAGCAGCATAAAGACGATCGAGAGCGCCTGAACCGAGACGCCGCGTGCTGCCGCCACGTCGGCGTCGACGCTGGCGAAGGTGAGCGGGCGCCAGATCACGAGCAGGCCGACCACGACCACGATCGAGATCGCGATCAGCGAGTTGAGCCTGGGGTCGTCGACGGCGACGATCTGGCCGGTGAGCAGCCCGAACTTGTTGGCGCTGCGGCCCGGGTACAGGGCCAGGCACAGGATGCCGAGCCCCAGGCCGAACGGCATCAGCACGGCGATGATCGAGTTGCGATCACGCGACTTCGCTCCGAGAAGACCGATGATCAGGGCTGCCACTATCGAGCCGATGAGAGAGCCCTCGACCACCCCGACTCCGAACAGCAGCCCGGCGGATGCGCCGGCGAACGACAGCTCGCTGATGCCGTGCACAGCAAAGGCCATATCGCGCGACATCACGAAGACGCCGATGAGTCCGCCCACGATGCCGAGCACGGCGCCCGCGATGATCGAGTTCTGCAGAAGAACGACCAAATCGCCGTAGTCCGAGAAGTTGAAGATCTGCGACCAGAGGTCGGACCAGTCGATACCGTTCACGATCGCGGCCCGCCGACGGGCGCGGTCGACCCGGTGTTCCCGTTGCCACCCGGGTCGTCGTCGTGGTGATGATGCCCGTCGTGCCCGTGCCCGGCATCCGGAACACCCACGACGATCACGCGGCCGCGCGTGCGGATGACGTCGACGGGCGAGCCGTAGAGCTCGGAGAGCACTTCGCTGCGCAGCACCTCGTCCGGCGTTCCGATGCGGAAGGATCCACCCGCGAGATAGAGCACGCGGTCGACCATGTCGAGAATGGGATTGATGTCGTGCGTCACGAAGAGCACCCCGAGGTCGCGCTGCCGGCGATGCGTGTCGATCAGTTCGGAGACCGCGCGCTGATGGGCGAGGTCGAGAGAGAGCAGCGGCTCGTCGCAGAGGAGCAGGCGCGGATTGCCCGCGAGCGACTGGCCCACACGCAGACGCTGCTGCTCGCCGCCCGACAGAGTCGAGACGGCCACATTCGCATACTCGGATGCGCCGACGGATGCGAGCAGATCGTCGACCTCACGGCGTCGCGCGGCCCGGGGCAACGGCAACCCGAAGCGGTGACCGTCGACGCCGAGGGCGACGAGATCGCGGCCTCGCAGCGGAGCACCCTCGTCGGCGAGCTTCTGCTGTGGGATGTACCCGATACGACGATTTCCGCGCGTCACAGGAGAGCCCTCGAAGGTCATCGTTCCCGCACTCAGTTGCTGCTGACCGAGGATGACCTTGAGCAGACTCGACTTGCCCGAGCCGTTGGCGCCGAGCACGGCGATGAACTCGCCCGAGCGAACATCGAAGTCGAGGTCGTGCCAGAGCCGACGATCACCGAATTGAAGCGCGCCGCCCCGCACGCGCAGCACGACATGTCGTGGCGCGTTGCGGGGCGGAGGGACAGCTTCTGCGTCGGCCGGCGCCGACTTCGCCCCGAAGATCTTCACTCGCTGAAGACTACTTGCCGCTGAGCGCGCCCTGAAGCGCGTTGAGGTTGGTGGTCATCCAGCTGATGTAGTCGGAACCGGCGGGGAGGGTCTCGGTGACGGGAACGACCGGCACCTTCGCGTCTTTCGCAGCCGTCAGCACGAGCTCGGTCTGAGCGCCGGAGGTCTGCTCGTTGTAGACGAGCACCTTGACCGCGCCAGACGAGAACTGGTCGGTGGTCTGCTTGAGCACGTCGGCGGGAACGTCGGTGCCCTCTTCGATCGCCTCGCTGAAGGCGGCCGGCGTCTTGTTGACGAGACCTGCGGCGGTGAGCATGTACAGCGGCACAGGCTCGGTGATCGCGGCGCCTGCGCCGTCGAACGAGGTCTTGATGTCTTTTTCCTGCTGCTCGAGCGCGGTGAGCTGACCCTCGAAAGTCTTGGCATTCGCCTCGTAGCTCTTGGCGCCCTCGGGGTCGATCGCGCTGAGCTGCTTGACGAGCTCGTCGGTCAGCTTCTGCACGGTCGGAAAGTCGTACCAGACGTGCTCGTTGAAGTCTCCCTCGGCAGGCTTCTGGTTGTAACCCGAGATGTCGGCAGCGTTCAGCACGGGCGCAACCTTGTTGTCGGCAGCAGAAAGCATCTTCTCGACGAAGTCGTCGTAGCCTGCGCCATTCTCGATCACCAGCTGGGCCTTCGAGAGCGAGAGCTGCGTGCGGGCGTCTGCCTCGTACTCGTGCGGGTCTTTGTCGGGGTCGTCGATGATCGAGGTCACGCTCACCCGGTCGCCGCCGATCTGCTTGGCGATGTCGCCGTACACATCGGTCGATGCGACGACGCGCACGCCCGACGAGTTCGACGGGTCGTCGGTCGCGCCGGCGTCGGTGGACGCGGAGGCACAGCCGGAGAGAACGAGTGCGGTCGCCGCGGCGAGCGCGGTGATAGAGAGGAGTTTTTTCACGGGTGGGGTAAGCCGTTCTAGGTCGAATGTCGTGCGGGTCATTTTTGAAAATAGCCTTATTGATAATGATTGTCAAAGTCAGGACATTGTTGGGGGTGAACCGGCGGTTAAGGCTCCTACACTCGCTGTGTGGACTCCCGCCAAAAAAAGACCCGTGCCCGGCTCGCCTCGGCCGTGCTGTCGTTGGCGGCAGACAGGCAGGCGAGCGAGATCACGGCGTCGGAGATCGCGATCACAGCCGAGATCAACCGCTCCACCTTCTACCAGCACGCCGCGTCACCCGCCGCGCTCCTCGAGAGCGTGCTGCGCACCGAACTCGACGAGCTCCGTTGCACGCACCTCGGCGAGGCCGACCTCACGACCGCGCGTCAGGCATCCGAAGCGATCAGACACGTGACCGTCGCCGTTCTGCAGCACGTCGACTCACACGACGCCATCTACATTCGGGGACTCGGCGAGTCGAGCGGATCTGCGAGCCTCCAGCCGATGCTCAGCCAGCACTTCGCGGCATCCATCGGACTGCTCCTCGATCGGCATGCGGTCTCCGTTCCCGATTCGACGCCGGCTCTACCCGACGGATTCATGGCGGATGCTGCGGCCCGCTTCATCGCAGACGGCACCGTAGGCGCACTGGCCGTATGGCTGTCGACCCCGCGCCCGCGCAGCACGGAGACGTTCATGACGGCGTACCGGACCTTTCTGCCGAGCTGGTGGCCGCTGCCCGTGTGAGCAACCCCCTGCGTTTCGCGAGCCGCGAGCGCAGACTCGATTCATGCCCGCAGATTCGACTCACCCCGGCTCCACGCCCGACATCGACCAGAAGCTCGAGCGCACGATTCTCGACATGCTCGACAGGCGCGCGCCCACCTCGACGATCTGCCCCTCGGATGCCGCGCGGGCCGTCGGCGACGACGACTGGCGCGAACTGATGGATGCGTCGCGCAGCGCGGCGGCGCGCCTCGTGGCCCGCGGCGAGGTCGAGATCACGCAGGGTGGCGACCCGGTCGACCTGGCGACGGCCCGCGGCCCGATCCGCATCCGGCGCCTGCGCCCCTGACGCCGAGCGCATTGACGCCGGCGCCTGCCTGTCCACCCCCGTTGCGCTCACAGCCGACAGGCCGCTAGCCTCGCCCGGTGGAATCAGAATTCAGGATCGACCGCATTGCCGAAGGCGACTGGGAGCGGCTGCGCACGCTGCGCCTCGAGATGCTCGCCGACACTCCACTCGCCTTTCTCGAGACTCTCGACAACGCCCTCCGCGAGCCGGAGTCCGAGTGGCGCTTTCGTGCCTCGCGCACGACGCGAGAGGGCAGCGTCGGACTCGCCGCGGTCGACACGTCGAGCGGCGCCTGGCTCGGCACCATGAGCGCCTATCTCGATGCCGACGGCGACGCGATGCTCGTGAGCGTGTACGTGACGCCGGCCTGGCGCGGCACGGCCCGCGGTCTCACGGATGCGCTGCTCGATGGAGTCGAGGCCTGGGCGCGCGCCGCCGTGCCCGAGGGCAGCCTGCGACTGCACGTGCACGAGGACAACCCGAGAGCACGAGCCTTCTACAAGCGACGCGGCTACGTCGAGACGGGCGAGACGATTCCCTACCCCCTCGACCGCACGCAGAACGAGGTCGAAATGGTGCTGCCGCTGAACTGAGCCGCGCCCGCGACTCGCCACGCGCGCAGCAGGTACCGGTGCGGACAATGGGTACCGGTGCGCCTGTACCTTCTGTCCGCCTCGGGCACTACTGGCATCAGAGCAGGCGCTCCCGGTGCCACGAACGCCGCCGAATATCGTGCAGCGCCACGGGTTCCGCCACAACGAACGCCAGCAGATCGCCGGCCCGGATGTCGGTGGGCAGCATCGCGCGCAGCTCGCCCCGCCGCGGCGAGGGTCGAAGGGTGAACGCGCACTGCGCATCCGACGAATGCCGACCGATCAACCGCACCGACTCGGCGACGGGTTCGCATCCGTCGAGCTCGGAATCGAGCCAGATATCGGCGCCTGAGCCCTCATGTGAGGGCGTGACAAGCTCGACTGTGGCCACGACGACGGCACAGAACCGGCGAGACTCGCCCTGGCGCCCGATCGCCGGGTCGCACTCGTGCTCCGCCTCGACCACGCGTGTGCAGGGCGTTCCGACGGAACGCGCCATGGTGATCATCGATTCGCCGACGATCCGGATGTCATCTCCGACGGCCACCGCAGCCTGAGGCCAGAATCGTCGATCAAGGATGTGACGACGGATGCGTCCGTAGCGCGCGACCGTCGACATCAAGCTCACGAGACGCCGCCCGGGCGAAGTTGACGGCGACAGACCGCTCCGCGGCACGGGATGGCGATGAGGTCGCCGACGCGGAGGTCGGCGGGCAGCACCGCAGACTGCTCGGCTGAGAGCGAGAAGGGCACCGAGTGCTGCGTCGACGCGCGGCCTATGAGACGCGCCTCCGACGCGTGGGCCTGCACGCGCGTGATGTCGGCATCCAGAACCAGCAGGCCGTCGTGGGGAATCTCGACGACTGTCGCGACGACGACCGACGACTGCTCGACGTCTGACGGGTGTCCATGCGTGCCGGGCACGACGGCCGCCGCGATGTGCACGCACGGGGTGTCGCAGAGCTCGACGAGGCGCAGCAGAGAGACTCCTGAGACAACGACATCGGTGGTGGTGAGGTGCGTCCACTCGGGCCAGCGGTCGATGACGAACGGGTCGGGGATGCTTTTTCTGAGCGAGGGAAGAAGAGAAGTGAGGGTCACAGATGCAGGTCTACGCCGGTCGATGTCGCCCCTGAAGACGCCCTAACGGAATCCGAGCGGCTTGGGCCGGAATCCTTACGTTGTGACTGCATCGCGCCCGGGTATACAGTTCTTGTATCTGAGGTAAAAACGCTCGGCCGCCGCAGGCAGCCAGCGCAGACACGCGGTCTCGAGTGAGTCGCCACTTCTTCGTAATGAAGGAGTGTCTTTATGACCACCACCCCCCGACCGCCCCGAACTCTGCGCGAGGCGTGGATCGCCCTCGCCGGACTCTCGGCCGTCTTTCTCTTCGAGATGCTCGACAACTCGATTCTCAACGTCGCGCTGCCCACGATCGGCCGCGAATTGGATGCCACGACGACCGGCCTGCAGTGGGTGACGGGCGCGTACTCGGTCGCCTTCGGAGGGATGATGCTGCTGTTCGGCGCCGTGGCCGATCGCTTCGGGCGCCGCCGCGTGATGCTCATCGGCCTCGTGATTCTGGGCCTCGCAAGCCTGGCCACACTGTTCGTCACCACAACCGAGCAGCTCATCGCCGTGCGCGCCGTCATGGGAATCGCCGCCGCGATGACCACCCCGGGCTCGATGGCCCTGGCGTTTCGCCTCTTCGGCAACGACGACCTGCGTGTTCGCGCCATCACGGTCATCTCTACGGCAGGGCTCGTCGGTCTCGCCGTCGGGCCCACCGCCGGAGGCCTCGCCCTGGCAGTGGTCCCTTGGCAGGTGTTGTTGCTGATCAACGTGCCGATCGCTGCCCTCGCGTTCGTCGGCATCCGCGCGGGTATCGCGGCCGATGATCCGGCCGACCGGCATCACGACCCGATCGATATCTGGGGAGCCGTGCTCGGAACATCCGCCATCGTTCTCGCGCTCGTCACGCCCACGTTGTTCGTGAACGCCGGCACAGGGTCGTGGATGCCGTGGGCCGGCACCGCGGCAACGGTCGCCGCGGGCGTCGGGTTCGTGTTGCGCGAACGCACGGCGCGGACTCCCCTGCTCGACCTGCGCCTGCTCGCTCTGCCCCTGGTCTCGAGCGGACTCGCCTACAAGGCGGCCGCCGGGCTCGCGATCGCCGGGCTGAGCTACCTGGTCACGCTGCAGCTGCAGTTCGCGTGGGGCTGGCCTCCCGCAGCTGCAGCCGTCGCGATGCTGCCGCAAGTCGTGGTGTTGTTGGCGAGCGGACGGTTCGTGGGGCCGTTCGTGCAGAAGTTCGGGCTCGATCGGGCCGCCTTCGTCAGCTCGGCCGCGGTCGTTCTCGGGCTTGCGGTCTTCGGCCTGTTCGGCCGCTTCGGCTACGGGTACATTCTCTTCGCGCTCGTACTGGTGGCGATCGGGATGCGCGTGGTCGGCGTCGTCGCGGGTACGAACGTCTTGAAAGGGCTGCCCGAGTCGCGCACCTCGATGGGTGCTGCGCTCGTCGACACATCGAGCGAGCTGGCGACCGCGATCGGCATCGCGGCCACGGGCACACTGCTCGCGGCGCTCTTCACCGGCAGCATCGCGTCGACAGACTGGAGCGCCTCACAGATGGGTCAGTTCGAGACCGCCGTGACGATCGCGGGCCTCACGCTCACCGCTCTGGCAGCGGCCCTGGTCGCAGTGGGACTTCTTCGCTCACGAGATGGAGTCCGCGAGCACGGGAACGAGGCAGTAGTGACCACTGCGGACTAGAGGTACCGGCACACCGGTACCTCTAGTCCGCAGCGGGGCCCATTGCACCCTCAGGATGCGACGGGCTGGGTCGCCGCATCTGGTGCGGCCGCGTCGCCCATGGGCTGCTCCGCTCCCGGCGACGCGGCAGCGCCTGCTGCCGCCCCCGAACGCGAAACGCTGCGCTTCACGGCAGCTGCCGCGGGGACGATCACCGCGAGCGCCAGGACGGTGAGCCCTGCGCCAGCCCAGATCGGAGCCGTGTAGCCGAGGCCGGCTGCGATGAACATTCCCCCGAGCCAGGCGCCGAGCGCGTTGCCCAGATTGAACGCTCCGATGTTCGCGCCCGAGACGAGGGTGGCGGCGCGGGAGCCTGCGGAGCGCATCACGCGCATCTGCAGCGCGGGAACGGTGGCGAACCCGAAACCTCCCATAAAGAAGAGGGCGATGATCGTGGCGAGCTGGCTCTGGGCCGTCAGGGCGAAGGCGAGCAGCACGATCGCGAGGGCCGCGAGAGCGACGATGAGCGTCGCATCCAGAGCCTTGTCTGCGGCCTTGCCGCCCACGAAGTTGCCAATGAACAGCCCCACTCCGAACAGCACCAGCAGCCACGGCACGGCGCTCGATGCAAAGCCCGAGACATCGGTGAGCACGTAGGCGATGTACGTGAAGGCGCCGAACATTCCTCCGTAGCCGAGCACAGTGACGGAGATCGAGAGCCAGACCTGAGTGGCGCGGAAGGCTCCGAGTTCTGCACGCAGGCTCGGGGCGTCGTGTTCGGCACCCGCTGAGCGGGGAACCAGGGTGAGGATGCCGGCGAGCGCGATCACGCCGATGATCGTGATGGCCCAGAACGTGGAGCGCCATCCGAATGCCTGACCGAGGAACGTGCCGAACGGAACGCCGAGCACGTTGGCCGCGGTGAGGCCCGTGAACATGATGGCGATCGCGCTGGCCTTCTTGTTCGGTGCGACCATGTCGGCGGCGACGACGGAGCCTATGCCGAAGAAGGCTCCGTGGCAGAGCGCCGCCACGACCCGACCGGTGAGCATCAGTTCGTAGCTGGGAGCCAACGCCGAGATGAGGTTGCCGGCGACGAAGAGAACGAGCAGACCGAGGAGCACGTTCTTGCGCGGCAGGCGCGTGACGAGCGCGGGAATCGCGAGCGCTCCGACCACGACACTGAGCGCGTAACCGGTGATGAGCCACCCGGCCGCCGCTTCGGTAACGCCGTATTCGCTTGCCACCTCGGGCAGCAGACCCATGATGACGAACTCGGTGAGTCCGATTCCGAACCCTCCGATGGCGAGGGCGAGTAAGCCGAGGGGCATGCGTTTCTCCGTGGGGGTCGGTCGTGTGCCACGCACTCGAGTAGAGCGCGTACGCTAGTAGTTGCACGCGCGTCATAAATGATTGCACACGCAACTATGCCGCGCAAGCAACTACTTTGCCCAGCACCGGAGGAACCATGGGAATCGCAGACGACTCCGTCGAGATCCGCTCGCAGGGGTGGCGCACGCTTGCCGCACTGCACGGACTCATCGAGGGCGAACTCGAGCGCGCTCTCACCTCGAACGTCAACCTCTCTGTCGTCGAATACACGGTTCTGGATGCGCTCAGCCGGCAGCACGGCTGGCACATGCGCATGCAGCAGCTCGGCCGCGCCACAGCCCTCAGCCCCAGCGCCACCACTCGTCTCGTGAACCGACTCGAGGAGCGCGGTCTGCTCACCCGCGTGTTGTGCGCCGACGATCGGCGCGGGATCTACACCGAACTCACCGCTCCGGGTCAGGCGCTGCTCGCCGACGCTCGCCCGGTGCACGACGAGACCCTGGAGCGCGCACTGACCCAGGCTCGCGATATGCCTGAGCTCGCCCCCCTCGTCGACGCACTCCCGACACTCACTCGCGCGTAGCCACATCCGCGCCTGTGTGGTGAGGCTTACCGACGTTGTTCGGGCGGACCGAGAGTGCTTAGGTGGCGATATGTCCACTGATTTGCCCCACGACGCCGCAGCACCGGATGCCCCCGCTCACGACAATGAGCCTCACCGCGGCGGCCTCGCCCAGCGGCTCAACTGGCTTCGCGCCGGCGTGCTCGGCGCCAACGATGGCATCGTCTCCGTGGCCTCCATCGTGGTCGGCGTCGCCGGCGCCACGAGCCAGTCGGGGCCGATCCTGACCGCGGGAATCGCCGGCCTCGTCGGTGGAGCGATCTCGATGGCGCTGGGCGAGTACGTGTCGGTGAGCAGCCAGAGCGACAGCGAGCGGGCCCTCATCGCGAAGGAACGGCAGGAGCTCGAGCAGATGCCGGAGGAAGAACTCGAGGAACTCGCTGGACTCTACCGAGCGAAGGGCCTCAGCGAGGAGACGGCCCGCCAGGTCGCGGTCGAACTCACCCAGCACGACGCACTCGCGGCGCACCTGTCGGCGGAACTCAACATCGACGAGAGCGACGTGGTGAGCCCGTGGCACGCGGCAGCGGCCTCAGCAGCCGCCTTCACGATCGGAGCGATCCTGCCTCTGCTGGCGATCCTGCTTCCCCCTCCCGAGTGGCGCGTGCCGGTGACGTTCGTCGCCGTGCTCGTGGCCCTCGCCATCACCGGCGCCGTCTCGGCCCAGATCGGCGGCAGCTCACGGTTCCGCGCGATGACACGGGTGGTGATTGGTGGCGCCTTGGCGCTCATCGCGACCTATTCGGTCGGAGCGCTGCTCGGGGCATCCGGCGTGGTGTAGCGCCCGACGCTCAGCCCCCGAAGAGCTTGCCGAAGAGGCCCTTCTTCTTCGCTTCCCAGCCGCCCTGTTCGAGCGCAGCGATGAGTGGCTGCTTGATCTCGTCTGTGGTGAACGAGTATCCGTACGTGAACCCGTCGTGGGTTCCCTGGCGGTCGGTGGTGCGTGCCGCTGACCCCACTCCGAACGAGAAGCTCTTCTTGCTTTCCCGCCCCTTGAACGTCGAGGTCGAGCCGCCGATGCTGAACCCGCCTCCGCCCGTGCTGCGGATACGCGACTCGCTCTGGGTGTCGGTCTCGTCGAACTCCCACTGGGATTCGGCCGGGTCGAGTGTGACCCGCAGCTCGTAGGAGGAATCGATGGTGCCAGCCGCGGTGATCGCGGCCCACTTCACATCGGCGTACTTCCACACAGCCTGGATGCCATACGGCGCCGCCTGGTAGACGAACGGGAGCTCGTCGCTGTTGAGCGCGAGGACGCGCGCCTGGGCCTGTTCGAAGGTGTCTGCCATGACTCATAACCTAGGCCAGTCTCTCCCTCGGCGGAATGCTCTCGACGGTCTATGCTCGGCCATACATTCCCTGACCGGCTTCACTGCTTCCTCCGGAGGTGTATGCCATGTCGACGACACAGACGATCGCGAGCACGAGCCGGCGGGTGCACTGGCTCGAGCTCTTCTTCGACCTCGTGATCGTGGCCTACATCGGCCAGATCGCCCACACGATGCACGGCGATCCATCGTGGATGGACGCACTCGTCTTCGTCGGATTCCTGGCCGCCGCCTGGTGGGCGTGGGTGAACGCGACCCTCACGATGAATCTCTTCGGCGCCCGGATAAGCGCCACCATGTGGATCTCCGTCACCATCGCCATGCTCTCGATCGGCGTGATGGCTGCGTCGGTTCCGGATGCCCTCGGCGATCGAGCCGGCGCATTCGCGATCGGCAACGCCGTCATCCGGATCATCTGGGCGGTGCCGTGGCTCATCAATCGACGCACGATGGGCGCTCCGTGGTGGCGCTCGGCGCTTTACTGCGGCATCCCCGCAGCGCTGTGGTTGGCCTCGATCGCGGTCGCGCCGCCCTGGCAGTACGCGCTGTGGGCAGCAGCTGTGGCAGTCGAGGTCGTGCTGCTGGTCTTCCTCAACGGCGAACAAGCCTGGCTGCGCACAGCACTCGATGTCGATCACCTCGCCGAACGCGTGGGCCTGTTGGTGGTGATCGTCTTCGGCGAGTCTGTCTTGACCACCATCGCCGAACTCGACTCGCATTGGACACCGATGTCTGGCCTCACGGCCATCCTGGGGTTCGCGGCCGTCTCGATGCTCGCCTGGTTCTACTTCACCTACGCCACCTCGTCTGTCGAGAGCGGGTTGAAGAGACTGCAATTGCGCGGGAACGTCGGCGGACTGCGCGACACGGTGATGTACCTGCCGTTCCTGCTGGTGGCAGGCATCACGCTGTTCGCATCGGCGCTGGGCACAGCCGTCGCCGAAGCCGGACACCACCTGGCGCCAGGCGCCACGATCTCCCTCAGCGCCGGGATCAGCCTATTCTTCGTGGCGAGTGCTGCCGAATCTCTCCGTTACCGCGCCCCCTGGCAAGAGATCGTGGCCTGGGGCCCGGCGGGAATCGTCTTGCCCTGGATTCTGGTGCCCCTCTCGACGCACCTCCACTCTGAAGCACTCGTCGCCGCAGCAGCCGGGGTCATCGCCCTCGTCCTTGCGTGCATTGCGATCAACGCGCGGCGCATCCGCACGAGCAGGTGACATGTCGCAGATGGCGCGCGCTACTCGAGCACAGCCCGCCATCTGCGACATCTCACCGCGCTTCAGCTACGACTACTCAGCTGGATAGGCCGCCGCCACGTCGAGGATCCAGGTCACGCCGAAGCTGTCGGTGAGCATGCCGAAGCCCGGGCTCCAGGCGGATGCTGCCAGCGGCTCGACGATGGATGCGCCGACCGACAGCGCGCTCCAATAGCCCTCGACTTCGGCGAGAGTCTCGCCCCGCACCGACACGAAGAACGACTGATCGGTGATGGTCATGCCGTTCTCGCGGTGAGTGCCGGCGCGACGAGTGCCTGCACCGGCTGCGATGTCAGCGGTGGCCGCGCCAAAGGCATCCGGAGCATCGCCCGCCTGCCCCGGGATGTCGTAGGCCATGACCCGGAAGCCGGCCTCGCTCTCGACCTGGCCGAAGACCACGTTCTGAGCTCCCGGAGCCTCGGCGGGCATGCCGAAGTCGCTGTAACTGGCGATCGTGATGCTGCCGCCGAAGACCGACTGGTAGAACTCGAGCGCCTCGCGCGCCTGACCTGTGAAGTTGAGGTGGGTTGTGGTGGTGATGCTCATGACTGCTCCTGACGGTGAGGGTGCCGGCGCGGTTGCCCGACGACATCTACGGTCGCAGCGGTATAGGCCAGTTCTTGTCCTAGACCGGATCTAGGATCGGGACATGGCCTCGACCTCGCGACTCCTCACGCTGCTTTCTCTGCTGCAGACCCGGCGCGACTGGCCGGGAGCCATGCTCGCCAAGCGACTCGACATCAGTCACCGCACGGTGCGCCGTGACGTCGATCGCTTGCGCGAGATGGGCTACAGCATCCAGGCCACGATGGGGCCGGATGGCGGATACCGCCTCGACGCGGGCAGCGAGTTGCCGCCGCTACTGTTCGACGACGAGCAGGTCGTCGCGCTGGCCGTGGCGCTGAAGGCGGCGGCCGTGAGCGATGTCGCGGTCGAGGAGGCAGCCCTGCGCGCGCTGACGACGGTTCGGCAGGTCATGCCGTCGCGGCTGCGGCACAGGCTCGACGCGCTCGAGTTCGAGGCGATAGCGGCGGTCGGCCAATCGGCGAAGGTCTCGGTGACACCGGATGCGCTGATCGCCCTCTCGGCGGCGGTGCGCGGGCGCGAGGTGCTGCGCTTCGACTACGAGAGCAGTGGATCGGACTCGAGCCGAGTAGACGGCGGCGATGCCGCGGCCGCGATCCCTCAACCACCCCGTCGCGTCGAACCGCACCACCTCATCACCGCGAGCGGGCGCTGGTACATGGTGGCCTGGGATCTCGACAGGGCGGACTGGCGGGTCTTCCGAGCCGATCGCATCCGACCTCGCACGCCGACCGGGCCGCGCTTCGTTCGGCGCCAGGTGCCGGGCGGCGATGCGCGCGCGTTCGTCTCGGCGCGATTCAAAGGTTCCGCGAGCGCCGACGCGTGGCCGTGCCGAGGCACCGTCATTCTCGGCCTGCCGGCGCGCGACGTGCTGCCGTTCGCTGGCGATGGAGTTGTCGAGGACCTCGGCGAAGACAGCTGCAGCCTGACAGCCGGGTCGTGGTCGTGGAGAGCGCTGGCCGCCTCGCTCGGACGGTTCGATGCATCGATAGAGGTCGTCGAACCCCCGCAGCTGGCGACGGCGTTCGGCGAACTGGCCGAACGCTACGCCGCAGCCGCGAACTGACCTCAGATCCCGTGTCGCCGATCGCCGAGAACCGCCTCGGTGACTTTCCGCTCCATCGCTGACGAGAACGGTTGCGCCCTCTGAGCCACGGCTCGCGCCAGGTCTGCGGCCGCGAGGTCTCCGTGCGCGGCGGCCCCGGCCATGACCCCCGATGCTGCCGCGGCGGCGACCATCGCCATGGGCTGTCCCGTGTTGCCAGCGACGAAAACGCCCGGCACGGCGGTCACTCCCCGGGGATCGGCGTCGACCTGCGCACCGAAGGGGGTGAGCGTGCGCTCGCCGCCGAGCGCCTCGAAGAGCTCCGTGCGCGCGAGGAACACGGGCGCGACGACGACGGCGTCCATCTCGAACGACCGACCGCCATCCACCTCGACGGCGCGCACCTGGGCGCCATCGACGACGAGCCGCTTTACCCGTGGGGTCACGACCCGTACGCCGAGCGCGGCGAGCTGCTCCCACTGCTCGTCGCTGGGCTCGGGCGCGTCGTGCAGAAACAGCGTGACGTCGTCGCTGAGCTGGCTGAACAGCAGCACCTGATGCATGGCATTCTCGTTTCGCCCGATCACGGCGATGCGCTGGTCGCGCACCTCCCAGCCGTGACAGAACGGACAGTGCAGAACACTGTGCCCCCATGCCTCTGCGACTCCAGGAACATCGGGCAGATCGTCGACCAGACCTGTCGCGAGAATCACGCGACGAGCCGTGAGGCGAGTCACGCCGCCGTCGATCTCGAGCGTGAAGTCATCCGCGACACCGGATGCGCCGGTCACGAGACCGTTCAGGATGCGCATGCCGTAGGCCTCGGCCTCGGCTCGACCGCGGGCGAGCAGCTCGAGCGGAGGAATGCCCTCGTGGCCGAGTACGTTGTGCGCCCCCGCTGCCGGAGCATTGCGTGACTGCCCGGCGTCGACGACGATCACGGTGCGTCGAGAACGGGCGAGAGCGATGGCGGCGGCGAGGCCGGCGGCACCGCCCCCGACGACGACCACATCGACTCGGTCATCGAGGGCCGGGGCTTGTGGAGAGGAGTGCGTTGAGGTCATAGTTCAACGCTAAGCGCCTGTTGGCTTCATGGCATGGAGTCTTGCCGATAAAGCAAGAGGATGCGATACCTGGTGCCCCAAAATGGGACTGGACGCCCGTCCCCGCCAGCGGCAGGATGGCGGCATGGAAAAGGTTCTCGGCATCGGTGGCGTCTTCCTCCGTTCCGTCGCTCCCGACGCACTCACGGCCTGGTACCGCGACAATCTCGGTGTGGGTGTAGACCCGGCTGCACCGTGGCAGCAGGAGTCCGGGCCGACGGTGTTCGCGGCGTTCGAGGTCGGGAGCGACTATTTCGGGTCTGCGAAACAGCAGGTGATGCTGAACTTTCGCGTGTCAGACCTCGACGCGATGCTCGAACAGCTTCGCTCCAGTGGCGCCGACGTCGACTCCCGCGTCGAGAACATGCATGGCGTTGGCCGCTTCGGCTGGGTCACCGATCCTGAGGGAAACCGCATCGAACTCTGGCAGGCCGACTGAGCAGCATCGCCGTTCGTGCGTGAGTGTCAGCTCGCGAGCTCAGCGGCGACGGGCCACCCGTTCACGATCACGTGCGCGACGACGATCGCCGTCAGGTTGCGGTACTTCCACCAGAGCACCCCCAGGAAAAACCCAAACGATCCCTGAGCGACGACGACGCGCGCGATGTCGAGAACGGGCTCGCCTGTCGAGTGCGACCCGAGGTGCATCAGGGCGAACACCAGCGATGCGAGCGCGATGCCGGCCCATGCTCCGAGCGACGCCTCGAGGCGCGTCTGCAGCCACCGACGATAGAAGAGTTCCTCGCCCAGGCCCGCCGTGATGGCGGTCGCGGTGGCAGACACGATGAGGGTGGTGAGGTCGAAGCCGGATAGATCGGTCGGAGGATTCCATGGCGCGACCTGCGAAAGCAACGTCCAGACCATCACCACCACGCCCGCGGCCCACCAGCGCCACGCACCTCGAACACGATCCAGCCGCACGCCGCGCAGAACACCCACGATCAGGGCGGGAACGGCGATCAAAAGAACGAGCTTCGCGAGCACGTAGCCTTCTCCCCCGCCGAGGTCGAACACTCCGGAGACGAGAGGGAACACAATGGCGAGCGCCAGCAGACTCCACGTTGCCGCGGCATGCCGAGCGCGGTTCTCGACGACCGAGGGTTGAGCAGGGGCTCGGTGCGGTAACACCATCGTCAGGGCTATGCCAACGACGGCGGGCACCAGCACCACCCACCAGGGCACGACCGGCGCGCCCGGATCACTCGATGTGGGCGCACCTTGCGGCAAAGCGATCGCCACGGTCGCGAGCGACGCCGCGGCGATCACCGCACAGGCGATGAGTACCACACGGCCGAGTGCTGTCGACATCGTCGCCGGCGAACTGGTGTGCTCGAGCGTGGGCGAAGTCGTGGTCACACTCTCGATCATCGACAGGTGTTGGCCATGACGCAACCGCGAGCGGCCTCGAGTTGCCACTAAGTGAGCGCTCGAGCCAGCGTGTTGCCAGTTCGAACGAACCTAACTGTCACCTCGATCAGACACCTAGCGGCCAGAACACCTCGACTGCGTCAGGATGAGCCGACCCGGTCAGTGCGCGGCAGAGACCGGCTGGTTGCGGTTCCGCAGGCGCGAGGCCCCGAGGAGGATCGCGACGATGATCATTCCGAGCACCAGCCCGAACACGAGCGACACCGCGGTGTCGGCGACCCACACGACGACGGGGCCCGCGGCCTCGACGGCGTGAGTGATCACGTGCAGCAGGTCGTATGGACCGTGCCAGAACGTCTCGGCCAGGTTTGCGATCACCAGGTGGCCTCCCACCCACAACATGGCGACGGTGCCCACGATGCTGATGACGCGGAAGACCCCGGGCATCGCGGCGACGACGCGGGCTCCGGCACGGCGCACTCCACGAGACGCGCTCTTCATGAATCGCAACCCGATGTCGTCGATCTTCACCAACAGGGCGACCGCTCCGTAGACCAGGAGGGTCATGCCGAGGCCGATGACGATGAGTGCGCCGAGAGTGAGCCAGATGCCGAAGTCGGGGTCGAGGCTGTCGAGGGCGATGAGCATGATCTCAGTGCTCAGAATGAGGTCGGTGCGAATAGCGCCGAAGACGAGGCTCTTCTCGGTCTTCTGCTCTTCGTCGCCCTCTCCGTGGTGCACCCCGAACCACTCGGTCACCTTCTCGGCGCCCTCGAAGCACAGATACGTGCCGCCGATGATGAGCAGGAAAGGCAGCACCCACGGCGCGAAGGCCGTGAGAAGCAGTGCGATCGGAATGATGATGACGAACTTGTTGACGAGGCTTCCGAGCGCGATCTTCCACACCACAGGTAGCTCGCGGGCGGGGGTGAGGCCCTGAACATACTGCGGCGTGACGGCCGCGTCATCGATCACGACTCCCGCGGTCTTGGCACTCGCCTTGAGAGCGGCGGTCAGAATGTCATCGACAACGGCGAGCAATCCAACCGACATGGGCGTCTCCTTGGGGTGGGGGCGTCAGACCGCTCAGTGTTCAGCGGGGAATGGTGTCCAGAGTAGCGCGCACCGCCGCCGGCTCTTCATCATCGAAAAGCCGGGCCGGCCTGGTTGCACGACCTTAGTCCGACTCGCGTCGGCTGGGTTGTGTGGAGGCGTGGGCCATCTCGGCGTCCGGATCTTCCTCAATGCCAGACGTTGTGGCGTTGGGCGGTGTGCGCCCATCGCGGAAAATCGAGGGTTCCGCGCCGGTGTGGTGCCGGGTGTGGATGATGAAGAGGATGACTCCGAGGGCGACGGCGGCGAACGATGCCCACACGTTGTCCGGAATGTTAAGGAATCCATCGCTGGTGGGGTCGATCCTGATGGCCTCGAGCCAGCTTCGTCCGAGTCCGTACCAGACGAGGTAGAGGGCGAACAGCTTTCCCCATTGCAGGTGGAAGCGCCGCTCGAGCAGCAGAAGGATCGCCACCCCCGCGAGATTCCAGATGATCTCGTACAAAAACAGAGGGTGGAACACGGTGCCGTCGGGGAGGTTTGCAGGGAATTTGGGGTTGCTGGCTTCGATCTGAAGCCCCCACGGAAGCGTGGTGGGGAGGCCGAAGAGTTCGTGGTTGAAGTAGTTTCCGAGCCGGCCGATGGCCTGTGCGACAAGCATTGCCGGGGCGAGAGCGTCTGCAAAGGACCAGAACCGGATTCCGGCGCGACGGCAGCCGATGTAGGCACCGACTGCGCCTCCGAGCAGGGACCCGTAGAGCGCGTTCCCTCCGTCCCAGATCGCGAATACATCCCAGAGGTTCGCTCCGGGGAAGAAGTAGTCGCCGATGTGGGTGAATACATGATAAAAACGGGCACCGACGATACCCAGGGGCACTGCCCACATGATGATGTCGAGCACCACGCCCGACTCCGCACCCCGGCGCGAGAGCCGGCGCTGGGTAATAAGCATCGCGGCGATGATGCCGGTCAAGATGCATAGCGCGTAAATGTGCACAGTCAGCGGACCGAGGTGGAATTGCGCCCACGCCGGATCGGGGCTGGGAATGCTCAGTTCCATCACGACCTCCACAACTGACCAACGGGAATAGTGAGCCGAGGCAAGACTAGACCTGCCCCGCCGTGCGTATCGTGGGCATCCGTCCCCGACTCGTCCGCGCGGACCTCGCGCGTCACCGTGGCGCCCTGATCGAGCCAGGGCTATCATGTGGATAGCGTCTTTTGGGATGCTGCGGCGGTGGGGCTCACCGTAACCAACCTCGACTTCTGGGTCGACAACAGTCCCTATCTCGGCACTTTTGTGCGCCTTGTGAGATAGGAGACCCCATGGATGACTACACCAGCCACCACACCCCCAACCGCGCCCGACGATCAGACCCGGAAGACATGCTTCCGATAGACCCCGATACGAACGTCTCCGACGCACCCGTGTCGGGCCCGGCGCGGCCCATCCATCTGCGATGGCGATACATCAGCCTCGTCGCCGTCGGCGGCACCGTCGGCTCTGCGGCGCGCGAGGCCGTCAGCCTCGCAATCCCACCGATGGCCGGTATCCCGGTGGCGATCTTCCTGATCAACATCGCCGGCGCCCTGTTCCTCGGAGCCCTCTTGGAATCCCTCGCCCGAAGGGGCCCTGACGAAGGCCGCCGTCGCACGCTGCGGCTGCTGCTCGGCACGGGGTTCGCCGGCGGGTTCACCACGTACAGCGCTCTCGCCACCGACACCGGATTCCTCCTCGCCGGAGGGCAGCTATGGGACGGCGCGGGGTACGCCGTCGTCACGGTGGTCGTTGGTGCGGTCGCGACACTGACCGGGATAGGTCTGGCCGCCGGCCATCACCGCCGCCAGCTCGCTGCAGCGGGAGGTGACCGGTGACACCGCTCTTGTTCCTCGGTCTCTCCGCCGCCGGCGGAATCGGATCCGTCCTCCGTCTGATCGTCGACGGGACGATCAAGGCGCACACTCGGACCACGTTCCCGATCGGGACGATGATCATCAACGTCACCGGGGCGCTGCTGCTCGGGTTCGTCACCGAGATCATGCTCCGCGACATCCTGCCGGATGCATGGCGGCTGATCATCGGAACCGGGCTCCTCGGCGGCTACACCACCTTCAGTACCGCCAGCTTCGAAAGCGTTCGACTCATCCAGCAACACCGATACCTATCAGCCCTGGTCAACAGCCTCGGAATGCTCAGTCTCAGCATCGCCGCCGCACTGACCGGTGCCGTGCTTGGAGGCCTCTTATGACCGACAGCACCGCGGAAGGACAGCGGCACCAACTAACCCAATGCCGAGCCTCGGCTTGACCCTCCCCTCACGGGAGCCGCGATGCTGGACTCATGATGAAGATCGGCGAGTTCTCCGGAATAACAGGTTTGAGCGTCAAGGCGCTGCGACACTACGACGACAGGGGCGTCTTGCCGCCGTCGGATGTCGATGCGCTCTCGGGCTATCGCGAGTACGACGAGGGCCAGGTTCGCTCGGGCGTTGTCGTTCGGGCGCTGCGCGAGGCCGGGGTGCCGCTCGCGGCGGTCACCCAGGCACTCGCATCCGACGCCGCCCTCGACGCGCTCGACACTCATCGCAGACAGACGCTCGCGGATCGCGCCGCAGAGGATCGCGCATTCGACTCGGCCAAGACCGAGCTACGCGCGCTCCGCGTTCCCATCATGGTGAGCGAACGGCAGATGCCCGCGCAGCCCTACATCGCTCGCGTGCTCGAGATCGGCATGGATGACGACGTCGATCAGAGCAACGACGACGCCAACGCCGCATTCGCCGAGATGTTCGAGATTCTCCAGAGCGCGGGCGTCGCTCCCAGCGGCGGACCGTGGACGGCGCTCCGCAGCCGCGATCAGGATGCCGTCGAGCTGGCCCTCTGCTGGCCGACCGCAACGGAACTCGACGCGCAGACCG
Organism: Agreia pratensis; assembly: GCF_900177685.1. Classification (GTDB taxonomy): domain Bacteria; phylum Actinomycetota; class Actinomycetes; order Actinomycetales; family Microbacteriaceae; genus Agreia; species Agreia pratensis. The sequence continues at coordinate 75,916 of NZ_FXAY01000005.1, forward strand.
TCGGGCCACGAGCATCCGTCGGAGTACTGCCCGAGCGCACGGAACTCACTGCGCTCTGGCGCCCGACCGGTGGCGAAACCCTCGCCGAGGGAGCGACGCATCCCGCGATCGTCGCCCTCTTCGACGGGCTGGCCGAACGCGACGTCACCTTCACTGGTCGCGAGGTGCGCCAAGTCTCACTCGGCGAAACCGAGGCAGACCACGCGGTCGAAGTGTCGATCTCGATCTGACGAGATGCCCGCCACGGAGAGAGAATGGTCGCGCAACCCAGACAGAAAGCGGGAGATCGATGCACACACGCACACTCGGCCAAGGACTCACCGTGTCGGCGATCGGCCTGGGCTGCATGGGCATGTCTCAGAGCTACGGGCCCAACCCCGGCAGCCGCGAAGAGATGATCGAGGTGCTGCGCGGCGCGGTCGATCAACAGATCACCTTCTTCGACACCGCTGAGGTCTATGGCCCCTACGCCAATGAAGAACTGGTGGGAGAGGCTCTGGAGCCGGTGCGCGATCAGGTGACCATTGCGACCAAATTCGGGTGGAACATCCAGAACGGCAGGTCGGAGGGGCTCGACAGCAGGCCCGAGCAGATTCGTGCGGTCGCCGACGCGTCACTTCGCCGCCTCCGTACCGATGTGATCGACCTCTTCTACCAGCACCGGGTCGACCCGGACGTTCCCATCGAAGACGTGGCGGGCGCCGTGGGCGAGCTGGTGAAGGCCGGCAAAGTGCGGCACTTCGGGCTGTCTGAGCCGTCTGCGCCGACCATTCGGCGGGCGCACGCGGTGTTTCCCGTGACCGCCGTCCAGAGCGAATACTCGCTGTGGACGAGAGACCCCGAACCCGAGGTGCTGCCCGTGCTCGAGGAACTCGGCATCGGCTTCGTGCCCTTCAGCCCGCTCGGCAAAGGCTTCTTCACCGGAACGATCGACACGAGCGCGCCCTTCTCCGAGGGCGACGTGCGAGGAACGATTCCACGGTTCGAGGCGGAGAACCGCGCGGCGAACCAGGCACTCGTCGACCACGTGGTGAAGCTCGCCGCCGACCGAGGCGCGACACCCGGTCAGATCGCGCTCGCCTGGCTGCTCGCGCAGAAACCGTGGATCACGCCCATCCCCGGCACCCGACGAATCGAACGCGTCATCGAGAACGCCGGTTCGACACAGGCCGTGCTGTCTGCAGATGACATAGCGGCCCTCGACGGAATCGCCGCCCGGCTCGGCGTGCAGGGCGAGCGTTACAACGAGCAGCACCTGGGACTCGTCGGCCGCTGAGCCAACGGGCGGCATACCCGATAGTTCACGATTCGCTGTACTATCGAGAAATGACCACGGCCACAGCAACGCTCTCGCACACCGCAGCGCTCTCGCGGCTGGGTCATGCCCTCGGCGATCCGACCCGCACCGGCATCCTGCTGGCCCTGCGGGAGGCGCCGGCCTATCCGTCTGACCTGGCCGATCGCCTCGCCGTCTCACGCCAGGTCATGTCGAACCAGCTCGCGTGCCTGCGCGGATGCGGCCTGGTCGAAGCGCTGCCCGAGGGCCGACGCACCGCCTACCGACTGGCCGACGAGCACCTTGCGCCCGCACTCGACGAGCTGCTGAGGGTCGTTCTGTTCGTCGAGCCCGACTGCTGCGAGGGCCCCGGATGCGTGTGCACATGACGATCGCGCCCGCTGCGGCCCCCGAGGGACGCTGGCTTCTTCAGCGCCGCATCCGGCTGATCGTCGGCACGACGATCGCGTACAACGTGGTCGAGGCGATCGTGGCCATCACAGCCGGCTCCCTCGCGTCGTCGGCGGCGCTTATCGGCTTCGGGCTCGACTCCGTGATCGAGGTTCTGTCAGCGGGGGCCGTCGCGTGGCAGTTCACGCGACGCGACCCCGAGCGCTGGGAGAAGGGCACGCTGCGAGTGATCGCGGTGGCCTTCTTCGCGCTTGCCGCGTATGTGACAGTGTCGTCGGTCGCAGCCCTCGTCGGCGGCGATCAGGTGCGGCATTCCCCGCTCGGCATCGTCATTACCGCGGCGAGCGTTGTGATCATGCCGGTCTTGTCGCTGGCAGAGAGGCGCGCCGGTCGCGAGCTGGGATCGGCCACCGCAGTCGCCGACTCGAAGCAGACCCTGATCTGCACCTATCTATCGGCCGCCGTACTGGCCGGGCTGGTGCTCAACAGTTTCTTCGGCTGGTGGTGGGCAGACGCGATCGCGGGCCTCGTGATAGCGGGCTTCGCCGTTCGCGAGGGCATCGAGGCCTGGCGCGGCGACACCTGCGCGACCTCCGTAGGCATGCTGCTCGATGACGACGATTGAGCAGGCGCCCGGCGATCGATAGACAGGATCGACGGGCGCCCCGAGGGCACTACTGGGCCGAGACGGCGACAGCTGCGGCCAGATTGTAGGCCGACTCCTCGTTGTCTTGCCAGATCGGACCGATGATGTGGGAGTAGTCCTCGTACCGCGCATCTTCGTTGGCGAACTGCGCCCCCTCAGGACTGTCACCCTCGAACATCGGACCGCCAGACACGCCCTCGTTCATGTCACAGGGCAGGTCGATCTGCTGGAGGTTGGCAAACGCCTCGAACTGACCGCTGCAGGTCTGCAACGTCTCACCGTTGAAGCGGCCCGCCGCCGGGTACCCGAAGACGCTGCCTTCCTGGGTTGGCGACTGGTTGAAGAGAACAGGTGAACCACCGACCACGCTGACGATGTCGGCATCGTCGTCGTTGTGCGCGACCACCAGAAACCCGGTGTCGTCGGCTTGATCGGCATTGTTCTCGGTGAACCCGCCCGCGATCTCACCGGCGACGACCGGCCAGCTACCGTAGGGCGCCTCACCGTTTTCGTAGCCGGGCACGAACACGGAGTTCACGGAGAACCCGCCGTCGCCGGTCATGCAGTGGGCCGCGGTCGCAACAGTGGAACGGTTTGCCGACTGCACGACATTGGCGCTGCAGGCGTGATCGGCGCCGTTGAGCGTGTAGAAGACGCGGCCGATGTGCGACACAGGAGCGACCTGCTGGGCTACGGAAACCGGTGTGGCCGTTGCGGTCGCGCCTTCGGCCGACTCGGCAATCTCGTCGCCGGCGGCGCTCGGCAACGCGGTGTGATGTGAGCTATCGGGCGCGCTCGTCGGCTCGCCGGAGTCCGTCGCCCGCTCAGCAGCAACCATCCGCTCCGGCGTCCAGTACTCGACCGCCCGCTCGGCGTCTTCGGGGGTGACCTGCAGGGGAAGAACGTGCGGAAGCTGAAGCGAGACGGTATCGGCGTTGCCAGAATCAGAAGCCCAGGCAGACGGAGCGACGGCGACGACGCTGGCGGCAAGAGTCGCAGCGACGACGACGCCCGCTCTCAGCATGGCGGCACGGTGGGGGAAGCGGAGCACAGGAAAGCCTTTCGGGTCAGGCGTATCAACCGCGCAGCGTGACGATCGAAATCGACAGCGGCATGGCAACGGAACGAGAAACGGATCTCTCGCTAGACGATCGTCTAATGGATTTCTACAGCAATCCGGGTCATCCGACAAGGCCATCGCACCCAGCTTGGGCCGTTTCTCAGTCCATCAGATCGATCTCAGCCCATCAGATCGAGGATCGCGACTCCACCACCGAGCGCCCATTCGTTCGTCAGAGAAGCCAGCTGCGGCACATCCTGCAGCGCGACGCCCGACGAGGTGAAGACGACAACCACGCCATCGCGAACCACCTGCACTCCGGCCACATCGATCTGAGCCGCCGGGTCGTATTGACCACCGACCCTCACGGCCCATGCGCCCGCCGCCGACACCCGTGGATCCTGGATGACCCAGCCCAGCGGCTCCATACTCTCCTCCGTGAACGAGGGATCCCTCGAGACTCCGACAGAGATGCCGCCGTATTCTCCGATGTTGATGTTCGACGCGTTCGTCTCGGGGGTGTACCAAACGCAGCCGAGCGCCGGCCCCATATAGCCCGTCGAAACGCCGTTCTCGCTCCCCTCGATCTCGATCAGTCCGGCGACCTCTGCACCGAGTGCGGCCTTGACCTCGTCGCAACTGGGGAACCCCTCGTCGGCGCCCGGGGTGGAGCTTGGCGCGGAGGCAGCTCCGCCCTCCGGCGCCGGCGCCCCGGTCTGGCCAGCCCCGGAACCGGCCGTGTCTGAACCGGCCGTCGCCTTATCTCCCGAGGTGCCGCATCCGCTCATCAGGGCCACCATCAGAGTCGCCGCAACCGCGGCGAGAACGGTGGATTGAGTCTTCGAGCGTGCCGTCATGAATTCGCCTTCTCTTCTGCATGACATTGACGCAAACGATGATACTGCCCACTCTGTTTTACAGAAATGACGAACAGGCAGCCGCGCCGACGACGACATCTACACGACGATCATTATCAATTAGATAAATATATTGTCATTTGTTTATACGTGTGGTGAGATCGAGTCATGGCAGCAGAAGCAGGGCTCGAAGCCACCGCGGCACTCTTCAAGGTGTTGGGGTCTGAGTCGCGGCTTATTCTTCTGAGGCTCCTGTCGAACAAGCCGGCCACGGTCAGCGAGCTCACGGGCCTCAGCGGAATGTCGCAGCCGCTCGTATCGCAGCATCTCAAGACGCTGCGTCAGGCGGGCATCATCACCGTCTCCCGCATAGGCCGAGAAGCCGAGTATCAGCTTGCCGACCACCACATCGCACACGTCATCGACGATGCGATCGCGCACGTCATCGAAGACTCACCCGAAGAGAAGGAACAATCATGAGCACCACCGAGATCCACGCCGAGCACACCGTCACCGAGCACGCCCACGGCGCAGACTGCGGCCACGAGGCCGTCGAGCACGAAGGTCACACCGACTACGTGCACGGCACCCACCACCACGCTCTGCACGACGACCACTACGACGAGCACGAGAGCGTCGCCGAGCACACCGTCGACGAGCACGCCCACGGAGCCGACTGCGGCCACGAGGCCGTGGAGCACGGTGACCACACCGACTACAACCACGACGGTCACAAGCACGCCGCGCACGGCGAGCACTACGACGAGCACTGATCTCGATCAGCACGTCACGACGAAGGCCCGGGTCCACGACTCGGGCCTTCGTGGTTTTCGTCGTAGCGACGGCAGCGTGGGCCGGTTAGTCTGCCGATCATGCAGAAGTACGACGTGAAGAAAGAGCATTCAGCGCTCTACTCGCCGTCGGCCACAACGTTCAGCGACGTGCTGGTGCCGCCGCTGAACTACCTCGCCGTCGATGGCGAAGGCGACCCGAACACGGCCCCCGCCTACGCCGCGGCCATCGAAGCATTGTTCTCTACCTCGTACACAATCAAGTTCGCCAGCAAAGCGCGGGGGCGCGACTTTGTGGTGGGCCCGCTCGAAGCGCTCTGGACCGCCGATGACGCAGGCGTCTTCGTGTCACGCGACAAGGATTCGTGGCGGTGGACGGCGCTGATCAACCAGCCCGAGTGGATCACGGCAGACGACGTGGCCGCCGCCCTGACGACGATCGCCGCGAAGAAGCCCAACCCGGCCCTGTCGACGACGCGACTGATCACGCTCGACGAGGGGCGCAGCATCCAGATTCTGCACGTGGGGTCGTACGACGACGAGGGGCCGACACTCGCTCGACTGCACGACGAGTATCTGCCGCAGAACGGGCTGACGTTCAACGGACTGCATCACGAGGTCTATCTGAGTGACGCTCGCAGAACGGCGCCGCAGAAGCTCAAGACGGTTCTGCGTCAGCCGGTGCGCGCTGCACTATCGACCGAGTGATCGTGGATGCGGTGACCCGGGTTCCGAGCGGGAAAGCCGCCTCGTGTGTCGGTGGTCGGAGACACGTGCGGAATGGGCGGAGATCCGTTTAACCGGTGCCATATACGGCTCGGATGCACTGATCTCCGCTCGTTCTTCGTCAAAAGGGAGGAGATTTCACACATCGGCGCGCTATCTGCGTCGGATGCGCGTATCTCCTCCCGTTTGTCGTGTGCCGACGCGGAAACCGCGTCAGGCCGAGGCCGTGTCGATCCAGAAGCGCATCTCGCCCTCATCGTTGAGGCTGTCTTCGACACCGCCATTGCGGCGAACGACCGCGATCGATGCGGCGTTCTCGGGAGCGACCGTAAGAAGCGCCCGCTCGATGTCGAGGCCGGCACACTTCACGAGAGCCTCCCGAAGCATCCGGGTCGCGTGACCCTGACGCTGCCAGGGATACACGACGTGATAGCCGATGTGGCCTCCGCCCTCGTCGTCGGTGAGCTCGTGCCTGATCACGAGCGAGCCGACGTAATACTCGCCCGACGCGAACCAGAAGAGCTCGGATGCAACGCCCCAACGCTCGCGCACTCCGGTTCTCTCAGCGACGAACGCGTCGAAGTCGAGGCTGGCGGCCGTGAGCCACGACGTATCCGACCCTCGATGACGCATGTCTGCCTGCTCACCGACGAGGTACGACGTCTTCAGGGCGGTCGATGGCACAGTCAGCCGGGGCGGCTCAAGCAACTCGATCATGGGATGCAGCCTATGCGCCTCTGTCGATCAACCAGGCCGCACTGTTATGGTGCCCGCATGGATCGGCTCCCCGAACGCAAGTCTCTGCGAGATGACATCGCAGAGTCCGACAGAGGGGCACTGATCGGCTCGCTCGTCTCCGGCGTCTTCGGGGTGGCCTGGGGCTTCTGGGCCTCGTCGGGCCTGCCTCACTTCGCAGCTCTGTGCACCCAACTCGCCGCCACCCTGATCGGGCTCATCATCGTGATCGCGGCGGTGAAACGGTACGCGCAGACCGCGAAGGGCGCTCCCGCCCCCGGGCGCACGCTGTTCTCTTCGCGCGCCTACGTGATCATCGTCGTGGCCGAGGTGGTCGCCATCATCGGGGGAAACCTCGTTCTTACCGCCACTGCGCAGAGTCAGTTCAGAATCGCCCTCATCTCGGCGATCGTCGGCCTGCACTTTCTCTTCTTCGGGCGGCTCTTCTGGTCGGGCTTCTACTGGCTCGGGGGCGCCATGCTCGCAGCGGCAGCGGTCGGCGCCATCGTGGGAGCCATCGCCGACGACGCGAACCTCATCCTCGTGATCGTCGGGCTCGGTTCAGCCGCGAGCCTGTTCGTCGCGTCCATCCCGCCGCTCCGGCGCAGGACGGCTACGCGCTCCGCGTCTACGCCCCCGGCGTCATGAACCCGCACTCGTAGGCGAAGACCGCCGCCTGCACTCGAGTACGAGTACCGGTCTTGGCGAGCACGCTCGAGATATGCGACTTGACCGTCGGCACGCTCACCCAGAGCTCGGCGGCGATCTCGACATTGCTGAGACCGCGGGCCACGGCCTCGAGCACAACGCGCTCACGCTCGCTCAACTCATTGAGCAGCGCGAGCTGTTCAGGGCGAGGCACGTGAGGCTGCCCGACTCCGGTCGGCGCGACCGTCTGCTCGATGAGCGCACGGGTCATGGCGGGGTCGATCAGGGAGTCGCCGCGCGAGGCAGACCTCACGGCCGCAGCGAGCAGATCCGGGCCGGAGTCCTTGAGCAGAAATCCCGAGGCACCCGCAGCGATGCCATCGAAGAGATACTCGTCGTCGTCGAAGGTCGTGATCAGCACGACCGCACAGGGGAGATCGGCCAGGATGCGCCGGGTCGCCGAGATGCCGTCGAGTCGCGGCATCCGGATGTCGGTGACGACCACGTCTGGGCTGAGCGCGCGCGCATCGCGCACCGCGTCTTCGCCGTCGGCGCTCTGGCCCACCACGTCGATGTCGTTCTCGGCGTCGAGCATGGCGGCGATGCCGGCACGGGCGATGGGCTGGTCGTCGGCGACGAGCACACGGATGGTCATAGAGCTGCCTTTCGTTGCTGTGTTCCCGCGGCGGTGCGCGGCAGCTGGGCGGTCACGGTCCACCCCTCACCATCGGTGCCACTCGTGAGCTGGCCGCCGAGAGACGCGAGCCGATCCGCCAGAAACTCGAGCCCAGAGCCGCCCTTCGGCATGTCGGCGAATCGTTCGCGCGCCGGGCCGGGGTCGCTGACCCTGACCGTCCAGACGAGCGGTTCTTCCGCGACCTCGACCTGCACGCTGTGAGCGGCCGAGTGCAGCATCGTGTTGGTGAGACTCTCCTGCACAGCCGCGGCGATCGCCGAGCGATACTCGGCCGGAACCTCGTCGCTTACGCGCACCGCGGCATCCACGTCGTAGCCGATCGATCGCACGCGGGCGAAGAGCGCCTCGAGTTCGTCGATGAGGGTAAGCGGCGCCGCCGCGTTGGTCTTCGGCGGCGACTTCAGCACGCGCACGACGGTTCGGATGCGCGCGAGCACGTCTTGCCCGCTCGTCGCGATGTCGCGCATCGCCTGCTCGAGCGGCTCCGGCTGCCCATTGGCGACCCGCAAAGCGGCCTGCGCGCGGATCACGAGGGCTGCGACGTGGTGGGCCACCTCATCGTGCATACCTCGTGCGATGCGGGTGCGCTCCTGCTCGGCGATGCGCGACACCTCCGCCGCCCGCAGCTGCGTGAGCTCGCGATTCTTCGCAGCCAGTTCCTCGGCCACGCGGCGCTGTCTGCGCAGCATCAGCGCGAAGACGATCACCAGGGCACAGGCAACCAGCTCGGCCACCAGAACTGAGCGGTCTTCTCCACTGTCGAGCAGAAGGGCCTCGCTGAGCGGGCGCGACTCGACGAGAAGACCCACGATGTCTCGCCACGGCAGAATCACGAGCAGAGCGAGCGTGCCGAAGGTCGCAGCGGGTGCGACGACAGGCCCGCCATCCGAGATCATGATGAAGACCACGATCGCGAGGGGAACCAGCGCTTGCGGCGCCCCCAGATACAGCCCGTAGAGCTGCGGCGGGAGGGGGGCCAGCGTCGTGTAGGCGGTGTAGCACGTCACCAGCACCAGCGTCTCCACCGGCCATCGGCGCGCGGTCGCGGCGCCCAAGACGGCGAAGAGGCCGAGGTAGACGTATCCGGGCAACCCCTGCGGGTACCAGTCGAAGCGCAGCGCGACGGCGAGGCCGATGAGGTACGCGACCCCGGCGGCACCGATGATGACGAGACGCCGCCTGCGGGGCGCGGCGAGAAACATCCGGATGCGTGTGATCACGCCCTGCTCGGCCATTGCGTCGTCTTTCTGCGCGGTGATCAGAAGCGGCCTGATCGTGGACATGTCACTCACGCTAGCGCCGCATCGCTGTCGGTGGCTTTCTCGCGCTCGGGGGTGAACCCGACGAGAGCGCGGAGCTCGACGGCCGCCGCGACCGCGTCGCCCGAGGTCGGCCGCGGAAAGGCGAGGGGATCGCGACAGCGCGCGAGAAGCGCCTCTACGAAGGCGGCCCGCCACACGATGTCGGATGCGCGCAGCGCGCCGGGCAGGATGCGCACCTCGAGCGTGTCTCGCGCGGGTGCGTCGGTCAGCAGCGCCGTGAGGTTGACGTCGAAGTACTTCGACAGTCCGGTGGATCGTGCGGCCGACTGCAGCGCGCTCCAGCGTTCGGCGTCGGAAGACCCGGCGCTCGCGTCGGCGTTCGCGCTCTCGCTCTCGACAAGCTCGAGTAGCGACGGGGGCAGCGCCTGGAGCCGCGTGCAAGCGGGATTGGTGCCGAGCGCAACACGAAGCGCCTCGCGCCAGTGCCCGAAGAGACGCACGAGGTTCGAGAAGGCCGCCACCGAGCGAAACGGAGCCCCATCGAAGTGCAGGTGAACGGCGGCTTCGACGGGCACCGTGAATCCGAGCTCGCGGGCCGGCATCAGCAGGCTCTCGAGCGCTGCTTCGTGATCGCTGCTCAGCGGAGGAGTGACGATTTCACACGGGCGCTCCCGCCCGGCAGCGAGCGACGTTGCCATGGCGATGCTGGCGCCGGCGCGGTCTCGTAGGCGGCGCACCGTTCCGATCGTCTCCACTCGACTTCCGAACAGAGCGGCGACGTCGTCGAGCACCCGAGGAAACGGAGTGTCGGGCGGCGTGTGGCCTGCGATGAGCCGCAGCAGCCGGGCGTCGTCAGACAATATCCGGTAGCTGTGTTCGTCGGATGCCGGTGACGCGTCGGCGACCCGGCCACCGGCATCCGGCGTCGCCCGTGTTCTGTCTCGGGCGATATCCGCCGTGATCGTCACGTCGTCGACGAAGGTCGCGACCGGCGCTCCCGACGAGTCGATCACTGCGAACCCCGGGGTCAGGTGCCAGAAGTGACCCATGCCCGGCACGAGCGACGGCTCCGAGTCGGTGTGGAAGAAGCGCTCGACGCGCCCTCCCCGCTCGCGGCAGATGCGCTCGGCGAGGGTGCGCCTGCCCGCTCCGTCTGGCGCGAGGAGTTCGATCTCGAAGCCGATGCGCTCGTGCAGGACAGTCATCACAGGGGCAATTCGTGGCCCGCAAGCAGTTCTGCTCCGGCACGGAGGATGGCGCTGTACGTATCTGTCTGCCAGAGTCCGGCGAGCTTGACCGCATCATCGTCGGTGTATCCGCTGAAGCCGAACGCTCGAACCTTGTCGTCATCGGAGAACGCTGCCGGCATGGCGGGCAATGGTTGGTGTGCGAGAAGCAGCGCGCCCATATCTGCTTTCGCGCTGTAGAGGTCTGCTGAACCCCAGACTGCGGCTACGCGCACGATTCCGGACATGTCGACGGTCGTCAACTGCAGTGCGAGTCGCTTCTGGTCGGGGGTGTAGGCGAAGCTCATCGCCTCTCCCGCGGCGAAGGGCAGGGGAATACCGGCCTGGATCTTCGAGCCGGCCTTGCCCTCCGCCCACTCGGTATCGGTTCCCCAGATTGCTGCCAGGTTGAGTGCGTCTTCGGCATAGGGCGACGCAGCGAAGGCAGCCCGATCGGCGTCGGTGTACTCCGGCGCTGCCGCTTTCGGATCAGGTGACGAGGTGTCGCCGGATGCCGAGACCTCGGCGTACGAGCTGCTGGGCGACGCGAGGGCTCCCATCGCGCCGAGGCCCGCGATGGATCCGGCGATCAGGCAGGCCGCCGCGGCTGTCGTGCCGACTCGAAGGAACGTCGAGCTCGCGGTGCGCTTCGTGTCGTCGGAGGTGTCTCGAGACTCGTCCATGTCGTTCTCCTTGCTTCGGGTCGGCGGGCTCAGATACTTCGTCTCGTGCCGACAAAGCTCGACGCTATGAGTCCATCGTGACGGGCGACAAGCGCTGCGGGCCCCGTTCGTTCGCGCGTCGCCGAGACGTATCCCCAGGAACGACGCGGATTGCCGGAAAGTCCATCCGAAGGGATGACTCCGGCGCCGCCGCCGCCGCGCATTCGGACGCGAGTTGCCAGTTCGCGCTGCCTGGAGTGCGCGAGTTGCCAGTTCGCGTCAACCGAAGTGGCAACACGCGAAGCTACCGGCGCGATAGGCGCGAGCTGCGTCAGCTGAAGGACCCGAGCTGCTGGTCGATCGGCACAGATCTCTCGGATGCCACGTCGCCGGTATGCGCGGTGGTCACCGTCTCGATGAGCATGATCTCGACCTCGTTCTCGGCCACGGGGTTGTGCCGAACCCCACGGGGCACCACATAGAACTGGCCGGGGTCGAGCACGACCTCGTCGCCGCCCTCCAATTGGATACGAAGACGACCCGAGAGCACCAGGAACATCTCGTCCTCCTGGTCGTGCGCGTGCCACATCAGCTCGCCGAGCAGCTTCGCGACCTTGATGTACTGGTCGTTCACCCGGCCCACGACCCGAGGAGTCCAGTGCTTGTCGACCTGCTGAAGTTCGACGGCGACATCTATCCCGAAAACGTTCGTCATGCATCCAGTCTCGACGATCGGGGGGCGATCTCAATACGGCCCACCGGATTCCCTGAACTGTCGACGGGCTGCGGGCGACGCCAGCGCAGCGGATCAGACGGAGATTCGTGGGCACCGGGGTGCAGAGGCCGACGGAGGGTCGATATCTCCGCCCGACGCCTCGAACGGGAGGAGATTTCGCACATCAACGCCCCATGTGCGTCGGATGCGCGTGGTTCCTCCCGTTTGCGTGTGTCCCCTACGAGAGGCCCTTACGCGTCGCCACTCCGCCGGTCGCGGTCGCCGATCTTCAGCAGCCGCTCGTTGTAGGCGCGCAGCTCGGCATCGCCATCGCGGTCTGCCGTGCGGTCGGTGCGCTTCGCCGTGCGCTCGTCTGACGCGACCCACTGCCGCACCACCATCAGGGCGACCAGCACCACTGGAAGCTCGCCCGCGCCCCACGCGATCGCGCCGCCCACCTGCTGATCGGCGAGCAGCGCCGCCGTGTCGGTGTATCCGAGCGCGTGCCACCAGTCGATCGCGAGTACGTTCGTGGCCGACATGATGGCGAGGCCGAAGAAGGCGTGGAACGCCAGCGTCGCGAGCAGCAGGATGAGCCGCAGCGGGTAGCTCGGCCGGCCGGGGCCGGGGTCGACTCCGATGAGCACCCAGAAAAACAGGTAGCCGCTGGCGAGAAAGTGCAGACACATGAGGATGTGCCCCTGGTGGGTCTGCAGCGAGTACTGGAACCAGTCGGTGTAGTAGAACGCCACGAGACTGCCGGCGAAGATCACTCCCGCGACGGCCGGGTACGACAGAACTTTCAGATAGCGGGAGTGCACCATAATGAGGATCCACTCTCGCGGCCCGCGGCTGCCGTCATGCCGCTTCGGCAGAACCCGCAGGGCGAGCAAGATCGGTCCACCGAGAACGAGCAGCGGCGGCACGAACATCATCAATCCCATGTGCTGGATCATGTGCGTGCTGAAGTGAACGGCGCCGTAGACCCCGGGGCCGCCACTGGTCGTATAAATCAGCCCGACGCATCCGGCGACCCAGCTGACCGTGCGCATCACGGGCCAGGCGTCGCCCCGCCGACGCAGCCGAACGACGGCGGCGATGTACAGCGCGGCCAGAACGACGCCGGCCGAGAGAAACAGCCAGTCGACATGAACCGACGTGAGCATGCGCCATGTGTCGACGGGCTCGGGAAACGGAAAGCCGAGCAGCCCGCGGCGCGTGTCCCCGGATTCGACAGGCGCCTGTGACACGGGCGGCGCGCTTCGCGACAGGGCAACCGAGACGCCCATGGCCACGGCCATCAGCACGATCTCGGCGACCGCGAGCCGAGCGAAGAGCGCGGGCCGATCGGGATGCCGCACCAACTGCGGAATGACCCGTCGCCGATGCCAGATTCCGGCCAGCCCGAGAAGAACGAGAATGACGATCTTGATGAGAATCAGCAGACCGTAGCCGCCGAGCAGATCGGCGGGCGACGACAGACGCAGCATGGCGTTGATCGTGCCCGATGCCGCGACCGCGACGAACGCCCACCCGGCCAGAACCGAGTATCGGGCCACCACCACCGGCAGGCTCGACCCCAGGCGACGCCGCAGCAGAATGAGGGCCGTGAGACCGCCCGCCCACACGGTGACCCCGATGAGGTGGATCGCCAGGCTGTTGACCGCGTTGGCGTGCTCGTCTGACCCGGCCGCGTGGCCTGAGAGCGACAGGGGCAGCAACGACAGGATGCTCATGACCGTCGCGAAGGCCACCCACGACACGTTCTTGGTGAGCAACAGGGTGACGAACGCGATGAGGATGCAGGCGATCGACACGAGCAGCGACTGGCCCAGCTCGAGTTCGGTCGCAAAGAAGACGAACTGGGTCGTGAACACCGACGACGACACCGGACCCATGGCATTCGAGGCGGTGAGGAAGAGACCGACGATGGCGGCGGCGGCCCACACCGCGGCCGAGCGGGCGGCCCAGCGAGCGGCGGTCCACTGCGTATAGCTCACGACGCCGGGCACCTTCTTCTGCCCGGGCAGCGCCACCGAGGCCAGCACGAGAAGACCGATTGTCACAGCGGCCGAGGCGTCGTGCACCACTCGGGCAATGGGAAGGCCTCGGGTCGTGAGCACCCCCGGGTCCATGAGGATGTTGGTGAACGCGCCGGTGTAGACCATGCCCGCGAGCGCGAGGGCCACGCTGCCCGGCACGCAGAGCAGCAGAACGATCTCGATCCAGCCGATGTGGGCGAGCGACACGGTGCGCGTCGTCACCTCGTTCTGTGTGGTGTCGACGTCTGTCTGTTGGGTCACGACGGATGCTCCTGGTTGCGCGGCCGGGCGAAAGGCTGAGAGCCGCGCGTTCCCGCGTGCCCGGCTGCAGATGATCTGCGGAATCGAGGTATCGCTCCCGCCGAGCCCCGACGAACGGGCGTCGCAGAAGGCGGCGCTAGACCAGGGAGGAGACGGCGGAGAGCGCGCCGACCGGCGGCCCACGGTGGCGCAGCGCCGAAAGCACGACCCCGAGGTCGTCGCGAAGAGCGCGAACGGATGCCGGCACGGCCGCGAGCGCGGCCTGGGTCGTGCGCACGGGCACAACGACGAAGGCGCCGATCAGCACCACGAAAAGACGCCGGGATGCCGTGGCCAGCACCCGCCAGACGGCACGTTCGCCGCGCCAGAGGAAGGCGATGGTGAGCACGGCGGCAACGGCGTGAGAGGCCCACATCGATGCGTCGCTGTGCCCCATCGGAACGACGGATGCGGCGCCCGTCGTCACCGAGACGACGCCGTGGTGGCCGGCCTGGTGAAACTGCGAGCTCGACGAGGCCCCCACCGAGAAGAGCATGTGGAACGCGAACTGACTCACGACGACGGATGCGGCCATACGCACGAGTTTGACCCGCCGTCCGGCCATAGCGATGCTCACCAGAGTCGCGAACGTCAGGGCGAGCCCGAAGCCGACTGCGCCCGGAGCAGAACCGCCGGCGACCGCGTGCGAGAACATCGCCACGAAGACGGAGAGGGCGGCGACGAGGAACCCGCGCGCGACCCGCGCCCACCTCGAATTCATCACGCGTCTCCGACCATCAGTACGTCCAGACTATCCCGCGCCATGAGGTGCTGTTCTATCGTTGGATCATGGGCACCTGGAGTGGAGAACCGTTCGGAAGTGACTCGGCGAGCGACTGGGCATACGACCTGGCCGATGCCTCCGACTGGTCGGTCGTGCGCGATGCGTTGGCCCCGGTCATCGGCCAGACCGACGTCGACGCAGACGACGCCGTCATCGCCATCGCCGCGGCAGAGGTCGTCGCGCACGGTCTCGATCGCCCCACGCAGACGGATGCCTATACCGAGTCGGTGGGTCCGTTCGTTCAGCGCGCAGGTCGACCCGACGCCGCCCTCGTGGCTCTCGCGCTCGATGCGCTGGCCGCCTCCAGCTCTCCCGACAGCGAGCTGACCGAGCTGTGGCAAGACGAAGATCCCGACGAGTGGCTCAGTGCGAACGAGGCACTGAAACAGGCTCTGGATGCCGGGCTCCCCGGCCGTGACTGAACACCCGACCCATCCGAAGCGATATCGCCGCCGCCGGCGATTGATCATCGCTGCCGTCGTTGTCGTTACTCTGCTCGCCGTTGTTCTGATCGTGAACGCGGTGACCCCGCGGCCGGCCGCCCTGCTCATCCGGGCCGCAGTGGGATCTGTCGAAGACGTGGTCACCATCGGCCCGTACGCCGATCGGATAAGCGGCATCGAGGCCAGCGAACCCGTCTCGGTGCCGGTCGACGGCTTGCCCGACGCGCAGCTCGTTCTCTATTCGAACGGTGACGAGTCGACGACGGGAAAGCCCGTCATTCTGCTCATTCACGGCGGCGGATGGATTCTCGGCACGGCCTCGCAGATCACGAGCTACGCGAAGCTGCTGGCTTCGGAGGGATACCTCGTCGCCAACCTCGACTACTCACTGGCCCCGGAGTACGAGTACCCGACGCCCGCGCTTCAGTCGCTCGCAGCGCTCGACTATCTGCACGAGAACGTCGAAGAGTTCGGCGGCGACCCGGCCCGGATGTTCGTGGCCGGCAATTCGGCGGGCGCGCAGATCGCCGCGCAGCTCGGCGCGATCGTCACCAATCCGTCGTTGCGCGAGGCGATGGATGTGTCTGTCGAGACGCCCGCGACCGCCCTGCGCGGCGTCATCCTGTATTCGGGGCCTTACGACTTCTCGACCGTGTCGCGCACGGACTTTCCCGCGTTCGACACCTTCGCCTGGAGCTATCTCGGCCGCAAGGACTGGTCGTCAGACCCGCGAATAGACCAGCTCTCGACCACGCGTACGGCGACGTCCGACTACCCGCCCACGTATCTGACCGCTGGCGACGCCGATCCTCTGGAACCGCAGAGCTACGAACTCGACGCCGTTCTGCGCGCGCAGGGAGTCGACGTGACGAGCCGGTACTGGACAGGCTCAGGCAGTGCACTGCCGCACGACTACACCTTCGACCTGTCGACAACCGCGGCACAGACGGCGTTCGACGACACGGTCGCGTTCATCGAGAAGCACTCCTCACCGCGACCGACCGGATAGCCGCGACTCATTTCCTGCACGCTCAGCCGCGCATTGCCGGATACTGACAGACATGAGAAGACTTATGATCGTCGCGCTGATCGCAGTATCCGCAGCAAGCTTCACCGGATGCTCCGCCTTGGGTGGCGCAGAGCCGGTCGCGACCGTCGAGCCCACGGTCGAGCCGATAGAAGCGCCGAACGACCCGGATGCCTGGGATCAACCCGTCACCCTCGAGCAATTCGAGGATGCGTTTCCCGAGTTCGACGCATCCGGTCTGGTCTCTATGCCAAACGTCAACGTGATGAACAACACGCGTATGTGGGTATTGGGGTCGAGTGACCGCGACCACAGCTATGAGAAGGCCGTGTCATGGGCCAAGGGCTACGTCGACCTCAAGCCCGAAGGTGACGACCGCACGGTCAGCGGCATCTATGTGGGCAAGACCCGAAACGTCTCGATCATGATTGTGCAGGCGGGCGACGACGTCGACACCGCAGGGTTCTGGATGTACATCACCAGCAGCATCTAGCGACCGGGTAGCCGCGACTCATTCAGGGTGAGCGCGACTGAGGCTACGGAGTCACTGCCCGCGCTGACCAGCCCGAGCGAGATCGTGCTGCAGCAGGATGTTCACCTGCTGCTGCGCGATCGACCGCACGCCACTCAAGATGATCGCGATGATGAATGCCACCGCGCCCAGCCAGAAGACGATCGTTCCAATCATGGTCATCATGATCGCCCAGTCGAAGGTGTAGCGGGCATTCACCTGTGAGAAGAACCCGCCGATCAGCAGCAAGAACGGCGACACACCGTAGAACACGGTCGCTACGCGAGGCAAGCTGACTTGCGGCATCGGCTGCTGAGGCGGCTGGGCAATGGGCGGCACAGGCGAATTGGTCATGCCCGAATCGTACCGAGCATCAGCTCATCGACTACAAGGTCTGGCCGGGTAATGAAAGGGTGGTGCCCCGTCGGCACCTCGATCGAGCGCGTGGCCCGCGCCGCATGCAACCGCTGCAGCTCGAGCGATGTGCTGCGATCCTCGCCGCACACGAGATAGGTCGAGTCGACTCCCTGCCATCCGGCCGCCGTCGTCGGAGTCATGAACGCCCGCGCATCCTGAGCCGTGACGCGCTGCCAGGCCTCACGCTGGGTGGCGGCATCGGCATCCTGCATGAACCGGGCACCGAACGACTCGGCGTCGTAGCCCGAGACGCCGAGCGTGCCGTCGCCGTTGTCTGTGATGGCCACGGGGTCGGGCTCGCCGCTCATGATCGCGCCCTGTGCTTCGCCGATGTCGGGCAGATACGACGAGATATAGAACAGGCTCGTCACGGCGGGGTGCGCACCGGCTTCGGCGATGACGGTTCCGCCGTAGGAGTGGCCGACCACGATCGCCTCGTCGATGTCGTCGAGCTCGCGGCGCAGGGCCGCGGCGTCTGCGACGAGCCCGCCCGCGGCATCCGATTCGCTGTCGGCGCCACCCGCGGCACGCTCGCCGCACGACGGCAGCGCCACGGCGCGACTCCGGATGCCGGTGCGCCGCTCGAGCAGGTCGGCTGCGGGCCGCCACCACCAGGCTCCGTCGCGAACGAGAGCGCCGTGTACGAAGAGCAGCTGCATGGTGAGGTCCTTTTGCATGTGGTGGTGATTCAGACACTAGGGCTCGGAGTACTCGGCGCGCCGGGCGCGCGTCGAGGTTCGCTCTCGGCGATGGCATGGCCCGATGGTCTCTCGATTACGTTCCATTTTCTGTTTGTGAGTGATAGATTACTCACTATGGCCAATCCGAAGCGAGTGCTGAGTACGGCAGAAGACCGCCGCGTAGACGTGCTGACCGCGGCAACCGCGGCCTTTGCTCTGCGCGGCTACTTCGGCACGAACACGACCGAGGTGGCGCACGCATCCGGCATTTCGCAGGCCTACCTCTACCGTCTTTACGACAGCAAAGAAGCCTTGTTCATCGCGGTTCTCAATCACGTCAAGCTCCGCATTCGCGACGATCTCCGCTCGACATTCGACTCCGTTCCCACAGATCAGATCGACGCCGCTTTGGCAAAGCAGAGAGCCGTGGACCACGACATCGCCATGGTCCTCCTCCACGCAGTCGCAGCATGCGTGGTGCCCGCGGTGGCTGAGGCGGTTCGCGACTGCTATCAAGACCAACTCGAGTTCTTGCGCGGCCGAGGCGCCTCTGTCGAGGCGGTGCGGCGCTATCTATCCGAGGCCCAGTACTCGAACGCCCTACAAGCAGCCGGCATCGACTCGAGCTCTGCGTCTAGCGAGCTTCTGCTCCCGTAACCACACCACCCATCAAACAAACCACCCCAATCCCGGATCACGCGTCCTGCTAGTGAGTGATCTACCACTCTTTCTTTGGAGCTCCTATGACTATCGTGCAATCACGATCTCACCTACTGCTGTTTGCGCTGGCGTTCTGTCAGTTTCTCGTTGCTATCGACTACAACATCGTCCTGGTTGCACTTCCGCAGATCGGGTCTGAATTTGGAATCGACGGCACCGGCCTGCAGTGGATCGTCAGCGCATACGCTTTGGCGTTCGGCGGCCTTCTCCTCCTCAGCGGACGACTCGCCGATGTCGTGGGGCGCAGGCGCATGATGATGATCGGGTTCGGGCTGTACGGCCTCGGCTCCATCGCCGCCGCCGTAACTCCGTTCTATGGCGTGATTCTCGCGGGGCGAGTGGTCCAGGGCATCGGCGGGGCCTTCCTGTCCCCGGCCGTATTGGCCACCATCGCCGTGTCATTCCCCGAGGGACCAGCTCGGTTCAAAGCACTGTCGATCTGGTCGGCGGCAGGAGCAGCCGGCCTCGCCGGCGGCTCTGCTCTCGGAGGCGTTCTCATCGCCGCCTTTGATTGGCGCAGCGTCTTCGCCATCAACGTGCCCCTGGTCATCGTCGCCGCCGCACTCGTACTTCGTGGGGTTCCCGCAGACGCCACGACTGGTGCACGTCATCGGATCGATATCTTCGGCGCGGCCACGTCGGCGCTCGGTATCACCGCGATCGTTTACGCCCTGGGAGAAGGGCCGACAGCGGGATGGACGAGCCCGAACGTCTTGACGACGGCAGCCATCGGTGCCGTGCTGTTGGTTGTATTCATCGTGATCGAGAAGCGCTCCACCTCCCCTCTCCTACCCCTGTCGCTGTTGCGGAATCGCAGCCTCGCCGTGGGTCTGATCGTCATGATTCTGTTCATCGCATCGATCGGAACGAGCTACTACACGTTCTCTTTGTTCCTGCAGCAGGTTCTCGGAGCATCTGCGTTGACAACAGGCCTCGCCTTTCTTCCCTGGGGAATCATGGCCTTCCTCGGTTCGTCGATTGCCCGGCTGGCTCTTGGGCGGTTCGGCCTGCGTGGAGCAATAGCTCTGAGCGCCGTCATCGCCGCCCTGGGTACGGCAGGATTTGCCACGTCGCTGTACGCCGGCACGGCACTCATCGTGCCCGTCGCCTGGACACTCTTGCTGGGCGTCGGCCAGGCAATGGGATTCGCCAGCCTCTACGCTGCAGCCGGCGCAGGTATCACCCCGGAGCGGCAGGGCGTCGCGTCCGCCACAATGACGACCGCGCAACAGGTCGGAACCGCGCTCGGTCTCAGCGTTCTGGCCGGGCTCGCGGTGGCGGTGAGCCAATCTGCATCCGGCGATTCATTTGCCGCGACGGCGGAGGGTCTGCGCGTGGCGACGTGGGCAAGCGCGGCCGTTCTCTTGAGCGGTGCCGGTCTAGCCCTCGTGGCGCTGCGAAAGTCGCCAGCCACGCAGGACTAGACGAGCTCGTTCGTCACCTGCTCAAGCTCTGACAGCAGGGCGGCACCGCGGCCTGTGAGACGCACCGCCCTGCTGTCGGCGCGACGCGCGACCCAGCCCTGGGCATCCATCGCGCTGAAAATCTGCGCGCCGACCTGACCCGCGACATGAGCGCGCCGACCTGTCCAGTCGAGGCATCCCCTCGCCCACGGGCGACGGCCCTGGGTGGGCCGGATGCGCAGGGCGTGCACGAGCTGTCCCGCCGGAAACGGCTCGGGCGCAGACGACGACTCTCCGATCTTGAGCTCGCTCACTACTCCGGAACTCACGAGCAGGTCTGCCATCCGCAGCCCGAGGTCTCCAGCGAGATGGTCGTAGCAGGTCCTCGCCGAGCGAAGCTCTTCGGAGACGTGGTGCTGACGCAGCGACCGGATCTCGGTGCGCGGGGCGATCTCCTGGAGCGCCTCGATCGCGCCTGCCACCTCGCTGCTCGCGAGCCGGAAGAAGCGGTGGCGGCCTCGATGATCGACCGCGACCAGCCCCGCTGCGAGCAGCACCCGAAGGTGCTCACTCGCGGTGGAGGCAGACACTCCAGCGGCTCGAGCGAGGTCGCCCGCCGGAATCGATCGGCCACCAAGCAGAGCGGTGACAATCCGACCGCGCGCGGGGTCGCCCAACGCTCGGGCAGGGACTGCGATGTCGGGCTCGCCGCTCATGCTGCGTGCGCCCGACCCAGTGCCGCGCGAGCAGCCTCGACATCGTCGACGACGAGCACTTTGCGGTTGTCGTGATCGCTGTACTGAGCGAGAAGAACGACGTCGGCCTCGGCGAGCGCGGTCATCATTCGGCCCAGTGCGCCGGGCATGTCTGCGTCGAGTTCGGCGAGCACTGCCTCTCGGGCGACCACCGGTCCCATACCCGCCTCGGCGAGTGCCACCATGGCGAGCTGCGCATCCGCAACGAGGTAGTGCGCCACGCCCGCCCACATACCGCCGCCTTCGAGGCCGACGCCGGCCTCTCCCAGCAGGGTGCCGATGTGCGCAAGCGATCGCGCCCCGTCGGGCGCAGGGAGTTCGATATCGAACATCACAGCACCTCGATGACGGGCTCGATCGTCACCTCGGTCGTCAGGCTGTTGGCGATGTAGCACTGCTCGTGAGCCTTATTCAGCAGGCGTTGCACCCGCTCGACTGTCGCACCGCGCACAACGATTCGGGGCCGAAGCACGATTGCCGTCAGACGCATGGGGCGCAGATCATCGGGCATCACACCCTCCGCAGCGTCGTTGTACTCCAGCACCTCGACTCCAGCGAGAGCCGCCACCGCGAGAAAAGACAGGAGTTGGCACGAACTGGCGGCCGCGACCACGAACTGCTCAGGATTCGGCAGCGCTGCATCGCCACGAAACGCTGCATCAGCGCTGACCGCCATCGTGGTGTCACTCATCGTGATGTCGTGCTGGCGGCTGTAGCTGTCGTAGCCCTGAGTGCGGCCGGCCCAGCGCAGCGCGCTCGCATAGGTGTGTGTCGTCATGACTCCACGCTATGGCCGAATAGCTTCGTCTCTCGCCGAAATGTGACACACGGCGATCACGCCGAGAACGTCCGAAGAGGCTCGAATAGGTGATCGCCCGCCACTACTGCGTTAATAGAACTATGCAGGCATTCGGTATCGATCGTCTGACGACCAACTTTCAGCCCGTGGTCGACATCGATACCGGTCGGGTCGTGGCGCACGAAGCGCTCAGCCGCGCGTCGATCAACGGGGCTCCCGTGGCGCCGGATCGGCTTCTGCACGACGCCTATCAGAGCGGCACAGCCGACGAACTCGACTCGGTCTTCATCGAGTCTGCTCTGCGTGCCGCGGCGACTCGGGGACTCCTCTCGCCGCACTCCCTCTTCGTGAACGTCGAGCCGATCAGCCTCGCGAACGGATTCATCACCGCACCGCTCCTGAGCGCTCCCCCGCTGGTCATCGAGATCACCGAGCGGGCGCTCACCGCCGACCCCGGGGCGCTTCTCACCTCCGCGGCCGCCCTGCGCGCCGCCGGCCACCTCATCGCAATCGACGATCTGGGTGCCGAACCCGCCTCTCTCGCGCTTCTGCCGCTGCTGGCGCCCGAGATCGTGAAGCTCGATATGAACCTGATTCGCCGCCAGCCCGACCGCACCACGGCCGCGATGATGACGGCGGTCGCGGCCTATGCCGAGAGAAGCGGTGCCCTCGTTCTGGCCGAGGGGGTCGAGACCGCCGAGCACATCACACGGGCGCGGGCGCTCGGCGCATCCGTTGCTCAGGGCTGGCACTTCGGCAAACCAAGCGAGAGCGCACGCGATGCGCCCGGCGTCACCGTTCGACGTGCGGGACCCGGCCGCCACAGCGCGGCGCCCGTGCGTGATTCGATCGACACCACGCCCTTCGGTGTGGTCTCCGCCGAGACTCCGCTGAGGGTCGGCGACCGCGCCATGCTCGTGCAGGTCAGCATCCTGCTCGAGGAGCGCGCCGCGGCGGCGGGCGACTCGGCCGTGCTGCTCTCGACCTTCCAGTCCGGCGACAACATCAGCGAGAACACGCGACGGCGTTACGACCGTCTGATCGAATCCGGATGCCTGTTGACGGCCTACTCGACCGGCGCGTCGGCGGCCCTTCCGCATCCGGCCCGCAGCGTGACGGTCGACGACGCCGACCCCCTCGCCGCCGAATGGGATGTCGTTCTGCTCACCGCCGACTACGCCGCCGCCCTCACCGCGAGGGAGATCGATTCGTCGCGGCATCGCGAGGGGCTCTACGAGTTCGTGCTCACCACCGATCGCGATCTCGTCACGCGCAGCGCTCGGGCCCTGCTCGCGCGCTGACTCGTCAACCCCTGACACCGAATCGGGCGGCGGGCGTAACGTCGCGGGCGGAAAGGAGCACACATGACGACGAATGAATCCAAGAAGCCGGATGCCGACGAGTTGCCCGATGGCTCAGGATCTGACGGAAGCCAGCCCCAGAACGGTGAAGACACCGCATCAGGAGGAGGAGCAGACGATGAGTGACCCTCGCCCCGAGCACACCCCCAAGCCCGACGAGATCGACCCCGATAAGGGAACCGAGCCCGATGGGACTCCCGTGGAGAACCCCTCCGGTTCGTGGGCTTCGCAGCCCGAGCTGATCGCGGCGTAAGGCCGTCATCACCAGACATGTCTGAGACGGGGTCTGTCGACGACGACCGCTGGCTGGTCATCAATGGCCGCAGGTGGCCTCGCACAGACCCCGTTCTCGATGAGGCACTCGTCGAAAGGCTGAAGAGTCATCTCGGCCGGGGCCGTTCGGGCGTGCGGGCTGCGAAGAAGACCGGCGACGATGAGGCTGTGGCCGCCGCGCGCCGGCGCACCAATCTGGCTAAGCACGGCCTGGGCGAGCGCGGCCCCTCCTGGTGGGACTCCCCCGAACAGGATCGAATCGACCGGGCGAACGAGGCTCTGAACGAGCTCGACGCTCTCGACGGCTGAGCCCCTACTTCGCTATTGCAGGGCGGATTGTCACCATGCCGCCACCCGGTCGAGGACACGCCAGCTCTCGGTCGAAACATCCTGTTGAACGCGGAACTTGTCGCCGCCGGCGCACTCTGCGACCGTTGAGCCATGCCCGCTCGCTGAATACACTCTCCGCGCCGGTCGCCGCTCCTATTCAGGAGAAGTAGGCCAGATGTCGCCTTTTCGTACGTGGCTAGCTGGTTTCTCCTGAGTTGCAGCAAGACCGCCAGGAACCCTCGACGGATTCGCCTTCGCGAAACCGCTGATCGAGCAGGTGACCACTGGCCGCATCAGCCGGTCCGCGTGGGTGAGGCGCTTGGGCGAGCTGGCCGGCAACATGGCGGCCGCCGAGGAGTGGGGACGACAACCAGCGCGCATCGACGAGGCTGTTCTCGAGCTCTCCGATGAGATCCGTCGACTCGGAATCATAACGGCCGTACTCACCAATGGCACCGATACGATTCCCGCAGAACTCGCCGAGCTCGATATCACCCACCGGTTCGACGCGATCTTCAACTCCGCCGAGATCGGTTTCGCGAAGCCAGACGTTCGCGCCTTCACACACGTGCTCGACACTCTCGGAGTAGCCGCCGAAGATGCGTACTTCACCGACGACTCCGCCTCGAAGATCGTCGGCGCGGAGAGCGCCGTGTGCAGCGAGGCCCTCCAACTGTCGACCTGCAGCAGTTCGGCGGCGACACCGATCCCGAGAATGTTCGTCATGCGTTCAGTGTGGTCGCTCGGCAGAAATCGCGGGCTCCCCTAGCCAGCGGCATCGCTCACTCGTCGATATCGCTCACTCGGCGGCGTCGCGGAGCGCAGGAAGAACCTGCTTCGTCTCGGCGACTCGGGTGACCTTCGCCGCGATTGGCCTGAAGAGTCGTGACGCGATCACCCTGTCGACGGCCCCGCGCGCCGCCATACCGAGCCGCGTTCGCGGATAGGCGAAATATTCGAGCCCTCGAGGCAGGCTCTGAACATCGTCGACCAACGGTCGGAGCCACTTCTCGTACGAGGTGAGCGCCGTCTCGAGATTGTGCGGAGTGGTCGACAGATACGCAGCGAGCACGTATCCGCTGATGAGCGCGAGGGATGCTCCCCCGCCGCCCATCGGGGTGACGCACCACCCGGCATCTCCTGCCATCACAACGCGGCCTCGATGCCAGGTGCTCATCCGCACCTGAGTGAGCTGGTCGATATAGACGTCGTCAGACGTGTCGAACGCATCCAAGATCCGGGACGCCTCCCACCCCGCATCCTGGTAGTGCGCCCTGACGACCGCGAGGGCGCCGGCACGGTCGAGGCCTTTGAGGTCCTCCCCGCGCGAGTAGGCGAGAATCGCGCGGATGGTTCCGTGGTTGTCGGGCCGGAGATGAATCTGTCGCCCACCGATCGCGTTGTACCAACGCCACCGGTCGTCGTCGGTCGGGGTGCGCGGAATAGTGCCGAACACCATCTTGATGCCGAGCTCTTTCTGGTCGACCGCGTCGCCGAAGAGCCGGTCACGGGTGGCAGAACGCACACCCTCGGCGATGACGAGCAGATCCGCACGCAGCGACAGTCCGCCTTCGGTGCCGACTTCCACACCATCGGGCACGTCTGTGACGTCGGCGATCGTGTCCCCGTAGATGAAGTCGACGTCATCCGGCAGATGGTCGAGCATCGTGCGGGCTAAGTCGCCTCGCAGCACCTCGAGCTCTGCTGTCGCCCCACCTTCTCCACCAAAGGGCAACTCAACCCTGACCTTGCCCGTAGACGTAACGAGCACAGTGCCCGTCTCCGTCGTGTTCTGTGCCTTGACCGCATCGAACAGGCCCATGCGGAAGAGCACCTCACGAGCGATGCCGCGTACGTCGATGTTCTGGCCGCCGTCGCGGAACTCGTTCGCGCGTTCGATGACGGTGACCCGCCATCCGGCTCGGCGAAGCCAATATGCGGAGGAGAGCCCGGCGATGCTGGCACCGGAGATGACGGCGTGTAATTGAGGCATGTCATGACTGCTTTCTGATCGGTGTGCGTGTGCAGAAGATCAGTATGGCATGTTTTGCTTCACTGTGAAGTTACTTCTCTATGAATCAAGTTGGCAAAGAGGCCGTGTCAGCGGCGCCCCTTACGCAGGGCCTTGTTGGCTTCTTCAATGCTGCTGGTGATATCGCCGAGGAACGCCGCGATGATGCGAGCCGATGTCGGATCCAGGCTCCGGAGGGTTCTTTCGAGACCACCCCCTGCCTGCGCGGAGAACTCGCCGACGCTCGCAGCAGCCTGGGGTGTCGGACGAAGTGTGACGATGCGGCGATCTTCGCTCTCGCGACTCCTCGTCACCAGCTCTCGGCGCTCCAATCGGTTGATCAGCGCATTAGTCGCACCCGATGTCAGCCCCACATGTCGTGCAAGCCGTGCTGGTGTCATCGGCTCCCCTTCGCCGGCCGCAATCGTGATCTCGGCAAGACCGGCAGCGTCCGACGCGGGAAGATCGATGGATTCACCCATGTGACGGGTGAGCTCGCCGTACCCCACGATGAAATCACGCAGGAGCTCGCCCACTCGATCCTGTTCATCCGTCATGGGGCAATGATCCCACGCCCCAGACAGCGAGGTGCTTCACCATTACAGGGCCGATTGACGGCTCGCCGCTGTCAGGTCGAAGACACACCGACACTTCGTCAAAACATCCTGTTCAACGAAAATCAGGGCCGAGTCATGTGCACCTCGAACCCGTAAGGCGGATCTTCGCGCCGTTGTCCGTCCAAACTGAAACCGTGGTGCTCATAGAAGTGCAGCGCTCGAGCGTTGCCCTCGAAGACCCACAGCTCGGCGGCCGCTCCCCGCAGACTCTCGTTCAGCAATCGAGTTCCGAGGCCCGATCGCCAGTGACTTCTCCGCGTATAAAGCGAGAGGAGTTCCAGATTCGGTCTGTCCGCGACCCGGGCGAAGCCGACGACCGCCCCGACCTCGACGGCCACGAGTACTTTCTCGCGAGCTATGCGCGCCGCCCAGCGCGCAGCGCGAGAATCCGCCGGCTCGTCGTGGCGCGCGCGCAACACTGCCGGATCGATCATGTCGGCGTACGCCTCGTCCCACACGGTGAGACTGAGCCACGCCAGTTCGCCGACATCCGCATCAGTCGCGGCACGAATGAGAGGCTCCATCGATCACTGGTGACATCGTCGACTGCCTACGGGTGGCTCGCTGCTCGCGCTCAGGAGAATCCGGGCGGAAAACGGTCTTCTCGCGCACCAAGAGTCGAGATCTCCTGAGTTGCAGCGAGACTTCTGCGAGCCGTGACGATCGCCCGCTGCGCCGTCGAGTAGTCGGGCGAGGAACGAGCTTTCGACAAATGTAGGACTCCTCCCGCTCAAGGCCTGAACGGCTCCTCGGCAGGCTTAGGCTCGCTCCGTGATCACAGCGCCGTTGTCTCTTCGAGATGTCACCATCCGTTATCCGCGCGAGGGTCAAGACGACCTCACGATCATCGAGAACCTCTCTTTCGACGTCGATGCCGGCAGAATGCACTGCCTCGCCGGTCGAAGCGGATCAGGCAAGACGAGCATCCTCAAGGCAACAGCCGGACTGGTGCGCCCCACCTCGGGCAGCGTGTTCTGGTCGGGCTCCGATCTCGCCACCCAGTCCGACGACGCGGTCACGAAGTTCCGTCGCCGCCATGTGGGCTACCTCGATCAGGGCGGCGTGCTCATCAGCGGGCTCACCACTCTCGAGAACGTGCTGCTGCCCGCGGTTCCCGACCGCGAGACCCGCGCCCTCGGCCGCAAGGCACGCGATCTGCTGAACCGCCTTGGCGTCGGCGAAAGGCTGCGGTCGAAGCCCGAACAGCTCTCGGGCGGCGAGCGACAACGCGTGGCCCTCGCCCGGGCACTTCTCTTCGACCCGGGTGTGCTCGTCGTCGACGAGCCGACCGCCAGCCTCGACAGACGCAGCGCAGACGGCGTGATCGCGTTGCTGCGGTCGATTGCGGATGCCGGAACCGCGGTGATCGTCTCGGCGCACGACCAAAATCTCATCGACGCCGCCGATACCCGCACGGTCATGGCATGAGCCGGCCCCGCCGCCGCAACAAGGACACCGACGCCAAGCTCGACCGCGTTCCGGGCCCCTTCACCCGCTTCCGTCGCAGGCACCTGCGCATCGTCGCCCTCAGCCTGATCGGCCTCGTTCTGGTGGCCGCGTCGTTCATGCAGTCGACCTCGGCCGAGCTCCTCAAGCAGACGTTGGATGCGAATTGGCGCGGCGACTACGACATTCTCGTGACGGCCGGCGGTTCGACTCCACTCGTCGACGGCGAGAGCACGCTGCTGTCCTCGTCGGCGCTCACGAATGCCGCGCTCGGACACATCCCCTCTGGCCAGGTCGCGCAAGTCGAGGGACTCGACGGCATCGACGTCGCCGCTCCGATCGGCGAGATCTCGACACCCACCACGGGCACCTCCAAGGTCACACTGATCGTTCCCCTCGACAACAGCAACCCCGGCCCCCGGGCCTATCGGGCGACGACGCAGCTATCGATCGACGACGGCGTCACCGCGCCGCGCACGATCAACGGGTCCGTCGATTTCGTCGTCGATCAGACGCAGTGGGAGGGGTTCAGGCAACTCGCCGACGGCGAGCATGTGCGCATTCGAGCATCCACCACAGACGGCGGCACCTATGCGCCCGCCGAAACCGACCCGAACGTCGGGATCGATTACTACTACTCGGGCTACTCGTCCCCTCGCCAGCCGCCCCCGGGTGAAGGGATCGTCATGATCACCCTTCCCGTTCCGGCCGTCGAGACCGCTCATATCGTGCTCGTCGACGCCGAGGCAGAGAAACGCCTGCTCGGCGACGCGGGCGACGTCATGGATCCACTGATCGACACGACCTCGCTCATCGGAACGCTCGGAACGAACGTCTACGACCCGACTGACCCCGACGATCGGCCCGTCGACGGAGACGATCTGCAGACCCTCTCGGAGAAGGGCATCGTCTCGAACGCCGCTCCGGTACTCACTCGCACCGTCGAGACCTCTCCCTCCGCTCTCACCGTGCAGCTCGCGCCTCTCGACGTGCCGCCGAGCACGCTCTCCGGTGCACTGACCTGGAACCAGACGGGGGACAATTCGATGCTGCCGCCCGGCCCCATCGAAGGCGCTACGGCAGGCGACGCACAGACGATCTACACGGGCGACCCGGGCGATGCGCTGTCACCGCTGACGTTCGACACAGTCGACATCAACTGGCCGGGATTCACCATGCCCGAGCAGCCGTCCTACGCTCGATTTCCCTACTTCCGTCCATCTGAGTCAAACATCTTGAGCATGGTCACGCCGATGGCCGACTCCTCGGTTCAGCCCACCACGAGCACGGCGTCGATACCGGATGCGACGGGCGCGACGGATGCGCACGGCGCCGCTCCCCAGGTGAGCCTGCAGTCGACGAGCAACGACGCTGGCGAGCTGCAGTTCAACGCCCTCTCTCCGATTCTCGACCGCAACTCCCAGCCCCTCGACACCGTCGAATCGGAGATCTGGCCGGTGGGATCGTTCACACCTCAAAGCCTGCGTGGTGAGTCGACGAGCCTCGGCCAGGTCGGTCTCGGCTATGACGACCCCGATCCCACCGTGACAAACGGCAGCGAGCAGCAGATCCTGCCGCCCTCGTGGTCGGGCCTGGGGCTCAACACCTCCGGCGCCCTGGCCATCGCCGACCTCGAGAACGCGTCGAGCTGGCACGTCACCGATCCTGTCTCGTCGATCAGGGTTCGGGTCGCCGGCATCGACGGGTACACCGCAGATGCCCAAGCGCGCATTCTCGACGTGGCCAACCGCATCCGAGATCTCGGGCTCACGGCCACGGTCGTCTCGGGATCGTCGCTCGAGGCGGTTCCCGTGAGCCTGCTGCCGCCCGCCGACGAGACGCAGGGCACCGAGGCAACGGATGATTCCGCACAGAACGCCCCGACGCCGGAGGCGGATGAGCGGACAGCGGCGCCCGTTGTGACGCTGGAGTACTCCCGACTCGGAGCCGCCGCCCTCGCCTCAGGCGGAGTATCGGGCACGAACCTGGCGCTGCTCGTCATGGCGATCGTCGCCGGCACGGCACTGCTCGTCGCCGTGCAACTGAGTTCGATCGCGGCCCGGCGCACCGACTCGGTCGTGCTGCGCCAGATCGGATGGCCTCGTGCCCGCATCCGACGTTGGCTCGTGGCCGAAGAGGCGATTCCGCTGGCGATCTTGATCGTCGTCGGAGCCGCGACCATCGCGCTGTCGGCGGTGCGCGAGGTCACCATTCCCATGGTGATCATCTCGCTCGGCGCGAGCCTTCTCACGTCTGCCCTCCTGATCCAGCGTGGCGCGCACCCGGCGGCGCCTCCGCGACTCGGCCACGACGCCGCGCGGGCGGGAAAGCTCCGCACTCCGTCTCGTCTCGGACTGAGGCAGGCAGCGACCAGTCCAGCGACCACGGTGACCCTTGCTCTCGCCTTCACCCTCGTCTACCTCGCAGCGGCGACCGCGATCGCCGTGCTGCTCACCGGGCGGCAGGCCGCCGGCACCTCTCGGCTCGGAGCGTTCGCCACCGCGCAGGCGCTGGTGCCGCAGGGCATCCTGATCACGGTGACCATCGTGGCGAGCTGCGTGCTCATCGTGGTCGTGCGCCGACTCGGCCTCGAGCGGCGAACCGCGCAACTCGAGGCACTGCACGCCATGGGATGGCAGCGGACGCACCTGCGCAAAACCGCCATCGCAGAGGTGCTCAGCTCGGCTGCGCCGGGGCTGCTCGCAGGAGCGGTGTTCGCCGTCATCGGAAGCGTGCTGCTGAGCCCGACCGCGGTGCTGCCGGCCGCCGGGGCCGGAGCGCTCACCACGATCGTGGTCACGGCGGTAGTGGTGAGGTCCTCCCTGCGCCGTCGCTGAGCCGGGCGCCGGTCGGCATGGTCTCGATACGCTTCGGCCGCGGGCGGCCTCGGGCTACTCGACCGGCGCAGGCCGCCCTCGCCTCCGCGCCCCCGCGCTGATCGAGTAGTCGCGCGACGAAGGCGCCGACGTATCGAGACCACCGCAGTTACGCCAAGATAGTCGCATCACACGATCAGCGATAGGAGCGCCATCTTGCCCGCAGCGAGCAATCTGACCGAATACCTCAGCAGCCTCCCCGCCGATCGACGTGACGCATTCGCCGGCCTGATGTCCGCAACCGCAGCGGTGCCCGTGCCTCCGTCGAACAACTCCTTCGTTTTTCTTGCCGGGCAGACCACGCACCCCGAATATGACGACGCCGAGACTGTGTTCTGGAAGGCCGTCGAGCAGCTGCAGCTGCCCAACGCCGTCAGGGACGGTGAGTTGCCTCTGGTCTACTGGGGTTTCCACTCCATCGACCTGTTGCTCCGCCGCCGCTCGAACGGCATTCTCGTCACCGATCGCACCGTCTACCTCGACGACGTGGGCCACAGCTCAGCCCAGTTCGCGACCGAGAGCATCGACCCCGCCGCCATTCGGGTGGCGGGCGAATCGCTCGAGCTGGGCGGCGCATCCATCGGTCTCGCGCAGATCGCCAAGATGCTCGAGCCGACAACCGCTGTGGATGCCGCCGCCGACCTTTCCGCCGTCATCACGGCAGTGCAGGCGGCGGGCGCCACCGTCACCGGCTACGGGAGTGCGGCCAGCGCCGAGGCAACCCAGACCGTGGAGCAGCTCGTGCTCGCGAGCCGCATGAGTTCCGACTTCCGGATTCCTTCGCGCCCGAAAGACGTCAAGGCGCTGAACAAGTTGTCGGCCAAGTGGAGCCTTCCCGCCGACGAGGTGCTGCTCGTCTCGCTGTCGAGCGCGACGTTCGCGGGTGTCTACGGCATCGCCATCACGAACAAGGCGGTGTACTCCAAAGACCTCATGGAGCCGCTGTTCCGCACCGCGTTGGAAGACGTCGAGGGCTTCGTCTGGGAGGCCGAGACGAAGACCTTCCGGGTGTCGAACGATCACGCGGCCCCGACGCATCCGGCCATCACCGACGACAACCGCGACTACGCGGCGAACCTGCTGCACGACCTCGCCCGCGCGGCTGCCCGCGAATAGAGGCCGCTACTCCGGCCCAGTAGTACCCCGCGCGGACAACATGTACCGGCGCACCGGGCACTACTGTCCGCGCGGAGTACTACTGGCGCGTGTGCGCCGATCGAGTAGCGGCTGAGGAACGAACCCGCGTCCTGAGTTACGCTTCTCGAGGCTTCGACGCGGCTCGAGCGCGCGCTCGTGTCGGGCCGCCCAGTTCTCAACCCGGCAACCGACGACGCCGTCCTCTCGGGCGCCGTTGCTGTACCGATCGATCCCTTCCAGGAGTAAGCGAGTAAGCATGGAGAGCAACACCGGCAATCCACTCGTCGTGGAGTTCGACGGCGAACGGCACGAGCTGCTGTGGCCGCCGGCCGTGCCGCTCGCCGTCTTCTTGAAGTCCCGTGGCATCAAGGTTCCCTACGCGTGCGGAGAGGGCTTTTGCGGCGGGTGCATCGCGCGCCTGACCGGCGGCAACGTGACCATGGCCATCAACGAGATCCTCGACGACGACGACCTGGCGAACGACCTGATTCTCGGCTGCCAGGCAGTGCTCGACGGAGACGAGCCCATCTCGGTCCGCTACGACTGAGCGTCGCCCCCGAGAAGCACCGCTCTGCGCTGATCGAGTAGCGGCGCGACGAAGGAGCCCGCGTATCGAGATCACCAGCGTGGTCTCGATACGGTCGCTGAGCGACCTACTCGACCAGCGCAAGGAATCTAGTCGAGCAGCAGCGCCGGCTCCTCGATGATGCTCGCGACGTCGGCCAAGAACCGGCTCGCCACATCGCCATCGACAACGCGGTGATCGAAGCTCGCACCCACGGTCGTCACGAAGCGCGGACGCACCTCGCCGTCGACGACCCACGGCTTCTGCTTGATCGTTCCCAGAGCAACGATCGCAACCTCGCCCGGGTTCAGAATCGGCGTGCCCGTGTCCATGCCGAACACACCGATGTTCGTGATGGTGATCGTGCCGTTGGCCTGATCCGCCGGCGAGGTGCGCCCCTCGCGCGCGGTCAGCGTGAGCTGCTCCAGCGCCGTGGCGAGCTCGAGCAGCGACATGTCCTGCGCATCCTTGACGTTCGGAACGATGAGCCCGCGCGGCGTCGCAGCGGCGATGCCCAGGTTCACGTAGTTGCGAACCGTGATCTCCTTGTCGCCCCACGCGGAGTTCACCATCGGGTTGCGGCGCACGGCCCAGATCATCGCGCGCGCCATGATCAGCAGCGGCGAGACCTTCACGCCCGTGAAGTCGGTCGACGTCTTCAGACGCTTCACGAACTCCATGGTGCGCGTGGCGTCGACGTCGACGAACAGGCTCACGTGCGGCGCCGAGAACGCGGAGTGCGTCATGGCCTTCGCGATCTGCTTGCGCACGCCCTTCACGGGAATGATCTCTTCACGCGTGTCGGCCCACTGCGGCGTCTCGATGTTGTGGAACACCTTCGCCTGCTCCGCGTGACGCACCACGTCGGCACGAGTGATGTCGCCGATGGGGCCCGTGGGCTGCACCTCACCGAGGTTCACGTCGAGGTCTTTGGCCAGCTTGCGAATCGGCGGCTTGGCGATGATCGGTAGGCCGGTCAGCACGGGCATGCGCGGGGCGCGGGTTGCGGATGCCTGCGGCTGGCCACCCGAGACGGGTGCAGCGGATGCCGTGGCCGGCTTGGCCCCGGCCGCTGCGGCACCGCCAGCGCGGCTGGGCCGGCGGCTGGCGACGTGGCCCTTGATGCCGTACCCGACCAGGACCGCGCCCGAGGAGCTGTCTGATTCCTTTGAGACGCTGGCGGCGGCATCCGCTCGCACCTGCTCGGCCTCGACGACCGCGGGCGACGACACGGCCGCGGGAGCGACGTGGTGAGCGGTCGGCGCCGGTGCCGCGGGAACCGAGGCCGGTGCGGAGGCGGGCATGGAGGCCGCGGTGATCGGCGTCTCGAAGCCGGGAACGGGCGCGGGCGCGACCGCACCGGAGCCGGAGGAGGAGACGCTGATGATGGGCGTTCCCACGTCGACGGTGTCGCCCTCGGCTACGAGCAGACCCTCGACGACGCCCTCGAACGGAGAGGGCAGCTCGACGAGCGACTTGGCGGTCTCGATCTCGACGAGCACGTCGTTGATGGCGACGGTGTCACCGGGGGCGACGCGCCAAGAGACGATCTCGGCCTCGGTGAGGCCTTCGCCGACGTCGGGGAGGTTGAAGTGCGAGGTGGTCACGATGCCATCCTTTGCTTGTTTTCGTTCCCTGAGCCTGTCGAAGGGAAGTGCGGGACGTTCCCTTCGACAGGCTCAGGGAACGGGAGGTCTAGAACGCCAGCGACCGGTCGACCGCTTCGAGGATGCGGTCGACGTCGGGCAGGTACAGGTTCTCGATACGAGGAGCCGGCATGGGAACGTCGAAGCCCGACACCCGGATCACCGGAGCCTGCAGCGAGTAGAACGCCCGCTCGGCGACGGTGGCCGCGATCTCGGATCCGACGCTGACGAAGCCGGCGGCCTCCTGGCACACCACCAGGCGGCCTGTCTTGGTGACCGAGTCGAGAATGGGCGTGTAGTCGACCGGGCTCAGAGAGCGCAGGTCGATGACCTCGAGGCTCACTCCCTCGGTGGCGGCGAGCTCAGCGGCCTGCAGCATCATGGTGACCATGGCGCCGTGACCGACCAGGGTCGCATCCGTGCCCGTGCGCGCGACGCGACTGGCGTGGAGGGGCGAGGCCGAGGCATCCAGTTCGACCGGGCCCTTGGGCCAGTAGCGGCTCTTGGGCTCGAAGAAGATCACGGGGTCGTTCGACTCGATCGACTCCTGGATCATCCAGTAGGCGTCGTTGGGGGTCGACGGGCTGACCACGCGCAGACCGGCCGTGTGAGCGAAGTACGCCTCGGGGCTCTCCATGTGGTGCTCGATCGCGCCGATGTGGGCGCCGTAAGGAATGCGGATGACCACGGGCATGCGCAGTGTTCCGCGCCCACGGTTGGTGAGCTTGGCGAGCTGCGTGGTGATCTGGTTGAAGGCCGGGTAGACGAAGCCGTCGAACTGGATCTCGCAGACGGGCCGGTAGCCGCGCAGGGCGAGGCCGATGGCGGTGCCGACGATGCCTGACTCGGCGAGGGGCGTGTCGAGCACGCGCGTGTCGCCGAACTCGGCTTTGATGCCCTCGGTCACACGGAACACTCCTCCGAGCGTTCCGATGTCTTCGCCCATGAGCAGTACTTTGTCGTTGTCGCGCATGGCTTTGCGCAGGCCCGCGTTGATGGCCTTCGCCAGCGGAAGTTCTTCGACGGCCATTACTTGTCTCCTCCGAACGACGCCTCGTAGTTCGCCAGCCAGGCCTTCTGCTCGGTGATGAGCGGGTGCGGCTCGCTGTAGACGTGGTCGAACAGGTTGTCGATCGTGGGGTTGGGCAGCTCGAGCGTGCGGCGCCGGATGTCCGCCGCGAAGTCGGCCGCCTCTTGCTCGACGTCGGCGAAGAAGGCCTCGCTCGCACCCTTGTTCTTGAGGAACGTCTCGAAGCGCAGAATCGGGTCGCGGGCGACCCAGTGGGCCAGCTGCTCGTCGGTCTGGTAGCGGGTGGGGTCGTCGGATGTCGTGTGGGCGCCGATGCGGTACGTCATGGCCTCGATATAGCTGGGCCCCAGACCGTTACGGGCGTCGTCGAGGTGTTTCGCCGAGACGGCGTAGCTGGCGAGAACGTCGTTGCCGTCGACCTGCACGCTCGGAATGCCGAAGCCGCGCGGGCGCAGGTAGAGGGGAACGCGCGACTGCGTGGCGACCGGAACCGAAATGGCCCACTGGTTGTTCTGCAAGAAGAAGACGGTGGGCGTCTGGTAGCTGGCCGCGAAGACCATGGCCTCGTTGACGTCGCCCTCACTGGTGGAGCCGTCGCCGAAGTAGACGACCACGGCGGTGTCGGTGTCGGGGTTGCCCGTGCCGACGGCGCCGTCGAAGTTGACTCCCATGGCGTAGCCCGTGGCGTGCAGCGTCTGCGTGCCGAGAACCAGGGTATAGCCGTGGAAGTTGCCGTTCTTGGGGTCGTTCACGTCCCACCCGCCGAGGGTGGTGCCGCGCATCAGGCCGACGATGCCCATGAGGTCGACGCCGCGGATTTTCGCGACGACGTGCTCGCGGTAGCTCGGAAAGATGTGGTCTTGCGCGCGCGTTGCGCGGGCCGATCCGACCTGCGCGGCCTCTTGTCCGTGGCTCGGCGGCCACAGGGCCATCTGCCCCTGGCGCTGCAGGTTTGTGCACTCGGTGTCGAAACGTCGGATGACGAACATGTCGCGATAGAACTGCTCGTGCTGAGCGTCGCTGAGCGCCTCTATATAGGGCAGGTACTCGTCGCTCCCGGCGCTGGGAGCGAAGGTGCCGTCTGTGGCCAGGAACTGAACCGCGGGCGGAGGAGTGGTCATGGATGAACCCTCTTGTCTTTCGCTTGTATGCCTACGCTATCGGGTGCGTCGAGGGGCCATCTGAGAGGGTAGCCACAAGCTTTGACGACACAGCGATGAGTTTCTCTACAGATTCGTGCTCGCCGATCGAAATGCGCACTCCTTCGGGGTGGAATGCGCGCACGACTATTCCATTTTCGGCATATACCTCGGCGGCGTGGGCCGTGTGCTCGCCGGTGGGCAGCCAGATGAAGTTTCCCTGCGGCTTCGGAGCGTCCCACCCCTGGTCGATGAGCGCGGCCCAGAGGGCGTCGCGGCGCTCGGCGATGTCTACGACTCGCTCGTTAAGTTGAATGTCGTCGCCCAGGCTCACGACGGCGGCGTGCTGCGCCTGGTCGGTGATTCCGAGCGGAATAGCGGTCGTGCGGGCGGCCTGCAGGATAGCGGCAGGTCCGATGCCGTAGCCGACGCGCAGGCCGGCCAGCCCGTAGGCCTTGGAGAAGGTGCGCAGAACGACGAGGTTCGGGTAGTGGCCGAGCAGGGCGGCGCCGTCGACGGCATCCTCATCGGTCACAAATTCGGCATAAGCCTCGTCGAGAATCACGAGCAGATCGCTCGGAACGGCATCCATGAACTCTTCGAACTCGGTCTGGGTGACGATCGTTCCGGTGGGGTTGTTGGGGCTGCACACGATGATCAGCCGAGTTCGATCGGTGATGGCGTCGAGCATCGCCGGCAGGTCGTGCCGATGGTCGTCGGTGTTGGGAACCTTGACGCTGACCGCGCCGGTGAGGGTGGGCATCCAGGGGTAGGCCTCGAACGAGCGCCACGAGTAGACGACCTCGTCACCTGCGCCGGCCGCCGCCTGCACCAGCTGCACGAGAAGGGAGACCGACCCGGCCCCGATAATAACCTCGTCGGCGCTCACGCCGAACCGCTCTGCCAGCTTGGCGGTGAGGTCGGGCGCGGCGGCATTCGGATAGCGATTGAGCGAGGCGCTCGCCTTCTCTACGGCCTCGAGCACCCCGGGCAGCGGAGGAAAGGGGTTCTCGTTGCTGGAGAGCTTGAACCCTCCCTCTATAGAGGTGCCCTGCTTATAGGGGGGCAACGCGAGGATTTCGGGACGCAGCTTGACGGGGGAAACGGGAGAGTCGCTCACTGGGTCAGTCTATGTTGCGGCGTTCCGCTGGTCAGTAATGAGTCAGCGTTAGAACTCGACCGGCGCGAGAATTCCTTGGAGCGCATCTTGGACTCATCACCCGGAGGCCACTCCTTCACCCGTTCTCTTGTCACTTGCCGACGCCAGCAGATGAGTCGCCGTTGTCAAAATCGGCTAACTCCTTCCGTTCCGAGTCACCCTGGTCGTTCGCGAAGCCATCCCAAAGCAGATTTGCATCGAAGACCAGAGATAAGGCGACGGCTTTCTTGTCCTGGCGCAGGCCCCGGGATGTGAACCGGTCGATGACGGGCAGCGAGAGAACCTCGTCGACTTCGAGGAGAAGCGAAGCGGTCTGCTAGACCCGGAGGGCGAGACGGGCGGTGATCAAGTGGAGTTGCTTCCCCGAGTAAGTGCTGAACGGTGCGGCGGCGCGGACGGCAGCCTGGACGAACTCGTGGATCTGTGTTCAGTATTCGTGGGGAGTCGGGGGCGTAGACGTAGTGGTCGGCGGTTGTAATGGGCACCAACTGGAAGGGATAGCAGCAATCGTCTTGATGTGGCCGCGGGTGGGGCTACCCCTTCGTAGCACGAGAGGGGTCTGGGCGATGGCGTCTCGCCGCTGTCAGCGTCGTTCGCCTCGATCGAATTGAGCGTTCGCTGCTCTGCCGGTAGCCGACCTTGTCGATGGGCTTCTCCACCGGCCGATCACGAACTTACTGACGTACTTATCAACGTACTTATCAACGTACTTATCAACGTACTTATCAACGAACTTGGCGACGAACTTAACAACGAACTTGGCGACGAACTTAACAACGAACTTATCGACAACACGATTACTTATCATTCCCGCCGTTCGCAGGCTGTACAGTACGAGCCATGGAAGCTGAAGCACTGCGGGGGCTTGTACGTCAGATGAAGGAAATCGGCGGCGAGCCGACGGAGATCGAAGCCAAAAGCGGCGCCAGCGGATACCCCAAGTCGGCCGTGGACACGATGGTCGCATTCGCCAACACTTCTGGCGGTGTGATCTTGATCGGCATCGACGAAGAGTCCGGATTCAGCATCGTGGGCGTACCCGATCCGGCGCAGTACCGCGACGCGGCAGTAGGACAAGCGCAAGACGCCATCGATCCGCCGATCCAGATCGACGTCGAATTCGTCGAACTAGATGGGAAGCAGATCGTCGTCATCGACGTCCCAGAAACGTCCCCCGAGCAGAAGCCAGTCCATCTCAAATCGAAAGGACCGACCACTGGGGCCCTGATTCGCAGTGGAGACGGCGATCGAAGGATGACTCCAGCTGAGATCGGTTTGCTCTACGCCTCTCGATCTCAGCCGATCTTCGACCGAACCCCGGTGCTGCAAGCCTCTGTCGACAATCTCGCCTTCGGAGCCGTTGCCCGCACCTTGGAACGGGTCCGGGCCGGCACTCCGGCGTTGCGGCAGATGGATGACGAGCGAATGATGCGGCAACTCGGAATCACCGTCGAAACAGACGACGGCGTCTTCCCGACGCTCGGCGGATTCCTCACCTACGCCGACTTCCCACAGCAATACTTCCCCCAACTAATGGTGTCGTTCGTTGCTTACGGAGATGGAGCGGAGACTGAAACTCGCTTCGTGGACAACCTCACAATTCGCGGTTCCATCCCCGCGATGGCCGCCGAAGCGGTCGCCGCGGTGCGGAAACACCTCAGCGTGAGAACGGTCGTGACCGGTGACGGGCGCGAGGAGCGGCTGGAGTACTCCATGACGGCAGTTCGGGAGGCCGTTGTGAATGCCCTGCTCCACCGCGATTACAGCCCAATCACTCAAGGCACGCAGGTCCACATCGAGCTCTACCCGGATCGGCTAGTGGTCCGCAGCCCCGGAGGGCTGTACGGCCCCATCTCGCCCGACGAACTGGGCAACGAAGGCCTGCTGTCGTCATCCCGAAACAGCGTACTGGCGTCACTGCTCTCCGATACCTACCTACCGGGATCAGACCGTCTGGTCGCCGAGAACCGAGCGACGGGCATTCAGACAATGATCCGCGAGGCAAAAGCTCGCGGACAGAACCGCCCGATTTTCATCTCCACCGTGACCCAGTTCACCGTTTCGATGAGTCACTCTGAGCTTCTTAGCCAAGACACGAGGGCATGGCTCAACAAGATCGGCGGGCCGTGGCCGACGCCGACTTATGACATCGCGTTGGCGATGATGCGAGCCGACTACGTTACCAACGAGATGCTCCGGCAATGGGGCGTCGACCGTATCGAGGCTGGAGCAGTGTTGCGCGACCTCGTCACCCGCGGAGCGGCCGTGAAAGAAGGTGGGCGCAAATTCGCGCGCTATGTGCTCTCCACGGAGCTTGCCAAACCCACCGGGGAACGGCCGGCAGATGCACCGATCGTCCAGTCCTTATCAACGACAGCCCTGCCGGTCTCACGCGCCGTGCTCGAAGGCCGCCGACGGGTGTTGGAACTTCTGCATACCCAGGGGCCCCTGGGGTCTTCCGAGATCAGCACCGCCACCGGACTCCACCGCGGCACCGTCATTGCCCGGCTGAACGAATTGTTGGACGAAGGGCTCCTCGTCGCGGAGGGGGCACCGCGAAGCCCGAAGCGTCGGTATTCCATGCCGCGCGTAGACGAGGGGTAGCTGTGCGAGCCTGACAGGCCTCGCGGGCGATACGTCGGCGCGGCTGACCCGCCCGCGGTGTTTCCGCGGATAGCGTCACCCGCCGTTTGACCAATTCAGCTTTCGACGAGTTCAATCTCATCGATCGCAAAAAGCCGAGTCTCGCCCGTCCACTCGAGGTGAACCCACCACGAAGGTTGGTTCCACGGCTCGGCGTGAACCTTCAAGCCCTTCGAGTAGGGAGTCGTGATCGACACCAAATGTCCGCGAAGGTCGATGCTCTTAACGCGGACGAACATTCTGACGGTGTAATCCGGTGGGGAGATCATGGGGTTCCTTTGATAGTTGGAAGTCGCACTAAGTAATATCGGCCGCATCGTGTTCCAACTCACGAATTCGTCTAGCGTCCCTACTCGGCTCAGATCCGACAGCCTCCGTTTATGGTCAAGGAGAACCGGGCGACCGACGAGGGCATTGCCAACAAAGCGTAGCCGCGCGGCTACGCTGCCTTCCGGGTAATCGTGAACATCGAGGCTCTCTCCAAACGCTCCGCCAGCCGACGAAAGTCGGCGGTGGTCAACGACCTCACCCGAAATGGGGCTGCTCATTGTTCCGGGCCGGGACACGAGCTATCACCGTTCAGATATCGCCCCAGACACATACCCTTCAACCGTGACCCACCTCTACCCTTCGGCAGCTGCACTCATTGGAGCCGCGCGCGCACCGGATCAAAATGGCGGAAACGTGGAGCGCCAGTCTGGGCGAAGAGCCGATGGACGTCAGCGTCATCGTCAACCCAGACGGCACCGGTCGAATCCTTGCTCACTCCGTTCTCGGAGCCGAAGCCCGCCGTGAGCTCACCACCCATTTCACAGCCTGCATCAGGGGGCTGTGGGCGACCCTCGACTCACTCGTCAGCGAGTCCGTCGAAATGTTCAGCGTCTTGAACCGTCCGCGGGACACCGACCGGCCACGGTTCTTCCCCATCGCCGACTCGAACGAGAGCTATCAAAGTCTCCTCGCCAGGTCCTGTATCGACGGAGTGACCGCAGACCAAGCCCGAATAATCAGCGCCAGTCAGCCCTTCCGCGAACTCCCAGACGGGCACCCCGCCGGACCGTATCAAGAAGCTCTGCGACGACTCATTAACTGGGGTAACGCAATCGACAACGGGGACCAGGTCGGTGCGTGGGCAACACCGGCAAATCCGCAGATCCTGGTTCGACCTCCGATGGCCCCCGCTTCGGTGACGATGGCGGAGCCCGGCGAGCTGACCGCGAACTTCACTGTCGCCGACTTCGCGATCTCCGGCTACGTCGACGGCGCCAACGTCGAAGGCTTCCCCGGAACGTACGTCGACCTCGGATTCGTGACCGAGTTCCACCCGGACGATCTCGACGACACATTCGACGCCCGCCTGTCCAGAGTGTTCGACGCCGTGACCGGCTTCA
Source organism: Agreia pratensis (assembly GCF_900177685.1). GTDB lineage: Bacteria > Actinomycetota > Actinomycetes > Actinomycetales > Microbacteriaceae > Agreia > Agreia pratensis. The sequence continues at coordinate 117,133 of NZ_FXAY01000005.1, forward strand.
TGCTGATGTTCACAGCCATGGCAGAAGCGGTTCCCGGGGCGAAAAAAATCTTGGCACCACCGAAGTATGCGACCCGAGAGCACTGGCAAAAGGCCTTCGGAAGTGCCCGGGACTGGACGTCGGGCGACCTCGACGCTCTGTCAGCTAGCGGGCCCGGAATGGGAGTAGTTACGGATGCGGACGAGTTGACTTTCGTCCTAGCCACAGCGGCCGGAGTTTTCGAAAGGGTTGTCCCCGACGCGACCCCACTCCGCTCGCTGGACCGCAGCGGGATCGCGGCCGAAATGGCAGTTCAAGATGCCGCTTCCACCTGGGGGCTCCCCGACTTCGTTTTCTCCCCCGTCGTCGAGCAGAAGGGCTCCGGAGTTCGGGAGATCGGTGACGGCATCCTCGTCGTCGGCAGGCGCGGCGCGATCGTCCAAGTGAAGACGCGGGAGGTCGCCGTCGGAACTCCGGAGCGCGAAGAGTCGTGGGTGAAGAAGCAGATCGCGATCGCCGGCCGCCAAGTGAAAGGGACAGCGCGACGGATGACCGCCGGCCCGACCGAGATGCAGAACGCTCGCGGTCGCGCGATCACCGTCGACGGCCCCAACATCGAGTGGGTCGGGGTAGTGATCGTCGAACACCCATCACCGCCGACCATCGACATCGATCCGGTCGAGATCGGACTTCCCTACCTCGTCTTGCTGCGCCGCGATTGGGAGTTCCTCTTCAGTCAACTTCGATCAACCTATGCGGTCGTCGACTACCTTCATCGCGTCGCCATGCCGACCGAGATATTGGGAGAAGAACCTCATCGGTACTTCGAGCTTGCCAAGGCCGACTCCGAAGCCGAACCGCGTTCGACTGATCCGAGGGCTGGAGAGTCCACAGTCCTACATTCGGTACCGCTCCTTCCCACTGCACCGGTCGGCGACGAAGATCTCGAAGCCCATGAGATCTTGCGTCGACTCCTGGAGGAAATCGCGAACTCGGAAATTGGAGACGGCGACGAAACGATCCGGCAGCGCGTTCTCGCTTCGATCGACAGTCTCCCGGTCGGGTACAGAACTGATCTCGGCGAATACCTGCTGAACGCATTGGCAGAACTCCGGTCGAAAGCGCCAGGAACCGCCTTTTGGGCCGCGCGCACATTCCTCAGCGAAGAGGGACACGACCAGCTCGGCTTCGCCGTCGCGTCGGGATTCAACGAGTCCACCCGCGCGGTCTTCAACCAGTGGCTCGTCGAGAAGCACGACAAGCGGCGCGAGTCCGAGAACATAGACAACGCGACTTCGATCGGAGTGTTGATCACACCGAGATCGGACGGATTCCGAGACTGGGACACGTCGATGGCCGCCGTTCACGGTGGTGTTGAGTTGTCCGATGAAGAGAGAGGCCTTTTCGAGAAGATGTGGACGAGGCGGTAGCCCGTTCCAGCATCCGTGCGACAAGTCGCCGAGACGCCCCGGACCAATGTCGGCCGCCCATGAAATGCTCATCCACGAACAGATAACCCACCGATGACCATTTCTCGATCCGAGTCGTGTCATTCTTTGACTGAAGGGCATCCGACTGCGATCATGAACGACGACAAGATTTCGAACACAGCGCGCCTCTATGCGCCGACGTTATCTCGCGTGGAGGAGTAAGACTGTGGGCGCGCGAACAATTCACCCGTTCCCGGCACGGATGGCTCCCGAGATCGCTACGGACTATCTGAAAGTCCGTGAAGTCGGCAACAAGACTGCACTGTCGATCCTCGACCCGATGTGTGGATCGGGAACTGTGCTGTCCGTCGCCGCCGAGCGTGGTCACAACGCCATCGGGTTCGACGTCGACCCGCTCGCCGTGATGATGACCCGTGTCGCCACCCGACCCATCGCCACCGACCCGCTGCTCGATCAGGCGGAGCGACTCGTCGCCGCCGCTCAAGCGTCAACCCGTAAGAAAATGCGCTGGGAGGACAAGCAGACCCAGGCATTCGCGAAGTTCTGGTTCGGCGACAAGCAGCGTGTCGCCCTGAATCGGCTGTCTCTGGGTCTGGACCTCGTCGAAGATGAGGCCGTCCGCGAAACGCTCCAGATCGCGTTGAGCCGGATCATCGTCACCAAATCGCCGAAGGCTTCCTTGGCTGCCGATACATCTCACAGCCGCCCTCACCGGACCATCCAGAAGTCGACTTACGACGTCTACGACGGTTTCCTCCGCTCGGTCAAGGAACTAACCCGCCTCCTCGACAAGCGCGCAATGCCCGGCTCAGCCAAAGCCTTCCGCGGGGACTCCCGTGGTCTCGCCGACGTCCCGAACAACAGCGTCGACCTCGCCATCACCTCCCCGCCGTATCTCAATGCCATCGACTACCTCCGCGGGCACAAACTGTCCCTCATCTGGCTGGGCCACACGATCCCGGAGCTTCGCGACATTCGCTCCAACAGCATCGGCGCCGAGCGCGGGCTCGACGAGATACCCGCTGAACGAGTTCAGAACATGGTCGAGGTGATCAAGGCTTCGGCCTCCGACCCCAACGCCCTTCCCCTCCCCACGATCACCCGGTACGCCAAAGACGTCTGCGAGTTCGCGGACGAGCTGTACCGGGTTTCGCGAACCGGCGCCCAGGTCATAGCGGTGGTCGGCAACTCCTCCCTGAAGGGCAACTTCATCAGCAACGACGGAATGGTCCAGAAGGCCTTCGACGACGCAGGTTTCACCTTCCAAGAACGTGTCGAGCGGGATCTACCCGAGAACAGCCGGTACATGCCGATCAGCACCAGCGACAGCGCTTCGAGCATGGCCAAGCGTATGAGAACCGAAGTGGTTCTCACCGTTAAGAAGACCACTTAGCGGCCTTCGCGAACGTCGACTGTCTGCTCCTTCGATGCTTGGCATCGCCGCGGGGCGGTGGACGGCTCTAGGGTGATCCCTATGAGCCTTGCCACTTCGGCCTTCTACGAAGCCGGGTCGATCACCGACCACATCAATGTCGAGATCAGCTTCCAAGCCATTAAGTTGTTCTCCGAAGGCCTTTACAGCAGCCCGAACAAGGCGATCGAAGAGCTCGTCTCGAACGCGTTCGATGCTGACGCCACCTGCGTGCACACCGTGATGTCGGCGGACCGCGCCTCTGCGGACGCTTCGATCGCGATTCTCGACAACGGGACGGGGATGGACTCCAACGGGCTGAAGGTCCACTGGATTGTCGGCGAATCAGCGAAGAGCCAGAACCGGGTGACCGGCAAAGGGCGCCGCACGATCGGGAAGTTCGGAATCGGAAAGCTCGCCGCCTACGTCCTCGGAGACCGCCTCACCCACCTCACGAAATCCGACGGCAAGTACTACTCAACGTCGATGGACTTCACCGTCATCCCACCCTCCGGTTCCGCAGCCGGGCGCACTGCAGCGACAAGCGCCGATCCGGTAAGCCCCGTCCAGCTCGACCTCCGCGAACTCACCGAGCAGGAAGCCCGCGAGGCGGCCGGCGCCTGGCTGACTGACGCAAACGGCCGCCCTGGACTGCAGCTCTTCGGCGACGGCGCCGAGGATAGCTGGACCATCGCGATCATCACCGACCTCAAGGAGATGGCCACGGATCTCTCCGTCGGAACGCTCCGATGGGTGCTCGCCACCGCCATGCCGCTCCGGGATGACTTTGCGCTCTACCTCAACGGCAAGCCGGTCGATCCGTCGAAAGCCGGAGTGGACAAAATCGGGACGTACACGATCGGCAGCGACATCCTAAAAATCCCCCAGCCGGCGCCTCAGGAACTCGAGGTCGAACTCAACGAAGATTTCGATGAAAGCGACTACCACCACTGGTCGCTCACGGACTCGGTGCTCGGCCCTGTCACCGGGTACCTGGACGTTTTCCAAGATCCCATCGACTCCGGCAAGTCGGAGAACATCGGTCGAAGCAATGGCTTCTTCGTCTACGTGAACGGGCGCCTCATCAATGAGGAAGACGCCGGATTCGGAATCGACCGCAACAGCCTCAGACACGGAACGTTCTCACGCTTCCGTTTGGTGATCAACCTCGACCGGCTCGACGAAGAACTCCGATCATCTCGGGAAACCCTTCGCGCCGGCGCTCCCGTCGAGCGCGCCCGCGAAATACTCCGCGGTCTCTTCAATCTGGCCCGAGCGAAGCTCGAATCGTTCGAAGCCGCCCAGGACCTTGAACGTCGCGCTTCCCAGCGATTTGCTGACAGCCCCGCCAGCCTCACGGAGCGCCCGCTTCTACGAATGGCTGTCGACTCCTACACCGAGCGATACCAGCCCCGTCATATCGTGCCCATCGACAAGACTGCGTACCCCACCGAGGAAGCGCTCGTCGAACACATCGAGGAACGCATCGAGTCCGGTGCTGGCCTGATCGGCGAAGTCGTCTACGAAGACATCGGAACGCTCGTGCCGATGGCGGTCCTCGATGCGACCACCGGCAAGCTTTCCATCAATCTCGACCACCCCTTCGTCGCCCACTTCTCCGACGAGTTCAACGACCCCAAGAAGAATCTCCCGCTCGAGCTGTTTGCCGCAGCCGAGGTGCTTCTCGAAGCCGAACTGAACGACGCGAACATCGGCCCGTCCGCCGTATCGTCCGTTCTCGACCAACGCGACGCCCTCCTGCGCCACCTAGCCCGGTCATCGGGCGCCCGGAACTCGCTCACCGTTGCTCAAGCGCTGCTGAACGCAGTCTCCAGCGCGAAAGGTCTAGAGCTGGCAGTGGTCGACGCCTTCCAACAGCTGGGCTTCGAAGCAATCCACAAAGCCAAGACAGGCGAAGCGGACGGACTTGCCGAAGCGCACCTTTCCGCGTCCGAGACCGGTCGGCAGCGCAGCTACCGGGTATCGCTTGAGGCCAAGAGCAAAGAGAAAGCGGGCGCGAAGGTCAAGAAGAGCGCTGTCGAAGTTTCGACGATCGTCCGTCATCGGGACGACTTGAACTGCCAGTACGCGCTCGTCGTCGGGCCGGATTTCGAGACCGGAGCTGACAATCTGGGAGCGGTCGTCCGAGAAATCCAAACGGATCTCCTCGCCCATCCCGACAAGCGGATCACCCTTATGAGGGTCCGTGACCTCGCGCGACTAGTCCGCATCTCTCCCGCCAAACGGTTGGATCTTGAGGTGCTCAGCCACCTCTTCCTCACCTGCCAGACTCCGGACGAAGCCGCGGAATGGGTGGATGCTCTCGAGCAGTCGTCGCCGCCGCCGAGCCCACACCCGCAGATCGTCGAAATGGTCTGGGAGTTGCAGCAGGAGGTCAAGGACCACACCGTCCAATACCCGGCCTTGATGACGGCCCTCCGCTATAAGAAAAACTTGACGATCTCAGAACATGACCTGAAGTCCGAGTGTCTCGCGTTGAGTCGTATGGCGCCCAACCAATTCGTCGCCCTCGACGACCGGGTGGAGCTGAACATCAAGCCGGAAACCTTGCTCGCAACCATCCACGCCTATATCGACGCCCTGCCGGACCTTGACGAAGAGCAGTAGGTCTACGCCTGCATCGGCCGACGCTTGACCGAGCGGACGAGGGCGTCGTGGAATGGCACCTCTGGATAGTTCGAGTGGGTGAACCGGTGCCAGCGCGACGGGTGCAAGGGCCGTCCTCCGACGGTCCAGACCGGAAGGTTTCGGGCGTCAATCAGTTTCTCGGCCCAACTGATTTGCTCGCGGAAGTGCATCCGCGCCTGTCCCGCCGGCTCTTGACCGCCATACGCGAGCATCACCGCTGTGCAACGGTCCATCGCATCGACGATCGCCGGTCGAGCGTCCAGCCAACCATCCGCATCGACTCCGGCCTCGGAGATTTCGCCGGTGCGGTAAGTCGGTATCGAGAACAAGTTCGCCGTCACCGTTTCTTCGATTCCGACCAGCGTCTGCAGCAACTCCACTCGACGGCGCGTGCGATCGCCAGTCGTAGTCGAGGGCGGGTTCGACATCAGGACGAGGAGAATTGTGCCCGGCTGAGACAGCGCGTGCGCCGGGTTCTCGGACAGTTTGGATTCGCCCACACCTGAGGTTACTCAACCGGGGGGGCGCTCGGCGGAATAACCGTGACGACGCGTCGCGATAATCATAATTTGGGGCATAATGTCCCTTGCCCGGCCTGCGAGACGACGTCTCCAGAGATGGCCGGGCGACGGACATCCGAGGACGAGCCCGCGCCTTCGGCACGAGAGGATCAAGGATGACCACCACCGCGAATGACTTCGACATAAACGACTTTCTGGGTGCCGAGATTGAGCACTCCAAAGTCGGCCGGCTCGCCCGCCAGTACGGCCGCATCACGGACAAGGGCCAGAGCACCGAAAGCATCAAGTCGGCCGTCGACGCGGCGATCGAGAACATCCAGGTCCACAGAGCCCGGTCGTTCGTCATCTACGGGGAGCCGCAGAGCGGCAAGACAGAGATGATGATCGCTTTGACTGCTGCGCTCCTCGACGTCGGCAAGCGGATCATCATCGTTCTCACCAACGACAGCGTTCAACTGCTCGAGCAGAACATCACTCGCTTCCAGCACTCCGGCCTCGACCCAGCCCCGAAGAATTTCTCCGAAATCCTCGACCCGGCAGTGAAGATCACCGGCCGCGACTGGGTCATCTTCTCGAAGAAGAACCAGAGCGACCTAGACAAGCTCTTGCAGAAGATCTCCAAGCACCCGAACCGCGTGATCATCGACGACGAGGCCGACTACGCGACGCCGAACGGGAAGGTCAACCGTGCCGAGAAGACGCGGATCAACGACCTTGTTGAGAAGCTGATCGGTGCGGACGGAATTTACATCGGAGTCACCGCGACCCCGGCGCGCCTCGACTTGAACGCCACGTTCGAGAATGAGAACACCCGGTGGGTAGACTTCCCGCCTCATCCCTTCTATACCGGCCAGGACGTGTTCTTCCCGACGACGAAGGAGGGGATGGACAACCTCCAGTACGGGTTGATCCGAATGCCCGACAGCCGCGACGATGCGAAGTATCTGCGGGAAGCGTTGCTCAGCTTCTTGGTGAATGTCGCATTCCTGAACCTCACCGGGCAGCGCCCCGGCAACTACTCGCTGCTAATCCACACCAGCGGCAAGAAGGCTGACCACACCGTCGACTACGAGGCGGTGACGAAGATCTTCGGGATCCTCGCCGACGCAACATCAACCAAGTATGAGGCGACGACGCGCGAGCTCTTCGACCTGGCCAAGGGACGGTACGGTGATCTCGCCACGGAACTCACGCGCTTCGTGCTGCGGTCGATCAACCAGAACAACGTCGTTGTCATGAACAGCAACTCGGACCGGTCGCAGTCCAGTTACGCCAAGGTGACCACCCCCGCGGCTCTGTTCACTGTGGCCATCGGCGGCAACATCGTCTCCCGCGGCGTCACCTTCGACAACCTACTGTCCATGTTCTTCACCCGCGACTCCGCTCACAAGATTCAGCAGGACACCTACATCCAGCGCGCCCGGATGTTCGGAAGCCGCGGGGCGTACCTGGAGAGCTTCGAGCTGTACATCCCCGGCTCCCTCTACGACGACTGGCAGCGGTGCTTCGTTTTTCACAAGCTGTCTCTTCGCCAGATTCGGAGCGGATCCGGAGCTCCGCTGTGGCTGCAGGACAACCGTATCCAACCTGCGACGACCGCGAGCGTGAAGCTCTCTGCTGTCGACTGGCAGAGCGGAGAGATGACCTGGGAAATCTTCGAGCTCTCTCCTGACGTGGAGAAGATCATCGGGACCGGCGGCACCGGCATCAAACTGGTCAAGGCTCTGGCTGCCGCCGTGGGCAACGACGCGCTCCCCGACCACCTTGTCGAGTTCATCGAGAACTTCAGCCTCCACGGTTCGGAGTCCGTCGCTGTCCACCCGACCCGGCTCATCACAGCGAGCTATAAAACGGCGGACCCGGAAACCATCACCCGGGCGAAGGGCTTCATCGGGGCCAAGGAGATCGAGCGGGACGTCTACCCCCGCGCGATTCATCACCTCATGCTCTTCTCCAACGAGAAGGGGAATGCGCGCGTTTACTACAAGTACGCGCCGGCGGCGAACGACCCCAATGTCAACAGCCGCCGCCTGGCTTTCGTCGGGCGGAACGCGACCGTCTAGGTGATCGGGGAAAAGCTCCGTTACCACGGCGTCGCGCTGGCCCGCCTCGTCGCCGAGGCGGGCCAGGAGGTGACGATTCACGCGCTCAAGGACAGGTCCCACTGCGCCTATGCCGTCAACGACGACGTCATCTTCGTGAAGTACTCCACGAGTCGCCTCAGCCCGTGGAGGTTCGCCTTTTCCGACGACCAGCGCGCGGAGTTGGAAGAGCTGGCCTGCGAATACCCGGCGGTCTGGATCGTTCTCGTGTGCGGCCCCGAAGGGGTGCTGACGATCCCGTGGGCGGATGTGTTGACCGAGTTGCTGGGGGAGAACGACGAAGGCGCGTTCTCCCTGCAGGCGTCGCGGAAGCGGGGAGAGAAGTTCCGGCTGTCCGGTATTTGGGATGCACCGCTGGTCATTTCCGAGAAGGATTTCCCATCGCGGCTCTTCGATTAGTGGAAGTCGTAACCTGCTGCCTCGAGTGATGCCGGGGCCTCGCGCCACCGAGCGCGTGGCGGCGAGGAGATCGCAGTCCCGGCGAAGGGCAGTCGTTGGTCATTGTTAGTAACAGTCCTCCCCGTCGTTGCGCATGCCGACGAAATAGCCATACTCCCGAGGAGCATGGCTCAACTCAATTTGCATGGCCTCGATTCGTGCGGCACTACCTCCGCCCCAAGGTTGTGCCACTCTGCTGCAGGCGCCGCGCGTCACGGCGCGCGAGGATCGCAGCGTCTGGGCCCGTCGGCCCACAAACCTGCAGTAGATAGGCCGGAATGTTGATCGAAGAGAAGATGTGGCACCGGAAGCAAATCATTCAGTAGTGTTCCCACGTGACCGCCTCTGAAAACGCTATCCGGGATCTGCTCGCGACGCAGCTATCGCTGATCGAACCTGGCCTCAAACACGTGGCAAACAACTACCATCTTCGCAACCCGCACGGAGCTGACGGATTCGTCGACATTTTGGCACGCGACTCCACCGGCGCCTTCGTTGTGATCGAGTTGAAAAAAGCGAGCTCGACGTCTCGGCAAGCCGTCCATGAGATCGGAAAGTACGTCGATCTGCTCGGGCGAGATAAGGGACTCCGGCCCGAGATGATCCGCGCAATTATCGTGTCAACCGACTGGCATGAACTGCTGGTCCCGTTCAGCTATTACGTCCATCACAGCGACTTCGATCTCAGAGGGTTTCAGCTCGTTCTAGAGGCAGATGGGCTGACGCCAAGAGGGACTCTCGAAATGAGGGCGCTAAAAACCGCGACGCCTCGAAGCCTCACCGTGTCCCAGCGACGGATTGACGAGATACCGAAGGAGGACCTAACTACGACGTGGGACGCAGTGAAGGCGCGCCTCCACGACCTTCAGATCAACGATTTCGTCGGCCTGCATCTATCAATCGACGGGACACGGATGGTCGTCCTTGTGCTCGGCACGATCCTCTCGGAAGATTCTCGACAGCCAATGGGTGAGGTGCTACTGAGAGAGTCGGGTTTCGACGACGAGGACATCGAAAAGATGTCCACTGAAGAGCTCGTGCTTCTCGGAATCGAGTACGAGGGTCACCCGCTGAACGTCTGCTACCCGGAGAAGGTGAGCGCCCTGATCAACGGGCACGGTTGGACGATCAATCAAGTGGAGCGCTTCGGCGTCTTTGACGATGCCGACCTCTTCTCGGAGGCAGACATTCTGCAAGCGTGCGAAGGCTGGAGTGGCGGCCTCTCTACGCAATACTTCAATGGCAGAGCGCGCACAACGAACGTAACGCAATGGGCAGGATTTCGCGGATCCATTTCGATGGTGATCGCCGACTCACCCGGCTGGGTCGGTCCTGCCAGATTGTGGCTGGATCAGTTGCAGGGGGACGCGCCTCATTGGGACATCAGCACTAACGTGTACGACAATCACGACTTTCTCCAATCTCTTCTGCACGGGTACCGCGACCAACGATGGTTCGAACTGGTGCCGCAGTTCTCCCTGGCCGTGGAAGCTCACGATGGCAACGCATACGGGTTGTGGGGATATTTGCGTTGGGACGGCACCAGAGTTCATATAGTCGATGGGCTCCGCGCAGCCTATGCAAACATAGGAGAGTGGAGTGAACTTCGTGCCTACGACGGTCAGTCCGAGGCCAACAACAGACTCCTTAAAGCGTGGCATTTGACGTACGAGCTCTCCGAGAAGCGCGCCAACCAACCGCGACCCGAGATTTTATCCGAGCGGCATGGCGAATTGGTCAAGCGACTCGTCGAGAAGGGTGACGAACGAGAAGACATGATGATGGCGGTCGCAATGGTTGGCTTCATGGAAGCGCACGCAGACCAGCTCGACAAGCTCGTTGCATACCTTCAGCATCACGTGACAATCGATCCCGCTACAGCGACTCAAATGATCTTCTTCAACGGCCACGTAGATTCAGACTGGTATTGACGTCGACGTCCGACACTCGACGATGACGGACCGTGCACTTGCACTCAAGACGACGCACATCAACTGACCTCGCACTCCCTCACCAGGCGGCACGATACTCATTGCTTCCTCGCCCCGGCCACCCAAACTCCGGCACCCAAGTCGTCCGTGCCCGCAGGCGAGGTGCTCTGTGCACATTTCTCTTCGTGCAAGCGCACAGCCCTGGAATGAGCGCGGACCCGACGCCGCTTTAAGCGGACGTTGACACTCGATAAGGCGTGGGTGGCTAAACCTACTATGTGGTTGGGCGAACGGGGCGTATGGACTGGACAACTTGGGGAACAATAGGCGACACCTTCGGAGGACTCTTGGGTGCGCTTGTGAACACCCTCCTTCTTGCAACAACGTTATGGCTTGCCATCGTCCGTCAACCGCGCATTGATCGCTCGCGCGCTGAAGAAATCGAAGCATCCCGGGTAATCGCATGGCCTGCCGAGACGTACCTACCGACCGAGCTAGAACAACAAGACGATCCGGGCCAAATCTCTGACGACGAGCCTGCTTACCATGGTGTGGTTCTTGCAAACACCTCGAAGAGCACGGTTCGAAATGTCGATATCAAGCTGACTATTCGGCACCCGAGCACAGCAACTGAGAAAACCTCTGGACCGGACTTCTCAACAATTTTAGGGAACCGAGAGCTCATTCTTCCGCCGGGGTCCTGGTTTGTCCCTATACAAGCTGACGAAAACGGGGGGCCCTACGAATGGAAGCTACCGATTCCTGTGGATACCGACGGCAAGCTTCAGGTTTCCATGCAGGGAAACCAGACCTACGACCTTCGCACGCAACAGCTTCGACAGAACGAAAGAGAAGTGTCCGCAGCTGGTGAAGCATTCGGAATCGGGTTCCTGCGTTTTACGCTTGACACCCAAACCTGGTGGCGAGACTCCGCCGGGTACCTCCGTCCGTTTTCTCACGTAGAGAAACGCAGCTGGCGCGCTCGACTAGCCCTGAGACTTGGCCGATCCCTAGCGCCTGGCTTTCCTGACCAACTCGATCAGTGGGAAGGTGAATTCAGAGCCTCTGAAGTGAAAAAGCGTGTAGTCGCTGTCGAAAGCAATGGTGCTGCACGCGAAGGCAACAAGATGATTGCTGATCGTATCTATAAGCACTATCGAGACCGAAACGCCTGGGCGGAACGCAACCAAGGTACTGGTGTGTTCGTACGTAAGAACCTTGCTGGCGGTCCGACCATTCGGCTCGCGGGGTCCGGACTCCGATTTCCGGATTCACTGACCGTAATGAATGGAGACGTTTACGACAAGGTGCTGTCTCGACGCGTGTTTGATGCCGTGCTAAAGGCGCTGCCATCCCCCAACTACACCAAACAACGACACTTGCGTGAGAAAACAGCCGAATTTTGGCAAGAGGAGAATAATTTTTCGGACCTAATCAAGGGCATCGATGCTGGCCTCGATGCTCTGGAGCTGGAATTTCGATCTTCGCGCGAGGATTAATATTTCACGAACGTCTACCCTCTCCCCTCTCGCGCCGAGTACGCCTCGTCGATCGCTGACCCGAGCCATTAGGCTTGCAGACCATCAAAAGCATGGATCGAGAAGCGGGATGCGTTAGGGCACTTTAGGCGTCACGGATGCACGCCCGCCGCGAACCTGGCCGTCAGCAGTTGCCCCGGCAATCAGGACCCGACACAACCGCCGGCACCCCGCATCCACCGAAACGGCCTTGAAGCTTTGTCACGGCGTCGGGCATGCAGGGTCCCATGGCCAATCGACCCGACGGCTTCACGTACGAGTTACTTCGCGGCGACGTCGTGATCAGCCATCATGGACGCCGGGCCGTCACCCTGCGAGGAGCCGCCGCCCAGCAGTTTCTGGCCGATGTACAGCACGAGCCTCAGCAGCTCATGGCGCGCATCACGGGGAACTACAAGCGTGGCAACGAGAGAGTCGCCAAGGAGCACCCGCGCAACCAGAGGCATTGAGCTGACAAGCCGAGCCGGTTTTAATGGAGGCCTCTGGCTTCCGGGTCTACGGCTCTTGCACGAGCCTCCGCAGAACTCCCTCGAGCGTGGCGCGCTGCTCCTCCTCGAGCGGGGCGAAGAGCTCTTCGAGCGCGTGCGTCGCAACGCGGTGTCCTTCTCGCAGCGCCTCCCGCCCCGCGTCGGTGAGGGCGTGTTCCATGCGCCGCCCGCGCCCTGCGGCGCGTGAGATGAGCCCTCGGTCGACGAGTCGGTTGGCCAGCGTGCCGAACGCCTGGTCGCTCTGAAATGTCGCAACCGCCAGATCGTGACCGGATGCGCTGGGCATGCGGTCGATCGCGCGCAGGGCGTCCCACTGAACCAGGCTCACCCCGACCTCGCGCAGGGCGGCATCCATCGTGCGGTGATTGCGGTACTGCGCCTGCTTGATCGCCTGCCCCAGCGATTCCAGATTCGTCGTCATCGTGTTAGCGTATCAACACCAGTACATAAACATATTGAGATAGGTGCATGATGACTGCCAAGCTCCCCCAGAACACACTCGCCGTCGAGTCCGGCGATCCGGATGCGCGCACCGCGTTGGTGCTTCACGGTGGCGGCGGACCCCAGACCGTCGCGCCGATCGCCGGCCACCTCGCCGCGACCATGCATGTTCTGGCCCCGACCCACCCGGGATGGAACGGCACGAGCAGGCCCGACGACATCGCATCCATCGCCCAGCTCGCGACCACGTACCTCGAAAACCTTCTCGAGCGCGGCGAGCGCGACGTCGTGGTGGTCGGGTCGTCGATCGGCGGCTGGATCGCACTCGAGATGGCGATCCAGTGCGCCGCCGACGAGCGGTACGCCGGTCTGGTCGGCGCCGTGATCGACATCGACGGCGTCGGCGCCGTCGTCGAGGGCGAGCCCGGCGCGGACTTCTTCGCGCTCGACGCCCGCCAACTCGCCGAGGCCGCCTGGCACAACCCCGAACTCGGATACAGGGATCCCGCGGCGTTCACCGACGAACAACGCGCCATCCAGCAGTCCAACGGAGAGACCATGGCCACAATCGCGGGGCGCGGCATGAGCGACGCGACACTTCTCGACCGCCTCGGCGCGATCTCCGTGCCGACGCTCGTCGTGTTCGGCGCCAGCGACCGCATCGTCACGCCCACCTACGGCCAGGCTGTCGCTCACGCCATTCGCGGTGCTGAGTTCGCCGTCGTCCCAGACGCGGGACACCTCCCCCACCTCGAGGCGCCGGATGCGACCTGGGCGGTCATCGACCCGTTCGTGAAGCGCATCCGGTGACCGGGCTGACGGCTCGATCGTTCAACGCGGCACCCACGAAGAACTGCTGGCAGCGGGAGGGCGCTACGAGGAATTGCACCGCACCCAGTTCGCGGTGCAGAAGAACGTTGCGGCAGAGGAAGAGGCGGTTAGCGGGAGCCAGTCGGGCATTCTGAATCCCTGACCGATCTGCAACCGCTAGTCGATCGGGGTGCGCACTTTGGTTGTCGCCAGGAACTTCTCGAGGTACTCCGCGACGCCGTCGTCGTGGTGACGGCCGGTGATTACAGTCGCGGCGCTCAGCACCGCGTCTTTCGCATTCGCAACGGCTACCGAAGTGCCGACCACGTCGAAGGCGGGCAGGTCGTTGTAATTGTCACCGAAGAAGTGGCAGTCAGCGAGCTCGACGCCGAGTTCATCCGCCATGGCAGCCAGCCCGGCACCCTTCGAGCAGCCCGCGTTCGCGATCTCCAGGTAGGTGTCTTTCGACCGGTAAGTCACCACATCAGGCCGCGCTGCGAGCAGCGCCTCCAGCTGTTCGATCAGCGCGGGATCGCCCATACACATGATCTTGTGCGGCGGAGCGGTGCGCATCCGGCCGCTCTCGAAGTACTCGGAGGCGAACTCGGGGTTGGGTGACACCCCGGTGTTGTTGGTCTCGCGATCGGCCCATTTGTCGTCCGCCCAGACGTACCAGTCCTCGCCGCTGTAGAAGCTGGCGTGCAGCTCGATCTCTCGGCAGGTCTTATAGATCAGCAGGGCGTCATCAGGCAGGATCGGCACATCGAGCGCAACGGAAGCATCGCTGCGCAGAACGATGCCGCCGTTGTAAGCGATGAGCGGAACGTTCGCGCCACCGTACAGAGCTTCGAGAATACGCATGGATGCAGGCATGCGTGACGAGCAGAGCACAAAAGTGTGCCCGGCATCGGTGAACTGACGGATGGCGCGAATCGTTCGCTGAGACAGCGTGCGCTCCGCGTTGAGAAGCGTTCCGTCGATGTCGGAACAAAATACGGCCACAGGATCTCCTCGGTTGGGGCGGTTAGTTAGTGGGTGGGATCGCGGTCGGCCAGCGGGTGCCGTCGTTGCTTCGTGCATCGGTGAAGATCGTGCCCCGCACGACGCAGTCTCGCAGGTCTGCATCACGCAGGTCGGCACCGGTGAACTTCGCATCACTGAGGTCGGCGCCGCGGAGATCCGCCGAACGGAGGCTCGCGCCTGAGAAGTTGGCAGCAATAGCCTTGCTGGCACGCAGATCAGAGTCGTCGAAGATCGCTTTCACGGCCGTGACGGCTCCGAGGCCTGCGCGCCGTAGATTCGACTTCGAGAAATCGGTGCCAGTGACGTCGGCTCGGTAGAAAACCGCTCCTTCCATCGAGCAAGCCACCAGCGTCGAGCTGGAGAGGTCAGTGTCAGAGAAGTTGGCCCCGTCGAACGCGGATTCGCGGGCGGAAATGCCTGTCGCCCGTGCGCCCACCACAACGGTATTGGTGAAGTTCACGTCGCCCATCCGCGCTCCATCGAGCGAGGTATTGGTGAGGTTGGCTCCTCGAAAGTCCGAACGATCCAAGACCACGCCGGTGAGGTCTGACTCGTGCAGATCGCGGAAGGAGAACACGAGTCCCGAGAGCACCCTTCCTCTCAAGCGCAACCCGGCCAGATCCGGCGTATCGAGGAGGCTCTGTAAAAAGCGACGTTCCTCGGCAGCCTTGTCCTGAGCCCCTTCGATGCGCATGGTCACGAGCTGCTCAACGGCGAGGAGAGCGAGGCCGATGCCCGCACCGACGGCCAGACTGCTGCCGATATCCGTGTATTTGTCTCCGCTGCTGGGTCCGATGGACCACAGAACGATCCCGAGCGCCATCACGACGACGCTGACAGCACCGATGATCACTAGTGGGTCGCTGAGGCGCCGGGGGCGCGTGCGGTTCATACTTCGGTCCCGACAGAACCCGACACCTTGGGTCCGCCGATAGATGGGCTTCCCTCGACGGAGGCGGCAGCCGGAGTGATTGGAACACGGAGACGATCGGCCCGATCATGCTCACCGTTCGCATCGAGTTCACCCGCGATTACCTCGAACAGCTCGGCCTGCTCAAGCGACCGCTTCGCAATCGCGCTCTCGAAGTGCGATTGCGCCGCGTCGAATGCTCCGAGGCGGTAGGCGATCTCGCCCAAGACCATTTCGGTTTCGTGGGTTCCTTGCGCAAAACCGATGATTCGGTGCAGTTTGAGCGCCCGAGACGCGATGCCTCGAGCCTCGATCAGTTCGGCCTCCGATTCGGTCGACGCCATCATGATCGTGGCCTGGTACTGCAGCGCGATCGCCTCTGAGCGCTTCGATCCCACCTGCGCACTCCAGGCGGACACCCGGGCGACAATCTCGAGAGCCTTGTCGACGTTCCCCGTGAGGCGCAGGGTTTTGGCGTAGGGTATCAGCCACCGATGATGGGAGACGCGTCCGTCGACGCACTCGATGGATTCGCTGTAGAGCCGCACCGCTGCATCGAGATCGCCGTCGACCCGTGACATCTTCGCCTTGTTGCGCAGCACGCGTGCACGGAGCGGGCCGGTCGACCCCGCCGGAACGAAACGCAGCGCCTTGTCGACGTAATGCACGTACTGCTGCCGGTGCTTCTCCGCTTGAGCGGGTTCCAGCCCGGCCAGCCGCTCATAGCGACGACCGTGCAGCTCGGCCAGATCGCACGAAACCTCGCAGATCATGTCGCTCTGATCTGTTTTCTCTGCGAGCCGCTCGCAATCCAGATAGGTCATCAGGGCCTGCTCGATGTCACCGTCGAAGATCTGCGCGTCACCCAAGAAGTTGAGTGCCGTCGCTCGGATATCGGATGGCACCTGCTCGCCGACTAGCTGCTGCAAGAGCGTGCCAGCCTCTTCGGTCGCGTTCGCCGATATGAGGGCGCTCGCAAGCTCGAGCTGGATGGACTGACGTGAGTCGTTCTCAAGCAGCACCGCACCTGCGGATGCGGCAAGTGCCTTGGTGAACAGCTGTACAGAATCCTGTGCCGACCCGGTGGCCTGCGCATTGCGGGCCGCGCGCAGGAGGTAAGGAAAGGCCTCGGCCAATTTGGCAGCCAGAAAGAGATGTTCGCCGATCAGGGCATCCCAGTCCTCATTGGTGGTTCCGACCATCGCCGAGAGCACGAGTGCGACCTGCCCATGGATGCGACGCTTCCGCAACCCGCTCAATGACTCGTAGAGCACGTCGCGGATCTTGCCATGCGAGAACTCGAAAGACTCGTCGTCGTCTCGGAGTTCACGAATGAGTTCGAAACTGAGATAGCGCTCCAGATGCAGCAGAAGGTCATCCTCCCCTGACGCGGTGAGTTTCTGCAGCACTTCGAACGCGAAGCGCCGACCCACCACAGCGGCGAACTCCAACTCGCTGCGCTGCTCCGGATCGAGCATGTCCAGCCGTGACGCGATGACATCCTCCACGGAGGGTGGGATCGCCCAGAGTTCCACCTGTCCGGCGAAGCGCCAGGCGCCGTCGACCTGCACCAACTGAGCCGCGCTGCCGTCGGTCGCCGGATCGCGGAGCACCCGGAGCAACTCGCGGATGAACAACGGGTTGCCCTCGGTCTCACGGTACAGCTTCTCGTAAAAGGCGAGCGGCAGCTCGGTCTCGCCCTCGAGCATCACGTCGACTAGATCGTCGATCGACGAATCGGAAAAACCCGTGACACTCACAGAGGTCAGCACGCCTTCCGCGCGCCGCGCCGACGTGGTGATCGACTTCAGCGGATGGCTCGGGCTCACTACAAGATCGCTGCGGAAGGCGCCCAAGATGACGACCGGCCCCTCGCTGATGCGCGAGATCAAGCAGAGGAGGGCGTCGGCGCTACCAACGTCGAGATGCTCCAGATCATCGATGAACAGAAGCAGCGGTTGCGCGTCGGTCGATTGGAATTTTCCGACGATGACATTCGTGAAGGTGGCGACCAGCGCCTCTCGGCGACTTGCCGGATCTGCCGTCACCGAGTCGCTTACGGCAGCCATCTCGGCCTGAGGAGAGTCCGTGCCAAACATCACGGCGATCGTCTCGGCGACCGGCCGCCCGTCGCAGAGTTGACGAACGAGCTCTCGCACGGGAAAGAAGCTCATGCCCTCGTGAAAAGGCTCGCACGCGATGCGGTGGGTGGCGAAGCCAAGTCGTTCTGCTTCGGCGATTGCCGACTGTGCGAGTGCCGACTTGCCAACGCCGCTGTGCCCGCCAAGCAGGGCAACCGCTCCAGATGACCTGCTGCCGCCTTCGCTCACTCGGGTGAGCACCGCGCGAAGTTGCGCGAGCTCCCGCTCGCGCCCGAACAGGCCCGTTTCGCGCACCGTTGCGATGACACGCCCCTATTCTCTCGCTGTCGTCGAATCGCGACGCCGGCGCAGGCACGAACACAGCCCCCGTACCGCGACCATACACGCGCCGGACGACCCATGCACCCCCTCGAAAGCGGGCCACCCGAGATGAGGGATCACGCCCGCTTACGAGCAAGCAGCAGTGCACCGGTAGAGAGCAGAAGCAGCATGATCCCGACCGCGACCAGCGGCCACAGCCAGATTTCCCCCGGGGGCACGATCCTCATCTCCTGAGCCACGGCCACCGGTTCACCATCGGTCTCGAAGCCGAATACCACTACGTGATGCTCTCCGACCGGAACGTCGGCCGGAATCCGGAAGGTCTCTGCAACGCCGCCGAACTCATCAGCGACCGCGGTGCCGAGAACGGTAGGCGAGGAGTCGAGTCGCACCACCGCCTGCGATCCGGGTGACAGTCCACTCCGCCGAACGGTGACGCTACCTCCTGCCGACGCTGCGGCGTGATCTGGCACCAGCAGGTTGGTGGCCACCGTCTCTATCCAAGGAACCTCGTTGCCCACAAGATCAGGATTCCAGGTGGGGACGGCGTTGCTAGTCACCTTGCGTGCCGCCCGCGATTTCGACCACGCGCTGATCGCCCGGGCCATGGCGGCATGGCCGTCTCGATTCGGATGCAGCAGTCCGCTCTTCCCGAGCAGCGCGGAGATGTGCAGGGTGGAGACTTTGTCCCAATTGTCGAAGACGGCGTAGCTCTGGGAGCCGCCTTCGCAGATCGTGTGGTCGGGCTGGAACGCGTCGACAACATCCGGCACCACGTAGACCGGATGCCCCTCGTTGCGCACCGTGTATGCGGCCAATTGCACGCTTGTGTTCAGGGCGTCGAAGAAGTCGTTGAGAAAAGCCACCTCTTCGGCACTGATTCCCACGAAGCAACCACCGGGCGCTTCCTGCCCCGACGACGTCTCAGGAAGTATGCGGGGGTAGGGAATGAGTACGATGGGCGCCACCTTGCCGCCGCGATTGCGGCGCGCAGACGCGTCGTTGACGGCCGAGTCCACCGCGCGGAGAACGTCGGCCACGTCGGGCTGAACGGCCAGCGCACGTTCGATGGCCGCGGTGCGGTTGTCCTTCAGCCCCTTCCAGTCGAGTTGGATTCCGTTGTCGCAGCTCACCGGGCCGAAGATGCACGCCGTGGCGATGTCAGCGAAACCGGCGTCGTTGCCGCCGATACTGAGCAGCACGGCCTGCGGCGGCGCCTTGGAGAGAGCGGACGCTCGAAGTACTGTCAGCTGTGGTGGCACATCGGCGTCGCCGGAGTGCTGGGAGTTGAAGAAGTCGCTGGTCACGGCTCCTGAACAAGCGATGAGGTCGACATTCTTCATGGTCCAGATTTCGGCGGCGTAGGTCGTGTCAGAGCGATGACACTTCGAGCCGTCCCCACCATCTGTGCCTTCGATATAGCTGCCCGCGCCCTCGCCAGAGGAGTATGAGTCGCCGACGACCGCGACTCGGGTCACCCCGTCGAAGAGTGCCCCCAGCGCGCTTTGGCCCAGGGTGTCGGAGATGGTGCTTTTTCCGTGCAGAAGCTGCGGGCGGGCGTTGCGGGCGGTGACCGACACATTCCAGGTCGCGGGTCCGAGGAGCGAGTCATCCGGTCGCACGTCGAACGACACGACGCGTTCGTCGCCCACACCGAGGTTGCCGAGGAATCGCACCGGGCGTGTGACGAGCACCGAACCGGCGGTTTCATCGTCGAGGGCGAGGCTGAGCGACACGCGTACGTCAGCGGCGGGAACCCGGCCGCTGCTGCGGACCGTGACCTGCATTGTTCCTCCGGGCGCGGCCCCTGTGCCACTAACCACTGAGAACGACTCCGAGCCGCTGACACTCACGCTCGTGCGGGCGAGAGCGGCGCCGGTGATGGCGTCGATCAACTCGTCGCCGTCGTCGACACCTACGTAGCGGCCGCCGGTGGCGTCGGCGATGCAGCGGAGTTCGTCTTCGCCCGGGCCGTCGATCTGTAGGCCGACCGTATTCACCTGCACGTCGATGCCCGCCGCCCTGATGTCGCCCGCTACCTCGCACGGTGGAGTGCCGCAGTTCGACTCGCCGTCGCTGACGAGCACGATGACACCGATGGAGTCCTCGCCGTAGCGGTCGGTGATGGCCTGACTGGCCCGCAGCAATGCCGGCCCCGTGGGAGTGTCGCCATCCGGCGTCATACGCCTGATCTGAGCGGATGCCTGTGCCGGGTCGAGATCAGCGAGGGGCGTCTCGATACGGCCGGTGGAGCATCCGTCGACCGTCGGGGCGTCCCGACCGGGATACGCGATCATGCCGTAGGGCTGACCGGCACCGAGGGCTGCCACCAAGTCGAGCAGCGCCGCTTGGGCTGAGTCGATACGGCGCCCGCCGTTGCCGAGCACGCTGTCGATCTCGTCATTCATGGAGCCGGAGGTGTCGAGCACCACCATCATGGGAGTGTGCTCGCCGAACGGGTCGGAGGTGGAGTTGTTGTCGGGGGTGGCTACAGGGGCACCGACTGCTATCGAGGCGGGGGTAGAGCCCATCGCCAGAACGAGCGAGATGGCGACGACTGCACCTGCCAGGCCCGCCGGCCTTCTCACGTGCCCGCCCGGATCAGCGCGACCTCGTCCGGGGTCGCTCGCACGATGCCGTTGCCGAGCACAGCCGTCGGGCCGTTGGCCGCACCAGACACCACGAGCTTCAGACGCAGAACGTTGCGCACGTCGACACTGATCACGCTCGATTTGCCGAACTCGATCGGCTGATCCACCAGCAGCACGCCGTCACCGAAGATCTGGAGTCGAGCAGCACCCTGTTCGGCGGAATCCAGCGCGCCGACCGTTGCCTCGAGCACCGACGCGTGACGGCCGAGGTTCCACTCGGCCGAGGTATCGCCCGTGCGCGAACGGCACGCGAGGCTGTCAGAGATGTCAGTGCCGTTGACCGTGCCCTGCGATACGACGGAGCATCCTTGACCGCCGACCCGATCGAGGTCGCCCAGTGCCAGGGCGACGCCGGCGTCGGCGACGGTGAGCTCGACCACTCGGTCGAGCGGCGAGCCGACAGATGGCGAGACCGCGAGCACCGTGCCGTCGGCCGCGCCCGGCTGCACGGAGCGGAGAACGGTGACGATGGCACCAAGTTGCTCGAGCGCGGTGCGGGCATCGGCGGAGGTTGACCCGACGACGTCGGGAACCGTGCTCGCAGTGGAGAGCGTGAGGGTCACGCCTTCGGCGGCATCGCTCGATCCGGCCGGCGGCTGCTGGCCCACGACAAGCCCGGCTGCTCCGGCTGCCGCTTGTTCGGCGATGGTCACGTCGGACGCGAGACCGGAATCGGAGAGCGCGCGCCTGGCCGACTGCTCGTCGAGCCCCAGCAGATCGGGCATCGTCGGGGCGATCGCGTCTTCAGGCGAGCTAGGCACATTGACGAGTAACCCGTCATCGGACGCCGCGACCACCGTGCGAGGAAACACCAGCTGGCCCACCGCAAAGCCAATCAGCAGGATGCCGATCACGGAGACGAAGACAGAGACGAGAACGATGGGCCGACGACGCAGGCCCATCCAGTCGCGGAGCCGTTGTACACGTGCCCTCATCCGTTTGAGTGCCACTGGACCCCCGCCTGGTCATCTACGTCGTCACTCGCCGACGGATTCTCACACTAGAAGACAAAGCGTCCGCCCTGCGCACCCCCCTTCGGGTGGGCCGGGGGATATCACCAGCCACCCGTGCAACTATGTCGGTCCGTTCCGGCGAGACGGGACGATCTTTCGCTCGGGTGGCGTATCACCCACTCCGTCGCCTCGTTTGGGCTTTCCGGCCGACCAGCTTGGCAAGGTGCTGCGCTGGCTCGAGAACTACGCCAAGTGGTGCCCGACTACCAGCACACGTTCAGCACCAGACGCACAACGTCGCTGTTGGCCGACACGTCGACTTTCTAGCCGACAGGCACTTCCGATGCCTGCTCACGCCGGCTCGGGTCTGGATGCCGGACGGGCGACGGATCAACCGTGCGGCTCGGCCGCATCCGGCTCAGCAGAAGCCGTCGACCCGGGTTCTCGACCAGCCGGTGCAGCAGCGCTGCTGCGACCAGGGCGATGGCCAGCGCCCCGATCACGTGAACGATCGATACGACGGCACTGGGGTTCTCATAAGCGCCCGGTACGAGCGCGACGAAACTCTGAATGATCAGCAGGTGCACCAGGTAGAAGGGGAACGAGAGGGTTCCCAGAGTTGTGAGTGGTTTCGTGGCGAGAATGGTGGGCCGGCCCTCTTGGTCGGCGCGGGCGAGCGCGGCGATCAGCAGGCAGAACCCGACGATGGTGAAGCTGGCGATGCGCAGCGGGCTGTCTGGAAAGCTCTGAGCCGCGGCATACCCCGCGATGGCCACCGCTAGGGCGGGCACGAGGCGAGGTCCGCGCCATATCTTCTTGGCCATGAGCTGGGCGAGTACGACGCCCAGCACGAACTCGGGCAGCCGCACGATGGGCGAGCTGTTCGGCGAGATCTGCGGCAACAGCGCAGAGACGATCGGAGACGTGGCAAGTACAAGAATCACGGTCGACACGGCAGCCGAGATGAGCGCCCTGCGACTGAGGGCGCGCACCCCGACGATGATCAGCGGGAACGCCAGATAGAAGAAGGCCTCGCACACCAGCGACCAGCTCACCGGATTGCCCGCCTGCCACCAATCGGCGTTCCAGGAGCTCGTGAGCGTGGCATTCGCGAACAGCGCCCACGGATCGCCGGTTGCTATCTGCGGAAGCACCGTGGCCGACAGCAGCAACGCCGCCGCGAGCGCCACGACATGGAGCGGGTAGATGCGCGCGACCCTATGCCACCAGAAGCTCCGCGCCGACTGGTTCGGCTTGTGCGACCACGAGAGAACGAAGCCCGACAAGACGAAGAACAGCGAGACCCCGATGGCCCCGGCCCCGAAGACGCTGGTCATGGCCGATTGCGCGTTGCCGCTGAAAAGACCGGCATTTCGCACGTGGTACGCGAAGACCACAAGAGCCGCGAGCCATCGAAGACCCGTCAGCGACGGCAGCGGTTGAGCGCGAATAACGGGCGCGGGCGTAGTGGCGATGGGGTCCTCCAGACGGCGCCGGGCGAATGGCGTACCTTGAGCAAACCCAACCCAGTGTTGCGAGATCGTCTGGGAGAACCCTCACTGTGCGCGGCGCTTCAGCATCCGCGCGCGGGGCGGTGTCACGGCACGAGAACGATTCGGCCGAAGACCGAGCCGGCATCCATCTGCCTGTGCGCCTCGACGGCCTGGTCGAGCGGAAGAACCTCGTGAACGACCGACCGCAGCCGCCCGTCGGCCGCAGCCGCGAACTGCTCAACACGCACCTCGTCGCGCAGAGAAACGGGAACGGTGTCGAGGCTGAACGTCGCGAACGAACGCGACTTCTGAAACGCGCGCAGCAGGTGCATTCCGAAGTCGGCGGGCGGCATTCCCGCCACCATGCCCACCGTGACCATACGGCCGTTCGGTTCGAGCCTGTCGAAGAACGTCGGCATCTGCTCGCCACCGACGATGTCGAAGATCACGTCGAAAGATCCGGATGCCGCGGGGTCACCATCTCCGGCACGGTCGAGCACGTGGGTTGCACCCAGTTCGCGCAACCGTCGCCCGCGCTCGGCGCTCGACGAGGTGACGGCAATGACGTTGGCGCCACCCTGGGCGGCGAGCTGCACTGCGGCGATGCCGATGCTGCCGGCTGCGCCTCGAATGAGCACAGACTCGCCGGCCGCGAAGTGCGCGTGGGCCAGTCCGAAGTGCGCCACGGGTGCGGCGCTCCCGAGCGTGACGGCGTCGACCGGCGACAGCCCATCCGGAAGCGGCACGACGTTGCCGATCGTCGCGACCGCCCGCTCGACGTAACCGCCCCCGGTGCCGGTGAAGGCCCACACCCGCCGGCCGATCCATGAGGCGTCTACATCTGCGCCGACCGCGCTCACGAGCCCTGAGACTTCGCTGCCGGGAATGTGACCTTCGGTAAATCCGTAGCCGCCGAGAGTGCCTCGGCGAATCACGGCGTCTACTCCGCCGACTCCGATCGCCGAGCTGTCGATCACCACCTCGTCTGCGGCCGGCGTCGGGTCGGGTACGTCGATCAGGGCCATGCCGGAGGGATCTCCGAAGCTCTGGATTACTACTGCTCGCATCATGTCTTCCTTCGTGCCATTGCGTTTCGCGTTACCCTCGAAAACGTAACGGACGCCCCCGTCCACTTGACCGAAGTGAGAAATGTGGCCGAGCAATTGCCTCATCTCCTGCGCTCCGACGCGCAAGACAACCGCGACAGAGTTCTGGATGCCGCGCGCGCCTTATTCTCGGAGCGCGGGCTCGACGTGCCGATGCGCGTCATCGCTCGCGAAGCCGGAGTCGGGCCCGCCACACTGTATCGCCGGTTTCCAACGAAGCAGACGCTGGTCGACGAGGCCTTCATCGATGAGCTAGCGACCTGCCGGCGAATCGTCGAAGAGAGCTGCGCAGACCCAGACCCGTGGCGGGGCTTCGCGTCCGCCATCGAGAGGCTGTGCGTCTTGAATGCCCGCAATCAGGGCTTCGTGAACGCGTTCATGTCGGCAAACCCCGAGGCCGAGATGTTCACCGAGCATCGAGTATCGCTGCAGCGCCAGCTGGCCCACCTGGCCCAACGCGCGAAACGAGCCGGCGCATTGCGCCGCGACTTCGTTATGGACGACCTGGTGCTCGTCCTCCTCGCCGGTCGGGGGTTGTCATCCGTACTTCCTAGCTCGCGAGAAGCACGCGCTCTGCGCTTCGCTGAGCTTGCGATCGATGCGTTCCGCGAACGCGGCGAGGGCATCTCCGTAGGGCAGCGGCGCCGTTAGTCACTCGCTGTGCTGCAACTGCGATCTCGTCCCTACTGTTGAAAACCTTAATCAATATAGCTAGATTAACCTTATGGAGCCCATCCGACGAGTCACGGAACCAACGATCGACGTTCTCTCGGTGATGCTCGAAACTCCCCATCCGATCTGGGGGCTTCTCATAGTCAAGAAGTGCGATCGACTTCCGGGTACGGTCTATCCGATTCTGGAACGACTGGAACGCCAGGGCTGGATTGTGTCGACCTGGGAAGACGATTCAGAACGGCAGGGTCCGCGGCGGCGTCTTTATGAGTTCACCGCTGAAGGCGAATCGGCAGCTCGCGAGTTATGCCTGGCCTTCACCGAGAAGCGGCGGGCCACCAACCAAGCGCCCGCGACCGGAAAGCTGGCGCTGTCGTGAACCGGTTGGAGCGCTCGCTGATCAGGGCCGCCGTACTATTCTCGCCGCGCTCATGCCGCGAGACACGACGAGAGCAATGGCTAGCCGACTGTCGCGATGCCAGTGAGCTCGGACTCTCGCCCATGAGCGTGGCCGCTGGCGCGTGCCTGACCGCGCTGAGAAGTCGGGGCACCCGCGCCGAATCATCGGCCCAGGCCGCGAACGAAACAGGAGAAACAACAATGAAGATCGCGAACGCTCGACCCCGGGCCATCATCACAATCGCCAGCGGAGTCGTCGCAGCTTCAGCTCTGCTTTCAGGCGGCGTACTTGCCGGCACCGGATGGCTCGGCGCCCAAGTGCAGGCGGTGGAACGGACATTGACGGCCAATGGCTCCACTGGCCCCGTCACCATCTCCAATGACACATCGACGCCCGAATGGGTGGACGTGAGCACTCTGACGGTCGTCGGAAAGATCGACCCGGCAACCGGCGAGACTGTCCCCGTCACGCCCTACCACCCAGCGACTATCCCCCGGCCGGCCCAGCCATCGCAGTCGACCCCTGCTGGCTGACCGCTCCGGGTCGCATCCGCCAGAGCGAGCAGCCGCGCTGACGCGCACTTCGCCGTTCCCTGCGCCCATAAGCGCCTCGCCCAGTAAATCTGCTGCGGGCCAGTCTGGACCGTGCGTATACAGTTGCCGGGTGCTACGACAGAAAGTCGAACGACGGAATCGGGCCTGGAGGCTCTTGGCCGGCGCCGCGCTTCTCAGCGTTGCCTTGCCCCTCAGCGCCTGCTCGACGGGCGCAAGTCAACCTTCGCCGTCTCCGAGCTCTTCGGAGGATGCTGCCGTTGGGGCAGAGCCCATGGTCCGAATCTCGTTCGCGTTGGATGGGGAACAGCATGAGGTCGCCGGGGTACTGACGCAACCCCTGTGCGATTGGGACGGGTACATCACCGTCCTCGGAGGAAATGACTCGCGAAAATCCACCGGCGTGATGTTGACGCTCGAGAAGTCGGACGACTCATTCGTCTCGGGCTGGGTGGGGGCAGACGATTTCGCCGCCAACTTCCAGGGATACGGGCAAGTGGTTATCACTCGCGACGGCGACGAGTCCGTGCTGTCGGTTTCCGACCTCGAAGGATCCGCGACCGTAGCGCCCCGAGGGGCGGACCCGGAGGAGACCTTCAACGAAGCGATTGATGGCGGCCAGCGCGTCGACGCGAGCATGTCTTTCGTAGCGCGGTGCCCGAACCCCTGATGTGACCACGGCTGTCGGGTGCGCTTGCCACGTGAGACCAGATCGGCCGCGTCGGCAAAGGCTCTCAAGCTATCCAGTCGCCGTGCGGATGCGCACCTCGCGTTCCATGCGCTTCTCGTGCCGCTCCCGGCCCTTGACCGCCTCGAGCTCCCGGCTCTTGGGAGGCGCGTTCGTCACCAGACCGTCGAGCAGTCGCCGCGTTGCGTCTGCGATCTCATCGATGGCCCGCTCGAACGCTTCGGTGTTCGCACGTGAAGGGTGGGTGGACCCGCTGACCTTGCGCACGAACTGCAGCGCGGCCTCGCGCACCTCATCGTCGTTGGTCGGGGGTTCGAAATTGTGGAGTACTCGGATGTTCCTGCACATGCGAGCGAGATTACTCCTGGCCCTTAAGCCCGCCTAGAGCGCTGCCTGAATCAGCCGGATGTTCTCGCCGAGAACTCCCGACGCCAAGAGTCCGGTGCCGAGCGGGCCCGACGAATCCGTGCCGAGCAAAGGCAGTTGTTGCAGCGCCTGGCGCACCGGCTCGCTCATGTGCTCGAGCTGCCAGGCGATCTCAGCCGCGCCACCGGCATCCGGGTCAGCAAGGCCAGCAGCCTTCGCGGCGTAGGCGGCCGCGCCGAGCGCGTGCGCACCCATGTGGGCGACACCAGATGCCTGTCCGGCCGCCCACGCGGCGGCTTTCGCCGCGGGCGAGCTCACCACCTGCGCCGCACGGTTGGCCACGAGGCGACGACGGATCTCGCCGGCTGTGTCGAGCTCGCCGCGAGCGTATGCGCGCGACCGGGCGATCGCATCCCGCGGCCTGTCTTCGTCGGGGGCCTCCGCCTCGAACACAGGCAGAACGCGCTCGGCGCAGTCGGCAGCCCAGGCAGCGACGAGTCGACGATCGCTCTCGGTTAGCGATTGGGGAGAAGCCATAGCAGCACTGTGGCACATCTGGCCGAACACAGGCGGGTACGGCCCCTCGCGTGGATGCGGACCCGGCTCACCGTCTCGAGGGGATCACGATCGCGGTGACCGCCGCGCCGACAGCCAGGATGGCCGCCCCGATCCAGGTCGCTGCCTGAAGTCCAGCAGCCGTAGCTTCGACTCCTTCCAGGCTGGATGTCGTTGTCGTCCACGTCGCGAGCCCCACGAGCACTGCGAGCCCGAGAGCCGTACCCACCTGCTGGATCGTGGACATCAGCGCGGAGGCAACGCCCTGCTGATCTGACGGCACACCGGCTCCTGCCGCGGCGAACAGCGTGGCAAATCCCACGGCCTGTCCGATCCCGAGCAATGCGGTCCACGCGACGACGACCCAGAGAGGTGTGTCTGCGTGCAGAGCGGAGGCGAACCCAGCATTGCCGACCGCCGCGATGAGGAGGCCGACGATCAGTGCACCGCGCACTCCAAGCCGGTTCAGCGCTGCTTTCGCGAGATTCGATGCCAGAAGCGCAGTCACTCCCCAGGGAAGGAACGCCAACCCGGTGAGCAGCGCCGAGGCACCGAGCACGCTCTGGGTGAAGACCGTGAACACGTAGTAGCTAGTGCCGATGGAACCCATGAACAGAACCATGGCGATCAAAGAACCGGTGAGAGTCCGACTACGAAACATCGTCAGCTGCAGCAGCGGATACCGCGCAGTCTTCTCTCGCACGACGAACGCGATCAACAACAGGATGCCGGCAACCCCCGCGACAAGGACGCTCGCGTCGATGCCGCGGTTGGGTAGCTCCGCGAGGGCGAACACGATCGCCGCGACTCCAAGCGCCGCAAAGATCGCGCCCGGAAAGTCCAGCGATCGACGATGCGCCGGTCGATCCTCGCGGGAGGTCGCGCGCCACGCAACAACCAGTCCGATCAGCGCCAACGGAACGAGGAGGAGGAAGATCGCCCTCCAAGTGAAGAACGCCATCAGAACTCCGCCGAGCGCCGAGCCGAGCGCGAGTCCCACCGCTCCCGCCGACGACCAGATCGCCAGGGCGCGGAATCGTGCGGGGCCCTCGTCGAAAGAGACCGCGATCGTTGCGAGTACGGCGGGCGATATAAGCGCGCCACCCGCGCCCTGCAACACGCGGCCGATGAGCAGAACGACCGCGCCCGGGGCAAGAGTCGCCACCAAGGAGCCAGCGGCGAACAGCGCGAGGCCGAGCAGGATCATCCGGCGCGGGCCGAACACATCACTCAAGCGGCCGCCGACGAGCAGCAAGCCGCCGAAAGCCAGCGCATAGGCGCTCACCACCCACTGCAGCGCAGACTCGCTCATTCCGAGTTCGGCTCCCATGTCGGGGAGGGCGACGAGCACGATGTTGTAGTCGACGGCGAGCAGAAACTGTGCGAACGCGAGCACAGGCAGAAGCAGCGGATGCCGTCTGGTCAGGATTTGAGACAAAGGAAACACCTTTCAAATAGAGTGGTAAATCACTCACTAAGACAATGAAGAACTATGGGGTCATCGAAGGATGGAATTGCGCCGCTAGTGAGGCAGGAGGCGTTGCAGCGCCCCGCCCTCAACGTCGGCGCCGATTCCTGCGGCTCGCAGCGCATTCGCATACTGCGACCAGGCGAAGTAGGAGCGGATCTCCTCATCATTCAAGCCGCGAGAAGAGAGGTAGTCGGCCTGGTCGCTGTAGCACTGACGCACGGCCACGCCGATGGGCTCGACATTCGACGCCGCCGACGCGTGCAGCAGAACCTTGCCGGCATCGCTGCCGCCAGTGCGCTCTGTCGAGCTCGGAGAAAGAAGGGCCTGCAGCGCATCCTCGCGAGGGGTTTCCGCGAGGATGCGGTCGATCTCGTCGCGGAAGAGATTGTGAATCTCGCCGATCACCGCGACGAACAGCTCCTCTTTGTTCGCGAAGAGGCGATAGAGGTATGCCTGAGAGATGCCCGCGTCGCGCGCGATCTCAGTGGTGTTCGTTCCCCAGTAGCCAGTGCGACCGAAGGCCTGCGTGGCCGCCGAGAGCACGTCTGACCGTCGAGCGTCAGCGGTACTGAGGATGCGTTCTTTAGACATGTGAGTAATCTACCACTCATTGAACGTCTACGCATCAGACGCGTAGGCGCGGACCGCTTCGACGATGGGCACCTGCCCTTCATTCAGCTCGAGGATCTGCCTGTCGATGGTCGAATCGAACACCAACTCCTCGAGAACAGCTGCCACGTCGTCGCGGGGTATTTCGCCGTGCTCCTCGGCGGGGCCTAGCGAGACTTTTCCCGTTCCAGAGTCATCGGTCAGCAGGGATGGCCGGAGGATCACCCAATTGATGTCTCGACGGGTCAATCGAACCTCCGCTCTCTTCTTGACCGCAAAGTAGTGCTCCTCGTCGTCGCTGAGCGATCGCTCACGCCACGCCTCGGGCAGAACGGATAGAAGGATCAGCCGCATCCCGCGAACGCGCTCGACCGCCTCCGCTACACGGCCGAGAGCGACGAGGTCGATGTCATCCGTCACGCCCTGGGGGCCAGCGTTCGAGCCCGCCGCGTAGACGACCACATCGCAGTTCGTGATCATCGCCTCGAGCTCCTCTGTGGTCGCGGTTGCGAGATCACCGACCACTGTCGATATCTCGGCCCCCTCGAGAGTCGCGGCTTGCCGCGGCGTGCGCACCAGGCCAGAAACAGGCACCCCTCGAGCTCTGAGGCGACTCGCAAGAAGTCGACCGACCCTGCCCGTGATGCCGAAGATGAAGACGCGCGGAGCCACGGGTCGGCTTGCTGATCTATCCAATGCCTGTCTCCGTTTCGTTAAGCTACCTTTAGTAGAAACAGCAACCTACCAAAGGTAGCTAATGACCATCGAAGCAATTGCGTCGCACGAGGAACCGCCAAAGCGGCGTCTCTCCTGGCAAGCTCGCCACGAGGATCTGCTGGAGAAGGGGCTCTCCATCGTGCGGGAGCTGGGGGTGGATGCCTTGACGCTCGGCGTTCTCGCACAGCAGGCAGGAGTGTCGAAACCTGTTGTCTACGACCACTTCGAAACTCGTTCGGCATTGTTGACCGCCCTCTACCGCTGGGTCGATGCGGA
Organism: Agreia pratensis; assembly: GCF_900177685.1. Classification (GTDB taxonomy): domain Bacteria; phylum Actinomycetota; class Actinomycetes; order Actinomycetales; family Microbacteriaceae; genus Agreia; species Agreia pratensis. The sequence continues at coordinate 147,756 of NZ_FXAY01000005.1, forward strand.
ACGAAAACGGGCGTTCCAAGACGGGATGGCCCAGGGTGATCTCGCATACGAAGCAACGATCGACGCTCTCTCCTCCACGTACATCCGGTGCGCGACCGATGCGAGCAGTGAGTTCTTCGCGATCGGGGCCGCGATGAGCGGCAACGAAGAGCGGGCGCGCATCTATCGTGAGCTCGTAGACACGGGAGTGCAGATGTTCGAGGCCGTTCTTCGACCTCATGTGGGTATGCCCGATTCGGAGCTGCAGCTTTTCTGCGTTGCGCTGGTGGGCGCTGGAGAATCTCTGTCGACCTCGGTTCTCGAAGGAGCAACCTCGGAGGCCGACGCTATCGCGACGTACTCCCAGCTGATCGCGCAGGCAATGACCCATTCGTGCTCAGCCGCGCCAGGCTCCTCGATCGACTCCACGGAACTGACCGCTGGATCGGCGGCCGCACCATCGACACCCATGTGAAGAACCTCCGCGCGAAGATCGAGGACGACCCGCAGAACCCTGCTCGACTCGTCACTGTCTACGGGGTCGGGTACACGCTCCAGGCGGGCTGAGCTGCACACGCGAGTCGACCGATAACGAGGCGTTTTCGGCACTCATTCGGGCGGCGCAGCTCATCGGCGATGTGTATACTGAACATGTTCACCGAACACGTTCACTAAACGCGCCTCTCCAGGAACCCCATGCCACCATCTCGCGCCGAGCTTCGGCAGGCCACGCAAGAACGAGTACTCACCGCCGCCGACAGCCTCTTCCGCGAGCGCGGATTCGATGCGACGACCATTCGAGACATCGCCGAGGCCAGCGGCGTGAGCGTGGGATCGGTCATGGCGTCGGGCGACAAGAACGCTCTCCTGGTTCGGGTCTTCGACTCCCTCATCGAGAAGGGCCACGCCCAACCACCCACCGTCGTGGGCCGAGGCGATTCGTGTGCCGACGGCATCCTGAACCTGGTGCGACCCTTCGTGGCGTTGTTCACCAGTCGCCAAGACCTGTCGCGCATGTACGCCTCGATCCAGGCCTCGGGAAAAGAACCGTCGCCGCTGTTCACGCGCCTAGCCGCGCTGCTCGTTGAGGAGATCGGCGCGACCATCAGCGCGCACGGGTGCACCGACCCCGCTGCGATCGCGGGCACCGCTCAGGCGATCTACTTCGCCTACATCGGCACCCTGTTCAGTCGGTCGGCGCAACAGACGATCGACGAGAGCGAACTCCTCGCCAGCCTTCGCGACACGTTCACGTCGATCTGCGCCTGCGCCTCGGGCGCCCATACCTCTCAGGAGTTCGCACCATGACCCTTCTCCCCGCCGTGTGGTGGCCGACGGCGCTTCTCGCGCTGGTGCTTCTCGTCGATGTGGCCATGTCGATCCGCCCTCCGAAGTTCATTCGCGACTGCCTCAGCGGCGTCAATCTGCCGAGGGAGTGGTGGTGGATCCTGGTCGTCATCAAGACGCTCGCCGTGGTCGGCCTGATCGTCGGCATCTGGATGCCCGGGGTCGCCTTCAGCGCAAATGTGGGCGTGATCGTCTACTTCTGCTGTGCATCCGTCGCGCACATCAGAGCACGGAATACCACACAGGCATTCTGGCTGAACTGCCTAGGAATGCTCGCGTTCTCTGTCGCCGTACTCGTGCTGTCTCTGACGCTCTAGCGTCGGGCATCTGACTCGCCTGCCGAGTCTCCCCAGAAATGTGGCCCAGAACTCGCCGCACGCCAATAAAGTCATGGCATGGCATCACCCGAGGTTGACCAGATCATCGCCGCCTTTCCCGACTGGCGCGGCGACACGCTCTCGCGCATCCGGGGCCTGATCGTCGAGGCCCTGCCCGACGTGATCGAAGAGGCCAAGTGGAAGAAGCCCACCAACCCGCTCGGCGTCGCCACCTGGAGCCTCGGCGGCCTCATCTGCACCGGCGAGACCTACAAAGACAAGGTCAAACTCACGTTCCCTAGGGGCTCGTCGATCGCCGACCCCGAGGGGCTACTCGCGGTGGGCGCGGGCGTGCGGCGGGCCATCGACATCCGCGAGGGCGAGACACCGGATGCGGATGCGTTCCGCGCCGTGATCCGCGCGGCGGCTGCGCTCAACACTGCTCCGAAAGCCTGAGCCGCCGACTCGCGCCGCTCTAATTCAGGAGAAGTGGGCAGAATCGGACCGTTTCGCACGTCGAGTGTCGGTTCTTCCTGCGGTAGAGCGCGCCTCACCAACGCGCCTCACTCTGCACGCTGAGCCGCCGAAACCCAGCCAGACACCTCGGTCTGCTACGGTCATCCCCGATAGCGCCTAGGGTTCCGGAGCAGCAGTGCTCGCCTGGTCCGAGCGGCGCCACGGCCGAAGCCCATGCAACGACCGTCATCTGACAGGACAAAAGCCCGGAGGACCCTGCTTTGTCGCGCCCCGCGACAGGTAGAAGGGTCTGCCCGTGTCTCCGTTCGCCGTCTTCATCGTTCTCTCCGCCGCCGTCTGCCACGCCGCCTGGAACATCGTCGCTCATGGCGTGAGCCGCATCGGCATGCCGTTTCTCTGGTGGTCGGCGGTCTTCAGCACTGTGCTGTGGGCCGGGGTCATTCCCTTCACCGGCGGGCTGGGCACCCCCGACATCGGCGCCTTTCTTCTGGGAGTCGGCGTCTCGGGAGTGGTGCACGTGGCCTACATGCTGGTGCTGCAACGCGGTTACGCTGTCGGCCGCCTCTCGACCGTGTACACGACAGCGCGGGGAACGGGGCCCACGATCAGCGTGATCGTGGCCGTTGCGCTTCTGGGCGAGCGCCCGTCGTGGGTCGCGCTGGTGGGAGTCGCGGCCATCCTGCTCGGCGTCGTGACCGTCGGGCTCGTCGACCGCGAGCGGGGCGAAAACCGGATGCCCGGGGCGCGTCGGCGACTCGACCCCGGCATCGTCTTCGGCCTGCTCACGGGCGTCGCCATCGCGACGTACACGATCTGGGATGCCCATGCGGTTCGCGAGTTGGGCCTTGCACCCGTGGCCTTCATGGTGGGCTGCACGCTGATCGAGATTCCGATCTACACGGCCGCACTCGGCCGTCGCCGCCGCGAACTCGCCACCGTCTTTCGGCAGCACTGGCCGCGACTCATCGCCTTCGGAGTGCTCTCGCCGCTGTCGTACATTCTCGTGCTGGTGGCGATCACCATGGCTCCCGTCGCGCTCGTCGCTCCGATGCGCGAGATCAGCGTGATTCTGGTGAGCCTCTTCGGCGTCGTCGTTCTGCGAGAGGGGCGAGCCGCATGGCGGATCGCGGCCTCACTGATCGTCGTCGCCGGCGTTGTACTGCTCGCGATCTGAGAGGCGAGCGTGAGATAGGCATACAACACATGAACTTAACTTGAATTGGTCTGACATAGGTACATTTGTTTACGCCTGCATGACACGATTCTGACGTCCCGTTCTCACCGAAAGGCCGTCATGAAAATCCGTCGTTCACCGCTCGCGACCGCGCTCGCCGGCGTCGTTCTCCTCACCGCCACGCTTGCCGGCTGCGCGTCGCCTGCCGCGTCATCCACCCCATCGACCGACGACGCGTCGAGCACGGGCACCTACGCCGTCGACGACAACACGCTGGTGTTCGGCGTCGTTCCCGATTCGGTCGACACCCAGACCAACTACCAGCCCCTCATGGACTACATCGCCCAGGAGACGGGCAAGAAGGTCGAGTACCACGAGTCCACCGACTACGCCGCACTGATCGAAGCCGCCATCGCCGGCCAGATCGACGTCGCCAGCTTCTCGGGCTTCACCTACGTCACCGCCTCGAACAACGGCGCGAAACTGACCCCGATCTCGTCGATCGTCACCAAAGAGGGCCAGGAGCCCGGCTACTACTCGCAGGCGATCGTGCCCAAGGGCAGCTCCATCACAGACCTCGCCGGGTTCAAGGGCAAGAAGGTCTGCTTCGTCGACCCGTCGTCGACCTCGGGCTATCTGTTCCCGAGCTACAACCTGCTCGAGGCCGGCGTCGACCCCGAGAAAGACGTCACCCCGGTCTTCGCCGGCAAGCACGATGTGAGCGTCACCAAGGTGGGCGAAGGCACTGAGTGCGACGCCGGTTTCGCCGAAGACAGCGAGGTCGCGAAGTCCGACAAGGTGACCGTCATCGCCCAGACGATGGTGCCCGGAGCTCCAATCGTGATGTCGAGCACGCTCCCCACCGATGTGCAGTCGAAGCTCACGAAGACGCTCTCTGACGTCACCATCGACCAGATCATCAAGTCAGGCGTCAGCTCGGCCGACTCCGACGGTTTCCGCAGCGTGTTCTACGAGACCAAGCCGGTCGACGACGCGTACTACGACACCATCCGCGACATCTGCGACAAGACCAAAGCAAAACAGTGCCAGAGCTGACCGAGCGCGCCGCCTGAGCCCACCACCCGCTGACGAACCCGATCCGGAGACTGCAATGACGAATCCCCAGACACCGACCGACACAGTGATCACGCTGTCGAGCGTCACGAAGCGCTTCGGCGCGACGACCGCTCTCAACGGCGTATCCATCGAGGTCGAGCGCGGCGAGATCGTCGTCCTCCTGGGACTCTCCGGATCGGGCAAGTCGACCCTCCTGCGCCACGTAGACGGGCTCGAGCAGCCCACCGACGGCAGCATCAAGGTGCTCGGAGAGAATGTTGCCGGGCTCTCCGGTCGCCCCTTGCGCACGCTTCGCAGCAAGGTCGGCTTCATCTTCCAGCAGTTCGAGCTCGTGCCCTCCCTCTCGGTGCTCGAGAACGTGCTCACCGGGGCGCTCGCCACGTTGCGCGGCCCTCGGCTCGGCCTCTGGTCATATGGCCGCGCCAACAAACTTGCCGCACTCGGCCACCTCGACCGGGTCGGTCTGCTCGACCGCGCCTACCAGCGCGCCGACACCCTCTCCGGCGGGCAGCAACAGAGGGTTGCCATCGCGCGTGCTCTGATGCAGAACCCCGAGATCCTGCTCGCCGACGAACCGGTCGCGTCGCTCGACCCGGAATCGAGCGACCAGGTCATGGCCCTCATCCGCGAGATCGCCCTCGATCGCGGCCTCACCGTGCTCTGCAGCCTGCACCAGGTCGATCTCGCCCTCTCGTGGGCCGACCGCATCGTGGGTCTTCGACACGGCGAGGTCGTGCTCGACACCCCCACCGTCGGCCTGACGAAGGCTCAGGTGATGGAGATCTACGGCCGCGTCGCCACCACCACCAGCGAGCTGCAGGCCATCGAGGCAGAGCTGCTCGTCGGCAGCATCCCGGACTCGGCGCGATGAGTACCGCCACCCGCACTTCTGCGGTCAGGCGTGCCGGCAGCCGCTCCGGAGCGCGCGAGCCGAGCGGCCCCCAGACTCCTCCGGGCAGCGCCGCCGTGCGGGCTCCGCGCCGCCGCATCTCACCCGAGCGAGTCGCCGCCGCACTGACGCTCGTCGCCCTTCTCGCCGCCTCGATCGTCGCGCTGAACAGCATCGGCATCGACCCCGCGAAAATGGCGCGCAGCTGGTCGAACGCGGAGCGCTTCTTCGGTCGAGTCGGCGCCATCACGTTTCCCGAACCCGGCGAGCTGCTCTACTTCACGGCCCTCACCGTGGGACTCGTGATCTGCGGCACCCTGCTCGCCGCGGTCATCTCGGTTCCCGTCGCCTACCTCGCCGCATCGAACACCACCCCCGGCAACGGATGGCGGGCCTTCGCCCGGTTCTTCGGCGTACTCACCCGCTCCATCCCCGACGTGGTCTTCGCCATGGTCTTTGTGCTGATCTTCTCGCTCGGTGCGCTGCCCGGGATCCTGGCCATCGGCATCCATTCGATCGGCATGATCTCGAAGATGTTCGCCGACGCCATCGAACAGATCGACGAGGGCCCACGCCTCGCCATCCGCGCCGGCGGAGGAAGCAAGCTTCAGGAATTCACCGCCGGGGTGCTGCCCCAGGTGATGCCTTCGTGGGTGGCCACCGTGCTGCACCGCAACGACATCAACCTCCGTGGATCGGTGATCCTCGGATACATCGGCGTCGTCGGCCTCGGCATGCAGATGTCGTTCGCGTTCAAGTCGCTCGACTACGGCCTCGGTCTCGGCTACGCCGTGGTGATCTTCGTGCTCTGCGTGGCGATGGAGGTCGTCTCCAGTGCCGTGCGCGCCGCCATGCTCGGCATCCAGCCGACCGGCCGCGGCCTCGGCGACCGGATGCTTCGGGGGCTCCGGCGCATCCGGCCCGGTTCTGAACGGCTCGGCGTTCAGGCCGCTGCCGCCTCCCCCGCCGCGATGCTTCGCCGTCCGTGGAACGGCGAGCGGGTACGCAACACCGTCTGGGGGTGGATAGCGGCGGCCGTCGTCGTCGGCAGCATCCTGATCTGCGACATCCAGTGGGGCGACTTCATCACCGTGTGGGCGAAGGTTCCGGAGATCGCCGCCCAGTTCTGGCCGCCCTCGTTCGGCAGCTACGACGCCTCGGCGATGTTCGAGGCCATGGGCGAGACCATCTCCATCGCGCTCGCCGCTACCTTGCTGACCGTGATCGTGTCGATCGTCGTGGGCTCGCTCGCCGCACGAAACGTCGCCCCCACCCGCGGAGTGCGGGCAGGCATGCGGCTGCTGCTCGTGGTGGTGCGAGGCATCCCCGAGATCATCCTCGCCATCGTGCTCATCGTGATCTCAGGCCTCGGCACCCAGGCCGGCACGATCGCCCTGGCCATCGGCGGCGTCGGCCTGCTCGGCAAGCTGCTCGCCGACTCCTTCGAAGAGGTCAAGGCGGGCCCCGAGCGCGCGCTCACCGCGGCGGGCGCATCGCGGCTGCAGGTCTATGCCGGAGCCACCGTGCCGCAGGGGCTGCGCGCCATGATCGGCCACACCTTCTACATGATCGACTGCAACATCCGTTCCGCCACCCTTCTCGGCATCGTGGGCGCCGGCGGCGTCGGCTACTACCTGCTCAACGCCAGTCAGGGCTCTCACTACGGCATCGTAACGGCGATCGTGCTGATGATCCTCGTGACCGTACTGCTCGTCGAGGGCCTCGCCATCTGGATGCGACGGGTCTTCCGATGAGCGCGATCGAACGATTCGACGTGGTCGTCGTCGGGTCGGGCATCGTCGGTCTCGGAGCAGCCCTCGCCGCGGTCGATCGCGGATGCTCGGTGCTGGTCATCGACCGCGCGTCCGAGATCGCCGGCGCGAGCGTCCGCAACTTCGGCCACCTCTGCTTCACCCCGCAGTCGGGCCTCGCGCGTGACTACGCGATGGCCTCACGAGAGATCTGGCTGCGCCTGGCGCACGACGCCGGATTCTGGATCGACGACGCCGGCACCCTCGTGGTCGCCCGGCACGACGACGAGCTGCAGCTGCTTCGCGAACTCGCCGCCCAGCGCCTACCGCGATCACCCGGAGCTGCCGTGGAGGTCGAGCTCCTCACCGCCGACGAGATCGAGACGCTCGCGGCCCTGCCCGCCGGCACCGCGGTGGGAGGGGCGCGGCTGCCCCTCGACCTGCAGGTCGATCCGAGGTTCGCCGCCGCGGCGATTCGCGACCACCTGCTGGGTCGCGGTGTCGAGTTCCGGATGCGCACGGCCGCCGGCCGCATCGCGAGCGGGCGGGTCGACACCAGCCGTGGCCCGGTCGACGCCGGAACCATCGTCGTGGCGGTCAACCACGACATCGATCAGCTGTTCCCCGTGATGGCCGAGCGATACGGCGTCGTACGCTGCGGACTCGACATGATGCGCGTCACCGCCGATCTGCCGAGGCCACTCACCGGCCCGCTGCTCACCGGATGGTCGCTCATTCGCTACAGCGCCTTCACGAGCATGGCAGCTTCGTCCGACGTGCGCGATCGGCTCACGGCCGAGCGACCCGAACTGGCCGCGCTCGACCTCAACCAGATGTACACGCAGCGACCCGACGGCTCACTCATTGTCGGCGACAGCCATTGGAAGGGCGAGTCCGTCTCGCCGTTCCAGCCAGAAGACGCGGCTCGCGCGCTCCTCGACGAATTCGAGTCGCTGTTCCAGCACCGGGCCGACGTCGTCGAACGCTGGCAGGGCGTGTACGCCACGGCTGGCGAGGAATTCCTCATCGAGGAGATCGAACCCGATGTGCTCGTCACCGTCGTGACCACCGGCATCGGCATGACCACCGGACTCGGCCTGGCCGAGAAGGTCGTCGGCGCACACCTCGACACCCACTCCCGCACCCTGACAGAAAGCACGATGCTATGACCATCACCACTCCCGCTGCCTCCGCTGGGTCCTCTGCCACGACCGTTCCTGTCGAGCTCGTCGTGCTCGACATGGCCGGCACCACCGTCGTCGACGACGGCATCGTGGAGCAGGCCTTCGAACGCGCCGCACGCCGCACCGGCCTCGATTCGGTGCGCCCGCTCGAGCAATCGCTTCAGTACGTGCGCGACACCATGGGCCAGTCGAAGATCGAGGTGTTCCGTCACCTGACCGATGGCGATGACGAGGCAGCGCACGCCGCCAACAACGCGTTCGAAGATGCCTACGCAGAACTCATCGACGAGATCGGAGTCGACCCGATCACCGGCGCGGCCGACGCGATCGACGCGCTCCGAGCATCCGGAATCAAGGTCGCGCTCACCACCGGATTCTCGCCCATCACCCGCGACGCCGTTCTCGCCCGCCTCGGATGGCAGGTCGACGCCGCTCTGTCTCCCGCCGACGCCGGCCGCGGTCGTCCGGCACCCGACCTCGTTCTCGCCGCCATCGTGGCGACAGGCGCGAACTCCGTCGCATCCGTCGTGGTCGTCGGCGACACGATGAGCGACATGCTCTCGGGGCGCAACGCCGGCGCGGGGCTCGTCGTGGGCGTCATCACCGGAGCCCACAGCCGCGAGCAGCTCGAGGCCGCGGGGGCCGACATCGTGCTCGACAGCGTGCGCGACCTCGCCGGCCTGCCCCAGTTTGCTTCGCGGTGACCCTCGTTCACGACGCCGCATCGACAGCGGCTGCGCGCGACTGCGTCGTCAGGATGAAGCTCGACCCCGCACCCACCGCGATGGTCTGGGTGCAGCCCGGCCAGAAGCACGAGCCCATCGCGGTGCCGACGGTCTCGCTGGCTGTCGGCGACGCCCTCGTCGCCATCGAGCTCGCGACCATCTGCGGCTCTGACGTGCACACCACGCAGGGGCATCGCAGCGCCCCGACACCCCTGGTGCTCGGGCATGAACAGGTCGGCCGTGTGGTCGCCGTCGGGGCCGGGGCCGTCACCTCGACCGGCGCGCCGCTCGAGGTGGGCGAGCGGGTGGTGTGGTCGCTGACCATCGGATGCGACACCTGCGACACGTGCATTCGCGGACTCCCACAGAAGTGCGAGACGGTGAAGAAATACGGCCACGAACGGCTCGAGGCAGGCTGGGAACTCAGCGGAGGCTTCGCCTCCCATGCGCACGTTCGCCGCGGCACAGCCATCGTTCCCGTCTCGCGTTCGCTGCCCGCGGCGACTCTGGCGCCGGTGTCATGCGGCACCGCGACGGCCGTCGCCGCACTCGACGCGGCATCCGTCGTGACGCCGCTCGACGGCGCCGTCGTCATCGTGTTCGGCGCCGGCCTCATCGGTCTCACCGCGTGCGCGATCGCCAACGACCGAGGAGCCCGCGTGATCGTGGTCGACCCCGCTCGGGGCCGCCGATCTCTCGCCGCTCGGTTCGGTGCGGCCGCCACCGCAGATCCCACTCTCGAAGCTGGCGAGCCGGGGTCTCTTGAGACCGCGCTCGACGAGATCGGGACGCGTCCGCTCGTGGCGATCGAGGCATCCGGATCGGTTCTCGCCGTCGCTTCGGCGATCGATTCACTCGGTATCGGCGGGGTCGCCGTGCTGGTCGGAAGCGTCTCGCCTTCGGCGGCCGTGCCACTCGACCCGGAGGCCATCGTGCGGCGACTGATCACGCTTCGCGGTGTGCACAACTACGCGCCGCGGCACTTGGAAGAAGCCGCGCGCTTCGTGGAGAAGCGGCACGACGTGTACCCCTTCGCCGAACTCGTGGGAGCGACGGTCGCACTCGGCGACCTCGACGACGGAATCGAGGCGGCGGCGGGCGGCGGTGCCGTGCGCATCGGGGTGGCACCCGGCCTCGACCCGGTGAAGCCCGTCACTCAGACCGGTTAGGCGCCGATAGAACCGATCGCGCGAATGAAGTGGCTGCCCTCTCGGGCACGGCCCGACGCAGAGACGGTGAAGCGGATAATGTCGCTGCGGTAGCGGTCATCCGACGCTTCGAAGATGCGACCGTCGGGCCCCCGGGTGACACGATGAAGGCGCAGGATCGGCGTGCCGACCTCGACATCGAGGAGCCGACTGTCGAGCTCGTCGGCGGCGACGGCGTCGATCTCGTGGTCGACATCGTGATAGCCGAAGCCCCGCTCGTTCAGGTACTCGGTGATCGACACAGTGTCGAGGTCGACATCGAAGAGAACCCGCCCCACCTCCTCGATGAACGTCAGGCGCTCGAGCATGGTCGGCCGACCGTCGAGCAGACGCAACCGCACCACATCGACGATCGGGGCGCCTTTCTCTACTCCGAGCGCTCGGGCCTTCTCCTCGTCTGCGCGACGCAGCGAGACCTCTTGGGTCTGAGCACCGGGCTCGGTGCCCATCTGCTGTGCCCATCGCGTGAATGGAATCGACACGTCGGCCGCCTGCTGCGCCTTGCGCTCGGCGACTCGTGCGGGCCGACCACGGCGGGTCTCGATGAGCCCCTCATTTCTGAGAGCCGCGAGGGCGTTGCGAATCGGCCCTCGCGAGCTGCGCCAGAGATCGGCGAGCTCTCCCTCGCTCGGCACGTCGTCACCCGGAGACAGCTCACCGCTCACGATCTTGCGGCGGAGGTCATCGGCAATCTCGACGTACAACATGGCGGACACGTAGGCATACTAGTTGGCGCGCGCGGCGCGCGGACGAACACCGCACGCACCCGCCGCGCGAGCCGCCGCTCGGGCCGCCGCTCTAATTCAGGAGAAGTGGCCGGAATCGGGCTGTTTCGCGCGCCGACCGTCGGTTTTTCCTGCATTGGGTAGCCGCCGGTTCATGTGACGCGCAGCGTGCTCGTTCTCATTCCGATCCGTCGGCAGCCTGAATCAGGTAGTCCACGGCGGTGAGAAGGTTGTGCAGCGCCTGGCGCTCGACCGAATCTTCGGGCAGTTTCTGAATGTCGTAGCTCGCAGCACTCGCGGCTTTTCGGGCTTCTGAGAGTGCTGCCTGGGTTTCGAGGTCGGCCATGATCTGCTCCTTCACGTCGGTGTCGTGCAGTCGTTCAGCCGCGCTGCACGGTTGTGTGTCGATCCTCATGCACCAGGCGCGTGTTTGTCTAAGACTCTTGTCGAGGATCACGAGCGGAGCCATATCGAGCGCGCAGGTCGAGTCGGTCAATGGAATCCTCAACGCCGACCAGTGTTATCCGGGGCTTGCCTTGCCGTGTTTCCAGTAGCCCTGGAACTTCACATCCGACTTCGGCATGCCACGCTCATTGACGAGAAACCGCCTCGCCCCCGTCGCCAGACCGCTTTCGCCGGCCAGGTAGGCATACGACGGGTTCTCGGCGGGAAGTTGTGCCTCGATGAGCGCCTCAAGTGCCAGCCTTCCCGGAATCGCATGGTCGTTCTCACGCGGAAGCCAGTGCATGTCGACCCCATCCGGAACCGTGATCTCACGGATGTCCGCCGCGTGCGGGACTTCGAGGAACACCTGAGCGCGCAGATCTGCCGGAGAACCCTCAAGAATCGACAAGATCGCCGGCATTGCGCTCTCGTCTCCGACGAGAAGCTGCCACCCATCCACGGCGGGCGGGTTGTATGTCGTGCCCTCATCGAAGATGCCCACCGGGTCGCCCGGCTGAGCACGCACCGCCCAACCGGATGCCGGAGACGAATCGCCGTGAGCGACGAACTCGATGTCGAGCTCGTTGGATTCAGGCCGGAACGAACGTGCCGTGTAGATGCGGCAGTGCGGCCTCGTCGGCGCGGCCATCAGCAAATATTGCGCGAGCCACCCATCGTTGCCCCAGGTCGGCATACGCAGCACGTCTTGGCCGGGCCTACGGAAGAAGAAACGGAAGAACTGATCGGCACCCTGATACTCGAAGTGCTCTAGTTCCGGGCCGCCGATCGTGATCCCGACCATGCTTTCGCTGAGCCGTTGCACGCGATGCACCTCCGCCGTGAGCATGCGCCGACTTGTCGGCACCAGCCGCGACGGACTTTTGCGCTTGCGCGAGGACGCGGTCTCGGCGTGCAGTTCACTCATGTGCTCTCCCATGGTCGTGGCGACGCCACCGTGCTCGGTTCGATATCTGTGGCACCCGTCATTGCTCGAACATCTGTCGTGTAATTAGGTTAGCCACACCTAACCTACACCGCCGAGCCGATACCCGTTGGGGGTATCTGCGCGAACACTCATGCAGTGAGGCGGCCACAACAGTCAGACGAGAGCACGATCGGCCTGGCCGGTGCTTTCGACGTTTGTCGTGTGGCGGCATCCGGGCTCGCGAGTAACGTCGCGAGAGCGCGCACGTACTTGCCACTCTCTCAGAACGGAGCCATCGTGAGCCTGCCCAGCGACCCCAATCAAGACGGATTCGAGTTCGCCGGCGAACCGGCCGACGCCGACCCGTCCGAAGCGATCCTCAGCGAGCTCGACGACAGCTCAGAAGATGACGAGGCATCGACTCTCGATGGTGATGCCACCGAGTGAGCCTGCCGGGCGCACCGTCCATGTGAGCCTGCTGCTGCTCTCGTTCGGTTCCGGCGCGGCCGACGCGTTCGCGTTCCTCGCCCTCGGCGGCATCTTCACCGCCAACATGACCGGCAACCTGATTCTGAGCGGCATGTTCTCGAGGCCCGAGTTTCTGCAGACCTTCATCGGCTCCGTCACGGCGATCCTGGCCTTCGCAGCCTTTCTCTACCTCGGATTCCGGCTGACGAGCGCGCATCGCGCTCCCACGAACTCGCCTCGCGCCACGACGTGGACGCATCTCTTGATCGGCTCGATCGTGCTGCAGGCGATCGTCGTTTTGGTCTGGGTCTTCGGATGGGCCTCGGCCCCGAACGGCCAGATTCTCGCAGTGGCGCTCGCCTCTGCGGCGCTGGCCCTGCAGACGGTCGCGGCCCGACGCCTGTCGGATCGCTCGGGCGTCACGACCACCTATGTCACCGGCACGCTGACGAGCACGATGGAATCTCTCGCGGAACGAAGCTCGACGGGGCAGGTCATCCGTGTCGTCAGCATTCTCATGCTGCCGCTGGGGGCGGTCTGCGAAACCGTGGTCATCGCATCCGCCAAGTGGGCCGGACCCATACTGCCTTTGGCGGTGGCTCTCGCGGCGGCGGCCGCTGTCGTCATTGCCGGGCGGGTGCGCTCGGAGTAGGCAGACACGGCTCAGCCGTCACGGATAGAAGAATCTGATGTCGTCGATCTCGGGCGCAGGGCCTCCTCTGGTCACAATGCCAGACGCGAACCGTCAGACTCTCAGTGCGGCCTCGTGCCCACGGAAGGAATTGCTATGAGCATGGAGAGCGCTGCCTGGAGCTCGCTGTACAAGATCTCGAGCGCCAGAGACGGCAAGCACGGCTTCTCCCGTGAGTCGGTGCGGCGCATCCTGGCCTTCGCGGTGCCCTACCGGGCCAAGCTGGTGATCTTCATCGCCCTCTCTGTCGTGGGGGCCTTCCTCGCGGTCGCGACGCCGGTGCTCGCCGGCCAGGTGGTCAACGTCATCGTCGCCCGGGGCGCGGTCAACACGATCGTGTGGCTCGCCGTCGTCATCGCCCTCGTGGCCGTGGCCGACGCCGCAGTGTCACTCGTGACGCGCTGGTACTCGGCGCGCATCGGCGAGGGCGTGATCCTCGATCTGCGCACCGCCGTCTTCAACCACGTGCAGAAGATGCCGATCGCGTTCTTCACCCGCACACGCACCGGCGCCCTCGTGAGCCGCCTCAACAACGATGTCATCGGCGCGCAACAGGCCTTCAGCGGCACGCTCTCTGGTGTGGTCACGAACATCGTGGCGCTGATCCTCACCCTGATCGTTATGCTCAGCACCTCCTGGCTCGTGACGATTCTCGCCGTGATCATGCTGCCCCTCTTCTTGATACCCGCGCGCCGCATGGGCAGCCGGCTCGCCGCCCTGCGCCGCGAGGCCGCCGACCACAACGCCGCCATGAGCACGCAGATGACCGAGCGCTTCTCAGCTCCCGGCGCCACCCTCGTCAAACTGTTCGGCCGACCCGACGACGAGGCCGAGGAGTTTCGCGTGCGCGCCGCCCGCGTGCGAGACATCGGAGTGCGCTCCGCGATGCTGCAGTTCGTCTTCGTCACCGCTCTGACGCTCGTCTCCGCCCTCGCCCTCGCGCTCGTCTACGGGCTCGGCGGCTTTCTCGCACTCGCCGGCCAGCTCGACACCGGCGACGTGGTGACCCTGGCGCTCCTGCTCACCCGCCTCTACGTTCCACTGACCGGCCTCGCGAGCGCCCGAGTCGAGATCATGAGCGCGGTGGTCAGCTTCGAGCGCGTCTTCGAGGTGCTCGACCTCGAACCGCTCATCCAGGAGAAGCCCGACGCCGCATCCGTGCCCGAGGGCCCCGTGTCTGTGGAGTTCGACGATGTGCGCTTCGCCTACCCGTCTGCAGACAAGGTGTCTCTCGCCTCCCTCGAAGAGGTCTCCACGCTCGACACCCGCGGCGGCGAGGAGGTGCTGCACGGCGTCTCCTTCAGAATCGAGCCGGGCCAGACCGTCGCCCTCGTCGGCACATCGGGTGCCGGCAAGTCCACGATCGCGCAGCTGCTCTCGCGCCTCTACGACGTCGACAGCGGCGCCGTGCGCCTCGCGGGGCTGGATGTGCGCGATGTCACCTTCGCCTCCATGCGGCACACCCTCGGCATGGTGACCCAAGACGGCCACCTCTTTCACGAGACCATCCTTTCCAATCTGCGTCTCGCGAGGCCGGATGCATCCACCGACGACGTGTGGGACGCCGTGCGTCGCGCGCGGCTCGAGCCGCTCATCCGGTCGCTGCCCGACCAGCTCGACACCATGGTCGGCGAGCGCGGCTACCGACTGTCTGGCGGTGAACGCCAGAGGATGACCATCGCGAGGCTCCTTCTCGCACAGCCACGCGTCGTGATCCTCGACGAGGCCACGGCCGCGCTCGACTCGACCTCTGAGGCCGCCGTGCAGGCGGCGCTCAGCGAGGCGCTCGAGGGGCGCACCGCGATGGTGATCGCGCACCGCCTCTCCACCATCCGCAGCGCAGACCTGATTCTCGTGGTCGAAGATGGCTCGATCGTGGAGCGGGGCACGCACGAGGAGCTGCTGGCTGCGGGTGGGCGGTACGAGGAGCTGCACCGCACCCAATTCGCGGTGCAGAAGAATGTTGCGGCAGACGAGGAAGCGGCGAGCGCGCCCTAGTCGTTGCGGGCGTCGCCACTTCGGAGGTCAGCCATGAGGTGACCGACCGACGTACGGGTCGCTCCGACGGGGGCGTACCCTGCAAGTCATGGACGATCCCCGGCCGCTTCCCGCCATCGGAGCGCCGGCAGCTCGTGCGCTGGCCGAGGTAGGGGTGCGGAACCTCGATGACCTGGAGAATGCCGATCTCGCATTTCTCGCGACACTTCATGGAGTCGGGCCAAAAGCCATTGCAGTCTTGAGAGCCGAGTTGGAGAGCTGACTCGGGCGCCCCGTGGCTTGCTCATAATGCCGCACACCCCGCACGCCTGAACGCGCCACAATACGTACATGACAAAGAACGCGAAGGCTCTGAACAAGCTGTTGTCGGCTCTAGAGAAGCACTCCCTTGTGGCCAACGCCGACAAGAGCTCCATGAGGCAAATCGAACGCGCCACGTCGCGCGTGCGGGAGGCGGCCAGCCTTTACTTGTCCTCCCTACCCGCCAAGAAGGCCATGCCTAACCCGTTCCTCGACGTACTGGATGATCGGCTCGACGATGACACTCGCGCGACGCTGGCCGCTGAATGGAACGAAACCATTCAGAAGGTTCGGGAGAAGCCGGAGAAGTAGATTCTTGATCGTCGCATCTCGGATGCGGCGGGGTGACCCCACGAGGGCTCGTCACGCGGCTGCACCCGCTCGTAGGCTGGCGATGATCGCACCACCGGAGGGGAAAGAGGTCTGTGATGTCGGATCAGCCAGCAGCAGTGGAGTTCGCCGGGGTCGGCAACGTCTTCTACTTCGTCGACGACCTCGATGCGGCGATCGAGTGGTACTCCGCGCGACTCCGACGTGAGCCGGTCGTGCGGGGCGGAGCACTCGTGGCCTTCGACCTCGACGGCACCAGGCTGACGCTGCATCAGAAAGACGAACTCAATTCTCCTGGTCCGGCCGGAACCAGTCCCTACTGGACCGTCTCCGACGTCGACGCCTTCGTCGAGGAGTGGACCGCCCACGGCGCGGTGGCACATCGAGGGCCGAAAACAGTGTTCACAGGTGAGCGCCTGTGCCAAATGCTCGATCCTTTCGGCAACCTCTTCTCTGTGAGAGAGGCCGCGCCGAAAGACTGATGGCGAGGCACATCGTGCGCATCCGGTTCTAACCGACGGAGCGGCGGGCAATCAGCCACGTGCCATCCGTCTTACGCAGCGACTGCGAGATGCTGGCGACGGCGCGCACCTCGCCGTCAGCACCTATCAGGGTGAGGGTGGAGTGGGCATTTGCATTCGTGTCGTCACTCGACGTGACGACGACATCGCTCGTGACATGCCGCGTGCCGACAGGTTCAGCCGCCCAGATGCCACCAATCGCCGACCGAACTGCGTCGCGGCCGGAGGCATCACCCTGAGTTCCATCGAGCACCATGTCGGGCGTCGTGAGTGCGAGATACCCGTCGACGTCGCGTGCCGTCGCGAGCTCGTCCGCTCGACGAATCACCGCGACGATCTGCTGCTGATCAGCGTCGGACAGCGCGCTCACGTCGCGGGCCTCAGCCATGCATTGATCTGCGCCACCTTGTCGGGAGAGAACACTCGCTTCGGAACCACGCCGTGCACCGTCTTCGCGGGTACCGATGAGTATGCCGACCCCGTCTGGTTGGCGAACTGGGTGACCCGAAAGCTCACCGCGAGGCTGCACAGAGCGTAGGCCTCACTCTCACTGATTCCCGCTGCTACGTGAAGCCACGCGATGAGGCCGCGCAGGCACTGCACAAGCGCGTCGTCGAGGGTGTCGCTGAACCCGAATCCGATCCACTCCGTCTCTGTCTCAACCAACGGCCCAGACAAGGGAACGTCTTTGCGGAGGTCGTAGCGAATCACGAGTTCTTCGGCGGCCGTCTCGATCGCCGTCTGGTCGACGACGCCGTCGCCCTGAACGGCATGGATGTCTCCAAACCAGACCCGTCCACCCGGTTTGAACACGGGAAGGAAGACCGAGGTGCCGGCCGTGAGCGCGTTCAGCACGAGGTTTCCGCCATACGGTCCAGACAGGATGGCGCTCGTCGCGTTCTCGCCAGACGGCTCGGTGCCGATGACTCCCACGAAGGGGTTCAGATCGAACTCGACACCGGGGACGAATTCGGCGCGCCGACGGTCGTCGTCGAAGCGGAAGTAGTGCAGATAGGGCTCGGAGAAATCATGGGGTAGCGCTCCAACGCCGAGAGGGAAGCTGTTCCAGCCCCAATCCAGAGTCCTCAGCGTCTCGATGCTGCACTCGATGACATCGCCAGGCTCGGCTCCGATCACCTCGACGGGGCCGAGCATCGAGTAAGGGCCCTGCGGATACTTGTGGCGCAGCGGCTCCCGCTCGGCGAACGTCATGCCGAACACGGCCTCGTTTCCCCAATGAGTCCAGGTGTTGGGAAAGGACACACGGTCTCCCGAGGCGATCGACACGACCGGCGGGGCCGTCGGGTCGAGATAACCGGATCGGATGGTGTCAGTGGTCGATTCAACGACGTGCGGCTCAGGCATTGCTCCCCATTCAGCTCGGTAGTGCCATCTTGCTCGACGCAGCGGGCCGCCGGATGCGTCAATTGTCGCGATCTCACGCTCGCACCGCTTAAACGGATCCCCAGCTTCGCTCCCGCCTTGAAGACGCTGAATGCCCGCCGCTAAAGCCGCCGTCAGGCATCCGGCACCACGTCGACGACCGTACGATCAACTTGCTCAGACGATCGTCTAATGAGATCGCCGGGGCGTACATCATTCACCGCGTCACGACTCACTGAACGGAACCCGATGAGCACCACACCCATCCACTGGACCGGCGGCACCCCCACCGAGGCAGTCGATCTGCTTTCGGGCGAGGGCGGCATCGCCGTCGTCGCCACCAAGGTCGGCTACATCATTATGACGAGCGACAAAGAGGGCCTCGAGCGCAAGTTCGACGCCAAGGAGCGCAACCGCAACAAACCGGGCGTCGTGCTTGTGAGCTCGCTCGAGATGCTGCGCAAGCTGGCGCAGCTCACCCCCGAGATCGACTCGCTCTATGAGCGATGCTGGAACGAGGACGTGCTGCTGGGGTGCATCCTGCCCTGGAGCGAGGACGGCAGGGCATCGCTGCCCGCCGATGGTTCAGACGAACTCATGATGGATACCCGTGGCACGTCGTGCTTCGTCATCAAGTTCGGACTTCCGGCCGAGAACACGGCCCGCGAACTCTACGAGAAGCACGGCAAGATCGCTTTCGCCAGCTCCGCGAACCCCTCCGGCAAGGGCAACCGGGGCCTCGTCGAAGGCATCGGCGAGCGCATCTTCGAAGCCGCCGACGTGATCATCGAGGCCGACGACTACGTCGCGTCGATCCAGCCAGACAAGGATGCCGACAGTCGCTACGAGCAGGGCGTCATGGTGTCGATGGTCGACGTATTCGGCACCCTCGTTCCCGAACAGAACGGGCAGCGATCGATCACTCCCGCTCCGACGCTCATTCGCAAGGGACTGGCCGTCGACCGCATCATGTCGCTGCTGGCCGACACGTTCTCGAGCTGGGACTACCGCCAGGGCGAGTACTACTAAGCCGAGATCGGTAGAGAGGTGTCGACCGGGTGCGCGCCTGGCCGGCACCTCTCGTTCCCCTATTCGGTTGGTTTTGGCTATTGACCTTAGCCAAACAGGAATGCATACTAGCCATATGACAACTTCCTCCCCCACTCGCTACATCGTCCGGCCCGAAGGCCGCATCGCCTACGACGTTCAGGGCGCCGGCCCCCTCGTCGTCCTGGTTCCCGGCATGGGCGACCTGCGCGCCACCTACCGCTACCTGGCCCCCGAGCTCGTCGCTGCCGGGTACACCGTCGCCACCACCGACCTTCGCGGCCACGGAGACAGCGACATCACCTTCTCGTCTTACGGCGACCCCGAGACCGCTGGTGACATCGACGCCCTCATCGACGAACTGGGCAGAAAGGCCGTCATCGGTGGCAATTCGCTCGCCGCCGGCGCCGCAGTCATCGTCGCCGCAGGGCACCCCGAGAAGGTCTCCGGCCTGGTGCTGTTCGGTCCGTTCGTTCGCAATCCACAAGCCTCGGGGTTCGAGACCTGGATGTTCCGCACGATGATGGCCCCGCTGTGGGTGACCACCATGTGGAAGGCCTATATGCCCACGCTCTACAAGGGCAAGAAGCCCGCCGACTTCGAGCAGTACCGCGCGAGCGTGGTCGCGAGCCTCAAGCGCCCCGGATACGGCAAGGCGTTCTCGCTCACGACCAGGCAGACCGACCACGCCCCCGCAGAGGCCAGCCTCGGCAAGGTCGCGGCTCCGGCCATCGTCATCATGGGCGACAGCGATCCCGACTTCAAAGACCCGGCCGGCGAAGCCACCTGGATCGGCGAGAAGCTGCACGCAGACGTCGTCATGGTGCCCGAGGCCGGGCACTACCCGCAGTCGCAGCGTCCCGAGATCACCACGCCCGCGGTTCTGGACTTCCTCTCCACAGTGGCTCCCGTTGCCTAGGGCGGGCCTCAGCCGCGACGTCGTCGTCGAAACGGCCGCGATCATGGCGGATGAGGTGGGGCTCAACTCCCTGACACTCGCCGCCCTGGCCGAACGACTCGGCGTCAAGCAACCCTCGCTCTACAAGCATCTCGACTCGCTGGCGGGCCTGCACCGAAGCGTCTCTCTGCTCGCCAAGCGCGAACTCGGGGAGGCGATCTCGCGCGCCGCCATCGGTCGCTCCGGCTCCGACGCCATCTTCGCCATGTCGCACGCGTACCGCAACTGGGCGATCCAGCACCCCGGCAGGTACGACGTCACGCAGAGCCCTGTGGCGCCGCGAGATGTCGAGGACGAGGCCACCATGATGTCTGCCGTACAGGTCATCGCCGACGTGCTCACCGCGTATCGGCTCGAGGGTGATGACTCCGTGGATGCGATCCGCGCCTTCCGCTCGCTTCTCCACGGATTCGTGTCGCTCGAGACCACGGGCGGATTCGCCCTCGAGGCAGACATCGACCGCAGCTTCGAGCGGCTGATCCGCGGCTTCACGGTTGCGCTTGACCATTGGAAGGACCCGGTCGACGGTGCCCAGAGCTAGCAAGCTGTGACACCGGCGTGCTACTAAACATGTGCGTCCGTAGCCCTCAGCAACGCGATGTGGTCGACGAGTCCGATAGCCAACTGAGGACAATTTTCGTTCCGCCCCAACCCAAGGTGTAGAGTTCCGAGGCTGAATCCGTCGGACTTCTCTGCTCCGAGCAATATGTCCTCATTTAGCGCCGACCCTCAGCTCTCGCCGTCGAGAATGCGCCTGCCCCGGTCACTGCCGGGCGTTGAGCGTGCGTGCTCCGAGCCGGTGCGCCACAATTCAGGAGAACTGCGCCGAATCGGGTGACTTCGTACGCCGCGAGGCGGTTCTACCTGAGCTGCAGCGCACCGAGTTCTAGCGCCGGCCGGGCCAGAACCGCGCGAGGATCCAGTCGACCCACACGAGGCGGGCGGCCGGCGCCACGAGTAGAGCCCAGGCGACCGAGGCGAGCGCATCGGTCGAGTAGTGCAGACCGTCGATCACGACAGAGAGCACGACGACCACGACGAGCACGCTGCCGATGACCACTCCCGTGCGGAACCAGCGTGTGCCCGCGAGCAGATACAGCGCGGCGATCACGAGCGCCACGATGAAGACCGTGTGCCCGCTCGGGTACGAGGCGTCGATCTGCGCCGGAGAGTAGGGATGCTCGAGCGCCTGCGCATCCGGTCGTGGCCGATCGACGAGAACCTTCACCAGGCCCGCGGGAACCCAGGTGAGGGCGACGACTCCGGCGAAGGCGGCGGCCCTGCGCCAATTGCCGCCGACGAAGCCGATCGCCACCGCGACCAGAGCCGTGACGATGATCGCGGGCCCCGGACCGATCGCGACGTAGACCGCTGAGGTGAACGCGCCGAGGGCACCGATATGAGCCGCATTGAGGGCCTGCGAGATCGGCAGGTCGACGGGGTGGGAGCGGAGGAGAAATCCGATAAGGGTGAGTACAGCGACGGCGCACACCGCGACGATCAGCGTTCGACGAGGATGCGGGTCGGCCCGAAGAATGCGCGATTGCGCCCCGGGCATCGGTGCGGCGTGCTTCACGGCGGGCATACGGTCCATTCGGTTGTTCGCGGGTCGCGACCAAGAGTAGGCATCTGCGCTCGCGCCAAGCTGCGAATGGGCCGGGGCGACGGTGCGCTCAGCCTGAGAGAACGAACCGCTCGAGCACGACGAGTGACGAGTCGGTGAGCTCGAAACCATCGCCCAGTTCGGCTCGCATGGCTGCCGACGTCCAGAAGCGGGTGTGGCCCGCGCGCCAGTCTGCGACGGACTCGTAGCCTTCCCCCTCGGCAAGGGCGTGCTCTAGCGGCACATCTGTGAGGGCGACGACCCGCACGGCGGTGGTGTGGATCACAGCCACCCGTTCGCCGTTCGAATCAATGACGGCGCCGACCTCGCCGACGACAGGTAGCGCTTCTTCGCCGACCTCGTATTCGCGCAGCAGCGAACTGGTGGCCGTCTTAGCGCCGGATCGGATGGCATCGACGAGGCGATCCCGGAGGGGACCAGGGAAGGCGAATTCGACTACAGGAAGCTGGTCACGCATCCGACCAGCTAAGCAGGTGCCGGCCGACGCGAAAAATCAGCGGCGCTGCCGAGACCTCAGGCAGCGGCGAGAAGCGACTTGACCTCGTCGACTTCGTGCAGGTCTCCCACGATCGTCGTCGTGGTGGTCGATGTCTCGACGATGAGGCTCGGCGTGAAGTAGACCTTGTATCGCAGCGCGAAGTCGGGCTGCTGCAACACGTCGATGACGCGCACCTGGGAGGCCTCCGCCAGACCGTCACCGATCAGAGCGTCGAGCGTGGCCCGAGCCGATCGCGAGGCCGACGATTCTCCGGCCACGAGCAGGGTCAACTCAGCGCTTCTCGATGTCGACGTCTCGGTCATTCGTGGGCTCCTTCGCCGTCGTTCGCAAGGTCGCCGTCGTTCGCGAGGTTGCCCGACCTGCGAGCGGCCACGCGAGCCTCGAGAGCGGTGGCTGTGCGCTCGAGTGCGCCGTCTCTGGTCGTTCTCAGCCGCTCGAGGTCTCGGCGGCGCAGGTCGACCTCGTTGCCCAGACCGGAGATGCGGCCTTCGAGCTCGGCCATCGAGGCGAGGATCTCGGCCTCGCCCCGCTCATACTCCACGGCGCGCAGCCAGGCCTCCGTGCGATCCTGCTCTTCTTTCTGGGCGCGCGCCGAGCCGAGAAGCACGTCGCCGTCGGCGACGTAGGCGGGGCGCAGCTCGATGCCCTCCGACGTGATCACGAGTTCTCGCACCTGATTCGTATGCGCCGTCGCCCTCGACTTGACGATCGTCAGTGCTCTGTTGCGCTCTCCACCATTGGCTATGTAGGTGAGGTGGATCCAGTTATCTGCGATCGTCGAGATATTGCTCTTCGTCGCCTCATCGACCGTGGCGGCGCCGTGCAGCAACGAGGTCAGCAGGACCGTGACCCCACGCTGGCTGAGGCTCGTCAGAAGGTAGCTGAGCGCCTCATCGGCGAAAGGATGTCCGGAACCGGTCAACGCCGAGACAGGGTCGATGACCACCGCATTGGCACCCAGGTCGTCGACGGCGCGAACGATGCGCAGGGCCGACTCCTCAGGTGTGCCGCCCGACGCCGACTCCTCGAGAATGCGCAGGCTCCCGTTCTCGAGCGGCTCACGGAATGAATAGCCAACGCTCGCGGTATGCAGCTCGAGCTGAGCGCGCACCTCGTCGAAACTCACGTAGAGAACCCGGCCCCCGTCCTGCACCACAGCGAGGGAGAATGCGGCGGCGAGGGTGCTCTTCGACGTTCCGGGCGCACCCGAGAGCAGGGTTCTCGAACCCACGAGATATCCGCCGCCCAGCAGCGGGTCGAGCTCCTCGACGCCGGTAGGCATCCGCTGATCTGGCCGCGACGCCGGGGCGCCCGGCGCGAGTGTCTCGGATGCCAGTCCCCCAGCGATGACGACCTCGACACCATTGTTCGTCATGACCACCGGAACGATGTGCCCGATGTGTGCGGCACCTCGATATTTGGTCACCTGCAGGGTCCGCGAGATGGCGTTGCCGGTCTGCAGCCGGTCGAGCACAAGCACGCAGTCGGTCTGGTAGTCGAGGATTTCAGCCCGGGTGCGCGCACGTTCGTTCTCTGCACTCGCCTTCGCCGTGATCAGAACAGTGAGCCCCTGACTGCGCACCCAGTCGGTCAGGCGCAGAAGCTCGCGCCGCTCGTCAGCCTCTTCGAGAAGCAGTGACAGCAGCGCGTTGAGTCCGTCGAGCATCACGATCGTGGCGCCCGAAGCGTCGGTCACGGCGAGCAAGGTGGCGATGAGACCCTGCATGTCGAACCGGCCCGAGACGTGCAGATCGGTCGGCACCCCGGTCTCGAGCACGATCAGCTCGTCTTCGGCAAATCCATCGGCACCCCAAGAGAAGCCCGCCATGTCTTCGAGCACGCTATCGGCCGTCTGCTCGAAACTGATGAAAACCGCACGTTCACCCGCGCTCACCCGATGGGCGAGAATCTGCAGACCGAGCACCGTCTTTCCGGCGCCCGCCGCCCCGAAGATGCTGATCACACGCCCCCGCGGCAGACCGCCTCCGGTGATGTGGTCGAGACCGACTATGCCCGTTTCGAGGACAGACCGTGCTTCGACTTCGTGAAACTGCGGTTGCTCGTCCATGCCATCCGTTCGTTGATGTCAGGCAGGCTCCCTATGAATGCCCGGTCTCGCGATAATACCGAAAGACAGCGAAATCAGCCCGCCTCGGATGAACCGAATCCACAGGTCTGGATGGTCCACGCGATGAAGGCCTGATAGTTCGGGTCGGTCATGGCACTCTGCATCGACTGCGACTGCGTGAATCTCGGATCGAGCCCCACGTCGGAGACCAGGCTGTCGGCGGGGAACTGCGCGAGAATCCCAGCGGTCTCGTCTGTCGACGTGGCGAACACCTCTGCGCCGGCCGCGACGTCTGGGCTCACGTCCGTCATCGGCAAGAGCTGCCGAATGGCCACGCCCTGAGCCTTGACCGCCTCTAGATCCTCGCCGACCGTGCCAGCCTTCGCGGCTGCCGCAGCGGAGTTCGCGGCGCACAAGGTCGCGTATCGCTCGTCGGCAGAGCCCGCAGACCCAGCGGATGCGTCGGGCGTCGCAGTCGGGGTCGGCGTCGCCGAAGCAGATGCTCGGGTGGGGGCCGGCGGGTCAGTGGCCGCCGTCGTGGAGCATCCCGCAAGCGCGGCGGCGATAAGAGCGGCGCTGAGCAGCAGAGCGAGCCTCGCAGGTCTAGGCGATGTCATGGATGAGAACCTCCTCGATGTCGTCGCGCTCAATATTGCCGCACCACCGCATCCGGTCGCACGCACTGTGTCTTTGGAGCTGGCCCCGACGCATCCGTCTCACTAGCCTCGTTCTATGAACGACCGCGCCGTGCCGAATCTGCCGTCTCGAGACTTCGACGTGACCACCGCGTTCTACGGCGCGTTCGGATTCGAGCCGAGCTACCGAAGCGACGACTGGTTGATCCTGCGCCGCGGCGAGATACACCTGGAGTTCTTTCCCTTTGCCGAGCTCGTTCCCGAAGACAGTTCGTTCATGTGCAGCATTCGCGTCGACGACATCGATGAGCTCTACCGGCAGATCGAGCGGGCCGGCGTCGAGGAGAAGTCGGTTGGCGCACCGCGCTTGCATCCCATCACGTTGCAGCCGTGGGGTCATCGAGCCGGATTCCTCATCGATCCCGACGGCACGCAGCTGAGTCTCATCGAGAACAGGGCGGCAGACTCCGCCTGAGCGATGTCAGTCCTGACGAAAAGCGGTGAGCGTGACGCTGACTCCGGCCGGCGTGAACTCTCCGGCCAGGCGGATCCGCTTGCGGTAGGGCATCCAGCCGTGTTCGCGCATCATCCTGTGCTCGACGCTAGCGAGATCCGGCAAAGGGAGGAGATCTGCGCATCCGACGCGAATAGAGGGTCGGTTTCGCAGATCTCCTCCCGTTTGCGCGCACACGCTCCGGAGCCCCACGGCCGCGGGCGGAAATTCCGCCCCTCCGACGGCCTCTCGCGCTCGGACTGCTCGATTCTCCGCCCGCGCAGAATCGCGATGTTTCGTCGCGTCTGAGCCCCTCCTCCGGTATCGTGGGCATGCCCCGTGGCCGCGACCGCGCGGCGCACCCGCTGGGGTGCGAGCGCTCATCGGGGGACGTGCTTTCTCATGGCAACACTGCTGTATTCGATCGGGGCGTTCTCTGCCCGTCGGCACTTTATTGTTATCGCGACGTGGCTGCTGCTGGCCGCAGCCGCGCTCGGCGCATCCATCGTTCTCAACGGGCAGATGCAGCAGGGCGTCGAGATTCCGGGAACCGAGTCGCAGACCGCCATCGACATGCTGGATACGCGCTTTCCTCAGGCCGGTGGCGGCAGCGCGAAGGTGATCTTCGAGGCGCCCGCGGGCGACGACATCGACAGCTACGCCACCCAGATCAGCGCTATCTCTCAGAAGCTCGGCGCCATGCCCGACGTGGCGAACGCGGCAGATCCCTTCGCATCGGGCAACGCCAGCCAGATCAGTGCCGACAAGTCGCTTGCCTATGTCTCGGTTCAGTACGACGTGCCGCAAGCTTCGCTGTCCCCGGAGGCCGAGGTGAACATCCAGAGCATCGGCGACGGCGCCAAGCAAGACGGGCTCACGGTCTCTTACTCCGGTCTCACCGCACCCAAGGCCGCCCCCGATCTGAGCCAGGAAGCCATCGGCCTCGGAGTGGCCTTCGTGATTCTCGCCATCACCTTCGGCTCGCTTCTGGCAGCCGGGATGCCCCTGATCACCGCCCTTGTCGCCGTCGGCATCTCGATCGGCGGCATCGGTATCTTCTCGGCCTTCGTCACGATCTCAGCAACAGCCCCCGTGCTCGCCGAGATGCTGAGCCTCGCCGTCGGAATCGACTACGCGCTCTTCATCGTGTCAAGGCACCGGGCGCAGCTAGCGGCGGGCATGGCGCCGCGAGAATCGGTGGCGCTCGCGACCGCGACAGCCGGAAGCGCAGTGGTGTTCGCCGGTCTCACCGTGATCATCGCACTGCTCGGCCTCTCGGTTGTCGGCATTCCGTTCCTCTCGGTCATGGGGGCGGGCGCCGCCTTCGGAGTGGTGATCTCCATCGCCGTCTCCGTGACGCTGCTGCCCGCGATCCTCGGCCTCTGCGGAAAACGCATGATTCCCCGCGTGCGAACCCCGAAGTCCCCGAAGGCCCCGAAGGCGAAGACGTCGAAGAAGCCCGCCACCCGACGCCCGCGACGCCCGCGCACCGAGGAGACGAGCATCCGGCACCGCTGGGTGACCATGGCGACCCGTCGCCCCCTGATCACCGTCGTCGCCACTGTTCTGGGACTCGGCTTGCTCGCCGTTCCCGCTCTGGGGCTCAAGCTCACCGTTCCCGACGCCGGGTACGACGCTCCCGGAACGCAGGCGCGGGTGGCGTACGACCTGCTGGCCAAGGGCTACGGCCCAGGATTCAACGGCCCGCTGCTGGTGACCGCCGACATCAGTGGCACGCTCAAGATAGAGGATGCGCTCGACGCGCTCGAGAAGCAGTTCACCGGCGTCGCCGACGTGGCCGCCGTGAGCAAGGCGATTCCTAATCAGGCGCTCGACATGGCGATCATCTCGCTCACCCCGTCGAGCGCGCCCGACTCCGATGCGACCACGGCGCTGGTCAAGAGCATCCGCGACAGGGAGCCCGCCTTCGAGAAAGCGAACGGCTTCGGCTACATGGTGACGGGCCAGACCGCGGTCGCGATCGACATCTCAGACAGACTCAGCCATGCGCTGCTGCCCTTCGCCCTGGTGGTGGTCGGTCTGTGCATCGTGCTGCTCACCATGGTGTTCCGCTCGCTGGCGGTTCCGCTCACGGCGACCCTCGGCTTCCTCCTCTCGGTCGGCGCGTCATTCGGCGTCGTCACCGCGGTATTCAACTGGGGCTGGCTCGCCGACCCGCTCGGAGTCGAGAAGGTCGGCCCTGTCATCAGCTTCATGCCCATTCTCGTGATGGCCGTTCTGTTCGGGCTCGCCATGGACTATCAGGTCTTTCTCGTGACGCGCATGCGCGAGGACTACATCAAGACCGGCGACGCGCACCGCTCGGTGATCGACGGCTTCACGGCGTCGGCCCGGGTGGTCACGGCCGCGTCGCTCATCATGTTCAGCGTCTTCGCCTCGTTCGTTCCGGGCGGAGGAGCCGTGCTTCAACCGCTCGCCGGCGGCCTCGCCGTGGGAGTGCTCATCGATGCCTTCCTCGTGCGCATGACCCTCATCCCTGCCCTGATGGCGCTGCTGGGCGATCGGGCGTGGCGTCTTCCGCGCTGGCTCGACCGCATCGTGCCGAACGTCGACATCGAGGGCGAGACGGTGCACGAGCTTCTGGATGCCCGGGGCTGGCACCCCGAGACCGGTGCGGCCACGGCCGGTTCGGCTCCGGATGCTGCCGATCCGAGCTGGGCCCAGCCCGCGCCGAGCATCGAGGCTCGCGACCTCACCGTCGCCGGGCTCTCCCCTATCGACCTCGACACCGCGGTGGGCGACGTGCTGCTGCTCGCAGGAGCGCCCGCATCTGCTCGAACGGAGCTGCTCGCCACGCTCGTCGGCCGCGCGCGACCGGTATCCGGCCACCTCACCGTGCTCGGCCACGCACTGCCCTTCGACGCACACGCCCTGCGCGCGCAGAGCGAGCTCGTGCTCGCCCAGCCCGCCGAGCCGTCGACCCTGGGCCGCTACCTCACGGCCCAGATCGCCATGGATGCGCCGCGCGGCCACCGCGCGGATCGTCGCGGAACCGCGCACCGCATCCTGCCCGCTCTGCTCGCCTCGGTGAGTGACGAGGCGGCCGGGGGCGCGGCATCCGGCGCGAAGCGCGTGACCGACACGACCCCGCTGCACGAGCTCTCGACCGGGCAACTGCTCGCCGTCGACGCGGCTGTCGCGCTCTCGTCGGGCCGGCCGCTTATCGCTGTCGAGACGGGTGCGCTCGAGCCGCGGCACGCATCCGCTTTCGTCGTCGCCCTCGCCGAAGCCGCCGAACGCGACGTCACTCTGCTGATCGCTCTCGAGTCGAGCACGGCTGACAGAACCGGCGCGGCCGCCTCAGAAGCGCCCGGTCGCATCACTCATATCGTCGACCTGAACCTGGCCGTCGACGACCCGGCACGCGACCTGAATGGAAAGGTGCTGGCATGAGCGCGCTCACCGGCCTACTGAACGACGCCGACTCCCGGCGGCCGCGCTGGGCGCGCGGAGTGATCCTCGCGCTTGTTCTCGTGGCACCACTCGTCGTCGCCGGCGTCGCGGTAACCGCGATGACGCCGACGACACCGACCGCGGCCAATGGTGTGCCCGCCCTGCCAGCCGCGATCGTGAACCTCGACACCCCGATCGACAGCAAAGCGGGCGGAAAATCGACGCCTGTCGCCGCCGGAAAACTGCTCACCCAGCAGCTGATATCAGCTGAGGACAGCGGCTTCGACTGGACGCTGACCGATCCGACTGCTGCGACGGCAGGGCTCGCCGACGGGCTCTACTCGGCCGTGGTGACGATTCCGTCGGACTTCTCGGCGGCCTACATCTCGAGTACCGGAGACACCCCGGTGCAGGCCCAGCTCGAGGTGCAGACCAGCAGCGCGCAGGGAGCCTCGGCGCAGGCACTCGCGTCGGCGCTCTCCCGCAGCCTGCACGAGAGTATCGCCACCACCTTCACCCAGGGCTTCGTGTCTCAACTGCTCGTCGGCTACACCGACCTGCACGACAAGCTCAGCACGGTCGCAGACGACACAGATGCCCTCGCCACGGGCGCAGGCCAGCTGGCCACGGGACTGCAGCAGACGTCGACGGGCGCGGCGCAGGTCGACCAGGGCGCGCAGCAGCTGTCGAGCGGGCTCTCCACGACTGCCTCCGGCGCAGCCGGCCTGCCCGCAGCCACCCAGAAGCTCAACGAGCTGGCCGGCGCGACCGTCGATTTGTCGACACTGCTGACCTCGGGGCTCGGTGACACAGCCCGCAAAGCCGAGACCCTTCAGGCCAACCAGCTGCAACTACGCGGCGAGATGGATGCGTTGCGGCACGTCATCGACGGCATCGACACCACGACAGACCCCGCGCTGGCACCCCTCAAACTCGAGTTGCAGCAGAAGCTCGAGGCATCGCAGACGACCGCGAACACCACCGAGGCCCAGGCCATCGACCTCGGAGTCGACCTCGACGCGGCAACCCTGGGTTCGGGCGTCATCACCGTGGCGAACAAGCTGCTCGCCACGGGCACGGGCGAGCTGGCCGCCACGACTCCCGAGTTGAGCGGCGGCCTCACCCTGCTTGCCGGCGGAGCGGTCGAACTGGCGACCGGCACGTCGGTTCTGAACGGGGCGGCTACGGGGCTGTCGAGCGGCGCGGCCGAGCTGTCGAGCAATACCGGGCAACTCGCATCCGGCCTGCGCGCGGCGGCCGACGCCGTGCCGAGCTATACCGACGACCAGCAGAAAACCCTGTCGACCGTGGTCAGCGACCCGATCGTGACCACGACGAAAGACATCACTGCTGCGCCCGCGCCGAAGACCGCGGTGTCGATCGCCGTGCTGCCGCTCGCGCTCTGGATCGGCGCGCTCGTGTTGTTCGTGCTGCTGCGTCCGTTCCCTCCGAGGGCGCTGTTGTCGGCGGCGTCGAGCTGGCGCATCGGGGCGCGCTCGTTCGCGGTCGTGGCCGCGCTCGTGTTGGCGCAGGCGGTGCTGGTACTCATCTGGCTGGCAGTCGTCGGAGTATCGCCTG
This sequence comes from Agreia pratensis, assembly GCF_900177685.1. GTDB lineage: Bacteria > Actinomycetota > Actinomycetes > Actinomycetales > Microbacteriaceae > Agreia > Agreia pratensis. The sequence continues at coordinate 177,985 of NZ_FXAY01000005.1, forward strand.
TTCACCATGCCGGTAGCGTGCTCGTTGTTCTCGGTATCTCACTGGCCTTCGTGCTGCTGCACCAGGGACTCGTGGCACTCTTCGGGCGCATCGGCTGGGCGATCTCGCTGGCCTTCGTCGCCTTGCAGCTCGCGGCCGTGGGCACCCTGTTCGCGCGGGCGGGAGCCGACAATCCGCTGCAGTCGCTCGCCGGCAGTCTTCCGTTGGCCCAGGCGACGCGGGCCCTGCAGGCACTCGCGACGGGCGACGGCGGCTGGGCTCAGGTCGGTGCGGCGACGGCGTCGCTGGTGATCGCCGGAGCCGTCGGAGTGGCGCTGACGCTGGTGGCGATCTCGCGGCGGCGCATGCGGCCACTCCCCTGATTACGCGAAAACGGGAGGAGATCTGCGCATCCGACGCGAATAGAGCATCGGTTTCACGAATCTCCTCCCGTTTGCGGCCATGGCTGGGTCCCAACCTCCTGATCGGACGGAGATTCCGCCAATCCGAGCGTCTATGGCGCCAGGTGCACCCGAATCTCCGCCCGCGCTGCAATTAGTGCCGATCCGCCGTGGAACAACAATGCCGCCCTGCTCTGACCCGGCGCTTTGCTAGGCTGGCCGCAATTACGTGACACGGGGTGCCCATCAAGGGCTGAGAACACACCCGTCGAACCTGATCTAGTTCGTACTAGCGAAGGGATGTCGCGCTCATGCGCACGTCAAAACCATTCATCGAATCCACCATCCATGCCCTCGAGCAGGTGCGGCTGAACAGCCCGCTCGTGCACTGCATCACCAACAGCGTGGTCGTGAACTTCACGGCCAACGCACTCCTCGCCGTGGGGGCCGCGCCCGCGATGGTCGACATAGTCGGCGAGGCCGGGCCATTCGCGACCGTCGCATCCGGCCTGCTGATCAATCTGGGCACACCGACGCCCGAGCAGCGCGCCGCGATGATCGAGGCGCAGGCGGGGGCCGCCGCCGGCAACACCCCGTGGGTGCTCGATCCCGTGGCCATCGGATCGCTTCCGGTGCGCACGCCCCTCGCCTACCGGCTGCGTGATCTGCACCCCACGGTCATCCGAGGCAACGCCTCGGAGATCATCGCGCTCTCCGGCATGGGCGAGGGCGGCCGCGGTGTCGACGCCCTCGACTCGGTCGAGGCCGCCCTCCCCGCCGCGCGTTCGCTCGCCGAGACGACGTCGGGCATCGTCGCCGTCTCCGGCCCCGTCGATCTGCTCACCGATGGCGCGAGCGTGGTGCGCATCGCCAACGGCGACGCGCTGCTCACCCGCATCACGGGCGGCGGATGCGCCTTGGGCGCCGTGATGGCCGCATTCCTGGCGGCCCACGACGACCGGCTGGCCGCCACGGTCGCGGCGGTCACCGTCTACACGGTCGCCGCCGAGCTGGCCGCGGAGAAGTCGGCCGGCCCGGGAAGCTTCGGCGTCGCCTTCCTCGACGCGCTGTACTCCGTCGACGCCGACGACATCGCCGCGCGAGCGAGCATCTCGTGAGCCTCGATTCGTCGCTCGATCTGTCTCTCTATCTCGTGACCGACACGGCCCTCGCGACGGCGGCCGGGCATCCGATTCTCACGGTCGTGCGCGAGGCCGTCGCGGGCGGCGTGACCGTCGTGCAGCTGCGCGAGAAGAACGCCACGGCCCGCGAGTTTCTCGACCTGGTGTGCCGGGTCGCCGAAGCGGTGCCCGACGAGGTGGCAGTGATCGTCAACGACCGAGTGGATGTCTTTCTCGCCGCCCGCAGGCTCGGTGTGCCGGTCGACGGCATTCATCTCGGACAGTCCGACCTGCCGCCCGCGCTCGCACGGGAGCTGATCGGCCCCGACGCCGTTCTCGGACTCAGCGCGTCGACCCCCGAGCAGTTGATCGAGGCAGAGAACGACCCCGGGGCCATCGACTACGTCGGCATCGGAGCGCTGCATGCGACCACGACGAAGACCGACGCGCCCCGGCCCCTGGGGCTCGAGGCGTTCGCGGCGCTGGCCGCATCCACCCGCTTGCCGGCCGTCGCGATCGGCGGCATCGGGCGGGCAGACATCGCGCCGCTGCGCCGAGCGGGTGCGGCCGGGGCCGCCGTGGTGTCGGCCATCTGCTCAGCCGCGAGCCCCGGCGACGCCGCTCGAGAACTGGCGAGCGAATGGAGGAACGCCCGATGAGCGCGGAAGCGACCCGCGACGCGGCCCTGACCGCGCCCCGCGCCGTACCTCGCGTTCTCAGCATCGCCGGCACCGACCCCACCGGCGGCGCCGGCATTCAGGCCGATCTCAAGAGCATCGCGGCGAACGGCGGCTACGGCATGGCCGTGGTCACAGCCCTCGTCGCGCAGAACACGCGCGGGGTGCGCTCGGTGCATGTGCCTCCGGTGGCGTTTCTGCGCGAGCAGCTCGATGCCGTCAGCGACGACGTCGAGATCGACGCGGTGAAGATCGGCATGCTCGCCGACGTCGACGTGATCGCTGCCGTGCGCGAGTGGCTGGTTCGGGTCGCACCGCCGATCGTGGTGCTCGACCCCGTGATGGTGGCGACCAGTGGCGACCGGCTGCTGCGCGCCGACGCCGAGGGTGCCCTTCGTGAACTGGCGCGGCTGGCGCACGTCGTCACCCCGAACATCCCAGAACTCGCGATTCTCGCCGATGAGCCACCGGCGACGACCTGGCAGCAGACTCTCGACCAGGCGGCGCGGGTGTCGGCGCGATTCGGCGTACTCGTGCTGGCAAAGGGCGGACACCTCGATGGCGACACCGCTCCCGACGCGCTGGTCGACGCGACGGGCCCCGAGCTCTTCGTGACCATGTACGACGCCTCGCGCATAGAGACTACGAACACGCACGGCACCGGATGCTCGCTCTCGTCGGGCCTCGCGACTCGGCTGGTCGGCGGTGTCGAGCCGGCGCGCGCGGTCGGCGAGGTGAAGCGCTGGATCAGCGAGAGCATCCGGGGCGGTGGCGAACTAGCCGTCGGCGGAGGCAACGGGCCGATCCACCACTTCGCCGGAATGTGGCAGCGCGCGGGGCTCGAGACTCGGCCCACGGCCAGCGAGATCCGAACCGAGTGGTGGGACGGCATCCGAGACGTGCGCGAGCAGATCGATGCATTGCCTTTTCTGATGGGCTTGGGCGACGGGTCGCTGCGCGATGACGCCTTTCGCGGCTACCTGGCTCAGGATGCGCTCTACCTGCGCGACTACGCACGGGCTCTGGCGACCGCGAGCGCCCTGGCTCCGACCGTCGCAGAACAGGCGTTCTGGGCGGCGGCCTCGGAGGGTTCGATCACCGCCGAGCTGGAGTTGCACGAATCGTGGCTCGCCGACGGGGCGTACGCCGGAACTCGGCCCGACTCCGCGACCATCGGCTATCTCGATCATCTGCTCGCGCGGTGCGCCGAGGGCGACTACGACACGCTCATCGCCGCGCTGCTGCCGTGCTTCTGGCTGTATCAAGACATCGGGGTGCGGCTGCTGCCTCGCTCGCACGACGCGCATCCGTATCGATCGTGGATCGAGACCTACGCCGACGCCGGCATCGCCGAGATGACGGAGGCGGCGGTCGGGTTCGTCACGCAGGCTGCCGCCCGGGCTGATGAGCGGGGTCGCGAGGCGATGCGCGAGGCGTTCGTGCGGTCGGCGGAGCACGAGTTGGCGTTCTTCGCGGCGCCGCTGGGGTCGTAGCGGCCACCGCGACGGCGGCGTGCGCGGCGGCACTCGCCGCGGCGGCGCCTGTCACGGCGGAGCCCGCCACAACTCAGGAAAACTGCCGCGAATCGGGCGAATTCGCACGCGGTCAGCCTGTTCTTCCTGAAGTGGAGCGCGAGGGCGGCAGTGTGGTTAATTTGCTTAATTTGCTTAACCGCTTGATCACGTTGTGAGGCTTGTCTATGGTGTGATCAAGCGATTAACCAAAGGACTCAACGACGATGCCCCAACAGATCTTCTTCCAGCCGCACGACGCGTGGGTTGGAGACATCATTCCGTTCGAGAGCGATGGGGAATTCAAGCTCTTCTACCTGTACGAGGAGCGTTCCGACCCGAAGCCGGGCACTCCGTGGCACCTGGCTACAACACGCAACCTGGTCGATTTCGAAGACGAGGGCCTCGCCTTCGAACACGGGTCGTCGCTCGACTCTGACTTCAACGTCTACACGGGCAGCATCGTGCGCGACGGAGCCCTGACCCACCTGTTCTACACCGGGCAGAACCCCACTCACCTCGGCGCAGACGGCCTGCCGCTTCAGCTGGTCATGCACGCCACGAGTTCCGATGACATGGCGAGCTGGACTCGGCATCCGGAGCACACGTTCGGAGCCCCGGCCGGCTACGAATCCGGAGACTGGCGCGACCCCTTCGTCTTTCACGACGACGAAGCCGGTGTCTGGCGGATGCTCATCGCCGCCCGTCATTCCGACGGCCCCGAGCGTCGCCGCGGTGTAATCGCGCAGTGCGTATCGACCGACCTGGTGACATGGGAACCGACCGAACCCTTCTGGGATCCGCGGCGCTACATCGCGCACGAGTGCCCCGATGTCTTCAAGTGGGGCGACTGGTGGTACATGGTCTACTCCGAGTTCTCAGAGAACTTCACCACGCGGTACCGCATGGCGAAAACCCTCGACGGGCCGTGGATTGTGCCCGAATACGACAGCGTCGACGGCCGCGCGTACTACGCCTCGAAGACCGCAGAGTTCGACGGACGCCGCTTCTTCTTCGGCTGGATCGCCAGCAAAGAAGACTCGCGAGACGACGGCGCGTGGCAGTGGGCCGGAACCATGTCGGTCGTCGAGGCGAAGCAAAGACCCGATGGCACCCTCGACTTCGGATTCGCATCCGAAACGCGCAACAGCTTCAGCGAGGTGACGCCCGTCGGTCTGGCCGACGTCGAGAACGGCGTTCCGCTCGAGCTGTCATCTCCCGACGGATACACGGCTGTGATCTCGGAGGATGACGCCCCAGCCGCCTACTTCGCCTCCGTCGATCTCGACATCGAAGCGGGCACGACGGAATGCGGGTTGCTCCTGCGATCGAGCGCCGACGGGGACTCGTCGTACATCGTGCGACTCGAGCCCAAACGCAATCGAATGGTCTTCGACCGCTGGCCTCGGCGATCCACCGGAGACGGCCAATGGGAGATCTCCGGCGACGTGCCATTCATGATCGAGCTCGAACGCCCCTGCGATCTCTCGGCAGGCAGACACCGGCTCGAGGTGATCGTGGAGAACGACCTGTGCGTCGTCAACCTCGACGGTCGTACGACGCTCAGCACCCGCATCTACGACCACACCGCCGGACGCATCGGCGTGTTCGTCGGCGAAGGATCTGTCAGTGCGCGCCACTTCAGGATGGCTGTGCGCCCCGATCCGTCTCAGTCCACGTCGGTGTCGGCCGATGCCCACCAGCATCAGCTCGCCTGACCCCGTCTACTTTTCCTTTCCCACCGCGCCACGATCAAACGTCCGACCCTTTCAATCAATGGAGATGAACACATGAGAACCAATCGCGCACGACTCGCCATCGCGGCCGGCGTGGCCGCCGTCGGGCTGCTGCTCAGCGGCTGCTCGGCCGGCGCATCCGGCAATTCCGATCCGACCAACGTCGACCCTAAGGGCGAGATCGTGCCACGGGAGATCTCGTGGCTTCTGTCGCGTCCCGCCGACGGCGGCGTCATCACCGCAATGGAGCAGATCGCCGACGAGTACGCGGCGAAGCATCCGGGATTCTCGCTGAACCTGATCACCACGCCCGACCGGCCGTCGTACATCCAGAAATACGAGACCCTGGCCGCGGCCAACAAACTGCCCGAACTGTTCGACACAGACGCGACCCCGTTCGCGCAGAAGCTCGCCAAGCAGGGCAAGATGATGGATGCCGAGGCGCTCCTGAAAGACCTGGGCGTGTACGACGACTATCGACCGGCGGCGCTGAACTACCAGCGATTCGACGATGGCTCGCTCTACATGGTGCCGTTCGAGTTCCAGCTGGAGTTCTTCTGGTACAACAAAGCGCTCTTCCAGCAAGCCGGCGTCGAGATCCCCAAGACACTCGACGACATTCCTGCCATGTGCACGAAGCTGCGCGCTGCGGGAATCACACCCATCGCCCTCGATGGGCAGGATCAGTGGCCGCTCGAGCGCTACATGGCCTACTACCCGTTCCGAACCGCAGGCCCCGATTACGTGGAGCAGCTCAAGAAGGGCGACGCGAAGTTCAGCGACCCGACCGGCGAGCAGGCGGTGAAGTGGCTCAGCGACCTCGGGTCGGCCGGATGCTTCCAAGACGGCTTCTCGTCGACCGGCTACTCCGACGCCCAGGCTTCTTTCACCTCGGGCAAGGCCGCGGTCTACAACATCGGTACGTGGGAATTGAACAGCCTGGCCACCGACGCACTCGACCCCTCGGTGCGCGATGACATCGACTACTTCACCCTCCCGGTCGCCAAGGACTCGGTGACGGCCGCCAACGAGTATGTCTCACCCTCCGGAATCGGCATGGCCGTGAACACCAAGACCTACGACCCGCTGGTTCGGGACTTCCTCTCGTTCGCACTGAAGCGTTACCCCGAGGTGTACGCCGCCACCGGAGCCCTGTCACCCACGACCACCGTGCAGACCACCGTGCCGGCGAACGCGACCCCGCTGTACCAGCGGGCGGTCGACCAGGCGAACGATGTCGGCGAGCAGACAGCCATGCCGTGGGACACCCAGCTCGACCCGACCTCCAACACCCGACTGCAGCAGGAGTTGACTCTGCTGCTGCAGGGCGAGGTCGCACCCGACGAGTTCATCACCACGATGGACGGAGTCATCGCCGACAACGGGCCTAAGGCCTTCAAGTAGTCGACGCCCACCTCATCCACGCCTGATGTGGGGCCTTCGGGCCCCACAGGAAGGGGACGCCGTGCTTCCCCAGCGGTCACGACTCTCTGTTCTGGTCTTTCTGATACCGCCGCTCGCCCTCTACGGCATCGCGGTTCTGCTGCCGATCTTTCAGTCGCTCTATCTGAGCTTCTTCGACTGGGACGGCATCAGCCCGATGCTCTTCGTCGGAATCGACAACTACGTGCACATGTTCACCGGCGATGCCGTCTTCTGGATCGCCTTCCGGAACACCCTCGGCTACGTGGTGATCTGTCTGATCCTCCAACTCGGCGGCGCCCTGATCGTGGCGAGCCTCCTGACCCTTCTGCGGCGCGGCCGTGAAGTCGTCAAGACTCTCTACATCCTGCCCGCGGTGATCTCGACGGTAGCCATCGCATTCCTCTTCCAGCGCATCTACTCGCTCGACCCCGAAGGCCTGATCAATCAGGTGCTCGAATTCGTCGGCCTCGGACACCTTCAGCAGGCCTGGTTGTCAGACGTGAGTACCGTACTGGCGGCAGTCTCTGTTCCTGAGGGATGGCGCTTCACGGGTCTCTACATGCTGATCATCTACGCAGCTCTCCTCGCCGTTCCGACCGAACTCGAAGAGGCGGCGAAACTCGATGGAGCGTCGTGGTGGCAGACATTCTGGCGCATCCGCTTTCCCTACATCAGGCCGGTCTGGATCACCACGACGATCATCGCGACGACCAACGCACTGAGGGGCTTCGACATTCCGTACCTGCTCACCAACGGCGGCCCGGGCCAGTCGTCGGAACTTCTGACGACCTACATGTACAAGACGGCCTTCACGAGCACGAACTACGGCTACGCCAGCACCATCTCGGTGTTCGTCGTGGTCGAGTGTCTCGCGGCCGTCGGTCTCATCTTCCTACTCCTTCGACGTAAGGCCGACGCATGACGCTCACGGCATCCCGCACCACCAGTCCCACCGCCCCCGAGCGGCGGCAGAAACCACCACGCAAACCGCTGAATCTGCAAGGCAAGATCACCGGCATCATCGTCACGCTCATCGTGATCGTGCAGGTGTATCCCCTCGCCTGGCTGTTCATCACCAGCTTGCGCACCGAGAAGGACTTCGCCGGCGGCAACCCCTTCGCCCTGCCGACGACAGTCACGTTCGACAACTATGCACGTGCCTTCGCCACCGGAAACCTCGGGTTGAACATCCTCAACTCGTTCATCGTCACGGTCGGCTCGATCGTCGTCATCGTTTTTCTCGGCATGATGGGCGCCTACGCTCTGCAGGTGCTGGGCTTTCGATTCAGCAAGCTCGTGCGTGCGCTCTTCCTCATCGGAATCATCGTTCCGGTACAGGTCGCGCTGGTTCCGCTCTTCGTCGACTACGCCGCGGTCAATCTGCTCGACACCTACCAGTCGATCATCATCCCGCTCGCCGGGTTCGCGCTGCCGACGTCGATCTATCTCTTCTCGTCGTTCTACGAGTACATTCCGGGTGAGATCTACGAGGCCGCGTCGCTCGACGGAGCGGGGCCGTATCGCATCTTCGCTCAGATCACGCTTCCCCTCTCGGTGAACACGATGGTGACCGTCGCGATGGTGAACAGCATCTTCATCTGGAACGACTTCATCTTCGCCAACACCTTCGTGTTGACCGACGACCTCAAGACGATCCCCCTCGGCCTCCAGAACTACATCGGCGCCATGGGCAAGATCGACTGGACGGCGACCTTCGCTGCCGTCTGCGTGAGCATCACTCCGTTGCTTCTCGTCTTCCTGGTGCTGAACAAAGCCATGACATACAGCCTCGCCAGCGGCGCCACTAAGGGATGATCATCACGTGTCTGAAACGAGTGAGCAGATGAACGCGGATCGATCCGCGCACCCGGTGACCATGCGCCAGGTGGCGGATGCGGCCGGTGTCTCGATCGCGACGGTGTCGCACGTCGTGAACGACAAGAAGGGCGCCCGCATCGGCCCGGGCGCGCGGCAGCGCGTGCTCGAAGCGGTCAGAGAGCTGGGCTATCGTCCGAACGCGCTGGCGAAGAACCTGTCGAGCGGCAGCTCGAACTTCATCGGATTGGTCGCCGACGCGATCGCCACCACCCCCTTCGCCGGCCAGATCATCCACGGCGCCCAAGACGAGGCGTGGAAGCACGGATACGTTCTTCTCGTCGCCAACACGGAGGGCGATCTCGACGCCGAGGATGCCGCCATCTCGATGATGCTCGAGCACAAGGTGCGCGGCATCCTCTACTCCACGTGGTTCCACCGTTCTGTCGTCGCGCCCAAAGCGCTCAAGGAGACCGAGTACGTTCTCGTCGACTGCTTCGATGAGAAGACTCCGGCTCCCGCCGTCGTGCCCGATGAGAGGCAGGGCGGCCGCACGGCGACCCGGCTTCTACTCGACGCCGGTCACACCAGAATCGCCTTCGTGAATACGACGACCCCCTCGCCCGCCCAGACCGGTCGCTTGCACGGCTACCGCCAGGCTCTGCACGATGCGGGCATCGAATACGATCCTGCGCTGGTCCTCCGTGAACAACCGCAACAGGAAGGCGGGTACGCAGTAGCCGAGCGAATACGCGCTCTGGGCGTGACCGCCGTCTTCTGCCACAACGACCGTGTCGCCATGGGACTGTACGACGGGCTGCGGGAACTCGGGCTCTCGATTCCGCACGACATCGCCGTGGCGGGTTTCGACAACCAAGAGGTCATCGCCGCCCATCTGCGTCCGCCCCTTTCGACTGTGGCCCTTCCGCACTACGAGATCGGCGCCGCAGGGGTGCGAGTCCTCCTCGGCCTGCAGTCCGCGCCGGCCGAGGGACCATTGCTCATCTCGTGCCCGGCCGTGCCGCGGTCGTCGATCTGATCGAACATGAGCAGCGACGACAGACCCCTGATCCACTTCACGCCCGCACGCAACTGGATGAACGACCCCAACGGGCTCGTCTACGACAGGGGCGTCTACCACCTCTTCTACCAGTACAACCCGTTCGGCAATTCCTGGGGCAACATGAGTTGGGGCCACGCCACGAGCCGAGATCTGACGAGCTGGCACGAGCTGCCCGTCGCGATCGCCTGCACCCCGACCGAACAGATCTACTCCGGTTCGGTCGTCGTCGACAGCCTGAATACCTCTGAGCTCGGCTCCATCGAGTCTCCCCCGCTCGTGGCCGTCTACACGCGTGTGTCGCCGGATGGCATCCAGACCCAGGCTCTGGCGTTCAGCACCGACGGCGGGTACGCGTGGGAGAAATACGCCGGCAACCCTGTGCTCGATCGCGATTCGCCGGATTTTCGCGACCCGAAGGTGTTCAGATACACCTCGCCGACCGGCGATTCGACATGGATCATGGTCGCCGTGGAGGCGACGCTGCGCCAGGTGCTGATCTACAGTTCGCAGAACCTCCGCGACTGGATCTTCGAATCGTCGATCGGACCTTTCGGCCCCGAAGACGTGGTGTGGGAGTGCCCCGATCTGTTCGCACTGCCCGTGGATGGCGACGATGAACGACTCATGTGGGTGCTCCTGGTCAGCACGAATGGCGTCGGCGATGCGGTCGACTCGTCGATGAGCTACCTCGTCGGATCGTTTGACGGCCACTCGTTCGTCGTCGATCCGGCCGGTTCGTGGACACCGGTCGACCATGGCCGCGACTTCTACGCGGCCGTCACCTTCTCCGGCGTCCCCGACGACCGCCGGATCGCGCTGGGCTGGGCGGGAAACTGGCAATACGCATCCGAGACACCGACGGCGCCCTGGCGTGGCGTGATGTCGTCGCCGCGCGAATTGAGCCTGACACGCACCGCAGGCGGATTCGCCCTCATCCAGACTCCCGTACTCGACCTCGAGTCAGTGAGCGTCGAATCCGAAACGGTGAGGATGCCGATCGTGTCGGGTTCACCGTCGACCACGATCGCGGGCCGACGATACGTTCTGACGATCGACTGGCAGGCCGGGCCGGACTCGATACTGCGTCTCGACGTGCTCGCGGGAACACACGGCGAAGTGACGATCGGCTACGACACCGCGACGATGACGCTCAGCCTCGACCGGCGGCGATCCGGAATCGTCGATCTTCACCCCGGGTTCGCCACGGTGAACGAGACCTCGGTTCCGCTCCGCGACGGCCGACTCTCGCTGACCGTGATCGTCGACGAATGTGTCGTCGAGATCTTCGCCGACGAGGGGGCCGTCACGTTCACCGACCTCGCCTTTGCGCCGGCTGACGCCGACGTGCTCAGGGTCGCGGCGACATCCGGCACCGGCACGGTGACTGTGTCACCGCTGCGCGAGCCGCGATGCGACGCTGAGGGCGGAGCCGAGCGCGGCCGGGTCGCGAAGCGCTCGCCGCGCGTCGCGGACGGCCTGGGAGAGTTCATCGCCGGCTGAAGGCGTCGAGTCGATGGCCGCGGTCGCGATCGTGTGCGCGTTTCGCACCCACTGTGCACCCTCGGGCGGCGGGCGGCGCACGATCGCCAGCGCGCGAGCCGCCTCCTGCAACGACGCACCGGCCTGATCGAGTTCACGCAGATCCGCCTCGATGCGACGCTGCGCGGCGGCCTGCGCGCTCGGATCCGCGGCGGCGAGACGCTCCGCCACGGCAGCCAGCACGGGCCGCAGCCGCGAGCGCACCACGTCAGTGGTGCGCACCGGCAGAAGGAGGCAGACCGGGAGCAATCCCACCGTGACGCCGATGGCGATCTCGATCAGACGCATCCCGATGAGTGGTGAGGGTTGGCCCGTCAGACGATCGAGCAGGGTCAGGGCGACCGTCACCCCGAATGCCCAGGCCGCGTAGCTGACCTCTCTGAGCAGGAGTCCGATCCCGATCGCCGAGAGCGCGGCGATGACCAGAATCGTCGAGTCTCCGGGGCCGGTGGCGAGCGGCAGCAGCGCGAAAACCGACCCCGCAGCGGCGCCGAGCAGTCGGTGCAGACCCTTGCTCACGGCATCCGCTCGGCCCCGCGGCAGATAGGCGACGATCACGGCACTCAGCACGACCCATGCCCAGTGATCGCCGAAGCCGGCGGCCGCGATCACGAAGGCAAGAGTGAGCCCGACACCGAGCTGAAGAGCAGAACGCGTGGTCGACGAAGGACGGAGACTGTTGCTCGGCGGCGATGTCGGTGAGGCCGTTTCAACCGTCGGGCGCCTGGCGGGAGAAGGCAGCACGGTGAGGCGCTGGGCGAGAAGCTGCACCGCGGTGACCACGAGCCACGCGAAGACGGCGATCGACAAGGGCTCAACGACGGCGAGCACTGGCCCGTGGTCTCGGCCCGCGCCCCCGGGAAGGAACAGCACGGCGAGGAACGATGTCGCGGCGAGACTGCTGAAGCGTCTTCCCAGATCGCCGGTCTGCCGCAGAAGCACCGTGCCGACTAAGACGAGCACGTAGACCGCAGCGCCCAGGACGAACTGCAGCTGAAGCAGCATGCCCAGACCGATGGTAGCCATCCCCAGAAGAGGGAGTAACCCGAGGGCTTGCAGTCGCTCACGGCCATGGTGCCCGAGCTGACTCCTGCTCAGCGACGAACCCAGCGTGATTCCGAGCATCACAGCGGCTGGCTCCGGATCGACGGCCATCAGCACCGCCACGATGAGCGATACGGCCGACAGCGCGACGCAACCCCTGACCAACTTGGCCCGGATCCCTCTCTGCATGAGGCAACGCTATACCCGAGCGGTGTTCGATCGGCTGCACGGGTCAGAGCTCTCACTCACCGATTGCGCCTGCGGCGAAGCCGGCCTCGCGATCCCGCCAGTGACGCTTGACTGGGCTCATGCGACGAGTGCTTGTATTGGGCGGAACTGGATGGCTGGGGCGCGAGATCGCGCAGCGGGCGGTGGCTGAGGGTGCTGATGTCACCTGCCTCGCTCGCGGCGAGTCGGGGTCGGTTCCCGACGGCTCGCGTCTCGTACCGGTCGATCGCCTGTCGCCGTACGCGTACGACGGCGTGACGGGTCAGTGGGATGACGTGATCGAGCTCTCCTCCGATCCGAGATTCGTCGGCCCGGCCCTCGAGGCCCTCGCGTCGAGCGCCGCGCATTGGACGCTCGTGTCGAGCGTCTCGGTATACAGCCGAAACGATGAACCGGATGCCGACGAGTCGGCCGCCGTCGTGGAGCCTCGAGACACCTCGAACTACGCCGATGCGAAGGTCGCGGCGGAGCTCATAAGCCTGAAGCACCTCGGAGATCGCCTGCTCGTCGCCCGCCCGGGACTCATCGTCGGCCCCGGCGACCCGAGCGACCGATTCGGCTACTGGCCTGCGCGGTTCAGCCGCACCGGGCCTGCGCTCATACCCACAACTGCGGATCGTTTCGTGCAGGCGATCGACGTCTCCGACCTCGCCTCGTGGATCGAGCGCGCGGGGCGAGACCGCCTGTCGGGCGTGGTCAACGCCGTCGGCGAGGTCGTGTCGTTTTCAGAATTCCTGCGTGCTGCCGCTGCGGCGGCACGCTACGACGGCGAACTCGTCGAGGTCGATGACGACGTTCTTCTGGCTCACGACGTCGGCTACTGGGCCGGGCCGAGGTCGCTTCCTCTGTGGCTCCCGCTCACCGACGTCGCCTTTGCGCAGCGATCCGGAGCCGCCTACCTGGCGTCAGGCGGCATCCGGCGATCGCTCAGCGAGACGTTGTCGCGCGTGCACGCCGACGAACTCGCGCGCGGCATCGACCGCGAGCGCCGGTCGGGGCTCAGCGCGGTTGACGAGCAGGAGATACTTCGATCGGCTCACTGACCGGTTCACGGCTCGGTCTTGAGCAGTCGGCCGAGTTGCGCACCGCTCGAATCGGTCATGACGAGGGAGTCTCCGTCGAGGTGCGCGCTCGTGACCTTCTCGAGCCACACATCCTCAGAGCAGGCGACCTCCGTGGCGCTGGTGATGCTCAGCGTGATGCCTGGCCCTGACGCGACGAACGAGCCGTTCTGCGTATTGCAGCCGTCGAAACCGACAAATTCTCCGGTCTCGTCGAAGGTGATGGTCGTGTCGCCCGTCGCCGCCGACTCCGCCCACCCGCCGACGAAAGGGGATGGAGCCGCGTCGTTCGTTGCGCCCGGGGAGGAACCGGGGGTGCATGCAGAGAGGACCATGACCCCGAGCAGGATCGTCGCTGTGACACGTGCTCTGCGTAGCACCGTCATGCTCAGTTGTTCCGCTCTCTTCGATGGCCGGTGGTCTACTGGGCTTGGGCCGTGGTTCGGAGTGACCGCACGACGACCTCGATATGCCGGAACGCGCCAAGCAACGATCGGAGCCTGGCCAGGTCTACATCTGCGACCACCTGGCGGTCGAGTCGGCACAGCCGCACAACCGTCCCTGTCTCGCTCTGCTGCCCCGCATCTTCGAGGGCCGAGGTCGGTACTCCGCGCTCGTACGTCTGAGACCACGCGCCGTCATGCCGACGGTTCTCATGAACAAGCTGCTCACAGGCCGCCGCCACGGCAGACATGCCTCGGCGAGGCTCCCCATCGGGTAGGGCGGGAGCGTCTTGCCTTGCGAAAAAACGTATGTCTTGCGTTGCCATCACCGGTTTCCTGACCGCGACGCCGTGTGCGTCTCTTCGGGTGTCTGTTCCACGCCCATCGTCAGCAACGCTGATCTGGTCGTCAGATACCTCGATGAGAACTAGGCCGATTCGCTGCTGGTCATAGGCTTCGTCGTCGGCGTATGCCGCGACCTCGAGCACCATGTGCATGAGCTGCGCACAGCCAACAGGCCCGACGAGCTTACGTGCGACGCGAAGATGCTCGAAGTCGACGTCGTGGGTCCAGTTGTGAGTCGTCGCCGCCCAGGACTCGCGAAGGGAATTCGTCATGATCAATTATGGCAACGAGGCGCCTCGGCGTTCTAGGGAAATCCAGACACCGGCGGCATCTCAGAGGCGAGAGCGCCTCTTGACAGCGCTCCAAAACCGACAGATGGTGGATAGATGAATCGGTCCTATCGGCAGGCTACCCAGACCCTTCCTATCGGCATGGCCCGTCGCTACGCGAGCTACCGACCGGCACCGGCCGACCAGCTGCCGGGAGTGCCGATCACCGATGTCGGCGGCTATGACGAACTCATCGCTGCGGCCGAACACATCGGAATGAACATCGAGGTGAGCCGAGCCGGGTTGGCGGCATTCGACGCCGCGATACCGGCTCTTGCCGAGGGTCTCGAAGAGGCGGTAGCCATGTACTTCGGCGACGTCGTCATCCACGCCATCCCCGGAAGCCAGTGGAGAGTCATCCGAGAGGGCGAGCCCCTCGTCGAGGTGCCGGGAGGAAACATGGCCGACGTCATGGCTGTCGCGAGATCCCGGTTCACCGACGGTCGACACACCCTCGTCGACGTGCTCGACCATCTCGACAAGATGGCCGATCACTCGGGCACCTGACGAATGCGACACCGCCCCTGACCATAAGGCCGCTCTAACTCAGGAGAATGCGCCGAAAAGGGGCAGTTCTGCACGCGGAGGGTCGGTTCTTCCTTCGATGCAACAGGTCGCCGACTTCGCGCGACAATGTGATCCATGAACAAGATCACCCTTCCACCGGGGCTGCGGGCGATCGTCTTCGATGTCGGCGAGACGCTGGTCGACGAGTCGCGGGCATGGTCTCTGAAAGCCACGGAAGTCGGCGTCACGCCGTTTGCATTGATGGGAGTTCTGGGGGCACTCATCGAACGAGATCAAGACCATCGACAGGTCTGGGACATGCTCGACGTCGAGCCGCCCGACTCCACGGTGCGGATCGAGCGAGCCGACCTGTATCCCGACGCGATCTCCTGTCTACAGGCCGCTCGCGCAGCCGGCCATGTCGTCGGCATCGCCGGCAACCAGCCCGACGGCGCCGTCGCCCAATTGCGCGCATTGGAGTTCGACGCCGATTTCGTCGCATCGTCGACCGATTGGGGTGTCTCCAAACCGTCGCCGGAGTTCTTCGCTCGAATCGCGCAGCGCGCTGACCTGACTCCCGACGCCATCCTCTACGTGGGCGACCGCCTGGACAACGACATCCTGCCTGCCCGTGACGCCGGAATGCGCACCGCCCTTCTCCGCCGGGGCCCGTGGGGCTACATCCACGCCCGACGCGAGGAAGCGAACCTCGCCGACATCCGCCTCGACTCGCTCGCGCAGTTGACCGCCGCCCTGAGCTGACACCCGGAGATCACGAAGTTCGCCGCCGCGGCACCGCTCACATTCAGGAGAATTCGCCGAAAGAGGGCAGTTCTGCACGCGGACGGTCGATTTTTCCTGCAGAGCAGCGCAGCACCAACCTCAGTGGTGGTGCTCGACCATCCACTCAGGGAACGGATCCGGATAGCTCATCCACTCCTCGGGCCCCGCAGCCAACTCCTCGGTCGTCAGCAGACACTCCGACAGCACCGCTTCGAGCGCGATCTCATCGAGGCCCGGGCCGAAGAACACGATCTCCTGCCCGATCGGCGAGTCCGTGCTCCAGCTGAGCATCTCAGTCGGGTCCAGGTCGAGCACATTGCCGGCCGTCGCCCACGATCCGACCCGGCCACCGCGCGTCGCCAGCCGCACGAACCCCCGCGAGCGCGCGATGCATCCCACATTCTCGGGCGTCAGGCGCAGGGTCACGGCGGAGTGCAGTCGACCCGGGTGAAACGGTCGCGGGTCACGAAACACATACGTCGAGCACGCCGAAACCGGATGCGCGGGCGCACCCTCCACCAGTTCACGCTGCCACCCCATCGAAGCCCCGAGTCGGCGGGCGCGACCGCGCACCAGCAACCCTGACAGCTGACGCGCGTGAGCCACGTCGAACGGCGTCAACAGAAGAGCAGACGGGGCCAATCGTTCGAGAAGAGCAAGCACGAGCCGCGTATCGTCTGCGGCAGCCGCGTTGGGCGCATCGGTCAGAACGATCATGCTGGCGAATTCGAGTCGCGAAGCCAAGCGCCCGGGCGACGTGAAGTCGTCGCCCCGCGCAGAGCGCTCGGCCGGCCAGCCGAAGAGCTGTTGGCCTACCTCGCGCACCGAGGTCACCGCCACCACATCGCGAATGCCCACGGGCACGCGGGGTCGCCGGCCGTCGAGCATGTGCTCGAGCACCAGGGCCACCTCGACAATGTCTGCGCTCGGCTCCAGCACCACCACGGTGTTGCCGGTGAGGCCGTCGTCGTATTCGGATGCGAGT
Source organism: Agreia pratensis (assembly GCF_900177685.1). Taxonomy (GTDB): domain Bacteria; phylum Actinomycetota; class Actinomycetes; order Actinomycetales; family Microbacteriaceae; genus Agreia; species Agreia pratensis. Next base: position 194,977 of record NZ_FXAY01000005.1, read on the forward strand.
TGCTCGGCGAGTTCGACCGCGAACGTGGCGTCGTCGTCGCCTCCGACATCGAGTTCGACGGGAGATTCCGAGACAGTGCAGCCGCTGAGGATGGCAGCGACATGCTCGGCGCGGAGCCGATCGCTCGATGAGACAAGTGTGACCGCCAGACCGGCGATACGGGAGACCGGGGGGCTGTCGGAAGGCTCGTTCATAGTGAGCTACTCTATTTGAGAATGGTTCTCAATAACAAATGGAGGTGGCTGTGAAGGTCCGCAATTCGATCAAGTCGATGAAGAAGATGCCCGGCTCGCAAGTCGTCAGACGGCGTGGTCGCGTGTTCGTGATCAACAAACTCAACCCTCGTTTCAAAGCTCGCCAGGGGTGAGAAACGAAGGCCTCTTGCGGGTGGTCAGCGAACCTGGGGCGGCTTCGATCGCCACGCACGAGGTCGTCTCGTCGATCAGGCGTGGTCGACGACGCGGCGCCGTGATGATCGCTGCGCTGGCGAGTGCAGCGATCATCACGGCCTTGGTCGCGGTCAGCATCGGGCCCGTGCCCATAGCGCCATCGGCCGTCGTCGGCATCATCACCGACGGACTCTTCTCGACGGGTCACGGCGACTGGTCTGACTCTGCGCAGCAGATCGTGTGGGGCACCCGGCTGCCACGTGTGGCGATGGCCCTGGTCGCGGGCGCGGTGCTTGCCGTGTCGGGAGCGATGCTTCAAGCTCTCGTGCGCAACAGCCTCGCCGACCCCTATTTGCTCGGACTCAACTCCGGCGCATCCACCGGCGTCGCCCTCGTCGTGCTGGTGATCGGCGGCGGCAGCGCGCTGCTGTTCTCTGGCGCCGCTCTCGCCGGTGCCATCGGGGCGGTTCTGCTCGTACTGATGCTGGCCGGGGTGGCCAATCGACGGGGTCCCCTGCGCCTGGTTCTGGCCGGCCTCGCCGTGGGCTACGCGCTCAACGCGACCACCAGTTTTCTCGTGTTCTCGAGCGACTCCCCTGAAGCAGCCCGCTCAGTGCTCTTCTGGCTGCTCGGTTCGCTGGCTGCGGTGCAGCCGTTGGCCCTCGCTGCCGCGGCCGTCTCTGCGGTCATCGGAATCAGCATCCTGCTCGTGATCGCCCCGATGATCGATGCGCTGGCGTCCGGTGACGACTCCGCGCGCTCGGCGGGAATCGACCCCGAGCGCACCCGCATCGCCCTGATGGTCGGCGTCTCCGCGATGGTCGGCGTCACGGTCGCCGCGGTCGGCGGCGTGGGGTTCATCGGCCTGGTCGTGCCCCATCTCGCGCGTCGACTGGCGGGCGGCCGCCACCGCGTCGTGCTGCCGATCTCCGCGCTTCTCGGCGCCATCCTGCTTGTCGCCGCCGACACCGTGGCGAGAACCGCGTTCGCTCCCCAGGAGATTCCCGTGGGCGTCATCACCGGAATCATCGGCGCCCCCTTCCTGCTTCTCCTGCTCCGCACGCCCTCCTCGTCCATCCATGCCTCGTAACCCCATCTAGAAAGAACCCGATGAAGACACCCCTCCTCCGGCGCCTGCCGGCGGCCCTTACCATCGCCGCGCTCACCCTCGCGACCTTGAGCGCCTGCGCGAGCACCCCGGCGAGCAGCGCATCCACAACGAATGCCGCCGACGCACCCATCACCATCGAGAACTGCGGATCGCAGGTCACTCTCAAGGCGCCCGCGAAGCGCATCGTGCTCGTGAACAACGACTCGCTGCCCAACCTCGAGGCGCTCGACGCAGTCGACCGCGTGGTCGCCCTCACCTCGACAGTGCAGCCGGGCCTCTACAAGGACTCCACCTACGAGACCCTCGCCTCACTCGACCAGCTCTCGACCGAGAAGAACGCCACCGGCGGATCGATCGTGTCGCAGGAGAGCCTCCTCGGCGCCCAACCCGACCTGGTGATCGCGCCCGAGAACGCCGTCGACCGCGCTGCCCTCGCCGCCAGTGGAATCGCGGTCTACACGCCCAGCGCCTACTGCGCCGACCCCGGCCCCGAGCTCAGCAAGCCGGCGACCTTCGACCGCGTGTGGAGCGAAGTGCGCACCCTCGGCACCCTCCTCGGCGAGAGCGATCAGGCCGAAAAGATCGTCTCACAGGGCATGGCGAGCCTCGGCTCTCAGGCACCGGATGCCGGAACCGCCGCCGCCCTCTACGTCTCATCCGGAGGAAGCGTGCTCTCGCCCTACGGCGGCCCGAGCATGGTCACGCCGGTGTTCACGGCGGCCGGACTGACCAACGTCTACGCCGACTCCGCGGAGCGGGTCTTCGACGCCAATATCGAGGACATCATCTCGCGCGACCCGGGAACCATCGTTCTGCTCTACTCCAGTGGCGAGCCCAAAGACGTAATCGACAGCTTCATGAGTGCGCCCGGGGTATCCGCCCTCTCGGCCGTGCAGAGAGGTCGCGTCGTGGCGCTGCAGTTTCCCTACACCGACCCGCCCAGCATGCTCTCGATCGCAGGTCCGCAGCAGCTGCGCGGGCTTCTCGCAACACTGCCGTGATCGAGGCGCAGGCCGTTACCGTGCGCGCCGGCCGCCGAGTACTGCTCGATGACGTCTCGTTCACCGCGCAGACCGGAGCGGTGACCGGCATCGTCGGACCGAACGGAAGCGGCAAGACCACTCTGCTGCGCGCGCTCGTTCGCGCCGCTCCACTATCGTCGGGCCGGATCGTTCTGGATGGCGACGATCTCCGCATCCGGCCCCGACGATGGATCGCACGGCACGTCGCCGAGGTGGGCCAACGCAGCGAGCCCGACCCGTCGCTGCGCGTCGTCGACGAGGTGTCGCTGGGCGGGCTCGCCGAGCACGGCGTTCTGCGTTCGGGCGGGGCCGCGTTCGACGACCGCGTGGCTGATGCCCTCGACGCGGTCGAACTGTCGCATCGCGCCTTCGACCGACTGTCGACGCTCTCGGGCGGAGAGCTGCAGCGCGTGGCCCTGGCCCGTGCGCTCGCCCAGGGCGCCAGCCACGTTCTGCTCGACGAGCCCACCAATCACCTCGACATCAGACATCGGCTCGAAATCGTCGCTCTGCTGCGGCGCATCGCCCCCACCGTGCTGATCGTTCTGCACGACCTCGACCTCGCGGCCGAGGTGTGCGATCACGTGGTCGTTCTGCATCGTGGCCGCGTCGCGGGTGCTGGGCGACCGGCCGAACTCTTTAGGCCGCCGCTGCTCGACGCCGTGTACGACGTGACGACCCACGCGCATCCCGGGCCGGATGGGCGCGCGCGCCTCTCTTTCAGCCTGCCCTCGCCACTCCCCCTCTCTTCGTCACATGAAAAGGAATCCGCATGACAGACCTCAGCACCCTCGACACCGCTCGCGAGCTCGCAGCACGGTGGGATGCCCAGCAGACCGGCTATATTCGGCACCGGGGTGAGCTCTTCGACACGATCGCCCGGGTCGTCGCCGCCGTCTGCGCCGACGTCGCCGAGCCGCGCATCCTCGACCTCGCCGGCGGCACGGGCTCGCTTGCCCTGCACGTTCTCGGTCATGTTCCGAACGGCCGGGCGGTCATCGCCGACAAGGATCCGGCCCTCCTGGCCATCGCCTCCGATCTGGCGACCGACGATGCTCGTCTGCAGACCGCCGAAGTCGACCTTGCTCACGCTGACTGGACCGAGCATCCGGCCATCGCAGCCGCGCCGTTCGACGCCGTCGTGTCGTCGACCGCACTGCACTGGTTGAAGCCCGGAACCCTCGCCGATGTCTATCGAGCCCTGCCCGATCTGATGCGCCCAGGCGGCATCGTCTTGAATGGCGACCACCTGTCGTACAGCGCCCACCACGAGAGCACCCTCGCTCGCATCGCACTGGCCGACGACGCCGCGATGCAGGAGTCGACGTTCGCGGGCGACACCGACACGTGGGACGAGTGGTGGCAGGCCGTCGCCGACGTTCCCCGCTACGCCGAAGCCCTCGTTCGGCGCTCCGAGGTCTGGGGAGCAGAACTGCACGAGGCGCCGCCGAAGGTCACGCTCGGCTTTCACCTCGAGAGCCTTGCCAGCGCCGGATTCGCCGAGACGGGAACCGTCTGGCAGTATCTCGACGACCACGTGGTCTACGGGGTGGTGGCGCAATGACCGGCAGCGACGGAGCTCCCGCCCCGAAAACCCTCGACGCGCTCGTCATCGGCGCCGGCCCGGCCGGAATCGGCACGGCCCTCGCCCTCTCCGCGGTAGACGACCTCATGATCGGTGTGATCGATCGCGGTCAGATCGGCCAGACGTTCCTCGACTGGCCGACGAAGCAGACGTTCCTCACTCCCTCGTTCACGGGCAACGGGTTCGGTGCGACCGACCTCAACGCGGTGCACCCGCGCACGTCACCGGCATACAGCCTCGGCACCGACTACCTCACCGGGCCGCAGTACGCGAAGTATCTGCGCAGCGTGGTGCAGCACTTTCAGGTGCCGGTTCTGCCACACACCGAGGTGACCGCGGTGGAGCCCGCGGGCGACGAGTTCACGGTGACGACCTCGCGCGGACCTGTGTCTGCTCATACCGTCGTGTGGGCCGGTGGCGAGTTCTCCGATCGACCCGAGGCGCGCCTGGCCGGCATCAGCCTGTCGGATCATTCCGCGACCGGCGCGGCCTGGGAGCCTCGCTCGGGCCGGATGATCGTGATCGGTGGATACGAGTCGGGCATCGATATCGCCTGCCATCACATCGAGCAGGGCGCGCAGGTCACGGTCGTGGATGCCGGGAGTCCCTGGGACGCCGGTCCGGGCTCCGACCCCTCGTTCCGCCTCGCCCCGCGTTCACGCATGCGTCTCAACGCTGCCGCCGCGACCGGCCGACTGACCCTCACAGGGGCTCACGCGAGCAGCATCAAACGTGACGGCGCCGAATGGGTCGTAAGCCTCGGCAACGGCACGCGCATCCGAGCCGACTCTCGCCCGATCGCCGCAACCGGCTTCGGCCCGGGTCTGGGCCCGGTCTCGGGGCTGTTCACGCTCCGCGGTGACGGCTGGCCCGAACTCGACGACGACGACCAGTCCACCATCACCCCCGGCCTCTTCCTCTCTGGTCCCGCGATGCGGCACGGAGCACTCAAGTTCTGTTTCGTCTACAAGTTCCGGCAGCGCTTCGCTCACATCGCCCGTGTGATCGGCGAGGCACAGGGCAAGGAGTGTGGCGGCCTCGAGGAGTGGCGAACGGCCGGCATGCTCACCGACGATCTGTCGTGCTGCGGGGTGGAGTGCGCATGCTGACCGCAGCACTTCGCCCCTGGGCGGTGACCATACTCTTCGTCGCCGCCATCCTCGTCGGCAGTCTGACCGGTGCGCTCGCTCCCGCCACGGGCAGCGTGATCGCGTCTGTGGTGGACCCGTCGATCATGGTGTTGGTGGGACTGCTCGTCTTCACTCTCCGACTAGAGAGCCTCGCCGCGCTGAAGCGGGCCCCCCGAACCGTGTTGCTCGCGCTGACCTTCAACTTCGCCCTGGTTCCGGTGATCGCGTTCTGTCTGACCTCGCTCCTGCTGCCCGATCAGGCGCTGCGGTTGGGGGTGCTGATCTACTGCTTGTTCCCCTGCACCGACTGGTTCCTCGGCTTCACCCGCATGGCCGGCGGCGACACGACGACGGGGGCGTCGCTCATTCCGATTCAGATGTCCCTGCAGCTGGTGCTCTATCCCGTCTGGCTCGGCCTCTTCGGTGGGCAGCAGGTGGGGAATTCACCCATCGAGATCGCGCCGACGCTCGTGACGTGGTTCGCCGTGCCGGCCGGAATTGCGCTCGCAGCGCGACTGTTCCTGTGGCTGTGCCTCGCTCCCACGGCGCGGGAGCGCGTCGTGCAGGCGGCCGACAGCCTGGTTCCTCTGGTGATCGCCGTGGTCATCGTCGGACTCTTCGCCGGCAACGTCGGAACCATCCTCGCCGACCCTGCCGCATTCGCGTGGGTGCTGCTGGTCGTCTTCCTCTTCTTCGTCGTCGTGTTCGTGATCGTCGAAGGAGTCGCGCGCCTGTTCCACCTCGGGTATCCCTCCAAGGCGCTGTTGACGATGACGACCTCGGCTCGCAACGCTCCGCTGATGCTCGCGGTCACGACCATCGCTCTGCCAGACCAGCCTGTCGTCTACGCGGCGATCATCCTCGGCATGCTCATCGAGTTCCCGCACCTCACTGCTCTGACTCATCTGCTGCGACGTCAGGAGAAGAAGCAACTCGACGGGGCGACCAGAGCCAGCGTCACCGCGTGAGAACCCACGCCCAGCTACTGCACGGGATGAGCGCACAATGATGGGGTAGCCGAATCGACGGTCGACAGAGCGAGGAGCGAACGCTGAGCACGACACCCGCGACGCATCCCACCCTGCGCGAATTGACCCGATCGGAATGGCGCTGGACGCCCACGATCGGCGTCGCCGCGGTGCTGCTTCTCATCTCGATCAGAGTGTTCGCGCCGGCCGAGTGGACCTCGTGGATGACCGATCCGGCGAAAGACTTCGTGACGCTCTCGGTGAGCGTCATCATCGAGTCGCTGCCGTTCGTCATTCTCGGAATCCTGCTCTCGGCCATCGTGCAGATCTGGCTGCCCGCGGGCTTTCTTCTCAGGAGACTTCCCCGAAACCCCGTGCTGCGTCGCAGCATCATCTCTCTGCTCGGGGTACTGCTTCCGGTCTGCGAGTGCGGAAACGTGCCGCTGACCCGAGGGCTCATCGTCAGCGGCCTCAGTGTGGCCGACTCGATGGCCTTCCTCTTCGCGGCACCCATCATCAACCCCATCACGATCATCACCACCTATCAGGCGTTCGGTTGGAACGACGGCATCCTCATCAGCCGCATCCTCGGCGGCCTGCTCATCGCGAACCTCGTCGGCTTCATCTACAGCGCCCACCCCGCTCCGCAGACCCTCCTCACGCGTGGCTTCCAGGCAGCCTGCGCCGTCGATCCGCACGCCGAGCACGGCACCAGAACGCGCCGCACCCTCATCAGCTTCGGGCGCGAGTCCGCCGCCATGATGCCCGCTCTGATCGTGGGTGCCGGCATTGCGGGGCTCATCCAGGTGGCCGTATCGCGCAATCTGCTGATCACCCTGGGCAGCAATCCGCTCTGGTCTGTGCTCGCGCTCATGGCTCTCGCGTTCATCGTCGCCATCTGCTCGAACGTCGACGCGTTCTTCATCCTCTCGTTCGGTTCCACCTTCTTGCCCGGCGGCATCGTCGCTTTTCTCATCTTCGGTCCCATGATCGACATCAAGATGCTCGCTCTGATGCGCACCACCTTCACGGTGCGCACTCTGGTGCAGGTGAGCGTGCTCATCGCCGTGTGCGCCGCGGCCATCGGATTGGCGGTGAACCTTGTTTTTTAGTCGTCTCATCGCGCGCTGGAAGGGCCTGGCTCTCACCCTGCTCGCCGCGATCGCAACTGTCTGGCTCGGCGTCACGGGCCAGCTCGGGCTCTACATAAACCCGCGCTACTACGTATTCACCCTGATCATGGCCGGCATCGCGTTCGTGCTCACGATCGGTGCGCTCCTCGTGATTCCTGGGCCAGGCGAAGACGACGAGCATGATCACGATCACGACAGCCATGGCAAGCCGGATGGGCGCGGGTCCGACGCCCCCGACGAGAGCGGGGCCGGTCGCCGCCGCCCGCTGCTCGCGTTCGGCGGATCGCTCACCGCCCTCGTGATCGTCGCCGCCGCGGCCGTCGCCCTGCTGGTCGTACCTCCGAGTTCGCTCACGTCGGCGGCAGTCGAGCAGCGCAGCCTCAATGGCTCGTCGAACACCCTCGCCAACGCCGGCCCGCCCCCGGGTTCCTCAGACGACACCTCGGCGTATTCGGTCAAAGACTGGGCCGCGCTCATTCGACAGGGTGCGAGCGCCGACGACCTGAGTGGCCGCACCGCCACCCTCACCGGATTCGTGACTCCCGACGCCGACGATCCCGACAACGTCTTCTACGTCGCCCGCTTCGTGGTGACCTGCTGCGCGGTCGACGCGCAGCCCGTGGGGGTTCCGGTCTACTCACCGGGCTGGTCGAGCAACTACGCCACAGACAGCTGGGTCACGGTCACGGGCCAGTTCGAGGCGAATCCCAGCGTGCTCAGCGCGGCCACAACCGTCGTTCGCCCCGACAGCCTCACCGCCGTCGACCAGCCCTCCGAGCCCTATGTCTACTGATAACGCGGGCCGCAGGTTTCGGCGACTGCTCTACGGCAGCATCACCGTCGTCTCGGTCATGGCGGCCGCGCTGGTCGTCGCGAACTTCTCGCACGGGCCACAGCTGCAATCGGCACAGATCAACGTGAACACCGCGGTCGAACGCTCGGGCCAACGCCTGCTGCTGCAGGCGAACGAGCCGCTCGACCCCTCGGCCGCGGGCAAGCTCACGGTCAGCCCGGCAGCGGCAGCCACAGCGACGGTCGACGGCGACACCATCGATGTGCAGTTCACCGGAATTCTCAGCTACAACACCCGCTACACCGTCTCCGTGCCCGAGGTTCGCAGCGTCGCGGGTGGCGGCGCGTCGACCCTCGACTACACCTTCACCACGGCGAATCCGACCACGTACTTCCTGTCACCGTCGAAAGCCGGAGAGCAGTTCAGCGACGCCGTTCTGTCTGCACCCATCGGCGGTGGCGCACCGACGCCGGTCTACCAGGCCCCGCGCATCCGGCAGTTCGTGGCGCTAGGCGACACCCTGGTCGTCGACACAGTGAACGACGACGGAACCGATGCGCTCACCATCGTGTCACTCACGGGCGCTGCGCCCATCGTCGTCAATCTCGCGGGCTCCGGCACCATCACCAGCCTCAAGGCCGACCCCACGAGCAAGCTCTTCGGCTACACCTTCACACCGCAGCCGTCTGCGCACTTCGAGGCGCAGCCCGATCAGCTCTACGTCTACGACATCACGCGCGGAAACGACTATTCGATTCCCATCACGGGCACTGATTTCGAGGTACTCACGGCAAAAGACTGGATGCTCATTCCCGGCACCACCTCGCTGGTCGCCCAGACAGAGAGTTCGGACCTGCTGCTGGTCGACACACTCGGCGAGCGCGATGGAACCTCCGGCCCGGTACCGATCGGCCGCGCAGACTCGCTGGTCGGGTTCGTTCCGACGACGAAGACGCTGATCACGGCGACGGGCGGCGCGCGGACCGCGACAGACTTCGCTCAGCCCGAGCACCCGAGCAGCGCGTTTCCCTCGGTAGCCGGCGACCTCGGGGGCACCGACTCCGCGATCGTGGATGCTTCGGGTGCCACTCTCGAGATACAGGACTCGGGCCATGGCTCCGACACGACGGTGTCAACTCTTGAAGCCGGCGGCAGCAGCGCCCTCTTCTCCCTCGACTCTCTCGAACCCGCCGGGCAATCCGTCACGAGCGTCTGCGTCGCACCCAACGGCCTCTACGCCGCGATCACCACGAGTGCACAGCAGATCACCTACGTCGACCTCGCCGACGGCAAGACCCTCAGCACCGTCGACGGCCACGACGCGAACTGGTGCTCGGCCCGATGAGGCGCCTGGGCGGACCGCTCTAATTCAGGAAAAACCGGTCGACGTGGGCGGTTTCGTGCGCGGTGAAACGACTTTTCCTGCGTTGCGGCACAGCTCGCGAAAAAGGCACTCAAAAAAGACTTGATTCGGCCTTTCGGGTGGAGTTATTATGCTGCCGTCCGAAGGTGAAAACCCTCGGCAACCAGCACAATTCCACACGCGATATCAGAAAGGGGACTCCTCATCATGGCTATGTTTTTTGATCCTTTCACCGAGTTCGGCCGCCTTGCGAGCAGCCTAAACAGCGGCCAGACCGGCCAGCGGTTCATGCCCGTCGATCTCTACCGCGAGGGTGATCACTACGTGCTCAACGCCGACCTCCCCGGAGTGGATCCGGAGAGTGTCGACATCGACGTCGACGGGCAGGTGCTCACGATCCGGGCTCAACGCACCGCCGACATCCGAAACGGCGTGAAGTGGCTCACCCAGGAGCGACCGCACGGGTCGTACGTGCGGCAGTTCAGCGTCGGCGAGGGTATCGACTCCGAGAGCATCACGGCTCATTACGACAACGGCGTTCTCTCGGTGCTGCTGCCGGTGAGCGAGCGCGCGAAGCCTCGAAAGATCGAGGTGCACGGCAGCGCGACCCGCGAGCAGGCCGCACTGCAGAGTTGACGAGGTGAGCCATGTTTCTCGTCGCCTCGATTAAGCCTCGCGACGAACCGCGAACGGTATCGGCAGAGGCATCGGATGACGTCCTCGCTGAGGCTGAGGCAATCGTCGTGAGCGCGCTGTTCGACGACATCGTTCGGCAGCTGTCGGCACAGGTCGACGCCCGCGAGCCGGAGCCGGATGCGTGGTCGGCGCACACGGATGAACCCGACGACGACTCCAGCGTCTGGACTCCATCTCCTCGGGTACACCCGGGCAGGAGTAGGTCTCCGCCTCCGAAGTGACAAAACAGCGAAGCGGTGCCAGATCGTCTGGCACCGCTTCACTCATGTCAGCTATCAGCTCGCGGAGCCCGCCCGGCATTACCAGAAATCGCAGGGCGTGCAATGCCCTCGCCCAATCGGGCCACCGGCCTAGCCTGGTCGTTATGACTGCACGCGACCAGTACACGTTCGGCAACCCGGTCACCCTCTACGATCGGGTCGAACCCCCCGTTCAGCACCAGCCCGAACCGGGAGTGCAGGCGAAGATGACGCCCGTGCCCGATCTCGGCGAGAAGACCTACCGCGGCACCGGCAGGCTCACCGGTCGCAAAGCGCTCATCACCGGAGGCGACTCCGGAATCGGCGGCGCCGTGGCGATCGCGTTCGCCCGAGAGGGCGCCGACGTCGTGATCGTGCACCTGCCAGCCGAACAGCAGGATGCAGATCGCATCGTGGGCCTGATCGAGGAGGCCGGAGCGAAGGGCCACTCCATCGCGGCCGACATCACCGAGGCTGCCACCTGCCGCGCGATCGTCGCCGAGGCCGTGAGCGTGCTCGGGGGCCTCGACATCCTCGTGAACAACGCCGGCAAACAGGTGGCCATCGATCGCCTCGAAGACCTGAGTGACGAGCAGTTCGAGCAAACCTTCAGAACGAACGTCTTCGCGAACTTCTGGCTGACGAAGGCGGCCCTCCCCCATCTGCCCGAGGGGGCGACCATCATCAACACCGCGTCGCTCGAGGCCTACAAACCCGCGCCCGACCGCCTCGATTACGCGTCGACCAAGGCCGCGGTCAACAACTTCTCGAAAGGTCTGGCCCAGCAGCTGGCCCCGCGAGGCATCCGGGTCAACGTCGTGGCACCGGGCCCGGTGTGGACCGCTCTGCAGGTGTCGCAGGGCGTCTCCGACGAGCAGATGAAGGCTTTCGATGACGAGAGCACCTACCAACGGGCAGGCCAGCCGGCCGAGCTGGCACCCGCCTTCGTGTTCCTCGCCTCGGCCGAATCGAGCTACGTGTCGGGCGAGACGCTCAATGTCAACGGAGCGATGGTCACCCCGTGACCGCTCCCGACGGCACGATCTTCTTTCTCCCCGGCCTCGGATTCGACGCGGTAGCGTCAGCGCCGCTCGCCGCCGCTCTCGAGAGCATGGCCGCCGACCGCTTTCGGGTCGTGGGCATCGATCTGCCCGGCCACGGCGGGTCTCCGGATGCGCCGAATGGCTCGGTCTCGTCCCTCGCCGACCGCGTGGTCTCAGTCATCGAGGCCGAAGCCGACGGCGGCCCCTTTTTTCTCGCAGCCCACAGCATGGGAGGCAAGGTCGCGGCCCTCGTGGCCGACCGCATCCTGAGCGGCGACGCCAACGTCTTCGGCCTCGCCGGCATGGTGCTTCTCGCGCCGTCACCGCGCACGCCCGAGCCCATGTCCGACGACAAACGCGCCGAGATGCTCTCGTGGGTGGCGAACGGCATCATCTCTGAGGATCACGCCACGGAATTCGTGGCGCAGAACGTGTCGACTCCCCTCGCCGACGACGACGAGCGCGCGGCCATCGCGCAGGTGCGTCTGATGTCGCCGCTGGGCTGGCGTCGCTGGCTCGAAGAGGGCAGCACCGAAGACGTGTCTCACGACGTCGGCCCGATCGATCTTCCCGTCGTCGTGCTTGCCGGCGAAGACGACGACGACCTCGGCGCATCCGCGCAGCCCCGCCTGCTCGACGGCGTGTACCCGCAGGCCCGCTTCGTCTCGCTCGCAGCGACCGGCCATCTGCTGCCGTACGAGCGGCCCGCCGCGGTCGCCGCCGAGATCGTTCGGCTGTGGGATGCGACGGTGTCGGCGACCCCGCAACTCACGCCCGAGTGGGGTCGCCTCATTGCCTCGGAACGCACGGCCCCCGAGGCCCGCGGGTTCCTCTCGCGCAGGGCGATCGCCGACGACCCGAACTACAGTCCGCGAGCGCTGTCGCCTGAGCAGCTCACGATGCTGCGCGCGCTGGCCGACCGGCTTGTGCCACAGCCTGAGTCGCCCCGCATCGACCTCGCCGCGCGGGTCGACGACGACCTCGCGATCGGCCGCAGCGACGGCTGGCGCAACACCGGCCAACCCGCCGACGTTGCGGCGTATCGTCTGGGGCTCGACGACCTGGCGGCGCTGTGGCCCGCCGACGACCGAGCTGAACAGGACGCTCTCATCGACGGCATCATCTCGGGCGAACTGAACGAGTTCGATGCCGTCGGCGGCTCCGACTGGAGCGGCACGAAGCTCCAGCACTGGCTCGATGACGTGCGCACTGACCTGACCCGCGTCTGGCTGTCGCATCCGGCATCGATGGCCCGCGTCGGCTACGACGGATTCGCGACCAGCGGGCCGGCGACCGGCCCCGCCGGGTATGTCAGCGTCGCTGCCGACGAGCGCGACCCGTGGGAGCCGGCCGAGCTCGGGAGCGTCGCATCCGATGATGACGATGACGATCGAGATGACGACCCGCACCACGACCACCCCGCCCTGAACAACGCCCGAACCGTCGAGGAGAATGCCGCGTGGATCTGAGCCGCATGCGCACGTACGACACCGAAGAGATCGTCGACGTGGTCGTGGTCGGCACCGGCGCGGGCGGAGGCCCGCTGCTCGCCCGCCTCGCCGGGCGCGGTCTGAAGGTCGTGGCCCTCGAGGCCGGGCCCAACACCGATCCCGACGGCTTCACGAATGACGAGGTCGAGGCTCCGCGCATCAACTGGATGTCGGAGCGACTCTCGGGTGGCGACGACCCCACCGCCTTCGGCTCGAACAACAGCGGCTTCGGTGTGGGTGGCGGCACGCTGCACTGGGGCGCCTTCACCCCACGCCCCGATGCACGCGATCTGCGTCTGCGCACCGAGACGGGAGTGGGCGAGGATTGGCCGATCGACCATGCCGAGCTCACCCGCTACGTCGCCGAGGTCGAGCGCACCATCGGCGTCTCCGGCCCCACTCCCTACCCCTGGGATCCGGAGCGTGAGTACCTCGAGCCGCCCGTCGATCGCAACGCCTCGGCCGACATGATGGCCGCCGGATGCGCGCGGCTCGGCATCCGGGCCACGGATGCGCCGGCGGCCATCCTGAGTCGCGATCGCGACCAGCCGCACTTCGGAAACCGCAGGTCGAGCCAGAACCTGGGCAGCATCCACCAGGGCGAACGCTATGGAACCAAGGCCACGACGGCGAACACGTACCTGCCCGCGGCAGTCGCCGACGGAGCGGAGATTCGTGCCGACTCGATGGTGCACGGCATCGAGCTCGACCCACAGGGCCACGTGTCAGCCGTGGTGTATCGACGCGACGGGCACGACTATCGCCAGCGCTGCGCGAACCTCGTGCTGGCGGGCGGTGGCATCGAGACACCGCGCCTTCTGCTGAACACGGGCCTCGCGAACTCGAGTGGCCAGGTGGGTCGTAACTTTCTCGCTCACGGCGGCGTGCAGGTGTGGGGCCGCTTCGACGAGCAGATCCGCGGCTACCGCGGCTACCCCTCGTCGCTGATCAGCGAAGACTTCGTGCGCCCCGACGGCGTCGACTTCGCCGGAGGATACCTCCTCCAGAGCCTCGGCGTGATGCCGCTGAACTACGCCACCACACTCGTGCGCGGCGCGGGCTTGTGGGGCGACGAGCTGATGACAGCCCTGGATGCGTGGCGATACTCCGCCGGTATCGGCATCAACGGCGAGTGCCTGCCGGCGGAGAGCAACCGGCTCGATCTCTCAGACGAGCTGGACGAGTGGGGCGTGCCGCGCGCGGTGGTCTCGTTCACGGCGGGGTCGAACGAGAAGGCAATCGAAGAGCACGCGACCGCCACGATGACGCGCATCCTCGAGGCGGCCGGAGCGCTCGAGACCCGTGTGCTGGCGCGCACCGCGCACACGCTCGGAACATGCCGCATGAGCGCCGACCCGTCTTCGGGTGTGGTCGATGCCGACGGGCGCAGCCACGACATCCCGAACATGTGGATCTCGGACAACTCGACATTCCCGAGCTCGCTGAGCGCGAATCCGTGCCTCGTTCAGCAGGCGCTCTCGCTGCGCACAGCAGACCTCATGCTGCGCTGAGAGAATACTGCGCACAGTAAACTTTTGCATTGACGCAAAGTTGCAGAGAGTGCAACAATGTTCACATGCATGATTCATCCCTGGGCCTTCGCGAGCGCAAGCGTGCGCAGACCGCCGAGGCCATTCACGTGTCCGCCGCAGAACTCGCACTCGAGCGAGGGCTCGATGCCACGACGATCGACGCGATCAGTGACCGGGCAGACGTCTCGCCCCGCACCTTCTTCAACTACTTCCAGTCGAAAGAAGACGCCATGCTCGGCATCGACGAATCGGCCGTGGCGGCCGAACTCGACCGTGAACGCGAGCATGATCCCGACGTACTCGTCGCCGTCTTCGACCTGATCTATGCGGTCTTCGAGGCGAGCGGCGGCAACCGTACGCGCGCAGACCTGAAGCGCAAGGTCATGCACGAGCATCCGCAACTCATGACTCGCCAGATGGTTCGCGTGGCCGAGCTCGACGATCGCCTCAGCGGCATCATCGCGGGCTGGCTCGTCGACGATGCGAGATTTGCGGAGGGCAGCGACGAGCAGCGACGCGACGCGGCACAGATCATCCTCGGCGTCTGCCTTGCCACCGTTCGCGGGGCGATGAAGAAGTGGGCCAGCGCACCGAGAGGTTCGAATACTTCCGCTGAGACCAGAAAGAACTTTGACGACGCCGTCTCGGCGTTCAGAACCGTAATGGAGAAAATCGTATGACCACCAGTGCCTCACCCCAGCGCGACGCGCAGATCGAGGGAACTCCCTCGACCCGCAGCGTGCTTCTCGTCTTCGCCGGCCTGATGGTGGCGATGCTGCTCGCGTCGCTCGACCAGACGATCTTCAGCACCGCACTGCCGACCATTGTCGGGCAACTCAACGGCGTCGAACACATGCTGTGGGTGACCACCGCTTACATCCTCGCCTCGACCATCGTGATGCCGGTCTATGGCAAGCTCGGCGACCTGATCGGTCGCAAGTGGCTCTTCATTTCCGCCATCAGCATCTTCCTCGTCGGAAGCGTCATGGGCGGCTTGGCCGACTCGATGGGCACCCTCATCGCTGGCCGCGCCGTTCAAGGGCTCGGCGGTGGCGGGCTCATGATCCTCGCCCTCGCGATCATCGCCGATGTCGTTCCGGCCCGGCAGCGCGGCAAGTACTCCGGAATCATGGGCGCGGTCTTTGCCGTCTCGAGCGTCGCCGGCCCGCTGCTCGGCGGGTTCTTCACCGACGGCCCCGGATGGCGCTGGGCCTTCTGGATGAACATCCCCCTCGGCATCCTGGCCATCGTCTCTGCGATCTTCTTCCTCACCCTGCCGAAGCGCGAGTATGCGAAGCCGCGCATCGACTACCCGGGCATGATCGTTCTGGCCATGGCCGCGACGAGCCTCGTGCTCTTCACGACCTGGGGTGGCACCACCTACGACTGGGACTCACCCGTGATCATCGGCCTCATCGTCGCCACGGTCGTGTTCGCCATCCTCTTCGTGTTCATCGAGAGCCGTGCCGCTGAGCCCGTCATCCCCCTGAAGCTGTTCGCGAACCGCAACTTCAATCTCACCACCGGCGCCGGCCTCATCACCGGTGTGGCCATGTTCGGCGCTCTCGCCTATATGCCTACCTACCTGCAGATGGTCACCGGAGTCGGGGCCACCAGCGCCGGACTGCTGATGATCCCCATGATGGGAGCGCTGCTGGTGGCATCGATCGGCTCCGGCCAGATCGTGTCCCGCACCGGCAAGTACAAGCTCATCCCGATCGTCGGCTCGCTCGTCACGGCCCTCGGACTATTCCTTCTCTCGACGATGACCGCATCCACCGCGATCTGGATCATGTGCGTGTTCCTCGCCGTAATGGGCCTGGGCCTCGGAATGTCGATGCAGATCCTGGTGCTGGTCGTGCAGAACTCGTTCCCTCGCGCCATCGTGGGAACCGCCACGAGTTCGAACAACTTCTTCCGGCAGATCGGCTCATCTCTCGGAGCCGCCATCGTGGGAAGCCTGTTCGTGTCTCGACTGACCGACATCCTGGCGTCGGGAGCGGGAACCGGGGCAGGGGCATCCGCCGGCCCGGCAACCAATTCGCTCACGCCGGCAGCCGTGGCAGCCCTGCCCGAAGCCGCCCGCACCGTGATCGTGAACGCCTACAACGATGCCCTCACGCCGATCTTCCTGCTGATGGTTCCGCTGATGCTGGTGGCCGCCGTGCTGCTTGCGTTCGTGGTCGAGAAGCCGCTGGCAACGCGCATCGAGAAGGTCGAGAACGAGGCCTCCTCTCGCCTCGAAGCCTTCGAGGAGTCGCTCTCGACCGGAGCGAACCCGACCGCCGAGCCGGTACTCACCACGCGAACGAGGTCGATTCCCTCGGTGTAGCGCATCGCGCCGACCAGCCCCACCGAGAACTCCGCGGGGCCGCCGGGTACGCTGAAACAGCGCCCCACCCGCGCCCAAAGGAGTTCCCGATGTCCACCACCGTGACCGGTGTGATCGCCCGCTCGAAGGGTTCACCCGTCGAATTGACCACCATCGTCATCCCCGATCCTGGCCCGGGCGAGGCGGTCGTCGACATCGAGACCTGCGGTGTCTGCCACACCGACTACCACTATCGCGAGGGCGGAATCAGCGACGACTTTCCGTTTCTGCTGGGCCACGAGGCCGCCGGCCGCGTCAGCGCCATAGGCGAGGGCGTCACCAATGTGAAGGTCGGCGACTTCGTGGTGCTCAACTGGCGTGCGGTGTGCGGCGAGTGCCGCGCCTGCGTTCGCGCCGAGCCCTGGTACTGCTTCAACACCTTCAACGCCACGCAGAAGATGACCCTCGAAGACGGAACCGAGCTCAGCCCGGCGCTCGGCATCGGCGCGTTCGCCGAGAAGACCCTTGTGCACGCCAAACAGTGCACGAAGGTGAATCCGGATGCCGACCCGGCCGCAGTCGGCCTGCTCGGCTGCGGCATCATGGCCGGCTTGGGCGCCGCCATGAACACCGGCAACGTCACGCGCGGCGACTCCGTCGCGGTCATCGGATGCGGCGGCGTGGGTACCGCTGCGATCGTCGGCTCCCAGCTGGCCGGCGCGAGCACCATCATCGCCATCGATCGAGATGCCAAGAAGCTCACCAAGGCTGCGGCGCTCGGAGCGACCCACGTGATCGACTCCAGTGACCTCGACGAGGCCGGAGTGGTGGCCGCCGTGCAGCAGCTCACGAACTCCTTCGGCGCCGATGTCGTGATCGACGCGGTGGGCCGACCCGAGACGTGGCGACAGGCGTTCTACGCGCGCGACCTCGCCGGAACCGTCGTTCTCGTCGGAGTTCCCACTCCCGACATGATGCTCGAGATCCCGCTGCTCGACGTGTTCGGCCGTGGCGGCTCGCTCAAGTCGAGCTGGTACGGAGACTGTCTGCCCGAACGCGACTTCCCGATGCTGACCGACCTGTTTCTGCAGGGCCGACTGCCTCTCGACGAATTCGTGACCGAGCGCATCGGCATCCGCGATATCGAAGAGGCGTTCGCCAGTATGGCGAGCGGCGACGTGCTGCGTTCGGTGGTGGTTCTGTAATGGCCGCTCGCATCGAGAACCTGGTCACATCCGGCACCTTCAGCCTCGACGGCGGAACGTGGGATGTCGACAACAACGTCTGGATCGTCGGCGACGATCGTGAGTGCGTCGTGATCGACGCCGCCCACGATGCCGACGCCATCCTGGCCGCGATCGGCGACCGCACGGTTACGGCGATTCTGCTGACGCACGCCCACAACGATCACATCGACGCCGTGGCTGCGCTGCAGGCCGCGACCGGCGCGCCGGTGCTGCTGAACGACGGCGACCGGATGCTCTGGGACGCGGTCTACCCCGACGCCGCGCCGAGTTCCGGCCTGGTCGATGGCCAGGTCATAACGGTCGCGGGCACCGAACTTGAGGTGCTGCACACACCGGGGCACTCCCCCGGAGCGGTCTGCTTCTATGCGCCTTCGCTGGGCACGGTCTTCAGCGGCGACACCCTGTTCAACGGCGGACCGGGAGCGACCGGCCGCTCGTACAGCGACTTCGGCACGATCATCGAGTCGATCACGGCGAAGCTGCTGACGTTGCCCGCCGACACGGTCGTGCTCACCGGACACGGCGACTCGACCACGATCGGCGCGGAGGCTCCGCATCTCGAGGAGTGGATCGCGCGCGGGCACTGACTCCCGCTCGCTCGTTTTCAGGAAGAACCGGCCGAATGGGCGAGCTTCGCACGCCGCGGCGCGGTTCTTCCTGAGGTAGAGCGGGCTACGGCTGCGCGGGCGCTCGCCATCCGCGTTTGTTGGCTCGCACCAGGAGCACGATGCCCTCGATCGGCAGCACGAGGAACATCACGATGAGCACGAGGTGCCACTGCGCCACAAACGCGAAGGCCAGCACAGGCTGGTTGGTGCCGCTCTGTTGGTTCTGCCCGAACAGGCTCGTCACGAACGACAGCGCGAGCACGATCAATCCGGCAGATATGGGCCTCGCCCAGGCCACGATCTTCTCGCGGCGCGTCCATGCTTTCGCCATGCTGACCCAGACGAGCCCGACGAGCGGCCCGATCACGGGCACAACGAACGTGCCGACGATGAGAACGATCACTGCGGTGATCGAGAAGGCGCGACCGGGAACGGGTTCTGCCACGGCCGGCGCCGGGGGCATGGGCGGCGGCGGCATCTCGGCGCGGGCCTCAGCGGCAATCAACGCGGGGTCGTCCATCTCGGCGATACGCGCGGCCGCCGCCTGCTCGTCGAGCCCGGCGAGTTCTTCGCGGATGCCCGACACGATCTCGAAGCGCACGTCGGGGTCGACTCCTGCGAGCGCCGCATCGAGGCGGGCGAGATAGGTCTTGACGGTGTTCGAGGTCTGTTCGGTCATGAGCCGCTGTCCTTTCCGACGAGCTGATCCACGGTGGCGGCGAAGGGGGCCCACTGCAGGCGGAACGATTCGAGCTGCGCCTCGCCTTGATCGGTGAGCCTGTAATACTTGCGCACCGGCCCGGAGGCCGACGCCTCGTCGTAAGCGGTGACGAGCCCCTGACTGCGCAGACGAGCGAGCATGGGATAGAGAGTTCCGATGCTCGCGATCAGCCCACTCGCGACAAGTCGCTCCGAGAGCTCCCAGCCGTACATGGCCTGCCGCGAGAGCAGTCCGAGCACGCAGAACTCGACGACGCCCTTGCGAAGCTGTGTGCCGACGTCCGCTACCATGCATCACACGTTACGTGCGATGCAAGATAGTTGCAAGCGCAAGGCGCCGCCGTCCTCGCAATACTGGTCGAATGAGATCTCCCGCCGATGCCCAATGTGCGTGGATCACGACATCGCGTGCCGACGGTTCACCGCATACAACCCCGGTCTGGTTCATCCTGGTCGACGACACTTTTTGGGTCGCGTCGGCTGCGACGAATGTGAAGGTGCGAAACATCGCCGCAGATGAACGGGTGTCGCTCGCCATCGACGGATCTGCAGCCGACCCGCACGTCGCCCAGGGTCGCGCTCTCGTCCACCGCGACATCGCCGCCTTCCGCATCCTCGCCTCGCTCTTTGCGCAGAAGTACGACGGCTGGAACCCGCTCGACGAGTCGGTCGACGGTCCACGAGTGCTCCTCGAGATCCCCGTAGAGAGGTGGCTGCTCGGTGGATCGTGAAGACAGCGCATATCCCATCTCCGTGCGTCGGGCCGATCTGTCAGGACCGGACGGCGAACGAGTGAGCCAGTTCGTCGAGGCCTACTTGAGGCAGACCGAGGTGGAGAAGGCCGCGCACCTCGGCGATACTCGCGACGACGCCATCCGGCTGTATTGCGCGCGCGGTTTCGAGACGGTGACGTCGTGGGAGGAGAGACCGAGGCTGGTCTGCATGCAGCTCGAGCCAGATCTGCTCTCTGATTTCGACGGATGATCGGGCCTCACTGAACAGATGTCGGAACCCTCGCCCTTTCCCTCGATTGCACCGTTTTGCGGGGCTACTGTGAAAAAGCTCCTCACCTCATCGACGAGCGGAATTCCCACACGCAGTCGTCCCGAGCACGACTTGGTTCGACACGAAATTGGAGGTCAATCATGGCGTTTGTGACCGTAGAAGACGGCACCGAGATCTACTACAAAGACTGGGGATCGAAGGACGCCCAGCCCATCGTGTTCCACCACGGCTGGCCCCTGTCGAGCGACGACTGGGATGCTCAGATGCTCTTCTTCCACTCGAAGGGCTACCGCGTCATCGCGAGCGACCGTCGTGGTCACGGCCGATCGACCGACATTGGCACGGGTCACGACATGGATCACTACGCCAGCGACGTCTCGGCCGTCGTCGAGCACCTCGACCTCAAGAACGCCATCCACATCGGCCACTCGACCGGTGGCGGCCAGGTGGCGCGCTATGTCGCCAAGTACGGCGAGCCGCAGGGCCGCGTCGCGAAGGCCGTGCTCGTCTCATCCGTGCCTCCGCTGATGGTGAAGACCGACGCCAATCCCGATGGCACACCCCTCGAGGTCTTCGACGGTTTCCGCGAAGCCCTCGCCGCCAACCGGGCCGAGTTCTACGTGGCCGTGGCATCCGGGCCCTTCTACAGCTTCAACCGCGAGGGGGCCAAAGTCTCTCAGCCGGTGATCGACAACTGGTGGCGGCAGGGAATGACGGGCAGCGCCCTGGCCCACTACGAAGGAATCAAGGCCTTCTCCGAGACTGACCAGACCGAAGATCTGAAGGCGATCTCGGTGCCGGTTCTCGTCACCCAGGGCGACGACGACCAGGTCGTTCCATACAAGGATGCTTCACTGAAGCAGCACGAACTGCTCGCCAACTCGACGCTGAAGATCTACGAGGGCTACCCCCACGGCATGCTCACGACGCACGCCGACGTGATCAACCCCGACCTGCTGGCGTTCATTCAGCAGTAGCGGCTTCGGCCCTCAGGGCTGAGTTCTTTCGCGACAGACGGCGCACTCCGGCATGATCGGGGTGCGCCGTTCGTCATGTCGTCACCTCGACAGAGGGCACGACCACGCGACCTCTCGCCCCAGCTGCCCGGTCTCGACGAACAGGCGCACCTGGTGGGTGTCGGCGAGAGCCGCCGCCAGTTCGTCTCGGTCGGCAGCCATGAAGCCCAGCTTCTGCCAGAACGGCCCGGATCGCCTAGAGAACAACCAGGCGCGTTCGACCCCCGCCTCCCGCGCGGCATCCATCGCGAATCGCGCGAGTCGTGAGCCGGACCCGGCTGAACGCTGCTGCGGATCCACCGCAACGCTCCTGATCAGCGCGTGCCGGCCATCTGTGCTGAGCTCGAATCCCGTGCTGCCGACGATTCGGCCGCGCCCGTCTCGCTCGACCCACAGATGCACCCCTGGCGCATCGAGCCCGGCCAGTGTCAGATCGGCAGTCCGCAGAAATTCTCGAATCGGGTCGATGTCAGAGGGGGACACGCGTTCCAGTTCCACGCATCGATTATGCCCATCAGCCCTGGGATGAATCCGCGGCCCAGAACCTGTGATGGCGAGCCCTGATTCGGGGATGGACTCGGCGTCTACTCAATTCGCGAGCGATGCCAAGACCGGAACGATGCGGGCCGCGAGCGCGAGCGCAGCGTCTACCGATGAGAGATCGTAACGCCCAGCGGCATCGAGCAGGTTGATCGAGCCGATCGTGGTGCCCTCGCGAACGACGGGAACGTTGATGATCGCTCCGCATCCGAGAGACTCGATGAGCTCGTAGTCTGCGAAGGTCGCGCGAAGGTCGTCGACGTCGAGACTCACCCAGGGCTGCTGCTGCACCACGACGCGCTCGTACCAGGGGTCGTCCTCTGCCTCTCGAAGTGGCTTCTCCCGATCTCCGACCGGATAGCTCTCTGGATCAGTCGAGTACACGCGAGTCATCTGGTCTTGATCGACATCGATGGTCGAGATCGTGACGAGTGTGGCGCCCGGGGATCGCCGCGCCGCCACGACGAGGTCGCGAAGAGCATCCTGCGCATCGATCATTGCGTCGCCAGCTTTCCGCCGAGGAGGATCAGCGACCCTCCGGTGACCCGGTCGATCCACTTGACGACACTGACCGAACGGAGCTTCGGCGCAAGGCGGTTCGCTCCGACGACGATCAGCCCAAGCCAGGTCGTGCCGATGAGGCAGTGCACACCGGCAAGGAGAAGTCCGACCCAGAGAGGCGAGTAGCCCGCGGGAACGAACTGGGGGATCGTCGCCATGTAGAAGACGCCGACCTTGGGATTGGTGAGGTTCGTGATCAGTCCGAGCAGAAAACCGCTGCGGCTTTCTGCCATGCCCGCCCGCCGGGGTACCGACGATGATTCGGGTGACGTCTCCGTCTGTGCAGAACGGCGGAACGTCTTCACGATGATGGCGGCACCCATGAAGATGAGGTAGCCGGCACCGGCATAGCTGAGCACCGCGTAAGCCAGCTGGCTCGCCGCGAGAAGGGCAGCGGCGCCCGAGGCAGCAGCCGCACCCCAGAGCAGAGTTCCGACCTGAATCCCCAGAATTGCAGCGCTTCCATATCGCCGCGACCTCGTCACCGTGCCGCGAATCACCAGCGCCGTGTCCAGCCCCGGAAGAATCGTGAGCAGGCCCACCACGAATGCGAATGAGAGAACAGCTTGGGCCAGAGTCATCATGCCAATGTAGCGAGTATCGGCATCACCGCTGAGCGAATGTGAAGGCTGCCTACAGCTCGCGCATGAGGCGTGCCGGCACACCGCCGACGAGGGCGCGGGCCGCAACATCTCTCGTGACCACAGCACCCGCGGCGACGACCGCGTCATCTCCAACGGTCACCCCTTGCAGGATCGTCGCACCCGCTCCGATCCAGACGCCCCGGCCGATTCGAATCGGAGCGCAGGTGCACACCGAGCGGCGGGTGGCAGGGTCGAGAGAGTGCCCTCCACTGATGAGCTGCACGTTGGGTCCGATCATCACATCGTCACCGATGTCGATTCCGCCGACCACCACCGCCGTGCATCCGTGGTTCACGAAGACGTTTCTGCCGAATCGCAGATTGTGGCCGCCATCGGGGTAGAAAGGGGGCAACACCCGCACAGTCGGGTCGAGCTCCTCGCCGATGAGCTCAGCCAGAACCTCGCGCATCGCGGCGAAGTCTCCCGGCGCGACCGCGTTGATCCGCGGAAGGATCTCCCAAGCACGGGAGACCTCCGCCACCATCGCGCGAGACATCTCAGACCCGCTCGCGAAGCTGGTGTGGCTCGACTCCGCCTCTGCCGAGACTTCGTAGATGATCTCCAACCCGTCTTCCTCGTCCCACTGCTCACCGGTTTCGACGAAGCCGTAGTCCGCTATGAGCGACCGCGAGGCGGCGTTGTCTGGGCTCACGGTGGCGCGAACCGTGCGCACATCAGGGTGCTGCCGCGCGATATGCAGCAGAGTCTCGAGGGAACGCCTGGCATAGCCCCGTCGCCTGAACGCAGGATCGACTCGATATCCGACCTCGACCATTCCCGCCTCGTCGGGGGCACCGTGAAAACCGGCCAGCCGACCGGCAGGGCGAATTGCGGGTCGACGATGAATCGCGTGATCCAGGGCGCATCGGCGGGGGTCTCGTGGAGTTGCTTGCTCCTCATATGCCAGAGGCCGGCGCACTCAGGCCCGGCAAGGTATTCCGATACCTGCTCGCCGATCAGATCAGCCGAGCCACCCATCGCCAGGGTGTGCACAACCTGCTCGGGCACGATCTCGAGACGGAGGCTGTGCCGATCGGGCTCAGGATCGAGCCACGGGGATGTGATGATCGTCATTGCTGGAAAGCTTGCCAGAGTTCGGCTCGGTTTCGGCGCGATCTGCGCTCCCGCGAGAAGTCGACCGGGCGTTGGCCACGAAACGCTCGATTAGCGCGTGATCCTTGACCCCTGGCGCCGACTCGACGCCGCTTGAGACATCGACTCCTGTCGGCCCGGCTTGGGCGACGGCCTGCGCAACGTTATCTGGATCCAATCCGCCGGCCAACAGCCAGGGGCCGGACGGCCGCTGCTCATGCAGGGCGCCGAGATCCCACCGCTCCCCCGATCCGGCACGAGGCGAATCGATGAGCAGGAGCTCCTCGCCCCAGGAGTCGAGGCCCCCCACGAAATTTGCCGCGCTCACCGACGTGGCCCGCCAGACGCGCGGAAAGAGTTCGAGCGTGCGCTCGACCTGCGGCCGGTCGAATCCATGCACCTGCAGCACGTCGACGCCGCATCCATACGCCGCGGATGCCGCAGCCTCGGGACTGAGACCCTTCGTCACGAGCACGGTGGTCGCCCGCCCTGCGGTGTGCTCGATGAGTCGGCGAGCCGTCTCGGCATCGACGAACCGCGGGCTGCCCTCCGCGATCACGAAACCCACCGCATCCGCCCCTGCCGCTATGGCCACGTCGATAGCAGCCTCCGTGCGGAGGCCGCAGATCTTCACGGTGAGCGAGGAGGCAATCATGCGGGCGAGCCTAGCCGTTCTTAGCGAAGATGTTGATGGGCTTACACGCCCCGACCATGCACAGGTCTGGCGTTGGCCGGCGGCGTCCCGACCTCGTCGATGCCGTGGCCTTCGCAAGCAGTCTTGGTCACGCTGGCCCGCTCGATACGCGACACGGTGAACCATCGCATGGCATTGCGCATCCGGCACCATCCGATGAGGTACCACTGGCCATTCGTAGAGGCGAACAGCACAGGCTCGACGTCGCGGGTGGTACCGACGTCGGATCGAGACGTGTAGCGAATGCGCACGACTCGCTGCTCGGCCATGGCCTCCTCGAGCGCCGACCTGATCGCTCGCGAAGGGGTGGGAGGAACGTCGACCCAGACGCGGTCGGCCAGCTGCTCGGCTCGCGCTCGGGTTCGGGGGTCGAGGACATCGAGAATTTTCTGAACCCCGGATGCCGCCAGGTCGGCGTATGGGGCATCGGGTGCGGCGGACACGGCCGCCATCAGGGCCACGGCCTGAGCGGCAGACAGGCTGACGGGCGGCAAGGACGCCCCCGCCGCCACGCCGTAGCCTCCGCCGGGACCAGGGCGAGACCAGATGGGCGCACCGCTGCGTTCGAGCGCACCGAGGTCTCGCTTGATCGTGCGCACCGACACGCTGAACTCTCTCGCCAGCCTTTCTGCCGAGCTACCCCGCGAACCATTGCGGCGCAGCAACTCAGACAAGGCATGAAGTCGTTCTGCTCGCTTCACCGCTCCGCACATTTCAGATTCATGACATAGATAGTGACATACACCTGCCCAGAGAGCCCACGAAGGTGGATGTATGACAGTTCTGAAAAACAGACCGACCATCGTTCTCATCGCCGGCCACTGGCTGGGCGCCTGGGCGTGGGATGACGTCCTCGAACACCTCGATCCCACCCGCTCCCGCGCTATCGCGATCACGCTGCCCGGACTCGACGAGGACGACCCTTCGCGCGCGACGAGAACGCTCGACGACCAGGCCTCGGCACTACGCGACCTCCTCACCCGACTCCATGTCTCGGATGGCCAGCCCGCGATGATCGTTGCTCACAGTGGCGCCAACGCCCCGGTCAGTCTGATCCTCGACAGCCATCCCGAACTCGTCAGCCGGGTGGTGTGGGTCGACTCAGGCCCGATGGCACCGGGGAGTGCCTTCGCCCCAGACTTTCCAGAAGACGCCACGGAGCTTCCGCTGCCACCCTTCGACATCCTCGCTCGCCAGGCAAGCCTCGATGGACTGAGCACCGAGGCGCTCGATCGCTTCCGGGCGAGGGCGGTCCCTGAACCTGGGCCCGTGGTTCGGCAGAGTGTGGAGCTTGCGAACGACGCCCGACACACCGTGCCGACCACAATGGTCTGCTGTTCGATCTCGAGCAGCCAGGTGTTGGAGATGGCCCGAGGAAGACATCCCATGTTCGCCGAGGTCGCGAATCTCGAAACGCTCGACGTCATCGATCTCCCGACGGGGCATTGGCCGATGTGGAGCCGAGCAGGCGATCTAGCCGAGGTCATTCAGTCGGCGACAACGCATTCCAGCTGATCGCATCCTCAGCACAGGCGGGCGATCGAACCGCATTCTCCCGCTAACCCCGACTAGGCTCCCTCGGGTGACGATCGTGCCCGGCGCCCCCGCGTACCGCCTCTTCGACACTCGGGTCATCCGTACTCGGCAACTGACGCCCACCTTCGTTCGGGTCACGCTCGGATCGCCTTCGCTTCGACACTTCGCTCCGTGGGGCCTCGACCAGCGGCTCAAACTCATCCTTCCGCACGACGCAGGGCAGGCCGGGCAGCACCGGCACCCCTGGCACGGGCCCTTCTCCAACGAGGGCGACGCCGACGGACTCTCCGTCGCCGAATGGCGAGCCGCTCTCGCCGGCATGCCCGCAGACGAACGCCACCTCGCACGCACCTATACGACGGGCAGCGCGCGGCCTGATGAGTGCGAGCTCGACATCGACTTCTTCATCCACCACCCGACCGGACCCGCGTCGATCTGGGCGACCTCCGCCGTTGCCGGCGATCGCATTCTGGTCTCCGGCCCGGATGCGCGGACGAACGATCGGCGGCACGGCATCCAATGGCGGCCAGCCGCGCAACCCGCGGCCGTTCTCCTCCTGGGCGACGAAACGGCTATTCCCGCTCTCACAGGCATCGTCGCCTCCCTCGCCGCCGACACCCGAGGCAGCATCGTCGTCGAGGCAGACGACATCGATGCGTGCCCGGCCATCGAGCGCGTCCCGAGCGGTGTGAACGTGCAATATCTCGCCCGCGAGGGCCGCCGTGCCGGCGACACTCTCGCCGCCGCCGCGGGCTCGTGGGCGGTATCGGATGCTGGGGCTGCGCGAGCCGCGGACGCCGCTTTCGCCGGCTGGGTCGCAGCGGAGAGTTCCGCGATTCCTCGCATTCGCAGGGTAATCGCCGACGTCGGAATCTCGCGCGAGCTCGTTCATTCGCAGGGTTATTGGAATCTCGGAGCACGCGGGACGACGAGTTAGATAGGGTACCCTAACCTGGGTCGCCACCGTCGTCGACGCCTCCGCCCGACGTCGAACGAGAGAACTCTCCATGCCCCCGCTCCGCCCCGCTTCCCGCCGCCTCCGACGCCCCGCCCTGCTTGCGGGGCTCGTCATCGCCGCCCTGGCCTTCACCGGCTGCTCGGCCGAATCGACGACTCCGGCCTCGCCAGATTCGGCGGATGCGGGCACCATCACGGTGACGCACGCCCGCGGCGAGTCGCAGGTACCCGCCAAGGCGAAGCGCGTCGTCGTTCTCGAGCCCGTGGCGCTCGATGCCTCGGTCGCCCTCGGAGTCGTTCCGGTCGGCGCCGCCGTGCTCAACGAGGCCGCCGGAATCCCCTCGTATCTCGGCAAGGCGGCCAGCGGCATCCAGTCAGTCGGCACGGTGACCGAGCCCAACGTCGAGAAGATCGCCGCCCTCAAGCCCGACCTCATCATCGGCACCGAGTCGCGCCACTCGGCTCTGTACGACCAGCTCTCCTCGGTCGCGCCCACGGTCTTTCTCGCCTCACAGGCAGACCCGTGGAAAGACAACGTGAAACTGGTGGGCAAGGCTCTCGGCCTCGCCGACCAGGCAGACACGCTGCTCGCCGACTACGACGCTCGCTGCAACGAGGTCAAGGCCGAGTTCGCCGTCGAGGGCAAGACCGCGCAGCTCATCCGCCCCCGCGACGGTCTGCTCACGGTCTACGGACCGGAGTCTTTCGCGGGCAGCACCCTCGAGTGCGTCGGCTTCACCACACCAGCGCGAGACTGGCAGAACTCGATCTCCGTCGACCTGTCGCCCGAGAAGGTCCTCGAGGCGAGCGCAGACCTCGTGGTCGTGACCACAACGAACGTCGACGACCCCTCGACCATGCCCGAGGCCATCACCGCCAACGCGTCGTCGTTCCCCAACGTGCACCTCGTCGACCAGTCGTACTGGATCACCGGAGTAGGACCGATGGGTGGCCTCAAGGTGCTCGATGACATCGAGAGCATCCTCCGCGACGCTCAGTGACCACTCACCCGACCCGACGCTTCGTCCTCTTCGTCGCGGGGGCCTGCGTGCTCATCGCGTTGCTCGTCGTTCTCTCACTCATGATCGGTGCGAACATGATCGCGCCGACCGTGCTTCTCGACACCCTGACGGGCGGCGGAACGGAAGAGTCGCGGTTCATCCTCTTAGACCAACGAGTGCCGCGCACAGCGGCGGCACTCTCGGTCGGAGCCGGTCTCGGTGGCGCGGGCGCGCTCATCCAGGCAGTCACGCGCAATCCGCTGGCCGATCCGGGAATCCTCGGCGTCAACGCCGGCGCCGCTGCTGCGGTCGCCGTCGCCATCGTGTTCCTCGGCGTCAACAGCCCCGGCCAGTATGTGTGGTTCGCCTATGCCGGCGCCTTCGTTCTGACGGTGGCGGTATTTCTTCTCGGATCGGCCGGCCCGCGTCGGGCAGATCCGCTCACTCTCACCTTCGCCGGCTTGGCCGTCGGGGCGGTTCTATCGGGGCTCACGACGGGCCTCACCCTCACCAATCCCGACGCGTTCGAACGGATGCTCGGCTGGTCTGCCGGCAGCCTGCTCGGCCGCGGCTTCGATGTGACGACGCCGGTGCTTCTTCCGCTGGCCGCCGGCATCGCGCTCGCACTCGCTATCGGTCCGGCACTCAACGCCATGGCGCTCGGCGACGATGTGGCCACGGGTCAGGGTGTGAGCGTTCCGCGCACCCGGCTGTTGGCGGTCGTCGCCATCACCCTCCTCGCCGGAACGGCCACCGCCGTGGCCGGGCCCATCTCGTTCGTCGGGTTGATGATGCCGCACGTCGTACGGTGGATCGTTGGAGTCGATCACCGTCGAATCATCGCCGGATCGATCGTCGCCGCGCCCGTTCTGGTGCTCGCCTCCGACATCGTCGGGCGGCTCGTGGCGTTGCCGGCGGAGATGCCCGTGGGTATCGTCACAGCATTCGTCGGCGCTCCCGTTCTCGTTCTGCTCGTGCGGCGCAACCGGCGGGTGACCGGGCTGTGATGCGTAACGCACGAACCCGCATCCGGCCCGCGACAGTGACCCTGGCACTGCTGGCCGCACTCGCCGTACTCGCCGCGATCGGGGCGATGTCGGGCGACTTTCCCATCCCTTTCCCCGATCTCATGAAGGTGATCTCGGGCACGGCGAACGATCTCACGACGACGGTGGTGCTCGAGTGGCGACTGCCCCGCATCGCGGCGGCCATCGTGGTCGGAGCGGCGCTCGGTGTCGCAGGCGGCCTCTTTCAGACGGTCACCCACAATCCACTCGCGAGCCCCGATGTGCTGGGGCTGTCGAACGGCGCCTTCGTCGGGATGCTCGTGTCGCTTGTCGTGGCCGGTTCGTCTGTCGAATCGCGCACGATCGGCGCCCTGCTCGGGGGCCTCGCCACGGCGCTGCTCATCTTCGCGTTCTCACGCGGCGTGGGATTCGGAGGCTTCCGTTTCATCATCGTGGGAGTCGCCATCTCGTCGATGGCGGCCGCTTTCGGCACCTGGCTGCTGCTGCAGGTCGACCTCGACACGGCACTGTTCGCCTCCGCCTGGGGTGCGGGCACTCTCGCGGGTGTGACCGCAGCA
The DNA here is from genome assembly GCF_900177685.1 of Agreia pratensis. GTDB lineage: Bacteria > Actinomycetota > Actinomycetes > Actinomycetales > Microbacteriaceae > Agreia > Agreia pratensis. The sequence goes on from NZ_FXAY01000005.1 coordinate 224,988, forward strand.
GGCGTTGCCACAGCCACGGTGCTCATCGGCATCCTGCTCGCCGTCGTCCCCCTGCACGTGCGCGCGCTGCACCAACTCGGCCTGGGTGACGATGTCGCCATCGTCACGGGAGTGCGCATCTCTCTCACGCGCATCACGATGCTGGCGGTGGGCGTGCTTCTCGTCTGCGTGGCCACCACCGTGGCGGGGCCCGTGGCATTCGTCGCCCTCGCCGCCCCGCAGATCGCGAGGCGTCTCGTCGGCACTCCTCACATCCCACTCCTGACCACGGCGATCTTCGGCGCGGTCATGCTCAGCGGCTCCGATCTCATCGCCCAGCACGCGCTCCCGGTCACGCTGCCCGTCGGCGTCGTCACCGTGGTCGTCGGTGGTTGCTACCTCGTGTGGTTTCTCGTGCGAGAAGCGCGCTCGACCCGGCGAGTGGGCTGAACAGCGGAGCCGTGCGACGCGTCACTGCTTGGCCAGGGCGGCCTTCACATAGGCGACGATGGCGTTGGCGTGTCCGTGCCCCAGCCCGTGTTCCGATTTGAGCGTCGACACCACCTGCATGTGAGGGTGGTCGGCGAGCTCGACGACGACGAGATCGAGCCACTCCTGAATGGGCTTGCCGTAGGTCTTCTCGATGCTCGCAAAATACGAGGCCGGCCCCTTGAGCTTCGATCCGTCGGTGGGCTGCTCGGGGGCGACAACGCGGTGGCTGGTCATGAAGTCACGATAGAAGACGCGGTTGGCCGCGGCAACGGCCCCGCTGGTCAGTCGACCGTCGAGCAGCGGGAGGTCGCGTTCATCACCAACGTCGGCGGCTGCTCGGTAGTGAAGGGCTCCAGCGTAAAAAGCATCAGCGACCGATTCGCCAGAGTGAGCTTAGGCCTTGGCCCCTGCTCAGAATCCAGGGTCGCACTCCACCCTTCCTTGGCTCCATACGTGGCCGAGAGCTCGCGCACCCACCCGGTCAAATCGAACCCGTCTGCTGTCACGATCGAACGTTCGACGGCGACGAGAGTTCCCTCTCCGCCGTCCGGGCACGGCTCGGCTCGAACAGTGTCAGCGACCGACGCGATCGAGGTCGACGGAAGCTGCGCCTGCAGATCATCCATGCCGTTTGTCACCTCGGCGGTGACGTCGTCAACAGTGAGCGAGTTCACGGACGACCAAAAACCAGGCCAGCAGTGACAACCCCCACGAGCAGAATGACGCAGGCGGCAGCAAGCACCACGGTCGGATGTTTTCGCATCACGCGCATCGACTTCCTCCCTCAGCTTTCCTGCCTCAAGTCTGCCCGGTCACTCGCGTGGGACAAACGACCGATGGGCCGCCGAGCAACGCTCAAACAGGAGGAGATTCGCGCATCCATCGCCAATAGGGCGCTGAATTGCCAGAACTCCTCCCTTTTGCGTCGTTCCGGGCGGAGATTCGATGGGTCCGTGCTCGTATGCGCGTCGGATGCCCCGAATCTCCGCCCGACCGGCGGAACGCGGGCCCCAGACAAGCCCTAACGCAGGATGCCGCGGGTGCGGGCCGCAGACACCGCCGCGGTGCGCGAGCTCACGCCCAGTTTCGTGAAGATGTGCGCGAGATGCGACTTCACCGTCGTCTCGCTCACGAACAGATCGCCGGCGACCTCGGTGTTGGAACGACCAGCGGCCACAAGCTCGAGAACCTCTATCTCGCGCGAGCTCAGACTCGCCTGCGGCGCCCGCATGCGGCTCAGCAGACGCGACGCGATCACCGGCGCGAGGGCGCTCTCGCCCGCGGCCGCCGCCCGCACCGCTGCGATGAGCTCGTGCGGCGGGGCGTCTTTCAGCAGATACCCGCTCGCCCCGGCCTCGACGGCGCCCAAGATGTCGGCATCCGAGTCGTAGTTCGTGAGAACCAGAACGTAGGGCGCGGCGTCGAGAGCCCGGATGCGCCTGGTCGCGTCGGCGCCCGTCGCCTGCGAGCGGGCGCCGAACTGCAGATCCATGAGCACGACATCGGGGTTCTCGTGCACGGTCGCCGCGACGGCCTCGTCTGGCGTGGATGCTTCGGCGACGACCTCGATGTCGGGTTCGAGGCCGAAGAGCGCGGCGATTCCGGCGCGAACGATGGGGTGGTCGTCAGCGACGACGAGCCTGATCATGCGATGCTCTCGAGCGCGAGATCGACTCGAACGGTCGTGCCACGACCGGGCTGCGACTCAACCGACAGCACGCCCCCGAGCTGGTCGACGCGCTCCCGGGCAGCCTTCAGGCCGAACGAATCCGACCGGCCGCCCCGAGCATCCGCCGCCTGAGGATCGAAGCCGGCGCCGTCGTCGACGATCGTGAAGCGCAGGCCGACACCGTCGGTCTCGAGAGAGATCGCGGCCGTCGAAGCGTGCGCGTGCTGAATGACATTGGCCACCGCGCCCTGGGCGATGCGCAGCAACGCGGTCTGCAGCTGCATCGGCAACTCGACAGAATCGGAGACCCGCACAGTGACGTCGAGGCCCTGAGCCTGCCACTGCCCCGCAGCCAGCCGGCGGAGTGCACCGCCGAGCCCGTTGTCGTCGAGGTCGGGCGGGGTGAGCTCGCGAATGAAGCGCCTCGCCTCGGCCAGGTTGTCGGCCGCGGTCTCGCGCGCGAGGCGGATGTGCTCGACGCCCGGCCGTTCGGGGTCGGCCCTCTCGGCCGCGTGCAACAGCATCTGGATGCTCGACAAACCCTGGGCGAGCGTGTCATGGATCTCGCGGGCAAGGCGGGCACGCTCCGCGAGAACCCCCGACTCGCGCTCGGTTGCGGCGAGCTGCCCCTGCGTCGCCAGCAGCTCCTGCATCAGGGCCTCGCGTTGCTGCGCCTCGCGGGCCAGCGCTTGGTAGCCGAGGCCGATGAGAAGCGCGACACCGGCGCCCACGAGCGGGCCCACGACGCCGCCGACGGTCCATCCGCCATGGATGCCGAGGGCACAGATCGCGACGCCGGTCGCGATGACGATCGCCGCAGACCCCCACCACCGGCCGAGCAGATGCAGATAGAGAAAGAAGAGGGGAAAGACGAGGTAGGCGGCTTCGGGCGTGAGCCACAGCAGGGCGATCCACTCGAGGGTGATCGCGGCCAGCCACGCCGAACCGGCGAGACGGCGCCGACTGTGAGAGCGCGCCGCCCGAGCCACGACTCCCCCGAGCGCGTAGCTGACGAGCAGCAGAATCGCGAGAGCGACGACTGCTCCGCTGCGCTCGCTCGGAACCACCACGGCGCGAACGATCACCAGCGCCGCGAGCGCCGCGAAGAGAACGTGCAGCCCGGTGCGAAGCCCCACGAAGACAGGGGTGAGCGCGGAATGAGCCATGAATCGAACTTTACGCGTCGGCAGCCCCACGTCATCGTCCAAAAGGACGACTGCAGGGCCGATAGATCGGCCGTCGTGCGCCGTGCCCGCGATGGATGCCTCGGGCCGGGTTCCGCGGAAAAGTGAAGAAGGTCGCCGCACCGGTGGCACGAAAGGACGCTTCATGTTCGTCGCACTCCGCGACCTGCGCTTCGCCCGAGGACGATTCATTCTGATCGGCTCGGTGGTCGCCCTCATCACGATTCTCGTCGGCTTTCTCAGCGGCCTCACCGGCGGCCTGGCCACCCAGAACATCTCGGCGGTTCTGCAGCTGCCGGGCGACCGGATCGTCTTCTCGAGCCCGGGCGGCGAGGCCGCGAGCTACTCAGACTCGACCATCACCCAAAAACAAGAGGCGGCGTGGGCCGGCACCGGCGGGGTCACCTCCGCCCGGCCGATCGGCATCACGCAGACCCGCGCCGAGGCGGGCGACACCCGGGCGGCGATCGCCGTCTTCGGCGTGGAGCCCGGCTTCACCCCGGCCGCGCCAACGCAGAGCGGACACGTAAGCCTTGCCGCGCCGGCCGCGAAAGCGCTCGGGGTGAGGACGGGTGGCTCAGTGACGATCGGAGGATCCGACTACGTCGTCGACAGCGTCGCCGGAGACGCGTGGTACAGCCACACTCCCGTCGTCTGGATGACTCTCGCCGACTGGCAGTCCTACGCGGCCGCCACCGGCAGCCCCGACAGCTATGCGACCGTGCTGGCCGTATCCGGAACCCCCGACTGGAACGCGGCTAACACGGCCACCGCGACCGTCTCGACGAGCGTGCTCGGCTCGCTCACCGCGCTCAGCGCTTTCCGCTCGGAGATCGGCTCTCTGCTGCTGATGGTGGCCATGCTCTTCGGCATCTCGGGCCTGGTGATCGGGGCGTTCTTCACCGTCTGGACCATGCAGCGCAAGGGCGACATCGCCGTGCTCAAGGCTCTCGGCGCCAGCACCCGATCTCTGCGAATGGATGCGTTGGGCCAGGCTCTCGTCGTTCTGGTCGTCGGCATCGGGGCCGGCCTCGGCGTCGTGATCGCACTCGGGCTGCTCGCCGGCTCGGCGCTGCCCTTTCTGCTCAGCCCCGTCACCACCCTGCTGCCCGGGGCGATCATGATCGCGCTCGGACTCGCGGGAGCAGCCTTCGCGCTGCGCTCCGTCACCTCCGCCGACCCCCTCACCGCACTTGGGAGCACCCGATGATCCGCCTGAACGACGTCACCCTGACCTTCGCCGACGGCGACACCCGCATCACGGCCATCGACCACGTGTCGCTGACGGCGCATCCGGCAACCGTGACCGGCATCACCGGCCCGAGCGGCTCGGGCAAGTCGAGCCTGCTCGCCGTCGCCGCCACCCTGATCCGCCCGGACTCGGGCGAGGTCCTCATCGACGGAGTCGACGCCGCCAGCCTGAGCGCGACGGAGGCCACGGAGCTGCGCCGCGAAAAGATCGGCATAGTCTTCCAACAGTCCAACCTGATTCCGTCGCTCACCGCGCAGGAGCAGCTGATGGTCATGAATGAACTCGGGGCGCGAGGCGGTCTGGCCGGGCGGCGCGGCCGAGCCGTCGCATCCGATCGCGCAGCGATGCTGTTGGATGCCGTCGGCCTCGGCGACCAGCGGCACAAGCGCCCGCATCAGCTCTCGGGCGGACAGCGGCAGCGGGTCAACATCGCCCGTGCGCTGATGAACGAGCCCAGTGTTCTGCTGGTCGATGAGCCGACGAGCGCGCTCGATCAGGAGCGGGGCGCGAGCATCATCGAGCTGATCCTGCGCCTCACCGACGAGCTCGACACCTGCACCCTGCTGGTGACGCACGACCTCGTGCACATTCCGCGCATGCATGGCGTGCTGCGCCTGGTCGACGGGGCGCTGGTCGAGGGCCGGGTGGCTGCGGCCACGGCGTAGCGCCCTGAGTCAGATCCAGCCCCGGTCGCGGGCGACGACGGCCGCGGCGATTCTCGAGTCGGCGTGCAGTTTCGCCATAGCCATCGAGAGGTGGTTGCGCACCGTTCCGTGCGCGAGGCCGAGCGCCCGTGCGATCTGCTTCGTCGCCAGACCCTCCTGAGTGAGCCGCAGAACCTCGGTTTCGCGCGACGTCAGGGGGCTCTCGTCTTCGGTCAGCGCGGCGGCAGCAAGGGTCGCGTCGATGTATCGGTCGCCATCGGCGACAGACCGGATGATCACGGCCAGCTCGGAGGCGGGCGTCGACTTCGGCACGAACCCGCGCACGCCCGCGGCCAGCGCGCGCTTCAGCGTTCCGGGGCGCGCGTGCCTCGTGACGATGATGACCGGGGAGTCGACGAGCGGACCGAGCTCGATGGCCGCCTGGACCCCGTCGAGCTCGGGCATCTCGAGGTCGAGAAGAATGACGTCGGGGCGATGCTGTTGCGCAGCGGTGACGGCGGCGCGCCCGTCGCGGGCATCGGCCACGACCTCCATGTCGGATTCCATCGACAGCAGAGCCGCCAGGGCCCCTCGGATCAGCTCCTCGTCGTCGGCGATCAGGATGCGGATCATCAGCGCGCATCCACCGGTGCGGAGTCGGCCGTCACAGGGATGCGCACAGTGAGGGTGAAGACGTCATCGACGCGCGCGGTCTGCACAGTTCCGAGGAACGGGGTGAGCCGCTCCCGCAAACCCCTGAGGCCAGTGCCCCCGGAACGCAGCGCTCCCGCTCCATTGTTCGAGACAGTCAGCCGATACTCTCCGCCCACCACGGAGAGGGCGATGCCCGCCTCAGTGGCGCGACTATGACGCAGTACATTAGTGGCGGCCTCGCGGATCGCGATGGCGAAGACCGCTCCCACCGACGTTGAGAGCTCCGGGGCAGAGATTCGCGCTTCGCAATCGATCCCTGCGGAACGCAGGACGGCAGCGGCGTTTCTCACCTCGACCGCAACGGTGACCGTTCGGTAGTCGTTCACGACCGCTCGCGTATCCTCCAGCGCCGCTTTGGCGATCTCGCGAATGTCGGCGATCTCACGTGCCGACCGTTCCGGCTGATTGACGAGAAGACGCTCTGCGAGCTCGCTCTTCAGCGCAATGACCTGCAGGTGATGGCCCTGAATGTCGTGAAGATCGGTAGCAAATCGCAGCCGCTCGGTGGCTACGGCGAGATCGGATGCCGTCTGCCGCGCTTCGTCGAGACGCAGTACGACCTGCAGCGCCCAGACGGTGCTGAGCGGTGTGAAGACCAGCAGCACCAGCGTGCCGATCACGATGAGATCGGCCGGTGATGCGAGGCCCGCTGTGGCGAGCGGGCTCGACGCGAGCGACCCGCTGCCCGTCGGATGAGATACCAACGCCCCGGTGATGAAGATGAGAGCGAGAGTAATGATGGGCACGGCCGCACGCCACCACCCGGGTACCACGCAGCTCAGGATGCCACCGGCGATGACGAGCGGGAATGCCCAGGCCCAGCCGGCAAAGGGTGGAACGAGTGCGAGTACCCATGTCACACCCGCGCAGGCAATCAAGGCGATGAGGAGCGGATGCCGTGCCGCCGCCGTTACCGATGCCCGCAGCAGCAGCGGAACGACCAGCAGTCCCAACACTGTCGACACGACCGAGACAGCGATGAGCGCGATCGTCCGCGGTTCGCTGGGCTCGTTCGTTCCCAACACCAGTGACAGAAAGCCGGCGATCACGACCACCACCCAGAGCCCCACCGCCGTGGAGGCCCGCATGGTGCGGAAGTCGGAGACGCCGGCCTGCATGCGCGACTTATCGGCAGGCATCATGAGGTCAGCGTACTGGCAGGGATTCGAGGAAGGCTGCGGTGTCGTCCGCGATCGCGGGCGACTGGGTGTGATGCAGGTAGTGCTCGCCGTCGAGAGCGACGACCTGTCCGTGATCGACAGACGCAGCCTGTTTGTCGTGCAGTTCGCGCCAGCCGTCGAGCTCGGCGTCGTTCTTCACGACGAAGAGCAGCACCGGAAGCGTTGTCGGAAAGGCGAGGTCGCGGGCCGCTCCGAAGTTCGACCTCGAATGATCCATCTCGTCGAGCATTGTCGGCGAGGTCGAGTTACGCGTCGTGAGCAGGCGCATCTGCTCGGCCGTGCGGTCGTCGAAAGGCCCAGGATCGGCGTCACCCGAGATCCACGACAGTGCCCTGATGACGCCGAGGTCTCGCAGCGCGACGAGCCCGTCGGTGGGAATCGGTTCGTCCCAGCCGGGCTGATTGGGAACACTGCTATCGATGCCGACGAACGCGACGAGCTCGTCGGCATACTCGGCGGCGTAGCTGAGGGCGTAGATGCCCGCGATGGAGTGCCCCATCAGCACGTAGCGATCGACTCCAAGCTGCTGCAGTGCCTCATGAACCTCGTGCGCGATGTTCTCCGAGGTGCGCGGACTGTCGGTCTGGTCGCTGAGGCCGGTGCCGAACGGTTCGACCGCAATGACCCGGTACGACCCGTGGAGCTGATCGATCAGAGGCCCGAAGTCGAGACCCGGGGCCGCCGTTCCGAGTCCGGGCAGCAGCACGATCGTCTCGCCGGTTCCCCCGGTGTCGACCACGTTCATCTGCTTGCCCTCGACGGGAACGAGAGTGCCGTAGCTCGTGATGGCCGCAAGATCGGACTTCGTGGCCACCACGTTCACGATGGACGTGGTGGCGAGAGTCACCACCGGGATCGCCAGGAGCGCACCAATCGTCAGCAGTGTGATCTTCAGCGGCTTTCGCACGACATCCTCGTTTCGGGGTGTGCCGACGCGGCTGTCGCGCGGCTACACCTCAAGCCAAGCGAACGCCGGCGTAACCCGGAAGTGCCGCGATGTCATGTCCCCTCGTGACACATGTCACGCCGTCAGCGCGAGCCCAGCTCGTCGAAGTCGTCGACGCCGGCGTCCGCGGCCTCCCGACGGCGAGCACGCAGCGACGGGGCGGCGAGGGCCGCCAGGATGGCGATCACACCGACCCCGGCCGACGCCCAGAACCCGATGGTGAACGAGTCGTCGGTGGGCGCTCCCTGGGCCGTGACATTCGACGACAGCAGAGCGGCGATCACGGCTGTACCGATGCTGCTGCCGATAGTACGGATCACGGTATTGGCGCTGATCGCCTCACTCGTCTGCGAGGCGGGAACGCTCTCGACGATCGCGTTCGACGTGGCAGCGAGCGCCATGCCGATGCCGATTCCGGTCAGAATGCCCGAGACCAGGATCTGCCACTCCTCGGCGTGGCCGAGAGCGGGGATGATGAACGCGGCCGCCACGGAGACCCCGCCGACGATCATCGGGATCTTCGGTCCGATCTTACGGATCAGGATGCCGGCGGCCACGCCGGACAGCACCATCGCGACGACGGTCGGCAGCAGATAGAGGCCCGACTCGCTGACCGTCTTGCCGAAGCCGTAGCCGAGCACGCTCGGCAGCTGCAGGAGGGTCGGCACGAGGATGAACGTGCCGAACATGGCGAAGCCGAACGCGAGCGCCACGATGTGAGCCGTCCACACACCGCGGTGCTGGAACAGGCGCATGTCGATCAGCGGCTCCTTCACCCGCAGCTCGACAAACACGAAGACCACGAGCGCGACGGCGCCCAGAACGAGCAGCCCCACGGTCTTGCCGTCGCCCCAGCCCCACTTCTGGCCCTCGCCGATGGCGAGCAGCAGGGCGACGAGACCGACAGACAGGATGCCGGTGCCCACCAGATCGAGACGGCCCGGTGTGCGCCGGGGCGACTCCGGGATGCCGAAGATCGCACCGAGGAGGGCGATCGCCACGAGGATGGCCGGCAGCCAGAACAGCCAGTGCCACGAGAGCGCCTCGACGATGGGGCCGGCGGCGACGATGCCGACGCCCGCTCCGATGCCGAAGATGGCCGAGAGCAGACCGATGGTCACGCTGACGCGCTCCCTGGGCAGCTCGTCGCGCACGATGCCGATCGAGAGCGGCATCACCGCACCGGCCGCGCCCTGCAGCACGCGGGCCACGATGAGCACGCCCAGGCTCGGAGCCAGGGCGGCTAGCACGGTGCCGACGAGCAGGAGCGCCAGTACGACGATGATCACCTTGCGCTTGCCGACCATGTCGCCGAGTCGACCCAGGATGGGCGTGAGTACCGAGGCGGAGAGCAGGTAGGCCGTGAGAACCCAGCTCGCGTCCGAGGTGGCGACGCCGAGGTCGGAGCCGATGGTTCCGAGCGCCGGCGCGACGAGCGACTGCAGCACGGCGAACGAAAGTCCTCCGAGCGAGAGAAAGAGCACGATCGCGACCGAGCGGGAACCGGGGGTCTTCGCGGCTCCCGCTGACTGGGCACTGATAGAGCCCGTGCTCGGGCTGTGGTCGGTGACAAACATGAATCTCCTCGATGTAAACACTTGCTGACTTGACGAGTATTCACCCGTGGATGATCTTTGTCAACAATCGTTTACTTGAGGCGCGGCGCAGCTACAGTGGAGGCAGGAGTTGATACATGAGCAGCAAGACGACGACGTCGACGGAGCCTTCCGATTTTCCGGCTGATGCCGACGATGAACTGATCCGCTCGGGTCGCGACGCCGCCCTGACTCGGCGCGCACTGGTCCGAGCCGCGCGCCGACGTTTCGCGACAGACGGCTACCGCGCCACGACCGTTCGACAGATCGCGGCCGATGCGGGAGTGAACGTGGCCCTCATCAACCGCTACTTCGTGTCGAAAGAGGGCCTGTTCGAGGCGTGCATGCTGCGCACGTCAGACGAACTCGACACCCGAGCATCCAGGCCATCGAAGAGCATCGACGAGGTGATCGAACGACTCATCGAACACGTCGTCAACGCACCAGACCGTGACGATCCACTCCAACTCCTGCTTCTCCTGCGGTCTTCGGGAGACGAGAACGCCGACCTGATCCGCCGCAGAACCCTGGAGCACTTCACCCGTCAGCTCGCTACGGCAGCGGGCTGGAGGTCCGACGATCCCGACACCGAGGCCATCCTGCTGCGCGCTCAACTCGCGATCGCTACCTCGCTGGGCGTGGTGATGCTGCGCACCTCGGCTGTAGTAGAGCCCGTGGCATCCGCGAGCGCGCACGAGTTGACGGGCCCCTTGACCCAGGCGCTGCGGGCACTCCTGGCCCCGATCGGTCACTAGACACTCTCCACCTCTCAGCCGAGCCTCGTCGCTGGGATCGTCACGCGTTCGACAGGACGAATGGTGGGACACGCCGTGTTCGGGGCCAAGAAACGCCGACCCTGAGACAGTTCGTCCTGTTGAACGATCGGCACTGCAGTTCCTACACTGAGCCGATGAGCGACGTACTCGATCAAGGCCCCTTCTTTCACGGAACAAAGGCCGACCTCCATGTCGGAGACCTCCTGATGGCCGGCTTCAACTCGAACTACCGCCCCGAGATCGTGATGAACCACATCTATTTCACGGCGTTGCAGAACGGCGCCGGCCTCGCCGCCGAGCTCGCCGCGGGCGACGGCGCCCCACGCGTCTACGAGGTCGAGCCGACGGGCGCGTTCGAGAACGATCCCAACGTGACCGACAAGAAGTTCCCTGGCAACCCCACGCGGTCTTACCGAAGCACCGAGCCGCTCACGATCACCGGCGAGGTCATCGACTGGCCTCGGCTCACCCCCGAGGCTCTGCAGCAGTGGCACGAGAGACTGGCCGCGTTGCGCGCAGACGAACGCGGCGAGATCATCAATTGATACGGGCCACCCGACGCGGGTAACACGCACCCTCGAGGAAGGACGAACGTCAATGAACGACCGCAGCAAAGGAACCGAGTCCATTCTGCTCGCGGTCGCGATCATCAGTTCCTTGGTCGTGATCGCGACGCTGGTGTTCATCTCGCAGGGCAGCGGCAACTTGTTCACCGTGGCCGGTTCCAGCCTCACCACGATCGCAGCAGTGATCGCCATAGTGAGATCACGACGAGCCCGAAAGCGTGCAGCCGACGCGGCGTCCGAGGAGCCGAACGCGTAGTTCGGTCACGCCTCACTGAGGTGCGGAGTGCGGCGGCCGCCCGGCGGCAGCGCAGTCGCGGCACCACCAGCCGGTGAAGCGCTCGAGCATCACCAGCTCGCGCGCGGCACCGCAGGTAGGACAAGGCGGGCTCGCTTCGACGCCGTCGGCATGTTCGGCTGCGCGCGGCTCGGTGTCATCCATGACCGAAGTCTATGCACCGGCTCGGCAGATAACAGGGACAGATGCAGACAGGGGGTACCGGCGCACCGGCACCCCCTGTCCACTGTGGTGACTACTGCGTGCGGCGGCGGCGCAGCACGAACACTGCAGCTCCGGCGATCAGCAGCACGAGTGCTCCAATCCCTGCGAACAGCGCTCCCGAGCCAGTCTGGCTCAGCAGTCCGCCGCCGTCACCGGCCGCGGGAGCCGCAGGCGTCACGGGCGCGGCAGGCACCGCCTGCACGGTCAGCTTCGCCTCCGCGAGAGCTCCCGACGTGCTTCCCGCAGCGCGCACGGTGTGCTCCCCGGCGGGTGTCGTGAGCGGGATGCGCACGGTCGCCGTGAAGCGTCCGTCGCTGTCGGCGTCGGCCGCGCCCAGGAACACCGGGTCGGAGAACAGGGTCAGCTCGACCCGCTCGCCCTCTCCGAATCCACGGCCCGTCACGGTGACCGTGTCGCCCGCGACCACACCCGACGCGCTCAGGGCGATCGAGGCATCCGGTGTGTCGGGGCCTGAGACGACGACCGACAGCGACCCGGGCGCCGAGGTGTTGCCGGCCACATCGACCGAGCGGTACTCGAGCAACGTCGAGCCGACCGTGTCGAAGCTGAGCGGCTCGCCGTAGGCGGCCCACTCCCCCGCGTTCCGCCGGTACTCCAGTGCCGCCACTCCGCTGGTCGCATCGGATGCCGACAGCGTCACGACGACGGGCTGCTCGACCGTGCCGACTGCAGTCGACGGCGAAGCGAGAGCGCTGACGCCCGGCGCCGTGCGGTCGACGGGCAGGCTGAGAGAGCCGACAGACGACTCCACCGGAGATCCCCCTACGCTCGCCCGATACTCGAGAGTGCGAGTGCCGTCTTCAGGCAGTGAGACGGGCGCCGTGTAGGCCGTCCACTCGCCGCCGTCGATGCGGTACTGCAGGTCTGCCGGCGCATCCGAGCCCAACGTCAGGCTCACGACCGGCGCCGTGCGGTACCAGCCCGCGGAGCCATCCGGTGAGCCCGGGGCGGTCGTGGCGATCACGCTCGGAGCCTCGGGGTCGACGTCGTCTCCCACGACGACGCGGATCTTCACCGCGGCGTTCTCGGGAGCCAACTCCTCGTCGGCAGCCATCGCGAACACCGGCAGGCCGGTGGCCGTCCAGTGCACCAGGGCGGCGCGGGCGTGCCTGCGGGGGTCGAACAGACCCGCATCAGTCGCCTCGCCCGGGTTCGACGAGTCGTTCACGGTTCGCGAGTGGTAGACGATCACGGGGTTGCCGAATTCGTCGACGGTGAACGAGTTGTGGCCCGGGCCCACCTGTCCGGGAACGTCGTCGGTCGTGAGCAGCGGGTAGGGGTTCTTCGCCCACGACGCCGGGTTCATCAGGTCGGCCGCAGCATCCGCGGTGAGCACGCCCACGCAGTATTTGTCGTCGACGGTCGCCGCCGAGAAGGCGATGACGATCTTGCCGTTCTTCTTGATCACGGCCGGGCCCTCGTCGATCGAGTCGCCGTTGTTCTTCTCCCACGCCAGGGTCGGCGCGGAGAGCAGAATCGACTGCGAGATCAGCTGATTCGGGTTGGCCGGGTCGATCTCGGCCATGCGCAGCGTCGATCCGATGGCGGGCTTCTCGGCCCAGACCACGTAGTGCTTGCCGGCCTCCTCGAAGTGCGTCATGTCGAGCGAGAAGCTCGTGAACGCGGAGCCGTCTCCGGCCGCCGCCTTGACGTAACCGAGGCTCGTCCAGTTCGCCGGATCGAGTGCGGCGTCTCCGCCGAACTCATCGCCGGTGAACTTGAGCATCGCGGGCCGGATGTCGAAGCCGCTCGTGCGTCCGGCCGTGAACAGGATGTACCAGTCGTCACCGATCTTCTCGAGCTCGGGTGCCCAGATGTAGCGGTTGAGAGCAGGATCGGTGTTCTCGTGCCAGATGGTGGACTCAGGTGCGTTCTTCAACCCCTGGATCGTGTCCGCGCTGCGCAGCACGATGCGGTCGTAGCCGTTCGGGTCGTCGGCACGGGTCATCGGGTAGGAGCCGGTGAAGTAGTACTTGCCGTCGTCTCCGAGGGTGACGTCGGGGTCGGCGCGGCGCTCCACCAGCGGGTCGGGGAAGGACGGTCGCGTGACCGTTCCGTCGACCGTGTAGGTACCGGGGGCCGCCGTTTTCAGGGCTGCGAGCTGCTCGGCATTCCAGTCGACGGGCATCGATGAGGTGTCGCCACTCGAGTACTCGACCGTGGCCGTCTCGGGCAGCGCGGGGGTCTCGCCCTCGCCGATCTTCACGTCACCGAACGACTGCACTCCGGTGTTCACCACGCGCCCGTAGGTCTTCTGGACGCTCGCGTACTCGGCGGCGGTCACGCCGATGCTCGAGGCTCCGGATGCTCCGGAGGGGAAGTCTCCGGAGCTGTCGGGCGCAGCAGGCGTGAGCTCTGTGGCCCCCGCCGGCGAGCTGAATGTCACGAAGTCGGAGGTCGTCACCTCGAAGCGCGCCCCACCCTGGGCCGTGTAGCCCACGCGGTAGGCGCCGATGCCGTTGTCGTACACAGCCGAGACAGCGGTGGCCGAGACGATCGACGGCACGAACGACACGAGACGCTCATTCGTGAACGAGGTCAGGTCGGCCGCGTCGTACACATAGAGGCGCGACCCCTGACCGTTCTCGATCGCGACCAGACGGAAGGTTCCGTCCGGTGCGCGCAGCAGCACGGGCGGGCCGAACTTCGTTGCGCCGAGCGTCGGGTAGAGGATCCCGCGACCCTTGTTCAGGCCCGTGTAGTCCCCCTCCGCAGCATCCGGCGACGAAGACGCCGCGAGGTGCAGCACGTCGGTGCGGTTCGTGTCGCCGTCGACGATGTACGAGCCGATGCGACCGGCATCCTGGGCCAGCACAGAGACAGCGAACTCGCGGGTCGCGGTGAGCTCGCCCAGCGTGAAGGTCGCCGTGAGGGTGACCGGCTTCTCGGCCGGCGCCCGGGTGACCGAGCCGTCGGCCGCGATCGCTGCCGCATCCGATGTCGCCCACGAGACGGCGACCTCGCCGACCGACGTGCGCAGCACAATGTCGTCGCTGACGCGGGTGATGGCCAGGTCGTAGCCGTTCGCAGCCACCGCGAGGTTGTTCTGCGGGGTATCGGCGAGAACCGTGAACGGGAACTCCCGGGTGATCGTCTTGCCGGCCAGCGTGAGCGTGGCCGTGAGCGTCACGGGCACGTCGCCGTCGACGGTCGGGCGGGTCACGGTTCCGTCGGTGGCGATCGTGTCGGGCCGGGTCGACGCCCACGTGATGGTCGAGCCGTTGCCACCCCGGGCCGCGAGGTCGCGGTCGGTCGTGATGGCTCCGGAGCCCGGGTTCAACGCTGCGGCGTCTGCCTCGAGGGCCGCCTGCACGGTGGCGTCGTCGGCCCACGCGTAGTACTCGGCCGAGATCGACGCATCGTCGAGCGCGGTCGTCCAGACCTTCACGTCGCGCACTCCGCCCTTGTAGAGGTCGTCGGGGTACGACGACTTGCCGATGTACGACACGAGGTTCGAGCCGAACTGGCTCACCGTTCGTGTGGTCGCGACCGATCCGATCTTCTTGCCGTTGAAGTAGCCGGTGATGCGGTTCGGCTCGATCACGGTCGTGTACAGGCCCCAGGCGTTGGATGTCGCGGGTCCCGCGATTCCCTGGCCCGCGTTGGTGGGCGAGATGCCGGCCTCGGTACCCCACGGGGAACCGGGCGAGCTGCCGTTAGTGATGACCGACTTGAACAGACCGCTCGGGTTTTTGGGATTCAGCAGCCAGTACTGGGCCGGCGGGTTGCTCGCGGAGCCGAAGAACATGGCCGCGTAGTTTCCGGATGCCCGATCGTTGCGCAGCCAGGTCGAGATGGTCAGGGTGTCGCGGCCGTCGAACAGGCCGGTGGGCAGCTGCACGTACGCTCCGCTGCTGCTGCTCGAGCCGCCCGGAAGAGCGAGCTCGGGACCGGTCACCTTGGCGCCCGTTCCCTTGATCACACCGTCGTTCCCGTAGGGAGACGAGTCGGGTACGGTCGTGCCGGATGTCTTCGAGAAGTCGTAGTGCAGACGCAGATCGCCCTGTGCTGCGGCGACCTTGATCGTGGCGGTGACGGCACGGGCGACACTCGTCACCTCGCCCTTCACGGTGATCGTCTGCGCGGTGTCGGCGTAGCCGGCCGGAGTCTTCTCCCAGGTGACGGGCAGGTCCTGCTGCGAGCCATCGGCGAAGACCACCGTGGCTGTCTTCGGCAGAGCCGCCTCGGTGCCGACCTGAGTGGTGAGTGACACGGGCTTCACCTCGGTGACAGCAGGGAGCATCGCGTCGAAGACCCGCTTCTGCTCCTCTGCCGTGATGGGGAGCACCGTGCCGTGTCGGGGTGCCGGGTTCGGCAGCGTGTAGTTGGCAGGAATGGTCCAGTCCGCATCTGCCCCGAGCTTCTTCGAGAAGAGCGGAATGTACTTGCGACCGCTGAACTCATCGACGAAGAGGTAGTAGCCCTCGCCGTTCACGTCACCGGGGTTGGCCTTGACGATGGTCGGGCCCTCCACGGCTCCCGTTCCCGCGTTCTTGCCGATGCAGCTCTCCTGCAGCGCCCAGGCGCCCGTCGTCGAGGTCTTCGTGGTGACGGCGAGCAGATCGGTCGACGTCTCTTCGAACACGTCGAGGCAGCCCATCGACTGCGCCTCGTCTTTCGTGAAGCGGTGGTAGGTGTCGCCCTCCTTGATCACGGTGCTGTCGATGCGCGAGACACCCGTGTTCTGCCAAACCTTCGCCTCGGTGAACGTCTGGAAGTCGCGCGTCGTGGCGTACATCATGACGTTCGGCGCAGAACCGGTGTGGTTGGGGTCGTCGGCCGCGTAGATCTTCGACGCCCAGAACACGACGTAGGCACCGAGCGATTCGTCGTAGAACGCCTCGGGCGCCCAGGTGTTTCCTGCCGTGTCGGGCGAGACCTGCACGTGGCGCTGCTCAGACCAGTTCACGAGGTCGGTCGACTCCCACACCTCGATGAACTTGCTGCCGGTGCGCTGCGAAGCGTCCCAGCTCGTGCCGCCGCCGATCGAGAGATCGGTGGCGATCATGTAGAACTTGTCGCCCTCGGGAGAGCGCACGATGAACGGGTCGCGCAGGCCCGTGGTGCTCTTCGTCGACGTGATGGCGGGCTTGCCGCCGTTCAGGGCGAGCCAGTTGCGAGCGTCGTTGCCGGTGCTGGCTCCGAAGTAGATCTTCTCGCCGGCGACGCTGTCACCGGTGAAGTAGCTGAACAGGTACGACTCGTACTCCTGCTTCGCCGGCAGGGCGGGAACGGTCGCCGTGAAAGTGCGCGTCAGAGTGGCCTCGCCCTTGGTGGCCGTCGCCGTGAGGGTGACGGATGCCGCGGGGTCGCCGTGTGCCGGGCGCGAGACGACGCCGTCGGTGGCGATTCGGGCCGCGTCGTTCGACGCCCACGAGACAGAGACGCCAGAGACGCTGGATGCGGGCAGAGTGAGGTTTCCGCGCACGTCGTCGAGGCCGTGCACGACGATCGCGTCGAGCGCGGACTGGGCCGCGTCGCCGTCGGGCGAGGCTGTGGCCACGACGGTGACGGGAATGGTGCGGGTCACGGTGGCGGCACCGGCCGTGATTGTGGCGGTCAGATCGACCTTCTCCGTGGATGTCGTGCGAGTCACGGTTCCGCTTGCCGAGACGACGGCCGGGTTCGACGACGCCCACGTGATGGTCGACTTCGCCGGGCCGGTAGCCGGCAGCGAGAGGTTACCCGTAACGGCGGAGACGTCGCCGAGCGAGCTCTCGGCCCAGGCTGCGTCGGAGGTCGCGAGCGCGGTCGCAGACTGCGTTGTCAGCTCGCCGATCTCGCTCGTCGACAGTGCGCGGTTGTAGATGCGGAAGTCGCCGATGAGGCCCTTGAAGGAGTTGTCATCCGCGTAGGCCGAACGACCGATGTAGTTGCGGTTGGTCTTTCCTGCACCGATCTGGGCCGGGGTCACGGTAACTCCGGTGTTCTGCATGACCTGGGTGCCGTTCTCATACAGGGTGCCGACGGTCCCCGTCTGCGTGTAGCTCAGGCGCTTCCACGTGCCTTTCGCGAGATCGGAGCCCTTCGAGGTGACCTTCTCTCCGCCCCAGGCCGCGGCAGAGATACCCGAGCGGTAGGGGGTCGACGTGGTGAAGAGGTAGCCGGTGCCCGAGTTCGAGGGGCCGACCGCCAGGTTGCCGAGGTTGTAGAGAAAGTGGTTTCCCTTGAGGCTCGGATCGACCCACGCATCGAACGTCACGGTGATCGAGTCGAGTCCCGCAGTGAGGTCGTTCGGCAGCTTCACCGCGTTGCCGCTGCCGGATGCGCCGCCGCCGAAGACGAAGCCGTGACCGGCGTTCCAGCCTGCCGTGCCCTCGACGGCCGCGGTTCGCCCGTTGCCCGACGAGTCGGCCACCGAGGTGCCCGTCGTCTCGTCGAGCTTGTACCAGGCGACCAGACCGTCGTCGATCGACGCAGCCACCGCGGGTGCTGGAGGCGCGGCCAGAAGGGTACTGAAGGCGACCGCGAAGACGGTCAGCATGGCGATTCGGGATTTCAGCATGAACTCACTCCGTTGTGGGTTTTCTCGGCAGAACACTTTTTTCGTTGATCGAGTAGCCCGCGAGGAACGAGCGGGCGTATCGAGATCACCGCGAGGGTGATCTCGATACGCGCTGCTCCTTCGTCGCGAGCGCTACTCGATCAGCGCAGGAGTGCGGATCAGGTCTTGCGTTTACGTGAGACGACGAGCCTCTGCAGCAGCACGAAGACGAGCAGGATCGCGCCGGTGATGATGGTGGTCGCCTCAGGCGGGATACTGCCGTCGCGAGTGATGAGCACGTTCATCAGGCCCAGAACGAGTGCGCCGATGACCGAGCCGAGCACAAAGCCGGCGCCACCGGTGAGCAGGGTTCCTCCGATGATGACGGCGGCGATCGCGTCGAGCTCCCAGCCCACGCCCGTGATGTTCTGCGCGATTCCGAGCTTCGACGTGTAGACCACGGCAGCGAGGCCGGCGAGCGTTCCGCTGATGATGTAGATCGCGAGCTTGGTGCGCACGACGGGCAGACCCATCAGCGTCGCCGACTGCTCGGATCCGCCGATCGCGTAGACCGTGCGTCCGAAGCGCGTCTTGTGCAGCACATAGAAGGCGATGATCACGACGACCGCTGCGATGATCACGTTCGGGGTGGTGACGAGGTCGTTGATCTTCGGGCCGTCGATCACCTTGATCTCGGTCGACAGAGTGCGGATGGGCGACTCGTCGGCCAGGCGCTCGGGCGTGGTCGAGAGCATGGATGCGAGACCACGGGCCAGAAACATCATCGCGAGCGTCGCGATGAACGGTTGCACATTGAAGTACTGGATCAGGATTCCCGACGCCGCGCCGAAGGCCGAGCCGATGAGGATCATCAGAACGATGACCACGAACGGATTCCAGCCCGAATTGGCGAGCATCACTCCCACGAGACTGCTGATGGCGATGATGGCACCGACAGAGAGGTCTACTCCACCGGTGAGGATCACGAAGGTGAGTCCGACCGCCAGGATGATCAGGTAGGCGTTGTTGATGAAGAGGTTCGACAGCGTCGAGAACTGCAGGATGCGGCCGTAGGCGATCTCGCCGTAGATGATCATGCCCACGAAGATCACGATGGCGGCCAGGGTCGGCAGCGTCTCGAGGTTGGGCTTGAGGCGATTCACGAGCGACGGGGTGTGCGGGCTCTGGGGCGCGCTCGGGCGTTCGATGACGGAGGTCATGCCGACACCGCCTCCTTTCGTGGCGTGCTGGTTCTGGCACGACGCTGGCTGAAGAGTGCGCGTACACGCTGCGATTGCAGGAGGCAGATCGCCACGATGACGATGGCCTTGAACGCGGGGGTCGCCGACGACGGGATGGCGAGGAACACGATGGTCTTGTCGAGCGTGGCGATCAGTAGAGCGCCGATCACGCTGCCGGTGAGCGAGAACTTGCCGCCGGCCAGCGAGGTGCCGCCGATGACCACGGCGAGGATCGCATCCATCTCGGAAGAGAAGCCGGTCTTGGCCACCTCGACGGTCATCACGCTGGCGGTGCTGAAGATTCCTGCCACTCCGGCCAGAACGGCGCTCAGGATGTAGACGAAGATCAGCAGGCCGACAGGTCGGATGCCCGCCATGCGTGCGGCCTTGGGATTGATGCCGATCGATTCGATCATCAGGCCGAGTGCACTGCGGCGCACCAGCAGCGCGACGAGCGCCACGATCACCGCTCCGATCACGAAGACGACGGGAAAGCCGAGGACGGTGCCGTTGGCGATCCAACGGAAGAACTCGTTGCTGGCCGAGGTGTTCTGGCCGGAGGTGATGACCTTGGCGAGTCCTCTACCGGCCAGCATCATGATCAGCGTGGTGATGAACGGCTGGAGCCCCACGATCGAGACGAGCACACCGTTGATCAGGCCGAGGAAGGCGCTGATGCCGAGGGCGAGCGCGATGGCCATAAGAGCGGAGCCGAGCGATCCGTCGCCGGCATCGTGCATGAACTCCATCGACACCGCTCCGGAGACGGCCATGACCGAACCGACCGACAGGTCGATGCCCCGTGTAGCGATGACCAGGGTCATGCCCACGGCGATCATCATGATCGGCGCGCTGGCGCGAAGGATGTCGATGAGGTTTCCCGAGAGATCGCCGGTGACGGCGTTGACCGAGATGCCGAGATACGACGGGTCTTTGATGAGGTTGATGATCAGCAGCAGCACGAGAGCCGCGATAGCCCAGATGTAGGGCTGCTTGACGCTGGTCTTCACGAAGGACGCTGCGCCCGATGGGGGGTTCGACATCAGTTGACGCTCCCCTCGGAGGCGAGAGCAGCAGGCTCCGGCTCGAATGCCTCGACGCCCTGCGCCTCGGCTCCGTCCGATGCGATCAAGTCGACGATCGTGTCGGCGGTGATGTCTGGCCCGTTGATGATCTCTCCGATCTTGCGGTGGTCTTTCAAGACCACGATTCTTTCGCTGAGGCGCACGACCTCTTCGAGCTCCGACGAGATGAAGACCACCGACATTCCCTCTTCGGCCAGGGTCGCGATCGCTTCCTGGATCTCTGCCTTGGCGCCGATATCGATGCCGCGAGTGGGCTCGTCGAGAATCAGCAGCTGGGGCTTCGTTGCGAGCCAACGGCCGAGCAGAACCTTCTGCTGGTTGCCGCCGGACAGGTTCTTGATGGGACGCTCCGGGTCGCTCGGTCGCACGTTGAGCTCGACGAGGTACTTGTCGCACAGCTCCTTCTGCTCGCGCTTCGAGAGCGGGCGGGCCCACCCGCGTCGGGCCTGTACGGCAAGAATGAGATTCTCGCGCACGGTGAGGTCGCCGACGATTCCCTCGTCGCGGCGGTTCTCGGTCGAGAACGCGATCTTGGTGGCGAGTCCGGCCACGGGGCTGTGCACCTCGGTGCTCTTGCCTCCGATGGTCACCGCTCCCGAGTCGGGGCGGTCGGCGCCGTACATCAGGCGGCCGAGTTCGGTGCGGCCGGAGCCGAGAAGCCCGGCGAGGCCCACCACCTCGCCCGGGTAGACGGCGATGTCGACGGGCTCGATCGAGCCCTTTCGGCCGAGATCTGTGGCGCTGTAGAAGGGCTGCTCGCCGCTTTCCCGCGCATCCCGTCGTCTATTCGAGCCGAGCGATGCGAGAGTCTCGAAGTCCTTGCCGATCATGAGCGAGATCAGCTGGCTGCGGCCCAGGTCGCGGGTGAGGTGCTCCCCCACGAACTCGCCGTTGCGCAGCACCGTGAGGCGATCACTGATCGCATAGACCTGGTCGAGAAAGTGCGAGACGAAGAGAATGGCGACGCCCTGATCGCGCAGGCGACGCATGACCGTGAAGAGACCCTCGACCTCGTTGGCGTCGAGGCTCGAGGTGGGCTCATCGAGAATGAGCACCTTCGATTTGGCCACCATCGCACGGCTGATGGCGACGAGCTGCTGCAGGGCGAGCGAGATGCTCGACAGGGGCTGACGGGGGTCGAGGTCTCCGAGGCCGAGACCGACGAGGGCCTCGTGGGCGGCCTGGTGGGTCTTCTTCCAGTTGATGCCGAAGGCGCCGCGGATCTCGTTTCCGAGCATCACGTTCTCGCCCACGGTGAGGTTGTCGCAGAGGTTGACCTCTTGATAGACGGTCGAGATGCCGGCGCTCTGGGCGTCGGCCGTTCCCGAGAACTGCCGAGGGCCGCCAGAAACCAGGATGCTGCCGGAGTCGATCTTGTAGACACCGGTGAGTGCCTTGATGAGGGTGGACTTGCCCGCACCGTTCTCACCCATCAGGGTGTGCACCTCACCCGGGTACAGCCGCAGCTGCACGTTCTGGAGGGCTTTGACGCCAGGGAACTCGATCGAGATATCGGTCATCTCGACGATCGGCTCTGTCGCTGCCATGTCTGCCTGCTCGTTCTGCCGTCTGCCGGCCTCGTCTTTGAGTCGCATGGAGTCTCCCACGCGGGAGCCCATTCGGTTCCCCGAGCCGTGTGGCTCGGGGAACCGAATGAGCGGGGTGAATCAGTACTTGCGGTCGGGCAGCGCCGTCGTGGCGGCCTCGGGCGAGTCGAAGGTCACGCTCGGAACGACGATGTCGGACTCGACCTTGTCGCCGGCGATGGCCTTGTTGACCACGTCGATAGCGGTGTCACCGAACAGCGGGTTGTACTCGGCGACGAAGCTGAGGCGACCTGCCGCGAGTGCCTCGAGAGCGGCCTTGGTGCCGTCGATCGTGATGATCTTGACGTCGGTGCCAGGCTTCAGACCGGCCTCTTCGACGGCGAGCGCCGCGCCGAGACCCATCTCGTCGTTCTGTGCGAACACGAGCTGGACGTTGTTGTTGTTGGCCTTGAGGATCGTCTCGAAGACGCTCTTCGCCTCTTCGGTCGACCAGTTGGCCGACTGGCTCTCGAGCTTGGTGAGCTTGGAGTCGATCTTCTCGTCCCAACCCTTGTTGCGGTCGTTCACGACCGACAGTCCGGGAGGTCCTTCGAGCACGACGTAGTTGCCGCCGTCGGGGAACTGCTCGTTCGCCCACTCAGCGGCAGATGCGCTGATGCCGACGTTGTCGGGCGCGATGTGGCTCGTGTAGAGCTTGGTGTCGTTCGGCTCGATGCCGCGGTCGAGCAGCACGACGGGGATCTCGGCCTCCTTGGCCCGCTCGAGGATGCTCTCCCAGCCGGTGGCCTCCGTGGCCGACAGCAGGATCGCGTCGACGTCTTCATCGATGAACGAGGTGAACGCCGTGATCTGCGAGTTCTGGTCGCCGTTGGTGGCCGGAGCGTACTTCAGCTCGAATCCGTTCTCCTCCGAGAACGAGTCCTGGATGTTCTTCTCGTTCGCCGTACGCCATCCGCCCTCGGGGCCGACCGCGACGAACCCGATGGTGGTCAGGTCTTTGCCGTCGCCCGCTTTGTCGTCGCCGCCGCCGCTTGCCGAGCAGGCGCTCAGGCTGAGGGCGACTGCCCCCACCAGAGCGAGGCCTGCGATGGACCTGAATCGAGGTGCCTTGAACATTGATCTCCTCCTTGAGACCCGTCGGCTAGGAAGATGCCGACGGAGTGAATGTGAACCGTGATTGATGCAATGGGCTGAGGTTGTGAGGGCTAACAATTCGCTGGCCGGGCGGCTCTACTTCGGGAGCGTGTCATCTCGTCCCTGAGATCCTTCGGCGTTTTGTGAAAAGTTGTTAGCGCTCACAGTTTGCTTAGGCGAGACGATATCCGCGTGCCGATCCCCCTGTCAAGCGAGTATCAGCACGGCGTCGATAACGAATCGGCAACGGAGGTTTCGGCGCGGAACCGCCGGCGAGGTTCGCCGGCCTCGACTTGTGCATGCCAAATGTGAGCCCTAACATTCCCACTGGGAGCACGCGTCCTCGCGTGCACGAACGAGGAGGTTCCCCTGTGACGACTCCTCGCTGGAGGCGAACGTGAACGAGGCTGAGCCCGTCATCCGCTTCACCGACGTCTCCGTCACGTTCACCGCCACACGGGCTCTCGACGGTGTCGACTTCCGCCTGTTCCCGGGCGAAGTCCATTCCCTCATGGGAGAGAACGGCGCCGGAAAGAGCACCCTGATCAAGGCCCTCACCGGCGTGCAGCCGATCCACGGCGGGACGATCGAGATGGACGGCAGGCCGGTGTCGTTCTCGACTCCCAGTGCAGCGCAACGCGCAGGAATCAGCACGGTCTACCAGGAGGTCAACCTCCTGCCCAATCTCAGCGTCACCGAGAACGTGATGCTCGGGCGTGAACCGCGCACCCGCATCGGGGGCATCGACTGGCGCGCCGCCCACGAGCGAACTCGGGGACTCCTGGCGACCATGCGACTCGACATCGATCCGCGGTCGATGCTCGCCGACCACTCCCCCGCCATCCAGCAACTCGTCGCCATCGCCCGAGCCATCTATGTCGAGGCACGCGTTCTCGTGCTCGACGAGCCGACATCCAGTCTCGACAACGACGAAGTGACAGAGTTGTTCCGCATCATCGCGGGGCTCAAAGAGTCGGGCGTCGCGATTCTCTTCATCTCGCACTTTCTCGACCAGGTCTACGAGATCTCCGACCGCATCACCGTTCTGCGCGACGGGCGGCTCGTCGGCGAGTACCTCACCCCCGACCTTCTGCGCATCGACCTGGTGCAGAAGATGGTCGGCAAAGACCTGCCCGCATTGGCGACGATCCGCGCGCACACCAGCAACAGCGACGTCGAAGGGGGCCTCTCCGACGAGGAACCTCTGATCAACGCCATCGGGCTCGGGCGGCGAGGGGCGATCGAGGCATTCGATCTGCGGGTCTACGAAGGCGAAGTCGTGGGCATCGCAGGGCTTCTCGGCTCTGGGCGCACCGAGCTCGCCCGCCTGTTGTCGGGCATCGACCGTGCCGACGGCGGAGAACTGCTCATCGACGGTCGAGCCGAGCGCCTGACGAATCCGCGCAAGGCCATGCAGAATCGCATCGCTTACGCGTCCGAGAATCGGCGCACCGAGGGGATCATCGGTGATCTGTCGGTGCGCGACAACATCGCCCTCGCCCTGCAGGCCGACATGGGCTGGTTCCGGCGCATCCCCCGCCGTCGTCAAGACGAGCTCGCCGCGAGCTACATCCAGGCTATGAACATCCGGCCTGCCGACCCCGACGCTCTGATGGGAACGCTGTCGGGGGGAAATCAGCAGAAGGTTCTCCTGGCACGCTGGCTTGCTATCGCACCGCGCCTTCTCGTTCTCGACGAGCCCACCAGAGGCATAGATGTCGGCGCGAAGGCCGAGATTCAGACCCTCGTCTCCGACCTGGCAGACAACGGGCTATCCGTCGTCTTCATCTCGGCTGAGCTCGAAGAGGTGCTGCGCATCAGCCACCGCATCGCCATCCTGCGCGAGAAGAGAAAAGTGGCCGACCTCGAGAACCACGACCTCACGGTGGCGAGACTTCTCACGATCATCGCCGAGAACTCGAGCGACGGCGATGATGACTGAGCCGCAGTGGCAGTCGACTAGTGTTCGATTCACGACACGATCACGGGCGTGTCGCTGGATAAGGTGGACTACGTGACGGAAGAGGCGCCGCGCCAAGCGACGATCTTCGACGTAGCCCGGCTAGCGGGTGTGTCGCATCAGACGGTCTCGCGAGTGGTCAACGACCTGCCGAATGTGCGTTCGTCCACACGGGTACGCGTCGAAGAGGCGATCAAGAAGCTTCGTTACGTGCCCTCCCCCGCTGCGCGGGCACTTGTCACGCGACGATCGAGAACAATCGGGCTGATCGCCACCGGCGGTCCGGAGTACGGGCCGTCTTCTACCGTTCTGTATTTCAATGCGGCGGCTCGCGATGCGCGCTGGTCGGTCTTCACCGCCAACATGACCGATAGCGATCCCGGATCCATCCGAGGGGCGGTCGAGGCCTTTCTGCGCCAGAACGTCGAAGGCATCGCTGTCATCTCGGGCCATGAGGGCTCGGTCGACGTCGTCGCCGGAATGGAACTGACGATTCCCCTCGTCGCCCTCGAAGCCACCCCTCATACCGGGTTGGCCACCGTCGGCGCCGACCAGTACAACGGCGCACGAAACGCCGTACGACACCTCATCGCACTGGGACACCGTGGAATCGCCCACCTCGCCGGCCCGGCAGATTCGGTCGACGCCCGCGAGCGCGAGCGCGGATGGCGCGACGAACTGGGAGCGAACGATCTCTCGGCACGGGTGATCGGCGTCGGCGACTGGTCACCGTCATCCGGTCACCGATTCGGTGAAGCCTGCGATCTCACGGGCCTCACCGCGATTTTCGCCGCGAACGACCAGATGTCGATCGGCCTGATCCATGCGCTCAACGAGCGCGGCCTGACCGTCCCGCACGACATGAGCATCATCGGTTTCGATGACATTCCTGAAGCGGCATATGTATCCCCGCCACTCACCACGGTACGCCAGGACTTCGAGACGATCGGCCGCGACATGCTCAGCACCCTGCTCTCGCGCATCGACGGTGATCGCTCGACCGAGCTGCCGCAATCGCTGCCTGAGCTCATCGAGAGGTCGTCGACGGGCCCCGCGACGAATGTCGACTAGTTCAGCACGCTCGACACGAGATTGATCGTCGACGCCACCACCACGACGCCGAGCAAGAACGACAGCAGAGCGTGTCGAAGCGCCTCGGCACGCAGGACCGAACTCGTGATGTTGGTGTCGGACACCTGGAAGGTCATCCCGAGCGTGAAGGCCAGATAGGCGAAATCGAGGTAGCGCGGCGGCTCGTCCTGATTGAACTCGATGCCCTTTCCACCTGCTCTGTAATAGAAGCCGGCATAGCGCAGCGTATACAGCGTGTGCACCAGCCACCACGACGCTGCCACAGTGGCCAAGGCCGTGGCGACAAGACCCAGCGTGGCTCTCTCGCCGAGCTTTCCCGCCTCGACCAACAACAGCGCGATCGCACCGAAGCTGGCGATGCTCGCCAGAATCAAGAGCGTCTGCGCCATACGCTGCGAGGGGTCCTCCCGAGTCGCATGAGCAGCCGTATCGGCGGCATCCAGCCGCAGCACCGACAGCCACACCCACACGGTAAAGGTTCCCGCAGCCGCGATCCAGCCGACAGCAGGTGCGAACAACCACGATCCGACGATGCCTGTGATCGAGAAGACCACGGCGAAGATGACGAGCACCACGGCGGCACGAACCCCAGCTCGATGCCAGAAGTCGGTGAAGTCCCGGGTGTCGCTCGCGTTGCTCACGATGTGGGCCTGGTTCGTTCCATGGCCCGGTCGGCTGCGGCCTCCGGCTCGCTCGACACGAGGATGCGCATGCCCGGCTCGAGCACGACGACCTGGTCCCCGTAACGCGCGGCTATCGACGCCCGCTCCCAGATCAGAACACACTCGAGGGCCAGCTGGGTCGTGATCGCCCAGGGCTGCCTGGTTGCGAAGAGGGTGAACGAGCCCATCGAGTACCCGCCGAGCTCGGCCAGCTCGCCCTGAAGGCCGGCCATCCCGACTACCTCGAAGTCGACCCGGGGCAGCGTCGATGTATTCCTCTTCAGGAATGTCGAAACGAAGAGGCGGGCGGCGACGTCGTGCCTGTCGGCGTGCAGGATGCCGCGGGGCCCGTCATACGGAGGAATCGGGGCGTCGGTCACTGGCATACGCATGACGCTACAGCCTGCACATCTCGATCGGCCTGGTAATCACGCCGACGATTGCCATGATTCCAGAGCCTCCTCTGCCAGGGGTACCGAGTAGAAGTAGCCCTGAATGATGTCGCAACCCATCTCGGTGAGCCGCTCCAGCTGCTCGCGGGTCTCGATCCTTTCGGCTACGACGGTCATGCCCATGGCGTGGCCGATGTCGATGCAGCTGGCGACGATGGCGGTGTCCTCGGCAGAGATGCCCAACCCGGTGACGAACGAGCCGTCGATCTTCAATTCGTCGACGGGAAAGTCCTTGAGGTAGGCGAAGCCGGCGTGACCGGTGCCGAAGTCGTCGATCGAGAGTCGAACGCCGTGGCTGTGCAGCAGTTCGAGGTTTCGATGGGCGCTCGGGCTGTCGGTGATGAGACCGGTTTCGGTGATCTCGAGTGTGAGCAGCGCGGGGTCGAGGCCGCTCTGACTCAGCAGCTCGCCGATCATCTCGGCCAGGCGCGGGTCGTCCAGTTGGCGAGCGGAGACGTTCACCGACATCGTGACGGGCAGCGCGCCCCGCGAAGCATTGAGCCGCACGCACCTGTCGATGGCCTCGCGGAATGCCCACGCGCCCAGGTGGTTCACGAGGCCGGATCTCTCCGCCACGTCGATGAAACCATCCGGTCCGATCACCCCCCGGTCGGGATGATCCCACCTCATCAGCGCCTCGTAGCCGTGAAGCCTCCCCGTCTCGACGTGGAGCTGGGGTTGATACTCGAGGCGAAACTGCGCGTGTGCAAGGCCACTGCGAATCTCGCCGAGCAGCCTGATCTCATTGATCGCCGAGTCGTCGACGGCCGAGGTGAAGCGTCTCCACCGGTTGCGGCCTGTCGCCTTCGCTTTGTACATGGCCGTCGTGGCCTGACGCACCTGCAGCTCCGCAAAGCGCGCAAAGCTGGCCGGCCGATCGCCGTGTGCCGTTGAGATGGCTGCGTTGGAAAACCCCAGGCTCGCGGTTACCACGATGTCGAGATCATCGACCCGAATCGGCTCGCTGACCAGTTCGAGGATCCTCTCCGCGAACGACACGCCACGGCCTTGTCCTGAACCGACCACGACGAACTCGTCGCCCCCGACTCTCGCGCAGAGCAGACCTCCGTCGGCGAGAGTCTCGAGGCGCCCCGCGATCGCTCTCAGGACCTGGTCGCCGGCGGCCTGTCCCAAACTCTCGTTCACGACCCTGAAATGGTCGAGGCCGAGCGCGATGGTGACGAGATCGTCGCCGGGCTCCACGTGGCTCACCATGTCTACGAGGCGCGGCATCAGACCCACACGACTCAGAAGAGATGTCAGCGCATCGAATTGAGCTGACCGAGCGAGATCGTGTTCCGCCTCTCGCCTCAGCGCATCGGCTTTCTCGGCGTGACGCACCGCACTGATGAGGTGTTCCTCCTCCGCGCTGCGATCTCTGCGAGGAGTGAAGAGAAACACCGTCGTGCCGACGATCGAAGCCGCCCTCTGCGACTCAACCTGAGGCCGTTGATTCACTCGTGAGGCCGAGAGGTGCACGGGCCGCGCGGAGCGGTCCTTGCCCAGCACGTTGAACGACATGTCAGAGACACGCCCCTCGAGATGGAGCAGCGGTACTGCGCGAGCCGAGAACAGAATGCGGTCGGCCGGCGGGAGAAGTCGGATCAACGATGTCCCGATCAGCTCGTCCCTCGAGAAACCGGTCCACGCGAGCATGTGATCGTTGGCTTGCACGATGGTGTTGCTCGAATCCGTGATCAGGATTCCGCCCGGCCCCGATCGGAAGAGCGTCTCGTAATCGAACTCCACGGGCCCCGGCGTCGGCATGATCAGCGCTCGGCCAGAAACCGCAGGATCGCGCGAGAGGTCTCCTCTGGAGCACTCACCTGCGGCACATGCCCCTCGGCCTCGAGAACGACGACGGTCGCGCGGGGCATGTGCGCCTCCATGTACTCGCCCACGTGGAGCGGCGCGAGGGAGTCGTTCGTGCACTGCACGATAAGAGTCGACACCTCGACCTGCGGCAGCAATGGGCGCACGTCCGAGAGAAAGGCCACCCGGGCGAATGTGCGCATCACCCGAGGATCGACGCGGCAGAAGCTCTCCTCGAGCTCGTCGGTCAACTGCGGCACCTCGGGGTTCTTCATGACCACCGGCGCCATCATCGCAGCCCAGGCCAGATGGTTGTCGTCGAGCGATTCCATGAGTCCGTCGATGTCCGCGCGACTGAACCCGCCTTCGTAGCCGGTGTCGGGGTCGTCGATGTAGGAGGGCGTCGGGGCGAGGAGAACGAGCTCACGGAAGATCTCGGGGGACGTGACGCCTGCGGCGATGGCGAGCAGGGCCGAGAAGCTGTGCGCGATCAGGGTCACGTCGGTGAGTTGCAACGCATGGCAGAGTTCGATGAGATCGTCGACATATTGGTCGAGCGTCGCGTACTTGACCGCGTCGTACTCGTCGAGAGACGACCGGCCTGAGCCCACGTGGTCGAACAGAACGATGCGGTACCGGCCTTCGAAATAGGGCAGTATGCGCGAGTACATGGTCTGGTCGCAGCCGAAGCCGTGAGCGAACACCAGCACTGGCGCGTCGTCTGGACCGGAGATCTGCACGTTATTGCGCACTATCACCTCGCCTGCCCGGGCCGTGGCGTTTCGCATGAGTGCCATACGCTCCACCTTCGCACATGCGCGGCTCCAACTGTGTGTTGAGTGGGCGCCTGTCAATGGCATTGCAGCGCAATGAGAAGTCGCGTGTACTCGAAGAGTACGAGTCCGATCCGTCACAGTGACGGCTCCGAATAGACCCGCGACACCTCATACTCACGAATTCGGATCACCCGCACCATGGAAACACCACCGCGATGGAACTGACCGCCGCCCTCGAGCGTCTTCGCCGAACCCCTTTCCTCCTCGATGTGGTGCGCGCCGCCGATGATCTCGCGCTGACCGCATCGCGGGCGGGAGGGCGCCAGGCCGTCGGCATCCTGCGTCGTGCCATCGACGACGAACAGAACCAGCTCGTGGCGATAGCCGCGGTGCACGCGCTCGGCCGCGTCTTCGACGACGAGGCCGACGACGCTCTATCTGAACTGCTTTCGAGCGACAGGGCGTTTCTGAGAGAGCACGCCGCCTGGGCGTTCGGTAGCCGACTTCCCCGCTTGGATGCCGTGTCGCGTCTTGTCGCCTGCGTCGTGCAGGCGGGCTTCACCGGCATGCTCGCTCAGCGCACGCTGCAGCAGTGGGCGGTCTCGGCCCCGGATCACGTCGCGTTGGCTTTGGAGGGCGCTCTCGTCGCCGAGGTCGCGATCGACGCACGAACCCGGCTCGTCGAGACGCTCGGACTCGTATCCGGGCGGGTCGCCGGGCGGGCTCTGCGCGAGATCGCCTCCGACACTGCAGAGCACGACGACGTGCGGATCGCCGCGATCGCCGGACTCGGCGACCGCAGAGGCGACGAGCGTGGACTCAATCTGGTGCGCGAACTCGCCTCGGTCGACAGCGACGCCGACGCCACGGGATCGCGAACGATCGCCAACGCGGCGCGCCTGGCCCTGATCGACCTCGGCGACGCTCCGGCCGCCATCCGGCTCGGCGACGGCCTCACTGTGGCCCAGCTCTTCTTGCATGCCGACATCGACCGGGGCCTCACCCGCGCCGGCGCCGGCGACAACGGGGGAGTGGCCACGCTGCTCGTGCGCCTCGGCGACGCCCTGGCCAACCTCGATGGCATCGACCGTGTGCTGACCATGTCTCGAGGGGATGCCGGCGCTGCTGCCGACAGCCTGCTCGACCTTGCAGCGCGCACGGGCGCCGACCATGACTTCGTTCCCGTGCCCCTGCTGTCGGAGCCGAGCCCGCAGGCCCGCTCATGGCACACCAGGGTCGCGGCCGAGCGCGGAATTCGTCGCGCGCTGACGGCGCTCGGCCCTGTCGACGTTCTTCATCTGCGGATGGCCGATGTCGGCAGCATGGCCGCGTCGAGCGTGGCTCGCGAGCTGGGAATCCCTGTGGTGTTCACGCTGGCGCCCGATCCCCACGGCGTCATTCGCGCACTCGACGTTGCGGGCTCTCTGACCGCCGCCAACTTCGGCGACGTCGACGAGCAGGAGCACTATTGGTTCCGTCACCGGCTCGTGCAGCGTCTCGCCGCCGACGCCGAGCACACCGTGCTGTTTCCCCGACCCGCGCTGCGCGCTGAACTGCAAGAGCTGCTGGGCATCGACATCGACGAGTCACCAGATCACTACACCGTGGTGCCCGAAGGAATCGACCTCGCGACCATCGACAACGCACTCATCGAGGTCGAGGCGCGCAACGCCGGCGCCGGCGAAGCACATGACGCCATCGATGCGCTCGACGCGCTGATCGCTGCCCTACCGGAGCACCGTCGAGGCCTGCCCATCGCGCTGAGCGTGGGCCGCCTTCACCGGGTGAAGGGCATGGCGACCATCGTCGAGGCCTGGGCGACGGATGCGGCTCTGTTCGACAACTGCAATCTCGTGATCGTGGGTGGCGACCTGCTCGCACCGTCGGCCGACGAGCAGTCGCAACTCGACGCGATCGACCGGGTGCTGCGCGAGAACCCTCGAGCAGCCGACGGCCTCGTGCTCGCCGGGCATCGACCCAACGATGTCGTGTCACGCTGGCTCGCCGCGACGCGACTCGGATCGGGTGATCTCGTAGGCGCATCCGGCATCTACGTGTGCGGCAGTCTGAAAGAGGAGTTCGGCATCGCGATTCTCGAAGCCCTGGCTGCCGGGCTCGTCGTGGTCACGCCCGATGCGGGCGGTCCGGCGACGTATGTCGACGACGGTGTCACGGGAATTCTGGTCGACACCGGCTCTGCCACCGGGGTGCGTCGCGGCATGACCGAGGCCCTGCGAATCGCCGCCGACGATGATTTTGCCCGGGTGGAGGCTGCCCGCGGCATCGTGCGCGATCGCTTCACCGTGCAAGCCATGGCTACGGCTCTCGAGCGGGTGTACACGAACGTCGCCGAGACCAGGCGCCTCGAGGGCATGTCGCTGTCGAGCACGGGCAACGCCTCGTGACGCTGCTCGTCATCAGCCCCGACTACGCGTCGCACTTGCTGCCTCTTGCAACCCTGGCCACAGCGTGGCGCGACCGAGGAGACGACGTGGTCGTCGCATCCGGGCCCGCGACCTCGTCGATCGTCTCGTCGTTCGGCTTTCGCGGCGCCGAGCTGCGACTCGGGCGTGGCTCCAATCCGGGAACGATCCGCGCGGAGGAGCAACCGGCGGGCGAAGACGACTCCCTGCGCGGCTTCTTCGATGCCACCCGTCGAGGACTCGTCGACACCCTCGCCTATCAGGCGTCTCAACGCACGACCGATCTGTTGTGGCAGCCGCTCGAGACCGCGAGCGCTGTACTGAAGGTCATCGATCAGGTGAAACCGGATGCGGTGATCGTCGACCATCTCGCGTTCACGGCCCGGCTCGCCCTGCAGGCCGCGGGCATCCGCCACGCCGATGTGGTGCTCGGCCACCCCAGCGCACTACCCATAGCCGGAGAGGTATACGGCTATCCGACGTCATGGCCGCGAGCTTTCGATCCCGACGTCGATGCGCTCGAGCGTCTGCGCGCCAGCTGCATTCTCGTGCGCGATCGTTTCACCGAGCAATGGAACGACGCACTTGCCGTGCTGGATCCGAGTGCTGCCTCGTCGTCGGACGCCTTCGCCGAGCACGGCGATACTCTGCT
This sequence comes from Agreia pratensis, assembly GCF_900177685.1. GTDB lineage: Bacteria > Actinomycetota > Actinomycetes > Actinomycetales > Microbacteriaceae > Agreia > Agreia pratensis. Next base: position 257,826 of record NZ_FXAY01000005.1, read on the forward strand.
GCTCAACTACCCGGGCCAATTGCACGACCCGGAGCGCACGGCGCAGCTCGCTACGCACGCTTTTCTCGGCTCCGCCATCCGTGACGAGCCCGCCGACCCCGAGGTCGACGCCTGGCTCAGCAGGGGAGGGGCGCCGATCGTCTACGTGAGCTTCGGCAGTTTTCTCTCTGTTCGCGCCGATGTGCTGGCTCGAGTGGCGGATGCGCTGCGGCCGCTCGACGTGCGGGTGGCGGTGGCCATCGGCTCGGCCGACCGACGCGATCTGGGCGAGCTGCCCCACACGTGGCTGGTGCGCGAGTTCTTGCCGCAGGTCACGATGCTGAAGCACGCTGTGCTCGCCGTGACGCACGGAGGCAACAACAGTGTCACCGAGGCGGCGACGGCCGGGGTGCCGATGCTGGTGTTGCCGTTCTCGACCGACCAATTCGCGGGCGCAGAGGCTGTCGAATCGCGGGGATACGGCCTCGCGTTGGCCCCGAATACGGCATCGGTCGACGAGTTGCGCGCCGCTGCCCAGTCGCTGCTCACCGACACAGAACTCCGCGACCGCAGCCGTCTGCTCGGCTCCGAGCTGCGCGCGACGCCCGGTCGCGACAGAGCCTACGGGGCGCTGTCGAGCTAGCCGACGACCTGGAATACTGGGCGCATGCGCAGATTTTTCGTCTCTCTGGTGGCCAACGCGATCGCCCTGTGGCTGACCACGCTCATCGTCACAGGAGTCGCCGTCGACCCCTTTGAAGACGACACTCTCGGCACGATTCTCTCGTTCCTGTTCGTGGCGCTGATCTTCGGTGTGGTCAACGGCATCGTGGGCACGGCGATCCGCATCGTCGCCTTCCCCCTGTACGTCCTCACCCTCGGCCTGCTCTCGTTGGTGGTCAACGCCCTGCTCCTGATGCTCGCAGCCTGGTTCTCGCAGCTCTTCGGATTCGGCCTGACAGTGGCCGGCTTCGGCTGGGCCGTGCTCGGCGCCCTCGTGCTCGCCATCCTCTCGGCGATCATCGGCTCGATCCTGCGCCCCCTCGCCGGCAACGACAAGGACTGACCCGAGGCGACGGCGCCTGGTCACAGCTGCGCTCACCTCTCGACCCGTTCGGCGCGATACTCCGTCGCCGTTCCTGGCGCTGTTCCCGACAGAAACGGCGCTGCATCGTCGATGAACTTCTCGACCCTCTGGTCTCTCGATCCGTCGACCAGCTCGGCCGTCTCTCGGTAGGCGCCCAGATCGTGCGACGGAAAGGCGTCGCCCACGGGGATAGGCGCATCGTCGTAGAGGGTGCGACGAACGAGTACGCGGTCGTCGCCGGATGCCGTGTCGAGGCCGCCGAGGGCCGGTACGAGATCTTCGGTGTGAGCGATGGTGAGCGTCGGCGCGTCGGTCTCGAGTTGACCCACGGGTGAGCCGAGCGTCACCACGCCCTGCACGTTGTAGTCACCCGACTGCTCGAGTTGCACGGCCAGAAGACCGCCCTGCGAGTAGCCGACCTCGAAGATCGGGTCGCCCGGCTGGATGCCCGAATCACGCATCGCCTCGACCGCGGCGCGGTACGAGGCGCCGTCGCCCGCACCCATCGACGTGACGTTGCTCGTCATGTCGAACGCTTCACCGCTCGGCATGGCGTTCATGTCGACGGTTCCGCCGAGATAGACGATGTACGACGGGTTTCCGTCGGCGTCGGCGTACTTCTCGATCTTGATCTGCGATCCCGCGCTGCTCGTGGCCGGCATCCGAGAAGCCAGATCAGAGATGCTGGAGGGTGCCGTGACAGGCGATGTCGAGACCCTCGTGGTGCGCACTGGAGTCTCGATGAGTGGCCCACGCCCCGCACTGCCAGCGCCCGCGACCCCTGCCGCGACGAGCACGAGCCCGGCGGCCTCTCTGATGCCGAAGAGACCGAGCCCATCATCGCCGATGACGGCGCCCGCGCCGGGAGGAACTCCGAGCAGCCCCGCGATGATGTCGTCACTCGATGAGAAGAGCAGGCGAACGGCGGCCGTGACGGCCGGGTTGTTGGCGAGTTCCGGATGCTCGCGCATCCACTCGGCGGCATCGGCGGGATTCTTCGAGGTGCCCGGCCGCGTCGCCAGGCCGAAGAGCACCCCCGATCCTGCTGCAGCAAGAAGCGGTGAGCCCGCCAGAAAGAGGAAAGGGGCGATATGCCCGAGCACGTTGCCGACGACGCCGGAGGCCATGCGGATTCCGTCGACCATGGTGTCCTCGACCATTCCGTATGCCTCGGCGGCCAACCGCAGAGAGAAGTCGAGTTCGCCCGCAGTGTGCGATGCCTGTTCGAGCTCGTGCGCGGCCTGCAGAACCAGCGTCGGCACTGTCGGCGCCTGAGCGGCCACCAGCGGGTCGAGGCAGAGCTGGAGTGCCCTGAGCCGCCCGGCCGCCGCGAGTGCCTCGGTCTCGATGGATCTCAGCCGAAAGGCGGTGGTCGCGATCTCGTCTGTCGATACGGCAAAACTGCCCCCGCCAGAAACCACGAGTTCGTCTGTGTCACGGGTCACGGCGTCGCTCCGAGCCTCTCGATGGCGCCGACCAGCAAGCCGTCGATCTCGCCGAGAGCCGATGACACTCGGCGCACATCAGCTGCCACGTGCTCGCACCTCATGTCGAATGACCGTCGTGCGAGGCCCTGCCACCCCGGTGAGTCGTCGCGCACGACGGTGGGCAACAGTTCGGTGCAGAGGGCGGTGCTCAGTGCCTGCACGGCGGCTCGGTCGTGCTCGAGGGCGGAGCTCACGTGGGTCAGAAGGGGGTTTGGATGATCTGTCACGGCACCAGTGTCACCGTCGATCCGGTCGACGACGCAGCCGCGGCCACGATCGGGGGAGCGGTGATGAGCAGACGGCTGATGTGGAGGAGAGGAATCTGCACCAAGATAGAGGCATGCCCCACGAGCGAGACGAGATTCCCCCTGGAGTCTTTCGCGTCTGCATGGTCTGTACGGGCAACATCTGTCGCTCTCCGATGGCGGAGATCGTGCTTCGCGACATGGTTCAGAAGGCCGGCCTCGGCCATCGGGTCTCGGTGACCAGCGCTGGCACGGGCGAATGGCACGTGGGGGAGCAAGCCGACCCGCGCACGATCGACGCCCTCGCGGATCGCGGTTACGACGCATCCATGCATCGAGCCAAGCAGTTCGACTCGTCGTCGTTCGACGACCTCGATCTGATCATCGCGCTCGACCGCACGCATGAGCGGGCAATCCGCTCGTGGGCATCGAGCGACTCCGACAGGTCGAAGATCAGGCTGCTCACGAGCTTCGACACCGATCCGGGGCGCCAACTCGACGTTCCAGACCCGTACTACGCCGACCCGGCCACGTTCGCGGCCGTGCTCACCACCATCGAGCAGGCCTGCGCGGCCTTGTTCGCCCAGCTCGAGCCGGCGTTTCGCGCGCCGCAGACATCCACCCACGCTTGACCATCGCGGCCTGAAGGCCGCCCAGCCCTGGAGTTACCCCTCACTATGAGCGCCCTTTCCCCCCAGCCCCTCAGCCCCCTCGACGGTCGCTATGCGTCGGCCGTATCCGAGCTGGGCGAGTTTCTGTCAGAGGCCGGGCTCAACCGCGCCCGCATCCAGGTCGAGGTCGAATGGCTGATCTACCTCACCGACCACTCGCTCTTCGGCTCGACTCCGATCGAGCTCGAGAAGCAGCGCCAGCTACGCCAGCTCGCCCCGAACTTCGGAGACGACGAGGTCGCAGAGCTCGGAGCCCTCGAGTCGACGACGAAGCACGACGTGAAGGCCGTGGAGTACTACGTGCGCCGCAGGCTCAGCGAACTGGGCCTCAATGACATCGCCGAGCTCACGCACTTCGCGGCCACCAGCGAAGACATCAACAACCTCAGCTACGCGCTCGTCATTCGGGATGCCGTGACCGAGGTCTGGCTGCCGGCGTTCCGGGCGGTCATCGACGAGCTCAGGGCGCAGGCGGTGCAGTACCGCGACGATGCCATGCTCGCTCGCACCCACGGGCAGCCCGCGACGCCCACCACCATGGGCAAAGAGCTGGCCGTCACGGTCTACCGTCTCGAGCGCATCCGCAAGCAGGTGGAGGCGGCCGAGTACCTCGGCAAGTTCTCCGGCGCCACCGGAACCTTCGCAGCCCACCTCTCGGCTGACGGCGACCTCGACTGGCAGGCGGTGTCGCGCGAGTTCGTGACGTCGCTCGGACTCACCTGGAACCCGCTCACCACCCAGATCGAGTCGCACGATTGGCAGGCCGAGCTCTACTCTCAGGTCGCCCACGGCAACCGCATTCTGCACAACCTCTGCACCGACGTGTGGACCTACATCTCGCTCGGCTACTTCACCCAGATCCCCGTCGCTGGCGCCACGGGCTCGTCGACCATGCCGCACAAGATCAACCCGATCAAGTTCGAGAACGCCGAGGCCAACCTCGAGCTCTCGAGCGCTCTTCTCGACTCGCTCGCGCAGACCCTCGTCACCAGCCGTCTGCAGCGCGACCTCACCGACTCGACCACGCAGCGCAATGTGGGCGTCGCCCTCGGTCACTCGCTGCTCGCGCTGTCGAACATCACGGCAGGCCTCGGCCAGATCTCACTGAACCGCGAGCTGCTGGCCGAAGACCTCGACACCAACTGGGAGGTCCTGGCGGAGGCCATCCAGACCGTGGTGCGGGCCGAGATAACGGCCGGTCGTTCGTCGATCACCGATCCCTACGCCCTGCTCAAAGAGCTCACCCGAGGCAAGCGCATCGGCGCCGACGACCTGGCCGCGTTCGTCGATGGCCTCGACATCGGCGACGCGGCCAAGCAGCGGCTGCTCGCACTCACCCCGCACACCTATGTGGGCATCTCCTCGGCTCTGGTGGAGCACATCCTCTAAAGCCCTCTCGGGCGCCCGCGGTAGCCTTGGTGTCTTATGGCACACGACAGCGAGACTCCTTCCCACCACACCGCGTCGCTCGAAGAGCGCATCCAGGCAGCCGTCGACAGCGAGGGCGAGACCTCGGTTGTGCTGCGCGCGCGGTCTCTGCTCGAGGGCGGCTACGAGGGTGAGGAGTTCTTGCGCGTCGTCGGGGGCCCACACGCCGACGGAATCCTTGCTGGCGCGCCGTCGCTCTACTGGCCCGAGCTGTGGGGCGCACGCGCCCTGAACTACGTCTGGTCGGATGCCGCGGCGCCGGCCGTCATCGCCGGCCTCGGCAACCAGGCATGGCGGGTGCGCGAGATGTGCGCCAAGGTGGCGGCCCTGCGCTCGATCGCAGCCCCCGAAGCCCTCACGGCCCTCACGACAGACGACCACGCCCGCGTCCGCGCGGCGGCGGCCAGAGCACTCGCGGCGACAGGCGACCCCTCGACTCAGGACACGCTCGAGTCGCTCCTGCGCGACCCCGACAAAGAGGTGCGCAGAACCGCCCAGCAGTCCCTCAAGACCCTGAAAGAAGCCCTGTCTTAAGGGGTCACTCCTCCCGAAGCATTTTTGGCGAACTGAGCACACTTTCGTGTTCGCGACCTGCGAAGCAGCGGGAACCCGCGCCTGAATACGTTGCACCGCTAGCTTCCAAGCGGATTGTCCTCCCCTGGCGCACGCCGACCTCGAGCCATCCGCGCGTACGAAAGGGAGGAACTACGTACATCCGACGCAAATAGCGCGTCGATGTGCGAAATCTCCTCCCGTTCTAGAGAAGAACGGATGGGGAACAGCGCATCCAAGCCGAAGCAGCCGGTGAGCGAAGCGAACTCGGCGACCGAAGCGAACTCAGCCCGGGGAGGGGTGTGCGTTTTCTTGCGAGTTATGGCTGTGGATGATGACCCGGAGCAGCGCGAGGAACGAGCGCCGCGGAGTGGTCGTCATCCACAGTCATTGTCTGAGCTGAAAACGCACACCCCGAGCCGAGCCACCCCAACCCGCGCCCCACAAAGAACCCCTAATGCCCAGAAGGCGGCAGTTCCTCGTCATCGAGCTCCGTCTGCTCATCTTTGTTCGGCTTGAACGTCAACACCATCATCGCGATCACCACGAGAACGACGATGAAGGCGACCCCGAAGAAGATCACCGCCAGCAACGGATTGCGCGTGGACAGCAGCACAGTGAGCCCTACGAACAGGGCCATCACGGCCGACAGAACGATGAGTTCGACCGGCTTGAAGACGTCGCGCTTGGATGGCTGGGTCACGGCTGCACCTGCGGGATCACATTGTCCTTCATTGAGGGGGCGGCTTGCGTGCCCCAGCGGAGCGACAGCCCCGCGATGACGAGATAGATTCCGAGAACCGCTCCGTATGCGCCGAAGAGGCCCACGGCGACGAGGTCTGTGAGAGGGAGGAGAAGGAAGACCAGCGCGAGAACACCGGTGAGCCCGCCCATGGCGATCCAGTCTTTCGCGGGCGCTTCGCTCCGCGAGCGCAGCCCGGTGACCAGCTCGAGAATTGCGGTTATCGCGGCCCAGACGCTCACGAGATAGAGCAGGAAGCCGAGCCCGAAGCCTTGCAACCCCAGCGCGAGCCCGCCCGCCACGACACTCGTGGCGGCCTGGGTCAGAAGAAGGCTGCGGTTCGTGCCCGCGGGCACGGCCCGCAGGGTCAGGATGCCCGTCAGTACGCCGGATGCGAGCGCGAAGGCACCGAAAACCAGAAGGCCGATGACGCTCGAATGGTTCGGCGTGAAGGTGACCACGAGGGCTACGACGATCGCCGGAATCGCCCGGGCGATCGGTACGCCCCAGTAGGGCGACTGCGCCTCGAGCGTGGCGTGCTGGGTAGTCACCGCGCGGCCTGCTTTCGAGTTCGTGAACTGCTCCAGTTTACGCGGCCCGATGCTTGTCGTTGCCCATATGCCGCTGCGCTCCCTCAGTGCGTGCGCAGCGGTGCGACGAGATCGGTCAGAATGGCCGTCGGTTCGAGGTGCAGTTCCGTCAGCAGGAGTGTCCTGTAGGCCTCGAAGTCCCGCAGGGCCTCCGACTGGTTGCCCTCAGCGAGGTGCACGCGGACGAGGCTGACGACGGCGCTCTGCCGAAGCGGTTCGACTCGCATCGCCGCCCGCGCAGCCTGAGCGGCCGCCCTGAGATTGCCCTCGCCGATCAGCAGCTCGGCCTGTTCTTCGAGAGCGTACAGGCGCAACTGCCGCCAGTCCTCAACCTCGGCCAGCACCCAACCGTCGTACCAATCGGGAAGGATACGCGACGAGAAGGCCGTGATCGCCGTGATGCCGAGATCGTCGACGATGGATGCCTCGCCCGGCTGCAACAGCCGTCGCGCCGCCTCCTTTGCCAGATTGAGGTCGACCCTGACGCCCGGTGCTAGACCCAGGCCGGCATGATCCATGGTTACGGCGGGTCTGATCTCGTCTTCGAGGCGGGCGAGCGCGGAGCGGAGGCTGTCGCCCGCGCGCCGCTCGGTGACATGCGGCCACATCTCGCCCGAGATGGCGAGCCTCGTTCCATGTGCTCGCAGGGCCAGGAAGGCCAGGAGACGCTTGGTTCCTGACGATAGGCCGAGTACCTCGGCGCCATTGTGGCGCACCGCGAACGACCCGAGTAGATCGATCTCGATCATGGCCGAGCCCGTCCCGAGCTCGGGCGCATCGACGGGATAGATCCGGTGAATCCAGTTTTGTGACGACATGTGATGTCGACCCCCTAGGGAGACACGCTCCCACACCATGCCATGTGACCGAGGGGGATTGCGCCCGCCCCTGAGAAAGGTCAAGAGCGCACGCGCAGGCGAGCATCAGCGGCTAGCGGCGAAGCGGCGCCACCAGATCGGTGAGAATCGACGTGGGCTCGAGTCCGAGCTCCTTCTGCAGTAGTGCCGTATAGATATCGACGTCACGCAGCGCTTCCGACTGATTGCCTTCGGCCAAGTGCACCTTGATGAGGCTCACGATCGCGCTCTGACGTAGCGGCTCCACCCTCATGGCGGCGCGAGCCGCCCATGCAGCAGCGCGGAGATTGCCCTCGAGAATCAGCAGCTCCGCCTGCGCCTCGAGCGCGTGCAACCGAAGCTGGCGCCAATCCTCGACCTCGGAGAGAACCCACTCGTCGTACCAGTCGGGCAGGATGCGAGTGGCGAAAGCCTCGATTGCGGCCGTGCTGAGATCAGCGGCCGTGGATGCGTTGCCGGGCTGCAGCAGACGCCTCGCCGATTCTCGTGCCACGTTCAGGTCGACGATCACACCGGGAGCCAGGCTGAGCCCGGCCGGCGTCATCGTGATCGCCGGTTTGATCGCGTCTTCGAGGCGGGTGAGTGCCGAGCGCAGGCTGTCACTGGCACGACGTTCGGTGACATCGGGCCACATTTCGCCGGAAATGGCTAGACGCGCTCCTCGCGGCCTGAGGGCGAGAAAAGCGATAAGCCGTTTGGTTCCGACCGAAAGACCGAGTATCTCGTGACCGTCGTAGCGAACGGTCAAGGGACCGAGAACGTCGACCTCGATCATGTCGCCGCCCACCCCGAAACCCTCCGTGTCGTAACGACCGGAGAGCTCGGGCTGTGCTGAGGCAACATGTGATGGATTCGCTCCTAGAGACACATATTCCCATATGCGGGCATGTGGAGCCAGCGGCGAATCCTGGGCGTTCAGCGCTTCACTGTGTGTCGGCGACGCGCGAGTGCTGCTACGCCCAGTCCGAGGAGCAGAACCGACGCCCCACCGAGCAGCATGTTCTCGACAGGCATTCCCGTATTGGCGAGCGTTCCGCCCGCTCCAGCACCGGTTCCCGAAGGGTTTCCGGGGGTTCCGGGGTTGCCAGGCGTTCCCGGGCCGCCGGGAGTGCCTGAGTCGCCACCACCTGTGCCACCGTCCGTACCGCCGGTTCCTCCGTCAGTACCGCCGGTTCCCCCATCGGTCCCGCCGGTTCCCCCGTCGGTACCGCCGTCAGTCGGGGCAGGAACGATGTTCGTCGTGAACGTCACCGCACAGGTCACGAAGGCTCCACCTGCAGTGCCGGAACCGACACACTGGTTGACCTTGGTCGGGATGATCGAGGCTGTCGAGTTGCCGCCGACGGTGCACGTCACGCCGCCGCCACCACCCACTCCTGAGCCGTTGCACTGTACGACCGTCGCGGTCGACGGGTCGGTGCTCTCAAAAGAGGAGCAGTTGAGGAAGGTGCCACCGCCATCCGCCGAGCCCTGGCACTGGTTGACCGTTATTGACTGCGGCGTGGCCGTTCCCACGATGTTGTTCACGACATCCACCCGGCAGATCACCGTGCCGCCCGTGCCATTGCCCGAGCCGTTGCACTGGGTGACCGTCGACACCAGATCGTTCGTGTTGAACGTCACAGGCGTCGCGCAGAGAGGAGGCGCACCGGCGACCCCGTGGCACTCGGTGACGACGGTCGAGCTGCTGTTCACCCCGGTGGCGACGTTCACTGTGTTCGTGACGACCACGCGGCACTCGACGGCCAGGTTCGTGTCGTTGTCTGTGCCGTTGCACTGCGAGATCGGCTGCGGTACGGCGGATGCGCTGCTCGCTCCCAGAAGCGGCAGGCACGAGACGGCGGCGACGGCCAGCAGCGCGGCGGCGACGAGCAGTCTGCGGCGAGCGGCCCCGAGGCCGAGAAAGTGTCGCGACTGAGCGCGGACGTGTGTGGTCATGATGACTCCCCTAATCAAGAGAAGTCTCGCTTGGCACCCATGACCGGGCCGTGACTCTGTCGTGACGGCGCCATAACGCATCCGTGACACGGGTATGACACGACGGTGACCCGCGAGTGACGCCGCAGTGACAGCGGATCAGGACAGCGTGGCGCTGGCCTGAATCGAGCGGATCTCGGCCCAGATCTCCCTGGCCTGAGTGGCCGTGGCCGTGGCCGTCACCTGCACCAGATCGAGTGCAGGGCCGTTGGAGACGAGGGCCAGTCGAACGGCCTGCATGAGCGTGCCCGCGCGCCGATCGGGGTAGCTGAACTCAATGCGGAACCCGGCGCGGCCGAGAACCTCGGGGCGATCGCGGCCCAGCTCGGCCACCCCCTCGATAGACGAGACCTTCTCGATCACGGCACGAATGGCGGTGTCGAGGGTGTAGCCCTGCCCGAACCGTGAGATGGCCACGACGACGTTGGGACGGAACTCGCCCTGTTCGACCTCTTTGGCTGTGGCGAGCAGCGCGGCCGTTGTCGACAGCACGTGCCAGTCGTCGGGCACGTCGATCGACACGATCGGAAGTGCCGGGGCATCCGAACTGGGGAAGGTCAGTGTGCGCGACATCGAGCCGTGGAGCCTTTCATGAGGGGAGAAACACCACAGGCGGGCGTCGAATGCTCGACGCCCGCCTGATTCCGGAGAACCCGGAGAAGAGTGCTACGCGTTCGAGGTGCTCTCCTGGTCGGCAGCGTTCTTTGCTGCCTTCTGCGAAGCGTCCTCGAGTGCGGCGATGACCTGCTTGAGGGCGGCGGTGTGAGTTCCGCTCCACTCGCTGCGGAAGTTCTCCGCGTCAGGACCGGTCCACTGCACGCTCTGCAGTGCGCTGGTGAGCGTCGTCAGGATCGTCTGGACCTGCTGCGACTGCTGGTTGAGCTGCTTTCCGAGGCTACGAACCTGGTCAACGTCAAGACCCCATACGGCCATTGTTTTCTCCTTATTTTCCTGGCGAGCCGGCGGTTCCGGTTTCGCTACATCCTGTGAGTCGATCTCACGTGTTCAGACTAGGGCGATGCGGCTAGTGGAGTCGATGGGGAGAACTCCCCATGCGGCGAATGATCTCGATACGCTCGTTCCTCGCTACTCGATCAGCGCAGGATCTCACGCATCGGGGAGCGCCACCTGCACCTTGGTGATGCGGCCCTGCTGCACCAGGAATCCGCGGCCCGGCGGCAGGTCTGCGCGGCGGAAGCGGCCGAGCGATGTGCCGAGCAGCGTGTCGCCATCCAGTTCGCCCGGAACCAGCAGCAGGCCGCGTTTGGCGCCCTTGAACGAGCCGGCCAGCGTCCACGCGGCCGACCAGGTGGCCGTCTCGCTCTCGCCCACCACGAACACGTCATCGCGCAGCGCCCGCTTGATCAGGCGGTCGATATCGTTCTCCGCCATCGTCCCCGTGAGGTCTCCGATGTTCTCCACGAAGATCGCGAGCGAGTCGGGCCGCAGGGTTCCTGCGTCGAGCTGGCTCTGCAGGTCATCGGCGAAAGCGGTGACCTGGGTCGGGTCGGAGATCGACATCGACCAGAACGGCAGGGGCGTGAGCGACGTCTTGCGCGGCGAGATGTGCACGAGCCGGATGCCCGGCTGCGCCCGACGCAGTGCGGCAGCCATGGTCGCGAGCGCCGTAGAACGGCCGCTCTGTCCGGAGCCCGACACCATGAACGCTCCGCGCGGCGCGATGCCGAGCGGGGCCAGGTTGTCGTCGCGCACGGCGATCACCGGCAGCCCGCCCGCCGTGGCGGGAAGGGTCGAGAGCGCAATCGAGTCGGACAGCTTCTGAATGGGCGGGGCCTCGGGGATTCCCTGGCGGCGCATGGCCTCGGCGAGCTTGGATACTTCGCGCGACTGGATCGCCACGTTCGGGTCGGCACCGAGCACGGCGATCTGGATCTCGTTTCCGCCCATCAGGCCACGGCCGGGAGGCGAGGTCACGGTAAGGGTGTCTTTGGGCACTCCCACCAGCTGATAGTCGTCTTCGCTCGCCATGCGCAGCACCAGTCGGCGCTGCACCGTGGATCCGAGTGAGGCCGGAACCGAGTTGGGACGGTCGCCCGAGAGAACGATGTGCACACCGACCTGGCGTCCGTCGCTCGCGATCTGAGAGAACGTCGTGAACCAGGCGGAGTGCCCGCCGAACTCGTACTGCTCGCGGAAGGCACCGATGCCGTCGACCAGGACGATGATGCGGGGCTCCTCGGGAACCCCGGCGATGCGCCGGTACTCGCCGATACTGCCTGCCCGAACGGCCGAGTACCGCACGGAACGGTCGTCGACGGTGTCGCGCAGCATGCGAAGCAGGCGGATGACCCGCTCCTCGTCGTCGCCGTCGATGATCGCGCCCACGTGGGGCAGCTCCTCGAGCATGCTGAGCCCGCTCGATCCGAAGTCGAGACCGTAGACGTGCACCGGACCGCCGCGGGGCGTGATGGCCGCGGCGACCGCGATCGTGCGCAATGTGGCGCTCTTGCCAGAGCCACCCGTTCCGTAGACGGCCATGTTGCCGTCGCGGTCGGGCTCGTAGAACACCGTCGGCTGAATCTGATTCTCCGGCTCGTCGATCACGCCGAGCAGCAGCCGCTCGTCGGTGCGCGGGTTGGGCAGCAGAGAGAAGTCGTAGACAGCGGCGAGTTCGTCGAGCCACGGCTTGCGCGGGTCGGGGATGTCGGCCCTGCGGGCCGCCGTGCGAATGGATGCGACCAGTCGCGCGATATCGTTCGGCCCGGGGTCGGCCGCCTCGACCACTTCGACCTCCGGCACCTCCCATTCCGCTCCGGCGCCGAAGTTCATCTCACTGATGTCGATGCGTGGACGTGGAGGCTCATTCGTCGTCCACCCGCCCGCGTATCCGGTCTGGAAGGAAGCGAGCCTGCCAGGACCCGTCTTCGCGGCTCCGCGCCCCGGAATCGACTGATCGAAGTAGGCGGCCATCGGAGTTCCGAGGATGTCGGAGGAGTCTTCGGCATCGGCCATGCGCAAAGCGATGCGCAAGTTCGTATTGGCGCGCAGATTGTCTTTGATGACGCCGGCGGGGCGCTGGGTAGCGAGAATCAGGTGCAGTCCGAGAGATCGACCACGCTGAGCGACGTCGACGACGCCATCGACGAACTCGGGCACCTCCTGCACCAGCGCGGCGAACTCGTCCACCACGATCAGCAGGCTGGGCGGAGTCTCGGGGTCGCCGGTCTTCTCGAGCGAGACCAGGTCCTTCGCCTTCTTGCGGTTGAGCAGGTGCTCCCGGTAGCGCAGCTCCGCTCGCAACGACGTGAGGGCGCGGCGAACGAGGTGCGGCGACAGGTCGGTGACGAGTCCGACGGTGTGGGGCAGTGCCACGCAATCGGCGAACGCGGCGCCTCCCTTGTAGTCGATGAAGAGGAAGGTCGCGCGGTCGGGGGAGTGCGCCGCGGCCATTCCGAGCACCCACGACTGCAGGAACTCGCTCTTTCCGGCTCCGGTCGTTCCACCGACGAGGGCGTGCGGGCCCTGGTTGCGAATGTCGAGATAGAACGGCTCGGTTCCGCTGTGGCCGACAAGGGCACGAAGTGAGCCCTCCTTCTTGCGGCGCACGGGAGGCGAACCGTCGCGAAGAGCGATGGAGTTGCTCTCTCGCCAACGCTCCACAACGGCGTCGGGCTGCTCGGCGAGCTCAGGGCCCACGAGTGAGAGGTACGACACCGAGCGCGGCAGGTCGGATTCGTCGTCGATCGGCGAGCCGACATCGACGACCGGTGCCAGGTGACGGGCGTAGCGGTGGGCTGCGTCGAGCTCGACCGTCTCGCAGACGACGGGGTAGGTGTGCTCACCGAGCCGAACCTGGCCCACCGTGCCGCCGGCGGCGTCCGAATCGACGCTCACGAAGCTGCGACATGCGGCCGGCAGATGGGCGATGGATGGCGCGGACCACACGATGTGCACGTTGGCATCGGCGCCCCGCTCGGCGAGGCGGTTCAGTCGGCCCCGGTCGACGGGCACGTCGTCTTCGATGACCACGATGACGGCAGGGGTGATGGGAAGCGGAACGTCGGACTCGTCGTCTTTCTTCGGCCGCAGGTCCGGGCTCTCGAGCGCTCCGCGAGCGCTGGGCGCCCCAGTCGTGCGCTGGGCGACCAGTTCTTCGAGTCGAGACAACAGGGCGAGCCCGGAGCCGGGGTTGTCGGCGAGGTGATCGCCGGCCAGCGGGCTGTGCGGCGAACCGGTGTGCGGCATCCACTCGAGCCATTCCCAGGTTTCGCGCGATGCCGGTGAGACGAGAGCGCAGACCACGAGCTCGGCGGGGGAGTGCAGTGCGGTGAGCTGAGCGACGACGCCGCGTGTCACACCGCGGCGCAGCTCGAGGCTGCCGGCCACACCGAGGGCGCCCGATTCGCGCAGGTCTGCGACGATCGGCACGTTGTCGATGAGCGAGAACTTCTCGGCGACCTCTTCGAGTTGACCCCAGTACTCGGGGAGGGTGTCATTGGCCTGCGGCAGGGTGACGCTGTCGCGGCTGTGCGCCGTTCCGAGCCCCAGCCGCACAGCGAGAAAGGCGCCGTGCTCCGGCCGGTGTGTCCAGAGCAGATGACCAAGCCGGTGAGCCGACTCGAGGCTGTCCCCGACCGACGGCGCCTCGCCCAGGCGAACGGCGCGCTGCAAGCGCTGGCGCTCGTGCAGCTTGTCGACGAACGCCTTCAGCGAGAGGGTGAACTGCTTGATCGCGTCTTTCATCTGGCGCCGCGTGGTGAGCTTGTGATCGATGTAGGTACCGATCATCAGCAGCGGGCTCAGGGCGATGAAGACCACGCTCAGGATGTTGCGGGTGAAGGCATAGAGAACGACGCCCATGATGAGCGGCGCGACCAGGGCGACGATCGGAAAGCGCTGCGGCTGCGGGCGTCCGGGCGGTTCGGGGGCCGGGTACTTGTCACCCGGGTAACGGGCGACCACGCGGGGAGAGCGGTTGAACTCGATCACCGGCGTCGAAGGAGCTGCCCCTCCGAGGCGCTGCAGCGGAACGACGCAGAGTGCGGTGTCGCCCAAGACGACGACGTCGGCCGAGCTGAGCACGGTGCGCGCGACCTGCTCTCCACCCATCAGCAAGCCGTTCGCCGAGTTCATGTCGGTGATCTCGACGGTCTCGCCCACGTTGATGCGGGCGTGCCGTTTGGAGATGAGCGAGTCGGTGAGTCGCACATCCACCCCGCGCTCACGGCCGATGTAGCTGGTGCCGAAGGGCAGCGCGAACTCGGCACCGGCATCCGGGCCTGAGAGAACCCGCAGGGTCGCGGCGGCGGCGCCCCTGTCGGAACCCGGCGCGTTGAAGTCGTCGCTGTGCTGGCGGATCTCGATGGTCGAGCCGGAGCGCACTCCGGAATCGAGGAGGTTCGACTGGGGGTCGAGCACGCGGGTCTGGCCCGACGTCTCGGTCACCTGCAGCGTCAGCCGCGGTGGTGCGACCTGAACGTCGTTGTTCGGATCGGCCGTATACAGAGCCTCGGCCACGTTCGAGACCGATGTGGTCGCATCCGCCGTGACGGCGACATTCGTCGAGGTTCCGCCGCCGCGGGAAAGCGTGAGTTTGATGTGCATGGACTAGCGGGCATCCTTCGATGGGGTCGCGGCGGGAGCCTGGGGAGTGTCGGCCGTGTCGTCGTCGAGCGCGGGAAGATCTGCCGGGGTGACGAGTCGAGACAGCACGGCGTACTCGACCAACCGCGCGCGCCGATTGGTGGCGAGCGCCCCGACGCCGCCGCGAAGGCCGTCGACGCCCTGGCGGCTCAGCTTGTCGCACACGTTGTCGAGCTTGCGGTTGAATCGGCTCAAGACCCAGCCGAGTCGTTCGGCTGCCGCCGCCGAAGACGGAATCTCGCTCGTACCCGTTCCCTCACGCTTGAGCATGGGCTCGGAGAGAGCGAGGATCAGCAGCCATTGCGAGCGGGTGAAGGTGACCGCTCCGACCGTGGTGGTTCCGTCGCTCGACGATACGGGCTTCGAGTCGACGAAGGCCGGGGTCGAGGTGTGCACCACGAATTCGTATGTCGTCGGCCCGGCGGTGAACACCACGGAGGTCAGGCCGAAGACGACCGGCAACCGCGCGCCCGGCGCGAGCCAGGCCTGCATCGAACCCGTCGCATCCGAGATCGACGCCGAGAGTCGGGAGCCCACGTTGATGAGCCACCAGAGTCCGTCGATGTAGGCGATCTGCAGAAAGCGGCGATGCAGATACTGATTGTCGTCGATGTCGAGGTCGGCATCGCGGCCGATGTCGAAGGGTTTGTTCCTGTCGAGCGTGAACCACTCGCCGCAGTACTCGACACTGGCGTCTGTCGTGGTCGTCTCGGTGGTGGTGACGTCGGTCATCAGGGCGCGCATCCCGTCGTTGGTTCAGAGGCGCGCCCGTCTTTGCGACGCACACTCACTTCGATACAGGTCTTCTGCCCCTCCGCCGGCACCACCGTCACCGTCGCATCCGTGGTCGATGCGAGGGTGGGTTCGGTTCCGGGAACGAGCAGTCCCCACTGGTACACGTCTCCCTTCTCAGGCTCGGGGTTCGTCCAGGTGAAGACGACGCCGCCCTCACCGGGGGCCCCTACGACGCCCACGGGCGGCGCGACGGTTCCACTGGGAATCACGTCGACCGGGTCGACGGGGTCTTCGGTCTTCACTGCCGCTGGGCTTCCTCCTGCGGCGTTGATCGCGAAGATCGTGCCGCCGACAGCGAGCAGGACGACCAGCGAGATCGCGCCGATCAGAATGGGCAGCTTCTTCGACCTCCTGCTCTGCGGCGCCTCGGCATGCTGGGTGGGCTGAGGAGCACGATGCTGGGTCTGCTCGATCGCCGGCGCGGTGAGTCCGAACGACGCGGGAGTGGATGATGGAACGTATGCCGCGGTCGGAATCTGACCGCGGCGCTGGGTCGCCTCCACGGCATCCGGCATGGCTGCGCGATTCGGCTGGTTGAAGGTCACCGGCGGGATGCCCACGGGTGGTACCGGGGCGGCCGCCGATGACGTGGGGCGTCGGTTCGCCGTTCCCGCCACGGGCGCGGTGGGGTCGATTGTGACAATGCCCCGGATGCGCGTGTTGCCGTCGTCTTCCTCTTCTTCGGCGGCCGATGGAAGCGAGTCGTCAAGCACGTCGGCTGGAGTCACCGAGAGGCTCAGTTCGAGCTGCACCTTCTGCAGGGCCCGGGCGAACTCGAGCGCTGAGCCGAAGCGGTCCTCCTCACGCTTCGCCATAGAAGTGGCGAGGATCTGCTCGAGAGAGTCGGGCACATCGGCGCGGCCCGTGCGCGATAGAGGCGATTGTTGGATGCGCGTAATGAGGTCGAGGCCGCCGTTGCTTCCGCCGACGACCTCGAAGGGGCTCCGCCCTGCGAGAAGCGTGTACACCGTGGCGCCGAGGGCATAGATGTCGCCGCCGGGGCCACTCGAAGAATTCTGCCCGAACACCTCCGGGGGCGACCACGGGATCGACATGCCGACGGCCGCGTCGTCTCCGCCGCCCACCATCGTCACCGATATTCCGAAGTCGGTGAGAGCCGGGCGGTTGTATTCCGTGGTGAGAATATTCGCGGGCTTGATGTCACGGTGCAGAATTCCGGCGCGATGCGCGGTCTCCACCGCGCCGGCCACCTGGATGCCTATGCGCAGCGCCTCGGCCACGCTGATCTTCTCGCGCCGGTAGCGGGCGGCCAGATTCGGCCTGGAGCAGTACTCCATGACCAGATACGGTCGACCGTCGGCCGCGATATCGGCCTGATAGATGGTGACGATCGAGGGGTGCGTCGAGAGCTGCGCCATGAGGTTCGCCTCGGCGTCGAAGTTCTCGCGCGCTCCGGCGGTGAGCGCCTCGCTGAGCAGGACCTTGATGGCAACGCGCCGCCGCGGCATCCGCTGCTCATAAAGAAAGACGTCGGCGAACCCGCCGGAACCGAGCAGCTGTTCGTGCGTGAAACCCGGGATCTCGGGTGGCGGCGACGGCGGCCGGCGCGCGTTCACGGAAGATCCTCGAAGAGCAGGGTGACGCCGTCGCCGATGTCGACGATGTCACCGTTCAGAACGAGCACGGCCTCTCCGGGCGACAGCCGCAGGGGTGGGGTGCCCGCTCGGTGCAGCACCGAGCCGTTGGTGGTGTCGAGGTCGACCACGAGAACGTGTCGTCCCTCGACGCGCACCTCCAGGTGACTGCGCGACACGTCTTGTTCAGGGCTCGGAACCGTGACCAGGTGAGGCAGCACATCGCCCTGCACGCGCTGCGCCCTCGGGCGGCGACCCACGATAACCGGGCGGTCGAGCGAGACCACGTCTCCGGTGGCGAGCACGATGCGCCCGGGGCCCCCGGTCGTCGCTGCGTCGTCGGCCGACTCGAGGCGGCGCATCGCCTCGAGCTCGGAGACCGTCACCGTGAGGCCGTCGTGATCGCTCTCGTCCGACGCCGAGGCCGACGGAACGGCAGGAGTGGCTTGGTCATTCCAGTTCGTGGCCGCTGCTCCGACTCCGGCGAATCCCGGCACCCGATCGATGAGACCCGTGGGGGGCGGAGCGGTCCACTCCTTCGAAGAGGGTCTCGAAGCCGTCGGGGGAGTGAAGGATTCGACCGCAGGAGCCGCAGGAGCGGGAGCCGCCGTAGCCGCCGCGGCGGGTGCGGCTGCTGCGGCAGACGAACTCTCCTCCTCTGAGGACTCCTCGTCATCGAGGCGCACTGCGGCCTCCTCGACCGACTTGACGACGGTCGCACCCCAGAGGTGATCGTAGGCGTCGTCCGGAAGCTCGGTGACGGTGGGGCCGAAGTCTTCCGCCTCGATCGGCTCGACGTCGTCGACCGTGTCATCGGGATCGTCTAGATCAGAGACGACAACGGGATCAGGCTCTGGTGCCGATTGCTGAACGGGTACCGGAGGAGACTCCTCGACGGGCACGGGCTCAGGCGTCGGAGCAGACACAGGGGTCGGGACGGGCACGGGGGTCGGGACGGGCACGGGGGTCGGGACGGGCGCCGCATCCACCGCGACGACAGACGCGGCCGCTCCCGACGACTGTCCGTTCATAGTGAACGACACCGCACGACACAGCACGATTCCGCTGCGAATAGCGAACCAGTCCGACGAGTCGGCACCATCGCTGCTCACCACGAAGCCCTCGGCGCGGGCTACGACGCGCTCGTTCCAGGTGGTGACCTCGTCGCCCGCCACGATAACAGGAGAGGATGCGCCGGGCTCCGACACCTCGATGCGGAACGCACCACGCACAGCGACGCGCAGCTCGGGTCCGGAGGCGACGGCCACAGCAAAGGGCGGAATCGCCTTGAGGTTCGTTCCGAATTCTGCCGTGAGCGCCTCGAGGACACCACTCAGACCGTGACCGTCGTCGAGGGTTCGCCAAATACGCTCGAGCAGCTCGCCGTCGAGAGTGGTGGGAAACAAGGCCACTGCACCGGGCGCGACGACTCCGCGCCACTGCCCGGGCTGGTAGTTGAGTCGAGTCATCGCGCGGCTCCTTCGGTCGGGGCGGATCCGCGGGGGATCGTGTCGTCGGGCAGGGCCGGTTCGAGTGTCGCCTGGGCAAGCGACGCGTCGACCACGACCGCCGTGAGGTTGTCGTGGCCTCCCCTGGCCATGCCCTCACGCACCAGCCTGTCGGCCGCCACCTGAGGATCTTTCTCACTCGAGAGTATTCGTGCGATCGACTCCGTGTCGATTTCGCCCGAGATACCGTCGGAGCACATGAACATGCGATCGCCCGGCTCGACAGGAACAAGCCAGAAATCAGGGCGATAGTCGCCGCCGGCGCCGAGTGCGCGAGTAATCACATTGCGGGCCGGATGCACCAGAGCCTCGGCCGCATCTATGCCGCCGCCGTCGAGCAGTTCCTGAACGACCGAGTGGTCGATGCTGATCTGCTCGAGCACCCCCGAGTTGAGCCGGTACGTGCGCGAGTCCCCGAGGTTGAAGATCAACCACACGGCCGTTCCCTCGCTGTCGACGACCGCCACGCCCGATACCGTGGTGCCCGCCCTGCGACGGCCGCTCGTGCTGAGCTCGGCTATCGAGCGGTACGCGCGGTCGAAGGCAGCGCGTACGTCGGTGGGCTCGACCGTCGGACGACCTGTCAGGCCGTCGAACGACTCGACCACGATCGCGCTCGCTCGTTCGCCTGCCTCGTGCCCACCCATGCCATCAGCCACCAGAAAGACCGGCGACGACGCCAGATATGCGTCTTCGTTCGTCGCCCGCTTGAGACCACGGTGCGTGGCTGCGCCCGAGCGCAGTACCACCGTGGAGACGCCGATCGCAGGCGGCGGACTCACGGCGCCACCGTGAGGGTGAAGACACGCGTTCCGATGCGCACGCGGTCGCCACTACGAAGCGTCATCCGCTGACCGGGGGTGATCGGTGACTCCACGCCGTCGGCGCGAACGATTGCAGAGCCGTTGGTCGAGCGCCTGTCGGTGACCCAGATGCTGCCGGCCTGAACCTCGAATTCGAGGTGCGTCTTCGAGATCGAGCGAGTGTCGCCCGCGACCTCGACCAGCTGGTCCTCCGGTGCGCCGTATGGCGATACGGGGTCGCGCCCGAGTACTCCGTGTCCGGCAATCACGTAGCTCTCACCGGTGTCGAAGAGCAGCGTCACGGTTCCGCTCGGCAGAGCCTGAGCGGGCAGCGAGTTGCTGAGCTTGGTGCCATCGAGGTCTTCGCCACCGAAGGGAGGCAGGGGATCGAAGCTCGGAATCGCCTCGATCGGCGCGGCCGGCGCGGCGGGCACGGCCGGTACGGCCGGTGCGGCCGAAGGCGCCGCGACTGCAGGGGGCGCCTCGGGCGCGACGGATGCCGATGCGAACGGATACGACGGAACGTCGGGATTGACGGGCGCGGCGAATGAAGGAGCGGGCGTGGCGAAGGGAGCGGCGGGTGTCTGCGCTGCGGGCGATGGAGCCGCTGGAACGCTCGGCGGCGCATACGAATACGCATCCGGCGCGGTGGCGATGGGCTCGACGACCGGCGCTTGAGGCACGGGCGCGGGAGAGACTGGTGCGCCAGGCGCTGCCGAGGGCCGCCGCGACTTCTGCACCGTCGGCACGTCGTCGATGATCTCGCCGGCATTCGGCGCGAGCGGGTTCGGACCCTTCTTCACGTCGATGACCCACGTTCCCGACATGCGGTCGTGCCAGCCGCGCAGACGCTTCGTCGGGTCCCAGAGCGGCGACAGATAGACGAGCAGCGGTCCGACCCCGACCACGATGTTCGAGGCTCCGACGATCACGCCACGCAACAGCATCCGGCCGAGCCCCGGCCGAATCAGCGCCTCGACCTTGACGATGCGCAGACCCATGATGCGCATGCCGAGCGAGAAGCCGGTGAAAGCCTGCAACACGAGCATGGCCAGCGGGTAGAGCCCGCTCGCGAGAGTGATCAGGGCAGACGGCAGCCCGGCGAGTTCGAGTGTGCTGCCGGGGGCGACGGAGGATGCCACGATCCACAGAATCGGCAGCGCGATGATCGACGTGAGCACCCCGCTGAAAGCACCATCGATGAGAAAGGACACAACCCGGCGACCATAGTTGGCAGGCACGATGCTCGAGAGCAGAATCGGCGCGTTCACCGGCGTGGGCTGCCATGCTGCTTGCACGGGCACCTCCGGACCGCCGAAGGCCACTGCCTGGCTGCGCGTCGACGTCGGAGTTCCGCACGCGAGGCAGAATTGCGAGCTTCGGGGAACGGGCGATCCGCAGCGCACGCACGG
Organism: Agreia pratensis; assembly: GCF_900177685.1. Lineage (GTDB taxonomy): Bacteria > Actinomycetota > Actinomycetes > Actinomycetales > Microbacteriaceae > Agreia > Agreia pratensis. The sequence goes on from NZ_FXAY01000005.1 coordinate 279,158, forward strand.
CATCGACTGCCCTGCGGCCTGCTGTTGCACGGGGTTGGTCACGACCGTGCCCTCCTTCGTCTGCTCCGACTCTCCAGGCGCCTGCCGATGTACGCACGCAGCGATAACCGCGCCTGCAGGCGTTTCCACCATCCGCGCGAATCCTGCATTCCCCTGACGATATCGTCCACCTCGGCCCAGAAGGCATCAACCTCATCGGCAGACGGCTCTCCCGGCCCGAAGACGCCGTGATCAGCGCGCACCGCGACCGCGCCCACGGGTAGGTCGGGCCACGCCTCGGCGATGACCGCAGCGTCGGCACGACGCGTCACACCACGGCCCACGGCGGTGCCGAGGTCGTCGGCTCGGTCGACGATCTCATCCCAGCCGCCGCTCAGTCTGTCGGCCGGTCGATCCGCATTCTGGCGCGCCTTGCGACGGCGGGTCTTCAACGCGCCGATCACCACCACGGGCGTCAACAGCACAACGATCAGCGCGAGAAGGCTTCCGGATGCGATCAGCACGGTCACGAAGATCGGGTTCGCGTCGTTCTCGTCGTCTTGATTGGTGTCGTCGGTGCGGAGGTCCGGCGGAAGGTCGGCCGGCTCCTGCGGCGGGGGCGGCGGCTGGAGAACCTGGGCCTTGGGGTCGGACTTCGGCTTCGGCGCCTCTTCTTGAGGAACCTGGTCTTTCGGGGGAGTCGGGTCGAAGGCCACCCAGCCGGCGTCGTCGAAGGCGACCTCGACCCAGGCGTGCAGCTGGTCTCCGGTGATCTGCTGTTCAGCGCTCGCCCCGGCGTACTTGTCGGGGTAGAACCCCATCACGACACGAGCCGGCATACCGGCCGAGCGCGCCATCAAGGCCATGGCGACCGCGTACTGCTCATCGTCGCCGATCATCTGTTTCGCGTCGAGCAACGCAGAGATCCGTTCCGCTCCGTGGCCGGCCCGCGACGTGGCCTCGCCCTCGAGCCCGTGACTGAAGAAGCCCTCCTGGCTCAGCGAGGTCGCCAGATTGCGCACCTGAGTGAGCGGCCGGTCCGCGTCGCCGATGTACTGCGTGGCGAGCGAGGGAACATCGTCGGGAACTCCCGAGGACTTCGGCATCGACAACGACTGCAGGCCATGACTCTCGAGCTGTTCCTCGGTGAGCACCTTCGGAATCACGACATCCATCGAATAGCTGTCGCCCTTGGCCAGCCCGACCGTCGAGATCGCCACTCCGGTGGTGCGGTTGTAGTGCAGCGAGTTCGCGAGTTCGTCGGCCCGATCGCCCGTGAAATGGAACGAATCGAGGTAGCCGGCATCGGGGATCCACACTCCGGTCAGATCGCCGATGGTCACATCGAGGGTCGCCTTGTCGCCTTTCACATCGTTCGGAATATCGCCGCTGACGCGCGTGAAGGTGCCCGAACCGGCCGTTCCGTCACCTGCGACGTTATAGACGACGCCGTCGTAGGCATCCAGCGTCGCGAGTCGCACTCGCGCGCCGTCGGGGAGGCCCTTGACGGTGAAGAGCACGTCGTCTTTCTCGTCGCGCACGTACTTGCGGAACCCCACGAGAGGGCTGGCGTAGTCGTGCAGGTCGAGCGGGGGCACGATCGCGTCGCGCAGCACCTCGCGAGCGCTGACCGGGGCGAGGAGTCCGCCGGTCGCCAGCCCGGCTCCCAGGGCGACGACGAGCAGCCCGGCGCCGAGCGCCAGCCGCGTGCGGGCGAGGCCCGCATCCGGAGCCTGCGCCCCCGCGGAACTGTCGAGCGTGGTCGCGGCGATGCGGCGGGCACGATCCTGGCTGCGACGCCACGCCCACCAGGCCAACGCGATGCCCGCGAAGACGAGTCCCTGCACGATCGGCGCGGCCGCGTCGCGTGTGCCGAAGGCGATGGCCACCACGAAGAGCGCACCGGCGGGCAGCAGCGCCCAAGCGGCGCGGCGCAGGCGCAGAGCGAAGCTGAAGGCGAGAACGGATGCGACGAGCGTGGCGAGGTAGGGAACGATGAGTACCGAGGCGAAGGCCCCCACAGGCGTCTCGAGGGTCAACACGTCTTTCCACGAGAAGACCACGCCGAGAACCAGAGCGCGGATCGTCTCGAGGCTGGGAACGACTCCGAAGAGCGTTGTCGTGGGCACCGCGAGCGGGCCACCGAAGATCATGTAGACCAGCAGCGTGGCGGCCGCCAGAACCAGGATGTTCGCGCGCAGTCGGGCGCCGACGAGAGCGATCGCGAGGCCCAGCACGAGGGCGCCAAAGCCGGCGACGAGGTAGCCGGTTCCACCGAAGGTGGGGCCGAAACCGACAATCGCGACCACGACGAGCGCCGCAATGGCAGCGCAATCGATGGTGGTGTCGAGAGCCGAGCGGCGGCCGATCTGCTGGGCCGCGCGACCTCGGCGAGTGGGGGCGGGCGTCTGCGCTGTCATCAGTTGTTCACCCGTCTGAGGGCTGCCGGAAGCTGGCCGAGGTCGCCGATCGTGAGCAGGGTCATATCGCCGATCTGCCTTCTCATCGGCTCGGTGCCGGGCTGGCAGCTCACGCCCACGACGCGCACGCCGAGGGGAAGGTGCACCGATGCGGCCTGAAGCTGGGTGGGGGTGACCGGGCCGCCGAAGAGCAGAACCGCCACCGAGGCATCCGGAACCGTCTGGCCCGCCACCTTCGAGAGCTGCACGATCGTCTCGCGCTTCTCTTCCTCTTCGATCGCCGAGAGGTCGTCGAGCAGGCGTCGGCCGGTCTCGGAGTGCAGAGTCGCTCCCTGCACCATCACGGTCACGTCGCGCTCTTCCATGAGCGCCTGGATGCCGAGGGAGCCGCACGCAGACACGGCCAGCTCGAACTCGTCGTCGCTGCCGTAGTCGGCCGTGTTGGTCGACAGCGCGATAGCGAGGTGCGATCGGCGCGTCTCTTCGAACTGGCGCACCATCAGGGTTCCGGTACGTGCCGTGGTCTTCCAGTGGATGTAGCGGCGGTCGTCGCCCGGCACGTACTCGCGCAGGGCGTGGAACGACACGTCGTTGTTCGACAGGTCTCGGCTGGCGAGGCCTTCGAGGTCTTTGATGAAGCCCGAGGCCGAGCCCTCGAGGCGCACGGTTCGAGGGTGCACGAAGAGGTCGACGGCATCGGTCCAGCGCAGCTCGCGGCGCATGAGACCGAGGGGGTCGCCGCGCACGGAGCGCACGGGTCCGACGGTGATGACCTGGCGACGATTGGTGGGGATTCCGAAGAGGTCGTCGTGCTCCTGGCCGGGTGCCAGGCGGGGGAGGGGGAATCCGGCGAGAGAGGCGCCGACGGGAAGTTCGATGCGGGCGGGCAACAGGGTGCGCTGCGAGGTGTTCGACACCGTGATGCGGCCGACCGCGCGTTCACCCACGACGACGCGCTCGGTGGCGAGGTCGAGCCGCACGGCGTAGGCCGAACGACCCAGGGCGAAGCCGATGGCGATCACGACCGCCGCCAAGCCGACGCAGCCGATCACCAGGAATTCGCGCCAGCCGAACTCGAGCCCGACGAACAGAAAGACGAGGGAGAACGCGAGAACGGCCCAGCCGAAGCCCGACACCGTCGTGAGCACAGGGCCGATGACGCGCCAGGCAGCACGCAATCCGTCGAGAGTGCGCGGCCATCCGGTGCCCACGACCCAGCGTGCGGGCGCGCTCGAACGGACGGCGCCCGATGCGCTCGCCAGCCGAGGGCCGATCGATGCCATCGGGGAGGCCTTCTTCTCCCCGGTCACGGTCATGCTGCGGGTTGCCTCGCCTGCGGGGCCGCCACGTCGCTGAGTACGCGCGCGAGAACTTTCTCAGCCGTGGTGCCCTGGAACTCGGCCTCGGGGTCGAGCACGAAACGGTGCGTCCAGACGGGGCCGGCGAGCTCGCGGATGTCGTCGGGCAGAACGAAGTGCCGGCCCTGGGCCGCGGCCCACACCTTGGCGGCGCGGACGAGTGCCATGGCTCCACGAACTGAGACGCCAACGCGGCTCTCGGGCGCATTGCGCGTCTCTTCGGCCAGCTGAGCGGTGTAGCGCAGGATCGCGCTGTCGACGTGCACGGTCGCCGCCAGATCGGCCATATCGGCGACGGCCGAGGTGGTGATCACGGCGCTGAGGGCCGACGAGGGGTTGCGGTTCGCCGAGCCGGCGAGGATCTTCTCGGCACTGGCCAGGTCGGGGTATCCGATGGATGTCTTGATGAGGAAGCGGTCGAGCTGCGCCTCGGGCAGCTTGTATGTTCCTGCCTGCTCGATGGGGTTCTGCGTGGCGATCACGAGGAAGGGACGGCCCACCTCGTGCACTTGTCCATCGACGGTCACCCGCGACTCCTCCATGACCTCGAGGAGCGCCGACTGCGTCTTCGGGCTGGCGCGGTTGATCTCGTCGGCGAGCACGATGCTTGCGAAGACAGGCCCGCGGTGGAACTCGAACGCGCCCGTCTTCTGGTCGTAGATGGTGACACCAGTGACGTCGGAGGGCAGCAGGTCGGGCGTGAACTGGATGCGCTGGTGCGTTCCCTGCACGGTCGCCGCGATCGCCTTCGCGAGGGAGGTCTTTCCCGTTCCCGGGGCGTCCTCGAGCAGCACGTGCCCCTCGGCGATCATCGCCATGATCGAGAGCCTGATCACGTGGGGCTTGCCGAGAACGGCGATCCCCACGTTCGCGACGAGGCGGTCGAAGGTGCCGGCGAACCAGGTCGCCTGCTCGGGTGTCATTGTCAACGTGGTGTCTTTCTCGTCATGGGATCGTTGGGATTTTCTGATGCTCTACCGCACACCGGGTTGAACCCCGTTGCAAGTCATGTTGTTCGCCGCGTCTTGGAGAGTAAAGCCCGAACCCGGAGTGTTCTCGGTGAACCAACCTGGAGTGATGCTGTTGTTGGGTCCGTCCAACGACTTGGTGAGTGTGCCCTGTTCTGTGCGGGTAACCCACTTGCACGTGATGGTACCGGGGTAGTCCTCGACAGTGATCTTGATAAGCACACAGTTGTTGACCCGGGTGCACGATCCACCGTTAGAGATGTAGACGATGTTTTGATGAGGTTCCGCCCTGCTCGACGCAGATGCCGAGTTGCTCGCCTGCTGACCCTCGGAATCCTGAACTCTCACAGAGATGCTGTGCTTCTCCAAGTAGCCGTTACCGACATTGCGGCTTCCGCTCGCGGTAACGACTTCCTCCGCGCCACCGTCGATCGAGATGTAGGTCGTGATCGGGCGGCCGTTTGTGGCCGGCACCGTCCACCCGAGGGTGACGCTTGTCGCGTTGTCGCTCGCGGTTGCACCAGGCTGGTTGGGCTTGCCAAACGGTACGACCGCGTTCGATCCCGTCGATGCCCCCTGCTGCACTCCCTCGACATTCGACGTCGCCCACATCGTGACCGTGTAGTTCGTTCCGTTCGTCAGTCCACCGATGGTTCCCGAGTTGCGGTTTAGCGTGCCCGTGGCTCCGCTCTGGTCCACCCGATAGTGATAGGTCAGCTCGTCTTGGGTCGAGCCGTTGCCAGCAGCATCACCAAACGTCACGTTCACGCTCTGATCGCCGGGGGTGATACTCACGCTCGACGGCGCACCCGGCGCAATCGCCGCACGGCGCGGAGAGGACTGCGGGCTCGGATCTGAGGCGCCCGCCTTGTTGGAGGCCGAGACCCTGAACGTGTAATCGGTGGTGTCGACCGAGACGACGACATTCGCGCTGGTTCCCGTGATTCCGGGCAACGTGTTGACGACCGAGCCGCCCTTCAGCGTCTCGAGGGTGTAGCTGGCCACGGGGTCGCCGTTGGCGAACGGCGCGGTCCACGAGACCGTGATCTGAGCCTGCCCGCCGACCGCCGTCGATGGCGTCGTCGTGGGAGCGGCTGGAGCAGACGGCTTGCCCGCCGGAATCTCCGTCGCCGAGTACGAACTCCAGTCGCTGGGATCGGGTGCTCGGTTCACGGCCTGCACGCGCACCTGATACGCAGTTCCGTTCTCCAGCCCTTCCCAGACCACGGAGTTGCCCGTGACGCCGGTCTTCTGCACGGCACCGCGCGCCGGGGCCGGCGAGATCTCGAGGTTGTACGACGTGACGGCAGAGCCGGGAGTGGATGGGGTGACCCAGTTCACCGTCATGCTCTTGTCGCCGAAGACCAGCGTGGGCGCCGCCGGGCGGTCGGGGCGGGCATCCGGTCGGGCGGGCGCCGAGGAGGGCGACGGGTCGGACTCGCCGACGCCGTTGGTCGCGGTGACCGTGAAGGTGTACTCGACGTCGTTGGTGAGTCCGTCGAGTGTGCACGTGGTCGATGCGCACTGCTTCGAGTACCCCTGCGGGCTCTTCACGGTGTAACTCGTGATGGGCGAGCCGTTGTTCACGGGCGGAGTCCACGACAGAACGACCGTGCGGTCTTGAATGCTCGTGACGCTCGGCGTGGTCGGCGCATCGGGTTTACCCTGCACGGTCAACCGGATGCGTCCGTCGGCCTGGCGATCAGGATCGCCCGTGGAGTCGGCGATGCGGTAGCGCACCACCATCGTTCCCACGAAGTCGGCCGCGGGCGTCACGTCGACGCCGCTGCCAGCCGGGCTCGCCTGACCGTCGCCCGTCTCGACGACCGCCTCGAGAATCTTCAGCGGGTTCTCCGGGTAGGGGTTGAAGTCGTTCGACAGCACGTCGACCTGGCGGGTCTGGCCCTGGTTCGCCTGCGGCACCACGTCGTCGGTCGCACTGGGCTTCGGCCTCGTCGACGTGACCACGGTCACCACGACGGTTCCCGTGCCCGGCTTGCTCTGCCCGTCGCTGACCTCGATCTGGATAGGCGAGTCGCCCTTGGCCGCATTGCCCGCGGCCTTGACCTTCAGCGTCTGCTCATCCGTCGAGGCGGAGATTCCCTGCGGGAGTTCTCCGACGACCTTGTACGTGAGCTTCTTCAGATCGCCCTCGTCGGGGTCGCGCGACAGTGTGCGCAGGTTGAGCTCGACCTCGTCGCCGCCCGGCTCCACGTTCACGGCACCACCGCTCATGGTCGGCGAGACATTCGTCTTCGACACGACGGTGATGGGAATCACGAGCGTGGACTTCTTGCCATTGGGGTCATCGGGGCCGGTACCGTCGGTGACCTCGAAGCTCAGAGCGTCAGGACCGTAGTAGCCATCGGCCGACGTGTAGCTGAGGGTGGTCGCGTCGGTCACGAGGTTCGCCCCGTTGCCGTGTGATACCGCCACCTTGTCGGCCTGCGTGATGCGCGCGGCCTCGCCATTGCCGGTGACGACGTAGTCGGAGAGGGGAACGCTGATGGTCTCGCCGCTGTTCACGACGATCGGCTTGGTGCCCGCCTTGAGTGAGGGATGCGCGCTCTCGAGACCGGGAACGAACACGAACGCCGACGCCGTCTGTCCGTCGACATCGGTCACGGTGTAGGTGATGATCTGCGATTCCGGAGTGAGCGGGACGCGCAGCTGGCCGTTGCCACGAACCGTCGCCGTGCCGCTCGTGACCGACACGTCGAGGGCATCGATCGTGCCGTCGGGGTCGTCGTCGTTCTTCTTCACGTCGACGTCGGTGCTGGTGCGGCCCACCACGTCGGCGACCTGCACCAGGTCGTCACGGGCGATCGGCGCCTGGAGTGTCGCATCCGGGCTCACCGACACGAGAAGCTGACCCACCGCGGTAGCGCCGTACTGATCGACGATCGTGTACTGCACCGGGTAGTCGCCCGGCGTCTTGGGCACGGTCACAGTGACACGCCCACGATCGATCTTGCCCGTCATGCCCTCGGGCACCGTGAGGCCGTTTTTCTGGATGGCGATCGGGTCGCCGTCGGGATCGGAATCATTCGCGAGAACGTCGACCGCCACCGTGCGGCCAGGCCGCACCGACACGGTGTCTTTCACCGCGTAGGGGCGCTGGTTCGCGCTCGACGAGGGAACGATTCCCACCAGGATGGTGGCCGAGGCCTCAGCCCCCTTGCGGTCACGCACCGTGTAGGTGAAGACGTCCGTGCCCACGGAGGTGGGGTAGGCCTCGTACTCCAACCACGACTGCCCGACCTCGCTGATGCGACCCTTCTTCGGAGCGTCGTCCTGACCGACGAGCTCAACGGAGTCGCCGTCGGGATCGATTCCGTCGAGGGGAATCGGGATGCGCACGGTCGTGCCCTCGAGGGCGCGCACCGTGACGTCGTGCGGGCGGGGCGGGGAGTTCGCTCCCTCGTCGTTGCCGACGATCTGGATGGTCACGTAGCCGGCGTCGCGCTGGCCCTGACTGTCGACGACCTCGTAGGTGGCGTAGACGGTCTTGGCAACGGGGCCGGCCTTGAAGCGCAGGGTGTTCTGCGCCACGAACATGTCCCCGTCGGCCGGGTCGATCAGCGGCGCGATGAGAGCGGGGGCCAGCGTGATCGTGTCGCCGTTAGGCGAATAGTCGTTGTCGAGCACAGGGATCGTTGCGACATCGCCGGCCCGCACGGTCACCTTGTCGTCTGTGGCAACCGGCGGCAGAAGCTTCTGCGGTGCCGGGATCGGGATGATGAACACCTCACCCTTGGCCGACTTGACGCCGTTGGTAACGGTATAACTGATGCTCGCTGGCTCGGAGATGCCGGTGTCTGTGATGCGCAGAGTCTGGTGCTCCAGAACCTCGACGCTCACGCCGAGTCCTTCGGGAACCTGCACAGACTGCACCGCGAGGATTCCTCCGGCGGGGTCGAAGTCGTTGGCGAGCACGTCGGTGAGTACCGAACGGCCCTTGGTGAGCAGGGCGACGTCGCGCACGGCAATAGGCGGTTTGTCTGCGGAGGTGTCGGCCACGACCGTGATGCGCACGAGACCGGGCGCCGACTTCGGGCCGTCTGTCACGAGGTACTGCGCGTAGTAGTCGCCGGGAGCCGCCGACGTGAAGTCGAACGTTCCAGTGGTGTAGTCGGGCGTGATCGTGGCGCCCGGCACCTCATTGACCTTGGCGAGCCGCAGCGGGGCGCCGCTGGGGGCGTAGTCATTCGCCATCGGTGAGACAGTGACCTGTTGGCCGGCCTTCGTCACCACATGGTCACCGTTGGTGACGGGCACGAGGGTGCCTGACTCGCGCACCTCGAAGGCGACCGTACCCTCGGTGTCTGTGATGCCGTCTGAGACGACGATGGTCACGATCTTTCGGCCGGGATCGGGGTCGAGTGCGGTGAACGTCAGCTCGCCGTCTGCCCGGAACTGCACCTGGTTCGCGCCGTCTGCGGTGGCAGAGCGCACGAACATGTCGTCGCCGTCGGGGTCGATCCAGTCGGGCAGCACGTTGTAGGAGCAGGTCGATCCGACCTCGCAGAGAACCTTCGGCACACGTTTCTGAACCGGCGCCTCGTTCGTGCCGGGAGCCTTGACGGTGAGCGTCACCGTCGCATCCGCCGTGCCGCCGCGCCCGTCGTCGGCCGTGTAGGTGAAGGTGCCGGTGCCGGATGCGTCGGGAGACACGATGATCTGCATGGCCACGCCGCCGAGAATGGGCTGCACCTCGCCGATCGAGGGTTGCGGGCCCTTCAGCGTGGCGGTGAGCACATCGCCGTCGGGGTCGGAGTCGTTGTCGAGCACGGGCAGCACGACAGTGCGGCCGGCCCGCACTCCGAGCTGATCGTCTTCGGCGATAGGCGGGTTGTTGATCTCGCTTCGCTCGGGCAGGATGACCTGCAGCTCCTCTTGAGTGCTGTCGTCCTCCTCGTCGGTCTTCGTCTCGTCCGGCGGAGGAACGATGTCGTCCCAGTTCTCGACCTTCTTCATGTCTTGATTGACGAGCCAGACGGCACCCGAGGTGAGGTCATTGAGCACGACGACATTGCGATTGACGCGGAACACGAGCTGAGCCTGCGCCGTGATGCCGTCGATGGTGGTCTCGACATCTTTGTCGTCACCGGCGCAGTCGCGAATATAGGCGTTCGAGACGGCCCACGCCGCGTAGGCGCAGCCGGCGAGATACACGGGTGCAGCGGGTTTTCCGGGCTTCCCGGCCGAGGTCACGGTGGCAGCTCCACCATCGAGCGGCTGGCGGATCAGCGAGGTGTCGGTGGCGATGAGCACGGCGTCGGATGCCGGGCCCGTCTCTTGCAGCACGCCTCCGGTCGAATCGGCCACGTCGACCTTCTTGCCACCCGGCAGATAGGCGATGCCGTTCGCCGAATCGAACACGACGGCGTCGTCGCCGACGGTCGTCATCGTGAGCGCAGCGTCGTCTTCGGTCTTGGGAAAGCCGTTCTTCACCGGCTCGAGCGGCACGCCGTCTTCGTCGAGCGGGATGGTGACCATCTCGCCCGACGTCGGCGACAGTGCGTGAACGCCACCATCGACATCCACCGTCGCGGACGCGCCTGAGCCGAGCGTCAGCAAGGGTTTGTCGGGGTCGGGCAAGAAGTTGGCGACATCGCTGGCGCGAGTGGTGAAGAGGTCGCCGGTCTTGTCGACGACGGCGAGCGTGTTGCCGCCCATGGTCACGGATGACTCGGCCGGCAGGGCCACGGCATTGCCCAGTGTCACCGACACGGGGTCGATAGGCGCCAGCGATCCGGTGGCGTGGTCGACCGTGATGATCGTCTCGTCGTGCTGAAGGATGTCGAAGTCGCTCGACGTCATCTTGAGGCCGCCGTCGAGCAGCTGGGCCTGATAGTTGAGGTGACCCACGAGGAGTCCGGAGGGCTTGGTGACCCACACGCCGCCGTCATTGAGCTCGACGTCGGCCGTGGTGATGCCCTGATAGAGAAACGCCATCGTGGTGACCGCGAGCGAGAAGACCGTGACGGTCGCCACCGACGCAGCTGTCGCCTTGCGGCGGCGCAATGCCTCGAAGAGCCTCACACGATCCTCATCTTCACGTCGGGTATGCCGTTTTGTCGTCGCGTGCACCCTGAACAAGGCACAGGTGCACCCGGACATTCAAGCACGGGGACACGACCCAAAGTAAATGGGGACTTCTCCCCATTGCCGCCTCGATCAGACCGCTCCGGGCCGTGCGCAATACTGCCTCACGACCTCGGCGACAGACGAGTGCTCCGCCACGACGATCTCGATCCGCCCTCGCGTCGCCGCTATCCGCACGATCGATACCCCCGCGTAGCTCGGATGCGGAACCACGTCGACGACGTCGACTCGAGCGGGTATGACCACCGTTCGTGCGCTCGAGACGTCATCTCCGGCCCCTCTGACGATCCAGCGGCGACGGTGGATCAGGGAGATGTCTCCCGTTCCGCCTATCGCCACCACGCCGCTCAGAAAAGCCGGGTTCATTCGGTGCGCGACCGCAAAACGGAGGCCGGAGCCGGCCGCGGGATGGACGCGAATCGTCGATTGTCCGGCCAGCACGACCGAACCCGGCTCGGTCCTCAGAACGTCAGCGCAGTCGCTTCGGATTCCCTGGTCACGCATCTCAGGCAGGAACTGCTCTGCGGCAAGCTCGATGTCGTGCGCATTCCCCGCGGCGTCCTCATCAGACCCGACATCCACTCTCGTCGCCTGTCGGCGCACCTCTGCGACGAGCCGGGTGATGCTCTCCCGGTCGGATCCGTTGTAGGGGATCAGCAGGGGCTCGGTCCCCACCGCGTGCACGGTCAGCAGCCCGTCGAGCAGAAGCACGGAGTCCTCGATGGCGAAGATGTCCCGCACCGCCAGCTCCCGTGCGGTGTACCTCTCGTCTGCTCGGGTCAACGCCGTGATGCTCTCGGTCGTCACGATGAGCAGCTGGTCGTAGAGGTGCATATGAGGATTCGCGTCTCGGCGCGCGATGTCGCGCGGCACCTTCAGCACGACGAGAGTGTTCGAGAACTCGATGTGATGGCCTGCGTAGAGTCGCGGCACGTCCTCCGAAGACCGGACCTCCCTGATCCAGGGACCGAACGCGTCGTATTCGTTTGAGTGCACACCCCAGTTGTACCGCAGGGACTGTGTTGCGCGGTGGTCAGAGAGGTGCGACCACCAGGCGCGCGCTCACCGCCCGCGAAACGCAGGGCATCACGAAGTCGGCCTGCTCACTCTCCGACAGAACGACGTCGCGATGATCGGCCTCACCCTCGACGAGCCTGAGCCGGCAGGTTCCGCACGTTCCGCTGCCGCACGAACTGTCGACGTCGATGCCTGCACCCTCGAGGGCCGCCAGCATGGTCTGGTCGCTCGACACCGGGATGCGGGCAGTCGTGGGCTGCCAGTCCACCTCGAAGGGCATGCTGATCTCGCCGAACGCGGAGACACCGGCGAAGTCCTCCATATGCACTCGACTCGGGCGCCAGTGCATCGTGAGAGCCCGGAGTTCGTTCTGCAGCGACTCTGGCCCGCACACATAGAGGTGGCGCTCTCCGGGCGTCACGAGAAGAGGCCACCACTCGAAGGCGCCGTGCAGGGCTCGGTGGTGCAGGGTCATCGGCTGAGTCACTCCATCGATCTCATCGAATGCGACCAGCTTGGCCAACTCATCGAGATAGGGCGTGTCTTCGCGTGAACGACTCAAGTACACGAGCTGAACATCTGTCACGCGGCGCCTGCGCAGCTCGATCAGCATCGCCCGGATCGGAGTGATTCCGATGCCCGCCGCCACCAGCAGGTACGACGAGGCGACCATCAGTTCGAAGGCATTGCGCGCGGGGGAGATCACGAGCTCGTCGCCACGGCACACCTCGTCGACCATGCTGCGGGAGCCGCCGCGTCCGTTCCCGTCGCGGCGCACCGCGATCACGCGACGGCTACGGTCGCTCACATCGGAGGTCAGCGAGTAGCTGCGGGCATCGCCCGAGGGCGTGTGTACCGTGATGTGGGAGCCTGGCTCGGCCGGCTCGAACAGCGCGCCATCTACGCGCCGCAACTCGAACTCGCACACGTCGGCCGTGAGCATCCGGCGGGCTGAGACGACGACCGTCTGATCGGCGCCGCTGTCGTGGGTCGCGCCGTTCGCACTCACGCTGTCGCCTCCTCGCGCACCGACACGGTGTGGCCGACGACGAGCTCGCCGGCCGAGAGCACTTCGGCGAACACGCCCATGATCTCGTGACCGTAGTTCTCATGAAGCAGGCGCACCACCGGCACATCGCGGCGGGCTGTCGTGGGGTCGACCTCGGTTGCGGCGCAGCGTTCCGTCTCTTCGACCACACGGACGGTCACTCCCTCTGGGCCTCCGAGCTGCAGTTCCCTGCCCATCCAGTCGCGTTCGACCCATGGCTCGAGACCCTCGATATAGACATTGGCCCGAAAGCGCAGCGGGTCGAGCTCGCGCCCGATCCTCGCCTCGAACTCGCGAATGGATGCGCGGTTGATGAGCGAGATGGTGTTCATCATGCGCGGGCCGTCGATCGCGTTGTCGGTGAAGTTGTACCCGGGCTGCTCGGCCAGCACGGGCCGCTCGCCGTCGGGCAGATCGGTGACGCGGGCATACAGCTCGACCAATTCGGCCCGGCCCTCGGCCGTGCCGAGGTCGGCCTTCAACACCGGATGCCCCTGCACGGTCACGCGCATCACTCGCGTCTCGGGGTCGAATCTCGCGGCGAGGCCGGCCAGACGATCGGTGTTCAACAGCACGTAGTACTCGCGCTTCGACAGGGGAGCGAAGTTGACTGCGTCGTAGGCGCCGAACGGCTTGGCCAGAGCGAAGAGACGGTCGGAGGGAAACGCGCTGCCTGCCTCGAGCGCCACCCGGTCGAGGGGCTCGGGAGTGAGACCCTTGACCGGGTAACGGTAGAGCGAATCGATCGTGCCGAGCATGTCTCGAGAGTACTTGCCGGACCAGGTGCCCACGTGCCCTAGTGGGACTACTTGCCGGCTTGCAACGTGGCGAGCAGATCCGGGCCACGTTTGTCGAGAATCGACCCTCCCCAACGCACCGCGATCACGAGCATGCCGCTACCGAGCACGAGTCCCAGTGCCAGCGCGATCCAGCCGTATATCGCGTCGCCCGTGACGAAGCCGATGATGGCGAGAACCAATTCGGGCAGCACGAGCACGGTCAGGCCTCCCCATGTCGCGAAGGTCGTGAGCGTCAACATGAAACCACCACCTGGCTTCGCTTTGAAGGGGCTCTCGCCGGGCGCCGGAACGGGGAACACGAATCGACCCGAGACGACCGACGACAGCGCGAATCCAGAGAGCAGCAAGCCGATCACCAGACCGAGCAGCCCGGGCAGCACCTGCCACGAGTTCGTGAACCACACCGACGCGATGGTCAGCAGCACCGACACCGGAACCGCGAACACACCCAGAGCCACCACGCGGCCGAGTCGGTCGTCGCGGCCCGATACGCCCGTCGACAAATGCAGAGCGAACGCCGTGTTGTCGTACGAGACATCGGTGTAGATCGACAGCGCCAATAGCAGCGCCACGACCGGTCCGAGCGCGTTCAACACGCCCATGCTGCTCATGTTTCCCGAGTACACGAACAGCAGAACAGGAATGAGCGGAATGACGATGAGCGACTGCGCGTACCGCGGATCGCGCATCCAGTAGGTGAGTGCGCGTGCTGCGACGGCGCCCCAGGGCGTGGCCGGAAAGACGCCGAAGAACCCGAGCTTGCGGGTTCCCTTCACTGCCGGCGACGACGCCCGGGCGGGGTTCTCGAGCGCGTGCCGCAGGCTCGAACGCCAGACGACCAGCAGGATGGCGAGGGTCGCGAGACCGATGACGAATCCGGCCGCCGCCCGGCCGAGATCTCCGGTGACGATGTAGCCGGGAACCGACCAGATCGCGCCGAGCGGCGTCCACGCGACGATGTCGGCGATGCCGGGAAGGGCATCCGCAGAGCTGCGTAGCAGCGCCGTGAGCCCGATCATGATCGGGCCGATCAGGATCAGCGGGATGAAGAACAGGATTCCCTTGGCTTCACGGAACCGGCGGCCCGATCCGATACCTGAGCTCAACGCTGTGATCGCCCGCGAGCCGGCGACACACGTGAGAACACCGATCACGGCGCAGACGATCGCCGAAATCGCACCGAGTGGATGCTGCCACCACGTCGCCGCGGTTGCAAGAGCAGCGATCGAGGTGACGATTCCGGGAACTCCAAGGACTCCGCTGACGAGAAGTCCCAGCACGAGCTGGTTGAGGGGAATGGGGAAGATGGCCAGCCGCGAAGGCTCGACGGTCTGGTCTGTTCCGGGGCCGATGAGGGGCAGAACGATCCAGCCGAGGATGGTGGCGGCGCCGCCCAACACAGTGACGGTGCGGGCCAGCTCACTCGGCGCGAAGCTGAGGGCGATGAGCCCTGCCACGACGCCGAAGAGAACACCGAGCCCGTACAGCCCACCGATCACCACGGCGACGATCTGCCAGGGCCTTCCCTTCAGGCTGTTCGCCAGAATGAGAAAGCGCAGTCTTACGAGAGTCGCAACCATTCCGGCCCCTCTCCTGTGCGGCGACCTCCGACGAGTTCGACGAAACGGTCTTCGAGCGTGGAGCCCTGGCGCACCTCTTCGGTCGTACCCGCGGCGAGCACGCGGCCCTGGGCGATCACGGCCACGTGGTCGCACATACGCTGAACGAGGTCCATGGCGTGGCTCGACACGATCACGGTTCCGCCAGATTTGACGAAGCCGTCGAGGATGTCGCGGATGTTCGCGGCCGACACGGGGTCGACCGATTCGAACGGCTCGTCGAGCACGAGCAGACTCGGTGCATGCACGAGAGCGCATGCCAGGGCGATCTTCTTGGTCATTCCTGCCGAGTAGTCGACCACGAGCGTGCCGCCGGCCGATTCGAGGTCGAGCAGGTTGAGCAGGTCATGAGTGCGCTCGGCGACGGTCTCTCGACTCATGCCGCTGAGCAGCCCCGCGTAGGTCACGAGTTGGGTGCCTGTGAGACGGTCGAAGAGTCGGACGCCGTCGGAGAGCACCCCGACGAGGCGCTTGGCCTTGATGAGGTCTTGCCAGACGTTCACACCGTGGATGGTGATGTCGCCCGCATCCGGACGCATCAGGCCGGTCGCCATCGACAGGGTCGTCGTCTTTCCGGCGCCATTGGGGCCGACGAGACCATAGAACGAGCCGGAGGGAACCGTGAGAGCCAGGTTGTCGACAGCGACCTTCTCACCGAATCGCTTGGTGAGGCCCCGGATCTCGAGGGCCGGGCCATGAGCATCCGTGACCGGAGGGAGAACCTGGGCCGGGTCGGTCTGTGTCGAATTCGTCTGTGTTGAGTTCGTCTGTGTCGAGTTCGTCTGAACTGGGTCGGTCTGTACTGGGTCTTCCAAGGACATAGCCGCCTGCTTTCCGTCTTACGATTGCCGTCTTGCGATAGACATTCAGGCCGTTCTCGTTGTGCGATCAGTCGATACGCGTGCGCGAACCCGGCGCGTGTCACCCACCCTAGAGGGAGCATCAGACAGGCCGCATCCCCCGCGCGGTGGACATCGGGCACGCACCGCGCGCCCCTCTTCCGCGCTGATCGAGACTCTCCTGCGCCGGCCGAGCGGCCCGCCTCCTTGCGCTGGTCGAGCAGGCCGCCCACCTCCTTGCGTTGGTCGAGTAGGCCGCCCACCTCATCGCGCTGGTCGAGTAGGCCGCCCACCTCATCGCGCTGGTCGAGTAGGCCGCCCGCCCTCATCGCGCTGGTCGAGTAGGCCGCCCGCGGCCGTATCGAGACCACCCGCCAACCGCTGCTGTCTACTCCTCCACAGGGCGCATTTCTTGGAAGTTATCCACAGGCGAATCACCTGATGAGAAATTGAATGCGTGACTCGACCCGGTGTCGGTGGCTGCTGTTTGACTTCTCGTATGTTCACCACGATCCCTCCCCTTGAGCCCGACCCGTATGTGG
>NZ_FXAY01000009.1 GCF_900177685.1 Agreia pratensis
GGTCTAGGTTTGAGAAGTTGCCCCGAGTTGAGGCTGCGCCGGTTGGTGTGGTGGATGTTCGGGTGCGTCCGATCTTTGAGAACTCAACAGCGTGCACTAAGTCAAATGCCAAAAACCCCGCGCATTGTCCTTTGGATGATGTGAGGGATTCCTTTGGAAATAGATTAAAAACATACAAAGCAAGTCAGTAATGATTTGTTCTGTCAGTTTCAAACTTGCAATCGTGTGCACCTATTCCGGTGTCGTGGTTGTGCGTAAACATTTACGGAGAGTTTGATCCTGGCTCAGGACGAACGCTGGCGGCGTGCTTAACACATGCAAGTCGAACGATGAAGCCCAGCTTGCTGGGTGGATTAGTGGCGAACGGGTGAGTAACACGTGAGTAACCTGCCCTTGACTCTGGGATAAGCACTGGAAACGGTGTCTAATACCGGATATTTCAGCTGGCCGCATGGTCTGGTTGTGGAAAGAATTTTGGTCAAGGATGGACTCGCGGCCTATCAGGTTGTTGGTGAGGTAATGGCTCACCAAGCCTACGACGGGTAGCCGGCCTGAGAGGGTGACCGGCCACACTGGGACTGAGACACGGCCCAGACTCCTACGGGAGGCAGCAGTGGGGAATATTGCACAATGGGCGAAAGCCTGATGCAGCAACGCCGCGTGAGGGACGACGGCCTTCGGGTTGTAAACCTCTTTTAGTAGGGAAGAAGCGAAAGTGACGGTACCTGCAGAAAAAGCACCGGCTAACTACGTGCCAGCAGCCGCGGTAATACGTAGGGTGCAAGCGTTGTCCGGAATTATTGGGCGTAAAGAGCTCGTAGGCGGTTTGTCGCGTCTGCTGTGAAAACTGGAGGCTCAACCTCCAGCCTGCAGTGGGTACGGGCAGACTAGAGTGCGGTAGGGGAGATTGGAATTCCTGGTGTAGCGGTGGAATGCGCAGATATCAGGAGGAACACCGATGGCGAAGGCAGATCTCTGGGCCGTAACTGACGCTGAGGAGCGAAAGCATGGGGAGCGAACAGGATTAGATACCCTGGTAGTCCATGCCGTAAACGTTGGGAACTAGATGTGGGGGCCATTCCACGGTCTCCGTGTCGCAGCTAACGCATTAAGTTCCCCGCCTGGGGAGTACGGCCGCAAGGCTAAAACTCAAAGGAATTGACGGGGGCCCGCACAAGCGGCGGAGCATGCGGATTAATTCGATGCAACGCGAAGAACCTTACCAAGGCTTGACATATACGAGAACGGGCCAGAAATGGTCAACTCTTTGGACACTCGTAAACAGGTGGTGCATGGTTGTCGTCAGCTCGTGTCGTGAGATGTTGGGTTAAGTCCCGCAACGAGCGCAACCCTCGTTCTATGTTGCCAGCACGTTATGGTGGGAACTCATAGGAGACTGCCGGGGTCAACTCGGAGGAAGGTGGGGATGACGTCAAATCATCATGCCCCTTATGTCTTGGGCTTCACGCATGCTACAATGGCCGGTACAAAGGGCTGCAATACCGTAAGGTGGAGCGAATCCCAAAAAGCCGGTCTCAGTTCGGATTGAGGTCTGCAACTCGACCTCATGAAGTCGGAGTCGCTAGTAATCGCAGATCAGCAACGCTGCGGTGAATACGTTCCCGGGCCTTGTACACACCGCCCGTCAAGTCATGAAAGTCGGTAACACCCAACGCCAGTGGCCTAACCTTCGGGAGGGAGCTGTCTAAGGTGGGATCGGTGATTAGGACTAAGTCGTAACAAGGTAGCCGTACCGGAAGGTGCGGCTGGATCACCTCCTTTCTAAGGAGCATTCGAGGACGCGTCTGTATACAGCGCTTATTAGCCTCGTAGCCATTACACGGACGTCTGTTTCGTGGTGGCGCTCATGGGTGGAACATTGACTTAGGAAACAGAAAAGCTAAAGAGCCTGTTAGTACAACTCCTTTTGGGGGGTTCGGAAGAGGGGTTCTGGTGTGAAGTATGTTTTATGCACGCTGTTGGGTCCTGAAGGACCGGGCCTGCTGACCTTTGGGTTGGTTGGACTGCCTTCTGGATCCTGGTCTCATCCACATGAGATGCCCGTTTTGCGGGTTGTGTGGGTGGGGGAGGATACCGCCCGTACTTTGAGAACTACACAGTGGACGCGAGCATCTACACGCTCGTATCAAATAGGTCAGGACCTTTGGTTCTGTCTGACGTGGTGCGTGTCGTGTTATGTGTATCAATGACATCATCGGAGCCTTTTGGGTTCTGGTGGTAAGCATTGGTCTTTTTGCAATTTTGTTTGTCAAGTTTTTAAGAGCAAACGGTGAATGCCTTGGCATCTGGAGCCGAAGAAGGACGTATAAATCTGCGATAAGCCTCGGGGAGCTGATAATAGAGCTGTGATCCGAGGATTTCCGAATGGGGAAACCCCGCCAGGCCCTTTGGGTGACCTGGTGACTCCCGCCTGAATATATAGGGCGGGTAGAGGGAACGGGGGGAAGTGAAACATCTCAGTACCCTCAGGAAGAGAAAACAATAGTGATTCCGTTAGTAGTGGCGAGCGAACCCGGATCAGGCTAAACCGATCATGTGTGATAGCCGGCAGGCGTTGCATGGTCGGGGTTGTGGGACTTTTCTGCTGCTTCTGCCGAACAGTGAGAGTTACAGCGCTTTATAGACGAATGGGATTGAAAGCCCAGCCATAGACGGTGCCAGCCCGGTAGTCGAAATGAAGTTATGGCTCGAAGAGTATCCCAAGTATCACGGGGCCCGAGAAATCCCGTGTGAATCTGTCAGGACCACCTGATAAGCCTAAATACTCCCAGATGACCGATAGTGAACAAGTACCGTGAGGGAAAGGTGAAAAGTACCCCGGGAGGGGAGTGAAATAGTACCTGAAACCGTTTGCTTACAAACCGTTGGAGCCTCCTTGTTGGGGTGACAGCGTGCCTTTTGAAGAATGAGCCTGCGAGTTAGTGATCAGTGGCGAGCTTAACCCGTGAGGGGAATGCGTAGCGAAAGCGAGTCTTAATAGGGCGTTTTAGTCGCTGGTTCTAGACCCGAAGCGAAGTGATCTATCCATGGCCAGGTTGAAGCGACGGTAAGACGTCGTGGAGGACCGAACCCACTTCAGTTGAAAATGGAGGGGATGAGCTGTGGATAGGGGTGAAAGGCCAATCAAACTTCGTGATAGCTGGTTCTCTCCGAAATGCATTTAGGTGCAGCGTTGCGTGTTTCTTGCCGGAGGTAGAGCTACTGGATAGCCGATGGGCCCTAAAAGGTTACTGACGTTAGCCAAACTCCGAATGCCGGTAAGTGAGAGCGCAGCAGTGAGACGGTGGGGGATAAGCTTCATCGTCGAGAGGGAAACAACCCAGACCACCAACTAAGGTCCCAAAGCGCGTGCTAAGTGGGAAAGGATGTGGAGTTGCACAGACAACCAGGAGGTTGGCTTAGAAGCAGCCACCCTTGAAAGAGTGCGTAATAGCTCACTGGTCAAGTGATTCCGCGCCGACAATGTAACGGGGCTCAAGCACGCCACCGAAGTTGTGGCATTTATATTTTTGCCCGGCCCCTTGTGGGTCCAGGCGTATGGATGGGTAGGAGAGCGTCGTGTGGCCAGCGAAGCGGCGGTGTAAACCAGCCGTGGAGGCCACACGAGTGAGAATGCAGGCATGAGTAGCGAAAGACGGGTGAGAAACCCGTCCTCCGAAAGAACAAGGGTTCCAGGGCCAGGTTAATCCGCCCTGGGTAAGTCGGGACCTAAGGCGAGGCCGACAGGCGTAGTCGATGGACAACGGGTTGATATTCCCGTACTGACGAAAAACCGCCCAAGATAATCCAGTAATGCTAAGTATCTGAATCCCCATCACTGATCCCTTCGGGGTGACGGTTGGGGCCTAGCGTACGACCCTATGCTGGTGCGTTTAGCGTATTAACAGGTGTGACGCAGGAAGGTAGCTGAGCCGGGCGATGGTTGACCCGGTCTAAGGATGTAGGGCAGAAGATAGGCAAATCCGTCTTCTATATAGCCTGAGACCCGATGGGTAGTCCTCACGGACGAAATCAGTGATCCTATGCTGCCAAGAAAAGCATCGACGCGAGGTTTTAGTCACCCGTACCCCAAACCGACTCAGGTGTTCAGGTAGAGAATACTAAGGAGATCGAGAGAATCGTGGTTAAGGAACTCGGCAAAATGCCCCCGTAACTTCGGGAGAAGGGGGGCCTGACCTGTGAACGGATTTACTCCGGGAGCGGGATAGGGCCGCAGAGACCAGTGGGAAGCGACTGTTTACTAAAAACACAGGTCCGTGCCAAGTCGCAAGACGATGTATACGGACTGACGCCTGCCCGGTGCTGGAAGGTTAAGAGGAACGGTTAGCCGCAAGGCGAAGCTGAGAATTTAAGCCCCAGTAAACGGCGGTGGTAACTATAACCATCCTAAGGTAGCGAAATTCCTTGTCGGGTAAGTTCCGACCTGCACGAATGGCGTAACGACTTCCCAGCTGTCTCAACCGCGAACTCGGCGAAATTGCACTACGAGTAAAGATGCTCGTTACGCGCAGAAGGACGGAAAGACCCCGTGACCTTTACTACAGTTTGGTATTGGTGTTCGGTGTGGCTTGTGTAGGATAGGTGGGAGACTGTGAAGCTTGGACGCTAGTTCAGGTGGAGTCATTGTTGAAATACCACTCTGGTCACTCTGGATATCTAACTACGAACCCTAATCGGGTTCTGGGACAGTGCCTGATGGGTAGTTTAACTGGGGCGGTTGCCTCCCAAAAAGTAACGGAGGCGCCCAAAGGTTCCCTCAACCTGGTTGGTAATCAGGTGTCGAGTGTAAGTGCACAAGGGAGCTTGACTGTGAGACTGACAAGTCGAGCAGGGACGAAAGTCGGGACTAGTGATCCGGCAGTGGCTTGTGGAAGCGCTGTCGCTCAACGGATAAAAGGTACCTCGGGGATAACAGGCTGATCTTGCCCAAGAGTCCATATCGACGGCATGGTTTGGCACCTCGATGTCGGCTCGTCGCATCCTGGGGCTGGAGTAGGTCCCAAGGGTTGGGCTGTTCGCCCATTAAAGCGGTACGCGAGCTGGGTTTAGAACGTCGTGAGACAGTTCGGTCCCTATCCTCTGCGCGCGCAGGAAATTTGAGAGAATCTGACCCTAGTACGAGAGGACCGGGTTGGACGAACCTCTGGTGTGTCAGTTGTTCCGCCAGGAGCACCGCTGATTAGCTACGTTCGGACTGGATAACCGCTGAAAGCATCTAAGCGGGAAGCCGTTCTCGAGATGAGATTTCCATACCATTTATGGTGA
This sequence comes from Agreia pratensis, assembly GCF_900177685.1. GTDB lineage: Bacteria > Actinomycetota > Actinomycetes > Actinomycetales > Microbacteriaceae > Agreia > Agreia pratensis. Next base: position 5,287 of record NZ_FXAY01000009.1, read on the forward strand.
GAGACTCCCAGCTAGACTACTGGGTTGATAGGCAGGATGTGGAAGTAGGGACTAAAGACCTACGGAGCTGACCTGTACTAATAAGTCGATAACTTGATAACACCCAAAAACTTGCAAAAAAGCACATGCGCTTGCGTCCACTATGTGGTTCTCGATGTACGGTCGAGAACCAAACATGCATCAACACCCATCATCCTTTGATGGGCGTTGTGTCTGTTTGAAACTTCTAGATAGTTACATCTCTAGTGTTTCGGCGGCCATAGCGAGAGGGAAACGCCCGGTCACATTCCGAACCCGGAAGCTAAGACTCTCTGCGCCGATGGTACTGCAAGGGGGACCTTGTGGGAGAGTAGGACACCGCCGGACTCCTATTACACGAATGGCCACCCCACACCGGGGTGGCCATT
>NZ_FXAY01000004.1 GCF_900177685.1 Agreia pratensis
TGCGCCGATGGTACTGCAAGGGGGACCTTGTGGGAGAGTAGGACACCGCCGGACTCCTATTACACGAATGGCCACCCCACACCGGGGTGGCCATTTCGCGTTTAACGACCTCTGCGGCAGACCGGTAAAGTCGTAGGGTGCTCAGAGCAGAGAATCCTCCCCAGTCCGCCCGACCTTGGCTTGCGAGCTATCCTCCCGGTCAGGACTCCGACATCCCTGAGATCACATTCCGATCGATCCCGGAGCTCGTCGCCGCGACATGCGCCAAGTTCGGCGACCAGCCCGCGTTCTCCAACATGGGGCATGCACTGTCATTCCGTGAGGTCGACGTGCTGTCCGATCGCATGGCGGCGTTTTACCAGAAAGAACTGGGCCTCGTTCCGGGCGATCGCATCGTCATCCAGCTGCCCAACCTTCTGCAGTTTCCCGTCGCCATGTTCGGGGCGCTGAAGGCCGGCCTTGTCGTGGTCAATGCGAACCCGCTCTACACGGCGCATGAGCTCAAATCGATCCTCGTGGACTCCGGAGCGGTCGCGGTCGTCGTACTCGAGAACTTCGCGGTGACGCTCGATCAGGAGATCGGCGGCACCGACATCCGGCACGTCATTCTCACCTCGGTGGGCGACCTGCTGCCGCTGCCGCAACGTGCCTTCACGAACTTCGCTGTGCGGTACGTCAAGAAGATGGTTCCCGCCCACTCTCTGTCGGGCACGATCTCGTTCCGTGACGCCCTCAGCAGGGGAGCGCAGCTCGTCTTCGACGCCCCGAACATCGCACCCGAAGACCTGGCCTTCCTCCAGTACACCGGAGGCACGACGGGCGGTACGAAGGCCGCCATGCTGACCCACCACAACATGCTGGCGAATCAGTTCCAGATCATGGGACCGATCCGCGTCGCGTTGCAGGAGGGCAAGGAGACGGTCATCGCCGCTCTGCCGCTGTACCACGTGTTCTGTCTGACGGTGAATTGCCTAGGATTCTTCCATTTCGGCGCACATAACGTGCTCATCACGAACCCTCGTGAGACGGACGCGCTCATCAAGACCGTGACGAAGTACCGGCCGAGCGTGCTCATTCTCGTGAGCACCCTGGCTGCAGCCCTTCTCGACCGGCCGGGCTTCGATGCTCTCGACTTCACCCCGCTCAAGTTGAGCGTCGCGGGCGGGATGGCGCTGCGCACGCAGGTCGCCGAGGAGTGGGAACGCCGCACGGGCTCGCAGATGGTGGAGGGCTACGGCCTGACAGAGGCGTCTCCCGTCGTATCGGTGAACCCCACCGTGGGAACGGCCCGGCTCGGAACGATCGGCCTTCCCCTTCCGTCGACCTACGTCGAGATCCGCGATGATGACGACGTGGCGGTTCCCCTGGGCGAGAGGGGTGAGCTCGTGATCTACGGCCCTCAGGTCATGAAGGGGTACTGGAACAAGCCGGAGGAGTCGGCGAAAGCCATCGGGCCCGACGGATGGCTGCACACCGGAGACGTGGCGATCATGGATGCTGACGGCTATGTGACCATCGTCGATCGCATGAAAGACATGATCGTCGTCGGTGGGTTCAATGTGTATCCCGCCGAGGTCGAGGAGGCTGTACTCAGCGATCCTCGGGTGAAGGAGGCCGGAGTCATCGGTGTCGAAGACGAACACTCGGGCGAGACCGTCAAGCTGTTCGTGGTGCGCCAGGATCCGTCGCTGACCGAGGCCGACATCAGGGGCTATTTGAAAGACCGTCTGGCCGGCTACAAACGGCCGAAATACATCGTGTTCCGCGATGAACTGCCCAAGACCAACGTCGGCAAGATTCTGCGGCGCGAGTTGAGGGAGCCGGGCGACGCGGCCTCGCGATAGTCTGGGTGCACAGTCTTCTTCACGCGGCGCCTGGGCGCCGCCACGATCGAACGGTAGTTGTTTTCATGAGAGTCATCGTCTTCGTCCTGTGCCTGGCTGCCTTCGTCGCCGGGATGGTTGTGATGGCATACGCGTTCCCGGGAGATGGCGGATTCCTCGCTGAGGTCTTCGTGGGCGGCGTGCTGCTGTCGTCGGCCGCCGTCTTCGTGCCCATGAGCGTTCTGCGCTGGCTCGACCGGGCTTAGAGCAGCCCGATCGACGCCCGCGCCTACCAGGCTGCGGGCTTGTAGTCCTTGAGAAAGACCCCGTGCAGGTCTTCGCCTGCCTCGCCCTGAACGATCGGGTCGTAGACCCGCGCTGCGCCGTCGACGAGGTCGAGCGGGGCGTGGAAGCCTTCCTCCGCCAGGCGCACCTTGGTGGGATGCGGACGCTCGTCGGTGATCCAGCCCGTATCGACGCTGGTCATGAGAATCCCGTCGGACTCGAGCATCTCTCCGGCGCTCGTGCGCGTGAGCATGTTCATGGCGGCCTTAGCCATATTGGTGTGCGGGTGGCCGGGGCCCTTGTAGCGACGACCGAACTGCCCCTCCATGGCGGAGACGTTGACGATGTACTTGCGACGGGCCTCAGACGCGGCCATCACCGGGCGCAACCTGCTCACAAGGATGAAGGGCGCGGTGGTGTTGGCGAGTTGCACCTCGAGCATCTCGAGGGGATCGACATGCTCGACATTCTGAGTCCAGCTGTTGACGTCGTGCAGATCCGGAACCAGCCCGCCGGCATCGATCGCGGTTCCTGCAGCGAGGCGGTCGAGCGAGCTCGATCCCGGCGCCATGGCGAGGCTCGTGAGTTCCGAAGCCGTGAGCTTGTCAGCCACGAGCGCGGTCGATCCCAGAATCGGGTGCGCAGCCACTGAGGCGGCCAAAGCCTGGGGATGCGGGTCGTTCGTGTGTCCGAACGTCACCAGCTCGGGCAACGGTCGGTCTGTCGGCAACGGCTCGAGCTCGGCATCCGTCAGCGGTGCATAGGAGCCAGGAGAGCGCTTGACGGTCTGCGCGGCATTGTTGATGAGGATATCGAGGGGGCCTTCGGCGGCCACGGCGTCGGCGAGCGCGATCACCTGCGCCGGATCCCTGAGGTCGATTCCCACGACCTTCAGCCGATGCACCCACTCGGATGCGTCGGGCAGGCTCGAGAAGCGACGTACGGCATCGCGAGGAAAGCGTGTCGTGATCGTCGTGTGTGCCCCGTCGCGCAGCAGACGCAGCGCGATGTACATGCCGATCTTCGCCCGGCCACCCGTGAGAAGCGCGCGCTTGCCGGTGAGGTCGGTGCGGGCATCCCGCTTCTGGTGGCTCATCGCCGCGCAGTCGGGGCAGAGCTGGTGGTAGAACGCGTCGACCAGCGTGTAGTGCTGCTTGCAGATGTAGCAGGCCCGCGACTTGAGCAGCGTGCCCGCGGTCGGCGCCTCGATGGTCGTGGCCAGAGGGATGCCGCGGGTCTCGTCGTCGATGCGATCGGACGCCCCTGTCGCGGTGGCAGCGACGACGGCTCGGTCGGCGGCGGCGATGCGCGCGCGCTTCTCTTGGCGGCCGTGGTTCTTGACGGCCTTGAACATCTTGGCGGTCGCGCGACGAACGGCCACGAAATCCGGATGCTCCTGCTCGAGTGTGTGCAGCTGCGCCAGCACCCGAAGGGTCACCTCGAGTTCGTCGGCGGTGAAGCCGGCAGGCGGCGTTTCGGGGTCATTCGGCAGGTCTGTCATAACCGGACGATTCTACCCGCGGCCGCTCGGCACCATAGTCTCGTCTTATGGCGACTCCTGATTTCGTATTGGCCCTGCGCGAGAAGATCGGTCACGCTCCACTCTGGCTCTCTGGCATCACTGCCGTCGTCACACACGACGACAACGTGCTGATGGTTCGACGCTCCGACAACGGAGCCTGGACGCCCGTGACCGGCATCATCGATCCGGGCGAGCAGCCCGCGACGGCGGCCGCTCGCGAGGTTCTCGAGGAGGCCGGTGTGGTCGCTGTGGCCGAGCGGCTCTCGTGGGTGCACACGCTGCCCATGCTGACGTACGACAACGGCGACCAGTCCGAGTACCTCGATCTCACGTTCCGCATGCGCTACGTCTCCGGTGATCCCTACCCCGCCGACGGCGAGAACACCGAGGCCCGCTGGTTCGCCCTTCACGAGCTGCCGGAGATGTCTCTCGACATGCGCACGCGCATCCGGTACGCCCTCGACGACATTCCTGCCGCGCGCTTCGAGCAGTAACGTTCGATCAGGCCCTATTCGATGACGGCGATCACGATCGAGAGTACGACGCTGGCCGCCCCGACGCCCGTGAAGATGTAGCCCAGAAGCCTCAGCAGATGTCCCTCGCGATGGGCGGGGTCGGTGCGAGCCTGCTCGGGGCGTCGAGGGTTCACGAACACGGTGACGTCGTCACCCTCCACCAGATGGGCGGTCTCCTCGGTGTCTGCGGGCAGCTCGTAGAGGTGGCCGTCGTCGCCCAGCCACCGGAAGACGTGCGGCTCGACGACGTCGCCGTGCGGCGCATCCGGAGTCGGGTGACGAGCCACGATGACCGCCATCGTCTCCGTCCAGCCGCTGAAGGCAAGCCGACGAACGTAGCCCGCGATAAGCAGAGGCACGCCGAGGCCGAGGCCGATCCATGAGAGGAGCTCCAAGACCAGCGATGCTGCGTCGAGGGGCGTGGTCATGGATCGATTTTAGGGGCTAAGCGGGACGAGGCTCTTCGACAACGACATCGGCGGGCTTCTTGTCGGTGCGCCACCCTCGCCAGACGGGCTGGCGGAGCCGGTTCGTCGTCGTCCACTCCGCGAACTCGACCTCTCCGACCTGGGACGGGGTGATCCAGTGCGCATCGCGGGCGTCGGCCGCCGGCACGTCCGTGGCCGGTGACGTTGTGCGCTTCATCCGAGAGAACCGGGTCATCAACTCGGCGAGATCTCGTTCGCTGAAGCCTGTTCCGACGCGACCCGCGTAGCGGAGTTCTCCGTCTCGAGGCACGGCGACGAGGAGAGAACCGATCGAGTTCGCTCGTCGCCCTGCTCCTGGCCGCCATCCCACGACCACGACCTCCTGCGTCTTGTGCAGTTTGAGCTTGATCCACGCAGACGACCTTTTGGCCGGTCGATACGTCGAATCGCGCTTCTTGGCCACGACGCCCTCGAGGCGCAGCTCTGCGCTCGCGGCGAGGGCTTCGTCGAGGTCGCCTTCGTAGGCGGGAGGAACCTGCACGAGCGACGTCGTGTCGGCCGCGACGATCTCCTCCAGCAACAAACGCCTCTCGTCGTAGCCGCGCGAGGTCAGCGACTCGTCGCCCTGCTCGAGAGCATCGAAGACGAAGTAGTGCGCCCTGGTCGACGAGATCGCCCGCTCGATCTCGGATTGCTTCGTGAGCTTCATGCGAGTCTGCAACCGCCCGAAGTCGGGACGCCCTCGCGCATCGAGCGCGACGATCTCGCCATCGAGAACGCAGTCTGTCGCCGTGCCGACGGACTCCGCGACCGCCTCAGCGAGCTCGGGGAAGCTGCGAGTGAGGTCGTTTCCATTGCGGCTGGTGAGCCGAACATCGCCGCCTCGCACCCGAGCGATCACGCGGATGCCGTCCCACTTCATCTCGAAAGCCCAGCCTGCGGGGGAGTCATCGGCGATAACGGTCGCGGGTGTTCCCAGAGTGGCGAGCATCGGCGAGATGGGTCTGCCGGACGAGGCCGAGCGCTTCGGATCGGCTGCGCGTGTGGGAGACGCCGTGGGCGCTGCGGGCTGCGCCGGATCCATCAGATGGATGAGCCAGTTGTTCTCTGCCCGGCCCGCGCCACCCGTGTGGATGAGGGCGAACCTCCGCGGCTCGCCGAGGCCCGACGGCTTCGTGCCCGTCAGCGTAGCGATCACTTCTTTTCCGTCGCGCCACTTCTCGAGTTCGTACGTGCCGGCATCCCAGATCGTCACCTCGCCCCCGCCGTATTCTCCGGCAGGAATCGTGCCCTCGAACGAACCGTACGCGAGCGGGTGGTCCTCTGTCTGCACGGCCAGGTGGTTCTGTTTTCCCGACGTCGGCACTCCCTTCGGCAGCGCCCAACTCACGAGCACCCCGTCGTGCTCGAGACGGAAGTCGTAGTGGAGTCGCCTGGCGTGATGCTCCTGAATTACGAACGAGCGCCCCTCGGTGGGTGCTGCGGCCTCGCTCGGCACGGGCTCCGGCGTCTTCGACGCGTCGCGCTTCTGCCGATAGGTCGCCAGCCTGTCGGCCGTCGGTTCGAGTGCGTCGAGGTGGCCCTTGACTAGATCGGCGAGCGGATCGCCTCGACGCTTCACGCGCCGGAGCACCTCATGAAAGTCGAGTTGGGCGAGCGAGGGACTCGCCAGCTCACGCCAGGTTCGGGGCGCAGCGACCATCGGATGCGACCGGCCCCGCAGAGAATACGGGGTGATCGTCGTCTTCGATCCGTTGTTCTGGCTCCAGTCGACGAGCACCTTCCCCGTGCGCAAGTGTTTCTTCATGTCGCTGACGATGAGGTCGGGATGGGCGGACTCCAGCGCGCGGGCGAGTTCGTGAGCCACGGCCGACACCTCGCCGGAGGTCTGCTTGCCGTCGAGGGCGGCATAGAGGTGTATACCCTTCGACCCGCTCGTGACGGGCATGGGATCGAGGCCCATGTCGCGAAGGATCTCGCGGGCGAGGCGGGCCACCTCCGCGCACTCCGGCAGACCGGCGCCCTCTCCGGGATCGAGGTCGAGGACCAGGCGATCGGGGTTCTTCGGCTCGCCCGTTCGAGCGAAGCGCCACTGTGGCACATGGATCTCGAGGGCCGCGATCTGGCCGAGCCAGGTGAGCGTGGCGAGATTGTTGACGAGCGGGTAGTCGTTCGCGTGGTTCTTGTGCTCGATCGTGCCGCGGGTGACCCAGTCGGGTGTGCCGTCGTCGAGGTTCTTCTGAAAGAACATCTCGCCGGGATGCTCTGCCGTGCCGACGCCATTCACCCACCTCTTGCGCGTGGCTGGCCTGTCGCGAGCATGCGGAATGAGAACAGGAGCGATGGACGCGTAGTAGTCGAGCACCTCACCTTTCGTCGTTCCTGTCTCGGGATACAGCACCTTGTCGAGATTGGTGAGGGTGAGCCGCTGCCCGCCCACGGACACCACCTGTTTCGTCGCGCTCATGCTGACATTGTCAGCACGCGCCAGGGTCAAGGGCTAGTGCTTGCGCGCCGAGAGGAGTTCACTCGGGTGTATGAGAGCCATCTGGAAAGGTGCCGTCACATTCGGCCTCGTGAACGTGCCTGTCAAGGTCTATGCGGCCACCGAGGATCACGACATCGCCCTGCACCAGGTACACGACGAAGACGGCGGCCGCATCCGCTACCAGAGACGCTGCGAGATCTGCGGCAAGGTCGTGGACTACGCCCACATCGACAAGGCTTTCGACGACGGTGAGCGCACGGTGGTGCTGACCGACGACGACCTCTCGAGTCTGCCCGAGGAGAAAAGCCGCGAGATCGACGTGGTCGAGTTCGTGCCGAGCGAGCAGATCGATCCGATCATGCTCGACCGCAGCTACTTTCTCGAACCCGACTCGTCGAGCGCCAAGTCGTATGTGCTGCTCAGGCGCACGCTCGAGCAGACCGACCGCACCGCGATCGTGCACTTCGCTCTGCGGCAGAAGACTCGGCTCGGGGCTCTGCGCGTGCACGGAGACGTACTCATGCTGCAGTCGCTGCTCTGGTCGGACGAGGTGCGAGAGGCTTCGTTCGCCGCCCTCGACGAACGCGTGCGCATCACGGCGAAAGAACTCGAGATGTCGAGCGCTCTCGTCGACAGCTTCGCCAGCGACTTCTCGCCCGAGGACTTCACCGACGACTACCAGGCGCAACTCCAAACGCTCATCGACGCCAAGCTCGAGCAGGGCGAGGCGCTCGACACCGACGCCACATTCGGCGAGCAGCCCGAGAAGGAGGCCGGGGGAGAGGTCATCGACCTCATGGAGGCTCTGCGGCGCAGTGTGGAACGCAATGCTGCCAAGAAGAAGCCCGCGCCGAAGAAGAAGCCCGCGCCGAAGAAGAAGGCTGCTGTGAAGAAGGAGCCTGCTGCGAAGAAGGCTGTCGCGGCGAAGAAACCGACCGCCACGAAAGAGCCCTCCGCCGAGAAGAAGCGCCGGGCGTAATGTGGGGGCGTGCACTCCCCGCTGATCCCCGACGACGTGTTCGAACGCATCCGTTCGCGCGCGGCGGGATACGACCGTGACAATGCCTTTCCGCACGAGGATCTCGCCGATCTGACCGAACTCGGCTACCTTCGGCTCTTCGCCCCCTCGTCGCGCGGCGGACACGGGCTGGGTCTCGCCGATGTCGCGCGCGAGCAACGGCGCCTTGCCGCCGCGGCACCCGCGACGGCTCTCGCCATCAACATGCACCTCGTCTGGACGGGCGTCGCGAAGGCCCTGCTCGATCGCGGCGACGAGTCGCTCGCCTTTGTGCTCGACGAGTCGGTCGCCGGTGAGATCTTCGCCTTCGGAAACAGCGAGCCGGGCAACGACCTCGTGCTGCTCGACTCTCGAACCCGAGCCGACGGGCATCCCGATGGCTCCTACTCATTCACGGGCCGCAAGATCTTCACGTCGCTGTCGCCGGTCTGGACCAGACTCGGCGTGTTCGGTCGCGACGACACGGGCCCGGATGCGCCCCAGCTGGTGCACGCCTTCATCGACCGCGCGGCCGGCGGCTATCGAATAGAAGACGACTGGGACACGCTCGGAATGCGTGCGACGCAGAGCCACACCACGATCCTCGAGGGAGTCACGGCGACGGCCGACCGGGTGTTCCGGCGCATCGCACCGGGGCCGAGTGCCGACCCGCTGGTCTTCGCGATCTTCGCGAACTTCGAGATCCTCGTCGCCGCCGTCTACGCCGGCATCGCCGATCGAGCGCTCGAGCTCGCCGTAGAAGCGGCCCACCGCAGAACGAGCCTGAAGTCGGGCGGCCGGCCGTACGCATCCGACCCCGACATTCGGCGCAGGGTGGCCCAGGCCGGCATCGCGCTCGACGCGCTCGAGCCGCAGATCGACCGGATGGCGTGCGATGTCGACAGGCTGGTCGACCACGGCGCCCTGTGGTTCGCGAAGCTGGTCGGGCTCAAAGTGCGCGCGACGGAGACCGCACGGGTCGTGGTCGATCAGGCGGTCAGGGTCACCGGAGGGTCGGCGATGTCGAACTCGAGCGAGCTCGGGCGTCTCTACCGTGATGTACTGGCGGGTATGTTCCACCCTTCAGACGACGACTCCGCGCACGCCACCGTGGCGAACACCCTTCTCGGACCGGTGCCGGAGTGAGCATCATCGCGTTCGGTGAGCGCACGCCGCTCGTGGCTGGCACCGCATGGATAGCCCCGACCGGCACGCTCATCGGGCGAGTGACGGTCGGCGCCGAGAGCAGCGTCTTCTTCGGAGCGGTTCTGAGAGGGGACTCGTCGGAGATCACGGTGGGCGAGCGCAGTAATCTGCAGGACAACGTCGTGGTGCACGCCGACCCGGGGTTTCCGACGCGTATCGGCGACGGAGTGAGCGTCGGCCACGGCGCCGTGTTGCACGGCTGCACCGTCGGAGATGACAGCCTCGTCGGCATGAACGCCACGGTCTTGAACGGAGCGGTGATCGGCGCGAACTGCCTCATCGCGGCCGGAGCCGTTGTGCTCGAGGGCACCGAGATCGCAGCGGGATCGCTCGTGGCTGGGGTGCCGGCGAAGGTTCGACGCGAACTCACCGACGACGAGCGTGACGGCATCCGAACGAACGGCAGCAACTACGTGGCGCTGTCTCGGGCTTACGGTGCGTCGTAGAGGCGCCGTTGCTCTAGCGATCGTCTGTCTCGGCCTGTTCCTGACCTCGTGCGCCGCGTCTGACGCTGAGCAAGCCACCCCATCTGCTTCGCCGACCGAGACCGCAGAATCGACACCAACTCAGCCTCCCTCCGTCGAAGATCTGACGGCGCAATACGCCGCGGTGCGCCTCGACACCATGACGCTCGAGCAGAAGGTCGCCTCGATGTTCATCGTTCGGGCGCCCGGCCTCGACGGTGCTGCGTGGCAGGCGACCGTGTCACGAGGTCTCGGCGGACTGATCCTCATGGGTGAGAACATCCCGGCGACGCCCGAGGAACTGGCCGCGCTGACAGGCGGGGTCAGCTCTGGCGACGGTCTTTCTCCTCTCATCGCGATCGACGAGGAGGGAGGCGACGTGACCCGACTTCCCTACGACGGGTTCGCCGGCGCTGATAGCCTCGCCGCCGAGCCCGAGTCGGCGACGCTCGACGCCTTCACCGGCCGGTCGACGTTGCTCGGCAGTGTCGGGGTCTCGGTGAACTTCGGTGTCGTCGCCGATGTGACGGCCGACCCCGCATCGTTCATATTCAGCCGAACGCTCGGACCGGATGCGGCAACAGCAGCACCGAAGGTCGCCGCCGCGGTGGCCGGCGAGAAGGGCCGAGTCTTCAGCACCCTCAAGCACTTTCCCGGGCACGGAGAATCGACGGATGACTCGCATACCAGCGTGCCGCAGATCGATGTCGACCTGGGCGGATGGCGTGCTCGGGACGCCCCTCCTTTCAAGGCGGGCATCGATGGCGGCGCCGAACTGGTGATGTTCGGGCATCTGGCCTACATCCCCGTCGACCCGCAGCCGGCGAGCCTGTCCTCGACCTGGCACTCGATCCTGCGAGACGAACTGGGGTTCACCGGCGTGACCGTGACCGACGACATGGGAATGCTGGAGGCGACGGGTCTTCCCGAGTACGCGAATCCCGACGAGAACGCCATTCGGGCAGTTGCGGCGGGCAATGACCTGCTCCTGTACGTGACACCGGGCGATATCGACGCGACCATCTCGGCGGTCGTGGGTGCTGTGGAGTCAGGAAGGATCGACTCCGCCGTCATCGACGACGCGGTGACCCGTGACCTCGAGCTTCGACGCACCCTCTGGCTGCGGCAGCATCCTGACACCGCATTCTGACTCAGCCCTCGACGTGCCGTTCGTCATGACCCGAGTACGCGCTCAGCGGCCTGATGAGAGAGTTCGACGCCCGCTGTTCCATGATGTGCGCGGTCCAGCCGACGATGCGGCTCGCGACGAAGAGCGGCGTGAAGGTCTCGGTGTCGAAGCCCATGAGGTGATACGCCGGGCCCGACGGGTAGTCGAGGTTCGGCAGAATGTTCTTGCGCGCCGTCATGGCCGTCTCGAGTGCGTCGTAGAGGGCACCGAGATCGGGGCGGTCGTAGTGCTCGAGGAGGGCATCGAGACTCGTCTTCATGGTGGGCACTCGTGAATCGCCGTGCTTGTAGACGCGGTGACCGAAGCCCATGATCTTGCGTTTTTCGGCGAGGGCGGTGTCGAGCCAGGCGGCTGCCTTGTCGGCCCTGCCCACCTCGTCGAACGTGTGCATCACGGCCTCGTTGGCGCCGCCGTGCAGGGGCCCTTTGAGCGCGCCGATGCCTCCCACGACTGCCGAGTACAGATCGGCCAGCGTCGACGTGATGACCCGGGTCGTGAAGGTCGACGCGTTGAAGGAGTGCTCGGCGTACAGAATCATCGACACGTCGAACGCATCGACCACGACCAGCTCTGGAACATCGCCGAAGGTCATGTGAAGGAAGTTGGCCGAGTAGCCCAGATCGTCGCGCGGCTCGACGACGTCGTCGCCGTGCCGCCGCCTCTGGTCATACGCCACGATCGCGGGGATTCTGGCGTAGAGCCCGATCGCCTTCTCGAGCTCGGCCTCGGGCGAGTCGTCGGATGCGCGCGGGTCGCTCGCGCCGATGACGCTCACGGCGGTGCGCAGCACGTCCATCGGGTGCGCCGTGAGAGGCAACTCGTCGATGATGCGACGTACCGCGACGGGCAGTGCGCGCTGGGCGCGTTCGACGCGCTCGAACTCGGCGAGCTGCTCCTCGGTGGGCAGCTCGCCATGCCAGAGGAGGTAGGCGACCTGCTCGAAAGAGCACAGCGCGGCCAGCTCTTGGACCGGATAGCCGCGGTAGAGCAGTGAATTGGTCTCGGGATTGACCTTCGAGATAGCCGTCGTATCGACGACGACACCGGCCAGACCTTTGTGGATGCGAGGTTCTTCGACGATCGCGGACGAATCAGACACGGGCAGGCTCCTTCGCATGAGGCGGCGCCCTCCCGAACGGGGGCGCGGTCGCCATGCTATCGAACCCGGGTGATGAATCAGGGGGCCGGCGGGGTCTGCGACTTGCGTCGAGTGACCGTGCGAACGATGACGAGCGTGATCGCCGCGAGCGCCGCCAAGACGAGCAGCCACGGCAGGGCGACGCCGAGAGCCACCAGAGAGCCGTTGAGGGCGGCGACAAGGGAGTTCCAGCCGACGGCGAGTCCACCCCAGAAGTCTTTCGGCGCGCCCGGGCGGCCCGAACCTTCCGTGTGGAGCTGGAGATCGATCGTCGAGTAGGCGACCTGGTCGCCCAACAGGTCGCGTTGCGACTTCAAAGAATCCAGGTCGGCCTGGCGGGTGGAGATCGCGGACTCGAGCGCGATCAGGTCGTCTATGTCGGTGGCCGCGGCCATCAGGTCGAGCAGCCTGTCGACCGATCCCTGCATGGCCGTGATGCGGGCATCCAGATCGGTGGTCTGGGCCGTGACATCTGTCGATGAGATGGACGCGGAATCGACGGTGCCGAGCTTCTTCAGATCGTCGAGCACCGTGGTTACCGCGTCTTCGGGAACCCTGATCGTGAGCTCGGCGCTCGCCGACTCGGAATCCGTTCCCGCACGCTCGGACCGGTTGTCGATGTGCCCGCCGTGCTGTTCGACGACGGTCACCGCTGACGCACTGGCTGTGCTGGGGTTCGTCACGCTGATCGAGACCCAGCCCGTCGTGATGACCTGCGCGTCCGCTGACACGGCGCCGTCTTCGGCACCGCCGGAGGCCGATTGGTCTCGTTGCGGAGCTACCGGCGCTGGGCGTCCTCCCTCTGACGGAGAAGATGCCCCCGACGAACTCGAGCACCCCGCGAGCAGCACAACGACGGCGACGGTGGCGGCGACAGTGAGCGCGTATCTCTTCATGAGGCTCACGCTAGGGACGGTTGCCTGCGAGCGGAGTGAGCGAGATGCGATGGTTACCCTCTCGTTATCGGGCCGTTACGGTTCTTGCTTCGAGCGAAGCGCCTAGGCTCGAAGCATGGAATATCGCACCCTCGGACGCACTGGTCGAACCGTATCGAGCATCGGACTCGGCACTTGGCAGCTCGGAGCGGATTGGGGTGACGTGAGCGCTGCCGAAGCCCACGCGGTTCTCGACGCTGCCGTGGAGTCGGGCGTCACCTTTTTCGATACCGCCGACGTCTACGGAGACGGACGCAGCGAGCAGCTGATAGGCGAGTATCTCGAGGCGCACCCCGACAGTGAGGTCACCGTCGCCACGAAGATGGGCCGACGGGAGGCGCAGGACCCGTCGAACTTCACGCTCGAGAAGTTTCGCGAGTGGACCGACCGGTCGAGGCGCAACCTGAACGTGCAGACGCTCGACCTGGTGCAGCTGCACTGCCCGCCGACTGCGGTGTTCAGCTCGGACGCCGTGTACGACGCGCTCGACACCCTCATCGACGACGGAGTCATCGCCAACTACGGAGTCAGCGTCGAGACGTGCGATGAGGCGCTCGCGGCCATCGCTCGCCCGGGCACCGCAACGGTGCAGATCATTCTCAACGCGTTCCGGCTGAAGCCGCTCGACGCCGTGCTGCCCGCAGCCATCGAAGCGGGCGTGGGCATCATCGCGCGCGTTCCGCTGGCATCCGGTCTGCTCAGCGGCCGGTACTCGGCCGACACCGTGTTCGCGGCAGACGACCACCGCAACTACAACCGCGATGGCAGCGCCTTCGATGTGGGGGAGACCTTCTCCGGCGTCGATTTCGAGGCCGGCGTCGCAGCGGCCCGCGAGTTCGCCGCGCTCGTTCCCGACGGCACGACTCCCGCCGCGGCAGCCTTGGCGTGGGTCGCGTCGCGACCGGGTGTGAGCTCGGTCATTCCCGGCGCCCGCAACGTGGCCCAGGCGCGAGCGAACGCCGCGGCCGGGTCTGTCGGCTACCTCGGCGAAGTCTTCGAAGACGGCGTGAATGACATTTACGACCGCTACTTCCGTGAGGCCGTGCACGGGCGCTGGTGACAAATTGCCGTGGGTGATGCGCCGGTGGCGTGTTGCTGCATCGATGCTCGTGATCTCGGGGCTACTTTCGTAGGCGGCCCAACAGAACGAGGACATCGGTGAGTAGAGCACGTCGGACGAACAACACGATCACTGCCCTGGTCGTCGCTGCGATTGTCGGCGCGACCACGCTGTCTGGCGGCGCAGCCGCACGGGCCGACGACTATCCCTCGTGGGACGACGTGCAGGCCGCGAAGGCCAGCGAATCGGCGAAGCAGGCGGAGGTCGACCAGATCACCCAGCTGCTCGCGCAGCTGAAAGACGAGGCGTCTGCGGCCGAGCAGCAGGCCAATGAGAAGTGGACTCTCAACGAGAAGGCGCAGAAGGCCCTCGAAGACGGTCAGAAGACGGCCGATTCGCTGGCCGATCGCGCGGCCAGTCTGCAGGCGTCAGCGGATGCGTCGAAGAAGCAGGCCGCGCAGCTCGCGGCGCAGTTCGCCCGTCTCGGCGGTGGCGAAGACGTCTCGTCGATGCTGCTGACCAGCTCCTCGGGTGAGAGCGACGACCTGCTGGGCAAGCTGGGATCGTTGAGCAAGCTCAGCGAGACCGTCTCCGGCGTCTATGCCACCGCGAAGACGCAGAGCAACGAAGCCGCCGCGATGAGCGACCAGGCCCAGGTCGCGAAGGACGCATTGACGGCGCTGGCGAATACGGCGTCGACATCGCTCGCTGACGCCCTCGCCGCCCAGAAGGCCGCGGTCAGCGCGGTGAACGCGCAGTCGGCCCACGAATCCGAGCTGCAAGCGCAACTCGCCTCGCTCACCCAGAACGTGGCCACCACCGAGGCGGACTATCAGGCCGGCGTCGCCGCTGCGGAGGCCGCGGCAGCCGCGGCCGCGGCCGCCGCCGCGCAGGCCGGCTCCGCGCCCGGAGCGCCCATCTCTGACGACGCACGCACGCTCGCGCTGGAACTGGTCGGCGACATCCAGGCCGGTCGTCTGACGGGCGCCCAGCCCGACCACCTTCAGGAGATCGAGTGGATCGCAGCCGGTGACTCCGTGGAGAACTGCGGCATCGACACGCAGATCCTCGCCGCGATCGTCGTAGCCGTGCGTACATTCGGCTCGGCCGGAGTGAGCGACATCAATCGCAAGTGCACCGGCCAGATCGAGGGTGCCGGCATCTATTCGGCGCACTATGTGGGCGGGGGAGGCCATGCGGTCGACTTCAACGCGCTCGACGGTCAGGGCCTCTCGGGAGCAGACGACAATTCGCTGCGCCTGATCGCGGTGCTCGATCAGGTGATGCCCTCGGGGTCCGGACTCGGCCAGCGCCAGTGCCGCATCAATGCCGGGGATGAGCCCGATTTCTCGAACTTCCATGACTTCGCCGACACCTGCACCCACCTGCACGTCGACGACCTGACCTGATCCGAGCGTCAGCCGAGGTCGTCGGGGTCTTTTCCGGTGCGCTGCCCGCTGTCGAGCGCAGCGATGCGCGCGCGGTCGTCATCGTCGAGAGCGAAATCGAAGACGTCGATGTTCTCGCGGATGCGTTCGGGCGTGATCGATTTCGGAATGACGATGTTGCCGAGGTCGAGCTGCCAGCGCAGCACGATCTGAGCCGCCGACCGGCCGTGCTTCGCGGCCAGAGCGGCCAGGGTGGGGTCGTCGAGGATTCGGCCCCGAGCCAACGGTGACCATGCCTCGGTCGCGATCGAGTGCGCGGCGTCGTACTTGCGCACCTCGGCCTGCTGAAGCCACGGATGCAACTCGACCTGGTTGACCACAGGGGTCTCTCCACCCTCCTGGGCGAGCCTCTCGAGGTGGTGCGGGTGAAAGTTCGAGACGCCGATCGAGCGGACGACCCCGTCGGCTTTCAGGCTCTCGAGCGCCCGCCAGGTCTCGACGTAGCGGTTCTGCCGCGGTGCGGGCCAGTGGATGAGGTAGAGGTCGAGGTAGTCGAAGCCGAGTTTCTCGAGACTCGTGTCGAACGCGCGACGCGTCTCGTCGTATCCGTGATCGCTCTGCCACACCTTCGACGTGACGAACACCTCGTGTCGGGGAACGTCGCTCGCTCGGATCGCCTGCCCGACGCCCCTCTCGTTTTCGTAGAACGCGGCAGTGTCGATGTGGCGGTACCCGGTTTCGAGGGCGTGAGCGGCGGCATCTGTCGCCTCACTGTCTGAGACCTTGTACACACCCAGCCCGAGCTGGGGGATGGCGCGGCCGTCGGACAGAGTGACAAGGGGAGAAGTGGGCATTCGACCATTATCGACGACGGTCGTTCGCACGCCCGTCGTGCAGACTAGAGGACGACGAGAGAGGGAAGCGAGAATGGCCAAAGCGCCTACTGTCTATGACGTGGCCGAGCGCGCGGGCGTATCGATCGCCAGCGTCTCGCGCGTCTTGCGCAGCCCCGACTCGGTGAAGCAGCAGACCCGAGAGCGGGTGCTCGAGGCCGTTCGGCATCTCGGCTACGTTCCGAGTGCGAATGCCCGCGGGCTCGCGGCTCGGCGAACCAACGTGATCGGGCTGTTCTTTCCCGGCCACGACGATGTGGCGGGATCCGAGGGCCAGCTCGTCGCGGCATCCGGCGGGGTCACGACCGTGCGTGACGACCCGACGACCGAGCCGGAGACGAACAACTTCTACTTCGACGAGGTGCTGCGCGGCGCCGAGATCGAGGCCTGGCGACGAGGCTTTGCGCTGATGGTGGCAGCCGGTCGTGGGGCGTCGCGCGAGGCGATCGTGAACGACATCGCGGGACGGGTCGATGGTCTGGCCGTGCTGGCACGCACCGTGCCCGACGAACTGCTCACGCATGTGGCCCGGCGCATCCCCGTGGTCGTTCTCGCGGCGACGCGCGGAACGGACGAGTTCGATCACGTGAGCGTCAACAACGCTCCCGGCATGCGCGCTATGACCGAGCACGTTCTGAGCGCGGGGGCCAGGCGCCTGCTGTACATCGCCGGCCCCGAGGACTCGCCCGACGATGCCGAGCGACTTCAGGGATTCAGGGCGGCGGTCGACGGCGTCGCAGACGTGACGGTCGAGCTGATCCGCGGCGACTTCAGCAGGGTTCAGGGGCGTGAGATCGCGCTGGGCATCGACCCGCTTCCCGATGCGATCGTCTGCTCGAACGATCAGACGGCGCTCGGCGTTCTGGATGCGATGGGTCGCCGGTCGATCAGCGTTCCTGATGACGTGATGGTCACCGGTTTCGACGGCATCACGGCCGGGCGGCACTCGTCGCCGCGCCTCACCACCGTGCACCAGCCGATGGTGGAGCTCGGCCGCGCGGCCATCCAGGCGTTGACCGCCCGCCTCGACGACCCGTCGATGGACGCGCGGTCGCTCGTGCTCCCGGTGCAGGTCCTGTTGAGGGAGAGCTGCCCGTAGGGTTCGCGAGAGCTTCACGCGGAGGTGAATTCTCGGGCTTGCATTTGCAAACTGTAAGCGCATACAGTTAGCTGAACGTGCACGTCACGACCAAACACGTCAGTTCATCGTCGACCTGAGAAAAGCGGTTTCAATGAAGCACCCAACAAGGCGCCGGCTGGGCGCACTCGTCTCAGCAATCATGCTGACCACGGGGCTCGCGGCTTGCAGCATCCAGATCGAGAGCGCACCCGACCCCTCGATTCCGAAAGACACGATGCTCGTGGCCGCCGACAATGGCTCACCGCTGTTCGAGCGCAACTTCAACCCCTACATGACGAACAAGCGCACGGCCGCGTTCTACATGTACGAGCCCCTCGTTGTTCTCGACAATGTGACGGGTGAGGAGCACCCCTGGCTCGCGACGGGCTATGCACTTCCCGACCCCTCGACTGTGGTGTTCACCATTCGTGACGGTGTGAAATGGTCTGACGGCAAGCCGTTCACCCCGAAAGACGTGGCCTTCAGCTTCGATCTGCTCAAGAAGTACCCGACCTTCGACCTGCAGGGCATCTGGACGTACATCGACACGGTCGAGACGAGCGACACGACGGTGACCGTGCACCTCAAGGCGCCTGACGTTCCCGCCGCGCAGCTCATCGCGACGACGCTCATCGTGCCGGAGCACATCTGGAAAGACGTGCCCGACCCGTCGACGTTCCGAAACCCCGACCCGGTCGGCACCGGACCCTACACTCTGGGCAACTTCGCCGCCCAGCAGTACACGATCGACAAGAACCCCACCTACTGGCAGGCCGACAAGGTCGCCGCCGAGCACATCATCCTGCCGGCCACCAACACGCAGCTCGACGTGGCCACCAAGGGCTACGACTGGGCCTATTCGTTCATCTCCGACGTCGACGGCGCCTGGGTGGGCGCGGGTAACAAGAACACCTACTGGTTCCCGCCGGGAGGCACGGTCGCTCTGTTCCCGAATCTGACCAAGGCGCCCTTCAACGACCTGAACGTGCGGCAGGGACTGTCGCTCGCGCTCGATCGCAAGGCTGTGGGCGACTCGGCCGCCGAGGGCTATATGGATGTGGCGGGTCAGACGAACATCCTGCTCCCGTACCAGCAGAGCCTGCTCGATCCGTCGATTCCCGACTCGGGGCTCGTGACCCAGAACCAGCAGAAGGCGCTCGAGTACTTCGCCCAGGCCGGCTACACCCAGCAGGGCGGCAAGCTCGTCGATGCCTCGGGCACCCAGCTCAGCTTCACCATCACCACTGCGAACGGCTACAACGACTGGCTGAAGGGTGTGCAGGAGGTGCAGAAGCAGTGGGGTGCCATCGGCATCGACGTGAAGGTCTCGAGCCCGCAACCCGCGGCCTACCAGCTGGCTCTGCGCAACGGCGAGTACGACCTCGCCATGGGCGGAACCGGCGGAACCGGCTCGATCTTCCGCGATTTCAACTCTCTGCTCTCGAGCGACTATCTGAAGCCCGTCGGCCAGGAGGCGACGAACAACTTCGAGCGCTACAGCAACCCCGAGGCTGACGACCTGCTCGCCCAGTACAAGCTCGCCGTAGATCCGGAGAAGCAGAAGCAGCTGGGCTATCAGCTGCAGAACGTCGTCTACAACGATCTGCCCATCCTCAGCCTCTACTACGGCGGATCGTGGGGCCTGATGAGCGATGCGAAGTTCACCGGCTGGCCCAGCGCGGCCGACCCGTATGCCTCGCCCAAGACCTACGAATCCACCCCTCTGCTCGTTCTCACCCATCTGAAGAAGGTCAACGATGACTAGCGTCACGATCGCGCCCGGCAGCGCAGACATCTCTGCCGCGCCCCGAATAACAGGTTCAGGCAAGGGAAGGGCGTGGGCCTACGTCGCCCGCAAGGCCGGGCTGCTGCTGCTCACATTGTGGGCGGCCATCACGCTCAACTTCATCCTTCCCCGGCTGATGCCCGGATCGCCGGCCGACGCGGCCCTGGCGAAGCTCGCACAGAACGGGCCGGTGAGCGACGCGACCAAGGCGGCGATCGAGGCTCAACTGGGTGTGCCGACCGGCAACATCCTGGAGCAGTATGTGGCGTACCTGCATCAGGTCGTCACGCTCGACTTCGGCGTCTCGTACACGTTCTACCCGCAGAGCGTGTCCGAACTGGTCAGCACCGCGCTGCCCTACACGCTCGTGTTGGTCGGCGTTGTGACGATCATCGCCTTCGTGCTCGGCACCCTGCTCGGTGTGCTCGCCGCCTGGAAGCGCGGCACCTGGCTCGACACGCTGCCCACGCTCGCCGGATCGTTCGCCAGCGCGTTTCCGTACTTCTGGACCGCGTTGCTGCTGCTGTTCTTCGCCGGCTACGTCGGCAGACTGTTCCCCACCTCCGGCGCGTACGGGCCGACCGCTTCGCCGCAGTTCACGCTCGGGTTCCTGGGGGACGCGATCTATCACGCGGCTCTTCCGGCGCTGACGATTCTCATCACCTCGCTGGGCAGCTGGATTCTCGGCATGCGCAACACGATGATCTCGACGATCGGCGACGACTACGTGACCTTCGCCGAGGCCAACGGTCTGAAGCCTCGCACCGTCGCCCTGCGCTACGCCGCACGCAACGCGATCCTGCCCAACCTCACGTCGTTCGGCCTCGCGCTCGGTGGAGTCGTCGGCGGATCGATTCTCGTCGAGCGGGTGTTCGGATACCCCGGCATCGGCTACCTGCTCTTCAACGCGGTCACCAACCAGGACTACCCGCTGATGCAGGCCCTGTTCCTGATGATCACCGTGAGCGTGCTCATCGCCAACTTCCTCGTCGACATCTTGTACGGCGTGCTTGACCCGAGGACCCGCCGATGAGCACTCAGAGCATTCCCCCCTCGACCCGCGCTGTGCGCGCCATCGAGGAAGCATCCATCGCACCTGCCCCGAGCCCGCTCAAGGTCGTGCTGCGCGTCGCATCCACCGTGTGGTCGAACGGCAAGGCCCGCATCGGCATCATCATCCTCGGACTGATGATTCTGATCGCGGTCTTCGCGCCGTTGCTCGCCCCCTACGGCGCCAGGCAGAACGGCTTCGACCGCTCCGCTGATGCCTCGGCCGCGCACTGGCTCGGCACGACGGCCGCCGGCGAGGACGTTCTGTCTCAGCTCATCTGGGGCGCGCAGATCAGTATCTTCGTCGGACTCGTCGCCGGCCTGCTCTCGACCGTGATCGCGGTTCTCGTGGGGCTCAGTTGGGGGTACGTGCGGGGCTTCGGCGCCGATGTCATCAACTTCATCGTCAACCTGTTCCTCGTGATTCCGGGTCTTCCGTTGATGATCGTGATCGCCGCGTACCTCTCAGGTGGCGGAATCGGCATGATCATCGTGGTCGTCGTGATCACCGGATGGGCGTGGGGCGCGAGGGTATTGCGCAGCCAGACGCAGTCGCTGCGTTCTCGTGACTTCGTCACCGCCGCGGTCTTCAGCGGCGAACGTCCGTTCCGCATCGTGTTCCGCGAGATCCTGCCGAACATGACCTCGCTCATCGTCGGCAACTTCTTCGGAGCCGCCACCGCCGCGATTCTGGCGGAAGCCGGACTCGAGTATCTCGGCCTCGGAGACACCACGGTTGTCAGCTGGGGAACGATGCTCTTCTGGGCGCAGAACTCCAACGCCCTGCTCACAGGCCAGTGGGCGCTGCTCTTCGCGCCCGGTCTCTGCATCGCCCTGCTCGCCACGAGCCTCACCCTCATCAACTTCGGCGTCGACGGAATCTCCAATCCGCGCCTCCGGGAAGGAAGCAAGCGATGACCGCCCTGCTCGAGATCACAGACCTCTCGGTCGACTATGGAGAGGGCGCCGGCAGCACTCACGCTGTAAACCACGTATCGTTCACCCTCCAGCATGGCGAGTTCGTCGGACTCGTCGGCGAATCGGGCTCCGGAAAGTCCACCCTGGGTTTCGCCGTCACGGGACTGTCGAAGCCGCCGGCCCACGTCGTGGGCGGCAGCATCCTGCTCGACGGGGTCGACATCGCGAGCCTCTCGAGCGCCGATCTGCGTGAGCAGCGGCACGGTGGCATCGCCATGGTGCTGCAGTCGGGCATGAATGCGCTGAACCCCGTGCGCAGCATCCGTAATCACTTCGTCGACATCTTCCGCGCCCACGGTCATATCGACCGCGCGGACTGGAACTCTCGCGCCGAGGAGCTCGTCGCCAAGGTCGAGCTGCCCTCCAGCGTTCTCGACCGTTATCCCGGCGAGCTCTCGGGAGGTATGCGCCAGCGCGTGTCGATCGCGCTCGCGCTGTCGCTCGAACCGAAGCTCATGGTCTTCGACGAGCCGACGACCGCGCTCGACGTTCTCGTGCAGCACGCCGTGATGGACACCATCATCGAGCTGCAGAAGAAAGAGAACTTCACGGCGCTGCTGATCAGCCACGACCTGGGCATCGTGCTCGAGTCGGCGCAGCGTGTGCTCGTCATGCACGAGGGCGAGATCGTCGAGGATGCTCCGTCGCGGCAGATTCTCGAAAGCCCGCGCGACGACTACACGAAGATGCTGCTGTCGCACTATGCAGATCCGCGCGCCGACGTCGTCGAGCTGCCGGGCTTCGAGAAACGCGTGGCTTCTGTCTCGTCGCGCACCCGGCAGAAAGACCAGAAGGCCATCGTCGTCGACCACGTCTCGAAGGTGTACCCCGCGCCCCGCCGGGGCGAGCCCCAGGTCACCGCGGTCGACGATGTCTCGTTCACGCTCGAGCCGGGCCAGTCGCTCGCGCTCGTCGGCGCATCCGGAAGTGGCAAGTCGACGCTGGCGAAACTGATCACCGCGGTCGAGAAGCCCTCCGCGGGCAGCGTGCGCTTCGGCGATCTCGACGTGGGCTCGCTGCGCAGAGGTCAGTTCCGCCAGCTGCACCGCGACGTGCAGATGGTGTTCCAGGATCCGTACGCGGCACTGAACCCGCTGCACACCGTCGAGTACACGCTCACGCGGCCTGTTGTGAACTTCACCGGGCTGAAGGGCCTGGATGCGCGGCGTCGGGTTCTCGAGCTGCTCGACACGGTGGGTCTGTCGCCGGTCGAGGAGTTCGCGGCGAAGCTTCCGCACCAGCTGTCGGGTGGCCAGCGTCAGCGCGTGGTGATCGCCCGCGCCCTCGCGAGCAACCCGCAGGTGATCATCGCCGATGAGCCCGTATCGATGCTCGATGTGTCGCTGCGTGCCGGCGTGCTCGCCCTGCTCGAAGACCTGCGCGAGCAGTGGGGCGTGTCGCTCCTCTACATCACCCACGATCTTCTGTCGGCGCGCGTGGTGACCGACAACATCATGGTGTTGAACGGCGGCCGAGTGGTTGAACGTGGCAACACCGCCGAGGTGCTGCGCAACCCGAGCGACGAATACACGATCCGCCTGCTCGACGCCATTCCGAACCCCGGCCGACGGGACGTCGCGTGACGTTCGGCGGGCTCACACTGCCCGCGTCACTGACCGTCTTCTCGATCGACGGGCTGACCGCGTTCCGTGCTACGCCCGTCGGCCCTGAGCGGGGAGTCGTACTCTTCGTTCCCGGGTTCACCGGCTCGAAGGAGGATCACCGCTTTCTGGTGGATCTCGCAGCGCGTCGAGGCTGGGATCCCTACTCTTACAGCCAGCGAGGCCAGGCCGACTCGATCGCGCCGCACGGCGTCGACGAGTACTCGCTCGACAAGCTTGCGGCCGACGCGGTCGCCGTCGCGGAGAGCATCGGACGAGGCCGACCCGTTCATCTGGTGGGCCACAGTCTCGGTGGCCTCGTCGCCCGGGCGGCAGCCATCCTGCGCCCGTCGGTCTTCGCCGACCTGACCATGCTCTGCTCGGGTCCGGGCGGCCAGGGAACGGAGCACCATCGCGATGATGCGGCGTTCGTGGCCCGACACGGCACGCTCGCATGGTGGGAGCACAACAACCCACTCGGTGCGAGAAACGAAGACGAGGTCTTCGTGCGCGATCGTGCGGCGGCCTCCAGCGACGACAACTTTCTCGCCATGGCGGCGATCCTGCGCGATACCCCCGATTCGAGCGACGCCCTCCGCCACACCGGTCTGCCGGTGCTCGTGGCGCACGGCGATTCCGATGATGCCTGGCCCATCGCATCCCAACTCGCCATGGCTCGCCGGGTCGGCGCGCGCTACGAGATCATCCCGAATGCCGGGCACCTGCCGAACATCGACAACCCGGAATACACGACCGAGCTGCTCGACGGCTTCTGGTCGCAGCGACCGGGCGCTCAAGACCCCAGCACCAACGACAAAGGAGAATCCTGATGCTCACCTTCCCCGACGGCTTTCTGTGGGGTGCGGCCACCGCCGCCCACCAGATCGAGGGAAACAACGTCAACAGCAACTGGTGGGTTCACGAGAACGAGCCGGGCACCACGATCGTGGAGCCCTCCGGAGACGCGGCGGACAGCTACCACCGCTACCGTGAGGACATCCGTCTGCTCGCAGATCTCGGGCTGAACTCCTACCGATTCAGCATCGAGTGGTCGCGCATCGAGCCCGAGCGCGGGCTCTACTCGCGCGCATCCGTCGATCACTACCGACGCATGGTCGACACCTGCCACGAGTTCGGAATCGAGCCCATCGTGACGCTGATGCACTTCACCGTTCCCCGATGGTTCGAGAACGACGGATTCTGGCGTGCGTCCGACGCGGCCGATCTGTTCGCCCGCTACACCGAACTCGCCCTGCCCGTCGTGGCCGAGGGCGTGAACTACGTGTGCACCATCAACGAGCCGAACATCGCCGCGATGCTGGCCGGGGGAGAAGACGCGTCGAACCTCGTGGCCTACGGTCTTCCGAAGCCCGACCTCGGCGTGGCCGACGCGCTGCTCGAGTCTCACCGGCGCTCGCGAGAGGTGCTGTCGCAGGTCTCCGGACTCAAGACGGGCTGGACCATCGCGACTCAGGCCTTCGAGGCTGCCGATGAGCCTGGCTCAGAGGAGAAGAAGCGCGAGATCGCCTACCCGGCCGAGGACTGGTACCTCGAGAATGCTGCCGGCGACGACTTCATCGGCGTGCAGGCCTACACCCGCAACATCGTCGGACCGGAGGGCATCCGCCCGCCCGCCGCCGATGTCGAGAAGACGCTCACTCAGTGGGAGTACTTTCCACCAGCCGCCGGAATCGGCGTTCGTGCCGCGTGGGAGCTGAGCGATCACACGCCGGTCATGGTCACCGAGAACGGCATCGCGACTCAAGACGACAGCCGCCGCATCGACTACACCCGCGGTGCCCTCGAGGGCCTGCACGCGTGCATCGAAGACGGCATCACCCTGCTGGGATATCAGCACTGGTCGGCGCTCGACAACTACGAGTGGGCCTCGGGCTTCGCACCCACCTTCGGGCTCATCGGCTGGGACAAGCAGACCTTCGAGCGCACCCCCAAGCCCAGCGCGAGCTGGTACGGCGAGGTCGCCAAGGCAAACGGGCTCTAGGGCTGTGAGTCAGGGCCAGAGCAGCGTCGTCGACCAGCTCTGGCCCTGACTGCTGTAACGCAGTCTCTGGTGCCTGCGCTCGGCATCCGACTGCCAGAATTCGACCGACTCGGGGCGCACGCACCAGAGGGTCCACGTGGGCGACACGAGTTCTGGATGCGCGTCGAGTTCGCGCGCGGCGTTGTCGATGGCGGCCTCGCTCTCGTCGTAGCTGCCGAGCGGCTGACTCTGCGGGCTGCCGAGAGCCACGGCGCGCGCGCCGATGCCCCTGCGAGAGAAGTCACGAGCGTTCTGCTCGTCTGAGCCGCGGCTGACGGTTCCGCGCACTCGCACGGAGCGGCCGACCGTCGGCCAGTAGAAGGTGAGCGCCGCCACGGGATGAGCCGTCAGCTCGACGCCCTTCGCGCTCGCGGAGCTGCTCGCGAACCACCAGCCGTCGTCGGTGAGGTCTTTCAGGATCAGCACCCGCGCATCCGGAACGCCGTCGGCGTCGACCGTGGAGAGCGTCATGGCATGCGGCTCGACCTGGCCGACCTCGACCGCGTGGGTGAACCACTCGACGAAGAGCTCGAGGGGGTTCTCAGGTGCAGTCGACGGATCGAACAGCGGGGGAGTGCCCGTGAGGCTCTTGAGCGGACGGAGGCTGTCTCTCAGAGGTCGCACGATCAGAGTCCGCTCACGGTCTGGATGGGTTCGGTGTCGGGAATGGGGCTGGCGTCTTTGCCCCGCAGGTCGGGGTGCCAGCGCTTGCCGATGAGGGGAACGAGGAACCCGAGGAGGCCGAGTGCCGCGGCCACGTAGAAGGCGCCGGATGCGCCCTGGCTGTCGATGAGGAACCCGGCGAACGCGCTTCCGACGGCGGCGCCGATGAGCTGGCCGGTGCCCACCCAGCCATAGGCCTCGGCCGTGTCGCTGAAGCGGACGCTCGACGAGACGATCGAGAACATCACGGCGAGGGCAGGCGCGATGCCGATTCCCGCGACGAACAGGGTGACCGAGAGCCACCAGATGTTCAGCGACGCGGCGGCGAGAGCTGTTCCCACGAAGACGATCAGCATGCGACGCGCCAGTGCCCACGGCCCGATGGGCACGTGGCCCAGCGACAGGCCACCGACGAGCGAGCCGACGGCGAAGATCGCCAGCACGATTCCGGCTTCGAGGCCGTCATGACCGAAGGTGGCGACGACGCCGGCCTCGATCGCCGCACAGGCGGCCACAAGCAGGAAACCGACGATCGTGGCGAGGAGCACAGGCGGCTTGGCGAGCACTGCGCCGAGCTTGCGCCTGGAGCGCGGGATGCGCACCCGACCGAGCTCCGGGCTGGCGATGAACCACGTTCCGCCGCCGACGAGGAAGACGACCGCGAGCAGGATGCCCCATACCGTGCCGACCTGCGTCGAGACGAAGGTCGTGATGACGGGGCCGACGACCCAGATGATCTCTTGCGCGGATGCGTCGAGCGAGAAGAGCGGAGTCAGCTGCTTCGAATTGACCATCTTGGGGTAGATCGTGCGCACGGCCGGCTGGATGGGTGGCATCGTGAGGCCGGCGACGAGAGCGACTCCCATGGCGGCCGGGATCTCGAGCGGCAGCAGTGCGATAGCCGAGATCGCGATGGCGCAGATGACCATCGTGATCGTGATGACCTGACGCATGCCCCACACGCCCATCAGGCGCGAGGTGAGAGGGCCGGCGATGGCCTGGCCGATGCTGAGCGCCGCCAGAACGAGGCCTGCCGCGCCATAGGAGTCGTGCACGCGTTCGATGTGCAGGAGGAAGGCGAGCGAGAGCATGCCAAAGGGGAACCGGGCGGTGAGTTGCGCGGCGATAATGCGCGCGACCCCGCGGGTCTTCAGGAGATTCGAGTAGCTGCTCACAACTTCTCTACTCTACCGTCCAGCCGGTACAAGTGCCTTCTGAATACGTTGCATAGAGACAGGCTCCGCCGTTCCGAGCGATTGTGCAAACAGGCTCACGCGGAATTCCTCGAGGAGCCAGCGCGCGTGCACGATATTCGCCGGCGAATGAGGCGCGAGGGGAATCCGGCCGCCCGCATCCGTGTAGCGTTTCGTCGCGGTCTGCACCTCGGTCATCCAGGCCCGATCGCGCGCCGCATTCTCGGCGAGTTTGTCGAGCCTCTGCGTGAGCGCTTTGAGGTAGCGCGGTAGCTGGCGAAGCTGCGTCGTACCCGTCGCAGAGACGAATCCGGGGTAGATGAGCCCCTTCAGCTGTTCGCGGGCATCGCCGAGGGCCGCGAGAAGCGCCATGCTGGTGACACCCTTCAGCGCCTTCTCCGCATCACGCGCGGCCGAGAGGATCGTGGTGACGACTCCGACGGTCGCGTAGAGCTCGTCCATGACCGTCGCCGAGAGGCGGTCTCGGGCCGTGGAGAAACCGGCCTCGTTCCAGAGCATGCCATCCGGTGCCACGTCGAACAGAACGCGCTGCGCGACCGCCCGCAGACAGTCGTCGAAGAGCGCCTGCACGTTCTGATATGGACTGGTCGCCAGCATCAGCTTCTCGTTCTGGGAGAGGTGCTCACGAACGTACGACAGAGGCGACGGCACGGCGAGGAGCAGCAGACGCACGATGCCGCCGGGGGTCTGCAGCGCCTGCTCGTCGGGCGAGGTCATCAACCTCAGCGCCACGGAGGAGCCTTCGTCGACGAGCGCCGGGTAGGCCCGGATCACCCCTCCGTGCTGCTTGGTGTCGACGAGCTTGGGCAGTTCGCCGAAACTCCACGACGTGAGTCCCGTGCGTTCGAGATCACTCGATACGCGCGTCGTGGCCTTCGCCACGGATTCGCGTGCGGCGCCGCGGTGCTTCTGCTGCAGGGCGGGCAGATCCTTCGAGACAGACAGCGTCTTGCCCCGCTCGTCGACGACCCTGAACGACATGCGGAGGTGAGACGGCAGACGGTCGCGCTCGAAGTCGGATGCGCTGACCGAGACGTGCGCGAGACGTGACATCGTCGTTGCCAGGGCGGTCAGGTAGCCCTCGTCCCCACCCTGCTCGGGCGTCTCGGCGACCAGGCGTACCGCCCAGTCGGTGGAGGGCACGAAGTTGCGGCGGATGTTCTTGGGCAGCGACTTGATGAGCGCCGTCACGAGTTCGACGCGCAGCCCCGGCACCTGGTACTCGAAGGATTCGGGCTTCAGCCTCGGCAACAGCGCGAGGGGCACAGTCGCCGTGACGCCGTCGTCTTCAGTGCCCGGTTCGAAGCGATAGCTCAGGCCCAGGCGCTGATCCTCCTGCTGCCAGGTCGTCGGGTATTCGTTCTCATCGATCTCCGGGGCGCCCTCGGGCACCAGGGCGTCGATGGTCATGGTGAGAAGGTCGGGGGTGTCGTGCTTCGCCGTCTTCCACCAGCCCTCGAAGGTGCGCTGCGAGAACACGTCGCGGGGGATGCGTTCGTTGTAGAAGTCGAAGACCGCCTCGTCGTCGGTCAACAGGTCGCGGCGGCGGCTGCGCTCCTCGATCTGCTCGAGCTCTTTGCGGAAGGCGCGGTTGGCCCGGTCGAACGCCTGCTGCGATTCCCAGTCGCCCTCGACGAGCGCGTGGCGGATGAACAGCTCGCGCGCGTACGACGGGTCGACTCTCGAGAACTGGATGCGCCGCTTCTCGACGATCGGAACGCCGAATAGCGTCACCCGCTCGTAGGCGACGACGGAGCCCTGTTTCTTCTCCCAGCGGGGCTCGGAGTAGCTGCGTTTGACCAGATCGCCTGACAGTTTCTCGGCCCACGACGGGTCGATCGCCGCGTTCATGCGAGCGAACAGGCGGCTGGTCTCGACGAGCTCTGCGCTCATGACCGCGGCGGGCTGCTTCTTGCCCAACACTGAACCGGGGAAGATGCTGAAGCGGGTCTGGCGTGCACCCACATAGTCCTTCTTGACCGCGTCCTTCAGGCCGATGTGCGACAGAAGTCCTGACAGGATCGAGCGGTGGATGCCGTCTGGATTCACCGCGGGCTCGCCGATCGTGAGACCGAGCGGTCTCGACAGCTGCTTCAGCTGGCGATACACGTCCTGCCACTCGCGGATGCGCAGGTAGTTGAGGAACTCGTTCTTGCACATGCGGCGGAACGCGCTCGACGATAGCTCCGACTGCTTCTCTTCGAGGTAGTTGTAGAGGTTGAGGAGCGTGAGGAAGTCGCTCGTGGGGTCGGTGAAGCGGCCGTGCAGTTCGTCGGCCCTCTGGCGCTTCTCGAGAGGGCGCTCGCGGGGGTCTTGAATGGTGAGCCCTGCGACGATGAGCATCACCTCGCGGCTCGTGCCCGTCTCTTTCGACTCGATCACCATGCGGGCGAAGCGCGGCTCGATGGGCAGCCGCGCGAGGTCGCGACCGATCCTCGTGAGCCGCGGTTGGGCATCCGGCGCCTTTTTGTCTGTGTCTGGCGCCGTGCGCAGCGCGCCCAGCTCGGTCAGCAGGTCGAGGCCGTCTTTGATGCCGCGCGACTCCGGCGGCTGCAGGAAGGGGAACGAGGCGATGTCGCCGAGGCCCAACGAGATCATCTGCAGGATGACCGCGGCCAGGTTCGTGCGCAGAATCTCGGGTTCGGTGAACTCGGGGCGTTTCTCGAAGTCTTGTTGCGAATACAACCGGATGGCGATTCCATCGCTGGTTCGGCCCGAACGGCCCGAACGCTGGTTGGCCGAGGCCTGCGAGATCGCCTCGATCGGCAGGCGCTGCACCTTGGAGCGCACGCTGTAGCGGCTGATGCGCGCGGTGCCCGCGTCGATCACGTACTTGATGCCGGGAACGGTGAGGCTGGTCTCTGCCACGTTGGTCGCCAGCACGATGCGTCGGCGCACACCGGGCGTGCTGCTGCGCTGGAAAACCCGGTGCTGGTCGGCGCTGGACAGTCGTCCGTAGAGGGGCAGGATCTCCGTGACTCCGCCCGCCGAACTGCGATTGGCGAACTTTCCCTTGAGCGACTCCTCCGCGTCGCGGATCTCGTTCTCGCCCGAGAGAAAGACCAGGATGTCGCCGTCGCTCTCGCGACCCAGCTCGTCGACCGCCTCGCCGATGGCCTCGAAGACGTCGCGGTCGGGTGTCGCGTTCCCTGAGCCTGTCGACGGGGAATCCTCGTCGTCGTCGCGCTCATCGGCGCCGTCTTCGGCGACGAGCGGCCGATAACGGATCTCGACCGGGAACGTTCGCCCGGAGACCTCGACGATCGGTGCGTCGTCGAAGTGGCGAGAGAAACTCTGCGGGTCGATGGTGGCAGAGGTGATGATCAGCTTGAGGTCGGGCCTCTTCGGCAGCAACTGCTTGAGGTAGCCCAGGAGGAAGTCGATGTTGAGGCTGCGTTCGTGAGCCTCGTCGATGATGATCGTGTCGTACTTCGAGAGCATGCGGTCGTGATGCATCTCGTTGAGCAGGATTCCGTCGGTCATCAGCTTGATGCGGGTGTCTTTCGACGCCCGGTCGGTGAAGCGCACCTGGTAGCCCACGAGGCCGCCGACCTCCTGGCCGAGTTCTTCGGCGATGCGCTCGGCGATGGTGCGCGCTGCGAGGCGTCGGGGCTGCGTGTGACCGATCGACTCGCGGCCGAGTTCGAGACAGATCTTCGGAAGCTGCGTGGTCTTTCCTGAGCCCGTCGCGCCTGCGACGATGACCACCTGGTTCTCTGCGATCGCGCGCGCGATGTCGTCGCGACGCTGGCTGACGGGGAGTTCAGGCGGAAAGATGATGTTCAGGAGGGGATCCATGGGCATTCCATTCTAGATTCCTTCGCGCAGAGCTCCCGCGTGGCGTCCGCGTCGCGCGCTGAGGCGACCGTCATGGATCTCGAGGATGCGGTCGGCGTGAGTCGCCATTCGCGGATCGTGAGTGGACACGATCGCGGCGACATCGCGTTCGTGCACGAGGGTCGAGATCAACGACATCATCGTCTCGGCGTTGAGGCTGTCGAGTTGCCCGGTGGGCTCATCGGCAATGATCAGCCTGGGGTTGTTGGCGAGGGCTCGTGCAATTCCGAGTCGCTGCTGCTGGCCGCCGGAGAGTTCGTTCGGCCTTTGCTTCGCGTGCTCGCCCAGCCCCACTACCGAGAGCAGCTCGTCGACCCGCGCGGCGCGTTCATCTGCGGCAACCCCGACGAGTCGCATCGGCAGCTCGACATTCTCTGCTGCGGTGAGTGCCGAGAGCAGCGCAAAAGTCTGAAAGATGTAGCCAATCTCCCGTCGCCTCATGTCTACGAGATCGCGATCGCTCGCACCGGTCACCCGCCGTTCGCCCAGCCACACCGTGCCCGAGGTGGGGATATCGAGACCTCCAAGAAGGTTGAGCAGAGTGGTCTTACCAGAGCCCGACGGTCCACGCAGCACCACGAGTTCGCCGGCGCGAACGTCGAGAGTGGCGTCGACGAGGGCCCGCACTTCGGTCGTACCACTGCCATAGGTGCGAGTCAGGCTCTCGGAGCGCAGCACCACGTCGTCGCTCATCTCTGGTCGTCCTTCGCCTCGGTCGCTGCTGTCCGCTCGGTCGGATGCACCTGCGCATGGTCGTCTGCCAGTTCCACGCGAACGAGCCCGTCGAGGCCCAGGCTGCGCACATACTCCTGCGGAAGTTGTAGGCGCCCTACCCGGTCGAGCACGACGAATTCCTGCGACCGGTGCTGCTGTTCGCCGAACTCGTCGGTCTCGGTGCTGCGATGCACTTCGGTCGAGAGTCGTCCGTCTCTGATCTGAACGGTCCTCCGCACCTTCGCCGACACATCCTCGTCGTGGGTCACGATGAGAATGGTGACCCCCAGCTCGCGGTTCACCGCCGCCAGGGCATCGAGAACGAGTTGCGAGTTGATGTCGTCGAGTTCGCCCGTCGGCTCGTCGGCGAAGAGAACCTCTGGTTCGTTCGCGAGCGCTACCGCGATCGACACGCGCTGTTGTTGGCCACCCGAGAGCTGCGCAGGTCGGCGGCCCGCGAACTCGCCCATACCGAGCAGCTCGACGAGCTGTTCGGTGCGGTTCGCCCGCTGGGCGCGGGGCATTCCCGCGATGGCGAGCGGCATCGCGATGTTCTGGCGCGCCGTGTAGTACGGCAGGAGGTTGCGGGAAGTCTGCTGCCAGACGAAGCCGACAGTGTGTCTTCGGTACTGCGTTCGCTGCGCCGACGTCATGGTGAGGAGATCGTGACCGGCGACGATCGCCCTGCCCGCCGTAGGAACCTCGAGACCCGTGAGAATGGCGAGCAGCGTCGATTTGCCCGAGCCTGAGGCGCCGACGATCGCGATCAACTCGCCTTGGTCGACCTCGAGTGTCAGGCCCTGCAGTGCCTGTACCTCCACCTCGTCTGTCGAGAAGATCTTGACCAGGTCTGCGCATTCGATCTGAAGGGTCATGACTCTCCCATCTTGAGGGTGGATGCGGGGGCGAACCGTCTTCCGATCGCTGCCGCGATAAATACAGCTGCCACGATCGTCACCGCGTAGATACCGAACGCGGCAGCGATCCAGAGCGGATTGATTGCCGGAGTAGGCAACGTCGTGCCACCGAAGAATCCACGAAGATCGAGCACCGCGGTGACGATGTAGGGCAGGACTATTCCGAGCGCCGCCCCCACCAGAAGAGCCGAGATCGCTACCGGCCCGAACTCCCAGGCCACGAGAGCCCGAACCTGGCGCGGCGTCATACCGACAATTCGCATTACCGCCACCACTCGATTTCGGGATGCCGCCGATGCCATGGCTGCAAGGGCGATGATGAGCATGGTGAAGATCAACGTAGCCCCCGCGGTGAGAACAAGAGATACCTCTATCGCCGAGGTCGTGGGAGCGGCCTTTCTCTGGCGGAGTTCGGAGTGCACGTCGTAAATGCCTGCGGACTCGATGAACTGTTCGGGCTGCGCCTTCAGCACAGCGCTTCGAATCGCCTCGATGTCGGCAGGGCCATAGTCCTCGTCGAGACTGATGAGAACGCTGCGCGGCTCCTGCTCGCTCATGCCCAGTTCGGCTGCCGTGTCGTCATCGATGATCAGCCAGATGTCAGGCATGCCGGGGATCGCGGAGTCGGCGATGACGTCCGTGGGCTGAATCGAGATGTCGCCCAGCCGGATCTCCGTGCCCTGCAGCAGGTCGGCTAACGACTGGGACACCAGCACGGGCCGCGGCGACTGGTTCGCCGACCCGAGCTCGGGCAGGTCCCCGCGCACCGCTGCGAGCGCGGTCGGGTCGACGAGCAGCACATCAAGACGGGTGGTTCCGGCTTCGTCTGTCAGAGTCGCGTTCTCCTGCACTGTCAGCGCGGCTGCAGCGTCGACCTCGGGCAGATGCCGGATGTCTTCGAGCAGCGCGTCGGGCAGATCGTGGGCGTCGACCCGGGCGTCGGCGCCGACGCTCTCGGTCGCCGCGCGCTGCTGGCTGGCGTCGACAGTGCTGATCATGATCGTTGAAAACATGACCATCGACACTCCGACGATGAGCGCGAGTGCCGCGATTGCACCGATTGCGGGATCACGGATGGCTCGCGCCGACCCCACCTCGGCCACCGGCGCCGGCCGCCTGCGAACAACTGCACGCACAGCACGCAAGGGAATGGGAAACACCCTCAACCCCAGAAGACCGATAGACGCTGCCAGAAGCAGCGGGGTCGCGGCGAGCAGCGGATCGACGCCGAAGACGTCACCCGAGGGCACGAGTCCGCGACGCTGGAGAAGTACCAACGCGACGATTGCTGCGCCAGCGAGTGCCGCCTCGAGAACCCATCGGATGCGCGACGTCGAACGCACCGAGATGTCGTTGCGCGAGTCGCGAAGGCCGCCGGGCGAGACCAGGATCGCCGCGAGGACGATCGGGCTGAGAGCGAGAGCCACCGGCGCGAGCAACCCATCGAGTCCGACTCTCTCCGGTAACACCATCGCGGCGACTGATAGCGCCGCGATCGACCCGGGGATCGAGATCGCCGCCGCCTCGATGGCCATCACGCCGCGGAGCTGTCCCATCGAGGCGCCTCGCGCCGACGCGAGACTCAGCGAGAAGCGTCGACGGCGAACGAGAGTCTGAATGCTCAGAGCGTACGTCGCCAGCAGAACACCGAGAAGACCGGATAGCGATAGCGCGACTAGCGCAACCGCGGCTGACACCTTCACCTCCGTGCTCTTGATCACGTCGGTGAACGAGGTCTTGAGAGTGAGGGCGCCGAACTCGGGGAGAGGCACCGGCGTCGCGGTCACCTTGCGAATCTGCGTTGCCAGCAGTTCCCGATCCGCGAAGGAATACGCGCTCGGGTCGACCGTGATCCAGGCGACAAGAACACCTGCTGCGAACGGTTCGCGCAGCGACGCGATCGAGTCGGGCGCGACGTACACGGTCGCCTGGATTATCGGTGCCCGGCCGGTCTCACGGATGATCAATGGGTGTTCGAGGTCGTAAGCGTGATCCCAATAAGCATTCTCGGGATCATCGGGTTCGTAGATTCCCGCGATTCTCAGGGCCGCAGATGAATACGGCACGACCTCGCCGACAGCGAGCTTCATCTCTGTCGCGGACTTCTGCGAGATGGCTATCTCGATGGGATTCTCGACTGCGGGAGTACCGTCTTCGAGTGTCCAGGGCCGGGGCGCTTCGCCCGAGACGTAATGCAGTCGCTCGTTGAATGCCAGGTCTATGGCGAGCCGTAGCGAGAGATCCACGCTCTTGTCGGCTTTGCTCGAGCTCTGCCCCGTCGAACTCTTGGCAAGCCAGACAGCAGCACCGGCTCCGTCGGCGAGCGGGTGGGGGAGCGTCGACGGCACCTTCTCGATTGCGCTGTCGGTGCCGCCGAGCATGCTCTGGGCCGTCGACCCCGTCCCCGAGGCGGGCAAGCCGATGCGTCCTTCCCCGCTCAGATCCAGACGAGGAGGGCTTTCCGTGCCGAGCTCGAAGCTCAGCTCGGCGGTGGCGACCGCGGCAAAAGCTCGCGGCACGATGGCAGCGACGAAAACCGTCGCCGTGACAAGAACGGCCACGAGAAGGGATGCCCGAAACCCCGCTCGCAGGTGGTCGAAGACGAGGCGCACGGGAGAAGTGATGTCGTTCACTCGTGCCCCTCACCTGGCAGAAGCCGCGAGGCGAGGGCTCGGACCCGTCTGCTCAGATCGATGAGGATAGCTGCGGTTCCCACGATGAGCGCACCCAGCAGCAGACTGAGCCCTGGCCAGTCCACTGCGAGAGATGCTGCGGACGAGAGATACCCACGATCTACAGCGGCGCGAGCGAGTTGCGGCACCGTCAGCACGCCCACGAGCGCTCCGGCGGCAGCACCGGCGAGAAGCGCCAGCACGAGCACGAACAGCATCTCTCGCACAACGACTGCCGACTGTTCTGCGGGCCGCATTCCCAGCGCTCGAAGCGCTGCGATATCGCTGCGGCCCCATCGAATTCGCGAACTCGACGCAGAACCCACAGCGATGAACGCGAACAGCAGGCAGGTCGCTGCGGCTCCCCACAAGGCGATCGATGCCGCGCCCAAGACCTTGCGGGCCTCGGGATTGTCGCGCAGGTCGACCTGAGCGTTTGCGGGCACAACTCCGCGCACAGACTCGCGTACCTGCTGCTGCTCGGCGGTCGTGATCCACAGATCGGTGGATTCAGCAGCAACGCTGCTCGTTCGTTGGTGGAAATGGTTGATCGCGGAGAGATCCATCAGCAATGCCATGTCGCTGTCGGCGCCAGGAACCGCCGGCACGATCGCCGTGACCACGGCGTTGGCATTGCCGACGACGTCGCGCAGGCTGAGCGCGATGAGATCTCCGATCCGTAGGTCGAGTGCGTGTGCGAGCGGCGCGGAAACCACAACCCTCGGTCGCAGGTAGTCGCTGGCTGAGCCGTCGCTGGCCGATGTCATCCGCAGGAACGGAAGTCCGGCATCCAGCACAAAACCATCGCCGCTTACGTTGCTCTCCGGGGGCAGACCGAACTCGCTCAGGGTGTCGAGGCTCCAGAACTGGCCGAGTGCTACCGTCTCGGCAGTGCCTCCGACCTGAGCGTCGAGACTCACGAGCCGAAAACTCGGCCGAGTCGCATCGAACGATTGATCTGCGAACGAGATATCGATCGAGACGAGCGACCCCGGTGCAGTGTGTTCTCGGTCGACGAGGGCTACGGTGTATGCCAGAACGCCGTCTGCCTCGACTGTCGGGCTAGCGAACGCCACCGTGCGTACACTGCCGAACCGATCCGCGATCCAGGCGCTCAAGGCTGGTGGTTCGTCGAATCCGAGCGCCTCGACGCGAAGGGACAGGGCAGCCGCTCCTTCAGGAATGATGGGGCCAGGGTCATCCATCTGGATGTCGTCTGCCGCGTCGCTTGGGGAGAAGCTTCCGCCCGCCTCGTTTGCGACCTGTCGCAGCGCGTCAGGGGTCGCAGCAACCACTGATCCCGTCACAGTGCCGAGCGACAGGGTCTGCACGTCGATTGGAACAACGTCGACGATGTCCTTCGTCGTGGCGACAGCGTCGCGTTGCTCTGCTGACAGAGGAGCCAGCGGCGACGAGATGCGCACGTCTGCGCCCACATGAAGCGCCGCATTCTGGGCGTAGAGATTCGCCCACGTCGCCGAGAAGGTGGCTGCCACCGTGCCGGAGCCCGCTGCCAGAGCGACGATGACGAGAGGAGCCGCCACGCGCGCTGTCTGGCGAGCGAGCGTGCGTGCGGCTAGATGGGTGCCCACTCCGACATCGCGGATGCGCCTGGAGAACAGCCTGACTATGGCGGGAAAAGCGGCGAGCGCCGCGAGCACGACTGCGATGAGAGCGGCGGCCGGGGCGACGACCACGATGGGATCGATGCTCGATGACCCGTCCGCGTTGGGCGTGAGAGGGGATCCGTATCGCCGTAGTTGCCAGACCGACAGCCCTGCCGCGATGGCGACGAGAAGGACCACGCCGGGTACTGCGACGCGGCGGGCTCGACTATCGCCGCGGCCCCCCTGCGTCGACTGTGTGATGCTGGTGGTCGACCGGTAGGAGGACACCGCGGCGATCACGATCGCGCCGATCACCACGATTGCCGGAGCAGCGAAGGCGCTGGGGCGAACAACGACGTGTTGACCCGCGACAGTCGCTACGGAGAGTCCGATGACGACAATAAAAACCCCGATCACGGCGCCGAGCACTGCGGTGCCGGCAACCTCACACGCCACTCGCGAGGCGATCGTAGCTGTGGATCGACCGCGGGCCCAGAACACGAGCGTCTCCCGCTCGCGGGTGGCGACCAGGAGCTGCACGAGTTGCCAGAGCGCCACCAGAGCGCTGCCTGCAATCAGCACCGCGGCGACGGGCTCTATGGCGCGTAACCCCTCGACTCGTCGATCAAAGTCATCGAGGGTGCGCGCTAGCTGACTCTGAACCTGCAGCGAATCGAAACCGGAAACCTCACCGCGCCAGGCTCGTGACACCGTGGCCCACGCCGCGCTCACGGAACTGCCGTTACTCGAGGTGAAGTCGTCGATCGATGTGGGGACCACCGTCCACACTGCTTTTGGCTGAAAATCGAGCTGAGACCATGCACTCTCGGTGATGACGAACGGACCCAAGCGATCTGATCCGCCCGTTTCGACGGCTTCATCGCCGTACCAGCGAGGGTCGAGGGGGTCTGTCGGGCGCCACATGCCAGAGACCGTGAAAACGACCTGATTGAGAGAGACCTCGTCGCCGACCCCTAGGCCTAGGTCGGCTGCGGCATCCGCCTGCACTGCAACCTGGTCGGCACCAGAGGGCACCGTTCCGGTATCGAAGACGGCGCGTGAGTCGAGGTCAGGAACGGTAAGGGCCTCAGCCGGACCAGACCGGTCTCCTGTCGAGAAAATGGCGCCGGCCTCCAGCGTGCGCGTGGTGTCGAACGTCACCTCGACGGCGCCGAACGTCTTTGCGATCGCCCGCCTGACTTCCGCATCCTGTTCCTCGGCGTTCTCGACGATGTCGAGAGAGGCCCGAAGCGCGAGATCCTCACCGGACTGAGCGGAGAGCTCGGCTCGAAGTCCGGCTGTGGCCTGTTGATCGATAAATGCGGATGTGGCCACGGAAAACGCGCAGACGACGGCTGCCACGATGGCGATGGACACCAGTGCGAGAGCGCTCTCACGAAGTCTCGACACCGACCAACAACTCCAACTGTGTTGCGCCCGCCTCGTTACAGGAGCGTGTTGCGAGTCTAGGCGTCTGCCAGATGCGCCGGTAGTCGCTGAGGTTCGAACACGCAGTGTGCGACTCCAGTCTCGGGTCTCGGCTTTCGGTCGGTATCGTGGAGCGGATGAATGACGTCGCCCTCGCCCTCCCCGCCGGTTCCGTGCTGCTGCGACGAGCCACGATCGACGATCTCCCGACGATCATCGATCTGCTCGCCGACGACCCGATCAGTGCGGCGCGAGGCGACTCCGCCGATGCCGGTGACCGGGAGGCGTACGAGTCTGCGTTTGCGGCCATCGACAGCGACCCTGCTC
This sequence comes from Agreia pratensis, assembly GCF_900177685.1. GTDB lineage: Bacteria > Actinomycetota > Actinomycetes > Actinomycetales > Microbacteriaceae > Agreia > Agreia pratensis. Next base: position 38,287 of record NZ_FXAY01000004.1, read on the forward strand.
AACGCTTGCTCGTGGCCGTCGACGCGCATGGCTCTGACAGCACGGGCGTTGTCGTCGCGACCATGCAGCTCACGGTGATCCCCGGCCTCGCCCGGCGCGGATCGTCACGTCTGCAGATCGAGGCCGTGCGGGTCTCGTCGAGTCAGCGCAACCGAGGCATCGGCGCGGCCATGATGCGCTGGGCGCTCGCGGACGCTCGCGCCGCAGGTGTGCCGCTGGTGCAGCTCACGTCAGACGCCGCCCGTGTGGATGCGCACCGCTTCTACGAGCGGCTCGGTTTCGAGGCGTCTCACGTCGGGTTCAAATACCGGGTTCTCAGCGCAGAGCATTGATGGCGAGATCAACGCCGAGGTAGATGAGGATCGCCGAGGGTTCAGAGCGCCGACGGGCTGAGGTGGTGGAAAACGGTCCGAATATGAGTCGAATCGATGGTGTGCAGCGCGAAGCCCGGCATAGCTGTCGTGTCGGCGATCGGATCCGTCTTGCTCCCGAGTCTCATCGTCGACACGATCCCGGGCGCTCCGAGCAGCGGCACGCCGGAGAAGGTCGTCGCCAGCGCGGAGTGGACGTGCCCGGTGAAGATGCCGATGACCTGATCGTGCTCTGCAACAAGCTCTTCTAACGCTTCCGGATTGGTGAGCCGGTAGAGGCTGTCGGCGAGATCGTGCCCGACGGGGACCGGCGGGTGATGCATAGCCAGTACGACGTGCCCCGGGGCGCTAGCGATTCGATCCCTGGCGTCGGCGATTGATTCCGGAGCGAGGAAGCCATCGTCACGTGCATCGACGTGGGTGTCCATGCCGACGATTCGCACGCCGTCGAGATCCAAGGTGCCACTGAGTGTCTGGCCGCGGCCCGCATCTGAGAGTGCGGCCAGCAGGGGAGCCGAGAGATCGTGGTTGCCTGGTACGACGAGGGTCGGAAGACCATCGGGCAGTGCACCGAAGAACTCTGCGTACTCGGTCGCGGCGCCGTGATCCGCCAGGTCGCCGGTCACGAGGAGTCCATCGACGAAAGGCAGATCTCGAACCAGATCGAGGACGGCCCTGAGTCTTCGTGATCGGCCCGGAGACAGGTCGAGGTGCGGGTCGCTGAGGTGGGCGATAACAGGCAATGCGCCTCCGTTCGTCGGGTTCGCCGGCACCGTTCAGCCTACGAGACGCGGGTCGGTCGGTTCAGCGTTGGAGGTCCTCGACGAGCCGACGCAGGCGGTCGAGATCTTCTCCGACGGTGACGGCATCGCGCTCGAATTCGTCATCGGTGAGGTCGAGTTGGCGCACGGTGAAAACGATCTCGGCCCCATCAGGGTGTGACATGACGCGGACGGGGTTGGTCACCGAGACACCCGAAGGCAGGGTGACGTCGTGGTCGAGGATGCCGAACTCGTTCGGCTCGACGAAGCGCACCGAGACCCGCCCCATCGGCGATTCGACCCACAGCGTGTCGCCCTCTCGGGTCACATCGGACTGAGCCAGGCCGGATGCCCAGCTCGGCAAGTTGTCGGGGTTCGCTGCGAACTCGTAGACGGATTGAGGGCTCGCCGAAATGACGCGGCTGACGTGACGGCTTTGCATGACGGTCAGTCTGCCAGCAGCGTTAGACGGGCGGCGAGATCAGCTGCGGTGGTCTCGATATGCGGTGCTCGCTCCTCGCGCCGCTACATGATCGGCGCAGCTATCTGTAGGGCGTTAGAAGGGGCAGTCGGCGAGGTCCTCTTCCGGGGTGGCAGCAACTGTGGCGGCGACCAGCGCGACGAGTTGCCGGGGTGCGGGTTCCATACGTCCTTCCGGCCGGATTGTGTACACGTGTCCTGCGGGTGAGGTCGCGGTGAGGATGTCATCACCGTTCTGGACGAACTGCCACCTCGTGTGGTGCTTCACCTTGTGATGCGCTTGGCTGAGCGGTGCGAGATTCTCTGGGATGGTGCCTCCGCCGTAGGCGTGATCGTCTGTGTGATCTATATCTGCCTGTTCTGCAGGGACGGTGCAGCCCGGGAACACGCATTCCGGGTGCACAAGCCGAGCGTGGTCGATCATCGCCGCGGTTGGCCGGTAGTCGCGGGGGTCGGTGGCGAGGATACGCCCCGTGATCGGGTCGGTGAGGATGCGTCGCCATGACGTCGCGTCGGCGGTGAGTTGTGCTGCGGTGGCCGGGTCGATCGGTCCGTAGCCGCGGAGGATCGCTGCCTCCTCACCCACACCCAACAGGGTCATCGCGGGAACCATGACATGCACTCTGCCGCGGATACCGCGGGTTGCTCCGGGAATGGAGGTTTCTCCGTTGAGGAGCAGGTCGGTGAGGACATCGACCTTCAGATGTCCCATACTCCGCGGGTCACCACCGCTCTTGAGCCCTGCGGCGAGGCGGATGGCTCGGTCTGCGATCGCGTGGATCTCGGGGGCCGGTGCGAAGAGGGTGAGGTAGGCCATGCCATCCGCGGCCTGGTCGACGTAGATGCGTCGGGTCGCTGTGGCCTTCTCTGCCCGTTCGACGGCGGTGGTGGGTTGGGCGAGTTCGACTTCGTGACGGGCCTTGCGGTCGAGTTGCGTCGGGTTCACCTCTGCCGCCAATACGGCGAGTCGGTTGTCGTACGAGGTGAGGGCCTCGCCCTCTAACCCGTCGGCGTGTTTGGCGATGACCTCGGCGTGCTCCCACGACAGCACCCCCGCGGTGATCGCGGCCAGTGTCGCCGGAAGACGATCTACGAGGGCTGTGCTTGTATCGACCAGGGTAGTAGTGCGGTATTCGGTGCGGCGGGTCAGCTGAGCGAGTTCAGTGACGAGCTCGACTCTCTCGACTCGAGCCGGAGACCAGGCAGGACCGCCCGTGGACGTATCGGTGGGAGCTTGCCGGTGGAGGTGGTTTCTCGCGTCGGTGACGCGTCTGGCCCTGGCCGCAGACAGACGAGCTATCTGCGCATCGAGGGCGGCAACCTCATCGAGTGCGACCACGTATGGGTCGGGCTCGAAGAGCGGGATTGTGTTTGACATGGCAGAAGTCAAACAGCAGCCACCGACATCGTGTCTGAGTGAGCATTCAATGTTTGATCAGGGAATATTGCTGTGGATAACTACCGGCATGCGCGACGTGTGGAGGAGTGGACGGCGCTCGAACCTAGAACGCCTATCGCCCCTGCGGCGAGCTGATCACTCATCGAAATCTTCGGCGCGTTTGCGCCTCTGGTGCTTCGATACCGGGCTCTGCGAGTCGGCAACCTGCCTCAGCTGAGCAGTTCAGTGTCTGAGCGGTGCTCGCCGTAGAAGGCCGACTGCGACTGCATGATGTCGCTCATCGTCGCGCCCGCGCCAGCGCCGTAGACGGTGCCCACGAAGTCGAGTTCGCGCTGCACAGCCCAGATCTCATCGTGCCTATCGGGCGAGAACAACTGAGCCGGATCTCCGACGGCCACCCAGGATATGGGAACGACGGCACCGGCACTCAGCCGCGTATTCACCTGCACCACCGCATTGATGCGCACCTCGGCCCCGTCGCCGATGACCGCGCCCGGAAAGACAGATGCTCCTGTGGCTATGAACACGCCGGAACCGACAGTGCACCCGTTGACGTGGGCATGCGGTCCGACCATGACGTCGTCACCGAAGATGGCCGGATTGCCTGCCCGTCCGCGGATCACCGCGTTCTCCAGCACCACGACATTGGCGCCGATCACGATCGGCCCATCTTCGGCGGTCACGACTGCACCGTGCATGATGCGCGATCCCGGCCCGATCGTCACGTCGCCCGAGACGATTGCGGATGCCGCTACCAGCGCATCCGAATCGACCCGCGGATGCGCACCCCGGCTCTCGAACAGCACGCTCAGAGCGTCTCGGCGAGGGTCGCCGCGACGCGTTCGGCGGATGCGCGGCCGACCAGGCGACCCGCCTCGGCCGACGCTCGGCGAGTGGCGGGGTCGAGAGGATTCGGGCCGAAGGCCGTGATCGACGCCTGGTCGGCGTAGATGATGGCGGTAGGCACCCCACCGAGAGCATCGAGCTCCGCCGTGGCGATGGTGCCGAGCCCCGGCTCGCCTACACCGGGGAGCGGCGTGACGATGACGACCCAATCGGAGCCGGCCGCGAGATCGGCATTGCTGCCCGACCGGACCCCGCCATCCATATAACGCGAGCCGTTGATCGTGACCGGGGGCCAGACGCCGGGAACGGCGCAGCTTGCGGCGACGGCATCGGCGAGTTCGACCCCGCTCGTGCGGTCGAATGTCACGAACTCGCCGGTCTCGACCTCGACGGCGGTGATCTTGAGGTCGCGCTGCGGCCATTGGGTGTCGGCGAGCCGTGACCTGATGACCTCGATACGCACGCTCTCGTCGACAGACGGGGTGTCGAGGGCGAGGCGGCCGATGCGCCGCCGGGCGTCTTCGGGAGACGTGGCATCCTCGACGGCTGCCATGAATTTCGCCTGCAACTCGAGCGCGTCGATGTCGGCGCCGAGTTCTGCGGTCTCCTCCTCGAGCTGCGTGGCGAACGCCTCGGCGATGTCGGTGGCACCGGCCAGTTGGGCCCCGACCGCAGACCCGGCCGACGTTCCGATGATGCGGGTATTCGGTGCGAACAGCCTCTCGAAGAGCTGCGGATCCGCATCGAAGAGGCCCTGCATGACGCCGACTTCCCACGCGATTCCGGCGACGCCGCCGCCAGCGAAGACGAGTGATCCTTGGCTCATGCGAGTACCTCCAGTTGACTGACTCCGAATACCGCGAGCAATGCTAGCGCCGCCGCCAAGGAGGAGCCTTCGCGACCCCTGTGTAACAGGGCGACACACGACGGTATGAAGCGTCTTCTTCGCCGTATCGTCGGCTCATGACGAACATCGACACCCGCCCCTTGGCCGCTCCGGCGTCGGGGGAAGAGCCGTGTGTCGAGCTTGTCGAAGACATCACTCCGTCGGTCGTCTCGCTGATCGGCAACACGCCCCTGATCGAGCTGAATGCGCTCGCGAAGGGGCTGCCGGCGCGAGTACTCGTGAAGCTCGAGAGCCGCAATGCCGGAGGGTCGGCGAAGGACCGCATCGCGCTGCACATGATTCGTGCCGCCGAGGCGAGCGGGGCGCTCAAGCCCGGGGCCACCATCGTGGAGTCGAGTTCGGGCAACACAGGCATCGGGCTGGCGCTCGTCGGGCGGCTCACGGGGCACCCCGTGGTGATCATCCACAGCGCCTACATCTCGGATGAGAAGCGTGCTGTTCTCAAGGCCTACGGTGCGCGTCTGGTCGAGGCCGACTGGGAAGCACCGCCCGAGAGCCCGAACAACGCCCGCGCCATAGCCGATCGCATCGCCGCAGAGCTGCCCAACTCGTGGCGCCCGTCACAGTACGAGAACGAGAGCAATCCCGGCGCGCACTATCAGACCACCGGGCCCGAGATCTGGCGTCAGACGGCGAACAAGGTGACGCACCTCGTCGCATCTGTCGGCACGGGTGGAACGATCAGCGGGACCGGCCGTTACCTGAAGGATGTCTCGGCCGATCGCATCCGGGTCATCGGGGCCGACCCGACCGGGTCGACCTACAGCGGCAACGCGGCAGGGCAGATCAATGTCGAGGGTGCCGGCAACCGGTGGACTCAGCCGAACTGGCCGCAGACGTATCACCACGAGGTCGTCGACGAGTACGTCGTGGTGTCGGACCAGGAGATCTACGACACCGTGCACACTCTCGCGGCCTCGGAGGCTCTGCTGCTCGGGCCCTCGTCAGCGCTCGCCGTGGCGGTCGCCTTGCGAGTGGCGGCGAAGGCTCCGCAGGGCTCGGTCGTGGTCGCGATCGCTCCCGACACCGGCGCGAACTATCTGACCAAGGCGTTCGACGATGCGTGGCTCACCGACCTCGGTGTCGGTACGTATTCGATCTGACCGACGCTCTCTCTTCAAAGGTTTATTGCCATGGCTCTGCTGCATTTCGGATGGTTTCTCGGCGCGGGTTTCGGTGTGCAGGGATGGGGCGACCCCAGCTACGGCATCGGCTACGACTGGAAGAAGCCCCAGGTCTACCAGGACGCCGCGCGGCTGTTCGAGCACAGCGGCCTCGATCTGTTGATCATCGAAGACGGTGTGACCGTTCCCGATACCTATGGCGGCACGAGCGAGGTCAACCTCGCCAACGCGCGCTTCGCTCCGAAGCACGACCCGCTGCCGCTGGTGCCCTACCTGCTCTCGGCGACCGAGAATCTCGGCATCGTGCCGACCATGAGCGCTTCGTTCTACGAACCTTTCACGGCGGCACGCCTCCTGGCGACGCTGCAGCACTTCGCCGACGGCCGCCTCGGTTGGAACGTCGTCACCAGCGGCAGCGATCTGGCGGCGCAGAATTACGGTCTCGATAAGCAGATCGAGCACGACCTGCGCTACGACCGCGCCGACGAGTGGGTCAGCATCATCCGCAAGCTCTGGCGCAGTTGGGCGCCGGAATCCGTGCTCGAAGACGCGGAGCGCGGGGTGTTCGCCGACTTCACCAAGGTGGCGCCGATCAACCACGAGGGCAAGTTCTTCAGAGTTCGAGGCCCGATCAACACCGTTCCGATGCCGCAGGAACCCGTGATGGTGCAGGCAGGTGCCTCCGGCCGAGGCCGCGACTTCGCGGGGCAGAACTCCGACGTGATCATCGCCCTGTCGTCGACGCCCGAACGCAACCGTCAGTTCCGCGACAGCATCCGTCAGGTCGCGCTGGCTGCTGGTCGCAACCCCGATCACGTGAAGGTGCTCTTCGCAGTGACGCCGATCGTCACCGCGAATGCCGAGGAGACCGCGAGTGTCAAGGCGCGTCGATCCGATCTCAACCAGGCCGCGATCGACGAGGCGCTGCAGTCGATCTCATATCTCTCGGGGGTCGACTTCAAGGCATTCGACCTCGATGCTCCGCTGCCCGAACTCACCACGAACAGCAATCAGGGAACCCTCGACAACTTCGTGAAGTCGGCCCCTCCCGGTTCAACGCTGCGCGAGATTCTGCAGGTGCGCGCGAACCGGGACGGGCTCGCCGTGATCGGAACCGCAGACGAGATCGTCGATCACCTCGAGACGCTCGGCGAGGCAAGCGGGGGAGACGGCTTTCTGTTCGCCGGTCAGGTGCATCCCGCGAATGTGCATCGCACCCTCGATCCTCTCGTACCCGTTCTGCGCCGCCGCGGCCTCATCCGTCGCGAGTTCGGCGACGGCGGCCTGCGCGGCAACCTCCTGGACTTCTGATGGGTGTGCTCCGGCTCGAAGGGCAGCCGATTGTCATCGATGACGTCGTCGTCGTGGCCGACGGCGCGTCGATCGAGCTGGCTCCGGATGTCGTGGGCACCATCGCCCGAGCGCGTCGCGTCGTCGAGTCGGTGCAGGCATCCGGATCGGCCGTCTACGGCCTGAACACCCACCTGGGCGCCGGACGCGACACGCGAGTCGCAGCCGACGAGATGGCTGCGTTTCAGAACCGCGTCATCGATAACCACCGGGGCAGCATCGGTGACCCGCTACCCGCGCGCGAGGTGCGTGCGTTGATCTTCGCCCGTGTGGTGGGCTTCTCGCTGGGCGGGTCGGGTGTGCGGCCCGAGCTCGCGGATGCCTACGGGCGGCTCCTCGACGGCGGCCCGCTCCCCGAGGTCTATGCCACGGGCTCGGTCGGCGCATCCGATCTCGCGCTGCTCGCCGAGATCGCCGCCCACGTGCGCGAGCGGCTGCCGTTCGCGGCAGGGGAGGCTCTCGCGGCGATCAGTGCAAACTCTTATTCGATCGGGGTGGGCGCTCTCGCCGTGGTCGAGCTTCGTGCGCTCGTCGCCGAGGCCGATGCGGTGGCGGCGCTGTCGCTCGAGGCTCTGGGTGCTGTGGGAGGGGGAGGCTCGCTCAGTCCGTTCGATGGGCGAGTGCACGCTCGTCGTCGGTCGGTTGGGCAGCAGCAGACGGCCCAGGCCATCCGAGCGAGAGTGGCCGGCGGACTCCTGGAAGACGTGGATCGGGCGGCGTCGGTGCAGGATCCGCTGTCGTTTCGAACCGTGCCGCAGGTGCACGGTGCTGTTCGTGACGCGACTGCGCTCGCGGCATCGATCATCGAAGACGAGCTCAACGCGCCAGGGGACAACCCGCTGGTGGTGCCGGACGGCGACGGAGTGTTGCTCTCGAACGGCAATTTCGAGCCGCTCGGAATGGTGTTGACCCTCGAGAGCCTGCGTGTGGCACTCGCTCATCTCGCCGGTATCTCTGAGCGGCGCATCGCCGTGCTCTCGGGCCTCGCTACGCCACTGCGTCGGTCGGGCAGCAACGCCGTGCCGGGCCTCAGCTGGTACGCGGCGGCGGCCACCCTCGCCGAGGTGCGGCATCTCGCGAACCCGGTGTCGACATCCGGAACCACGCTCTCCGAGGTCGAGGACCAGGCGTCTTTCGCGCCTCTGGCCGTGCGAATGCTGCAGCAGCAGATCGGGCTCTGTCGACAGATCTTCGCTGTCGAAGCGCTGCATGCCGCCGAACTCGTGCGCAGCCTCGAGTCGCCTCCCCGGTTAGGACGAGGCACCAGCCGGCTGGAAGCGGAGCTTGCGGAACGAATCGGCCGCGTCGATACTGGGCGCAACCTCGTGATCGATGCCGTCAAGGCCGTTGCGTCAGCCGGTCGACGTGACACGATTGATCAATGACTACTTCTGAATCTTCTGTTCCCCTGGTCACCCTCAACGACGGCAACACCATTCCGCAGCTCGGTTTCGGCGTGTTCAAAGTCGACCCCGACAAGACGTCGCGCATCGTCGCTGACGCATTCGAGGTCGGCTACCGCCACATCGACACCGCCAAGATCTACGGCAACGAAGAGGGCGTCGGTCACGCCATCAAGACCAGCGGCATCGACCGCGACGAGCTGTTCATCACCACGAAGCTGTGGAACGCCGATCAGGGTTACGAGTCGGGCCTCGAGGCCTTCGAGAAGAGCCTCGGTCGTCTGCAGCTCGATTACGTCGACCTGTACCTGATCCACTGGCCGGCACCGGCCAACGACAACTACGTCGATGCCTGGAAGGCGCTCGAGAAGATTCGCGAGTCGGGTCGCGCGAAGTCGATCGGCGTCTCGAACTTCACGGTCGAGCATCTCACGCGCCTGCTCGGCGAGACCGACGTGGTGCCGGCTGTCAACCAGATCGAGCTGCACCCCGAGTTCCAGCAGCGCGAGATCACCGCATTCGGCCGTGAGCACGGTATTGCTACGGAGGCGTGGAGCCCGCTCGCTCAGGGCGCGCTGCTGAAAGAGCCGAACGTGCAGGAGATCGCTGAGGCGCACGGCAAGTCGCTCGCCCAGGTGATCCTGCGCTGGCACATCCAGCAGGGCAACATCATCTTCCCCAAGTCGAACAACCGCGAGCGTATCGAAGAGAACTTCGACATCTTCGACTTCGAGCTCAGCGACGACGAGCAGGCATCGATCACGGCTCTCGAGAAGGACGGCCGCGTCGGCGGTCACCCCGACGAGGTCAACTGACGCGATAACGCAGCGCCGTCAGGGCACGATCGCCGACAAGATCAGAACGAACCCGGTGATCACGACCCCGAAGATCACCACGAACGCCCCGCCGATTATCAGTAGGAGTCGGCGGGGCGTCATGCGTGATTTCGTGCTGATGAACGCCTGGCGAAGTCGACGCCCATCGTCACCGACGACGTTTGCCGCCCGCCCTGCGACACGATCGTCGGAGTAGTTCTCGGTCTGCGACAACGCCTTCGCGCCGAGGACGGCCCGAATCGACGCGAGCCTCTGCCACAGGGCAGGATCGGCAACGTCGAACGGTTCGTTCGAGTAGAGATAGAAGTGGTCGTCGACGATCTCGGCGTCGAGGTCGCCCGCATCGTCGATGAGTAGGGCCATGAGGTCCGGAGTCATCACATAGAGAGCGTCGCGTTCGTACCCGGTCGGGCAGTACAGGTGAAAGTGACTGTCGAAGTCGCCCTCGAGTGACAGTCGCTGATCGCGGGCGATGGGCATCGGGATGCTCGAGCCGAACGTGCGGTCGTTCTGCGTCGCATCCAGCACGATGTGAGGCAGCGCCCGGTCGAGCCGGATGACGAGATAGCCGTGCGTGGCTCGTCGGGTCGACGTGTACGACGTCGTGATCTGCACGCCTCCCGAGGTCATGCGCGACTGCGATCCTCCGACGGTTCCCGTCACCGTTCCGACATCGAACAACCGGCCGTCGACAGTGCCGCTGAATCGATCGCTGACGGATGCGTTCTCGAGGTACTCGAACAGTGCTCCGCCATACGGCGGAACGGCCGCCGACGGCTCGTAGAGCAGAGCGTTGGCCTCGGCGAATGCCTGAAGCGCATCTCCCCGAGGGGAATCGCCGAGTGGCGCGACATCGAACTGCGGATCTGCGTGAGAGTACACGATGCTCGTCCTTCGCCGGCGGGGGTTTTCCGCTGCTCAGGGCGAGCCTACGCTCAGGGGTATGGCGAACAGGCTTCACGACGCGATCAGTCCGTATCTGCGATCGCACGCCGACAACCCGGTGGACTGGTTCGCGTGGGGCACCGAGGCGTTCGACGAGGCCAAGCGCCGAGACGTGCCGGTGCTCGTCTCGATCGGGTACTCCACCTGTCACTGGTGTCACGTCATGGCGCGGGAGTCGTTCTCCGACCCGAAGCTCGCGGCGCAGCTCAACTCCCGGTTCGTGGCGATCAAAGTCGACCGCGAGGAGCATCCCGAGGTGGACTCGGTGTATCTCGCCGCGGCTGCCGCGTTCACGCAAGGCCTCGGCTGGCCGCTGAACGTCTTCGTCACGCCCGAGGGCAAGGCGTTCTTCGCCGGCACCTACTCGCCTCCCATTCCTGTTCAGGGCCATCCGTCGTTCGCTCAGGTGCTCGACGCCGTCGACGACGCGTGGCGGTCGAGACGAGACCAGGTCGATCTGACGGCCGAGGCGATATCGGATGCGCTGGCGCAGGCCGCCGTGGCCACGCCCGTGGGGGCACTCCCTGCCGACGCCCTTGACCGCTTGGACCAGGCGGTGCGAGAACTCGAGGCATACGAAGACACCACATACGGCGGCTTCGGTGGCGCCCCGAAGTTCCCGGTCGCGCCCGTGCTGTCTCTGCTTCTTCGGCGAGGTAGCCCCCTCGGGGCGCGCACGCTGCTCGCGATGAGTCGTTCACCCCTTCGAGACCCGATCGAGGGAGGCTTCTTTCGCTACAGCGTGAATCGTGACTGGAGCGACCCGCATTACGAGCGCATGATCTACGACAACGCGCTTCTGCTCGATGAGTACTCGAGGCTCGCCTCGACCCACAATGCCGCGGCCGCGGAGGCACACGACACCGCTGACGGAATCGCGTCGTTCCTCATCTCCGTGCTGCAGCAGCCCGAGGGCGGCTTCGGATCTGCGCAGGACTCCGAGAGCGTGATCGGCGGCTCGCGCAGCGAGGGCGGCTACTACGCTCTGGATGCCGCGGGTCGCGCCGCCGAGACCCCTCCCGCGGTCGACGCCAAGGTTCTCACCGGCTGGAACGGTCTCGCCATCGCGGCGCTCGCTCGGTCGGGCTTCGCGCTCGATCGCACCGACTGGATAGTGGCGGCAACGCGTGCCGCCGACTACCTGCTCGAGTCGCACGTGACCCCGGATGGCTCGCTGTTACGCGCATCCATCGGTTCGCGCCGGTCGGATGCGGCGGCGACGCTCGAAGACTACGGCGCGTTCGCCGGTGGCCTGCTGGCGCTGGCCTCGGTGACCGGGCGCGCGCACTACGCGAGCAGCGCCCGGCGACTTATCGACTCGGTGTTCGACGCCGGCTTCACGGCGCCGGGCGGGCGGGACTCGGTGCTGGCGGCTCAGAACATCGCGGCCGCGGTCGACACCGCGGAGGGGGCGTATCCCTCTGGAGTCAGCGCGGTCTGCTCTGCAGCACTCACCCTGTTCGACCTCACGGGCGAGGCGCGATACCGCGAGATCGTGGCGAAGACGGTCGGTGGCGTCGCTACCGAAGCCTTTCCCCGTCCCATCGGCTACGGTGCGACGCTCGAACTCGTGCAGCGTCTACTCGAGCCGACCGAGCAGCTGGTGGTCGTGACGCCGGGAACCGCGGTCGTCGCATCTGACCCAATGGTCGACGCGGCGCGCCCGAATACGGAGTCGCTGACCGTCGTCGTGACCGAGACGCAGGCCCGAGAGTGGGCCGAGGAGGGCTTCGGGCTTCTCGACGGGCGCGTCGCCTCGAACGGGCGAAGCACCGCCTACCTCTGCACCGACTTCGTATGCAAGCTGCCGATCACGGAGCCCAGCGACCTAGAACTCGCGCTTCGCTCCGTCTGACGGCGTCACGGTGAAGATCTCCGGCGCGGTGAATCCCGCCCTCTCGAACGCGTCGCTGACTCGTACCGTGACCTGGTCGACGAGCTCGATCGGCGTCAGGGCGATCGCCGCTCCGCCGAAGCCGCCGCCCGTCATGCGGGCGCCGATGGCCCCGGCCTCGCGCGCTTCGACGACGGCGAGGTCGAGTTGCGGCACCGAGATCTCGAAATCGTCTCTCATCGAGACGTGCGAGGCATCCAGAATCTCGCCGATCGCGAGGGGCCCGCTCTCGCGCAGAGCGCGCACTGTGGCGAGGACGCGAGCGTTCTCGGTGACCACGTGGCGAACGCGTCGGAAGGTCTCGTCGTCCATGACCTCACGTGCCCGGTCGAGGTCGGCCACGCCGACGTCGCGCAGGCTCTCGACTCCGAGAGCGGCGGCTCCCGCCTCGCAGGATGCACGGCGGGCCGCGTATCCGCCGGTCGCGTGCGAGTGGCTCACCTTGGTGTCGATGATCACGATCGCGAGCCCCGCGTCGGCGAAGCCGAGGTCGACGATCTCGGACCGCAGCGAGCGGCAGTCGAGGAAGACGGCGGAGTCTCGTCGGCCGAGCAGTGATGCCGACTGATCCATGATTCCGGTGGGGGCGCCCACCGCTTCGTTCTCAGCCAGCTGGCCGACGCGCGCGAGCGTCGGACGGTCGAGTCCGAGCTGCCAGCGTTCGTCGAGCGCGAGAACGATCGCGCCCTCGATGGCAGCCGATGACGAGAGGCCGGCGCCAACGGGAACGTCGGACGAGATGTGCGCGTCGAAACCGCGCTGCTCAGCGAGGTCGACGCCGTTCTGTCCGAGGGCCCAGGCGATTCCGAGCGGGTAGGCCGACCATCCGTCGAGACTGTCCGGGCCGACAGTGGCGAGTTCGACCTCGGCCTCGTCATCACTGAACGTGCTGGTGACGCGTGCCGTGTTGTCGTCGCGCAGACCGACGGCGGCCCATGTGCGCCGGTCGATGGCGAACGGCAGCACGAAGCCCTCGTTGTAGTCGGTGTGCTCGCCGATCAGATTGACGCGTCCTGGTGCCGACCAGACCCCGTCGGCCGGGCGACCGAACTGGGCCTGGAAGTCGGCGGCTGCCTGAGTGGCGATGTCGTCGTGGGTCATACGGGGTTCTCCTGGTCAGCGCGGGCGATCGCCTCGCGAACGAGTGCCGCGGATGCCTCCGGCGGCACGTCTCCGATGAAAGCGCCCATTGCGGCCTCCGAGCCTGCGAGGAACTTGAGCCGGTTGGCCGCTCGTCGGGGCGACGTGACCTGAAGCATCAGGCGCACGTCATCGCGGCCCCTGTTCACCGGCGCCTGGTGCCAGGCGGAGATGTAGGGCGTGGGGGTGTCGTACAAGGCATCGATTCCGCGCAGCAAGCGCAGGTAGAGCACCGCGAGTTCGTCGCGTTCGTCGCTCGTCGTCGCCGCGAGATCCGGGATGTGTCGGTGCGGCAGCATGTGCACCTCGATGGGCCAGCGGGCCGCGAAGGGCACGAACGCCGTGAAATGCTCGCCGCGCAGCAGCACGCGCTCGGAGGACTGTTCGCGCTCGAGGATCTGCGCGAACATGTCTGGGCCGAATCGGTCGATCGAGTCGAGCAGCTTCGTTGTGCGTGGCGTCACATAGGGGTATGCGTAGATCTGACCGTGCGGGTGATTGAGAGTGACTCCGATCTCGGCGCCGCGGTTCTCGAAAGGAAAGACCTGCTCGATCGAGGGCATAGCCGACAGCGCGGCGGTGCGCTGAGCCCACGCCTCGACGATCGTGCGGGCGCGCGAGGGAGTCTGCGACGCGAACGATCCGGTATGCGCAGGGCTGAAGCACACGACTTCGCAGCGCCCCACCGAGGTGCGGGTGCGTTCGAGCCCGAGTTCGGCGAGATCGTCGAGGCCTCGGGGAGCGTTGTCGTCGACGAGCAGCGGTCCGAACGAGGGGGAGCGGTTCTCGAAAACGGCAACGTCGTAGACGTCGGGAATCTCGGAGGGGTTCGTGGGGGTCGCCGGAGCGAGGGGATCGGCATCGTCGGAGGGCAGGAACACCCGGTTCTGCCGTGCGGCCGCGATGGAAACCCACTCGCCTGTCAGCACGTCTTGCCTCATGCTCGCTGTCGCGGGGCGGGGATCGAGCACGCGCGCGTCGGGCAGTCGCTCGGGCGAAAGAGTCGTGTCGGCGTCATCGAAGTAGATGAGCTGACGTCCGTCTGCGAGCACAGTCTCTCGAACGGCGATGGTGGACATGGCGAGCCCTTTCTCGCGAGCGCGGATCACGCTCGGCGGCACAACAGGCGACAGTATTGCACGGCAAGAATTGACAAGCAATCACAAATAAACGAAAGTCATCTTGTGTCTGATGTCGACTTCGTGAATGCCCCCGCTCCCGTGCGGCGCGCTCGCATTCTCGAATTGCTGGCTGCGGCAGGGTTCGTGAAAGTCACCGAGCTGAGCGTGGTGTTCGGCGTCTCCGAGGTCACGATCCGGTCTGACCTCGACTCGCTCGAATCAGCGGGCGATCTCGACCGAGTGCACGGGGGAGCGGTGACGACGGCTGCTTCTCGGCGCACGGAGCCAGCCTTCGAAGAGGCGCTCGGTTCTCTCTGGGACGAGAAGCTGCGCATCGCCGCCCACGCCGCGAATCTGGTGTCGTCTGGAGACTCCGTGATCATCGATGTCGGAACCACGGCGGCGGCGTTGGCCCGGGCTCTCGTCGACCGTGCCGATCTGCGCGACGTCGTGATCATCACGAACGGATTGAAGATCGCCCTCGAGCTCGAGAGCGCTGTGCCGCGGTTCACGGTGATCGTCACCGGTGGCACCCTGAGGGCGCTGCAGCATTCCCTGGTCAACCCCATGGCCGACGGGCTCTTCGACACCCTGCACGCCGATATCGCCTTCATCGGCTGCAACGGAGTCGACGTGGAGCACGGCATCACGAACATCAACCTGCCCGAGGCCGAGATCAAGAGACGGATGCTCGGGGCCGCGACTCGACGCGTCGTCTTGGCCGACGGGTCGAAGATCGGCCAGGTTCACCTCGGTCGTGTCGCAGATGTGTCGGGTGTCGATGGTGTGATCACGGGAGATTCGGCGCGATCTGCGGCACTCAAGGAATTGCGCGAGGCGGGCCTCGACGTGACTCGCGTCTGACAGGGGCCGCGCCTCAAGAACGTCAGTCGTCCTCCAGCACGTACCTGCCCGACGCGTCGGTGAAGAGCGCCGTCTGACCCGGACGAGCCTCGCGCACGAAGTTGGCGACCCAGGGGAACCGCGCGACGAAGGAATCGACGGACCAGATCTCGTGGTTGCTGGGGTCGCCCATGTATTCGTCCGACTCCAGCCCGGTGACCGACTGCAGGTCTCCATCGCTGAAGGTGATCCAACGGGGCGGGTGTTCGGCGTGCAGCTTCGTGATGAAGACGGGTGCATTGCCGCGCAGGACGCCGGCCACGGTGTCGTTCCTCGTGACGTCGAGCAGCGCATCCGCCGACCCAGCAGCCTCGACCAGTGCATCCCATCCGTTCGCCGAGGCGAACGAGGCCTCAGCGTCTGTGAGCATTCGGAGTGTACGCACGTGCCCCACCAGGGCGCCGTCGGCAGATCTCACTTCGTCGAATGATGGCCCCCAGCGCGACGGTGTAACCATGATCGCGGAGATTCGTGTGCCGGTGAGAAAGGGCTCGCTGTTGCGCCAGGGGACTCCCATCGGCGGTACCCGCCGGTTCTCAGCGATGTCGTCGCATACGATCGCCAGGGCTCTCCACCCCGCGCCCTCCTGGCCCTCGAGCACCTCGACGGCGAGCTCGACCGGCTCACCGGCGTCAATGGGAAATCGAGACGCTCCCGACGTCATCATCGTGATCGGGCCGTTGGGCGGTCGCTTCTCCGCCACGAGGATCGCTCCTCCGATGCGTTTGTCGTGCACCAGGGGATCGATGCCGAGAGAATCGAAGACGTGCGCGGGAAAAGCCTCGTTCGCTGTCATGGTGTGATTTTTGCAGATCATCTCGGCGCAGTGAAGTGCGCTGTGATGCTCGTTTACGCGAGGCGGGGCTCGATGTAATCGGAGTAGAGGGGCGACCGGCCGTTGCGGTGGGCGAGCTCGTCGAGGTCGATCGGTCGCTGCTCGCTGAGCCATTTCTGCCGGCCGCCGGTGAGAACGGCGACGCGCTCGAACCCGGCCTCGCGCAGATTGCGTGCCGACTCGGCGGCGCAGAGGCTGTCGCTCTCGTCGTAGACGACGATCGTGCTCGCCATCGCGTCGATGCGCAGCGAGAGCAGCCGAACCCGGTTTGCGGCCTTCACTATCGCCAGGTTGTCTGCACCGAGGTGATCGGCGAGCCACTGCGTCGACACGGTTGACGACGGCAGGTAGGGCCCGGGCGCGAGCGACGTAACGGTATTCACACGCATACGCTAACCCGAGCCACCGACAGCGCGGCCTCCCTCGTAAGCGGGGGTAATAAAGCCCGGCTAACCTGAACCGTGTGGAGGAAGCATCCGGCGTGAATCTCGAGTTCGAGTACCGGGTGCGCATCGAGCATCTGCTGGCATCCAGCATCCACCGCTACGAAGGTCGCCCGTCTGACGGGCCGAGGCCCGCCGTCGGGGCCGAGGACCTCGAGCGCGTTACGATTGGCGCACATCTCGGCATCGTCGGCGACCGGCACTTCGGCAAGGCGGCGCATCGCACTGCCTCCGTGACGATCATGGCCGTCGAGTCGGTCGAGCACGTCGAACGAACTCTCGGTCTCTCCAACGCTCTCGACCCGCTCGACACTCGCCGCAACATCCTGATTCGTGGCGTCGATGTCGATCGGCTTCGCGGCGCGGATTTCACGCTCGATTCCGGCGTGGGCCCGGTACTGTTCCACGCGCACCGCCCGGCGAATCCCTGCGCGTGGATGGACGTGATGCTCGCGCCGGGCGCCCATAAGGCGCTGCGTGGACGAGGCGGGCTGCGCTGCGAGCCGCTGAGCACCGGCGAACTCACGAGAGGGCCGGCCCTGCTGCGGTCGTCGCTCCGCCTCGATGACGGCGAGCCCCGGCTGTTCTAGTGCGTCAGCACTCGATGACGTTCACTGCGAGGCCACCCTCGCTCGTCTCCTTGTACTTCGTCGACATATCGACCCCGGTCTGACGCATCGTCTCGATCACCATGTCGAGCGACACCAGGTGGGTTCCGTCGCCGTTCATGGCGAGGCGGGCGGCGCTCACGGCGGTCGACGACGCGATCGCGTTGCGCTCGATACACGGAACCTGCACCAGGCCGCCGACGGGGTCGCAGGTCAGGCCGAGGTGGTGCTCCATCGCGATCTCCGCCGCATTCTCGACCTGACGAGGAGTGCCGCCCAGCACGGCGCACAGTGCGCCGCAGGCCATGGCGCACGCCGACCCGACCTCGCCCTGGCATCCTGCTTCGGCGCCCGAGATCGACGCGTTCGACTTGAACAGCGAGCCGATCGCCGTGGCCGTCAGCAGGTAGCGGTGGATTCCCGCTCGATCTGCCCCGCGCACGAAGTCGAGGTAGTAGCGACCGACGGCGGGAACAATGCCCGCCGCGCCGTTGGTGGGTGCCGTGACGACGCGCCCGCCCGCCGCGTTCTCTTCATTGACCGCCAGAGCGTAGGCGTGCAGCCACTCTGTCGATGTGTCATGATCGCCCGTCGCCGTCTGGCGTTCGAGCTCGAGGCGCTCGCGTAGGCGGGTCGCTCGTCTTGGCACGTTGAGTCCGCCCGGCAGTGTGCCCGTGGCGGTGAGGCCCGCGTCGATACAGGCCTCCATCGCATTCCAGATGCGGTCGAGCTGTGCGCGCACGGCGTCCTCGCCGTGCAGTTCGGTCTCGATGCGCCAGGCGACCTCGGCGATGCTGAGACCCGTCGATTCGCAGATCTTCAGCAATGCGTCCGCGCTCGTGAACGACAGCGGATGCTCGACCAGCGGAATACTCGACGAGTCGTCTCCGTCACGCTGGATGAACCCTCCGCCCACCGAGTAGTACGTCTCGCTGAGTAGCGGGAGGGCATCCGAATCGCCCCACGCGACGAGGCTCAGAGCGTTGGGGTGGGCAGGCAGCCGCGTGTGCGCCTCGAACGAGACGTCTGATTGCTCGATGGCGATCGGGTGGGTGCCGCCGAGGTCGATAGAACTGCGGTCGCCTCCCGACGCGAGTTCGAGAAAGCCGGCGTCGCGCAGCGCTGTCGAGCTTCCGCGAACGAGTCCAGACCATGCGCCGTGCACGAGTGTCGGGTCGCACGTCTCGGGGTCGAGGCCCTGGAGCCCGGCCACGACGGCGTCGGGGGTTCCGTGGCCGAGCCCGGTTGCGCCGAGAGAGCCATAGAGCGAGCAGGTGACGCTGCGAACGTGGTCGAGTGATCCGGATGCGCGGAGGCGGTCGACGAAATCGAGCGCGGCGCGCATCGGGCCGACGGTGTGCGAACTCGACGGACCGATGCCTACGGAGAACAGATCGAAAAGGGAGACGTATGCGGTCACACCCAGACCCTAGTAGCCGAGCGGCGCGCGCACACCCGTGGCGCAACATCCTGGCCCCGCTCGCCGGAAAGCCGAGCCTCGAGAGCACTGGATGGCACGAATCTGCGTGCGGATTCTAGACCTCGACCCGGTGTGAATGCATCGCCCCAATGCGTCATTTTCGGAGTACTAATCTGTTGACGTTTGTCATCTGATTCGACGTTCGAGGGAGTTCACGATGTACTCTTCTGCACCAGCTCGAGACAAAGACGGCGGCGTCCGCAGCCTCGTTCCTGCTCGTATGGACAGACTTCCGTGGACTCGGTTCCATTGGTCGATCGTCGTCGGCTTGGGGTTCTCGTGGGTGCTCGACGGGCTCGAGATCCAGATCGTCGCCTCCGCAGGTTTTCAGAAAGACCTGGGGATGTCTGCCGCCGAGGTGGGCCTGCTCGGCACCGTCTACCTGTTCGGACAGATCGCGGGTGCTCTCATTTTCGGGCGTCTCTCCGACAAACTCGGTCGCAAAAAGCTCTTCATCTTGACTCTGGTGATCTACCTTGTCGCTAGCGGAGTTGCGGGCCTGTCGCCGAACATGTGGTTCCTGCTCGTCTTCCGCTTCTTCGCCGGTATGGGCATCGGCGGCGAGTACGCGGCCATCAACTCGGCGATCGACGAGCTGATCCCGTCGAAGTACCGGGGCCGCGTCGACATCGCGATCAACGGCACCTACTGGGGTGGTGCAGCCCTCGGCTCGGCCGCCAACCTGTTCCTGCTCAACCCCGACATCTTCACCGAGAACATCGGCTGGCGTATCGGATTCTTCATCGGCCCGGTGCTCGGGCTCGCGATCATCTACCTGCGTCGGCACATTCCAGAGAGCCCACGCTGGCTGATGACCCACGGGCGCGAGGAGGAGGCCGAGGCGACGGTCGACGACATAGAGAAGCGCGTGAAGTCGCAGGGGGGCGAGATCGATCCGGTCGACGAGAGCAAGGCGATCACGGTCACGAAGACCGAGAGAGTGCCGTTCAGAACGATCCTGCACGTGCTCTTCAAGCTCTATCCGAAGCGCACCCTGGTCGGCGCCACGATGATGGTCACCCAGTCGTTCCTCTACAACGCCATCTTCTTCACCTATGCGTTGGTTCTGCAGAACTTCTACGGAACCTCTCCGTCGTCGACGCAGTACTTCTTCTTTCCGTTCGCCATCGGCAATCTGCTCGGCCCGCTCCTGCTCGGACACCTCTTCGATGTCTGGGGCCGACGCAAGATGATCTTCCTCACGTACGGTGTCTCGGCGGCCGTGCTCGCGGCATCCGCTGTGTTGTTCAGCATGGACGTGCTGAACGCGACGACCCAGACCATCTTCTGGTGCGTGTCGTTCTTCTTCGCGTCGGCCGGCGCATCCAGCGCATATCTCACGGTCAGCGAGACCTTCCCACTCGAGATCCGCAGCCAGGCGATCTCGTACTTCTTCGCGCTCGGCCAGATCGCCGGCTCGGTCGCCCCGCTTCTCTACGGAATTCTGATCGGAGACGGAACCGACCGCGGCCCCCTCACCTTCGGTTACTTCCTGGGGGCCGCGATCATGCTCGTGGGCGGGTTGATCGCCCTGATCTTCGGGGTGGATGCCGAACGCAAGTCGCTCGAGACCGTCACGAGTCCGCTGTCGGCCGTGAAGAAATAGCGATCAGTACCGACTAGTTCTGGCTGGGCAGTGCCCAGTGCCCCTTCGGCACATAGGTGAACTCGAAGTAGTCGGTCCGGTACGAGCCAAGTTTGACCAACGAAATAATGAAGTCGACCAGTGCGCCGACTCCGAAAAGCCCGGCAGTCAGGAGGTAGAGGATGCCGAGGCCGATCTGGCCGCGCATGAACCGGTGAACTCCGATCCCGCTGAAAAAGAAGGTCAGCAGAATGTATGCGACCTTGCTGATGCGTCGGGTCGGCTGCGCCGCGAGGGGCGCCGTCACATTGACGGTGACATTGGCCGGTGTCGGGCGGGAAGTGTCGGACATTGAGTGTTCCTCTCGGTGGGCCACATACCCGTGGTCGGGCTGCATGCTCAGATGGTGCATCGTGAGCCTAGGGCACCTCAGGACTTACACAGGCGTCCGAGTCAAGGCGGCACTCCCCCCAGTGCGAGGGTCAGGTGTCATGACTCGGCGACGGAATTCTCATTGGCGATCAAAACGACCGCTGAGGAGCGTCGGAGCCTAGGCGAGCCAATGCTGCGGACGCCTGAGGGAGGGCGGTAAGACGGTTGTGGCGTCGCCCTGCGCGGCATCGACCTGTGGTTGTGTGAGAAACAGAGTCTCCGATAGGTCTGCTGCCTGGAGCCGTGCGTCGCGCAGATCTGCACCGAGCATGTCGACGCCCGCGAGGTCGCCGTGGCGAAGATCCGCGGCGATGAGGTACGCGCCGCGCAGATCGGCGCCGCACAGGCGAACCGATCGTAGGTCGCGACCGACCAGGTCTGCCGACGGGTGCAGATCGCTCGTGTGCTCGGCAGCGGCATAACCGCCGCGCGCCTCTTCACTCACCTCGATCAAGGTGCGCCGCACTTCTGAGCGAACACGTTCGACATCAGATGCGAGGATCTCTGGAACGCCGCCGTCGAGGATGCGCAGAATGCTGCCTCGGAGCTGCTCAACCGGCTCGGAAAGCTCCGAATCGGTGGTTCGCTCGGCCGCTTCGACCAGATACCAGAGCATCTCGTGCAGCTGCCTGACCACGGCGAATGTCCTGAACATGTCTGCGCTGGAATCGGGGCGTTCTTTCCAGCTTGTTCCGCCGAACAGGGTGTGAGAGACGTATTGGCCTGCGCCGAAGCAGTCGAATACGGTGCAGCCGCGAAAACCTCGTCGCCGCAAGGAATCGTGGATGGAGCAGGAGAACGCGTCGGTGAGATTCGAGCAGGGGGTGCCTGCCGGCTTATCGATAGGGAAATCGGCGGATCGTTGAAATCCAAAGGCTGTGCAGCACAGTGCGAAGCAGTCAGCGCAGTTCGCTCGCAGGGCCGCGCGGCCGTCGACAGGTACGTCGGAAGAATCGATGGAGGTCATCAGTGAAAGGTCTTTCTGGGGTGATTTCGGAAAGTGGCCGGGGTGCGGGGAACTCCGAAAGGAGCTCCCTCTGCGGCGCACGAAATCACCGCCCCTCGAGCGAGGAGCGAACGGGTGTCGCTGAAGGGCCTCTGGGTCACAGAGAGAAAGAAGGTTTCACTGACATCAGGGTAGCGCTGTGGCTGGTCAACCGTGGCGGCTGAGCAGGTCGAGCACGTCGTCGAAGCGACCCTCTCTCTCGGCGAATCGCAGGAAGCCGACGCGACTCACGAGAATCTCGCGCGCATCCGGCTGCGAAGCGAGGATCGACATGGTCTCGTCGAGGAACTCGTCGACGGGCATCGCGTTGGGATCGTCTTCTTGGCCCATCAGGCTCGTTGCGACCGCGGGCGGCGCGAGCTCGAGAACCTGGATGCTCGTGTCGGCCAGCTGCACGCGCAGGCTCTGCGAGAACGAATGGATGGCGGCCTTGGTCGCGCTGTAGCTGGGCGTGGCCGGCAGCGGCACGAAGGCGAGGCCGGAGGAGACGGTCATGATCGTGGCTGACGGGCGGGACGCCAGGTGCGGCACGAGGGCCGCGATGAGTCGGATCGGGCCGAGCAGGTTGGTTGCGATGGTGCGTTCGGCAGTCTCAAGGAAGTCGGCCGTGTGCAGATCTTCGGGCTCCATGATTCCGGCCATCAGAATCACGGTGTCGAGTCCGGGGTGCTCGGCGACGACCTGCTGCGTTGCCCGCTCGATGGAGGAGGCGTCGGCCGTGTCGATCTGCACTGCGCCGATTCCGGGGTTCTCCTCGACGATCCGGTCGAGGAGTTCCGTGCGGCGACCGCCGATGATCACGTGGTTGCCGGCAGCCTGAAAACGCAGCGCCAGGCCGAGCCCGAGCCCTGACGTGGCGCCGGGAATGAAAATGGTGTTTCCGGTGATGTTCATGGCTCGACTCAACACCGAACGCGGGCGGCGCAGAAGGGAGCGGTTGTCCATGGATTGTCAGTCCCTTGTTGCCACGGGGGTGTACCGCCACCATGGACACATGGACAGACCCGCACTCGCCGACTTTTTGAGGCGTCGCCGCGAGGCCCTGAAGCCGCGCGACGTCGGGCTGCTCGATGGATCACGTCGTCGAACTCCCGGCCTCAAGCGCGAGGAGGTCGCCCTGCTCGTGGGCATGTCGACCGACTACTACTCGAGGCTCGAGCAGCAGCGAGGCCCGCAGCCGTCGGAGCAGATGGTGGCCGCGATCGCCCGCGGGCTGCGACTGACTCCCGACGAGCGCGACCATCTGTTCCGGCTCACTGGGCACAACGCACCCCGTCGCGCTCTCGCGACGAAACACGTCTCGCCCGCGCTGATGCGGGTGCTCGATCGACTCGACGACACCCCGGCCCTCGTTCTCTCAGACCTCGCAGAGACTCTGGCGCAGAACGCGATGGCGACAGCATTGCTCGGCGACGAGACGCGGTTCAGCGGCCTGGCCGCAAGCGCGGTATACCGCTGGTTCACCGACCCCGAGGCGCGCGGCCGGTATCCCGAGCGCGACCACGAGCACCAGAGCCGCATCCAAGTCGCCGCGCTACGCGCATCCGTCTCGGCCTCGGGCGATTCCGAGCACGGCCGGGCGATCGTCTCCGAGCTGCTGGCGACAAGCGAGGAGTTCGCGGCGATCTGGGAGCTGCACGAGGTGCGCAATCGCTTCGACGATCACAAGACGCTGGTGCACCCGGAAATCGGCGAGATCGAGGTGGACTGCCAGGCGCTGTTCACCGAGAATCTGTCGCAGACACTGCTCGTGCTCACGGCGTCACCCGGAACCGAGGCTGCCGAGAAGCTGGCGCTCCTCCGGGTGGTGGGTAACCAGACCTTCGCCTAGCCTGGATGTATGGCCGCACGTTGTGGCCGCCGGACGAGGGCGCAGTACCCGGAACGCGACAAGACTGACCACCACTAAGGAGTGGAACAGTCATGTCTTGGATCGTCCTCGTCATCTCCGGAATCCTCGAAGCCGTGTGGGCCACAGCCCTCGGCAAGTCAGAGGGATTCACGCGGCTCTGGCCGAGCGTCATATTCGTCGGCGCGCTCGTCTTGAGCATGGCCGGCCTGGCGTATTCGATGCGCGACATCCCCGTGGGCACGTCGTATGCCGTGTGGGTCGGAATCGGCGCCGCCCTGACTGTGGGGTATGCGATGTTTTTCGGGGGAGAGGGAGTCTCTGTGGTGAAGCTGCTTCTCGTGCTCGGCATCGTGTCCTGCGTCGTCGGACTGAAGGTGCTGCACTGACGTCGATGGACCCGGCTACGCCGGCTCCTTGCTCAGCAAATACCGAGCGCGTTCAACGGCGATCACACCGCCAACGAGTACCCCACCGAGCCACAGCCATGATGCGAAGCTGGAGTCAGCGTTGACGACGTGGAGAATCGTCGCCGCGGCTGATGTCGGCCCCACGACGAGAAACGCTGCCCGATGACTCGATGTCCACGTCTGAGCGGTTCTGCTGACCCACGGCAGGTTATATCCGACGCGGCGCCAGCGCCTACCGACGCCGAGGGCAGCCAGGCTGATCACCGCGAACGTGACCAGGTAGGCGACGAGGAAGGGTGTCCCGGTCATGATCACTCCCCGAAGTTGTTCGGCCGATATCTGAGCCTACGGCAGGGTCCAGGCGCCGGCGCGAGTCGCATGCCCGCGTTCGACTGTTCGCACGTGCGGCAGTCTTGACTTATGCGCGACCATACCTTGAGGGTGAGAGCCGGGACCACCGGTGACGTGGATGCGGCACAATCCTTGATGGGCAGCGCACGTCGGTGGCTGCATGAACAGTCGATCGATCAGTGGCAGGATCGCGTTCCCGATTCGACGTTCGAGAAGGATGCCGAACGGGGACACTTTTTCGTCGTTGAAAGACATGGTGCTGTTATCGCCATGGTTACTGTGGCCGATGAGGACGATGAAACGTGGCCAGCGGACGACGTTCCCGCCTCGTACGTACATCGCCTCGCGGTCGATTCAACTCACCGCGGGGACAACCTCGGTGGCAGGTTGCTCAGCTGGGTGGAGGTGCGTGCGCAGGAAGCGGGCAAGCAGGTAGTGCGGCTTGACTGCGCAGCGGACAATCCGGGACTGCGACGATTCTACGAAGCACGCGGGTTCTCCCACGTCGGGGACTCCTCCGTTAGCGACCCGACTGGCGCACGCTCGCTGAAGATCAGCCTGTACGAGAAGCGGTTGGACGCTTAAGTTCCTTTGTCGCGACGCTCACCAGGGGCCGGTCGTCACCCACACGGCGACAACCGACAGCGCGGCGATGAAGACCCACGAACCGAGGCCCACGATCAAGGCCTTCCAGCCAGTGCGCGCCAGCTCGGCGAACCGGATGCCCGTGCCGAGCGCGAACAGGGCGGTAGCGAGAAGGGCCGTCTGTAGAACGTCGGCCACCTCGAGCGCCCCGGTGGGCAACGGAACGAGCGTGCGCACCAGAACCGCGGCGAGGAACCCGAGCACGAACAGGGGCACGATCGGGGGGCGCTTCGCCGGGCCTTCGTCGACGGCCGAGCCGGAAGAGAGCGGGGCGCGGCGACGCTCGACGGCGCCTACGATCGCCACCATCGGCGCGAGAGTGAGAACCCGAGTGAGCTTGACGACCACGGCGGCTGCCAGGGCCACTGGCCCGGCGATCTGGGCGGTGGCCACGACCTGGCCCACGTCGTGCACGCTGAGCCCGACCCAGGTTCCGAACTCCGTGGCGTCGAAGCCGAGGGGAATGCGGGCGAGTGGCAGCAGCACGATCGCTAGGGTGCCGCACAGAGTGACCAAGGCGACGGGAGTAGCGCTCTCCGAGTCTTTCGCACGTGTGACCGCACTCATCGCGCCCACTGCGGATGCGCCGCAGATCGAGAATCCCGCGGCGATGAGCAGCGGCTGGTAGCCGGGCAGGCCGAGCATCCGGCCGAGAAGAAGAGTGACGCCGAACGTGAGGATGACCACGAGAACGATGGCGATGATGGTGACCAGGCCGAGCCCGGCGATGTCGACGAGGCTCAGCTTGAGCCCGAGAAGCACGATGCCGATGCGCAGCAGGCGCCGGGCCGACAGCGAGAGCCCCGCCTTCAGCGGCCCGTCGAGCAGGGGGCGCAGCGCCGGAATCTGGGCGACGACCATGCCGAGGGCCACCGAGATCGTGAGCAGGGGGAGCGCGGGAAATGCGAGGTGCACCAAGAACGCGATTCCGGCGGCACCGGCGGCGACGAGCATGCCCGGTAGCCAGGCACGAGACGTTGACCGCGTCATCGCCAGGTCGGCAGCCAGTAGTGCAGAGAGAGCAGCCAGCCTGGGATCGATTGGGCTGTCCACACGGGATAGAAGAACGCCGTGACCGCCGAGCAGATGACCAGGAACGCGATGACCGCGCGCACGCCGCCCACCCGCATCCATCGGGGGTCTGTGCGTTTACCCAGCGCCAGGCCGATCACGAAGACCAGCCCGAGAATCAGATACGGCTCGAAGGCGATTGTGTAGAACTGGTAGATCGTGCGGTTCACGTAGAGCAGCCACGGCAGGTAACCGGCGACCATGCCCATGAGAATGAACCCGACGACCCACTCGCGTTTGCGGATCAAGCGGTAGACGAGATAGAGCAGCGCCGCGGTGCCCGCCCACCAGATGATGGGGTTGGCGATCGAGGTGATGTTCTCGTAGCAGGTGTCTGCCCCGCAGCTGCCCTGACCGTTGTCGAGGGTTTTGATGTACATCTGGGTGGGGCGAATGAGGAACAGCCACGAGAACGGGTTGGCCTGATAGGGGTGCGGTGTGTGCTCGTTGACGTGGTAGTTGTAGACCGCGGCTTCGAGGTGCCAGAAGTTCTGCGCCCAGTTCGGAACCCAGGCCAGAAGGCCCGTCCAGTGCTCGCCCGAGGTCTGCACCCACTGCCGGTACATTCCGCCCGAGGTGAGGAACCAGCCCGACCAGGTCGACAGGTAGACGACGATCGCGATCGGAACGGTGAGCAGGAAAGTGACCGGCCCCTGCTTGAGGATCGCCCCTGCCGCCCACATCCGCAGTCCTGCACGGCGACGAGCCAACGCATCCACAACGACGAGGTAGACGGCGAACGCGGCGAGAAAGTAGAGCCCAGACCACTTGACGCTCGACGACAGACCGAACAGGATGCCTGCGGCCAGCACCCACGGACGCCACCAGAGCGCGGGTCCCCACCGAGCAACCCGGCCGTGTTTCTCGGCCGACATGAGCTTCGCGTCGAGCCGCCTCGCATGCCATTCGCGATCCATCAGAACGGCGCCGACTCCGGCTAGGGCGATGAGCGCGAAGATGCCGTCGAGCAGCGCGACCCGGCTCATGACGATGGCGTGGCCGTCGATTGCGATGAGGAAACCCGCGACCGTGGCGAGGAAGGTGGAGCGGAACAGCTTCTTGGCAACGAGCGTGGTGAGAAGAACGAGGAGGATTCCGCAGACGGCGACCGAGATGCGCCAACCGACGCTCGAATCGGCGCCGAAGACGGCCAGGCCGAGCGCGATCACCCACTTGCCGAGGGGCGGATGAACGGCGAATGAGCCCTGCTGCAGGAACCCGTCTGTGTCGCCCGCGTTGAACGCCTCGTCGGCGTCGGCCGGCCACGTCGACTCGTAGCCGTTGCGCAGAGTCGTGTAGGCGTCTTTGACATAGAACGTCTCGTCGAACACCAGCGAGTGCGGATGCCCGAGGTTGACCAGACGCAGGATGGCGGCGAGCAGGGTGACGGCGATCGGGCCGCCCCACGCCCAGAGGCGCTGTCGGCCTGGCGTGGACAGCATGCGACCCCACCACTCGTCGAGTCGAGATCCGATCGGCTCAGGCTGCGCAGCCGCCTGCACGTGGGTCTGCGCCGCGAGCGTCTCGTCGACGTCGATCGGGGTGCGGGGCTCGGTCACCTGCACAATCGTAGGTGCCGCCGCCGACGCGGCCCAATCACGCATTGGGGACGCCGGGCTCGCGAAAGACCCAGAAGCGCATCCCGAGGTAGATTCCGGTCGCGACGACGACGATGGCGCCCAACTGCACGACGAGCGCATTCCACCCGATCAGCTCGACGAAGACAGCCAGGATCGTGACGTTCAGGGCGTAACCGGCGAGGTTGACTGCGACGAACCGCAGCACCGAACGTCGGGCGCTGCCAGAGTGCCGAAAGGTGAAGGACCGATTGGCCAGATAACTGACGACCATGCCGGTCGCGTACGTGATCGTGGCCGCGCCGATAGATGGCATTCCCGCCACGGTCAGGGCCACGAAGATGCCGTACGACAGCAGATTGTTCAGGCCTCCGATCGCGCCGAAGCGGAGTACGGGGCTGTGCCAGAGGGTATTCACGAGGGAGCGTACGTCTGTTTTCGTCATCCGCACCCTCCTCTCACCGCCGACCGATGCTACCCGACCGGGGTGCGAGGCCCCGCCGGTCGATACGCTGAGGCAATGATCATCCTCGCGGGCACGCCCATCGGCAATCTGAAGGATGCGTCGGTGCGGCTCGTCGAGACGCTCGAGGCCTGCGAGCTCATCGCCGCCGAAGACACCCGCGTCGCTATCAAGCTGCTGCGCGCCCTCAACCTCGAGAACCGACCGCGCCTCGTAGCCCTGCACGACCACAACGAGAGGGAGAAGGCGGCGGAGCTGGTGGAGTTCGCCCGCACAGCCGACCTCGTCGTGATGAGCGACGCCGGCATGCCGACCGTCTCCGATCCTGGCTTCCACCTCGTGGCCGCCGCCGTCGCCGCGGGTGTGGAGGTCACCGCGATCCCCGGGCCCTCGGCAGTGCTCATGGCGCTCGCGGTGTCGGGCCTGCCCACCGATCGCTTCACCTTCGAGGGCTTTCTGCCGCGCAAGCAGGGCGAGAGACTGCAGGTTCTGGGTGCGCTGGCGCGCGAACCTCGCACCATGGTGTTCTTCGAATCGCCCAATCGCATCGCCGCGTCTCTCGCTGACATCGCCACAGCCCTCGGCGCGGACCGCCGCGTGGCCGTTGCGCGGGAGCTTACGAAAATGTACGAGCAGGTGAAACGCGGCACGGCATCCGAATTGCTCGAATGGGCCGAGGCCGGGGTGAAGGGCGAGATCGTGATCGTCGTGGCCGGCGCCGAGCCGCTGGAGGTCGACCTGGCCACCGGGGTGACGCAGGTGCTCGAGCTGGTCGCCGACGGCACGAGGTTGAAAGACGCGTCGGCGGCGATCGCCGAGGCCACTGGGCTGTCGCGGCGAGACCTCTATGAAGCAGCGCTTGCGCAGCGCACGGGGCGTACGCCCGCGAACGAGCAGGCGCAGCTGCCGCTGCTCTAGGCCGTAACAGGGGAAGCGTGGGTGAGCCGCGCCTTTATGATGGGGAGCATGTCCGACGGCTCCTCGTTTTATATCACCACGCCTATTTTCTATGTGAACGACGTGCCCCACATCGGGCACGCCTACACAGAGGTGGCCGCCGACGTGCTCGCGCGCTGGCACCGCCAGGCGGGTGACGACACATGGTTCCTCACCGGAACCGACGAGCACGGTCAGAAGATCCTGCGCACGGCTACCGCCAACGGTGTCACGCCCAAGCAGTGGGCCGACCGCCTCGTCGAGAGCGCCTGGCAGCCCCTGCTCAAGACGATCGACATCTCGAACGACGACTTCATCCGCACGACAGATGAGCGCCACGAGGTCAACGTGCAGCTGTTCCTGCAGCGCCTCTTCGACGCCGGGTACATCTACACCGGAGAGTACGAGGGCTACTACTGCGTGGGCTGCGAGGAGTACAAGGCCGACAGCGACCTCGTCGACGGCACGGGTGAGTACGAGGGCCAGAAGGTCTGCGCGATCCACTCGAAGCCTGTCGAACTGCTCAAGGAGCGCAACTACTTCTTCAAGATGAGCGAGTTCAGCCAGCGGCTGCTCGACCTCTATGAAGAGAACCCGAATTTCATCCAGCCCGAGAGCGTGCGCAACGAGATCGTCTCGTTCGTTCGTCGGGGACTGACCGACCTGTCGATCTCGCGGCAGACGTTCGACTGGGGTGTCAAAGTTCCGTGGGACGAGTCCCACGTCGTCTACGTGTGGTTCGACGCGCTGCTCAACTACATCACCGCGGCCGGCTACGGCTATGACGACGAAGCCTTCGCGAGCCGCTGGCCCGCGACCCACATCGTCGGAAAAGACATCGCCCGCTTCCACGCCGTGATCTGGCCCGCGATGCTCATGGCCGCCGGGCTCGAGGTTCCGAAGCAGGTCTTCGGCCACGGCTGGCTGCTCGTCGGCGGCGAGAAGATGTCGAAGTCGAAGCTCACGGGCATCGCCCCGAATCAGATCACCGACACGTTCGGCTCCGACGCGTTCCGCTACTACTTCATGCGCGCCATCAACTTCGGTCAAGACGGCTCGTTCAGCTGGGAGGACCTGTCGGCCCGCTACCAGGCCGAGCTCGCCAACGGCTTCGGCAACCTCGCGTCTCGCGTGATCGCCATGGTCACCCGCTACTTCGACGGCGTCATTCCCGACGCGGGGGTTCTGGATGCGCCAGACCAGGCGATCCGCGACACCGAGGTGCGGGTGACGGCCGCCGCCGACGCGGCCATCTCGCGACTCGCCATCCACGAGGCCATCGCACAGGTCTGGCAGCTCGTCGACGAGCTGAACGGCTACATCACCCTGCAGGAGCCGTGGGCACTCTCGAAAGACCCGGCGAACCGCGAGCGGCTCGGCACCGTGCTGAACACGGCAGTGCGTGGAATCGGAACTCTCGCGGTTCTGCTCTCGCCCGTGCTTCCCGTGGCCACGAGCAAGCTCTGGACCGCCTTGAACGGAGCGGGCGCGGTCTCCGACCAGCCCATCCGGTCGGCGTTCGACTGGGCCGGAGGAACCACGGTCTCGGCACTCGAGCCGCTGTTCCCGCGCATCGAGACGAGCGAGACCGACGGGTCGGCTGCGTAGTCGTGCCTACTGACCACAGCTATCCGCCGCTGCCCGAGCCCCTCGTGGTGGGCGTCTACGACAATCACACGCACCTCGATCCGCCGCCGTCGAAGGGCTCAGGGGATGAAAACGAGGGGCCCGAGCGCGAGGTGCTCGACTATCTCGAGCAGCTCGACCGGGCGTCGAGTGTCGGCGTACGCGGGGTGGTGCAGGTCGGCGGCGATGTCGAGTCGAGCATCTGGGCGGCCGAGCAGGCCGCGCGCGAGCCGCGCATGCTGGCGGCCGTGGCCATCCACCCGAACGAGGCGCCGCGCTACGACGAGGCGGGTCAGCTCGATGAGGCCCTCGCCGTGATCGCGGAGCTGGCCACTCGCCCGCGGGTGCGAGCCATCGGAGAGACTGGACTCGACTTCTTCCGCACGCCGCAAGAGGGACGTGCTGCCCAGTTCAGGTCGTTCGAGGCGCATATCGAGATCGCCAAGGCGAACGGGCTCGCCCTCCAGATCCACGACCGCGACGCGCACGACGACGTCATCGAGACCCTCCTGCGGGTGGGGGCGCCGGAGCGCACGGTCTTCCACTGCTACTCGGGTGATGGCGCGATGGCTCGCATCTGTGCCGACAACGGCTGGTACATGTCGTTCGCCGGAACCGTGACGTTCAAAAACGCCGAGAACCTGCGCGACGCCCTCGAGATCGCTCCACGCCAGCTGCTGCTCGTCGAGACGGATGCGCCGTTCTTGACACCGACGCCGTTGCGCGGGCGGCCGAACGCTCCGTATCTGCTGCCGCACACGCTGCGTTTTATGGCGTCGCACCTCGGCACCGATGTGTCGATGCTCGCGGCTCAGATCACGTCGAACACCGAGCTCGTCTACGGCACCTGGGATTCAGAGCCGGTGACCGCCGAATGAGCGATCCTGGCGAGAGCAAGCTCCTCGGCCCCGCGGAGATCCGCGACCTGGCGGAACTGCTCGATCTGACACCCACGAAGAAGCTCGGTCAGAACTTCGTGATCGACGGCAACACCGTGCGCAGAATCGTGCGCGTGGCCGGAGTGCAGCCGGGCGAGACGGTCGTCGAGGTCGGACCTGGCCTCGGCTCGCTGACCCTGGGCATCCTCGAGACCGGAGCCTCGGTTGTCGCCGTCGAGATCGATAAGAGGCTCGCCGCCCAGCTGCCAGACACGGTTCGCGCGCTGCAGCCGAATGCCACACTGACGGTCGTGCGTGACGATGCCATGAGCATCCAGAGCCTGCCTGACGCGCCCGTGCGGCTCGTCGCGAATCTGCCCTACAACGTTTCCGTCCCCGTGCTGCTGCACTTTCTCGAGCATTTTCCATCGATCCAGTCGGGCGTCGTGATGGTTCAAGCCGAGGTCGGGCATCGGCTCGCCGCCGTTCCGGGATCGAAGATCTATGGCAGCCCGAGCGTGAAAGCGGCCTGGTACGGCGACTGGAAGACGAGCGGCAATGTGAGCCGCCAGGTGTTCTGGCCCGTGCCGAATGTCGACTCCGTACTCGTGTCGTTCCAGCGCCACGAGACCCTTCCCGACACCGAAGAAGTGCGCGTGCGTACCTTCGAGGTCGTCGACGCGGCGTTTCAACAGCGCCGCAAAATGCTGCGGCAGTCGCTCATTCCGGTCTTCGGTGACACGCAGCAGGCACAAGAGGTGCTCGAGCGCGCGGGTGTGGAGCCCACGATGCGCGGCGAAGCGCTGACGATGACCGACTTCCACCGGATCGGACGAGCCGCTCTCGGAGCCTGAGTGCACTGATCCCGAAGGAGACCCACGCATGGTTGCAGCATCCTCGAGCGATATTCGCCACATCATCGTCGACACCGACACCGGAATCGACGATGCACTCGCGCTGCTCTACCTGGCCGGCCGCGATGATGCGGAGATCTCGGCGATCACGAGCGTCTACGGAAACACCCCGGTCGAAGACGCGGTAGCGAACATCGCCCGGGTGCTGAAAATCGCTGGCCTCGAAGACACCCTCGTTGCGAAGGGCGCCGCTGGGCCAATCAACGCTGAGCCGCGGATCGCCGGTCATGTGCACGGACATGACGGTCTGGGGGATATCTACAGCGAGAAGCTCGTGCCACGCAATCTGTCGCCCCTGTCGTCGGCCGAACTGCTCGTCGAGCTGGCGCGGTCACGCCCCGGCTACTACGACCTGCTGCCGATCGGACCGCTCACGAACGTGGGACTCGCCCTCGAGATCGAGCCCCAGCTGCTCACGATGTTCCGCTCGACGGTGATCATGGGCGGCTCGGGGCCGTTCCCGCCGCTCGGCACCGTACAGATGGTCGACGCGAACATTCAGAACGACGCGATCGCTGCGGCGCGCGTCTTCGCTGCACCACGCACCGGTCTCGTGATGGTGGGTGTGAACGTGACCGCTGGCACGATCGTCGATGAGGCGGCCGTGCAGTCGCTGCACCGTGCCGGTACGGAGTGGGGCACGTTCTCGGCCGCCATCCTCGAGGCGTACATGGACTTCTATCAGTTCTCGTGGGGGCGCAGGGTGTCGCCCGCGCACGATGGACTAGCTGCCGCTCTGCTCGTTCAGCCCGAGTGGATCACCTCGTCGGTTAAGGGGCCCGTGAACATCACCACCGACGGCTTCGCCACCCGGGCACATCTCGTGCGCACCGACGAAGGCCTGCCTGTGAGCTGGCCGATCACGCCGGCACCTGACACGCAGGTCGTACTCGATGTCGACAGGCAGGCGTTCCTCGCAGACTTCGTCTCGGTGCTGGCAGGACTCGGCCGCGCATAGCCTGCGGTCGGATCGCCCCTCCGGTTGCATATAGGTTGATTGCATGGTCACTCAGAGGGCGCTGTCGACAGTGCACGTTCGGGCGCCGGGAAAGATCAACGTCTTCCTGAAGGTCGGGGCGGTGATGGATGATGGGTACCACGACGTGGCCACGGCCTATCAGGCCGTCTCGCTCTATGAAAACGTGCGCGCCACGATCTCCGACGACTTCTCTGTCTCGTTCGGAGGCAGCATCGACTGCTCGGGTCTCGAGGTGGACGGCACCAACCTCGCCATTCGTGCGGCACGTATGCTGGCGCGCAAGGCGGGTTACCGGGGTGGTGTGCACCTCGACATCGAGAAGAATGTGCCCATCGCCGGCGGTATGGGCGGCGGCTCCGCCGATGCGGCCGCGACTCTCGTGGCGTGCGACACGCTGTGGGGAACAGATCTGGGCCGCGACGAGCTCCTGGGCCTCGCCTCCCGCCTCGGAGCCGATGTTCCGTTCGCTCTCACCGGTGGAACAGCCATCGGCACAGGGCGCGGAGACCAGCTGAGCCCCGCTCTCGCCAAGGGGTCATTCCAGTGGGTTCTAGTGCTCGCCGACTTCGGATCGAGCACACCCGAGGTGTATCGCGAGCTCGATCGGCACCGCGATCGTCACGCCCAAGACATCTTTCCCGCGCAGACTCAGCCCACGGTCGACACCACCGTCTTGCAGGCACTGCGCTCGGGAGATTCGCTTGTGCTCGCCGACGCTCTCTACAACGACCTGCAAGCCCCCGCATTGCATCTGAACCCGGCGCTCACGGGCATCCTCGAACTCGGTGAAGCCAACGGTGCGCTCGCAGGAATAGTGTCGGGATCGGGCCCGACGGTCGCGTTTCTCGCAGAGAACCTCGACACGGCCCTCGAACTGCAGATCGCACTGAGTGCCGCCCGGCACCGAGTCGTGCGCGTCACCGGGCCTGTTCACGGCGCGCGCGTCGTATCGGACTAGACGTCGTGAGCACATCCACGGTTCTTTTTGCTCCAGGAGCGGGAGGAGACCCTGCTCGCTATTCCGTTCTCATCGATGCCATCCGCGACGCAGGTTTTTATGTCGTCGCCCCGCAGAGCGAACGCTTCGACCCGCGAACTGTCAGCACAGCGCAGTTGCAGGCGCGGGTAGGCGAGCTGCATCACGCTCTCGCAACGGAAGGCGACATCGAGTCTGGGGTGAGCGTCGTCGGACACTCGGTCGGCGCTTGGGCTGCGCTCTGCCTGGCAGGCGCCCAGCCGTGGGGCAAGGACGGCCAGCCCATCACAGTAGAAGCGAACGCGCGTGTGACCAGACTCGTGCTGTTAGCACCTACCGTCGGATGGTTCGCGGCCCCCGGCGCGCTCGATCACGTTCAGGCTCCGATGCATGTTCACGTCGGAGCGGCAGATACTGTCACACCGCCGGGCACAGCTTCGATACTTCGCTCAGCACCCGCCGAAATCACTATCGACGATTACGCGAACGTGGGTCACTACGACTTCATGAGCACGTTGCCGCCTCACATTTCGCCTACGCCAGGTCTCGATCATGCGGGCTTCCTCCGCGATCTGGCTCACACAATCACTGCGCAGCTGCGATGACTGAGGTCTACGACGCGGGGTAGCTGCTCAGCTCGAGGATGTCATGCCCTGCGAGAGCGGCTCGGCCTCCGAGGTCGTCGAGTGCGATGACCACGCCGATACCCGCCACGATCCAGCCGGCGCGCTCGGCGAGTTTCACGACGGCCGCCAGCGTGCCCCCGGTTGCAAGCAGGTCGTCGAGAATCACGACACGCGATCCTCGCGGCAGAACGTTCGGCTGCACCTCGAGAGTGGCCGTGCCGTATTCGAGCGCGTAGTCCTCGCTCAGCAGTTCGCCGGGAAGCTTGCCCGCCTTGCGCACCGAGACCATCCCCACGTTGCGCGCGTACGCCATGGCCGCGGCGATGCCGAACCCGCGTGCCTCGATGCCGAGCACCGCATCCACCGTGCCCCAATCGTGCGAGGCGAACGCGTCGACGACCGAGGCGAATGCCTCTCCGTTCGCGTACACGCTGGTCACGTCGCGGAACAGGATGCCCTCGCTCGGGAAATCCTGCACCGTGATCAGATGGGCATCGATGAGTTCGGCAGTCGTTTGAGCTGGCATACCTTCACGCTACCGGCGCTCAGACCCGCCGCATGACGAGGTGCACAGGCGAGGAGCGATAAGTTTGAGCGATGATCGACTCCTCACCCCTCGGCGACGACGCGCTCGCGCTGCTGCGCGACCTCATCCGCAGCGCGTGCGTGAACGACGGAACCTACGCGTCCGGTCAGGAAATTCGGAACACCGACGTCTTGAGGCGATTCTTCGAGGGTGTCGACGTGGATCCCGTCGTCGTCGAATCGGCGCCCGGTCGAGCGACGCTCGTCGTGCGCATCCCCGGCACCGACCCGCAGGCGCCGTCTCTCGCGCTGGTCGGGCACATCGACGTCGTGCCCGTGATGCACGGAGGCTGGAGCCATGACCCGTTCGCCGCAGACATCGTGGGCGACGAACTCTACGGTCGCGGCACCCTCGACATGCTCTATCTGACGGCCGCCTATGCGGTGGCCACGAGAGCTGCCGCATCCAAAGGTCGCGCTCTGCGTGGCGACCTCATATTCGTGGCGGTCGCCGACGAAGAGGGCGGCAGCCGTCTCGGCATCGAATGGCTCATGCAGCACCACCCCGAACTCATCGATGCCGACTACGTGCTTACCGAATCGGGCGGCGTCCCTGTCGGCGGCTCAGCGGGCGCGCCGCACTCCGTGACCGTGACCGTGGGGGAGAAGGGGCTGGCCCGACGACGACTGCTGATCCGCGGGATCCCCGGACACGGTTCTGCGCCGTGGGGCTCGTCGAATGCCGGTGTGATCGCGGCCGAGGCGGTGACCCGGCTCACGCGGTTCGCGCCCCGTGCCGTCATCGGCGACTACTGGCCGCGCTACGTCGAGGCTCTCGACCTCGACCCCGATGTGTCGAGGCGACTCACCTCCGTGGCAGAGATCCTGGGGGCGCTTCCGGCGCTCGGTGAACTCGCGGGCTACGCTCACGCGACGACACACACGACCATCTCGCCCAACGTGATCCGAGCGGGCGACGCGATCAACGTCATCCCGGGCGAGGCCAGTATCGACCTCGACATCAGGCAGCTGCCCGGGGTATCTCCCGAGGCCGTCGACGCGTACGTCATGGCCGCGCTCGGCGACCTGATGCAACACATCGAGATCGTGGATGTCGTCGGTGCGTCGTTCAGCCCGGCCAACGTCTCGCCGATGGATACGCCGCTCTTCGACGTGCTCGCCGAGGTCATCGACGAGGCGTATCCGGGGGCCGTGCCGCTGCCGATCATCGCGGCGGGAGGATCGGACGCCCGGTTCTATCGTGCTAAGGGCCGACAGGCCTATGGCTTCTCGGTGCTGTCGCGGCGATGGGACTACGGGCGCTTCCGTCACCTCATCCACGGCAACGACGAGCACATCGACCTCGAATCGGTCACGCTCACCGCTCGTGCCTTGGATTCGGTCGTGAGGCGTTTTCTGGGCTGACCGGCAGGACGGCCCTCGGATCGCGG
This sequence comes from Agreia pratensis, assembly GCF_900177685.1. Classification (GTDB taxonomy): domain Bacteria; phylum Actinomycetota; class Actinomycetes; order Actinomycetales; family Microbacteriaceae; genus Agreia; species Agreia pratensis. The sequence continues at coordinate 75,433 of NZ_FXAY01000004.1, forward strand.
GTAACCTCGACAGGTGGCCCATCTACTGGGAGCGGAATCGCTCCATCTCGAATATCCGACGCGCGTCATCTTCGACTCCGTGACCATCGGTCTCAACGAAGGCGACCGCGTGGGAATCGTCGGTCGCAACGGAGACGGCAAGTCGACCCTGCTCAGGCTGCTGGCGGGTCGCATCGAACCCGACGGCGGTCGCGTGACGCGCCGCAACGGAGTCACCCTCGCGATGCTCGACCAGTCCGACGACCTCGACGGCGACCTCACCGTGAAAGAGACGATCGTCGGCGATATCGACGAGCACGTCTGGGCCGGCGATCCGATCATCCGCGACGTGATCTCGGGCCTTGCCTCGGACATCCCGTGGGATGTGCTCGTCTCGAGCCTGTCGGGAGGCCAGCGCCGACGCATCGCGCTGGCGAAGCTGCTCATCGGCGACCACGACGTGATCTTCCTCGACGAGCCCACCAACCACCTCGACGTCGAGGGCATCGCCTGGCTCGCACAGCACCTGCGCAAGCGCTGGGCCACGAACTCCGGCGGGCTCATGGTCGTGACACACGACCGGTGGTTCCTCGACGAGATCTGCACGGCGACCTGGGAGGTGCACGATCGTCTGATCGAGCCCTTCGAGGGCGGCTACGCGGCCTACATCCTTCAGCGCGTCGAGCGCGATCGCATGGCGGCCACGAGCGAAGCCAAGCGCCAGAATCTCATGAAGAAAGAGCTGGCCTGGCTGCGCCGCGGTGCCCCGGCCCGCACGGCCAAGCCGAAGTTCCGCATCGACGCGGCCAACGCGCTGATCGAAGACGAGCCGCCCGTGCGCGACAAGGTCTCGCTCGCGGCGATGGCCATGCAGCGCCTCGGCAAAGACGTGGTCGACCTCGAGAACATCTCGGTCGAATACGACAACGGCAAGAAGGTTCTGAAAGACGTGACCTGGCGCATCGCGCCCGGCGAGCGCACCGGAATCCTGGGCGTCAACGGAGCCGGCAAGAGCACCCTGCTCAGCCTGGTCTCGGGAACCCTGCTGCCGACATCCGGCAAGGTCAAGCGCGGCAAGACCATTCGGGTGGCTACGCTCACGCAGCAGCTCTTCGAGCTCGAAGACATCTGGAACGACCGGGTCAGCGAGGTGATCGGTCGGCAGAAGAGCTCCTACGTCTCAGGCGGAAAAGAAATGACTCCCGGGCAGCTGCTCGAGCGGGTCGGCTTCACGAGTGCCCAGCTCTCGACCCCGGTGAAAGACCTCTCGGGTGGCCAGAAGCGACGGCTGCAGCTGCTGCTCATCATTCTCGATGAGCCGAATGTGCTGATCCTCGACGAGCCCACCAACGACCTCGACACCGACATGCTGGCGGCTATCGAAGATCTGCTCGACTCCTACGCGGGAACGCTGCTTGTCGTGAGTCACGACCGGTACCTGCTCGAGCGCGTCACCGACAACCAGTACGCCGTGATGAACGGCGGTTTCACGCACCTTCCCCGCGGCGTCGAGCAGTACCTCGAACTGCGTCTGGCGCAGCAGAAAGAGCAGGCGCGCATCGCCGCCGGAGGTTCTGCTGACGCGCCCGCCAAGAAGACCGGGCTTCAGGGCGCCGAGCTGCGGAACGCTCAGAAGGAGCTGGCCGCGGCCGGCCGCAAGATGGAGAAGCTGAGTACGCAGATCGCAGAAATGGACCTTGCGTTCGCCAAGCACGATCAGAGCGATTACGCCGGACTCGGTGAGATGCAGCAGAAAGTTCAGGCGCTGCGCGACCAGATGGACGCGGTCGAACTGCGCTGGCTCGAGCTGACGGAACTTCTCGAGGGCTGATCACTCGTAGGATTGTAGTCGTGTCTAAAGTCTTGAGCAGTCTTCCGGTCGGCGAGCGAGTCGGCATTGCATTCTCCGGCGGTCTCGATACCTCCGTCGCCGTCGCCTGGATGCGCGAGAAGGGTGCGGTTCCCTGCACCTACACCGCCGACATCGGGCAGTACGACGAGCCCGAGATCGACAAGGTGCCCGCCAGGGCTCTGGAGTACGGCGCCGAGATCGCGCGCATCGTCGACGCGAAGGCCGCACTGGTCGAGGAGGGCCTCGTGGCCCTCGCCTGTGGCGCGTTCCACATCCGCTCCGGCGGCAAGACCTACTTCAACACCACGCCGCTCGGCCGCGTCGCCACGGGCACGCTGCTCGTGCGCGCCATGAAGGAAGACGGCGTCGACATCTGGGGCGACGGCTCCACCTACAAGGGCAACGACATCGAGCGGTTCTACCGCTACGGCCTGCTGGCCAACCCGCGCCTGCGCATCTACAAGCCCTGGCTCGACTCGCAGTTCGTCGGCGAACTCGGTGGCCGCAAAGAGATGAGCGAGTGGCTCGTCGCCCGCGGCTTCCCCTACCGTGACTCGGCCGAGAAGGCCTACAGCACCGACGCCAACATCTGGGGCGCCACCCACGAGGCCAAAAAGCTCGAAGAGTTGAGCGCCGGCATCGAGATCGTCGAGCCCATCATGGGCGTCGCGTTCTGGCGCGACGATGTCGAGATCGCCTCCGAGGTCGTCACCGTGCGCTTCGAGGCGGGTCGCCCGGTCGCCATCAACGGCGTCGAGTTCTCTGACCCCGTCGCCCTCGTTCTCGAGGCGAACGCCATCGGTGGGCGCCACGGTCTCGGAATGAGCGACCAGATCGAGAACCGCATCATCGAGGCGAAGAGCCGCGGCATCTACGAGGCGCCGGGCATGGCGCTGCTGCACATCGCCTACGAGCGACTGCTCAACGCGGTGCACAACGAAGACACCATCGCGAACTACCACTCCGAGGGCCGCCGTCTCGGTCGCCTTATGTACGAGGGCCGCTGGCTCGACCCGCAGTCGCTCATGCTGCGCGAATCCATCGTGCGCTGGGTCGGCTCGGCCGTCACCGGCGAAGTCACGGTGCGCCTGCGTCGCGGAGACGACTACACGATCCTCGACACCACCGGCCCCAGCCTCAGCTACCACCCCGACAAGCTGTCGATGGAGCGCGTGGGCGACGCCGCATTCGGCCCCGACGACCGCATCGGGCAGCTCACCATGCGCAACCTCGACATCGCGGATTCGCGTGCGCGCCTCGAGCAGTACGCTGCGGCGGGTCTCGTCGGCGGCGCTACGGCCGAACTGGTCGGTCAGCTCGAACAGGGCGAGTCGAGTGAGATCTTCGACGCGGCCGAGGAATCGGTCGGCGACGAGGCGCTCGAGCGAGCAACAGACCTCGCCTCGGAGGGCGCGGCGTTCGACTCAGGAACCGACTAACTCGAGCGCGTGCTCGCTTCCCGCGAGTCGGACTTGCCGCCGAGAATCGCCAGGACTTCCTCAAAGTTTTCAAGCGCGCGGATTCCGACCTGCTCAGCTGCCTGAGTGCGCAGGGCGTCGAATGTGCGGGCGCCGATCGTCATCATTTCGCGTCCTCGAGCGGTGACGAGAAGTCGTTTGCGGCGAGCGTCGCCGGGGTCGTCCTGTCGGTCGAGGTAGTGGAGCTCTTCCAGGGCGGCGATGGTCTTTGCGGCCGCCTGCCTGGACACGCCCAGGCTTCTGCCGAGCTCGGAAGCGCTTTGAGCTCCATCATCGATGGCTTCCAGCGCGAATGCGTGGGTGGCCGTCACGCCCGGGTGCCCCTCGCGATCGAGTTCTGCCACGACCACGTCGACCATTGCGTCGAAAGTGCCCAGAAGAAGCCCGGCCAATTTCGCCCCAGATGATGTGTTCACAGTTCCAACTTATCCGTCTCGTGCTCTATTGACAACCAGGTTGTCAACTCAATAACATGTCAACCATGTTGTCAATTCGACGCATTTTTCGAAAGAAGGATTCCGATGAGCACATCTCCTACTCCTGCATCGATTGCGGGCATCGATCATCACTACGTCGACGTCAACGGCACCACGTTGCATTACGTCTCTGCTGGCGATGAGGGCTCTCCGATCCTGCTCGTCCACGGCTTCCCGGAGTCGTGGTGGGCTTTCCACAAGGTCATCCCGCTCCTGGCGGCTACGCATCGGGTCTTCGCCGTCGATCTGCGCGGTTTCGGCGACTCGGCTGTGGCGGCCGACGGGTTCACCAGTGCGACTGCTGCTGACGACCTCCACCAGCTCATCGCAGCACTGGGAGTCGGTCCCGTGCATCTCGCCGCACAGGACATCTCTGGTGGAGCCGCGTTTCGACTGGCCGCCATGCACCCCGACGACATCGTGAGTTTCACGGCGACCGAAATGGGATTGGCCGGCTTCGGTCTCGAGGGTCTTGCCGACGTCACACACGGCGGCTCATGGCACATCGGCGTTCTCGCGTCGCCGGGAATCGCAGAGATGCTTTTCGCCGGTCGCGAGGAACAGATCCTCGGTAGCTGGGCATTCCCCGCAATGACAGCCGTCGTCGATTCGATCACGAGCTATGATGTTGCGGAATTCGTGCGTACGTACGCGCGCGGAGGGGGTTGGCGTGGAGCGATCGGCCTGTATCAGTCGATGCTCGGCGAGGGTGGCGCCGTAAAAGCACTCGCCGAGTCCAGCCCGATCACGGTGCCCGCGCTGGCGATCGGGGGCTTCGGGGGGCCGTTCACCGCTGGGACCCTCAGCCACGTCGTGTCCGGCGAGGTGCAATCAGTTCAGCTCGACGGGGTCGGCCACTACGTCGCCCTGGAAGCCCCATCCGCCTTCGCCGACGCCATCCTCGCATTCACAGGCCGGGTCGACGCCTCCTAGCCACATTGCCTCAGGCCTTCCCTGTCCGGTTGTGCGAGAGCAGCCACGGCTCAGGGCGTGAGCGCGAACACCGTTTCGCAGCCCAGCGATTCGACGCTCGACGACGTGCCGTCGACGGGGAGTGCCGCCGCACACACCCGCACGAGGCCCTGCGCGGCGACCTCGGTTCCTCCGTTGAAACCGTGATCGAAGCCCGCTAGCGAATCGACCGTCAGGGCGCCGCGCGTCGTCGCGCCGGCCTGCAGTGTCGTCGCCTGGATGCGGCCCGCCGCATCCGTCACCGTGATTCGCACTGAGTTGGATGCCCGCAGCGAGCTCGGGTCGATCGCCCAGCCCTTGGCCACGATGCGGCCGCGCACGACCGAGACGTCGTCGAGTGCGCCCTGGGTGATCGAGCCGCGCGTCGGATCGCCGAACCACTCGGAATAGAACTTCCAGAAGTTCAGATTGCCGAAAGCGCCGCAGGGCGCGTCTGCATCGCCGGCGATGGCGGCCGCGTTGGGTTGGTAGGGCGTGTAGTAGTAGAGCGCCGCCGTCGCGATGTTCTTGAGCGTCACGTCGGCGCTGCCGCAGGATGCGTCGGGGTTGTAGGCGATCGGGCTCGGCTGGCCGATCGGTCGGCTCGTGAAGAACTCGGTCGTTCCGGGCGGGTTGGAATAGCGCTTGAGCTGCCAGGCAGCCCAGTACAGCTGGTTGTAGAAGCCCGAGTACTCCACGTCGCACGCTGCCGTGTCGGGGCACGCATAGCCCGTGGCGAATGAGAAGTCGCCGGCTGTCGGGGCGGGGTTGCGCACCAGGGACTGCTCCTTCTGTAACAGAACGAGCAGTGCCTTCTGGCTGATGCCGCAGGCGAGGCCGACTTTGGCGATGATCTCGGCACCCGTCTCCGACTCGCGACCGCCGTAGGCGCCGCACACATCGTCGCCCTCGCGCGTCACGGTCTTCTGGGTGTAGTCGGCCAGGCAGACCACACCTGGGGAGCACTCGGCAACCTGCTCGTCGAGAAACTCCTGCACCTCGTCGGCGTCGAGTGCGCCGCCGTCGTAGAAGAGTTCGTCGGAGATGATGAATCCGGGGTCGAAAACCGTGTCAGCCACGACCGTCACGGCGGTCGGGGCGATGGATGCGGCATCCGCCCGCGCGCTGGCCGGGTTCGTCGGGCCGGCCGCGGTCGTAACGAGGCCAAGACCGACGAGGGCCGCCGTGAGCACGACGAAACGACGAGAGATAAGACGAACCACCTAATCGAAGTCGACGCTGAGTTTGCGGAGCAGAGCGGCGATGCGCTCCTGGTCTGATGTGCTGAGTCGGCTGAGCAGCTCGCCCTCTGCGGTGACCAGCGCGGTTATCGCTCCGTCGACGCGGTCGCGACCCTCGTCGGTCATCGAGACGAGAATGCCCCGGCCGTCGTGCGGATCGGTGCGGCGCTCTACCAGGCCGCGCCGCGACATCCGATCGATGCGGTTGGTCATGGTGCCGGAGGAGACGAGTGTCTGTTCGAGCAGGGCTTTGGGGCTGAGCTGATGCGGCTCACCCGCTCGCCGGAGGGCGGAGAGTACGTCGAATTCCCACGACTCGAGCTCACTGGTGGCGAAGGCCGTGCGGCGCGTGCGTTCGAGGTGCCTCGACAATCGCCAGACTCGTGAGAGCACCTTGAGTGGAGCGAAGTCGAGATCGGGTCGCTCGCGCTCCCACGCGTCGACGATTCCGTCGACGGAATCTCGAGGAGTCGCATCGGGCACGCATCCATTATGTGGGGCGGGGGCCGTTATATGGGGCAGGGGCCGTCGGCAGGCTCCGTGTCTGGCAGAATTGGGGAATGCGTGTTTCACGGAGCGCGCGGTCCGCCTTGGTGTAATGGCAGCACGACAGCCTTTGGAGCTGTTAGGTCTAGGTTCGAGTCCTGGAGGCGGAGCCTTTGCTGTCCCGGTATATCTGCGATCAGAAGAGTACGAAGTGGAGATCGGTGTGGACGACGTCGTGCAGTGGTTGAGTGAGAACTGGGGATGGGTAGCGGCGATCGTCGTCGGCATCCTGGTCGTGGCGGCGGCGTTGAATCTCCTTCCCGACGCCCGCATCCCGACCAGCCCTGACTTTCCGACGAGCGGCGATGAAGCGCGCGATCTGGCGGTCGGAGCGATTCAGATCGTCACCTCGGAGGGCAAATGGAATGATCCGGAGTCCCACACCATCCGAGACTCCAAGGGTCTGCGCTCGAGGCTTGTATCGATGTGGGGGCTCACCGATCGCGAGAGCTGGCTCGAGACTCTCGAGGAGCTGCCGCAGCGTCGCACCGACTCGCTGCGCGATTCTCTGCTCGAGCTCAGAGCGGAGTTGGCGCGCACCAGCGGCCGGAGACCCTCTCAGCGCGAGTGGCTCGCTGCTGCCAAAGAGCGCGGAGCGTCGGGTCGCGACGTCAAGTCCGTGATCAATGCCGTGACCGAGATCGAGAAGAGCCTGAAGAAGAGCGCCTTGCGCACCGTTGTTCTTCCCGCGGGTGCGACCATCGAATCGGTGCGCGGATACGCGCAGGGGCAGCAGATCGCACTCGCGACCTGGGGCGTCGCGCTGGGCTTTGCGACGCGCGAAGACATTCGACCGGTCCTCCGTCAGGTCAGCGCTGAGGCTCGACGTGACTTCGGCTCCTGGGAGGAGTTCGGTCGCAGCTATCTGCTCGGTCGCGTTATGCGGCTGGTCGAGCAGGGCATGCCGGTCGAGAAGGCGATCGAGAAGAACGACGACGGAATCCGCGCCTACGGGCAGCTTTTCGACGCGAAGCGCGGCAACAGCGGGCCATGGAGCACCCTGCCCTGGTGATGCGCTCGTGGAGTCGCTTCATTCGGAGCCAGGGGCTCTCGGGAAGCGGCTTCCTGGCATTTGTCGGCGGGGCGGTCTTCGCGGCAGCTGTCGTGGCGGTGGCCTGGGTGGTCGTACCGCTTCTCCTTCCGTCGCAGGAGCTGCTGATTCGCGCCATCGGAGTGCCGCTTCTTCTCGCCGGACTTGTTCTGTCTCTCGCCCTGACGCTGAGGTCGATGCGCCGAGGCGTGCTTCTGCAATCGTGGGCGCGGCATCGCGGCCTGGGTTATGTGCATCAACATCGAGCGACGAGGAACAGCCCGTGGTCAGGCGCCCCGTTTCCGCGCACAGGAGGATACGTCGTTCGACACCATCTGATCGGCGACGGGTTCGAGAGCGCACGATTCCGCTCTGTTCCCGACGGGAGGGGGTACCACTCGGCCGGACTCGTCGATTCGTTCACTTTCGTGCGCTTCGACCTGCCGACCTTCGTTCCGCATCTCGTCGTCACCGGCAATCGGCGGTCCGTCCTCCGAGCTGCCGGACTGGCGATAGGGAGCGGGCGGAAGCTGGGCGGCAGTATCGAGTTCGATTCGGTCTTCACGCTGCATTGCCCGGCCGACTATGAGCGCGATGCTCTCTACATCTTCACGCCCGACCTGCTGGCGCTGTTGATCGACCACGCTCCGGGATGCGACCTCGAACTCGTCGACAACAGCGCCTATCTGTACTTTTCGCGTGAGCCGAAGATCTGGAACGAGCGTGTGGCCGACGATCTCCTGGCAGTCGTCGATCGCCTGCGCCGCAAGCTGGAGAGGCAGACCCGGAGCTATGCAGACGGCACCCGAGAGAGGGAGGTGGGTGCGGGCGCATCCTCTTCTTCCGCCTCCGCCGCCGCCTCCGGCGTTTCTCTCGGGGGTCTTCGGCTCGCGAGCAAGACGAGCACACGCGGTCGGGCCGTCGCGCTCGCCGTATGGATGCCGGGGTTCGCGGTGATAGCGGTCGTCGTGGCCCAGGCTCTCGGGTGGATCTCGTTGTAGTGCGCCGGTGGGCCTGTCGTCATGGTGAGGCCCCCTTTCCTGTCTCCTCCCTGTGATTCCGGTGCGATATCCCCCAGTCGGGGGTCATCTTGCGGCGCCCGATCTACCATCAGACGATCGTCTAATACCCGACGTGCGTGTTAAACGCATCGCACTCGTCACAGGAAGAAGATGCCTTGGAGATCTCTCGTCGGACCGCCCTGATCGGACTCGCCGCCGCCGCGCCGCTCGTCATGACGATGATGGAGCCGGAGATGGCGAGCGCAGCCACGACTCAACCGGATTCGCCCACGGGCGTGCTTGCCGTGCAGCAGTGGCTGAACGCGACATTCGGCGGCAAGGACGGGTGGGTCGCCGTCGCCGAGGACGGTGTCGCCGGTCAGGCCACTCTGGCGGGCCTGGTGCAGGGGCTGCAGGATCTGCTTGGGATCTCGCCGCTCGTGACAACGTTCGGACCCACGACGCTGCAGAAACTGGAGCAGCACGGCGACGTCGGCGGCGAGACCGGCGCCGACGCTCAGACGTGGTGTCGGCTCGTGCAGGGCGCGCTCATCTGCAGGGGGTTCTCCAGCGTCGCGCTCTCGGGTGGCTGGGACGAAGCGACACAGCAGGCCGTCGATGGCCTGAGGCAGGCGCTCGGCTCGGCGACGAGCGGAGCGACCGTGTCGCCGAATCTGGCGAGGGCGCTGCTCACCGTCTCCGCGATCTCCGTCGATGAGGATGGCCGAGACGACATCGTGGCTGTGCAGCGGTGGCTGAACGCTCAGTACGCGGAGCTCGCGGGAGCCACCTACTGCTCGACGAGCGGACTCTATGACACGAGCACGCGGACCTCGATCGTTCGTGCTGTGCATCTGGGCACAGGGCAAGATCCGGCGGGCGCAGATGGCGTATACGGGCCGGCGACTGCCCGTGCGTTGAAGAACACGGCGTCGAGCGTTGTGGCCGTGGGCTCACAGGGGTCATGGGTGCGGCTGGTGAAAGGCCTGCTCATTCTCGGCGGCTCCCGAGTTCCGTTCGATGACACCTTCTCCGCGAGTGATGCCGCTGTTCTCGTATCGTTCCAGCAGTTCCAGGCGCTGTCACCCGAGGATCAAACGGGGGTGTGTTGTTTCCCGACATGGGCCGCTCTGCTCGTGAGCTACGGAGACGCGGACCGTGTGGTGCCCGGCGCCGATCTGGCGCACAGGCTCGACGCTGGTGGGGCTCAGGCGCTCGCGGCAGCGGGTTACTCGACCATCGGGCGCTACCTGACGAACTCTTCAGCAAGCGGTGCGCTCGACAAAAAGATCACCATCGACGAGGTGTCGGCGATCTCCGGTGCTCAGCTTCGACTCTGGCCCATCTTCGAAGAGGGGGGAGACGACCTCTCGTGGTTCAGTCGAGCCCAGGGCGCCCTCGATGCGCACAGCGCGGTGGAGGCTGCCCGTGCACTGGGTGTGCCGAAGCAGACCACGATCTACTTCGCGGTCGATCTCGACGTGACGGCCGACGAGATCGCCTCGTCGGTCAGACCGTATTTCGAGGGCGTGGCGCAGGGTCTGAGCGACAGCGGCGATACGTACAAGGCCGGCGTCTACGGATCTCGGCTGGTGTGTTCTCGCATCAGCGGGGCGGGGCTCGCCCATTTCTCGTTCGTCGCCGGCATGTCGTCGGGCTGGGTCGGCAATGAGACCGAGCCGCTGCCCGAGAACTGGGCGTTCAATCAGATCCAGGGTCGACAGGTCACCTCGGCGGGCCAGGCCTTCGACATCGACGCCAATGTGCTGTCGGGACGAGACGGCGGCATCGGTCCCGAGGAGTGGGACCGCGTCGGATGAGCGCAGGAGGTGCGATGATCGAGCATGGCCGACCGACTGATGCTGCTCGACACCGCCTCGCTCTACTTTCGCGCGTTCTACGGCGTGCCCGATTCGATCAAGAGAAGTGACGGCACGCCGGTCAACGCGATCCGCGGTTTGCTCGACATGATCGCCCGGCTCACAACAGAGTTCGAGGCCACGCACCTCATCGCGTGCTGGGACGACGACTGGCGCCCCGGGTGGCGGGTCGATCTGCTTCCGAGCTACAAGGCTCAGCGGGTCGCCGAGACCGCCCCGAACGGTTCCGACATCGAAGAGGTGCCGGATGGCCTGACGGCGCAGATCCCGCTCATTCGCGAGGTTCTCGACCTGGCCGGAATTGCCATCGTCGGTGCGCCGGACCACGAAGCCGACGACGTGATCGGAACCTATGCCAGTCGAGCCGATCACGCTGTCGACGTCGTCACCGGAGACCGCGATCTGTTCCAGCTGGTCGATGACGCCCACGACGTGCGGGTGATCTATACGGCGCGCGGCATGAAGAACCTCGAACTCGTCACCGACGAGGTGATCGTGAGCAAGTACCGAGTGCTGCCCAGCCAGTACGTCGACTACGCCACGCTGCGCGGCGACGCCTCCGATGGCCTGCCCGGGGTGGCAGGAGTCGGCGAGAAGACCGCGGCGACGCTGCTCGGCGAATACGGCTCGCTCGAGAACGTGCGCGATGCAGCGACGGATGCCGACAGCGCGTTGAGTGCGTCGGTGCGGTCGAAACTCACGGCGGCGAGCGACTACCTCGACGTGGCACCGATGGTCGTGAGAGTCGCTCGCGACCTCGATCTGCCGACGCCCGCAGACGCGGGCGCGCGTCTGTCTCCCGTCACGGGTGACAAGCGCGCCCAGCTCGAGAGTCTCTCGAAAGAGTGGAATCTGGGCGGCTCGGTCACGCGACTCCTCGCTGCCCTCGACACCTACGCCTGAGGCGTCAGAGTGTGACGACGAACTTCGTCGCCGATGCTCCCCGCCGTAGTGCGTCGAGAGCGGGCTGGATGCTCTCGAGCCCTGATCCGACGACCTCGGCGCGAGGCGTGGCCGCAAAGCTGCCCTCGGCCAGCGCGCGCGGGAGGAACTCGCCCCACAGCATCGGGCCGACCTCGTTGTTCATCAGCGAGCTTCCCCAGACGAATCGGGCGCGAATGCCGTGGCGAAGGCAGCGCAGCTGGAGCAGTCCCATGCGAGAAGCCATCGCCGCGCCGAAGCGCGCGAGAGAGAACCAGGCTCGGGGGCGCCGTGGGAGAGTGCTCATCGAGACTGACGGACTGGCGAGGGTCACGCGCGTGCATCCAGATGCCGCGGCGATGGCCACGGACGGTTCTGCGGATCCCGTTCCGATGGCGAACACTCCCGCGAGCCGCCGGCCCTTCAGCAATGACACGATCTCGCGCACGGCCGACGGGCTGCGGTAGTCGATGACCTGCTGAGCGCCGAGCGCACGCATCCGGTCGTGGTTCTGCGGCGAGGCAGTGGCCAGCACCGAGTAGCCGGCCGCGACGGCGAGTTGGATCGCGTTGCTGCCGACGCTCGTCGATCCGCCCCACACGACGACCCACTCGTCGTGGTCATGCGTCCCGGGGTGTGCCGTGGGATGCCGCAGGCCCAGCTGATCGGCCTGAAACAGGGCGGATGCGGCCGTCGAGACCGCGAGGGGCAGCACGACGGCGTTCTCGAATGGCAGGTCGTCGGGAATCGGCGACGCCAGGTCGGCGCGCACGACCGAGAACAGCTGGAAGCCGCCCTCTGCGGCGTGGTTGCGGTTCTTCTCCATGCCCACGGCGTAGGCGATCACCCGATCGCCCACCGCGATGCCGGTGACACCCGGGCCGACCTCGACGACCTCTCCCGCCACGTCTTCGCCCAGGATCGCGGGGTGCGGAAGCCACGAGTACATGAGGCCGCCGGTCGACTGCTTGACCTCGTCGAGCGGGTTGACGGCCACGACACGATTGCGGATGACCAGTTCTCCGGCAGAAGCCGGAGTGTAGGGCGCATCGCCGACGGTCAGATCGGCGTAGGGAGCGGAGAGCCAGGCGGCTGAATTGGTGGGCATGGGGACGACCTCGCGATTTCGATAAGTGATGACATTCAGTGACATCACCATACACGCGATGGCAGAGCGTGTCATCACCTACACTGGGTACATGGCTCGATGGCAACCGGATGCGCGTGAGCGGCTCGAGCGCGCCGCGTTCGATTTGTTCGTCGAGCAGGGTTTCGCCTCGACGACCGTGCCCCAGATAGCGGCCCGGGCTGGCCTGTCGACCCGAACGTTCTTTCGCCACTTCGCAGACAAGCGCGACGCCCTCTTCGCCGACGAGCACGCGGTGCCCGATCAGGCGGGCCGGATCGTCGCCGAGGCGCCGGATGGAATCACGCCGCTGCAGATCGTCGCGAGTGGCTTCGACGCCGTGGCCGCTGCGCAGTTCTCTCGTGAGAAGAGCTACTACATCGCACGCCACCAGATCATCCAGTCCGACGACGGCTTGCGTGAAAGGCAGCTGCACACCCAGGCCGCGCTGGTCGAGGCTCTTCGGAGTGGATTCGTGCAGCGTGGGAGCGATCCGGTCGATGCGCTCCTGGCGGCGCATCTCACGGCCACCGTCTTCAGCGTCTCGATCGGTCGTTGGTTGAGTGCAGAGAGCACGGAGCCGCTCGCCACTCTGCTTCGCGACACATTCGATCGGATGCTGCGCACCGCAGCGTCGTGAGCTCGTTCACTCCGACGCCGGATGTCCACCTATTCGTCGGGAGAGCTCCCGTGCGTACCGCCTCGTCTGCTCGGCCAACTCATTCCAGTCGGCGGGGTCTCGGGATGCTCGGTCGAACGTCACCGCTATCGCCGCGGCCGGCCATCCCGCATGGTCGATGACCGAGACAGCGATCGACGCGATGCCGGGAGTGATCGTCTCGTCTTCGATCGCGAAACCCCGGGCACGGGTCTCGGTCAGCACACGCCGCAACTGCGCGTAGCTGCGCGGGCCGCGCACATCGCCGCGCCTGGCGAAAGCCTTCTCGTCGGGAAAGAGTGCCCGCACCTGGGCCGCCGGCATAGAGGCGAGCATGGCGAGGCCGCTCGCCGTGAGATGCGCGGGCAGGCGCACGCCCACGTCGCTGACGAGGGCTGGGCGTCGGGGAGCGCGTTCCTCGATCAGGTAGAGCACGTCGCGCCCGTGCGGCACGGCAAGGTGCGCGCTCTCGGCGATCCGATCGACGAGCAGCGCCAGCACAGGGTGTCCCAGTCTGGCCAAGGGCTCCTGTCTGGCGAAGCCCGAGCCCAGCTCGAACGCCGCGATCCCGAGTCCGTAACGCCGGGTCTCGGCGACATGCAGAACGAATCCGGCATCCACCAGCACGCCCAGCAGCTTGTAGACCGACGAGCGGGGGAGTGACAGGTTCGACGCCAGAGTCGCTGCGGGAACGGGCCTGCTCTGCGCGGCCAGGTAGCTGAGAATGCGCAGCGTGGCGCTGGCGGCGGGAACTCCCGGCTCGATGGTCATACTCAACTGTCTCGTATATGAGACAGTTTTGCTCGATTAGGTCCTCGCGCGAAGGGTCGCCTGCGGTCGACTTGCCTCATGACCACACAGCTTCTGACAGAACAGCCGATCTCGACCGTCGTGCGAGTGGGCACCGGGGCAATCGGTATCGAAGACGTCGTGGCCGTGGCCCGCCGCGGCGCCCATGTTGAGATCGTCGACGATGCCCGAGCCGCCGTCGATGCGAGTCGCGCCATCATCGACGCCCTGGCCGTCGACGTCGCACCGCACTACGGAATCTCGACAGGCTTCGGCGCACTCGCCTCGACGTTCATCGCCGGCGAGCAACGCGCGCAACTGCAGCGCAGCCTCGTTCGATCCCACGCGGCTGGCTCCGGCCCGGAGGTGGAGCGCGAGGTGATTCGGAGTCTGATGCTGCTGCGCATCTCGACGCTGCTCACGGGGCGCACCGGAATCCGTCTCGCGACCGTCGAGAGCTACGTCGCGATGCTGAACGCCGGCATCACTCCGATCGTGCGCGAGTACGGCTCGCTCGGCTGCTCCGGCGATCTGGCGCCCCTCGCGCACTGTGCTCTCGCGTTGATGGGGGAGGGCGAGGTACGCGATGCCCGGGGTGTGGCGATGTCCGCCGCCGATGCCCTCGACGCGGCGGGGATCGAGCCCGTTGTGCTCGCCGAGAAGGAGGGACTCGCGCTGATCAACGGCACAGACGGAATGCTCGGTCAGTTGAGCCTCGCCATCGACGATCTGAGGATGCTGCTGACCAGCGCGGACATCGCCGCGGCGATGAGCGTCGAGGCGCTGCTCGGCACCGATGCGGTGTTCGCCGCCGATCTGCAGGCCTTGAGGCCGCAACATGGTCAGGCGTTGTCGGCGTCGAATCTGCGCGCAATGCTCGCCGGCTCGCCCATCGTCGAGAGTCACCGGCCCTCGACGCACACGGTCGTGCAGGACGCCTACTCGTTGCGATGCTCACCCCAGGTGCACGGCGCTGCCCGTGACACGGTCGACCATGCCGCCCTGGTGGCCGGTCGAGAGCTCGCCTCGGCCGTCGACAACCCGGTCGTCACCGTCGACGGTCGTGTCGAGTCGAACGGCAACTTCCACGGGGCGCCCGTGGCCTACGTGCTCGACTTTCTCGCCATCGTCGTCGCCGACGTGGCGAGCATGTCGGAGCGCCGTACCGACCGCATGCTCGATCCGGCTCGAAGCCACGGACTGCCCGCGTTCCTCGCCCACGACGCGGGAGTCGACAGCGGACTCATGATCGCGCAGTACACGGCGGCGGGCATCGTCTCCGAGCTGAAACGCCTCGCGGTGCCCTCATCGGTGGATTCGATACCCTCGTCGGCGATGCAGGAGGACCACGTCTCGATGGGCTGGGCGGGTGCACGTAAGCTGCGCACCGCGATCGACGGGCTGAGCCGCGTTGTCGCCATCGAGGTCATGACGGCGTCGCGAGCGCTCGATCTGCGCGCGCCGCTGGTGCCCGGCGCGGGCTCCGCTGCCGTGCTCGACCTTGTGCGCAGCGAGGTCGAGGGCCCGGGGCCGGATCGCTTTCTGTCGCCCGAGATCGAGGCCGTCGCATCCTTCGTTCGACGCGGCGCCGTGCGTGATGCGGCCGAGTCGCGGCTCGGCCCGTTGAACTGAGCCGGCGCTCTACTGCACGGCCGCCGTGAGGCGGGCGACCGTATCGAGAGCCTGCGCCACGGCCGGGCGGGAGATCCACTGCTCGAGCGTGATCTCGCGAGACTTCTCGCGGTAGCCGTCTTCGATATCGCGCAGCTGCTCGACGAACGAGGCACTGCGCACCATCAGAGAGACCTCGAAGTTGAGACTGAACGAGCGCATGTCCATATTGCTCGAGCCCACGACGGCAACGTCGTTGTCGACAGTGAAGTGCTTCGAGTGCAGCACGGTCGGCTCCTGATACAGGAAGATGCGCACGCCTGAGCGCAGAAGAGTCTCGTAGTAGGAACGCTGAGCGTGGTACACCACGTACTGATCCGCCACGGCGCAGGCGAAGAGCTGCACGTCGACGCCCCGTTCGGCGGCGGTGGTGATGGCGTAGAGCATCGAATCGTCGGGCACGAAATAGGGGCTCGCGATGATCAGGCGCTCCTGTGCGCCATAGACGAGGGCATTGAAGAGACGCAGGTTGTTCTCTCCGTCGAATCCCGGACCACTCGGGACCACCTGGCACTCGATGCTGTCGGGTGAGACCGATGGCAGTGCGCGTGAATCGTCGGTCTCGACGATGTCGCCCGTCTCGCTGTACCAGTCGGTCACGAACAGCGCGTCCAGACCCAGTGCGGCCGGGCCTTCGAGTCGCACCATCAGGTCTTTCCACTTGAGGCCACGCCGGATGTTGCCGCGCTTGTTGTAGCTGGCGTCGATCATGTTCTGCGATCCCGTGAACGCGATGTGGCCGTCGACGACCACGATCTTGCGGTGATTCCGCAGATCCGGTCGACGCCAGTTTCCCTGCCAGGGGCGGAACGGCAGCATCTCCTCGAACGGGATGCCGCTCTCGCGAAGCCACGCGCGCGTCGAGCGTCCGCGCGGATTGCGCATGGTGGCCCAGTGGTCGTAGAGCACTCGCACGGTGACACCGCGCTCGTGCGCCGATTTCAAGGCATCGAAGAAGGCGCTGGTCGTGTCGTCGCGCCCGAGAATATAGAACTCGACGTGCACGTACTGGGTGGCGGATGCGACGGCGTCGGTCATCGCCCGGATCGACGCCTCGTAGTCGGGCAGCAGGGTGGCCGTGTTGCCTGCGATGAGGGGCATCGCGCCCAGTGTGCGGTTGAGGTGCACCAGCGATCCGAACCAGGCGGGCTCGGTGATCGTTGTCTCGGCGCTATCGAACGGGCCGGCTGCGTCGAGGATGAACGCGTTGACCTCACGCTGTTTGTCTCGTCGATCTTTCGGTAGGCGTGAGCTGCCGAGCAGCACGTAGAGGAGGCTGCCGGGGATGGGGGAGATGAAGATCGCCAGGAGCCAGGCCATGGCCGAACTCGGTCGTCGATTGCGAGGAACCGTGACGACGGCGCCGATGCGGATCAGGATGTCGACCACCAGGATGATGGTCGGAAACACCTTGAGGATCGAGCGCCAGGTCGTTCTGGCCATCAGGCGGCCGGCAGGGTACGGAGCAGACGCTCGGTCGCGGTGACCATGTGTGTGCGCATCGCCGCGGCGGCGGCCTCGGGATCGCGCGAGAGCAGGGCCTTGTGCACGGCGGCGTGCTCGTCGTAGGCCTGCTCGGCGTCACCCGAATCGTGCAGCCCGCGCTCGACCCAGATGCGCAGCAGTGATCGTATGCTCTGCAGCAGAGTCACCAGCACCGAGTTGTCGACACCTCGTGCGATCTCGAGGTGGAACTTGAGATCGGCCTCGATGAAGCGGGTGTTGTTGTCTCCCGCCTCTTTCATGGCGGCGAGGTGCTGGCCCAGGCGTTTCAATGCATCATCGGGCATGCGTTGCGCGGCGAGCTGCGTGGCGAAGACCTCGAGAGCTCCCCGCACCTCGATCAGCTCACGGGTGCGGGGCTCTCCGAGCATGAGTCCCCAGCTGAGCGTCTCGGGAAGCAGCTCCGAGGCCGAGCCACGAAGATAGGTGCCGCTGCCGGGGCGCACGTCGACGATGCCCAGGATTTCGAGGGCGGCCAATGCCTCGCGCACGGCAGATCTGCCAATTCCCAGTGCGGTTGCCAGCTGTCGCTCGGGCGGGAGCCGGGCACCGGGCGCGATGTCGCCGCCCATGAACAGATCGAGCAGGCGCTTGGCCACCGCCGAGACGGCTGTGCCGCTGGCGACAGAACTCAACGACGCGCTGATCTCATCTGTTGCGGGTCGATCGGGAAATGCGGGCACAGGCCCAGATTAGCAATGTGTCGGCGCGGGGTTTGGGTGGGGGAACCTCGCCGACACGACAAAGCCCCGCCGCCCGACCCTGATGGGCGAGGTGACGGGGCGCTGTCGTGCGTTACTAGGCGGTGGGCGCCTCGGCATGCTTCGGGCCAGCGGCTCCATGGGCTTCGGCCGGCTGCTTGCGCTGCAGAGACGCGCCCTCGACGTCGACATCGGGCAGGATACGGTCGAGCCACTTCGGCAGCCACCAGGCCGACTTGCCGAGCAGATGCATCACAGCCGGGATGATCAGGAGCCGCACGATGAAGGCGTCGACCAGCACACCGAGGGCGAGGCCGAGGCCGATCGACTGGATCATGACCGAGTTGGAGAAGACGAAGCCTCCGAACACGCTGATCATGATGAGCGCGGCGGCAATCACGACCGTGCGCCCGGCGTGAACGCCACGCTGAACCGCCAGTCTGGCCGGTGTGCCGTGCGCATACGACTCGCGCATGCCGCTCACCAGGAACAGCTGATAGTCCATCGCGAGCCCGAACAACACCCCGACCACGAGGATCGGAAGGAAGCTGAGGATCGGCCCCGGATCGTGCACCCCGAAGACGGGTCCCAGCCACCCCCACTGGAAGACGGCGGTGATGCCGCCGAACGCCGCGAACAGAGACAGCACGAATCCTGCCGTCGCCGTGATCGGCACGAGAATCGATCTGAACACGAGAATCAGGATGATAAGCGAGAGTCCCACAACGACCGTCAGGTAGAGCGGAAGGGCATCGGCGAGCTTCTCGCTCACGTCGATGTTGCCCGAGGCGTTGCCGGCGACGCCGAGCTCTGCCACGCCGTCGATGGTGAGACCGCGAAGGTCTCGCACCAGCTGCTCGGTGGACTCGCTGGTGGGCCCCTCTTTCGGAATCACCTGGAACGCCAGCAGCAGGTCGTCGTCGCTGGCACCGATCGGCGCCACGGCGACGACGTCGTTCTCTGCCTTCAGCAGGGTGCCGATGCGCACCTGCTCGCTCACGAGGTCGTCGTCTGTGATCGCCTTGTCGAGATCGGCCACGACGATCAGCGGTCCGTTGACGCCGGCGCCGAACTTGTCGTCGATCAGTTTGTAGGCCTTGTACGCGCTGGAGTCGACCGGTTCGGAGGAGCCGGCGGGCAGGCCGAGACGCATCGAGAGCGCGGGCAGTGCCACAACGAGCAGCACGGCGATTCCGGCCACGACGGTGATCGCGGCACGCAGGGTGTTCATCGGCTTGTTCGGAACCCGAGCCTGGTGATCGCTGTGGCCGACCTTGGCGCGGGCCTTCTTGTTGAGGATGCGCATGCCGGCCAGCCGCAGGAAGGCGGGAGTCAGGGTGATCGCGATCAGGATGGCGACGAAGACGCAGACCGCGCCGACGGTGCCCATGAGTCCCAGGAAGGGGATTCCTGTGAGATTGAGAGCGAGCAAAGCGATCAGCACGGTCGAGCCCGCGAAGACCACGGCGTTGCCGGAGGTTCCATTGGCCAGGCCGATGGATTCCTGCACTTCGAGGCCCGAGCGCAATTGGGTTCGGTGCCGGTTGAGGATGAACAGCGAGTAGTCGATTCCGACCGCCAGACCCAGCATCACGCCCAGCACGGGCGTGATCGAGAGCATGGTGACGGTGCCCGACAGTGCGAGCGATACAAGCACGCCCACGCCCACGCCGATGATCGCGTTGATCAGCGGCAGGCTCGCGCCGATCAGCGTGCCCAGCATCACGAACAGCACGATGCCGGCGAAGATGACACCGGCGATCTCGCCCGGGCCGAGAACCTCGGGGATGGTGGCCGCGATGTCGTTGGACACCTCGACGGAGACGCCGTCGATCTTGGCGTCGTTCATCGTGTCGACTACGGCCTCTTTTGCCTCGGACGGAACGAGGTTGAGCGACTTGTCGAACTGCACGGTGCCGACCGCGGTGGTGCCGTCTGATGAGACCTGCCGAATATTGGCCGACAGATCGAGAAGCTGCGAGCCGTCTTCGAGCGTCTTGCTCTGCTTCTCGAGATCGGCCCGGTTCGAGTCGAGCGTCGCCTGCTGCGATGCGATCTGGGCGTTGCCGGCATCGATCTGAGCCTGCTGCGCGTCGAGCTGCGCCTTAGCGGCGTCGAGCTGGCCGGCCGCCTCGGCCTGAGCACGTGCGGCGTCGAGCTGCTGCTGCCCTGTCGCCGCCTGTGCCTTGGCGGCGTCGAGCTGCTGCTGGCCCGTGTCGAGCTGCGCCGTGCCGGCGGTGATCTTCTGACGCCCATCGACGACCTGCTGAGCGGAGCCGTCGATCTTCGCCTGTGTGTCGAAGGGGTTCGTCGTCGCCTTGACGTCTTTGAGCTTGGTCGCGTCGCTCAGAAGCGTGCCGATCGCCGTCTTCTGCGCATCGGTGAACGCCGAGTCGTCGGTCGTCGTGAAGACGACCGTTCCCCGCCCACCGCTGGCGGCGGGGAACTTCTCCGAGAGTTCGTCGCTCACCTTCTGTGTCGCGGTTCCCGGGATGCTCACGGCCGAGGTGAGCGTGCCCCCGAATATCGCGAAGGCAGCGCCGGCCAGGCCGAGGATCACCACCCACGCAACGATGACGAGCCACGCTCGTCGTGCGGAGAACCGACCGAGTCGGTAGAGAAGGGATGCCATGTTTCTCAGCTTCTTTCTGAAATGAGCGGGTGACGGGGGCGGGGTCTCACGTCGCATCGTTGGGAAGAGAGAGGGGATCGGGTGACGGAACTCAGCTCGGCGTGGAGAAGCCGTCGCCCACGATTCGAATCAAGCGGTCGAGCAGACTGTCCCAGAGGCGTCGGGAACTCTCATCGAGAGTTCCCCCTGACTGGACCATCCAGTGTCGAGCGACCACGGCGATGCCATTCATCAGTGTGCTCACCAGGATCGCGACCTCGAACTCGTCGACTCCACTGCGCCGAGTGAGTTCGTCTGTGAGATCTTCGGATGACCGCATGAACACGCTGTCTGCGTTCTGCTTGCGCGCGTCGTCGCCGTCGAGAAGTCCGAAGAAATACAAGACGAGGCTGGGCAGATCCATAGCCCGGATCGCCGCGGTGATTTCGTCGAAGAGATGCACGCGGCTGCCGTGGCTCGATGGCGTGACGCCGGCGACGGCCAGAAATTCATCGACTGCACGGTTGAGCGTGCGCGTGCAGGTGGTCATGATCACGTCGTCGAGCGACGAGAAGTGGTTGAAGACGGTGCGCCGGGCTATGTCGGCGCGATCGGCGAGTTCGTCGACACTGAATCGAGCCCTGCCTCTGTCGAGGATCAGCGCGTCTGCCGCGTCGAGAATCGCCTCACGGTGTCGCGCCTTCAACTCGGCGCGGCGATCCATCGCGGTCGGTTCGGTACTCACGGTCGTTACACTACGTGCAACGACGCACTCAGTGCAACGGGATGCGTATGGTTGCGTCGAACTCTCAGCAAGCTCCCGTGACGGGGCGCGCTTGCATGGAGCATTGATCAGGCGATATGGTTGCCAAATTGGTCAACCGGTTGTTAGCAGGAGTGTTCTGCTGAGAAAGCGGCCTAGCCGAAATTGACATGACAAAGGAGTTATCAATGACAACGGCCAGCGCCGAGACGCCCGTCTCCGCAATCGAGAAGTCGACGATCAAGAAGGTCGCATGGCGACTCGTTCCCTTCGTCGCTTTTATGTTCTTCATCAATTACCTCGACCGATCCGCCATCGGATTCGCTGCGCCGAACGGCATGAACGACGACCTCGCACTCACGGTGACCCAGGTCGGCTTCGCCTCGGGAGTCTTCTTCATCGGCTACATCCTGCTCGAGGTGCCCTCCAACCTCGCGCTCGCCCGCTTCGGAGCGCGCCGCTGGCTGTCTCGCATCATGGTCACCTGGGGAATCGTCGCGGTTCTCTTCACCTGGGTCGGCAACTTCGAGCAACTGGCCATCCTGCGCTTCGTTCTGGGTGTGGCCGAGGCCGGATTCTTCCCCGGAGCCATCCTGTTCCTCAGCCTGTGGGTGCCCGCACGGCACCGCGGCAAGATCCTCGCACTCTTCTATTTAGCTCAGCCCCTCACCACGGTGATCGGTGCACCCCTGGCCGGCCTGCTCATCGGCGCGCACGGGCTCTTCGGGCTCGAGGGGTGGCGAGTGATGTTCCTCGGTGTCGGATTCCCCGCGATCATCGTCGGTGTCATCGCCTGGTTCTACCTGAAAGACAAGCCCAGCGACGCGAAGTGGCTCACAAAAGAAGAGCAGGTCTGGCTCACCGAAGAGCTCGCCGCTGAGAAGACCAAGACCGAGTCTCTCAATGCGATCACCGGTGGCAAGCAGCGCGGCGGCTTCATGCAGGCCTTCACGAGCGGACGCGTCTGGGTGCTCGCCTTCATCTACTTCGGATTCATCTACGGCCTCTACACGCTGGCCTTCTTCCTGCCGACGATCATCAACGGATTCCAGGAGCTCTACGGCACCGAGTACAACGTCTTCGAGAAGGGCCTCATCACGGCGGTTCCCTACATTCCCGCGGCGATCGCCCTGTGGCTGTGGACAAGAGACGTCTCGAAGCGCGGACTCAAGACGTGGCACATCGCGGGCCCGGCAGTCGTGGGCGCCCTCACCATTCCTCTGGCCCTGTTCGCCGGATCTCCTGTTGCGACGATCGCGGTGATCGCGATCACGGCCATGGCCATCTTCGCTGTGCTCCCCAACTTCTGGACGCTGCCCACCCAGTTCCTCACCGGCGTCGCGGCGGCGGCGGGTGTCGCGCTGATAAACACCGTCGGTAACCTCGCCGGATTCGGCGCGCCGTACATCACGGGTGCCGTGGCCGACATGACAAAGGACTCCGCGGGAGAACCGCAGTACTTCCTTCCGATGGCGATCGTGGGCTTCTTCCTGCTGCTCTCCGCGGTGCTGATGGTCGTGCTCTCGCATCGGGGCAAGAAGGACGGTTCCTTCAACCCCGATGCGAAAGCGCCGGCGATCGTCCACTGACCGTCGTGTCGATCCCGAAAACCTCAGGAGTTCTCAGATGACCCGCCTCTTCAACGATCCGACAGAATTCGCCGACGAGATGATCGACGGTTTCGTTTCCGCCAATGCCCAGCAGGTTCGTCGTGTCGCCGGCGGTGTGGTGCGCAGCACTCGCACCCCTGACGGCACCGTCGCACTCGTCATCGGCGGCGGGTCTGGTCACTACCCGGCTTTCGGCGGCATCGTCGGGCAGGGCCTCGCTCACGGCGCGGCCATGGGCAATCTGTTCGCGTCGCCGTCGGCTCAGCAGGTCGAGTCGGTGGCGACCGCCGCGAATCGCGGGGGAGGCGTGCTGCTCAGCTATGGCAACTATGCCGGTGATGTGCTGCACTTCACCCAGGCCGAGCAGAAACTGAACGCGGCGGGCATCCCGACGCGCACTGTTGTCGTCACCGACGACATCTCGTCTGCTCCTGTTGCAGAGAAGCACAAGAGACGCGGCATCGCCGGCGACTTCACCGTCTTCAAGGCGGCGGCTGCCGCCGCGGAAGAGGGCTACACGCTCGACGAGGTCGTGCGAGTCGCTGAGCTCGCGAACGAACGCACGCGCTCTGTCGGAGTCGCCTTCTCCGGGTGCACACTGCCCGGCGCCGACGAGCCCCTCTTCTCTGTTCCCGAGGGTCGTATGGCCGTCGGCATGGGAATCCATGGCGAACCGGGAATCGACGAGACCGATGTGCCGACGGCCGACGAACTCGCGAGCCTTCTCGTCGACTCGCTCCTCGCCGAGCTGCCAGACGGCATCCACTCGCCCGAAGGGCATCGCGTCGGCGTGATCCTCAACGGCTTGGGATCGGTGAAGTACGAGGAGCTGTTCGTGGTCTATCGCCACGTCGCCGCCCTGCTTCAGAACGCGGGCCTCGAGGTCGTCGACCCCGAGGTCGGCGAACTGGTCACGAGCTTCGACATGGCCGGAGTCTCGCTCACGCTCTTCTGGCTCGACGACGAACTCGAACGCTTCTGGCGGGCCCCGGCCGACACTCCGGCCTACCGCAAGGGATCCGTGGGCGCGGTGCAGCAGCTCGACCCGAGCGAGGTGCAGGAGGCCGAGGCGGTCGTGATTCCCGAGGCCGATGAGGCGTCGCAGCACGCCGCTGCTGTCGTTCTTCGAGCGATCGATGCGATCGCGACGGTCGTGGATGACAACGCCGACGAACTCGGCCGCATCGACGCGGTCGCCGGCGACGGTGATCACGGCATCGGGATGCAGCGGGGTGCGCGAGCGGCGCGCGTCGCTGCGTCAGAGGCGCTTGCGCTGGGCGCGGGCGCGAAGACTCTTCTCGAGATGTCTGCGAGCGCGTGGGCGAACAAGGCCGGCGGCACATCGGGCGCTCTCTGGGGTGTCGCGCTGTCGGCGGTGGGCGAGGCGCTCGGAGACGAGGATGCGCCTTCCGCAGCCGCGGTATCGGCGGGAATCACGGGAGCCGTCGACGGCATCATGTCGTTCGGCAAGGCCGAGGTCGGTGACAAGACGATGGTCGACGCACTCGTGCCCTTCCGCGACACTCTCGCCCGAGAGGTCGACGGGGGAGCCGCCCTGGCGGATGCTTGGAAGAGGGCGGCCGACGCAGCGACGCAGGCTGCGGCGGCGACGGCCGATCTGCTACCGCGCATGGGCCGAGCTCGCCCACACGCGGAGAAGAGTCTCGGCACGGTAGACGCAGGCGCCTACTCGTTCGGCCTCATCGTGCAAGCCATCGCCGCCACACTCGTCGGCAAGACCGTCTAGCTGAACTCACTGAAGGAGAGAAATGACTGACAAGCTCCGCATCGTCATCGGGTGCGATGACGCAGGATTCGATTACAAGGAGATCCTGAAGAAGGATCTCGAGGCGAGCGATCTCGTCGAGAGCGTCACCGACATCGGTGTCGATTCGGCCGGACACACCGCCTACCCCAAGATCGGCGTCGCTGCGGGTGAGCTGGTCGCTGCCGGCGAGGCAGACCGCGCACTCCTCTTCTGCGGAACGGGGATCGGCGTCGCTATGGCGGCCGGCAAGGTGGCGGGAATCCGCGCATCCGTCGCCCACGACAGTTTCTCGGTCGAGCGACTGATTCTGAGCAACAACGCCCAGGTGCTCACCATGGGCCAGCGCGTCATCGGAATCGAGCTCGCCCGCCGCCTCGTGCGCGAGTGGCTGACGTACCGCTTCGATGAATCGAGCGCCAGCGCCGAGAAGGTCGCGGTTCTCTCGGAGTACGAGGCAACGGGCTCCTGCTGATGACCACCCCCACCCTCGTCGGCGTCAGCCTGAAGATGTACTTCGGGCACGCGCAGACGCTCGACTGGATCGCGAAGGTCGGTGATCTCGCGCGCCGACACCCCGCCGTGCAGAACGGCTCTGTCGAGGTCTTCGTCATTCCCGGATTCGTGTCGCTCGCCGCCAGCGTCGACGTACTCGACGACACACCCGTGGTCGTCGGCGCACAAGACCTGGCGGCGGCCGATGCGGGCGCTTTCACCGGCGAGGTCAGCGGGGTCGAGCTGTTCGAGGTCGGCGCACGGATGGTCGAAGTGGGCCATGCAGAGCGCCGCGCGCTCTTCGGCGAGACAGACGAGGTGGTGGCGGCAAAGACGTCGGCAGCGCTGCGCAATGGCCTCGCTCCGGTGCTGTGCGTCGGCGAGAAGACGCGTACCTCTCCCGAGGACGCCGCCGCGGAGTGCCTGCGCCAGCTCGACTCGGCGCTCGACGGTGCTCCCGCGGGCCGCGTGATCGTCGCCTACGAGCCGGTCTGGGCGATAGGCGCTGCCGAGCCGGCCGAACCGGCATACGTCCGTGCCGTCTGCGCCCGCCTGCGCACCGCCGTGGCCGACCGCCCCGACAGCGCCGTCATCTACGGCGGCAGCGCTGGCCCAGGCCTGCTCGTGGAGCTCGGTGACGACGTCGACGGCATCTTCCTCGGCAGGTTCGCCCACGACACGGATGCGTTGGGGCGCGTTCTCGACGAAGCGGCGGCCCGGCGATGATCGGCCTCGGTTCGTACGCCTTCTTCTGGCAGCATTCGGAGCTGGCGGCTCAGCGCCTCGACGCATTCGACATGATTCGCCGCACGGCCGAGCTGAACGTCGAACTCTTTCAGTTCTGCGACTACGCGCCGATCGAAGACCTGGGCGACGACGACCTCGCGCGGCTCGCCGACCTCGCACGTGAGAACGGCATCACGCTCGAACTCGGCACGAAAGGTGTCCAAGCCGAGCATCTCGAGAAGTATCTCGATCTTGCGGCCGTGCTCGGAGCATCCGTCGTGCGCAGCATGCTGTACTCACCGACCTCGCGGCCCACACTGACCGAGGCCGATGCGCAGCTGCGCCAGGCCCTTGTCGCATACGGGGACGCGGGCGTCGACCTTGCCCTCGAGACCTACGAGCAGGTCTCGTCGACCGAACTCGTGTCTCTGGTCGAAAGCATCGGTCATTCCCGACTCGGAATATGCCTCGACCCGGCCAACAGCGTGGCGTCGCTCGAGAACCCGCGCGACGTGATCGACCGCACGGCGCCCTACGTCAAGAACATCCACGTCAAGGACTTCGCCTTCACCCGCCGCGGCGGCTGGGTGGGGTTCACCCTCGAGGGCGCGCCCCTGGGCACGGGCCTCCTCGACTACGACTACCTGCTCGAGACCGTTCGTCCGAACGAGCGCGGCATCAACCAGGTGATCGAACACTGGCTTCCCCTGGCCGACACCATCGACGAGACGGTTCGGCTCGAGAACGACTGGAACGACCACAACCTCGCATATCTAAGGAGCAAGAATGTCTACTGACAACCTCACCATCGCCGTCATCGGCGCCGGCGGCAAGATGGGCATGCGTGTGTCCAACAACCTCGTCAAGACCGACTACACCGTCTACTACAGCGAAGTCTCGCCCGCGGGCCAAGAGCGCGTCACCGCGACCGGCCGGGTTCTCACCGACACTCCCGCGGCTGTGAAGGATGCCGATGTCGTCGTGCTCGCCGTGCCCGATCTCGCCCTCAAGGCGGTCTCGGCCGATGTCGTTCCGCAGATGAAGAGCGGAGCGGTCGTTCTGACACTCGACCCGGCCGCTGCGTACGCCGGACTGCTGACGCGTCGCGACGACGTCATCGAAGCCGTCACCCACCCGTGCCACCCGTCGATCTTCGTCGAGCGTCACACGCCAGAGGAGTACGCCGACACTTTCGGCGGAATCGCTGCACTGCAGGATGCGATCGCCGCGATCGAGAGTGACGACGAGACGAAGAAGGCCCAGGTCGAGCAGGTCGTGCGTGCAATCTTCGCCCCGGTCGGCGACGTGCACTGGACGACGGTCAAGCAGCTCGCCCAGCTGGAGCCCACACTGGTCGAGACCATCGCGTGCATGATCGGCGCGCTGCTCAAGGAGTCGCTCGACGAGGCCGTCAACACGATGGGTGTTCCCGAGCCTGCCGCGCGCGCGATCCTTCTCGGCCACACGCAGGTCGCCCTGGCGAACACGCTCAAGGGTGACAACCCCTTCAGCGACGCCTGCCTCATCGCGATGGACTACGGCCGCGGCGCCATCATCAAGGAGGACTGGAAGAAGGTCTTCTCCGACGAGGAACTCGACAAGAACCTCGCCAAGATGCTGCACCTCGACAAGATCGAGCGCTAGCCAGCAGTGAACGGGCGACGACTCCTTTCGGGGTCGTCGCCCGTTTCTCTTTGTTAGGCTTGCCTAACTTGCTGTCGAAGTTAGGTCGTTTCGTGTCTGTATCCGCTCCCGCTCCCTCGCCCACCCCCGGCGCCCGCAGGCCTCGTGCGCAGATCGCGCTCACCGTTTTGCGCTCCGAGGAGCTGACGCCGCACCTCGTTCGCGTCGTTCTCGGCGGCCCGGGTTTCGACGAGTTCGAGAGCAATGACAAGACCGACAAGTACGTCAAGATCTTGTTCACCGACTCCGACGGGCACGACGTGACCCGCACTTATACGGTGCGCGAGGTGAATGCCGCCGAGAAATCGATCTCGATCGATTTCGTCGTGCACGGCGACGAGGGTCTCGCCGGCCCATGGGCGGCTGCCGCCAAGTCGGGCGACACGGCGATCATCTCCGGCCCGGGCGGAGGCTACGCGCCAGACGCGTCGGCCGACTGGCATCTGCTCGTCGGCGACGAGTCGGCCCTTCCCGCTATCGCGTCGGCGTTGGATACTCTTCCTGCGACCGCGCGGGGAGTCGCCTTCATCGAGACCTACTCCGACGCCGATGTTCTCGACCTGCACGCGCCCGCGGGCGTCGACGTTCGCTGGCTGCTGCGCGGCCAGCGCCGCGCGGGGGAGGCGACGCTCCTCGCCGAAGCCGTGTCGCAGCATCCCTGGGACGAAGGACGCGTTCACGTCTTCGCCCACGGGGAGCGCGGCGCCATGAAGCAGCTGCGTGACGTGTTCAAGCAACGCGGAGTCACGCGCGCGCAACTCTCGCTGTCGGGCTACTGGGCTTTCGGCCGCACAGAAGACAGGTTCCAGGCAGAGAAGCGCGAGCCTGTGGGGGTGATCGAGCCCGTCTCTGATTGACAGTGCGTGACGATCGGCACACGGGCGTGCAGAATGAACTCATGACCCACGCCTCGCGCCGACCGCGATTCGCCCTTCTTGCGCTGACGGTGGTGCTGGGCCTCACAGCCTGTGTTGCCGCACCGGCTCCCGCGCCGACCGTCACGGTCACGCAGAGCGCTCCCGCCGTCACGGTGACGCCGACACCCACGCCGACTCCCACACCCACGCCGACTCCTGCCGCCGAGCCTGAGCCGGCGCCCGTGCCGTCGCCGCCTGCGCCGCCTGTGCCGCCGAACGCCATGGGTGGGCAGACCGACGGAGGAAACACCGCGACGACGCCGCTGGTCAGCGATTCGGGATCGCAACCGTTCGCCACAGGCTCCGTCATTGCTCTCAGCGACTACGAGTTCAGCTACACGGTGGCCAACCAAGACCAGGTGCTTGCCATCGCGTCGCGGTTCAATCTTCAGGTCGACGACGTGGTCAGGGTGAACTTCCGTTGTTCGGATTACCTCGAGGTGCAGCCCGGTGACGTGCTCGATATTCGCTGGCCTCTCGACTCGGAGCAGGTCGGCGGCTGCTGACGCGAGCGGTGCGATGGCGTCTCGCTGATCCGCCGTCGAGTCGACCGCCTCATCGGGTTGGTCGAGTAGGCCGCCCGCCCTCATCGCGTTGGTCGAGTAGGCCGCCCGCCCTCATCGCGCTGGTCGAGTAGGCCGCCCGCCCTCATCGCGTTGGTCGAGTAGGCCGCCCGCCTCATCGCGCTGGTCGAGTAGGCCGCCCGCGGCCGTATCGAGACCACCCGCCAACCGCTGCTGTCTACTCCTCCACAGGACCCTTGTTTCACCATCTATCCACAGGCGAATCACCTGATGAGCAATAGAATGCGTGATTTGGGTCGGTGTCGGTGGCTGCTGTTTGACTTCTCGTATGACAGTCCCCATCCCTTCCCTTGAGCCCGACCCGTATGTGGTCGCACTCGAGGAGGTCGCCGCCCTCGATCAGCAGATAGCAGTGCTGTCTGCGGCCAGGGCCGAACGCGTCACCGACGCGAGAAACCACCTGCACCGGCAAGCACCGTCCGACAGGTCCACCGGTGGTCCCGTGTGGTCGAGAGCCCGGGTCGAACGGGTCGAGCTCGTCACCGAACTCGCCAGGCTCACCCGCCGCACCGAATACAAGACGGCGACCCTCGTCGACACGAGTACTGCCCTGGTCACCTCGCTTCCAGCCACCCTGGCAGCCGTCGCCGCCGGGGTCGTGTCATGGGAGCATGCCGAGGTCATCGCCAAACACGCCGACGGTCTCGACGGTCAGGCGCTGGTCGCCTACGACACCCGGCTCGCCGCGCTGGCCGGGGAGGTGAATCCGAAGCAACTCGACCGCACAGCACGAGCACAGGTCGAACTATCTCAACCCTCCACGGCAGTCGAACGAGCAGAGAAAGCAGCGGCGACCCGGCGTATCTATGTTGATCCGGCAGCGGATGGCATGGCGTACCTGACCCTGTTCGCGCCGGCACCCGAGATCCACGCCATCACCGACCGTGCCACCCGCCTGGCCGCAGGGCTTCGGGCTTCGGGTGATCCGCGGAGTATGGGTCATCTGAAGCTCGATGTCCTCACCGATCTGCTGCTCAACGGCGAAACGTCGATTCCTGGTGCGAACCGCGGGATCCGGGGACGGGTTCATGTGATGGTCCCCGCGATGACACTGCTCGGGGTTGGGCAGGAAGCGGCGATCCTTCGCGGGTATGGGCCGATCGACCCGGCCACCGCCGCACAGTTGACCGCGGAGGCGACGTCGTGGAGGCGAATTCTCACCGACCCGATCACGGGCCGCATCCTGACCACCGAGCCCCGCGACTACCGGCCCACCGCACAGATGATCGACCACGCCCGGTTGGTGCACCCGACATGCGTGTTCCCGGGCTGCACCGTCCCATCGGAACAGGCCGACATCGACCACACCGAAGACCACGCCTACGGCGGCAACACGATTCCCGAGAACCTCGCACCCCTCAGCCAGCGCCACCACAAGGTGAAACACCACACGAGGTGGCAGATCACCCAAAACGGAGACGACACCCTGACGGCCACGTCACCCGCCGGCTACCAATACACCATCCGGCCGGAAGGCAGGATGCAACCCGCACCACAAGCGCTTATCAACGCGACTGCAACTGTGGCGACGACAGAGACGGAGAACGATCTCGCCGACTGCCCCTTCTAGCTCTCATGGCTGTCGCTGAGACAAGGTGAAGCGGGCCGATTAGTGCTGCAGCGGAGCGATATTGCGGGAGTGGTCTCGCGCGCAATCACGCGATCTTGCGACAACACAGCGACGCGACGCGTCACCGATTCTCGCGAGAGAGGTTGAGCATCTCGCCCGTGAAGGCTTGCGCGTCTTCCGGGTTGGGAGAGCGCCTCGGGTTGAGGTAGAACAGATCGTCGAGGGCGATGCCGAAGCGCTCGGCCACTGCAGCGAGAGTGTCACCCTGCGCGACCGTGTAGGCGATCGGCTTGTTATCGCTGTCGAGGCTCACGGTGCCCATGGCTCCCGTCGTCGCGCCCGAGTCCGCGACGGAGAGGCCAGGGCGCAGGTCAGGAGTGTCCCACGTCAGTGTCGCGTGCGAGACGATCGGAATGGGGCAGGACTTGTCTACTGCGCCGCCCGACGCTGCGCGGGTTACGACTACTTCTCGAATGAAAGAGAGGTCGCCCTGCCCAATGCCGTCGCTGCCGCCGATCGGAAAGACCAGTTGGGCCGCGGGGTCGTGGCCCGCATCCGCCTGCCCGAGCCCGAAGCGCCAGTCGGAGTCGAGACAACGTTCCTCAGGCGACAGCGCATCGGCGGTGAGCGTGAATTGCACGGCGGCGGAGTCTGACACGACGAGGTCGTCGACCACGAGTTCGAAGATGCCCGCGTCGTTCACCCGGACGACAACCGAGCCCATCACATCTCCCGAGCCGACGAAGCTGCCGGATGCCGCAGTCGTCCCGGGTGCGAGCACGGGGCGTGCGTCGTCCGCAGCGGAGCCGTTCTGGGAGCCACTCGCCGACGGGCCCGGCGTGGGCGCGCCCGCGTCTGCCGAGCATCCGGCCAGAAGCAGAATGCCGAGCGCCATGGCCAGAGGCCCCAATCCTCGCGTCATAGCGCAAGTATGCCGTGCGCAGCAGTTCCCCGCTGCCGGTATCGTTGAGGCGACGCAAACCGCACCGCGGCCGACGACGGACGCCGTGCCGCAGCCAGAAACCGGAGCAGAGCATTGACCGATTCCCACCTGGCCATCGTGATCCTGGCGGCAGGCCAGGGCACGCGCATGAAGTCCACCACTCCCAAACTGCTGCACACCCTCGCGGGTATCCCCATCGTGAGCCACGTGCTCGCGACGGCGCGTGAGATGGATGCCGCGTACACGGTCGCCGTCGTGCGTCACGAACGCGACCAGCTCGCCGAGGTCATCGACGAGCAGCTACCCGGAGGCATGATCGTCGATCAAGACGAGATCCCGGGAACGGGGCGCGCGGTCGAACAGGCCGTCGCGGCACTTCCGGCCGACTTCACCGGCGAGGTTCTCGTCGTCAACGGCGACGTGCCCCTGCTCGATGCGGCCACGCTCACCGCGCTCATCGAATCGCACCGCGCCGGCGCATCGTCCGCCACGCTCCTCTCGGCGTTCCTCGACGACGCCACGGGCTACGGGCGTATCGTGCGCGATGCCGACGGCCGGCTCGAGCGTATCGTCGAGCACCGCGACGCGTCCGAATCCGAACTCGCGATCGCCGAGATCAACGCGGGCGTCTACCTGTTCGGCCTCTCTGAACTGCGTGACACGCTCGCCTCGCTCAACACGCAGAACTCGCAGGGAGAGAAGTACCTGACCGATGTGGTCGGCCTGCTGCGCGAGGCGGGTTCCGAGGTCGCTGCCGTTCCCGTCTCCGAGCCCTGGCTCGTCGAGGGCATCAACGACCGAGCTCAGCTCAGCGTCGCGGCCGCCAAGCTCAACGCGTTGATCGTGCGCGGATGGCAGCTCGCGGGCGTCACCGTGCACGACCCCGCTACAACCTGGATCGATCTCAAGGCAACTATCGCCAATGATGTCGAGATTCTCCCCGGAACGCAGATCCGCGGCGCGACGGTTATCGCGACCGGCGCCACGATCGGTCCCGACACGACGCTCGTCGACTGCGAGATCGGCGAGGGCGCCGAAGTCAAAAGAACGGATGCGACCCTGTCGGTCATCGGTTCCGGTGCCAGCGTCGGCCCCTTCGCGTATCTGCGCCCCAACACGATCCTCGAGGCCGGAGGCAAGATCGGCACGTTCGTCGAGACGAAGAACTCCACGATCGGAGCGGGCAGCAAGGTGCCGCACCTCTCGTACATCGGCGACACCACGGTCGGGGTCGCATCCAACGTCGGAGCCGGCACCATCACGGCCAACTACGACGGCGTCAACAAGAACAAGACGATCGTGGGTTCGCACGTGCGCACCGGATCGCACAACGTGTTCGTCGCCCCCGTTAGAATTGGCGACGGAGCTTATACGGGCGCCGGAACGGTCGTCCGCAAGGACGTGCCCGCCGGAGCCCTGGCTATCAACGTCGCTCCGCAGCGAAACCTCGAAGGCTGGGTCGCAACCAACCGACCGGGAACCGCCGCGGCGACCGCCGCTGAAGACCATGCATCTGAACAACGCGCGCCTGAACAGAGTGGAGACTAATTTGTCGGACATCACCTCCACCGGGGAGAAGCGCCTTCTGGTCGCATCCGGTCGCGCACACCCGCAGCTGGCCATCGATGTCGCGGCGGCGCTCGGTACCGATCTGCTCCCCACCGATGCCCGCACGTTCGCCAACGGCGAGCTCTACGTGCGTTACGACGACAGCGTCCGGGGCGCCGACGTCTTCGTCATCCAGTCTCACAGCGCACCGATCAACGAGTGGCTCATGGAGCAGCTCATCATGGTCGACGCCCTGAAGCGTGCGTCGGCCAAACGCATCACCGTGGTCGCGCCGTTTTATCCGTATGCACGCCAAGACAAGAAGGGCCGTGGACGCGAACCGATCTCGGCCCGCCTGGTCGCAGACCTCTTCAAGGCCGCCGGCGCAGACCGGATCATGTCGGTCGACCTGCACGCCGCACAGATCCAGGGCTTCTTCGACGGCCCCGTAGACCACCTGTTCGCGATGCCGGTGCTTCTCGCGCACATGCGCACCGCTCTCGACCCGTCGATGCTCACCGTCGTGTCTCCTGACATGGGCCGCGTGCGTGTGGCCGACATCTGGAGCGACAAGCTCGGTGTGCCGCTCGCCATCATCCACAAGCGTCGCGACCCCCTCGTTCCCAACCAGGTTTCGGTGCACGAGATCGTGGGAGATGTCAGCGGTCGGGTCTGCCTGCTGGTCGACGACCTGATCGATACCGGTCGGACGATCGTCGCGGCATCCGAAGCGCTGAAGAAGGCGGGTGCCCTGAGCGTCGTCGTCGCGGCCACCCACGCTGTGTTCTCCGACCCGGCCTCCGAGATTCTTCAGTCCGACTTCATCGATTCGGTGGTGGTCACCGACACGTTGCCGCTGCCGGTCGAGAAGCGATTCGACAAGCTCACGATCCTGCCGATCGCACCGCTCATCGCGCGGGCCATCCACGAGGTCTTCGAAGACGGCTCCGTGACGAGCATGTTCGACGGGGATGCCTGATCACTTTTCGAGCGTAGGCTCGTAGGCATGGACTACATTCCCGCCGCCGGCACCATCACCATGTTCTCCACCACCTGGTGCGGCTACTGCTCACGGCTCAAGACTCAGCTCGACAAGCAGGGCATCGGCTACACCGAGGTCAACATCGAAGAGGTCGACGGAACCGCCGAGCTGGTCGCGTCGCTGAACGGCGGAAACCAGACTGTTCCGACCGTGATCTTCCCCGACGGCACGAGCGCCACCAATCCCTCAGCCCGCGAGGTCGTCACGCGCCTGGGCTAGCGAGTCTGGGCTAGCTAGGCTCGCCGGGCTCAGGTCTGGTGGGAATCGAGGGGAAGAGTCCGAGCGGTGCGACATTGCGGTCGCCGCCGTAGGCACCCACGGTGTAGCACTGCCATCCGAGACCTCCGTCTCCGAAGAGTTCGAAGTGCGCTGACGAGCCTTGCGTCGACGGATCTTGGTAGGGGGCGATGATCGCGCAGGCGCGCTCTGCCGTGGCGTGGCTGAAGCTCGCCGTGGTGAGGATTCCTGGCAGCACGAGACAGATGAGTCCGACGACCACGACGATGCGCATCGCGCGGCGCATGCGCACACTTCGAAGGGAACGCTCGCCGTGTGGAACGTAGCCCGAGAGCTCTGGTTCGTCTGAGTATGAGGACATCTGCGCTCTAGTCTCTCATCCGGTGCATTGAGCTGCGGATCCGGGTTGTAAACACTTCATTACCGCACTGATTCCGTCGCCATCGGTGAGTTATGCTCTGGATATCGGAGGACACCAGAAGTGACAATTCATGCAGACATCGTCTTCGAGAACGGCTCTGTCTTCGATGGCAGTCGACTGCTCCCCACATCGACGCGGGTAGCGATCTCGGGCACGAGCATCATCGCAGTGGGTTCGGATGTAGACGGTGTGGTCGGCGTCGGCACCCGCAGGGTCGACCTCGAGGGCGGCCTCCTTCTACCCGGCTTCACCGACGCCCATATCCACCCCATCGAGGGTGGTCTCGAGCGCATGCGCTGTGACCTGTCCCCGGCGTCGACGCGAGACGAATACCTCTCCATCATCCGTGCATACGCCGAGGCCAATCCCGACCTGCCTTGGATTCTGGGCGGGGGATGGCAGCTCGCGGCGTTCCCCGGGGGCGTGCCGCAGGCATCCGATCTCGATGCCGTCGTCGGCGCACGGCCTGTATTCCTCGCGAACCGTGACCACCACGGCGCCTGGGTGTCGACTCGGGCTCTCGAGCTCGCAGGGATCGACAGGAACACCCCAGACCCGGTGGACGGCCGTATCGAGAGGAACGCCGACGGTTCACCGAGTGGAGTGCTGCAGGAGGGCGCCCGGCTGCTGGTCTCGCGGCTCGTCCCCGATGACACCGACGACGACAATTATTCGGCGCTCCTCGCGGCACAGGGCTATCTGCATTCGGTCGGAGTCACCGGCTGGCAAGACGCCATCGTCGGCGACTACGGAAACCACAGTGACACGGGAGACGTCTATCTGCGTGCGGCGAAGAACGGCGATCTCACAGCCCGTGTCGTGGCCGCCCTGTGGTGGGACCGCAACCGAGGCTCGGAGCAGATTCCCGAACTCGTTGCGCGACGCGAGCAGCTCGCGCACGAACGCTTCGCCGCGTCGAGCATCAAGATCATGCAGGACGGCATTCCCGAGAACCAGACGGCGGCGATGATCGATCCCTATGTCGTGCCCACCGGGTGTCGATGCGGCGCAGGCGGACTCGGGTCGGGGTTGTCCTTCGTCGACCCCGCTGTGCTCGGCGACTACGTTGCTTCTCTCGACGCGCTCGCCTTCCAGATTCACTTTCACGCGATCGGCGATCGCGCGGTGCGCGAGGCTTTGGATGCTTTTGCCGAGGCGCAGAGGCGCAATGGGCCGAGTGCGAACAGGCATCACATCGCCCACGTGCAGGTGGTGCATCCACACGACATCTCCCGTTTCGCCGAGCTCGACGTGACCGCGAATCTGCAGACGCTGTGGGCGAGTTTCGAGCCGCAGATGGTCGAGTTGAACCTGCCGGTGCTGGGAGAAGAGCGGTCGGCGTGGCAATATCCCTTCGCCGATCTGGCGAACGCGGGGTCACGCCTCGCCTCCGGCAGCGACTGGCCTGTGACGACGCCCGACCCCTGGGCGGCGATACATGTCGCGGTCAACCGCACGCTTCCGCCGGGAGATGCCGACTATACCTCGAAGGCTTTCTACCCTGCCCAGTCGCTCACCCTCGAGCAGGCACTCGCGTCGTACACCTCAGGTTCCGCCCGCATCAACGGCCACGACTCGGCCGGCCGCATTGCGGAAGGATTCGATGCCGACCTGGTCGTCGTCGATCGCGACCCCTTCGTCTCGCCGACCGAACTCATCTCAGAGACCCGCACCCGCGAGACCTGGGTGCGGGGCCGTCAGGTCTTCTGATGACACGAATTCGCTCTTACGCTTCTTGACCCCGCATCACCATCATTGACATCACCACACCGAATGAGGCTCCAATGAAATCGATCAGACTCGTCCCCGTCGCTCTGCTGGCCAGCGCGGCCCTCCTGCTCACGGGGTGCGTCAACAACGAACCCACCGCGCCCGCGTCGAGCGGCACAGCCCCGGCCGTCGCGAAGGACGATGCCGCGGCGAAACTCCTTCCCAAAGACATCGCGTCGGCCGGCAAGCTCGTGATCGGCACCGACGCGACCTACGCCCCGAACGAGTTCAAGGATGCCGATGGCAATCCGACGGGCTGGGAGATCGAACTCGCCGACGCGATGGCGGCCAAGCTCGGACTGACGACCGACTATCAGATCGCCAAGTTCGACAACATCATTCCGTCAATCACAGGTGGAAAGTACAACCTCGGGCTGTCGTCGTTCTTCGATACGAAAGAACGCCAGCAGCAGGTCGACATGATCGACTACTACACCGCGGGAATCCAGTGGGCTTCGCTGGCCGACAAGAAGATCGACCCCGAGAACGCCTGCGGCATCAAGCTCGCCGTGCAGAACGGCACGACGGAGGCGCTCGACGATGGTCCCGCCAAGTCGGCGGCGTGTGTTGCGGCGGGCAAGGATCCGATCGACCTGCTCGGCTACGACACGCAGGATGACGCGACCGCAGCCGTCAGCCTCGGACGAGCCGACGCGATGTCCGCAGACTCTCCTGTGACGCAGTACGCGGTCGCACAGTCCGACGGCAAGCTCGTGACCTCGGGCGAGGTCTACTCGGTGTTCCTCTACGGCATGCCGATCGCCAAGGACTCGGGGCTTGGCGAGGCTCTTCAGGCCGCACTGCAGTCGTTGATGGATGACGGAACGTACACGGACATCCTCACCAAGTGGGGCGTCGAGCAGGGCGCGATCGACAAGATCGATATCAACGGCGCCACGGAGTAACTCGAATGGAGACCACAGGATCCTCGGGCCAGCCGGAGCGGATCGTCGCGATCCCGCTCCGGCATCCGGTTCGCAACGTCGTCGCCGTCGTCATCATCCTCATCGTCGTGCTGTTCGTCGTCGATGCGGCGTTCTTCCGCCCGGCGTACGACTGGCCGGCGGTGGGCAAGTACATCTTCGACGTGCGCGTCTCGCAGGCGGCGCTCGTCACCATCGAGCTGACCGTGTTGGCGATGGTGGGAGCGATCGTGCTCGGCACTCTCCTCGCCGTGATGAGGCTCTCGCCCAACCCGGTGTTGAAGTCGGTGGCCTGGGCCTACCTGTGGATCTTCCGCGGCACCCCCGTCTACGTGCAGCTGGTCTTCTGGGGCCTGCTCGCCACGATCTACAAGACCATCTCGGTCGGGGTGCCCTTCAGCTCGGACGTGCTGTTCAGCTGGACCACGCAGGATGCGATCAGCGTGTTCTGGCTCGCAGTCATCGGTCTTGCACTCAACGAGGCCGCTTATATGGCCGAGATCGTGCGAGCGGGAATGCTCTCGGTCGACCCCGGGCAGAGCGAGGCATCGACTGCTCTCGGCATGTCATGGTCGCAGACGATGCGTCGCATCATCATTCCGCAGTCGATGCGGGTGATCATTCCGCCCACCGGCAACGAGGTGATCTCGATGCTGAAGACGACCTCCCTCGTCACGGCGGTGCCCTTGTCGACCGACCTCTATACGCGCACGCGGGATATCTCGGCCGAAACGTTCAATCCCATTCCGCTGCTCATCGTGGCGTCGATCTGGTATCTGTTCTTCACGTCGCTGCTCATGATCGGCCAGTACTTTCTCGAGCGCCGCTTCGCCCGCGGGTCGAGGTTCGTCGATGTGGGGCCGGGAGCGGACAATCCGACGGTGCTCGTCGGCGCGACGCCGACGGCTCCGATCGCCGCGCAACCGGGCACCTCGACGGAAGGCCGATCCTCATGACCGAACCCCTCGCATCCATCCCCATGGTGATCGCCGACCGCGTCGTGAAGTCGTTCGGCTCGCACACCGTCTTGAAAGACATCTCGTTGACCGTGAACCGCGGCGAGGTGGTGTGCGTCATCGGGCCGTCCGGCTCGGGCAAGTCCACGTTCTTACGCTGCATCAACCACCTCGAGAAGCTCGACGGAGGCCGGCTCACGGTCGACGGCGAACTGATCGGGTATCGCCAGCGCGGTGACAAGATCTACGAACTCAAGCCCAAGGAAGCGGCGGCACAGCGCAAGGACATCGGCATGGTGTTCCAGCGCTTCAACCTGTTTCCGCATCTCACCGTTCTCGAGAACATCATGGAGGCACCGCTGCAGGTGAAGCGTCAGAGCCGTGCCGCGGCGTCTGCGCGTGCCCTCGAGCTGCTCGCCCGGGTCGGGCTTGCCGAGAAGGCGAAGGCCTACCCGGCGTCGCTGTCGGGCGGACAGCAGCAGCGCGTCGCGATCGCCCGGGCCCTGGCCATGGACCCGAAGCTGATGCTCTTCGATGAGCCCACGTCTGCGCTCGACCCCGAACTCGTGGGTGAGGTTCTCGACGTGATGAAGCAGCTCGCCAGAGACGGCATGACGATGATCGTGGTGACGCACGAGATGGGCTTCGCCAGAGAGGTCGCCGACTCGCTTGTCTTTATGGACGGCGGGGTCGTAGTCGAGCGAGGCGAGCCTCGCGAGGTGCTCACGAACCCTCAACAGGATCGCACGAAGGCATTCCTCTCGAAGGTGCTGTAGACGAAAAAAGCCCCGTGCCCGCTGAACAGCAGGCACGGGGCTTTTCGCGTCGTCTAGTGCGAGGAGCCCTCGGATTCGATCTCGGTGCGGTCGCCAGACCAGAGGGTGTGGAACGTGCCCTCTTTGTCGATGCGCTTGTAGGTGTGCGCTCCGAAGAAGTCGCGCTGTCCCTGCACGATGGATGCCGGCAGACGGTCTGCGCGCAGGCCGTCGTAGTAGGCGAGCGACGACGAGAACGCCGGCGTCGGGATTCCTGCCTGCACGGCGCTCACGACGACACGACGCCAGGCGTCCTGCGTTCCGGCGATGGCCTCGGTGAAGTACGGCGCGGTGACCAGGGCGACGAGGCCGGGGTTCTCGGCGTACGCCTCGGTGATGCGGTTGAGGAAGCGGGCGCGGATGATGCAGCCGCCGCGCCAGATCTTGGCGATCTCGCCCTTCTTGATGTCCCAGCCGTAGTGCTCTGCGCCGGCGACGATGGCGTCGAAGCCCTGCGAGTACGCGATGATCTTCGACGCGTAGAGCGCTTTGCGCACGTCTTCGATGAACGCGGCGGGGTCGTCGACGGCCACGGTCTCGCTCGGGCCGGGCAGGCTGCTGGATGCGGCGCGCTGGGCGGGCTTGGACGACAGCGCCCGGGCGAAGACGGCCTCGGCGATGCCCGAGACGGGAATGCCGAGGTCGAGCGCGGTCTGCACGGTCCAGACGCCTGTGCCCTTCGATCCGGCCTGGTCGAGGATCACATCGACGAGGGGGCGGCCGGTCTCGGCATCGACCTGACGCAGAACCTCGGCCGTGATCTCGATGAGGTAGCTCTCGAGCTCGCCGGTGTTCCACTCGGCGAAGACATCGGCGATCTGAGCGGGGGAGTAGCCGGTGCCGCGACGGATCAGATCGTATGCCTCGGCGATGAGCTGCATGTCGGCGTATTCGATGCCGTTGTGGATCATCTTGACGAAGTGGCCGGCGCCGTCGGTGCCCACGTGGGTGACGCAGGGCTCGCCCTCGGCGACCGCGGCGATCGAGGCGAGGATGGGGCCGAGCGTCTCGTACGCCTCGGCCGAACCGCCGGGCATGATGCTGGGGCCGTTGAGAGCGCCCTCCTCGCCGCCCGAGATTCCGGCGCCGACGAAGTTGAGGCCGCGCTCGCGCGCCGCCTTCTCGCGTCGGATGGTGTCGGTGAACAGCGCGTTGCCGCCGTCGACGATGATGTCGCCCTCTTCGAAGAGGTCGGACAGCTGACTGATCACCGCATCGGTGCCCTTGCCGGCCTGCACCATGATGATCGCGGTACGGGGCTTCTGCAGTGAAGCCACGAACTCCTCGATCGTCTTCGAAGCGACGAACTCGGCCTCGGGGTGCTCGCTGGTGAGAAGGTCGGTGCGCTCGGGCGAGCGGTTGTACACGGCTACCGTGTTTCCCTCGCGGCTGGCGAGGTTGCGGGCGAGATTCGAGCCCATCACGGCGAGGCCGACCACGCCGATGTTGGCGGTGGCCGTCGAACTTGAAGTGTCTGACACTGTCTGGTCTCCTAGGTGTTGTTCCGTCGTCTACAGCGTAGCTAACGGGGTTGTTCGGGGTCTCGTATATAGCGGTGAATGACGGCGAGGTCGTCGTCGCCGAGACCCGCCGCGACCAGGCCGTCGAACTGTCCGCGCAGCGCATCCAAAATCGGGGCGGCGGTGGCCGTCTCGACGGCCGCGGCGTGGGCGAAAGACAGGTCTTTGACCATGTAACGGGCGGCGCCCGTGGGGGAGTAGTCGCGCTCTACGAGCCTGTCCTTCTTGGTCTCGAGGACACGACTGCCGGCGTATCCGCCCTGCAAGAGCGTCAGCAGGGCGTCGAGGTCGAGACCGGAGCGCTCGGCGATGACGCTGGCCTCGCTGATCGCTGCCATCGTGGCGGCGACGATGAGCTGGTTGCAGGCCTTGGCGATATCGCCGGAGCCCAGAGGGCCGAGATGCACCGGCGTGCCGCAAGCCGACAGAAGGGGCAGGGCGATGTTGACGTCGGCCTCTGTGCCACCCACCATGATCGACAAGGTGCCCGCAGCGGCACCCTCCGTCCCTCCCGACACGGGCGCGTCGACGATGCGCATTCGGCCCTCCGTCTGCTGCCGTAACCGGTCGTCCGTCGCGCGGATGCCTGTGGGCGAGACCGACGAGCAGACGACGACCACACAGGTGGCCGGAGTCTCGGCCATGCCGCGATCTCCGAAAAGGAGTTCGTCGACCTGAGGAAGGTCGGGGACCATAAGAACGACGACGTCGCTTGCCTCGGCCACGTCGGCCGGGGTGTCGACCCAGGATGCGCCTGCCGACAGAACGGCGGCGGCTCGGTCGCGAGAGCGAGCCGTGACCGAGAGAGAGTGTGGGAACGCGGCGAGGAGATTCAGCGCCATGGGGGTTCCCATATTGCCGAGACCGATCATGCCGATCGAAAGTCGTTCGTCGGAGGATGCTGTATGCGCCATTGACATGTGAACAGCATATAGAACACTGTTCACAGTAGTGAATAGCTGGATAGACTGAAGCTCAGACAAGTTTACGGATTTCTAAGGACCTTTGACGTGACCCGAGAAGACCATCGACTCCGCGTTGTGGCGGCGACCCCGATCAGTGAAGAGCTCATCGAGATGGTCGTCGCGCGCGAGCCCCGTATCGATTTCATCCGCGACCAGGAGCTTCTGCCTCCCATGCGCTTCCCCGGCGACCACTCAGGAGATCCCTCTTTCGAACGCGCTCCGGAACAGCAGGAGCGCTTCGAAGCTCTGATCGACAGTGCCGAGGTGTTGTACGGCCTGCCAGACGAATCGGCGACCGCACTCAAGCGAGCTGCCGACGCGAACCCGGATCTTCGTTGGGTTCAGGGCATGCCCGCGGGTGTGGGAGGTCAAGTGAAGAAGGCCGGCCTGACCGCCGATCAGCTCGAACGTGTGGCCGTGACCTCGTCGGCCGGCGTGCATGTCGGGCCGCTCGCCGAGTTCGCCGTCTTCGGTCTTCTCGCGGGTGCCAAGACTCTCCCGCGGTTGCAAGAACAGCAGCGCGAGCACCGCTGGACCGACCGGTGGAACATGAAGCACCTGGGTCAGCAGACGATTCTCGTCGTGGGGCTCGGCAGTATTGGTCGCGAGACCGCTCGAAAACTGAAGGCGATGGGGGCGAAGGTCATCGGAACCAGTCGGCACGCGACGCCCGTGGAGCACGTCGACGAGGTCGTGCATCCCGACAGTCTCGCCGAGGTTGTGGCACGCGTCGACGGGATCGTCGTCAC
This sequence comes from Agreia pratensis, assembly GCF_900177685.1. Taxonomy (GTDB): domain Bacteria; phylum Actinomycetota; class Actinomycetes; order Actinomycetales; family Microbacteriaceae; genus Agreia; species Agreia pratensis. The sequence goes on from NZ_FXAY01000004.1 coordinate 117,849, forward strand.
GCTCCCAGGAACGTCTGCGACCGAGAAGATGATCGATGCCCGTGTGCTCGCGAACGTCGTTCCCGGTACCACTCTCGTGAACGTGGGCCGCGGCACCGTCATCGACGAAGAGGCCCTCGTCGCCGCTCTCGCCGATGGGCGAGTCGGCTTCGCGGCGCTGGATGTGTTCGCGTCCGAGCCGCTGTCAGAAGACAGCCCGCTCTGGGATTCGCCTCACGTGCTGGTGAGCCCGCACACCGCTGCGGTCAACTCTGAAGAGGACCGACTTATTGCCGAACTCTTCGCAGAGAACGCGCGGCGTTATCTCGACGGCGAAGATCTGATCAATCGGGTTGATACGGTCGAGTTCTACTAGCCGACGGGCCGCGAGTCCGAGTCGAAGGGGAGACGATGGCCGTTCCAGACACCGAGGCCGACAAGGCTGCGCTCGCTCCGGCGGTCGTGAAGGCCGTCAAGATCCTCGATCTTCTCGCGGAGACGCCGGGGCGCGCCCGTGCCTTGAGTGACATTGCACGTGAGCTGGGCATCGCGAAGTCCTCCACGTCCAATCTGTGCGCCTCCCTCGAGGAGGGCGGACTGGTGCGTCGCACGGAGAGTGGCTTTCTTCTGGGTAGGCGCGCTGTCGAGCTCGGCAGCGCGTATCTCGCCGGGTTCGATCAGATCCGCGAGTTCTATCGCATCTGCGAGGAGTCTGAGGTGCTGCGCTCTCAGCTCGTGCAGATCGCGATGCTCGACGGGGCGCGGGTCCTGTATCTGGCCGTGTACGAGGGGCGCGAGAGGTTTCCCCTCTCGGCCAGCGTGGGCGATCGCTATCCGGCATCCGCGACCGCCGTGGGCACCGCTCTGCTCGCCGAGCTCGATCCGCAGCGCATCGAGGCACTCTTCAGGGAGCCCAGCCACCTCGTGACCCTCACGAATCGATCGACCGCCGACCTCGAGTCGTTGCAGGCGAAGCTCGAAGAGACGCGAACGCGCGGATACGCGATAGACGACGGTGAAGTGCACCTCAGTGTGCTCGGACTCGCCGTTCTCATCCCGTCGAGCCGGGTGGGCGAACCCTCGTTCAGCATCGGGGCGTCTCTCGTGCATCCGGGAGACACCCAGGAGCAGCGCGATGACGTTCTCGATGCTCTGCGTGTGGCCGCCGATGAATTGACGCGTCCTCTGCTTGTCGCGTGATGGTCGCGGATAAAGTGAGCGCAAAGTAATTCGTTCACAATGTTGAACTCTGTTCAGCGGAGTGTTAGCGTCGGTCTCGGCGGGCAAAGCAGCCCGCTGAGGTCGACGCCTCGAAATCAACGGTGACTTCTCGTAGAGCACCGCGTGAGGTGTCTCCGAGCGAGGGGAACAACCGTGACTACACACGATCAAGCGACACCGGCCAGGGCATCCGACGATCCCGACTACGCTGCGAATCTTCGTCGAGCAACGCTCGCCTCCAGCGTGGGAAGCGCGCTCGAGTACTACGACTTCGCTCTCTATGGGCTGGCCTCGGCGCTCATCTTCTCCAAGGTCTTCTTCAGCGGTCTCGATCCCGCGGTGGGTGTCGTGGCGAGCATGGCCACGTTCGGAGTCGCCTTTATCGCGCGCCCGCTCGGCGGTATCTTCTTCGGAACCATCGGAGACCGTCTCGGTCGCAAGTGGGTTCTTCTCGTCACGATCGCTCTGATGGGCGGAGCGTCGACGCTCGTCGGCGTTCTGCCGAGCTACGAGCAGGTCGGCATCTGGGCTCCCATCCTCCTCGTCTTCATGCGTTTGCTGCAGGGATTCGGGGCCGGTGCCGAGCAGGCCGGTGCGACCGTGCTCATGGCCGAGTACGCGCCCGTTCGTCGTCGAGGCTTTTTCGCTGCTCTGCCCTTCATCGGCATCCAGGCCGGAACTCTTCTCGCGGCCGGCGTCTTCGTCTATCTCGGTACGCTGCCGACCGAAGTGCTTCTGTCGGGCGTCTGGCGCATCCCATTCCTGGCCTCGATCGTTCTCATCGGGGTCGCCCTGTTCATCAGGCTCCGGCTGCGCGAGAGCCCGACGTTCGTGCAACTCGAGAAGCAGGAACAGGTCGCCGACAGCCCGCTGAAAGAGATCTTCACGAGTTCCTTCCCCTCTGTTCTGCGCGGCATCGGTCTCCGGATGGCGGAGAACGGTGGCTCGTACCTCTTCAACACGCTCGCCGTGAGCTATGTGGTCGGCACCATCGGAATCGGCGCGTGGATCGGGCCGCTGGCCGTCGCGGTCGGCTCTCTGGTGGGCATGATCTCGGTGCCCTTCGCCGGGCACCTGTCCGACCGGTTCGGACGGCTCCCGGTCTACCGATTCGGGGCAGCGTTCCTGCTCGTGCTCGCTTTCCCGGGCTGGTGGCTGCTGTCGCTCGGCAACCCCGTCATCGTGATCATCGTGATCGCCGTCGCCATCGGCTTCGGTGTCAACACGATGCTCGGCGCGCAGTGCGCGATGTTGCCGGAGCTCTTCGGCAACCGTCACCGCTACATCGGTGTAGCCACCTCACGTGAGTTGAGTGCCGTGCTGGCCGGAGGCCTTGCCCCCGTTCTCGGCGCATGGTTCATCGCCATCACAGGTGGAGCATGGTTGCCGCTCGCGATCTACGTCTTCGTACTTGCGGCCATCACCCTCGGCACCACGTTCATCACTCCTGAGACGCGTGGACGAGACCTGACGCGGCTGCAGGACGCCGTGCTCGACAGCGATGAAGACGTGCGCACCCGTCCCACCGCCATGGTCTCGAAGAAGGAACACCTTGCTCGGTCCTCTTTCGTAGGGGGATCCCGATGACCGATCTATTCGATCTCACCGGCCGTACTGCCCTCGTCACTGGCTCGAGCCGAGGAATCGGCCTCACCCTCGCCCGAGGTCTGGCGACCGCTGGCGCGCGCGTCGTGCTGCACGGTCGCGATCAGGCCACGCTCGACGCGGCCCGCGAAGACGTTCTGGCCTCGTCGGATGTCGAGGTCTTCACCGCCACGTTCGACGTCACGGATCGCGACGCGGTCGACTCCGGCGTGACTCGTATCGAGTCGGAATTCGGCGACATCGACATCCTCGTCAACAACGCGGGAATCCAACGCCGGGCGCCGTTCACCGAATTCGCCGTCGACGACTGGAACGATCTGATCGCGACCAATCTGTCGAGCGCGTTTTTCGTCGGACAGCGGGTCGCACGCGGCATGGTGCGTCGAGGCTCGGGCAAGATCGTGAACATCGGCTCGGTGCAGTCTCAGCTCGGGCGGCCAGGTATCGCTGCCTACGCGGCGACCAAGGGTGGCATCGCCATGCTGACCAAGGGGATGTGCGCCGATCTCGGACCGAGCGGAGTGCAGGTCAACGCGCTCGCGCCCGGGTACTTCGCGACCGAGCTCACCAAGGCGCTCGTCGACGATGCGGTCTTCAGCGAGTGGGTCAGAACACGCACCCCGGCCGGTCGCTGGGGCGACACACAGGATCTGGTGGGCACGCTCGTGTTCCTCTCATCGCGTGCATCGGACTTCGTCAACGGGCAGATCGTCTACGTCGACGGTGGAATGACCGCGGTCGTCTGACCCATGGGCTGGTTTTCACCTCTTACTCGCACTCTCTGAAAGGCACCGCTATGCGCATCGCTCGACTTGAGACATCCCATGGCCCGAGCCACGCCGTGGCCGACGCTACCGGCTGGCGGCACATTGCCGACCCCTTCGCCGATGAGCTCGTGTTCACGGGCGGATCGACGGCGTTTGACGACGCCGTTCTGCTCGCACCCGTCGATCCTCGCGTGCTACTCGGGATCGCGCAGAACAAGGGCAACAACGACCACGTGCTGCCCATTCAGGCCTGGTACAAATCACCCCACACGGTGACCGGCCAGAACGCGACCATCGAGATCGTGCGCGGAGTAGGCCAGGTCAATATCGAGGGCGAGCTGGCCGTGGTGATCGGTCGGCACGCGTCAAAGCTCACTCCAGAGAATGCTCTCGACGCGGTGCTCGGCTACACGATCGCGAACGACGTGACCAACGTCGATCAGGTTCCGATCGATGAGAAGAACTTTCAGAGCAAGAGCGGCCCGAGCTATACACCGCTCGGCCCGTGGATCGAGACCGAGATCGCCGATCCCGAATCCGTGCCCACCGAGGTCGCCATCAACGATGTCGTGCTCGCCGAATCGGGCTCATTCAATCTCGGCTCGACGGTGGTCGAGACTCTCGTCTACGTCACGTCGTGGCTTGACCTCGAGGCCGGCGACGTCGTGATGACGGGAGCCCCTCGGACCTTTCTTCCCGTCGAGCCCGGTGATCGGGTCGACATCCGCCTCGAGGGAATCGGAACCCTCAGCAGCACGATCGTCTAGGAGACGCGCCCGATGAATTCCAGCAGTGAAGCACCCTCGGTCGATGTCTCCGTCGGCGTCGTGGCCCACGCGAAAGACGATCTGCGCGTCGAGAACATCGCCGTGCCTGTGGCCCGTTCCGACCAGGCGATCATCGACGTGGCCTACGGGGGAATCTGCGGTTCCGACCTTCACTACTGGTTGCACGGAGCTGCTGGCGAGTCGATCCTGAAGCGGCCCATGCTCCTGGGGCACGAGGTGGTGGGCACGGTGCGGGTCGCGGCCGCCGACGGCTCGGGACCCGCGGCCGGCACCCGCGTGGCGGTGCATCCGGCCACGCCCGGAGCGGGCGACGGCTCTCGCTATCCCGAGGATCGGCCCAATCTGTCACCCGGATGCACCTACCTCGGCAGCGCCGCCAGGGACCCGCACACCGATGGAGCTTTCGCGTCTCGTGTCGCGCTTGACGCACGGATGCTTCGCGCACTTCCCGAGGGACTGTCGTTGCGCGACGCGGCGCTCGTCGAGCCGGCCAGTGTGGCCTGGCACGCGGTCTCCCGAGCGGGCGACGTGCGGGGCAAGCGAGTTCTCGTGATCGGAAGCGGTCCGATCGGAACGCTGATTGTCTCCGTGCTGAAGCGCGCCGGAGCCGCCGAGATCATCGCGACCGACATGTTCGAAGGACCGCTCGCCATCGCGTCGGCAGTCGGAGCCGATAGGACGATCCTGGCGACTGATGCTGCAGCCATCGCCGCGGTCGATGCGGACATCGCGCTCGAATCGTCGGGCAGCCACCGCGGCCTCGCCTCGGCCATGCGTGGAGTGACGCGCGGCGGCCGAGTCGTGATGGTCGGGCTCCTGCCATCGGGCGAACAGCCCGCCCTCATCTCTCTCGCCATCACTCGTGAACTCGAGCTCGTCGGGTCGTTCCGATTCAACGACGAGATCGATGACGTGATCGCCGCGCTCGCGGACGGTTCGCTGCGGGTGGGCCCCGTCGTCACCCATGAGTTCGGCGTCGACGAGGCGTTGCAGGCGTTCGCGGTGGCGAAAGATTCCGCGGCGTCAGGAAAGGTGCTGCTGCGGTTCTGAGCGCACGAGGTCGGCCCGGTCGGGCGCGCGCTGCAGACGTCTGCTCTGCGGAACGACATAGTCGTTGGTCTCCGGCAGCACAGAGCGCAGATAGCGCTGATTCGTGCCGCTGACGCTCAGGCCGTCGCCTCCGTATTGCTCGCAGCAGATGACGCCCTGAAATCCACACGAGAGTGCGATGTCGAGAGCCTCTCGGTAGCTGATCACACCGCCCTCGAGTGTCGAGGGCACGGCGGTGTATCTGCCCGAGCTCCTGTCCTCGTCACGCTGGTAGTTCTTCACATGCCAGTAGTTCGCGTAGGGGAGAGTGCGCTCGAGAACGTCGCGCCAGTCGTCGATCGCACGGTGCAGCCTCAACAGGTTGCCCGTATCCGGATTCAGCCCGACAGAGTCGAGCCCGATGTCTTCGACGAGGTGCACCGCAGAATCTGCCGTGCCCAGGTAGGTGTCCTCGTACATCTCGAGGCTCAGGAGGACTCCGACCTCCTGTGCGTGACGCCCCAGCTCTCGCAGACGGGTCACCGCGCGCGCCCACATGTCAGGATCGCCCACCGGGTCTTGGTGGCCCGTGACAGTCCAGAACCAGAGCTGTTCCTTCTGTTCGGCGGTGAGTTCCTGATGCAGACCGACCGACACGACGCCCGCGCCGATCGACGCTGCCGCATCGATGGCCCGGTGGCTGTAGTCGAGGTTCTCGTCGCCGCGGCTCGCATGAAGCACGCTTCGGCGGATGAGCGAGATGGCCGGAGTCGAGAGGCCCTCCGACCTCGCCGCCTCCGCGAACGCGCTGAGCCGGGCCGGCAGCAAATCGGCAGCACGCACCCATACGTCGGTGAGATCGACACTGCGGAACCCCGCCCGAGCGACCTGGTGGAAGGCCGCAGCCCACCTGTCGGGCGTGGCATCCTGCGCCTTCGTGCCGTCTCTCGCGACGGAGGAGAACTGGAGTAGGGCGACGGCGATCGGCCAGGTATCGGCGCTATAGGGCATGACGGGCCCCTTTCATTCGAGGTGCGTAGGGCGGTGACGCTGGAAGCGGTGGTGCGGGGCGGATGCGCTGATGGCGCATCCACCCCGGCTCGGTGCGGCTACTTGCCCCACATCTTCGTGAACACGTCGCGGTAGCCGCTATCGGGATCGAAGACGTCGCCGCTCGGCACGTTCTTCACCGTGATGAGGCCGGGCGCCGGAACGAAGGTCGACGGATCGGTGCCGGCGAATGCGCGGTTGGTCTCGTCGATCAGCTGCCAGGCCTCGAGAACGAGCGGCTCGGCGACGGTCGCCGACTGGTAGTCGACGTTCCGGATGCGCTGGAACTCGGCGGGGTCGCCGTCTCCCGCGGCGACGGACTGCGGTGAGCCGGCAGGGTCCTTGCCGGCTGCCCTCAGCGCCTGCTGGGCTCCGCCGAAGTAGTTGCCGTTGATCGCGAGCAGATACGTCAGCTTGTCACCCTGCTCTTGGAGGAGATTCGAGATCAGCCCTGGCATGCGCTGGCTCGCCTCGGCGATGGGCGAATCGTTGTAGCTCAGCACGGAGCATCCCGAACAGGCCTCGATGTACGCCTTCATCGCGTCGGCCTTCTTGACGGCGATGCCGTACTGTCCATCGGTGAAGATGGCGACCCCGGCCTTGCCGTCGGAGTCTGCCACCGCGTAGGCGGCCGCGAGTTGAGACACCTGCAGTGGGTCGGTGCTCACGTTTGTGAACAGCCCGTTGCCCGGACCCGTGTCCGCGCCGGCATGCCAACCGAGGACCGGGATCCCTGCTTCCGTCGCCTGCTTGATCGAGCTGGCAGACTCCGTCGGGTCTGAGCCGCCCAAGATGATCGCGTCGGACTTCGCCGCGATCGCCTGATTCATCGCCGTGGTGCGGCCCTGGGCGGATGCCTTGCCATCGTAGACGTCGACGGTCCAGCCCATGACGGCCGCGGCTTCCTGCAGGCCGGTGGCCACGGCGTTCACGCCGCCGTTCGTCAGGTCGCTTCCCACATATGCGATCTTGGCGCCGGGCTTCTGGGCTGTGGGTCCGTCGGTCGACGGCGTGAAGCCCGTGGCTGCACTGAGACTGTCAGCGACGAGTTTCTTGGAGGCTTCGACGATGTCGCCCTCGGGGATGATCGAGGAGAAGTCCTCGGCAGCGGCGGACGCGGCACCTGTTCCGCCCGTCTTTTCCGCCACACTGCCGCTGGAGCACGCGGAGACGCCGATGAGGACTGCGACGGTGAGGCTCGCCAGGGCGGCCCGGCCGACCGTTCTAGGGATGGTCATGGCTCATTTCTCTTCTCTGTTGGTGAAGGACACGGCGTCGTCGCCGTGCGGTTCTTCGGGGGTTTCGGCGGGTGGAGCGACGATCGGAGCGTCGGCGCGGGAGGCGCGGCGCCGGCTTGCGAGCGAGGCGATGGTGATGGCGGCGACCAGGGTGAGTCCGTTGAAGAGGGGCTCGAGGAAGAACTGGCCGGGGATGAGCTGCTGCAGGCCCGAGATGCCGATCGTGGCGATGACGACACCGAGAATCGTTCCGAGCGCGTTGACGCGGCCCGGCTTGATAGTCGTCGAACCGAGGAAGGCGGCAGTCAGGGCGGGCAGAAGGTATTCCGGGCCGATATTGGCCTGAGCGACACCCGCCTGCTTCGATGCGAGCAGCACGCCGGCCACGGCGGTCAGCACACCGGAGGCAACCATGGCGGAGACGACATAGCGACGGCGGTTGACGCCGGTGAGTTCCGCCGCCCGGGGGTTCGCTCCCACGGCATAGAGGTATCGCCCGGCGGGGAGGAATTCGAGCACGAGCCACAGCAGGAGGGCAAGGACGAGGGCGATGACGAAGGGGCCGGGAACAGGGCCGAGCGACCAGGTCGAGAGCGCGTCGAACGCGCTCGCCCGCACGCCGGCGTTGTCGGTCACCTGGCGCCCTCCGGTCGTCCAATAGGTGATCGCGAAGATGACCTGGCCGGTGGCGAGTGTCGCGATGAACGCGTCGACCTGGGCGAGTTCCACCAGAAGGGCATTGAACAGCCCCACGAGGGCGCCTCCGAGCAGACTGAGAACGATCACCAGCCGGTAGTCCATGCCGGCGATCTGCCATTGCAGGGCCATCACCTGCCAGAGTCCGACTCCATAGCCGATAGACAGATCGATCTTGCCGGCCACCATGGGGATGGTCACGGCGATCGCGAGGATCAGCAGCGTCGACTGACTCGACGCGAGCAGCTGGAAGTTCAGCAGCGTAGCGAACGTGTCCGGCCGGGCGATCGCGAAAATCACGAAGAGTACCCCGGTCAGCACGACCATGCCGTAGACGGTCGTGAGCTTGCGGTACCAGGGAGCGGATTTCGGCGGCTCCAGTGCCGTCGATTTCAGCGATGTGTTCATTGTCATGATGCGCTCCCTTCGAGCACGGTGGTCTGTCTGTCGAGGTCGGATGCGGCCGCGATCAGGTTTGCAATGGTGAGGTCTGCACCCGTGATCTCGGCGACGACCTTGCCTCTGCCGAAGACGATTGCGCGGTGGGCGATGGCGGTGACCTCCTCCATATCGGTCGAGACCACCACGGCCGCGGTGCCTTCTCTGGCGGCGTCGCGCAGGAGGGCGTAGATATCGGCTTTTGCTCCCACGTCGACGCCCATCGTCGGCTCTTCGAGCACCACGGCCTTGCGGCCTACGCCGAACCAGCGGGCGAGGATGACCTTCTGCTGATTTCCTCCGGAGAAGGTGTCGAGCGGTAGTTCCGGGTCGGATGGGCGCACGCCGAAATCATCGATGTAGCGGCGAGCCGCTATCTTCTCTGCCCGGGCTCCGCGGAACTGCCAGAACCGCCTGCCCCACACCGCCGGATTCAAGAAGAGATTCTCGCGCGCCGACAGGCCGGCTCCCACGGCCTCGCTCTCTCTGTTCGACGTTGCGAAGCCGACGCCCGCTTCGACGGCGACGCGGGGATTCTTGGGTTCGAACGCTGCTCCGTCGAGTTCGAGCGAGCCCGCACGCACTCTGGCGTCTCCGGCTATGGCGCGGCCTATCTGCTCATGGCCTGCCCCGCGGAGTCCGCAGAGTGCGACGACTTCGCCGCGGTGCACATCGAGAGAGACGGGTCCGACGTTGCCGACCGCCACCTGGTCGAGACGCAGTCGCACTTCGCTCTGTGGTGCGTCGAAGGTGGGGTTGACCGTGTTGCGTCCCACGATGAGATCGACCAGTTCACGGTGACTGAGCGACGCAACCACTCGATCGCCGACGACCTGACCGCTGCGCATCACCACCGTGCGTGTCGAGATCTGATAGATCTCGTCGAGCCTGTGCGATACATAGATCATTCCGACGCCCGAGTCCCTGAGCCTTCTGAGCACGGAGAAGAGACGCTCCACGTCTTCGGCGGGGAGCGAGGCAGTGGGCTCGTCGAGTACGAGGAGCTTCGGTTTGGTGACGAGGCCGCGCGCTATGGCGAGGAGGCTGCGCTCGGTGCGCGGCAGATCGAAGATCCTGGCATTCGGGTCGATTCCTCCGCCGACGAGCTCGAGTACCTCGCTCGCTCGCCTCATCACCGCCGCGTGGTCTATGAACCCCAGCCGTTTCGGGTAGCCGAGCACCTGTGCGATGTTCTCGGCCACCGTCATCCATTCGATGAGGCCCAGGTTCTGATGGATGAAGGAGATACTGCGGCGGGTCTGGCCGCTTGCGAGGTCGGCACCGGCGAGAGTCATGGTTCCGCTGTCGGGCTTGTAGACGCCCGCGAGCATCTTGATGACCGTCGACTTTCCGGCACCGTTCTCTCCGAGCAGCGAGACGACCTCGCCCTGGTGCACATCGAAACTCACACTCTGAGCGGCGTGGGTGGCGAAGAACGACTTGTCGAGATTCCTGACTTCGAGCAGAGGAATCATGGGTACTCCCGTTCGGGTTGAGGGTGGGATCTTGATGTTTTCGGCATGGCTGAAGAGCCCCGATGTCGCGGGCTGAGACGTCGGGTGAGAAAGGAGCGGGGCTGCGCGGGTTCTAGGTCGCGGCTCCGGCGAGCTGCCTCGACAGCTTGCGCAGGTCGAGGATCAACCGGTCACGCAGCTCGGGGGTGGCGCGGTACGACAGGAGTGTCGAACTCACCGCCGTGGGTTGGCGTAGCCCTGTGATGGCGACACCGAAGCACGTCACCCCGGTCGTGTTCTGCTGATCATCGATCGAGTATCCGCGTACCCGGATGGCGGCGAGGTCCCGGCGCAACTCGTCGACGGTGCGGAAGGAGTGATTGGTGAGACGCGGCATCTCGGTGACGTGTTCGAGGCGTGCGTTCATCTCTTCTTCTGGAAGGGACGCGAGCATCGCTTTGCCTAGTCCCGTCACCACGGCCGGCAGCCGGTGACCGATGTCTGTGGCCAGGCGCACCGGCTGGTTTCCGTTGTGCCGCGCCAGGTAGAGCACGTCCAATCCGTCGAGAACAGCGATCAGCGCGGTCTCCTCTCGGAGCGTCGGGAGCATATTTGCGAGCCGGCGAAACTCCGAGACGAGATCGGTCGACGACAGCACCGACTGGCCCAGCTCAAGCACCTTGTAACCGAGAACCCAGCCGCGCGAGAGCTGCCTGGCCATACCCGCCGCTTGAAGTGTCGTCATCAGATTCGAGATCGATGACTTGGCCATCCCCGTAACCCTGGCGATTTCGGAGAGAGTAACCGGGCCCTTGTTGTGTGCCATGAGATCGAGGACGCGCACGGCTCGCATCACAGCGGGAACCGGAGTGGATGATTCCCGAGCTTGAGTGATATCGATGAGTGCCATTCTCACGCCTCCTGCGGTCGTGCGGGCGTCGTTGACGCGGCATCTCTGGTCGACGTCGCGATGGAGTAGAGGCTCGTGCTCGCCGTGATGAAGAGGGTCGTGCCGTCGGGGCCGCCGAAGCACAGATTCGAGACGACTTCGGGCACCGCGATGTGACCCAGGCTTCTGCCATCGGGGGAGTAGACGCTCACGCCTGACGCGGTCGAGGTCCAGACGTTGCCCTCGATGTCGACGCGGAAGCCATCAGAGATGCCGTCGCCGATGACGGCGAAGATACGGCCGTTCTTGCATCGGGTGCCGTCGACGTCGTAGGCGCGGATGTGATGATTGCCGCCGTCGGTTCGCAGTGCCGCAGACGTGTCTGAGACGTAGAGAATCGACCCATCGGGCGAGAAGGCCAGTCCGTTCGGCTCCTCGACGTCGATGACGACCGGTCGCGTGTCGCCGGTGTCGACATCGTGCCGGAAAACGAAGTTGTCGCCATACTCTCGCTCGCCGGGGTGGCCTTCGATCGACACGACGATGCCGTAGGGCGGGTCGGAGAACCAGATGCTGCCGTCTGCGGCCACGACGACGTCGTTGGGGGAGTTCAGACGCACGCCGTTGTACGAGTCGACGATCGGTGTCACGACACCATCTCTGTCGCGCTCGATTCTCCTGCGCCCATGAGAACACTGAATGACCGACCCGTCGTGATCGAGTGTGCGCCCGTTCGTGAACTCGACATCGCTGGCGTAGACGGAGACAGACCTGTTGACCGCGGAGTACTCCAGAATCCGGTTGCCGGGGATATCGCTCCACCGAACGGACTGTGTTGACGGCATCCATACCGGGCCTTCAGACCAGGTCGCACCCGTCGCGAGTACCGCGAGTTCCGCTCCCGTGGGGATCAATCCACTGAGACCGGATGTCTCGGGGGAACGAGCGTCCATGGTCACCTCCGTTGGTTGATAGCAACTACAGCACCACTGGAGTCGACGCGCAATATTCTGTTCGAAATACCGAACGCTGTTTATTCCTCTGAATTGCGTGACGGCGAGTCCTCGGCGCTCGCGCTCTGCGCTTCCGCAACGAGCTCGTCCAGTACGAGGCCCACGGCACGGCGAGCTGCTCTATCAGGCCGCATCAGAACCTCGATATGTCGGCCTGCTCTCAGATCGGTGAGGGGGAGCAGCGCGTATCGACCGGGCGACCGCTCGAGCGAGGTGTTGCGCGGCAGCAGCGCGACGCCGTGACCTGCCGCCACGAGTTTCTCGGCGAGCGGCAGATGCGTCGTGCGGTGCACGACCCTGGCGGCCGTGCCGGCCTGGGCCGACATCGCCTGGAGAACACGGTCGAGCGGAAAGTCGATGGGCACCCCGATCCAGTTCTCGCCGATCACATCAGCGGGTGAGACTCGCGATCGTGTCGCGAGGTGGTGATCGAGCGGCAGGGCCACGTCGAGCGGCTCCCTCAAGAGGGGCACGACACTCAGGCGCTCGCGGTCGGGTGGCAGCACGTCGTCGGAGCGATGAGCGACCACGACATCGAAGTCGCTCGTCAGAGCGGCGAAGTCGTCTTGCGAGACGTCGCGGTCCGAGATCTCCAGCGCGATACCGGAGTGTGCGCGCATTCGGGTGAGGAGCCCGGGCACGAGAAGCTCCGCCGCCGAGTAGAAGATCGCCATTCGCACGGTTCCGGATGCGCCGCCCTGGAATGCGCTCCAGGTCGCCTCGGCCTCGGCGATGGCCGTCGCCACTCGCACGGAGCTCTCGGCCAGCGCATGGCCGGCATCGGTGAGACGCACGCCGCGGCCAACCCGTTCGACGAGCACCGTGCCCATCTGGCGTTGCAGAGTTCGCAACTGCTGCGACACCGCGCTCGGGGTCTTGCCCAGGGCATAGGCCACCTCGGTGACGCTGCCGCGTTCGGCAAGCTCTCGAAGCAGGGCGAGCTGATTCACATCCATGAAGTCAGGCTACAAAGTAGATACCTTCTGATGCAATTGTCCTTCACTGACAACTAGGCCACCATGGGGCATATGTCCCCTCGCGATCGACTTCTTGCCGTACTCGTGGCCGTGTGCTGGGGGCTCAACTTTCCCGCCACCGCGCTCGCCCTCGATCACTTCCCTCCCTTCTTTCTCGTGGCTTTCAGATTCGCGTTGATCGCCATCCCGACGGTGCTGTTCGTGCCTCGACCGGAGATCAAGCTGCGCTGGCTGCTCGGCGCAGGTCTCGGCATCGGCCTGCTCCAATTCGCGTTCCTCTACGCGGGCATGGCCGCCGGGATGCCGAGCGGACTCGCCTCGCTCGTGCTGCAGGCATCCGCCCCGTTCACCGTGCTGATCGCGGGAATCTGGCTGCGCGAGCGGATCACCCAGCGGCAGGCGATCGGCATCGCCGTCGCCGTGCTCGGACTAGCGGCGATCGCGGTGCACAGGGCTCAGGTGGCCGCGTTGCTCCCCGTCATCCTCACCCTGTGCGGCGCGCTCGGCTGGGCGATCGGCAACGTCTCGACGCGCAAGGCCGAGGCCCCGAACCCGTTCCGCCTCACGCTGTGGATGTCGGTGGTGCCGCCGGTTCCGATGCTCGCGCTCGCGTTGCTGGCCGAGGGTCCGCAGCGCATCGGCGACAGTCTCGGAACGATGTTCACTCTCGACGCGCTGCCAGCTGTATTCGGGCTGCTCTACATCGTGCTCATCGCCACGCTCGTCGGCTACGGAATCTGGGGCGGCCTTCTGAAGCGCAACCCCTCGAGTGTGGTCGCACCCTTCTCTATGCTCGTTCCCGTCGTGGGCGTGCTCGCATCGTGGCTGGCGTTCGGAGAGGTCATCGACACCGTCGAATTGATCGCCGGGGTGTTCGTGGTGGGCGGCGTTCTGTTCGCCAGCACGCGCCGTAGACGGGTGGCGGTGCCGGCCACAGCCTGAAAGGATCGCTGCATGTCTCAGCGAATCTTCTCCGCATCCGACTTCCAAGAACCTTCTGTCCGTGGGTCGCGATCCGGAGGAGGGTCGGTCGTTGCCCGGGTGGTCAGCTCGCTGATCGGGCTGATCCTCACTGTGCCCGCGCTGCTGATGGTGATCGCGGGCGGAGGCCGGGCTTACCAGCAGATCCTCCAGGAGGCTCGCACCGACGCCGACATCGGCGCGATTCTCCTCGCCGTCGCCGGGTTGGTGCTCCTCATCGTGGTCGTGCTGTCCGGCCTGCTCTCGGCAGCCGGGCCGCTGGTCGGCGGAGTCATCGTGACCGCGGCCGGTCTGGCCTTCCTTCTCGACCCGAGCCTTGTCGAGCAGGCGTCGCGGGCGCTGCCGGGGTTCGGGCGCACCGGCGTGATAACGCTCAGCCTCTGGTGTCAGTCCGGCCTCCTCCTCGCCGTGGGCGTCACGTTGCTCGCATCGGCGCTGGCCCGTGTCATCGCCTCACGCTCGGGTGCTGCTCGCTCCCGCGGCGTGCGTGCCGTCGTGTCGATCATCGTGGCCGTCGTCGCGACGATGGGAGGGCTCGCCTTGCTCGTGGTCGGATCGACCGCACTGCTGCGGTCGGCAGGGTCGTACGGCGCTCGTTCGCTCGATACCCCTTCGCTGCTGATTCTTCTGGGCGGATGTCTCGTTCTGGGCGGAGTGGCACTCACCGCGGCCTGGAGTTCGGTCGGCACGGCGATCATTGGCACGATCGTGCTGCTCGCCGGCCTGGCGGGGTTCCTCCCGGCTGTGTCGACCGCCGCATTTCGCGCTGTCGCGCCGTTGTCCTCGGATGCCGCGGGAGGGGCATCCAGTGTCTTGACGATCGGCTTCGTCGCCGCAATCGGCGTGACGTTGATCGGTGTGGCGGCATCCTGTGCCCGAGCGCGGCGAGCGGTGCGCTGACCCGCCGTGTACACTGGCCACTGAACTTCGGCGAGGGATGCCGTTCGGCGTGCGGCCAAGGCGCCCGAAAGCATCCGTTATCGACGCGGTGGATGAGGCACGCAAGAACTGGGTCTTTCCTCTCGCAATACGCGGTCGAGTTGAATCATTGACACTAACGATGCGGGCCTCGTGGCTCGCCAAGGAGCATTCTCATGGCTGACAAAAAAGAAGCCCAGAACGACAACAGCGTTGTAGCCGAGGTTCGCACCTCGTTCGGCAAGGGCGCTGCCCGCAAGATCCGCGCCGTCGGCAAGATCCCCGCCGTTCTCTACGGTCACGGCACCGAGCCCGTGCACATCACGCTGCCCGGCCACCAGGTCGCGCTGATCCTGCGCAAGGCGAACGCCGTTCTCGACCTCGACATCGAGGGCACCGAGCAGGCCGCCCTGGTCAAGGACGTCCAGAAGGACCCCGTTCTGCAGATCATCGAGCACATCGACCTCATCGTCCTACGCAAGGGTGAAAAGGTCCAGGTCGAGGTTCCGATCCACGTCGAAGGTGAGTCGTTCGCCGGCACGCTGGCGTCGCTCGACGAGAACACGCTGCTCGTCGAGGTGCTGGCCATCAGCATCCCGGAGCGCATCGTCGTGAACATCGAGGGCGCCGTCGAGGGCACCCAGATCCTCGCCAAGGACGTCGTGCTGCCCGAGGGCGCCACGCTCGTCAGCGACCCGGAGCTGCTCGTCATCAACGTCACCGTTCCTGAAGAGGCCGACCTCGGCGACTCGCTGAGCGCGGGCGACGAGGCCACCGGTTCGCCCGAGGCTGCCGAGTAACACCTCTTTACACGCTACGTGAGGCACGAAACTGTCTGACAACGTCTGGCTCGTAGCCGGGCTCGGGAATCCCGGGCCCGGCTACGCTGGCAATAGGCACAATGTGGGCCAGATGGTCCTCGCCGAACTGGCCGCGCGAATCGGCGCGAAGTTCGGCAAACACAAAACGAACTCCACGGTCGCCGAGGGGTTTCTGCGCCCGGGCGGGCCGAAGCTGATTCTGGCCAAGCCCAATTCGTTCATGAACAACTCGGGTGGCCCGGTCTCGCAGCTTCTGAACTTCTACAGTCTCGAGCCATCGAGGCTCATCGTTGTGCACGACGAGCTCGACATTCCGTTCGACACTCTCCGGCTGAAGTCGGGGGGCGGTCCGGGCGGTCACAACGGCATCAGAGACATCATCAGCGCCGCCGGAACACCCGACTTCATCCGCGTGCGGGTCGGCGTGGGTCGCCCGCCCGGTCGAATGGATGCGGCCGACTTCGTGCTGCGCGACTTCTCGGCCGCCGAGCGTCAGGCTCTGCCCAATCTCCTCGTGGATGCCGCTGACGCCGTCGAGAAGATCGCCGACGACGGGCTGACGGCCGCCCAGCAGCACTTTCATTCAATCAATTGACGCACTCACCTGCTTGACGCCAGACGTCAGCCGACGTTGCTGAAGATCTCTGGAGCAGAGGCGAAGGTCACGGCGTAGAACACGACGAACGAGATCACCGGTGTGGCGACGGCGAGGGCCATGGCGACGATTCCGAATGCTCTGCCGCGTTTTGTGATCGTGGCGATGAGGCCCTGCACGAGGGCCCACAGACCGAGAAGCGATCCGGCGACGAAGAAGACGGTGCTCAGCACTCCGAACGCGGCGATGCCGGGGTCGTCGCTGGTGATGACCGTCTGGTCGATGACGCCTCCGGCGGTGATCGCCTTGCCCGCGATAGGCGCGAAGGCGAGGCCGCCGACGACGGAGAGCACGACGGCGAAGAGAAGAACGACAAGGCCGGCGACGAACGCCACCACTCCGAGCGTCTTCGGCTTCGCCGGGGGAGCGTTGTGGAAGACGGCGGACGTCGGAGTGAAGGTCGAGGCGGCGAAAGGCTGAGCTTCTGCGGCCGGGTGCTGCGGTCGCGCGTCGGTGGGCGAGGCCTCGACAGGAGGAGTCTGCGAAGCGGGCGCGTACTCGCCGTAGCGGGGTCGTGGGCGGTCGTCGCGAGCGGGCTCGGATGGTTCGATGGGGGGAACGTTCGACACGGGAGTCCTCAGAACGGTTCGGGCAGAGTGAGTCCTAAGGAACTCTACCGGCGCCAGGGGCGCCTGTCGGTGGGCCCGCGTAAGCTTGCACGGTGATCCTCCAGGGCTTGACTCACGCGCTTTCGCGCGCCTCCACGTTCGACAACGCTCTCGCGTATGCTGCGCGCGATGTCGACTTCTCCCTGACCGAAGGCCTTCGTGCGCCGCTGCTCGCAGGTCTCCTCGAGCAGCGCGGGGCTAATGGTCTGCCGCAGGCGTTGCTCGTGGTCACGGCCACCGGGCGCGAGTCCGAGATGCTCAGAGGAACCCTGGCCTCGATGACTCCCGAGGCCGAGATCGTCGAGTTTCCCGCGTGGGAGACGCTGCCGCATGAGCGGCTCAGTCCTAGCGCCGAGATCGTCGGCAAACGAATAGACGCGCTGCGTCGTCTCTCGACCTGGAGCAGTGAGAAGCCTCTCGTCGTCGTCGCATCGGTGCGCGCCGCGCTGCAGCCTCTCGCCGACAACCTCGCCGATCTCGAACCCATCCATCTCGTCACGGGCGCACGCGGGCATGACCTCTCGAGGTTGTCGCTCGACCTGGTGAACCTGGCCTACTCACGCGTCGATATGGTCACCCGCCGGGGCGAGTACGCGGTGCGCGGCGGCATCCTCGATGTCTTCCCTCCCATCGCCGAGCACCCCTACCGCGTCGACTTCTTCGGCGACGAGGTCGAAAGCATCCGCGCCTTCTCCGTGGCCGACCAGCGGTCTCTCGACACTCCCGTCGAGTCGGTCGATCTTCCGCCCAGCCGTGAGCTCCTGCTCTCCGACGCCGTGCGCCAGCGTGCCAGAGAGATGCAGCACGAGTTTCCGAGCATTGCCGGTCTGCTCGCCAAGATCGCCGAGGGAATCCCGGTCGAGGGCATGGAATCGCTTGCGCCGGCCCTCCTCGACAGGCTGGTCACTGTCGCGCACTACCTGCCGAAGGGCTCGGCCATCGCCGTGCTCTCGCCCGAGAAGGTCGCCAGCCGTGCCGTGAGCCTCGCCGAAACGAACCGGGAGTTCCTTGCGGCAGCGTGGACGGCAGCGACGGCCGGGGCCGAAGCTCCGATCGACCTGACGAGCGGTGAGTTCATCACTCTCAATGAGTTGCGGGCCGCCGCCGGCGCCGACCGCGCCTGGTGGACGCTCTCGACGTTCCAATCTGCCCCGGGAGCCGCCGACGGACTGATCGAGGTTCTGCCGGAGCATCGTGACATCGAAGAGCACCTCACGGTGCGCATCGAAGCAGACCCGGTGCCCAGCTTCCAGGGCAACGTCGACGGCGCGATCGAGCATGTGCGGGGCCTCGTGGCCGACGGGTGGACGGTCGCGGTCGTCGCTCAGGGGGCAGGTCTCGTCGAGCGAGCTGCCGATGTGCTGGCCGAGAACGAGATCGCAGCCCGTGTCGTCGAGCTGTTCTCGGCAGATGCCGAGCCCGGCATCGCCTACCTCCTCAAGGCCACGGTCGACCACGGCTTCCAACTGCCGGAGATCAAGCTCGCGCTCATCGCCGAGTCCGAGTTCTACGGTCGAACCGTCGGCTACGACTCCCGTCAGGTCAAGAAGCTGGCGTCGCGTCGACGCAATGTCGTCGACCCGCTGCAGCTCAAGCAGGGCGATTACGTCGTGCACACCACCCACGGCATCGGCAAGTTCATCGAGCTGACTCAGCGTGAGGTCAAGTCGGGTGGCCGCAACCCCATCAAGACCACACGCGAATACCTCGTCATCGAGTACGCGCCGTCGAAGCGGGGATATCCCGGCGACAAGCTCTATGTGCCCACAGACCAGCTCGACCTGCTCTCGCGCTATGTAGGCGGCGAGGCCCCCGGGCTCTCGAAAATGGGCGGCAGCGACTGGTCTGCGGCAAAGGGCAAGGCTCGCAAGGCCGTGCGCGACATCGCGGTCGAACTCGTGAAGCTGTACTCGGCACGCATGGCGTCGAAGGGGCACGCATTCGGCCCTGATACCCCGTGGCAGCGCGAGCTCGAAGAGGCGTTCCCGTTCGCCGAGACTCCTGATCAGCTCACCGTCATCGACGAGGTGAAGGCCGACATGGAACGTCCCATTCCGATGGACAGGCTCCTGTCGGGCGACGTCGGGTTCGGAAAGACCGAGGTTGCCGTGCGGGCGGCATTCAAAGCTGTGCAAGATGGCAAGCAGGTCGCCGTTCTTGTTCCGACGACCCTTCTCGTGCGTCAGCACCTCGAGACGTTTCAAGAGCGCTTCGCCGGCTTCCCGGTGCATCTTCGCCCTCTGAGCCGATTCCAGACAGAGAAGGAATCGAAGGAGACGATCGCCGGCATGAAAGATGGCACGGTCGACGTGGTGATCGCGACGCACCGGTTGCTGTCAGAGAACATCGGCTTCAAAGACCTCGGTCTGATGATCATCGACGAGGAGCAGCGCTTCGGGGTGGAGCACAAAGATGCCCTGAAGAAGCTCAAGACGAACGTCGACATCCTGTCGATGAGCGCCACGCCCATTCCGCGCACGCTCGAGATGGCGGTCACCGGCATCCGCGAGATGTCGACGCTCGCCACTCCACCCGAAGACCGGCATCCGATCCTCACCTTCGTCGGTCCGTACTCCGACAAGCAGGTCGGAGCGGCGATCAGGCGCGAGCTGCTGCGCGAAGGCCAGGTGTTCTTCGTGCACAATCGTGTCTCGAGCATCAACAAGGTCGCGGCCCAGCTGGCAGAGCTCGTTCCCGAGGCGCGCATCGGTGTTGCCCACGGCCAGCTCGGCGAGCACCAGCTCGAACAGGTGATCGTCGATTTCTGGGAGCGCAAGTTCGACGTGTTGGTGTCTACCACGATCATCGAGACCGGACTCGACATCGCCAACGCCAACACCCTCATCGTCGACCGTGCCGACAAGTACGGCCTCAGCCAGCTGCATCAGCTGCGCGGGCGCGTGGGCCGCGGGCGCGAGCGTGCCTACGCCTATCTGCTCTACGACGAGCACAAGCCGCTCACCGATCTCGCGAACGACCGACTCACCACTCTGGCGGCCAACAACGAGCTCGGCTCGGGCATCCAGGTCGCCCTCAAAGACCTCGAGATCAGAGGTGCCGGAAACCTTCTCGGCGGAGAGCAATCGGGCCATATCGCGGGCGTCGGCTTCGACCTCTACCTGCGCATGATCGGCGAGGCCGTATCGACGTTCCGCGGAGACGTCGCAGAGGGCCAGACCGAACTGCGACTCGAACTCCCGGTCGATGCGCACATCCCCGACGACTACGTCGACAGCGAGCGGTTGCGCCTCGAGGCCTATCAGAAGCTGTCGACGGCGAGTTCTCCCACGTCGAACGATGAGCAGATCGACCTCGTCATCGAGGAACTCACCGACCGTTATGGGCAACCGCCCGAACAGGTCGCCAATCTCGTGGCCGTGTCGCGGCTGCGTCGCCAGGCTCAGAAGTCCGGGCTCGGCGAGGTCGTCACCATGGGCTCGAATCTGCGTCTCGCGCCCGCCGACCTTCCCGACTCCATTCAGGTGCGCATGCGCCGCATGTACCCCGACGCCAAATACTTCGCACAGGCGGGGGCCGTCTCCATTCCACTGCCCGTCGTCGACGGAGCAGTCCTCGAAGACGCTGCCCTCATCGAGTGGACGAAGAGCGTGCTCACCGCGCTCTTCCCTGCACCGGCGGCGGCAGAGAGCGAGAAGCAGTCATGACCTACCCCAAACTCGACGAGCTCGTGCGCACCGTAGCCCGGCTGCGCGGCCCGGGCGGCTGCGCGTGGGATGCGGAGCAGACGCACGAGTCACTCGTGCAGTACCTCGTCGAAGAGAGCTACGAGCTGATCGAAGCGCTCGAGGCCGGGACCCGTGACGACATCATCGAAGAGCTGGGAGATGTTCTCTACCAGGTGCTGTTCCACGCCGATCTGGCCGCGCACACTCCCGGCGAGGAGTTCGACATCGAGGTCGTCGCCGAGCGCATGACGGCCAAGATGATCGGCCGGCATCCGCATGTCTTCGGCGACCCCGTCGCCCACACGGCCGACGATGTCGTCGCCGTCTGGGACGAGCTGAAGGCCGTGGAGAAGCCGGGGCGTACCAGCGTGCTCGACGGCATCCCGCAGGGTATGCCTGCGCTGGCTCTGGCCGACAAGGTCATCGGCCGGGCCCAGAAGATCGGCGTGCTCGACAAGGATGCGATCGCGGCAATACCGATGCAGACCGAAGACGAGCTCGGCGGGCTGCTCCTGGCGATCGTCGCGTCGGCCAAGGCTCAGGGTCTCGACGCGGAGCGCGCCCTCAGATCGACCCTGCGCGATCTGCAGGGCGAGATCCGCCACGCAGAGATACCCGCCGGTGGTCAATAGAATCGAACAATGGCTTCTGCAGTAACCCCTCCCCGTGGCATGCGCGACTTCCTCCCCGGCGAGAAGGCCAAGAGGGAGCATGCGCTTGGTGTGATCCGACGCAGCTACTCGGCGCACGGTTTCGACGAGATCGAGACGCCGGTGATGGAAGACATCCAACGTCTCCACTCCGGGCTCGGCGGAGACAACGAGAAGCTGTCGTTCAGCGTGCTGAAACGAGGCATCGATCAGGCGCAGCTCGAATCCGCAGCCTCGACCGACGACGCGCAGACACTCGCCGATCTCGGCTTGCGCTTCGACCTGACCGTGCCTCTCGCCCGGTTCTACGCGACTCACCGAGCCGAGCTTCCGGGGGTCTTCCGCAGCATCCAGATCGCACCGGTCTGGCGCGCGGAGCGCCCACAGAAGGGTCGCTACCGCCAGTTCATGCAGTGCGACATCGACATCATCGGTGATGCGTCGTCGCTTGCGGAGATCGAGCTGATCTCGGCCACACTCGCGACGCTCGACGCTCTGGGACTCCAGGGCTGCACGGTGCGCATCAACGACCGACGCCTGCTCATCGGCATGCTCGAGCTCTTCGGCTTCCCGGCTGATCAGCACGAATTCGTCCTCATCGTCATCGACAAGATCGACAAGATCGGCACCGCCGGCGTCGTCGCCGAACTGCGCACCAAGACTCCTCAGCTGGCCGAGGCGACCGATGCGCTCGAGGCGTTCTTCGACAGCCCGAACGTTGGAACGGCGCAGGCGTTCGGGCGCGATTCCATCGCGCGAGCGCTG
Source organism: Agreia pratensis (assembly GCF_900177685.1). Classification (GTDB taxonomy): domain Bacteria; phylum Actinomycetota; class Actinomycetes; order Actinomycetales; family Microbacteriaceae; genus Agreia; species Agreia pratensis. The sequence goes on from NZ_FXAY01000004.1 coordinate 140,077, forward strand.
CCCGACGGCATCGACCCCGATGCGATCGCCCAGCTCTCGTCTATCGGCGACGCGCTGGATGCCGGCCGCATTCGCTTCGATCCGTTCCTGGTTCGGGGCATGGGCTACTACACGGGCACCATCTTCGAGATCGCCCACCCCGACTTCGCCTTCTCTCTCGGCGGCGGCGGTCGGTACGACGGCATGATCGGACGGTTCCTCGGAACAGACGTTCCCGCGGTCGGGTTCTCCATCGGCTTCGAGCGCATCGTCGACCTGGTCGATCTGCCAGACGAGCAGGCGCCCGACTCTGTCGTCGTGCTGCACGATGCCGCAGCATCTGCGGTGCTGTTGCAGTCGTTGAAGACCCAGCTGATCGCATCCGGATCACGGGTGCGGCTCGAGCGTAAAGCCAAGAATGCCAAACTTCAGCTCGAGCGACTCAGCGCTGCGGGCTTCGCGCGTGTGGCGTCGGTGCAGCCCGGCGTGCAGGGCGCCGCAGACCTGACCTTCCGGCCCCTGGGGCACTAGAGCATAGCCGGGCTATACAATGAATCAAGTGAACAGCGAACTCAGCACCATTCTCGGCGACCTCGTATCGGTCACCCACCGTCTCACCCGCCTCGCTGCGCAGGCCACCGGCGATTCCACGTCACCTGCCACGTGGCGCACGCTCAGCGTGCTCACCTCTTTCGGCCCCATGAGGCTCGGCGAACTCGCCAAGCACAGTCGGGTCAGTCAGCCCACCATGACCAAGATCGTCGCGAACCTCAACGAGCTCGAGTGGATCAAGCGCATCGCAGACAGCACTGATGCGCGCGCATGGCAGATCGCCGTCGCGCCCAAGGGCCAGCGCGCGCTGGCCGACTGGCGCGATCGGCTCGGCTCCACGTTGGAGCCCCTCTTCGACGAACTCGATCCCGACGACGTCGCCGTGCTCCAGCGCACGGTCGACCTTCTCGAGTGCAGCATCGCGGTGCGCAGCGAGGTCGTCGCCGCCTGATCTTCATCCAGACGAAAAGCAACGGCCCTCGGAGAAATCCGGGGGTCGTTGTGGGTTGTCAACTAGTTTGCTATGGTTGACGCAAGTCAACTTTCTCCTCATCGACGAGCGGTGAGGAGTTTTCTTTTTGGGGAGCACTCTTTGTCCACTCTTTCCACCGCCGAATCCCAACCCGGCGCCACCGTGCCGGCTCGGTCGGCAATGACCCCGCGACAGACGCTGCAGGCCCTCTCGGGCCTTCTGTTGGGCATGTTCGTCGCTCTTCTGGCTTCGACGGTCGTGTCGAGTTCGTTGCCGAAGATCATCGGCGATCTCAAGGGCAATCAGGCCGCCTTCACCTGGGTGGTCACCGCGACGCTTCTCGCCACGACAGTGTCGACGCCGATCTGGGGCAAACTCGCCGACCTCACGAACCGCAAGCTGCTCATTCAGATCTCCCTCGTCATCTTCACGCTCGGATCGATCCTTGCGGGCTTCTCGCAAGACACGGGAACGCTGATCCTCTTCCGCGTACTTCAGGGGCTGGGCGCTGGCGGCTTGACCGCCCTCGTTCAGGTTGTGATGGCCGACATCATCAGCCCCCGGGAGCGCGGAAAGTACATGGGGCTCCTCGGTGCGGTCATGGCCGTCGCGACTGTCGGGGGACCGCTTGTGGGCGGCATCGTCACGGATTCGATCGGATGGCGCTGGAACTTCTACATCGCTGTTCCCTTCGCGGTGGCCGCGATCATCGTGCTGCAGCTCACTCTTAAGCTGCCGAAGGTGCGCAAGAAGGTGACCATCGACTACCTGGGCGCCGTGCTGATCGCCGCCGGTGTCTCCCTGCTGCTCATCTGGGTCACGCTCGCGGGCAACAACTTCGAGTGGAACTCGTGGCAGACCTACCTCATGGTCGGCGGCAGCGTCGTGCTGCTCGGTGCCGCCGTGTGGGTCGAGCTCACCGTGAAGGAGCCCATCATTCCAATGACGCTCTTCAAGAACCGCACGTTCACTCTCGCTGTCGTCGCCAGCATCTCCGTGGGCGTCGCCATGTTCGGCACCAGTGTCTTTCTCGGCCAGTACATGCAGTTGGCCCGTGGCGCCACCCCGACCGAGTCCGGGCTCCTGACGATCCCCATGATCGGAGGCGTGCTCGTCTCCTCGACCGTCATCGGACAGCTGATCAGCCGCACTGGTACCTGGAAGCGCTACATGGTCGTCGGATCGATCCTTCTCACCATCGGTGTCTCGCTGATGTCGACCCTGCGCTACGACACGAGTTACGTTCTCGTCGCCGTCTTCATGTTCATCATGGGTTCCGGCGTGGGAATGGTCATGCAGAACCTCGTGCTCGTCGTGCAGAACTCCGTAGACCCGCGCCAGCTCGGCGTGGCGAGCGCCTCGGTCGCGTTCTTCCGCAGCCTGGGCGGCACGATCGGCGTCTCTGTCATGGGTGCGGTCCTCGGCACCCAGGTCGCTCAATTCGTGAAGGATGGCCTGACGGGCCTCGGTGCGGCCGGCGCGCAGGCGGCGCAGGGCCTGAGCGGGGGAGCGATTCCAGATGTCAGCTCCCTTCCGGCTCCCGTTCGAGTGATCGTCGAGTCGGCATACGGCCACGCGATCGGAGACGTCTTCATGCTGGCCATTCCGCTGGCCATCGTCACCGTGATCGCCATCGCGTTCCTGCCGGCCAAGCCGCTGGGAACCAAGACGGCTCTCGAGCAGATGTCGGATACCCCCGCTGACACGATCGTCGCTGTGAGCGCCGACGAGGTCGCCGCGACGCCTCGCACAGGCTCGATGCCCGCCGTGAACGCCCGGTAACCTAATGCCTGTGACAGAACCTACAAACGTCGAGCAGGAGCTGCTGCTCGGCATCGAGGCCGGTATCGCCCAGCTTTTCCGCTCCGGAAAGTCGGCGCTGCGGGACTACTCGAACGGCTTCCACCCCGAGCTGCAGCCCACCGGTTTCAATATTCTGCGCATGATCTTCACGTGTGCCCCTGCTCAGGCGAGCACGATCATCCAACAGACCGGGCTCGACAAGAGCGCCGTGAGCAGGCAGATCAAGGTGCTGCGCGACCTCGGTCTCGTCGACACCGAGCCCGATCCGCGCGACGGCCGCTCGAGCTTTCTGGTTCCGACGCCGTTGGCTGAAGAACGCATGGAAGTCCTGCGTCAGCGGGTGAAGAGCGACTATCGCGACAGGCTAGGGGAGTGGAGCGCTGATGAACTGTCGACGTTCTCTGCGCTCCTCGAGCGTTTCAACGCGAGTGACCCGCGCGCCTAACTCAGCCACGCGCATCCGGCGGTCGTTAGACTTGCGAGCGGACAGCGGAAGGCGCTCTCCATGCAAACCACCTTGCTCTGATAGAGGAGAAACACCAGTGGCATTGATCGAAGCTGTAGGCGCTCGCGAGATTCTTGATTCACGGGGAAACCCGACCGTCGAGGTAGAGGTGCTGCTCGAAGACGGCATCGTCTCGCGCGCGGCCGTTCCCTCGGGAGCCTCCACCGGTGCATTCGAAGCGTATGAACTGCGCGACGGAGACAAGAGCCGCTACCTGGGCAAGGGCGTGCAGAAGGCTGTCGCCGCCGTCATCGACGAGCTCGGCCCGGCCATCGAGGGTCTCGACGCCACCGACCAGCGCCTCATCGACGCAGAACTGATCAAGGTCGACGGCACCGAGAACAAGAAGCGCGTCGGCGCCAACGCGATCCTCGGCGTCTCGCTCGCCGTGGCCAAAGCCGCTGCAGACTCGGCTGACCTTCCCCTGTTCCGCTACGTCGGCGGCCCGAATGCGCACACCCTGCCCGTTCCGCTGCTCAACATCATCAACGGTGGATCGCACGCCGACAATGACATCGACGTGCAGGAGTTCATGATCGTCCCGCTCGGCGCGGAGTCGTTCTCCGAAGCGCTGCGCTGGGGCGTCGAGACCTACCACTCGCTCAAGTCGCTGCTTCACTCGAAGGGCCTCTCGACCGGCCTCGGTGACGAGGGCGGCTTCGCCCCCAACCTGTCTAGCAATCGCGAGGCGCTCGACCTCATTGCGCAGGCTATTCAGAACGCCGGCTTCACGCTCGGCAGCGACATCGCGCTCGCCACCGACGTTGCCGCGAGCGAGTTCTACAAAGACGGCTCGTACCACTTCGAGGGCAAGCAGCTCTCGGCACTCGAGCTCACGGCGTACTTCGCGGACCTGGCCGCGAACTACCCGCTCGTGTCGATCGAGGACCCGCTGCAGGAAGACGACTGGGAGGGCTACCAGCACTTCACCGCCGAACTCGGCTCTAAGCTGCAGATCGTCGGAGACGACCTGTTCGTCACCAACCCGGCACGCCTCCAGAAGGGCCTCGACCTCGGCGCTGGCAACTCGATTCTGGTGAAGGTCAACCAGATCGGCACGCTGACGGAGACGCTCGACGCCGTGAGCCTGGCACAGCGCCACGGCTACACCGCGATTCTGTCGCACCGCTCGGGCGAGACCGAAGACACCACCATCGCCGACCTCGCGGTCGCGACGGACTCCGGCCAGATCAAGACCGGAGCGCCTGCCCGCAGCGAGCGCGTCGCTAAGTACAATCAGCTTCTGAGGATCGAAGAAGAGCTGGGTGACGCTGCGTTCTACGCGGGTCGCACGGCCTTCCCCCGCTTCAAGGGCTAAGACCAACACCGAACGAAAGGCGCTCGATGCGCAAGCCGACACTGGGCGTGCCCCTCGGGGCCGCTTCGTCGGATGACGCGCCGAAGCCTCGGAATGCGCGTGCCCCCCGGGGTGCGCGCATTCCGCGTTCTCGCGGCGCGTCATCTCAGAGGTACAGCTTCCGGGTCTCCGGGCTGACCTTCGTGATCCTCGGTGTGCTGGTGGTCTTCGTGGTCGTCCTCGCGCCAGGATTGCGGCTCTACATCGAGCAGCGGCAGCAGCTCGCTTCACTGCAGCAGGCCGTGATCGACAAGCAGACAGAGAACACCCAGCTCGATTCACAGGTCGCTCGGTGGAGCGACCCGGCCTACATCAAGGCGCAAGCCAGAGACAGGCTGTACTTCGTGATGCCCGGCGAGACCAGCTTTCTGGTGATCGATGACCAGGCGCCCACGGCGCCGGCCGACAACGCCCCCGTGACCACCGGCATCCAGAACACCAAGGTCGACTGGCTCGGCGCCATCTTCTCCTCCGGAGTCAATGCCGGCCTCAGTACCCAGACGCCCGAAGAACTTCAGAAATCCGGAACCATCCAGTGACGACACCCCCGTTCGACCCGCCCTCCGAGAAAGACGTCGCGACCGTCTCAGCACAGCTCGGACGCCCGGCGCGCAACGTCATCGGCATCGCCGCGCGCTGCGTCTGCGGTGCGCCGACCGTGGTCGCGACCAAGCCCAGACTCGAAGACGGAACCCCGTTTCCGACTCTGTACTACCTGAGTCACCCCGCCGCCACGGCCGCCATGTCGGCTCTCGAGGCGACCCAGGTGATGGCCGAGTTCCAGGAGCTGCTGCCGAACGACGACTCTCTGCGCCAGCAGTATGAGTCGGCGCATAAGACCTACATTTCCGACCGGGAGGGTATCGAGGTCGTCCCCGAACTCGCGGGGGTCTCGGCCGGCGGCATGCCCGTGCGGGTGAAGTGTCTTCATGCCCTCGCTGGGCACGCACTCGCAGCCGGCCCCGGGGTGAATCCCATCGGCGATCTCGCGCTCGAGCGCGGGCGTTGGTCGCCTTTCGTGTGCGAGTGCATCGACTACGAGGCCACCGCGTGACCGGGCGCCGTCGCACTCCGCGCCTTCGGGTCGTGGCGGTCTCGGCGGCGCTCGCCACGGGCATCCTCGTTGCCGCACCCGTCGGGCCGGTGCAGACGGCGCAGGCCGACACGGTGCGCAATGCCGAATACTGGCTGGCCGACTATGGTGTGCAGGCAGCGTGGAACACCACCCGCGGTGCCGGTGTGACCGTCGCGGTGATCGACACGGGGGTCGACGGATCCGTGGCCGACCTCGCGGGCGTGGTCTCCGGGGGAACAGACGTCTCCGGTGTGGGCTCGCCCAACGGCCAGACGCCGGTCGGCGACGAGAACCAGCACGGCACGATGGTGGGCTCGCTTATCGCCGGCCGCGGCACCGGACCGAACGACGGCGTCATCGGAGTCGCCCCGGAAGCGTCGCTTCTCTCGATAAGCGTGGCCCTGGGCGCCGGTGTCGTCGGAACCGACGACCAGATCGCCAACGCGGTGCGCTGGGCGGTCGACAACGGCGCCGATGTCATCAACATGTCGCTCACCCGCAACAGCCTCGACTGGCCGACGAGCTGGGACGACGCGTTTCTCTACGCAGCCGAACACGATGTGGTGGTGGTGGCCGCTGCGGGCAACCGCGGAAGCGGCACGACTGAGGTCGGGGCGCCCGCCACGATTCCCGGAGTACTGACCGTCGCAGGCGTCGACCGCAACGGCGATGCCAGCTTCGACGCGTCGAGCCAGGGCATCACGATCGCCGTCGCAGCGCCCAGCGAACAGTTGGTCGGAGTAGTTCCCGGTGGCGGCTATGTGAGGTGGGCGGGAACGAGCGGAGCCACGCCGATCGTGTCTGGACTCGTCGCGCTCGTTCGCGCGGCGCATCCCGACCTCGACGTGGCCGGCGTGATCAATCGCATCGTGAGCACTGCAACTCCCAAGGGCGAGCCTGTTCCCGGGCCCATCTACGGCCACGGACTCATCAACGCCGAGGCCGCGGTCACGGCAGACGTTCCCTCGGTCACCGCGAATCCGATGGGATCGCTCAAAGACTGGGTCGCCACATACAGGCCGTCGCCGGATGCCTCGGGTGCGGGCCCGAAGCCGATCGCGGCCCCCGAGAACGGCGACCCGGCGAAGACGGCGCAACCAAAAGCATCCTGGTGGCCGAGCGTTGCTAAACTGACCATGAACGGAATTCCCATCGCAGTGATCTCCGTGTTCCTGATGCTCTTCGCGATGATCGTCACAGCAGCAGTGGTGCATGTTCGGCGCGTGCGGCGCAGGGAGTAGATTAACTACAACACCTTCCCCCTAGGAGAGCTTTCACTGTGCCCAGAATCTTGATCGTCGGCGGCGGCTACGCCGGTTTCTACACCGCATGGAAACTCGAAAAGTGGCTCCGGCCCGGCGAAGCAGAGGTCACCGTCGTCGACCCGCTTCCCTACATGACCTACCAGCCCTTCCTCCCTGAGGTTGCCGCAGGCTCCATCGAGCCCCGTCACGCGATCGTGCCGCTGCGCCGTCACCTCAAGAAGACCGCCATCGTCGCAGCGAAGGTCACCGGAATCGACCACGCGTCGAAGACCGCGACCATCACGCCCAACATCGGCGAGCCGTACGAGTTCGCCTACGACCAGATCGTCGTCACCGCCGGCTCTGTGTCGCGCACGTTCCCGATCCCGGGTGTTGCCGACGAGGCCATCGGCCTCAAGACCATCGAAGAGGCCGTCGCGATCCGCGACCGCATCCTCACCAACATGGACAAGGCGGCCCGCCTGCCCATCGGTCCCGAGCGCGACCGACTGCTGACGGTCGTCGTCGTCGGTGGCGGTTTCGCAGGTATCGAGATCTTCGCCGAGCTGCGCTCGTTCGTGAGCGGCCTTCTGAAGCAGTACCCCGAGATCAAGTTCGAAGACACGCACTTCCACCTCATCGAGGCCATGGGGCGCATCATGCCCGAGGTCTCGCTGCCCACCAGCCTCTGGGTCATCAAGAACCTGGCCGAGCGCGGCGCCCAGATTCACCTCGACACGCAGCTCAAGTCGGCTGTCGGGGGAGTCATCGAACTCTCGACGGGTGAGAGCTTCGAGTCGGACACCATCATCTGGACCGCCGGCGTCATGGCGAGCCCGATGCTGAAGGGCACCGACCTTCCCATCGAAGAGCGCGGACGCCTTCAGGTCCGCCCCGACCTCCGCGTCGGCACCGCCGACGAGATCGTCGCCGACGCCTGGGGTGCCGGTGACGTTTCAGCGGTTCCCGACCTCTCGGGTGGTGGTGTCGGCGGCTTCTGCGTGCCCAACGCCCAGCACGCCGTTCGTCAGGGTCGCCTGATGGCCAAGAACATCGTCGCCGCTCTGCGTGGCGAGGCGCTCGTCGAGTACAACCACAAGAACGCCGGAGCCGTCGCAGGCCTCGGCATCGGAGTGGGCGCATTCCAGTCGGGCAAGATCGCCATCAAGGGCCTCCCCGCCTGGTTCATGCACCGCGGTTACCACGGTCTCGCCATGCCCACGTGGGAGCGCAAGATCCGCGTCATCGGCAACTGGGTCTTCAACTTCGTTCTCGGTCGCGACATCGCTTCGCTCGAGGCCCGGGTCACCCCGCGTGCGGCGTTCGAGGCATTCGCGTCGCGCCCGCGCCCGGCCGCTGAGGCGCCTGCTGAGCCGGCAGCTGCTGCAAAGAAGCCGGCGGCCAAGCGTGCACCGGCCAAGAAGACCGCTGAGAAGAGCCTGCCCTCGCCCGAGGGTGCTCCGATCGTGGTCGGCGGCGGAGACCCGGTCGACACCAAGTAGTCGTCTTACCTCGAAGCGCCCCTTCCTTCACAGGGAGAGGGCGCTTCGTGCGTTAACGAGACGTCTTGTCGGGGTCGTTCATCGATTCCGCATGCATGGTCTTGCCTCGGGCGATCACCTCGTCGTTGTCGGTGAGAATTCCGACCGTCTCGGTGAGCCGGCCCGCGATGCCCTTGGCGGCATCCGCCGGAGGCTTCTCGTCTTCGGCGTCGGGAATGTCGTCTGCCGACAGATCGTAGGTGCGCAGCGTGTCGTCGTCTGTTCCGGGATGTTCGGCGAACGCCACGCAGAGACGCGCGACCTCCTCGGCGTGCGCGTGCATGACCGAGTGTGCGGAATCCGGCATCTCCCAGCTGCGCGAGTGGGGAAGGAGGCGACCGACGCGCGTGACCCAGTCTCGGGGCGCAACCGCGTCGTGCTCTCCGCGAATCACCAGGGTGTTGGCCCGAACCAGAGGAAGCCGGGTTTCGAGGGGAAAGCTCATCATGCGCGGCAGCACGCGAAAGAACCATCGGAAACCGCAGAGCAGATATGAGCTGACCGCCAGGAACTTGACCCGCCCCGGTTCGTGCCAGGCGGATTGCAGAAAGCGCACGGCCTGCACAGCGATGCGCCGTTCGGACGCGTTGACCACGGGGCCGATCAGCACCAGGGTCGTGATCTCGGGACGACGCGAAGCCAGGTCGCTCACGATCTGGGTGCCCATGGAGTGGCCGACGACGATCGGATCGACGAGCCCGAACTCATCGATGACCCGGCCCACGAGATCGGCATAACCTCGGATGCTCAGGGCCGAACGCGGATGCGGAACGCCCGCGAATCCCGGCAGATCGAGCGCGTGTACGGGGCCGAATCGATTGAGGTTCGGTGCCAGACGCTCGAAGTAGTTGCTCGACACCCCGATGCCCGGAACGAGGACGAACGGTCGATCGCCGATCTTGCCGATCGTGCTGACGCGCACATAGAGATCGCCGTCGTAGACCCGGTCGACGGTGACCTCGGTCGAGGAATTCGTCTGGGGTTCAGAACGGCGCGACGCACTCATTTTTAGAGGCTACTAAGGACTGATCGATAGAGTGCTGGAAGTGTGTGCAAGGGAGAAACGATGATCACAGGGCAGGAGCGGGAGTTCCGGCGGCGACTCGACGCGGAGTTTCCCCGGCTCGAGTCGTTGTTCACCCGCATCTACGGTGACTCACCTGCGGTAGCCGAGCATCTCGAATCCCTCGTTCGTGAGCTGACAGAGTCGTGGCAGGCGCGACCGGCCGATCTGCGACTGCTCGACGAGAAGCGCGAGGCCGAGCCTGATTGGTTCTTGTCGAATCGCTCGCTCGGCGGCGTCTGCTACGTCGATCTGTATGCCGGCGATTTCTCGGGAATCCGCGATCGCATCCCGTACTTCGTGGAGCTCGGTCTCACCTACCTGCACCTGATGCCGCTGTTCCTCGCGCCGAGCGAGAACTCCGACGGGGGCTACGCGGTGTCGAGCTATCGCCAGGTGAATCCGTCGCTCGGAACGATGCAGCAGCTCACCGAACTCGCAGCCGAGCTTCGCTCGCACGGAATCTCGCTGGTGATCGACTTCATTTTCAATCACACCTCGAACGAGCACGAGTGGGCGCAGAAGGCCCTCGCCCGAGACCCTGAGTTCGAGAACTTCTACTGGATCTTTCCCGATCGCGAGATGCCCGACGCCTACGAAGAGACCGTGCGCGAGATCTTTCCCGACGACCACCCCGGGTCGTTTGTGCAACTCGACGACGGGCGCTGGGTCTGGGCGACCTTCCATTCGTTCCAGTGGGATCTGAACTATTCGAATCCCGCGGTCTTCCGGGCCATGGCGGGGGAGCTGCTCTTTCTGGCCAACGCGGGCGTCGACGTGGTGCGCATGGATGCCGTGGCTTTCATCTGGAAGAGGCTCGGCACCACAAGCGAGAATCTGCCCGAGGCGCATCTGCTGCTGCAGGCCTTCAATGCGGTCTGCCGCATCGCGGCGCCGTCATTGCTGTTCAAGTCGGAGGCGATTGTGCACCCCGACGAGGTCGCTCAGTACATCTCGCCTGACGAGTGCCAGCTGAGCTACAACCCGCTGCAGATGGCGTTGATCTGGAACTCTCTGGCGACCCGAGAGGTGGGTCTGCTGTCGCAGGCCCTCGAGCGCCGTCACGCCATCGCGCCGGGCACCGCGTGGGTCAACTACGTGCGCAGTCACGACGACATCGGCTGGACCTTCGCCGACGAGGATGCCCGTGAGTTGGGCATCGACGGTTTCGACCACCGCCGTTTTCTCAATGCGTTCTACGTCAACCGTTTTGCCGGCAGCTTTTCGCGCGGCGTCGCTTTTCAGGAGAACCCGAAGACCGGAGATGCGCGTGTGTCGGGCACGACAGCATCCCTCGCCGGCCTGGAAGCGGGCGACCCCGAGGCCGTCTATCGCATCGTGCTGGCGCACTCGATCATTCTGAGCACGGGGGGAATCCCGCTCCTCTACCTCGGAGACGAAGTGGGGCAGACGAATGACTACGGTCAGCTCGACGTTCCCGGCCAGGCAGACGACAGCCGTTGGGTCGGGCGGCCGCGCTACCCGGCCTCGCGCTACGCCTCACGGTTGGATGCGACGACGGATGCCGGGGGCATCTACCTGAGGCTGCGTCACCTGATCGCCGTGCGGCAGGCAACATCGGAGTTCGCCGGGGGAGACCTCGTTCCCTTCGGCACGAACAACCCTCATGTACTGGGCTATCAGCGCTTGGGCACGCACTACGGAGTGCCGTCGACGGTCGTGGTGCTCGCGAACTTCGCGGACACTCCGCAGACAGTGACACAAGAGACGCTGGCAGGCTTGCCGCCGACAGCCGACGACCTGGTCACGGCCAGCACGGTCGACCTGTGGACCGATCTGGTGCTGGAGCCGCACCAGTTCCTCTGGCTGCGCATCTGACACTAGCGCCGCCTGCGCCGGTCGAGTAGCTCGCGCGAGGAACAACCCCTGCGCCGGTCGAGTAGCTCGCGCGAGGAACAACCCCTGCGCCGGTCGAGTAGCGAGGAACGAGCGTATCGAGACCACAACACCTGAAGCTTCGGTAGTCTCGATGATGCCTGGGCCCCCATAGCCCAATCGGCAGAGGCAGACGACTTAAAATCGTTTCAGTCAGGGTTCGAGTCCCTGTGGGGGTACGAGTCTTAGCTGTGATTATTGGGAGCTCGACATGAACGTCACGCTGGTAGATGAACGAGATATAGATATCGAACTCCCCTTGCCGACCTTTCGGGTCGCAGTTTGGGAGACGGAATTCAGCGTGGGCAGCTATAACGTTGTGGGCGCGTCGATACGGGACGTACTCGCGTATGCCGATCAGCAGGGAAAAGACGCCTTCAAGGTCGAGGTGTTTGCTCTCATGACGACGCCCGCCGGGCAACGAGTTCGCATTCTTCTCGACGCCTCGGATGCGCCTGCGGAGTAATTCGAAGCGACGCCCCGTTTATGCGGCCACGGCACTGGAAAGAGCACCCGACAAGAGACAGACTGAACGGTATGTGCGGGCGATTCGCGATGGACAAGGAGACCGACGATCTCATTCAAGAGTTCGTCGCGCAGGGCGGAGACTTTCGAGACTGGGCGCCGTCGTGGAACATCGCGCCTACAGACACCATCCCGGTCTTGCTCGACTCCGCGAAAGATGACGGCGGTGATGTGCGGCGTCTCGAGCCTGCCCGGTGGTCGCTGGTGCCGTCGTACTCGAAAGAGGTGAAGCTGAAATACCCGACGTTCAACGCCCGGGCTGAAGGGCTTGCGTCGAAGGCGACGTGGCGTGGTCCACTGAAGTCACACCGGGCGATCATTCCCGCAACCGGATACTACGAGTGGAAGACCGAGAGGACTCGGAAGACCCCGCACTTCATCCACTTGCCCGGCGAGATGATCGGCATGGCCGGCCTGTATTCGTGGTGGCCTGACCACTCGAAGAACGAAGACGATGACGACTTCTGGACACTCACCGCGACAATCCTCACGTCAGATGCCGTCGACCAGCTGATCGGCATTCATGACCGGAATCCTGTACCGCTACCACGTGACCTATGGGACTGGTGGCTTGATCCCACTATCGCCGGTGATCAGGCGATGGTCGACGCCGCCGTGAAGGCTGCCCTCCCCGTCGCCTCCGAGCTCGAAGCCTATGAAGTGGGGCCAGTGCGGGGCGACGGTCCTGAGCTGATCATGCCTGTGTAAGAGCCAGCCCCCACTTTGTGGGCTATCAGACGCAACACGACTACGACATGCTGTTCGTGCGGCACCCGTTACGGCTGCCGAACAGCGTCATTCCTCGATCCATAAGGACCTCAGTGCAGCGTCGCACTTTTCTTTCGCTGATCGCCGCAAGCGGTGCGATCGTGGGTCTCGACGCGTGCACGGCCGCGGTGCCGCGAAGCGCGCCTGTCGGAGTACTGGCCCCATCGGCACCCGCCTCGAAAGCGGCGGCGCCGGTGCAGACAGTACCGCCGATATCTTCTCCCATGCACAGGCTGCCGGTGATCGAGAAGGTTCCGATTCCGGCCGGCGTGATGACGGGTCTGCCGGGCAACCAGAACCTGCTGGCCTGGACAGTCGATGACGGTTCCAACAGCGAGGTGATTCGGTTGTACGCCGAGTTCGCCAAGAGCACGGGCACCCGGTTGACCTTCTTCCTGAACGGTTCTTATTCGGGCTGGACCGACAACGCGGATCTTCTCAGGCCTCTGGTGCAGTCCGGTCAGATCCAGCTCGGCAATCACACCTGGTCGCATGCCGATCTCACTTCACTCTCCGACGCGGCAGCCATCGCGGAACTGCAGCGAAACCACGATTTCATCGTCGGGACCTACGGCGTCGATCCGCGGCCGTACTACCGACCGCCTTACGGGTTCCGCTCTGCTCGAACCGACCAGCTCGCGGCGTCGATCGGGTACACCACGCCTGTGCTCTGGTACGGCACGCTCTCGGATTCAGGACTGATCACGGAGCAGCAGGTCACAGACTTCGCCGCGCAGTGGTTTTTGCCCGAGCACATCGTCATCGGGCATCTCAACTTCTTGCCGGTGACGAACGTGTTCCCGGCTCTCAGCGACCTCATCGCGGCTCGCGGGTTGGCGACCGTCACCCTCGACGATGTGTTCGCTCGCTAAGAGACGCTCGAGTCCATCCGGAGGTTCCCGATCTCCTCGCGAGTGGGGGGATTGGCGCCGGGGCGTGAGACCGTGATGGCGGCGCACCGCACGGCGTATTCGCCAATGCTCTTGAGCAGTGCCGCATCGAATGCCTGGCCGTTTCGCAGTGCGTCTGAATCGACACCTTCGTCGAGCAGCTCGGCGATGTAGTCGATCAGAGCACTCATGAACGAATCGCCCGCGCCGATGGTGTCTGCAACTGCGACGGCGACACCGGGAGCTGTCACCCGCAGCGAGCGGGTGGCCAGAAGCGCGCCAGCGCTGCCCAGCGTCACAGTCACGAGGCCGACGCCGAAACCCAGGATGCGCTCGATCGCGGCCTCGAGATCGAGTTCTGGATACAGCCACTCGGCGTCTTCGTCGCTGAGCTTCACAACGGCAGCGAGTGCCGCGATCCGCTCGAACCGAGCGAGTGCCGCTCCGTGATCGGTCACGATGCTCGGCCGCATGTTCGGGTCGAAGAAGACGAGCGGCCGGTGCTCGGAATCGACGAGTTGTGTCAGCAGGGAGACGACAGTGCTGCCGCCAGGCTCGAGAAATGCTCCGATCGATCCGACGTGCACGAGTTGCGACCCGGCGAGAATCGGGTCGTCGATATTGAGGCCGCATGGGAGCGACCAGTGAAGGTCGAAGACGTACTCCGCGGATCCATCGGGCTTGAGATACGCGGTCGCCGTCGAACTGGGCTCGTCGCGAACGGAGCCGAAGGCGAGCGTCACACCGGCGTCGTGAAGGTGCTCGGCGATCGAGGTGCCACGGGCGTCGTTGCCGATGTGCGTCACGAGAGCGACGGGCCTGTTCAGACGTGCAAGGCCGAGCGCGATGTTCATCGGCGATCCGCCGGGATGCTCCGTGTTGGGTGCTCCGTCGGAGCCCACGATCACGTCGACGAGGGATTCACCGATTGCGGTGACTGCGGTGAGCGGGTTCGACACGGAAAGCCTTTCAGGACAGGGAAATGGCTCTGCCTGCCCGGAAGCAGCAGGCAGAGCCATCAAACGCAAGTGATCAGCTCGAAAGCGGCTGCAGCCAGGTTAGCTGCGAACCGTCTTCGACGATCAGGGGAACGAGCCGTTCGTTGAAGACACGACCGTACGGTGCAGTGATGTGCGCCGTGAACGCGTCGTCATCGAGGTAGACCTCGTAGACGAAGAACCGCGAGGGCTCCGTGCTCACTCGATAGGGAGCGAACTCGATGCATCCGGGCTCGCGCCTCACCTCGTCGGCCAGCCCTGCCAGAAGCTCGGCGACCGTCTCCTCGCATCCGGGTAGCGCTGTGAACTCGGCGTACAGCACCTTCGGGCCGGGGGCGACGACGCTCACGCGGTGGCCGCACCCGTCATGATCGCGACGGCGTCGGTCATCGAGTGCGACTGCGGCGTGATGGTCGCCGCTCGCTTTCCGAGGCGCTGAATGTGGATGCGATCGGCCACGTCGAATACGTGCGGCATGTTGTGACTGATCAGGATGACGGGCACGCCGCGGTCGCGCAGATTGCGGATGAGCTCGAGGACCTGGTTCGACTCGCGCACACCGAGGGCTGCCGTCGGCTCGTCCAAGACCACGACCTTCGACCCGAACGCCGCCGATCGGGCGACGGCGACTGCCTGCCGCTGTCCTCCAGAGAGGTTCTCGACCGGCACGGTGACGTCTTGGAGTGTGGAGATACCGAGCTTCGTCAGCTCCTCCTTCGCTTCGCGCCGCATTCCGGCGGTATCGAGCATGCGGAAGACCGATCCCAGAATTCCCTTCTTGCGCTTCTCTCGGCCGAGGTAGAGATTCGACGCCACATCGAGGGCAGGAGAGACGGCGAGGTTCTGGTAGACGGTCTCGATGCCGGCCACACGGGCATCTTGCGGCCGCTTGAACGAGACCCGCTTGCCATCGAGGAAGATCTCGCCCTCGTCAGGGATCTCGGCTCCGGTGAGGCACTTGATGAGCGTCGACTTTCCGGCTCCGTTGTCACCGATGATGGCGAGCACTTCGCCCGGGTAGAGCTCGAGGCTCACTCCGTCGAGGCCAACGACGCGGCCGTACGTCTTGACGAGCCGACGGGCCTGAAGGACGGGCGTGCGGGTCTCGGCCTCGGGAACGACCTTGTCTGTGATGGTCACTTGCGTACCTTTCGAATCCACTGGTCGACGCCGACCGCGACGATGATGAGAATGCCCACGGCGAGCGTCTGGTAGAGCACGTCGAGTCCGGCGAGCGAGAGACCGTTGCGGAAGACTCCCACGATGAGGGCACCGAGCAGCGTTCCCCAGATGGTGCCTCGACCACCGAACAGGCTCGTTCCACCGATCACGACAGCCGTGATCGAGTCGAGGTTGAGGTCGGCTCCCGCGTTGGGGCTGGCCGCGTTGCTGCGGCCGATCTGAATCC
Organism: Agreia pratensis; assembly: GCF_900177685.1. Taxonomy (GTDB): domain Bacteria; phylum Actinomycetota; class Actinomycetes; order Actinomycetales; family Microbacteriaceae; genus Agreia; species Agreia pratensis. Next base: position 156,153 of record NZ_FXAY01000004.1, read on the forward strand.
ACGCGCCGATGGCCAGGATGGCGCCGGCGGCGATGTAGACACTGACGAGCACGCGGTTGACGCTGATTCCGGCGAGACGCGCGGCTTCTTTGTCGTCACCCACTGCGTAGACGTGACGTCCCCACGCCGTCTTGCCCAGAATGAAGGCGACGACGATGTAGAGCGCGAGCATGATGATCACGCCGAAGCTGACCCGCACCCCGAAGAGGTCGAAGGTCTGACCTGTCGACGGCAGCAGTGACGGCATGTCGGAGCCACGAACGGTGGAACCGGCCGAGTAGAGCAGGGTCAGGGCGACGAAGATGTTCAGTGTGCCCAGGGTCACGATGAACGGAGGCAGTCTGAGCTTGGTTACGAGCAGACCGTTGAACAGTCCCGCGGCGACGGCGACCAGGATGCCGATCAGGAGAGCGAGGAAGGCGGGAACGCCGTTCTGCGTCGCGGTCTGCGCCATCACCATCGATGCGAGCACCATCACAGCGCCGACCGAGAGGTCGATTCCCGCGGTGAGAATGATCAGCGTCTGAGCCACAGCGAGGGTTCCGACGACGGCGACCTGCTGCGTGATCAGCGAGAGATTGGCGGGGGCGAGAAACCGGTCGTTCAGGATGCCGAAGACGATGACGGCGAGGACGAGTACCACGGCCGGGCTGACGGCCGGGTAGCGGTGCAGAACGCCTCGCACACGATCGATGGGCGTGCGACGGTCGAGAAACTCAGATGCGAGAGCGAGTGAAGACGTCGGTGGGTTGGTCACCGGATTGGGGGAAGTCACGAGGGCCTTTCTGGGGGGAGGTGAAGCAAAGGGGTGCCGGGGGTGGAGAGCTCCACCCCCGGCCGTCGGGCTACTTGCCCCAGCAGATGTCGGTCGCGGCGGCGGCCGTGATGCTGTCGAGTCCATCGACAGGCTTCTCCGTGACCAGCGCCGAGCCGGTGTCGAAGAAGTCGAGTCCTGCGGTGGTCGACGGCTTGGTGCCGTCTGCGGCGAGCTTGGCGATGGCTTCGACACCGAGCTCGGCCATCTTCACCGGGTACTGCTGCGCGGTGGCTCCGATGACGCCGTCGGCTACGTTCTTGACGCCGGCGCAGCCGCCGTCAATCGAGACGAGCAGCACGTCCTTCTCCTTGCCCGCGGCCTGGAGTGCCTGGTATGCGCCGTAGGCAGCCGGTTCGTTGATCGTGTAGACCACGTTGATGTCGGAGTTCTTCGACAGCAGGGTCTCCATCGCGGTACGTCCGCCGTCCTCGGCTCCGTCGGTCGCCTCGTTGCCGACGATTTCGTAGTCGCCTCCGCTGTACTTGCCGGTCTTGGCCTCATCGCCGTTCTTCTGGGCATCGGCGGTGTCGATCCCCATTCCGGTCAGGAAGCCCTGGTCGCGGTTGTAGTCGACCGAGACGACCTTGTCGTTGAAGAGGTCGAGCATGGCGATCGTGGCCTTCTTGCCGCCGAGCTGAGCCGCGGTCCACTTGCCGATCGACTCTCCTGCCTTGAAGTTGTCGGTGGCGAAGGTGATGTCGACGGCATCGGCCGGGTCGGGGGCCGTGTCGAGGGCGATCACGTAGAGGCCCGCGTCGCGCGCCTTCTGGATAGCGTCGACGACCGAGGGGCCGTTGGGCGTGATGAGAATGCCCTTGTCTCCCTTGGAGATCGCGTTCTCGATCGCCTGGATCTGAGTGTCCTCGTCACCGTCTTCCTTGCCGGCCGCCAGCGTCAGCTTGACGCCTGCCTTGTCGGCGGCGGCCTTCGCGCCATCCTCCATGGCGACGAAGAAGGGATTCGTCGTGGTCTTGACGATGAGGGTGACGCCGGCGTCGCCGCCGCTGCCGGCCGAGTCGGTGCTGCTGGATGCGCCGCCGCTCGAGCAGGCGGCGAGCCCCACGGATGCGACGAGCGCGATGGTGCCAAGGCCGGCAAGCCGGGCGATGGGCGATTTGCGTGTGTTCATGGAGTCCTCATTGGCTCAGGGGGCGATCTGCCCGACAACGATGTCAGGTATAGGTATAGGCGCCCTCGATCGCTAGAGTCAAGTTAATCCTCGAAGAAGAAGAGCAGTTATGACATCGTTATCAGATCCAAGGCGCAACGAAGCCCTTCGTCGCCGTCCCACCATGAAGAATGTCGCCGATCTGGCGGGGGTGGGGGTCAAGACCGTGTCGCGTGTCATCAACCGTGAGCCTCACGTATCGGAGGAGACCATCGCTCGGGTGCGAAGGGCCGCCGAGCAATTGCAGTATCAGCCCGACATGCAGGCGGGAAATCTGAGGCGGGCGGATCGCAGGACAGACACTCTCGGACTGCTGGTCGGAAGTGTGGCGAACCCCTTCTCCGCCGCCGTCCATCGCGCTGTCGAAGACATCGCCCTGGAGCGCCATGTAGCAGTGTTCGCTTCGAGTCTCGACGAAGACCCGGAGCGCGAGCTCTCGTCTGTGAACGCATTTCTCCGCAGAAGAGTCGACGGCTTGATATTGACGACGATCCAGCCGAGTCAGGCCTACCTCGGTGCTCAACTCGATCGGGGCATTCCGATCGTGTTCGTCGACCGTCGGCCGAACGGTATCGAGGCAGACGCCGTGATCACCGAGAATGCCGAAGGGGCGACGGGCGCGGTCGAGCATCTACTCGCCTTGGGCCACCGGCGCATCGCCTATCTGGGCGACGATGAGAAGATCTTCACCGCCCGCGAGCGCAAGCGCGGCTATCTCGATACGCTTCGGCGTCACGGGGTCGCTCCGGAGGACCGACTCATCGTGGACAATCTCGACGACGAAGCGAAGGCATCCGACGCCGTCGCCCGGCTGCTCGCGCTCGACGACCCTCCCACGGCAATCTTCAGTGCCCAGAATCTCATCACGCTCGGAGTCATCACCTCGTTGAGGTCGGCGGGGGCATCGACACGGGTTGCCCTGGTCGGCTTCGACGATGTGCCTATGGCTGCCATGCTCGAACCGGCGATCACCGTGGTGGCGCAAGATCCGGCATCCATCGGAGAGATCGCGGCTCGACGGGTATTCGATCGACTCGACGGTCTCGATGAACCGGCGCGCGACTTCATCGTTCCGACCCGGCTCATCGTGCGGGGCTCTGGAGAGATTCGCCCGTTCTGAACGCACGAGAGCCGTCTCGGATCACTCCTTGAATTGTTCGGTGGACATTCCGTAACATCGCTCGCGATCGATGACATCGATGTCATATCGACAACGCGCAGCGAAGGGCGTCCCGTGGAACATCACGAAGAACAGCAACAGCAACCTCGAAGGCGGGCCGGATCGGCCACGCGAATCGTGGCCGCAGCCGGAGCATTTCTGCTTCTCACGGCCGGAGTATCAGGCGTCGCCTCAACAGCGGCAGCTCAACCCATCGCGGCGTCTCCGGCGGCGCTCGTCGGTGCAGCGGCAGTGTCAGACGCGGCTCCTCCGGCCGAGCCGTATCGCCCCTACCTCGGGTACAGCCCCGAGAAGAATTGGATGAACGATCCCAACGGTCTCGTCTACTACGAGGGCGTCTATCACCTCTTCTATCAGTACAACCCCTTCGGCACGACCTGGGGCAACATGAGCTGGGGCCACGCCACGAGCACCGACCTCGTGCACTGGTCCGAGCAGCCCCTCGCCATTCCTCAAGACGCCGACGCCGATATCTTCTCTGGCTCCATCGTCGTCGACCACGACAACACGTCCGGTTTCGGAACAGCCGAGAACCCGCCGCTGGTCGCCATATACACCCTCGCCTACAAGACGGGCAAACAGGCTCAGGCTCTGGCCTACAGCACCGATGCGGGCGCGACCTGGACGAAGTACTCCGGCAATCCGGTACTGGATCGCGACTCGAACAACTTCAGAGACCCGCACGTGTTCTGGTACGACGGCGGCTCAGCGGAGAACTCCTACTGGGTCGTGGCGACGGTCGAGGCGACGGAGCATCGGGTGCTGCTCTACCGCTCCGACAATCTGATCGACTGGAGTTACCTCAGCGACTTCGGGCCGGCGAATGCCACAGCAGGCATCTGGGAGTGCCCCGACCTCTTCCCGCTCGCCGTCGACGGAGACCCCGCCAACACGAAGTGGGTGATGGTGGTGAACCTCAATCCCGGCGCCGTGTCCGGTGGCTCGGGCGGCCAGTACTTCGTGGGCGACTTCGACGGCACCACGTTCACCTCGGAGTCGACTCAGCCGACAGACGGGGGTGGAAGCGGCGACCTGTTCGCAGGATTCGACGACGGCACATACTCGGGTTGGACCGTTGCCAACGAGCCGGGAAACTGGAAGAACGGTCCCTTCGGAGATCAACCCGCCGCCGGCGCTATCGATGGACAGCAGGCGATCGTGGGGCAGGTCGGTCCTGGACTCATCAACGGCTACAACGACGGTGATTGGCCGATCGGAAGCATCTCGTCACCGGATTTCACCCTCACGAAGGACTACGTCAACTTTCTCGTCGGGGGCGGCAAACATCCACATGTGGACGGCGGTCAGCTGGGCAATGAGCCGCCCGGGGGCAGTGAACTGCTCTTCGACGGCTTCGAGTATCCGGGCACCGAGAGCATCGTCGATCACGGCTGGAGTGTCGCAGGGGACTTCGTCGCAGCGAGCAACCCGTCCACCTCCAACGGCGACTACTCGATCGGAGCGAAACGCCTCAACACCTGGGAGGGAGGGCCGAAGGGAGACGACAACATCGGAACGCTCACCTCGGGCCTCTTCACTATCGATAAGCCGTTCGTCAGCATGCTCGTCGGGGGAGGAAAGCGCGACGCGTCGAGCGGCCAAGTCCTGCAGGCCGAGTTGCTCATCGATGGCACGGTCGTCGATTCTGCTTCGGGCGAGAACGACGGAGCCATGAATTGGAAGAGCTGGGACGTCAGTGCATACCAGGGCAAACAGGCTCAGATCCGTGTGAATGATCAAGCAACCGGGGGATGGGGCCACCTCACACTCGACGAGGTCGTGCTGGCCGACAGCCCTGCGCTCGTGCGAAGCAGCGAGACCACGGTCAACCTCGTGGTCGATGGCCAGGTCGCCCGCAGCACGACGGGCAACGACAGCGAGACCCTCGACTGGGCCGCGTGGGATGTCTCCGATCTAATTGGAAAGTCGGCGCATATCTCGGTCGTCGACAACAACCGCAATGGATGGGGCCACATTCTCGCCGACCAGTTCATGTTCTCCGACGAGGCAGCCGCGCCCCGCATCGAGTCGTATGACTGGCTCGACTGGGGTCGCGATTTCTATGCGGGAGTCACATACGACAACGCTCCCGATGGCAAGCGCATCATGATCGGCTGGATGAACAACTGGGAGTACGCGAACGACATCCCGACCGGTCAATGGAGGAGCGCAATGGCTCTGCCACGCGAGCTGTCTCTGAAGACCATCGACGGACGGCCCAAGCTCGTCTCCGAGGTCACTCCGCAGGTCGACGGGCTGTCGAAGCCGTTCGCCGCGGTGACCGTTCCCGCCGGCGCCGTCGCCGAGGGTGAGACCGCTCTGCCGGTCGACGGCGTGGGCGCCGTCTACCGAGTGGATGCCGTGCTGAAGCCGGGCACCGCGTCGAGCTTCGGTCTTGCCCTGCGCACGTCGAGTGACGGCGCGCAGTCCACGCCGTTGACCTACGACACCGCATCCGGATCGTTGAGTCTGGACCGTCGCACCTCGGGCGACGTCTCGTTCAACCCCACGTTCTCGTCTGTCGAGACGGCACCCGTGGCGTTGGATGGCGATGGCCGCCTGCGGCTCGAGGTCTACGTCGACAACGCGAGCGTGCAGGCATTCGCGCAGGGCGGTTCGACGACGATCACCGATCAGGTGTTCCCCGATCCGTCTTCGACGGGCATCTCGCTCGTGTCGACCAGGGGATCGGCCGAGATCGAGAGCCTGACGATCACGCCGCTGTACGGCGGAATGTACGATCCGCAGCCGGTGCTCGCAGTGCCCGGTGCTCCGACCTCGGTCGCGGCGACGTCGGCTGAGCCGGGGGTCGCGACTGTGACCTGGGCAGCGCCGGAGGATGACGGCGGATCGCCGGTCACGTCGTATGTCGTGCGCTCGGCCGCCGCGGATGCGCGGGCAGCGGGCTCCGTGTGCGAGGTCGCAGCAGGCGAATGCCGCGTCACGGGGCTGGCGCCGGGTTCGGCCGCGAGCTTCACGGTGGCGGCTCGCAACCTGGTCGGAGAGGGTGCGAGCTCGGCTCCGGTCGACGTGCGGATCGCCGCCGCAGTCGGATCACCGACGACGCCACCGTCGACTGACCAGCCGTCCGTGCCTGCCAACGATTCGCGAGGCGGACTCGCCGCTACCGGTCTCTCCGTCGGATTCGCCGGAGCGCTGGCGGCGCTGCTGCTCTCAGCCGGGGCTGCGACGTTCTGGGTCAGAAAGCGCGCTCGTCGCAGCCGAGTCACGAGCTGAGCAGGCGTGTGCCGCACACTCGATGTGCGGCACACGCTTTGCCCTCGCCCGAGGCGGCAGTACCCTCGGAGCGTGTCGACGACGACGCGGCATCATGTTCGGAGGCTCCTATGGGCAAACTGATCTATTCGATGATCACCTCTCTCGACGGCTACGCCATCGATGCCGACGGCGGGTTCGACTTCATGGAGGTCGGTGAAGAAGAGCACGATTTCTTCGGCGAGCAGCTGCGATCAGTGGGCACATTCCTCTACGGCCGTCGCATGTACGAGACGATGCTCTTCTGGGAGACCGCGCATCTGCTCGAGCACGCGCCTCCGTTCATCGTCGATTTCGCTCGCGTCTGGCAGGCCGCCGACAAGGTCGTCTATTCGACGACGCTGCAGCAGGTCGCCAGCGAGCGGACGCGCATCGAACGCTCATTCGATGTCGACGCGATTCGGCGGCTCAAGGCGGCCTCCGACAGAGACATCACCATCGACGGTCCGCACATCGCGGCCCATGCTCTTCGAGCGGGCCTCATCGACGAATATCAGCCGGTTCTCGGGCCCAAGACCGTTGGTGGCGGCACGCCCTTCTTCCCTGTCGGCATCCACCTCGATCTCACTCTGCTCGACGAGCGCCGGCTCGCGGCCGGAGGCCTCTGGCTCCGCTACGTTCCCGCGGCCAGAGCGCACGACGACTGAAGTCGATCGATCACGCGGCGACCTCGGGTCGCACGGCCACCCATATTGCACGACCGGATGCGACGGCGATCGTCGAGCGGCCGGCCCCCAGCTTCATGATGACCTCGTCGACGGCGGCGAGATCGTCGCTCGTGAGGCCGTCGCCGAGCATGGCTCGATTGAAGGTCAGCTGCACTTCGAGGTACCGGGTGCCCTCGAGTGTGTCTGTCGACGCCGTCAGGCTTGCGTCTCGCCGACGTATCGGGGCGAAGCCCGCGGAGGTGAGAGCATCCGTCCAGTCTGCGGTGATCGGGTAGCCGCGTGCAGAGAGTGTGCGCTCGAGGCGGTCTCCGAGTCGGGCGCGGCCGGTGCCCAGGTCTGCGGGGTCGTAGCTCGTCTCGCCCGTCATCTCGACGACGACGAGAACACCCCCGGGGCGTAGCGCATCGAACACCTGGCGAAGAAAGAGTCCAGGGTCGCCGACGTGGTGCACCGAGAGAGCCGCCCAGGCCAGATCGATGTCCTGCGGCAGCTCGGCGACCCAATCGCCGTCGAGATCAGCCAGGTGTGTCTGCACCCTGCCCGCCACGCCCGCCGCGTCGGCCGCACCGCGCAGGCGGTCGAGCATGCCGACGGAGGCGTCGATGCTGTGGATTCGGGCGTGGCCGAAGCGGGTTGCGAGCGCAAGCGTTCCGGTTCCGGTGCCGGCCCCGAGATCGACGATCGCACGGGGCTCTGTCGTGAGTGCCTGCGACGCGTCATCCATGGCCTGAGACAGCACCGATGCGCCGAGCAGCGCGTCGAGATCGAGCAGTTCCTCGAGTTCGGCATCGTGTGCGTGCGAAGAGTGCGTCATAAGACAAGGCTACGTGAATTATCCGATTCGACATATGCTCTTGCGTATGACGCAAGAGATGATCGACGATGTGGTGCGCCAGCGCATCCGAAGCCTTCGCCTGTCGCTGGGCTGGACTCTCGACACCCTCTCGAGCCGGTGCTACCTCTCACCATCGACGCTGAGTCGCATCGAGACCGGCCACCGTCGCATCGCCCTCGACCAGCTTGTGCCGATCGCCCAGGCGCTCGGCACGACCCTCGACCAACTGGTCGAACCGGAGGGCGACGACGACGTGGTGATCAGGCCCGAGCCCGAGACGGGGGTCGGATCGACGATCTGGCTCTTGTCGCGCGAGCGTGATCGCAGGGGCGTGATGATCGCCAAGATGCGCATCACGGCGGAGCGCGAGAAGACAGACCAGCAGGTGCACCCCGGCTACGAGTGGTTCACCGTTCTTCACGGCGTGCTCACTCTGCGCCTCGGTGAGCGGACAATCCTCGTGCGCGAGGGTCAGGCGGCCGAGTTCTCGACGATGACACCGCACGCCCTCGAAGCGAACGACGGGCCCGTCGAGCTGCTCACGATCTTCGACCACGACGGAGAGCGTGCTCACCTACCCGGTCATCGACCCGCGAAGCGGCAGTCCTGAGCGCGGCTTCCGAGGCGGCGCGGTGGCCGGGGCGAGGGCCAACAGTACGAGCACGAGACCGATCACGCCGAGTCCTGCCCACCCCAAGACCGTCAACCGTTCACCCACGATGATCACGGCGAGCAGAGTCGCGACGGCGGGCTCGGCGATCGTGATCGTGGTGGCTGTGCTCGCCGATACACGGGTCAGGCCGATTCCGAAGAGCACGTAGCCGAGGAACATCGGAACGAGGGCCATATAGGCTGCAACGGCGAACGCCTGTGATGATGCGATCAGGGGCGCTCCCGTGATCACGAGAACGGGGAGCAGTAACAGGCCTCCGAGCCCGAAGACGGCGCCCATCGAGGCGCCGCGGCTCACCCCGTCCTCCATCAGCCGGCGTGCCACCCACGAGTAGAGGGCGTAGGTCGCGCCCGCGAGCAGTCCGAGCAGAATGCCCGAGACGGTTCCGGCAGCCGAGGCTGCAGGGCCGTCGAGTTTCGCGACGCACAGCATGACGCTGCCGATCACGCCCGACCCGGCCGCGAGCATCCACCAGCGACTCAGAGTGCGGCGGTCGATCACGCGCTCGAGGAGGCCCGACGCCAGGGGCGCAGAGGCGAGCGAGACGACGGAGCCGACTGCGACTCCGGCGAGATGCATCGAGGTGTAGAAGGCGAGCGGGTAGATCGCCACCGAGACAGCGCCGAGAATCACCATGCCGAGTCTCGCGCGGAGGGCGGCGCGCGCCGCGTGGAGACAGGGCAGGGCTATGGCAGCCTGCAACAGACCGCCTATGCCCAGAGCGGCGGAGCCGATCGCCAGTGGTCCGACGGTGGGGGCAAGAGTCGCGGCGGTACCCGTTGTGCCCCACAGCACCGAGGTCACAAGGATCGCGACCACACCGACGAGGCGTGGCTCGGTCACACCGCGCCCTTCATGCTGCCGAGCCCGAAACGCGCATCGACACCGGGGCTGAATAGCACCGAGTCGGGAGGAGCGTCTACGATGCCGGGAATGCCGGCGGCGGCGCAGAGCTCATCATGCAGCGTGGTGACCTTCGCCGGGTGCAGCACCCAGGGCTCATGCTCGTTCGGCAGCCACAGGGTGCGACCGATCCGTTCTTGAAACAGTCCCCAACGGGCGGTCAAGAACAGCGACAACTCGTCGTCGACCGTGCGCGTCTCGTCGACCGACACGTCGAGGCGGAATCGCGGTTCAAGCGAGCCGGGGCGCAGAGCTCGTCGACGAGATGCATACTGCCACCCGTTGGAGCTCTGGCGCTGGTCGGTGCGTGACCACACATACGGGAGCCCGAAGAGGGCGCGGGCGGCGAGCACGGCGGGCAGGCTGGACGCTTCGAGCGAGCGGAAGACGACGCCCCGGCGGCCGGAGGCGTCGACGCCGTAGAGCCGAACGTTGACCTCGGTGAACGAGCCCCACCGCGATGTAGGTGGCAAAGGCCCGATGCGGGCATCGCCCAAACGAAAGGCGATGAGCCCGACCCAGGCCGAGCCGTCGAAGAGATCGGGCACGACTCCTGGAGGAAGAAGTGGTGCGACGACCTCCGGGGCGATACGCCAGTGCACGAATGAGACCTGGCGCCATTCCTGCGCGGCGACGACGCCTCCGCGAAGCGGGGGAGCAGTGCGCGAGAGATCCACGGCTAGGCGGCTTTCTCGAGACTGATGTCGTCTTCTGAGCGCAGTCTCACCCATCCGGTTCGAGGCGAGCCGTCGGCTCTGCCGGCGAGCACGGGCCCCATGACATCCGCGCCCACGAGATCTCCGAAGTCGAGGCCCGTCAGACTCTCGATATCTTCGACGGGAACCTGGTAGCTGAGGTAGGGCCCGAGGGGCGGCGGTCCGCCGTCGATGAGAGCCTGCGCACTGGAGTCGTCGAGGTCGATGTCGGTCAATTGAGACGACTGATCGAGCACGAAACCGGCGGAACGGAGAGCGGAAGTGCCGGTCGCGGCCGAGGTCCAGACCGCTACCTTCCAGAAGGCCTGCGGGATGCCCACTCCGCGGTACAGGGGATCGTTCAGCGCGAGAACGGGGGAGGTGAAGACGCTGATTCGATTCCGATTCGCCTGTGCATACGAGAGCACGTGGTCTTCCAGACCGAGCCACAATTCCTTCGACTGGTTGAAGTCATTGGCCTGCGGGGCGGCATTGGGGTAGGCGAAAGTATCGAAATTCGCCTGCATCGCCGTGGCGCGATCTCCCCACACGGGATCTCTGCGCCGCACCAGATGTCCGCGGTCGAGGTCGTTACGAGCGTAGACAGACTCTCCGGTCTGCTCGCTCTCGGGAACTCTGGCGTCGAGGTGCCAGTCGTCGCCGCGTTCCAGGTCATAGAGCGAGCCGCCGTCGATGTTCACTCCCGTTGACAGCGCGAGCCGTCTCACCGGGTCGAGAAGCACGGTGAAGTGCGTGTAGCTCAGCTCGCGAACGGGGGTTCCTGCCGACGGTGCGGGCAGAGCAACCGGCACCGCGAGGAAGTCCGATCGGTATCCTGCGCGCTCGGCGATCGTGGAATCCATGGGCCCAGTCAACCACCTGCGCACCTCCGAAACGGCAGCTCTTTCGACCATCGTCGGAATTCGTCGGGCAGGGTGTCCGCGGCGCGTTCCGAGGTCTACCGTGAGCGTCATGCACGATGATGCTGATTCTGCTCGTTCTCGCGCCGCGCTGAGTGATCTGCTCGCATCGTGGACATCGATTCCCGCCTTCCTCTGTGACCGACTCTTCACCGTCGTGGTGTCGAACGCGGCCGCATCCGCGTTGAGTCAGGGCTTCACCGAGGGCACCAACCTGGCGCGCTTCGCCTTTCTCGGCCCCGACGTCAACCGAGATCACGCCAGTTGGCAAGAGGCCTCAGCGCAGATGGCGGCACTGCTTCGCGAATCGCTCGACGACCACGAGCCCGACAGGGACTTTCACACGATCATCGGAGAGCTCTCGGTGCACAGTCGAGAGTTCTCGGTCGCGTGGGCCGACGAATCGCGCCGGGCGACGAGCAGGGGCGTCGTGCACTTCGACCACACACCGGCCGGTCGGATCACCTGCGCGTATTACATGCTCACTGTGCCGGACAGCGAGGACGATGTGCTGTTCATCTGGCAGCCCGTCGACGATGTCTCTCGGGCGCGCCTGGACGAGCTCATCGAGTCACGAATCGTTTCGGACTCGGACTGATCTCAGATCACAGTGCGAAATCGATGGGCGATTCCCGATGGGCGTGCCACAGGCGCTCCAGCTTGAGCGCGAGGTGGAGACTGCTGCGGGCCGATCCGTCGTGAAGGGCGTCGCGAACGACCTCGGGAGCTTTGTCGAGTCGGTAGTAGAGAGTCGTTCGGTGAATGTGGAGTCGTGCACAGGCGTCTGCAATGCGGCCGGCCACGTCGAGGTAGACCTCCACCGTCTCTCGGTAGATCGAGTTCACGGGTTCGAGCAGCACATCGGCGGCGGGTGAGATGTCTCGCACACGAACAGATCCGGGTGCGATTCGGCTCAGCATGATCCAGGAGCCGAGCTGGTTGTGCCATCCCATGTCGCCGAGCTCTGGCAGAGCGGCGAGGATGCCGGCAGCGCGGTGCGCGCGCTCGGCCACGGGGGCGAGGTCGTAGTCGGACTGCTCGATGAGGGCCGCGCCGATTCCGAGCACCCGCAGCTCGAATCGGCGTGCGAGCTCGCGGATCCGCTCGTCGAATGTCGTCGCCTCGGGGCGGGCGCGCGTGACGAAGTAGAGGCATCCGGATTTTTCGCGCACGAAGACAGCCTCCGCGCGCGACGATGCGGCGATGCGGCCGGCCAGCGCCCGTGCTCGCTCGGCGCCGGCGTTCGGATCGACGATGACGGCCCACACAGACGAATGGAATCCCGGGTCGATTCGGTGATGGGCCACGGCGGTGCCGAAGGCCTCGCGACGTCTGCCCGAATCATCGTCGAGCAGTCGGGAGTGGCCGATACGGTCTTCTGTCAGATGGTAGAGACTCATGGTTGAATGCAGCCCTCTGTCGCTCGAGCGGGTGATGACCGCGAGTCTATGAGCGGCGCGGGGCTGCCCACCTGGCCGTGTCAGTACCACCCAGCACTGATCTCAGTACCACCCCGTGCCCATGTCCTTTTGTGCACCATGATCGGCCCGAAGCCCCCTCACGCATCGATGGTGAACGCGCTCACAATGAGAGCGGTTGCAATCAGAGCACCGGGGTGGGGGACGAACGCCATGAGTGTGTCATCGAGTCCGTTGGGGCAGTTTCTCCGAGCGCGCCGCGAACTCGTGCAACCCGAAGACGTCGGACTGCCACGAGAAGCCGCCCGCCGAGTGCCGGGGTTGCGCCGAGAAGAGGTCGCGGCGCGCGCGGATATCAGTCCCGAGTATTACCTGCGCATAGAACAGGGGCGTGACAGGCGCCCCTCGGAGCAGGTCGTGCGTTCTCTCGCAAGGGCGCTGCTCCTCGATGACAACGGCTTGAGCTACCTCTCGCGGCTCGCACGACCGCGACCCTACCTCCGAGCGGTGCGCGCATCCACCGGGGTGAGTGACAGCGTGACCCGCCTTCTTGAGCGATGGAAGCAGACGCCGGCCGCTGTCACCGACGCCAATCTCGACGTGCTCGCCTCGAATACCATGGCTCGTCTGATCGCGCCGGGCGTGCTTGTGCCCGGCACGAATCTGCTCGAGGCGGCGTATGACGAGCTCACGATGACGACACTCATGCACGACGCGACGGGCCACGATCAGGGCGACGAGCAGATGATCCGTGAGTACATCGCTGCGCTGCGCTTCAACGGCGACCCTCACGATGCTCGACTTCAGGATGTCGTGGGTCGGCTTTCGACGAGGCACCTCTCGTTTCGGCGCATCTGGGCCGAGTACGACGCGAAACCACTGAGTGCCGGGGTGAGCACGATGCTCATCGAGCCCTTCGGTACGGTATCGCTCACGTGGCAGACCCTGGGCATCCCCCTGTCGCCGGGGCAGTTTCTCACGACGTACATGGCCGAGCCCGGATCCCGTGCTGCGGCTGTCCTCGACACGCTCTCGAGCTCAGCCTCGTCAGGCGGTGAGTCCCCGATGCGTCGACTGGAATCGGCGTTGGTACTCGGAGGGCGTGATCGTGAAGCGCGCGACGAACGAGCGTCGTAGCGCCACCGGGGTGGCGTAGCCCGAACGCGCCGCGGCATCGGCTACCGAGGCTCCGGAGTCCAGGAAGGAGACCGCGAGGTCGAGCCGCATCGACGTCACATACTCCATGGGTGACATACCGACCTCGTCGCGCATCACCCGGGTCAGATGCCGCGTACTCACGTTCGCGACCGACGCGAGAGAACCGACCGTGTATGGCCGGGATGGATCCTCGCTGATGTGGTCGGTGATGACCGTGATCACGGGAGTGCGTGGGGGAGGTCCCTGCAGCGCCGCGGAGAACTGCGACTGATTGCCGGAGCGCTTCATGTACACGAGCAGCAGTTGCGCTACCGAGCGGGCCACCTCGGGACCGTAGTCGAGTTCGAGCAGGCAGAGCGCGAGGTCGATTCCCGCGGCGACGCCAGCCGACGTGAAGACGTCTCCATCGTTCACGAAGATGGCCTCGGGTTGAACATCGACCTCGGGGTACGTCTCCGCGAGCAGAGACGTGAACTTCCAGTGCGTCGTCGCCGACTTTCCGGCCAGCAGGCCCGTGGCAGCGAGGCCGAACGCTCCGGTGCAGATGCCGGCGATCCGAGTGGATCGCGAGGCGAGCTCTGCGATCGATTCGAGCAGCAGGGGGTCGGCGAACACTGTTGCCGCCTTCTCTGTTCCGGGAACGATGAGGGTGTCGAGACGCCCCGCTTCCGCCACCGACGTCTGAACGCCCACCTGGATACCCATCGACGTCATCACGGGCTCGCCAGACCGTGAGATCGTGACGATCTCATAGCCGGTAGAGCGCTGATTGGCTTCGAAGAACACCTCGGCGGGCCCGGCGAAGTCGAGCATCTTGACGTCGTCGAACAGCAGGATGCCGATGCGAGGCAGTCGTGGGGCGCGGGGTGGCCGTATGGCTGGCATGGTGTCCTGACGTCTACGCGCGCTGCGGTTCTGGAGCGCTGGCTCTATTAAAGCGTAGTCTAATCAGACATTTGTTGGTTAGATCGCTATGCGGTACCCGCGCTTGATCACCGTCGACACGATTCCGGGTACCGGAAGCGACTGTCTCAGTCTGCTGATCGCCACGTCTGTCGCATGGTCATCTTGCATGTCGGGCTGCGCCGTCATGAGTTCTGCGCGTGACAGGACGGCACCCTCGGCACTCAGCAGCGCCCGAAACAGCGCGAGAGACAGCGGCGCGAGCACAGCCTCAGCGTCGCCGATGCGAACCAGTCTTCCGCGCAACTCGATTTCGCCGTGCCTGGTCGAGAGACGCTGGATTCGGTTCTCTTCGAGATGCTCGCAGACGAGCCGGATGAGCGCGCCCATGCGATACCGCGGTGGGATGATCGCTTCGATCCCTGCGGCCACCAATGGAGCAGCTGTGACGTGACCGACCGCAGCAGCGACGACAGGGCCCATAAAAGCTGTCTGCAGTGCGTCGAGACGGCCGGCTCCATCTGCTGCGGCGAACAGAGCCTCGACGGCCGGCGCGCTCGTGAAGGTGACGGCGTCGAGCGAGCCCGCGCAGATCGAATCGACGAGTCGGAGCACCCGCGAAGAGTCCGCCGGCAACGACCACCGGTAAGGAGCGACCGTCAGCACCGTTGCGCCGGAGTCACGGAGCCGCTGAAGCTGGCCCTCGTCAGTGAAACCGTGAAGCTGCACAGCCACGGTCTTGTCCTCGGCACCGTCTCGGAGCACATGGTCGACGAGGGACTTCGTGGTCTCCTCATCACTCATGCCGGAATCGTCGAGGCCGGCCGCGCGAACCGCTCCTCGCGCTTTGGGGCCGCGAACGAGGATCCTCGTGTGCGTCAGGGTCTCGCTCAGCTCGTGTCCGATTCCGGCAGCATCCGCAGCTTCGAACCAGCGCCGCACGCCATACGAGGTGGTGGCGAGCAGCACATCGGGTCGCGCGGCGATGATCGCGAGGGTGTCGGCGGTCAGCTCGGCATCATCTTCGGCTGCCGCGATCCGGATGGCGGGAGCATGCAGGACATCGGCGCCCCTGCGCTCGAACGCAGCGATCAAGTCTTCCGATCTGCGGTCGCTCGTCACGCCGATACGAAAGCCACGAAGCTGATCCGGGCGGAATGCTCTGACCAGGGCATCCGCGTCTGAGTCGGTCACAGGGCTCTTTCGTCAGTCGGTCGTCAGTTCGGCCGCGGCATCCTGAAGGAACGTAGCGGCCGTCACATCGAGTTGCTCGCTCAATCGTACGACCTCGCCGATCACCACAACGGCGGGCGAGCGCACACCGAGTCGCGAGGCGAGCGGCGCGATTTCGTCGAGGTCGGCGCGGGTCGTGCGCTGACCCGTCGAGAAGCCCTTCTCAACGATGGCCACAGGCATGGATGCCGACATCCCGGCGCGCATGAGGCCGGCCGTGAGGTGCGGCAGAGTTCCCACCCCCATCAGAACGACGATCGTTCCTCCGAGCCCGGCGAGGTGCAGCAGTTCGTTCTCGCTGAGTGGCACATGACCCGACACGACCGTGAAGAGCCTCGAGATCTCGCGATGAGTCACCGGAATGCCTGCCGCGCCGGGGACCGCGATCGCGCTGGTGACGCCCGAGACGACGGTCACGGGCACGCCCGCGCGGCTGCACGCGATGACCTCCTCCCCGCCTCGCCCGAACACGAACGGGTCGCCTCCCTTCAGCCGGACGACCGTCTTGCCGGCGAGTGCGGCCTCGACGAGTCGCTCCTGGATCTCGGTCTGATTGACGGCGTGGTGTCCCGGCGTCTTGCCTACATTGACCAGCTCGGCACCGGGTGCCCATTCGGCCAGGCGTGCGACGGGCCCCAGACGGTCGAAGAATACGACGTCCGCCTCGCGCAGGGCGGCGAGCGCGGCGACCGTGAGCAGCTGACCGTCGCCCGGACCTCCGCCGACGAGCGTCACTCGCCCGATGGGCAGCGTGGGACTCGGCGGCTCCGTGGTGAGCCAGATGCGCGCCTCGCGGGTCGCACGCTCCAATGCGTCGGTGGTCGACGAGTCGACACCGACGGAGACCACCAGGTCGACCGATGACACGAGGGTCTTCCATTCGAGCCGGTTCGAGGGCACGATGACGCGCACGACAGAGCTGACGGCTCGGGCGTCGCCCGGCTCGCCGTCATCGGCGAGATAGACCCGCGCACCGGATGCGACGCACCGCGCGATCGTGTGACGCGCCCGCCCGGCGTGCCCCACGACGAGAACGCGACGGCCCGCCAGGTTCACCGAGATCTCCATGGGCCTATTGTCCCCTTCGCACAGGTATCGACGGCCCCGAGACGAGAACCCGTTCCGCGGTCGCCGCCGCACGCTCTTCGGCGCGCGCGGGCCTCGGCTGGTCGCGTTCGGTGACCTGCACCACAGCCGGGTCCGGCGTTCGCGGTGCGTTCACGAACGAACGGAAGCGGCGGAGGCGTTCCGGGTCGTTGAGAGTCGCCGCCCATTCGTCTTCGTAGTTGCCCACATGCTGCGCCATGGCGGCCTCGAGTTCCTCGGCGAGTCCGAGGGAGTCGTTGCAGACGACGTCGCGCACGTGGTCGAGACCGCCGGGCAGCTCCTCCTGCCAGCGCGCCGTTCGCTGCAGCCGATCGGCCGTGCGGATGTAGTACATCAGGTAGCGGTCGATGTAGGCGATAAGCGTCTTGTCGTCGAGATCCTGAGCGAGCAGCAGCGCGTGCGCCGGCTGATACCCGCCATTGCCGCCCACGTAGAGATTCCATCCCTGCTCGGTGGCGATGATGCCGATGTCCTTGCTGCGGGCCTCCGCGCATTCGCGGGCGCAGCCGGAGACGCCGAGTTTGAACTTGTGCGGCGACCGCAACCCGCGATAACGCAACTCGAGTTCGATGGCCATCGCCACGGCATCCTGCACCCCGAACCGGCACCAGGTGGAGCCCACGCACGACTTCACGGTGCGGAGGGATTTGCCGTAAGCCTGACCGGACTCGAAGCCCGCGTCGACGAGGATCCTCCAGATGTCGGGAAGCTGCTCGAGGCGGGCGCCGAACATGTCTATGCGCAGGCCGCCCGTGAGTTTCGTATAGAGGTTGAACTGCTCGGCCACCTCGGCAATCACCTTCAGCTTCGCGGGGGTGATCTCTCCTCCGGGAATACGAGGCACCACGGAGTACGTGCCGTCTTTCTGCATATTCGCCAGTGCTCGGTCGTTCGTGTCCTGCAGGGCACCGCTGCCCGAGTCGAGGATGTACTTCGACGTCTGCGTCGCCAGGATCGAGGCCATCACCGGCTTGCACACGTCGCAGCCCAGACCGCGACCGAAGTGCTGCATGATCTGCTCGTAGCTGGTGAGCTGAAGAATGCGCACGGCCTCGAACAGCTCGCTGCGGCTGAGGTCGACGTGTTCGCACAGCGCCTTCGAGACCTCGATGCCGGCCTTGGATAGTTCGGTCTCGAGAATCTTCTTGACCAGAGGAACGCACGATCCGCACTGCGTGCCGGCCCGCGTGCAGGTCTTGAGCGGGCCGAGTTCGGTGCAGGCCTCGCCATGGTCGCCGCGGATGGCGCCACGCACAGCGCCGACCGACACGTTGTTGCACGAGCACAGCTGAACGTCGTCGGGCAGCTCGGCGCTCGCGGGAGCCTCGACGCCTGCTGCTGACAGGTAGGCGCTCGGCTCCGCCGGAAGCTCTCGACCGAGGAGCGGCCTGAGAGCGGTGTAGGGCGCCGCGTCTCCGACGAAGATGCCGCCGAGCAACGTCTTGGCGTCGTTCGAGACGACGATCTTCTGGTACATGCCGCGGGCCGGATCGGCGTACACGACCTCGAGTGCGCCCTCGGATGCCCCGAGCGCATCGCCGAAGCTCGCCACCTCGACGCCCGACAGCTTGAGTTTGGTGGCGTCGTCGATTCCCGGAAAACTCGCCTCGCCTTGATGGATGCGGTCGGCGACGACCTCGGCCATGGCATTCGCCGGGGCGACGAGGCCCACACAGACACCGCCGACGCTCGCGACCTCGCCGATCGCCCAGACGCCGTCGTGCGATGAGCTGCAATCGTCGCCGATGACGATGCCGCCCCGTGCGCCGATCGCAAGCCCTGCGGCCCGGGCGAGTTCGTCGCGGGGAGTGATTCCGATCGAGAAGACCACCAGGTCGGCGCTGATCGCCCGCCCGTCGGTCAGCTCCACGCCGAGCACGCGGCCGGACGGACCGGTGAGCACCTGAGTCGGACGGTTGCCGAGCGCGAGTGTCACTCCCTGTGCCTCGATCAGTCGACCGAGGGCCTGGCCGGCCCCCTCGTCGAGCTGGGCCGACATCAGCCACCGGCCGGAGTGCACGATCGTTGCTCGGGCGCCGAGTCGCTGGAGGCCGCCCGCGGCCTCGAGCCCGAGGAGGCCTCCGCCGACCACGACCACGTGTGCGGGGCGACCGAGCTGTGCGGCCAGCCGTGCGGACTCTGCGACGAGGAAGTCCACGTCTTCGAGGGTGCGGTACACGTAGCCTTGCGACGCGCCGGGGATGGGAGGCACCGTCGCCGCCGACCCCGTCGCGAACACCAGATCGTCGTAGGGCACGGTGCTGCCGTCTGCGAGTTCGACGGAACGTTCTTCGAGGTCGACCCGGCTGGCAGCGACCCCGCCTCGATAGGTGATGCCCGGCGAATTCCAGAGTTCTCTATCGCCGAGGGTCAGGTCCTCCGACGAGACGAGGCGGCGCGAGAGGGCCACGCGGTCATAGGGGAGATGGATCTCCTCACCGAGCACGGTCACGGTCACATCGCGCGAGCCCTCCTGTGCCCGCCGCGAGTGCATCGACTCGGCGAACCGGTGCGCGGCGGGGCCGCCGCCGATGACGACCACCCGGTGGGGTGGTTCGCCAGAGAAGTTCGGGCTCGTCATGGCTGTGCCTTCCACGTGCGTCGTCAGGGGATGCTCGAAGCCTAGGTAGCGCCGATTTCCCGACGATTGCGCCCACGTAACAGTGTGTGACGGGCGCCTCACCTCGTGCCGGGGCCACGGAGAGGTCTTTGTTACGTAACTGTCATGGCGGCGGTCAGAGGGGGAAATCTGCGGCACCTAGTTTGGGTGCATTCCCTTATGCGACCGCGTCAGAAAGGCTCTCTTCATGACGACCTGGACTCCCGTCTGCCGTCTCGATGACCTCGAAGTGCTCTGGGGTGAGGCGGTGCTCGTCGACGGCGAGCAGTTCGCGCTTTTCCGTCTGCCCGGCGACCGCCTCCACGCCGTCTCGAACGAGGATCCGGCCACGGGCTCGCAGGTTCTATCGCGCGGCATCGTCGGCTCGAAAGGTGACAGGGTCACCATCGCGTCGCCGCTGCACAAGCAGATCTATGACCTCGAGACGGGGGAGTGCTACAGCGCACCGGAGTACCGGTTGCCCGTCGTCGGAGTTCGTGTTGTCGACGGCATCGTCGAGATCGACGCACGGCTCGACCGCGCCACGAACGGTGTGGCCGCGTGACGATCGCACCACCTGTTCTGCTGGCGGCATCCCACGGAACGAGCGATCCGGCGGGTCGCCGGGCCGTCGCATCCCTCGTCTCGGCGGTCGCGGAAAGGCGACGCGACCTCACGGTCGTGGGCGCGTTCGTCGACGTGCAGCAACCCGATGTGCCGACAGCGCTCGAGACGCTCGCCGACGGCACGCCCGCGGTGATCGTGCCGCTGTTGCTGTCGAGCGGGTACCATGTGCACGTCGACCTCGCGGAAGCCGCAGACGAGGCCACCCGATCGTCTCCGCCAAGACCGGTCGTCGTGACCTCGGCCCTCGGCCCGGATGCGCGTCTCGCGCGAATTCTCGCCCAGAGGTTGGCGGCGGCCGGCATCAGAGACGAAGACAGCGTGGTGCTGGCGGCGGCGGGATCGAGCGACTCCGGCGCGGTCGAGGACTGTCGGGTCATGGGGGCGCTGCTCGCAGCCGAGCTGGGCAGGCCCGTCACCGTGGGATTCCTCTCGGCCGCTGAACCGCGGCTCGAGCAGGCTGTCGAGCGTGCGCGCACCGAGTCGCCCGACAGGCGCGTGGTCATCGCGAGCTACCTGCTCGCTCCCGGATACTTCCAGTCCCTCGTGTACCGAGCAGGCGGCGACGTGGTGACCGACCCTCTGCTGATCGACGGGCAGGCTCCGCCGTGGGAGTTGGTC
The DNA here is from genome assembly GCF_900177685.1 of Agreia pratensis. Classification (GTDB taxonomy): domain Bacteria; phylum Actinomycetota; class Actinomycetes; order Actinomycetales; family Microbacteriaceae; genus Agreia; species Agreia pratensis. The sequence continues at coordinate 176,951 of NZ_FXAY01000004.1, forward strand.
GACGTTGTCATCGACCGCTTCGTGCGCCTATGTGACGAGCGTGTTACGGAGGCCTATCAGGGCGGCCGCACCAATGCGACGACCTGGTGACCGAACGGTAATGCCCCTGGCCGTCGGCTGAAACACCGCGTGGCTAGCGTCGATTTCGACAGCTCGTCGGCTCGCACTATCGACCATCGGAGAACGTCTTGACCCACACCGAAACACCCTCCGCACCGCTCGTCACCGACACGCAGACGGCTCCCGGGCTCGTCACTCGCCCCGGCCGCTGGATCGACAACTGGAATGCGGAGGACCCCGCCCAATGGGAAGGAGGGGGAAAGCAGATCGCGGCCCGCAACCTCAGATGGTCGATCTTCGCCGAGTTCCTCGGATTCGTGATCTGGCAACTCTGGAGCATCGTCGTCGTCTCGCTCCCCGCCGTCGGCTTCACCTTCGACACGGGCCAGATCTTCTGGCTGATCTCGATCCCCAGCCTCGTCGGCGCGACCCTCCGCTTTCCCTACAGCTTTATGGTGCCGAAGTTCGGTGGCAGGAATTGGACGATCATCTCGGCCGGTCTGCTCCTGATTCCGGCCACGGGACTGGCGATCTGCGTCGGACATCCCGAAACCCCCTTCGGCGTGATGCTGGCCATCGCCGCGCTCGCGGGCCTCGGTGGCGGCAACTTCGCCAGTTCGATGTCGAACATCACCTACTTCTATCCGCAGAGCAAGAAGGGGTGGGCGCTCGGCCTCAACGCAGCCGGCGGAAACCTCGGAGCATCGGTCGCTCAGCTCGTGGTGCCCATCGCCATCACGATCGGTGCGGCTGCGACCCTCAACCTGCCTCTTGCCGGGTGGATCTGGATTCCCTTCATTCTTCTCGCCATGTGGGGCGCCTACCGCCACATGGACAACCTCTCGAGCGCCAAGGCCGACTTCAGCGCGTCGATCGCCGCCCTCCGGGAGCCGCACCTGTGGATCCTCGCGCTGCTGTACATCGGCACATTCGGTTCGTTCATCGGGTTCGCCAGTGTGTTCCCCAAGCTCATCGCCGACCAGTTCCCCGACTTCTCGACCTTCGCTGTCGGGTCGGCATCGATCTCGCTCGCCTTTCTCGGCGCCCTCGTCGGGTCTCTCTCTCGGCCTTACGGAGGACGGCTCGCCGACCGGTTCGGCGGAGCGCGAGTCACTATGGCGGCGTTCGCCGTCATGGCCATCGGAGCCCTGGCGGTGACCTGGACGATCGGCATGAACAACTTCTGGATCTTCCTCGGCTGCTTCCTCCTGCTCTTCGTCGCGGGCGGCGTCGGCAACGGCTCCACGTATCGCATGATCCCGAGCGTCTTCGCAGCCCGGTCGGGTGTGGCGGATGCGGCGACGGACTCCGGAGACGTGTCAACGCAGCGCAAGACCGCTGCGTCGCTCGGCCTCATCTCCGCCATCGGCGCATATGGCGGCTTCGTCATCCCGCAGATGTTGGGCTTCTCGAAGACGTCGACGGGCGACTACACCAGCGCCTTGAACATGTTCGTCGTCGCCTACGTCGTGCTGATGATCGTGACGGGGCTCGTCTATCTGCGCCGAGGCTCCGCGTTCAGCGGCCAACGCATCTGACTCCCACGACCGAACGAAGGACCTCCCCAGAATGACGACCCGTGACGCCCGCACGCACTGCCCGTACTGCGCGCTGCAATGCGCCATGACTCTGTCACCGTCGGTCGCGGTCGGCGCATCCCTGGATGTAGGGGGTCGAGAGTTCCCGACGAATCGTGGCGGCCTGTGCAAAAAGGGGTGGACGTCGGCCGAGCTCATCGATTCTCCGCAGCGGATCACGTCGCCGCTGATGCGCGATTCCCGTGGCGAACTCGTGCCCGTGTCGTGGGAGGAGGCCCTCGATGCGGTGGCGGGCGCGGTGCGTCGCAGCAGAGCGGAGCACGGGGCCGACTCGGTCGCGGTGTTCGGCGGAGGCGGCCTCACGAACGAGAAGGCCTACCAGCTGGGCAAGTTCGCCCGGGTCGCTCTCGGAACGTCGCGAATCGACTACAACGGGCGATTCTGCATGTCGTCGGCGGCGGCGGCGGGAAACAGGGCATTCGGGCTCGACCGCGGGCTTCCCTTTCCTCTCGAGGACCTCGATAGTGCATCGACAATCATGATGCTCGGCTCGAACGTCGCCGAGACCATGCCGCCCTTCATCGGGCACCTCGCCGCTGCGCGAGAGGCCGGCGGACTCATCGTGGTCGACCCGCGCCGGTCGCCGACCGCACGCCTCACCGACGATGGCGGAGGCATGCATGTGCAGCCGACTCCGGGGAGCGATCTCATCCTGCTCCTCGGCCTCACCCATATCGTCATCGCGGAGGGACTGCACGATCTCGAGTATCTCGAGCGCCGAACGACCGGATTCGAGAGGGTTCGCCGGAGCGTCAGCTCCTGGTGGCCCGAGAGAGTGCAGTCTCAGACCGGAGTCCCCGTGCATCAACTGCGCGCGATCGCGCGGCGACTGGCGCAGGGCCAGGGCACCTACATCCTCACGGGCAGGGGAGTGGAGCAGCACGCCGACGGCACCGACACCGCGACGGCCGCCATCAATCTCAGCCTCGTGCTCGGACTCGTCGGAAGCGCGAACGGGGGTTACGGCACGCTGACCGGGCAGGGCAACGGCCAGGGTGGTCGAGAACACGGCCAGAAGAGCGATCAGCTCCCGGGGTATAGAAAGATCACCGATGCCCGGGCCCGAGCGCATGTCGCGTCGGTCTGGGGAGTCGAGCCTGCGTCGCTCCCGGGACCGGGCGTTCCCGCCGTGGAACTCCTGCAGTCGCTCGGGGCGGAGAACGGTGTGCGTTGTCTGCTCGTGCACGGTTCGAACGTCGTCGTGTCTGCCCCCGATGTCGCCGCTGTTCGCGCCGGCCTCGCTCGACTCGAGCTGCTCGTCGTCTGCGACTTCTTTCTCAGCGAGACCGGTGCGCTGGCCGACGTCGTTCTGCCCGTCACCCAGTGGGCAGAGGAGGAGGGCACGATGACGAACCTCGAGGGTCGAGTACTTAGGCGACGCAAGGCCATCGATCCTCCGGCGGGCGTGCGCAGCGAACTGTGGATCCTCAGCGAGCTCGCCCATCGGCTCGGCTCGGCCGGCGAGTTCAGTACCGAAGCGCGAAGCGTTTTCGACGAGCTGTGCCGGGCGTCCGAGGGAGGGCTGGCCGATTACTCCGGACTCAGCTACGACGCGCTCGACGATGACTCGGCGCCCGCCTATTGGCCGTTTCCGCGTGGATCGTCGGGAACGCCGCGGCTCTTCGCCGACGGCTTCGCCCACGGCGACCGTCTGGCGCGACTCGTGGCCGTGAAGGCCGTCGAGCGTCATCCGGCAGCTCAGAAAGACGGCGTCGTCACGCTCATCACCGGTCGCCTGCTCGAGCACTATCAATCGGGAGCGCAGACGCGACGCGTACCCGAGCTGCTCGCCGCCAAACCGGAGGCCCGGATGCAGATCCACCCGGCCACGGCCGAGCTGCTCGGCATCGACGACGGATCTCGGGTGCAGTTGAGCCGAGGTGAGGCGGACGTGCACTGCCGTGCCGAACTGAGCCTCGAGATCCGGCCAGACACGGTCTTTCTGCCTTTCCATTTCGGCGGTGAACAGAGCGCCAACCTCCTCACCGAGCAGGTGACGGATCCGATCTCGGGCATGCCCGAGTTCAAGCGCACGACCGTTCGCATCCGCTCGCTCGACACAGCATCCGTACCGGAGGTCGTCCATGCCTGAATCACCATTGCGCGTCGTCGTGATCGGGTACGGACCCGTGGGAGCACGCCTTGTCGACGAGCTGCTGCCGGCCGTCTCTGCGGGACTCATCGAGCTTACGGTGGTCGGTGCCGAGGCCGATGCCGCCTACAACCGAGTGCTCATCGCCGAGCTCGCCATGGGTCGCGCCGAGCGGGAAACCCTCGATGTGACAGACCCAGAGGAGGCGATCGCGGCCGGTGTCTCGGTGCGCACCGGAGTATGCGCCGTGTCGATCGAGCGCACCCGACGCACGGTCACTCTCAGCGACGGGTCTGTGATCGGGTACGACAGGATCGTGCTCGCGACGGGAGCCCGAGCGAACGTGCCCACGCTCGCCGGGGTCACCCGGCTGCGCTACGACTATCGACGTCCCGCAGACGATGCGCGGCTGCTCGACTCCGCCGAGGCCCCTCTGCCGCGCGGGGTCACCGCGCTTCGTGACCTCGCCGATGCCGATACGGTGGCCCGCGCGGTGGGCCTCGGCCAGAAGATTCTTGTGCTCGGGGCCGGGGTGCTCGGAATGGAGCTGGCCCTGGCGGCAGCCGAGGCCGGGGCGGAGGTGGGGGTCGTCTACCACGGAGAGATTCCTATGGCGCGTCAGCTCGACCGCGGCGCCGGCCTGCTGCTCGCGAGGGGTGCCCGGCATTCGGCGGTGAGCATGATCTCGCATTCGCCGGCAGAGAGCGTCATCTTCCGTCAGGATTCCGACGGGGTCGACCGCTTCGACGCACTCGTGTGCGCCGATGGCAAGCAGATCTTCGCGGATCTGCTTGTGCTCAGCTGCGGCGTCGGCGCCCGAAGCGAACTCGCGCGGCTCGCCGGCCTCGACGTGGCCACGGGCATCCTGGTCGACGAGAACCTCACGAGCTGGTCAGACGAGCGCATTCACGCCATCGGCGACTGCGCGCAGATCGCAGCCAGGCCCCGCATCGGCGATTCGCAGGCTCCTCCTCGGGGCGCGCCCTCCGGGCTGATAGGGCCCGGATGGCGTCAGGCCGACTGGCTCGCCCGCGCCTTGATCGCCGTTGCGAGCGGAGTCGAGAAGCCGGCGCCTCTCGAAGCCGACCGCAGCGCGGTGGTCATGCTGAAGGCATCCGGAATCGACGTCGTCGCCGTAGGCGATGTCTCGAGAGACCCCCTCGACGATCTCGCCGATGACGTTCACGGCACTGCCGCCGCCCACACCAGCGGATGCCTCCACGAACCGCCGAGGAGGGTGTCGAGTTGGATGGACGCGGAGCACGGCCGCTACGTGAAGATGATCACACGCGGAGGGGTTCTCGAGGCGCTCGTCTGCGTGGGTATGCCCCGCGCGGCTGCGGAGCTGACATTGCTCTTCGAGCGGCGCAGCGAGTTGCCGACAGATCGCTCGGTGTTGCTGAGACACGACGGCCCGGACTTCGATGACGCCTCGGCAGGCGATGCCTTCGCCGAGGATGCGACGGTGTGCTGGTGCAACGCCGTCACCGTCGGGGCGATCACCTCGGCGGCGGAGGCCGGGAACTCCACCGTGACCTGCATCGGCAAGGCGACGCGAGCGGGCACCGGATGCGGTGGCTGCAAAGAGCGCATCGGGCAGGTTCTCGAACGCGCCGCCGTGCTCACGACATAGGCCGCGGCCGTCGTCAGGCGGACAGCACCTCGTCGATCTGCCCCATGGCCAGCGTCATGCCCTCCTCCATGCCCATCTCAACCATCTTCTCGAGCTGTTCGAGGCTCACGAATCGACTCAGCGTGGTCATGCGTGTCTTGTCGCCGATCGATTCGAGCGTCACCGTCGCCTTGACGGGCTCGATCGAGTCGTCGGGTTTGCCGTTCTCGTCTGCGAAACCGTCGTCGAATTCGAGGTGCGTCGGGGCGTCGACCGCGGTGACCAACCACCACCCGCCCGCCTTCGTGCCATCTGGTCCTGTCATGAAATACGACGAACGCGATCCGACAGAGAGGTCGTGCCGAGTGAACGTGGCGGGCCACGTGGGTGGACCCCACCAGCGTTCGAGCTGGCGCGGGTCCTCCCAGACCTGCCAGACCCGGTCGACGTCTGCCGCGAACTCGGCGACGAACGTGAGGGTGAGCGCGTCGGTGTCCTTCTCAACGCTGATGACGGTCATGACTTCTCCTTGTGGGTGTCTTCGACGAGGATCTTGTCGATTCGGAGGGCGCGCTGCGCCCAGATCTGCTCGTAGGCCTGCAGCAACGCCGCCGCGCGGCCGATCGTGTCTATGCGACCGCGCACGAGCTGCTCGCGGCCGCGCCGTTCCTTCGTGACGAGAAGAGCGCGTTCGAGTACCTGCACATGCTTCTGCACGGCGGCGAAGCTCATGTCATAGTGCTCGGCGAGCGAGGTCACCGAGTGGCTGGCTGTGATCACTCGGCTCACGATGTCGCGCCTCGTCGCATCTGCCAGAGCCTGGAAGATGCGATCGATCCCGGTTTCCGTCGACTGATCTACAACCATTTGGTTGTACTTTACCGCCTATGCGTCACCGGAACAAGAGCCCGATCGGTTCTAATTGCCGCCGATGCCCGGGACAACGCCGGAGTTGTCGTCACCGCCCCGACCGTCGGTGCCGTCGCCTCCTGCTGGCGGTGTCGATGTCGGATTGGGCGCCGGCACGATCCCAGGGGCTGTCGGCGTGGGAGTCGGTGTCGGCGTGGTCGTGGGGGAGTCCGTCGGAGAGTCGGAGTTCGAGCCCGAGCCGGAACTCGACCCGGATCCGTAGACGAGGGTGTCGTCGGGATCGGGGAAGTCGGCAGCCCCCGGAAGCACCTCGTCGTTCGCCGTCATCACCGATTTCCAGATGCGGTGGCGGACGCTGTACCCCGCGTATCCATTCGTCTCCACGTCGGTCATCGAGACATCGCCTGACACGTTGCCGACCCAGACAGCCGTGGCCGCCTTCGTGCTGGCCCCGATCATCCAGGTGTCTTTCTCGTTGTCTGTCGTGCCCGTCTTGCCGATGTGCTCGATGTCGTCGCGGGGATTCGACGCTGTCGCGGTCCCGCTCTGGAGCGGGCCTTTCATCGCATAGGCGAGGGTGGCCGCGATCTTCGGATCGAGAGCCTGCGCGCACCCGGCCTGGGGCGGCTGCAGTTCGGCACCCGTCGAATCCACGATGCGGTCGATGGCGATCGGCTTGCAGTAGACGCCGTTCGCCGCGATGCCGGCATAGGCGGCGGCCATCGTGAGAGGCGCGATGGTCTGCGTGCCGATCACGTCGGCCAGATCAGACCCGAGGTCGGCGCCGTCGGCGCGGTGCACGCCCATGGCCTGTGCATCATTGCGAATCTGGCACAGGTCGAGCTTCTGGGCCATCGCGAAGAAAGCGTTGTTCACCGAGTCGGTGAGGGCCGTCTGAACGGAGATCGTTCCGGGTCGCTCGCCGCTGTCGTTGCTGGGTGAATAGTCGGGTCCACTCACGTCTGCACAGGTGTTGGTGAAGTTCGCCCGCTTGAAGGTCTGCGGATTGCCGTTGACCCTCTCGTTGAGTGTGTGGCCTTGCTTCAGCCATTCGGCGAGCGTGAACACCTTGTACGTCGAGCCGACCTGGAAGCCCGTCGACCCGCCGTAGCCCTGGTCGGTGTTGTAGTTCAACGAGGTGCTGCCCGGGTCGGTGGAGTCGCCGGCCACGTAGGTCTTGTTCTGCGCCATCGCAAGGATGCGGCCGGTTCCGGGTTCGACCGTGACGATCGTCGAGCCCAGGTCGAGTTCGTCGCTCGACGCCGGAACGTACTCGGTCATGGTCTCATTGGCGTTGGCCTGAAGTGCCGAGTTGAGAGTCGTGTAGATCTGAAAGCCGCCGGTCTTGAAATTCGACCAGCGTTCGTCGGCGGTGGCACCGAAGGTGGGGTCGTTCTTGACGATCCAAGTCACGTAGTCGCAGAAGTATGCGGCGCCGTTCGCGGCCGTCTGGCAACCCGTCGATGGCTCTGTGATCACGGGGGTGACAGGTGTCGCGACGGCCTCTTCGTACTGCGCCTGAGTGATCGTGTGGTGCTTGAGCATCGATGCGAGAACGTCGACGTCGCGCCGGGCCTTGTTCGCCTCGATATTGTCGGGATCGTCGATGCGCAGCCCGTTCGGTTCGTTGACCGTGGCTATCAGGCTCGCGGCCTGAGCGACCGTCAGTTGGGCTGCCGTCGTTCCGTAGTAATAGTTCGCCGCGGCCTCGATGCCGTAGACCGAGCCACCGAAGTTCGCGATGTTCAGGTAGCCGAGCAGAATCTGGTCTTTGCTGTACTTCTTCTCGAGGCCGATCGCGAGTCGCATCTCGGACAGCTTGCGATCGAGCGACGTGTCGGTCGCTTCGGCGTAGGCCTTCTCGCGATCCGACTCGTTATCGAGGGCCTCGGCCCGCTGCACGAGAATGTTCTTCACGTACTGCATGGTTATGGTCGATGCGCCGCTCTCGACGCCGCCCGAGGTGACATTCCGGAGCGCCGCACGCAGAGTCGACGTGAGGTCGACTCCGTTGTGCTGGTAGAAGCGCGGATCCTCCGTCGAGACGACGGCGTCTTTCACCGCGGGCGCGATCTCATCCCAGCCGACCTCTTGCCGGTTCTGGTCGAAGACGGTGGCAAGCAGAGTGTTCGTTCCATCGGTGTTCGTCGAGTAGATCTCGGACTTCTGTGCGAGCGCACCGATGTCGAGAGTCGAGGGCAGATCCTCGAAGAGTCCCACTGATCGCGAGACGGATGCGCTGGTGAGCGAGACGGCGGGAACGGCCAGCGCGGTGACGAGAACGCCGGCGACGACGCTCGCTCCGAGCAACTTCAGCCAGGGCTTCGCCGCAGACATGAAACGTGACGAGGTATCAGGCATAACAGTTGAGGATACGTTCGCGCACCTCCGAAGCGGCTGAATCGGCGATTGCGTCACATGAAGTCATAGAACTTCCTGCAGGGCGTACCGGGGTAAAAGCTGGTGTGCATGACACCGCACTCCTCCGCTCGCAGCCCGCAGCAGACCGGCTCCGTCGACTCGCTTATCGAGCACGCGGGCCTCGACGCCGACTCGTTCAAGTCCGTCTTCCGCAATCACCCGGCCGGCGTCGCCGTGATCACAGCCGATGCCGGAGACGGCCCGGTGGGTCTGACGGCGACCTCTGTCTTCTCGGTCAGTGCGGAGCCGCCGTTGCTCGTGTTCTCGGTGTCGGGGCAGTCCTCGAGCGCACCGACGATCTTGGCCGCCGACACGGTCGTCGTGCATCTTCTCGGGTCGGAACAGCTCGACCTGGCCACGCTCTGCGCCACGAGCGGCATCGACCGCTTCGCCGACACATCGATCTGGGATCGGTTGATCACCGGGGAACCCTACTTTCCCGCGGCACAGTCATGGATCCGCGGCAAGGTCATCGAGCGCATGGATGCCGGGGGCTCGACGGTGATCGCCGTTCACGCACTGCAGGCGGGCGTCTCCGACGAGGTCGACTCAGCCGAGCCCCTCGTCTATCACAATCGCACGTGGCACCGGCTGGGCCAGCACTCTCGCATCGACGGGTGAGCGGCCGACTTCCTCGCAGTGCGAATAGAGTTGAACGAGAAAGACCTCGTGCAAACCGAAGGAAGTCCTAAAACATAATGAGCGCTCACTACAACCTCGTCGTTCTGGGAGCCGGCCCCGGTGGCTATGTCGCTGCCATCCGTGCCGCGCAGCTCGGGCTCAGCGTCGCCGTCGTCGAAGAGAAGTACTGGGGCGGTGTCTGCCTCAATGTGGGCTGCATTCCCTCCAAGGCCCTGCTTCGCAACGCGGAACTGGCGAACATCTTCGCCACTCAGGCCAAGGAGTTCGGCATCTCGGGAGACGTCTCGTTCGACTTCGGCGTCGCCTTCGATCGCAGCCGCAAGGTGGCCGACGGTCGCGTCAAGGGTGTGCACTTCTTGATGAAGAAGAACAAGATCACCGAGTACGACGGTCGCGGATCGTTCAACGACAGCCACTCGCTCACGGTGGCCAAGTCCGACGGAACGGCCGAGCAGCTCACCTTCGACAACGCGATCATCGCCACCGGCTCGACCGTGCGCCTGCTTCCCGGTGTGACCCTCAGCGACAACGTCGTCACCTATGAGAGCCAGATCCTCACCCGCGAACTGCCCAAGTCGATGGTCATCGTGGGTGCCGGCGCCATCGGCATGGAGTTCGCCTACGTGCTGCGCAACTACGGTGTCGAGATCACCATCATCGAGTTCCTCGACCGAGCGCTCCCCAACGAAGACGCCGATGTCTCGAAGGAGATCGCCAAGCAGTACAAGAAGCTCGGCGTGAACCTGCTCACCTCGACGAAGGTCGAGAGCGTGGTCGACAACGGCACGAGTGTCACCGTCTCGTACACGGGCAAAGACGGCGCTCAGGGCTCCATCGAGGTCGACAAGGTTCTGATGTCGATCGGCTTCGCTCCTCGGGTCGAGGGCTTCGGGCTCGACAAGACGGGCGTGCAGCTCACCGAGCGCGGAGCGATCGCGATCGACGATCACATGCGCACCAACGTTCCGAACATCTACGCCATCGGCGATGTCACGGCCAAGCTGCAGCTAGCGCACGTCGCCGAGGCGCAGGGAGTCGTCGCCGCAGAGACCATGGCCGGAGCAGAAACCCAGACGCTGGGCGACTACCGCAACATGCCGCGGGCCACGTTCTGTCAGCCGCAGGTTGCGAGCTTCGGTCTCACTGAGCAGCAGGCGCGCGACGAGGGGCACGACGTGCTCGTCTCGACCTTCCCGATGACGGCCAACGGCAAGGCCCACGGACTCGGCGAGCCCGCCGGATTCGTCAAACTGGTCGCCGACGCGAAGTACGGCGAACTGCTGGGTGGCCACATGGTGGGCCACGACGTCTCCGAGCTCCTGCCCGAGCTGACACTCGCCCAGATGTGGGATCTGACGGCCACCGAACTGGCACGCAACGTGCACACGCACCCCACGTTGAGCGAGGCTCTGCAGGAGGCCTTCCACGGTCTCAAGGGCCACATGATCAACCTGTAAGACCTCAAGGAAGGGCCGGCACGGGTATCAGATGCCCGTGCCGCCCTCCCATAGGTGTTCCGATGTGCCGCTGATCAATGACGCCACGCTCATGGCCTGGCTGTCGGTCAGCGATGCGATGTAGTCGACGATTCCCCGCCCGCGCCCGCGAGCGATGAGGCTCTCGTCATCGGTAGCCCCGCGCAGCAGTTCCGGCGTGTCCGATCGGAGCCGGAAGTACCCCGCTGTCGCCACCTGGACCAGTTCGACCAATCGACGTGGGGCGCGCGCCGCGTCGTCTTCGTCGGAGAGCCACGCCCGGAATCCCTCGACCAGAGTCTCGAGAACCCGGCCTTGACCTCGCTGATACGTGGCGAGGTCTGGGCGTTCGAGAACGAAGCGGGTATGCACGAACTTCAGAACGACGACGTCGTGCCATGCTTGCTGGCCGAGCCGAACGTGGGCGCTTCTCACATGCGGAGCGCGGTCGACGACGATGGATCGCTGAAGCCGGTTGATCCAGCTGCGAGTGAACGACGAGATCGCCCTTTCGGCTCCCATCGATCCGTCGAACGGAACCGACAGCAGCCCGTCGCCCAGGTCTTCGCTGACTCTCTGCACGGCGGCTCTGAAGGCATCGTCCGACGCGATCCACGCGTCTCGGGCATGGATGCGACGCCGCACCAACTCGAGCGCGTGCCCGGGTGTGCGGGCGCTCGCCTCGAGCGACTGCTCGTCGAGACGTGACAGCGCACTCTGGTCGCGAAGCCAGCTGCGGAGCTCGGCGGATACCGACGCCTGCTGCAGCACTCCCGCTCGGTAGAAGTCGTCGAGATCGTGGATCGAGTAGGCGATGTCGTCGGCGATGTCCATGACCGAGCACTCGACCGTCTGACGCCACTCGCCGATGTTCGGGAACGCTCTCTGCGCCGCCCGCAGCTCCTCGACGTCGAGTGTGTAGGCCGAGAACTTGTCGGCTCCACCGTTGCGCTGGGAGCCCACGCCCCGAGGCATGCCATCGGGCATATCGGTGCGCACGCGCGATTGCCATTCGGCGCGCAGCCAGGGGTACTTGAGGACGCCGGCCCGCACTGCCGCGGTGAGGTTGAGGCCCTGCTCGGTGGCATCGCAGGCGTCGAGCTCGGTGAGGATTCGGAAGGTCTGCGCGTTGCCCTCGAAGCCCTCCGAGAGACCGAGGCGTTCGCGGGCGAGTCGGTCGAGCACCTGTTCGCCGAGGTGTCCGAACGGTGGGTGCCCCAGGTCATGAGCGCTGGCGGCCGCCTGAACGACCACGGGGTCGCACCCACCGAGCTCGCGCACGAGAAGTCCTGTGTCGCCGCGGTCTTGCTCGAGCATCACAGCAATCGACCGTGCAACGGCGGTGACCTTGACGGAGTGGGTGAGCCGATTGTGAATCACCGGCCCCGCTCCCGCCTGCGAGATGACCTGGGTCACAGCCGAGAGTCGCGAGAAATACGGCGAGAATCGGATGCGCTCGAGGTCGACCCTGAAGTCGGGCTGCGGCTCGATGCGCTCGATCTCGTCGAGCCGCTCGGGAACGCGACGCTCGATGCGTGCCTCGGAGGTGTTCTGCAGTGCGTCTGCGGTGCTCATCTGACCGAGATTACATCTGCAGAGCGAGAGCGAAGGGCAACACCGGACCCGAGCCGTGCCGGCGAAGTTCGCGCCCGGCCACCGTTATGGTCCATCGGCTGTCGACGAGATCGTCGACGAGCAGCACGGGTCTGCCAGTCAGAGCGCCGAGCTCGGACACCATCTGCTCAGAGACCTCGAAACGCTGCCACACCGAAGAGAGCCGGTAGACACTGTTGCCGCCCGGGGCGCCGTCGGGGCCGGCCCCCACGAGTTCGAGTGAACCGAGGTAGGGGAGTCGGCCGAGTTGAGACAAGCCTTCGGCTATCGAGCGCACGAGTGCGGGCCGGCGCCTCGACGGCATGCTCACGATTGCGGCCGGTCGCTCGCTCCACTGCCACTCGCCCAAGACCTTCGCGCAGGCCTGGATGAGCGTCGGTGTTGCGGGCTCGTCGGGCGCTCCGGCAGCGAACAGCTGCCGCAGCGTGCCTCCCCACCCCAGATCGGTGAGCCTCGCCAGGGCCCGACCCGGCTCGACGCGCTCGTCGATGGCTATGCGCCCCTTCACCGCCACGCCACGCTCCGACGCGCCTGTCGGCCACTGCGTTCGCGGCTCGATGACCGCGCCCACCCGCTGAAGGGCCGTCTCGGCGGTCGCCTGGTCGCCCGTCGAGACCGAGCTGTCGTACCACGCGCTGGTACACCTGTCGCAGCGGCCGCAGGGGGCCGCGGTCGGATCGTCGAGCGCCCGCTGCAGAAACTCCATGCGGCACCCAGCGGTGGTCTCGTAGTCGAGCATCGACTGCTGCTCCGACACACGCTCCGCTGCGATTCGCTCATAGCGCTCGGCGTCGTAGACCCACGGCCTGCCGGTCGACCGCCACCCTCCCTGCACCTTGGACACAGCGCCATCGACGTCGAGAACCTTGAGCAGTAGTTCGAGAGGCGTTCGGCGCAGGTCGACCAGCGCCTCAAGGGCGGGCGTCGACAGCGGTCCGGATTCGGCGTCGAGCGCGTCGAGCACGGCCCGCGCCCGTCGGTCGTCGGGCATGGATGCCGTGGCGAAGTAGTGCCAGATCTCCGGATCTTCGCGGCCCGGCAGAAGCAGAACATCTGCATTGTCGGTTGCTCGCCCTGCCCGCCCGACCTGCTGGTAGTAGGCCACAGGAGACGACGGTGCTCCGAGATGGATGACGAAACCGAGGTCGGGCTTGTCGAAACCCATTCCGAGCGCACTCGTGGCCACGAGCGCCTTGACCTGGTTGTTCTTGAGCTTCGCCTCTGCCGCCTCTCGATCGGCCGGATCGGTGCGACCGGTGTAGGCCAGCACCTCATGGCCTGCCTCGCGAAGCAGGCGTGCCGTGTCTTCGGCTGCGGAGACGGTCAGCGCGTAGATGATGCCGCTACCCTGCATCTCGCCGAGATGGGTCAGCAGCCAGCCGAGCCGAGCTTTCGAGTCGGGCAGCCTGAGTACTCCGAGCCGGAGCGATGCGCGCGCGAGCGGGCCCCGGATCGTGACGACGGTGTTCGCCTGCGGCCCGTGCGTGTCGACGCTGAGTTGCTCGGCCACGTCGGCCACCACACGGGAGTTCGCGGTTGCCGTCGTGGCGAGAACGGGAACGCCAGCCGGAAGTTCAGCGATGAGTGTGCGCAGACGGCGGTAATCGGGGCGAAAATCATGACCCCAATCAGAGATGCAGTGTGCTTCGTCGACGACGAGGAGACCCGTGCGGCGCACGAGTTCGGGCAGCTGCTCGTCGCGGAAGCGGGGGTTGTTGAGTCGTTCGGGCGAGACGAGCAGCACATCGATCTCGTTCTTCGCGAGCCGCTCTTTGATCGACTCCCACTCGTGTGTATTGGCCGAGTTGAGACTCGCTGCGGTGACGCCCGCACGTGCGGCAGCGGCCACTTGGTCGCGCATCAGGGCGAGCAAGGGCGATACGAGAATGGTGGGCCCGGCACCGAGCTGACGAAGAAGGAGCGTGGAGATGAAGTAGACCGCGGACTTGCCCCATCCGGTGCGCTGGACGACCAGGGCACGACTGCGGTCGGTGACCAGAGCGTCGATGGCCTCACGTTGCCCCTCGTGGAACTCGGCATCGGGTCGGCCGACGAGGGAGCGCAGAATGTCGGTTGCGGTCTGCTGTGGTGGCAAGGTCATGACTCGAGCCTGCCATCCACCGCTGACGCCGGACGACGCTCAGGGTGTTGTCGACTGAAACGGGGTAATCTCGCGCCTGTGCAGAACCGTCCGCTCGTCCATCTCCTCGCGGTCTTTCTCGGGGGAGTCCTCGGAAGCGCCCTGCGGCTCGGCCTCGACCTGGCGATCCCGCACGCTGATCAGCAGTTCCCTGTCGACACGCTCCTGATCAACACGGTCGGATCGTTCGTGCTCGGATGGCTCACCGCGGGCGTGTTCCGCAGAGGTATGTCTTCGATCGTCAAAGCCGCCGTGGGTCCTGGCCTTCTGGGGTCGTTCACGACCTTCTCAGCGGTCATCCTCGCGCTCGTGCTCCTCACGGTGTCCGGGCCTGATCAGCTGATTCTCGCCGTCGTCTATCTCGTCGCAACGCTGTCACTGGGTCTCGGTGCCGCGTTCCTCGGACTCCGTCTGGCTGAGAGACGTGATCGCGGTCGTCGAGTCGAGGAGCCCATGAGATGACGCCTCTTCTCGCTCTCGTGGTCGTCGTCTCAGGCGGATTGGCCGCGATCGTCCGCTACGCGATCAGCACCTTCACAGCCTCGCGCCCGGACACCTCGGCATTCCGTCGCTTTCCCTGGGCCGTGCTTGTCGTGAATGCAGCAGGCTCGGCCCTGGCCGGCTGCGCCGCCGGGCTCGCTGCGGGCTCGGCCCTGACGCCGGATGTGCGCCTTGTTCTCATCACCGGCGTTGCTGGGGGTCTCACCACTTTCAGCACGTTCAGCGTCGAGACCGTCGATCTCCTGCGTTCCGGTCGGTGGTCCACCGCGGTCGTCTCGTGTCTCGGCAATCTTGTGGTGGGGCTCACCCTTGCCGTCGCCGGCTACGTGGTGGGCGTACTGCTCTCGTCGTGAGCGGGAGGTCGGACGAACCTGACCCATAGCCAGATCGCGACGCAGGCTGCCGCGAAAGTCAGAGAAGCGAGGCCGAACACGATGAGTCCGGCTCCGCCACCCAAACCCTCGAGCGCTGACGAGAGAACGCCGGCGAGCAGTGTGAAGCTCACCAGCGCGAGCGGTAGCCACACGATCGGCTTCCAGCGCAGGATGTGCCGGCCCGGCAGATCGGCTATCGGAAGCAGCTGTATCGCGGCTCCACCGAGCGACGCCAGAGCGATGGTATTGACGAATTCGGCCAGGAATGCGCCGACCGTGCCCGAGCCCGTGCCGGCCACGATCGATCCCGAGATCAAAAAGGCCGTGCTGCCCACCGCGAGAAGGGCGCCGATCTGGAGAGCAGCCAGGCGGCCCAACGCGCGACGCGAGGTCGGGAGCGACAGTGCCAGACCGAATACGATCCCGAACACGAGGGCCGGATCGAGATCGAGAACTCGCGACAGGATGGTCGCCCCGATCGAGATGAGAAGGAAAAGAGGTCGAAGCCGCACGCCGGCAGTGACGTCGAAGATACTCCGCGCCAGCACCTTCGGCACGAGCACGGCCACGGCGTTCACCACGAGGACACCCAGCATGACGGCGACGAGTAGCCGCAGATAGGCGGGTTCGTCGGTCACAGGTGCGCTGAGTACGGTGATGGTCGCACTGGCGACAAGGGCGAACGCGCCGGTCACTCGAGCATTCCACGGCAGGGTGGGGGCGGTGTCGTATTCCTGATAGCGCGATCGGTTGCGCCCCGTGAGCCTGCCGCTGCTGGCCGAGCGAGGTCCTGGCTCTGCCCTCAGGCCGCGGAGCGTCCCCGCGAGGAGCCGCGCTGGCACCGCGAGAAACGCAACCATCGCCAGCCCGATGCCGAGTGCCAGGGTCCAGTCGATCGAGCTCGAGGTTCCGAAGGCGGGCTGCATCCCGGCGCTGAACCGGGTCGACGCAGACCATCCGCCCGACGAGGTCGCTGGCGGAGCATCCGTTGTCGTGCCCGGCTGCGACTGCTGCTGCTGCTGCTGCTGCGGCGCCGCAGCTGTCGGGTCGCCGCCGGGAAGCGACGGGATCGGAGTGGAGGTCGGAGAGGGCGTGCCCGCACTCGGGGCGGGCTGCTCGGTCGGCGCCGGCGCCGTTGGTGCACCGACGAAGGCCACCGCCACTCGGACGCTTTCGGTGCTGATGTTGCCGGCCGCGTCTTGTTGGATGGCCGAGACCTCGTAGGTGCCCGCGTCGATCGCGGCGGAGGTGCACGACCAGCGTGCGCCTGCGACAACCGCCTGGCACAGCGAGTGCGGGCCGGCGAAGAGCGTCACTGTGGCCCCGTCTTCGCCGCCACCCGAGAACGCGGCACCGGATGCCTGAACAGAGCCGGCCGGGATGCTCACGCTCGGAGGTGCGGGTGCGTCGACATCGATCGTGAGGGTGCTCGGCCGGCTCGATGACGACGAGCGTCCTCTGCTCCACGGGGCGACTTGACTGGCCGTGAGCTGATACGAGCCGCTTTTGAGACCCTTGGGCAGAGCGCAGAACCATGCTCCTGTCCCATCTGCCGTCGCGGTGCAGGACACCTCTCCGACGACGGCCGTCACTGTCGCGTCCGGTACCGCTTCGCCCATGACCGTTCCGTTAGAGACGGTGCCGTTGCCTGCGGAGCCCGCGGTCGGGGCATTCAGCACAGAGACGGTGACACTCGTCTCCGTCGACTGCCCAGCCACGGTTTGAACCGCTCGCACTGTGATCGACGAGGTAGACGGGAGTGATACGTCGCACGACCAGGTTCCCGCCGGGGTGGTCACGACGCTGCATAGCGGCTGGCCGCCGGTGCTGGAGTACAGGTCGATTCCGCTTCCGGGTTCGGCCGTTCCGCTGAACGAGATGGTGTCTCCGACCAGCGCGGATGCTGCGGGTTTCTCGATCACGGGCGAGGCGACCGTGGTCGAGTCTGGAGCCGGCGAAGGTGCATCTGGAGTGGGAGCGGGTGTCGAGGCCGGCGGCGGATCGGTCTCCGTGGCGACCGCGGCGCTGCCCGGCGCGATGAACACGACCGAGAGAAGGAAGAGGGCGCACACCGTTGACA
The DNA here is from genome assembly GCF_900177685.1 of Agreia pratensis. Taxonomy (GTDB): domain Bacteria; phylum Actinomycetota; class Actinomycetes; order Actinomycetales; family Microbacteriaceae; genus Agreia; species Agreia pratensis. The sequence goes on from NZ_FXAY01000004.1 coordinate 194,430, forward strand.
CGGTCGACAACATGGCAGCACGACGGCGCTGTGCTGCTGACGGGGGTGTTCCGGGCAAGTGGGTCACGTACCTCCCATTTAGGGGTGTTCTGTGCACGAAGTCAAAGTCTGTTGCGTTCGTATGAGCCGCGGAGCAAAAAAATTCACACGCCCGAAACGCCTTCCGCGCCATACTGGGCTCGAGTGGGACGATCGACCCACTCGGCGAGGGAGCGAAACGATGCCAAGGATGTCGGCCGAGGAGCGTCGCGTCGAGCTCGTCTCCGCTGCGTTCCGGGTGGTGGCCGCCCGCGGGGTCGGGGCAGCGAGCGTTCGAGCGATCTGTCAGGAGGCGGGCATGTCCCTGGCGAGTTTCCACTACGTCTTCGAGTCGCGAGACCAGCTCATGGCCGAGCTGGTCAGCGTCGTCGTCGAGGCGGAACGGCGCGCCATGCTCCCACCTCTTACTCCGGGGGAGACCTTCCGAGACACTGTGAGACTCGGTCTCGAACGGTATCTACAGCACTTGCGCTCCGATCCGCAGAGGGAGAAGGCCATGCTCGAACTCACCCAGTACGCGTTGAGATCCCCGTCGCTCGAGGCCGTCGCGTCGCGACAGTACGAGCGATATCGGGCGCTCGCCGAAGACGCCCTCGCCACCGCGGCGGAGCGCTGGAACATGACCTGGACGATGCCTGTCGACCAGATCGCTCGCATCCTCGTGGTGGTCACCGACGGAGTCACGATGTCGTGGCTCGTGACGCGCGACGACGCCGCGGCCGCGCGAGCGCTCGACTTCGCGGCCGATTCGGTCGTTTCTCTGGCGGTCGCGGCATGAGCACGACGGATGCCGCAGCGGGTGTGTTCTCGGAGCCGGTGCGCCGGGTGGGAGGCGGCTGGATCGCGCTCTTCGCTGCGGCCTGGCTGGGTGTCTGGATGGCTCAGCTCACCCCGGTGCAGCTTCTTCTTCCCGTGCAGATAGAGCAACGCCTTGGCGCAGCATCCTGGGTCGACAACGTCGTCGCATTCGGCGTCATCTCCGGAATCGCGGGTGTGGCGGCATTCATCACCTTTCCCCTGACCGGACTCCTGTCCGACCGCACGACATCCCGTTTCGGCCGCCGACGCCCGTGGATTGCCGGGGGAGCAGTGCTGTTCGCGCTCTCGCTGCTTCTGCTGGGTCTGCAGGAGAGCTTCGTCGGAATCGGCATCTTCTGGACCCTGTCGATCGTCGGGTTCTGCGTGCTCACCGCGGCGCTCACTGCCACGATCTCCGACAGAGTCCCGGTCGGGCAGCGTGGTTTCGTCTCGGGCTGGATCTCGGCACCGCAGGCCATCGGCACGATCCTCGGCCTCGTTCTCGTTCTCACGCTCTTCACGGGTCAGTTCACCGGGTATGCGTCGATGGCGGTGCTGCTCGTCGTCCTGGTCGCTCCGTTCCTCATCTTCGGTCGCGATCAGGTCCTGACTCGTGAGGCCGCCCGGCGCATCCCTCGCGGCCGGCTGCTCGACGAGCTGTGGATCAGCCCTCGCCGTTATCCCGACTTCGGATGGACTCTGCTCGGCCGCATTCTCGTCAATACGGGCAATGCGCTCGGCACGACCCTGTTGCTCTACTTCCTGATGTATGGACTCGACGATGAGAATGCCGAAGACGACCTCATCGTGTTGACGCTGATCTACATGGTCTTCGTCGTGCTCTCATCTCTCGGGGCCGGGGCGCTCAGCGACCGGCTCGGTAGACGCCGCGTCTTCGTCTTCGTCTCGTCATCGCTTCAGGCGGTGGCGGCGCTTCTTCTGGCGTTCGTACCCGAGCTCTCCGTGGCGATGGTGGCGGCCGGTCTGTTGGGCGCGGGCTACGGATGCTTCCTCAGCGTCGACCAGGCGCTCGCGACACAGGTCCTTCCCGACCAGGCGACGCGCGGAAAAGACCTCGGCATCATGAACATCGCCACCGCCGTGCCCCAGGCGATGGCGCCGCTGCTCGGCGCTGCGGTGGTCGCCTGGCTCGGAGGCTTCCAAGGCCTCTTCATTCTGTCTGCCCTCTTCGCCTTCGGCGGCGCCCTGGCCGTCGCCCGCATCAGATCTGTGAGGTAACCCATGATTCCCCCTCTTCTCCGTTCCAGCGCCGAGCCCTGGCGCACTCCCTCGACGTGGTGGCCTCGTCTCGATGCGGCCACGGCGCATCTCGAGACTCCGCTCGCCGCGGTCAGCCTCGAGGCCTTCGCCCACAACGCCTTCGACATGACCGACCGGGCCGCTGGCAAGACGATCCGCGTCGCATCCAAGTCGGTGCGCATCCGGTCTCTCGTCGACGCCGTGCTCGCTCTCGACGGCTACGCCGGGATTCTCGCGTACACCCTGCCCGAAGCTCTCTGGCTGGCAGAGACCGTGGACGACGTCGTTGTGGGCTATCCGAGCGTCGATGTCACCGCGATCCGCCAGCTGGCCTCCAGTCCTGAACTCGCCGAGCGGGTCACCCTGATGATCGACAGCCTCGACCATCTCGACTTCATCGACGAGGTAGCTCCTCCCGGAACCCGCGAGAACCTGCGGCTGTGCCTCGAGATCGACATGTCCTTCGTCACGAAAGCCCTCGGCCACGTCGGCGTCTGGCGCTCACCCGTGCGGGAGGTCGCCGAGGCTCGGCGCATCGCTGAAGCGGTGGCCCGGCGTCGAGGCTTCACGCTGGTGGGCATCATGGGGTACGAGGCCCAGATCGCCGGCGTCGGAAATCGGCCGAAGGGCAATCCCGGACGAGGGATCGTGCTCGACTGGATGCAGAAGCAGTCGGTGGCCGAGCTCACCGACAGGCGCGGCGCCATCGTCGAGGCGGTCGAGCGCATCGGTCCGCTCGAGTTCGTGAACGGCGGTGGCACGGGTTCGCTCGAGAGCACCTCGGCGGATGCGTCGGTGACGGAGATCGCCGCGGGCTCCGGTCTGCTCGGCGGGCACCTCTTCGATACCTACTCCCGGTTCCGGCCGGCCCCCGCGGCGGCCTTCGCTCTCTCGGTCGTGCGCAAGCCCACGCCCCGCATGGCGACGCTCCTCGGGGGCGGCTGGATCGCATCCGGACCCCCGCAGAAAGACCGCACCCCCGAGATCGTCTGGCCCGAAGGCCTCGACTTGCAGGCGCGCGAGATGGCAGGAGAGGTGCAGTCTCCCGTCTCGGGCGCGCTCGCGGCCGATCTGCGCATCGGCGATCGTGCGTGGCTCCGACACACGAAGTCGGGCGAACTAGCCGAACACGTCGCCGAGGTAGCGATCGTCTCAGGCGAGGAGGTGGTCGCCATGGTTCCGAGCTACCGAGGCGAAGGGAAGTCCTTCCTGTGAGCGCGAGCGGAGCCGTCTGGCGCAACTGGGGACGCACCGAAGCGGTGCGTCCGCGACGCGTCGAGCGACCGACGAGTGCCGGTGCCGTGCAACGCGCCGTCATCGCTGCGGCGCGCTCGGGCATACCGATCAAAGCGGTGGGAGCGGGTCACAGCTTCACCGGCATCGCCGTCGCTCCCGGGGTGCAGCTCGACCTGACCGCGCTCACCGGCCTGATCGGGGTCGACGCGGAGCGCAAACGGGTGACGCTGGCGGCGGGCACGCGCCTCTACGACGTTCCTGCCCTCATCGAACCGCTCGGTCTGGCGATGCCGAATCTCGGCGACATCGACCGACAGAGCATCAGCGGTGCGATCTCGACGGGAACACACGGCACGGGAGCTGACTTCACGGGCATCGCCGGCCAGGTGCGGGGAGCCGTCATCGTCACGGGCGACGGCAGCCTCCTGCGCATCTCTGAGACAGAGAACGCCGAGCTGCTGCCGGCCGTCGCTCTGGGGCTCGGCGCTCTCGGAATCCTCGTCGAGATCACTCTGCAGTGCGTCGACTGCTTCGCGTTGCACGCCCGCGAGCGACCTCTTGCGTTGAAGGGCCTGCTCGACGCAGAGCCGGGTGACGACGGGTCGCTCGCCGACCGAGTGCGTTCGAGCGATCATTTCGAGTTCTACTGGTTTCCACACACGCGAACCGCGGTCTCGAAGACCAACACCCGGCTGCCGTCATCTGCGAGCCTTGCTCCGCTGACACCCGTGGCGCACTGGCTCGAAGACGTGGCTCTGACCAATGGCATCTATCGGGCGACGTGTGCCGCGGCCGTTGCGGCCCCGTCGATCATTCCCCGTGTCAACGGAATGGCCGAGCGTCTGATGGGCAACCGCGAGTTCACCGACCGCTCGCATCGCGTCTTCGCCACACGGCGCACCGTGCGTTTCCGCGAGATGGAGTATGCGATTCCCGCAGAGACCGTACCCGATGCGCTGCGCGACATCATGAAGCTCATCGACACGCGCGGGTGGCGCATCTCGTTTCCGATCGAGGTGCGCTTCGCCCGGGGCGACGACCTGTGGATGTCGACCGCGCACGGCAGAGACAGTGGCTACATCGCCGTGCACCGCTACTACCGTGAAGATCCCACGGAGTACTTCGAGGCTGTCGAGCAGATCATGCTCGGCTACGAAGGGAGGCCGCACTGGGGCAAGATGCATACGAGGCAGTCAGACGATCTCCGTGCGATGTATCCGCACTTCGACGACTTTCTCGCCGTGCGTGATCGACTCGATCCTCAGCGCGTCTTCGCGAACCCCTACCTGAATCGAGTACTCGGAGCATGACGAGCAGAGCCACGCGGTTCCCGAGCGCCGAGACCCTCGCCGCCGAACTGCCCAGCGACTTCGTGCTGGGCGTCGCGACGAGCGCCTTCCAGATCGAAGGTGCGACCAGGGAGGGCGGGCGCGGGGCATCGACGTGGGACGCCTTCACGCACCAGGCCGGCCGCATTCGCGGCGGCGCGACCGCGGATGTCGCGGCCGATCACATCCACCGGCTAGGCGACGACCTCGACCTGGTGCGCGATGCTGGGGTGGATGCCTACCGCTTCTCGATCTCCTGGCCTCGGGTCCAGCCGGGCGGCTCGGGCCGTCTGAACGAACACGGCGTCGCCTTCTACGATCGCCTCCTCGATCGGCTGCTCGCCGACGGGATCAGCCCGATGGCCACACTGTTCCACTGGGACACGCCACTCGAACTGGCCGGAGGGTGGCGCTCGCGCGACACTGCTCGGCGACTGGGCGAGCTCGCCTTTCTACTGGGAGAGCGGTTCGGCGATCGCGTCGACCGCTGGGTCACGGTCAACGAACCTGCCACGGTGATGCTCAACGGCTATGCGCTGGGAATCCACGCGCCGGGGGAGACGCTGCTGTTCGACGCACTTCCGGTGGCGCACAATCTTCTTCTCGGCCACGGCTACGCCGTGGAGGGGCTGCGGGGAGCCGACGTCAGAGGTGGCATGGGACTCACGAACGTGCACACGCCCACTACGCCGGCGACGTCGTCTGATGAGGACACCGAGTTCGCGTGGCTGTTCGACGCACTGCACAATCGTATCTTCGCCGACCCGGTGCTGCTCGGGCACTATCCCGAGCCGCGCGACGACTTCGCGTCGGTGTTGAAGCCGCTGATCGAGGTCGACTCGCGCGATCTCGCGCTCATCTCGCAGCCCATCGACTTCTATGGACTCAACTACTACTTCCCCACGCGCATCGCCGCGGGTGCCAGACGCGCGGTCGCGCCCGACGGCGAATCAGAGGCGATGGCGTCTCTGCCCTTCCACCTCGCACCGTGGCCCGAGTTCCCGACCACGGGTTTCGGCTGGCCCGTCGCGCCGGAGTTTCTCGAGACGACTCTGGGGGAGATGGCCGAGAGATACGGTTCCGCGCTTCCGCCCGTCTTCATCACCGAGGGCGGAGCGAGCTTTCCGGAGTCGCTCGTGTTCGACGAGCGCTCGGGCGACCGGGTGGTCTCCGACCCGAGGCGCATCGACTATCTCGCTCGTCATCTGGAGGCGGCTCTTCGGTCGACCTCGCCGGGCGGTATCGCCGAATCCGTCGATCTGAAGGGCTACTTTGTCTGGACCCTGCTCGACAATTTCGAGTGGGCGGCGGGGTACAGCCAGCGATTCGGGCTCGTGCATGTCGACTTCGCGACACAGGAGCGAACGCCGAAGGATTCGTTCCGGTGGATGCAGGCGCTCGCGGGGGATCGCAGACGCTAGGCGCTTAGGATGGCGGGCATGGCGCCCCGCATCAGAGCACCCCGCTCGCTTCGCGATCGAGCAGAAGTCTGGCTCGGCGACTACGCATATGCGCTGCGCGCAGAGCGCCGGAACGCCCGTTCGCGGCCAGACCCCGTTCCGTTCGAGACGGGGTCCGAGCGCCCTGTTCTGCTTGTTCCCGGCGTCTACGAGCGATGGGAGTATCTGCTTCCCGTCGCTCACGCGCTCAACGAGCAAGGCCACCCGTGCTTCATCGTTCCCGAGCTGCAGCGCAACAGCATCCCGATTCCTCAGGCCTCTCGTCTCGCAGGGGCGGTGCTGCGCGACCGCGATCTCAGCGATGTGGTGATCGTGGCGCACAGCAAGGGCGGTCTGATCGGCAAGCACGTGCTCGCGTTCGACGATCCGGATGGGCGGGTCGCCGGGGTGGTGGCGATCGCGTCGCCGTTTCAGGGCTCCACCTTCTCGAGGCTGCCTCTCACCAAGCCCCTCCGCGAGTTCGCTCCGGGTCAGGGCAGCATTGCCACCCTCGCGGCCGAGAAGATGATCAACGAACACATCGTCTCGATCTATCCCTACTACGACACCCACATCCCGAGTGGCAGCGAGCTCGCGGGCGCGACCAACATCGCGCTGCCCCTGAGTGGACACTTCAGGGTGCTCGCAGAGCCCTTGGTGATTGCAGAGACGGTGCGCGCGGTGGCGACTCTTCCGCACCGGTAGTCGCCGCCTCGGTACGACAGCGCGGTCTCTGGGAGCTTGCTCCACAGAGAACGGGGTCTGCTGAGCGCTGGCTTATAGTAAACGCTATGGAATGGCTTATCCCGGTAATCGTCGTCGTTGTTCTCGTAGCCATCATCGGTATCTACCTGTGGGCCACATACAACTCGCTCGTGACGTTGAAGGTGCGCGTCGACGAGGCATGGAGCGACATCACGGTTCAGCTGAAGCGGCGAGCCGACCTGATTCCCAACCTGATCGAGAGCGTCAAGGGTTACGCCGCTCATGAGAAGGGCGTCTTCGAGGCGGTCACGGCGGCGCGCGCCGAGACTCTGCAGGCGCAGGGCCCGGTCGATGCATCCGCCGCCGAAACCCACATGCAGACGGCGCTCAAGAGCATCTTCGCCGTTGCGGAGGCCTATCCTCAGCTGCAGGCCAGCCAGAACTTCTTGCAGTTGCAGGCAGAGCTCGTCGACACCGAAGACAAGGTGCAGGCGTCGCGACGCTTCTACAACGGCGGTGTGCGCGAGCTCAACACGAAGATCCGCGTCTTTCCGAACAACATCTTCGCCAAGAGACTCGGTTTCACCGAGCGCGACTTCTTCGAGGTGGCCGACCTCGCCGCCATCGCGGAGCCGCCGCGCGTGCAGTTCTAGCCTCGGGGCGAGGGCTGAATGTATCGGGCGATAGCCAAGAACAAACGCAACACCGTCTTCATCGTCCTCATCTTTTTGGGGATCATCGGCGGCCTGGGCTACCTCGCGAGTTGGATCTACGGCAATACGACCATCGTGATCATCACGGTGGTCGCCGCCATCGCCTACGCGGTCTTCCAGTACTTCTTCGCCAGCAGCCAGGCGATCATGTCGAGTGGCGCCGTGCGCATCGAGAAGGCCGACAATCCCCGGCTGTGGCGCATCGTCGAGAACCTGTCGATCACCACCGGAACGCCGATGCCGGCCGTGTACATCGTGCCGGACCAGGCGCCCAATGCGTTCGCCACGGGGCGTGACCCGCAACATGCAAGTGTGGCGGCAACCACCGGACTGCTCGACATCATGACCGACGCCGAACTCGAGGGAGTGATGGCGCACGAGTTGGGACACGTGCGCAACTACGACATCAGGGTGTCGATGATCGTCTTCGGGCTCGTGGTGGCTGTGGGCTTCATCGCCGACATGTTTCTGCGCTTCGCCTTCTTCGGCGGAGGCCGCAACAACAACAGCAATGGGGGCGGCGGAGGGGGCAATCCTGTCGTGCTGATTCTCGGCCTGGTCGCCATGCTGGTCGCTCCGCTCGTCGCCGGACTCGTTCAGGCTGCCGTGTCGCGCCAGCGCGAGTATCTCGCCGACGCCACAGGAGCGCTCACCACGCGGCATCCGGATGCTCTGGCCAGCGCCCTCGAGAAGCTGGCGGCCTACGGGCGCCCGATGCAGAAGCAGTCGTCGTCTATGTCGCACATGTGGATCGCCGACCCGCTCAAACCGGGCATGCTCACGCGTCTGTTCAGCACCCACCCCCCGATCGTCGACAGAGTCGCACGCCTCGAGAAGATCGGCGGAGAGTTCTAGCTCGCTAGTTCTCGCTCGAGATCTCGGCAGCCAGCGCAGCCGCCAGATTGCCCTTGGCTGAGACCTCGATGGATTCGAGGCCCTGCCACTGCATCGTCTGACGCAACACGGGCGCCAGGCGTGCTGCCGTGTGGTCGGGCGCGCCGTCTTCGGCCCAGGCTGCCCGCACTCGAAGCACTCCAGCCTGCCGGTCGTTCTTAAGGTCGACTCTGCCCACGACCTGGTCGTCGATGAGCACCGGCAGCACGTAGTAGCCGAACACCCTCTTGGGCTCGGGCGTATAGATCTCGATGCGGTAGTGGAAGTCGAAGAGGCGCAGCGCTCGGGCGCGCGCCCAGACGACCGGATCGAACGGCGAGAGCAGGGCGGTGGCCTGCATACGACGGGGGAGTCGGGCGTCGCGGTGCAGCCAGGCAGGCTTGCCCCATCCGTCGATCGTGACCGGCAGGAGTTCGCCCGCCTCTTCGAGCTGGCGGATCGCGGGAACAGCGTCGACGGCCTTCAGGCGGAAGTAGTCGGCGATGTCGTCTGCCGTGCCCACACCGTGAGCGCGAGCCGAGATGGAGACGAGGCGGCGCATGGCCTCGTCTCGGGCGACGTGAAGCTCACGAACAGCGGCGGGAAGCACCTGCTCGGGCAAGGCGTAGACGCGCTCGAAGCGGGTGCGGCCGGCGCTGACCACATCGCCCCACCGGAACAGAGTCTCGAGCCCCCGCTTGACGTCGGACCAGCCCCACCACGAACCACTGCGGGTGTTTGATTCGTGCTCGATCTCGCTGGCCCGCATCGGGCCTTTGGCTGCCAACTCGGTGAGCAACCACTCGGTCATAGGCCTGTTCGCCGCGAACCACGAGTCGGCGTCGGCCTCGGCGCGTTCACGATATTCCTGCTGCCGCCAGCGCAGAAGAGGCAGTGTGTCGACGGGAATGAACGACGCCTCGTGTGCCCAGTACTCGGTGATGCGGGGAGAGTAGGTGACCCGATCGAGCTGAGCCTTGTCGTAGTTGCCGAGCCGAGCGAAGACCGGCAGGTAGTGGCTGCGCTCGAAGACATTGACGGAGTCGATCTGCAGCAGCCCGAGCCTGTCGATCACGGCACCGAGTTGGCGCACGCCCGGAACGACGTCTGTGGGGACTCGACCGAAGCCCTGCGCAGCCAGCGCGACGCGGCGGGCGAGAGCGGGAGACAGTGACTGAGCCATGTTCTCGAGCGTACCCACGCACCTGCGACATCGAGACATGCGCCGTTCACCTTCGCGATGCCGGACGGTCGCATCCAGGTCGCGCTGCACTCATAACGTCAGCACGTCGGAACCACAGCCCCGTCCGGCACACGCACGCTAAACCTGGAGGACTCTTGCTTTCCACCCGCACAGCCATCGCCGGCATCGCCGCAGCGATCGCACTCACACTCAGCCTCAGCTCCTGCGCGAGCACCTCGGCTGACGCATCCGCCGACGGTGGAGTCGACGCTGCCACCGCCACCAGCGTCTCGGCATTCGGCGACCTCGCCGGTCTCGAGAAGGCGGCGAAAGCCGAGGGCGCACTCAACGTGATCGCCCTTCCGCGCGACTGGGCCAACTACGGTGCAGTGCTCGACGCGTTCACCGCGAAGTACCCCGAGATCACCATCACCGAGGCCTCGCCCGACGCATCGAGCGCCGAAGAGATCCAGGCGGCCGACAACCTCAAGGGCCAGGACACCGCCCCCGATGTGTTCGACGTGGGCGCCGCCGTCGCCCTCGCCAACACGAAGAAGTTCGCTCCGTACCAGGTCGAGACCTGGGCTGACATTCCGGATGCGCTCAAGGAGCAGTCGGGCCTCTGGGTCGGCGACTACGGCGGATACATGGCCATCGGCTACGACCCCGACGCGGTTCCGGCGCCGAAGAGCCTCGACGACCTGCTCGGCGACGCCTACAAGGGCAAGGTCGCGATCAATGGCGACCCGACGCAGGCCGGGGCCGCCTTCGCGGCCGTGGGTATGGCATCCGTTCAGAGCGGCGGGTCGACCGCCGACTTCCAGCCCGGGATCGACTTCTTCTCGAAGCTCAACAAGGCCGGCAACTTCGTCAAGATCGACCCGACGCCCGCCACGATCGCCTCGGGCGAGACCCCCGTCGTCTTCGACTGGGACTACCTGAACATCGGCTACGGCAAGAAGCTCGACGGCCAGCGCAAGTGGGAGGTCGTCGTCCTTCCGGGCACCGGCTACGCGGGCTACTACAACCAGGCGATCAGCGCAGACGCCCCGCACCCCGCGGCCGCTCGCCTGTGGCAGGAGTTCCTGTACAGCGACGAGGCGCAGAACCTGTGGCTCGCGGGTGGCGCTCGTCCGGCACGGGCCGAGGCGATGGAGGCGGCCGGAACGATCGACAAGAAGCTGTTCGACGCCCTGCCGGAGACGCCGGACGAGACCGTCGTGCCCTCTGCTAAAGAATCCGAAGACGCTGCGGCCCTTCTCGGCAGCAACTGGGCCACGGCCGTTCAGTAACCAAGGAAAGAGACACAACTGATGGCTGACACCCTCGTGTCGGTCGTCGCTCCCCTCGAGGGCGTCGCGCCTGCAGCAGTGCAGGTTCGACGCCCCGAGTCGTCGCGACGGGCGGCCTTCACCGTGCCGAGTTTTCTCGGCCTCGTTCCCTTCGCGGCATACATCCTCCTCTTCCTCGGGCTGCCCACCGCGATCGCCCTGTTCACCGGGTTCCTCGACGGCACCGGTTCGTTCTCGCTGACCAACATCGAGGCACTCGCCGACCCGCTGATTCTCAGCACCTTCGGCAACTCGATCGGGCTCTCGGCCCTCACGGCGGTCATCGGTGCCGTGGTCGGAGCGGCCTGCTGCTACGCGCTGATCGGCACGAACCCCACCGGATTGCTCCGCTCGGTCGTCGACTCCGCCAGCGGGGTGCTGGCCCAGTTCGGCGGTGTGATGCTGGCGTTCGCCTTCGTCGCAACCATCGGCATCCAGGGCATGGTCACCGTGTACCTGCGCGACTCGCTGGGCATCAACATCTTCGCCGACGGTGTGTGGCTCTACGAGCTGCCCGGCCTGATCCTGCCCTACATCTACTTCCAGGTTCCGCTGATGATCATCACGTTCCTTCCCGCCCTCGAAGGCCTCAAGCCGCAGTGGGCCGAAGCGAACGCCAGCCTCGGCGGATCGCGGGCGACATACTGGTGGCGCATCGGCATCCCCGTGCTCACCCCCTCTTTTCTCGGCTGCCTGCTGCTGCTGTTCGCCAACGCCTTCTCGTCGTTCGCGACGGCTGCTGCGCTCACCAGTCAGGGCTCGCAGATCGTTCCCCTGCAGATCCGCTCGGCCCTCACGAGCGAGACGGTGCTCGGGCGGGAGAACCTCGCGGGAGCACTCGCTCTGGGAATGATCGTGGTGATGGTCGTCGTCATGACGCTCTACTCGCTGCTCATGAAGCGCTCTGCGAAATGGCAGCGATGAGCGGCCAGGCGAAAGCGTTCCGGCCAGAGCCCGGTGCGCTCACGCGCTGGCTGATCCTCGGCATCGTGGGGCTGGTGTTTCTCGTGCCCATCGTTGCGATGGGCGAGTTCACGCTGCGTCGCGGACTCGAGGGCGGCTACGACTTCAGCCGGTGGATCGCCGTCTTCTCGGGGGGACTCACGGGGGAGTACAAAGGGGTGCTGACCGCCCTCGGCAACTCCGTGGTGCTGGCCATCGTCACCGTCGCGGTGATGCTCGTCATTCTCGTGCCGACCATGATCCTCGTGCAACTGAAGTTCTCTTACCTTCGCCGTGCCATGGAGTTCCTCTGCCTCCTGCCCATCACCATCCCGGCCATCGTGCTGGTGGTCGGCCTCGCCCCGGTCTATTCGGTCATCGCCAAGATGTTCGGCAGCGGCGTCTGGACCCTCTCATTCGCCTACGGCATCATCGTGCTGCCCTACGCCTACCGTGCCATCCAGGCCAACCTCTCGGCGATCGACGTGGTGACCCTCAGCGAGGCCGCCCGTTCGCTCGGTGCCGGATGGCTGACCGTGCTCGTTCGCGTGCTGCTGCCGAATCTTCGTCGCGGCATCCTCTCGGCATCGTTCATCTCGGTGGCGGTCGTGCTGGGCGAATACACGATCGCTGCGCTTCTCAACCGCATCAACCTGCAGACCGCGCTCGTCATCGTGTCGAAGTCCGATCCCTTCGTCGCCGTGATCTTCGCCCTTCTGGCGCTGGTCTTCGCCTTCTTCCTCCTGCTCGCGATCGGCCGGGTCGGCGCGCCCCGCCGCAGCCGTCGCGAACCCGCCGCATCCATCACCGCGCCAGCCGCCGTCACACCGTCCGGAGCATCCTCATGAGCCTCGCCACACGAAACGCCTCACCGACCGACACGAAGACCCGCGGCGCCGGCGCCACCGTCGAGTTCCGTTCCGTCGTCAAGGATTTCCCCGGACACCGCGCCCTCGACGGCGTCGACCTCACGCTGCAGCCCGGCGAGTTCGTGGCGCTGCTCGGCCCGAGCGGCTGCGGCAAGACCACAGCCCTGCGCGTGCTCGGCGGTCTCGAAGACGCGACGAGCGGCAGCATCCTGATCGACGGCTCCGATGTCTCGGGCCTGCCGGCCAACAAGCGCGACATCGGCATGGTGTTCCAGTCGTACTCGCTGTTCCCGCACCTCACCGTGCTCTCGAACGTCGAATTCGGGCTCCGGATGCGCAAGGTCGAGAGAGACGAGCGACGCACGCGTGCGCTGGCCGCCCTCGAGATGGTCGGCCTCAGCGAGCATGCCAGCCGCTACGCGCATCAGCTCTCGGGTGGCCAACAGCAGCGGGTGGCTCTCTCCCGAGCGCTCGTCACCGAGCCGCGCGTGCTTCTGCTCGACGAGCCGCTTTCGGCACTCGATGCCCGCGTTCGGGTGCAGCTGCGTGACGAAATCCGGCGCATCCAGATCGATCTCGGAATCACCACGCTCTTCGTGACGCACGACCAGGAGGAGGCCCTCGCGGTCGCCGATCGGGTAGCGGTTATGCGGTCGGGAACGATCGAGCAGATCGGTGCCCCTGAAGAGCTCTACACGCGGGCGAAGACCTCATTCGTCGCGGAGTTCGTCGGGCTCAGCAACCGACTCGACGGCGTGATCGACACACCGGGATTCGTCGCTGTCGAGGGTGTCACTCTTCCTCTCATCGACCAGTCGGCCCCGACAGGAGCGGTCTCTGCATACGTGCGCCCGGAGGACGTGGTCTTCTCCTCGGAGGGCATCTCTGCCGAAGTGGTCTCGAGCAGTTTTCTCGGCAGCTTCCGCCGCACGACGGTGCGTCTGGCATCGGGTGCGCTCGTGCGGGTTCAGCATGGCGCGACCGCCCCGCTCGCAATCGGCGACAGGGTGTTTCTCTCCTTCACAGGAGCGCCTGTCGCAGTGAAGGCCGCCGACGCGTCATAACGATTTCTCCTCAGGTCTGCGCGCCTAGAATGAGGACATGTCTGAGCCTGACGTGAATGACGCCGCGGTTCCTCCGGGACTCCGCATAGCGGGAGCGTGGTCGTGGCGCCTACTGGCAATCGCCGGTGCGTTGGCCGTGTTCTTCTTCCTCGTGTCGTATCTCCGACTTCTCGTCATTCCGCTGTTGGTCGCGACGCTGCTCTCTGCGCTGCTGGTTCCATTGAAGAACTGGCTCGTCAGACACAAATGGCCCACATGGCTCGCCATCGCTGTGGCTGAGGTCGGCACCCTGGTGATCGTCGCAGCGCTCATCTTTCTGGTCGTCGCTCAGGTGCGGGCAGGCTTCGGCGATCTGCGCGATCAGACGGTGGCGAGTGCGCACGACCTGCGTGACTGGCTGACGCAACCGCCGTTCAACGTGTCGGACAGCGATCTCACGGGGTACCTCAATCAGGCCCTGTCCTTCCTCCAGGCCGACTCGTCTGTTCTGCTCTCCGGGGCGGTCTCGGTCGGTTCGACGGTGACCGAGCTGTTCGCCGGTGTGCTGCTGACGCTCTTCTCGACGCTCTTCATCCTCATCGATGGCAAGGGCATCTGGGCGTGGATCGTGCGCATCTTCCCGCGTCGCGCTCGCACGGCTCTCGATGGCGCGGGTAAGGCCGGATGGCTGACGCTGCAGAACTTCATCAAGGTGCAGATCCTCGTCGCGACCATCGATGCCATCGGCATCGGAGCGGGAGCCGCGATCCTTCAGCTGCCGCTTGCCATACCCATCGCCGTGCTGGTCTTTCTCGGTTCCTTCATTCCCGTGATCGGCGCCGTCGCGACCGGGGCGCTCGCCGTGTTCATCGCCCTGGTCTACAACGGCTGGGTCGTCGCACTCATCATGCTCGGCATCGTTCTGCTCGTGCAGCAGGTCGAAGGCCACGTACTGCAGCCCCTCGTCATGGGAACTGCCGTCAAGGTGCATCCGCTGGCCGTCGTGCTCGCGGTGGCCGGCGGATCCGTTGTAGCCGGCATTCCCGGCGCCCTGTTCGCTGTTCCCATCGTCGCTGTCCTCAACGTGATGATCGGCTACATCGCCCGGGGTGACTGGCGACAACACCCTCTCTCGACACCGAAAGACATCGTTCTCGAATGACTGATTCCCTGACGCAGCCCGTGCTTACCGCGGTGCCCTCGCTCGAAGACATGATGGATGCCCGCGAGCGAGTCTCGCGCATCGTCGACCCGACCCCGATGGAGACGTCGCGCTATCTCAGCGCCGAATTGGGCGCTCCGGTCTTTCTGAAGTGCGAGAACCTGCAGCGCACCGGCTCATACAAGATCCGTGGTGCCTACAACAGGCTGTCCAGACTCTCTGACGAGGAGAAAGCCCGTGGTGTCGTCGCCGCGTCTGCAGGCAACCACGCCCAGGGCGTGGCCTTCGCGGCGCGTGAGCTCGGCATCTCGGCCACGATCTTCATGCCCCTCGGTGTTCCGCTGCCGAAGCTTCAGGCCACCAAGCATTACGGCGCCGATGTCGTGCTCCGCGGGCACAGCGTCGAAGAGGCCCTTCGGGCTGCGGCGGAGTTCTCCGAGAAGACCGGCGCGGTCTTCATTCCACCGTTCGATCACCCCGATGTCGTTCTCGGCCAGTCGACGCTGGGTCTCGAGATTCTCGATCAGGTTCCCGACCTGGAGACCGTGATTGTTCCGATCGGTGGCGGCGGGCTGATCTCCGGCGTGGCGTCGGCTCTCAAGCGCCGCGCGGAACTCGAAGGGCGCTCCATCAGGGTTATCGGTGTGCAAGCGGCCAATGCGGCCGCCTACCCGCCCTCGCTGGCCGCCGGCGAGCCCACTCAAATCGTCACGTCGCCCACGATGGCCGACGGCATCACCGTTGCGAAGCCGGGCATCCTCAATTTCGCCATCATCAAAGAACTCGTCGACGAGGTGGTCACCGTCTCCGAAGCCGACATGGCGAAGGCTCTGCTGGTGCTGCTCGAGCGGGCGAAGCAGGTAGTCGAACCCGCCGGCGCTGTCGGCGTGGCCGCGATCCTGTCGGGGCAGATCGTCGCATCCGGAACGACCGTCGTCATTCTCTCGGGCGGAAATATCGACCCGCTCCTTATGCTGAAGCTGATCAACTACGGTCTTGCCGCATCCGACCGGTACCTCAAGATGCGCATCATGCTGCCCGATCGCCCTGGCCAGTTGGCGCGCATCTCCGAACTGCTCGCAGAGGCGAACGCCAACGTGCTCGAGGTGCTGCACACCCGGCACGGCAAAGGACTGCAGATCAGCGAGGTCGAACTCGAGCTGAGCGTCGAGACGCGCGGGCCGGAGCACCGTCAGCAGGTACTCGACATGCTGCGCGATGCAGGCTTCGACCCGCGCATCAGCGACGACTGATCAGGCGCGGTAGGTGTCGACCTTGACGATCTCGACGTCGATGTTGCGTCCGGTCGGGCCGACGAACGACGTCTTGTCTCCGACCTTGAGGCCGATGATGGCCTGGCCGAGGGGGCTGGATTCGCTCCAGACATCGAGGTCGTTGTCGCCCGCGATCTCGCGGTTGCCGAGAAGGAACACGGTCTCGTCGCCCGCAACCAGCGCGGTGATGACCGTTCCGCCCTCGACGACTCCGTGGCTCTCGGGAATCTCGCCGACCTCAGCGGTGCGCAGCAACAGGGTCAGCTGGCGGATGCGAGCCTCCATCTTGCCCTGCTCTTCTTTGGCGGCGTGGTAGCCGCCGTTCTCTTTCAGGTCGCCCTCTTCGCGGGCCATCTCGATCTTCTTGGCGATGTCGGTGCGACCGAATCCGCTGAGCTCTTCGAGCTCATTCGTGAGACGGTCGAAGGCCTCTTGGGTCAGCCATGTGACCTGGGCTGCTTCGTCTGCCATGGGAACTCCCTCATACAAATATGGCCCGGGAGTACCCCGGGCATAACAACCAAGACTAGGTGAGCCAGCAGCGGTAAATCAAACCTGTGACCGACTGCTCCGTGGTGCGAACGGTCTCCGTTATTCCGCGTGTGGCCTTGTCGGATGCGGGGATGTCGATGACTTTCCACCCCACGATGGCGAACTTCGCGCTCTGCGCCTGCAGGGCACAGCTCGAGGTCGACCCCTTGGGCACGGTGAGCAGGAAGTCGATCGATACCGTGTGTGCGTCGATGACGGTGTGTCCCGTGTCCTTCGCCTCGAGCTCGGCGCCCGAGTTGTCGAGGCCGGCCCAGACGACCCAGCCCACGAGAACAACGGCGAAGACCGCCGCGGTGATGAGCGCGATCACGCGCGTGCGACGACTATTGGCGCGTGTTCGCCCGTAGCGGATGGCAAGGTCTTCACGCGTCACGGAATGGGTGCCTCTCGAAGCAGCGATTAGTCTTAGGTGTTGGCTTAGATGTCTAGGCTAATCGGCAATGCTGAGGAGACGAGACCGATGACGCTGCGCCTGATGGCCGTGCACGCGCACCCCGACGACGAATCGAGCAAGGGCGCCGCGACTTATGCCTACTACCTCGACCGCGGCGTCGAGGTCATGGTGGTGAGCTGCACCGGCGGAGAGCGCGGAAGCATCCTCAACGAGTCGCTCGCCGAGCGACGCCATGCCGAGCGCGATATGGCAGGTCTTCGTCGATACGAGATGGCCGCGGCGCAGAAGGTCGTGGGCTTCGAGCACCGCTGGCTGGGCTATGCCGACTCCGGCCTTCCTGACGAGGGCGAGCCTCTGCCCGCGAACGCGTTCGCGACGATTCCGGTCGAGATATCGGCGGAGCCGCTCGTGCGTCTCATCCGCGAGTTCAAGCCGCAGGTGCTACTCACCTACGACGAGAACGGCGGCTACCCCCACCCCGACCACATTCGCACTCACGAGGTCTCGGTGCGCGCTCTCGAGGCAGCATCTGATGCCTCTGCGTACCCTGACGCGGGCGAGCCGTGGAGCGTCTCCAAGCTCTACTACGATCGCATCTTCAGCTATCAACGAATGAAAGCGGTCTACGACGAGATCGTCGCAACCGACCCCGAGAGCCCGCTCATCACATCCATGACCGAGCTGCGTTCGTGGATGAAGGAGAGCCCGTTCCTCGCCACCACGCAGGTGCCGGCCGGCGCATTCTTCGAGGTGCGTGACAACGCTCTCCGAGCGCACGCCAGCCAGGTATCGCCCGACAGTCAGTTCTTCTTCTGGCCCAACGAACTTCAACTCAAGGCGTGGCCCTTCGAGGACTATCAGCTCATCTCGTCGAAGGTAGAGACCACAATGCCAGAAGCTGATCTGTTCGCCGGAATCGAGGATGACCATGTACAGCGTTGATCAGCTCACGGCGACGGTGGCTCACACGCTGCTGCGCGCTGCCGACCAGCCGCAGTTCGATCCGAACACCGTCACGCCCGGCTTCGTCGGCTTCATCGCGACCTTCGGTGTGGCCGTTCTTGTGATTCTGCTCGTGATCGACATGGTGCGGCGGGTGCGCCGTGTGAACTACCGCGAACAGGTTCGGCAGCAGCTCGAGCAAGAAGCTCGGGATGCCGATGGCCCGGTAGACGGCGCTTAGCGGGAGATCGCGTCCCAGAGGCGTTCGATATCGCCGGCCATGTCTACCGAGCGGTCGAGCGCCCACTGGATCTGGATGCCGTCTGCGACAGCGATGAGGACACGTGCGACGTGCTCGGGGTCGAGGTCAGCCCTGACCGTGCCCGACGCCTGACGGTCCCGTACGACTTCGGCGAGTTCGCCACGAACGAAGGCGAACCGCTCCATGAAGAACGCGTGCGCAGGGTGTGACGGGTCTTCTGCGGCTGCTGCGAGAGTGATGTAGAGCTGCACGAGACCTGGAACGTCGCGGTTGTGGCGCATGATCACGAGGAGCCCGTCGAGGAAGTCGCCGTCGGCTGGGTGCGCGTCCGCGTCTACCTGGTCGCGCTTCTCGAGGATCGCGGTGAGCAGGTGCTCCTTCGAATCGAAGTAGTGCATCAGACCTGTGAGGCTCACGCCTACTTGCTTTGCGATGTCACGGAGGGACGTGCCGCGGTAGCCCTCTCGGGAGAACACGTCGAGTGCGGCCGTGAGGATCTCCTCTCGGCGCATAACGCCTTTCGCATACGCCCCCCGCTCAGCCATGTATCGATGCTAGGCCACGCCATCACTCGCGAAGTTGACTCTTGCGGGCCGTCCAGGCGAGCTGCATACTGTAACCCGTACAGTGAACGGTTTTGACTATCGAACCGCAAATTTTGTACGTCCACACTCAATGATGAGAGGAACCGGCACATGACCACAGCTAGTGGATCCGCGGCAGGAATACCGTCGGGAATGACAACGGCGACAGCCGCCGTGCGAGGCGATCAGGCTTTCCCCCCGCCGACAGATCCGGCGAAACCGAGTTACGTCGCCTGGCTGCTCATTGCGCAGCTGGTCTTCTTCATCGCACTTCTCGGGCCCGCAATCGTGGGAATCGGGCTCAAGATCCAGTCACTCGTGGACGCCGGGGTGATCGCCGAGAACGGGGCTACCGGCGCGGCCGCCGTGCTCGGAGGCTTCGGTGCGCTCTTCGCAACCATCGCGAACGTCGTCTTCGGCCGCCTCTCGGACCGCACCACGAGTCGCTGGGGCCGCCGCCGCATCTGGATCGTCACGGGCACCGTGATCATGACCGTCGCCTTCCTGCTCATGGCCATCGCGCCAAACCTCCTCTATGCCACCATCGGCTGGTCGCTCGCGCAGCTCGGCGCGAACATGGCCCTCGCGCCGTTCATCGCGACGATCGCGGACCAGGTTCCGAAGTTTCAGCGGGGCAAGATCACGGCAGCGCTCGGCATCGCTCAGAATGTCGGCGTCCTCGGCGGAACCTACGTCGCGCAAGCCTTCGTGGGGCAGCTGGTCATCATGTTCGTGGCGCCGGCCGTCGTGGCGATCGTCGTAATGGTCATCTTTGTGGTTGTGCTGCCGGATCGTCGCCTGCCCTTCGCCCCGCCGCGCGCCACCCTCCGCAACTGGGCCGAGACGTTCTGGGTAAGCCCGCGCAAGAATCCCGACTTCGCACTCGCCTGGTGGTCACGGTTCCTGATCACCTTCGCGGCCTTCGGATTCACGACTTTCCGCTTCTTCTACCTCCTCAACCACATCGGGGTGCCGGAGGGCGACGTCCTCGGCGTCATCTCCACGAGCGTGCTCATCTACACGATCGCTCTCGTCGCCGCGAGCTACTTCGCCGGTTGGCTCTCTGACCGCTTGGGTCGCCGCAAGGTCTTCGTCTGGAGCTCGACCGCACTGTTCGCGATCGGCACGTTCGCGCTGATCTTCGTGCAAGATGTCAGCGGTTTCTTCATACTCGAGGCACTCCTGGGCCTGGCCTTCGGCATCTACGTGGGTGTCGATCTCGCCCTCGTCGTCGACGTGCTGCCCAATCCCGAGGACTCAGGCAAAGACCTCGGGGTGTTCAATATCGCCAACGCGCTTCCTCAGACACTCGCACCCCTCGTCGGCGGAATCCTCGTCTACGTCAGTGATCCGACCGGTAACAACTACGGGCTCTGGTTCTCGGTCTGCGCGGTAGCTGCGATCGTGGGAGCACTCGTCATTTTTCCCATCAAGAAAGTCAAATAGCCCGTGGTTCTTGAAGACCACGATCGAAAGGTGAATCACTCATGACCCTCCCCATCGCATCCATCCAGCTCTACACGCTGGCCAAAGAATTCGCAGAAGACCCGAGCGGTTCGCTGGACAAGCTCGCCGCCATCGGTCTCACGCACGTAGAGGCATTCGACTTCGTCGGTCGCCCCGGCGAGATCCGGGCCGCTCTCGACGCGAGTGGATTGTCTTCTCCGACTGGACACGCTCCTTTGCTCTCCGACCAGCTGTGGACTCCCGACGGCTCCATCCCCACCCCCGCGCCGGAGGTCGTGTTCGAGGCGGCAGCCACGCTGGGGATGACGGTGGTCATCGACCCCTTCGTCGCCGCTGACCGCTGGCTCACGGAGGATGGCGTCCAAGACATCGCCGACCGGCTGAATGCGCGCGCCGAGCTTGCGGCCACGTTCGGTCTCTCGGTCGGGTACCACAACCACGCGCAGGAGTTCATCGCGTCGTTCGACGGTCAGACCGCGTTCGAGCGATTCGTCGCGGCGACAGACGAGCGGGTACTGATCGAGCTCGACCTCTTCTGGGCGCTCACGGGTGGCCAGGATGGACCGAGTCTCGTCTCGCGGCTCGGATCCCGCCTCGTAGCGGTTCACGTGAAAGACGGCATCGCGCCGGCTGAGAATCCTTTCGCGCCGGGAGCTGCTCCGTTCGGTTCGGAGGCACTCGACCAGCGTCGACCGGGTGACGGTCAGGTTCCACTCGTCGAGTCGCTTGCGGCCGGCGCGGGCGCCATCAAGTACGCCGTCATCGAGTACGACCACGCCCCGGGCGACGTCTTCGCCGACATCCAGGCGAGCTACGACTTTCTCATCGAGGGAGGGTACGCGGCATGAGCGCACCCATCGGAGTGGGCGTCATCGGCGCCGGTGTCATCAGCGATACGTACCTCGAGAACCTCAGCTCCTTTCCCGACGTGAGCGTGGTCATCGTCGGCGACCTCGTCGAGGAGCGGGCGAAGAGTCAAGCGCAGAAACACGGTGTGCCTTCGTGGGGATCTGTCGCAGACGTGCTCGGCCACCCCGATGTACAGGTGGTTGTGAACCTCACGATCCCCGCTGCGCACATCGAGGTCTCCTCCGCCGCGATCGCGGCGGGCAAACACGTGTGGAGCGAGAAGCCGCTCGGGCTCGACCGAGCCGGTGTGGCGAAGCTGCTGGCAGACGCGGCGGATCGGGGGCTTCGCGTGGGCTCGGCGCCGGACACCATCCTGGGTCCGGGATTCCAGACCGCGAAGCGCGCCATCCAGGAGGGCCTCATCGGGGAGCCGATGTTCGCCACGACCACGTTCCAGACCATTGGTCCAGATCTCTGGCACCCGAGTCCGGAATTTCTCTTCGCTGAAGGCGCCGGCCCGCTGCTCGACATGGGCCCGTACTACATCAGCGCTCTCGTGAGCCTCTTCGGCCCGGTCGATCGCGTCGCGGCGCTCGGTCGCAAGAAAGCTGAGGAGCGCTTCATTCATGCGGGCCCCAATGCGGGAAAGGCCTTTCCCGTCGAGGTGCCAACCTCCCTCCAGCTACTCACCTCGTTCGCGGCGGGTCAGCAGGCCTCGAGCCTGCTGAGCTTCGACTCGGCGCTCGAACGGCACGGTGTCTTCGAGGTGCACGGTTCGGAAGGATCGCTCATCGTTCCCGACCCCAATCAGTTCGAAGGTCGCAGCGCCTACCTCACGGCCCGCACATCTCTCGCCGATGGTGACTGGGGCGAGCAGGAGTGGACCGAACTGGAGCAGAAAGGCACCGTCGTCGGGCGGGGTCTCGGTCTGCTCGACATGGTCCGCGCGATCTCCGAGAATCGCCCGCACATCGCCACCGGGGAACTCGGGTACCACGTGCTCGATGTCATGCTCTCCGCGCAGGAGTCTGTGGTGAGTGGTGAGTTCGTCGCAATCGGCAGCTCGATTGCCGCGCCGGTTCCGTCTGTACCCGTCGACTTCGACCCCTTCGCACGAACCCTGTAGGGCGACAACCCGAGCTGAGTGGGCGACGCTCGGCTCGGGTTGACCGCGCGGGCTCAGCCCCCGTAGGTGGGCTTCAGCACGATGAGCAGGATGGCCGTCCAATGGCAGAGGAACGCGACCAGGGTCAGCGCGTGGAAGATCTCGTGGAACCCGAAGTGACCAGGGAACGGGTTCGGTCGTTTCAGAGCGTAGACGACGGCGCCCACCGTGTAGCAGAGGCCCCCGATGAGCACGAGCAGCATCATGGCGGCATTCGTGGCCAGCAGATCGCCGAGGTACATGACGGCGGCCCAGCTCAGCACCAGGTACAGCAGAACGTAGAGCCACCGGGGCGCGTCGATCCAGAACACTCTGAATCCGATGCCGAACAAGGCGCCGGCCCAGACGAGGCAGAGCAACAGGATGCCCTTCTCAGGAGGCAGGGCGAGTACGGCGATCGGGGTGTAGGTTCCCGCGATCAGCAGGAATATGTTGGCATGATCGATGCGCTTGAGAAGCCGCTTCATTCGCGGCTTCCAGTTGAAGCGGTGATAGAGCGCCGAGTTGCCGAAGAGCAACAGTGACGTCGCCATGAAGACCGCGCTGGCGGCCTTCGCGGCAGCTCCGTCTGCGAGGCAGATCAAGACAATGCCAGCGACGATCGCCAAGGGGAGCGTGCCCGCGTGGATCCAGCCGCGCCAGGTCGGCTTGATCTCGACGGGGTGTTCGACCGCGTCGTCGAGCAGGGGGATATTCGGAAGGTCGGCGGGCGCGGGCATTGCACCAGAGTACGCGCCGGCACGTCCGTGCCGCTGTGAGTTTCTCGACGAAGACGGGTAGCGTATGCGTGTGTCCATCGAAGAGAAACCACGGGGAAGCGGCTTCCTCTATGGCCTCTACCAGAAGCGACTGAAGCGCGAGCTCGCCGTCGATGCGCTTCCGCATCACGTCGCGATGATCATCGACGGAAATCGCCGCTGGGCCAAGCAGAGACTTCTCGGCACCGCGGCCCACGGGCATCGCGCGGGGGCCGCGAAGATGCGCGAGTTCCTCGTCTGGTGCGACGACCTCGGCATCCGGGTTGTCACGCTCTATCTGCTCTCGACCGACAATCTCACGAGCCGGAACAAAGACGAACTGGACGAACTCGTCGAGATCATCGCCGAGTTGGCGGGTGCGCTCTCCCACTTCCGTGACTGGCGGATCAAGCACGTCGGCAGCGACCTCGGCTTGCCTCCAACCCTCGTCACGGCGCTCGACGAGGCCGAAGAACGAACGGCCGACCACACTGGGCTCCATGTCAACCTGGCGGTCGGCTACGGGGGTCGTACCGAGATCGCGGATGCCGTGCGCAGCATCATCCGCGCACACCAGGAACAGGGCCATACGCTCGAAGACCTGGCAGAGAGCATCGATCAGGAGTTGATCGCCGAGCACCTCTACACGGGCGGCCAGCGCGATCCCGACCTGGTCATCCGCACGTCGGGTGAGCAGCGACTCAGCGATTTCATGCTGTGGCAGAGCGCGCATAGCGAGTTCTACTTCATGGAGGCGCTCGGGCCGGACATCCGCCAGGTCGACTTCCTCCGTGCCCTCCGCGACTACTCGCGTCGGCACCGTCGTTTCGGCGGCTGAGCCCGCGGCATCCCGACCCCGCTCGTTTACATGAACGTAACCGAACACGGGGCGTGTCGTCACTACGTGAAACACGGTGGCACGTAGCGTCAAGCACATCAGGTATGGCACCTGGTCGAGTCGGCCACATAAGTACGACTCGGGGAAAACCTAAAGACTTGAGAAAGGCTTAGGGGCCGGCTCGCCACAGTGATCCGAGTGCAGCATGCGCTCGGGGTTGGAGTAGTCGTGGCCGATCGCAATTCCCACCAGTCAACCGACACCGGAGCCCGCACGCGGGCATCCGGTTCTGCACCGGCAGTCGTGAGCCAGAAGGAACGAACCTACGTTCTGGACACCTCGGTTCTGCTGTCCGATCCGAAGGCGATCTTCCGTTTCGCGGAGCATCCCGTGGTTCTTCCCGTGATCGTCATCACAGAACTAGAATCCAAGAGGAACGATCCCGAGATCGGGTATTTCGCCCGGCAGGCGCTGCGTAACCTCGACGAACTGCGTGTGCTCCATGAACGGCTCGATTTTCCGATCGCTGTGGGTGAGGGCGGCAGCCTCCGGGTCGAGCTCAACCACTCCAACATGTCGGTGCTTCCCTCGGGGCTCCAGCTGAACGACAACGACTCGCGCATCCTCGCCGTCGCCCTCAACCTGGCGAATGACGGGCTCGACGTGACCGTCGTCTCGAAAGATCTGCCGTTGCGGGTCAAAGCGGCCTCGATCGGCCTCGCGGCAGAGGAGTACCGAGCAGAACTGGCGGTCGACTCGGGCTGGACGGGGCTCGCGGACATCACACTCGGCTCCGATCAGATGTCGGCACTGTACGAGTCCGAGTCGATGGACACCGACCTCGTCGAGGGGATTCCGGTGAACACGGGGCTGGTGATCCACTCTGATCGAGGATCGGCGCTGGGCCGCGTCACGGGCAAGCGCAGCTTCCAGCTCGTTCGGGGCGATCGTGACGTCTTCGGGCTGCACGGTCGGTCGGCCGAGCAGCGGGTTGCCATCGACATGCTGCTCGACCCTGAGGTCGGAATCATTTCGCTGGGAGGTCGAGCCGGAACGGGAAAGTCGGCTCTGGCCCTCTGCGCGGGACTCGAGGCTGTTCTCGAGAAGCAGCAGCACCGCAAGATCATGGTCTTCCGGCCGCTGTACGCAGTCGGCGGGCAGGAACTCGGCTTCCTGCCGGGCGACGCATCCGAGAAGATGAATCCGTGGGCGCAGGCCGTCTTCGACACGCTCGGATCGATCGTGTCGCAGAACGTCATCGACGAGGTGATCGAACGCAACATCCTCGAGGTCTTGCCGCTCACTCACATCCGCGGTCGTTCTCTGCATGACGCGTTCGTGATCGTCGACGAGGCCCAGTCGCTCGAGCGCAATGTGCTGCTCACGGTTCTGAGCCGCATCGGGCAGAACTCGCGCGTCGTACTGACTCACGATGTTGCCCAGCGCGACAACCTTCGAGTGGGGCGTCACGACGGCGTCGCCTCGGTGATCGAAACGTTGAAGGGACATCCGCTGTTCGGTCACATGACGCTCACCCGGTCGGAGCGCTCGGCCATCGCGGCTCTCGTGACGGAGATGCTGGAGTCGAACGAACTGGCGTGATCATCGCGATGCGGGGCGTGCTCGCCTGAGGGAGTCCCTTGTGGATAACTTCTGACGAAACGCCCCGCATCCCGTTACCGTGGGGCGCATGACCTCGGAGCGGCTCCCGCGACACAGCATCGGTCTGGCCGAGGTCGTGCAGGGCGCGCATCCGTCTCACGCTGCGATCGCGGGCCTGTTGCTCTGTCTGTCGTTCGGGTCTGTTGGGATCGCGCCGAGCATCGTGACGCTCGCGTGGCTTGCGCTGGTGACTCCGAGCCTGGTGGTCATCGACCTGCGCCTGAGACGGCTGCCGAATGTATTGGTCGTGCCGGGGCTCGGGGCCATGCTCATCGACGGGGGCTGGGCAGGTGTGGCTTCGGGGGAGCTCGCCGTGAACGCTCTCGTGACGACCACGATCGTCACGGCCGTCATGCTGGTGCTCAACCTCGTGGGAGGGCTGGGCATGGGCGACGTGAAATTGAGCGTCGTGATGACCGGATGCCTGTCGCTGGTATCGCCGCTTCTCGCCGTCTCGGCGCTGATGCTCGCATTCTTTCTCGGCGGAGGGTACTCGGCGGCTCTCTTACTGAGACGCCGTGATCAGCGCCGGAGGCGCATAGCTTTTGGCCCTCTGCTGCTGTGTGCTTTCTGGACAGTGGTCGTCCTGAACGCGCTTACCGGTATCTGGCGAGCGTCGGTGACGTGACGCCACGTGTCGTAGAGCCCTGTACAGGCACGAGGCCGCCCGAGCCGCAGGCTGGTGCGGGATCGGACGGCCTCGTGCTGGACTATTTCGGGTCAGGTCAGGCTGACGGCGGCGCCGTCATCGAGAGCACGTCGAGAGCCTTGTCGAGCTGCTCGAGGGTCACCTCGCCCCGCTCCACGAATCCGAGGTCGATGACGGCCTCACGCACGGTCACCTTGTTGGCGACGGAGTGCTTGGCGATCTTGGCGGCAGCCTCATAGCCGATGATGCGGTTGAGCGGCGTGACGATGGAGGGAGACGACTCTGCCAGGGCGCGCGCACGGTCGAGATTGGCTTCGAGCCCCGACACGGTCTTGTCGGCGAGCAGCACCGAGGAGTTCGACAACAGCCGGATCGACTCGAGCAGAGCGGTTCCCATGACCGGAATGGCGACGTTGAGCTCGAAGGCACCAGAGGCGCCCGACCAAGCGATGCTTGCGTCGTTGCCGATGACTCGGGAGCAGACCATGAGAACGGCCTCAGGGATGACCGGGTTGACCTTGCCTGGCATGATCGACGACCCGGGCTGCAGGTCGGGGATGTGCAGTTCACCGAGACCCGCATTGGGGCCCGAGCCCATCCAGCGGAGGTCATTGCAGATCTTGGTGAGGCTCACTGCGAGCACCCGAAGGGCGCCGGATGCCTCGACCAGCGAATCGCGGGCGCCCTGGGCCTCGAAGTGATCGCGGGCCTCGGTGATCGGCAGGCCTGTTTCTTCGGCCAGCAGTCGGATGACGAGCTGGGGGAAGCCGGCGGGCGTGTTGATGCCCGTTCCGACAGCCGTGCCGCCCAGAGGAACTTCGGCCACGCGGGGGAGCGCAGACTGTACTCGTTCTATGCCGAGCCTGATCTGCATGGCGTAACCGCCGAACTCCTGTCCGAGCGTCACCGGAGTGGCGTCCATGAGGTGCGTGCGCCCAGCCTTGACCGCAGACTTCCACAGCTCGGCCTTGGCCTCGAGAGCGGTAGCGAGGTGGTCGAGAGCTGGCAGCAGCTGACCGATGAGGGCAGCCGTGACGGCGACGTGCACGGAGGTGGGGAAGACATCGTTCGACGACTGTGAGGCATTGATATGGTCGTTGGGGTGGACCGGGCTGCCGAGTCGGGCCGTGGCGAGAGTGCTGAGCACCTCGTTCATGTTCATGTTCGACGAGGTGCCGCTACCCGTCTGGTACACGTCGATGGGGAACTCGCCGTCGAGTGACCCCGAGATCACCTCGTCGGCCGCCGACGCGATGGCGTCGGCGATTGACCGGTCGAGAACCCCCAGCTGTGCGTTGGCGAGCGCGGCGGCCTTCTTGATGCGAGCCAGCGCTGAGATCTGCGCCGATTCGAGCCCGGCACCTGAGACGGGAAAGTTCTCGACCGCGCGCTGTGTCTGCGCGCCGTACTTGGCGTTGATGGGTACGCGCACCTCGCCCATCGTGTCGTGCTCGATTCGGAACTGCTCTGTTCCGTTTGTTCCGGTTGCTGTGTCCACCACTGTGTGGCCTGCCTTCCTATGTTTCGCCTTGTGGGCGCGGTGTGTGGGTCTGAAACGTCGTGGTCGTGAGATCTGTGAAAGGAGTGGGGCCCGAGCGCGGCTAGACGTTGCCGATCACGAGGTCGGCAACCGCTCGACCTTCGGCCAGCCGATAGTTGGCGCCCACGATCGCGAGCCGGCCCTCGGCTACGGCCTCACTGATCAACTCGGAGGTCTCGAGGAGCTCGCGCACGGTGTCTCGCAGGTGCAGCCGACCGACCTCATGGGGGTCGACGGCCTCTGCCGTGTCGCCTCCCTGGTGCTCGGCGGCATGCACCGCGGGAGTGATCTTCTCGATGATGCCGCGGATGTGCACGGGCAGCGGCGGCGCATCCGGCCCGACCGACTCGATCGCAGCAGCCACGGCACCGCACTCATCGTGGCCCAATACGACGATGAGCGGCACCCCGAGCACACCGACGGCGTACTCGAGACTGCCGAGCACGGAGTCGGAGATCACCTGGCCGGCGTTGCGCACAACGAAGAGGTCGCCGAGACCCTTGTCGAAGATGATCTCGGCGGCGAGTCGAGAATCACTGCAGCCGAACAGCGCGGCTCGGGGTGCCTGGCCGGCGGCGATCTGGTGTCGGCGCTCGACATCCTGGCGCGGGTGGCGCGGCGTGCCGTTGATGAAGCGCTCGTTGCCGCGCACCATCTCGCCCCAGATCTTGGCGGGTGTAAGGGAGGAATCGTTCATGATGTCGCCTCGGTCGTCTGTTTTTCGATGGTGGTCGTGATGGTGGACGCCAGTGCCGCTGCTTCTTCGGGCGTGGCCGTTCCGGCCACGATGAACGTGCTGCGACCCGACTCGGTTGTCAGTGCATATTCGACGTTGCCGACATCGCGGTCGGAGTCTCGGTTGTCGTAGACGATCCAGTCGATTCCGTCGATGTTGACGGTACCTGTCGGAATCGTCTGTTGCATCTCGTTGACAAGCCAGCTCGGGTTCGCGTCGACCGCCTGGGTGATCGAGAGGAACTGCTTCGACGGAGTGATGAGGCCGATGAACCACGAGGTCACGCCGTCGAGGCTCGCTGTGCGGATCTCGGCCACATTCGACGACCAGGTGTCGGGCAGCTCGGGGACGGCCAGCGGAACGGGAAGCGTGCGCTGCGCGCTGACCGCAACAGATCGGTAGTCGATCGATTGAAGCCGAGAGGAGTCGTCTCGCGGGACGATGAAGATCATAAGAGCAACGATGGCGACGGTGACGCCAACGGCCACCCAGAGATTGCGGATCGTCTTGCTGTCACGGTAGTTCTTGGAGTTCTGAGCCTTGCGGGCCGCTTCTTCTTCGGGTGTCTCGGGTCTTCCGAGTTCCGCCACGATGGGGCGGGGCTTCGGTTCGCGGCGCGCCACCTCTACTCGGCGACCGACTGGCGGGCGGCATCGAGGCGGGCTTTGGCCCCGATGAGCCATTGCTCGCATCGGCGTGCGAGCGCCTCGCCTCGCTCCCACAGGGCGAGTGACTGCTCCAGCGTCGACGAGCCCTGCTCGAGTTCGGTGACGACGCGAACGAGTTCGTCACGAGCCTGCTCATAGCTCAGAGCGTCGATGTCATCGGTCGACGGGGTTGTCGCTGTGGAGGGCATGATTCCAATCTTATTCTGCGGTGGAGGGGGCGGCGGCTGCGGAGAGGCTGCGAGCACCTGTCGATGTTGCGCCGATCGCACCGTCGGAGACGGTGATGGTGAGGTTGGCGCCGCTCGGCGCCTCGTCTCGACCGCGAACGATCGAGGCGTCGTCGCGCTGAACGATGGCGTATCCGCGATCGAGGGTGCGCTGGGGAGAGAGGGCGCGCAGATGCGCCACGAGTTGACGGGTGCTGTCGTCTGCGCGCTCGACGACCCGAGACGCCAGTTCGCTGCCACGGGCGACGTAGCGAGTGAGTTCTTCGCTGCGCACATCGATGAGCCAACTCGAGCTAGCGAGCACGGGCCGGCTTCGTAACTGGGCCAGCCGGTCGATCTCGTTCTTGATGACGTGATTCACCCGCACTCCGAGGCGAGCTCTCGCCTGCAGAACCCGGGACAATTCTTCGGCGACATCGGGCACGACGCGTTTCGCGGCGTCTGTGGGGGTGGATGCGCGCAGGTCTGCCACATCGTCGAGCAGAGGGCGGTCGGCCTCGTGACCGATGGCGCTGACGATCGGGGTCGACGCCGCGGCCGCAGCACGCACCACGCCCTCGTCGCTGAAGCCGAGGAGGTTCTGGAAGTCGCCGCCGCCTCGGGCGATGATGATGACGTCGACCTCGGGGTCGGCGTCGAGCTGCTGGATGGCGGAGATGACTTCGCGCGGCGTGCGTTCGCCCTGCACGGCTGCGTGCACGACGCGGAACTCTACCGACGGCCAGCGGAGTTGAGCGTTGCGGAGCACGTCTTTCTCGGCATCGCTGTCTTTGCCGGTGATCAGCCCTACGCAGTGCGGCAGGAACGGAAGGCGCTTTTTTCTCGAGGCGTCGAAGAGGCCCTCGGATGCGAGCTGTCGCCGCAGACGTTCGAGCCGCTCGAGCAGGTCTCCGAGCCCCACGTGGCGCATCTCGAAGACCTGCATCGTGAGGGTGCCGCCCTTGAGCCAGTAGTTCGGCTTCACGAGCGCGACGACGCGGTCGCCCTGCTTGAGATCGTCGGGAATGCGGCCGCGAACGCTCGACCAGATCGTGAACCCGATGGTGACGTCGTCGGTCACGTCACGCAGTTTTCCGTAGACATTCGAGCCCGAAACGCCCCACTGCGTGATCTGGCCCTCGACCCATGCGGTGCCGAGTCTTTCGATGTAACCCTTGATCTTGCTCGAGAGCAACGCGACCGGCCACGGGTTCTCGAGAGTCGCCGGGGCGTCGGCCTGTGGGGCGTCTGTCATGCGGGTGCTCCCTGCGCGTGGTTCTGCGACGGCCGACCACCGAGTTTTCACGGTTACCATGGAGGGGTGAGCCAAGCCACTATAAGTCTGCCGATGCCGAGGATTCCCGGCGTAAGAAACAGGCTAAAGGATACCCCCGTCACCGGGGAGAAGAAGGTGCTGCTTGCAGCACCCCGAGGCTACTGTGCAGGAGTAGACCGCGCCGTCGTCGCCGTCGAAAAAGCGCTCGAGCACTACGGTGCCCCTGTGTATGTGCGCAAGCAGATCGTGCACAACATCCACGTCGTTCAGACCCTCGAGAAGCGCGGAGCGATCTTCGTCGAGGAAGTCGATGAGGTTCCGCCGGGCGCCCACGTCGTTTTCAGCGCCCACGGAGTGTCGCCCGCCGTCGTGCAGGGTGCCGCCGATCGTGGTCTTCAGGCCATCGATGCCACGTGTCCGCTCGTCACCAAGGTGCACCGTGAGGCCGTGCGTTTCGCGCGGGACGACTTCGAGATCCTGCTGATCGGGCACGAAGGTCACGAAGAAGTCGAAGGCACGGCTGGAGAAGCTCCCGAGCACACGACACTGGTCGGCAGCCCCGACGAGGCCGACACCGTGGTCGTTCGCGATCCCGACAAGGTCGTATGGCTGTCGCAGACCACCCTGTCGGTCGACGAGACGATGGAAACGGTCAATAGGCTCCGCGCACGTTTTCCGAATCTGCAGGACCCGCCGAGCGACGACATCTGCTACGCCACACAGAATCGTCAGGTTGCCATCAAGAAGGTCGCCAAGAACGCCGATCTGGTCATCGTCGTCGGCTCAGCCAACTCGTCCAACTCCGTGCGTCTCGTCGAGGTTGCCCTTGAATACGGCGCCAAGGCTGCCTACCGCGTCGACTATGCACACGAGGTCAAGCAGGAGTGGCTCGACGGCGTGAACACCGTTGGCGTCACGAGCGGCGCCTCCGTGCCCGAGGTGCTCGTGCAGGATCTTCTCGACGAGCTTGCCGGCGCCGGCTACGGCGACATCGAGACCGTGATCACGGCCGAAGAAGACCTGATCTTCTCGCTTCCGAAAGAGCTGCGCAAAGACATGACAGGCAAGAACGAAGCCCGAGCGCTGGGCGGACGCCGGTCGGGTGCGGAGCAGTCCGACTCCGAGTAGTCGAACCCGCTCAGGTAGCGCTGAGGTTCGAGATCAATCCCGGATCTGCCACGAGCGCCACAGCAACGCACGCGATCGTCGCGATCATGGCGAGGGCACCCATGAGCAGAGGAACGGGCCACGAACGCCGTCTCTGCCCGATGAGACGAACGGTGAGCCAGATGGTCGCGGCGAGCAGAACGAGCTGCGCGATCGCGGCGATGGCCCCCGCGATGTCGACGGCTGAGCCGCCGCCGTACTCGCCCAGGCCGCGGTCCGAGTAGAACATCTCGAGCGTGCTGCGCAGATCGAAGAGCGACGGCACGCTCGATGAACTCGTCATCACCGCGGTCACGAGCAGGAACACGGAGATCGAGGCATCGAGGACGCGGTAAGGAGCGGGCGGGGCTGTTCCCGATGCTGCGCCTTCAGCGTCGTTCCGGTGCGAGGCCGCTTTATCGGCGTCAGCCCCATCCGGAGCCGTGCCTTCGGTCTCGGTCTCGGTCTCGTGAGGATCTGCGGGAGGCGACCAGACCCACCCCTCGGGTGCGAGTTCGCCGTAACGAGGAGTGGGTCGGTCGTCTGCCATAGTCGCCTGAGCCTACTTGCCTGCGTTGCCGGCGGAGCCGAGCTGGTGGGTCGACTCGATGACGCGAGCGGCCATGGCCGTCTCGGCGAGCTTTCCCCACGAACGCGGGTCGTAGACCTTCTTGTTGCCGACCTCGCCGTCGACCTTGAGGAAGCCGTCGTAGTTCTTGAGCACGGTGTCGGCCACCGAGCGGCTGAAGGCGTACTGGGTGTCGGTGTCGATGTTCATCTTGATGACGCCGTTCGCGACGGCCTCGGAGATCTCGGCGTCGGTCGAGCCAGATCCGCCGTGGAAGACGAGGTCGAACGGCAGAGGGCCGGTTCCGTACTTCGCCTGAACGCCGTCCTGGATCTCTTTGAGCAGCTCGGGGCGCAGCTTGACGTTGCCCGGCTTGTAGACGCCGTGCACGTTGCCGAAGGTGAGAGCAGCCATGTAGCGACCCTTGTCTCCGAGTCCGAGAGCCTCGACGGTCGCGATCGCATCGTCGACGGTGGTGTAGAGGTGCTCGTTGATGTCGTGGCTGACGCCGTCTTCCTCGCCGCCGACGACGCCGATCTCGACCTCGAGGATGGCGTTGATGGCGCGGGTGCGCGCGATCATGTCCTGAGCGATCTCGAGGTTCTCGGCGAGAGGAACAGCCGAGCCGTCCCACATGTGCGACTGGAAGATCGGGTTGCGACCGGCCTTGACCTCGGCCTCGGACGCCGCGATGAGCGGGAGTACGAAGCTCTCGAGCGCGTTCTTCGGGCAGTGGTCGGTGTGCAGTGCGACGGTCACCGGGTAGTTCTTGGCGACCTCGTGCGCGAACGCAGCGAACGCGAGGGCTCCCGTGGCGCGGGCGCCGCTGCGGGTGTGGCCGGCGAAGTAGTCTGCGCCGCCCGTGGTCACCTGGATGATTCCGTCGGACTCGGCCTCGGTGAGGCCCTGAAGAACGGCGTTGAGGGTCTGCGACGACGACACGTTGAACGCGGGATAGGCGAATCCCTTCGCCTTCGCGGTGTCGAGCATCTGGGCGTACTGGTCAGGCGTTGCGATGGGCATGATTTCTCCTTGTGTCTACGCGACTTCATCCTAGGGGAGGGTCATCAGATGCCCACCGGTACTCTGGAGGGGCCAGGCGATGACGCGCGACAGGAGCCGTCACGTGGCAACGAATTCTGTGAGGTCTGCAATGACGAATACCGAAAACGACGCTCTCTACCTTCACCCCGACCGCAACCTCGCCATGGAGCTTGTGCGTGCCACCGAAGCCGCCTCCATCCGCGCGTACCCGTTCATCGGTCGCGGTGACAAGCTCGCCGCCGACGGAGCCGCGGTCGACGCGATGCGCGCGTTCCTCACGACGGTCAACTTCGACGGCGTGGTCGTGATCGGCGAGGGCGAGAAAGACGAAGCGCCGATGCTCTTCAACGGCGAGCATGTGGGCAACGGCCGTGGGCCTGCCTGCGACATCGCCGTCGATCCGATCGACGGAACGAGCCTCACCGCGGCGGGCCGCCAGAACGCCCTCTCCGTCATTGCCGTCTCCGACCGAGGCACCATGCTCGACGCATCGAGCGTGTTCTACATGGACAAGATCGTCACCGGTCCTGAGGGCATCGGCGTGATCGACATCGACCGGCCGATCGGCGACAACATCCGCGCACTGGCCAAGGCGAAGGGCAAAGACGTCTCGGACATCAAGGTCGCCGTGCTCGACCGTCCCCGCCATCTCGGCCTTATCGAAGAGATTCGCGCCGCCGGTGCAGGAACCCGCCTGCTGCTGGATGGCGACGTCGCAGGCGGCATCAACGCCGCCCGCTACGAGACCAGAACAGACATGTGCGTCGGAGTCGGTGGCAGCCCGGAGGGCATCGTCACGGCCTGTGCCATCAAGGCGCTCGGCGGGCTCATTCAGGGGCGTCTGCTGCCCAAGACCGACGAGGAGCGCCAGCGTGCGATCGACGCCGGACTCGACGTCGACCGCATCTACGAGGCAGACGACCTGGTGAAGGGCAACAACACCATGTTCGTGGCGACAGGTGTGACGGATGGCGGCCTGGTGGCCGGTGTGCGCAAGAAGGGCCCCGTGATTCGCACAGAGAGCCTGGTTCTGCGCAGCCGTTCGGGCACTATCCGCCGGATCGTGGCCGACCACATCGCCGACAAGTGGTTCTAGGCCTCGACGGTTCTAGCCCTCGACGGTTCTAGCCCTCTACGGTTCTAGGCTGCGGGATCGCTCTTCTCTAATTCGGCGACGAGTTCGTAGCTCGACAGCTCTCGGCGCTGTTCTTCGATCGTGGGGAGCACGCCGAGAACCGTCGATTCGTCGAGAGCGTTGAGCTTTCGCGCGGTCGGGAACACCTGTCGTTCGAGTGAGCCCACGAACGAGTTGTAATCGCGCACACTGCGTTCGATCGAGCGACCGAGCTTCTCAGCATGGGTGGCGGTTGTGGCCAGGCGCGTATACAACTCACGGCTCAAATCGAAGAGCACCTTCGCGTCGTGGGTGAGCACGTCTTGCTGCCAGCTGTAGGCCACCGTCTTCAGCACCGACCACAGCGTGACGGGCGATGCCAGCGCGACTTTGCGCGAGAACGCGAACTCCATGATGCTGGGGTCGGCCTCGAGCGCGCTCGACACGAGCGACTCACTGGGGATGAAGGCGATGACAAGTTCGGGGGAGGCCTCGAGCCCAGTCCAGTAGCCCTTGTTGCTCAGCGTCGTGATGTGGTCTCGCACCGCCTTCACGTGGCGCTTCATCAGTCGGTCTCTCTCGGCGCCGTCGACCCCTGTTGCGGTGGCGGGGATCAGACTCGCCTCGAGGTATGCGTCGAACGGCACCTTCGCGTCGACGGCGATGTTCTTGCCGCCGGGAAGATGCACCACCATATCGGGCCGGCCGGCTCCTGACGTGCCCACGATGCTTGTCTGAACATCGAAGTCGACGCGCTCGATCAGCCCGGCGGCCTCGACAACCCGGCGAAGCTGTGTCTCGCCCCACACGCCGCGCGTGCTGTTCGACCTCAGAGCCGAGGCGAGTGACTCAGCCGTGCTCCTCAGCCTCTCTTCCGACTCGGTCGCGCTGCGCAGCTGTTCGCTGAGTTCGCCGTGCTGCTTCTGTCGCTGCTCCTCGAGCTCGGAGACCTTGCGCTGCACCAGACGCAGGCTCTCGGCGACGGGGCTGAGGGCGACGAGCACACGGCCGTCGGAACTCACCCGCTCGGCCTCGGCCTCGCTCATCTCGCGGATTCGCTGCTGGAACTCGCCGATGCGCCCGACCTGCAACTCGAGCTGTTCGTGCAGACCCGCGATGGTCGCCTCGGCCGCTGCGGAGCGGGCCTGAAGCTCAGCCATGGGCCTGGGGTCGACCTGCGGAATGCGGCTCGCGCGAAGCATCCAGCCGATGGCGCCGCCAAGCGCCACGCCGATGAGCAGACCGAGCACCAGAGCGAATATGGGATCCATGCCGGAAGTCTCGCACCGGCCCCCGACATCGTTGGAAGAATCGGCCGCGCGTCAGCTAACCGGGGCGACGAGCGCCGGTCGCAGCTGCGAGATCTTGACCCCGGCGGCACCGGCAAGCGTCTCGATCGAGTTCACCTCGTGACGTTCGGCCGCATGGATGATGATCGCCGCGCACGCCTCGGCATCCGCCAGCGCATCGTGGTGCCTGAAGTCTTCGAAGCCCGCCGCCATGGCCGCCACGGGCAGACGATACGAGTCGAGTGAGTACGTTTTGCGGGCGATCTGCAGGCTGCAGGCGTAGGCGTTCGGCGGGCATTCCACGCGGGCTGCCGCACTCGCCGCGCGGATGACGGCCATGTCGAACGCCGCATTGTGGGCCACGAAGTGATCGTCTCCGACGAAGTCGACGAGTTCGTCGAGCTGCTCCTCCCAGCCGCGGGCGTCTTGTACGTCTTCGCTGTAGATGCCGTGGATCTTCGTGTTCCAGGGCAAGAACTCGTCGAAGCCGTCTTGCGGCTTGATGAACCACGACGTCTCGTCGACGACCACGCCGTCGCGCACCTTGACCAGACCCACCGAACATGCGGATTCGCGATAGGAGTTGGCGGTCTCGAAGTCGATGGCAGTGAAATTCAGGGGCACATATCGATGCTCTCATGCGGCACCGACCGTCGTTTCGAAGGCAGCCGCGCGCCGGGCAAGTACGATGGATGCTCGTGGCTCTCACTATTGCAATCGTCGGTCTGCCCAATGTCGGCAAGTCCACCCTGTTCAACGCCCTGACCAAGAATCAGGTGCTCGCGGCGAACTACCCGTTCGCGACCATCGAGCCGAACGTGGGTGTCGTCAATCTGCCCGACGCGCGGCTCGCCGCTCTGGCCGAGATCTTCGGAAGCGAGCGCATCCTGCCTGCCCCTGTGTCATTCGTCGACATCGCCGGCATCGTCAAGGGTGCGAGCGAGGGCGAAGGCCTCGGCAACAAGTTCCTCGCGAACATCCGTGAAGCGGATGCGATCGCCCAGGTCGTGCGCGGATTCACCGACGAAGACGTGGTGCACGTCGACGGTAAGGTCGACGCCGCGAGCGACCTCGAGACCATCAACACCGAGCTGATCCTCGCCGATCTCCAGACCCTCGAGAAGGCGGAAGCTCGCTTCGAGAAAGAGGTCAAGGGCAAGAAGGCCGACCCCTCGACTCTCGTCGCCGTCAAGGCTGCGCGCGAGTGGCTCGACACGGGCAAGCCGTTGTCGGCCTCGACGGTCGACCTCGAGCCGATCCGCGAGCTCGGACTGCTGACGGCCAAGCCGTTCATCTACGTGTTCAACATCGACGAGGGTGTTCTGGGCGACAAGGCAAAGCTCGATGAGCTCGCCGCTCTGGTCGCCCCGGCGCACGCGATCTTCCTCGATGCCAAGCTCGAGTCGGAGCTCATCGACCTTGACCCGGCCGACGCTGCTGAGCTGCTCGAGTCGACCGGCCAAGAGGAGAGCGGCCTCGACCAGCTCGCCCGCATCGGCTTCGACACGCTCGGACTGCAGACCTATCTCACCGCTGGCCCGAAAGAGACCCGCGCCTGGACGATTCCGAAGGGCGCGAAGGCGCCTCAGGCCGCCGGCGTGATCCACACCGACTTCGAGAAGGGCTTCATCAAAGCTGAGGTCATCGGCTTCGAAGACCTCGTGGAGACCGGCTCGATCGCCGAGGCCCGCGCGAAGGGCAAGGCCCGCATCGAGGGTAAGGACTACGTGATGCAGGACGGCGACGTGGTGGAGTTCCGCTTCAACGTCTGAGGTTCTGAAGTGACCGAGAACCTCGTGTTTCAGGACATCGAGAGCCCGGTCCTCCTGACACTATGGAGATAATCAAACAGGTCGGGCTGACCTTTCTGCAAGAACGGCTGCGAAGGCCATCCCCGCTGGCATCGGTGTCGTGTTCAGCGGTTCGACCAACTACGTACTGGCGACGGAGTTCCGTCGCCGTCTCAGCGCCATCGAGCTGGGTGGCCTAGCTCGATTGATCGACGTGCCGGAGGATGGAGTTGATAGCGTGGCCCCATGGTTTACGACGTAACGCATCATCGGCAGGAACGACTCCGTGCGATCGCACGATGGACTGAGGTTGGTGTGTTAGAGCGGCGCTCCCAGTTACCGATCGAGAAGGCATTCGCGGATAGGGTTGCAGAGAGGTCCACCACTTTCTTTAAGCCAGTAAATACAAACGACGTCGATTCAGTCACTTTCCATCGTGAGTTGAGCTATCTAATAGACGCCTTCGATTCCCTTCCCTGGCGCGTGGACATTGCTTTCGATTCGACTTGGAAGGCCTTCGAACTTGAGACTAAAGAAGTTTCCAACGGAAACGCCACGGACCGTCTAAAAGCCACCGCCGCGATTCTCGATTCGGAAATAGTCGAGCGGTTGTGCGAGAGCTTCCCAGTCCAGTCTTGTGAGTATCTCTTTGCACGAACCGTTACAGATGTGGTGGATGAAACTGCCGATAATGGGCTTACGAACAGAATGCTCTACTCGACAGACTCGACTATTCGCCAACTCTTGGATCATCTAAAAGGTGCCTACGGGGACGGCGAATTTGATTCGCGCAGGAAGGGTGCGCTTCTCCTCCGGCGTGCTCTGCGAGGTGACACCTTAACTTTGGGCGGCGTCGGTGATTTTCGACTAGATACAACTTCGAGGGCGCGAATCCTGATTTCGCTCTTCCTGTACACCACTCGAAATGAGCGCTTCCACGGCGCCTCTTTTTCACCGTTTCTAAGCAGCGCGGCAAGCCTCCGCACCTACACGCATCCTTTCTTTGCGTTCCTGGCGTCGTACTATCTTCTATTGGCCGTGTGGCTAGAAAAGCGTCCGGAGGCGCTGGGTGTGGATCAGGTTGGCTTGCTGAGGTCGCTCGAAGAGAACTTGAAGACCTCAAACGATGTGTTCGGAGGACATTGGGAAAAGTGACACTGGGAGTGCAACCTGACGCTTTTAGACAAGACGGCTACGTCGTGGAGTTCCGCTTCAACGTCTAGTCGGGGAAGCCCCTCAGTTCCCGAACCGAGCCCCGGTCTCCAGTTCGATGAACCGCCACATCCAGCTGAGGGCGATGGCAGACGTGAGGCCGGGCGCGTGCTGCGACAGCTGTGTGGCCAGGCCATCGCTGTATGCCGCGAGCTTCAGAGCGAGGCCAGCCGGGTCGTCCGTCGCGAAGATGCCCTGGTCGGCGCCGCGCTGCAGGGTGCGGGTGAGGCACGCCTCCCAGATTCGGATGCGCTCCACGTATTCGGCCGCGACCGCCGGCTTGCGGGCTACGGCTGTCCAGTAGTCCGACCACAGGCGCCAGTGGTCGCCGGTCTCTGCCGTTTCGGAGAACAACGGTTCGATGAGAAGCCGTACTCCGATGATGGGGTCGGCCTCGGCGTCGACAGCCTCGATGATCGACGAGTAGAACCGAGCCGTCTCGAGCACGACCACCTCGTTCAGGATCTCGGCGACGCTCTCGAAGTGATAGGTCACCGTGCCGATCGACACGTCTGCCTCACGCGCGATGTCCCGCAGGCGCGTGGCTCCGAGTCCCTCGCGCAGGATCACCCTCCGTGCCGCCTCCACGATAAGCGCTCGGCGTTCCGCGGGCTTTCTGCGTGGTGCGGCGGAACCAGTGTTCGTCATGCCGAGGTCCGAGGCACAATGTCGTCGAAGTGACGCTCGGAGACCAGCTCCACCTCGGCATCCGGACCCCCGTCACGGGCCCACGCGCGCACGGTATTGACGACGCGGAACGTATGCGCATCCGCCGTCACCCGCGAGGTGGTCTCGAGCCAGGCGCGCCAGTCTGGCTTCTCTAGGCCGATCGCCCAGCGCGACTCTGCCGAGGCCGAGAGCGGGTCGCCGTCGATGATGCGGTACGTCTCGCGGCTGTCCTCGGTGAAGACCAGGCCATCGGGGTACTCGCGGCCGCCTCCATAGCCGGGATCGACATCCAGCACCCACTCGCCCGTCTCAACGTCGTAGGAGACGCTGCGTTGGGGCAGTTCTGATGAGTTCGGAAGCCGGTGGATCGCGAGCGGCTCCGCGTGCTCGGGAGGGTCAAACGCGACCCCATCGTCGGTCGCGCGCGTCCATACGGGCAACGAGACCCTGCTGCGTTCCGGCTGCAGCGTGAGGGTCGCCTCGACCGGATGCGGCCAGACCCACGGCCAGTACGCCGACGAGACCGCGATCCGCAGGCGATGCCCGGCCGGGAACCGATGGCCTGTCGAGACCAGGGCGACCCGGGCATCCTCTTCGACGCCCGGCTCGAGGGCGTCGGCCCGGTCGCGACCGTGTCGCTTATCGAGGTTGAGCACGCCGCGGGTGACGAGCGTCGAGCTGCCGTCGGGAGCGACATCGCAGAGCCGCACGATGACGTGTGCGTGAGAGGCGTCGCTCGTCACGGCCAGGTTCACCACCACCGAGCCGAGCACGTCGAACGCCTCGTCGACGGGCAGATCGAAGCAGACGGAGCGGCCATCTTCGGCACGTTGATCGGTGGGCAGATCGGTGGCATTGCCGAACGGAAAGAATCGTCCGGCGTCGAGACCCGTGCTCTGAGGGGACCGAACAATGACGGGTCCGTGAGCGCCTCCGACCAGCGAAGAAAGCGGCACGGCACGATCGCTGGTGGCAGTCGATGGCCAGGCCTCAGCCGCGACCCAGCGGCCAGTTCGTTCGGCGTAGTACGTGGCGGGGGGCTCGGAGTTGTTGATCCAGGCGCGAAGCGCGGGTAGTTCCTCGACCCCGTTCTCGTCGCCGCGGAGCCAGCGGTCCCACCAGCGCAGGCTCTCCTGCAGGAACCCGATGCCGGGTCCCGGGGCGAGACCGCGGTCTGGATACTGGTGCGACCATGGCCCGATGATGCCCTTCACGGGCGCGTCGATATTCTCGACCAGACGCAGCACAGCGTCACGGTAGGGGTCAGCCCAGCCGCCGACGGCCAGGACGGCCGCTCGGATGCTGCCGTAGTCCTCGCAGACGCTCCCGTGCTTCCAGTAGTCGTCGCGCTCCTGGTGGGCGAGCCACACGGGAGTCATCGGCCGGTTGTGTTCGAGGCGCTCGCGCCAGCGCTCGACCCAGTCGGCGCCGACGACCTCCGGCCGCGGTGGCCGCGAGTTGAACGCGAACATGGTTCCACCCCAAGCCGCCATGTCGATGCCGAGAACGGCGCCACCGATGTAATGCACATCGTTGTCGTAGCGGTCGTCGGTCGAACAGACGGTGACGATGGCCTTGAGGGCATCCGGTGCCCGACCAGCGAGTTGCAACGCGTTGAATCCACCCCACGAGATTCCGAACGCGCCCACAGCTCCCGTCGAGAACGGCTGATTCGCGAGCCACTCGATGACCGCGATTCCGTCGTCGAGTTCCTGCACCGAATACTCGTCGTCGAAGAGGCCGTCAGACGAACCGGTGCCACGAATGTCGACGCGCACTGACGCGTATCCGTGGGCCGCGTACCAGGGATGACGCTCGCTGTCGCGGGGAGCAGTCCAGTCGTCGAGCCGGTACGGAAGGTATTCGAGCAGCACCGGCACGGGATGCTCGACGCGAGGCGCCCAGATGCGCGCGTGCAGACGGGTGCCGTCGGGCATCGGGATCCAGTCGTCGCGCACGGACACCTGATGTTGTTCGCGATCGGTCATGCGCTCTCCCATCGCCTGGTTCGGTGCCCGTTGCCGTGGTCGTCCCAGCCGTCTGCGTCTCGCCATGTCTGCTTGGCGTCGTCGACGCCCGGCAGCTCGGTCATGCCCGGATCGAGCGTGGCTTCGAGCAGCTGCCGGGTATACGGATGATTCGGGCTGCGGAAGAGATCCTCGGTCGAGGCGATCTCCACGATCCGGCCGCCGGTCATCACAGCGACCCTGTCGGCGATGCCGCGCACCACAGCGAGGTCATGGCTGATGAAGAGGCAGCTCAGTCCCTTCGCATCGCGCAGCTCGGTGAGCAGGTCGAGCACGCCGGCCTGCACCCTCACGTCGAGAGCTGTTGTGATCTCGTCGGCGATGATGAGGTCGGCGCCTGCGGCGAGGGCCCGCGCGATCCCGACCCTTTGGCGTTGGCCTCCGGAGAGCTGGGCGGGGAGGCGACTGGCGAAATCGGGTGTGAGGCCGACCTCGACGAGCAACTCGGCGACGCGATCCTTGGAGGTGCTGCCGGTGAAGAGCCGCAGTGGTCTCGCGATCGCTGCACCGACGGTGCGGCGAGGGTTCAGCGAGGTGTCGGCGTTCTGAAAAATGAGCTGCACCGAGCGGCGGAGGGCGAGTGAACGGCCCGCGACGGGCTTCGTGAGGTCGCCTTCGAGTCCGTCGGAGCCGTGGAACGCGAAGCTCCCCGACTCTGCCGGGAGGAGCCCGGCCATCGCCATCGCGAGAGTCGACTTTCCGCTGCCCGACTCGCCCACGACCGCGAGCGTCTCCCTCAGGCCGATCTCGAAGGAAACGTGATCGACGGCCGCCGGGAGAGACCGCGCGTAGCGAACCACGAGATCCTGCGCCACGACGACCGGAACGACCTCGGTCTTATCGAGAGTCGTGTCGGCCTCGATCTCGGCGCGACGAGATCGCGGAACGCTCGCCAGCAACTCGCGCGTGTAATCGTGCTGTGGATGAGCGAACAGTTCGGCGGTCGTATTGTGCTCTACGACGATCCCGTCGCGCATCACAGCGATCTCATCGGCCATGGTCGACACCACACCCAGGTCGTGGCTCACGAGCAGGATCGCCATCTCGAGCTCGACCGCGAGATCGCGAATGAGGGTGAGCGCTGCCGCCTGCGTCACGACGTCGAGCGCGGTCGTCGGCTCGTCGAGAACCAGTAATCGGGGCCGGCAGGCGATCGCCATCGCTATGGCGATCCTCTGCTGCTGGCCGCCCGAGAGCTGATGTGGGTAACGGTCGATGATGCTCTCCGGGTCGGGGAGTCGCACGTGGCGAACGAGCTCGAGCACCCTGTCGTGTCCGCCTGGGAGACCATGGCTCTCCAGAGCTTCCCGCAGCTGCCGACCGACGCGCATCGATGGGGTAAGCGCCTGGCCGGCGTTTTGAGCGACGATGGCGGCGGTTCCGCCTCTGAGGGCGCGGCGCTCGCGGTCATTCAGTGAGAAGACGTCTGCGCCGTCGACGGTGACGCTGCCGCCGACGATTGTGGAACCGCGCCGGAGATGCGCCAGCAGGGTGCGTGCAACGGTGGACTTTCCGCTGCCGCTCTCTCCGACGAGCCCGAGCGCCTCTCCGGGCCGGATGGCGAAGCTCACGCCGCGCACGACGGGAACGTCGTGGCGACCGACGGAATAGGAAATAGAGAGGTCGTCGACCTGCACGATGTTCTCGGTGGTGCCGACGGAGATGGCGCTCACGAGACGGCTCCCTTCTGCGCCCGGTCGATGCCGAGCGATTTGCTCAGACCGTCGGCGCTGAGGTTGAGGCCGACTACGAGGGTTGCCAGGGCGACAACGGGTGCAAGGGCGCCCATCGGCACGACAGTCAGCGCTGTCCGGTTCTCCTGCACCATGAGCCCCCAGTCGGGTGTCGGCGGATTGGCGCCGAAGCCGAGAAAGGAGAGGGTCGAGATAAGCAACACGATCCAGGATGCCCGCATCGCGTATTCGACGAGTACGACGTCGGTCACGTTCGGCAGGATTTCGCGAAAGACGATGCTCAGTGGCTTCTCGCCGCGGGCTCGAGCTGCCGTCACGTAGTCCTGCGTGATGACGGTGCGCGCCGCTCCGCGAACGACACGCGTGACCGCCGGCGCGTAGACGACGGTCACGGCGAGCACGATCACCCAGAGGCCGGAGTTGAAGACCGTCACGACGACGAGCAGTGCGAGGATGGAGGGCACCGCCAGCAGAGCATCCACGACGCGCATGACAACCTCATCGAACCAGTTGTCTGCATAGGCAGTGACGCACCCGAGAATGGTGCCGATACTGACGGCGATAGTCGTGGCGAGGAACGTCACGAGCAGCGCGTATCGGCCGCCGTTCAGAGTACGAGACAGGATGTCGCGGCCGTACTGGTCGGTACCGAGCCAGTGCGACCAGGTTGAGCCTGTCAGGGCCACTGAAGGATCGGTCGAGATCGGGTCGTGCCCTGATATCCACGGTGCGACGATCGCGAGAACGATGTGCAGTGCAATGAGGCCGAGGCCGATAGAGAGGGCGGTCGAACCGCTCAGGCTGCTTGTGACGGACGAGGCGATTCCTCGCATCCATCTGGACGGTCTGCCGCGGACCCCGGTCGTGCTTGCCATCATGAGCGGGCCTTCCGTCTGGTGCGGAGTTTCGGATCGAGAGCGAGCGCGATGAGATCGGCCGCCAGATTGCAGACGACATAGACGAGTGCACTTACGACGGCGATGGCTTGGATGGTCGGCAGATCGCGGTTGAATACGGATTCGAGCATGAGCTTGCCCATACCCGGGTAGTTGAAGACGTT
The DNA here is from genome assembly GCF_900177685.1 of Agreia pratensis. GTDB lineage: Bacteria > Actinomycetota > Actinomycetes > Actinomycetales > Microbacteriaceae > Agreia > Agreia pratensis. The sequence continues at coordinate 238,765 of NZ_FXAY01000004.1, forward strand.
CTCCACGACCACCACTCCGCCGAGCAGCCACGCTACGTTCAGCGCGACCACGTTGAGAGTCGGCAGCAGGGCGCTCGGCACGGCGTGACGCCATACGACCTGACGGGTCGTGAGTCCCTTGAGCTCGGCCGTGGTCACGAACTCGCTTGCCATGACGTCGATGGTCGAGGATCTGGCCGTGCGCACGATGTATGCGGCCATGGACAGCGTGAGAACGATGACGGGCAACCAGATGGCGGGCAGGAGCTGGGCTATCGTGGCGCTCTCACCGCGCAGGACCACGGCGGGAAAGATAGGGATGGCGATGGCGAAGAGCAGCACGAGGATGGTGGCGACCATGAACTCCGGCACGCTCATCACTACAAGGCTGACGAGTGAGATCGCGTGGTCGGCGGGGCGCCCGCGACGCACACCGGCGACAACGCCGAGCGTGAGCGAAATGGTCACGCCGATCAGCATGGCGGGCACCGCGATGAGCAGGCTGTTACGGAATGCCACGAGCAGGCCTGGCCCGACGGGATTTCCGCTGACGAGCGATGTGCCGAAGTCGCCGGTGACCGCACCAGACAGCCACTGCACGTAGCGGATCCAGACCTTCTGATCGAGGCCGAGCGTCTCACGAAGCGTCGCCAACGCCTCTGGCGTGGCATTCTGCCCCAGCAGTTGCTGTGCAACGTCGCCCGGCAGAGCCTGAACAGCGAAGAAGACAAAGAACGACGCCAGCAGAACTGTGAGCAGAGCTATTCCGAGGCGCCGGGCGATGAGGAGCATGGCGGGAGCGATCGAGGCCTTCACGCGCGGAGTCCGATCGAGAGGTAGTCGAATTCGAAGCCGTATTCGGAATAGTTGACGACTCGGCGGGAGAGGCCGACGAGCCGGTCCCCGAACATAGGGGTCATATCGGCGGAGTCGTCGATGACGACGCGTTGAGCGTCTTGGTAGAGCATGCGACGCCGGTCATCGTTCATCTCGGCGCGGGCCGAATCGAGGAGCCCATCGAAGGTGGGATTAGACCAGGCGCTTTCGTTGTACGACGATCCCGTGCGGAAGATCTGGTTCAGCAGTTGATCGATCGGCCGGCCGGTGAACCAGTAGCTCACCATGAGCGGTTTCTGCATCCATATCTGCGTGTAATAGGAGTCCGACGAGGCGTTTCGAACCACGAGATCGATGCCTGCATCTTTGACAGCGTCGCGGTACGCGACCGCCAGGGGAGTGAAGACCGACTCGTAACTCGACGTATAGATCTCGGTGCGAAAGCCTTCGCGGCCTGCCTGCTTGAGAAGGAACTTGGCCTTGTCGGGGTCGTACTCGCGTCTCTCATTGAGGAAGACGGACTGGTCGGGTGGCACCGGGTTGTCCCAGCCGGGTGAGCCCGTGCCTTGGAGGGCCGTGTCGACGATGACCTGAGGATCGTAGGCGAGTTTCATTGCCTGCCGCACGCGCTGGTCGCTGAACTCTTCGCTCGTGAAAAGCATAGGGATCGTGTACCACTGGGCGTCGGCTGCGCGAGCGACGGTCGCCGTACTCGACGCCGAGACCACGAGGGCTGTGGCGTAGTCGAGGTTGGTCTGCGAGATGAGGTCGATCTGCCCGGCAAGAAGAGCGTTCACTCGGGCGGTCGTGTCTTGGATCGAGTAGAAGTCGATGCCGTCGAGCACCGGGCGACCCGCGAAATGATCATCGAAAGCCTCGATACTGCCCGTGCCAGCAGGCTCGAACGACGAAAGTCTGAATGGCCCAGTGCCAATCCCTGTACGGCCGATGTCGGCGGCACTGCCCTCGGGAATCATGTAGCACTGATACGCCGTGAGGAGCGAGGGGAATTCGGCGTTGGGTGTGAGGAGGGCGATCCGCAGAGTCAGCGGATCCGGCGCGGTCATTCCGCCGGGGCCGATCATGGCGGCCAGAACCTCGCCCTGCGGTGATGCGGTATCGGGATCGAGGATGTGCTCGATGGAGTAGATCGCGTCGGCGGCAGTGAAGCTGCGGCCGTCGTGAAAAGAGACGCCCGCACGCAGCTTGAATGTCCACACCGTGCCGTCGGCGTTGGCCGACCATTCTGCGGCGAGATCGGGAACCGTCGTTCCGCGCTTGTCGAGCTTGACGAGTCGGTTGTAGAGAGCGCCAAGGTACTCGTAGGCCGATAGAGAACTCGCTGAGTCGAGCGTCTCAGCAGCCGATGCGGCGGGGCGAGCGATCCGGAGGCGCCCACCTCGTGCGGCGGTGCCTACGGCTGCTGACTTGGGGATCGTCGGAGTGCGTCTATCGGGCGCACACCCGGCGAGGGTGAGCAGCCCGAGCCCGGCGAGGCCCGCGGCTCCTGCCAGCACTGCGCGCCGGCTTGCTTCGGGATACTGCGGTGTCATACGGGACGACCTTCCGGATTGTCGTTCACATGAACGATAAGGGAGATGCGCAGCTATGACCAGCTTGTCGATCCGCCCTGAGGGGCGTCCGTTCGGCGGCGAGTGCCTTCGATCAGCCCTGGTACGCGCATCGGTGGACCGATCGATCTGGTCGAGTTTTTACACAGCTGTAACCCGGTATCTCGAATCCTTGCAGCTCGAGTGGCTGCTTTTGACTCGTGATGCTCCGGACCGATCCACACTTTCCATTTCTCACTCCAGTAGGGTGTCGGAGGCGAGCGGGAGCTTCGCCGTCGCACGAAAGGGAGGCCAGACAATGACCGAAAACCAGATCTTCGAACCCGATGCGCACGCGATCTCGTACGCGGTGGAGGGGAACGGACCGACGGTCGTTCTGGTCGCCGACAAGGGGCTTCCCATCGACTATCTCGGCACGCTCGCCCACATCCTCGTCGAAGAAGACTTCCGGGTTCTGCGCATCGCGGCAGGCAGCGCCTCGGTGCACGACCTCGCCAGCTGCGTCGTCGAGATCATGGATGCCGTGGGCATCGAGGATGCATGGCTGGGTGGCCACGGGTTCGGCGGATCCGTTGCTCGCGCCGTGGCCCTGGACTTCCACGACCGCGTCAACGGCGTGCTGCTGCTCGGCGTGGAAGCCGGCGACCCGACGCTGGCCGAGGGTCTGCCCGTTCTGGTCATCCAGGGTTCTGAAGACCAGGTCAACCCGCCTGCGAACGGCGAGGCGCTGCAGGCGGCGGCTCCCGACCGCGTCAGCGTTGTCTCCATCGACGGCGGCGGCCACATGTTCCCCTCCGAGAACGTCGGTGCCACCTCGTGGGCGATCGAGGACTACCTCGACTGGGACTGAGTTCTTCCGCACCGAACGCGGCGGTTCTCGCCGAGAGCGGTGGCCGCACCACCGCGTTCGGCGACAACACCCGCGCTCGACGATGCACTGAAGGAATACCCCATGAGCCTGATCCGCCTGAACGACGTGAGCGTGAAGTTCGAGAACACGCAGATTCTGCGCGAGGCGTTCTTCCGCCTCGAGCCCAAAGACCGCGTCGGTCTCATCGGCCGCAACGGCTCCGGCAAGACCACGCTCCTGAAGCTCGTGCTCGATCAAGTGCAGCCCGACCAGGGAACGGTCACCGTCGAAGCCGGAGTGAAGATCGGCTACTTCTCGCAGTTCTCCGAGCTGAACGGCGAACAGACGATCACCGAGGTGCTGGATGCGCTGTTCGTCGAGGTGCACGCCATTGAAGACGAGCTCGCGTCGATCGACGCGACGATCGCGGTCGAGGCCGCGGCCGGCGGCTCCCTCGACGCGCTCATCGAGCGACAGTCCGAACTCTTCGGCGAGATGGACCGCCTCGACGGCTGGGACTACACCCGCAAGATCGACCAGGCCCTGACGACGCTCGGATTCGACGAAGCGCACCGCACGTGCCCGATCGACGCGCTGTCGGGTGGATGGCGCAACCGCGCTGCGCTGGCGAAGATCCTGCTCGAAGACCCCGACGTGCTGCTGCTCGACGAGCCCACCAACTTCCTCGACGTGGCGGGAGTCGAGTGGCTCGAGTCGTGGTTCCGCGACTTCAAGGGCGCCGCCATCATCGTGTCTCACGACCGGGCATTCCTCGATGTCGTCGTGACCCGCATCATCGAGCTCGAGAACTTTCATCTGCATGAATACCCGGGCAACTTCGCCGAGTACATCATTCAGAAGCAGTTCCGGCTGAAGACGCTCGAGGCACAGTTCGTGCACGAGAACGAGCTGCTGGCCTTCGAGGCCGAGGGCATCTCCGATCGGCGCGAGGCCGCCAAGGCCTCGAGCAAGAAGCTCGACAAGCAGCTGTCGGGAATCAAGAAGTCGCGCGCGCCCCGGCCCGTCGACCAGATCATCACCGAGATCTACGGCGGCCTGCACGTGAAAGACGTTCTCTGCCGCGTCGACGGGCTCGAAAAGGCTTACGGAGAGAAGCTTCTCTTCAGCGGTCTGGGATTCGAGATCCGCCGTGGCAACCGCATCGTGGTGCTCGGCGCAAACGGAAGCGGCAAGAGCACGCTGCTGCGGGTGCTCACGGGCGACGAGAAGCAGGATCACGGCCACGTGGATTGGGCGTCGGGCGCGAAGGTCGTCTCGTACAACCGGATGCTCGATGAGCTCGATCTCGACGATACGGTCACGCACGCCGTCAACGCGCTGCCCGACAGCCTCGCCCTCACGGCCACGCGCAAATCAGTCGGCCGGTTCCTCGCGATGTTCCAGTTCTCCGAGGCCGACCTCAAGAAGCGCATCCGCGAGCTGTCCGGCGGACAACGTGCCCGCGTCGCCATGGCCCAGTGTCTGCTGTCAGGCGCATCCGTTCTTCTGCTCGACGAGCCGACCAACCACCTCGACCTCGCGAGCACCCAGGTCATGGAACGCGCCCTCGTGCACTTTCCCGGCGCCGTCGTCGTAGTGAGCCACGACCGGTTCTTCACTGACAAGATCGCGAACCGGATGCTCGTGTTCGGCGCGACCGGAGCGAGCGCGGGAGAGATCGACGTCACGGCGGCGTAAAGCCCCCGGTGGTGCCGCGCACCGTTCCTGTCGTTAGGTCGTTCTGTTTACCCTGCTGCGTTCTTGAGGAGAAGGGCGTCCGAACCAGATCCAGAGGGCGCGAGCGGTCACGAAGATGATCGCCGCGAACAGGCTTTGACTGACGACTCCGAACACGGAGAGTCCGCCGATCACGACGAAGACGGTCCAGTTCACCGCGATGTCGGCGATGATCACGGCGACGCCGAGTGCGATGCCGGAGCGCCGTCGAAAGATGATCAGCGCAGCGGTGACCGGGTCGAGAAGTGTGAGCGTCACCCAGAACAGCCGGACGCCGAGAGGGAAGCCGCTGTAGATGTCCCATCCGCCGAAGATCAGATCCGCCGTGTGGGTGGTCGTTCCAACGAGAAAGCCGATCACCCACGCCGCTTGGAACGCTCTGGGCGCTCGTGTGGATGCGCTGAGGGCGATCATCCGCTCATCATAACGAGCCGAACTCACTACGCTGTGTAGCACTACGCGCGATTCGACAGAGCTGTCCGAAAGGCTGACCATGAAAGCGTCCCGACCTCGCCTCCGCGATCGTGCCGGCACAACCGCCCTTCTCCTTGCCGTGGTCCTCGCACTGTCGGCGTGCTCGACGACGGCCGACGCACCTGCCGTGACGGCCTCCGAATCGCCCACCGAGTCGCATGCTCCCGTCGAGGCCGTTGATCTCGCGGCGGGTGAACAGGATGCGCCGGTCGAGGTCTCCGTATCCGGTGACGACGGGGTGGGGGTCACCTTTCGCGAGATCACCCTGGCGCCAGGCGCATCCACCGGGGTGCACTGCCACTACGGGCAGCTGGTCGCCGTGGTATCCGAGGGAACGCTCACGCACTATGCCGACATCTATCCGAGTGGCGTGCACGTCTACAAGGCCGGAGACAGCATTATCGAAGGAGTTGGCTATCGTCACGAGGGGCGGAACGAAGGCGACGAGAACGTCGTTCTCTGGGTGACCTACATCATTCCGGAGGGCAAGCCTCTCGCCGAGACCGACCTCTCGCACTGCGACGCGTAGCCCGAGGTGCCCAGCTAGAGAGAACAGTCCAGGGGGAGTACGAACGATGACGCGCCATCCGCACAGAAAGCTCATGCCCGATGTGAGGCTGTGGACGGGAATCGCCGCCGTCGCGGTCGCGTTGCTCACGGTCACCGAGTTCTCGGTGCAGGTCTTCGTCGTGGGCGCACGGCCGAGCCTCGACGACGAGCTGGCCCTCGTCGACTTCATGACGAGAACGAGCAATGGCACACTCCTCACGATTCTCATCGACACCATGCTCATGGCGGCGCTCATCGTCTTTCTCGCGGGCTTCCGTCAGCTGATCACGCACGCCGAGGTCGCCCTGCAGTGGGTCGCCGACCTGGCATACGGCGCCGGGCTCGTCTTCGTGGCGGTGACGCTCGTCGGCGATGCTATGGAGGCGGGCACGGCTCTCGACGTGACCGGAATGGCGGGCGACTACTCCGTTCTGCGTGCCCTGACCGTAGGCCATACCGTTCTCTTCGGGTCGATCGGATGCGTGTTGACGGCTCTGGTCGCGGCCGCAAGCGCCTATGTGACGCTCGGCTCCGAGGCCCTGCCTCGCTGGACTGGATGGCTCGCCTACGCGGTGGCGGCGCTGAACCTGCTCGCCGTTCCGACGATGTTCGGGGGAACCGATCCCGCATCGTTCTTCGCCGCAGGGGGAGCGGGAACAGCTCTGTTCGCCACCTTCCCGTGGCTGGTGTGGGTCACGGCGATCGGAGTCGTGACGATTCGCGATCGGCGCCGACCCTATGACGTTCCCGCCGACGGTGCCGTTGCGGCGACCTGATGTGTTGTATGAACTCGGTGCACTGAGCGGCCAGGCACGTGGCCGCCCAGAAGACCCGCGGTTCTAGACCGAGGTCGTGGAATGACGTCTCACATAGGTGCAGTCGAAGTTCGTTCCGATCACCGTTCCGTCGTCGTAGTACTCGGCGACATCGAGCATGAAGTCGACGGTCTCGTCGATCATCTCGTCGGCCTCGTGCGGCGACAGAGATCGCAGCCACCCGCCGTCAGAGAGACTCGACTCGACAGCCAGTCGCACGTCGTCTTCGCTCAGCGCTGTGTCGCGTACGAGCGCCGTGGTTGTCGCGCGATGCGACGCAAGGCCCGAGAAACCTCGGCTGCACCCGCATCCGTTCTCGGGATCGAGTCGATCTCGATCGCAGATGATTCCGAAGGTGACGATCTCGCCCTCGATGCACCAGTTGTAGTCGTCGCCACGCGCCCCATTGTCGAGACTCGTCGCACGCAGTATTTTCATTCGGCATCCTTTCAATCGATGTGCTGAGACCGTAGACGCACCCTCCGACACCGCGCGCTCGCAGGCCGTCGGCTATCGTGGGGCGCGTGACTCGACGCCTCTTCGCCCTGCCCTCCGCGCTTGCCGCGACCGCCCTTCTCGGCGCGGCCCTCGTGCTTGCCGGCGCATCGAGTGCCTCTGCGCATGACGCGCTCGAGTCGTCGACTCCGGCCGCCGGCGAGGTCGTCACGGCCGATCCGACCGTGGTCTCACTGACCTACAGCGACGAACTCATCACTCTCGGCGGCGACACGAGCGCGTTCGCGATTCAGGTGACGGATGCGTCGGGCGCGTTCCACGAGAACGGGTGCGTCGTCGTCGACGGGACCGTCGCATCCACGGGAGTCGCTCTGGGTGACCCCGGAACGTACACCGCCACGTGGCAGGTCGTCTCGAGCGATGGACACCCCACATCGGGCAGCTACACCTTCGAGTACCAGCCCGTGGACACGGGCAACTCGCTGCCCGGCATGGCGGCTGCCCCCGCCTGCGGTGCGCAGTGGGCTGGCTCGCCGAAAGAGGACTCCGCTCCGGCGCCCGAGGCGACGCCGGAGCCCTCGATGACCACGATGTCCGAAGCGCCCGTACCGGCACTCACCGCGACGGCCGACCCCGCGGGTGACGGCGAACAGGGCGACGATGCCAGCCGAATCGGCGTCGCAATAGCGGTCTCGATCGCCGGCCTTGCGCTGATCGTGACCGTGATTGTGCTCACGGTGCGACGAATCCGGCGAGACCCGTTCGAGAAGCCGCAGGCGCCGAAGGGCGACGACGGAGATTCCGAGCAGTAGTCGGAGCCGGTCACTCCCGTCTGGAGAAGGTGATGACAGGGTGGCCGCGGCGCGCATCACGCGTGATCGAGGCAACGACTCCGTAGACCTCGGAGATGAGGTCTGCGGTGAGTACGTCGCTCGGTGCACCCGCGGCGACCACGCGGCCCTCCTGCAGCACGACGACGACGTCGCAGTACATGGCAGCGAGGTTCAGGTCGTGGATCGCTATGACGGTGGTGACCGGAAGAGCGCACACGAGCTCGAGAAGCTCGAGCTGGTGGCGCACGTCGAGGTGGTTTGTCGGCTCGTCGAGAAGCAGTTCGCGCGGTTCCTGCGCGAGGGCCCTCGCGATCTGAGCGCGCTGGCGCTCGCCGCCCGACAGCGTGTGCCAGAGGCGCCCGGCTTGATCGAGCAGGCCAACGTGTGCCAGAGCGCTGTCTACGGCGTCTTCATCGGCGCTGGTGCCTCCTCCGAGCGCGGTCCGGTGCGGGATGCGGCCGAGCCTCACGATGTCGCGCACGGTGATGTCGACCTCGGTATCGGCGTGCTGTGTGACGGATGCGACCGATCGTGCGACATGGCGACGACCAACGGAGGCGAGGTCGACGCCGTCGAGCGTGACGAACCCCGACGTCGGTCTGACGAGACCGTGCAGCACCCTCAACAGAGAGGACTTGCCCGAACCATTCGGCCCGAGCAGACCGACGGTCTGTCCAGGCTCGGGATGCAGGGTCGCGCCGTCTACGACGAGCACGCCATTGCGGCTCCAGGTCACCTGCTCGGCGTGGAGCGTCATGTGCGCCTCCTCCGCCGGGCCAGCAACGCTATGAACACGGGAACGCCGACGAGAGCTGTGCCGACGCCGACCGGCAGCGGGGTCGGCGAGAAGGCGACCCTCGACCCGGCATCGACCCAGACCATGAAGATCGCGCCGATGATCGCGGTCGCGGGAACGAGCCGCGCGTGCCGAGGGCCGACGAGCAGCCGAGCGGCGTGCGGCAGGACGAGCCCCACGAAGCCGACGGCGCCGGCCACACTCACGAGCGTGGCCGTGATGAGGGCGGTCGCGACCAGCAGCACGGCACGGGTGCGGGTGACGTGGATGCCGAGCGAGGCCGCAACGTCGTCGCCGAACGCGAACGCATCGAGTGCGTGGGCGTACCGCAGGCACACGATAGAACCGACGACGACCACGATCGCGCAGAGTGCGACGTCGTCCCATCGCATTCCCTCAAGCGAGCCCAACAGCCAGAACATCACACCGCGCGTCTCGTCCGAGTCGGCGAAGGCGAAGATGATCAGCGAGGTGACGGCCGAAAAGAGCTGAGTGCTCGCGACCCCGGCGAGCACCACGCGATCTGTGCCGCCGCCAGACAGTCGCGCCAGCAGCAGAACGAGGCCGAACGCGATCAGTGCTCCGATGAACGCGCCGCCCGAGAGTCCTATCGCCGCGCCGCCCAGTCCCAGCACACCGATCACCACGGCGCCCGTCGATGCGCCCGACGAGATACCGAGGATGAACGGATCAGCCAGAGGGTTGCGCAGCAGCGACTGCATGATGACGCCGCAGAGTCCCAGGCCGGCGCCGCACGCGGCGGCGACGAAGGCGCGGGGCAGACGTTCCTCCCAGACGATCGCGTTCTTCGATACCTTGACCGCGATGTCCGTGAACCCGAGATGGTTGGTGACGATATCCCGCACGTTCACGAGCAGGATGTCCGCCGGTCCGAGCGTGATCGCCACACCGACCGAGACCAGCAGGAGAGCCAGTCCGGCAAGCACGAGCATCGCTGCGATCACCGCCCTGCGCGAGCGTGAGGCCGACCGCGTCACGGGCGTCGTCGCGTCGTCGAGTGCCGGAGGCGGGGCGGTGCTCAGAGTTCGTCCTTGTGCTCGCGCAGCCAGGACTGGATCTTCTCGAGGCCGTCGACGAACCGGATCGACGGATTCAGTTCGGCGCCGTGAAGCACGATGTATCGCTTATTGCGCACGGCATCGATCGTCTGGGTGAGCGGGTCCGATTCGAGGAAGCTGATCTTGTCGTCGAGACGGTCGCCGGGAAAACGGTCGCGCTGCAGATCACCGAGCACGAGGACATGTGGATCCCTGTCGGCGACGGCCTCCCAGGTGGTGGCGGGCCAGTCCTCGGGAGAGCTCGAGAACACGTTGTCGAGGTCGACGGTCTTCGCGAGCAGGCCGGCCGCACTGAGTCCGCCGGCCATGTAGGGGGTCTTCGTGTCGGCAAACCAGAAAGCGACCGTCGCGCCGGCGAAATCGACGCCTTCCGTCGCCGCGGCGGCCCGGGTCTTCAACCCGTCGATGAGTGTCGCGGCACGGTCGGGAACGTCGAAGATCGCGCCCAGTTCAGTGATCTCCTCATACAGTGCATCGATCGTGAGCGCATGGGTTCGGGTGCCACCGCCGTTGATGCTGATGCCGTTGTCGCAGTCTGTCGGAGAGAGGTAGCTGCCGATGCCGGTCTCGGCGAAGCGCTCACGGCTGGCGACACCTCCCTGGGCGAAGTGCCGGCCGAACGAGGCGGTCACGAAGTCCGGATCCGTGCCCAGCACGACCTCGTAGCTCGGAGCGTTATCAGACAGACGCGGAACCCCTGAGTTCGCGGCAGCGAGTGAATCGAGCACGGGGTCGGTCCATGAGGCTGTTCCGACCAGGTGATCGGCGAGTCCCAGCGAGAGCAGGATCTCGGTGGAGTCCTGGTCGAGGGAGACGACGCGCTGCGGGGGCGCTGTGACGACGGTCTGGGTGCCGCAATTGTCGATGGTGAGTGGGTAGGTGGTCGATCCTTGTCCGGAGGTAGAGGTCGGGCTGGTCTCGACGGCCTCGGATGCGCCACACCCCGAGAGGCCGATGGCGAGAAGTGATGCGAGGGCAAGGGTGATGGCGGCGCGCTGCTGCACGTCGGGCTCCTTCGTTCGGGTGGGGGAGTCAGGTCAGGGGCCGTATCGAACAACGACGCCCGGCGAGATAAGGATAGCCTTACCTGACTCACCACGCAGAACTCAGCGAGATTGGCGGCGTTTCCCCACCCTCGGGGCTCCCTTGACGACGGGGGTTCGCCCCTTGCCCTTCGAGGCCTTCGCCTTTCCGCCCGCCTGGGGAGCCGTGATGGTGGAGTTTCCCGTCGATTTTGCGAGGTCTGCCGCTGCCTTCTCGGCGAATGCCACGCCCTCGGGGGTCAGAACAGTCGAGTCGGCGTCGTAGTCGAACAGCGGGTAGCCGAGGTTCTGCTCGAGCTGCTTGACCGCGGCGATCATGCTCGAGCGTGGAATGCCCTCGATCTTGGCTGCTCTCGCGAAATGCAGCTCTTTCGCCGCCGTGATGAAGAGCTTGTTCAATCGATGGTCCACGAAATCCGTTCTGACCGCGCGCATCACCCGGTCGCTCCCAGATTACGCGTTGGCGCTTCACAACGCGGGAGTCGTATGTTGCTAGGCTGGCCGCACAAACGAATATCGGGCCGACATCACGCGATGCGGGAGAGCCCGCCGATCATCTCGGCAGGCACCGAAGGAGCAATTCTCCCCACCAATCTCTCAGGTACGTGTACCGCATCGAACAGGCCACTCTGAAAAGCGATTCGCGGAGCGAATCGGATCGAGTAGGCCGCCCGCGGCCGTATAGAGATCTGATAGCGAAGCGAATCCGCCCACGGTGAAAGCCGCTGCCATGCAGCGTCGAAACTCTCAGGCACAGATGACAGAGGGGGAGTTCTTGACTGCTCGGGTCCGCGCCCGGGTCCGCAATGCCCACTGCGCCTTGGAGAACTCGTGACCGATAGACATTCCCCGCTCAACCGCATCCATGTCGCGGCCGGAGCCAGCTTCACCGACTTCGCCGGCTGGCAGATGCCCGTGCGCTACTCGAGCGACCTCGCCGAGCATCACGCAGTGCGCACGGCCGCGGGCATCTTCGACCTCTCTCACATGGGCGAGATCTTCGTCGTGGGACCCGAGGCGTCAGACGCTCTCGACTACGCGCTCGCCGGCAAGCTGTCGGCGACGACGGTCGGGCAGGCGAAATACAGCATGCTGCTCGACCGCTCGGGCGGAATCATCGACGATGTGGTCGTCTATCGCACGGGTGACGACCGCTTCATGGTCGTGGCCAATGCCTCGAATAGAGAGGTCGTCGCCGCAGAGTTGCTCGAGCGCACTTCGCCGTTCGAGTGCGAGGTCTTCGATGAGAGCGACGAGCTCGCCCTCATCGCCGTTCAGGGTCCGCGCTCGCGCGAGATCCTCGTCGCCACAGACGGCTTCGCCATCGAAGGCAGCCACCCTGACGGCCGCGACGTCGGCGAGAAGCTCGGCGAGCTCAAGTACTACAGGGCTCTGTCTGGATCGTTCCGCACGCAGCCCGTGCTGATCGCCCGCACCGGCTACACCGGTGAAGACGGCTTCGAGCTCTACGTCAGCCCGGATCACGCCGAAGAGCTCTGGAACGCGCTCACCGAAGCCGGAACGCCGCTCGGACTCGTTCCCGCCGGGCTCGCGAGCCGCGACACGCTTCGCCTCGAAGCGGGCATGCCGCTCTACGGTCACGAACTCGGAACCGAGACATTCCCCGTGCAGGCGGGCCTCGGCCGCGTCGTCGCCACGGCGACGAAGGGCGACTTCGTCGGTCGCGAGGCGGTCGAGGCCGGCCCCGCTCCGGATGCGCGCACGCTGGTCGGCCTGGTCGCCGACGGCAAGCGGGCCGCGCGTGCAGACTACGAGATCTTCGCCTCCGACGACTCCACCGATGCCATCGGCGTCGTGACGAGCGGCGCCCTGTCGCCGACCCTCGGCATCCCGATCGCCATGGCGTATGTCGACGCGTCGTTCGCGACGCCCGACACTGTGGTCAGTATCGACATCCGCGGCAAGCGCCTGAGCTACCGCGTCACTTCCCTCCCGTTCTACCGCGCGAAGAAAGACTGAACCCATGGCTACCGAAAACGAACTGCAGTACACCAGCGAGCACGAATGGGTGCTCGTCGAGGGCACCACCGCCACCGTCGGCATCACCGCTTATGCGGCCGAGAAGCTGGGTGACGTCGTCTTCGTCGACCTGCCCGACGTGGGAACGTCGCTGGCGAACGGCTCGATCGTCGGCGAGATCGAGTCGACGAAGTCGGTGGGCGAACTCTTCGCTCCCGTCGACGGCACGGTGCTCGAGAAGAACTCCGCCGTCGAAGACACTCCCGAGCTCGTCAATAGCGACCCGCTCGGCGAGGGCTGGCTCATCAAGATCGAATTCACCGAACTGCCGCCGCTGCTGTCGTTCGACGAGTACACCGCACTGCTGGGGGAGTAGCACACCGATGTCGCTTCCTTTCACCGCGCGTCACATCGGTATCGATGACAGCGCGCAAGCCGTCATGCTCGCCCGCCTCGGCTACGACTCGGTCGACGCGCTCGTGCGCGCCGCGATCCCCGGTTCGATCCAGCTGAGCGAGACCCACCGCGCCGAGGCCATCCCTGCCGCCGCTACCGAGCGCGAGACCATCGCCGAGCTGCGCGCGCTGGCATCGCACAACACCGTGAACCGCTCGATGATCGGGCTCGGCTACTACGACACGATCACGCCGGCCGTGATCCGCCGCAATGTGCTCGAGAACCCCAGCTGGTACACGGCATACACCCCGTACCAGCCGGAGATCTCGCAGGGTCGCCTCGAGGCGCTCATCAACTTCCAGACCATGGTGGCCGATCTCACAGGCCTGTCGACGGCCAACGCCTCCATGCTCGACGAGGCGACGGCCGTGGTCGAGGGCATGCTGCTCGCGCGGCGCGCCTCCAAGTCGACCTCCAATATCTTCCTGGTCGACGCCGACGCGCTCCCGCAGACGAAGGCGCTGCTGCGCTCGCGCGCCGACGCCGTGGGCATCGAGATCGTCGAGCTCACCCTCGACCGTGTAGATCACCCGGCGTCGCACGACCACCCTCTCGCCACCGGTTTCGGTGCCTTCATCCAGTACCCCGGCGCATCCGGCCGCGTGTGGGACCCGCGCGACGTGATCGAGGCGGTGCACGCATCCGGTGGTCTCGCGGTCGTGGCCGCCGATCTGCTGGCCCTGACCCTCATCACCTCCCCGGGCGAGCTCGGGGCCGACGTCGCCGTCGGCACGAGCCAGCGCTTCGGTGTTCCGATGGGCTTCGGAGGGCCTCACGCGGGCTACATGGCCGTGCGTAAGGGTCTCGAGCGCCAGCTTCCCGGTCGTCTCGTCGGTGTGAGCCAGGATGCCTCGGGGCACCCCGCCTACCGGCTCAGCCTGCAGGCACGCGAGCAGCACATTCGGCGAGAGAAGGCCACGTCGAACATCTGCACAGCCCAGGTGCTTCTCGCCGTGATGGCCGGCATGTACGCGGTGTATCACGGCCCAGAAGGTCTGCAGCGTATCGCCCTCGACGTCAACGACACCGCGAGGCGACTCGCCAGTGCGCTCGAGGCAGCTGGAGCAGAGCTCGTGCACGAGGACTTCTTCGACACGATCCAGGTGCGGGTGCCCGGCCGTGCCGCCGAGATCGCCGCTCAGGCCCACGCGGGCGGTTACCTGCTGAACGTTGCCGACGACGACACGATCGGCGTCTCTGTCGACGAGACCACGACCTCGGCGGACATCGACACGGTGCTCGGTCTCTTCGGTGTATCACCGGCGAGCGATGCCGAGCAGCTCGCCGAGAGCCTGCCCGAGCACATCCTGCGCACCAGCGACTACCTCACGCACGAGGTGTTCAACACACACCGCTCGGAGACGAGCATGATGCGCTACCTCAAGCGCCTCGCCGACTACGACTACGCGCTCGACCGAGGCATGATCCCGCTCGGCTCGTGCACCATGAAGCTGAACGCTGCCACCGAGATGGAGGCCGTCACCTGGCCCGAGTTCGGTGCCCTGCACCCGTTCGCACCGCGCGCGGATGTCGAGGGTTACCTCACGCTCATCGCGCAGCTCGAGACCTGGCTGGCCGAGGTCACGGGCTACGACTCCGTGTCGTTGCAGCCGAATGCCGGAAGCCAGGGTGAACTCGCGGGCCTGCTCGCGATTCGTGGCTACCACCACGCGAACGGATCGTTCGAGCGCACCGTCTGCCTCATTCCCTCGAGCGCTCACGGCACCAACGCCGCCTCGGCAGTGCTCGCCGGCATGAAGGTCGTGGTCGTCGCGTGCGACGAGAACGGCAACGTCGACGTCGACGACCTGCGGGCGAAGATCGAGCTGCACGCCGAGTCGCTGGCTGCCCTCATGATCACCTACCCGTCGACCCACGGGGTGTACGAGCACGAGGTCGCAGAGATCTGCCGCCTGGTGCACGCCGCCGGTGGGCAGGTCTACGTCGACGGAGCCAACCTCAACGCGCTGCTGGGCTTCGCGCGCTTCGGCGACTTCGGCGGCGACGTGTCGCACCTCAACCTGCACAAGACCTTCTGCATCCCGCACGGTGGTGGCGGCCCTGGCGTCGGCCCGGTCGCGGCGAAGGCCCATCTGGCCCCCTTCCTGCCGGGCCATGCGCAGGCGCAGAACCCATCGCATCCGCTCGCCGACGGCGGCACCGTGGTGCACGCCGGCGGCCCGATCTCGGCCGCGCCGTACGGCAGCCCGAGCATCCTGCCGATCAGCTGGTCGTACGTGCGCATGATGGGCTCGCAGGGTCTCGCGGATGCGACGGGTGCGGCCGTTCTGTCGGCCAATTATGTCGCGGCCCGGCTCTCGGAGCACTTCCCTGTGCTGTACGCGGGGGACAACGGCCTCGTGGCGCACGAGTGCATCATCGACATCCGTCCCCTCACAGCGTCGACCGGAGTGTCGGTCGACGACGTGGCGAAGCGCCTGATCGACTACGGATTCCATGCGCCGACCATGAGCTTCCCGGTGGCCGGAACGCTGATGGTCGAGCCGACCGAAAGCGAAGACCTGACCGAGATCGACCGTTTCATCGACGCGATGATCGCGATCAAGGGCGAGGCGATGCAGGTCGCTGAGGGCGTCTGGCCGGCCGATGACAACCCGCTGCACAATGCGCCGCACACGGCGCAGTCCGTCGTCGAGGGTGAGTGGACGCATCCCTACGACCGCGAGACCGCGGTGTACCCGGTGCGATCGCTGATTCGTTCGAAGTACTGGCCGCCCGTGCGGCGCATCGACCAGGCCTGGGGCGACCGCAATCTCGTGTGCTCGTGCCCGCCGCCGGAGGCGTTCGAGTAAGAGACGGCGTCAGTTTCGAGACGTGCGGTAGCCTCTCAGCATGGCGAGACGATTTGCGATACAACGCGGCCGGATTTCGATGATGGCAGCGGTGGCGCTGGGCTCTCTCGCCCTCGTCATCGCTCCGGCGACGGTCGCAAACGCCGAAGTCTTCTATGACGAGGGCGGGTGTGTGGTGCAGCAGGTCACAGACGGTGCGCCCGCGGGTGGCAGCCAGTGCCCGGGAGTCGACTTCGGTGGAACGAGCATGGGGCAGGCCGCTTTTATGGGTGCCAACCTCGCCGGGGCCAACCTGTCGGGATCGAAGCTGCAGGCCGCGAACTTCACGGGTGCGAACATCGAGGGCGC
Source organism: Agreia pratensis (assembly GCF_900177685.1). Taxonomy (GTDB): domain Bacteria; phylum Actinomycetota; class Actinomycetes; order Actinomycetales; family Microbacteriaceae; genus Agreia; species Agreia pratensis. Next base: position 255,381 of record NZ_FXAY01000004.1, read on the forward strand.
CGATTTCACCGACGCCCAGATCGAAGGTGCCGATTTCACCGACTCCGGCATCCTGCCCGGAACGATCACCGTCGAGGCGGCCGACGCGAGCGGTGCTCCTGTCGATTTCGCACCGGTGGTGCCGGCCGGTCTGACCGCGGGAGACTGTTTGATCGTCGACGTTCCGGTCGTTTCGGGCACCGTGTTTCCGGTTGGTGATTCCGGCATGGTCTGCAAGTTCTCGTCGTCGAACGGCACCGCGATCGCCGTCGTCAAGATCCAAGTGACTCCCCATCCCGAGCAGACCGAGGCGCCCACGCCGCTCTTCACCGATGAGCCGGGCGCGACGGGGTCTACTGGCCCCGCAGGCACCGCGGCTTCGACGAGGCAGCCGACAGACTGGGGGCTCATCGCCGCAGTCGGTGGAGGCGCCATCGTGGTACTCGCGCTCGGTGTCGCGGCTATGATCATCTCGCGACGCAGACCCGCTGTCGCGACCGGTGACGACGGCGTCGAGTCAGACGAAGACAACGACGAGCCGAAGACGCCCGGAGCCTAGCTCAGCCGAAAGAGTCCCGGAAAGGTCGAGAGCGCCCACGCGTAGCCGACGAACGAGGCGATGTCGATGATCCAGTGGGCGATGACGAGCGGCATCGTGCGGCCCCAACGCGTGTAGCACCAGCCGAAGACGATTCCCATGACGACGTTGCCGAAGAACGGTCCGATGCCCTGGTAGAGGTGATAACTGCCTCGCAGCACCGCCGCCGACAGGATGATCTGCCATTGGCCCCATCCGAGCTGCCTCAGTCGGGTGAAGAGGTAGCCCACGACGATCAACTCTTCCGTGAGCGCTGCCCTGAGTGCTGAGGCGATCAGCACAGGAACCGTCCACCAGTATGCGTCGATGGGAGCGGGAACGACATTGACGGTGATGCCCGCGGCTCGACCGATGAAGTAGAGCGCTATCCCTGGCACTCCGATGACGAGAACGAGCAGAAGCCCGCGGGCGGAGTCTCGAGCGGGAGTGCGGAGATCGAAGCCGATCCGCCGGAACGGGTTCGGTCCGGAGATCGCCAGCAGATACAAGACGAGGGCCACGGGCACCAGGTCGAAAAATATGGCGAGCGACTGGTACGTGAAGTCGAGCCATTCGCGGGTGCTCTGCGCCGAGTTCAGGGCCGTCGACTGGCTCGCTAGCGGGGTGTCGTCGGTGAGTTTGGCGACAAGACTCACGATCGAGTACACGGCGGATGCTCCGAGCGACAGCCCGAGAACGATCGCGATCTCCCAGGTCAGGCGTCGTCGGCGCGTGATACGCCACGGGCGGGGAATCGGTTGAGGCACACGTGCTCTTTCTTGCGTCGGCTGGCCCAGATGGAGGGAAAATTGTGCGTGCGGCACAAAGAATGCCGATTTCACGTTTCTAGTGTGTAACTTTTTCCTGCTGGATTTGGCAGGAACCCAGCCCCCTTTTAGGGTACTGGGTAGTCAGCCACGCGACTGATCACCTTTCGGGTGCCTCCGAGAACGTCGGGCGGGCATCCGGTAGCCCAAGAAAGTCCTCAGGAGGAAAATTGAAAATCAGACGCATTGGCATCGGGGCTATCGCCCTCGCCGCGGCCAGCGCCCTTGTGCTGTCCGGTTGTGCCACGGGTGGAGACACGCCCAGCACGAGCTCCAGCGGTGACAGCTCGGCGATCGTTTCGACCAACGGATCAGAGCCGCAGAACCCCTTGATCCCCACCAACACGACGGAGACAGGCGGCGGCAAGATCGTCGATGCCCTCTTTGCAGGACTGGTCTACTACGACGAGAAGGGTGCGCCCGTCAATGACGTCGCGGAGTCCATCGAGTCAACCGATGCCCAGAACTACACGGTGAAGATCAAGTCCGGCCTGAAATTCACTAACGGTGACCCCGTCGATGCGGCTTCGTTCGTCGATGCATGGCAGTACGGTGCTCTCCTCAGCAATGCGCAGGGAAGCAGCTACTTCTTCGCTGACATCGAAGGCTACAGCGACTCGGCTGACAGCCCCCTGACCGGACTGGTCGTCGTCGACGACACCACGTTCACGATCAAGCTCAGCACCCCGCAGTCCGACTTCCCGCTGCGGCTCGGCTACTCGGCCTTCTACCCGCTGCCCAAGTCGGCCTATGCCGACATGAAGGCGTTCGGCGAGAACCCGATCGGCAACGGACCTTACAAGTTCGCATCCGACACCGCCTGGCAGCACAACGTGCAGGTCGACCTCGTCGCGAACCCCGACTACACGGGAGGACGGGCAGCCAAGAACGGCGGCCTGAAGATCGTCTTCTACGCGAACCAGGATGCCGCGTACTCTGACCTGCTCGGTGGAAACCTCGACGTTCTCGATGCCATCCCTGACAGCCAGTTCGCCAACTACAAGACCGACCTCGGTGACCGTGCGGTCAACCAGCCGGCCGCGATCTTCCAGTCGTTCACGATCCCGAACCGTCTTGCCCACCTCGGTGGCAAAGAGGGACAGCTGCGTCGAGCGGCCATCTCGATGGCTATCGACCGTGAAGAGATCACCAAGGTGATCTTCGAGGGAACGCGCACCCCCGCGTCTGACTTCACCTCTCCCGTCATCGACGGTTGGACCGACTCGCTCAAGGGCGCCGACGTTCTGAAGTTCGACCCGGACGAGGCCAAGAAGCTGTGGGCCGAGGCCGACAAGATCTCCCCGTGGGAGGGCTCGTTCCAGATCGGCTACAACTCCGATGGCGGACACGCGGGATGGGTCGACGCTGTTACACAGGGTCTCAAGAACAACCTGGGAATCGACGCCACAGGGGCGCCGTACCCGACGTTCAAGGAACTGCTGACCGATGAAGACAACCGCACCATTCAGACTGCATTCCGCAGCGGATGGCAGGCTGACTACCCGGGTCTGTTCAACTTCCTCAGCCCGCTCTACCAGACCGGTGCCGGATCGAACTACGGCGACTACTCCAACCCCGACTTCGACGCACTTCTGAAGAAGGGCGCGTCGGAGACGGACGCGGATGCAGCCAACAAGGACTACGAGGCGGCTCAGGAGATTCTCCTGACTGACCTTCCTGTCATCCCGTTGTGGTACTCCAACGTCGTTGGCGGACACAGCGAGCAGGTGTCGAACGTGAAGTTCGGCTGGAACTCGGTGCCCCTCTACTACGAGGTCACCAAGAAATAAGTCTGCTCATCGTGTGGGGCGGCAGCGTTTGCGCTGCCGCCCCACACGCAAGCTGTACCCTTGCTTCGACGTGTGCGGCGACGCACCAGTTAGGTGACTCAACTCGAATGTGCACAATGCCCGAACCGGGGATGTAGCGAAACATGACCGGCTATATCTTCAGACGCGTTCTTCAAGCGATTCCTGTTTTCTTCGGAACCACTTTTCTCATCTACTTCATGGTGTTCGCCATGCCGGGGGATCCCGTACTCGCTCTTTTCGGCGACAAGACACCCAGCCCCGCGGTGATCGAGCAGCTGCGACAGCAGTACCACCTCGATCAGCCCTTTATCGTTCAATACTTCATCTACATCGGGGGAATCTTCCGCGGCGATCTCGGAGTCTCCTTCTCAGGACAGCCGGTCGCGGACATCCTCGCCCGCACCTTCCCTGTGACTATCAGGCTGGCGATTCTGGCCCTCCTCTTCGAGACGGTTGCGGGAATCCTCGTCGGTCTCATCTCGGGTCTGCGCAAGGGCAAGCTCTTCGATGCAAGTGCCCTGACGATCAGCCTCATCCTGATCTCGCTTCCGATCTTCGTCATCGCATTCGTCGCCCAGTTCGTGTTCGGTGTGCAGCTCGGATGGGCGCGCACGACGGTCGGGCCTGGAGCGCCGATCCAAGACCTGGTGCTTCCTGCCTTGGTGTTGGCGAGCATCAGCTTCGCCCAGATCGTTCGTTTGACTCGGTCATCGGTGATCGAGACCAGCGGACTCGACTTTGTTCGCACCGCCTATTCCAAGGGTCTGAGTCGCAAGCGCATCATTCCCGTGCACATCCTTCGCAACTCGCTGATCCCGGTGATCACGTACCTTGCAACCGACTTCGGGGTCCTCCTCGTTGGCGCCACTGTCACAGAGGGTATTTTCAACGTTCCTGGAGTCGGAAACACGCTCTACCAGGCAATCATTCGAGGTGAAGGGCCTACGGTCGTTTCGTTCGTCACCGTGATGGTTTTGCTCTACCTCGTCGTCAATCTGGTTGTAGACCTCTTGTACGGCCTACTCGATCCAAGGATCCGTTTTGTCAAATAACATCTCCGATTCCGGAAGCCCCATGCGGTCAGCCGGACACTTCGTCGCCCCGCTCGAGGAAACCCCGATTGCGGCTATCGATGATGTCAAGGTCGCCGAGAAGCCCAGCAACCTCTGGATCGATGCGTGGCGCGATGCGCGGCGTCGGCCGATCTTCTGGATCTCGGGTGGGCTGATCTTGCTCGTCCTTGTCGTCGCGCTCTTCCCGTGGATATTCACCCAAACTCCGCCCAACGATCAGTGCTTCCTCTCGAACAGCAACGGGGGGCCCGACTCCGGTCACCCGTTGGGGTACACGAAGCTCGGATGCGATGTCTACTCGCGCATCATCAACGGCACCTCGACGTCGCTGTCTGTAGGCCTGCTCGTGATCGTCCTCACGACGGTCCTCGGTGTCTTCTTCGGCGCCTTTGCTGGTTTCTACGGTGGCTGGGTCGACGCGACTCTCTCCCGCCTGGGTGACATCTTCTTCTCGATTCCCTACATCCTCGCGGCGGTCGTGATCATGTCGGTGCTGTCGCAGTACCGCAGTATCTGGACGATCTCACTGGCGATCGGACTCTTCGCCTGGCCTTCGACGGCTCGGGTGCTGAGAGCCGAAATCCTGAGGGTGAAACAGGCTGACTACATCACGGCGTCGGAAGCCCTCGGCGTCTCCAAGCTCAAGATCCTGTTCCGGCATGTGCTGCCGAACTCCATCGCTCCGGTCATCGCGATTACGACGATCTCGCTTGCCGGCGCCATCGTCGCCGAGGCGACCCTGTCGTTCCTCGGTGTGGGCCTCGGCAGTGACGTCATGTCGTGGGGCAACGACATCAACCGTGCCCAGAGCGATCTGCGAACGAACCCCATGACCCTGATCTACCCGTCGGCCGCCCTGTCGATCACCGTGTTCAGCTTCATCCTCTTGGGTGAAGTCGTGCGAGACGCACTCGACCCGAAAGCGAGGGCACTCCGTTGAGCGCCACAGATGCAACTCCCGCGAAGTCGGCAGAGACACCCCTTCTCGAGATCAAGAATCTGCAGGTGGGATTCCAGACTCAACGGGGCATGGTCACCGCCGTCAACGGTGTGAATATCACGCTCATGCCGGGCAAGACGCTTGCCATCGTGGGCGAGTCTGGCTCCGGCAAATCGACCACCGCGCACGCCATCATCAATCTCCTCCCGGGGTCCGGGCGAATCACGGGGGGCGAGGTCCTTTTCGAGGGCCGCAACATCGCCGCTCTCGATGAGGGCCAGATGGAGAAGATTCGCGGTCGCATGATCGGTTTTGTTCCTCAAGACCCGATGTCGAATCTCAACCCCGTCTGGAGCGTCGGTTTCCAGGTCGAGGAAGCGATCCGGGCGAATGGAATCGCGACGGGCAAGCAAGACGTCAAGAAGCGTGCGATCCAGGTGCTTTCCGAGGCCGGGCTGTCGGATGCCGACAAGCGGCTCAAGCAGTTTCCGCACCAGTTCTCCGGAGGCATGCGTCAGCGTGTTCTCATCGGAATGGGGCTGAGTTCCAACCCGAAGCTGCTTATTGCGGATGAGCCCACCTCAGCGCTCGACGTCACCGTGCAGCGACGCATCCTCGACCACCTCGAGAAGCTCACGAGGGAGTCGGGCACCGCTTTGGTATTCATCACGCACGACCTGGGGCTCGCTGCCGAGCGCGCAGAGCAGCTCGTCGTTATGTACAAGGGCAAGGTCGTCGAGTCCGGTCCGTCTCGTGAGATCCTCCAGAACCCGGTGCATCCTTACACTCAGCGTCTCGTCGCCGCAGCGCCGAGCCTGGCATCACGCCGCATCCAGTCAGCATCGAAGCCACTCGAAGACCTCGGCTACGAGGCTACGAGGGTGACCGAAGGTGTCGACCTGATCGCTGCTGCAGAGTCGAGGGTCGATGCCCATGCGGCGGCGGCCACGGCGCCTATCGCCATCGCTGTCAAAGATCTCTCCAAGGTCTACAAGATTCGCGGCGGCAAGGGATCGGCTTCGACCCTGAATGCGGTCGACGGTGTCAGCTTCGAGATCCCACGGGGCACAACGATGGCGCTGGTGGGGGAGTCCGGTTCAGGAAAGTCCACCGTCGCCAAGCTGCTGTTGCGTCTCGAAGACTCGACCAGCGGTGAGATCCGTATCGATGGAACCGACACGGCTCCGCTGAAGGGCAAGAGCCTTCTCGCTCTCCGCCGCAAGATGCAGCCGGTCTTCCAAGACCCCTATGGCTCGCTCGATCCTCTTCGAAACATCGGCAACACCATCGCCGAGCCTCTCGGGGTCTTCAACGTAGGTGACAAGAAGAGCCGTCGGGCCCGCGTCGACGAACTGCTCGACCAGGTCGCGCTGCCCAAGTCGCTGGTCACGCGCTACCCGAACGAGCTGTCGGGAGGCCAGCGCCAGCGTGTGGCCATCGCGCGAGCTCTGGCGCTGAAACCCGAGATCGTCATTCTCGACGAGGCGGTGTCGGCGCTCGACGTGCTCGTGCAAGCTCAAATCTTGCAGCTGCTGAGTGACTTGCAGGCAGAGTTGGGGCTCACCTACCTCTTCATCACGCACGACCTGGCGGTGGTCAGAGTGATCGCCGACAACGTCAGTGTGATGAAGTCGGGGCGCATCGTCGAGGCCGCTACAACAGATGAGGTGTTCGGAAACCCGCGCGAGGAATATACTAAAGAGTTGCTTGATGCCATTCCCGGGGCCAACATACCCCTGGGCGTCTAGCCGTTCAGGGCGTTGTCGCCCGATATCCCACGCTAATAAGAGCCCGTCGAGATTCGGGTTCATCCCGATCCTCAAGGACTTTCTCCATGGCTGAAGCCACCCGCGCCGATCTGCGCAACGTCGCAATCGTCGCTCACGTCGACCACGGCAAGACAACCCTCGTCGACGCCATGCTCAAGCAGACCAACTCGTTCGATGCCCACTTCGAGGGCGACGACCGAATGATGGACTCGAACGACCTCGAGCGCGAAAAGGGCATTACGATCCTCGCGAAGAACACCGCTGTCACGTACAACGGTATTCACGCAGCCGAGCACGGTGCCGGCGGACCCATCGTCATCAACGTGATCGACACCCCGGGTCACGCCGACTTCGGTGGCGAGGTCGAGCGCGGCCTCTCCATGGTCGACGGAGTCGTTCTGCTCGTTGACGCCAGTGAGGGTCCGCTGCCGCAGACCCGTTTCGTGCTGCGCAAGGCCCTCGAGGCCAAGCTTCCCGTGATTCTGCTCGTCAACAAGACCGACCGCCCCGATGCGCGCATCGACGAGGTCGTCGCCGAGAGCCAGGACCTGCTCCTGGGCCTCGCGAGCGACATGGCAGACGACGTTCCCGACCTCGACCTCGACGCCATCCTCGACGTTCCTGTCGTCTACGCCTCGGGCCGCAACGGTGCCGCGTCGATCAACAAGCCGGCGAACGGCGAGCTGCCCGACAACGACGACCTCGAGCCGCTGTTCGAGGCCATCCTCACCCACGTGCCGGCCCCGAAGTACGACGACGAGCACCCGCTGCAGGCGCACGTCACCAACCTCGACGCATCGCCGTTCCTCGGCCGTCTCGCTCTGCTGCGTATCTTCAACGGAAACATCAAGAAGGGCCAGCAGGTCGCCTGGGTTCGTCACGACGGCTCCGTGCAGAACGTGAAGCTCACCGAGCTCCTGATGACCAAGGCGCTCACGCGTTACCCTGTCGACAGCGCCGGCCCCGGTGACATCGTCGCCGTCGCCGGCATCGAGGAGATCACCATCGGTGAGACCCTCGCCGACCCCGACGATGTTCGCCCGCTGCCGACCATCACGGTCGACGACCCGGCCATCTCCATGACCATCGGAACCAACACCTCGCCGCTCGTCGGCAAGGTCAAGGGCCACAAGCTCACCGCCCGCATGGTTAAGGACCGTCTCGACCGCGAGCTCGTCGGTAACGTCTCGCTCAAGATCGTCGACATCGGAAACCCCGCAGCCTGGGAGGTGCAGGGTCGTGGAGAACTCGCCCTCGCCATCCTGGTCGAGCAGATGCGTCGCGAAGGCTACGAGCTCACCGTCGGCAAGCCGCAGGTCGTCACCAAGCAGGTTGACGGCAAGACCTACGAGCCGATGGAGCACCTCACCATCGACGCTCCGGAGGAGTACCTCGGCGCCATCACGCAGCTGCTCGCCGCGCGCAAGGGCGTCATGGACGGCATGTCCAACCACGGCACCGGCTGGGTGCGCATGGAGTTCATCGTGCCGTCGCGTGGCCTGATCGGCTTCCGCACCGAGTTCCTCACCACCACCCGCGGCACCGGAATCGCCAACGCGATCTCGCACGGCTACGGCCCCTGGACCGGACCGATCGTCACGCGTAACAACGGCTCGATCGTGGCCGACCGTTCGGGTGTCGTTACTCCCTTCTCCATCGTCAACCTGCAGGAGCGCATGAGCTTCTTCGTGGAGCCGACGCAGGAGGTCTACGAGGGTATGGTCATCGGCGAGAACTCGCGCGCCGACGACATGGACGTGAACATCACGAAAGAGAAGCAGCTCACCAACATGCGCCAGTCGACGTCTGACACGTTCGAGCGCATGACCCCGTCGCGCAAGCTGACGCTGGAGGAGAGCCTCGAGTTCGCCCGTGAAGACGAGTGCGTCGAGGTCACCCCCGAGTTCGTGCGCATCCGCAAGGTCGAGCTCGACTCGAACGCCCGTGCTCGTGCCACGGCGAACCTGAAGCGCGCCAACCAGGGCAAGAACTAGTCATACAAGAACGAAGCGGGGCAACAGAGTTCGACTCTGTTGCCCCGCTTCGTTGTTGTGCGCGCGTGGCACGAAGCTCGTCTAGACGAACAGCGCAGCTCCGACGTATGAGCCCTGTTTGGCTCCGGCCGGAACAGCGAACAATCCCGACCCCACGTGCCTGATGTACTCGTTCATCAGATCGTTCTTCGCCAGGTTCATCTGAATATCGATGAACTGGGCGGGGGAGCGCTGGTAGCTGATGAAGAACAGACCGGCCTCGAGACGCCCGAGACTATCGTTGCCGTCGACGAAGTTGTAGCCGCGTCGCAGAATCTCGGTACCCGCGTTCGACTCCGGATGCGCGAGACGCACGTGCGAATCGGCGTCGATGAGCGGCTTGTCGGCCCGGCCGAGCACGGCGAAGTCGGGGGCGGTGAATTCGGTGCCTCCCGACAGCGGCGAGCCTTCGCCCTTTGTGCGGCCGATGATCCGCTCCTGCTCGCTGAGCGCCGTTCTGTCCCATGTCTCGATGGTCATGCGGATGCGTCGGGCGACCATATAGGAACCTCCCGCGAGCCAGGAGGGTGTGGCCGAGGCGGGAACCCACACGGAGTTCATGACCTTGCCGAGTTGCTCGGCCTTGATGTTCGCTGTTCCGTCTTTGAATCCGAAAAGGTTGCGTGGTGTGACCTGGGAGGTGCTGGTCGATGACGTTCGCCCGAACCCGAGCTGCGACCAGCGCAGGCTGGCACGGCCGAACGCGATGCGCGACAGGTTGCGGATCGCGTGCACGGCGATCTGGGGATCGTCGGAACAGGCCTGGATGCAGAGGTCTCCGCCCGTTCTCTGGGGATCGAGATCGTCGGCGGGAAAATGCGGAAGCTCGCGCAGTTCGGCGGGCTGCTGGGAGGCGATACCGAAGCGATCGGCTCCTGACGCGTCGACGAACAGACTCGGGCCGAAGCCGAAGGTGATGGTCAGGCCACCGGTGGGCAGGTCGAGCGCCTCGCCGGTGTCTTCTGGCGGAGCGTCGTACGGGCCGTCGACCGCGCCGAACTCTCCTACGGGCTTGCCCTGGCACATCAGTGCCGCCGCGGAGCTCCAGTCCTGCAGGAGCTCGATGAGATCGGCTCTCGAGGCTGTCGACGACATGTCGAAAGCGGCAAAGTGAAGGCGGTCTTGGGCAGGGGTGACGATGCCGGACTGATGAGTGCCGTGGAACGGGTAGCTGGCGTTGCTCGTAGTGGACCCGCTCGTCGACATGGAGTCGGCAGCGGCGAGCACTCCGCGGTCGCCCACGACGCCGACACCCAAGCCCACCACACCGGCCCCGGCCAGCCCGAGCAGTCCTCGTCGTGAGAGCTTCTGCGGGGTGGCCGGGGCTTTCTCCTCGGCGGAGTGTTCGTCGGTCATCGTCTGTTACGCGACGAGAGTAGCGGTGAGCTTGCTGAGCGGCTCGCTCAGGGCGTTGACGCCGTCGGCGAGCTCTTTGACCTGCGCCTGCGTGAGCTCGTTGTAGTAGACGAAGCCACTGTCGAGGCTGCCATACGAAGCGAGCTGCTTCTCAAGGTCGCCGAAGCGTGTATCGAGTGTCTTCACGAGCTCGGGGTCTTTCGCCTCCACGATGTCGCGAACGCCTTCATAGGCGACGCGGGCTCCTTCGAGGTTGGCCTGGAAATCCCACAGATCGGTGTGAGACCAGATCTCCTCTTCGCCCGTGATCTTGCCGCTGGCCACCTCTTCGAGAAGGCCGATCGCTCCGTTCGAGATGGCGTCGATCGACACGGTGTAGTCGCTCGCGTGAACGGCGTCGTAGAGCTGCTGCGTGTTCTCGGCGAGCTTGTCTGCGTAGTACGTGCGCTGGTCGGGGGTGAGGGCTACATAATCGACGCCTCCGTTCTCGGCGGCCGCCGGCGGAAAGAGATCTTTCTCTATACGGTGCCAGCCGGTCCATTCCTTGTCGGGCGCGACGTCGGCCTCACGGAAGTCGATCTCGGGGTCGAGGTCGCCGAACGACTCCGCGACCGGCTCGATTCGCTCGTAATTGGCGCGAGCCGTGGCATAGCTTGCGCGGGCGGTCTCGTCATCGCCGGACTTGTAGGCGGCGAGGAACGCGTCGGTTCCCGTCACCAGCTGGGCGACCTGGTCTTTGACGTAAGCCACGTAGTTGGTGGCTGCGGCGTCGACCTGCTCCTGCTCGTCGCCAGCAAGCTTGACTTTGTCGCCTGTCACAGAGAAGGCGGCATTTCCGACGCCGTCTCCGACCATTCCCGGCTTGCAGACGGTGAAGTAGTCGCCCGGCTGAGCCTGCACGACGAGGTCACGTGAGATGCCGGGTCCGACGTTCTCGACCTCGCCGATGATGCGCAGCCCGTCGTCGGCGAGCAGGTAGAACTCGGTGACCTTGTCGCCGGAGTTCGTGACCTTGAAGCGCAGAGTCCCGCTCGACGCGCTGTTCGTGCTGACCGAGCACGCGTCGGCGCTGGAGTCGACCGCGATGGCCGAGGCATCCGACGACGTGGCGTTCGGAACGCATCCGGTGAGTGCCAGCAGAGTCGCTGCGGCGCCGATCGTCGTGATTACTGCTCTGGCTTTCACCGGGCTCCTTGGGGGGTTGAACGTGCTGTGTTGCTGTCAGACGTGCGTGTCTGGGGGGAGGGCGCCTTTCGGACGACGGCGCGGAGGAAGATGACCATCGTCGGAACGACGTACAGCGTCCACGCCGCCGCTTCGAGCCAGGTCGTGGCCGGCGAGAAGTTGACGGTGCCCTTCAGGAGAGTTCCGTACCAGCTGTCGGGCGGAACAGCGGCCGAGACATCGAATGCGAGGGCGTTCAAGCCGGGCAGGATTCCTGCTTCTTGCAGATCATGAACGCCATACGACAGCACCCCGGCCGCCACGACGATGAGGAACGCGCCCGACCAGGCGAAGAACTTCGCGAGGTTGATGCGCACCAGTCCGCGATTGATGAGCCACCCGAGTATCACGGCGACGATGATGCCGAGGGCAGCTCCCACCAACGGCAGTGTGGTCGAGCCTGTGGCCTGCACCGCGGCCCAGATGAACAGAGCGGTCTCGATTCCTTCGCGACCCACGGCCAGGAAAGCGACGAGGACGAGGCCCCATCCAGCGCCGGCGAGATGCTGATCGACGTCGTTCTGCAGGTGATGCTTGAGGTTCTTCGACGTGCGGAGCATCCAGAAGACCATCCACGTGACGAAGATCGTGGCGACGATCGAGAGCGATCCACCGATCGCCTCCTGAGCCTCGAATGACAGACCATAGGTGCCGAAGGTCAAGATCGCGCCGAGTGACAACGAGACCAGAATTGCGAGGCCGACGCCGAGCCAGATGCGCTTCAGAACATCGGGGCGCTTGATCTTGACGACATAAGCGATGAGGATTCCGACGACGAGAGCTGCTTCGAGTCCTTCGCGCAGGCCGATGAGAAAGTTCGCGAGCACGGGTGAGGGCCTTCGGGTGAGGCGGCGCGGAATGGCGCCGGGGCAGAGAGGCGGCCCACACTGGTCGTCTCGTATATTCGGTAAGGCTTGCCTTACCGAATCTGACTGTAACCCAGCGGTGTCGTCGTGTCCAGTTACTTCGGCTGCGGATTGACGGTGACTTCTCGCCCCGGACTCACCAGACGAAGAGCGACCGCGATCACAGCGGCGGTCAGGGTGAGCAGCAGCAGACTCAACCCCCACTGGATCTCAGCCGCGAAGACGGCGAACGCGAGAAGTGCGGCGACTCGGATGCGCACCGCCCCCGGGGTGCGAGCGCCGTCGAGTGCGGCTTTCGATGGGCGTTCCCAGCGAACGACGGCCAGACTCAGCGCCGCGAGAATCAGCCAGACCGCCAAAACGAAGGGCGGTCGGGTCGCCCACCAGGCGCCGCTGCCCGGCACGCTGTCAACCCATCCGCTGAGGAACAGGCCCCCGCTCAGCGCCACGATGATGGGCAGGTGCCATAGATAGATGGTCATCGCTCTGCTGCCCACGAAGAATGTCGCGATGAGAACGGGTTTGAGAGTCATCGCAATCCGCAGCAGCGGATAGAGGAGATGGAGGATGCAGACCTGCGCGACGCCCAACAGGATCAAAGGCACGGTCGCGGGGTTGAGGTTGGTCAGCATGTCGACCGGATAGACATGGAGCGTGTAGGTGAGTACGGCGAGCAGCGCGTAGCTCACGGCGGCTCCCGCGGCGAGTTGCCAGCGCGGGCGGCGTGCGAACCATCCGTCTGCGTACATGAACCCGAGCTGCTGCACCGCGAGCCAGACGAACACGAGGTTGAGCAGCCCGATCTCCTGAATGCCACTCGTGATTCGTGCAGCATCGACGATCACAGACAGGGCGATGAGCGCCGCGATGGTCGAAGCAGGACGAGAGGTATGCCAGCGGTGCACGACAGGAAGAAATGCCTGGCACGAGATGAACGCCGCGAGGAACCACAACGGCATGCCCACGCCGGCGGCGACGATGTCGACGAGTCCCCGGTCGACACCGCAGGCGACGAGCACCCACAGCACGACCGTCAGGAAGAGGAGCAGGGGGAGTGCTGGTCGAAGGAGGCGCACGAGCCGCGACCGAAGGAACTCGGACGGTGACGTTCCCCGTCGCATCGCGCTTCTCCAGGAGACCGCTCCGGCGAAGCCGCCCACCACGAAGAAGAGCGGCATGATCTGGCCGACCCATGTGGCGAGCGCGAACCAGTCCTGCGTCTGCAACGGGTTGATCTGGCCGATCGTGTCGCCGTCGCGATAAAGGCCCACCATCAGGGAGTGCATCATCACGACGGCGAAGACGCAGAACACCCGTGCGAGGTCGACGACGAGGTCGCGCTTGCTGCTAGCGGCGATTGCGACGATGTCGGCTGGCTCGTCGCCGGTGGTCGCGGCCGTTCGGCTGGATCGGTTCGGCACTGAATCATTCCCTCCGGGTGGTATCGAACATGATAGCGAGGGCCGGGCATGGGCCGGTGCCCCGCCTGACGCAGATAGTCTGGAGTGGTGATCGAGCAGACAAGAGAACCGCGCAGGGAAGCATCCCCGGAGTCTCTGTCGTCGAGGGCCGTGTCATGGGTGGTCGGCTTAGGGCTCGGCGTGCTGTTCGGCGTCATGGGGACGGCGGTCAGCCAGTCGACGTGGACCATCGTGGCCGGATTCAGCCTGCCCGTCGGGATCATCATCGCTCTTCTGGCAGTCACCCTCCTTCTCCTCGGACTTCGACTGGTGCTGCGTACCCGCACGGCAGCCATCCTTGCCGCATTCGGCATCGTCGTCGCGATCTTCCTGCTCTCTCAGCCGAGCTCGGGCGGCTCGATTCTGGTTCCAGGCAACGCTCTCGGGGTCACCTGGACCTTCGCCCCTACGGTCATCGCGCTGCTGGTGCTCGCATGGCCACGCTTTTCGAAGAATTAGACTTGTCCAGTCGCACCATATTCTGTGCGGCATGAAGGGAACGAACGCACTGTGACCTACGTCATCGCCCTGCCCTGTGTCGATGTCAAAGACCGGGCCTGTATCGACGAATGTCCGGTCGACTGCATCTACGAGGGCGAACGCTCGCTGTACATCCACCCCGACGAATGCGTCGACTGTGGCGCGTGCGAGCCTGTCTGCCCCGTCGAGGCCATCTACTACGAAGACGATCTGCCCGAAGAGTGGGCCGACTACTACAAGGCCAACGTCGAGTTCTTCGACGACATCGGGTCTCCCGGTGGCGCGGCCAAGATCGGTGTGATCGCCAAGGATCACCCCGTGATCTCGGCTCTGCCTCCGCAGTCGCACGGCGAGAAGTAAGTGACCCTCGCGCTTCTTCCCGACTACCCGTGGGACGCGATGAGGCCATACGCGCAGATCGCGCGTCGGCACTCCGGCGGCATCGTCGACCTCTCGATCGGCTCGCCGGTCGATGAGACGCCGCGCCTCGTCCGTGAAGCGCTCGCCTCGGCGACAGACGCGCATTCGTACCCGCAGACTGCGGGAACCCCGGCGCTCAGGGCGGCGGTCGCCGACTGGTTCGCGCGCCGCCGCAACGTGCCGGATGTGCGCGACGACGAGGTGCTGCCGACGATCGGATCCAAGGAGCTCGTCGCATGGCTCCCGCTCATGCTCGGGCTCGGCGACGGCGATGTCGTCGTGCACCCCCGTGCGGCATATCCGACGTATGCGGTCGGCGCGACGATCGCCGGTGCCCGGCCCGTCGCATCCGACGACCCGGCCGACTGGCCGGAGAACACACGCCTCGTGTGGCTGAACTCGCCGGGCAACCCCGACGGCTCGGTTCTGGATGTCGCCGGCCTTTCGCGTGCGGTGGCCCGTGCGCGCGAGCTCGGGGCGATCGTCGCAAGCGACGAGTGCTACGCCGAACTCGGATGGGACGGACCCTGGGGGAACGAGCCTGTGCCCAGTGTGCTCGATCCTCGCGTCACCGGAGGAGACCGCACGGGCCTGCTCGCGGTGTACTCACTCAGCAAGCAGTCCAACCTCGCCGGTTACCGCGCGGCCTTCGTCGCCGGCGATTCTCGCCTCATCGACCGCCTTCTGACGGTGCGCAAGCACGCTGGGATGATGCCACCTGCGCCTGTGCAGGCCGCGATGGCGGTCGCGCTCGCAGACGACGCCCATGTCGCCGCGCAGAAGAGCCTCTACCGTGCACGTCGCGATGCGCTGCGCCCGGCCCTCGAGAACTTCGGAGTGCGCATCGATCGGAGCGAGGCCGGCCTCTACCTGTGGGGAACCAAGGGCGTCGACGCCTGGCAGACCATCGCGGAGCTGGCCGAGCTGGGCATTCTCGCCGGCCCCGGCCCGTTCTACGGTGATCATTTTCCCCACCATGTGCGGGTGTCGCTCACCGCGACCGATGAACGGATCGCGGCCGCCGTCTCGCGTCTTTCCTGAGTTCGCGCATTGTCGGCAACCTCCAATGAGACCCGTCGGTTGCGGGCGAATGTCATAGTTGCCAGCATTTCGCCCTAGGCTGTAGGAGGGTCAACGCGGTCCGGGGTCACCAATCCTGTGTCTAGCGTCCCGCCACTTACCATCAGGCAGGAACACTCGTCAGGAGGCGCCGTGACCGACGTCGGGCAGCACACATCAGCATCAGAACCCGAAGCAACTGAACCGGGAAAGGCGACACTCTCCTACCCGGGGGGCACAGCCGAGTTCCCTATTCTCGACAGCGTCGACGGGGCATCCTCGATCGATCTCTCGACGTTCACCAAGCAGACCGGTATGACCACCCTCGACTACGGGTTCGTCAACACCGCGGCCACCAAGTCGAACATCACGTACATCGACGGAGACCAGGGCATTCTGCGTTATCGCGGATACCCGATCGAGCAGGTAGCCAAGGGGCTCAGCTTCCTCGAGGTCGCCTGGCTTCTGATCTACGGCGAGATTCCCACCGAGAGCGAACTCGAAGACTTCGATCGGCGAATCCGTCGTCACACACTGCTCCACGAAGACCTCAAGCGCTTCTTCGACGGACTGCCGCACCAGGCGCATCCGATGTCGGTGCTGTCGAGTGGCGTATCCGCCCTGTCGACGTACTACCAGGACTCCCTCGATCCGACCAACCCCGAACACGTCGAGATCTCGACGCTTCGTCTTCTCGCGAAGATGCCCGTCATGGCGGCCTACGCGCACAAGAAGAGCGTGGGGCAGGCGTTCCTCTATCCAGACAACACCCTGAGCTTCGTCGACAACTTCCTGCGGCTCAACTTCGGCACCATGGCCGAGCCCTACGAGGTGAACCCGGTCGTGTCGAGTGCACTCGAGCGACTGCTCATCCTCCACGCCGACCACGAGCAGAACGCGTCGACGTCGACCGTTCGCCTCGTCGGTTCCACCCAGGCCAACATGTTCGCCTCGATCTCCGCTGGCATCAATGCTCTCTTCGGGCCCCTGCACGGCGGCGCCAACGAGGCCGTGCTCAGCATGCTCGGCGACATCCAGGCATCCGGCGAGGGTGTAGCGAAATACGTGGAGCGCGTCAAGAACAAAGAGGCGGGGGTCAAGCTCATGGGCTTCGGGCACCGCGTCTACAAGAACTACGACCCGCGCGCCAAACTCGTCAAAGAGAGCGCCGACGAGGTGCTCGAAGCGCTGGGTGTTCACGACGACCTGCTCGAGATCGCGAAAGAACTCGAGCAGATCGCTCTCGCCGACGACTACTTCAAGGAGCGTCGTCTGTACCCGAACGTCGACTTCTACACGGGAGTCATCTACAAGGCGATGGGGTTCCCCACCCGCATGTTCACGGTGCTCTTCGCGATCGGGCGTCTGCCGGGGTGGATCGCGCACTGGCGCGAGATGACCAGCGACCCGCAGACGAAGATCGGTCGCCCGCAGCAGCTGTACTTAGGCCACGCTGCGCGCGACCTGCCGACCGGCCGCTAGCTGTACCAGCGGCCGGCGCGGTCTCAGTAGCCTCCGTCGCCCATCGCCGGGGCGCCGGAGAGCACCTGCCGCGAACTCGACACACCCAGACGGGTAGCCCCGGCCTCGATCATGGCCACGGCGTCATCGTAGCTGCGGATGCCGCCGGATGCCTTGACTCCCAGACGGGTGCCGACGGTCTCGGCCATCAGCCGAACGGCGTGCACGGTCGCGCCGCCCGACGGGTGGAAGCCCGTCGAGGTCTTGACGAAGTCGGCGCCGGCGCTCTCCGCTGCGCGGCAGGCGGACACGATCTCATCGTCGGTCAACGCTGCCGACTCGATGATGACCTTCAGGATGCGCGGAGCCGGGATGACGGCGCGCACGGCGGCGATGTCGGCCTCGACGCGATCGAACGCTCCGGCCTTGGCGGCACCGATGTCGATCACCATGTCGACCTCATCGGCACCCTGCTCCACTGAGAGGGCAGCCTCTGCCGCCTTGATAGAGGAATGATGCTTTCCCGAGGGGAAGCCGCAGACGACGGCGACCTTGAGCGACGATCCCTGCGGGAGTTCGAGGGGGAGCATCGAGGGGGAGACGCAGACGGAGTACGCCCACAGATCGTCGGCCTCGACGATGAGGGCCGCGACGTCGGCCTCGGTGGCCTCTGGCTTCAGCAGGGTGTGGTCGAAGTACCGCGCAAGCTGCTCGGTGGTGATGGGCGTGCTGTCGGAGGGGGTCATGAGTGGGTCCTTTTGTCGGGAGTCGGCGGGGGAGAGTAGTCAGCTCAGGCGTGCAGCATCGCGTTGAGTTCGACGCCTGCACCGTTTCGAGGGAGAACCTCGACGGCCCCCGTGAGCGAGTTGCGGCGGAACAGCAGATTGGGAACCCCGGAGAGCTCGACCGCCTTTGCCGTACGTCGTGCGCCGTCTGCAGTCGGGGTGGAGTCGAGGAGAACCACCTTGGTGCCCGCGGTCACATAGAGCCCGGCCTCGACGACCGAATCGTCGCCGATCGAGATACCGATTCCG
The DNA here is from genome assembly GCF_900177685.1 of Agreia pratensis. Taxonomy (GTDB): domain Bacteria; phylum Actinomycetota; class Actinomycetes; order Actinomycetales; family Microbacteriaceae; genus Agreia; species Agreia pratensis. The sequence continues at coordinate 273,750 of NZ_FXAY01000004.1, forward strand.
GAGTTGGCGCCGAGAAGGGCACGCGCGCCGATCGAAACGCGCTGGGTGCCGCCGCCCGATAGGGTGCCCATGATGGATGCGCCGCCGCCGATATCGGAGCCGTCGCCGACCACGACGCCCTGGGAGATACGCCCCTCGACCATGGAGGTGCCGAGCGTTCCCGCGTTGAAGTTCACGAAGCCCTCGTGCATGACGGTGGTGCCCGGGGTGAGGTGGGCGCCGAGTCGAACGCGCGAGGCGTCGGCGATGCGGACACCGGTGGGACTCACGTAGTCGAGCAGGCGGGGGAACTTGTCGATGCCGGTGCTGGCGATGCCGTGCCGCTGAAGCGACGGACGGAGGCGTGAGAAGTCGTCTGGATGCACGGGGCCGGCGTTCGTCCACACCACGATCGGGAGGTGTCCGAAGATTCCGTCGAGATTGATGGTGTTGGGGCGCACGAGGAGGTGCGACAGAAGGTGGAGTCGCAGGTAGGCATCCGGCGTGGAAGCGGGAGGCTCGCGCAGATCGATCTGGGTGGTCACGATCTCGACCGTGACATTGCGCCTGGCATCGGGCTGGGCGTGGGCATCGAGAGAAGCGTCCGCGAGCTGTGGATCGCCGCCCTCTGGTGCACGTCCCAGCGCCGGGCTCGGGTACCAGGTGTCGAGGACGACGCCGCTGCCGGAGATGGTGGCAAGACCGGTAGCCCAGGCGAATTCGGGCGTTGCTGGGCTGGCAAATGTCTCAGAACTCATGCACTGAGCCTACCGAGTCAGTCGTTGTCGCCGGCCGTGTGCGGCTCTGGCATCTATGCTGGGCGGCATGACGGATACCGCCCCCGCCCCGCTGCCGCCACTCGACCTCTCCGCCACATCGGTCGCCTTGACGAAGCAGCTGTGCGACATGCCGTCTGTCTCTGGAGATGAAGTGGCGATCGCCGACGCGATCGTCGCCAGCCTCAGCGGATTCGACCACCTCGAACTGCATAGAGACGGCGACACGGTTGTTGCGAGAACTAACCTCGGTCGCCCCGCACGCGTGGTGATTGCGGGTCACATCGATACCGTGCCGATCAACGACAACCTGCCGACGCGCTACGAGACCCTCGACGAGGGATCGACCGCGGGCACTCCGGGGGATTACCTGTGGGGGCGCGGAACCGTCGATATGAAGGGTGGGGTCGCGGTGCAGCTGAAGCTCGCTGCGGAGCTGACCGCCCCCTCGGTCGACATCACCTGGATGTGGTACGACAACGAGGAGGTGTCGAGCGATCTGAACGGCCTGGGACGACTGGCGCGAAACTCTCCGGAGATGTTCGCCGGGGACTTCGCCATTCTCGGAGAGCCGACCAATTCACTCATCGAAGGCGGCTGCAACGGAACGCTGCGGGCGCAGATCCGAACGCATGGTCTGCGCGCTCATTCCGCGCGCAGCTGGGTGGGCGACAACGCGATCCACTCTCTGTCGCCGGTGCTCGCGACATTGGCGACATACGAGCCCCGCCAGGTCGAGGTCGAAGGACTCGTGTTCCGAGAGGGTCTGAATGCCGTCGGCATCAGCGGCGGGGTGGCCGGCAACGTGATTCCGGATGCGGCCGCCGTCGAGGTCAACTACAGATTCGCGCCGTCGCGCTCCGGCGCAGAGGCAGAGGCCCACATTCGCGAACTCTTCGACGGCTTCGATGTGACGATCGTCGATGTCGCCGAGGGAGCTCGGCCCGGGCTCGACGCTCCCGTGGCGCGACAGTTCATCGAGGCGGTCGGTGGAGTCCCCCTTCCCAAATACGGATGGACCGACGTGGCGCGCTTTTCAGCGCTCGGAGTTCCCGCCGTCAACTACGGGCCGGGCGACCCGCTCAAAGCACACGCAGACGATGAGCGTGTGCTCCTCAGTCAGATCACGGCCTGCGAAGACGGCCTTCGACGGTGGCTGAACGGAACAGCCGCCTCAGACGAATGATCACGCGTAGGCGCGCCGCCCTCGTGCGCTACCGGATGCTTCCCTGGTGGGGGCGTGTGACCCTCGTCTACGCGGCGGCACGCATCGTGAGCACCGTCATCATCATGGCGATCGCCGCTGTCCAGGGGCCCAACCCGTGGACGGGCGCGCATCCGTCGTATTTCGACTTCGCCACCATCTGGGACGGTCACTGGTACTACATCGTCGCGATGACGGGATATCCGGAGCAGCTGCCCCTCACCGTCGACGGGCACATCGGGGAGAACGCCTGGGCGTTCATGCCGGTCTACCCGTTTCTGGTCAGGGGACTCATGATCGTCACGACACTGTCGTGGCCCGTCGTGTCCGTCGTCGTCTCGGTGGTCGCGGGGCTCGGGGCCGCTCTTGTGTTCTTCAAGCTGATGGTGCGCGTGCTCGGCGACTCCCAGACGGCGATGTTCTCGGTCGTGTTGTTCTGCGTAGCCCCGGTCTCCGCGCTCTTCCAGCTGTCGTACGCGGAATCGCTCTACACCTTCCTCCTCGTTCTCGGGCTCTATCTCGTGGTGCAGCGGCGATACGGATGGCTGATTCCGCTCATCGCCGTCATGGCGCTGACCCGCCCGTCGGGGCTGGCGTTCGCGCTGTTCCTCGGACTCCACGTGATCGTACGTTTCGTCACACGACGCACCGATCCGTTCCCCTGGGGCGAGCGGATCACCGTGAGCCTGATCGCCGTCTTCAGTGCTGCGATGGGACTTCTCTGGCCGGCGATCGCGGGTGTGGTCACGGGAGATCCGACGGCGTATACCGACACCGAGCTGGCCTGGCGGTCGGTCTACATCGGATATCAGCACCTCGTTCCCTTCGCGCCATGGTTCCAGGGGGCCAACTGGTGGCTCAATTCGCAGTCCGGGTTCCCGACGGGGGGAGTCGTGGTCCTGCTGCTGATCATCGCGTTCGGCCTGAGCCTGTTCCTTCGACCGGTGCGCCGGCTCGGAACCGAACTGCGGCTCTGGGTGCTGAGCTACGGCGTCTATCTTCTGGCCGTCTTCTTTCCCCAATCGAGCACGTTCCGTCTACTGATGCCGATGTTCCCCTTGCTCGGGGCGGTCGCGCAGCCTAAATCATTGGTATATCGGGTCTCGATGGTTCTCGTCTTCATCGCGGCCCAGACGGGATGGCTGCTGCTCTGCTGGGGCGTCGACGGAGCGGACTGGACTCCGCCGTAGACGTCGCGTCCCGAGAGGCGGCGGTGGAAGCTCCGTGAAATAGCGGATAATAGAAGTTCACGACGAAAGGGAGCCGCATGGCCGCCATGAAGCCCAGGACCGGAGACGGACCAATGGAGGCTGTCAAAGAAGGACGCCTCATTATCGTGCGAGTGCCACTCGAAGGAGGCGGTCGCCTCGTGGTTTCGGTGAACGATGCCGAGGCGAAAGAGTTGCACGATGCTCTCGCGGGGGTTGTCACCCCCGCCTGACCTGGTTGCGCGCAACACGAGGCGCACCACACAGCGAAGCTCGGCGGCTGATCTGACGGGAGAACGGGTATCCACCCATTCTCCCCGACGGTCAGTCGCCGACTTTTGTTATCTGGAGCAGCCCGTCGCCGGCGGGCGAGAGGGCGACCAGCACCGCGCTCGACTTCGAGAGCTCGGTGATGAGGGTCCTGAAATCGGTCGCCGTGTCATCGCGCTGTGCCGGATCGGCCACACGGTCGCGCCACAGTGCGTGAGGAACAGCGACTGTTCCCCCCTTGCGTACGAGTCGGAGACCGTGCTCGACGTATTCGATCACGTTCTCTGCATCGGCATCGATCAGCACCAGGTCGTAGGAGTCCTCGTTCATTCGCGGCAAGACGTCGACGGCGCGACCCGCGATGAGTCGGAATCGATTTGCCGGGATGCCCTCCGCGAGAAATGCGGCGCGAGCCGCCTGCTGATACTCGACCTCCGTGTCGATCGACGTGATCGACGCGTGGGGCGCACCCCGGAGCATCCACAAGCCTGAGACGCCCGCGCCGGTGCCGACCTCGATGATCGCCTGGGCACCGGATGCCGCGGCGAGAACGCCGAGCTGCGCTCCGACCGCGGGCGACACGGGGTCGATACCTAGTTCGAGCGAGTGCGCGCGAGCCTGCGCAAGCCCAGCCGGCTCCAGGACGACGTCCTCGGAGTACTTCCAGTTCATTTCTTTACCTGACACGTCACTCTCCCGAAGGCAAGCATAGGTACTGGGCGCCCTGTCAGACGCGAGCCACGCGGCGGAGGTAGTCTGTCAGGGTGTTCAACGGGTTGTCGTTCGAGAAGCTGCTGCTCGTAGGGGTGATAGCTGTCTTCCTGCTCGGCCCCGACAAGCTCCCGAGCTACGCCGCCAAGCTGGGGCGGCTCGTGAGAACTCTGCGCGACTACGCCAACGGGGCCAAGGTGCGCATGAAAGAGGAGATGGGCCCCGAGTTCGACGACGTCGACTGGAAAAAGCTCGATCCCCGCCAATACGACCCCCGACGCATCATCCGCGAAGCTCTGCTCGATGATGCTCCGGCAGCCGCCGTCCCCGTGATCAAGCCCGTTTCGCGACCCGAACCGGCGTATCTCTCTCGCCAAAAAGACGCGGTTCCCTCGCAAGCGCACGATGACTCGGCCACGCCGTTCGACTCGGAATCAACGTGATTGCGCCCTCGTGGGCGCTAGATTGACATCATGACAAGCGACGTCGACGGCACTGACCCGGTCACTTCTCTCTTCTCTGGCGCTGACGGTGTTGTCGTCACGAACGATACGGTGTCCGCCGATTGGACGTCGTCGCCGTGGACGCTGGCAGGGCTCGTACTCGTCGGATGTGTCGCGGTCAGCGCCTTGTTCGCCGTCGTCATTCCTGTGCTTGCGGATCTGGTCTTCGGCTGGATGCCCGCGATCTTCTTGTTCTGACGCTGTCAGAACGTGATTCGCCAGAGATACTCAGAGCCGTCGGGGCGGAACCAGCGAACGACGACGATGCCCCGTCGCGGGAGTTCTTGACCTGAGACCAGGAGCCTCACCTGTCGACCAGGGTCGAGGATCAGAGGGGCGCTCGTGCGCAGGAGGCCGGCTCCGAGCACGCTGAACGACAGGGCTGTCAGGCGTTCTGGGCTGCGGTTGGTGAGCACCACGGCGCGGGGCGCACGGCGCCGCTCGATGGTGAAGGGAACGGGATACGCTTCGTCGATCATGCGGGCAGGCTAGGGGCAGCGACCGACTCCAGAGGGGCTCTCCTGGCCCGTGGGCGGCTGCGCTGTGGAGAGATCATGGGTACGAACCGTCGGGGAGGACAGGCGGGTATCCGGCCGCGCCCGCGGCGGCGGGAGCGGGGTTCAGCGGGGCGATACACCCAATGGTCGACCGGCGAGATCTCGTCCCCGGGTGGCGATGCGGTCGGCCACGGATTGAATCGCGATGCTCGCCGCATCCGCCGGGTCTGCGATCACGAGGGGTTCGCCCGCATCTCCTCCGCGTCGAAGCGCGAGGCTCAGGGGCACGGAAGCGAGAAGAGGTACGGGTGAATCCTGGCCGGCCGTCAGTCGACGCGCCACTTCATCTCCGCCGCCAGAGCCGAACAGGTCGAGCACCGAGCCGTCGGCCTGCACAAGTGGCGCCATGTTCTCGATGACCCCGAAGATGCGTTGGCCGGTCTGCCTGGCCACGATCCCCGAGCGCTCGGCGACATCTGCTGCGGCGGGTTGGGGGGTCGTCACGACGATGACTTCGGCGTTCGGAAGCAACTGGCCGATAGAGATGGCGACATCGCCGGTCCCGGGCGGCAGATCGAGCAGGAGCACATCGAGATCACCGAAGAACACGTCGGTGAGAAACTGCTGGATGGTCCGGTGCAGCATCGGGCCACGCCATGCCACTGCACCGCCAGAAGAGCCCGATCCCGGGGCAGAGTCGATGAACATGCCGATCGAGATGACCTTCACATCTCGACCCACAGGAGGCAGGATCATGTCTCCGACGCGAGTGGGCTTCACAGCCAGCCCGTCGTCGTCGACCAGGCCGAGGATCGCGGGAATGGAGAAGCCGTACACGTCGGCGTCGACGATGCCGACTCGCAGCCCTCGGGCGGCGAGGGCCACCGCGAGATTTGCGGTCAGAGTCGACTTGCCCACCCCGCCCTTGCCGCTGGTGACCGCGTACACGCGGGTCAATGAGTCGGGTCCGAACTGAATCGAGCGGTGCGCGGCCGACCCTCGGAGCTTTTCGACGAGCGCTCGGCGCTCGGCCGAGCTCATGACGGAGACATCGACGTCGACCGAGTTCACGCCCGGCACCCCCGATGCCGCGGCCCGTACGTCGCGCTCGATCGTGTCGGCGGCCGGGCATCCGACGATGGTGAGCTTGAGATCGACAGACGCGCGGCCGGTCTCGTCGACCGCGATGCCGCCGATCATGTCGAGGTCGGTGATCGGTTTGCGGATCTCCGGGTCGATGACGCGCGACAAAGCCTGCCGAACAGCCTGGCCGAGCTGTGTGTCGGACGCCTCAGGCACCGGATGTTCCGGCTGCACGGCGGCCCTCGGCATCCGGCTCAGCATCGCGGTCGAGTTCGTCGAGGAATGCCCGCAACTCCGTTCGGATGAAGTCCTTGCTGGCAAGGTCTTTCATGGCGAGTCGCAGCGCGACGACCTCCCGAGCCAGGTACTCGGTGTCGGCCAGATTGCGCTCGGCGCGCTGCCTGTCTTGTTCGATCTGCACGCGGTCGCGGTCATCCTGTCGGTTCTGCGCCAACAGGATCAGCGGCGCGGCGTAGGACGCTTGCAGCGACAGGATCAGCGTGAGCGCCGTGAATCCGATCGCCGCGTCGTCGAAGCGGAGGCCCTCGGGCGCCGTGGTGTTGTAGAACATCCAGGCCACGACGAACACCGTGAGGATGACGAGAAACCAGGGAGTTCCCATGCCTCGTGCGATGGCCTCGGTTCCGCGGCCGAATCGGTCGCGGCTCTGGCGGTTGCGTCGGGGAATGACATTGCTGCGCAGACCCTTGGGCGCGTCGAGGCGAACGTCTGAGCGGTTATTGCGTGCCATTGCCGGCCCTCCTTCGTGCGCCTATGCGTACTGGTCTCTTCGTGGGAACGGGGACTGTTCGTTCGGGGAAACGCGTCGGAGTGCGTTTCTCGTCGTCGCCGTCGTGACTTCGCCAGTCATCGGGCAGCAGATAGTCGAGGACATCGTCAATGGTCACCACCCCGACGAGTCGGTGGTTGTCGTCGACAACCGGAACGGACACGAGGTTGTAGCTGGCGAGAATGCGCGAGACCTCTGCGGCCGAGGTATCGGCGGTCACCGGGTCGAGACTCGAGTCGAGCAGCGTGCCCAGGCGTTCGTGCGGGGGATAGCGGAGCATGCGCTGGAAGTGCACCATACCGAGGAACCGGCCTGTGGGCGGCTCGTACGGGGGGAGCGTGACGCAGATGGCGGCGCCCAGCGCCGGTGCCATCTCTTGGCGACGGATGAGTGCGAGACCTTCGGCAACGGTCGCATCGGCCGACACGATGATGGGTTCGGTGGTCATGAGTCCACCGGCAGTGTCGGGCTCGTACGACAGCAGCATGCGCACGTCATCGGCCTCTTCGGGCTGCATCAGACTGAGCAGGGCCTCGCCGCGCTCGCCCGAAAGCTGTGCGATCAGGTCGGCGGCATCGTCGGGCTGCATCTGGTCGAGCACATCTGCAGCGCGGTCGTCGCCGAGCTGGCCGAGAATCTCGACCTGCTCGCTCTCGGGCATCTCCTCGAGCACGTCTGCGAGTCGCGCATCGGGCAGTTCTTCGGCAACCTCGAGCATGCGCGCTTGAGGAAGATCCATCAGCGTCGATGCGAGGTCTGCAGGCTTGAGGTCGGAGTAGGTCGCGATCAGCTGTTCGGCCGACTGCGCCTCGCCGCCCTTGGTCTGCTCGACGACGTCGCGCCACAGAGCAAAGGATGTTGCCCCCTTGGCGAAAGGCGAACCCCCTGTCTTCGGTCGACGCACGAAGAGCTGGGCCACCTGCCATTCACCGGGGCCGACCTCTTCGATCGCGACGTCTTCGACGGTGGCCTCACCACTGCCGTCATTGAAGTCGAGTTTGCGACCGAGCATCTCGGCAATGACTCGCACTTCGCCGCCGCGCTGTTCGAATCGACGTACGTTGATGAGTCCGGTCGTGATGATCTGCCCGCTGCCGATCGAAGTGACACGCCCGATCGAGAGAAACACACGACGTTTGCCGGGGATCTCGACGATCAGTCCGACGACGCGGGGCGACTCGGTTCTGCGGTACACCACGAGCACGTCGCGAACCTTACCGAGACGGTCGCCGGCGGGGTCGAAGACGGTGCACCCGGCCAAACGGGCGACGAAGACTCTGGTGGCACTCACACGTCTAACTTAGACCTTCCACATGAGGGCCATGGGAGGATGGTCCTGTGAGTAATCAGATGCCATTCGGCGGCCGTACGCCGAGCAATTCCGCGACGATGCCCCGTGGCGAGATCGTTGCGACCTACGACTCGTACGTCGAGGCCCAGACCGCGGTCGACCGCCTCGCGCACGCCGATTTTCCGGTCGCCGAGGTGTCGATCGTGGGCAGCGATCTGAAGACTGTGGAGCGAGTGTTGGCTAAGCAGAGCTACGCCAGGGCGGCCATCTCCGGTGCTCTGAGCGGCCTGTGGCTCGGCCTGTTCTTCGGCTTCTTCCTCGTGATCCTGCAGCCGACGGGCACGTCGCTTCCGTTCATCGCCGCCGCCAGCCTCATCGGTGCGGGGTTCGGAATGCTCTTCCGCATCGTCACCTATTCGATCTCGCGGCGCCGCCGCGACTTCACGTCGACGATGCAGGTCATCGCAACGAGCTACTCACTCGTCGTGAGCCCGGACGTCGCAAATAAGGCGAGAAACCTGCTCGAGGCGCCCGCCGTCTGACAGGCGGGCGCACTCTTGCGCTAGCTCAGGCGTGCGATCCACGCCTCGACATCGTCGGCTGTGCGCGGGATGCCGGCCGAAAGGTTCTCTGCTCCATCGTTCGTTACGAGGATGTCGTCTTCGATGCGAACGCCGATACCCCGGAACGACTCGGGAACCGTCAGGTCATCCGGCTGGAAGTAGAGCCCCGGCTCGATCGTGAAGACCATGCCCTCCTCCACGATTCCGTCGAGATACATTTCGCGGCGCGCCTGGGCGCAGTCGTGCACATCGATGCCGAGGTGATGGCTCGTGCCGTGCACCATGTAGCGGCGGTGCTGCTGGTTGTCGGCCTCGAGCGCCTCTTCGGCGGAGACGGGCAGCAGACCCCACTCGGCAGTGCGCTGGGCGATCGCGGTCATGGCGGTCGCGTGAATCTCGCGAAACCGGATGCCCGGGCGCACGATCGCGAAGGCCGCATCGGCGGCCTCGCGCACGGCCTCGTAGATATCTCTCTGAACGGGCGAGAAGGTGCCCGAGATCGGCAGTGTGCGCGTGATGTCGGCGGTGTAGAGAGTGTCGACTTCGACGCCCGCGTCGAGCAGCATGAGGTCGCCGGGCACGACGGGTCCATCGTTGGTCGTCCAGTGGAGGATGCAGGCGTGCGGTCCTGAGGCGGCGATGGTGTCGTAGCCCACGGCGTTGCCGTCGACTCGGGCGCGGGTGTTGAACACGCCCTCGACGATCCGCTCGCCGCGCTGGTGGGCCGAGATCTTCGGCAGGTCGCGAATGACGTCATCGAAACCTCGAGCGGTGGCCGCGACGGCGAGTCTCATCTGTTCGACCTCGAACGAGTCCTTCACCAGCCGCAACTCCGACAGATCGCGAGCGAAGGCATCGTCGAGCTCTTCGTCCGAGGTCTTCAGGAGATCGCCGGAGGCCTCACGAACGACCCGGGTCGACGCATCCGCCGACTGTCGAATTCTGTCGAAGTCGGCGATGCCGCGAGTCGCGATTCCCAGGTCTCCGGCGACCTGGGCCAACGACGGCCGAGCGCCTATCCAGAACTCGCCGATCTCGGAGTTCGCATAGAACTCGTCAGAGTCGCGTCCCGCGCGTTCGCGGAAGTACAGGGTCGCGTCGTGACCACCCTCAGCTCGAGGCTCGAGCACCAGTACAGCCCCGGGCTCACTGTCGGAGCCCCAACCCGTGAGCCACGAGAACGCAGAATGGGCGCGGAAGGGATAGTCGGTGTCGTTGGAGCGCTGTTTGCGATCGCCCGCGGGTATGACGAGGGTCTCGTCGGGGTGCAGAGCCGAGATGGCCTCGCGGCGCGCCGCGGCGAAGGATGCCTCGGGCCGGGCCGGCGGAACGATGTCGGTTCGATCGGCCCACCCGCTGGCGATGAAATCGCGGAACGTCGTCGAGCCCGGTGTCGTGCTTCTATTGCCCGCCGCCGCTTCTGTGGGGGCGTCGGAGTGGTCTGTCTTCTGTGCGTCGGCCATACGACCATTCTGAGCCATTGATTCATGTCCCGAGTAAGTTAGACCCATGCCAGCAGCCCGTGATCGATCGTCTTCGCGGCTGCTCTCGCTCGTCGAACGAGCATCTCCCGCCCTCTATGCCAGCTCGGCGCTTGTCGTCGTGTTCGGTGCGGTGGCCGGATTCGGTGGCCTGAACACGGTCGAGAAGCCGCCTGTCGCGCGAGCGACCAGTGGCCAGGTGGTCACCGGTAAACAACTCGACGTCACAATAGAGGATGCGTTTCTCGCAGATGGATTCGATCCCTATTTCAACCCCGAAGACGGCAACCGATTCCTTGCGGTCCGAGCCCTCGTCACCAACGTGTCGAATACACCGGTAGACAAGGTGAAAGACAACGTCCTGGTCGACGGTGTCGTGGGATCGGCCGGTACACCGCAGGCCGATGAGGTGATCCGCATAGGGGAGTCTTCGAGCAACCCCACACTGCAGCCTGGCGTAGCGCAGGAGATCGTGTTGCTCTGGGAGATTCCAGCGAGCGATGAAGAGTCCGGCTCTGAGATCACCGTGCATGTTCTGGACAAATCCCTGCTGAAGGGTTTCCTCTTCGCCGACTCCTGGGGCGATCCCGTCGTCACCGCGGATGTTTCCCTCGTGCTGGGCGACCGAGGCTTCGACTTCGCGAAAGACAAAGCCAAGTGATCTCCGGCAGGCGAGTGACTCGACGCGGCGCCCTCTCGGCGCTGACGGTCGTCGTCGCGCTTGCGGCGACTGTGGTGGTCTACGGGGTGACGCCGCACGGTGATGACATCAACGTGCCATTCAACGTGCGCGGTGGCATCGGAGACGTTCTGACCGGCCGCACACTCACCGGCGCGGTGACGTCGGTGCGTCTGGCTTCGTCGATAGACGCCACGGCGGCTGACAGCGATTGGTCAGGTGAGACGACGGGAACCTGGGTCGTGGTCGACGCCGAGATCGCCGCTCGGTTCGAGCCCTCGTCGTTGTACAGACCGACGTTGACGATCGGCGACACGACCTACTACGCCTCGGAGCGCCTTTCGCTCGTGACGCTCGACGACGGCACCGTCAGGCCCGGCATAGCGTCGGTCGGGGTGATTCTCTTCGAAGTCTCCGACGACAAACTTCGGTCGGCAGAAGCAGCCAAGGCCGAGATCGGAATCAATGCCTCATTCGAGTCGATCCTCGACTCTCGTCTTGTCACCCAGGTCGATCTCACGAGTCTGCCTGTCGAGTCCGACGTAGCCGTGTCGCGACCCGAGGAGAAGGTCCTGTGATCTCGGAGTCGCCCGGCGAGCGGGCTGCAGACACCGGTGAGCCGTTCGCGGCAGCAGAGCCGTCGTGGTGGAGACGCAATCGGTGGTCGGTGCTGGCCCTTGCCGTCTTGCTGCCCGGAACGGTGATCGTCACCACGTCGAGCGAATGGTTCGACTATCAGAACCGCCTCTATTCGCATGCGGTGACGGTGCCCGACGGCGAGAGCGCGGTCTACGGCGGAGCCGAATTCCGAGTCCACGACACAGTGCTCGTGCGCGGCGGAACGGAGGGTGGAGACGAACTCGAGCTCGACCCCGATATGGATCTCATCGTCGCCGTGCTGGACGTGACCCCTGGAAAAGGCTCCGTCGACTCGTGCGACCTCACGATCTCGGCGACGAGCCCGGGGCATCCTGAGAAGCGCGCCTGGAACGCGAACGTCGATCTCCCTCGTAAATTTCCCCCGACCGGCGATGCTCAGACGACCTGCTCAGACTCGCAGGGGGAGCCGTATCGACTTGTCGTTGCGGCCACTATTCCGGGTGGTGCGGCAGAGTCGAAGTCATGGGTGCACATCGAGAAACTCGGCCTCGCACCGGATTACCTCGAGCTGGAGCTTTCGCCGTCGGCCGTCTCCAGCGCATCGACGTCGTCAGACATGTCGTCGAGCGCTACATCTGCGGCTCGGCGCGACGACCTCAGACAGAAGTCGAACGCGACCGCAAGCAGGCTGATGCGAACCGGCTCGACGAGCAAGTCGATCACGAACCCGATGGGCTGATCGGTCGCCATCCACCACGCGTACGGATGGGGACCGATCGCTGCATAGAGGCCGGCGAGGACCCAGTCTCCGACGCTGATCCAGAGGGCGTACGCGAAGACGTAGACGGCGAGAAAGACGATACCGCCCCGCAGGATGACCCGCGCACTCAGAAGCAAGGGCTTCGCGATCTCGATGGCGTCGTCGAACAGCGGGCGTGCGCGGCGAGCCAGACCAGCTGGAGCAGAGGCGAGGGTTGCTCCGAGGAGTGGGCCCCGCGGACGTGCGCGGCGCAGCTCGAGCCGCGAGGTCGTCAGTGAGCGCACATAGACGACGCCGGCGACGAGGAGCCATGCCAAAGCAAGGAATATGATCTCGCTGCTCGAGTTCCAGACCCAGGATGCGCCGTCCCACGCGAGTCTGAGGGTCACAGAATTCTCGACCAGCGTCTGTCTCAGCTCATCGAGAGACCGGATGAATTGGCGGCTGTCGATCCACGCGGGCACAACGCTGAAGAGGCTCGACAGCACATTGACCGCGATGAAGACCCAGACCGCTTCGAAATAGACCGTGATGATCGAGGTCCACGCCGGCAGCCGTGACCGCAGACGCTTGAGCGCGAATCGACCCGCGAAGGCGATGATGGCGACAGCTACCGAGGCCGGAGTTGCCGTGACCGCGAGCACCGTCGTCCCGGAGCCCGCATAGGTGAAGAAGTTGTCTGACTCGATGGCGAGTCCGGCGTACTTCAGCAGGTCCTGGCGCATCAGGTCCATCGTCGAGTACAGGGCGAAGAAGACGAGCACGCTCGAGAGCAGAATGTCCCGGAATCCGAGGGCCGTCTCCTCGACGGAGTCGTCGGTGACGTTGCCCTTCGCGAGCCGTGTGAAGGCCGGCATGGAGTCGCGGAGAACGAGGAACATGCCGATGTACGACACCAACCTGGCAAGGACGGCGATCGGCAGAACAAGAAGGCCCAGAGTCGCGTCGATCGCTCCGAGTTCGGCGGCGATGCGGATGACCACCCAGCGCACGATCCAGCCGCCGAGGAACCAGACCAGCAGCAATGGCCAGGTGCGGCCCGCGAGCCTGAGCACTTCGCGGATCGTCGACCTCATGCGCTCATCGTAGCGGCGAGTCTCGCGGTGCTCGAACTCGTACGATGGGCAGATGGCATCCGTATTCCCTCCAGGGCCGATCGATCTGCACACGCACTCCAGTGCCTCGGATGGAACCGAGACGCCCGCCAAGCTCGTTCGTGCGGCTGCCGAAGCGGGCCTGGGTACCGTCGCCATCACCGATCATGATTCGACGGCAGGCTGGGAGTCGGCCTCCGCCGAGGCGCGACGTGCGGGAATCGCTCTGATTCCCGGTATGGAGCTGTCGACCCGCCGAGGCCGGGCGAGCATCCACATGCTCGCGTACCTGTTCGATCCCAACAGCGCCGGACTGGTCGCCGAGTCCGCTCGCATCCGATCTGCCCGGCTCACCCGAGCGGAAGACATGGTGCAGGCCATCGCCGCCGACTACGACCTCAGCTGGGACGACGTTCTCGCGCAGACGCAGGACGGAGCGACCGTGGGGCGGCCGCACATCGCCGACGCCTTGGTGGCCAAGGGGCATTCGCTGACGAGAAGCGACGCCTTCGCCGGAATCCTGCATTGGCGGGCAGGGTATTACCTGCCGCACTACGCTCCCGATCCGTTGACGGGCGTGGAGCTCATCGTCGCGGCGGGCGGGGTACCGGTGATCGCGCATCCAGCCACGCGCGGGCGCGACGGTGTCGTGAGCGAGGGGGAGCTCTCCCGTCTCGTCGACGCGGGTCTGTTCGGCCTCGAGATCGACCACAGAGAGAACACGGAAGACGGCAAGGCTCGGCTAAGAGAGCTTGCCGCCAAGTTCGACCTGGCGGTCACGGGCTCGAGTGACTACCACGGCGAAGGCAAGCCCAACCGGCTCGCGGAGAACCAGACGTCGCCCGAGGTGCTCGAACGACTCGTCGAGCGCAGCACGGGCTGGAAGCCCGTGCTGCCCGACTGACGTCTGCGCGTTCTACTCGGCAGCGCGCGGCGTGCGGCGGCGCGTGCGACGGCGAGGCGCGCTGTTACCGTCGTGGTGCTCCGGACCGGTGCCCGTGTGGGTTCCGGCGCCGTCGGCCGACGTCGTACGAGGAGCGTTCGCCGTACCCGACTCGGTGCCGGCCGAACGCGGTGCACGCGAGCGTGTGCGCGGGGGACGAGAGTCGCCCGAGCCACGCGGGGCGCGGTCTGCGCTCGGCGCATCCGCTTTCGGCGAAGCAGGCCGCAGGCGGCCCTTGGTGCCGGCCGGGATGTTCAGGTCGGAGAAGAGGTGCGGGCTCGACGAGTAGGTCTCGGTGGGCTCCGGCTGGCCGAACTCGAGGGCGCGGTTGATGAGGGCCCACTTGTGCAGGTCGTCCCAGTCCACGAACGTCACGGCGATTCCGGTCTTGCCGGCACGGCCCGTGCGGCCGACGCGGTGCAGGTACGCCTTCTCGTCTTCGGGGATCGTGTGGTTGATGACGTGAGTCACGTCGAGCACATCGATGCCGCGTGCGGCCACGTCGGTGGCGATGAGGATGTCTTTCTTGCCCGCCTTGAACGCGGCCATCGCGCGCTCGCGCTGCTCCTGGTTCAGATCGCCGTGCACCGCCGCCGCGTTGAAGCCGCGATCGTTGAGTTCTTCGACGAGCTTCGCCGCAGCCCGCTTGGTGCGGGTGAAGATGACGGTCTTGCCGCGACCCTCGGCCTGAAGGATGCGGGCGATGACCTCGTCCTTGTCCATGTTGTGAGCGCGGTAGATGAGGTGGTTGATCTGCGCCTGAACCTGGCCCTCATCGGGATCGGTGGCGCGGATGTGGATGGGCTTCGACATGAACCGTCGCGCCAGGGCCACGATCGGCCCGGGCATGGTCGCGGAGAAGAGCATCGTGTGTCGCGTGGCCGGAGTCTGGGCGAAGAGCTTCTCGATGTCGGCGAGGAATCCGAGGTCGAGCATCTTGTCGGCCTCGTCGAGCACCATCTCGCGCACGTTCGCGAGGTTCAGCAGGCGCTGGCCTGCGAGGTCGAGGAGTCGTCCGGGGGTGCCGACGACGATCTGCGCGCCCGCCTTCAGCTGTTCGATCTGGCCTTCGTAGGCCTTGCCGCCGTAGATCGACACGATCGTCGTCGGGCGGTTCGACGTGGCGAGCACGAGGTCTTCGGTCACCTGCACCGCGAGTTCGCGGGTGGGAACGACGACGAGCGCCTGCACGCCGTTCTCGGGGGTGAGCCCGAGGCGCTGGATGAGTGGCAGGCCGAACCCGAACGTCTTGCCGGTGCCCGTCTTGGCCTGGCCGATGATGTCCTGGCCGTCGAGGGCGAGGGGGATCGTCTGCGTCTGAATGGGGAACGGCTCGAGGATGCCCTTGCTTGCAAGCGCGTCGGCCATGTCCTGGTCGATGCCTAGATCGGTGAAAGTCACTGTGTGATGCCCTGTCATGAATTATCGGGCTACGCCGCTGAGGAGAGTGGTCGCGGAGGCAATCGAGACCGAAGTGGTCCGTTCCCTGCACGTCGAAGGCCGGCGATGGCGCCTGGCGGGCGGCGTAGACGCCCCGATTCGTGTCAGGGCATCCCCGAGTTTACTGGATCGACACGATTAAGGGGGCGCCTGGTCCGTTGACGGGCGCGCCGCGCCGCTAGGCTAACGAGGGTGTTCACGTTTCGCCGGCCCAAGGTGCGCCTCGAGGTGCCCCGCCTGAAGCCCCGCGGAGAGGCCGTGCAATTACCGCGCGTGAATCTGGCCGAGCTCACCCCCGCGCTGCTTCCCTATCTGGGTCAGGCCGCGTATATCCAGCTTTCGCTGTTCGAATCGCTGTCGCGCATCGTGACCCAGGCGCCCACCGTGGCGCACAAGGAGTCGCTCGGCCCGGCCGCCGGCCAGGCGCTCGACAAGCACGAGCGGCTCGTCGCCGAGATCCGCCGACACGTCGCGGATCCAGCGGTCATCATGCAGCCGTTCGCCCCCGCCATCGACCACTATCGCGAAGTCGTCGCGGGAGAGACATGGCACGAAGCTCTGACGAGCCTCTACGTCAGCGCCGGCATTCTCGACGACTTCTTCATCCACCTCGCAGCGGGGCTCGAGAACGGTTCTGGCCCGCGCATGGTCCAAATCCTCGATGCCGAGAGCGGTCGTCAGGCCATCGCCACCATCGTGGCCGAGGGCATCGCGAACGATCCGAAGCTCGGGTCTCACCTTGCCATGTGGGGTCGTCGGGTCGTCGGAGACACTCTTCTGGTCGCGCGTTCCGCGATTCACCACACCGACAACCGCAACTCAGACGAGCAGCGCATAGAGCCGGTGTTCACCGAGGTCATCGCTGCGCATACCCGCCGCATGGACGGGCTCGGACTCACAGCCTGACGAGCTGCTCTCGCACGGCCTCGAGGCCGTTCCAGAGCTCGACGTGACTCGTCGATAGTGGCGACAGTCCCAGACGCATGCCGTGAGGTGCGCGGAAGTCGGGAATGACGCCACGGCGCCACAGCTCGGCGGTGATCTGTTTGAACGCCGGATGCTCGATGGTCACGTGGCTGCCCCGGCGCTCGGCCTCTCGCGGGGTCGCTAGCTCGACAGCCCAGGATGCGGGCCAGTCGTCGACGGCCTCGACGGCGAACCGGGTGAGGGTCTCCGATTTAGCGCGGATCGCCTCCATTCCCACCTCAGCGATGAGATCGACCATGTCGCGGAGTGCCTGCATGCCGACGATCGACGGCGTGCCACTCAGGAATCGCCGCATGCCGGGGGCGGGGGAGTATCCGGGACCCATGTCGAACGGTGCCGCGTGGCCCATCCAGCCCTGGATCGGCTGCGACAGCTGGTTCTGGAGGTCACGGCGGACATAGACGAACGCCGGCGACCCAGGACCGCCGTTCAGGTACTTGTAGGTGCAGCCGACGGCGATGTCGACGCCCCACTCATCGAGTTCGATCGGCACGCTCGCGACCGAGTGGCAGACATCCCACAGCACCAAAGCGCCGGAATCGTGGGCGATCGCCGTGAGTGCGGGCACATCGGCGAGGAACCCCGATCGGTAGGCGACGTGAGAGAGGAGCACCAGCGCGGTCTTCGCGCCGACCACAGCCTCGAGTTCAGCGGGCGATACCCCACCGCGAGTGTCGGATTCGATCCATCGGAGCTCGAGGCCGCGCTCGGCCGCGATGCCCTCGACGAGATAACGGTCTGTCGGAAAGTTGTCGGTGTCGACGACGATCTCGGTGCGCCCGGGCCGCGCATCGACTGCAGCGCGGATGAGCTTGTACAGCAGGACCGTGGTCGAGTCTCCGACGGCCACCTGGCCGGCTGCCGCGCCCAGGGTGATCGCACCGATGCGGTCTCCGAGGCTGAGAGGAAGGTCGAACCACTCCTCGTCCCACCCTCGAATCAACCGGGAGCCCCAGGCATCCGATGCGAACGACGCGAGCCGCGCCGCGCTGGCGCGGAGTGGGCGGCCGAGGGAATTGCCGTCGAGATAGGCGGAGACGCTCGGGTCATCGGAACCGATGAAGAGCTCGCGGCGCGACGCTAGAGGGTCGCGGGCGTCGAGCTCTTCGGCCTCGACGAGGGATGCCACCGGTTCAGTTCGCGGCGGATGGCGTGCGGAGCGCGTTGAATCGCGCGATATCGGCGCGCTCACGAGAGCTACCGATCACGCGATCGACGATGCCGACGACCACGGCGGTCACCACGAGGCTGATCACCCAGATCCAGCCGCCATCCCACTTCAGACCTGCCCATGTGAGGGCCACCCAGACGATGGCCGCCACCGCGGCACCGATGGACGGAACGAGCGCGACACCGTGATTTTCTCGGTGCGACAGGCTGTACCGCGCGACGAGACCGAGAATGGCGCCGCCGAGGGTGATGAAGAGCAGCTCCATCGGGCTAGAGAACGAAGCCGACGCGTCGTGCCTCTTCTGCACCGATTTCGACATAGCTGAGTGTCGTCGCAGGAACGAGGTAGACGGTGCCTTTGACATCGGTCAGTGACAGGTGACCGGATGCTCCGCTCAGGACCTCTGCGACGGCCTTCTCGATGTCGGCCGGTGACTGGCTCGACTCGAAGCTGATTTCGCGGGGGGAGTGTGCAATGCCGATTCGAATATCCACCAGGACTACCTTTCACAAGTGCTGCGGCCCACTCTGGGGCCATGCGTCCAGATTAGGACAGAATCGCGAGCCGTCACGCCGATCCGAGGCTACGGCGACTCGCCGAGAGCGAACAGGCTCGGCGCCCAGATACCAACGGTGTCAGTGGCACACGTTAGCTTTGCTCTCGTGGAAATTGATCGGCCCTTCGCCCGCGACCCCGGGCAGTCGCGTGTGCTGGCGCTCGAAGACTCGGCCAGTTGCGCCGTCATCGGTGCGCCAGGTACGGGCAAGACCACCGCGTTGGTCGAACTGCTGTGCCACCGTGTGCACGACCGAGGTTTCTCGCCCGACGAGGTCCTGGTCATCACCCCCACTCGCGCATCCGCTACGGCGCTTCGTGACCGGCTGGCCCTTCGCATGAACGTGCCGTCGAACGGGCCCCTCGCTCGCACGGCGAACTCGATCGCATTTCAGATCGTGCGGGGCATGGCGGCCGTGCGCGGTGAAGAACCGCCCGTTCTTCTGACCGGGGCCGAGCAAGATCAGATCATCTCCGAATTGCTCGCGGGTGATATGGCCGACGCGTCCGGGCCAGCCTGGCCCGACCATCTCGGAGAAGACGTACGGCGCCTGAGAGGGTTCCGCACCGAATTGCGCGACCTCATGATGCGGGCCGTCGAAACAGGCACATCCGCTGATCGACTCGCGATGCTCGCCGAGTCCGCCGGTCGGCCCGAATGGAGGGCAGCGGCACAGTTCATCGAGGGATACGACCGCGTCAAGACCAGCTATCGCGATAGAAGTTTCGATTCTGCCGAACTCGCGCGTGAGGCCGCCGTGCTTCTGCGTGAGGCGGAGTCGTCACCCGACGAGCTCGAGGCGGCGGTCGGCTCGCTCGCCCGGTTGCGCCTCCTCGTGCTCGACGACGCGCAGGAGTCGACGCTCGCGACACTCACTCTGGTTCGAGAGTTCGCCCGTCGAGGGGTGGCCGTCATCGCATTCGGTGACCCCGACATCAGCACAGGCACGTTCCGGGGCGCTCATCCAGATACGCTCGCGCGTCTCGGCGAGTACCTCCGCATCTCCACAGAATCACCGATCATCCTCGATACGGTGCACCGTCATGCAACTCACTTGCGGTCGCTCGTCGCCGATGTCACCGCCAGAATCGGCACCGCCAGGGCGGGTAGTCAGCGCCGCGCGGTCGCTGCTGGTGCAGCTGCTCCCTCCGGTTCGCGACCGGAGGTGTCGACGGTGCTCGCGACGAGCCCGTCCGATGAGATCGGCGTGATCGCGCGCCGCCTCCGCGAGGCGCACGTGTTCGAGAACGTCGCGTGGGACGACATGGCGGTGATCGTTCGAAGCGGCTCGCAGATCGCGCCTCTCGAAAGAGGACTCGCGGCGTTCGACGTGCCCACGAGGGTGTCAAGGGCCCGTGTCGCGCTGCGAGACGAACCCGTGGTGCGGGCATTCGCATCCATTCTCGAGATCGCGTTGGGGCGCCGTGAACTGACGGGCGAACTGGCTGAGGCGCTCCTGCTCAGTCCGCTTGCAGCATCCGATGCGGTGCTGCTCCGCAGACTCAAACGCGCCCTTCGGCAGCTCGAGTTCGAATCCGGCGGGCACCGTACGGGGTCCGAGCTCTTGGTAGACGCCCTCCAGATGCCGCTGGTTCTCGCTCGAATCGAGCCGCGTGTGGGTCGCAAGGCGCGTCTGCTTGCCACGATGATCGCCTTGACCTGTGAGGCGGCCTCGACCGAAGCCAGCGTCGAAGAACTGTTGTGGCAGATCTGGGAGACCAGCGGACTCGCGGAGCCCTGGCGCGCGCAATCCCTCGGCACTGGCCTCGTCGCCGACGAGACCGCGCACGACCTCGACGCTGTCGTGGCGCTCTTCTCTTCTGCCAAGAGGTTCGTCGAACGGTCGCCCGAGGCTCCTGCCACTGTGTTCCTCGAACAGCTGCTCGACGTCGACGTTCCCGAAGACACTCTGGCGAGGGCGGCAACGGCACGCGCGGTCACCGTCACGTCACCAGCCGGGGCCGTCGGCACGCAGTTCGCACTCGTCGTGGTGGCCGGGGTTCAAGAAAATGTGTGGCCCAATCTCAGAATTCGAGGCACCCTGCTCGGTGCTGACGCGCTCGAGGGGGCGAGGCGGGGCGAGGCGCCAGCTGTACTAGACCAGAGAACGGCCGTTCTGCACGACGAGCTTCGAATGTTCGCCCAGGCGATCTCCCGAGCCTCGGTCGAACTACTGATCACGGCGGTAGACGACGACGATTCATCGCCGTCACCGCTTTTCAAGCTGCTTCCCGAACCTGTTCCAGGCGCGGTGTCGCGCACGCCGTTGTCGTTGCGTGGGCTCGTCGGCGTACTCAGGCGAACCGTCGTCACTCGCGGCGAGTCTCAAGCAGCATCCGCGCTCGCCACTCTCGCGCGTGAGGCGGTGCCCGGAGCTCATCCAGCGGAGTGGTACGGGCTGGCTGCGGCCAGTTCGATGGAGCCGCTCGTCGACCTGTCCGACGAAGAGGCACGGGTCACCGTCTCGCCGTCGCGCATGGAATCGTTCGAGACGTGTCCTCTCAACTGGTTGATCGATCACCTGGGCGGAGGATCGTCGAACACCTCGTCGCAGGTCGGAACATTGATCCACGAGGCGATGGAGACGAGCACGACGGCAGCCGCCCCTGACACCAGCGAACAGGCGCTTTTCGACCTCGTCGACTCGCGTTGGGGCGAACTGTATTTCGAATCATCGTGGCTCAGTGAGATCAAACGCAGGGAGGCGAGGCAGCTCGTGTCTCGGCTGTCGACATATCTCGCCGACTTCGACCGCCAGGGCGGCACGCTCTTGGGGGCGGAGTCGAAGTTCGAACTAGAAGTTGATCAAGCCGTCCTCCGGGGAACGATCGATCGAGTCGAACTCTACCCAGACGGATCGGTGGTGATCGTCGATCTGAAGACCGGCAAACGGGCGTACACGGCCGCGGAGATCGGTGAGAACGCCCAACTGGGCGCATATCAGCTCGCTTTCAAGGCGGGCCTGATCGACGGAGTTCCCCGTGACGCTCGACCCGGAGGAGCCCGGCTCCTCATCGTGTCGAAATCGAGCCGCGGCAAGAACTTCGTCGACCACACCCAAGCGCCTCGCTCGTCTGGCGAACTCGACGAGTTCCGGCAGCGCATTCTGACCGATGCCTCCGGAATGGCAGGTGCGCACGTCGACGCTCGCATCGGGTCTCACTGCCTCGACCCGTGGTCGCACGGCGCGTGTCGCATTCATGTGATCAGGGCGGTGAGCGCGTGATAGGCGCGGTCGAGCTCGCCGATGCGCTCGAAATGCCCCGACCCACCGACGAACAGTGTGCCGTGATCGAAGCCCCTCTTGTGCCGTCGCTGGTCATTGCCGGTGCCGGAAGCGGCAAGACGGCGACGATGGCGAACAGGGTCGTCTGGTTGCTCGCGAACGGTCAGGTTCAGGTCAACGAAGTTCTCGGACTGACGTTCACTCGTAAAGCGGCCGGCGAGTTGAACACTCGAATCTCGGGGCACATCGACTCGCTGCGACGAGCCGGTCTACTGCCGGCTGCCGCCGGCGAAGGTGCGGTGGGGGGCGACGGCGCTGCGGATTCCCGCGATCTTTTCGACAGGCCTACCGTCTCGACATACAACTCCTTCGGCAACACGATCTTCCGAGACAACGCTTTGCTCGTCGGTCGCGAACCCGAGTCGGTGCTCCTCGGTGAGAATGCCGCGTGGGGCCTGGCCCGAAGGGTACTGCTTGCTGAGGGCGATGACAGGCTTGTGCCGCTCGGAAAGAGCCTCGACCAGCTCGTCGAAGCCGTGCTGTCGCTCAGCTCTGAGCTCAGTGAGAACGTGGTCGACGCGGAGGATGTGTCAGGGCTGGCCGAGAAGTTCTCCTATCTGGTCGATCTTCCTTACACAGAAGGCAAGGCTAAGGCGACGCCTTATGCATCGGTCGGCGCCGCCGTCGAACCCGTCAGCGCACTTCCCCTCCTCGTCGATCTAGCGAGATCGTATGCGCGGCAAAAGCAAGCGAAGGGTTTGGTGGAGTTCTCCGATCAGGTCGCGCTCGCGCTCGAGATCTGCACGCGCAATCCGCAGATCGTCGACGAATATCGCTCGCGCTTCTCCGTGGTGTTGCTCGACGAGTATCAAGACACGTCTGTCGTGCAGACCCGCTTGCTCGCCAGGCTGTTCGGGGGGCATGGCGTCATGGCCGTTGGAGATCCACACCAGTCGATCTACGGCTGGAGGGGTGCGAGCGCCAGCAACCTCGGATGGTTCGGACGCGACTTCGGTTCTGGCGACGTTCCGACCTTTTCTCTGTCGACCAGTTGGCGCAACTCTCGTTCGGTACTCGATGCGGCCAACACCCTTGTCGAGCCGTTGCGCAAAGGGTCCGCCGTCGACGTGTATCGTCTGAAACCTCGCCCCGATGCTCCCGTCGGCAGCGTCGAGTACCGGTTTCTCGAGACGCGCGACGACGAGGCCGAAGCGGTGGCAGAGTGGCTCGCCCAACAGTTCGCGTCACATGCGTCGTCAGCGTCGCACGACTCGGCCAGGCCGTTGTCCGCGGCGATGCTGTTCCGGGTGCGAAGCCACATGGACTTCTTCGCCGCCGCTCTCGATCGCCGAAAAATTCCGTTCCACATCCTCGGCGTCGGCGGGCTTCTGAGCTCGCCCGAGGTCGTCGACGTCGTCAGCGCTCTCCGCGCCACTCACGATCCGGCAGCAGGGTCATCGTTGATCAGGCTTCTCTCTGGGGCCCGATGGAACATCGGCGTCCGCGATCTCAGAGCGCTGACCGAGCTCGCAAGCTGGCTCGCTTCACGAGATTCTTTTCACCGCCCGGTACCAGAAGACGTCACCCGCAGCATGCGCGAGTCGGTGGCGCCTGACGATTCGGCATCGATCGTCGATGCCCTCGACTTCGTTACAGAGCACGTGTCGACTCACCATCAACTCGAGCGCTTCTCGGAGCCGGGCCTCGAACGACTCCGACATGCTGGTCGCACGCTGGCCACGTTCCGAGCCCGCGCAAATCTTCCGCTCATCGATTTCGTGCGCTTCGTCGAGCAGCAGCTGCTTCTCGACGTAGAGCTCGCCGCCAACGAGAGAGTGACGGCGAGCGGCGGCTCGCGGGGAGCGCTCGACGCGTTCCACGACGAGATCGCATCCTTTCTCGCGGGCGACGACGAGGGAACTCTGGGGAGCTTCCTCGCATGGCTTGACCGGGCTGAGAAGAGAGACGACCTGAGCCCCCGAACCGACGAGCCCGAGCCCGGAACCGTGCAGCTGCTCACCATCCATGGATCGAAGGGTCTGGAGTGGGACGTCGTGGCCGTGCCGAGGTTGGTGGCGGATGAGATTCCAGCACAGAGCAAAGAAGGAAAAGGATGGCTCCGTTTCGGAGTGCTGCCATACGAGTTCAGAGGAGACGCCTCATCGCTGCCCTCGCTCGATTGGCGCGGCTTGGCTTCGCAACAGGCATTCGATGGCGCGGTGAAGACTTTTCAGGCCGAGTTGGCAGCGAAGCACCTCGCAGAGGAACGCCGGCTCATCTACGTCGCCGTCACCCGCGCGCGACATTCCCTTTTGCTCACCGGCTCCTTCTGGGCGACCCAGTCGAAACCGCGCTGCGCGTCGACGTTCCTCGCCGAGCTCGAGCAATCCGCGCTCATCGTCGACCTGCCGCAGCACTCGCAACACGAGGAGAACCCGCTTGAAGGAGAGGGCCTCACCGCACGGTGGCCTCTCGATCCCCTGGGGGCCCGGCGTGGCCGCGTCGAGCAGGCCGCCGAGATGGTGCTCGCGCGCATCCAGAGCCCTCAGCCGCTCGCCGCTGGTCGCTGGCAGCGCGACCTCGATCTGCTCTTGGCGGAACGCGACCGACAGATCGAGGAGGCCGGGATCGCACCGGTGCCCAACCGTATCGCCGCCTCACGCTTCAAGGACTACGTGACCGATCCCGAAGCGATCGCACGGTCGCTTCGTCGCCCGATGCCGGAGAAGCCGTTTCGGCAGACACGACTGGGCACCCGGTTTCATGCCTGGGTGGAGAGCCGCTATGGCATGGCCGGCAGTGCGGAATTGATCGACGCCGCGGCAGCAGAGAGCGACCAGGCAACCGACGAGCTGCCCCTCGAGCAGTCTCAACTCGAGAGCCTCAAAGCCACGTTCGAAGCGTCGCCGTGGGCCGACAGGCAGCCACTCGAGGTCGAACTCGAGATCCATTTGGTGCTCGGCACTCAGGTCGTGGTCTGCAAGATCGATGCCATCTTCACCGACGGTGAGCGCTACCAGGTGGTCGACTGGAAGACGGGAAAGGCGCCGAGCACGCCCGACGACCTCGAGGTGAAGCAATTGCAGCTGGCGCTCTACCGCTTGGCCTATGCCAAGTGGAAGGGCATAGACCCCGAACTCATCGACGCCGTGTTCTACTTCGTCGCCGACAACACGGTCATCGCGCCCGAGGAACTCTTCTCTGAGAAGCAGCTCCTCGAGCTCTGGCCGTTCTAGTCTTCGGAGATTCCGCTCACCCGGGTGCTGTCGCGTGCCGACGACGCATCGGTGCGCGGCGTGCGACGCAGCATCTCCTCGACCTCTTCGACCGCCATGATCTGGCCCGTGTCGGTAGACAGCGGGTTCAGCATGTCCGATTCCACGCTCACTGACAGGCCCGCCAGCATCGTCTTGGCATCGGAGATGATCGTCTCGTCGTGCTTCTCGGTGCCGTGCAGCAACCATTTGGCGATCTCGAGCTCGGCATACAACCGCGCACGTTTGCGCAGTTGACGATCGACCGGGGTGCTCCGGCCCAGGTTGTATGCGCCGAAGACGCGGGTGGCCAACTGTTCGCTGGGGGCCGAGCTCAGCCAGAACAGATCCGAGGCGGGGTCACCGACCTGCAGCTGTGACCAGCCCAGGACTCCCGTCACCGAGTCGCTGGCGATGAGGAAGGATTCGGGGGAGAGCGACCCGTGCACGACGGTCGGCTGGAATTGCCAGAGTGCACTGTCTTCGAGTGCGGTCGACCAACGCGCGAGAAGGTCGGAGGGCACGGCACCGGTGGCAGCGGCCCGGTCTTTGGTGATGCGCGCGACGCGAGCGGCGTCGGCTGCCGTCTGCACGGGAAGTCCCGAGTCTGTGACGAGCGATGTGGGTAGCGAGTGAATGGATGCGATGGCGCGGCCGATCGACTCGGCCACCGGATCGGCGGCGTCGAGTTCGGCCAGCACGGCGGGGTTGCCGGGGATGTAGCCGTAGACGATCGCACGCGTATTCGCGACAGGGGTCTGGCCCTCGACGTGGGGAACGTCGAAGGGGAGTCGGCCCCGGAATCCCGCGGTGAGGGCGGTGAGGGCGACGAGGTCGCGCGACTGTTCCGTCTCGGCATCTTGCGAGGTCGGCACGCGAACGATGAGTTCATCGCGGTCGCGCAGGGTGACGACCGCGGAGTCGTAACGTCCGCCCGTTCCTGTGCCGATTGGCCTGGTCGAGACGATGTCAGCCCCGGGAACGGCCGCGGTCGAGAGCGCGGCTAGAGTGAAGTGGGATCTGGCCATATCAACAGGGTAGGGCTGGCATCTTCTAAGCGGTGCGTTCGCCACGCACGATTGGTTCACATGACTTCCACCTTCCTTTCTCACCTGCCTCTATCTCGGCAGGAAATCGACCGCGACCACGAGGCTCGAGCCCGACCCGAACTCTTCGACGAGCTCTGGGCCGATCCGACGACCCGCCTGCTTCCCCTGTGGCGGGGGCGGGCTCTCGCGGGCCCCGACTTCAGCAGCAGGCCGGCTCTGGCGCTTCTTCCCGTCGATCGGGTGCACGATGTCGAACTGCGCGTCTACCTCGGCATATCGCTGTCGACCACGTCTCCCGAACCGGTCGGTACTCGTATCGTGCTCGTCGTCGTGGGCGATGACGAGGCCGAGAGGCTCGAGCCCGACGAAGCCCGCTGGCTGAATCTCAGGGAAGCCGCGACCGTCTTGAGCGATCGCGACGCCGGAGCGTTCGTCGAGGCGCTGGCGATTGCCGGATGGCATGCGTCGCACAGCCACTCGCCCCGAAGCGGAGCGGAGACGATCGTAGAGAAGGGCGGCTGGGTTCGACGTGACGTGGAACTCGGCGTCGAGCTCTTTCCACGCACCGACGCCGCTGTCATCGTGGGCATCGTCGACGCTCGGGACAGAATTCTTCTCGGCTCCAACGCCATGTGGAAGCAGAACCGGTATTCGCTGCTGGCCGGGTTCGTCGAACCGGGGGAGTCATTCGAGGCTGCCGCGCAGCGAGAGGTATTCGAGGAGTCGGGAGTGCGCATCCTCACTCCCCAGTACCTCGGGTCGCAGCCGTGGCCTTTCCCCGCCTCTCTGATGGTCGGTTTCTACGCCCAGGTCGATCCTGCATTCGCAGATGACGCGTTGCGCCCGGATGGCGAAGAGATCCTCGACCTCCGATGGTTCACCCGGGCCGAGATCGCCGATCCCTCCACGGGCGTTGCCCTGCCCGGCCCCTCCTCGATCGCCCATGCCATCCTCGAGCACTGGTACGGGGGGCCGCTGCCCGCCGAGGCCCTGGCATGGTGAGCGCCGGAGCGGTTGCGGACGGAGAGCTCTCAGAGAGAATCCTCGCCGCTCTCGACGATGACCAGCAGATCGCTGCGCGCGCGCTCGTCGGTCCGGTCTGCATCCTTGCCGGCGCAGGAACCGGAAAGACACGGGCGATCACTCACCGGATCGCCTATGGCGTTGCGACGGGCGTCTACTCTCCCAATCGGGTCATGGCGCTCACCTTCACCGCGCGTTCGGCTGCGGAACTGCGAACGAGGTTGCGCCCGCTCGGCGCCGGTGGCGTCTCGGCCCGTACGTTTCACGCCGCGGCACTGTCGCAGCTGAACTATTTCTGGCCCACCGTCGTCGGGGGCGACATGCCGCGAGTGCTCGAGGGTAAGGCTCGGCTGCTGGGTCAGGCCGCAGAGACACTGCGGCTGAAAGTCGATACGGCCAGTCTCCGCGACCTCGCCGCCGAGATCGAATGGCGAAAGGTGTCGAGTCTCGATCTGGATGCCTATGAATTGGCCCTGCGCACGTCGCGTTCGCTGCCGGGCACGCTCACAGTCGACCAGGTGCTCGCCCTGCACCAGAAGTACGAGGACATCAAAGACGAGCGCCGTCAGCTCGACTTCGAGGATGTTCTGCTTGCGACCGCTGGCATGATCGAGCAGGAACCTGCCGTTGCGATGCAGGTGCACGAGCAGTACCGGTTCTTCGTCGTCGATGAATACCAGGACGTCTCGCCGCTGCAGCATCATCTGCTGTCGCTGTGGGTGGGTGGTCGGAGTGACCTCTGTGTCGTCGGTGACGCCAGCCAGACGATCTACTCTTTCGCAGGTGCCCGAAGCGACTACTTGCTCTCGTTCGCTGCGGAGTACGACAACACCACGACGGTGCGTTTGGAACAGAACTACCGCAGCACGCCGGCGATCGTCGACGCGGCCAACCGATTGATGAAGGGACGTTCGGGCGCCTTGTCTCTGCATGCGCTGGGCGAACAGGGAACCGCTCCCGAGGTCACCCCCTATGCATCAGATGTGGCAGAGGCCAGGGGGATTGCGGCAAGGATCGCGCGACTCATCGACGACGGAACTCCGGCAGAGGACATCGCCGTGCTCTACAGAGTGAACGTGCAGGCAGCTGCCCTAGAGACAGCGCTGGCAGACGCGGGAGTCAGCTATCAGATCCGAGGATCGAAGAGATTCTTCGATCTACCCGAAGTGAAACAGGCGGTGATGTCGCTCAGAGCTGCTTCGGTGTCGATCACCGGCGAACCGCTGTTCAAATCGGTGAGCGATGTTCTGCGTTCGCTCGGGTGGAGCCAGGACGCCCCCGAAGCCCGCGGCGCTGTCCGCGACAAGTGGGAGGCACTCAACGCTCTGATGGCCCTGGCCGAGAGCCAACCGGCCTCGACCACCTTCCGCCAGTTCACTGACGAGTTGATGGAGCGTCAGGGGTC
Organism: Agreia pratensis; assembly: GCF_900177685.1. Classification (GTDB taxonomy): domain Bacteria; phylum Actinomycetota; class Actinomycetes; order Actinomycetales; family Microbacteriaceae; genus Agreia; species Agreia pratensis. The sequence goes on from NZ_FXAY01000004.1 coordinate 302,293, forward strand.
GGGGCACGAGCCGACGCTCCGAGCAGTCACCCTCGCGACACTGCACTCCGCCAAGGGCCTCGAGTGGCCCGTGGTCTTCCTCGCCGGCCTGTCGGAGGGACTCGTTCCGATCAGTTACGCCACGACATTCGAGCAGATCGATGAGGAGAGACGGCTTCTTTACGTGGGACTCACCCGCGCGCGCCGCCGACTCGAACTGTCGTACTCGGAGTCGGGGATGGGACGCTCTCAGCAGAGGCAACCGTCGCGTTTTCTGCAGGAGGCACTCCCCGGCATGCACAATCGGCGTGAGGGCTGAACGTCTTCTCTTCGATGTCGCCCGTCTGGCCATCGACGATTCTCGCGCGCGAGCGCAACCGGAGCCTCCTGGATTGCGGAGAATCAGGCCCGAGTCGATCGAGTACCGCGCGGGCCACAATCGGCGTCACGGTCGACACCGTGAGCGTGTCTTCGGTGTGTGCTCGTCGTCCTAGAAGCTGCCCGGCAAGGGCCGGCCAGCTCGGATCGACATCGATTCGGGCGCGTTCGACGCAATGAAGGCACGGACCCGATCCAGGCTCCACCAGTGGTCCGATGCGCACCTCGGAATCACCGAACACCACGGCAAGGTGAGGAATGTCACGTCGAAGCCAGGCGCCGGACTGGCGAGGATCGGTGCTGAAGGTCGACACGATGATCGCCAGATCGGCAGGTGCGCTGCTATCGACGAGTTGGGCTCCCAGACCTGAAAGCACCGAGCGGATGGCGCTCGCGCCCTCCGCAGAACCGGCGACGACGACAGCGAACCCCTCGAGTCCGCGGTTCGAATCGTCATGACGCCGGAGTGCCGGGCGGATTCGCACGAGGAGATCCGCGACGTGTTCGGGCGTGGCGCCGACGGTCTCGCCGATCATGTCGAGCCCCGGCGCGCTGATGCCTTTGCGCAACACGGCCACGAGATGCTCCTCGGCAACGGTCACGTCGTGCAATGTCACGATCGACCGGTCAGCACCGATCTGCATACTCGACGGCGTGCGCCACAGGACGGGATAGCGGGGATCTATCTGCAGAACCATGCAGCGATGATGCCCGATCGGCGGGGCACGCTGTCGAAGTTATGCACAGCCTCGCCCTTGCGGTCGATGCCTTGCTGTTTACTCGCCCTCGCCGCGGAGCAGATCTTCGAGCGCCTGGTCCATCTCGTCGGGCGCGGGCGTTCCAGCCTGCAGTCGAGCCACGAGCGCGGCAGGGTCGTCGATATCGTCGGCGGTTGGAACGAGGTCGGGGTGTGACCAGAGTTCATCGCGCACGTCTGAACCCACGGCGTCGGTCACCGCCTGCCACATCGCGGCTGCCTCGCGAAGGCGTCGCGGACGGAGTTCGAGTCCGATGAGCGTCGAGAATGCGGACTCAGCGGGACCTCCGGTGGCGCGGCGTCTGCGCACCGTCTCTGCGACGGCGTTGCTCGAGGGGAGGCGTTTCGTCGCCTGCGCGGTGACGACGTCGACCCAGCCTTCGATGAGCGCGAGCATGGTTTCGAGACGGGTAAGGGCGTGCTGCTGAGCGTCGGTCTTCGGCGGAATAAGCGCTCCCGAGACGACAGCCTGGCGAAGCTCCTCGGGGTTCGAGGGATCGAATCCCTCCGCGAGTTCCTCGAGACGCTCGGTGTCGATTCGGATTCCCCGCGCGAATTCCGTGATCGAGGTGATGAGGTGCAGTCGCAGCCACTTGGCGTGCCGGAAGAGTCGGGCATGGGCCAACTCTCGAACAGCGAGGTAGAGCTGAACCTGATCGAGGGGGATGTCGAGGCCGTCGCTGAACGTCGCTATGTTCTGTGGCAGCAGTGCGGCCGTCTGATCTTCGAAGAGCGGGATGCCCACATCGCCGCCCGACACGACCTCGGTCGAGAGCTGGCCGACGACCTGGCCGAGCTGCACGGCGAAGAGTGCACCTCCGAGGTTGCGCATGAGCTTGGACGCTCCGGCGAGCATGCCCGCCATCTCTTCCGGAGCCTGATCCTTCAACACAGCTGTCAGAGCATCGGCGATGCTCAGCGCGACGGGTTCGGCGAGCTGGCTCCAGACGGGCATCGTCTCGGTCGTCCACTGCTGGCGGGTCAGATAGGCGGGGGGCAGAGCCAGCTCGGTGACACTCGTGACCTCGTCGAGCCAGAGCGCTGCGATGTGAAGAGCCCCGTCTAGTTCGGTGCGCTGCGCGTCGGTGACGCTGAGTGATGATTGCCCAGCGAACTCGTTCGCCTGCTTCGTGGCGACCTGCCAGTCGATTCCATCGCCCGTCGTGCGCATCGCGTTCTGCAGCTGCTGCATGAGCTGCTGCACGGCCGCGGGATCCGAGGGGAGTCCCGCCGCGCTCGCAAGTTTGGCCGGGTCCATCTCGGAGTTGCCCTCGAGGAAGCTCCGCAGCATGTCGCGGAAGTCGTCCTCCGGCTCCTTCGGTGTGTCATCGCTCATGGCAGGAAACCTCTTTCGCATGACAGTCGGCGCGGACCCGGTGTGCTCCATGCCTGCTGTCAGAATTGATCTCTACGCTATCCCGTGGCTGATCGGCCTTGCTGGGATTTCCCATAGGCTGGGGCCTCCGGCCGTGCGCCCGTGGCGAACAATCCCCATCGGGCTCCGCCCCCATCTGATTTCCACCCTTCGTCGAGGAGACACGTGAGCCTGTTCGGTGCGAATGACGCAGACCGCCTCGACGATACGGATGCGCGGGCGGGCGTGCCCTTCGTGCTCCGCTCACCCGAGGAGATCGCTACCGAGCGTCGCGCTGCACGTCGTCGGACAACGGGCTGGACCGTCCTGGTCCTCGCGCTCGTGCTCGGCCTCGTTATGAGTTTCCTTCCGACTCCCTATGTCATCGAGCAGCCGGGCCCCGTGTTCGACACTCTCGGCTCTCAGACGGTGGAGGGCAAGGACACCCCGCTGATCTCTATCGACGGGGAGACCACGTATCCGACCTCGGGCACCCTCGACATGCTCACGGTCTCGGTTGTCGGCACTCCGAAGCAGACCCCGTCGTGGGCCGAGGTCGTGCAGGCGTATTTCGACAGCAGCAAGGCCGTTGTGCCGCTCGAAGCCGTCTATCCTCCCGACGTCACGACAGAACAGCGTGACGAGCAGAACGCCGCTTTGATGGTCGACAGCCAGCAGGAGGCGATAGCGGCTGCGCTCAGCAGCCTCGGCTACGACTTCACGACCAGCGTCAGCGTCGGAAGCGTGGCGAAGGATTCGCCCGCCGAAGGCGAACTCGAGACCGGCGACATCGTGACGAGTGTCAACGGCCAGGCCGTCGGCTCCATCGACCAACTCCGGGCGGCCGTTGCGGCGAACGGCGTCGACAAGCCAGCCATCGTCGACGTGACGCGCGCTGGCACGCCCGTAGAGGCATCCATCACCCCGATCACGAGCGGTGACACATCGGTCTTGGGAATCGGCGTGCAGTCCAACTTCGATTTCCCGTTCGATGTGAAGATCCAGCTCGACAACGTCGGTGGCCCGAGCGCCGGCATGATGTTCGCGCTCGGAATCATCGACAAGCTCAGAGATGGCGAGTTGAACGGCGGTCAGAAGGTGGCCGGCACGGGAACGATCTCGGCAGACGGCACCGTCGGTCCGATCGGCGGTATCCGCCAGAAACTCTTCGGCGCGCGTGACGCCGGAGCCGATTGGTTTCTGGCTCCAGCGTCGAATTGCGACGAGGTCACGGGGCACGTGCCTGACGGCATCCGAGTCTTCGCGGTGGCGACCCTCGACGATTCGCTGAATGCCCTGAAGGCGATCTCGAGCGGCACCGGTCTCGACGCACTGCCCACCTGCGACGCGAGCGCCGCCAAGTAGTCGGCCCCTGGCCGTGGAGTAGGCCGTGTTCTCCCGTGGCGCAACTGTCGCCTGGGCACTTCTCAGCATGCCTTGTCTAGGATGGACAGACACCGCACCGCTGTAAAGAGGCCCCCACACGTGACTTCCCAAACCGCCGAGAAGCCCATCAGAAGATCCCGAGCACCCCTGGCGATCACCATCGCCATCGTCGTCGCCCTGGCAATCGCATTCTTCGCTTTCTCCAATCTCTACACCGAGATCCTCTGGTACGACCAGCTCGGGTTCCTCGATGTGCTGACCACGCAATGGACTGCGGGCGGGGTGATGTTCCTCGTCGGATTCCTGGCCATGGCGGTTCCCGTCTGGGCATCCATCGAGATCGCGTTCCGCTGGCGTCCCGTCTACGCGAAACTCAACTCGCAACTCGACCGCTATCAGCAGGTCGTTGAGCCGCTTCGACGCCTCGCCTCCATCGCCATCCCCGTTGTGCTCGGCATCTTCGCGGGTGTCGCCACGGCCTCGCGCTGGCAGCTGACCCTCATGTGGCTGAACAGAACTCCCACGGGCCAGACCGACCCGCAGTTCGGTCTCGACATCTCGTTCTTCCTCTACGACCTTCCGTTCTTCCGTGGCGTCGTCGGGTTCGCTTCCGCCGTCATCCTCGTTGCGGGAATCGCCGCCCTTGCCACCAGCTACCTCTACGGAGCGATTCGTGTGGCCGGCCGCGAGGTGCGAATCTCCAAGACAGCGCGCATCCAGATCGCGATTCTGGCCGCGCTGTACCTCGCCGTTCAGGCCGCCAGCATCTGGCTCGACCAGTACGCCACGGCCACGAATGGCACCGGCAAGCTCATCACAGGGGCGACCTACGCCGATGTCAACGGCACCATCCCGGGCCTTTCGATCCTGGCCGGTATCGCTGGCATCGTGGCGCTGCTGTTCATCGTTGCCGCGGTCATCGGTCGCTGGCGTCTGCCGATCATCGGCACGGTGCTGCTCATCGTCTCGAGCCTCATCCTCGGCTCGCTCTACCCGTGGGTCGTTCAGCGCTTCCAGGTCGACCCGTCCGAGCGTTCGCTCGAGTCGGAGTACATCCAGCGCAACATCGACTCCACCCGCGACGCCTACGGCGTCTCCGGCGTAGAAGAGACCGAATACGACGCCACGACCGACGCGACCGCAGGTGCGCTGCGACAGGATGCGGTCACGACCGCGAACATCCGCATCATCGACCCGGCTCTCGTCTCCGACACCTACAAGCAGCTCGAGCAGTTCCGCCAGTACTACCAGTTCCCGCAGTACCTCGATGTCGATCGCTACAACATCAACGGCACCGTGCAAGATGCGGTGACCACCGTTCGCGATCTGAACCTCGACGGCCTCGGCACGTCGAACACCTGGTACAACCAGCACATCGTCTACACCCACGGCTACGGACTCGTCGCGGCGTTCGGCAACCAGCGCTCTGTCGACGGGCAGCCCGTCTTCCTCGAGTCGGGCATTCCGACCACAGGCGAGCTCGGTCAGTACGAGCCGCGAGTGTACTTCGGCGAAACGTCGCCCGACTACTCCATCGTCGGAGGGCCAGAAGGCGGCCCGAAGAACGAGCTCGATTACCCGTCGGGCGAAGAGGGTGCGCAGCAGACCTACACCACGTTCACCGGAGACGGTGGACCGAAGCTCGACAACATCTTCAACAAGCTCGTCTATGCCTTGAAGTTCCAGTCGGAGCAGATCTTCCTGTCAGACGGTGTGACCGACCAGTCGCAGATTCTCTACGACCGTGACCCGGCGAAGCGAGTCGCGAAGGTCGCGCCCTATCTGACGATGGACTCCGATCCTTACGCCTCTGTCGTCGACGGCAAGGTCGTCTGGATCGTCGACGGCTACACCACGAGCGCGAACTATCCGTATTCGCGCACGGAGAGCCTCTCCGATGTGATCGCCGACACGTATCAGCCCCGGCCGGCGTTCGCTGTCGATGACATCAACTACATCCGCAACTCGGTCAAGGCCACGGTCGACGCTTACGACGGCAAGGTCACCCTGTATGCCTGGGACGACACCGATCCGCTGCTCAAGACCTGGCAGAAGATCTTCCCGTCGACGCTCAAGCCGATGAGCGAGATGAGCGGCGACCTTCTGAGCCACGTGCGCTATCCGGCCGACCTGTTCAAGGTGCAGCGCGCGATCCTCGGCGAGTACCACGTGACAGACGCCGGTTCGTTCTACTCCAAGCAGGATGCCTGGACCACTCCGAACGACCCCACCGCCCCGTCGAATAGCCCGAGTCTGCAACCGCCGTACTACTTGACGCTGCAGATGCCCGGTCAGGAGGCACCGTCGTACTCGCTCTACTCGACCTTCATTCCCGTGTCGACCGGTGAGGGCAGTCGAAACGTCTTGAACGGATATCTGGCTGTCGACTCGAACGCCGGCTCAGAAGACGGCAAAGTCTCGGCCGACTACGGCAAGCTCAGGCTGCTGACGTTACCGAAGGACGACACCGTGCCCGGCCCAGGTCAGGTGCAGAACAACTTCACCACCGACCCGACCGTGTCGCAGGCGCTCAACCTGCTGAGACAGGGTGAGACCCAGGTCAAGAGTGGAAACCTGTTGACCCTCCCGGTCGGTGGCGGACTCCTCTACGTGCAGCCGGTCTACGTTCAGTCCAAGGGCGGCACCAGCTACCCGCTTCTGCAGAAGATCCTCGTCGCTTTCGGTGACAAGATCGCGTTCGAAGACACCTTGGATGCGGCACTTGACGAGCTGTTCGGTGGAGACTCCGGCGCGGTTGCCGGCGACGAGTCCGTTCCCGTCACTGATGGCGGCCAGGCGCCCGACAATTCGGCGGGCACGCAGCCGAATACCGGAACGGGTACACCGACGACAGACACCGGCGGTCTGACCCAGGCGTTGAAAGATGCCAAGGCAGCGCTCGATGAGCGTGACACCGCGATGAAGGCAGGCGATTGGGCTGCGTACGGTGCTGCCGACGCCAAGCTCAAGGCCGCCCTCGACCGCGCGTTGTCGGCGCAGGGGCAATAAGCCCGGCCCGGTGGTCCGAACCGCTCCCACCCTGTGTTAGTCTTAACAGGTAGCGCGGGGTGGAGCAGTTCGGTAGCTCGCTGGGCTCATAACCCAGAGGTCGCAGGTTCAAATCCTGTCCCCGCAACAGAAGTACGAAAGCCTCAGACGAAAGTCTGAGGCTTTCGTCGTTTAACGTCTCTGCTCGCTCTTACTCTCGCTCCGTGGGAACGATGTGCCAGCCTGTCTTGCCTGAGATGAGGATTCGTAATTCATCGCGCGCGAGCAGGGCTTCTGCGTGGCCCTTCCAGTGCCACACGGTGAGCACGAGTGGATGCAGCGGATCGGCGTCGTCGACATGCACCTCGAGCGTGGTGTCTGAGGTGGGCCTGAGATAGGCCGAACCATCGTCGTCGATCTCGAGCGGAAAACGAAATGTTGAGCCGAGCATGATCAGAGCCTCTCTCTGAGTCATGCGGGCATCGGCTCGCATTTGGGAGATCATCGTCGACCGTTGACCGTGTGGGGGAGACAGATCACGGTGCGTCGACGGCCGCCGAACGGCCTCCTGTCGTGCGGCCGAGCTCCTCCAGGCAGGAGCAGATCGTGCTCGGGTCGAAGTCGGGATCTGGAACGAGGAACTGATCGAAGATGGCGAGGAAGCCGATCGCCGACGGCGCCCATTCCGTGGGCTCATCGGTGAGAGTCGGCGGGCCGACGTAGAAGTTGTCCGTCACGGCGGGGTTCGACAAGTGACGCACCGCGAGGCCTTCTACAATCGACGAGCCGAGCACGGCGTACAGGGTGTATCCGCCGGCGAAGTCGTCGCGTAGCTTGAATCCGAGCAGACATGTCAGGGCCTCGTGGAATGCGGCCATCTGGGCAATGAATCGGTCGCTGCCTTGCCGAAGCGTTTCGGCGACACGGCGCAGCGCCTCGTTGCCATCGTCGACGAGAAGCGCTGCCGACGTCGCGAGAAACGACTGCCACGCCGCCGAGTCGATCGTGCTGTAGAAATTCTGCTCGAGGACGACTCTGATGGCCTCACGTATGAGACGGAGCCTCCCCGCTTCGGACGAGTGCAGGTCGGGTCGAGACGAAATGAGGTCTATAGCGGTGCGGAGCGCGTGATCGTCGCTGAGCTCGTCTGAGAAACGACTCGCGGCCTCGTTGAGCAGATCGCCGACGAACATCTCTTTCGAATGCCAGATGCGATAGACGGAGCTCCGGGAGACACCAGCAGCCGTGATCACCTCGTCCATCTGAAGACCGGGAAAGCCCAGGCTCATGCCTCCTTTGCCGACCGAGGCGATCGCAGCGTCGAGCATACGACGCCGGATCTGCTCTGAGGTCATGCGGGTCGACCGGATTCCGTTCAGCGACTCGCCATACTCGACTGCCATGAATTCTCCTGAAGTTCGTTTCCGCCCTACAGTCTCTCTGTCTTGACGCCGCGGCTGTAATGCGCGATGGGACACCGAGTCTCAATGGTTCAGGAGAGCTCGACCTCCAGCGTGTTGATCAGGGTCTCCTGCACGAACCCCACCCACCTGTAGACGTCGAGCAGATAGCGGTCTCGATCGGCCGGCTGAAGCTCGTCATCGTCGTGCTCGATACCCAGATCGGCGGCGATCGTGAGCCGGATGTCGGTGAGGCATCGCAGCCAGGCCTGTGATGCAGCCGCATCCAGCCTCACCGGATTGCCCGATACGCGCGCGGATAGAAGAGCGTCGATCACCGACTGGGCGTTGCTCACCTTGCCTTCGATGAGACCATCTGAAGTGAAGCGACGGAACTCGGCATCGTCCTCGCCGCCATCGCCATACGCTGCGGGCAGGAGTCTGTCAATGGCCCGTGATCCAGGTGAGTGAGGCTCGACTCCGGAGGTGTCGGTGAGGAGCTCCTGCACGTCGGTAGCGAGCTTGACCAGGATGTCGGTCTCGACATGCTCGAACGAGGCAGTGATGACGTCGCCTTCTCGGGTGAACGGGGTCACGAGTCGACTCTCTGCAGCGTCGCCCAGAGGCCGAAGCCGTGCATGGCTTCGACGTGCCGTTCCATCTCCTCGCGCGTGCCCGTGGCTACGACGGCTCGACCCTCGGTGTGCACCTGCAGCATTCTGCGCTCGGCCTCGGCCTTCGAGAATCCGAAGTAGCTGCGAAAGACGTAGGAGACGTACGACATGAGATTGACCGGGTCGTTCCACACGAGCGTTATCCATGGAGCGCCCAGCGATAGTCGCTCATCGAGTTCTACGTCGAGGTCGATCGCATCGAGAGTTTTGGGCACAGCGACAAGCCTGTCACATCAGTGGTGTCGCCCAGCTCTCTCCCTCGCAAGGGGGAGTAGCGCGCATCGGGTCAATCGTGCGGCGGATGTGCGGGAGTACACGACGTTCATACTCTGAGACGCACGATCAGGTGTCGAGCAAGGAGTCGTAAATGAGCAACGCATCGCAGGATCCCACGCCGGTGCTGGCGAGTCCGCCCATCGCCGTGGTGCCGGCCACAGCATCCGATATTCGGTTGGCGAAGGCAGAGGCGCAGCGGGCCAAGAACATCAGACGGGGGCCGGTGTATCCGACGTCTGTCTCCTGGCCTGCGGTTCTGTCCTTCGCGGCGATCTCGTGCGGTCTCGGCTGGCTGGTGCAGCTTCCCATCTGGTTCTCCGGTGAGGGCCTGTCGGATTCACGTTTTATGCTCACCACGCTCGCGATGATGTACACGCCGACGATTGCCGCCCTCGTCTGTGTGCTGTTCATCAGGAGGCCGGCGAGTATCCCGCGCCTGCTCGGGCTCTCGCCGCTGCGTCCGATCGGACGAACACTTCTGTTCTGCGCCCTGGCGTTCGTCGGTGTCCCGGTCCTTGCTTTCCTCGCGATGCTGTTGGGTAGTGCTCTCGGTTTGATCCGGCTCGACTTCGTGTCGTACTCCGGCCTCGACGCAGCCATGGCCGCGGCGGGTCAAAACGTTCCTGGGTTGTCGATCGAGATGATCGTGCTGATCAACGTCGTGACGCTGCCGATCGCGATCGTGAGTTCGTCGTTTGCCGCCTTCGGCGAGGAGCTCGGCTGGCGAGGATGGCTGCTGCCGAACCTGCGGCCGCTCGGCACGTGGCCTGCCCTGCTCATCACCGGAGTCATCTGGGGCGTGTGGCATTCGCCGATCATCCTGCTCGGCTACAACTACGGCCGCACCGACCTGGTGGGAGTGGCGCTCATGACAGCATGGTGTGTGCTTCTCGGCATCATCTTCGGCTGGCTTCGTCTGCGCACGGCGTCTGTTTGGCCTGCCGTGATCGCCCACGGCGCCATCAACGCGGCGACCACGACCTGGCTGGTCACGTTCTCAGACGCGCATCCGGGGGAGAATGCCGTCTGGGGAACGATCCTCGGAGTTCCTGGGGCAATCGTGCTGGTCGGTCTGATCGTTGCTCTGACCGTTTCCGGTCAGCTGCGCAAGCAGCCGCAACCCGGTCTCCGACTCGACGAGAGCAGTGGCGAGGCGGCTTCGCCTAGAGCGTCGTGAGCCGCCCCGGTCGCCCCGAGCTATTGAGCGTCGACAGGCACATCGACATCAGCATCAGCATCGACATCGTCGAGTGCGTTGAGCACTCGCACGGCCGCGTCGTTTGCGCCGATCGCGTACTCATTCGTCTCTGACTCGTCGACGAGCTCTTCCGTCGCAATCTGTTCGATACGACTGATCTTCTGCTCGAGCGCCTGCGTCGTCGACTGCACGAACTCGACCAGTCGCTCGTCGGGGGCGTTGTCCTCGGTCCAGTCGCCGACGACGTCGGCGCTCGCCAGAGCGGCCACGGTCAGGCGAAGCCGGTTCTCCCATTCGCCGCGCTGGGCGGTGACGCCGTCGAGCTCCTCGATCGCCGCATCGCGCTGGGCGGCGCTGCGGTCGCGTTCCTCACGCAGTGCAGTGATCTCGGCGCGGCTCTCTTCGAGATCGGATGCCGTCTGCTCGGCCCGAGCGATAGCGTCGGCCAGGTCGCTCCGCACCTCGGAGAGCGCCGTGCCAGTGTCTATGGAGTCTGCCTGCGTGTCGGAAGCCAAGGCCTCCTTCTCTGCGATCAGTTCCGACGTCTGCCGCTCGTGGCTGGCGCTCAGTTCCGCGATCTGCTGCTCGTGTGCGCTGGTCAGTTCGTCTACCTGAGCGTCATGCGCGGCCTTCAAGTCGGCGATCTGCTGCTGGTGGGCCTCATCGATGGTCTCGAGTTGCGTGGTGTGCTCTGCGGCAAGCGCGGTGACGTCTGTCGTGCGGGTGCCCTCCAGCTCGGCGATCTGAGACTCCAGTCGTGCCGTGAGCTCGGCGACCTGCGCGTCGCGTTGGGCGCGAAGTTCGGCGAGCTCCGCCGTGAGCGACGCCACCTCGGTCTCCCGCTGCGCGTGAAGCCCGGCGATCGTGGCGTCTCGCTCGCTGCGGAGCGTCGCGACCTCGTTCTCCCGCTGGCTCGACACTGCTGCGACCTCGGAAGTCAGCTTGGCTCGGAGCTCCGCCACCTCTGCGTCGTGGTTCTGCTGCAGCGTCGCCAGTTGAGCGTCGTGCTGGGTCGTCAACGAGAGCAGCTCGTTCTCGCGCTGCTGGTGCAAGGCGGCAACCTGCGCGTCGCGCTCGTTCGTCAGCGCCGAAAGTTCTGCTTCGCGCTGTTGGTGAGCGGAACTGACCTCGGTGTCACGCTGCGTGGTGAGGGCTGTCACCTCGGCCGTCAAGCGAGCCGAAAGCTCCGCTACCTCGGCGGTACGCTGATCGTTCAGAGCGGACACCTCGTGCTCGCGCTGCTGGTGCAAGGCCGCCACCTCGCTCTCGCGCTGCTGGTGCAGGGCTGCCACCTCGGCCTCGCGCTGCGCGGTGAGGGCTGTTACCTGGCTCTGCAGTTCTGCCCGGAGCCGCTCGACCTCTGCCTCGGCATTCTCGGCGCGAGCGGTCTGTGTGGTCAGCTGCTGCTGCAGGTCGTCGGCATGCGCCCGAGACTCGGCCAGTTGTGCCGAGACGTCCGCCAGGTGTGCTTCGGCGTTGATTCGTGCTTCGTCGCGCGCCTGGCGATCCTCGATCACGCTGTCGAGGTGTAGACGGATGATCTCGAGTGGATCTTCTGTGGTCTCGAGTGTCGAAATCGGTTCGAGGTCGGGTTGAACGTAGGCAGGCTTGGCCGTGGGGTCGATGAGGTGGTGGCTGAAGAGTTCTTCGGTGACAGGGCGGTAGCGCGCCTGAAAGTCCTCCGACCCGATCTTGACGGCGGCATCGATGAGCCTGACGGCGAAGCGATCACGACCCGAGAGCACAAGTGGCTGTTCGGTCTTGGACACGGCGGAAGAATCGACTTTCTCCCGGTTCTCGTCGGAATTCTGAGGTTCGGGGGAGAGGGCATCGAAAGTCATGGAACTCCTTCGGCATTCGGATCGATCGAATACCGTCGCTGTGGTCGGGCAGGCCGTTTTTTAGGATACCGGGCCACGGGGGTGCATGGGGTCAGGAAGAGAAACCGACCGCCGGCATCCGGAGCGTGGGCGAGCGCAGTCGATTACGCCGCATCATCGGTCAGCAGATGTGCCGTGGGCTCATCGATGATCAGGTCGGTGATGAGGCCTGCGGCCAGGGCGCCCCGAAGGGCTGGCAACTTCGACTTGCCGCTCACCACGCAGACACGCCGGGCTACGCGCGACACGAGTTCGAGGCTGGGGCCACTCGTGCGCGAGTTCATGGGGATGTCGGTCGACGACCCATCGGCTCGGTAGAACACGGTGGCGACGTCACCGACGACATCCGATCGAGTGAGGGATGCATAGTCGGACTCGTCGAGGTAGCCGCCGATATAGACGTGGCTGGGCACATCGGCGAATGGCGAACCGAGGCCGAAGAGGGCTATATCCATTCTCTTCTGGATATCGAGTACGCGTCTGATCGCTCGTTCGCGCCACATCGCCTGCTTGGTTGCAGCGTCGTCGAAGAACGCGGGAACGGGAAACTGCTGCACAGCGGCGCCGAACGCGACTCCGAAGCGGGTCATGATCTCGCTCGCGTACACGATGCCGGTCGTCTGGAAGTTCGCGGCCCCGTTGAGCTGCACGAGCGTCGTGTTGTGTGTCACTTTTTCGGGGAGGTGACGGCTCACTGCGCTGATTGTCGATCCCCAGGCGACTCCGATCGTCATGTTGGAATCGACGAACGGGGTGAGAATGCGTGCAGCCGACACGGCCACACGTTCGAGGCGATCGACCTCGTTCGTCGACGCGGGCACGGGCACGATGTGGGCGGTGACGCCGTAGCGCTCGCGCATCCGCTGCTGAGATGTCGAGACCCGCTCTGCCGGCGACTTGACCTGGATCTCGACGAGGCCCGTCTCCCGCGCAAAACTCAGCAGGCGTGAGACCGACGAGCGCGAGGTGTGCAACTCGTGAGCAATAGCCTCCATGGTTATGTCCTGGAGGTAGTAGAGCTGAGCAGCGCGCAAGGCGTCGCGCGATTTCTCTGCGTGCTGGTCCGCGGAAGCGATGGTCATGTGACCATACTCCCACGGACTGCACGTCTGTGCATATCGCTTGAACAATTGTGTACAGATGTCGAGACTTGATGGGTAATCAAGAACTTACTTACACGAAGGCGAGTACACAGTGAGTGCACCAGTCGTTTCCCCATCCAGCGCCGCAGAGCTTCGGCCCGACGTCGCGGGCCTCGTCGCGCAGCCACGAGCGCAGGTGCTCGTGATCGGCGGAGGCATCAACGGAATCGCGACGTTCCGTGACCTGGCGCTGCAGGGGGTCGATGTGATCCTCGTCGAGCGCAGCGACTACTGCTCAGGTGCTTCGGCCGCGTCGAGCCACATGATCCACGGTGGCGTGCGCTACCTCGAGAACGGCGAATTCCGACTCGTGCGCGAGTCCGTGCAGGAGCGTAACCGTCTGTTGCGGCTTGCCCCGCACTACGTGAAGCCGCTGCCCACGACGATCCCCATCTTCTCGACATTCTCGGGCATCGTCTCTGCACCTCTGCGCTTCCTCACGCACAAGCAGGGCAAGCCGAAGGAGCGCGGCGCGCTGCTCATCAAGCTCGGGCTGCTCGGCTACGACTCGTTCTCGCGCGACGGCGGTTCCGTGCCTCGTCACCAGTTCGCCGGTCGCAAGAAGTCGCTCGAGAAGCTTCCCCAGCTCCGCCCTGACGTGAAGTACACGGCGACCTACTTCGACGCTGCCGTCGAAAACCCCGAGCGTCTGGCTCTCGACCTGGTCGAGGATGCCCGCGCGGTGGGCTCGAATGCTCGCAGTGCAAACTACGTCGAGGCCATCGGTGTGTCGGGCAATGACGTTCTTCTGCGAGACACGGTCTCCGGTCGCGAGTTCACTGTCGCGGCCGACGTCGTCGTCAACACCACCGGCCCGTGGACGGATCTCACGAACGAGGCCCTCGGGATGCCGAGTACTTTTATGGGCGGAACCAAGGGCTCTCACATCGTGCTCGACAACCCCGCCCTCTACAAGGCGTGCGCCGGCGGTGAGGTCTTCTTCGAGAACAATGACGGCCGTATCGTGCTGATCTATCCGCTCAACGGTCGAGTACTCGTCGGAACCACGGACCTCGAGGCCGACATCACCCAGCCCGCGGTGTGCACTGAAGAAGAGGTCGACTATTTCTTCAAGCTCGTGTCGCACGTTTTCCCACGAATCCCTGTCGACCGATCGCAGATCGTGTATCGCTATTCGGGCATCCGGCCGCTGCCCAAGCATGACGACACGGCGCCCGGATTCGTCTCTCGTGACTACCGCATCGAACCGTCGCGACTCGGCGGAACAAAGATTCCGATGCTGAGCCTCGTCGGCGGCAAGTGGACGACGTTCCGCGCTCTCTCCGAGCACCTCACCAATGAGACGCTCGAGCTGATCGGTCGCACGCGCAGCGTCAGCACCGAGAAGCTCGCCATCGGCGGCGGCGTCGGATTCCCGAGCACCGCCCAGGCGACCGATACCTGGGTCTCGGCACACGCATCCGATGTCGGCGCCGAGCGTGCCCGCGCCCTGTTGGCACGGTATGGAACGAAGGCCGACAAGGTCATCGATGCCCTGAGCGCCGCAGACGAGGACAAGCAGCTCACCCATGTGTCGGGATTCTCGGCTGCAGAGATCGCCTATCTGGTCGAGAACGAGTTCGTCGTGCACCTCACCGATCTTGTTCTGCGTCGCACGATCCTCGCGTTCGTAGGTGAGCTCGACCAGGGCGCATTCGACGAGCTCAGCTCTCTCGTCGCGGATGCGCTGGGCTGGTCTGCAGCGCAGGTCGCCGTCGAGCGTGCGGCTGCTGTGCGCGACCTCGCCTTGTTCCACGGGCTGGAACTCGATGCCGCTCAGACGCCCATCGCTGCTGCGGTCGTCACCGACTGACGGAGCAGAGTCTGAACAGACGTGCAGGCGAATCGGTTGATTGCATCGACAACGGATCGCTAGCGTCAATGAGGGGTCGGCGTTGTGACGGCCCCTCAGTTTTATCGAAGTGACGTCGATGTCACGTGAAGGAAGGTCAATGTGGACAATCTTGGGGTTGTATTTCTTGCGGAGTTGGTAGGCACTGCCCTGCTGGTTCTGCTCGGTTGTGGTGTTGTCGCCAACG
>NZ_FXAY01000003.1 GCF_900177685.1 Agreia pratensis
GTGACCTCGGTCCGCGTATCGCGCACGCCCTACTGCCGATCAAGGGCAAGGGCGGATCGGACTGGTCGTACTCCTGGATCCCGGTCTTCGGCCCCGTCGTCGGAGGCGTCATCGCCGGCCTCGCCGCCGGACCACTCCTCCCCATCCTCACCTGACCGGCATCCCGCCTCACTAGAACCACATAACGAAGGAGTTAGACATGAGCAAGTACGTCATTGCGATCGACCAGGGAACCACGAGTTCCCGCGCGATCATCTTCAACCACGAGGGCGGAATCGTCTCGACGGGCCAGAAGGAGCACGAGCAGATCTTCCCCAAAGCGGGCTGGGTCGAGCACAACCCCAAGGAGATCTGGGACAACGTTCGTGAGGTCATCGGTCAGGCCCTCTCGAAGGCGAACCTGACGCGTCACGACATCGTCGCGGTCGGCATCACCAACCAGCGCGAGACGGCCGTCGTGTGGGACAAGAACACCGGCGAGTCCGTCTACAACGCGATCGTCTGGCAGGACACCCGTACGCAGTCCATCGTCGATCGCCTCTCTGCCGATGGCGGCGGAGACCGCTTCAAGGACACGGTGGGTCTTCCGCTGTCGACGTACTTCGCCGGTACCAAGATCGTCTGGATCCTCGAGAACGTCGAGGGCGCCCGCGAACGCGCCGAGGCCGGCGACCTCATCTTCGGAACGACCGACACGTGGGTTCTCTGGAACCTGACCGGAGGCGTCAACGGGGGAGTGCACGCGACCGACGTCACGAACGCCAGCCGCACGCTGTTCCTCGATCTCAAGACTCTCGAGTGGGACGACGAGATCCTCAAGGCGTTCGACGTTCCCAAGTCGATGCTGCCCGAGGTTCGCTCCTCCTCCGAGGTCTACGGCACCGTCTCCGACTCGAGCCTGCTGCGCGAGGTTCCGGTGGCCGGAATCCTGGGTGACCAGCAGGCCGCCACGTTCGGCCAGGCGGCGTTCGACAAGGGCGAGGCGAAGAACACCTACGGCACCGGCAACTTCCTCATCTTCA
Source organism: Agreia pratensis (assembly GCF_900177685.1). GTDB lineage: Bacteria > Actinomycetota > Actinomycetes > Actinomycetales > Microbacteriaceae > Agreia > Agreia pratensis. The sequence goes on from NZ_FXAY01000003.1 coordinate 1,023, forward strand.
ACACCGGCACTGACATCGTCAAGAGCGAGAACGGCCTGCTCACCACCATCGGCTACAAGCTCGGCGACGGAGAAACCCACTACGCCCTCGAAGGCTCCATCGCGGTCACCGGCTCGCTCGTTCAGTGGCTGCGCGACAACCTCGGCATCATCCAGAGCGCTCCCGACATCGAGGTGCTCGCCAAGACGGTCGACGACAACGGTGGAGCCTATTTCGTACCCGCGTTCTCGGGTCTGTTCGCGCCGCATTGGCGATCGGATGCGCGTGGCGCCCTGGTCGGTCTCACCCGGTTTGTGAACAAGGGCCACATCGCCCGCGCGGCTCTCGAGTCGATCGCGTTCCAGACCCGCGAGGTTCTGGATGCGGTCAACGCCGACTCCGGCGTACCGCTGACCGAGCTGAAGGTCGACGGCGGCGCCACTGCCAATGACACCCTCTTGCAGTTCCAGGCCGACATTCTGAACGTTCCCGTGGTTCGCCCGGTCGTTGCGGAGACCACGGCGCTCGGCGCGGCCTACGCGGCTGGCCTGGCCGTCGGTTACTGGGATAACCTCGACGACCTGCGCAACAACTGGCAGGAAGACAAGCGCTGGACTCCGAACATGGACGACGCCGAGCGCGAGCGCTTGTACCGCAACTGGAAGAAGGCCGTCACGAAGACCCTCGACTGGGTCGACGAAGACGTAGCCGAGTAGTAAGCCACGCACCATACCGCGTCGCGCTGATCGAGTAGCGGCGAGGAACGAGTCGCGTATCGAGATCCCGAGATGAATCTCGATACGCCGGCCTCGTACCTCGGCTGGCTACTCGATCAGCGCGTGTGCGGTTTGTGCTTTATAGGGCGAAGATCGTCCAACTCGCGGTGTGCTCTTCGCCCGGGTCGAGGACGACCAGGTCGGTGCCCGTGTTGAAGGCGTCCGGAGGGCAGGTCATCGGTTCGACCGCCAACCCGAGCCGGTTGATCGATGGCTCTGGCTGGTCTGCTGTATGGATCTGCACCCACTGGCACTCCGTGCCCCACGTGATCGCGACGCCAGAGGCTCCGTCGTGCGTTGTGACACGCACCGTCGCGGCCCCGGCCTCGTCGCGTTCGAGTTCGGTGAAGGCATGGTCGATGAATGTCGAATCGATGGGCCGGGTCGCGACGAAATCGAAGGCGCCGTCGTCTTCGAGCTCCACATCGCCGAGATCGATCGGAATCAGTCGGTCGGGGGTGACCGTGAGGACGGCGCGGGCCGGTAGCTCGAGCGACCAGTCGTCGACCCGGCCGGGCCCCGCCACAAGATATGGATGCGGGCCCGTCCCATATGGGGCCGCATCGCGGCCCGTGTTGATGGCCCTGATGGTCGTTGTCAGACCGGAGGGCGAGAGTTCGTAACGCGCGGCGACGAGAACGCGGAACGGATATCCCGACTGTGCCTCGATCTGGAAAGCGAGTTCGACGAAGTCGTCGCCCTCGTCGACGAGCGTCCACTCCTGCCACGCCGCGAGACCGTGCAATGCGTGACCGCGGCGGGGCTCGGTGAGGGCGAGTTCGTACTCCGTGCCGCGGAACGTGTATCGACCGTCTACCACCCGGTTGGGCCACGGCGCGAGCACGGCACCGCGGAATGCCGGCCGAACCTCGTCAGCATCGAATGGAACGATGAGATCGCGCCCCCGATGGCGCAGGGTGCGCAGGCTGGCGCCGACTCCTGCGATGTCGGCCGAGTAGTCGCCCGAGGTGAGTGTGTAGGCAGCGCCGGCGAGAGGAACGTCGGAGAGGGTGGAGGCAGTGTTCATAGTGCCTCCACCGTAGCGGCAGAAGCTCAGCCCAGGTGAACCGCGTCGGACACGTTCATCAGCTCGTCTTTCGACGGACGCACGAGGAAGAACGAGATCGGCGCGGCGAGCAGAATGAGCGCCGCTGCCCACAGGAATGCCGTCGAATAGCCGTCAACGTACGCCTCGAACTCTGATGTCGCTGACGAAGGGTTCGTGGCCAGATATGCGGAGATCGCTGCGGTGTACAGCGCGGTGAACAGGGCCGTTCCTATCGATCCGCCGATCTGCTGGGTGGCCGAGACGGCAGCGCTGGCGACTCCCGCGTCGTGCTGGTCGATGCCAGAGAGTGCGACGTTCTGCAGGGGCACGAAGATGCATGCGAGACCGATACCGAGCAGGATGATTCCGGGGAGCACCTGAACCACGTAGTTGCCCTCGACGGTGATGAACGACAACCAGGTGAGGCCGGCGGCCGCCACGATCGGGCCGACGGTCATCGGCAGACGAACTCCGATCGTGGGTAGGAACCTCGACAGCACCGTGGCGCCGATCATGATCGTGAAGGTCATCGGAAGCGAGGCCAGGCCGGACTGAAGGGGGCTGTACAAGAGCACGACCTGGAAGTAGAAGGTGAGGAAGAGCAACCCGCCGAGCAGTGCGGCGCCCGTGAGAAGCGAGACGAGGAATGCGCCACCGCGGACGCGGTTGAGGATGACTCGGAGAGGTAACAGAGGGTTCGAAGCGCGAGACTCGACCCAGACGAATGCGGCGAGCAGAACGACGCCGAGGGCGAGGAACCCGATGGTCTCCCAGCGGCCCCATCCGTTCTCGGCCTGCGAGAAGCCGTACACCAGAGATGCGAGTCCTCCGACGATGAGCGCGGCGCCGGGAAGGTCGTAGCGCGTGTTGCCGTGCGCGCGGCTCTCTCGGATCAGAGGGATACCGGCCACGATCGCGACGACCGCGATGGGAACGTTCACCAGGAGGCACCAGCCCCAGCTCGCGTATTCGGTCAGCACGCCGCCGAGCAGCAGGCCGACAGCCGCGCCGCCGCCGCCTATCGCGCCGTAGACGGCGAAGGCCTTGATGCGGTCTTTGCCGTTGGGAAAGGTGATGGTGAGGATTGCGAGGGACGCCGGGGCCAGGAGCGCGGCGAACGCGCCCTGCAGACCTCGCGCGATCAAGAGCTGCTCGGTCGTCGCGGCGATTCCACCGATGCCCGACGCGATGGCGAAGCCGACCATGCCCAGCATGAATGACCGCTTCCGACCCCAGTAGTCGGCGATCCGGCCGCCGAGCAGCAGGAGTGAGCCGAACGCGAGCACGTAGATCGTGACGACCCAAGTTCTGTCGCCGTCACTCATGCCGAGCTCGATCTGAGCTTCACGCAAGGCGATGTTCACGATCGTTCCGTCGAGCACCACCATGAGCTGGGCGAGTGCAAGAACGGCGAGCAGCCACCACCGTCGGGGATGTGCGGCGTGATCGTGGACGGCCTCGATCGAGGCGGTGGAGGGGGACGTCATAGAGAAGCGGGATCCTATTCGTACGAACTAGTTGGTTGGCTTAGCTATGCTATACCCATGAGGAGTGACGGTGAGGCGACCAGGCAGCGAATTCTGGATGCCGCGCGCACCGAATTCGCCGACTTCGGTCTGGCGGGGGCTCGGGTGGATCGTATCGCTGCGAACGCGAGCGCGAGCAAGGAGCGGCTGTACGCCTATTTCGGAGACAAGCAGGCACTCTTTCAGGTCGTGCTTCACCTGAATCAGTGCGAGGTCGCCGAGGCGAACCCGATCAATGTCGATGACCTACCAGGCTTCGTGGGGCGGGTCTTCGACCACACGATCTCGCACCCCGAGCACATACGCATGTTGCATTGGGCTCGACTCGAGGGGGTGCCGGCCTCACTCTCCGACGACGACAGGTCCCGGCTCTTCCCCGAGCGACAGATTATTCTGGATGCTCAGTCCAGGGGAGATCTCGACGACGAGTGGGATCCGGAAGACCTGATCACAATGCTGTTCGGTCTCGCCTTCGCCTGGGCGAGCGCGCCGAGCGCCTTCGCCGGTCCCAGCGACGCACAGAATCCAGCCGCGATCGCGAGCCGTCGCAGATCAGCCGTTCGCGCTGCCCAGAAGCTGGTGCGACCCGCTACTGGGCTCCGAAGTGACGATCGAGGGAGAAGTTGAACACGCCGGAATCGAAGGTGTTGTAGGCCTCGTAATCGAGTACCTCGTAGAGGCGAGCGCGCGTTTGCATCTCGGGCAGCAGCGAGGTGAGCGAGCCCTCACGGGTGATCGTGTCGAGGCCCCTCTCAGCGGCGCCCATGGCGAGTCGCAACAACGACACCGGGAAGATGACGAGATTGAGCCCGACGTCGGCGAGCTGTCTCGTGGTGAACAGCTCGCTCTTGCCGAACTCCGTCATATTGGCGAGGATCGGCACATCGACGGCGGCTCGCACGGCGGCGAACTCCTCGAGCGAGGCCATGGCCTCAGGGAAGATCGCGTCGGCGCCGGCATCGACCAGAGCCTTGGCGCGGTCGACCGCGGCCTGCAGTCCGTCGACACCACGGGCATCCGTTCGGGCCATGATGAGGAAGTTCGGATCGCGCCGAGCCTCTACGGCGGCCTTGATGCGCTTGAGAGCTGTGTCGAGGTCGACGACCTGCTTGCCGTCGAGGTGGCCGCAGCGCTTAGGGTTGACCTGATCCTCGAGGTGCATTCCCGCCACGCCCGCGTCTTCGAGCGTCTGGATCGTGCGGGCGACGTTCATCGGTTCGCCGAACCCGGTGTCGGCGTCGACGATCGATGGCAGATCGGTCATGCGAGCGATCTGCTGTGAGCGGCCGGCCACCTCGGTGAGGGTTGTGAGGCCGATGTCGGGCAGACCGAGGTCGGCCGACAAGACGGCGCCGGAGATGTAGACCCCGTGCATGCCCTTCTGCTGGATGAGTTTTGCGGAGAGGGGGTTGAACGCACCAGGGAAGAGCTGGAGTTCGCCGCTTGCCAGGCCCGCACGCAGCGCGATGCGCTTGTCGGCCGCGGTCGTCGGGGCGTACAGCATCAGAAGAGTCCCTTCGGCGTGGCGACGCCGTCGAAGAGCCCGGGGCGCGCCGTGATGGTGAGGCCCGCGAGCTCGTCGGCGCGGAGTTCGGGAAGACGGGCGGCGACAGAGAGAAAACGCTCTATCTCGGTCTGCTCGAGCACTCCCTCAGCGAGAGTGCGGAACTTGGCGACATATTGCTCACGGGCGAACGGTCGAGCGCCCAGCGGGTGGGCATCGGCGACGGCGATCTGGTCGCTGATCAGGGTGCCGTCGGTGAGAAGGATCTCGACGCGACCGCCGAACGCCTTCTCCTGCGGATCGATCGAGTGGTACCGCCTCGTCCACTCGGAGTCCTCGACGGTGCGCACGCTGTTCCACAGCCGCACGGTGTCTGCGCGGCCCGCGCGCTCGGGTGCGTAGGAGTCGACGTGATGCCACGAGCCGTCTTGCAGCGCTACCGTGAAGATGTAGGGGATCGAGTGGTCGAGTGTCTCCCTCGACGCGGTGGGGTCGTATTTCTGGGGGTCGCCGGCGCCGGAACCGATCACGAAGTGCGTGTGATGGCTCGTGTGGATCGTGATGCTGCCGATGTTCTCCGGGTGCTCCACGAGAACCGGATACTCGTTGTGCAGTTTGCGTGCCAGGTCGATCCAGGCCTGTGCCTGGTACTCGGCCGAGTGCTCCTTCGTATACGTGTCGAGGATGCCCCGTTTCGACTCGCCGGCGGTCGGAAGAGGGACCTCGTAGGCGGCCTCCGGACCGTCGAGCAGCCAGGCGATGACGCCGTCTTCGCCCTCGTAGATGGGTGTGGGACTGGTCTCGCCGCGCATGGCTCTGTCGACGGCCTCGACGGCCATCTTGCCGGCGAACGCTGGCGCGTGCGCCTTCCACGACGAGATCTCGCCCTTGCGGGACTGCCGAGTAGCGGTGGTCGTGTGCAGCGCTTGACCGACGGCTTGGAAGATCGTTTCGACATCGAGCCCGAGGAGGGTGCCGATTCCGGCGGCTGCGGAAGGCCCGAGATGGGCGACATGATCGATCTTGTGCGCGTGGAGGCTGATCGCCTTCACAAGATCGACCTGGATCTCGTAGCCGGTGGCGATACCGCGGACCAGCTCCGCGCCTGTGCGACCCGCGTGCTGCGCTACCGCGAGGATCGGCGGGATATTGTCGCCGGGATGCGAGTACTCTGCCGCGAGAAAAGTGTCGTGAAAGTCGAGCTCGCGAACGGCGACGCCGTTGGCCCAGGCCGCCCACTCGGGCGAGAACCGCGCATCCGATGCCAAGCCGAACACCGTCGACCCGGGGGAATAGGGGTGCCGCTCGGCCTGCGATCGCGCCGAGACGACCGGCCTTCTCGTCAACGACGCTGCAGCGACCGAAGCGTTGTCGATGACCCGGTTGATGATCATCTCGGTGACATCGGCGTCGACCGCCACGGGGTCTGCGGCCACCTCGGCGATCGCGTGAGCAAGCTGGTCGGCTCGCTCCAGCGAGTCGGAACTGGGGTGGACGCGGACGGAGTGGAGCTTCACGGGTGCGATGTCCTTTCGACGAATCGGCGCGGCTAGACGGCGCCAAGTCCAGGCTAGGCCACGGGTTCGGCGCCCGCCCGCTCCGAGCGGCGATACACCCGCGCCTCCCACGGCTCGAGAACAGCCTCGTGCCACTCCGGATAGTTGCCGATGAGTCGCGTGCCTGGGTCGTCGGCGAGGCCCTCGGGCAGCCGAAGCCGCTCGTTCGACCAGTTGCCGAGCACGAGCAGACGATCGCCGCCGAGCGTGCGGGTGAAGGCGTAGAGAGCCGGATGTTCCGGCTCGAGCAGGGCGAATTCGCCCAGTGCCACGACGGGCAGCTCGTGCCGCACCCCGATCAGGCGCCGGTAGAAGTCGAAGATCGATCGGTCACCGGCCGCCCGGTCTGTCTGCACATTGATGGTCGAGGCGTTGCTGTTGACGTGGATCCACGGCTCTGCCGTGGTGAATCCGGCGTGCGGCCCCGGTGTCCATTGCACCGGTGTGCGTGCGTTGTCGCGACTGCGGAACGCCATCTGCTCGAGAACGGTCGCAGGCTCTGCTCCCGCACCGACGACCTCCGCGAAGTGGTTGAGGCTCTCGATGTCTTTGTACTGTTCGATCGACTCGAAGTTCGCGTTGGTCATGCCGATCTCGTCACCCTGGTAGATGTAGGGCGTTCCTCGGTGCAGGTGCAGGATCGTCGCGAGCAGGGTGGCGGATTCGTAGCGGTAGCGTCGGTCGTCACCGAACCGCGAGACCGAGCGCGGCTGATCGTGGTTGCCGAAATAGAGGCTGTTCCACCCCGACGAGGCGAGCCCCGTCTGCCATCTGGCCAATGACGTCTTGAGAGCCACCAGGTCGAAGGGGAGGTTGTCGAACTTTCCGGCGTCGCTGTGGTCGAGCCCGACGTGCTCGAACTGGAAGACCATATCCAGCTCATTCCGTTCGGCTCCCGTGAAGAGGGCCGCATCCTCGACCGTGACTCCGGGCATCTCGCCCACGGTGATCAACTCGGTGTCCCTGCCCGCAAAGACCTCGCGATGCATCTCCTGCAGATAGTCGTGGATCTGGGCCCCCATGCTCGGATGCACGCTTTCGCCGACCAGCTCCGACTCCGTCTTGGCGATGAAGTTGATGACGTCCATCCTGAAGCCGTCGACCCCGCGATCGAGCCAGCGGTTCATCATGGCGAAGACGGCACCACGCACCTCGGGATTCTGCCAGTTGAGGTCGGGCTGTTTCGCCGCGAACAGATGCAGGTAATACTGACCCGTGGTGGTGTCGAGACTCCAGGCCGGCCCGCTGAATGCGCTGGTCCAGCCGTTGGGCTCATGCGCATCCACCGGGTCGCGCCAGATGTACCAGTCGCGTTTCGGGTTGTCTCTCGAGGATCGCGATTCGACGAACCACGGGTGCTCGTCGCTGGTGTGGTTGACCACCAGATCCATGACGAGCTTCATGCCGCGCTCATGCACCTCGGCGAGCAACTGATCGAACTCGGCAAGAGTGCCGAACAGGGGGTCGATGTCCTCGTAGTCACTGATGTCATAGCCGTTGTCGGCCTGCGGGGAACGATAGATCGGAGAGAGCCAGATCACATCGACGCCCAACTCGGCGAGGTGATCGAGCTTCGCGCGGATGCCTCCCAGATCGCCGATGCCGTCGCCATTCGAGTCGGCGAAGCTGCGCGGATAGATCTGGTAGACCACCGCCCGTGTCCACCATGCGGGAGTTTCCGTCGCGAGTTCAGTCGTCATCACTTGACCGATCCTCTCATCACCCCGGAGACGACCCACTTCTGCGCGATGACGTAGACGATCAGGAGAGGCGCGAGTGCCATCAGGTACGAGGCGAAGGCGACCGTGTAGTTCGTGTTGAACTGCCCCTGGAAAATGAACTGCGCCAGCGGAAGCGTCTGTGCGGAGGGATCCGAGAGCACCACAAGCGGCAGGAGGAAATCGTTCCATGCCCAGACGCAGGTCAGGATGCCCACGGTTGCGTTCATCGGGGCGAGCAACGGGAACACGACCTTCCAGAAAACGCCCCAGGTACTGGCACCGTCCATGCGTGCCGCTTCCTCCAACTCGATAGGGATCGACTGGATGTATGCGACGAAGATGAAGATGTTGAACGACAGCCCGTAGACCGTGTACAGCAGGATCAGGCCGACGGGTGTATCCAGTCCGAGCAGCGCGGTCTCTTTCACCACGGGAAGCATGATGATCGGAAACGGTACGAAGATCGCCGCGAGGAAGTAGAAGTACAGCCCCCTGAAGAACTTCTTGTGCATGTTGCGGGCGATCGCGTAGGCCACGAGGGAGTTGGTCAGCAGGGTCAACACGACCGCTCCCACCGTGATGAGCGCCGTGTTCAGGAGCGCCCGAGGAAAGTTCGTCAGCTGGTAGGCATCGGAGAAGTTCTCCCAGCGCACGCTGGTGGGCCACTCGAATCCCGTTCCCCCGAGCTGGTCAGGAGTCTTGAGAGCCGTGATGATCGTGAAGTAGAGCGGAATGAGCACGGTCAGCGAGCAGACCGCGATCAGGGCGGTCACCCACCAATTCGTTCCGCCGTTGACGCTGCTGCGTCGACGACGCCGGCGGGGGCTTGGAGCGGGTACGGTGCGAAGGGCTTCGGTGCCCTGTAGTGCTGCGGACATCAGTAGCTCGCCTCCCTGCGCTGGAGGAAGCGCAGTTGGATGAATGACACGAGGATGATGACGAAGAGGTACACGACCGCGTTCGCCATCTGGTAGCCGTATTCGCCACCCTGGAAACCGCCGCGGTAGATCACCATGGCGATGGATTCGGTGCTCGTTCCCGGGCCGCCGTTCGTGAGGGCGACGATCTGATCGAAGACCTGCAGGAACGACTTGAACGACAGCACCATGTTGATGGTGAAGTAGGCGCCGATGAGCGGGAAGGTCAGCGACCAGAACCGGCGCCAGGCCGATGCTCCGTCGATGCCCGCGGCCTCGTAGATCTCGCCGGGGATGGTCTGCAGCCCCGCGAGGTAGAGGATCACGTTGAAAGCGGCCGCCTGCCAGACCGTCGTGATGACGATTCCGATCCAGGCGAAGTTCGGGTCGGCCAGGATGTTGCCCGACAGTCCCGTTATGCCGAGGCTCTCGAAGATGGCCGGGAACGAGTTGGCGAACAGATAGTTGAACACGTAGCCGATGATCAGGATGGCGAGGACATAAGGAATGAAGAACACCCCCCGGAACGCCGTCTTGAACTTGATCCGGGCGTTCAGGCCGAGGGCGATCGCCAAGGCGATCACGTTGACGAGCACGGTCGAGACGATCGCGAAGCCGAACGTGAATCCATAGGAGTTCAGCACCCGGTCGTCAAGAAAGAGATTGACGTAGTTCGACAGCCCGACCAGATCCCACGTGCCGTAGCCGGCGTAGTTCGTGAGGCTGAAGAACATGCCTGTCAGCACGGGGATCGTGTGCAGTCCGAAGAAGATCACGACGGCGGGAACGACCATCCAGAAGAAGGCTCTGGGGGTGCGTCCGGTGCGGCGGGGCGTGGCCGTCCGGCGGGGGGTGGATGCGACGGGCGCGGTCATGACTTTCCCTTTCGCGCGGTCGCAGTGCGGGCCGCGACCTTGCTCCACTCGGAGTCCAGATCAGACAGGAATGCGTCGGCATCACCCGTGAGAACCAGGCTCTGCAACATGTTCACCAGCGGGATCGATGCAGGAATCTGGTGATCGATGAATCCGATGATGCGGCCGTCGCTGAAGTACGGCTCGAGGCCCGCGAGCGCAGGGTCGGAGTTCGGCACGGCGTTCTTCAGGGGCGAGAACGTGCTCTGCGCCTCAGAGTAGGACTGCACGACCTCGGGAGACATGAGGTAGTCCACGAAGCGTTGAGCTTCTGCTCGGTGCGGGGTGTCCCTGCCGATCGAGAGGCCCACGTCGACTCCCGAGACAACGACGCGGGAGTCGGGGTCGTTGGTGACGGGGTACGGGAACGAGGCGATCTGGGCATCCGGATTCGTGGTTCTGATGGCCGGGATCGCATAGGAGCCCTGCAGATACATTGCGGACTCGCCGTCGCCGAATGCCTTGTTGCCCGCGTTGTAGTCGCGGCTGGCGAAGTCGTCCTGGCAGAAGCTGTAGAGCTCCACCTCCTTCTTCGCCGCGTCGTGGAAGTCTTTCGAGAACGACACGGTGTCGAGGTCGGATCCTTCGGAACGCAGATTGTCGAAGAAGCCGTCGGGCATCAGCGTTCCGCCCAGGTTGACGAAGGCTGGAGCGGCTGTCCAAGCGTCTTTCATCGTGCAATAGAACGGCGAGATGCCGTTGTCTTTGAACGTCTGCGCGGCAGCGAGCAGCTCGTCCCAGGTCGTGGGAACGTCGACGCCGTTCTCGGCGAAGATCTGCGGGTTGTACAGGATGCCCGAGGCATTGCTGGCGAAGGGGAGCGCGTTTATCTCGGCGCCCTGGCCCTGGTCGCAGCTGCCGAGATCCTGAACGATCTTCTGCACGGCGGGGTTCACGGTGGCGGCCGGAGCCTCGTCGCTCAGATCGGCGAAGACGCAGGCCCGAGCCAGCTCGGCGAAGTTGCCGCTCACATTCAGGGTGAGCACATCGGGCACCTTGTTCTTGACCAGAAGCGTGCGAATCGCGGTGTCGGGATCGGGAACCGAGTTCTGCACCACGCGGATGTCAGGGTTCTTGGCTTCGAAGTCGTCGATGAGCGACGCGAACTCCTTGACCGCCTCGGGCTTGAACTGGAAGAAGTCGAGGGTGACGACCTTGTCGTCGCCGCTCGAGCATGCAACCAGGGCCGAACTCGCGATCACGAGCCCGATTCCCGCGGCAAGTGCCCGTCGTATCTGGCGTCCGTTCCGCCTTGCGGAACGGACTTGGGGTGGTTGAAACACGAAAACGCCTCCTTGCGTCGTGCGGAACGCGGTCTGGGGTCAGATCGCGACGATGTCGATCAGCCGGAGCTGTTCGGGAAAGAGAACGGGCGCCTGGATGCCCATGGTGCGAAGTGCCCGGCCTGTCAGGTGCACGGGGTGCTCCGTCCAGGCCAGCGGTGATTGTCCTGGGCCCTCGAGTGGCGTCGTCGGCGAGGCCAGCGATACCCGGTACACCCGATCGTCGTCGAGCGCAGGAAAGGTGATCGCGCCCGGCGGGTAGCTCGTGCTGGTTGTCACCTGCGTGTAGGCGAAGAGGGCCTGTTCTCGGTCGTGTGAGACGACGCCGCGCAGGTCTGCCGACTCGTCGGGCAGATCAGCGTAGACCGCGCGCCCCCTGTGGGACAGCTCGCGAATGCGCTTGTGGGCGTCGACCCACGCTGCGAGCTCATCGAGTTCCGCATCGTCGAGTCGGGAGATGTCCCACTCGATGCCGAAATGACCGGGGAGTGCCACGCCGGCGCGCAGCGCCAGCTCGTGCCGTCGCCCGGTCGAGTGCGACCACGGGCCGCCGATATGGGCTCCCATGAGCTCATAGGGAACGACGATGTTGGTGTACTTCTGAATCGTCAGGCGTTCGATCGGATCGATGCAGTCGCTCGTCCAGATACGGTCGGTGTGGGAGAGGATACCCAGGTCGACCCTGGCGCCTCCCGACGCGCAGCTCTCGATCTCGAGCTCAGGATGCCGAGCCTTCAGCTCATCGAGGAGCCTGTAGAGGGCGAGAACGTTGTTGTGCACTGCGGCTCTTGCAGTGGCGGAACTCCCCGCCTCGAGCAGATCGCGATTGTGGTCCCATTTGAGGTAGGCGATGTCGTACGCACGAAGAAGCGCGTCGAGCCGCTCGAGCAAGTACTCGTAGACGGCGCCGTTCGAGAGGTCGAGCACCTGCTGCTGACGGCCCTCGAGCGGCAGATGACCACCTGCCTGCAGGATCCAGTCGGGGTGAGCGCGGGCGAGCTCAGAATCGGCGTTGACCATCTCGGGCTCTACCCACAGACCGAACTGCATGCCGAGTGCGGTGACATGGTCGACGATCGGGGTGAGCCCACGGGGCCACATGTCGTCGTCGACGAACCAGTCGCCGAGCCCGGCTGTGTCGTCGCGTCTGCCGCGGAACCAGCCGTCGTCGAGAACAAAGCGTTCCACTCCCACCCGGGCGCCTGCATCGGCAAGCCGTGTCAGTCGCTCGAGGTCATGGTCGAAGTACACGGCTTCCCAGGTGTTGAGGGTCACCGGCCGCGACGATGCAGGATGATTCGGCCGCGCTCGCACCGATTCGTGGAACCGGGCCGAGACCGCCGTGAGACCGTCGCCCCACGAGCCCATCGCATCCGGGGTCGTGTACCTGTCGCCGGGGCCGAGAATCAGCTCGCCCGGCGCCAGCAATTCGCCCGCCTGCAGGAGCCCATGCGCGGCAACCGTTCGTTCCGCCGCCACGCGCTGGTTACCGCTCCAGGCGAGGTGCACTGCGTGCACGAGGCCCTGTTCGAAACCGAACCCAGGTGTGCCGGCGGCGAGGAACAGGGTGGAGTCTGCTCCAGGACGGCCGCGACGACTGTCTCGAACGTGTCGCCCGGTGGTGAATCCGTGTCGCTGGGGCGAGCGCTCGCGGAGGTGGCGACCCGTCGTATCGAGCAACTCACGAGCGGACTGCGGCACAGGGAAGGTCGCGAGCAACTGCTGCAGTTCGTAGTCCGTCGTTCCGATATTGGTGAGGGTGTGCTGCTGGTGCAGCAGGCCCGCATCGTCGAGTGTCAGGGTCGTCTGGAGTTCGAGCTGAGCGTGCTCGTCGACGGAGCGGAGCCTCACAGAGGCCGTGTTGACATCCTCTGCGGTGCTGCCCTGCGCTTCCGCAAGGCCGAAGGAGGGGGAGAAGTCCTGCCCGCTGCGCGAACCGACGAGGCCAGGCTCGTTCTGCCACCCTGCTGACTCGAGAGGAACGAGCGTGAGTCGAGATGGATTGTCGAGTCCTCCGGAAACCCGCTGGGGGCGAGCCGCGATGGAGATGTCGGAGAGCTGCGATTCGCTGAGTTCGCCGAGGTCTTCCCCCCAGTGGATGATCGCCGGGAACCCCGGAGCCGCGAGGTCGATGACGACGCTCGTCCCGGCTGATCTGAGGTGAATGTTCCCATTGCGGCTCTGCATGGATAATTTCTATCGCGAAACTAATTACTCTGTCAACTCTTGGTTTCCAGCACGAAATGCGTGTTTCACTCGCTAAACAACACTCGTTAGTTGATAATCGAAACAAATGTCTGACACTTTTCGTGACACCGTCACCCGCGATCCCGGGCGTGAACTCGCCCGTGAGGTCTTGATTCATGGGCCGATCGCCCGCGGAGAGCTGGGGCGCAGACTGGGGCTGTCTCCTGCGAGCCTGACTCGTCTGAGTCGTCCGTTCCTCGACCACGGCATCCTCGTCGAGGCTCAGGAGAGGCAGGACGGCGTCGTCGGCAGGCCGGTCAAGCCGCTCGACGTTCGCGTCGATGCGCAACGGATGCTCGGGGTCAAGATCACCGGGGAGCGCGTGTTCGGCGTGGTGACCGATCTGCGCGCCACCGTCGGGGTGTCGGCTGCAGCGCCGTTGGCCGCACACGGTGTCGACGACGTACTCGACAGCATTCAGCAGGTGATGGATGCGCTGGATGCCCATGACGTGGCGGCGATCGGGGCGAGTGTCGGCGGAAAAGTCACCGGCTCATCTCTCGTCGTTCGGGCTCCCTTTCTCGACTGGCACGACATCGATCTCGGTACCGCCATCGAGGATCGTTTCGGCAGGCCCGCGACCGTCGAGAATGACGTCGTCGCCCTCACCGCCGCCGAGCAGTGGTTCGGTCACGCTCGAGGCATAGACAACTTCTCCGTGGTCACCATCGGCGCGGGCGTCGGCTATGGGCTCGTCGTGCACGGACGTCAGGTGATCTCGTCGGATACAGGCCTCGGCCTCGGTGGGCATTTTCCGCTCGACCCCACCGGACCGCTCTGCGCCGATGGCCATCGCGGATGCTCCTCGGCGATGCTGTCTATCCCGAGCATGTGCGCCAGCGCCGGCGTCGGACTCGGGCGTGCGGTCGACTACGACGAGCTTCTCGCGCTCGCGGCCGAGGGCAATGCCGTGGCTCGCCAGGTCGTCGACACCTCCGGCCGTGCTCTGGGGCGGCTCATTGCTGCCAGCGCCAACCTGGCCATGGTCGAGACAGTTGTGCTGTCGGGCGAGGGGATCGGGCTGCTCGACGTGGCAGAAGACGCGGTGCGTGCCGCGGTGCAGGCCGATCGCGATCCCGACGCGCTCCCCGTGGACATCAGGCCGACCGACTCCGACTTCACCGCGTGGGCCCGAGGCGCCGCTGCGGTCGCGATTCAATCGGGCTTCGGCCTCATTCCGAGCGCTGCATAGCTTCGCTAGGGTGAGGGCATGATCTCCCCGTCTCAGCAGGTTTCGGCAGCGGGCGATGGCCTTGGCGTCGCCGTCGCGCAGTTCGCTCCGGGCGCTGATACGGCAGAGAATCTCGCTACGATCACCCGGCTGGCCGAGCGGGCGGTCTCGCGCGGCGCATCCCTCGTCGTCTTTCCCGAATACTCGTCGTATTTCTCAGAGCCGTTCGGTGAGGGTTTTCTCGACAATGCCGAGCCGATCGATGGAGAGTTCGTCACACGGCTGGCGGACGTGTCTCACAGGCTGCAGATCCACATCGTCGCGGGCATGATCGAGACGGCGGCTCGACACGATCGATTCTCCAACACGGTCGTCGCCGTCTCGCCCCAGGGCGCGGTCGTAGCCGCGTATCGCAAGCTGCATCTCTACGATGCTTTCGGTTCGCGCGAGAGCGACTTCGTAGAACCCGGCAGCATCGCCGCTCCCGAGACATTCGAGGTCGGCGACTTCACCGTCGGTCTGCAGACCTGCTACGACATCCGCTTTCCCGAGATGACCCGACGGCTGGTCGATGCGGGTGCCGATCTCGTTCTCGTTCCCGCGGAGTGGGTGAGGGGCGTGCTGAAGGAGCACCACTGGCGCACCCTCGTCACCGCACGGGCACTCGAGAACACCATCTACGTCGCCGCTGCTGATCACACTCCGCCCGTCGGTGTCGGGGCCAGTCTTGTCGTCGATCCGATGGGTGTGGCGGTTGCCTCGCTCGCTGAGAATGAGGACGTCGCCGTGGCGTGGATCACCCGGACTCGGGTCGACGATGTTCGACTCGTCAATCCGGCGCTAGCCCTGCGACGCTTCGGCATCCACGAACTCTAGAGGCGCGCACTCGCGGAGGTCGAGCGTCAGCGTCCGAGGCGGCCGAGCTGCGCCGAAGCGCGCTCGAGCACCTCGACCTTCTTGCAGTATGCGAAGCGAACGAGTGACGCGTATTCACGCCCGAGCTGCTCTGTACAGAATGCGCTGATCGGAATACCGACCACGCCGGCCAATTCGGGAAGCTGCCGACAGAGCGTCGCGACGTCGGGATACCCGAGTGGCGCGGCATCAGCGACGACGAAGTATCCGGCCTGTGGCGTGAAGATATCGAAGCCCGCCTTGGCGAGTCCCGCCGAGAGGATGTCGCGCTTCGATTGCAACGTGCGGGCGATGTGCTCGAAGAACTCGTCGGGCAGCCCGAGTCCGACCGCGATCGCCGGCTGGAATGGAGCGCCGTTCACGAAGGTCAAGAATTGCTTCACGGCGAGGATGGCGGTGACGATCTCGTGCGGTGCCGTCAACCAGCCGATCTTCCAGCCCGTGGTGTTGAACGTCTTGCCCCCCGACGAGATCGTGACCGTGCGCTCCCGTGCGCCCGGCAGAGTCGCGACGGGGACGTGCTGCACGCCGAAGGTCAGGTGCTCGTACACCTCATCGGTCACGATGATCGCGTCGTGTTTGTGGGCGAGATCGACGATCAACTCGAGGGTCTCGCGTGGGAGCACGGTGCCCGTGGGGTTGTGCGGGTTGTTGATCAGGATGACTCGGGTGCGGTCGGTCACGGCCGCACGCAACTCGTCGTGGTCAGGCAGAAATGCGGGGAGGCGGAGGGGCACAGTGCGATGGATGCCGCGGGCCAGGGCGATCACGGCCCCGTACGCATCGTAGAAGGGCTCGAGGGTGACCACCTCGTCACCATCGTCGACAAGGGCGAGCAACGTGGCCGCGAGAGCCTCAGTGGCGCCCGCGGTTACGAGCACCTCGCGGTCGGCGTCAACCTCGAGCCCGTAGAACCGCTTCTGGTGGGCGGCAATCGCGTCGCGCAGAACGGGCATTCCGAGTCCGGGCGGGTACTGGTTCAGTCCATCGCTGATGGCCTGACGTGCCGCATCGAGAATCTCGGCGGGGCCGTCTTCGTCAGGAAATCCCTGCCCGAGGTTGATGGCGCCGGTCGCCGAGGCGAGGGCGCTCATCTCGGCGAAGATCGTGGAGCGGATGGATCCGTCGGGCGAGAGAAGCCCTGCGCCGCGCGCTGTGCGCAGCCAGGAACCGGAGATAGTCACGAAGACCAAACCTACCTCCAGCTTTCATGTGGATAACTTTTCCCGTCATCTGCCGACATCCTTTACGGTGTACCCATGTTCGGTCAGAAACGCGCCGCGTCAGGAGTTTCGAGAGCTCTGATATTGCTTTCTGTTGGCCTTCTGTTGACGGGTTGCAGTGAGAGTCACCCCGAGGTGTCCAATTCAACTAGCCCTCCGCCCGCTCAAGCTACCGGCCAATCAGACCAGGAGATTTACGAGTCGCTGATGGCGAGTTACGAGGCGTATCTCAAGATTGCTGACCAGATTCTGGCGGACGGTGGTAGTTCGCCCAACAGAATTGAGTCAGTGTCGACCTCAGCCTATGCACAAGATTTCAAGACGGACGCCGCGGAATACGCCACTGCCGGACTGCGGTCCGTGGGATCAACGGCGGTGAAAACCGCAAGTCTTCAAGGGTGGTCCCAGGATAAGAACGGCTTCAAAGTAACAGCGTACGTTTGTGAGGATGTCACCGGCGTGGATGTCGTCAATAGTGAAAGTGTTTCCGTGGTCTCTCCCGATCGAGACCCGACCACACCTTACGAAGTCTCTTTCGAAGGCGGCACACTTACTCGACTGCTCGTTACTGCGCGAGAGCTTTGGAGCGGAGTAGATTTTTGCGACGAATAGCATTCGGACTAGTTTTCATCGCAATTCTTGCCTTGCTGCCGGCTAGAGCCGCGATCGCAAGCGATTGCAGCATACTTCAGGCTCAAACGACGGGCTGCGGCGAGGTTTCCGGCGGCGGGGTCGATGTCGGGGTCGGGAACAATGTCGTCGGGGGAGGCGGCGGCGAGTCCGGGGGCGGGGTCGGCGGGTCTGGTTCCGCCGAGGGTGGCGTCGAGGCGCCGTGCATTGCGACCAGTGTTGAGCTGTGCAACGAGCAGCGTCTCGAAGCGTCGGCTCCAGGACCCGCCGTGACGACTCGTGAAATCGCCCATCTGGTGCCGGGTGTCAGTGTGCAGGGTATGGAACCGAGGGGCTTCATGGTGGTCGGGCTTCCGACGAATTTCTACGCCGATGCCCAGCCATCGACTGTCTCGACGACACTGCTCGGGACTCCGGCAGAGGTGCGGTTTACGCCCGTCTCCTTCACCTGGGACAACGGAGACGGGTCGACGACGACAAGTGGGTCGGGCGGCGCCACGTGGGCTGCCCTGGGCCTCGACGAGTTTTCCGAGACGGAGACGAGTCACGTCTTCGACCGGGCCGGCGACTACACGATCTCTCTCACGATTCTCTACTCGGCCGAATACCGCATCGGTGGCGGTGCATGGCGTCCGTTGGCCGGCACTGTGCCTTCTACATCGCCGCCCCTGACAGCCTCGGCCAAGGCAGCGAAGACGGTGCTGGTCGCCGACGACTGTGGGCGGCGTCGTATATCTCCAGGGTGCTGAGCGCAATGGAATAGGGCCGTTCGGAATTCGGTTCTCCAACTCCAAGCTCAGCCCGAGCGTTACGGCAGTCTGTTTTCAGCCCATGTATAGACAACGTCCAGCTTCGGTGGTGATGCTTACAGGGCTTGGAAGGAGCACCCATTGTCTGAGAACACCGACAACCCGATCAACCCGGCGGCAGCCGAGGGCGTTGACCGCGACGACACCACGAACACCGGTTCGAGCCCCGCCGCCACCGAGCACGCCCCCGCCTTCCCCCACTACGCACCCAGCGCATCAGGCGCAACGCCGAGCTCGACGCACACGTCGGAGCCGGCAAAAGAGCAGAACGCTCCCCAGATCTCCGGCACGCAGCAGGCTCCCGAGGGAATGACCCCGCCAGCCGCGACTGCGCCGCCGGCCGCTCCGCTGGCCGGATCTGCGCCTCATCCCGGATACGGGCACACTCCCGCCGCGCCGCAGCCGACCCAGCCCGTTGCGCAGGCGCATCCGGCTCAGGCAACCGCCGCGCACTACCCAGCGCCGCACAACCAGACGCAGCCACACCAGGCACAGCCCAACCAGACGCAACCTACGCAGGCCTACGCTGCGGCGCCGGGCAACTACGGAAACGGCGCATTCGGCCAGCCGCCGCAGCAGCCTCCAGTGGCGGGAGCGGCAACCTCCGGGGCACACGCCCCCAAGAGGCGCGGAGCGACGATGGTCATCGCAGCTCTGGCGATTGCTGCCCTCGTCGGCGGCGCATCCGGTGCTGGAATCACAGCCTGGACGCTGAGCCAGAATCAGCAGAGCTCGACCTCGAGCGCGTCAGGGCCGCAGACCATCACGGTCAACAACGCCGATGATGCATCGCTCGCAACCGCGGTCGCGGCCAAGGCTTCGCCCTCGGTCGTCACCATCTCGGTCAACGACGGTCAGTCGGGTGGCACGGGTTCGGGCGTCATCCTCTCGGATGACGGCTACGTCCTCACCAACACCCACGTGGTCACGCTCGACGGCGCAACCGGAAAGCCGACCATTCAGGTGACCACCAACGACGGACGGCTCTTCGCCGGAACGCTCGTCGGAACCGACCCGGTGGCGGACCTCGCCGTGATCAAGCTCGACAAGGCGAAGGATCTCACCCCCATCACCTGGGGCGACTCGACCAAGCTCAACGTCGGTGACTCCGTCGTGGCCATCGGCGCCCCGCTCGGACTGTCGGGAACGGTGACCACGGGAATCGTCAGCGCGCTGAATCGCGCGATCACAGTCGCATCGTCCGCCGCTCCCAAGGGCGACGACACCGAGTCGACCCCGCCTGATGACAACGGCGGGCCCGGCGACGGCACGAAGCAGAATCCCTACGACTTCTGGAATTTCGACATTCCAGGCCAGGGAGGTTCGGAAGCGCCCAAGCAGGCACCGGCCACATCGAGCATCTCGCTCGCGGTCATCCAGACAGACGCGGCGATCAACCCCGGCAACTCGGGTGGTGCTCTGCTGAACGACAAGGGCGAACTCATCGGCATCAACGTCGCCATCGCGAGCGCCGGCTCCTCGAGCGGATCCGGCCAGTCCGGTTCGATCGGCGTCGGCTTCTCCATCCCCGCCGCGCTGGCTCAGCGAATCTCGCAAGAGATCATCAAGGACGGCGCCGGCAGCCACGGACTCCTCGGCGCCTCAGTGGGTGACGCCAGCTCAGACCAGGCGCTCGCCAGCGTCACGGCCGGGGCTCTCGTCAAGGAGGTCTCGTCAGGTGGAGCGGCGGAGAAGGCAGGCATCAAGGCGGGCGACGTCATCACGGCGTTCAACGGCATTCCGGTGGCCGGCGCGACTGACCTCACCGCGCAGGTTCGCAGCCTCGCCGCCGATTCCGACGCCAAGCTCACGGTCTACCGCGATGGCAAGAACCAGGACATCGACGTGAAGCTCGGAGAACTCACTCAGTAATCGACTCCGGTATCGGCGATCCCCGGGCAGCTTCGGCTGCCCGGGGATTGCTGCGTGTTGGAACATCGGCACACGAACCGCGGATGAGCGCTGCGATAGGCTCGTTCGGCCAGCGTCGGCGCGACGACATCGAATCCCGCGTGCGACAAGGCACCAGAACACAACGAGTGGATGCCATGACCCCGAACACCCCAGCGAGTACCCTGCCCGGCGTTTCCTACGTCATGCCGGTGCTCAACGAGGTCACCCATGTCGAGGCAGCGATCGACAGCCTCCTATCGCAGGACTACCGCGGCCCGTTCGACGTGATCGTCGCGCTGGGACCGAGCATCGACGGGACCACCGAGCTCGTCGAGCGGCTCTCGAAGGTCGACCCGCGCATCCAGGTGATCGAGAACCCCACAGGCTCGACCCCCAGCGGATTGAACGTGGCGATCACTGCGTCACACAACCCGATCGTGGTGCGGGTCGACGCGCACTCGGTGCTTCCGTCCGACTACACGCGCATCGCAGTCGAGACGATGGCGCGAACGAACGCGGCAAACGTCGGCGGCATCATGCAGGCCGAGGGTACAACCCCGTTCGAGGATGCCGTCGCGGCGGCATACGGGTCGGCCATCGGCCTCGGAGGCGGCCAGCATCACCTCGGTGGTGACGAAGGGCCGGCCGAGACCGTCTACCTCGGAGTGTTCCGCCGCGAATGGATTCAGCGCGTGGGCCTGTTCAACGAGGAGATCCGGCGCGGTCAGGACTGGGAGCTGAATCGGCGTCTGCGCGAGGCCGGGGGAGTCGTCTGGTTCACGCCCAAGCTCACCGTCACCTACCGCCCGAGACCGTCGCTCGAGAAACTCGCCCGGCAGTTCTTCTCGACGGGCCTGTGGCGAGGCGATCTCGCTCGCCGTTTCTTCAGCTCCAACGCGCTGAAGTACTTCGCGCCGCCCGTCGCGGTTCTGAGCGTGGCGCTCGGCCTCCTGCTGGGCTGCTTCGGCTACTTCGGGCTGGTCGGCAATGCGCAGGGCCCCGCGCTCGTGATCTCATGGATCTTTACGGCGCTCTTCATCTTTCCGATCCTGTACCTGTTACTCGTCGCGGTCGCATCGATCAGCGTTGCAGTGCGTCGGGGCGCTCGCACGGGTGCGTGGTTTCTCGTAGTCTTGCCCTGCATCCACTTCAGCTGGGGCACGGGCTTCATTCTGGGGTTCCTGAAGCTCACGAGCAACATCACCGCGCACACCGGAAGGTAACCGTGTCACCGACGTCTACGCGAGGGCGGCCGTCCTCGATCGCCGAGCTGCGCGCTGTCGCCCAGCCTCCTGAAGTGCGGGGACGGCGCAATGCCGAGCATTGGACCGCGTCGCTCTACCTGCGCAATGTCTCTCCCTATCTGACCTGGCTGTTGCTGAAGACATCGATTTCGGCCAACGGAGTCACCGGGCTCATGATCCTCGTCGGATGGTCGACTGCCGCCGCCCTCCTGATCCCTGGGATAGGAGGGGCCTCTCTCGCCCTCGTGCTCGGTCAACTGCAGATGCTCGTCGACTGCTGCGACGGCGAGGTCGCCAGGTGGCGCGGAACATCGTCTCCGGCCGGAGTGTTCCTCGACAAGGTCGGTCACTACACGACCGAGTCGCTGATCCCGATCGCGCTGGGCATCCGGGCGGCGGGATTTCCGTTCGACGTACCGGCCGATTATCTCTGGACCACTCTCGGATTCGCCCTCGCACTCGTGATCGTGCTGAACAAGGCTCTGAACGATATGGTGCACGTGGCCCGTGCGAACGCCGGCCTGAGCAAACTGGCCGACAAGCAGGGAGAGTCCGAGCCATCGCAGCGTCTTGTCGCTCGTCTGCGTCGCGTGGCCCGGTTCGTTCCGTTCCACCGGCTCTACCACTCGGTCGAACTGACCATGCTCGCGTTTGCCTTTGCCGCCGTCGGCCTCGTGATCGGCGAACCGCTCGCCGATCGCATCTTGCTCGGCGCTCTGCTGCCTCTCTCTGTACTCGCGCTCATCGGACACTTCATCGCGATCATGGCCTCGAAGAGGGTGCGCTCATAGTCGACGAGCGGCAGCCGACTGTCGGTGTCGTCGTGCTGACCCAGGGCACGCGGCCCGATGACCTGCGTCGTGGCCTCGAGTCGATTCTCGCCCAGTCGGGGGTGGACCTCGACGTCGTGTGCGTTGGAAACGGCTGGGTGCCGGTCGGATTGCCCGAGGGCGTCGCGTCGCTCGCTTTGGAGGAGAATCTCGGGATCCCCGCGGGGCGCAACGCGGGCGTGAGCGCGGTGTCGGGGG
Organism: Agreia pratensis; assembly: GCF_900177685.1. GTDB lineage: Bacteria > Actinomycetota > Actinomycetes > Actinomycetales > Microbacteriaceae > Agreia > Agreia pratensis. Next base: position 23,407 of record NZ_FXAY01000003.1, read on the forward strand.
AATTCATCTTCTTTCTCGACGACGACGCGAGCATCCCCTCATCGACTTTTCTCCTCGACGCGATCGACATCATCCGACGAGATCCGAGCATCGGGCTCGTGCAGCCGCGGGTCGTCGACCCTCGGGGAGTGACGAACCCCCGTCGCTGGACGCCCCGCATCCGCAAGGGTGACCCTCGAGTGTCGTCGCCCGTCTTCTCGGTGTGGGAAGGGGCTGTGCTCCTGCCTCGATCCGTGTTCGAGGCCACGGGTGGGTGGGCTGCGCCGTTCTTCTACGCCCACGAGGGAATCGAGCTCGCGTGGCGCGTGTGGGATCAGGGCCTCGTGACCTGGTATGCCGGAGATCTCGTTGCGAACCACCCCGCTATCGAGCCGACGCGGCACTCGTACTACTTCAGGCTCAACGCGAGAAATCGCGTGTGGTTGGCCAAACGCAACCTGCCCGTGATCCTTGCTCCGATCTACGTCGGAGCGTGGACCGGCATCCAGGTTCTTCGCTGGGCGCGACGCCCCGCAGATCTGAGCGCATGGTTCGGCGGCTGGCTGGCTGGCTGGCGCGAAGACGCCGGCGAGAGGCGGCCGCTGCGGTGGCGCACGGTGTTTCGGATGACGATGGCTGGGAGACCGCCGATCGTCTAGTTGTGCGATTCGTGCGAGATCCCGGATGCCTCACGCGAGATCATCACGATTGGCTACCGGTAAAGCCCCCTGGTCGGGGGGCCAGCGGAGGCTGAGTACCCTGGAAACGTGGGAATTCTTCGTGACGCCAAACTCGGACTCAAAGTCGGAGTCGATCTGCTGAAGTCGAGGCGCACGCGGGGCCAGCTCGCTCAGAAGCTCTCTCATCGGCGCCCGTTCGCACCGGGCACGTTCGAGATCGGTGTGTACTTCGCCGACGGAGACGTCAACCTCTATCAGCTTCGCCAGTGGTACGAACCGCTGGTCGAGCTCTCCAAGACCTGGCCCGTCGTCATCCTCAGCCGCAGCCCCTCGGCCATGAGTGCCCTGCTCGATGAGTCACCGCTTCCCGTCGCCTACGTGCGCAAGGTCGTCGACCTCGAACAACTGATCGATGAACAGCCGCTCAAGATCGTGTTCTACGTCAACCAGAACACCCGGAACTTCCAGATGATGCGCTACGGGCGCCGCTGGCACGTTTTCATCAACCACGGTGAGAGCGACAAGATGTACATGACGACGAACCAGTTCAAGGCTTATGACTACAGCCTTGTCGCCGGCGAGGCCGCAGTGGCGAGACTGAACCGGGTTCTGTGGGACTACGACTTCGAGAAGCGAGCGATCCGCATCGGGCGGCCGCAGGCCGACCACTACTCGGGGCCGGTTCCCTACACCCCCGACGACCGCCGTGTCGTTCTCTATGCTCCGACGTGGGAGGGCGATAGGCCATCGGCCGCCTACGGATCGATCGTGACTCACGGTGTCGGTCTCGTGACCCAACTGCTGGCGACAGGCACGCACCGCGTGATCTATCGGCCGCATCCGAGGAGCGGCGTCGTCGACTCGAGCTATGCCGCAGCCAACCAGCAGATCATCAAGCTGATCGCTCAGGCGAACGCTGCAGATCCTCGGGCTCAGCACATCTATGACGACGGTCCCCAACTCGGTTGGCAACTCGCGGCAGCCGATATTGCCATCGTCGACATCTCGGCAATGGTCTACGACCGGTTGGCGAGCGGCAAGCCCCTGTTCGTCACCCGTCCGGTGAACGCCCTCGCCGAGATCGATTCGAGTGGGTATCTTTTCGAAGCGGAATGGCTCGATGCCGATGAGGCAGCCGACATCGTCTCGAGAATCGACGCGCTCGAACACGATCCCGAGGCAGAAGCCCGTCTCGCATATTGGGTCGAGAGATATTTCGGAGATACGACGCGGGGTACGACAACCCGTCGATTCCACGAGGCCATCGAGGGCCTGATGGACGAGTGGCAGAGAAACGCCGCGCTACACGCGGACGATGGCCCCGTCGACGAGCATGAACCGGTCGTCGAAGAATCGAATTGACGCGCCTCGGCGCAGAGGCTGGTTATCTCGCGTCAGCGATCGACGCGGGCGAGACGCATGCGCACCAGAACGACAGCGACGCCGATGACGACGAGAACGACGGCGGCCGCGACGAGCATGGGCACGAACGCTACGCCCGTGTCTGCCAGCGTCGTGCTCACCGGAGTTATCTCGGTAAATCGTGCAAACAATGCTCTCACCCCGCCTTCATGTGTGTAACAAATGTGTAACTTCGTCAACCCTACCAGTTGACTCTCAGCGATTCACCACGTTTGTGTGCGAGTCGCGGAATCGACGCAGAATAGAAATCATGATCACCATCACTGATACCGGTAACCGCTATGAACTCAGCGTCGACGGAGAGGTGGTCGGCCGTTGTTTCTATCGGGACGCTGGACCGCGTCGAGTCTTCATCCACACTGAAGTCGACGCCGGGCATGCGGGCCAAGGACTGGCCACCAGGCTCATCGAGTACGCGCTCACCGATTGCCGCACCCGAGGGATGCGCATCGTTGCGCGTTGCCCGATGGTGTCGGCCTATCTCGGCAAGCACAAAGACTTCGACGATCTCGTCGACACTCCGGCCGGCGTGGACGGGCCAGAGGATGCTGCTCGGGCCTGAGATCCGTGCGACTCAGATCCGTACGTCCGGCCACTCCGAACCCGGAGCATCCGGTGCTATGACCTCTGCCTCAGAGTTCTTTCGCGACCGAGTGAGCATCCGCGGCCGACGTCGATCCTTGTCCTTCAGCTCTTTCTGCCGGGGCGCCTTCTTCTCGCGAGGCACGACGATCTTCGGCTCGAGGCTCGCGGGAAAGAACGGTGGGGGAGGGCCGAACGCGTAACGGGCACTGTGCACGACTTTGCGGCCCAGGATGTGGTTGCCGGTTCCTCCGATGACGGCGCCGACGCCGAAGGGCACGAGGCGACCCACAGCTCCTGCTCCTGTGCGCGCCGCCAGATGTTTGAGAAAGGTGCTCTTCAGTCGATCGGCGATCGGCCCGATAGCGAATTGGGGCAGGCTGCGAGTGACCAACGTTCCCCAGTACTGACTTCTCGGAGCCCCGGTACCGGTCACCTGGCCAGCCAGTTGCCTGACGAGATCGGCGCCTGCTGTGCCCATCATCATCGACATCACGAGAGTGCGCGCCCTGTCTGGATCGTCGACGGCGATTCCGTGCACCTCGGTGATCGACTGCGCGAACAGGGCGCTGGCCTCGAGAAAACCCGCCGTCTCGACGCTGGTGAGTGCAAGCGAGACGCCGACGCCGATACCCGGTATCACGGCGCTCGCCCCGACAGCGGCCCCGCCGGCCGTGACAGCGGCGAGATAGCGCGTCTCGAGAATCTTGATGATCTGCTCGGTCGTCGCGTTCGGGTGCATCTTGCGAATAGACCGGATGTGAGCGATCACCACGGGGCGGTGCACGCTCAGAAGGCCGTCGATGCCTTTAGTGAACTGGGGGTGCAGATCGGGGTCGTAGACCGTCGGCCCGGGCTGCGCCTCGCCGAGCTGCTTCTGCTTCTTCGCCACTGAGAGTCCTTCGTTCGGTCGGTGGGGTCATCATCCTACGTTTCGAAGCCGAGAGGCGTAGCGTCGACACATGGATACTCGACCGACGCATGCCCAGATTCCCGCCGACGGCCAGGAGTCGGTGTGGGACTACCCACGCCCTCCTCGCGTCGAGAAGTCGACCGAACGCATCCAGATCACTCTGGGCGGTGTCGTGATCGCAGACACCGTGGATTCGTGTCGTGTTCTCGAGACCAGCCACCCGCCGGTCTACTACCTGCCGCTCTCCGCTTTCGTCGACGGAGTGATCAGCCCCGCGGCTGGCAGTTCGTTCTGCGAGTTCAAGGGCTCAGCCAAATACGTCACCCTTCGGGGCGGCAGTGTCGTGGCACAGGGCGCGGGATGGTTCTACCCCACGCCGACGGCCGGGTTCGAAGAGCTTCGAGACAGGATCGCCGTCTATCCGTCGGCCATGGATGTCTGCACCGTCGACAGCGAAGCGGTCACGCCGCAGGAGGGCGACTTCTACGGGGGCTGGATCACGTCGCGCGTCGTCGGCCCGTTCAAGGGAGCGCCAGGAACCCTGGGCTGGTGAGGTGAGCCCTACTCGGCCGTGACGAAGTCGATGAGCTGCTCGACACGGCCCAGCAGCTGTGGCTCGAGATCGGTGTAGGTCGAGACCCGTGACAGGATGCGTTGCCAGGCACGGGCGATATCGGCCTGCTCGGCGTGCGGCCAGCCGAAGGCCTCGCAGATGCCGTGCTTCCACTCGATCGACCGAGGAATGACCGGCCACTCGGTGAGACCGAGTCTGGCGGGCTTCACCGACTGCCAGACGTCGACGTAAGGGTGGCCCACGACGATCACGTTCGCGCCGTGGGGGCCGCGGGCGACTTTCTCGGCGATTCGGCTCTCCTTCGAGTTCGGAACGAGGTGATCGACGAGGACACCGACGCGCCTTCCAGGGCCCGGTCGGAACTCGGCGAGGACCTCCTCGAGATGGTCGACACCCTCGAGATATTCGACGACGACTCCCTCGGAGCGCAGGTCGGAACCCCAGACTTTCTCGACGAGTTCTGCGTCGTGCCGGCCCTCGACGAAGATGCGGCTGGCTCTCGCGACTCGGGCTCGTTCCTGCGGTCCGGCGATCGATCCTGAGGCCGTTCGGCCGAGACCTGTCTGCTTCGTGCGGGGAGCGCGAACGGCTACCGGAGTGCCTTCGAGCAGGAAGCCCGGTCCGAGGGGGAACATGCGGCGACGGCCCTTGCGGTCCTCCAGCTCGACCATCCGCCCTTCGACCCGCACGACCGAGCCGCAAAAATCGCTGGCGACGTCTTCGAGAACGAGATCGGTCACCGCCTCGACGACCGGGAGGTCGATCTTGGCCGGGCGCCTCGAGAAATCGGCCAATACATCGGAGCCGTAGCGATCGTCGGTGTTCATCTGGTCGACGCTAGCAACTGACCACGGGCAGGCCCGACAGACTCGCTGGGCCGTTGCATCGCGGCGTCACTCCCACGTGGCCGGGTCGGCTCCGAGTGGATGCGCGGGGAACGCGTAGTCGGCGAATTCGGCAAGAGCGGGTCGCGCCGTCGTGTACTCGCCGTGGGTGACCACGAGCGAATCCGGCAGCGGGATTCTCTCCGTCGATCGTGTGACATGATCGCCCGCCAGGAGCTCTGCAGCGACACCCGCGAGAGACACGGAGATGCGATGGCCGACCGGGCTCTCGAACTGACTCCCGAGCGCTCGAACGACCGCTGCCGCGAGCTGATATCCGGCGGAGTGGTCGAGCGCCTGAACCGGCAGTGCTCCGGGGCGCGGGTCGTCGGATTCGCTCGGCTGCGACTCCATCCTCGATATGCCCGTGACAGCCTGCACCAGACTGTCGAAGCCTCGTCGTTCGCTCCAGGTGTCGACATCGCCCCAGGCATTCACGGTCGCGTGAACGATGCCCGGAGGCAGCTTCAACCCGAGAGCTTCGATCGCGCCGGGACGGTAGCCGCTGACGAGCACGTCGGCCTCGGCCAGGAGCGCGTCGAGCGTTGCACGCCCTGACAAACTCGCGCCGTCGACGAACGTCGACCTCTTGCCCTGCCCAGTGTCTACGTGTTGAAGGGCTATCTCGGGCATCGCGGGCGGGTCGACACGCAGCACATCGGCCCCGAGCAGCGCGAGACTGCGGGTGGCGACGGGCCCGGCGATCACTCTAGTGAGATCGAGAACGCGTATGCCCGCGAGCGGCGGATCGGACTCGCTCGGTGGCCGCCGCGGCGTGGCACGACTCGCGCCGAGCGTCTCGTCGTGGACGACGCCTGCGGGCGGCTCCCACTCTGCGGGCTCACGCACCCGCACGGCGAGCGCGCCGACGCGCCATGCGGCTTCTTCGATAGCGCGCGCGTCGAGAGTTGCGACTCTCGCTGCGAAGTCGGCTGCCGTCGCCGTGTCGTCGAGTCCCGTTGCCAGGCAGAGGCCGAGGCGGTGGTGCGGATAGTTCGCGTGCGTTCTGATCCACCCGTCGCGCGTGCGGAAGAAGCCGGAGAGTTCGGCGAACATCTGCACGGGCTCTCCGTGGAGCCGCAGGAGCCGGTCGCTCCCGTATGCGGCCGCGATGCGATCCGCATCCAGTGCCCAGTTCCGAGGGGAGCCGCCGGAAGCAACGAGATACTCGTTGACCGAACCGACGAAATCGGCCACGCTGCGCGAGGCCAGCCCCGCGACATCCAGATTCGACGGGAGGAGTCGTCGAAGACGCGCCATATCAGGCATGCCCACGAGCGGATCATCGGTGTGCGCGAGGGACTCGATGCGGGTCATGCGAGGACACTACTCCCGTTCTGTCTGCACACGGTCGGTCTGAGGACAACCCCTGACAGCCCTGCTCGATCACCTCGTAGCGTGAAGAGAACGCACACGAGAAAGGCATGTCTATGACACGGTTCGGATACACCCTCATGACAGAACAGAGCGGTCCCAAGCAGCTCGTCGGCTACGCCGTCGACGCTGAGCGTGCCGGATTCGACTTCGAGGTCTCGAGCGATCACTATTCTCCGTGGCTGACAGAACAGGGGCACGCTCCCTATGCCTGGTCGGTGCTCGGAGCCGTCGCCCAGGCCACCGAGCGAGTGGAACTCGCCACCTATGTGACGTGCCCGACCATGCGCTACCACCCGGCCGTGATCGCGCAGAAGGCAGCCACGATGCAGCTGCTGAGCGACGGTCGATTCATTCTGGGACTCGGATCGGGCGAGAACCTCAACGAGCACGTCGTCGGGGAAGGGTGGCCGTCGATCGCTCCTCGCCAGGACATGCTCGAGGAGGCCGTGACGATCATTCGTCAGCTTCACACGGGCGATCTCGTCACGTGGGAGGGCGAGTACTTCCGAGTCGACTCCGCCCGCATCTGGGACGTGCCGGAGGGCGGGGTTCCCATCGGGCTGGCGGTGTCGGGCGAGAAATCGATCGAGAGATTCGCACCCCTCGGAGATCACCTCATCACGACGGAGCCGTCTGCCGAGCTCATCTCGGGGTGGGCCGCGGCCCGCTCGAGCAGCGCGCCCTCGCGCTCGATCGGCCAGATCCCCATCAGCTGGGCGCCCGACAAAGAGGATGCGATCGCCCGGGCCCACGAGCAGTTCCGCTGGTTCGCCGGTGGCTGGGCGGTCAACGCCGATCTGCCCACGCCGGCGGGCTTCGACGGTGCAACACAGTTCGTGCGACCCGAAGACGTGGCGGAACAGATCGCATGCGGTCCGGATCTGGACGAACTCGCCGAGAGCGTGCGCCCATACCTCGACGCCGGGTTCACCGACGTGGCGATCGTGCAGATCGGCGATGAGCTGCAGCAGCGATTCCTCGACGAGATCGCCGAACCGCTGCTGGAGAAGCTGCGCGCGCTCTGACCCCGAATATTCGTCGAGCGGGCCGGGCATAGAATTCCGGTCGGAATGGTTGCACACGCGCAACCTCCTCTCGAAAGGCACCACCCGGCCTATGGCCCCCTCGACGAATCCTCCTGAACCCTCCGACAACCACAGCGAACGAGAACGGCGCCAGCGCGCACGACTTGCTCGCACCCCGAGCGAACGGGCGATCGTCTTCACCCTGGCGCTCACCGGCCTGACGGCCGCGGTGATGCAGACCCTGGTCACCCCCATCACTCCCGAGTTGCCGACACTGCTCGACACCTCGAGTTCGAACGCCACATGGGTGCTCACGGCCACACTGCTGGCGGCGGCCATCACCACTCCGATCTCCGGCCGTCTGGGCGATATGTTCGGAAAGCGCCGCATCACGCTGCTGCTTCTCGCCATCACGATCGTCGGCTCCATCGTCTGCGCGCTTGCCCAAGACGTGACCGTGCTTATCGCCGGTCGGGCGCTGCAGGGCGCGGGTCTCGGCGTTATCGCACTCGGCATCAGCATTCTGCGCGATGTACTGCATCCCAAGCGGCTCGGCGCGGCCGTCGCTCTGGTCAGCTCGACCCTGGGCATCGGAGGCGCTCTCGGGCTGCCTGTGGCCGCCTTCGTCGCCGACACGTTCGACTGGCATGTGTTGTTCTGGATGGCCACGGTGCTGTCTGCAGTCGCCTTCGTGCTCGTGCTGTGGATCATCCCCGTCTCCACCCTCCGAACCGGTGGGTCATTCGATGTCGTCGGTGCTATCGGGTTCGGGATCGGGCTCGTGGCGATTCTGCTCGCGGTATCGAAAGGCAACGAATGGGGCTGGGCGACACCGGGAACCATCGGCCTGTTCGTCGGGGGAGCCGTCGTGCTCATCGTCTGGGGAGTCTACGAGCTGCGCGCATCCAACCCGCTGGTCGATCTGCGGATCGCCGCACGTCGGCCTGTGCTTCTGACGAACCTGGCGTCGATCACCGTCGGATTCGCCTATTTCGCCAGCGTCGCCGTTCTGCCACAACTTCTCGAGGCACCCACAGACACGGGAGTCGGCCTCGGCCAGTCGCTGTTCATCGCCAGCCTCTGCTTGATGCCCAGCGGAATCGTGATGTTCTTCCTCTCGCCGATCGCCGCCCGTCTTTCGGCAAGCAGGGGGCCGCGCACATCCCTCATCCTGGGCGCCTTCATCATCGCGGTGGGCTACGTGCTCGCCGTCGGCCTGATGACGGAGGTCTGGCATGCGGTGCTCGTCGCCACCGCGGTGGGCTTCGGAGTGGGGTTCGCCTACGCCGCCATGCCCACATTGATCATGCACGCGGTGCCAGCCTCAGAGACGGCCGCGGCCAATGGCTTCAACTCGGTGATGCGCACCCTCGGGTCGACGATCGCTGCCGCCGTCATCGGCGTGATCCTCTCATCGCACGTCGACATCGTGGGCGAGCGTGCCATCCCGACGGCCGCGGCCTTCCAGTGGTCCTTCGGCCTCGCTGCCGCCGTCGCTCTCGCGGGTGCGATCCTTGCGCTCTTCCTGCCCCGACGCGAGACGATCTACACGACGGCGAGCATCCCCATCGTCACGCCCGGCAAGAACTGATCACTCGAGCCGCGCCTCGTCGCCCAGCCACCGATTGAGGTCGGCGGTCATGGCGTCGTCGACGGGCATGGGATGGCCGTCGAGCGTGTGCACCGCAACCGCCTGACGCACGCTCGACACCAGCCATATCGCGTCGCACTCGACCAGCTCGGCGGCGGCGATTGCAGAGAATCTCGTTCGATAGCCCCTCGATTCGAAGAAGCCGAATGCTGTTGCCTGGGTCGTTCCAGCGAGGATCCCCGCTTCGACCGCCGGGCTCTCGATGAGATCGCCTCGTCGCACGACCAGGCTCGACGTCGGACCTTCGAGTGCGAGTCCATCGGTCGACGTGAAGATCACGTCGTCGGCATCGCGTCTGGATGCCTCGCGCAGCGCCGCGGCGTTCGTCGCGTAAGACAGGTGCTTCGCTCCCAGTAGCAACCATGGTGAGCCTTCGGCGGCGTCGCTCGCATACCCGCGATCGAGTGTGACGACCGAGACCCCGCTGCGTCTGATGCCCGTGAAGTCGCGGGCCGGACGGGCGAGGAGCCATGCCGTGGGGGAGTCGTCTGCGCCCTCGACTCCTCGAGTCATCACGACAGTGACGGCGAGGCGGTCGACCGGCTCGTGCGCGTCGATCGCCTTCCTCAGCGCGTCCGTCCAGATCGAGCGGTTCGGCAGCGGCAGATCGAGCGCTCTCGCCGAGGCTTCGAGCCGATCGAAGCGGGCGTCGAGGGTGGGCATCCGGCCTGCGATCACGCTGATGCTCTCGAAGATGCCGTCGCCGCGAGTGACGCCCCAGTCGGTCACGCTCAGGTGAGGCTCGTGCGGATCGACACGTCGAGAGCCTGATTCGTCGACGAGGAGCAGCACGGGCGAGGTGCTCACGGGTGCCGCCGTTCGATGGCGTGCAGTTCGACGTCTCGCAGCTCTCCGGCGTCGGCGACCGCCGTGAGAAAGGTGCAGTTCGGCTGGCGGCGGCGATCGGTGGGTGAACCGGGGTTCAGGAGGCGCAGCCCGCTCGCCGACTGCGAGTCCCACGGGATGTGGCTGTGGCCGAAGACGAGCACGTCTGTGTCGTCGAACGTTCGTGCCATCCGCTCCTCGCGCCCGCTCGACGCGCCGGTCTCGTGAACCATCGCGAATCGGACCCTCTCGACGTCGAATCGTGCAACCTCGGGCAGCCGAGATCGAAGCTCTGGGCCATCGTTGTTGCCGTAGACACCCTCCAGGCGCGTGGATCGAGCCTCGAGCTCGTCGAGCGTTGCCACGTCGACCCAGTCGCCGGCGTGCAGAACGACATCGGCCGCGTCGATCGCCGACCACAACTCAGTCGGAAGCACCTTCGCCCGCTTCGGCAGATGGGTGTCGGCGATCATGACGATTCGGGTGCTCACCCGTTCAGTCTGACAGCGCGAGTGGGATTGAATAAGGGGGTGACCCATCCCCAGCGCGACCTCATCGCCGCCCTTCGCTCAGATCTCACCGCGGCGGGATTCACGGTCTCCGCTCTTTCCGGACTCTGGGGCCCCGACGCCGACGCTGCGCTGCACCGCAATCAGCGTGTTCCGGCGCTCCGAGCATTGACCCGGTTGAGGCGCACGCTCGGGCGCTCGACGCCGACAGCCACCCTCGCAGAGCTGTTCGTTCTCGGCCTGCCGGTGTCGCCCGCGATGCTCGCCGAGGCCTTACCGAATCTTGGCCTCCAGGGCGCATCAGAGCTCAGGCTGATCTCGTCGGCAGACGAGCGAGACGAAAGCGTGCGGCCGACGGCCGATCTGCGACCCTACAGATTCATCGACCAGCTCGGAGTCGGCAGCTGGTGGATCGTGTCTGACCTCGGCGAGTTGTCGCTCGGACACGCCGTGGGCGAAGATCACGTGCTCGGTGTCGGAGGTGCGTCGCTCACGCTGAGCGGACTCATGATCCAGCGGCCCGTCGACGCAGCCCTCGACCTCGGCACCGGATGCGGCATCCAGGCCATGCACGCGGCCCGACACGCACGCCGGGTCGTGGCGACCGACATCTCTACTCGCGCCCTCGACATCGCCGCTCTCAACGCAGAGCTGAACGCGTTCGAGAACATCGAGTTCAGACTGGGCAGCTTGTTCGAGCCCGTCGCCGACGAGACCTTCGATCAGATCGTCTCTAACCCGCCCTTCGTCATCACTCCACGGGCTGAGGGAGTGCCGAGCTACGAGTACCGCGACGGCGGAATGCTCGGTGACGCACTCGTGCAGCACGTCATGCGCCACGCAAGCGAATATCTCGCGCCCGGCGGGATCGCCCAGTTTCTCGGCAACTGGGAGTACACAGACGGGCACGCCGGCCTCGATCGAGTGAGCGGATGGTTGGATGACGCGCCCGCCACTGTTGTCGACGCCTGGGTCATCGAGCGCGACGTGCAGCACATCGACGAATACGCGGAGACGTGGATCAGAGACGGGGGCACCACCCCAGCGTCTCCCGAGTTCGATCGGCTCTACGGAGCGTGGCTCAACGACTTCGAGCACCGCGGGGTCGAGCGTGTCGGGTTCGGCTACGTCCTGCTCCGTCGACCGGATGCGGCGTCGTCGGCGACGTCGGCGGCTCCGCTTCGCCGTCTCGAGCAGGTGCATGGCCCACTGGGCGGCTCAGGCTCCGGACTCGGCGCGCATCTGACCGAATGCCTCGACGGGCACGATTGGCAGGCGAGCCGCAGCGATGCCGAACTCGCCTCATCGACCCTCGTCGTCGCATCCGATGTGACGGTCGAGCGGCACTACTGGCCTGGCGACGACGACCCCACCGCCATGATCCTGAGCCAGGGTGGGGGATTCGGGCGCCAGACTCCGGTCGACACGGGTCTCGCCGCGCTTGTCGGAGCGTGTGACGGAGAGCTCACGGTCGGTGCCATCTGCAGCGCGCTCGCTCAGCTGCTCTCGGTCGATGAGCAGGCGCTCGAAGGGGAGCTGCTGCCGCTCGTGCGTTCCCTGATCGACGACGCCATCCTTCTGCCGTCCTGAGGAGTCGGGTCAGCTGGGGTCAGGGATGCCGGGACTCCACCCGCGCGGACGCCGTGATACCGAAGATCAGGAGCACGAGAACAGAGGCCGTCACGACGATGAGAGGTGCGGTCCATCCGCCGGATGCCTCGTGGACGGCGCCGACGATCGACGGCCCTGTCGAGGCCAGGAGGTAGCCACCGCCCTGCACGAAGGCTGACATGCCTCTCGCCTGATCATTGCTCGTCGACATGCGCACGATGATGATGAAGACGATGGTGATGCCTCCGCCCTGCGCGGCTCCACCGACGACCGACCACAGGGGCCAGAGCTCGGGAGCGAGCAGCAGGCCCAACGGCATAGCCAGCCAGAGTGTGCCGACGAGCCCCACAACAGAGCCGGGACGCCATCGATTCGCGAGTACGGGCACGCCCAGGGCGCCGACGACAGCGAGCACCTGGAACACCGACGAGCTTGCTCCCGCGGACTTGTCGTCGAGACCCTGCACCTCGTGCAGAATCGTGGGCAGCCACGTCGTGATGCCGTAGTACGAGAAGGCCTGCCCGCCGAACGCCAACATCAGCAGCCACGCGGTGAGGCTCCGGTACGAGGCCGAGTGTGCCGGCGGGGCCTCTGAGCTGTCGGGCGCCGTGACTCGTTCGCCGAGGACCGACCTGCGCCATCCGGCGGCCTGGCCCCAGATGATAATGGCAGCCACGAGAAGCACAGCCCACGCGGTGATGGCGGCACGCCAGCCGAGCCATTCGGCGAGGGGAGCCGTGCAGAGAGAGGTCAGCATGGCGCCGACGTTGAGAGTCGCGGTGTAGACACCGGTCACGATGCCGACTCTCGACGCGGGGAAATCACGGCGCACCACGACGGGAACCACGACGTTGCCGACCGTTATCGCGATGCCGATGACGAGAGTCCCGATCACCGCGACAGCGAATCCTCCCTGTGCCCGGATCAGGGTTCCGACCAGGATTCCGGCCAACGAGATGAGAACTGCGCGTTCAGGGCCGGCGCGCGCGATCAGGGCCGCGGCCAGAGGAGTTGCCAGGGCGAAGCAGAGAACGGGGAGGCTTGTAAGGAGTCCGGCGGTCGCCGCCGACAGGCCTAGATCATCGCGGATCTGCCCGATCACCGGAGCGATCGCGACGATGGGCCCGCGCAGATTGAGCGCGAAGAGAACGACTGCCACAAGCAGAAACCATGGCATCGCGCGGGCAACGGATCGGGTGTCGCGCGTTCTCATCACTCCCTATTTTAGGGTTTCGGCTTGGGTGCCGCCGCGACCGGGTAGTCGGCCGCGTACCGGGCGAGAACGTCGGCCACCGGAGCATCCAGAATCAACGACCCCTTGTCGAGGTAGAGACCTCGAGTGCAGAAACGCCTGAGATCTTTCTCGTTATGCGAGACGAAAAACAGAGTGCGGCCGCCGGCGAGCAGCTCCTCGATGCGTCGGTAGCACTTCTCGCGGAACGCCTTGTCGCCCACGGCGAGCACTTCATCGACGAGGATGATCGGCTCCTCGAGTTGAGAGATCACGGAGAAGGCGATGCGCACCTTCATGCCGCTCGAGAGGTGCTTGTACGGGGTATCGAGGAAGTCGCCGATCTCGGCGAAATCGATGATGCGAGCGAACCGTTCATCGATCTGAGCCTTGGTCATGCCGTGCAGCCCAGCCGTGAGATAGACGTTGTCGCGAACCGAGAGGTCATCGACGAATCCGCCCGTGATCTCGATGAGCGGAGCGACGCCTTCGCCCACGCGCACTGTTCCCTCATCGGGAAGAACGACCTCTGCGACGAGCTTGAGCAACGTGGACTTGCCCTGCCCATTACGGCCGATGACTCCGATGGCTTCACCCTGCCTGACCGTGAAGCTCACGTTGCGCAGCGCCCAGAACTCGCCCGGTCGTGAACGACGCAGGCGGCCCGCGAAGAGATCTTTGAAGTTTCGCCGCGATCGCCGGTTTCGTTTGAACCGGATGCCGGCATCGGCGACGGTGATGACGGGGGAGTCGGGCATCAGATCTCTTTCAGTACGGCGCGTTCGGTGCGACGGAAGACGAGGATGCCGACGAGCAGGATGAGAACGCTCATCGCCGCGCTCACCGCGACCAGGTACCAGTCGAGGTGCTCGGGAAAGAATGCCGCACGGTAGAGAGAGAAGATTCCGCTGAGCGGGTTGAACGCGGCGAAGACATGCAACCCCGCGGGCAGATCACTGGTGCTGTAGATGATGGGCGAGGCATAGAACAGGGCTCTGAGAGCGAGCTTGACTGCTCGCTCGAGATCGCGGAAGAACACGACGAGCGGCGCGACGATCAGACCGACACCCACTGTCAGCACGGCCTGAATAAGGATGGCGACAGGAAAGAGAAGGACTTCGATGTGCAGCGATGCCCCGGCGAAGATGGCGAATGCGGCGAGCACCGGCAGGCTGGCGAGAAACTCGATGCCTTTCGAGAGCACGAGCCGGTTCACCCAGATTGTTCGAGGGATCTTGGTCGAGCGGATGAGCTTGGCCTCGCGAAGGAACGCGCGGGTTGAGTCGGCCGTTGTGCCGTTGAACCACATCCAGGGCAGCAGCGCCGCAAGGAGGAAGACGATATAGGGATCTTCGCCGACCGATTTCTGGAAGACCTGGGTGAACACGAACCAGTAGATCAGCGCCATCACGAGCGGGTCGAGAATCGACCAGACGTAGCCCAGAGCCGACGTCGAATAGCGCACACGCAGGTCTCGTCTGGTCAAGAGCCAGAGGGCGTTGCGATATCGCGCGAACGGGGTGCGCTGGTTCGGCCGCACCTCGCTGAGCGTCGTCGTCACGTGCCGGTTCTCATTTCTTCTCGAAGAACAACGCTTCACTCTATCCCGCACACGAATAGTGCCCCCTCACGCCGACCGATGATCGGAGTGAGGGGGCACGGATTCGGGATGCCGCAGGCCGCGGCGATCTCGCGCGTCAGCTAGACGAAGAGGTTTGCCCGCTCCAGATCTTCGGCGAAGTCGACCTCGACGGCGTAGAGATCAGAGATGTCGACGGGCTCGACCAGCAAACGGTTCTGCTCGATGGCGAGTTCGATGCCGCGCTCGAAGTAGTCCTGATCGCCCACGGCCTTGAGCTGGCGAAGGAGCGTGTTCTTGTCGGCAGCGGAAATGTAGTTGATGCCGACTGCCTCGCCCAGGCCACCCTTGACCGTCTTGGACAGCTCTTTGATGTACCCCTCGGCGCTGGTGGTGTACTTGACCTCTTCATCGGACACCTTGGACGTGTTGACGGTGACGAACGACTGGTCGCGTGCGATCATCGCTGCTGCTCGGTCGAGCACGGCCGGGTCGAACACCACATCGCCGTTCATCCACAGCACGCCGCCGGGGCCTGATGCCTGCAGCGCCCGCATGAGGCTCTTCGACGTGTTCGTCTGGTCGTACTGCTCGTTATAAACGAACGATGCCTGAGGGAATGCTTCGATGATGTGCTCGAGCTTGTAGCCGACGACGATCGTGACCTTCGCGTTGTTGCCGAAGGCGTGGTGGATGTTGTCGAACTGCTGGCCCATGATCGTGCGGCCATCACTGAGCTCGGTGAGCGGCTTCGGAAGGGTGCGGCCGAGACGGCTGCCCATTCCTGCCGCGAGGATGACTACCTGGGTGGTCACGATGGATCTCCTTGATGGTGCGAAAGTACTTGAGGACAATTCTGCGCATCTGCATCGGAGACGAAAATTCAGAAACCGTTAAGCCATACGAGAGGCGCTGGACACTCCGTTATGTCGCACCTCACTGTATCGTGCCCCCCGTTTCGGGTCACGTGACGCCGCCGTATCGTTTCATGTTCGTGATATAACCCTGACGAATTCTCGGGGGAGTGAATTGCAGGTCGAAAGCACATCACTGTGTGTCGTTGATGAATGCGAGTGTCGGTCACGGCTGATACCTTAAGTTCGGTGAGCTCAGAGTCAGACATTTCCGCGACCGGGGGCGAAGGCAGCGAAGAGTTGAACGAGGAGTCGAAATCCTCAACAGCAGAAACCGCGGCCGGGGTCCAGGGAGCACGGTCTCAGCCCATGAAACAAGGCACCACAGCACGAAAACCGCGAGCCGCCAAAACATCGAAACCTCGTTCGGCGGGCGCGGAGCAGTCCTCCACGACGGCGAGACCGTCACGCACGGCGAAGCCGCGCACCCAAGTCCGACCGGTGAAGCCTGCCGAACCAGGCGTCGACGCGATCGGCGCAACCAGCGAAGAGGACGACGTGACACCCCAGTCCCCGACCGATATGGCCGACAACACTGTTGTCGACGACAGCGCGACCGATGACGCTGTTGCACAGATGCCAGCGAGCGACGGCGGTGCCGATGACGTCACGACCGACGGTGCTGCGGGTGGTCGCAGCACAGAGGCGGTGGAAGGCGCGGAGGGTGATAAAGAGACGGCTCCTGAGGCCGCGAGCAGTGCGAAGCCCCGCCCCGCTTCACCTCGATCGCCGCGTGCTCGCTCGACAGGCACTTCTCGGGCTGCCGGCGGCTCGGATCGAGTCCCAGCTGCGCCCCGAGCACCACGCAAGCCGGCCGCTCCGCGAGCGAAGGCTGCGCCGTCGGCATCCGATGCACCCATCGTTCTCGATCCGACCGCAGCACCCATCAGCAAGCCGGCGAAGAAGCCGGCGCCCAAGGCTGTGCGACTGACAGCCGCTCAGAAGAAGGCAGCGGCACTGGCCGAGGCCGAGGCCGCCGAGCGCGCGGCGTTCCGCGCACAGCAGCCCGTCGTCCTCTCCATCAGTGGTCTGGTCAAGAGGTTCGGCAGCACCACCGCGGTAGACGGTATCGACCTCGAGGTTCGGCAGGGCGCGTTCTACGGAATCGTCGGACCGAACGGCGCAGGCAAGACCACGACTCTGTCGATGGTCACAGGGCTTCTTCGACCCGACTCGGGCACGATCACGATCAACGACCTCGACGTCTGGGCGAATCCCGCGCAGGCCAAGAAGATCATCGGTGTTCTTCCCGATCGTCTTCGGCTCTTCGATCGCCTCACAGGGCGACAGATGCTCTATTACGCAGGCACGCTCCGCGGCCTCGACAACAAGGCAGTGCGCGAGCGCAGCGACGACCTCGCGGCGGCCTTCGGACTCGAGGACGCCCTCGGACGACTCGTCGCCGACTACTCGGCGGGAATGACGAAGAAGATCGCTCTCGCAGCGGCGATGATTCACTCTCCTCGGATTCTCGTGCTCGATGAGCCGTTCGAGTCTGTCGACCCGGTCTCCGCGGCCAACGTGATCGAGATCTTGCAGAAGTATGTCGAGGCCGGGGGAACGGTCGTTCTGTCCAGCCACAGCATGGAGATGATCCAGCGTGTGTGCGACGGAGTAGCGATCATCGTTCAGGGGCAGGTACTGGCGCAGGGCACGGTCGACGAGGTCAGGCGCGGCGGCACTCTGGAAGACCGCTTCGTCGAGCTCGCTGGTGGGCGCAAGGCAGCGGAAGGCATGGAATGGTTGCTGAATTCCTCAAACTGAAGCTGAGGCTTCTCGGCAACACGTTCAACCGCACCCCTAAGCAGAACGTCGGTGTGGTGGCGAGCATTCTTTTCGCCATTGCGTTGGCGGTCGCCTGTTCATGGGTGCTGTCGTCGCTCGCTCCCGGCTCCGACGAGGCCCGCACCGCAATCGTGCTCGGTGGCTCGCTCGTGGTGCTGGCTTTCATCGTCGGTCCTTTGCTCTCTTCTGTACCCGACCCCCTCGACCCACGCAGCTTTTCCCTCTTCGGCATCTCCGCGTCGACATTGGCCCGTGGTCTGGCAGTGGCGGGGCTCCTGAGCGTGCCCGTTATTCTCACCCTTGTCGTCGCTGCCATCACGCTTCGTGTCTGGTCGCAAGACGGGGTGACGATCTTGCTCGCTCTGCTTTCGGTTCTGATCGTGGTGGCCACGGTCGTCCTTGCATCCCGCGTCACATCACTTCTCGCCGCCATCGGCCTCGCTACTCGCAGATCCCGAGAGACGGCGGCACTTCTCGCGATTCTTGTCGTCGTGCTGGCATCACCCGCGGTGGTGTTGTGGGTGACTGTCCACTGGGGTCGAGACGGATCCGGCCTCGCCGGGGCGGCGGCCGACTCGTTGAGTTGGAGTCCCCTTGGGGCCGCATGGGCTCTGCCTGCCGACGCCGCGACCGGCGCACCCGCTGGCGAGGTCACTCTCAAGCTGCTGATCGCTCTGGCATTCGTCGCTCTACTCTGGCTGTCATGGAGAGCGCTGGTTGGTCGAGTGCTCGTCACCGCGCAGCGTAATGCGCCCGAGCGTGAGCACGCCAATCTCGGATGGTTCGCACGGACACCAACCACCCGCACAGGGGCAGTCGCCGCCCGGAGCTTCACCTACTGGGCGCGCGATGCTCGTTATCCTGTTCCCGTCATCGGCGTCTTCGGATTCCTTGTCGTTGTTTTCGTTGCTTTCGTCGTCCCGGGCATACCGCTCACATACCTCGTTCTGCTCACTGTGCCGGCACTGTGCGTGACTCTGGCGTTCTCGGTGCATAACGATGTCGCTCTCGACAACTCAGCTGTGTGGCTGCACGTTTCCGCCAGCCGGGTTGGATTCGCCGATCGACTCGGGCGCGCGGCTCCCGTGCTTGCGATGGGCATTCCTCTGATCGCCGTCGGGTCTGTCGCTGCTGCTTTCTTCGCCGACAGCTTCGCGACTCTGCCGGCACTTCTCGGCGTCAGCACTGTCCTTCTGCTGGCTGGTCTCGGAGTCGGAAACTTCTTGTCCTCCCTGTTTCCCTACCCCGCGGTTCGTCCGGGCGACGGGCCTTTTTCTCAGCCGCAGGTCGGCGGTGGCACCGGTTTCGTGGTGCAGATCGCATTCGTTCTTCTTACGGCGCTGTTCTCGGCACCGTCAGTGATCTACGCCATCCTCGGACTGCTCGGCGACGAGTCGGCATTCTGGCCGTCACTCTGGTGGGGTGTGGGGGCAGGTGTGCTCGTGTTCGTGGCCGGCACCGTCGTGGGCGGGGCGATCTTCGACCGCCGGGGTCCAGACATCCTGGCCGCCGCGCTGCGCAACTGATCAGGTGCCGATGTGCGCACGCCGAAAGGCCTGCAGGGTCATCGTCGTGCCAGGTGAAATTAGACTGGGCTCATGAGTTACGCACCTCACTCCAGCCCAACAGCCAGCATCGTCGAGCCGGGCGGTCCCCGCGAGGGCGGTGGAACGTCGACCCTCGACCGCGAGCTCGAAGAACTGCTCGAGCAGGAGGCCATCGAACCGGGTGACCACGAGCGATTCTCTCACTATGTCAAGAAAGAGCAGATTCTCGAATCAGCCATGACGGGCAAGCCCGTCAAAGCTCTCTGCGGCAAGAAGTGGCTGCCGGGCCGCGACCCCGAAAAATTTCCGGTGTGCCCCGACTGCAAACGCATCTACGAGGGCCTGAAGCCGGAGTAGCCGTCTCTGCCGGGTCAGACGTAGATTGTCGGGATGATCGGCTCGCCGCGGCCCAGACGGAAAGCATGGTCGGGCAGTTCCGCGATGGCATCGGATCGATGAGCGCGGGCGAGCTCTACTCCCGCGGGTCCGATGTAGCGAGTATCGACGGTGCCCTTGTCGATGAGAGTGACGAGCAGGTCGCGAGATGAGCCTTTCGGTTCTTCGGTCTCGCCGACATCGATGGTCTCGGCTGTGGCCCGCCCAGAGGCGTTCATGGTGCGGACCGGATGCTTGCGGCCACCCACTGTCGCCTTCTCCGCGGACTTCTTGGCGACGGAGACCCACTCGTCGTCAGCATCCTTATGCGCCACCAGCTTGTAGACCATGCCGGCGGCGGGGGAGCCGGAGCCGGTGACGACGGACGTTCCCACTCCGTAGGAATCGACGGGCGACGCGGCCAGGGCAGCGATGGTGTATTCGTCGAGATCGTTGGTCACCGTGATCTTCGTGCGATGGTTGCCCAGCGAGTCGAGCTGCTCCCGAACAGCGGTGACGAGTGAGGGCAGGTCGCCGGAGTCGATGCGAACCGCACCCAGCTCGGGCCCTGCGACGCGCACCGCGAGTTCGACGCCTCGGTGAACGTCGAACGTGTCGACGAGGAGCGTTGTCGACGGTCCGAGAGCATCGACCTGTGCCTGGAACGCGGCTTCCTCGCTGTCGTGCAGAAGCGTGAATGAGTGGGCGGCCGTGCCCATCGTGGGGATGCCCCATGTGCGCCCCGCCTCGAGGTTGGAGGTAGCGCCGAAGCCTGCGATGTAGGCGGCGCGCGCGGCGGCTACAGCGGATCGTTCACCGGTGCGGCGCGAGCCCATCTCTGCCAGCGGTCGCCCGGCCGCGGCGGACACCATGCGGGATGCGGCACTCGCTACCGAGGAGTCGTAGTTGAGAACGCTCAGGATGAGCGTTTCGAGAATGACACCCTCGGCGAATGTCGAATCGACGATCAGAATGGGGGAGTTCGGGAAGTAGACCTCGCCCTCGCGGTATCCGGAGACGGTGCCGCGGAAACGGTAGTCGGCCAACCAATCGAGCGCCGCGGTGCGCACGATGCCCTCCCTGGCGAGCCATTCGAGTTCGGCATCGCCGAAACGGAAGGCTTCGATGAGTTCGAGCAGGCGTCCTGTACCCGCCACGATTCCGTAGCGGCGCCCCTGGGGGAGTCGTCGTGCGAAAGCTTCGAAAACGCATTCCCGCTCGTGCGTTCCGGCCTGAATGGCCGCATCGAGCATCGTGAGTTCATAGCGGTCGGTGAGAAGCGAAGAGGCGTCGGTCACCCGGCAAGCATATCCGCGGCCACGCGCGCAGTAGTCTTGACGGGTGAGTGATGCGCCGATCGGAGTCTTCGATTCCGGCGTCGGCGGATTGTCTGTAGCCCGGTCCATCCGCGACCAGCTGCCGCGAGAGTCCATCACCTACATCGGTGACACCGCTCGATCGCCGTACGGACCGCGGCCCCTGGCCGAGGTCAGGGAGTTCGCACTCGAGGCGCTCGACACACTGGTCGCGCAGGACGTGAAAATGCTCGTGATCGCGTGCAACACCGCCTCCGCCGCAATGCTGCGCGATGCCCGGGAACGATACTCCGTCCCCGTCATCGAGGTGATCCAACCTGCAGTTCGCGCCGCCGTGTCGTCGACCAGAAATCTCAAGGTGGGCGTGATCGGCACCGAGGGCACGATCCGTTCCCGGGCCTACAACGACGCGTTTGCTGCGGCACCCCACCTCGAACTCTTCACCCAGGCGTGCCCACGGTTTGTCGAATTCGTCGAGTCGGGCGACACCACGAGCCGCGAACTCTTCGCCGTGGCAGAGCAGTACCTGGCACCGCTTCGCGAGCACGAGGTTGACACGCTCGTGCTCGGCTGCACGCACTATCCGTTTTTGAAGGGCGCCATCTCCTACGTGATGGGAGACGGCGTGCGTCTCGTCTCGAGCGACACCGAGACGGCGAACGACGTGTACCGCGAACTCGTCAGCCGCGGAATCGAACGCACGTCGTCGGCGCCGCCCGTGCACCGCTACGAAGCGACGGGCGCCAGCGCCGACGAATTCATGCGCCTTGCAGACCTCATGCTCGGTCGACAGGTCGAGACGGTCGAGTTCGTCGAGACCGGCGTCATCACACTTCCGCCCATCCACTGATCCCCTCCTGGAGACACTATGCCGAACGACCTTCGCAAAGACGGCCGCACCGCCAGCCAGCTGCGCCCCATCACTATCGAGCGCGGCTGGAGTGACCAAGCCGAGGGGTCGGCACTGATCTCGTTCGGAAAGACGCGCGTACTCTGCACGGCGTCGTTTACCAACGGCGTTCCGCGCTGGAAGCAGGGCAAGGGCCAAGGCTGGGTGACGGCCGAATACTCGATGCTTCCGCGCTCGACGAACGACCGCATGGACCGTGAAGCCGTGAAGGGCAAAATCGGCGGACGAACACACGAGATCTCGCGTCTGATCGGGCGCAGCCTGCGTGCCGTCGTCGACATGAAAGCCCTGGGCGAGAACACGATCGTGATCGACTGCGACGTTTTGCAGGCAGATGGCGGCACGCGCACGGCCGCCATCACCGGCGCATACGTCGCTCTGGCCGACGCGATCGAGTGGGCACGCACCAAGAAGTTCATCGGGCAGAAGTCGCAGCCTCTCATCGACAGTCTGTCGGCCGTGTCGGTGGGCATCATCGATGGCGCCCCCATGCTCGACCTCGCATACGTCGAGGATGTGCGTGCCGAGACCGACATGAACGTCGTCGTCACCGGCCGAGGACTCTTCGTCGAGGTGCAGGGCACGGCCGAGGGTGCGCCATTCGATCGCGCTGAACTCGATGCTCTGCTCGATCTCGCGCTGGCGGGCACGGCTGAGCTGGCCGAGATCCAGGCGACGGTCCTCGGGCCGGGCGAATGAGCATCCGGGTCGTTCTGGCCACGCACAACGCGCACAAGGTCGAGGAATTCCAGAAGATCCTGGCCGCCGAGATCCCCGAACTCGAAATCGTGGCCTATGACGGACCCGAACCGATCGAAGACGGCGTCTCATTCGCCGATAATGCTCTGATCAAGGCACGCGTCGCGGCGGCACACACAGGCCTTCCCGCGCTCGCCGATGATTCGGGCATCTGTGTCGACGTTCTCGGTGGAGCTCCTGGCATCTTTTCCGCACGGTGGGCGGGCCACGGCCGCGGGGCGACCGCGAACCTCGAGCTCCTGCTCGACCAGCTGGCAGACATCAAAGACCCGCACCGCACAGGCTGGTACGCCTGCACGATCGCCGTTGTCGTGCCCGAACAGCAGGGTCGGCCCTCGAGCGAGCATCTCGCCGTGGGCGAATGGCCGGGGCGAATCCTGGATGCGCCGCGCGGAGAGAACGGATTCGGTTACGATCCGATCTTCGTTCCTGACGGAGGAGATCTCTCAGCCGCCGAACTGACGCCGGCGCAGAAGAACGCCGACAGCCATCGCAGCCGCGCATTCCGTGAGCTCGTTCCCGTGTTGAGAATGAGCGTCATTCCTAACTAGCTCGGCCGCTAGGTACAGCGTGGCGCGATGCCTACGCTGGAAGAACAATGGCTCACTCCGAACAACATTCGCGCGGCTCACACGATCATGCCTCGGCGACGACGAACCGAACCCGACTGGGCTGGGCGATCGTTATCGTTGCGACTGTTCTGGTGGTGGAGGTCGTCGGTGCCGTGGCCACCGGCTCGCTCGCGCTTCTCGCCGATGCGGGACACATGGCATCCGATCTCATCGGACTCACGGTGGCGCTCGTCGCAACGATCATCGCGGCCCGACCTGCCACAGACAGGCACAGCTTCGGCTTTCAGCGGGTGGAGGTCTTCGCCGCGCTGTTCAACGGGCTGCTGCTGATCGGAGTGGCGGCCTTCGTGGCCGTCGAGGGCGTCTCACGGCTCATCACACCGGAGGAGGTGAGCATCCCCCCGGTCCCGTTGCTCATCGTCGCCGTCATCGGCCTGGTCGCCAACTTCGGCGCCCTGATGCTGCTTCGAGGGGGAGCGAGTTCCTCGCTGAATATGCGCGGGGCGTACCTCGAGGTGCTCGGCGACCTGCTCGGATCCGCGACGGTGATCATCGCATCCCTCGTGATCCTGGTGACGGGCTTCGCACCAGCCGACGCCATCGCATCCCTCGTGATCGCAGCCATGATCATTCCCCGCGCCATCTCGTTGCTGCGCGATGTCATCCGGGTTCTACTTCAGCAGACACCCGTCGAGACCGACGTCGCTGAGATCCGCAGCCATATTCTCGCGGAAGACGGTGTGGTGGATGTGCACGATGTGCACGTGTGGGCCGTGACGACGGGCAAGAACATCTTCTCGGCGCACGTCGTGGTCGAACCGGCGATTTTCGAGCAGGGAGAGCCTGGCAGACTGCTCGATCGCCTCTCGACATGCCTGTCAGCGCATTTCGACGTCGGCCATTCCACGTTCCAGATCGAACCGGCAGAGCACGCACGGCACGAGGAACACCTGCACCCGTAGGCGAGGAGTCCTCGTGCCGAGGGCTTACTTCTGGGGCAGAGCCTGAACGCCGAGGGTGCGGTACAACTCGACCTTCTGCACGCTCTCCAACTCGGCCGGCGCGCCCGTGAGCGGGTCGTTGCCGCCGCCCGACTTGGGGAATGCGATGACATCGCGGATCGAGTCGGTCGCCGCGAGAAGCGACACGACGCGGTCGAAGCCCATGGCGAATCCTCCGTGCGGCGGGGCGCCGAAGGCGAAGGCCTGCAGCAGGAAGCCGAACTTCTCCTGAGCCTCTTCCTCGCTGATACCCATGATCTTGAAGACGCGCTCCTGTAGCTCGCGAGTGTGGATACGGATGCTGCCGCCACCGATCTCGTTGCCGTTGCAGACGATGTCGTAGGCGTACGACAGGGCCGATTCGGGGTCGGAGTCGAAGGTGTCGATGAACTCGGGCTTGGGCGAGGTGAAGGCGTGGTGCACTGCGGTCCACGCACCTGCACCGACAGCGACGTCGCCGCTCGCGACCGCGTCGCCGGCGGGCTCGAAGAGGGGAGCGTCGACGACCCAGGTGAAGGCCCAGGCGTTGGGGTCGATGAGGCCCTGTCGAGCGGCGATCTCGCCGCGAAGCGCGCCGAGAAGACCGCGCGAGGCCTTTGCAGCTCCCGCTGCGAAGAAGATGCAGTCGCCGGGCTGTGCGCCGGCGTGCGCCACGAGTCCGGCGCGCTCCTCGTCGGACAGGTTCTTCGCGACCGGGCCGCGCAGTTCTCCGTCTTCGCCGACGAGCACGTAGGCGAGGCCCTTTGCTCCGCGCTGCTTCGCCCACTCCTGCCACGCGTCGAGGGCGCGACGAGCCTGACCGGCGCCGCCGGGCATCACGACCGCGCCAACGTACGGCGCTTTGAAGATGGCGAAGTCGCTGCCCTCGAAGTACTCGGTGAACTCGACGAGCTCGAGGCCGAAGCGCAGATCGGGCTTGTCAGAGCCGAAGCGACGCATGGCCTCCGCATAGGTCATGCGGGGGAGCGGGGTGGGGAGCTCGACGTCGATCGTGCGCCACATGGCGCGCAGCACCTTCTCGGCGAGCGCGATGACCTCTTCTTGATCGACGAAGCTCATCTCGACGTCGAGCTGGGTGAACTCCGGCTGCCTGTCTGCCCGGAAGTCTTCGTCGCGGTAACAGCGGGCGATCTGGAAGTACTTCTCGAATCCGCCGACCATCAGCAGCTGCTTGAACAGCTGCGGGCTCTGCGGCAGAGCATAGAACGTGCCGGGCTTGAGGCGCGCGGGCACGAGGAAATCGCGTGCGCCCTCGGGAGTCGAGTGGGTGAGGGTCGGAGTCTCGACTTCGACGAAGTCCTCGTCGACGAGAACGTTTCGAACGGCTGCAGACACCTTTGAGCGCAGCTTCAGCGGGTACGCGGCGCTCTCGCGGCGAAGGTCGAGGTAGCGGTACGCCAGGCGGGTCTCCTCGCCGGGTTCGTCGTCGAGCTGGAAGGGAAGGACGTCGCTGGCCGCGAGAACCTCGAGGCTCGTCGCCTGGATCTCGACCTCGCCGGACGCGATCGTGGTGTTGACGTTGCCGGCGGGACGCTCGCGAACGATGCCCTTGACGGTCACGACGGACTCGACCCGGAGGCTCTCGGCCGTTGCCACCAGTTCGTCACGGAAGGTGACCTGTGCGATTCCGGATGCGTCGCGCAGGTCGATGAAGGCCACGCCGCCGTGGTCACGGATTCGCGCGACCCAGCCTGAGAGCATGACTTCGAGGCCCACGTCTTCGCGGGTGAGCGACGACGCGTAGTTGGTTCTATACATTGATGCGTGCTTCCTAAGCCTCCGGCTTGTGGTCGAAGACGTCGGGGTCGAGTGCCAGATCTGCGTGAGGCTCGGCGGCCTCCGCAGCGTTGGCTTTTCGAGCCTTCATCGTCGACTGCACGTAGTGCCAGATCGTGGGGATGAGTGTCGCCGCGACTGCGGCGAGCAGGATGATGTCGATGTACTTCGTGACGAAGTCCGCGACGGGAGGAATGTATCCGAGTACAAAACCGCCATATGTCACGCCGGCGCCCCAGATGATTGCTCCGATGAGGTTGTACAGAGAGTACTTGCGGTAGTTCATGTGGCCGACGCCCGCGGCGATCGGAGCGAAGGTGCGAACGACGGGAACGAAGCGTGCCAGGATCACCGCGAAGGCGCCGTACTTTGCGAAGAACGCGTTCGTGCGCTCCACATTCTTGATGCTGAAGATGCCGGACTCTTTGCGCTCGAAGATGCGCGGACCGAACTTGTGCCCGATGAGATAGCCCACCTCGCCGCCCAGGAATGCGGCGAAACCGATCGCGAGGCACACCCACCAGATGTCGATCTTGATCGTTCCGGCGAACGTCAGGAGCCCCGTGATGATCAGCAGTGTGTCGCCCGGAAAGAGGAAGCCGATCAGAAGCCCGGTCTCGGCGAAGATGATCAGGCACACGCCCACGAGCGCGAGCGGCCCGAATCCATTGATCAGTGCCTCGGGATCGAGCCAAGGGATGAGTGCTGCGTGTGTCACGTGGGCTCCAGTCGTCGGCGGGTCAAGTCAAGGCCGGTCGGCGGCGGACAAGGTTCTGGTCTGTGTGCATCAAGAGTACCCCCGCCGAGCAGGGAGAAACATGGGCCACTGAAGTACGGGAGAAGGGACTTGAACCCTCACGCTCGAAAGCACAGGAACCTAAATCCTGCGTGTCTACCAATTCCACCACTCCCGCAGAGCAGAACCAGTGTAGCGGCGAGAGTCGATCATGTTCGCCCCGGAACCAGCAGGCCGGACTCGTAGGCGATGATCACCAGCTGGGCTCGATCATGAACGCCGAGCTTCGACATCATGCGGTTGACGTGCGTCTTGGCGGTCTGGGGTGAAATCACGAGACCAGCGGCGATCTCTCCGTTCGACAGGCCCGAACCCACGAGAAGCAGGATCTCGCGTTCGCGCTCGGTCAAGAGTGCCAATTCGTCGGGAACACGCTGCGGTGCGGTTTCCGCCGGTGAGAGGTACCGATCGATGAGGGCTCGCGTGGCCTTCGGCGACAGCAGGGCCTCACCGTCGTTGACTGTTCGGATCGCTGCCATGAGTGCTTCGGCCTCGGTGCCCTTTCCGAGAAAACCGCCGGCGCCCGCCTTCAGCGCGCGCAGCACGTACTCGTCTTCTTCGAAGGTCGTGAGGATGATGATCCGGGTGTCTGCGAGCTGTGGGTCGGCGCAGATGGCCTCGGTCGCCTGTAGCCCGTCCATCACAGGCATCCGGATGTCCATCAGCACGATGTCGGGACGGGTTGCGCGAACGAGATGGAGGGCTTCGAGACCGTTCGACGCCTCGCCGACGACGGTGAAACCGTCGGTATGAGACACCAGTTCGGAGACGGCTGTGCGGATGAGGGCCTGGTCATCGGCGAGGACGACGGAGATCATGAGTGTGCTCTCGGGTGGGAGGAGTCGATCGGAATGGTCACGACGAACCTGTGCACGGGACCCGGGCCGAACGAGGTTTCGAGGTTTCCGCCCACGGAGGAGACACGCTCGCGTACCCCGACGAGTCCGTGGCCGCTTTCGACGACGATCCTGTCGTCGCGACGTGGCCTCGTCACATTGGTGACCGTGATGGCGAGGTCTTCGGTGCCGTAATCGAGCTGAACGAGGGCAGTGCCGTCACCGCCGTGCTTGTGCGCGTTCGTCAGACCCTCCTGCAACACTCGGTGGGCCACGATGTCGCTCAGCGAATCGAGCTCGATGGGAGTGCCGACCGTTCTCTGCTCGACCGACAGCCCGGCCTTCGAGAAGTCGTCGATCAGCTGGGGAAGGTGCGCGAGGCCCGGAGTGGGCGCAAGGGAACCCGCGTGGTCGCCGTCTGCCGAGCGGAGCACGGTCAGAAGGCCGCCGATTTCGCCGAGTACGGTTCGAGCCGCCTCGCGAACGGTGGTGAGCGAGCGTTCTGCGTCATCCGGTCGTGTGCGCAACGCCTGTGATGCCGACGCGGCGTGCAGATTGATCACGGCGATCTGGTGCGCCATCACGTCGTGCAGATCGCGGGCGATGGCGAGCCGTTCCTCGGCCACGCGCCTCTCGGCCTCCGACTCGCGCGTCTCTTCAGCACGTCTCGCACGATCGGTGATGGCCTGGATGAAGGCGCGACCGTTGTACTGAGCGATTCCGCCGGTCGCAGCGAGGCCGACGAGGGCGACGAGTGTGATCAGCGATTCGACTCCGCGCGAGCCGTCAGGCCTTGCGAGTAACACCGTGATTCCGATAGTGGCAACGGCGATGATGGCAAGGATGAACGCCGGGGTGCGCCCCTGCCTGGATCCGACTCCGAAGACGGTGACCATCACGGCGAGGACGCACGCGACGATCGGACCTGGACCGACGAGGGACAGGTGCGACAGCAACACAACAACGCACGTCGTCGCGATTGCCGTTGCCGCCATGCTTCGGGGATATCGGGCCCGCAGCAGCAACGCGGTGACCAGGACAGCGGCGACAAGTACCGACGCTGTGATCATGGCACCCGTGGTGCCGCCGGTCGTCGCTTGGCGCTGAGACGCGACGACGACGGGAATACAGACGGCGATGATCGCGAGTGCTGTGGGGATCCAGCGGAGGCGGGCAGGCAAGGGCGATTCGAAGGGGACGTGAAGCTGCTGTCTGGAACCGAACATCGCGTGCTTCCCCCAATCCTTCTTGCTCACCCTCAGTCTCGCAGGCCGTCCGCGCTTCCCGCGTCCCACGATCGTGGTACTCGAGGATGCCGTGACGGGGTGACGACAGGCATCCTGCTCGCGGTCAGGCTGAAGTCATCGTGCAGAGTGCACGTGACGACATCACAGGAGCATCCATGCCGGTCCCGGTTCTCGCGGCGCGAGACGTCAAGAAGTCCTATGGGCGAGGAGCTGCACGCTTCGATGCCTTGAAGGGCGTGTCCATCGACATCGAGGAGGGGGAGTCCATCTCGATCGTCGGAAAGAGCGGGTCGGGCAAGTCGACTCTGATGCACCTGCTCGCCCTGCTCGACAAACCCTCCACCGGCGCTGTCGAGCTCAGCGGGCGTGACGCCGGAGCGCTCGGAGGACGAGTCCTCAATCGCACACGCAATCAGACGTTCGGCTTCGTCTTTCAGCAGTTCTTTCTCACTCCCAACACCTCGGTGCTCGACAACGTGACGCTGCCCCTGCGGATAGCGGGCGTGAGCGGTGCGGAGCGACGGCGACGCGGGATGGAGGCTCTCGAACGTCTGGAGCTGGCCGACAAGGCGAAGAACAAGGCGACCGACCTGTCGGGCGGGCAGAAGCAGCGCGTCGTGATCGCCCGCGCACTGGTCAACGAACCGCGCGTGATCTTCGCCGACGAGCCGACAGGCAACCTCGACACGGCCACAGGAGCGGTTGTCGAAGAGATCCTCTTCGACCTCAACAGGCGCACGGGGATCACCCTGATCGTGGTGACCCACGACGAGGATCTAGCGGCAAAGACCGACCGCAGCGTCTTCATCCGTGACGGCCTTATCGTCGACCGGAGCGGAGAGAACGCATGAGCGGCCTCGACATGATTCGTTCGGCCGTAGGCAACACATTCCGTAGCAAGACACGCACGATCCTCACCGTATTGGCCATCTTCATCGGCGCGTTCACACTGGCGCTGACCAGCGGGGTCGGAACGGGAATCAATCGCTACATCGACACGACCGTCTCGTCGATCGGCTCCAACGACATCATGGTGGTGACGAGAACTGCTGAGAACACCAGTGATGGACCGGCCAAATACGAACCGGACACGAGGAATGTCGCCAGTCAGACGGCATCTCCCGGCACGACCGTGCGGGCGATCACAACCGGCGAGCTCGACGACATCGCCGGGGTGAGTGGGGTCACGTCAGTCGATCCAGCTCTCGCTATCAGGCCGGATTACGTCGAGTACAACGGCGGCACGCAGTACCAGGTCTCTTTCGCGGGATTCCCCGGCGGTACGAAACTCAACCTCGCCGCAGGAGCCGATCCCGCACCGGGTACCTCCAAGCACGAGGTCGCGATTCCCGTCGAGTATGTCGACGCCCTGGGCTTTACGAGTGATTCGGATGCCGTCGGCAAGACGGTGACGTTCGGCGTCACCGATCAGACGGGCGGCTCGACGACCATCGACGCGACGATCGTCGGAGTCGCCCAACCAGGGCTGGTCGGCACGTCGAGCTTGACTGCGAACGACTCGTTGACGAAGGCCCTGTACGACGCGCAGTCCGTCGGGCTCAGCGATGCGAGCAAGAACAGCTACGCCTCGGTGACCGTGCATTTCGACCCGTCGGACTCCGACGCGCAGATCTCGACGATCAAGGGCGACCTCAAGGCGCTCGGATATGACGCGACGACCGTGAAGGACCAGATCGGCCTGTTCAAGACGATCATCGACGCGATCGTATTGGTGCTGAACGGCTTCGCCGTGATCGCGCTCGTCGCCGCGGGCTTCGGAATCGTCAACACGCTTCTGATGAGCGTTCAGGAGCGCACCAGGGAGATCGGCCTCATGAAGGCCATGGGAATGGGCGGAGGGAGGGTCTTCGGTCTATTCAGCCTCGAGGCCGTCTTCATCGGATTTCTCGGGAGTGCGATTGGGGTGATCGGGGCAATCCTCGCGGGAACGGCCCTGAACGGGGTTCTCGCCAACGGGCTGCTGTCGGCGCTGCCGGGGCTCAGCTTGATCGCGTTCGACCCGGCACCGATCGCGGTCATCATCCTCGTGGTGATGAGCATCGCGTTCCTGGCAGGAACCATCCCGGCCCTGCGCGCGGCGCGGCAGGATCCGATCGAGTCGCTGCGCTACGAGTAGTCTCGCGTTCGCGCTCGAACTGAAGCCCTGTGGATAACTTCCACGGGGCTTCGGCGTTTCGGGGCATCATGTCGGTCGAAGACGATCGACAGGAGAATGCGAGTGGCGAACGCCGTGCAGCTGATCACCGAGCGGGTGCGCGACCGCGTGCGCCGCGAGGGTGTCGACCTGGCATCAGACGCGACTCTTGCCAGACAGTTCGTCGACGACGAGATTCGCAGCTATACAGAGCGGGCGCTGGGCGGCGGCGCTCCGTTGCTGCCTGACGAGACGGTTGCGACCCGCGAGGTGGTGGCGTCACTCACCGGGTTCGGCCCGCTCCAGCCGCTGCTCGATGATCCTGGCATCGAGGAGATCTGGATCAACAGTCCCGACAGGGTGTTCGTGGCCAAGAACGGTGTGTCAGAGCTTTCGGACATCGTCCTGTCCGATCTCGAGATACGCGAGCTCGTCGAGCGCATGCTGCAGAGTTCCGGTCGGCGGGTCGATCTGAGTTCCCCTTTCGTCGACGCGTCCCTTCCCGACGGCAGTCGACTCCATGTGGTGATTCCCGACGTCACCCGAGCCCACCTTGCGGTCAATATCAGAAAATTCGCCCGACGCATCCGAGACCTGCATCAGCTCGTTGGTCTGGGCGCGCTCACTCAGCAATCCGCCGAGTTCCTGCGCATGTGCGTGCTCGCGCAGCAGAACATCCTGGTCTCTGGTGCGACGCAGAGCGGCAAGACCACGCTGCTCAATGCCCTGCTCTCGGTCGCGCGGCCCAGCGACCGCATTGTGACCGTCGAGGAGACCTTCGAACTCGACCTCTCCGCTCGTGATGTGGTGGCGCTGCAGTGCCGCCAGGCAAGCCTCGAGGGCACGGGCGAGATCACGCTGCGGCGCTTGATCAAAGAAGCGCTGAGAATGCGGCCCGACCGCATCGTGGTCGGAGAGGTGCGCGAGGCGGAGAGCCTCGATCTGCTCATTGCTTTGAATAGTGGTTTACCGGGAGCGTGCAGTATCCATGCGAACAGTGCTCGCGATGCGTTGGTGAAGCTGTGCACGCTGCCGCTGCTCGCCGGGCGCAACATCGATGCTGCCTTTGTCACGCCGACGGTGGCGTCGTGCATCGACATCGTCGTGCAGTGCGAAATGGACAAGCGCGGCGTACGTCGTATCACCGAGATTCTTGCGCCGAGCGGCCAGGTGGCAGGCGCGGCGGGCCAGGGCGGGGTCATCGAGGCAAGCACGATCTTCGCTCTCGATGGGCGAGACCTCGTCGCGACCGGGGGATACCCCACGAAGCTGGCGAAGTTCCGCGCTGCTGGTCTCGACCCTTCTATCGTGCTCGCGAGGGGCGACCGATGAGCACGGTCTTCGGACTCATTCTGGGTCTCGGGCTCCTACTGTGCGCGGCCCCCATCCTGTGGCCGGCATCGCCCGGGCCGACGGCACAGGGTCGCGCCAGTCGTGTTCGTTCTCTTCTCGATCATGCAGGGCTCGAGAGAGTGCCGGTTTTGGTGTTCATCGCCGCCAGTGCGTGCCTCGGCCTGGTTGCCGCGGCTATCGCAGAGGCTTCTCTCGCCGTTCTGGCGCTCGATGCCGCAGCGCTCGCGGTCGGCGCCTTGCTTCCGATGTCCGTGGTGCGCCACCGCAGTCGTGCTCGACGGCGCGCGAGTCACACATTCTGGCCGGATGCCGTCGACCATCTCGTGTCTGCTGTCCGCAGCGGTGTTGCCCTGCCCGACAGCGTCAGTACCCTCGCGCACGCGGGGCCGGTCTCGAGTCGAGCCGCCTTCGCCGAGTTCGAAGCGATGTACCGCACGACGGGCAACTTCGGAGTGAGTCTCGATGCGCTCAAGGCGAGGCTGGCAGACCCGACGGCCGATCGCATCCTCGAGACGCTTCGCATGTCGAGAGAGGTGGGCGGCACAGACCTCACCCGAGTACTGAGAAGTCTCTCGGGTTACCTGCGAGAAGACGCAGCCATACGCAGCGAGGTGGAGGCTCGGCAATCGTGGGTCATGAACGCGGCTCGCTTGGGGGTCGCGGCGCCGTGGATCGTGCTGCTTCTCTTGTCGACGCGGCCCGAGGCGGCGGCGGCCTACAACAGCGCCGGGGGAGTTGTGCTCATCGTGGGCGGCCTCTGCCTCAGCGTCATCGCCTATCGAGTGATGCTGCTCATTGCACGTATCCCCGAAGAACGGCGGTGGTTCGCGTGAGCGCGACCGTGGCCTGGGCGATGCTCTTCGGAGTCGTTCTCGGCGTCGGGCTCTGGTCACTGGTGAGCTTGGCCCCGCGACTGTCTAGACCGTCGTTGGCCGAGCGCACCGCGCCCTATCTCGTCGATGTCTCAGCCGGAGCTCGGCAATATCTGTCGAAGCGTTCCAGCGACCCGCTCCCGGTTTTCGGTGTGCTGCTGTCGCCCGTGGCCCGGGTCGCCATCGACATTCTCGACGGAATTCTCGGGGGTACGGAACAGATCGAGCGTCGTCTGGCGCAGTCGCGGTCGACATTGTCCGTCGAACACTTCCGCTCGCAGCAGCTCGTCTACGGGGTCGTCGGCCTGACCATCGGAGCCGCGGTCGTCGCCGCTTCCTCGCCCACGATCACGATGCCCATGGCCACACAACTGGCCATCCCCATCGTGCTCGGTGCAGTGGGAATCATGTCGCGCGATCTCGTGCTGCGCAGAGCGGCGCGACGGCGCATCGCCCGCATCGACAGTGAGCTTCCCACTGTGCTCGAGTTCTTGACGCTCAGTCTCTCTGCAGGCGAGACCGTGCTCGACGGCCTGCGACGAGTTGCACGAGTCTCGACAGGAGAATTGGCTCGCGAGTTCGCCGTCGTGGTCACCGAGGTCAACTCGGGCGTCGGTCTCGTGGCCGCACTCGAGTCACGGGCCGCCGCGTTGGCGCTTCCCGCTTTCACACGCTGCGTCGAACAGATGACCGGGGCCCTCGAGCGAGGAACCCCGTTGTCTGATGTTCTGCGAGCTCAGGCGCAGGATTCCCGCGAAGACACCAAACGCGCGCTGCTCGAGGCGGCGGGCAAGAAAGAGGTGACGATGCTCGTGCCTCTCGTCTTCCTCATTCTCCCGACGACCGTGCTGTTCGCCGTGTGGCCCGGCATCGTCGTGCTGCAGACGGGATTCTGATGGAGATCATCTCGCGCGCCCCCGTCTGTTTCGTCACCGATTCACCCTCCGATACCGCTGAAAAGAGAGATCTATGTCCTTGATAACAACTCGACTCGCCCGGCGCCTTCGCGACGATCGGGGCGATGTGCCCGGCTGGGTTCTCATCACCCTGATGACGGCCGGTCTGGCAACCCGATACAGAAAAGGGCAATAATTCGGAATCATTGTCGGGTCATTCTTCTCCTACCAACCCAGACACCAGGAGAACACAATGACCACCCAGCCATCACAGTCCACGAATTCAATCGTCCACGAGGTGACTCACGAGTTCGTGGAACTCACCCCTGAACTCGCAGAGAAGTGGCTTGGTCACAATCTAGGCAACCGACACCTGCGCCGACAGAAGGTTCAGCAGTACGCCCAAGACATGCGGTCGGGCAACTGGCAGACATCAGGACAGTCCATCCAGTTCGACTGGGAAGGGCGACTCATCGACGGCCAGCACCGATGCGAGGCAGTCATTGAATCAGGCGTGACCGTCCGTGTGCTCGTTGTGAGAGGGCTAGATCCGCGCTCTCGAGAGGTAATCGACACCGGAGCCAAACGGACCGGAGGAGACGCCCTACGCTTCGCAGGCTTCACGCAAGACCCGACCGTACTCGCCGCCGTCGCACGAATTGCAGACGCTCGAGAGAGTGGATATCTGAAGACCGCGATGGCGACCAGCATCCCAACTTTGTCGAACTCCGACATTATCGCCTGGGCCGAGCTCAATCCTGATGTTGGGAGTGCAATCCTCCTGGCTCGCCGCACGGGCAAGAGCATCAACATTCAGCCCTCGGTTTGGGCCTATTGCCTTTATGAGCTCGAGAAGGTTGGAGCGAACGCAGCGGTGGAGTTCGCTGAGTCGATCGCTGACATGCGGCTGGATGGCAAAGGCGACCCGAGGCGAGTGCTGCTGGACATCTTCCATCGAGCCGCAACGGGGCAGCGTCGTAAGCCTGGAATTGCAGAGGCGATCTACATCGTGTTTCGTGCTTGGAACGCGTGGGCTTCTGGCGTGACACTGAACCAGATCGTGCCCGGTAAATCAAACACCGAAGGGAATGAGATACCGAAACTTGCCGGAATAATTCGCGCTGACGACACGAATAGTGGACGTGCCGCCCGCCCGTAAGGAGTGGTGGGCGTCACTTAAGCCAAGGAAAAATGACCGGTTGTGAAGAGAACTTAGTCTCGCCGACACTTACATCCCCGCCCGCGAACTTGGCGTATTCGAAGTCGACTTGGCCGCTCTTGAATAGCGAATCTCCAAAGGAAACGATGGAGCCCGACAACTGGGCACGGCTGAAGGACATCTCGCTACCGTCGAAGGTTGCCGAGTGAAACGTGAGTTCACCAGCTCGGAACTTCGAACCCCCAAACGACATGTTCGTACCGGAGAAGCTTGCGCCGTCGAAGTCCACGAGGGTGCCCTCGAAGACAGCGCTGCCGAAGTTGAAGTAGCCCCCAGCGAACTTCGCGTCCGCGAAAGAGATGCTTCCTTCCGAGAGGTTAGATCGGGTGAACAATATCTCGCCACCTGACTGGGTCCAATACTCGAACGCGAGATCGGCGCCCAGGAATTTCGCGTGCGAAAAGGTCAGTCTGCCGCCTGACATAGAGCAGTGTTCGAAATCGATGGAGCCGCCCATCAGTTCCGTCCCGAAGAATGACAGAGTCGCCCCTAAAAATTGGGCCTGGCTGAAAGTGAGCCCTCCACCCTGAATGGACCCATGGGTAAAGGAAACCGTCCCGCCTGAAAAGACGGCATGCGAGAGATCAACGCGGCTGCTCGCAAAGCGAGTGTTCCGGAAGTTGATGTCGAAATCGATAATCGCGCCTTGAATATTGAACCGAGCACCATCCCAACTCGGCTGACCGTCTGCTTGTCGATGGTGGGTTCCGATCAAGTCGAAACCGGTGGCACGGATTCGTCGTTCATCATCGCCTTTGTCTGACGTCGGATCCCATCTCGAACGCAGGTAACCGCACAGGACATCGATGCACACTTGCCGTTCGTCAGTGCGGCCGTGATTCGCCCAGTCATCGGCCAAAGCGGCGAGCGCATACATACCTGCCTGTCGCGTCGTGGGTTTGTCCGGGTCGCTAAGGAGTCCTACGGCTTGCGCAAAGCGCGCACGGAGCTCCCGGTCGCCGTCCGCATGACGCTGTTGCTCGAGTTCAGTGATTCTGCGCTCTTCCTTAGCGCGTTCATTCTCCGCGTTTTCGAGCTCCAACCCGTGACGAGACAAGCTCAGCGTTACACCGACGAGAGCGATGACCCCGCCGAGAGAAAAAAGGACGACTTGCGCCGCATTACCGACTGCGAGCCGAACGGTGGCCGTATCAACTTCTTGATTTGCTAGCCAGTTGTCCAGAAGCAACTGCGGCAGTAAGAGCAAAGCCACTGCACCGAAGACGACAAAAGCGATGACGGCCGGCACGATCACCCAGGGGCGCAGGAACCGCGATGTCGATCTTCGGGTTGCCTTGGGTGCCAGGGCAGTATCGTCCGTCATGGCTAAAGGGTACGAGACGAGATGCGCACGAGCGACCATCGGCGCGGTGGTCTCGAATGACATCCGTGTAAATCACAAAGCGTTTCAACCCTGCACGGTTCACGCAGCGCGGCAAGAGTCCGGAAACGAGAAAGGCCCCGCCTACCGAAGTAGACGGGGCCAGGTCTTATCGACCAATCTCCGCGCTAAATACTCGGAGAGGGCAATGCGGGATCGATCCTGGCGTCAAAGGGCAAAGATCCTATGACTTCATTGTTCGCCGACACAACAATGGTGTAAATCCCTGCCTTCGGGACACCCGCATTTGCCAAGCTCAGCACAAGAGGGACGGTGTTAAGACGGGCCTCGGCGACATAACCCACATCAAGATCGACCTCGGCTCCGAATAGGGCTTCACTCGCCTCATCCTCGTGGTGTCCCTCCACCGTGATATGAAACGACTCTCCGTTTTCAGGCACACCACTGATGAGGAAAGACAACGCTAGGTCGGCCAACAGAGGGGCGGGGTAACTCGGGCGATTAATTGTTGTGATTCCGCCCGCCAGAACGCCAAGCAGACCTTCCCGAACGTTAGCCGAATCGCAGAGTAATAGCGCCTTGACTTCGATCATTGGTCGGCGAGCGAATGCTGGTCTACGCGATCGATAGACGACCCTAGGTTCAGCCCAAAGTCCCCTTGCGACGATACAAGAGATCCTGCTCGTTGGCGGACAGCATGCTTTGCAACCGCAGCTTGGGCATTCATCGAAGCCTTGCCTTGAAACCTCAGGGAGCTAGGTGCGTCGTCCGTCATCGTCTCGCGATTCACGATGAGGTAAATGTATCCGCCGACGGAGTCCACGCGCTCGACGTATGCCGATGCACGCACCTCATCCTCTGGCTCGAAGGCGACGACGATATCGCCCTTCTTAACGATTCCCTGCGCGTTCGTAATTCGGGTCTTTGTCAGACCCATGTTGTCGATGTTGTTCAGGTCGATTTCAACGCGTACTTGGCTCATGCCGCCACGCCCTTCTTCCAAGCCGGATTCTTCATCCGGCCGCTCTCGAGTAGTAATGCTAGTTCGTCAACCCTTGGAACTGCTTTGAACGGGTCTTCGCCGACTAGGTGGTGATGCGGTTCCTTGTCGTTGGCATCTGCTACTACTTCAAACCCAGCTTGGCGCAAGATTGTTCCAGTGACAACCGCTACGGTCCTGCCCTGAAGGGATGTAGCATCGCAAACCCTCGCAACAGCGTCCTCGATGGTTTCGCCGTCTTGGCAATGTGTAGCCAACACCGAAACGCCATAACGGCTCGGAACCCGACCGTTGCGCAACTCTTCGTGATGGGTGTCTTCAGCGTTCTCCCGAAGCTTGGCGGGGATCAGCGGCGTGAATCGGATAACTACCTCCGAGCCGTCACATTCGAGGGACACAACCTTGAATCTAGTCGACATCCCAGGCATCGTGTCCACTCCATAGTTCGCGGTGCCCATAAGTGGGGTGTCTCCGGCATTGCCTATGCTCGATTCTTCGTCGGTCGGGACGGTCCCAACGAGAGGAGCACCCTGTGAACAAGGTCGGCGACTACACCGCACTGATGGCCAGTATCGACTTCGTGCCATCCGATCCGTTCGCGATCGTGCACATCCACAAGAAAACGTGGTGCGTGGCGCCGCACGGCAAGATTCTCGGCTGGATCAAATGGGACGATCCGAAGCCATTCGACCGACGGTTTCACGTCTACTCCCATGGACTCGACGATGGTGGCCGGCGTGTGTGGGTGAAGTCGTTCGAGACCATCGGCTCGGCCGCTACGTTCGTCCGCCAGCATGCAGCCGAGATGGCGAAGCTCACGGCCAGGTTGCAACCCGACCACTTAGAGTTCGTCGACGGAGTTCCGCGTCGAGGGACGACGTGAAGGCGGATGAGTAGCCCCACGGGGACCACCACCCCTACCCCTCTGCTACGCCCCTCCGGGTGTAGGCGATATACATTTTGGGCCGTTTTTCCACACGCCCGCTCCATGCATCGTTGTCACCCATGAACCGATCCTGGCAGAGACACGTTTGAACGTTGAACCCAGTTCGAGGGTCAACGCCAGTTATGCATGCACGCGATTAAGTAGCCGTGGGTTGAGGGTGCATGGACAGACCTTGCGTCTAGGCCGTAGCGGACGGATCGTTCAATCAGAGACTTTCCACTCCGCTGTCTAGGGTCCCATTTACCGACCTCTCGGCGTCCTTGACAGTTTCTTCCCAAGTAATCGGCAATTCGAATGCCGTCATCCCGGTCAGGGAGGACAACTCGGCGATTCTGGATCGGTGGTACGGGTGCAGCAAACGGACGCCCATGGACTGTCCGGGCATCAGAGCACCAGATTTAGCGTCTTCATCGCGAATGTTCTTGGATGCTATTAGCGTCAGAGCATACTTTGATCGCAGTGTTGCGATGAGGGCGTCTGGGTCATCTCGGTAGTGAAGGTTTACTCGGCACTCGGTCACGATTTGAATATGATCGTTATCCGTTCGGTACTGAGCTGAGGTCACTTCGTAGGCCACAGATGCCGCAGGCTCCGCAGTGTTCGATTCAAAGCCCCGGACAAACGACGATTCGACCAAAATTATCGAATCAGGCTTGAAGGTTAGTCGGCGAACCTTGCGTTTTTCGTCAGCCATAACTCAACTCTTTTGTGGGAACCATCTGAATCGCCTCTCGGTGAATACCTATCCGAGAATTGACATAGTCGACCGACCCAAGACGTCGAGTTGGTTCAATTTTCCTAGCGTCGACCGGTACATCGTGTTCGACAATTAGGATTCTGTTTGTGATCTTGTTGTTGTGTTCTACGACATCCTGATAGACGACCGTGGGGCTGATCGCTGTACGACGTCTGCGGGGAGCTCGCCGCGCTGGTAAAGGTGCCGTTTCCTGGTCCGCAGGCTCCGCGTCAAGCCGGACAACATACCCAAGGGCGCGCAGGTATCTCGACAACGTAGACATTCGAATGTTTCCGTCCCCATTCAGGACTTGGGACACGCGACTTTCGCCCACCCCGATCTGGTCTGCCAAGTACTTTTGGCTTTTGCCAGACGCCGTTAGCGCACGGTTCAACAATGAAACCGCCTCAAGCATGGTCGTCGCTGCTGCCATCTCAATTCGGCCCTCTGAGGTCTGATTCTCAACTTCAATCAGCGTCAGGTTCTTCAATAATTCGGTCATGGTCTATGTCCTCCATTCGGACCTGGTGTGCTTCATCAATGTCAGAGGGTAAGGCGCGGTTGTCAACCTTTTCGAACCACAGTCCTAAGCGAATAAATACCTCGAAGTCTTCCGGAAGAATCCAAACGTTCCGGCCCATCACCGAAACGCTCTCACCCAACTTTGGATCCCACGAACCTTGATCGTCTGTGTCGTAGAACGTCAGGCGTATGTCCTCTACCTTCAGTTCCCACAGACCATTCCCGAGCGAGTTATACGATCCGCGGCTGTCGATTTCTCCATTTTCCGCAAGGTACTGGATTATGGCCAGTAGGCGACGACGCAGGTTCGGCTGGTGGTCGTCGGATCTCCTCCCATCCGGCCAACGCTTGTTCTCTAGTTGCGTCATGAGGTCCCATCCGGGTTCCGACGTTCCGTCTGCGCGTAACGCATAGGCGATCTCGTGGAAGCGGCCGTCTACGGCGACACGTCTTTGTACTTTACCCAATCGTAAACCCCCGCCGTCAACAGATGCCCCACACCGCGCTGGCTCCACGATACACACGAGCCCGCGCTCCTCATCTATAACCGGAAGATTTCTCGAAATCCGACCGTCAAATGAGGGGTGGCGACTAGCTGCCCTTGCGGGACGGATTGCGGCCATGACAATCTGCCCGCGGGCATCCCCCCGCATCTTGGCTAGAAATTGCGTCGGCTACATGAAGCGTCAACGCGCGCGACCCGTACTGAGGGTGGTCGAGCGATCTCGATTGGCAGATGCGATTTGATCTTGGATGACCATCTGGAACGGAACGCCATCCATAGTCGCTATCAGGGTGGTGCCGGCAAGGGAAACCGTCGGGGCGACGTTGATGCTGCCACCCGCTGGGACGAGCGCACCCATTCCGGACTGTGCGGACACCAGCGAACCAACGCCCCACTGCGCTTCCCGGGCGAGCTGGCTCATGTAGCTCCCAGAATTGATCGACTTCAGCAGCCCGCGGTACTGCGATGCATAGGGCTCCTGAATAACTTCCTCGCCGGCAGACAGCCACACCGGGATCGAGTCCGACTTCGACGTGCCGGGACCGACCGCCGTGCCGCCGCCAGCCAACGCCATCGCTGCCTGAGCGACTGCACCGAGGCCGACTGTTCCTCCGTATGCGTGGTTCTCTCTCGAGTCGGAGTATTGCAACCCGTTACCGGACGCGGAGACCGTGATGGACTTTGACGTGGGAATGGCATCGACGAGTTCGTGCAGTTCCCTTAGCCGAGCTGCAGCAGTGTTCGTTTCGGCGAGAATGTTGATCTCCCTCTCTGTGGGGATGCGATACACCTGGTCGGCCAGGGCGCTTGCCTGGTCGGCGGTGTAGCCGAGAGCAGTGGCCCTGTCGATGATGGTCTGACGCCCAGCCGCAAGAGTCGCCTGAAAGGTCGCCGTATTGCCATCCAGAGCGAACTGCGCCTCCGCGGCACCCTGCGAGCTGCCCGCGAGCCCGTTCAGCATCTCGAGGTTGTCGCGTCCCGCCTGCGTCGCCTGATCCAGTGTCAGCGAGTACCCATCGGCACCTTCACGAGCCTTCTGTACGTACTCGTCAACCTTGGCCAGAGAGTTCTGATAATCGAGGTTGGCCGAGATCGCATCCTGCCCTGTCTCGTTCGACGCGTTGATGGTGTCGATCAGCGCGCTCAGGTTGCTCTGTAGCTCCTCAACTGTCTGCGCTTCATCCGAGTAAGCGTCCGCGGCGGAACCGCTCACGCCAATTCCTGCCTCCGTGACGCTGTTCTTCTGTTCCGCCTGCTTTGCCGCTTCGGCGAGGGATGACGACTCGCCCTGTACGGACATCGCGAGATCTTTCGCCGCCAGCGAGAGCTCGAGAACCGACAGCCCAGTCTCTTTTTGCTTCTGTTTGAACTTGTCGGAGCCGACTGTGCCAATGTCGAGTTCCTTGTTGAGTTCACGCAGAGCCGGCGCAGATCCGAGCGCGGCTTCCGTGACCGTATCGAGTGAGATGCCCAATTTCTCGGCGTTGTCGAACGCCGAATCGTCTGCCTCGAGTCCCGCAAACGTGTCCTTGGTTGCGAGGTTCGCCGCGATCATCTTCCTCGTGTATTCGGTGATGGATCCTGTCTGGTCGTCTAGCGAGCCTGCGAACGCATCGACCTTGGCTGCGGCCTTAGCTTGCTCTGCGACGAAGAGCCCAAGAGCGAGCGTCGCGGCGGCGACCGCGCCGCCAGCGAGACCAATGCCGATGCTGACTTTCCGGCCAGAGAGGTCGAGTGTGTCGAGACTGTCCTTGAAGTCCGCAAACCGGGGGATAGCAACGAGCGCAGCGCCTCCCGCGAGAGCAAGACTGCCCGCGATGCCGGTCAAGGCGGTCGCGGTACTAAGAACGGGCGCTGGTAGCCCTCCTGCAGCGTCGGTGAGGAATGTGAGGCTCTGGGTCGCACCGCGCAGAGTGTCGTTCAGGCCCGACCCCGACTTGACCAGCAAGGTGTCGAACGCACCGCCTAGCTTCTCGATGTCGCCCTTGAGGTTGTCGAGACGGTCGGCGGCAACTTGGGCAGCGTAACCGGAATCGTTGGTCTGGTCGACGTACTTCTGGATGCCAGCAGCACCCTGCTCATACAGAACGTTCGCAGCACGGAGAGCGTCGTTGCCGAAAATCTGAGCCAGGGCAGCGTTACGGGTTTCGTCATCCAGTCCACCGAGCCGCGTCTTGAGTTGGCCAGCGATCTCCGAGTAGGAGAGCATCTGCCCGTTGCCGTCGTAGAACGACAAGTTGTACTCATCCATCAGCGACTTTGACTTAGCAGTCGGCGCCTGCAGCGCGATGATCGAGCTCTTTAGAGAGGTGCCTGCATCGGAACCGAGGAGACCAGCATCAGCGAACGCAGCAAGAACACCAGTCGTATCCTCGATCGACTGCCCGGCACCATTAGCGACCAGACCCGCCTGACCAAGAGCAGCAGCCAGGTCAGATACGTCACCAACGGCCTTACCTGCACCAGCAGCGAGTAGATCAGCGACATGCGACGCCTGGTCCCCACCAAGCTGGAACTGCTTCAAAGCAATCGCAGTCACCTGCGCGGCATCAGCAACCTCGAGCTGACCAGCAGCCGCCAGCGACAGTGCGCCGTCCAGGCCGCCGTTCAGGATCTCCGAAGTCGAGAGACCAGCCTTGCCAAGCTCCTCAATAGCGCCGGCAGCCTCAACCGCCGAATAGACCGTTGATGCCCCGGCGTCGACCGCAGCACCACGGAGCAAAGCCATGTTCGCCGCAGACTCCTGCGTCGCAGCCTTGACGTTAGACATCGCTTCATCGAATTGGGCGAACTTCGCGACGGCGATACTCACCGCGGCCGCTGCGGTCGCACCGAATGCGAGAGCGCCGACCCCAAGGGTTTCAAACGCCTGCTTCTTCTGAGCAAGCTTCTCTGCCTCTGTGCCGAGCTCGCGGGTCTTCGCTGCGGCCTTATCCATGCCGGAGATGTAGCCGGCGACCTCCGCGGTCAAACTCACGCGGGTGTTACGTGTTCCCATGGGTCTTCCTTCCAGAAGGGGGTTAAATCAAAAACCCCCAAGCGAGTGCTTGGGGGTCTGGGTGCTGCTGTGCCGGGGCTCTACTCCTGGCGGAAGTGCGCTTCTTCCTCAACTGGCCGCAAAAGGCGGTAGGTGAGAATCATGTGGTTGATGTTCTTTTGGGCGATCGGGATCACGAACGTGTGCGCCGCCAGC
Organism: Agreia pratensis; assembly: GCF_900177685.1. Lineage (GTDB taxonomy): Bacteria > Actinomycetota > Actinomycetes > Actinomycetales > Microbacteriaceae > Agreia > Agreia pratensis. Next base: position 66,822 of record NZ_FXAY01000003.1, read on the forward strand.
AGAAGGTACTGACCGATGAGAGTCATCACCGTCGTAACAACGAGGCGGGTGTAATCAGGGGACTTCGTATCCCGGCTGATCTCCGCAAGAAGGGCAGACGCCGGATGATCCTTGCCCGGATTGAGCACGATCAGGTGAGCGCAAATCTCCCGAACCTGCTTGTCGAGCTGAACCTCATCGATTCCAGACAAGGAACCGTCTGCTGATTCGATGAATCGAAAGCTCTCAATGGGTGTTTCGGGACTGATGGGCATCGATTCTCCTTGGGAAAAAAATATCGGGGAGGGATTACGCCTACACCCGGAGGGGCTTAGGGATGAGGGTCGGGGGCACCTCCCCGTGGGGGTCGGAGCTGAACGAGATCTTCGGAAGTCGGAGATCTCGTTCAGCAATCGCTCGCTCATAAGCACGGCGCTCTATATGCTCGGGCTCATGGCTACTTTCAAGGTGACGATCAACCCTCTGACTGGTTCGAGCGAGACCGTGGAAGCTGAGGACTACAGCATTCAAGGTTCGTTTGCGCAGTTCTTTGACGCCGAGGGCAACGTCATCGCGTCCTACAACACCAACTCTTTCGCCTCAATCGTCAAGCAGTAGTAGCCCTGAGCTACTGGCCCCGCGCTCACGTGGTCGTTGCCGATCGCTGGCGACTCATCACGGCGAGGTCGCGTTCCGGGTCGTAGTCCTCAGTGAACCCGCCTTCGATAGTGAGGCTGATCTGTGTTGATGGATTGACGTAGACGGTGTGGTCGGGACTGATGACAATCGGGCCACCGCGTCTGGCTCGGGCGCCGGCCGCTAGGAACAGGGTTCGCGCTTCTGTCTCCGGCAAGACGATGGAGAGGCCACCGACTGTCACGATTCCAGAGACGGAAGAGCCCGACTCCATGGTGCTCACGCTCTACCGTCCGCTACCTTTGGGCTCTCATCCAAAGGGGAATCATCATGGGCGTCAGCCGGGACAGCATCACTCTCATTCAGAACGAACTGAGCGGAACCCTGCTCGAGATCGCGCTCACTCATGATGATGACTCCGAGGCGGGGGCTGAGGCTATCCGCCAAGCTGTCAGTGCTTCGGTTTGGGAGGCTCTGTACACGCTCGCGAACCACATCGACGACCTGCGTGCCTGACTTGGCATGTGCGGCCTCCCTGCCCCGTGCCATGGCTTCGATGTATCCCTGAGCTAGGGATCTCACTCCCATCAGATAACGCCGTAGATCACTGCGCGCTGCATTGACGGACCCTCGAACTCCTCGACCTGCTGAAGATCAGAGAGCTTCTCCGCGGTGTCCGGGTACTCGGCACTGTATGCGCGAGTGACGCTCCTCCATCCAGAGGTCACCGCTTTAAGTAGGACAGCGGACGAGAGTGACTTGTCGCCCGAAACTTCGGCCCGGTTGAGGAGGGCGATTGCTTCTTCCGGGTCAGCCAACCGGTCGGCGCGATCCTGGGCGTCGCGGAATGCAATCACATGTGACGGGTCCGAGGTGGTGCTTCCGAATAGCTCACGGGTGAGTCTGTCTTTCGTGTCGCGGACGTACTGCATTTCCTGGGCCTTGAGAGCTGCGAGGGATGACTTGATGCTCTCCTTCTGGTTCGCGATCTGTTCGCGCTTCCCGCTGTCGGTGAGGTTGCCGTCGTTTTCGATGGCGCGGGTTTGCGATGTGAGGCGGTTCTGCAGTTCCTCGGCCTTGGCGCGGTAGCCGGTGACTGCGTTGGTGAGGTTGGTGAGTGCCATGATTCTTCTCCTATGCCGTTCGTCCGGCTTTGTGATGTGCGATGTCTTCTCGTGAGACCTGCCAGCGTCCGTCTACCTCCTGCGCGGGTAGGCGTCCTTCTTGGATGGCGAGTCTCACTCCTCGACTCGTGATTCCGAGGATGGTTGCGGCCTGCGTGGTGCCGACCCACTTCGATCTTTGTTCGGCTTCCCGCTCGGGCGCTTCGGGGCTTCCGGTAGCGGAAGCTCGCCATGTCATGGCAGCGGATTGCAGCGCGATCAGCACGGCTGCGAACTCCGGGTCGACACCTCTAGCCCTAGTTCGCAGCTCCTGCAGATTCGAATGCCGAACCAGTAGAGAAGCGATCCTGGCGGGAACGATGGTTATGTCTCCGTGGAGGAATCGGTTGGGCTGCATGGCGCCCTCGTAGGGGCGGGGGTCATTCATCGGTTCCCGCCTTACTGTTCGAGCTGTAACGCTTGCCGGCCCAGACGCCACCCTTCGGTCTTTCGATCTCTGCATAGTCACGGCAGAGGTCGAACAACGGGCACGCACGACAGATATACGAGAGGGTATGCGCCGGCTGATCGTCGAGAACGAACCGGCCATCGTTCTGGCACTCCGGGTCGGTCTCGAGCATTGCGTCCGTAAGCCGCTCGTACGCTGCGGTTGCGCGGCTCATTTGGCTGCCCTCGTCCTGTAGTCGTGCATGACCGCCCAGATCTCGTTTGCTGCCGCGTCTAGTTCCTCAAGGAGTTCGGAGGGTATCGGTTCCCATCCATCTCGATGTGTCCATAGACCTATCTCTCGGTCGTTGTAGGCAACCGTGACTCCGTGCGCCGCAGCTTCAGCGATCAGGACTAATGCGTTCTCGATCGCGTTCACGATGTGGCCTCTATTTCTGTCGCTTCTTCCTTTAAGGGGAGTGTTGGTTGTGTTGGGGTGTTGGTTGTGGATCCCTCGAAACCAACAGAACCAACGGAACCAACAGGGGTGTAGAGGCCTCGGGTTGGTTTGTCGAGACGTCCCGCTTCATAGGCTCTCGACAGATAGACCTGCGCACTCTTGTCGTCCATGCCGAGCAATGTTGCGAGGGCGTGCGGCTTCAGTCCCTCGGGGTGTTCGCTTACCTTCGCAATGACCTCAGTCATGCGATCGCCCACGCCGTTCGATGCCTTTGCGGATTGCGCTGCTCGAGATGCATCCTCGAGACTGCTGCCGTCGAGCTCCCAGGCCCCTGTCTCGGTCTGAGTCAGTGAGTATTCGCCCTCTGCTGCATCTCGGGAGGTGACCTGCAAGGTGGCTCGCTTGTCATGCCGGTCGCGCTTTAGCACCAATATGGTGTCCGCTGCACCCGCAATGCCCTGAGTGCCGCTCACCGCGTCCAGGAAGTCGCCTCCCTCGGCTTTGCGTGTGTGGTGGACGATGACGAGGCTTGAGCCCGGTACGGCGTCACTGGTGGCCTTGAGAGCCGACAGGACGGAATAGTCGTGCCCGTACTGGTTGCCGCTGCCGGCGGGCGGCATCACCTTTCCGAGGGTGTCCAGGATGACAACGGGGTCCAGTCCCGCGTACTTGTTCATGTAGTCGCGGATGACTGGGATCACTTTGTTCGAGTCAATTGCCGTCATGAATTCGAGGCGGTGAGAGAACTCCTCCGGGTTGAGTCTTAGGAGTCGGTCCTGCAGCCGCCGCGGGCCATCCTCAAGGGCGAGGTACAGGACTGGCCTCGGCTTGCCTACGGGGAGGCACCCGAACGCAACGCCACCAGAGCTCAAGTCCAAACCGAGACCGAGAACCATCCACGATTTTCCAATTTTGGGTGCAGCCACGAGAAGCGTCATGCCCTCGGGGACGATGCCAGGGACGACGTATTTCGTGGGTGGGTAAACCTGCTGCATGAGCCACGCTGCGTTGAACGTGACCGGTGTCGCCGCTGCGCCAGCAAGCCCCTGCTCTTCGGCTTGGAGCTTTGCGACGAAGCCCATGTTGGCGTCGTAGACGGTGGGTGTGCCGATCATTTGGCATCACCTGCCACGAGCCGGTTCCAGTAGTCCTCGGACGCTTCGTCCATGCGACGACGGCGTACGTCACCAAGGTCTCGACCGTAGAAAGCGATCTCGTAGTACCTGTCACGGTCGGCCTGTGCCTGCTCGAGTTCAGGCTGCAGGGAGCGTCGGCCTTGCTCGTGAGCAACCGTCCACCATGCTGCAAGAGCGGGAGTGAGCTGGTACTGCTCGATATCCCCGGCCACGAGGCGCCACAGCGTCCGTTCGAGTTCCGAGTCGACGGAGGATCCGATGGCCCATTCGACTTTTCGGGACTTCGCGAATACCGGCGTTACGATTGAAGTGTTGAGCCCGCCAGCCACAACTTCGTCCGCCCTAGTGTCCGCACTGGGGCGGATTTCTTTTTGCTCCCGGGTCATCGCTCACCTCGCATGAGGTTGTGAACGGCCGTCTCGCCGGTCGGATCGACGTGGGGCATGAACCAGGCGTCGAAGTCAGGGATGGACGTCGCTCGGGCGTCTCGAAGGTACGCACGGACGATCCGTGAGACCTTCGATGCCGAGATGGTGACACCGGCTTCGCCGAAGCGCTCATGCACGCGTCGAATCAACTGCTCAGCAGTGGCCGTGGGAGCGGCCTGTTTGTTGTTCCAGGTGCTCGGCGCGCTGACGGGCCTACTCATGGGCACCTGCAGGGCGCAGAAGAGCGGCGATGCGGTCGCGCTGTTCAGATGTGAGCGGGGGAGCGGCATTGACGACGCGCTCGATGTAGTCCTCGAGCCGTTCCGCTTTTAGCTGGCGGGTGAGTTCCGTTGTGTCGGCGTTTGGGTCACGGCGTTTGGTGTGGGCGATTTGAGAACGTGTCTTGGTCCAAGACATAGAAAAAGACTCCCGAAGGTGCACTAAGTTCCCACCCGTTTCGGGGTGCTTAGCGCGATACCAGTTTCGAGAGTCTTACGTTCCCCAGGTCAGTTCGCTTGCCTGTTCTATTTGAGAATAGCAGAGAGAATGGAGAAGTCCAAAACTTTGTTCGAACCAATTCCTCGGAGGGCCTTGTCGACGAGAGAGGAGCGGGGACGAGGGTCAACCCCACATGTTTGGCACCAAAGCTTCACGGCGCCAGTTGGGGCAGATGCGTCGAAGAAGATCATCTCTGGGTCGACGTGACGATCTGCGGCATCCCCTCCGGAGGCGCGCTGACGCGCCCGGTCTTGGTTTCTGGTGGTCATGGCAAAGCCAGTTTCGGTGAGCACGCCGGTAGCAAGGGTGCGTCTCTTGTGCGTTCGGCGGCCGGTGCAGATGATCTCGAACGTGTCTTCGTTGGCCATATATCGCTGTCGTTTCGCCATCGCCGTTCCCTTTCGTTGATGTGTCCCGATTGAAGGATTCGAACCTTCGGCAAACCAGGTAGAAGCTGGTTGCTCTGTCCACTGAGCTAAATCGGGGGAGTGCAGGGGTCGCGCGCGAAACGCGCCCCTGCCGTTCATATGGCTAGGCTGCGGCAGCGACCTTCTTTTTGCCGTGGTCGAACACCGCAACTAAGTCACTCGCCTGCAGGTTCAGCACTCGGGAGATGCTGAACAACTCGGCTATGAGCCAGTCGCGGTCGCCGCTGAGAGACGCCTCTAGATCTTTGCGTTTCGTGTTTGTCAGTCTGGCCAACAACTTTGGGCTGATGTTCTGCCGACCAGCAATTTCGCGGATCTCCCGTGACAGGTACTGGTGCGGCGTGAGGTTGCCCTCGAACGTGGCGACCTTGTCCCGTCCGTGGATCGTGATTGTGTCCGTAGAATCGATGTTGTTCATTGGTTGCCCTTTCTTGGCTTTGTGGACTACGCCCCGGGCTGTTCGTATCAGCTACGGGGTTCTTGCATAACTACCAGCGGCCTAGGACAGCCATTCGATAGCTACATCTTCGGGATCGAATACCCGCGTGTTCTTCTGCTTCCGGATCGTGACCGACGTGAGGGTGCCGATGATGCCTCGGCGCTGCGCCAGGGTCAGCTTCGAATGCCAATGATCGGCGACGTCCTTCGCCTGAATCAGGTTCACGAGCTTCGAGTCACCGTCCGCTGCTGAGATCTGACGCTGCAGCGCGTCAATTTGTTTCGTCAGTCCGCCTGACGCCTCTCTGACCGCGGCCATGGTCAGCAGCCCTTCTGCCAGCGCCAGCGCTAAGTCGTCCTTCCTCTGGCGCAGGTCGGCGGACTTGGCAAGCATCGGCTCGATATCCACCTTGGGCCGGATGAGCTTAGAAGCGTCCGGGAGGCTGAGTCGGGCGATGAGGACAGATTCAACCAGTTCATCTACTCGGGCCTGGTTCCGCTGGACGCACCATTTCGACGTGCACGCGTAAGCGATCTTCGCCGGCTGAGCAACACCGTTCTTGGGCCTGGGGTAGTCCGGTCTCGCCATCATTCGTCCGCCACACACACCACAGGTCGCGATACCTGACAGCAGGTACTTGGTCCTGTTCGACCACGTATGCGGGGTCTTGCGCCGCTGCTTGGCAGACTTGAACTGCTCCCAGTCGTCGCGGGTGATCAAGGCCTCCCAGTCGCCCTCTGCGACCTCTTCGCCCTTATAGAGGCGGATACCGGCATAGGCGGGGTTCGCTAGTCGAGCTCGCAACTGAGAGACCGTCCATGGCCCGCCGTTCGTTGTCGGAATATTGCGGACGTTGAAGTTCTCAGCGATTGCATAATATGTCTCGCCTGCCAGATAGCGCCTGTAGGCCTCACGAATCACGTCAGCTTCACCCTCGACTACCCGCACCGCGCCGTTGACGCGCTCGTAGCCATAGGGGCGATTACTGAACTGCCATGATCCCTTCTTCGCTCGTTGCGCGTTAGAGGCAACCTGACGGGCACCTTTCTGCTCAACCTCGTAGCGAGCTGCGTGACCGAGCATGCCGGCGAGCATTCGTCCTGCAGGCGTAGTGAGGTCGAGTTCACCAGCTCGGACAGTGAGAATCCGAAGAGCGTTTTTCTCGGCTGTCTCCACAATCTCAACGAGATCTTTTACTCGCCTGTAGAGACGGTCTGTGTGCCAGACGATAATCGTCTCCACGTCTCCTGTCTGGATGAGGGACAGAAGCTTGGTGAACTCGGGTCGAACGCCCTTGGATGCAGACACGTCGTTGTCTACGAACTCGCGAGACACAGTGAGCCCGTGTGTAGTGGCGAGTGCCCTGCACTCGACAAGCTGCCGGTCGACCGCAGTCCCTTGACCGTCCTTGTCGAGCGACTGCCGGGCGTATATCACTGTGCTCATGTCGATTACCCTACTCTTGCGCACCCCGGTCTGGTCATCATCATCTGGGGACTCGCCGGACCGGCTCTCAGCCAGGTCTTCGAGCAGGCGATCGATCGCGTGACGGCTTTCTGACGAGATCATGGTGTCGACGAGTCGGCGGATCCTCGAGAGGCTGCGGCGAGACGATGGGTCGGCCGCCGTCGAGTTCGTTCTCGTGGGCGTGCTGCTCACAGCTCTCACGCTCGGGGTCATTCAACTGGCCTTCGCCCTGCACGTGCGCAATACGTTGCTCGACGCGGCGGCAGAGGGCGCGCGGTTTGCCGCGCTCGCGGGAAACTCTCCCGAAGATGGAGCGGAGCGAACGAGGCAGCTGATCAGCACTGCGGTGGGCGCCGACTACGCCGCCGGGGTATCCGCCGGATACACGGAGTACCTCGGAGTGCCGGCGACCGAGGTCACCGTCAGCGCACCTCTTCCGCTGGCCGGTCCGTTCGGACCACCGAGATCGTTGGAGGTGACGGGCCATGCCGCTGTGGAAGCGCTTGATGGCTGACGACGGCTCGGCCTCGCTCGAGTTCATCACCGCGGGAGTCCTGCTCCTGGTGCCGCTCGTCTATCTGGTGAGCGCTCTGTCCTTGCTGCAGGGCGCAGCGTTCGCCGCTGAGGGCGCGGCGCGCCAGGCGGCGCGGGTCTTCGTGCAATCGGAGTCGATCGAGCAGGGGGCTGCATCGGCCGAGCAGGCCGTGGCGATCGCGTTCTCCGACTTCGGCATCACTGACGGCATCGCGCCGATCGAGTACTCGTGCGATCCATTACCGGATGCCTGCCTCACCCGGGCAGGGCACGTCACCGTCACCGTGCGCGTGTCGGTGCCGCTGCCTCTACTCCCGTCATTCCTAGGCCGCGAGAACACCGGAGGCATCCCGTTCGTCGCGACGGCGACCCAGACGGTCTCGAGATTCCACTCATGATGTGGCCAGACTCGTGAGAGCGACGGCGGCGACGGCGCGACTCCGCTCCGACGAGGGCTCTACTCTGCTGCTCACGATCTTCTACGCGGCCCTCGCGCTGCTCGTCGTGCTCGTGGTCGTGGCGGCGTCGAGCCTGTATCTCGAGCGCACCCGACTCTTCACCATGGCCGACGGCGCTGCCCTTGCCGGCGCCGAATCGTTCTCGCTCGACGACATCGAGTTCGTCGACTCCGCCGTCGTTCCCAGGCTCGACCCCGCGGCCGTCGACGCGGCAGTCGACGACTATCTCGCCAACGCACCGTCTTCTGCATCGTTCGACGGCCTGACTGTGATCGAGGCCACAACCGCTGACGGACGCAGTGCCACAGTCACGCTTTCCGCGTCGTGGCGGCCGGCGGTGCTCTCTCTCATCGTGCCGAACGGGTTCCCCATCGAGGTCACCTCCGTCGCTCGTTCTACATTCCGCTGAAATCTACGCAAGGCCCTCAGGCAACCCACAGCCTCGGTGTAGCGTACGTGTCCATGGCTCCGACTTCACCGACACCCCAGATCGAGATCACCGAGCGGGCGAAGTGGCAGGCCTTCGCCGTGGCGGTTGGCGTTGCCGCACTCACCATCCTCGATCTCTCGAAGGTCAACGTGGGTCTTCCCTCGATCGAGAAAGCACTCGGCGCTGGCTCCACCGAACTCCAGCTGATCGTTGCCGGCTACGCCCTCGCCTTCGGCCTCGCGCTCGTTCCCGCCGGGCGGCTCGGCGACATCTACTCGCGCAAACTGCTCTTCTCGATCGGCCTCATCTCGTTTACCCTCGCGAGCCTCGCCTGCGCGCTCGCGCCGACAGTCGAGACGCTGCTCGTCGCGCGCATCCTTCAGGGAGTCGCCGCAGGCATCCAGATGCCGCAGGTACTGGGACTCGTGCAGCAGCTGTTTCAGGGCGCTGCACGCGGGCGCGCTTTCGGCATCTTCGGGGCGACGATCGGAGTCTCGACCGCTTTCGGTCCGACGCTGGGCGGGCTGCTGATCGCCGTCGGCGGTGAGACCGACGGGTGGCGGCTCCTGTTCTGGATGAACATTCCGCTCGGGCTCATCGCCCTGTTCTTCGCCCTGCGTCTGCTGCCGAAAAAACCGAAAAGCTCGAGCGTCAAGACAGAGCTCGACCTCGTCGGAATCCTGCTTCTCGGGTTCTCGGTGTTCAGCGTCATGGTTCCCTTCGTCTTCACGACCGGTGGCCCCGACGACGATCCGAAACGCTGGTTCTGGCTTGTCGGCTTCGTTCTCGGAACCGTCGCCTTTCTCCTGTGGGAGCGCGACTACTCCCGCCGCGGCAAGTCGTCGGTCGTGCACTTCGCCCTGTTCCGCATCGCCTCGTACCGCAACGGCATCCTCGTGGCCACCGCGTACTTCGCCGCTATCCCCGGCACCTTCCTGCTCACGACGCTCTACCTGCAGCAGGGCCTCGGGGCGCTTCCCGTCTTCGCCGGCATGGTGAGCATCCCGTTCGCGCTCACCTCGGCGGCCAGCTCTCTCATCGGTGGGCGCATCGTCGAGCGCTATGGGCGCAAGCTCGTGGTCATCGGCACGATCACGGTCATCATCGGCTTCTCACTGATCCTCGCCGCCGCCGTGCTCACCCCGCGTGACCAGACGATCTGGTGGATGGCCGCCGCCATGGCCGTCGCGGGAGCCGGAGGCGGCCTCGTCATTTCGCCCAATCAGACACTCACGCTGGCGGAGGTTCCTGTCAGCGAGGGCGGTGTGGCAGGCTCGCTCGCGCAGGTCGGGCAGCGGGTCGGAACCGCGATCGGCGTTGCGGCGGTGAGCTCGACGTTCTTCTCCACTCTCTACCGTGAGACGTCGACGCCCGACAAGCTCACCGTCTACCACGACGGATTCCGCAACGGCATCCTCATCGCGATCTCACTCATCACGGTCTCGCTCCTCGTGGGTCTTGTCGACCTGAGGTCGCGCGCGAAGGCCCGGGCAAACCAACCCGCGACATCCGCCTGAAGAGAGCTGCCGTCGACTGATCAGGCCGACGGGCGGCCCGGCCTCCGCGGAACGTAGCGGGGCACGTAGCGAAGCATCATGCCCGCTCCCAGCACACCGATGACTCCCATGATCGCCGTCGAGAGCGACAGGGTGGCCACGGCTACCACGAGCGACACGAGCAGGGGAGCGGCCGCGGTTCCGGCATCGCCGGTGAAGCGGAACGCGCCGAGGAACGGTGCCGGGTCGTTCTTGGGGGCCAGGTCGGCGCCGAGGGTCATCAAGATGCCGCTGCCGATTCCGTTCGCGAGGCCGGTGACCGCCGTGATTCCGATGAACCATCCCACCGCGTTCTGGAGGTCGTGGGTGAACGCCAGAACGAAGAGTCCGATGCCCATGCCGAGCATGGAGGGCACGACGCTCCACAACCTGCCGAAGCGATCCATCACCTGCCCGCTGGCATAGAACAGGGCGAAGTCCATGGCGCCGCCCAGCCCGATGATCAGCGCGGTCGTGCTCTCGGGCAGCCCGAGACTCACGGCCCAGAGCGGCAGGATGACGGAGCGGCTCGCACGCAGCGCCCCGACGATCGCCACTCCGGTTCCGAGCCGAACGAGTACCCCGCGGAAGGTCCAGATCGTGCGGAAGAGTCCGTGCGATTCCTCGGCGACGAGATGTTCGCCCTCGGTCTCGTGCGTTCCCTGCGCCGTGGCGTCCGCTACGGCCCGCGCCGTGGGGTCGGGCATCACCATCAGCAGCACGATCACGATCACCGCGCACGCGAGGTGCACCCAGAACACGATCGCCGCGTGAGCCGTGAGCGCGATGAGGCCGGCGGCGATGAACGGTCCGACGAACCAGCCCGCCCTGAAGGTTCCGCCGAGAGTCGACAGTGCGCGAGCCCGGTACTGGAGTGGAACGAACGTGGTCATGAACGCGTGCCGCGCCAGGGCGAAGGTCGCGGTCGACAGGCCGAGCAGAAAAATACCGACCCCGAGCATCCACGGCCCGGATGCGACGATGCACGTCGTGACGCCGATGATCGAGACGAGCGACGCGCCGACCATCGCCTGTCGTTCACCGATGCGGCTGACGATCCAGCCGCTCGGTATGTCGCCGATGAGCTCTCCGACCATGATCATGGCCGCGATGAAGCCGGCGAAGGCGAGACCGGCTCCGAGATCCTGCGCGATGGCCGGAATGATCGGAATGATCGACCCCTCGCCGATAGCGAAGAGAAGCGATGGGAGGAGGGCGGGGAGGGCGATGGAGCGGAATCGGAACCCGGTCTCTGTGTCGCTCATGTCACATCCACCCTACGCCGGAGGATCGCCCACGCCCGCCCGGTAGGCTGGGTGCACCATGCAGGAACTTGATTTCAGCGAGCAAATCGCCGCCCTCCGCTCCACCTTCCGCGACATCCTCTCGGTCATCGACGTCGATGATCTGAAGGCCCGCATCGATGACCTCAGCGCGCAGGCCGGCGTGCCCGACCTCTGGGACGACACCGAGAAAGCCCAGAAGGTCACCAGCGCGCTGTCGCACGCGCAGTCCGACCTGGCCAAGGTCACCAGCATCACCTCGCGCCTCGAAGACCTCGAGATCATGGTCGAGCTCATCAACTCCGAGGGCGACGAGGAATCGGCTCAGGAGGCGCAGGCCGAGCTGGAGAGCCTCACGAAACTCCTTGGTGAACTCGAGGTGCAGACGCTTCTGAACGGCGAGTACGACCCGCGAGCCGCCGTCATCACCATCCGCGCCGGAGCGGGCGGCGTCGATGCCGCCGACTTCGCAGAGATGCTTCTGCGCATGTACCTGCGCTACTCCGAGCAGCACGGCTACTCGGTCACCGTGCTCGACACGAGCTACGCCGAAGAGGCCGGCATCAAGAGCGCAACGTTCGAGGTCGACGCGCCCTACGCCTTCGGCACCCTGTCGGTCGAGGCGGGAACGCACCGGCTCGTGCGCATGAGCCCCTTCAACTCGGCGGGCAAGCGCCAGACCAGCTTCGCGGCCGTCGAGGTCATTCCGCTGATCGCCCAGACCGAATCGGTCGATGTTCCAGAAAGCGACATCCGGGTGGATGTCTTCCGCTCGTCGGGCCCGGGCGGCCAGTCGGTGAACACCACAGACTCGGCCGTGCGCATCACACACCTCCCGACGGGAATCGTCGTGAGCTGCCAGAACGAGAAGAGCCAGATTCAGAACCGCGCCGCCGCGCTCCGCGTGCTGCAGTCGAGGCTGCTGCTTCTGCAGCGCGACGAGGAGAACGCGAAGAAGAAGGAGCTTGCCGGTGTCATCACGGCGAGCTGGGGCGACCAGATGCGCAGCTACGTGCTCGCTCCTTATCAAATGGTCAAAGACCTGCGCACCGACTACGAATCGAACAACCCGTCGAACGTCTTCGACGGAGAACTCGATGGCTTCATCTCGGCGGGTATCCGCTGGCGCAAGCAGAAGGTCTCATAGTCGATACCGGGCTCGCGTTCAGACTCGCGCGCCAATCCGCGCTCCCTGGCGAGTCGTGCGCCGCGTAGCCCGTCGGGCTGCTTAAGCTCAACCTGCCATGATTCGATTTGATCACGTATCCCAGATTTACCGGGGGACCAAGAAGCCGGCGTTGAACCGCGTCGACCTCGAGATCCTCCGCGGTGAATTCGTCTTTCTTGTGGGAGCCTCCGGCTCCGGCAAGTCGAGCTTCCTGCGCCTCGTGCTCAAGGAAGACAAGCCCACGAGCGGCAGCATCCACGTGCTCGGCCAAGACCTGGGAACGATCTCATCGCGCAAGGTGCCTTACTTCAGGCGCAACCTCGGTGTCGTGTTCCAGGACTTTCGTCTGCTGCCGAACAAGAACGTCTTCGACAACGTGGCCTTCACACTGCAGGTCATAGGCAAGTCCCGCGGATTCATCCAAGAGGCCGTGCCTGACGTGCTCGCCATGGTCGGGCTCAATGAGAAGGCCAACCGCCTTCCGCACGAACTTTCGGGTGGTGAGCAGCAGCGCGTGGCCATCGCCCGCGCGGTAGTCAACAAGCCCGCCATCCTGCTCGCCGATGAGCCGACAGGCAACCTCGACCCCCTAACCTCGGGTGGCATCATGCAGGTTCTGCAGCGCATCAACGCTGGTGGCACCACCGTGATCATGGCCACCCACGACAACGCCATCGTCGACCAGATGCAGCGCCGCGTGATCGAGCTCGTGCAGGGCGAGGTCGTTCGCGACGAACTCGAGGGCGGCTATGGCATGACGGCCGAGATCGCGCTGCGCGACAGTGGAATGACCGCAGAGATCGGCATTCCCGGAATGGTGCGCGGCAGCCGCGGCATGGGCAGTTCGACGCCCACGTTCTCTGCGCCGGTCGTCACAGCCGAGCCCTCGTCCACCTCGGAGGCTCCGGTTGCTCCGGCTCAGGCGCCGGCAGCCCAGGCCCCCGACCAGGGCGAGCCGGCCGTAGCGGCGCCCGCCGCGCCCGTGCCCGCCGCATCCGCGCCCCCGGCGCCGTTGTCGGCCACGCCACGTGCCGTCGACCCTGTCACTGATCAACTCGGCCTGGCCGAGAAGCTGGGGCTTCGCGCTCCCGGCGAACGAATCGATCCAGCCAAGGACCAGAACGTAGGACCCACCTCGTGAGACTCGGACTCATCTTCGGAGAGGTCGGCACCGGCCTCAGACGCAACGTCTCGATGGTCATCTCCGTCGTGCTCGTCACCTTCATCTCGCTCACCTTCGTGGGAACAGCGATCCTTCTGCAGATGCAGATCGGGCAGATGAAGAACTATTGGTATGACAAGGCGCAGGTCGCGGTCTACCTCTGCACCGCCACGGACACGGGGGAGACCTGCGGCAACGGCGATGCGACGCAGGATCAGATCGACGCCGTCAAGGCGCAGCTCGACGGTTCGACACTCTCGCCGTTCATCGACAAGTACTACTTCGAGGATCACGACCAGGCGTTCGAGAACTTTCAGAAGCAGTTCAAGGGCAACCCGGTCACCGACTACGTGACGCCGGATCTGCTTCCGCAGACCTTCTGGGTCAACTTGAAAGACCCCACGCAGTCTGCCGTGCTCGTCGAGAGTCTGTCGGGCTTCGCCGGCGTGCAGAGCGTGACCGATCAACGAAGTTATCTCGAGCAGATCTTCACGGTGCTCAATGCCGCCAGCTACACAGCGATCGCCGTCGCTGCCATCATGTTGATCGCAGCCGTGCTGCTGATCGCCACCACTATTCGACTCTCGGCATTCTCTCGTCGCCGAGAACTCGGGATCATGCGATTGGTCGGTGCGTCGAACAGGTTCATTCAGACCCCGTTCATCATCGAGGGTGTGATCGCGTCACTCATCGGATCGGCCCTCGCAGGGTTAGCCATCTGGGCGATCGTCAAGTTCTTCGTGCAGGGATGGCTGCTGAACCAGCTGCCGTTCACGTCGTTCGTCAACACGGGAGATGCTCTTCTGGTGGCTCCCATCCTGATCGTGGTCGGCGCTGTACTTGCCGCACTGTCGGCGAAGTTCGCCATCACCCGGTACCTCAAGGTCTGATCGCTCCATAACGGGTGCGGGCGTGCGTGCCGGCGGCTGGGCGTATACTGGACGGCTGCCGCACGCGAGGTGCGGCACACGACATCATCAGGAGTTCAACGTGCCCAAGGAGAGCGGTCAGAAGGTCGTCGCGACCAACCGCAAGGCTCGGCACGACTACACCATCGAGTCGACGTACGAGGCCGGAATGGTCTTGAACGGCACAGAGGTCAAGTCGTTGCGCATGGGTCGCGCCTCGCTCGTCGACGGCTATGCGTTCATCGAGAACGGCGAAGCGTGGCTCGACGCGGTGCACATTCCCGAGTACTCGCAGGGTACGTGGAACAACCACACCCCACGTCGCAAGCGCAAGCTGCTGTTGCACAAAGAGCAGATCCTCAAATTGCACAACAAGACGAAAGAGGGCGGCTACACCCTCATTCCGCTGCAGCTCTATTTCAGCGACGGACGCGCCAAGGTGGAGTTGGCTGTGGCAAAGGGAAAGCGCGAATACGACAAGCGCCAGACGCTGCGCGAGCGGCAAGACAAGCGCGAGTCCGACAGGGCGATGTCGGCCCGACGCAACCTCGGCGACTGATCGCCTCGTCACCTGGACTCATTAAAGAGTCAGCGATGTTCCGGTCAGATCCTCTGACAACCGCCACAGCCTGGCGGCGACGGCCGGGTCGCGTGACCACGCCTTCGCAGACGTGATACGCGGTCGACCCCGCAGCTGCTGCCAGCCGGCAGGCCCGATGTATTCGCCGCCACGCAGGTATCCGTCTGTGGCGGCCAGAACGATCGGCCAGGCACCGGCATCCTTGCCCTGGGCGAAAGTGCGGAGCAGAGCCTGCACGACGGCGTGAGGCCGAGTGCTCGGACCGACACCATGACGAGCCGGTGTGAGTTCGTCGAGAGCGAATCCGGGATGCGCGACGATGCTGCGTGTGTCGTGGCCGGCTTCTCGAAGTCGTCGGTCGAGCTCGAAGGCGAACGTCATCACGGCCAGCTTCGAGCGCGAGTAGCTGGGAAAGCTGCGGAATCGTTCGGGAGAGCCGTCGTCGTCTAGATCGAGGGCGAAGAAACGATGGCTGATGCTGCCCAGATGAACGATACGAGAACCCGCTGTGGCGAGAAGAGCGGGCATCACCTGGGAGATCAAGGCGAAATGGCCCAGATGGTTGGTGCCGAACATGCTCTCGAACCCGTCGACTGTCTTCGAGTCTGCGGTGCCCTCCGTGATGCCGGCATTCGCGACCAGAACGTCTATCGATGGCAGCTCGGCCAGTTCGTCGGCTGCGCGCGCCACGCTCGCGAGGTCGGCGAGATCGAGATGGACGAATGACGGCCGCTCGATGTTCTCGACCTCACGGAGCAGCGAGCCGATCGCCAGGTTCGCTTTGGCCTCGTTGCGACTGGCGATCACTAATCGAGCGCCCCGCCGAGCGAGCTGTTCGGCGGTGAAATAGCCGAGTCCGGCGTTGCCGCCGGTGACGACGACGGTTCGCCCGACGAGATCGCGGGTCATGCTGTGGCCGCGAATCGCGCTTCGATGGATGCGCTGATGACGACGTCGGCTGGCGTCAGGTCGAGCGGCCCGCCCGCGCTGCTCTTTGCCATGTCGTGTGAAGCGAATCTGGCGACGCTCACGGTCGAGCCCGATGCAGTGTCGTCGCCGAGCATCCCGGGGTCGGCGACGGCGATCGGCCGAAGGGTAGAGAGGCCGAGCGCCTCAGCGTAGCTCTGGGCTTTCGAGCGGGCCGTGACGATCGCCGTCTTCTGCGCGTCGGCCTGCAAAGCGGATTGTGTGGCTGAGGTAAGAGCCCAGTCGACGCTCGTCACCGTCACACCCTCACTGAACGCGACGGAGTCGATCCATCTCGCCAGCGCCTGGAAGTCACGGAAACGGGCACGCACCGTCGTTGTGGCGTGATAGACCGGCGGAAGTTGGGCGCCATCCTGACTCCACGGACGTTGACCCCACACGCTCACCTGGTCGGCGCTCCAGCGGGTGACCGCGTCGGCGATCGGATCGTGCAGAGCGCGGAGGCTCTCGGACATCTCTGCGTGAAGCTGGCGAGTCTTTTCGAATACGGGCTGACGCTCCGGGCCCTCGAAGCCGAGAGTGAGCTGCACCGTCGCACGCTCGGGAGAGTGGTGGGTGTCGGCCGATGCCGCTACGGAGATGATCGTCTCGCTCATGGCTTCACCCTATCTGCGACCGATGATGGACTGTTCTGGTCATCGCAGCAGATCTGTCGTAAGATAAAAAGCTGCATCCGTAGAGGTGCTGGTATGAAAGACACAACTCAACAGTGCGTGATAGTGACCAGCTTGGGGATGATCGGTTTCGACATTGCCTGCGAAACTGCGAGAAGCGGGTCGAGGATTCAGGGTTATCTCGTTAACGATCTCTGAAAAACAATAAGTGCCAAATCAAACCGCACTGTCTCTGCTCAGGCAGACTTCGCCCTCGCGGCGTAGTTCTCTTCTAAGCACTAAATAGAGACCGTCAGTCCGGGAATGCTCTCTACCCGGGTTCTGGCGACATTCAGAGAGATTGCTTCCGCGTTACGCCTGAGGGCGCGGAGGGACTTGCACTCGGGCTGGGCCCGTCGAGCTAGATGCCTGTAGCAAAGCTCGGGGCCGAGTAAAACGAACTCAACAGGATACGCCCGTAGAAGGCGCAGAATCACAGCAGTGGACCGGGGTTCAATTCCCCGCATCTCCACCACTTGAGGTCACATCACGCACTGTTGGTTTCTTGCTCAGCTGAGCCTTCGCCAGGTGGCCAGCCCGAGCTCCGTGGCTCAGCGCGCGCGGAGTCCGACCGACGTCGGGATGGCCTGCCGCTGTCCTCCCGAGTGCACGATCTCATCACCCTCGACGCGAACCTGGGTTGCATGGGCGCGGAGGGCCGCCGCTACGGTGGGCTCCCTGTACTCGAGGTCGAACCACTCGATGTCGTCGCCCGGTTTGGCCACGATCTCGGCCAACGCCGTGTTCGTCATGCGACAAGCGGCGACGGTCGCGTCGTGCATGCGAACATGATCCGGATGTCCGTATCCGCCCGCATTGTCATAGCCCACTACGAGAGACGGCCGGGCAACGTCGATCAATGCCGCGAGGTCGTTCGTCACCTCGTCGAGAGACGCGCTGACGAGTGCATCCGGCGTGACATCGGGCGAGGGGCCGGCGAGTTCAGGGGTGATCCATGACATGCCGGAGTCGCGATACCTTCGATCGGTTTGACCGTTCATGCGTGCGGGAGCGGTGCCGAGCCAGTATCTGTCGCTGATACCGAGAATCGTCGACGCAGCGCTCAACTCGTTCTCGCGGATCTCCGACAGGGTCTCGGGGTCGGGCTCTGCCGTCAGCGAACCGGCGACGATCTCTCCGCGCTCGCCTCGCGTCGCGGTCACGAGCTGTACACGGATGCCTCGGGCGACCATCTCGGAGATCAGTGCGCCCGTGGCGAGAGTCTCGTCATCGGGGTGTGCGTGCACGAATAGCACGCTACGCACGCCGTCGAGGATGTTCACGCGATCGCGAGAGGCGAGACGAGGCCGCCGTACACGCGAAGGAGTGCCTCCGCCGAGTGTGACCAACTGAGTGTCTCTGCGCGTTCACGGGCCTTCATCGACAGGGCCTTCGCCTCGTCGCCATCCGAGATGAGCCGCGTGATCGCCTGCGCCCAGACCTGTGGATCGCGGGAGTCGAGGACGATGCCGGTGACGCCGTCGATCACAGCCTCTCGGAGGCCACCCGATGCTGCTGCGACCACGGGAACCCTGCTTGCGGCAGCCTCGAGTGCGACGAGCCCGTAAGTCTCGGAATGGGAAGGGATCAAGACGACGCGTGCCTGGCGCAGCAGCTCCGCAAGAGCCTCGCGGGATTGCGGTCCGATGAAATGCACGACGTCACCGATGCCTCTGAGTTCGGCGAGCCGTGAGAGCTCGTCGACGTAGCCATCGAAATCGGCGGATGCGTCGCCCGACACTACGAGTTCGGGACGGATCTCGGGAGACACGGCCGCGATGGCCTCGATCGCGAGATCGAGACCCTTGAGAGGCTGCAACCGTGCTGCGACCACCGCATACGGCACACGCGGGTTCGATGCGGGTTCGGATGCGGCTGGCGCGAAGAGATCGCTGTCGACGCCGGGGGAGACGACCGTGATGCGCTTCGGAGAGCCGCCCAGCCGTGTTTCGATCGTGTGTGCTTCGGCTTCGCTGATCGCGATGACCGCGTCGGATTCACGCGCGAGCCAGGACTCTCCGGCCATTCGCCCCGGTGATTCCGACCGCTCCCCGTCAGAGAGAGGGGTGGAGTCGTCGGCCGCGATGCTGTGGAAGCTCTGGACGTGGGGGACTCGTCGGGCGCGTGCGACGGGCAGTGCAGCCATTCCCGAGAACCAATGGTGCGAATGGATGACATCGTACGGACCGAGAGTCGAGAGGCGATGGCTGAACTCGTCGATGAAGTTCTCGTGATCGCCCTTCGCTGCAGGCTCTGCCGGACCGGCATCGACGAAGCGCAGACGAAGTCTCTCGCCGAGAGCGAGCACGGGCGGGGCTGTCGTCGTAGACCGCCTCGTGATGATCTCGACGTCGTGTCCCATTGCCGCCAGGGCCTGAGCCTGGTGCAGCACGACCACGTTCATGCCCCCGGCGTCGCCGGAACCGGGCTCGTCGGCCGGCGAGGTGTGCAGGCAGACGAGAGCTATGCGCAGCACTTAGACGAACACTCGATAACCGTTGACGAACTTGTTGACGGGCGCGAGGATCGCCACCAGCGGCACGAACATGCGCAGGAGGTAGACGATGACCGTGAGGTGCAGGAGGTCGGCGAACGCGAACAGTCCGAGGGCTACAGCGCCCCAGCCGAGCGCGATCGTCAGAGAGCGCGTCGTCGCGAGGAACGGAGAGGCCGTGCCCAGCGCCGCGAACACGATTCCCGCGTCGGCGATGAACCCCCGGAGTCCGGCATCGTCGAACTGACCGACCAGTACCCACAGCACGATGGCAATGGCCCAGAAGAGAACGAACAGGCCGCCGCCGACGGCCTTGGTCAGATACCTGACTGGAGCGGTGGTCGTGGCCGGGGCGGAAGCAGTCGTCATAACTAGAAATTCTAGCCCGAGGCCCCTGCGTCTCGTGGACGATGTCGGTGGCAGGTGTCAGGCTCGATGCATGCGATGCACGATTGTTCCCCCGTATCTGCTGGCCCGCCTCTCGAGGCTCGATGCGAGCGGCCTCGAAACTGTGGCGGCGGCGGCGCACGAAACCTTGATGCACACCCGACCGCTGCGCGAGGCCCGCCAGAGCGCGGTCCTGCGCCCCGCCGATCCTCGCTCTCCTGGCGGTGGGCCTCAGCGCAGCATCAGCGACGCGGGCGGCCGCGAGATTCTTCCAGGAACGGTCGTGCGGAGCGAGGGCGGAACACCGACGGGTGACCCGGCGGTTGATGAGGCCTACGACGGTCTCGGGGCCACGTACGGCCTTTTTGCGGATGCCTTCGGGCGGGCTTCCATCGATGGTCGAGGGCTCGGACTCGACGCCACCGTGCACTACGGCGCTCGATACGACAATGCTTTCTGGGACGGCGAGCGCATGGTGTTCGGCGACGGAGACGGCGAGGTCTTCCGCCGGTTCACCCTCTCGCTGAGCGTCATCGGGCACGAACTCAGCCACGGTGTGACGCAGTATTCGAGTCCGCTCGACTACTCAGGGCAGTCCGGTGCCCTCAACGAGTCGATCTCCGATGTGTTCGGCGCTCTGGTCGAGCAGCATTCGCGGCAGCAGACCACCGACCATGCGAGCTGGCTCATCGGAGAAGAGCTGTTCACCGACATGGTCGAGGGTGCAGCGCTCCGTTCGATGAAGGCACCAGGAACCGCGTACAACGACGACGTCCTCGGTGTAGACCCCCAACCCGCTCACATGCGCGACTTCGTCGACACGAGTGACGACAACGGCGGGGTGCACATCAACTCGGGCATCCCGAATCGAGCGTTCTATCTGGTGGCCGATTCGCTCGGCGGTTATGCATGGCAGCGCGCCGGCCAGATCTGGTACGACACCCTCAGCGGCGGTGCGCTTGCACCTCGCGCGACGTTCGTCGACTTCGCGCGAGCCACGCAGCAGTCTGCGAGCAGTCGTTTCGGTGAGGGCTCGAGCGAACTCGAGGCAGTCGAACGGGCATGGTCCTCCGTCGGGGTTCGGTCATGAACATCACGGTCGTGCGCACCGGCGGATTCGCGGGTCTGCGTCGAACCTGGCGAGTCGACGTCGACGCACAATCACGCTCGGCACTCGACGAGTGGATCCGTATCCTCGATGCCTGTCCGTGGCGAGAGGGCATAGACATCGATGGCGACGGCGTGCCCGACCGTTTCGTGTTCGTCATCACTGTCGAATCACCTCCCGAGGCCTTGGCCGCCGCCGTCGACGACGTCGGATCCGAACTGCGGGTAACCCTTCCCGAAACACGGATCGTCGGTCCGTGGAAGCAGCTGATAGACCGGGTGCAGTCGACCGATCGCGCCGACACATGACGACACCGAAACATGCTGTCAACACGGGAGCGCTAGTTTAGGTCGGTGACGATTTTCGCTGACACGACCCCTGGCAATCCCGAGCTCAGCCGCAGAAGCATTCGCGACGAGGTCGACGCTGCGTTGCGCGCCGACGTTCGCCTACTCGGATCGCTCCTTGGAAGGATTCTGACCGAAGCCGGCGGTGCCGAGCTGCTGAACGACGTCGAGCGGTTGCGCGAGCTCACCATCGACGCATACGAGAAGCAGAACAATGCCTCGATCGAAGACGCAGAGAAGCTCGTCGAATCCTTCACGCCGGTACGGGCAGAGCAGGTCGCCCGTGCTTTCACGAGCTACTTCCACCTGGCCAACCTGGCTGAGGAGCACCACAGAGTGCGCGTGCTGAGAACGCGCTTCTCATCTCCGAGCGATCCGGCACCCGCAGATTCGCTTCCTGCCGCGATCGAACGCCTCGTCGACGAAGTCGGTCGCGAGGAGACGGCGGAGCGGCTGGCAGCGCTTCGATTCCATCCCGTGCTCACGGCGCATCCCACAGAGGCACGGCGCCGGGCGGTCGCCTCGGCCATTCGCCGCATCAGCGACCTCCTCTCCGACAGAGATTCCGGCCAGCAGAGCCGTTTGGCTGCCGCAGAGATCGAACGGCGCCTTCTCGAGCAGATCGATGTGCTCTGGCGCACCTCTCCGCTGCGAACGACCAGGCCGACGCCGCTCGACGAGGTCCGCACAGCGATGAACATCTTCGACCAGACGTTGTTTCAGGTCGTGCCGCAGGTGTACCGGCTTCTCGACGACTGGATGCTCGACTCCGAGGCGGGCAAGAAGCCTGTGGTCGCACCGGCGTTCATGCGGCTCGGAAGCTGGATCGCGGCGGACCGTGATGGAAACCCCTTCGTCACGGCAGAGGTCACAGAAGAAGCGGCGGCGATCGCCAGCGAGCACATTCTCTTCGGTCTCGAACACGCGGCCACGCGCATCGGTCGCACCCTGACCCTCGATTCCGAGGACACCCCACCCAGCGAGGCGCTGCTGGCGCTGTGGCAGCGGCAGCAGTCCATCGCTCCCCAGGTGACCAGTCAGATCGGCACCCGTTCACCGCACGAACCTCACCGCCGCGTTCTCATGGTCGTTGCGGCCCGCATCGTCGCCACCCGCCAGGGCACCGAGCTCGCCTACGGTCTGCCTGACGAGCTGATCTCCGATCTACGCGTGATTCAGCAGTCGCTGCGCGAGGCGGGCGCCGACCGCAGCGCCAACGGAGAGCTGCAGAACCTCATCTGGCAGGTCGAGACCTTCGGTTTTCATCTGGCCGAGCTCGAGGTGCGTCAGCACTCCAAGGTGCATCGCCAGGCGCTGGCGGAGATCCGGGCTGGCGGCGAACTGAGCGAGATGACCCACGAGGTCCTTTCGGTCTATCGCACCATTGCTACTCTGCAGAAGCGCTACGGAACGGCTGCGGCTCGTCGCTACATCGTGTCGTTCACGCAGTCTTCGGCCGACATCGCCACCGTCTTCGCGCTGGCCGAGGCCGCCCTCGGATCGCCCGAGGCCGCGCCGATTCTCGACGCCGTACCTCTGTTCGAGACGTTCGCCGATCTCGAGGCGAGCACAGACATCCTCGACGAGATGATCACGTTGCCACAGGTGCAGGCTCGCCTCGCTGCGACAGGTCGAAAGCTCGAAGTCATGCTCGGCTACTCTGACTCGTCGAAAGACGTGGGTCCGGTCTCCGCGACACTGGCGCTCTACTCGGCCCAGGAGCGTATCTCGCGTTGGGCGCAAGACAATGACATCGAGTTGACACTGTTCCACGGTCGTGGCGGTGCTCTGGGCCGAGGCGGCGGGCCCGCGAACGAGGCCGTCATGGCACAGCCCGGCGGCTCGGTGGAGGGCCGGTTCAAACTGACCGAGCAGGGCGAGGTGATCTTCGCCCAGTACGGCGACAAGGCGATCGCGGCACGCCACATCGAACAGATGGCTGCAGCGACGCTTCTCGCGTCGAGTCCGTCGAATGAAGAGGCCAACAACACGGCCACGCGTGACTTCGTCGACATCGCCCGCACTCTCGACCTGCGGTCGCGCGAACGCTTCTTCGAACTCATCAAGGCAGACGGCTTCGCTCCGTGGTTCGCACAGGTCACGCCGATGGAGGAAGTCGGCCTGCTCGCGCTGGGCTCTCGACCAGCCCGCCGAGGGCTTTCGGTGGAATCGCTCGAAGATCTCCGTGCCATTCCATGGGTGTTCGCGTGGACGCAGGCGCGCATCAATCTGACGGGGTGGTTCGGCCTGGGTTCGGCTCTCGCGGCCGTGGGAGACGTCGATGCCCTCCGCGACGCCTATGCCCGATGGCCGCTCTTCACCGCCATGATCAACAACGTCGAGATGTCGCTCGCAAAGACCGACGACCGCCTCGCCAAGCGGTATCTCGCTCTGGGCGATCGCGATGACTTGGCCTCGCTCGTGCTCGACGAGATGGAGATCACCCGCGAATGGGTTCGGCGGACGACCGGGCACGGAGAGATCCTCGAGGGTCGCCCCGTACTGCAGCGCGCCGTTCGCCTGAGGAGCCCCTATGTCGATGCTCTGTCCCTTCTCCAGCTTCGCGCCCTGAGGGCCGTGCGCAGCTCAGGAAGCGTGGATCCGGCCGACGACACGCACCGTCTTCTGCTGCTCGCCGTCAACGGGGTCGCCGCCGGCCTGCAGAACACAGGATAGGGGCGCGATTCCGTGGCCCATCGTTCGGTGTACCAGGCGCTGCTCGGCGACCGGATCGAGCTCTTGCAACCGGAGCTGTCGCACTACGTCGGGGGAGCGGCACGAGGAGAGGCCGGACTCGGTCGCGGGGTGTACGAATTTGCTGGGCCGTCGAAGACCTGGCTCGTGCCTCTGTTCGCGGCGATCGCCCGCGCCGATGCGTTGTTCGGTGAGCGCGGCCGCGGCGTCGGCCTCACCGTGGTGAACGTGCCGCACGCCGACGCCCACGGTCGGTTGTGCCTCAGCTCGACCCGCAGTTTCGCCTTCGCCGAGGTGACTCGGACGATGCAGGACACGATGCTGGCCGGTCGAGACGGCCTGCTGCACGACTTTCTCGGCAAGACCCGTCTCCTCGAAGTATCGCTGCGACTCTCTGTCTCGCCCGAGGGCTGGCTCCGGATGCGATCGGTCGGCACCTGGCTGTGGCTGGGGCGT
Organism: Agreia pratensis; assembly: GCF_900177685.1. Classification (GTDB taxonomy): domain Bacteria; phylum Actinomycetota; class Actinomycetes; order Actinomycetales; family Microbacteriaceae; genus Agreia; species Agreia pratensis. Next base: position 91,027 of record NZ_FXAY01000003.1, read on the forward strand.
GTGCGCATCCCTGTTCCGCGTATCTTCTCGGCACGGGTAGATCTTCTCGAACGCTGGGATGCCGAAACGGCAAGCCAACGGGTCGACGTGACCCTCACGCATCCTGTTTTCGGGCGGGTATTCGAGTATCGCGGCTCGTTCGTCTACGACCACCGGGCGGGCTCGGTCGACGACGTCGATACCGCGCGCATCGATCGCCGGTACTAGCTCACCTGCTGAGATCGCGGGCAGACGACTACTCGGAGAGGACGCGAAGGGCTTCGTCGTGCAGCAGCCCGTTGGTGGCGAGAGCAGAGCCTGACCATGGCCCGGGCGTGCCGTCGACCGAGGTGAATCGACCACCCGCCTCGTGGATGACGGGAATGAGCGCTGCCATGTCGTAGGGCTGCAGGTCGAACTCGCCGGCGACGTCGAGTGCCCCCTCGGCCACGAGCATGTACGACCACATCTCGCCGTAGGCCCTTGTGCGCCACACGCCGCGGCTCAGCGCGAGGAGGCTGTCGAGCCTGCCTGCTTCGTCCCAGCCCTTAAGGCTGTTGTAGCTGACGCTCGCATCGTCGAGTCGGGCCACCGACGAGACGGCGAGCCGTCGAGGGGGCGTCGATGGCGCGAGTGTGGAATCGGTGGTCCACGCGCCCTGCCCAAGCGCGCCCCACCAACGACGACCGAGAGCGGGCGAACTGACGACTCCCACGACAGGTTCGCCGTCGACAACGAGCGAGATCAAGGTCGCCCACACCGGGACGCCTCTCAAGTAATTGGCCGTGCCGTCGATCGGGTCGATGATCCACTGGCGGCTGGATGTGCCTGCGGAGCCATACTCCTCGCCGAGGATGGCGTCTGCCGGGCGGGCGACGGCGAGCCGGTCTCGGATCTCGCGCTCGACGGCCCTGTCCGCATCCGTCACCGGTGTTCGATCGGGCTTCTTCTCGACGACGAGATCGAGCGCCATGAAGCGATCGAGCGAGATCGCGTCGGCGGCGTCGGCGATCTCGAGGGCAAGGGCCAGGTCATCTGCGTACGGATCGGTCATTCCCTAAGCGTAGCCAGCGCGGGTGAACAGCCGGTCACCGCGGAGCGGCAGCTACGAGTCGCTGAGCGAGCCGACGAGCTTCTGCAGAGATTGGATGCGGGCGATGCCGCTGGAGCCCAATTCGCCTGCCAGTACGCGGTCGACGACCTCCCAGTCGTGCGCCTGGCTGAGCGGGATTCCGTCGGGCGGCGGAACGGAGGAGGGGATCGCCATACGGGCGAACGACTTCAGCACGTTCGCCGGGTCGACGTGTCCGAGGCCGAACGATCGCACACCGGGCGTGTCGATGATCCAGCCGGACCGGCCATCGTCGTCGTGTACGCGAAGTCCGAGGGTCGACGACGATGTGTGCCGGCCCCGTCCGGTGACGTCGTTCACCCGTCCGATCGCCCGGTCGGTGCCAGGTACGAGAGCGTTGACGAGGGTGGACTTGCCGACGCCGGAATGGCCTACAGTCACGGTGGTGTGGCCGATGAGAAGCGCCTTCAGTTCGTCGAGAGGCAGTTCGTCGCGTTCGCCCGTGACCACCGTGAGGTCGAGACAGTCGAACTCCGAGAGGAACTCCGCCGGATCGGCGAGGTCGGTCTTGGTGATGAAGAGGATCGGGGTGATGCCGGCGTCGAAGGCAGCGACCAGGTAGCGGTCGACGAGCCGTGCTCGCGGCTCGGGATTGGCGGCGGCCACGACGATCAGCATCTGATCGGCATTGGCGACGATGACGCGCTCGACCGCGTCGGTGTCGTCGGCGCTGCGCCGCAGCAGGGTCGTGCGCGGAGTGATCTTGACGACCCGCGAGAGACTGCCCTCGGCTCCGGAGGTGTCGCCCACGAGGCCGACGCGGTCGCCGGTCACGATCGCTGTCTTGCCCAGCTCGCGCGCTCGTGACGCGGTTATCGCCCGCTCATCAGGCGTGTCTTCGTCGACCAGCACGGTGAAGCGCCCGCGGTCGACCGTCAGGATGCGCCCCGGCACCGCGTTGGCGTATTCGGGCCGGATCTTGGTTCGGGGTTTGTTGCCCTTGGGGTTGGGCCGTACTCGGACGCTCGATTCGTCGTATTCCGACTCGTCATCATCGTCGTCGTCGTTCGACCACCAGGTCATGAGGTACTCGCGGCGAGCGCGCTCCAGAGCTCGGGGAACTCGGGAAGCGTCTTCGAGGTCGTTTTGATGTCTTCGATGAGGACATCGGGCGTGACGAGCGCGATGATTGCGCCGGCGTGAGCCATACGGTGGTCGGCGTAGGTCTTCCAGGTGCCTCCGTGCAAGGGGGCGGGCTCGATGCGAAGGCCGTCCTCGAGCTCGGTGACGATGCCGCCCAGCGCGGTGAGCTCGCTCGCGAGAGCAGCGAGGCGGTCTGTCTCATGGTGTCGGATGTGCCCGATGCCCGTGATTTCGCTGGGGGAGTCGGCCAGCGCGGCCAGCGCCACCAGGGCAGGGGCCAGTTCGCCGCCCTCGGAGAGGTCGAGCGTGATGCCGTGGATCTCGCCCGTACCTTCGACGGTGAGCACGCCGTCGATCAGTGACACGGTGGCGCCGAAGAGGGGCAGGAGATCGATGAGGTGAGCGCCCACCTGAGTGGTGCTGGCGGGCCAGCCGCTGACGCTCACTCGTCCGCCCGTGGCGACGGCGGCGGCGAGAAACGGCGCCGCATTCGAGAGGTCGGGTTCGATATCGACAGTCGCACCCCGGATGCTGCCGGGCGCGATCGTCCACACGCCCGGCTCGGGCGACTCCACGGTCACTCCACGATCGGCCAACGCCTGGATCGTCATCTCGATATGAGGTTGGCTGGGCACACGTTCACCGGAGTGACGGAGAACGAGGCCCTCGTCGAATCGCGCCGCGGAGAGCAGGAGGCCCGAGACGAACTGGCTCGAGCTGGACGCATCGATGACGATCTCTCCTCCCGTGACGCGACCGGTTCCGTGCACGGTGAAGGGAAGCGCACCTGCTCCGTCATCTGCGATGTCGACACCGAGCGAGCGAAGCGATGAGATGGTCGTCTTCATGGGCCTGCGGCGGGCGGCCTCGTCGCCGTCGAACACGACCGGACCGAGGGCGAGGGCGGCGACGGGTGGGATGAATCGCATCACCGTTCCGGCGAGACCGCAGTCGACGGTCGTGCTGCCGAGCAGCTCGTCGGCGGGGGTGATGAGCCAATCGTCACCGAACTGGCCCGCGCCTGAGACGACCTCGATCGTCGTTCCCATCGAGCGGAGAGCATCGACCATCAACGTGGTGTCGCGCGAATGCAGTGGAGCGCGGAGTGTCGACGGCGAATCGGCCAGTGCCGAGAGCACCAACTGGCGGTTCGTGAGGCTCTTCGAGCCGGGAAGGACGACGGCGGCGTCGATCGGCCCGGAGGCGATCGGCGATGGCCACGGTGCATCGCCGGGCGGAACGGCGGCGACCCCCGGAGTCTCGTCGTCGTAGGGGGAGAAGCGCGGATCGAGTTGATTGATGATGCCCATTGCTCCCCAGATTACCGCGATAGCGGAATAAACGACGTTCCGATAGTCGTTGTTGATCGTATGAGGGTCGAACGGACCGTCGATACAGAACGAGAGGCAAGGGTGAGTCCGAGATGCTGACACGTGAGCGCGTGCGACCACCCGTCGTAACCCCGGGCATGGCCTGGGCCGAACGCGCCCTCGCCGAAGTAGACTCTGCTCTGATGAGCAACTCCACACCTGATACCCCTCCGGCGGCAACCCCAGATCCGCGGGATCTGTTCGAGGAACAGGCGATACCGTTCCTCGACCAGCTGTACGGCGCTGCCCTGCGCATGACGCGCAACCCTGCTGACGCTCAAGATCTGGTTCAAGAGACCTTCGTCAAGGCCTATGCGGCCTTCGGTCAATTCGAGCAGGGCACCAACCTCAAGGCGTGGCTCTACCGCATCCTCACGAACACGTTCATCAATACCTATCGCAAGAAGCAGCGCGACCCCTACAAGGGCACCATCTCCGACATGGAGGACTGGCAGCTGGGCGAGGCCGAGTCGGCGACGGCCATGTCGAGCCGCTCCGCCGAGGCGGAGGCCATCGACCATCTGCCCGACAGCGCGGTCAAAGACGCTCTTCAGTCGATTCCCGAAGATTTTCGTCTGGCGGTCTATTTCGCCGACGTCGAAGGTTTCTCCTATCAGGAGATCGCCGATATCATGAAGACCCCTGTCGGCACAGTGATGAGTCGCCTGCACCGAGGCAGACGACTTCTCAGGGGACTTCTGACCGACTACGCAGCAGATCGCGGCATTCGTGTCGCATCGAAGACGGGGAGCACGAAGAAATGACCGATTGCGGTTGCGACAAGGCCAAGGCGGAACTCGAGGAGTATCTGCACAACGAGCTCTGCTCGACGGACGCTGAGGACATTCGAGAGCACCTCGCCGGATGCGTCGACTGCGAGTCGGAGCTTCACGTCGGACGCGTGCTGACCGAGGCTGTTCAACGTGCCTGCCGCGAGACCGCGCCTGGCGACCTGCGCGATCAGGTGCTTCTGAAGATCCGCACGATCCAGGCGACGCACTGACGAACAAATGATGGTCGGTTTCTCGAGCGGGGCTCGAGAAACCGACCTTCGTCACTTCTCGGTGGCGCGCTCGATCAGCTCAGTCTGCTCGACGGCGTGACGCTTGGCGGAGCCGGCCGCGGGCGATGCTGCGGCGGGCCGTGAGACGACTCGCACAGAACGCCCGAGATGCGGCGCGACCTCGACCGCCACGAATGGCCAGGCACCCTGGTTCTCAGGCTCGTCCTGCACCCACACCACCTCGGCATTCGGATACTGATCCAGAACAGCCTTCAGCTCGTTGACCGGTGCGGGGTAGTACTGCTCGAGGCGCACGAGAGCGATCTGGTCGTCGGGCTTCTTCTGCAGCTCGTTGAGCAGGTCGTAGTGGATCTTGCCCGAGTGCAGCAGAACCCGGGTGACCGAGGCCTGGTCTGTGATGCGGTTGTCATCGATGACCGGCTCGAACGTTCCGTTCGTGAGGTCGGGCACGTCGCTCGTGGCACCGCGGAGTCGAAGCATGGCCTTCGGAGTGAAGACGACGAGCGGCTTGCGCGGGCGAGCGTATGCCTGTCGGCGCAGCAGGTGGAAGTACGAGGCCGGCGTCGACGGACGAGCGACGGTCATATTGTTCTCGGCACACAGCTGCAGGTAGCGCTCGATGCGTGCAGACGAGTGGTCGGGACCCTGGCCCTCGTAACCGTGGGGGAGGAGCAGGACGAGCGACGAACGCTGCGCCCACTTCTGCTCCGCCGATGAGATGAACTCGTCGATCACGATCTGGGCGCCGTTGGCGAAGTCGCCGAACTGGGCCTCCCAGAGCACGAGGGCGTCGGGGCGTTCGACCGAATAGCCGTATTCGAAGCCCATCGCGGCGTATTCGCTCAGCAGTGAGTCGTAGATCCAGAATCTGGCCTGGCTCTCGCTCAGGTTGGCCAGCGGCAGCCACTCCTGACCATTCTCGCGATCGTGCAGAACGGCGTGACGCTGAACGAACGTTCCGCGGCGCGTGTCCTGACCGGCGAGGCGCACGGGTGTGCCCTCGAGCAGCAGTGAGCCGAGCGCGAGGAGCTCGGCGAACGCCCAGTCGATTCCGCCGGAGCGGCTCATCTCGAGGCGCTTGTTCAGCAGCTGCTGCAGCTTGGGATGCACCGTGAAACCGGCGGGCTTGTTCTGGAACGCGTCGCCGATCTGGTGGATCGTCGACTCCGCGACCGCGGTCGAGAACGAGTCCGAGCTTGCCGAGTCGCTCTGCTGTGCGTCGGGCAACTCGAGGTCGGCGACGGCAGAACCGTCTGCCTTGATGACCGGAATCGACGAGGTCTGGGCGGCATGGGTCTCGGCGAAGGCACGCTCGAGGCGGTCCTGGAAGTCGCGGTGGGCTGCCTGGTACTCCTCTTCGGTGATGTCGCCACGACCGACCAACGACTCGGTGTAGAGACGGCGCACGCTGCGCTTCGCCTCGATGAGGTTGTACATGAGCGGCTGCGTCATCGAGGGATCGTCTCCCTCGTTGTGTCCGCGGCGTCGGTAGCAGATCAGGTCGATGAAGACATCGCGGTGGAACTGCTGTCGGTACTCGAAGGCGAGTTGCGCGACCCGCACGACCGACTCGGGGTCGTCACCGTTCACATGGAAGATGGGAGCCTGGATGGTCTTCGCGACGTCGGTGGAGTAGACCGACGAGCGGGACTCTCCGGGAGGTGTCGTGAAGCCGACCTGGTTGTTGATGTTGATGTGGATCGTGCCGCCGGTGCGGTAGCCGCGCAGCTGAGACATCTGAAGGGTCTCCACCACGATGCCCTGTCCGGCGAGGGCCGCATCTCCGTGGATCAGGATCGGCAGCGTCGAGAAGGTTCCGATCGCCTTACGGTCCTGCTTGGCCCTGACGATTCCTTCGAGCACGCCGTCGGCGGCCTCGAGGTGCGACGGGTTCGCGGCGAGGTAGACGGGGATCTCGGTGCCGTCGCTGCCGTGGAAGGTGCCCTCCGTGCCGAGGTGGTACTTCACATCTCCTGAGCCCTGAACAGTGCGCGGGTCTTGAGTTCCCTCGAACTCTCGGAAGATCTGGCCATAGGTCTTGCCTGCGATGTTCGTCAGAACGTTGAGACGGCCGCGGTGTGCCATGCCGATCGCGACCTCGTCGAGGCCCTCGTCTGCGGCGCCCTGGATGATCGCGTCGAGCAGGGCGATCGTGGACTCGCCGCCCTCGAGGCTGAACCGCTTCTGGCCGACATACTTCGTCTGAAGGAAGGTCTCGAAAGCCTCGGCCTCGTTGAGCTTGGCCAGGATGCGCATCTGCTCGTCGTGCCCGGGCTTGGCGTAGGGGCGCTCGACCTTGTCTTGGATCCACTTGCGCTGGGCGGGATCCTGGATGTGCATGTACTCGATGCCGGTCTTACGGCAGTAGGAGTCGCGGAGCACGCCGAGGATGTCGCGCAGAAGCGCGCTGCGCTTCGCGCCGAACTCGCCGGTCACGAACTCGCGGTCGAGATCCCAGAGTGTGAGCCCGTGGTTCTCGATGTCGAGATCGGGATGCGTGCGCTGGCGGTACTCGAGCGGGTCGATATCAGCCATCAGGTGACCACGAACCCGGAAGGCGTTGATGAGTTCCTGCACCCGGGCGGTCTTGTCGACGGCGTCGGAGAGGTCGACGCTGATGTCGGGGGCCCAGTGGATCGGCGCGTAAGGGATGCGCAACTCGGCGAAGATGTTCTCATAGAAGTTGCGCTCGCCGATCAGCAGCTCATGCACCTTGCGCAGGTATTCGCCGGATCCTGCGCCCTGGATGACACGGTGGTCATAGGTGCTGGTGAGCGTGATGATCTTGCCGATACCCAGGTCATTGAGCGTCTTCGGGCTGGTGCCCTGGAACTCCGCCGGGTACTCGAGGGCGCCGGCGCCGATGATGCAGCCCTGGCCCTTCATCAGACGCGGAACCGAGTGCACCGTGCCGATTCCACCGGGGTTGGTGAGCGAGATCGTGGTGCCCTGGAAGTCTGCCGCCGTGAGCTTGTTCGCGCGGGCGCGGCTCACCAGCTCTTCATAGGCGTGGAGGAACTCGTTGAAGCCCATCGTGTCTGCCCGCTTGATTCCTGGAACCAGGAGGGCGCGGGTGCCGTCGGGCTTCGGGATGTCGATGGCGATGCCCAGCCCGACATGGGCGGGAGCGACGACGGAGGGCTTTCCGTCTACCTCGTCGTAGTACACGTTCTGGCTACGGAACTCCTTCATCGCCTGCACGAGGGCCCAGCCGATGATGTGGGTGAACGACACCTTGCCGCCACGGCTGCGCTTGAGGTTCGAGTTGATGACGATGCGGTTGTCGATCAGCAGTTTGGCCGGGATCGATCGCACGCTGGTGGCCGTCGGCACGGTGAGGCTGGCGTCCATGTTGGTGGCCAGAGTCTTGGCCATGCCTCTGAGGGGTGTGACTGTGTCTTTCTCGACGTCGTCTTCGCTGCTGGCCGACTCGGTCGTGGTGTCACGCTTGGGAGCTGAGACGGGCGCCTCTGCCGGGATCGGAGCCTGCCGGGCCTGCACGCTCGTCGTGCGAGCCTCGGGCTGGCTCTCGCGCTGGTCGGCCACAGAGGCGCCGGACGGAGCCTCGGTCGAGACTGTCGCAACAGGTGACGTGGGCGGTGTGGCCGCACCGGAGGCTTCGGCGACCTGTTCTGATTCGGTTGCGGCGGGTGGAGCCTGCTCAGCCGTCACGGTCGATGCCGCCCCGCCCTTGGATACCACCGCCGAGTGGTAGCTCTCGAGAATCGGCCACCACGACTCGTCGACCGACTTGCGGTCTACCTTGAACTGCTCGTAGAGCTCCTCGACGAGCCATTCATTGGCTCCGAACTCCGACGCGCTCTCGTCGTTTTCCACTCCGGTCGTTTGGCTAGACAAGCCCGATCGCCCACTCTCTACATCGTGCATCGACAATTCGCCTGAAATCAGTACATTCATGACAGTCGTCAGCGCCCTGCATCGTTGCCGGAGGGCGCCCGACACGTTCAGGGTCAAGCCTAATCCCCTCAGCCTGAAGCGCCACCCGGCGAAGGGCTCGAGAGGCAGAGAAGCGACTACCGTTGGGGGTATGGAGTTCTATCACGCGACCGCGACCCACGACCTCACATATTCCGACGTCTTTCTCGTGCCGTCGCGATCGCAGGTCACCAGCAGGCTCGACGTGTCGCTCGCGCCGAACGACGGCACGGGAGCAAGCATCCCGATCGTCAGCGCGAACATGAATTCGGTCACAGGTCCCCGACTCTCCGCCACTCTGGCGAGGCGCGGCGGTCTCGGTGTTCTTCCCCAAGACATGCATCTGCAAGACCTCGATGCGGCGATTCGCTGGGTGAAAGCGCAGCCCGTCGAATTCGACACCCCGTTCGATTTCGGCCCCGACGACACCGTCGAGCAGGCGCTCCGTCAGGTCCCGGCGGTCGCAGGGCACGGACTCGTCATCCATGATTCAGCCGGCGTCTACCTCGGGTGCATCGCCGCGGCCAGGCTCGGGTCTGCTCTGCCCGATGCGCTGCTCGGTGATCTGTTGCATGGCCCGCTCACGGCGCTCTCCGCCGATGACATCGACTCGCCCCGAGAGGCGTTCGACGCGATGGTCGAGGCCGAGCTCGACTTCGCGCCGGTTATGCGGCACGGATCGGTCATCGGAACCCTGAGCCGCACCAGCGCACTCCGCTCCACCCTCTACACGCCGGCGCTCGACGCGCAGGGCCGCCTCCGGGTCGCCGCGGCCGTCGGTATCAACGGCGATGTCGCATCCAAAGCCCGCGCCCTCGCCTCGGCGGGCGTCGACGTGTTGGTGATCGATACCGCGCACGGTCACCAGGAGGGCATGCTGCGTGCCATCGAGACGGTGGCGAACGAGAACCTGGGCCTTCCCATCGTGGCCGGCAACATCGTGACAGCCGACGCCGTGCGCGATCTCGTCTCGGCCGGCGCCACGATCCTCAAAGTGGGAGTCGGCCCTGGCGCCATGTGCACCACGCGCATGATGACGGCGGTCGGTCGTCCGCAGTTCTCGGCTGTGCTCGAGACCGCAGACGCCGCTCGCGAGCTCGGCGCCCACGTGTGGGCCGACGGGGGAGTGCGCTATCCGCGCGACGTCGCGCTGGCGCTGGCCGCCGGAGCGTCGAGTGTGATGATCGGTTCGTGGTTCGCGGGCACGATCGAGGCGCCCGGCACGTTGAAGACGGATGCGACGGGTCGGCTCTATAAAGAGAGCTGGGGCATGGCGTCGACGAAGGCCGTGAAAGACCGCTTCGGGCGTCTCGACGCCTATGAGCTCGCCCGCAAGACGCTGTTCGCCGAGGGCATCTCGTCGAGCAGTATCTACCTCGATCCTCTGCGCCCGTCTGTCGAGGATCTGCTCGACATGATCACGTCGGGTGTGCGTAGTTCGTTCACGTACGCTGGCGCCTCCGATGTCGCCGAGTTCCACGACCGCGCACTGGTCGGAATCCAATCGGCCGCCGGATACGAAGAGGGCAAGGCGCTGCCCGTCAGCTGGTAGCGGCCCCGGCATCCGGGAGAGACCTGCCGGTATACTGGCCAGACAATGGACGACCCTCCCTCAGCCCATCCATCCTTTCTTCTGAGCAGTTCAGGCGGCACTCATGCCTCTTGACTGGATCATGTTCGGCGTCGGTATCGTTCTCACCTTCGGTACCGGCATCTTCGTCGCCAGCGAGTTCGCGCTGGTCAATCTCGATCGCAACGATCTTGAGACGCGGCAGAGTCGCGGAGCCACGGGCCTCGGCCCGACGATCGCGGCGCTGAAGATCACGTCGACGCATCTCTCGAGTGCTCAACTCGGCATCACGCTCACCACGCTTCTCACGGGTTACACCATGGAGCCGGCCATCTCGAACCTGCTTCGAGCGCCCCTGATCGGCGTCGGCATCCCCGAAGCCGTGGTGCCCGGTATCTCTGCGACGATCGCTATCGTCTTTGCCACGCTGCTGTCGATGATCGTGGGCGAGCTCGTCCCGAAGAGCTTCGCGCTGGCGTTGCCACTGCAGACGGCGAAACTGGTGATTCCGGCGCAACGACTCTTCACGATGGTGTTCAAGCCGGCGGTCAGTCTTCTGAACAACAGCGCCAACGGGTTGCTCCGGGCGGTGGGCATCGAGCCGAAGGAAGAGCTGTCCGGCGCGCGTACCGCGGAGGAGCTCTCGTCGCTCGTTCGCAGGTCGGCCATGCAGGGAAGTCTCGATGTCGACACGGCGACCCTGCTCAACCGCACCCTGCTCTTCTCCGGGCATACGGCATCCGATGCCATGACGCCGAGACCGCGGATCGCGAGCGTCAAGCGCACCGACAGTGCCGAAGATGTGATCACTCTCACCCGCACGACCGGGCACAGCCGTTTTCCCGTGCTCGATGACGACATCGACGACATCGTCGGGGTCGTGCACGTCAAACAGGCCGTCAGCGTTCCCCGGAACAGACGACACGATGTGCCCGCGGCGGCCCTCGCCTCGAGCGTCATCCGTGTGCCGGAGACCATGAAGCTCGACTCGCTCCTCGGCGAGCTGCGCGGCCGCGGATATCAGATGGCGATCGTGGTCGACGAGTACGGAGGAACCGCCGGCGTGGTCACGTTGGAGGACCTGGTCGAAGAACTCGTCGGAGAACTCGACGACGAGCATGACCGCTCGCGTGCCGGAGTGGTGAAGACGCTGAACTCCGTGTCGTTTCCCGGCATGCTTCGTCCCGATGAGCTCGCCGACCGCGCAGGCATCAGCGTTCCCGACGACGGCCCGTTCGAGACGGTGGCCGGCTACATGATGAGCGAACTCGGCCGGCTCCCGGTCGTCGGTGACACGGTAGAGCTGCCCACCGGCCAACTCGCCGTCGTTCGGCTCGACGGCCGGCGCATCGATCGCATCCGCTTCACGCCCATCGCCAACGACGAGGCCGCGGCGCCTGTCGACGCGTTGACCACCGATGACTCGAGCACGGAGGTGAATGACCGTGGCTGATTGGCTAGGGATCGTCTGGCTCGTTGTACTCCTTATGGCCAACGCCTTCTTCGTCGGCGCCGAGTTCGCTGTGATCTCCGCACGTCGCTCGCAGATCGAGCCCCTCGCGGAGCAGGGCAAGGCGAGTGCCAAGACCGCGCTCTGGGCGATGGAGCACGCGACACTGATGCTGGCCATGTGCCAGCTCGGAATCACGGTGTGCTCGCTGCTGATCCTCAACGTCTCCGAGCCCGCGATCCATCACCTGCTCGAGATTCCTCTGGCGTTCACCGGCCTGCCGGAGGAGGTCATCGGAACGATCGCGTTCGTCATCGCGCTGCTCATCGTCTCGTTCCTGCACGTCGTCTTCGGCGAGATGGTTCCCAAGAACCTGTCGTTCTCGCTTCCGGAGCGCGCCGTTCTGCTGCTCGCTCCGCCTCTCGTGTGGCTCGCCCGGATCTTCAGATTCGCGATCGTCGCGCTCAACGCGACCGCCAATTCGATCCTGCGGCTGTTCGGGGTCGAGCCGAAAGACGAGGCAGCGAGCGCGTTCACACTCGATGAGGTATCGACGATCGTGTCGCAGTCCACTCGCGAGGGGGTGCTGAGCGACACCACGGGTGCCCTCAACGCGGCATTCGAGTTCACGTCGAAGACGGTCAAAGACGTGGCCGTGCCTCTCGAGTCGCTCGTGAGCCTCTCAGACCATGTGACCCCGGCCGAGATCGAGCACGCCGTGGCCAAACACGGGTTCTCTCGCTACATCGTGGTCGACGAGGAGGGGCGTCCAGACGGCTATCTGCATTTGAAAGATGTGATCGACATCGATGCAGACGAGGTCGATCTGCCGGTACCCGCCAAGCGGATCAGACAGCTCGTCTCGATCTACGAGGGCACCGAACTCGAAGACGCGCTGGCCAGCATGCGTCGCACGAACGCCCACCTGGCACGCACGTTCTCCGAGTCAGGTCGCACGACGGGCGTGCTCTTTCTCGAAGACATCATCGAGGAGTTGGTGGGCGAAGTACAGGACGCGACTCGGCGACTCTGAATGGAGCCGCCGAGCGCGTGACGTGCTTCTAGCTCGGCCAGGCCGCCCGCAGATACTGTGACGGCCAGTAGTCGATGCTCGCGCCCAGCTCGTGAGCCGCTCTCAGCGCGAAGTGCGGGTCCCGCAGCATCTCGCGCCCGAGCATCACGGCATCGGCGCGTCCCTCATCGACGATCTGCGCCGCCTGCGTCGCGGTGGTGATGAGACCCACCGCGCTGACAGGAACGTCGCCTTTCGCCCCGACGTATTCGGCGAGGGGAACCTGATAGCCGGGCGTCGAGGGAATCGTGACGCCGGTGATGTTTCCACCGCTCGAGATGTCGAACACGTCGGCGCCGCGGTCTCTGGCCCACCGCGCCACAGTCGCGGTCTGCTGCTCGTTCCAGCCGTCCTCCACCCAATCGGTGGCCGAGAAGCGCACCAGAAGCGGAACCTCATCGCCCACCGCGGCGCGGATCTCAGAGACGATGCGCAGCAGCAGTCTTGCTCGGTTCTCGAGGCTGCCGCCGTAGTCGTCACCACGCTCGTTGCTGAGCGGAGACAGGAACTGGTGAAGCAGATAGCCGTGCGCGGCGTGGATCTCCAGAACGTCGAATCCGGCATCGATAGCGCGCAGCGCCGCCCTCACGAAGTCGTCGACAACACCGTCGATGGCCGCGGAATCCAACTCGGCGGGCGTCGCGTAGCCGGGGAATGCGAGAGGCGACGGGCCGACGGTCTGCCAGCCACCAGCATCCAGGGGAACCGAGCCGCGCTCGCTGGCCCAGGGTCGATACGTCGAGGCCTTGCGGCCGGCGTGGGCCAACTGGATGCCGGTCGTCGCCCCCTGACCGTGCAAGAAGTCGGTGATCCGTCGGAAGGCCTGCGTCTGCTCGTCGTTCCAGATTCCGAGATCTTGCGGTGAGATCCGGCCCTCGGGGCTGACCGCCGTGGCCTCGGTGATCACGAGACCCGCGCCACCCTGGCCGAAAGAACCCAGGTGCACGAGATGCCAGTCGGTGGTCATGCCATCGCGGGCCTCGGCGGAGTACTGGCACATGGGAGCGACCCAGATGCGGTTGCGGATGGTCACGCCTCGGATGCTGAGGGGCGTGAAGAGAGTGACGTCGTTCATGGTGATGGCTTTCGTCGTGGTCATATTGACGCGGAGATGGATGCTGCCCGGTCATCGAGGAAGGCACGAAGGAGGCTCGCGGTGGTGAACACGTGGCCGTCGATTCCGAGATTCGCCGCCCCGTCGACGTTGACGGCCTTGTTGTCGATGAAGATCATGTCGCTCGCATCGATGCCGAGCTCACGGAGCACATCGAGATAGATGGCGCTTTCGGGCTTGAGTCGACCCATCTCGGCGCTGACGAAGACCCGCTCGAAGAGGGCGCCCATCGGTCCGTGACGAAAGTAGTCGCCGAAGTCGAGGCCCGCATTCGAGAGCAGGGCGATGCGGGTGCCCCCATCGCGGAGCGCGAGGAGAACGTCATAAGTGTCGGGATTGACGCTCAGCCAGCTGCGATGGTCGGCGATCCAGAGTTCCTGAATACGCGACTCAGTGAATTCGACTCCGCCATGCCGTGCGATCTCGAGCCAATAGTCCCGGATGCTCAGAGTTCCGCCATCGAGTGCGTCGCGGTGCCCCCAATACGCAGGCCAGAACAGCTGCTCCGGGACTCCTGCGAGCGACAGCAGTACCTGGCGATCGGCTTCAGACGGGGAGTAGGAGATGACCTCGCCGTAGTCGAAGACCACGACCTTGCCGGGAATACTGATGGGCATGAAGCTCCGCAGATCGTCGAGGGTGGGGGTGCAATCAATCTATCGTGGAGCTGTGAGCGACAGGACCGAACGCACTCCGACACAACCGACCGACCGCACCGCCGACACGATCGAGTGGACCGCGGCAGACGCGGTGTCGGTCATCAGAGTGCCGCGAGCGAGCGACGACAAGTATCGCCGCGGAGTCCTTGGTATACGGACGGGGTCGAACACGTTCCCCGGAGCGGCCGTGCTGGGTGTGGATGCCGCGGCCAGGACCGGTGTCGGGATGATCCGTTATCTCGGTCCGGAGGTTCCGACAACCCTCGTGTTGCAGCGACGGCCGGAGATCGTGACAGCGCAGGGTCGGGTTCAGGCGTGGCTTTTGGGATCCGGCATGGATGCCGAACAGAGAACGGATGCCGAGACATCGCTCGTTCGGAGCGCACTCGGTGAGGGGGTGCCCTGCGTGATCGACGCGGGTGCTCTCGACCTCGTGCCCGAATCCGGAGCCCGCACGATCATCACACCCCACGCCGGTGAGCTCGCCTCTCTGTGGGGCCGTGCCGGTGTCACCGTCGAGCGATCCAGCATCTCTGACGACCCCGTGCACTGGGCAACCGCCACAGCGGAGCGTTTCGGCGTGACCGTGCTGTTGAAGGGGGCCCGCACGATCATTGCGGGTCCCACCACCAGCGCGACCATCGTGATCAGCGTGACGGCCGCGTCGAGCTGGGCGGCGACCGCCGGCTCGGGTGACGTTCTCGGCGGCATTCTCGGGGCGCTGCTCGCGACCAACGCGCCGTTCCTGGCCGACGAGAGCACCGACATCCTGTCACGTGTGGCGGCGACCGCTGCCTACGTGCATCAGGCCGCCAGCACCCGTGCGTCAGGCGGGGGCCCCATCACGGCTCTCGACATCGCGGAGTCCGTTGGCGTGACGATCGCAGAACTCCTCGGCCAGGACTCGCGCTGACCGGCAGCGCGCGGTACTTCTGACCTCGGCTGAGGTCAGCGCGGAGAGACGACCAGGGTGAAGTCGATCGAGCCCTCATTGTCGACACGCGCGAAACCGAGATCGATGGGCGTGATGCCATAGTCGTCGAACGACACGGGCACGTTTCCGGTGAGATTGAGGCGCCCGTTCTCGAGGTTGGCGGTGAGGGACACGTCGACGGCGCGGCTGACCCCGTGAAGATTCAGGTCACCGGACGCCGCCACGGTCACCGGCTTGCCGCCGAGCAACTCGTCGGTGAGCGTGATGGGTGACGAGAGCGTGAACAACGCCGTGGGGTAGTCGGTGGCGTCGAGGGCGGGGCCTCTGAAGTAGGCGTCGCGCGCGGCGTTGTCGGTGCTGATGCTGGCGACCTCGACGACGATGGTCGCGCTGGTGAGCACGCTGTCGTCGACGGTTGCTGACCCGGTGACACGGTCGGTGGTACCAGTGACGGTCGTGGCCGACCCGTTGACCACGGCGCCGACCGTGTAGCCCGCGCTCGAACCGTTCGCGATGGCCCAATCACCCGTCAGATCCGAGGTGTCATCCGCGTCGACCTGCGGCGAGACCGGGCGCACGGTGGGCATCACGCTCGGGGCCACAGCGGTCGGGCTCGCAGCGGCGCTGCTGTACATTATCGGACCGGCGACAGCGGCCATCGTGCCCAATGCGAGCACCGACGCGGAAACGCCGAAAGCAATGCTCGCAATTCTCTTCATGATCCGTCCGCGCTGGTTGGTGGGTGAACCGCAAGACAATCAGGCGGAGGTGATCCCTAGCTGGGAGCCAGCGGCGAGCAGCCTGTGCGCGGGCCTCCGCGGGAAGGATGCGGCGCGGCCTAGTATGGGCGTCGTGCGGATGATCCTGGCGACGACGGTGAGACGCCCCGCAGTTCTGTGGGCGGCCTTTCTGCTCGTTCATGCGTGGCTCGGATTCGTGGGACTGACCGATCCGACTCTGCCGTGGGGTGACGTGACGCGGCAGTACAGCTCGTGGGTGCAGAATGCCCTGGCAGGCGACGTCGTGGGCGTGTCGGAGCCGTGGGTCTATCCGCTCGTTGCGCTCGCGCCGATGCTCGCGGCGATGGTTCTCGGTCCTGAGCTGTATGGCGTCGGCTGGTTGCTCGTCGTGGTCGTGACCAATGCCGTTGTCCTGGCCTATCTGCTTGCGCGCACCGGGCCAGGATCTCGGTTCGGGGCGCTACGAATCACCGCTGCATGGTGGTGGATCGGTTTTATGCTCCTTCTCGGCCCTGTTGCGCTCGGACGAATCGACGTGACGACGGTCGCCATCGCGATCATCGCCCTGCTCGTGGCTCAGCATCGGCCAGTCGTGGCCGGCGGACTGCTCGCAATCGCGACCTGGATCAAGGTCTGGCCCGCGGTTCTCGTCGCCGCGATCGTCGTCGCAAGCCGACGAAGAGCCACCACCGCGATCTCCTACGTCGCCAGTGCCCTTGCCATCGGGCTTGTCGTGCTCGCCCTCGGAAGCGGGGCGAACAGCCTGGGGTTCATCTCTCAACAGTCATCGCGCGGACTCCAGATCGAAGCGCCGATCAGCACCGTGTGGATGTGGATCGCATACGTCGATCCGACGTCCGCCTCGGTGAAGTACATCCAGTCGATCAATACATTCCAGGTTGTCGGATCAGGTGTCGACGAGGCGAGCGCGTTGATGACACCGCTTCTCGTCGTCTCGTCAGCTGTACTGCTGACGTTGGGCGTGGTCGTCGTACGCAGCGGGGCGCGGCCCACGCACCTGCTCGCACCGCTCAGCCTTGCGATCGTCGTTGGGCTGCTCGTTTTCAACAAGGTCGGTTCGCCGCAGTTCGTCTTGTGGATCGCGGCCCCCATCGTGCTGGGGATCACCACGCAGGGAAGACGCTTCCTCGCCCCGGCAATGCTGGCTCTGGGCATAGCCGCCGTCACCCAGGTCTTCTATCCGTTCGGGTACGACGCACTGCTGGTTCTTCAGCCCGTGATGCTCGTGATGCTGACCCTGCGCAATCTTGCGCTCATCGCGCTGTTCGTCCTTGCCGTGCGCATGGTCTGGCTCTTGAAACGGCCCACAGCCCCATCCTCAGTTCGCCCCGACCCACTGGAAAGGCAGATCACCTGATGCTCGTCGCATTCTCTGTAGCACCCTCGGGAACCGGAAGAGAGGACGGCTCTGTGCATGACGCCGTTGCCGCAGCCGTGAAGGTGGTACGCGACTCCGGACTGCCGAATCAGACAGACTCGATGTTCACCACGATCGAGGGGGAGTGGGACGAGGTCTTCGCCGTCGTCAAGGCGGCGACCGAGGCGGTCGCCCGTTTCGGCAGCCGGGTCTCGCTTGTGCTGAAAGCAGATATCCGCAACGGATACAGCGGTGAACTGACGGCCAAGGTCGAGCGGCTCGAGAGCGCCCTCGACAAGCTCACTCCGTGAGGTTGGTCTCCGACGCGCGGTGGTAGTCGACCTGCACGAGCAGGCCGTCCTGGATTGCCCGCTTGCGCAGGGCGACCTTCGTTCCGACATCGATACCGGCCACGCGGTACTTCTCGCGGATGCGTTTCAGGTAGGACTTCGCGGTCTCTTCTGAGATCTCCAGTGCCTGGGCGACCTGCTTGACGGGCTCGCCTCCGCCATAGAGTGCCATCACCCGACGCTCCTGTGCCGAGAGCTTGGGCGCTCCACCGACCTCGTCTGCAGAGAGGGCGAGATCGAGCTCGCTCGAGATGAATGGCTTTCCGGCGTGAGCTGCGCGGATCGCCTCGACGATCATCCCGGCTTCCTCACTCTTGACGAGATAGCCCAGCGCGCCGGCCGCGATGGCCTCGCGGATGACTGCGGGCTCTGAGTACGTGCTCATGAGCACCGTCTTGACACCTGTGGTCTTCAGGGTGCGAAGCTTCACCGAGATCGGGAGCGAGTCTTTCAGGTCGAGGTCGAGCAGGACCACATCGACGGGGAATTCGGGGTGTGTCAGAAGATCGGGCCACGTGGTGACAGCAGCCACCATGTCGATGTCGTCGGCGGCGTTACGGATCCACTCCGTCAACGCTCCCAGGAGCATTCGGTGATCATCGACGATCGCGAGTCGGATCGGTGCTGCGGAGTCTGTCACGGTTGTCCTCCCGGCCGTTTACGCTGTGGCGTTCTGTGCCACGGTACGAACTGTCGTCACGATCGTGATGCTGGCCCTCGCGGCCATCTCCACATGGTCCCCGACACGATCGAGCGCCGGCCAGACGGCGGGATCGATGCGCCGTCTAGGGACACCATCGACCGTGAGTGCGACCGGAAAGCTCATCTTATCGGGAGCGTCACCGACTTCCTCCACGGTCTGGCTACCGATGACGATCTGCAGGGTCGGCTGCAGGCGAAACGAGTCTGCCACGAGCAGCCACACAGCGGACAGGAGACCCTCGCGCTGGCTGGGATCGAGCAGACCCGCTAGGCCGCGGGGATCTGAGAGAGTCACGACCGGTCCAAGAACTTCAGATTCCTCGATCGCATGGTGTAGCCACGTGTCGTTCCGCCCCGCGACCAGCAGAAGGCGCAGCTCGGTGGCGATCGACGACGCCGCCGCCGCGACCTCGGAGTCGAGTGGAATATCGATGCTGCCTCGAGCGACACCGTCGAGGATCTGTTCTGCATCGAGGTCGAGCCGCGCGAGCTCGTCGGATGCCCGCATACCGAAGGCGAATCGTGGAGAGAGCATCGCGCTCTCGACCACGGAGCGGTCGAGCTCCAGCTGCACGAGGGCGCCGAAACCCTTCACGATGAGTGCACCGAGAAGCGGGGGAAGCACGGCTGTCGCAGCTAGCTGGACCGACGGCCCGGGGGAGAAGGACTCGGAGAAGGCGCCGGACATGAGCATGGCCACGATGATCACGGCGAAAACACCATCGGCCACCAGAAGCTGTCGCGCGGGTCGTGATCCGACCAGCGCGAGCAGCGTCGCTCCCACTCCCAACACGGTCGACGAATGGAGAATCGGCTGGGTCACGCCGAGGTTGGCGATGGTCTCCAGCAGCAGGGAGAGCGCCATGAGCACGGTGCCCGCCGCGAATGCGACGGCAGGGATTCGACCGTGGAATCTGCGCGAGAGCAGGCACGACCCGATGAGAGCCACTGAGAGAAGGGTCCAGGCGATGACACGGAGCGGGACGGTGTCATCTGCGGGCCCACTGAGGGTGCCGACGATGAACGTGATAAGGCCTCGGAGAAACAGGCACGAACCGATCACGATCGCGGCGATGCCCAGGTAGCCGTAGCCGAGCCTGGAGTCCCTGGCGAGGTCGTCGTGCAAGGCCGACACGGCTCGCGGCCCGATGCGTCGTGCACGGACGAGGCGGCTCAGGACGTTTGGATCCTCGCGGGGCACCTGATCATGGTGAAGGGCTGGATCGCTCACAGTTTCGGAACCTCCAGGACGACCGTGGTGCCCGAACCCGGCGCGGAGAAGAGTCGTGTACGACCGCCCACCTCGCGGATGCGGGCGATCACGGACTCGGCGAGACCGAGCCTGGCGGAGTCGACCTGATCCAGATCGAATCCGACACCGCTATCGGTCACCATCGCCCTCACTGTCGTGTCATCTTGGGTGATGGTCACCTCCGCATCGCTGACCCCCGAGTGCCGTCGAACGTTCTCGAGGCACTCGGCGAGTGAGAGCAAGAACGCGTCGAGCACGTCACTCGGCAGCAGGAGGCGCCCCGCACCATGCCACGAGACCGTCAATCCCATTCGGTCGAAGCGCTGCTTGACCGATTCGAGTGTGTGGCCCAGGTCGCTCGTCTCCGTCGCTTCGAGCGTGTAGGCGCCCGAGGACCGTGGCATCGGGGTTCCCCCGAGGCGCAGCTGTCTCAGGAGGCGCGCGTCTTCCCCTGCCTGGACTCTCAGAGCGTCAGGGCTCACGCCGACTCCGGAATGCGCGAGCAGCGTCAACGTCGCGAGAACAGTGTCATGCAGCAGCCTTGCGCCCTGCCGGCGCTGAGCCTCGGTCTCCGTGGCATGCCGTTCAGCGAGATGCGCCCGCCCGAGGCGGGCGATGCGGTCGAGCGCGCGGGAGATGCTGACGGATAGCCAGACGGCGACGCCGACGAGCACAGACCAGCCGACGATGACGGAGACCAGAGTCTCGACCAGAGACAACGTACGCGACGTGGTGATGAGAGTCGCGGCAATGACAAGCGCCGCTCCCACGGCCAGGGTGATGATGCGGGCGGGGGTATCGAGATTGCAGACGACAAGGGCGGGAAACGCGGCTGAGCCGAGGAGGAAAGCTGCCGTCACCGTCGATCCCGCGCTGCCCCCGAGCGCGTCGGCACCGAGGAGGAGGATGGTCGCCACGCCCGCCAGGAGCACAGTCGCCGTCCAGCCCAGCGACCGATTTCTGCCGATCATCGTGAAGCCAGCCGCGATAAGACCGTAGAGCGGGAGCGTCACGGCAAGCACATCGAGGTCAGACGGGACGTCGAGGATGAGGGCGGCGAACGATGCGGAGAGAAAAGTGAGGCCGACGAGGCGCGTCGTGCGGGCGAGAAATCGCCGCTGACCGCTCGCGCTCAACGGCATGGTCGGCGCCCGACGACTGCGGAAAACCGGCGTTCTGTCACGAGAGTCATGCTAGCGACTCTGTGCCCTGAAGTGGGGGGACATGCACATATTGTGTTGCAGATTGGAGAAGCGTAACCTGAGTGAACTGCTTGGGGGGAACCGCCGGGAGTGTCGTTGGCAAGGCGACACTCTCGGCCTTTTTTCTGATGTCGCGCGCCCGGGTCAGGCATCCAGCAGTCGCCTGAGTTGCCGTCCTACTGCCTCGTTCTCGATGAGGAACCCGTCGTGCCCGAACGGCGACGACAGCACGACAGCGTCGTCGCCGTCGATGTTTCCCGGAACGTGCCTGGCGATCTCGAGCTGGTCCTCGATCGGAAACAGCCGGTCGCTGTCTATGCCGATGATGATCGTGGGGATCGTGACCTCCGAGAGAGCATTGGTCAGTCCGCCGCGCCCCCGGCCCACGTCGTGCGAGTTCATCGCCTGCACCAGTGTCACGTACGAGTTGGCATCGAAGCGGCGCGTGAATTTATTGCCATGAAAGTCGAGGTACGACTCGACGGCGAACCGCCCGTCGCTGCCGAGCGGACTGATGCCCGACTGCCAGCTTCGCTCGAATCTGTCGTTCAGCTCAGACGGGCTCCGGTAGTTGAGAAGGGCCATACGACGAGCCAGAGCGAGACCTCGGTGAGGGCCTTCTCCGTCGGCCGCGTCGTAGTAGTCGCCCCCGGAGAATCGGGGATCGATGTGGATGGCCTCGACCTGAACGGAATTCAGTGCGACCTGGTCTGCATTCGAGCGTGCGGGCGCGGCGATGACGGCCAGCCTGTCGATGCGCTCCGGCTGGGAGACTCCCCACTCGATCGCGTGCATTCCTCCCATGGAACCACCGATGACAGCGGCCCAGCGATCGATGCCGATGGCGTCGGAGAACGCTGCTTGGGCCCGAACCTGGTCGCCGACAGTCGTGTAGGGGAAGGATGCGCCCCATTCGATCCCGCCGGGACCGAGCGACGCCGGGCCGGTGCTTCCCTGGCAGCCTCCCAGCATGTTGGGGCTCACCACGAACCACCTGTTCGTATCGATCGCCAAGCCGGGTCCGACGATGCCGCTCCACCACCCGTCGGTCGGATGCCCCGGCGCAGCATGTCCGACGAGGTGGCTGTCGCCGGTCAGCGCGTGAAGAACGAGAACGGCATTGTCGCGCTCGGGAGAGAGTGTGCCCTGAGTCTCGTAGGCGATGCGTACATCGGGAATGCTCGCTCCGATATCGAAGTCGAACGACCCGATCGAGACGAAGCTGCGGCTTCCGATCGGGTCGCCGTCGCGCCAGGCTCCGGATGCGGGCGGCTTGCCGAGAATCGACCGGATCTGCGCGTCGGTGATGAAGCCGCTCGGAACGGTGTCTTCGGGTGTCTGCCAGTCCATATCACTTCATTCTGGCGTGCAGCGGGCGACCCGGTCCGATTGTTACGTCGGACCGGGTCGCCGGATGCGTCGGGAGGGCTGAACTAGACGGCAGCGTTGGCGCGTGCCACCTCGCGTGCGGCGCTGAGGCCGGCCTCGAGGTCGGCCTTGATGTCGTCGATGTTCTCGAGCCCCACAGAGAGCCGCACGAGTCCCGGGGTGACGCCGGAGGTGAGTTGTTGCTCGGGCGTGAGCTGAGAGTGCGTCGTCGACGCGGGGTGGATGACGAGACTCCGCACGTCGCCGATGTTGGCCAGGTGGCTGAACAGCGTGAGGTTGTCGACCAGCGCGCGCCCCGCATCCACCCCGCCTTTCAGCTCGAACGAGAGCACGGCGCCGACACCCTTGGGGGCGTACTTGTTGGCTGTGGCGTACCAGGGGCTCGTGGGGAGGCCCGCGTAGTAGACCGTGGCGATGTCGTCGTGCGCGTCGAGCCACTCCGCGACGTCTTGAGCGTTCTGAACATGGCGTTCGATGCGCAGGCTCAGCGTCTCGATGCCCTGGATGAGCTGCCACGCGCTCGCCGGAGCGATCGACGAACCCAGGTCGCGGAGCAGCTGCACGCGCGCCTTGATGATGTAGGCGATGCCATCTCCGAGTGCCTCGGAGTAGTTCACTCCGTGGTACGAGGGATCGGGCGACGTGAGACCGGGGAAACGGTCGGGATTCTTGCTCCAGGCGAACTTTCCGCCGTCGACGATGACGCCGCCGATGACGGTGCCGTGGCCGCCGAGGAACTTGGTGGCGGAGTGCACGATGATGTCGGCGCCGTGCTCGAACGGGCGGATCAGGTAGGGCGTCGCGATCGTGTTGTCGACGATGAGCGGCACGCCCGATTCGTGGGCGACGTCGGCGACGAGCTCGATGTCGAGGATGTTGATCTTCGGATTGCCGATCGTCTCGGCGAAGAAGAGCTTCGTGTTGGGGCGCACTGCACGGCGCCACTCCTCGGCGTCGTCCTGATTCTCGACGAAGGTGGTCTCGATTCCGAGCTTGGCGAGCGTGTACTTGAAGAGGTTGTAGGTGCCACCGTAGATCGATGCGCTCGACACGATGTGGTCGCCCGCCTCGGCGATGTTCAGCACGGCGAACGTCTCTGCGGCCTGACCCGAAGCGACCAGCAGCGCTGCGGTCCCTCCTTCGAGGGCGGCGACCCGCTCTTCGACGACGTTCTGCGTCGGGTTCTGGATGCGCGTGTAGATGTTGCCGAACTCGGCGAGAGCGAACAGGTTCTTCGCGTGGTCGGAGTTGTTGAAGACGTACGAGGTCGTCTGATAGATCGGTGTGGCGCGGGCGTTGGTCACCGGATCGGGTGCCGCCCCGGAGTGGATCTGCTTGGTCTCGAATCTCCAGCTGGCGTCGTTGTCGCTCATGAGTCCTGCTTCCTTGGGGCGGGTGCGAGAGCTGATCGCTCTCAGGCGAGCCTAGGAACCGGGGGTACGAGCGTCAACGGGCGCGGACACACGACGTAACAGCCACCGCGGATGCGGCTCGACCAGGGGTCTGAAGAGTTTTCGAACGGGTGTCGACGCGAGCACGAAGGTCACGATGATCGCGAATACGACCATGGCCGGCAGATACCAGAAGGGGACTTCGCCTTCGAGGACGCCCGATTCACGGAACGGATACAGCACGAAGGAATGCAACAGATAGATGTAGAGCGTCGCCTGGCCGAGGTCGGTGAAGACCGTGCGACGCCGGGGGACGAGTACGAGAAAAGCGAACGACAGGATGACGGCGACGCCGATGACGGCGAGGCGCGCGCCGCCGGACCACCACTCGGCGTAGCCCATGTCGGCGTAGGACTCGTCGAACAGGAGGAAGCGTCGGACTCCTATCTGCCGCCAGAAGTCGATCCCGGTGAAGGCGGTGACGGCGACGGCGGCGAACACGGCGACAGCGCCTACCCGCCACCAGAGCACGGTGGACGGCGACCACGACAACCACCGGCGTGTCAGGTCGCTGCTGCGAAGGCGCCAGCCGAGCACGAAGAAGGGCAACAGGCCGAGGGTGCGCGACACGGCGAACTCCGACGTGATCGCCCCGAGGTATCCCGCCCACACCGAGACGACGATGCTGATCAGCAGCGGATAGCGCAGTTGTGCGAGGTAGGGGAGGGCGATGCGCCAGGCGATGAGAGAGAGGATGAACCACAGGGTCCAGGAGGGCTGGGCGAGATCGAGGTTCAGGGTGCCGACGACCGCCCATCTCACCAGGGTCCAGATCGTCTCGAAGATGAGATACGGCAGCACGAGATCCGTGACAAGCCGCTTGAGCTGCTTCGCACCGGGAGGGCTGGACTTGGCGAAATAGCCGCTCACGAGGACGAAGACGGGAACGTGGAAGGCATAGATGACGAGGTAGACGCTGTACGAGGTGTCGGAGGCGTCGATGAGGCGCAGGATGGCGTGACCGATCACCACGAGCGTGATCGCCAGATAGCGGGCGTTGTCCCACAGCGGCAGTCGCACCTTCGATCCGGTGGCGGGCGCAGGGTTACCCGGCTGGTCTGGCTGATGCGGTGATGTCACGGCGACCAGCCTAGCTTCGGGTAGACAGCCCGGCTTTGGACGGGTCGTTACCTCGCATCGCGCGGTCGAGGCGAGGGTCTCGAACGCACTACCGTGGAAGTGAAGTTCGAACCTTGTCGGGAGAGGTAAGTCAATGATTCGTCGCGCGGTCGTTACTGGAGCAAGTTCGGGCATCGGAGAAGCGACGGTCGTCGCGCTCCGCGCCGCGGGCTGGGACGTCGTGGGCGTGGCGCGACGCAGGGACCGACTCGAGGCGCTCGCGGAGCGCACGGGCGCTCAGTACTTCGTCGCAGATCTGACAGTGCAGAGCGAGGTCGATGCGCTCGCGGCGTATCTCGCCGAGACCGGTGGCGTCAGCTCTCTGATCAACAACGCCGGAGGCGCGCGCGGTCTTGACTCGATCGAGAACGGCGATGTCGACGACTGGGCATGGATGTACGAGGTGAACGTGCTCGCCGTCAAAAGAGTCATCTCGGCTCTTCTGCCTCACCTGCGCGAGTCGGTCGGCGACGGTGGCGTCGCCGACATCGTCACCGTCACCTCGATCGCGGGCCACACGGCATACGAGGGCGGGGGCGGGTACAACGCGGCGAAGTTCGCGACGCACGCGATGCTCGATGTGCTGCGGCTCGAGGTCAGCGGTGAACCGATCCGCGTACTCGAGATCGCCCCCGGCATGGTGTACACCGAAGAATTCTCGCTGAACCGATTCGGGGGAGACAAGGAACGAGCGGAGAGCGTCTATGCCAATGTGCCCGAACCGCTCGTCGCAGACGATGTCGCCCGCGTGATCGTGTCGATGATCGAGCAACCCCCGCACGTGTCGCTCGACCTCGTCGTCGTCAAGCCCGTGGCCCAGTCGGCACCGCACAAAGTGCATCGGGGAGCCCTTCATGTTCGGCCCGAGGATCACCGGGCCTGAGTCGAGCTACGTCTGCCCGTCGATCGGAGCGACCGGGTCGGCGAACGCAAGGCGGGGCACGAAGAGAAGCAGAACGGTCGCCGCGAGTGCCCCGACGCCGCAGATGGTCCACACCTGCATGTAGCCGACGATGCTCGACGCGGTGGCCGTCACTGTGGAGGCTCCGGCAAACAGCACGACTCCGAAGATCGCCGAGGCGAACGAGCCCCCGATCGTCTTGGTGGTGTTCGTGAGCGCAGCGGCGATGCCTGTCTGGCCACGAGGAGCCGCAGCGGCAGCGGCGCTGGGAAGAGCGCCGACCAACGCTCCCGACCCGAGCCCGGCGAGGACCATATTGGCCGCCACCTGCGCCGCAGTGTCGTGGAAGGGCAGGAACAGAAGGTAACCGAGCGCCACCAGGCATGCGCCTCCGATGAGGGCGACGCGAGGAGTCGCCCAGGTCGAGACGATCGGAAAGAGGACCGCGCCGACGATCATCGATACGAGGTACGCGCCGATGAGGTTGGAGATATCGCTCGCGGCGAGGCCCAGACCGTATCCGTTGATGGGATCTGTCCCGGCGAATGTGCTGAGCGGCGCCTGCGCTCCCAGAAGGCTGATTCCGATGAGCCCAGCGGTGAGGAGCACTGGCCACATGGTGGGCTGAGCGAGCACCTTCATATCGATCGCCGGGTCGGGCTGTCGCCGCTCGTAGCGCACGAACGGCACAAAGACGAGGGTGCCGATGACGATGAGTGCCCAGACCCACCACGTTTCGGGGCCAGCGATTCTCAAGAAGGTCAGCCCCGAGGTGATGAGCAGCAGGCCGGCCGTGAGGATCACGAAGCCCATAACGTCGAGAGAACGTCCGGGTTGGGGTGATGAGTCGGGAACACCGATCAGCACCACGAAGAAGACCAGCGTGACGGCGATCGCCGGAATCATCAGCGTAGGAGCGACTGTGTCACCGAACGCGGCGAAGACACGGCCACCCGCCAGAGCGCCGAGGATCGCACCCGCCTCGAGGGCGACGACGAGCAGGCCCGCCGCACGTCGGGTCTGCGATGCCGCACGGCCGGTGCGTCGCCCCCGCTCGAAGATCAGCGCGACCTCGAGTGGCAGCCACACCACGTAGAACCCCTGCAGCGCCCAGGCGATCAGAAACGACACGAAGTCGTCTGCGAAGACGAGCCACCAGCTGGCCGATGCCGTCAGAACGGTCGTGAGCAGCAGCATCCGCTTGTGGCCCCACATGTCACCGAGCTTCGCGATGATCGGCACGACGAGGGCCGCCACGAGGAGCTGGCCGGCCTCGAACCAGTTGAAGTCGGCATCGACGATGCCCAGGTGCTTCACGAGGTCGGGTATGAGGGGAATGTAGTACCCCTGCAGGATTCCGCTGGTGATCTCGACGAGGAAGAGATAGCCGATCAGGCTCGCCGTGACGCCCATCGACGTCTTTCCTAGGGATCGCCTCTCACCGAATCTCCGCCTGCCCGGTTCGGTCGTCATGAGCGGATGTTACTCGCGCTGTGCCAGGTGAGAAAACCGGTACCGTATGAGGCATGGTTCGAAGCGACGAGACGACAACTGCCGACACGGCCCCCCTGGCCGAACCCGAGAGGGAGGTGCTCGGATGGCTGGAGTTCGGTGATGCGTCTCGTGACCTCGCGAGAGACGTCCTCGGAAGCGGCTTCGTTCCCGACTTCGTCATCGCCATTGCCCGAGGTGGGCTCCTGCCGGCTGGCGCGCTCGCCTACGCGCTCGGAACCAAGAGCTGCGGCAGCCTGAACGTGGAGTTCTACTCCGATATCGAGACCACTCTCGCCGAGCCCATTCTTCTGCCGCCGATGCTCGATAACACAGCTCTCATCGGTAAGAACATCCTCCTGGTAGACGACGTCGCCGACTCCGGACGCACCCTCGCCATGGTCGTCGGAATGCTCGAGAACGTCGGCGTGATCGTCAAGACGGCGACTCTGTACGCGAAGCCCCGTTCCGTGATCGAACCCGACTTCTTCTGGCGCAAGACCGACCGGTGGATCGTGTTCCCCTGGTCGGCGCATCCGCCAGTCAGCGTCTGATGTCCATCCACCTCTGCGGCGGCGGCTGGCCCTTCGACGACGACGGGGCCGTCTTTCGTCCTTTTCTCGACGAGGCAACCGCTAGGGCGACCGACGCGGGTCGCCTCGACGGCCCGCGTATCGCCATCGTGCTGGTTCGCGACGGCGACGGCCCGGAGAAGTTCGCGGAGCTGTCGGCGGTATTCGGCACCCTCGGCAAGATCGATCCGATCGCCGTGCTGGCGCCGGAGGGCGCACCGATCGAGGAGTCGCTTCTTGCCGACATCGATGGTCTCGTCGTGTGGGGCGGGCTCGTCCCGGCCTACCGCGAGAGCCTGCAGTCATCGTTCGGGGCCATCCGCGCGCTCGTGGCATCGGGTGTTCCCTACTTCGGAATGTCAGCCGGCGCCGCCGTCGTCAGCGACGGAGCGCTGATCGGGGGATGGAAGATCGGGGACGTTCAGGTCTGCCCCGTCGACGCATCCCAGGAGATCGAGCAGGTGACCGTCGTCGAGGGAATCGGTCTCATCGATACCGCGATCGATGTCCATGCGGCGCAATGGGGCACCGTGGCGCGGCTCATCGCAGCGACGGAGGCCGCGATCGTCGACGGCGGTCTGGCCATCGACGAACACACGGCACTGATCGTCGGCGACGGTTCGCTGCACGTGGTCGGATCGGGCAGCGTCTGGTCTGTGTCGCGTGAGAACGGCACCGTGCGAGTGTCGACCATCGGCGTCGGCTGAGCGATGGCGGGTTCGCTCCACACACTCGTCTCGGAAGGCCTGATCGACCCGGCTTGGGCTGAAGCGCTGGCACCGGAGGATGAGACCATCGTCGCGCTGGGAGA
This sequence comes from Agreia pratensis, assembly GCF_900177685.1. Taxonomy (GTDB): domain Bacteria; phylum Actinomycetota; class Actinomycetes; order Actinomycetales; family Microbacteriaceae; genus Agreia; species Agreia pratensis. The sequence goes on from NZ_FXAY01000003.1 coordinate 119,708, forward strand.
TTTCCTGCGCACGGAGGTGGCCGAGGGGCGCGGATACCAGCCGAGCGGCCGCGATGTGTTCCGAGCATTCCGACGCCCTCTGGCGAAGGTGCGGGTACTCATCGTGGGGCAGGATCCGTATCCCACGCCGGGGCATCCGATCGGCCTCTCGTTCGCGACCGAGGCGCACGTACGCCCTCTGCCGCGCAGCCTGCAGAACATCTACCGCGAGCTACGCGACGATCTCGGATTGGAGACTCCGCCCCACGGAGATCTGAGCTCGTGGTCGAACTCGGGCGTCATGCTGCTCAACCGGGTGCTCACCGTGCGCCCCGGAGATGCCGGCTCACACCGCAAGAAAGGCTGGGAGCGAGTGACCGATCTGGCCGTGCGCACCCTCGCGGCACGCGGCGCACCCCTGGTGTCGATTCTGTGGGGCCGAGACGCCGCGTCGCTCGCGCCGCTTCTGGGAGATACCCCGGTCATCGAGTCCGCGCATCCCAGCCCCCTCTCGGCCAGCCGCGGATTCTTCGGGTCGCGACCCTTCAGCCGTGCGAATGCGCTGCTCGAAGCCCAGGGAGCTCAGCCAGTCGACTGGTCGCTCGCGACCGCAGCGGAATAGGCTTGCAGAATGCTTGAAGAGGAGTACCAGCCGCGCCGCAGACTGCCGCCCGCTCTGCGTCCGAAGGCGCCGCCGCCGCCGAAGTTCGAATACGTGATTCGCGATGCGACGACTCGGGATCTCCCCGACATTCGCGAGATCTACAACCACTACGTGGCGAACAGCACCGTCACATTCGACGAGGATCCGATGTCGCTGAAAGCGTGGCGCTCGAAGTTCGCCTGGGTCGCCAAGCTCGGATTCCCTTTTCTCGTGGCGGTGTCACCGAGCGGCAACGTTCTCGGCTTCGCCTACGTCGCCCCGTGGAAAGAGAAGGCGGCGTATCGTCGCACCGTCGAGAACTCGATCTACCTCGGTCCGGCTGCCACCGGCAAAGGCCTCGGCAAGGCGCTGATGGGCGAGCTTCTGACTCGAGCCAAGGCCGCGGGCATCAAGGAGGTGCTCGCCGTGATCGCCGACCAGGGCGCCGAAGCCTCGCTCAAGATGCACGAGGGATTCGGATTCAAGGAGGTAGGGCGCCTGGGACGGGTCGGTTTCAAGTTCAATCGCTGGCTCGGAACCGTCATGCTCCAGAAGTCGCTGAAGTAGCCCGACGACAGATCGCCGCGGCTTCTCGGGTCGTTCCGGACCGTATCCGTCTATTCGCCGGTTGCGCCGTCGAGCATCTCCCGCAGAATGTCGATGTGACCGATGTGGCGAGCCGTCTCCTCGATGAGGTGCACCGTGATCCAGCGCAGTGAGAACCGGCCATCACGGCCTCGGCACTCCTCGTCTAGGGAATGCTTTCTCTGCACCGCACGTGACTCGGCGACGGCGGATTCGTAGTCGGCGATGATGTCGGCGAGCGTGTCTTCGTCGGTGATTCTGAACTCGCCATCGGGGTCCTCCTCCGACCAGCGGTATGAGACATCCGACTCCCCGTCCATCACCTCGCGGAACCACGAGCGTTCTACATCTGCGAGGTGCCGGATGAGCCCGCCCACCGTGGTGAGCGATGGCAGCAGCCGGCGCGCTGCATCATCGTCGCCCAGACCCGTGGCCTTGTAGACGACGGTCGCACGCTGCAGATCGAGGAATCCCTCGAGGAGTTCGCGTTCGTCGCCGCGGTCGGGCGGTTGAGGGCGGTTGTCGTCTGGGAGGGTTCCGGTGCTTGTCGACGTCACGGAGTCCAGCCTAGAACTAGGCTCGATTCATGACTGCCCCGCACGAGTTCTCGGCTCTCGAACAGTACCGCTTCCTGCAACGAGGCGAGCTCGGCGTCGTCGAACTGACCCGGCACTATCTCGACCGCATAGAAGAGCGCAACGGCGAGCTCGGCGCGTTCTTCACCGTGACCGTCGAGCGCGCCCTCGAGCGTGCCCGACACGTCGAGATGCACGTTCCGCGGTCGACGCGTCTGTGGGGAATGCCGTTCGCCGACAAGGACCTGTGGCGACGGAAGGGGGTGCGCACGACATTCGGCTCGCGCGAGTTCGCCGACTTCGTGCCCGAGGCGAGCGACGAACTGCCCCGGGTGCTCGACGAAGCGGGTGGCGTCAGCCTCGGCAAAACCGCGACGCCCGAATTCGGCATGACCAGCCACAGCGAGACTCTCATCGCTCCGCCCGCCCGTAACCCGTGGGATCTCGATCTCGGTCCCGGCGGATCGAGCGGGGGAGCGGCAGCGGCGGTCGCGGCCGGAATGCTTCCGTTCGCACCAGGGTCGGATGGCGGCGGATCCATTCGTATCCCGGCAGCGGCCTGCGGTCTCGTGGGGATCAAGCCCTCTCGCGGGCGTGTGCCTGCTCTGTCGGGCATCGACGCGCTCGGAGGCCTTCCCGTGGCCGGGCCGATCGCTCGCAGCATCGTGGATGCGGCTTTTCTGCTCGACGGCATGATCGGGCGCCGCGGCTCGGTGATCGACGACCACTTCGCATTGCGTGCTCCGGGTGAGAACGATGGCGACTTTCTGGGCTACGCCATCAGGGGCGAGGGCCGCTTTCAGATCGGGGTCTGCGTCGACTCGCCGTGGTCGACATCGCACGAAATCGTCATCGACCCCGAGATCTCAACGGTGCTCGCCGACACGATCGCCCTCCTCTCCGAACTCGGGCACGGAATAGAGGAGGTCGCCCTCGACCCGGTTCCCGGCTACGGGGCGGCGTTCACCACCGTGTGGCAGGCGGGTGCGGCCCAGATCCGGCTCGGTTCGGGTGCGCCGGCTCGGGTGGGTGATACGGATGCCGATGGTCGCGTCGAGCCTCTCACCCGTTGGCTTCGACATCGCGGTCGGGAGCTGACAGCCGTGCAGCTCGCGGAGGCGCTGGCTGAGCTGGCTCGCTTCGAGCGTCGCATCATCGGCGACTTCTCTGGTTTCGATGCTGTACTCACGCCGACGCTCGCCCTGCTGCCCAGACCCATCGACTGGTACGACACCGTCGACCCCGAGCGCAACTTCGCCCAGCAGGTGGTGTATTCGCCGTTCTCGTCGTTCGTCAACGCGGCTGGGCTCCCCGCTGTCACTGTGCCGGTCGGCACGAGCTCGACCGGTCTCCCGATCGGCATGCAGCTCGTCGGCAGGCCCGGAGGAGAGGGCATACTCCTCGCGCTCGCACGTCAGATGGAGCGTCGGCTGCGGTGGGATGAGAGGCACCCGCCGATCTGGGCATAAAGGATTCTCTTCGCAGGTTAGGTATGCCTATACTAAGTCCGATGAGAGTTCTGATGACCGAGGCGGGAGCCATGCCCACGACCGCCGGGCGCGTACTGCTGGCAGGCGATTCGTCGATCATTCCCGTCATCCAGGGCCTGATAGAGACCCTTCCCGACAACGCTCGCGGGCAGATCTTCATCGAGGTGGAGTCGGCGCTCGACATCACCCCGCTCGTCACGCCCGAGCGCATCACGGTGAGCTGGCTCGCTCGCGACGTGCGCGCTGGCGCTCCGGGCCAGATCCTCGATCGCGCGATTCGAGCCTGGGTCAGCGAGATGACCACTGGCGACGTCGTGACAGACGGAGCCGAGTTGTGCGTCTGGCTCGGCGGTGAGGCCGCCCGCATCGACGATCTCCGTTCCGAGCTGGCTGAACGTCTCGGCTCCAGTCGCGAGACCCTCGCGCGGTAAATCGGCCCCGTCGGAGCTCCGGTTGTCCGGTGCAGCCGCCGCCTAGAACGCCGTGTTCGAGTACACCGGCACGGCCGGGGTGAGAAGTCGCTGCAGCGTCGCCGCCGCGCCCGGTGTGATCTCCCGTAGGGCACCGCCTGCCGCAGCAACACGGGCATCCGCGCCGCCGAGGTACAGGGCGCCGAGCACCCACGCATCCATCTCGATATCGACCGGAGCCGAGCCGAGACGCTCGAGTCGCCCCGCACCCTCTTCTGTCGACAGTCTGAACGAGCCGTCTGCGAATCCGAGCGGGTCTGTCACTCGGAACGAGATCGTGCCGTCTTGGGCGTAGTTTCGAGCGGTGAACGCCGCGATCGGGTCGAGGATGCGCAGCCAGATGCGGTCCTCAACGTTCGTGACCGTCACTACGCGCGGGTCGACCAGTGCCCAACGCAGAGCGTCGTCGGGCGCTCCCGATGAGAACGTCACACGGGTTGTCAGGTCGATCGAGGCGAGGTACTGCCAGAGCGCCAGGTAGGCGTCGGCAGACGCAGCAACGAGATCGGTGACCTCGATCGCATGAGGCTTCGACTCCCATCCACTGAAGCGGTAGGTGACGTAGCCGTCGACCTCACCGCTCTCGCCGTAGTGCACCGCGGCACGACGAGCCCGGTCTTCTTCGCCCTCGTCGGTCAGCCTGCCGGAGATACGATCCTGGTACGCGGTGTGCCGAGCTATTGAGCCAGGCTGCGCCTCGTGGAAAGCGTCGAACACATCGGGGGCGATGGCGGGAATATCGCCCGGGTCGACGACGCTGCAGTAGCCCGCAGGCGTCTTCGTGAGTGCGAAACGTGCGTCGGTATCGACGGTGAGGTCGTGGACCCACGTTGCCGCTCCGAAGCCGAAGCGGCGATAGATCGAGGCCTCTGACGCGGTGAGGGCGGCCACGGCGAACCCCGACGCTGCGGCGCGACCGAGATCATCGGTCATCATGCGCCTCAGGATGCCGCGGCGCCGGTGCGTCGCGCGAACGGTCACCGAGGAGATGAGGTGGGCCGGGATCTGAACTCCGGGGCTCACCGTGAGCGGCTTCTCGAACGAGGCAAAGGTGGCCACAGGAATGTCGGGATGCAACGAGTGCTTCGGCGATGCGGTGTCGTACACGCCCGTGAGCTCCTGTGCATCGGCGACGAGGTATCCGGCTACAGCCGCGGCATGAGCAGGCGTCGGCTTGCGCCCATGAAAGCCGAGGAAATCGGCCTCGAGCCAGCCGGCCGTCGGCGCATCCGGGGCGTCGCCGTCGCGGCCTGCGTGAAATGTGCGGTACTCGAGGGAATTCATGGAGGTGCTCACACCTTCAACGTTAGCGCCCGTCATCCGACGTCTCAGTCGATGGGCTCGAGCATTCCCGCTTCGGAGGTGTCGAGCGAGATGGTCGGGAGCGATGAGGTGATCACGCTTCCGTCTGCTCGGAGATTGCCTTCGACGTCGGCGGCGCGTGGGGCGCCAGGCAGTCGAGGGCCCTGGTGATCGAGCCCGATGAGAACGGGCTCGCCCGCCTGCACAGTGACGCGCTCGCCACGAACGAAGACCGTGGCCCTGTCGCCGTCTTCGACCGTCAATTCGATGTCCGCCTGTCGAACGTCTACCCGCACACGAGTGTCGCGCAGCGTGATGCGGTAGGTGAGTCCCTGCCATTCTTCGGGCAGGCGGGGGTCGATCGTGATGCGACCACCGTGGTCACGGAAGCCTCCGAACCCGTAGACCAGAGCACTCCACACTCCACCGGTCGACGCGACGTGCACGCCGTCGGCCGTGTTGTTGTGCAGATCAGCCAAGTCGACGAAGAGGCCCGAGGTGAAGTACTTCAGGGCCAAGCTCGAGTAGCCGACCTCCGCCGCGATGATCGACTGCACTACGGCCGACAGGGTCGAGTCGCCGGTGGTGATCGGGTCGTAGTAGTCGAAGTCGGCACGCTTCTCGGCCGCCGTGAACTGATCTCCTTGCAACAGCAGCGCGAGAACCACGTCTGCCTGCTTCAGCACCTGGAAGCGGTAGATCACCAGAGGGTGGAAATGCAGGAGGAGGGGACGCTTCTCGGGCGGGGTGTGCGAGAGATCCCAGCGTTCCTTCTCGAGGAACTGGGCGTCCTGCGGGTGGATGCGCAGATTCTCGTCGAAGGGGATGTGCATCGCCTCGGCCGCACGCGACCATTCGTCGATCTCGGCCTCGTCGAACTTCACCCGAGCGACCATGCGGTCGTACGCCTGCGGGTCCTCTTCGCGGATGCGTGTGACGGCCGCCGCAGCGGAGCGCAGATTCGAGCGCGCCATGACGTTGGTGTAGAGGTTGTCATTGACGACGGTGGTGTACTCGTCGGGTCCGGTCACGCCGTGGATGTGGAAGATATCTCCACCGTTCGCCCGCCAGAACCCCAGATCAGCCCACATGCGTGCGGTCTCGACCAGAATGTCGATGGCCTCTCGAGCCAAGAAGTCCTCGTCACCGGTGGCCGACACGTACTGGGTCAGCGCATGCGAGATGTCAGCATCGATGTGGTACTGCGCCGTGCCTGCAGCGTAGTAGGCACTGGATTCGAGACCGTTGATGGTGCGCCACGGAAAGAGCGCACCGAGCTGGTTGAGCTCGGTGGCGCGCATGCGGGCGTGGTCGAGCATGGCGTGCCGGAAGCGCAGGGCGTTGCGGGCGGCGATGGGGGACGTGTAGGTGAGGAAGGGGAGCACATAGACCTCGGTGTCCCAGAAGTAGTGGCCGCCGTAGCCCGATCCGCTGACGCCCTTGGCCGAGACTCCCTGACCGTCGGCACGCATCGATGCCTGCGCGAGCTGGAACAGGTTCCACCGGGTTGCCTGCTGAAGCACGGGCTGGCCCGGCAGGACCACATCGGTGCGTGCCCAGAACTCCGAGAGCCACTCGCGCTGGCGCTCGACGAAAGACTCCATACCCTCGTCACGCGCACGGTCGAGCGTGCGATCGCAGCGGTCTGCGAGTTCGCGGGTGGGAACACCCGATGACGTGTGATAGCTCACCGTCTTCGTGATGCGAATCGTCTTGCCCTGGTGGGCACGGATTCGATAGACGTGCTTGGCCAGATCGTCGCCGATCTGGGACGACTCCTCGAACTCGTTCTCGGTCTCGATCGTGTGATCTGCGCCGCAGGCGATCGTCATGCCCGAGTTCGTGCAGCGATAGCCCAGCACGTAGCGGCCGTCCTCGTCGCGCTTGTAGCGCGGCTGGAGCACCCGATCGGTGAAGGCCTCGGCCTTGCGGGGGTCGAAGTCTTTCGACGCAGCGGTTGGCGCGTGATACTCGTCGATGCCGTCTTGTCTGTTGAGGATCTGGCTCGAGATGACAACGGAGGCGTCGGCGTCGAGCAGGGTCACCTCGTAGTCCATGAATGCAAGGTGCCGGTCGGTGAACGAGACCATACGGCGTGAGTTGATAAGGACCCGTTTGCCTGACGGGGTGCGCCATTCGAGCGAGCGACACAGGATGCCGTCGGCGAAGTCGAGTCTCCGCTCGTACATCGGCAGGTCTGCTTCGGTCAGAACCAGCGGCTCATCGTCGACATAGAGCCTGATGATCTTGGCATCGGGAGCGTTGACGATGGTCTGCCCGACCCGGGCGAAGCCGAACGCCTCCTCGGCGTGCCTGATCGGCCAGGTCTCATGGAACCCGTTGATGTACGTGCCGTGCTCATGGCCGTCTCGGCCCTCGTCGACATTGCCGCGGAGCCCGAGGTAGCCGTTGCCGATAGCGAACAACGTCTCGGTTCTGCCCATGTCTTTCGAGCTGAAGTCCGTCTCGACGAGAGCCCACTCGTCGAGGGGAAACCGGTTGCGGTCGAGCGGGTCACGGGAGATCAGGTTCATGAGGGTTGCCCTGGGGTCGGTGTCGAAGAAGAAGAGAGGGGGAGCAGTTCGTCGAGGTCGTCGACGACGATGTCGGCACCGCTGCCCAGAAGCTCGGACGCGCCGGCGCCGCGGTTCACCCCGAGGACGAGACCGAATTTACCATCGCGTCCGGCCTGGACGCCCGAGTGGGCATCCTCGACGACGACGCACTGCTGCGGCGTCAGTCCGAGCAGCTCAGCGCCGTAGGCGTAGGTTGCGGGGGACGGCTTGCCGGCGAGACCCTTCTCGGCGGCGACGAGCCCGTCGACGACCACGTCGAAACGGTCACGGATACCGGCCGCGCGAAGCACGGGCTCGGCGTTGCGCGAGCTGGAGACGACGGCCACAAGCAGCCCCGCGTCAGCGACGGCATCGAGAAAACGAAGAGATCCCGGGTACGGAGCGACGCCCTCTGACTGGAGGGTCTCGGTGAAGGCGGAGTTCTTGCGGTTGCCGAGGCCGCAGACCGTCTCGAGTTCGGGCGCGTCCTCCGGGGTTCCCTCCGGCAGGGTGATCGAACGCGAGGCCAGAAAGGAGCGCACACCGTCGTAACGGGGCTTGCCATCGATGTAGGCGAAGTAGTCGGCATCGGTGTACGGCTCGTCGATGCCGCGCGACGCGAGATAGGGGGAGAAGAGGCGGGCCCATGCCGACATGTGCACGTCGGCGGTCGGTGTGAGTACTCCATCGAGGTCGAAGAGCACGGCGTTCAGCGACAGGAGTCGCACGCGTGCATCGATGGTGGAGAGCACCGGGATCGGGGCAGAAGTCACAGGAATCCTCGGGGGTTTCTGAGGCGAAGAAGAAAAGGGGAAGACGTCGGGTAAAGCGGGTAACTCCGCCATAGTAGCGGCTGCATGGAAACGTTTCCGCACTCCACGGTCAGCCGGTCACGGCGTCGAGATCGAGGAGTTTTTCGGACGCGGTCCAGAGATCTGCAGCAAGGGTGTCGTCTCGAGCCGCCTTGCTGGTTCTGCCATTGGGAACCAGCCCGTCGAAGTAGGTTCCACTGGGCGCAGCCGGCTCGGCGGCCGAGGCAAGCTCGATCAGCGGCACTGCACCGGTCTCGGGGGTGACGGCGAGCCCACCGTTGCCGAGCGCATTGCCGAGCCGGAGCATCCATGAACCGGCCCCGAACGAGGTCGTGACGAACCCTGGATGAAACGCATATGCGGTGATGCCGCTGCCCTGAGTTCTGCGCGCGAGTTCTCGAGTGCCGAGCAGCACCGCGGTCTTCGCCGAGCCGTAGGCCTGCCATCCGCCGAACCACGGTCTGGTGCGCGAGTCGAGGTCGTCGAGTCGGAGTCGGCCCCAGCGATTCGCCACGCTTCCGGTCGATACAACCGTCACGGAATGCCCCGCCGCCGCTGTTTCGCGCAGTCGCGGCAGTAGAAGTCTGGTGAGAAGGAAGGGCGCGAGGTGGTTGACCTGGAATGTCGTCTCGTAGCCGTCGACCGTCTGGGAGCGCCGCGAGAAGAGTCCGCCGGCGTTGTTCGCGAGCACATCGATGCGGTCGAAGCGCTCGAGGAGTTCGTCCGCCACGCGGCGCACGTCAGACAGCGATGCGAAGTCGGCCACGAACGGCTCGGCATTCGTCATGGATGCGGCCACGTCGCGCGTTCGGTCGGCATCGCGGCCGAGAACGGCAACCCGAGCGCCGCGTCGCGCGAGCTCTTCGGCTGCGGCCCGTCCGATCCCCGAACTGGCACCGGTGACGACCACCGTCGCATCGGTCATCGTGCGACTGGTTCGGGTCACCGGTAGTTGCCTTTCTCCAGCCCGGCCTCGATTTCGAAGCGGTTGGTGAGGGGGTTACGACCGGCGAGAAAGTAGAGCACGGGAAAGACCATGCCGTATTTCTTCCATTGCACTCGGTGCACGGCCTCGTGCTCGAGCACGGGTGGCTTCGTGTTCGTGTCGGTCAGGTAGACCCCTCCCACGCACGAACCCCCGCGCGAGAAAGACCATGTCGGCATGCCCTGGCACACGAAGAGTCCCTCGACGCGCCTCACCTTTCCGGTGCTGAGCATGAATCCCCAGGCGAGCGCCACCGACGTGGCGTACAGATAGCCGACGCGGGCCAGTGGGGGAGCGAGCAACACCGACTTCGCGGCCCTGGTCAGCATGGTGTCGGGTATGGCGATCGGCTTCACGCGCCGACGGGCCGTCCGTAGGTCTCGAGCAGACGGAGCCAGATCTCGTTCATGGTCGGGTAGGCGGGAACCGCGTGCCAGAGCCGATCGAGGGGAACCTCAGCGGTCACAGCGATGGTGGCCGCGTGAAGCATCTCTCCTACATCGGGGCCGACGAAAGTGACTCCCAGGATGACGCGGCGATCCTCATCGACCACCATGCGTGCAGTGCCTTTGTACCCATCGGCGTGCACGCTGGCACCGGCGACGTTGCCGATCTCGTAGTCGACGACACGGGTTCGGTAGCCGGCTTTCTCTGCCGAAGCCGCGGTCAATCCGACCGAAGCGACCTCGGGGTCGCTGAATGTGACCTGCGGAACGGCGCGGTGGTCGGCTGTGGCGACGTGTGCGCCCCACGGCTCGTCGAACACCGCGCGACCTTCGGCGCGAGCGGCGATCACGTCGCCGGCGGCTCGAGCCTGGTACTTGCCCTGATGAGTCAGGAGCGCACGGTGGTTGACGTCTCCTGTGGCGTACAGCCAGCCTCCGTCGAACGGTTCACCATTGTCGTCGACGACGCGCAGAGTGTCGTCGACCCTGAGCCATTCACCCGGCGTGAGCCCAATGGTCTCGAGTCCGAGGTCGTCGGTGCGCGGAGTACGCCCTGTGGCCACAAGGAGTTCGTCTGACACCACGGTCGATCCGTCGTCGAGATGGACGACGACGTCGCCGTTCGAGAGTCGGTCTACCGAGGCTGGTGAGGTGTGCAGGCGGAGAGTCACTCCGAGATCGGAGAGGGAGGCGCCGACGATCTCCCCGGCGAACGGCTCCATGGTGTCGAGGATGCCGTTGCGCGCAATGAGCGTGACGGCCGAGCCGAGAGTGGCGTAGGCCGTGGCCATCTCGACCGCCACGACGCCGCCGCCGATGATCGAGAGGCGTGGCGGGATCGACTGCGCGCTCGTGGCCTCGCGGCTTGTCCACGGCCGGGACTCCGCCAGTCCTGGAATATCCGGCAGCAGCGCCGCGGAGCCGGTCGACACAGCGATCGCGTGTGTTGCCGAGTACCTGGTCGTCGTGCCGTCGGCGCCCGTCACCTCAATCTGCTTCGGGCCGATGAAGCGGGCGTACCCGCGGATGAGGTCGATGCCCGCGCTGACGACCCAGTCGGCCTGGCCCGCGTCTTTCCAGTCTTTCGTGAACGAGTTGCGCCGCTTCAGTACCGCCGAGACGTCGATATCGCCCGTAACGGCTTCTTCAGCACCCTCGACCGAGCGGGCTGCGCGCAGCACTGCGCCGCTTCTCAGCAGAGCCTTGGACGGCATACACGCCCAGTAGCTGCATTCGCCCCCGACGAGTTCGCTCTCTACCAGGGCTGTTCGCAAGCCGCCCTGAACCGCGCGGTCTGCGACGTTCTCGCCGATGGCGCCGGCTCCGATGACGATGAGGTCGTATTCGGTCGTTGTCATGGTGCTTTCCTTCGTCAGTGGCCGGTGAACCGAGCTGTCGTGCGGGTGGCGAACGCTTCGAGCCCGATTCGCGCATCGTCGCTCGAGGCGAGGCGGACGAGGGCGGGTTGAAGCTCTGCCTCGGCGGCCGCATCGCCCGAGCGCACGGCGAGTCTGGCGTTGGCAAGCGCTGCCTGCACAGCGAGGGGCGCCTGTGCCGCGACGCGCTCGGCCAGCTCGAGTGCGCGGTCGAACTGCGTTCCATCGGGAACGACCTCCTGCACCAGGCCGATCCGAAGAGCCTCTGCCGCGTCGAACATGTCGCCCGTCAGAATCCATCGCATGGCGTTTCCCCAGCCGACGGCACGAGGAAAGCGCACGGTCGCACCGCCGAAGGGCAGGATGCCACGACTCACCTCGAGCTGACCGAATCGCGTCGAATCCGCCGCGACGACGATATCGCTGGCGAGCATCAATTCGATTCCGAGCGTCAGACAGATTCCCTGCACAGCCATGACGACCGGCTTGCTCAGGCTTCGGCCCGAGACCTGCCACGGATTGATGCCGTCGGCATCGACGTAGTCGATTCCCGATTCTGTGATGCGCGGGCCGATATCGGCGAGATCGAGTCCGGCGGTGAAATGGTCACCGGCCGCGTGCACGAGACCGACGCGCAACTCAGCATCGGAGTCGAGCTCGCCGTAAGCCGCCGAGAGTTGCTGCAGCATCGAGAAATCTGCGGCGTTGCGCTTGTCGGGCCTGTGAAGCTGAATCAGCAGAACGTGCCCGCGCTTCTCGGTCACGATCCGGGTCTCATCTGGCCGGCTGTCGGATTCGGTCATTGCGTGCTCTCTTCTGATCTCACCGCAGGGCGGGTGAGGGCCGAGATGATGCGAAGGATGCTGGGAAGGTCGTCGGATGCCGCTTCGGGTGCCGACGGAGCGAACTCCGTGATGCCGGCGCCGACGAGCGGGAAACGCGCACGGATCGCGGAGATCGCCTGCACGAGCTGCTGCACGCTGAGCCCGAACGGTTCGGGGTAGCCGACGCCGTCGATCTCGGCGGGGTCGAGGACATCGAGATCGACGTGGATGTACACGGAACGCGCTCCTGTCTCGGCGATCGCCTCGACGACGGACTCCGGCTGCTGCAGCTGTGCGACCGACACGACTCGAATGCCCGCCGCATCGATGTAGGCGGCTTCATCGTCGTCGAGAGCGCGCGTACCGGCGAGCACCACTCGTGTGCTCGGCAGGGGATCGGCGGGCAGCAGCGCGTCCGGACCATCGCCGAGCAAAGTGCGCAGCACCATTCCGTGGAACGCGTGCGAGGGTGAACTCTCGGGCGAGTTGAGGTCGCCGTGGGCATCGAACCAGACCACGGCGGTCGATTCGCCGGAGGATTCGAGCGCGTGTGGGATAGCACCGAGCTCGACAGCGCAGTCGCCACCGATCGTCACGACGGCCCCGGAGGTGGCACCGAGCACGCGCCGCTGGCTCGCGAGCACAGACTGGAGGGCCGTGTAGCGCAGAACACCGGTGCCCTGCGACTCGCCTGCTCCCACGGGCACGTCAACCACTCTGGTGGCTGCGGCGGGCAGATCACCCTGGATGGCCGATGCTCCATCGACGAGGCGCATCGCCCGTGACGAGCCGGAGCCCTGCCACTGAGGCACGATCACGAAAGTAGCTGGCACCTGTTCAGTCTTCCACGGTCTTCGGGCCGTAAGACCGGATGTTATTCGACCGGTGCGTCGATCGGACGAGCCGGCTGATTCTTTGCTTTCAGCTGCGCGAGGCGGGCGTCGACCTCGGTGAGCTCGCCGAGATCGTCGAGGCTCTCGAATTGGGCGTCGAGACTCGAAGCAGTGAGCTCCTCCTGCCCGCGGACCTTCGCTTCTTCGCGACGGATCTTGTCTTCGAATCGGCCCAGATCGCTCGTGGGGTCGAGGAGATCGATGCTCTTGAGTGCATCCTGCACGGTGCTCTGTGCCTCGACGGTCTTGGCGCGCGCCGCGAGCTCGTCGCGCTTGCGCGTCAGCTGCCCGAGCTTCTCTTTCATGGCGTTGAGGCCGGTCTTGAGCTTCTCCACCACCTCGGTCTGTGAGGCGATCGACGGTTCGGCGTCGGCTGCCTCGTTCTCGCTCTGCAGCTGGCGCGTCAGCGCGACCTTGGCGAGCGCATCGAACTTGTCGGCGTCGAGCGTGTTGCCGGCCACACGGAGCTCGTCGCCCTTCTGGCTCGCGGCGAGGGCCTTGCGACCCCAGTCTTCTGCCGTCTTCACGTCTTCGCGGTGGTCGTCTTCGAGCAGTCGTAGGTTGCCGATGGTCTGCGCGATGGCGCTCTCCGCGTCGGCGATGTTGTCGCTGTAGTCACGTACGAGCTGGTCGAGCATCAACTGAGGATCCTCGGCCTGATCGATCAGTGCATTGATGTTCGCCTTGGCGAGCTGCGTGATGCGACCGATGATGGATTGCTTTGCCATTGTCTTCTCCTTGGGTTGTGACCGTGGATCGTGCGTTTACTAAAAGCGCCCGCCACCACCGCGACGCCCGCCCGAGCGTCCCGACGACGAGCTTCGGCGCGAGCCCGACGAGCGTGATGACCGCGACGAACCAGAGGATCGGGAGCTGCCGCCCCAGCTCGACGATCCGCCGAACAGCCCCCCGGAGTATGAGCGCCGCGACGAGCCGCCGCCCGAGAAGAGACCCCCGAAGAGGCCGCCGAGCGCGGCCGAATCGCCGTCGTCGTCCGGCCATCCCTGGCTTGACGGTGAGCTGTAGGCATCGACATCGTTGCGGGCGGACTGGTCGGCGGACTGGGCGAAGCTGTTCGCCTGAGTTGCAGAGGCCAACGCGCGTTCCGGGTCGGTCGCCTGCAGACCGTGCGCCTCGGCAAGGAGCCGTTCGGCTTCGGCTATACGAGTGCGGGCATCGACGCTGACGGCCCCTCGGCGCGTCACCACATACTCTTTCACCCCAGAGATGGTGTCGGATGCCGTCCGGAGAGTCCTCGAGAGCTGCTCCTGTGTGCGGGCCAGCCGCTGTGTCTTCTCGCGCTCGACCGCGAGCGCGGCGTCGAGCGGTGCATTCGCCGACTGCAGCGACTGAAGCGCGGCGATCGGATCCGACGGACCGGAGGCCTGGGCCTGTGTGACGGCTGTCTCCACCTGGGTGATCAAAGGACTCAGCTCGGCGCTGCGGGCCGTTCCCTCGGCTGTCGAGAGCAGAGCTCGTGCTTCGGCGGTATCGCTGGATGCTTCGGCGATCGCAGATGTGAGCGCGGCGACCGCGTGGTGCAACGCGGTCGTCAGGGTGTCGATCGCTGCGAGCAGGACTCCGGCTTGCGCGACCGCGGCCTGCGCGCGTTGGATGCTCACGGCCGCCTCGCTCGCGCGGCCCGCGGTGATGAGACCGGGTACAGCATGAGCCGTAGCATCGGCGTACGACAGGAGTCTCTCGGCTTGGGACGAGTTGTCGCTGACCGTGGCGATGGCCTGCGGCGCGTATCGCCCGTTGAGAGAGGCGAGGGCGGCAGCCGCACTCGGCGCGCTCTCCCGAGTCGCCGCTACGCCCGACGCGATGGCGTCCAGGGCGGGCTGCGGATTCTTCTCGAGCTCGCGCAGCGCAGCGAACGCTTCGGCCTGGGCGTCGAGCTCAGCGTCTGCACTCGTGCAGAGCTCGATGATCTGCAGCGACCATGCCTTCGTGTCTTCTGCACTGTCGGGTGTGCTGTCGTCGATGCGCTGTTTGAGCGCGAAGCTCTCGCGCACCTTCTGTTTTGCGCTCTCGAGGGTCTGGGCGAATGTCGCCGTCGCATCGTCGCCGAACTGAGCTACGGCGAATCCCAGTTCCTGTTCGCTGGTCGTGACTGCGTCGTCGAGCTCAACGAGGAGCCTCCCCACCTCTCTGTCGAGGTCGACCTGGCTCGGGCCGGACTCGCCCGAGCGAGCGGATGCGGCCGAGGACGTCGTGCGTCTGCGCAGAAAGACGATCCCGACGATGGCTGCAACCACGACCACAGTTCCGCCGAGAACCCAGGTCAAGATGGTCGGACCCCCGCCGCGGCCAGTCGGATCGGCGTTGTTCGGCGTGATCACAGGGTCGGACACTCCCTGGCCTCTGAGCAGCTCGCCGAGACCGGTGGCAGTGTTGACAGCAGCCCCCGCCCAGTCGTTCTGGCGCAGCGACGGCCGGATCGCGGTGGTTTCCAGCTGCTCGAGCTGCGCGTCGCTCAGCGTGAAATCCGGATCGACGGACACCTGGTACAGGCGTTCGTCGGTGGCGATGGCCAGGAGCACGTCGTTGACGCCGAGATCGTTCTTGACGGCGGTGTCATCGGCCCATGCCTCTCTGTCGTCGGCGCCCGTGAAACTCGCGACGTAGACCACGAAGAGATTGACACCCTCTTCTTTCGACAACTCGTCGAGCGCATCCTGCACTTCGGCCGCGCGATTGCCGAGCACTCCTGTGCGGTCGACGATGTACGCACCGTTCAAGTCGACGGGGTCGGTCGCTGCGGCCGAGAGCGGTGCCTGAACGGCGAGCAGAGCGAGAACGAGCCCGATCCCGGCGAGGAGGCCGGATCGGAGGCGGAAGAATCGTCGGTGATCTCTACTGGACATCGCAGGCAGTCTAGAACAGCGGCGTGCATCGGCGGTATCGCCTCTTTGTGTCGCTCCGTTACAGCCGCGCTGTAGAGGACAGGCCGTAGTGACCATGATGGATGCATGCCCACCCGCACAGCGAAGCGACTCAGCGTCGTCGAGGTCACGCGTTTCCGCCCCCGCGATGTCGACTACCACGCTTACGTCGAGGTGCTCAACTCCCGAGCCGTCCGCGCTGCGGAGGATGCGGGTTGGAGCGTCAACCGCATTGCCGCCGCCGACGTCGGAACGGCATCGCTGCTCTCACTCACCGATGCCAGCGATGCGATCATGATCATGGGTGGCGAAGATATCTCGCCTCGCTTCTACGGCGGCGCAGCGAACTACCCGTTCGAGAGTCAGCATTTCGAGACCGCAGACGAGGGGCAGGTCTCGCTCGTGCACCGAGCACTTCGCAGGGGCACGCCTCTTCTAGGGATCTGCCGCGGCCTGCAGATCATCAACGTCGCCCTCGGTGGCACCATCCTTCAAGATCTCGGAACGCAGACCATCCACAAGAATCTGGGTGCCCCCATTCGCGACATCATGGCCGCACACACCGTGGCACTCGACTCCTCCAGCAGGCTGTCCGCCGACCTCGGCGTCTCCGAGATTCTCGTGCAGAGTGCTCATCACCAGGCCGTTGCGCGCCTCGGCGAGGGGCTGGTCGCTGTCGGCACCGCACCCGACGGTGTGGTCGAGGCGGTGGAGCATGCCGAGGCGCCGATAACCGGGGTGCAGTTCCATCCAGAGGACCCGGGTTCGCCGGCGGGGCAGCTCTCTGCTCTGGTCGCCCGACTCAGCGTGCGAGAGCGCGAGCTGGCCTGAGGTCGATCTCGGTCGTCTCAGCCGTTCGACCGTGTGGCCGCGGCGATGATCGCCGTCAGTGAGGCCTGCATGGCCTGAAGTTCGGCGACGGGCATTCCGAGCTGCTCGATCATCGCCTGCGGGATGCTCTCCGCACGTGATCGCAGAGCCCGGCCGGCTTCGGTGAGGGTCACGTCGAGTCGCCGCTCGTCGGCGGCACTCCGCCGCCGATCGATGAGACCGGATGCCTCGAGTCGCTTGAGCAGGGGAGAGAGGGTCGCGGGTTCGAGCTGAAGCGCTGCGCCGAGCTCTTTCACCGATCTCGGATCCTGCTGCCAGAGGGCTAGCATCACAAGGTATTGCGGGTGCGTCAGACCGAGTGGTTCGAGGACGGGACGGTAGAGCCCGATTACGCTGCGCGATGCCACAGCCAGAGCGAAGCACACCTGATTCTCGAGCGCCAGCACGTCGACGTCCTGAGCCATGCACGCTTCCCTTCGCCCGTGCGAAGCGCACGAATCAATAGGGCACTAAGTATAAGAGGCTCAGAGTCCAGGAACGTGTTTGATGTTCGATCGCGCCATCCGCACGGCCTCGCCGACGCCGCCGTTCAAAACGAGCTTCGACATGGCCAGGCCGAATCCGGTGACCTGCTTCGCCGTGATGGTCGGTGGCAGCGACAGGGCAAGCGGATCGGTGGCGATGTCGACCAGCGCGGGACCGTCGTGAGCGAACGCCTCGCCGAGTGCCCCGCGCAGGTCCTGCGGATCCTCGACGCGACGCGAGAAGAAGCCGAGGGCCGCGGCGACGGCGGCGTAGTCGACGCCGGGCACGTCCACTCCGAAGTCGGGGTAGCCGTCGACGAACATCTCGAGTTTCACCAGGCCGAGCGTGGAGTTGTTGAAGACGACGACTTTGATGGGCAGCTTGTAGGCGGCGATGGTCACCAGCTCGCCGAGAAGCATCGACAGCCCGCCATCACCCGAGATGGTGACGACCTGGCGACCCGGATACGCGGACTGTGCTCCGATGGCATGGGGAACCGCGTTCGCCATCGAGCCGTGCAGGTATGAGCCGATCAGACGGCGTCGCCCGTTCGGGGTGATGTAACGCGCCTGCCAGACGTTGCCCATTCCGGTGTCGGCAGTGACGATGGCGTCGTCGGACAGGAGCTCGTCGAGCACGGTCGCTGCGAATTCCGGGTGGATCGGCACGGTCTTGTCGACGTCGGTGTACTTTCCCACGACCGAGTCGAGAAGTCTGTGGTGCCGCTTCAGGGTCTTCTCGAGGAAGCTCCGGTTGCGCTCGCCCCGGATCAGCGGTGTCAGGGCAGCCAGGGTTGAGGCGACGTCACCGTGGATCGCGTGCGTCACGCTCGCTCGTCGACCGAGGTGCGACGCGTCGGCATCGATCTGAGCGATCTGCACCTTCGTTCCGTCGGGCAGGAACTGCTCG
This sequence comes from Agreia pratensis, assembly GCF_900177685.1. GTDB lineage: Bacteria > Actinomycetota > Actinomycetes > Actinomycetales > Microbacteriaceae > Agreia > Agreia pratensis. Next base: position 137,793 of record NZ_FXAY01000003.1, read on the forward strand.
TACGGAAAATCCGTACCGAGCAGGATGAGCAGTTCGGCATCGTGGATTCCGGCGTGCGCCGCGCCGTAGCCGAGCAGCCCGGTCATGCCGACGTCGAACGGGTTGTCGTACTGAATCCACTGCTTGCCGCGCATGGTGTGGCCCACGGGGGCGGCGAGCAGATCGGCGAATGCGACGACCTCGTCGTGCGAGCCCTCGACCCCCGCGCCCGCGAAGATGGCGACCGTCTTCGCCTCGTTGATAGCGCTGGCCAGAAGAGCGATGTCGTGTTCGTCTGGCACGATCGCGGCAGTCCGGGGCAGAACGAATGCCGGAGCCGAGCCCACGGCATCCAGCTCGGCGACGTCGCCGGGCAGCGAGACGACGGCCACGCCGCCGAGTCCGGTCGCGTGCCGGATGGCGGAGTTCACGACGCGCGGTGCCTGCACGGCCGTCGAGACGAGCTCGCAGTAGTTCGAGCATTCGACGAACAGACGGTCGGGGTGGGTCTCTTGAAAGTACGAGCTGCCGATCTCGACGCTCGGGATGTGACTCGCGATCGCCAGAACGGGCGCTCCAGAGCGGTGGGCGTCGAACAAGCCATTGATGAGGTGCAGATTTCCCGGGCCGCAACTGCCGGCGCATACGGCCAGCTTTCCGGTGAGCTGAGCCTCGGCTCCGGCGGCGAAGGCCGCCGCCTCTTCGTTGCGCACGTGGATCCAGTCGATGCCGCCCTTGGCGGAACCTCCCGTGCGGCGGACGGCGTCGACCACAGGGTTGAGGCTGTCGCCGACGATGCCGTAGATGCGGTGGACCCCCGCGTCGACGAGTTGTGCGATGAGCTGATCTGCAACGGTATTAGCCATGTCACCAGTTAACCCCGCTGGTTTGTGTACAGGCTAAGACGCGTGTCGAAACTCCGGATTGCGTGGCACCGGGGTCGATGGTGCGGTGTCTAGATGTGCCCTCGACTGGATTTGAACCAGCGACCTATTCCTTCGGAGGGAAGCGCTCTTCCGCTGAGCTACGAGGGCGTACACCAGAAAACCTACCAGAAGCGGCACACTGTAGCGCGCGTGATGGCCGGCAAGGGACGGCCGCACGCGCAACATGAACTCGAAACATTCGAATGGCATGATGCATGCCATGAAGCGCTCCGTCTCAGCCCACATCGCCGTTCGAATCGACAGTCCCGTGACCATGGTCTTCGCCGCTTCGGTGGCCGAAGGGATCACCAAGGAGGTCGAGACCATCGACTTCCGATACGGCGACAGCAGCATCACGCCGGTTGAGATCAGCGATCTGCACGGCACAAGGCTGCATCAGTTCACGGTCGGAGCCGGAACGCTCACCATGGACTACTGGGCGACGGTGATGGGGGATGCGGTGCCCGCCGCCATCACAGCGATCGATCGCATCACCTATCTCAAGCCGAGCAGGTACTGCGAGTCCGACATCCTGCTTCCCACAGCCGTCTCCGAATTCGCCGGCCTCAAAGGCCGTTCTCTGCTCGACGCGGTGAGTTCCTGGGTCGGTGACAAGCTGAGCTACGTTCCGGGCTCGAGCCTGCCCACAGACGGCGCGGTTCGAACGCTGCTCGCACGGCAAGGCGTCTGCCGTGACTATGCGCACCTCGTCGTTGCTCTGCTGCGCGCACTGGACGTGCCCGCGCGATTGGTGGCCGTGTATGCGCCGGGGCTCGATCCGATGGACTTCCACGCCGTGGCCGAGGCATTCGTCGAGGGTGCGTGGTACATCGTCGATGCGACTGCACTGGCCCCGAGGCAGAGCCTGGTGCGCATCTCGACGGGACGCGATGCCGCCGACACCGCATTTCTCACGAACCACGACGGTCTCCTCACCCTGACCGAGCTCGAGGTGACGGCGACGGTCGACGAGCTGCCGACCGACGACGTGACCCAGCTGGTGCAATTGCGCTGACGACGCCCGTCGCGCGCGCACGGCGGCCGATGCGGGCTGAACGGTAAGATCGACGCTCGTGACTCCCGAACAGCTCTCCCTGGCCCTCTTCGACATCGTGACCGCTCGTATCGAGCGACGCCGAGCCGCGGGGGAGTCCGTTCCCGACTCCAGCATCACCCTCGCAGACCTGGCGCTCGAGCGTCCACGCAACCGCGACCACGGCGACTGGGCCTCCAACGTGGCGATGAAGTTCGCCGGCCGGCTCGGAACAAACCCCCGCGCCTTCGCGGCGGAGATCACGCCCGAGATCGAGGCCATCGCAGGCGTGGCGTCGGTGGATGTCGCGGGCCCGGGATTCATCAACATCACCCTCGACGTCGCCGCGGCTGCCGAGATCGCCCGCCAGATCGTCGACGCCGGTGACGCGTATGGGCGCAACGACTCGCTTGACGGGCTCTCCGTGAACATGGAGTTCGTGTCGGCGAACCCCACGGGTCCGCTGCACCTGGGGCACACCCGGTGGGCCGCGCTCGGCGACGCGATCGCTCGCGTGCTGCGCGCATCCGGTGCGGTCGTGGCGACCGAGTACTACATCAACGACGCCGGCAATCAGATGGACAACTTCGGCCTCTCTATTCTCGCGGCCGCCAAGGGCGAACCGACTCCCGAGAAGGGATACCCGGGCGCGTACATCGGCGAACTCGCCAAGCACGTGCTCGAGAGCGTGCCGAATCTCCTCGACCTTCCCCTCGACGAGGCGGTGCCGCTCGCCCGCGACCTCGGGTATCTGAAGCAGCTCGAAGAGATCAAGGAATCGCTCGAACGCTTCCACGTGCACTTCGATGTGTTCTTCTCCGAGCGCACGCTGCATCAGGCCGACCCGGAGACAGGGCGAAGCCTCATCGACGACGCGGCCGACCGGCTGCGCGCCCAGGGCCACGTGTTCGAGGCCGACGACGCCGTGTGGGTGCGCACCACCGACTTCGGCGACGACAAAGACCGGGTGCTCACCCGCGGCAACGGTGTCGTCACCTACTTCGCCGCTGACGCCGCCTACTACCTCAGCAAGAAAGACCGCGGCTTTACCGAGAAGATCTATCTCCTGGGCGCCGACCACCACGGCTACGTCGGGCGTCTCAAGGCCTTGGCCGCTGCCGCGGGGGACGATCCGAACGTGAACATCTCGGTGCTCATCGGCCAGCTGGTGAACCTCAACGGAGCCAAGCTCTCGAAGCGCGCGGGCAACATCATCGAGCTCGACGACCTGCTCGAGTGGGTCGGCGCCGATGCGCTGCGCTACTCGCTCGCCCGGTATCCCGCCGACTCGCCGCTCTCGCTCGACGGCGACGTTCTGCGCTCGAAGACCAACGACAATCCGGTCTTCTACGTGCAGTACGCGCACTCGCGCACCCGTTCGGTTGCGCGGAACGCCGCCGCGGCCGGTGTCGAGCGCTCCACCTTCGGTCCGTCTCTTCTGTCGCACGAGTCGGAGACCGAGCTGCTCGGCTCCCTGCAGGAGTTTCCGCGGATCGTGCAGAAGTCGGCAGAGCTGCGCGAGCCGCACCGCATCGCGCGCTACCTCGAAGAGGTCGCCGGTCACTATCACCGCTGGTACTCGCAGGCCCGCGTGCTGCCGTTGGGCGACGAGCCCATCAGCGATCTGCACCGCACCCGTCTGTGGCTGAACGACGCGACAGGACAGGTCATCCGCAATGGGCTCGACCTCCTCGGCGTCTCGGCTCCGGAACGGATGTAAGCGCAGTCGTGAAAGAGCCGGTGATGGCTCGTGGGCAGAGCGCTGCGCCTCGTCGACGGAGAAGGGGGATCGTCGTCGTTCTGACGGTCGTCCTCCTGCTTGCGGTGGTGGTCGTGATCGCGGACTTCGGCCTTCGAGCGTATGCGGAGGACCGGGCGAAGGCCGAGATCTCTTCGAGCCTGCCAGACACGGTCGATGGGAACATCGACGTGACGATCGGCGGGTTCTCTTTTCTGCAGCAGTACCTGTCGGGCACTCTCGATCAGGTCACCATCGATGCGCCCCAGTTGTCGGTCGACGGCGTTCCCGTCGAGGCTCACGTCGTCGCCACGGCGGTTCCCACCGATCTTTCACAGCCGGTCGGCGCCATCTCTGCGCGCCTCTCGCTCAGTGAAGACGCCGTCAACAGCGTCATCCAGGTTCCGGGCGCGGCCACTCTGACCCTTGACAATCAGGCGGTTGGTTACGACGGGTCGATCTCCGTTCTGGGGCTCCGTCTGCAGTACCTGGTGACCGCCGGGGTGTCGGTCACCGCCGACTCCGTCGTGCTGACGCCCGAGACGGCGAAACTCACCGCAGGTTCCACCGTCGTCGACGCATCGAGCGCACTCAACGCGATCCTCGACGAGTCGATTCCACTGTGCGTCGCCGACCGCCTGCCCCGAGGCGTCGAACTGACGTCGCTGTCAGTCACTCCCGGCTCGGCAACGGTCGCGCTCGACGCATCCGACTTCACGATCGACGAGACGAGTCTTCGCACGATGGGAACCTGCCCGTGACCGCCTCATCGATCGTCGTCCACTCTGTCGCAGACTCGCAAGCCGGTGCTCGCGACATCGTGGTGACCGACGACGGTGCCGTGTGGTGTGCGTTCGCCGTGGCCGGCGTCGTCGTGCGGATAGCGCCCGACGGCCAACAACAGAGGATCGCGCTCGGCGCAGAGCCCGCCGAACCCCACTCGCTCACTGCAGCGACCCGTGATTCGGTGTGGGTCACCGATCGGGCGTCTGATCGCATCCTCAGACTCGATTCCTCCGGGGTCGTGTTCTCAGCCGCGGTCACGCCGGGTGCCGCGCCGGCCGGCATCGTCGGGCAGCACGATGGCAGCGCGTGGTTCGTCGAAGAGCGGGCGGATGCCGTGGGGTACGTCGACATTCTGGGCCGCGTGAGCGAATTCGACACGGGCGTGCCCGACGGAGCACCTTCGTCCATCGCCTCGAATGGGTCGTCTGTCTGGTTCGCGCTGCCCGGTGCCGGCGCGATCGCCCACGCCAGGGGCGGCGACTCCGTGCCGTCTCTCGTGGAGTTCGACGACCCGTTGGCGGCGCCCACGACGGTGAGTATGGGCGACGACGGATTCCTGTGGTTCGCCGATCCCGCACGTCACGTCGTCGGCCGCATCGGCAGTGGCGGCGCGGTCACGGAGTTCGTGCTGCCCGAGCCGGAGTGGAGGCCCGTTCGCATCGCCTCCGATGAGACGGACGGATGCTGGTTCACGATCGACGGGGAGGAGGCGATCGGTCGCCTCGACGGTGAGGGCCGCTCGGCGATGATCGCCACGCCCGGCGGCGTCCCGACGTCGATCGCCCTATCTCGCGACGGAGAGCTCTGGGTGGCCATGGAATCCGGTGAGCTCCTGCAGATCCCCGACCCCGAAAGCTTTGCGGCGGACATCCAGTAGTATTCTGCTGTCGCCCTATCTGTGGGCGCGCGAAGGCTTCAGGAACCAATCCGGGTTCGCTCGCCCCCACCCGACCATTGGTCCCGTGACGGGACGATCGATTTCACGTCAGGATTCTCCATGACCTCTGTCGCACATCCGCTCGCCCCCGATTGGCTGTCACTGCCCGTCGATGCGAACGCGTTGTCTCCGGCCGTCTGGCCGTCGAGCGCTCTCCGTGACCGGCACGGAGTGCTCTCTGTCGGCGGAGTACCCGCATCCGACCTCGCTCGGCAGTTCGGAACCCCGCTGTACGTGGTCGACGAGGAGCACGTCCGCTCTCGCGCCCGCGAGACTCTCGCGGCCTTCTCCTCGCAGTTCGAACGCATCGGAACGCGGGCGAAGGTCTATTACGCAGGCAAGGCGTTCCTCAGCACGGCCGTGGCTCGCTGGGTCAGCGACGAAGGTCTCGGGGTCGATGTCTGCTCGGGAGGAGAACTCGCCGTAGCCCTGGCCGGCGGCGTGGACCCCGCTCACATCGGCATGCACGGCAACAACAAGTCGATCGACGAGATCGAGCGCGCCGTCGCCGCGGGGGTGGGCACTATCGTGATCGACAGCGAGATCGAGATCGAACGGGTGGCGGATGCTGCGGCTCGGCTCGGCACGGTTCAGGCGGTCAGGCTGCGGGTCAACAGCGGAGTGCACGCCCACACACACGACTTCCTCGCGACCGCCCACGAAGACCAGAAGTTCGGGTTTCCACTCGAGCGGGCCGAAGCGGCTGTCCGGACGATCCGTTCGCACGCAGGCTTGACGTTCCTCGGGCTGCACTGTCACATCGGCTCGCAGATCTTCGGAGCCGACGGGTTCGCCGAGTCGGCAGCGCGCCTTCTCTTGCTGCACGCGAGGCTCCTCGAAGACGGTCCGGTGCCCGAGCTCAACCTCGGGGGAGGATTCGGCATCGCGTATACGACGGCCGACGATCCGACACCCATTGCCGAGCTGGCGGCCCGTATCGCCGACATCGTCGCGGCGGAGTGCGCCAAGCTGGGCATCGCTCTGCCCGTCGTCGCGTTCGAACCGGGCCGATCGATCGTAGGCGGCGCGGGAGTGACTCTCTACAGCGTGGGCACCATCAAAGACGTCGACGTCACGCTTCCCGCAGACGATTCGGGAGCCACGGCGGTGCGTCGCTATGTGAGCGTCGACGGCGGCATGAGCGACAACGCCCGACCGGCGCTCTACGGTGCCGACTATTCCGTGCGCATCGCGAGCCGCGCATCCGATGCCGACGCCGCGCTCGTGCGCATAGCCGGCAAACACTGCGAGTCAGGAGACATCGTCGTCTACGCCGACTACCTTCCAGGAGATGTGGCTCCCGGCGACCTGCTGGCGGTTCCCGCCACGGGGGCATACTGCTGGGCGCTGGCGAGCAACTACAACATCGTCGGTCGTCCGTCCGTCGTGGCCGTCGCCAACGGAGAGGCGCGCCTGCTCATCCGTGGCGAGACCGAGCACGACCTTCTTGCACGCGACACGGGTGTCGCATCCGACGAACCAGGAGCATCATGATCGCCTACCGCAACCTTCGAGTAGCGCTGCTGGGAGCCGGTTCTGTCGGTGCCCAGGTGGCGACTCTGCTCACCGAACACCACGACGAACTCGCCTCACGAGTCGGCGCCGGTCTCGACCTCATCGGTATCGCCGTGCGCGATGTCGACGCTCCCCGCACAGCACCCATCGACCCGGCACTGTTCACCACAGACGCGATGGGCCTGATCGAATCAGCCGACATCGTGATCGAGCTGATGGGTGGCATCGAGCCCGCGCGCAGCTATATTCTGCATGCCCTCAACTCGGGCGCCGACGTCGTCACGGGCAACAAGGCGCTCCTGGCGGCTCACGGACCCGAGCTGCAGGCCGCCGCCGAGCAGGTGGGCGCGCAGGTCTACTACGAGGCCGCTGTCGCCGGCGCCATTCCGATCATCCGTCCGCTCCGCGACTCTCTCGCCGGCGACCGGGTCAAGCGCATCCTGGGCATCGTCAACGGCACCACGAACTTCATCCTCGACAAGATGGACGTGGAGGGTGACACCTTCGAGAACGCCCTCGCCGTGGCGACCGAGCTCGGCTACGCCGAAGCCGACCCCACCGCCGATATCGAGGGGTATGACGCGGCGCAGAAGGCGGCGATTCTCGCGCGCCTCGCGTTCCACACCGACGTTCCGGTCGAGGCGGTGCACCGCGAAGGCATAACGCAGATCACGGCCGCTCAGGTGGCTCAGGCCCAGAAGGCCGGCTACGTGGTCAAGCTGCTGGCGATCTGCGAACGGATCACCGACCCGTCGTCCGGCATCGACGGCGTCTCGGCTCGGGTCTATCCCGCCCTGATCTCGCGTCAGCATCCGCTGGCCGCTGTGCACGGGGGCAAGAACGCCGTATTCGTCGAGGCCGAGGCTGCCGGCGACCTCATGTTCTACGGCGCCGGAGCCGGCGGGATCGAGACCGCGTCGGCCGTACTCGGCGACGTCGTGTCCGCCGCACGTCGGCACGTCGCCGGAGGTCCGGGTGTTGCGGAGACGACACACGCCAACCTGACGATCCTGCCCATCGACAGTGTGAGCACCCGCTACCAGATCACGCTCGAGGTCTCGGACGCGCCGGGCGTGCTCGCCCGCATCGCCTCGCTGTTCAGCGAGCACGGCGTTTCGGTGGAGACCGTGCAGCAGTCGATCGCCTCGGTGGAGTCCGGCGCTACGAGGCCCGACGCGCTGGCGACGGGGACATCCGAGTCCTCCGGCACCGCTACCCTTGTCATTGTCACGCACGTGGCCAGCGAGCGCGCCCTATCGCGCACGGTGGCCGACATCGCAGACCAGCAGGTCGTCGTGCGGGTCGAATCCGTCTTGAGAGTTGAAGGAGCATAATCCCGTGAGCACCACACGAGCATCCCGCCAGTGGCGCGGAGTGCTGCACGAGTACGCGGACCGTCTCAACATCTCGGAGGCGACCCCCATCGTGACCCTGGGGGAGGGCGGCACGCCCCTCATCCCCGCACCCGCGCTGTCTGCTCGCACGGGCGCCCAGGTCTACGTCAAGTTCGAGGGCATGAACCCGACCGGCTCGTTCAAAGACCGCGGCATGACGATGGCCATCTCGAAGGCCGTGGAGCACGGTGCCAAGGCCGTCATCTGCGCCTCGACCGGCAACACCTCTGCGTCGGCCGCCGCCTACGCCACGCACGCCGGCATCACCGCAGCCGTTCTCGTGCCCGAGGGCAAGATCGCGCTCGGCAAGCTCAGCCAGGCGATCGCGCACAACGCCGAACTGCTCCAGGTCCGCGGCAACTTCGACGACTGCCTCGACATCGCGCGCGATCTCGCAGAGAACTACCCCGTGCACCTCGTCAACTCGGTGAACCCCGACCGCATCGAGGGTCAGAAGACGGCGGCGTTCGAGGTCGTCGAGGTTCTGGGCGACGCACCCGACTTCCACATCGTTCCCGTGGGCAACGCCGGAAACTACACGGCCTACTCGCGGGGGTACTCCGAAGAACTCGTTCGGGGCGAGACCACCAAGCTGCCCCGCATGTTCGGGTTCCAGGCCTCCGGCAGTGCTCCGATCGTTCGCGGCGAGATCGTTCGCAACCCCGAGACGATCGCCTCCGCGATCCGCATCGGAAACCCGGCATCGTGGGAGCTCGCTCTCGCCGCTCGCGAAGCAAGCGACGGCTACTTCGGCGCCATCGACGACGACAAGATCCTCGAGGCCTACCGCATCCTCTCGGCAGAGGTCGGAATCTTCGTGGAGCCCGCCTCCGCGATCAGCGTCGCAGGACTGCTCGAGCGCGCCGACGCCGGAGTGATCGGGAAGGGCGCCGTCGTGGTGCTCACCGTGACCGGCCATGGGCTCAAAGACCCGCAGTGGGCGCTCAAGACCGCCGACGGCTCCGATGTGACTCCCACCTCGGTCGCAGTGGACACCGATGAGATCGCCGGTGTGCTCGGTCTGTCGAAAGCCTCGTCGTGAGCCTTGCCGGCCGTTCGGTGACGGTCAAGGTTCCGGCTACGACGGCGAACCTCGGACCGGGTTTCGACACCCTCGGTCTGGCGCTCGCGCTGTACGACGAGTTGACGGTCACTGTCAGGGAACAGCCTGGCGCGACCGTGCAGGTCACCGGTGTCGGCGAGGGCGAAGTGCCCACCGATGAGTCCAATCTGGTGGTGCGGGCGATCGCCCATGCGTTTGCCGCCTACGACCAGCCCATGCCGGGCCTCGACCTCGTGGCGCACAATGTCATTCCGCACGGTCGTGGTCTCGGCTCCTCTGGTGCGGCCATCGTGTCCGGCATCATGGCGGCCAAGGGGCTGCTCGACGGAATCGTCGACATCGATGCGCTCGGTCTGCTCGCGCTCGCCACCGAGATGGAGGGGCACCCCGACAATGTCGCTCCCTGTCTTTTCGGTGGTCTCACCATCGCGTGGGTCACAGAAGACGGTCCGCAGTTCAAGAAACTGATCGTTCACCGTGGCGTCTCTCCACTCGTGCTCGTTCCCCAGGCGACGATGTCCACCGCTCTCGCTCGCAGCCTTCAGCCGGAGTCGGTGCCGCATGCCGATGCCATCTTCAACGTCTCGCGCTCGACTCTTCTGATCGCGGCGCTCATCCAGAGCCCGGAGCTGCTGCTGGCCGCGACCGAAGACCGTCTGCACCAGAACTATCGCGCGGAGGCCATGCCCGATACGTCGCGCCTGATCGGCCTCTTGCGCGAGCAGGGCTTTCCGGCTGTCGTCTCCGGAGCGGGCCCGAGCATCCTGGTGCTGTGCAGCGACCCGGCCCAGCGTCTCGCCGCCGTCGAACTCGTCGAGTCTGAATCGGCCGCGCCGTGGAAGTCGCTCGTTCTGGCGGTCGACTTCAAAGGTGCTACAGTGGTCACGCATCCGGTTGAAGCGGCTTGATCCAAGCTCGTACCCGGTAGCACTCTCACATTCATCGCTGCCCCGCGACTTACGCGTACTGGCTCAGCACCTCTCGCCCATACGCCTCGTACACGGACAGCTCTCTGCGTAGTACCGCCCCGGCTTAAGGCTCGGAGCGGACAGCAGTGGAAGGAAACCCCACACACGTGACTGACGTCAATCTCCGCGCCCCGGGCGCGGAAACCCCCACAGCTCTTGCCGGCCTCAAGGTCGCCGAGCTTCAGGCCCTTGCACAGTCCCTCGGCATCAACGGTGCCGCCAGACTCCGTAAAGGCGAGTTGGTGCAGGCGATCACAGACCGCCAGGCATCCGACTCGGCTGCACCGGCGCTCACCGCAGACGACTCCGTCGTCTCTGCGCCCGTCGAGTCGCCGGCGGAGCAGCCGACACTCGTCGAGGTCTCGGAGACCACAGAGAAATCAGACGACGTGGTTGTCGACGGCGGCGTCGATGCTGCCCTGGTCGACGCATTCGTCGCAGCGCCGCTGAACGACATCGTTCCCGCAGACGAGATCGTCGAGGCCGAGCGGCCGCAGACCGACACCTCTGCTCCTCGCAAGCGTGCGCCCCGCCGGGCGAAGTCCGTCGACGGTGCCGGCGCAGTCGAGTCGGACACTCGTGTCTCGGCCGTCTCGCACGTGAACGCGAAGAGCGACGAGCTCTCCGCGCTCCTTCCGCCCGTCACCCGTGGCCGCGCGGCAGATAAAGACGCTCGTACGTCGGAGCCGCGTGCGACCGAGAACGTTCAGTCGAGCGATGCCGACGAGTCCCGCTCGGAGCAGCCCCGTGAGCAGGGCGGTCGTCAGGGCCGCAACCGCAACCGGAATCGCGATCGCGATCGCAACCAGGACAAGCAGAACAGCGCGGATCAGCCGGCTGACGTGCAGAACGCCGACCGAGCATCGACCGAACGCTCGGGCGCCGCCCGCGGCCAGAGCGACCGCGCTCAGGCAGAGAACGGCCAGAACGGCCGTGGCCAGAACGAGAACGGTCGCAATGCTCGTACACAAGACGAGAACGGCCAGAACGGTCGAGGCCAGAACGGTCGCAACCAGAACGAGCGCGCTCAGAACGAGCGCCCACAGAACGATCGCGGCGACTCCAACGGGCCTGTTCTCGAAGAAGATGGTCGTGGTGACCGCAGCGCGCGCAACCGCTACCGCGACCGCAAGCGTCGCGGACAGACGGGCAACGACGAGCTCGAGCCCGAGATCAGCGAAGACGATGTTCTGATTCCTGTTGCCGGAATCCTCGACATCCTCGACAACTACGCGTTCGTTCGCACCAGTGGCTACCTGCCGGGCAACAACGACGTCTATGTCTCACTCGGTCAGGTCAAGAAGTACAACCTGCGCAAGGGCGACGCGGTCGTCGGATCGATCCGCCAGCCACGCGAGGGCGACGGCAACGGGCGCCAGAAGTACAACGCGATCGTCAAGATCGAGTCGATCAACGGCCTGCCCGTCGACGAAGCGGCGAACCGCGTCGAGTTCAACAAGCTGACCCCGCTGTACCCCCAGGAGCGTCTGCGCCTCGAGACCGAGCCGGGCAAGCTGACCCAGCGCATCATCGACCTCGTGGCCCCCATCGGAAAGGGCCAGCGCGGTCTGATCGTGGCGCCGCCGAAGGCCGGTAAGACGATTGTCCTGCAGCAGATCGCCAACGCGATCTCGACGAACAATCCCGAGGTCCACCTCATGGTCGTTCTCGTCGACGAGCGCCCCGAAGAGGTCACCGACATGCAGCGCACGGTCAAGGGGGAGGTCATCGCCTCGACCTTCGACCGTCCCGCCGAAGACCACACCACGGTTGCCGAACTCGCCATCGAGCGCGCCAAGCGCCTGGTCGAGCTGGGACACGACGTCGTCGTGCTGCTCGACTCGATCACTCGACTCGGACGCGCGTACAACCTCGCCTCGCCGGCGTCCGGACGTATCCTCTCCGGCGGCGTCGACGCCTCGGCGCTCTACCCGCCGAAGCGATTCTTCGGTGCCGCGCGCAACATCGAGAACGGTGGGTCGCTGACCATTCTCGCGACCGCTCTCGTCGAGACCGGCTCGAAGATGGACGAAGTGATCTTCGAAGAGTTCAAGGGAACCGGCAACAGCGAGTTGCGCCTGTCACGCCAGCTCGCCGACAAGCGCATCTTCCCGGCTGTCGATGTCAACGCATCGTCCACACGCCGCGAAGAGCTGCTGATGGGCGTCGACGAGACCAAGATCACCTGGAAGCTGCGTCGCGCTCTCGCGGGCGTCGACCAGCAGCAGGCTCTCGAGATCGTTCTTGGTCGTCTCAAGGAGACCACGTCGAACGTCGAGTTCCTTATGCAGGTGCAGAAGACGATGCCTAATCCGACGGGTCACAACGGACGCGACCTGGAGAAATAAGGACATGTTCGAGTCAGTCGAAACACTGCTGACCGAGCATGACGAGTTGCAGGAGCAGCTCGCCGATCCCGCACTGCACTCGGATCCTGCCCGGTCGAAGAAGGTCAATCGCCGCTACGCGGAGCTCAGTCGCATCATCGCGGCCTACCGTCAATGGCAGCAGCTCGAGAGCGACCTCGCGGCCGCTCAGGAGATGGCTTCCGAGGACGCCTCGTTCGCCGAAGAGGTGCCCGTGATCACCGATGACCTCGCCGTGGCAGAGGAGCGCCTCCGCCGACTTCTGATTCCGCGTGACCCCAACGACGGCCGCGACGTGATCATGGAGATCAAGATGGGCGAGGGCGGGGCCGAATCGGCACTGTTCGCGGCCGACCTCCTGCGCATGTATCTGCACTACGCCGAGAGCAAGAAGTGGAAGACCGAGATCATCGAGCAGACCTCGAGCGACCTCGGCGGCATCAAGGACGTTCAGCTCGCGATCAAGGGCTCTTCGTCTGACCCGGCGCAGGGAGTGTGGGCGCACCTGAAATACGAGGGTGGAGTTCACCGTGTGCAGCGCGTTCCCGCCACCGAGTCGCAGGGACGCATCCACACGTCCGCGGCGGGGGTGCTCGTCTTCCCTGAGGTCGACGAGCCCGAAGAGGTCGAGATCAGCCCGAACGACCTGAAGATCGACGTATATCGTTCGTCCGGCCCGGGCGGACAGTCCGTCAACACGACGGACTCCGCCGTGCGCATCACCCACCTTCCCACCGGAATCGTGGTGGCGATGCAGAACGAGAAGAGCCAGCTGCAGAACCGTGAGGCCGGCATGCGTGTTCTGCGCGCCCGCGTGCTCGCGCGTCAGCAGGAAGAGATCGACGCTGCGGCATCCGTGGTTCGCAAGAGCCAGATCCGCACGATGGACCGATCCGAGCGCATCCGCACGTACAACTTTCCCGAGAACCGCATCGCGGATCACCGCACGGGCTACAAGGCATACAACCTCGACGGTGTCATGAACGGAGCTCTCGAGCCCGTGATCGAGTCATGCATCGCAGCCGACGAGGAAGCTCGTCTGCAGGAGCTCGGGGGAGCGGCCGAGTAATGAGCGCGGTCGTCCTCGAACCGACGGGAACGCTCGGGCCCCCCACGGTCAGAAGCCTCCTCGAGCATGGCGTCGCCGTGCTCGCTCGCAGTGGAATCTCCGATCCGCAGGTGGATGCGGAGCTTCTCGTGGGCTTCGTGCTCGGAGCGAGCCGCGGCCAGGTTCAGGCCATGACCATCACAGACAAGACCCTCGGCGTGGAGGACGCGGTCGCCATCAGCGAGGCCATCGAGCGCCGTGCTGCGCGAGAACCGCTTCAGCACATCACGGGCGTGGCCTGGTTCCGCAACCTCGAGCTCGAAGTCGGCCCTGGCGTGTTCGTGCCGAGACCTGAGACGGAGTTCGTGGCGGGCCTCGCCATCGATTCGCTGCGTTCCATCGTCATCGATCCTCGTCGCGAAGACGGCCCGATCGCGGTCGACCTCGGAACGGGGAGCGGCGCCATAGCTCTGTCGCTCGCGACGGAGGTTCCCCACGCCCAGGTGGTCGCTGTCGAGAACAGCTCGGCCGCGTTCGTCTGGACCAAACAGAATTTTCGTCGAGTCGACGCCCCGAACGCGCGCCTGGTCTTCATCGATCTGCTCGACGCGGTGCCGGAACTCGACGGCCGCGTGTCGGTCGTCGTGTCGAACCCTCCCTATATCCCTGCTCAGGCGATCCCGCGCGATCCTGAGGTGCGTCTCTTCGATCCGGAGCACGCGCTCTACGGGGGAGACGACGGCCTCGACGTCGTCAGGAACGTCTCTCGCACCGGTCTTCGACTGCTGCATTCGGGCGGCGTCCTGGTGATCGAGCACGGCGAGTCGCAAGGGTCCGAGATCAGGCAACTACTGGATGCCGATGGCTGGCATGCCACGGCAACTCACCGCGACCTCACAGGGCGAGACCGGGCGACAACCGCGCTGCGCTGACACCGCAGCTATGCTTGGTCGGCGGCATCCCACCGGACGCCGCCCCACGACGATCAGGAGTGACCATGGAACCGATCAGCGCCACCATCGGAAGCATCGTGCTGTTCGTCATCTTCGTGGCCACGGTCGTCTCCATCGTCCGCAACCCGAATCACGGGTTCGTCGGCAAACTGGTATGGCTGATCGTCGTGCTGCTGACCTCGGTCGTCGGATCGATACTGTGGCTTCTCTTCGGCCGCGGCAAGGTCACTCGGTAGGCTCGCCGCAGAGCGAACACGATGTCGAAAGCTGACGCTGCGCTCGAGGCGACCGCTCGCCGCGCCCCTCTCATCGGGGCTCTGACCGGTATTCGCGCCGTAGCCGCGTTCTGGGTCTTCCTTCGGCATTTCCGCACGGAGATCGTGGATTCTCTCGGTCCTGGCCCCTTCACACAGTTCATCATCCATCTGTCGTCGGCGGGGTATCTCGGGGTGGACCTCTTCTTCATCCTCAGTGGATTCATCCTGACCTATACGCATATGTCGACGATGACGAGCGCGTACACCTGGCGCACCGCCGTCGGGTTCATCTGGCTGCGGCTGGCGCGAGTCTGGCCGCTCACAGCTTTCGTACTCATGCTGTTCGGGGCATATTTCATTTTCCAGGCTCTGTCGTCCGGAGACCCCTCGTTTCTCGCTCAGGCCGATGCCGGCCAGCTTCTCCTGCACCTCACTCTCCTCAACGGGTGGTTCCCCTCGACGCTCGACTGGAACGGAGTGGACTGGTCTGTCAGCGCCGAGTGGATGGCGTATCTGACCTTCGCCGTCGGAGTCGTCGCGCTGTCGCGGTTCGCAGCCGTCGCATCCCGCCGTGTCATGGTGATCGTCATCGTGCTGCTGATGCTGCCGGTGCTCATCGTGGGAGTGAGTATGCAGGACGACACGATCTTCCTGTTCTCCAACGACAGCTATGTGACGGCGGCGGGAGTGCTTCCCATCAGGGTTCTCGGCGAGTTCTGGATCGGCGCGGTGCTCTCGTTGCTGCTGCGGCGGTTCCTCGGAGGCACGACTGAATCGCTCGCATCCGGTGGAATCAGGCGTGTGCCCCTCGCAACGCTGACGGCGGCAGCCTCGGTGGCCGTTCTCCTCGTCGTCGCCTACAACGATCCGCTGCACAATATGCGCGCGGGTCAGCAGGAGTTTCACGATGGCATCGACATGATCGCGCCGGCGGAATCGATCGTCGTGCTTCCTCTGCTGGTCCTCCTCATCGCGACCCTCGCGATCTGTCCTCGGGATCCTCTTTCGAGATTCCTTTCGACGAGGCCGCTCCTTCTGGCCGGCCGGATGTCGTTCGCGTTCTATCTGGTGCATCCTCTCGTCATCGGAGCGGGACTTCTGGTCGCGTCGAGATTGCACGCCGAGTCCGGGCCTCTGCTGCTCGGAGTCGTCATCGCCACAGCTGTTGCCGCATGGCTCAGCGCCTGGGTCCTGTGGAGATTCATCGAGGAGCCGTCTCGCAGACTGCTGCGCCGGATGCTTCCTCCGAGCGTCATTGTCTGAACCCCCAGGGCCCACGCACTATCATTGGGGTCGATATGGCTGCCCTCTATGACTGCTCGGTTCCGTCTGAGCTCCTGACGGGAATGCGACTCGCCCGCGCCGCTATCGGCCGCGGCGCGCTTGTCGTCATTCCGACGGACACGGTGTACGGCATCGCCGCCGACGCTTTCAATCCGGTCGCCGTGCAGGCGCTGCTCGATGCCAAGGGACGCACTCGTAGTTCGCCTCCTCCGGTTCTCGTACCCGGTGTCGCCACACTCGACGCCCTTGCGGAGACCGTGAGTCAGCCGGTGCGCGACCTCGTCGACGCGTTCTGGCCCGGGGGACTCACGATCATCGTTCCCGCGCGGTCATCGCTCGCCTGGGATCTCGGGGAGACCCGTGGCACGGTGGCTTTGCGTCAGCCGTCCGATCCCATCGCCCTCGAGCTGCTCACCGAGGTGGGGCCACTGGCCGTGTCGTCGGCGAATCTCACCGGCGAGCCTGCGGCGACCACCGCATCCCTGGCTCTCGAGAGCCTCGGCGACAGCGTCGACGTCTATCTCGAGGGCGGTGCCACCGACACAGTGACGTCGACCATCGTCGATGCAAGCACGTTCGGCGACGACGGTTCGATCCGAATCGTGCGTCACGGCGCCGTGTCCGAAGAACAGTTGCGGTCGATTCTGGGTGATGTGCTTTCGTCGCCCGACGATCGACTGAACGGCTGATCCGTGCGGATCTATCTGCTCGTCGCGGCCATCTCGGCCGTTGTCACGTTCGGGCTGGCGCTCGTCGTGTACAAGCTGAGTCACCGATTCAGGCTCTACCCGAAGATCCGCGAACGAGATGTGCACACCCGGCCGACACCGCGACTGGGCGGCGTCGCGATGTTCATCGGCATGGTCGTGGCCTTCGCCGTGGCCTCACAGGTCGACGGTTTCAGGCTGGTCTTCGTCAATCCGGGCCCGGTGTTCGCCATTCTGGGTGCGGCCCTGATCATCGTGGTGATCGGAGTCATCGACGATCTCATCGACCTCGACTGGACAATCAAGCTCGCGGGGCAGATCATCGCGGCGTGGCTCCTCGTGTGGCAGGGTGTCGCGATCGTCTCGCTTCCGATCGCTGGAACCCTCGCCGTCGGATCCGGCGTGATGTCGCTGATCATCAGCCTGTTCGCAGTCGTTCTGGTGATGAACGCGATCAACTTCATCGACGGCCTCGACGGGCTCGTCGCGGGTGTCTGCCTCATCGCCAACGGCGTCTTCTTCCTCTACACATTCCTGCTCATCCAAGAGGGGTCGGCGACCGACTACTTCAACCTCGCGGCTCTCATCTCCGCCATCCTCATCGGCGCATGCGCTGGGTTCCTCCCGCTGAACTGGCACCCGGCGAAGCTGTTCATGGGCGATGCCGGCGCCATGCTCGTCGGCCTCCTGATGGCGACCAGCGCCATCGCGGTGACGGGGGTCATCGACCCTGCGACTCTAGGTCGGCGTGAACTGCTTCCCGCGTTCATTCCGATCCTCCTTCCCTTCGCCATCCTCGTGCTCCCGCTTCTCGACTTCGGGCTCGCGGTCTTCCGTCGGCTTCGCGCGGGCAAGAGCCCCTTCAGCGCAGACAGAAAACACCTGCACCACCGGCTCCTCGACATGGGGCACTCGCACTTCCACGCCGTCCTCATCTTCTACGCGTGGACTGCAGTCGTCTCGGTCGGCTGTCTGCTGTTCTTCCTCGTTCCGACCGGCTACGCGGTCGTCTTCCTCCTCGTCGGTCTGGTCGTCTGCACCGTGCTGACGCTGGCTCCACTCAGCCGACGCAAGGTCGTCGAGGCCACAGCTCAGTCGACGGAGGTCGAGAGCCCCGAAGCATCGATGGCCGCCTCTCTCGACCCGCTCGACGCAGCGTCCGAATCAGTGCCACCGCCCGCAGAAACGAAAGGCGCCTAGCGTGTCGACCCCCACCCCCCGTGCCACCTCGGCCGCCACAGGCTCCTCCGCGCGGCCGGTTTTCGTGCGCATCCTGAAATGGGGAGGGCTGCTCGCCCTCGCCATAGCGGTGATCGGGGGAGTGACGGGCTTTCTCGTCGACTCCGAGCGCGGGCTCGTGAGCGCCCTCGTGGGAACCGCCATGGCTATTCTGTTCACCGGTCTCACCGCAACATCGATCCTCGTCGCCAACCGCTTCTCGGGAACCGACTTCTTCACGGCCATCTTCTTCGCCGTGGTGATGGGCGCGTGGATCGTCAAGTTCGCGATCTTCCTGGTGCTCGTGTTCCTCCTCCGTGACCAGCCCTGGATCAACCCCGTCGTGATGTTCCTCTGCATCATCGCGGGCGTGCTCGGTTCACTGATCGTCGACGTCGTCGTGGTCGCTACATCCCGCATGAGCTATGCAAGCGACGTGACATTGCCTGGCGAGTAGGAATATGTCCGATCCGGCACATTCGGGCCATCAATCGGCCTCCTCGATTGGTCAGGGGGGCCTAACTCTTGATAGGGTTCATAAAGATCGTTCCGCTGCGTCACTCTGGTTGTCACCCAGAAGCAGCACCCCCCATCATTCGTCGTCGCGAGAGCCTCGCTCCACGCCCCGAACCAGGAGATAGCGCTGTTAGCTAACGCTCTGAACTTGCTTGTGCCGTTGGCTACCGATGATGGTCAATTCCACGGTCCGTCCATCGAGGAATTCTTCCCAGAAGCCATTTTCTTCCCCGGTACCGCCTTTGAGATCAACCGGGTCATCATCATCCGCTTCATTGCGGTCGCGGCGATCCTGATCCTCTTCTGGCTCGGTACGCGCAAGATGAAACTGGTTCCCACACGGGGCCAGAGCATCGCCGAGATGGCCCTCGACTTCGTGCGGGTAAACATCGCCGAAGATCTGCTGGGCAAGAAAGACGGCAAGCGTTTTCTGCCGATCCTGACCACGATCTTCTTCATGGTTCTCGCGATGAACCTCACGGGAATCGTGCCGTTCCTCAACCTGGCAGGAACATCGGTCATCGGCGTGCCGCTCGTGTTGGCTGTCGTCGCCTACGTCACGTTCATCTACGCGGGCATCAAGAAGCACCCGGGGGCCTTCTTCAAGAATGCCCTGTTCCCGCCCGGTGTTCCCAAGGGCCTCTACATCATCGTGACGCCGATCGAGTTGCTCTCGACATTCATTCTGCGTCCGGTCACCCTGACCCTGCGACTGCTGATGAACATGGTCGTCGGTCACCTCTTGCTGGTGCTGTTCTTCGGCGCCACCTGGTTCTTCTTCTTCACGGCTGGCAGCTGGTTCGCGCTGTTCGGTGTCGGCACGTTGGCTTTCGGCTTCGTGTTCACGCTCTTCGAGATCCTCGTCGCCCTGCTTCAGGCCTACGTCTTCACCCTGCTCACCGCTGTCTACACCCAGCTCGCGCTGGCTGAGGAACACTAAACGAATTAGGCGCCCGCCTCGTTCGACATCACGGAAGGAAACACACGTGGACGCAACAACCGTTCTCGCCGAGATCAACGGAAACATCGCGACGGTCGGTTATGGTCTCGCGGCCATCGGCCCGGCCATCGGCGTCGGTATCGTCGTTGGAAAGACCATCGAGGGTGTCGCCCGCCAGCCCGAGCTCGCAGGTCGCCTGCAGGTTCTCATGTACATCGGTATCGCCTTCACCGAGGCGCTCGCCTTCATCGGCATCGCCACGTACTTCATCTTCGTCTGATCCCGCTTCGCTCACTAACAGATAGGAGGCTGGAGTGCTTCACGCATTTCTAGCTGCCGCAGAGGAAACGGCCGAGCAAACGAACCCACTCCGGCCCGAGTGGTACGACATCATCTGGTCGTCGCTCTGCTTCGTCATCATCCTGTTCTTCTTCTGGAGAATGGTGCTGCCTCGCGTCAAGACGATGCTCGATGAGCGGTCCGCCGCCATCGAGGGCAACATCGCCAAGGCAGATGCTGCCCAGGCGCAAGCCGAAGCCGCTCTCGAGCAGTACACCGCTCAGCTCGCCGAGGGGCGCGCCGAAGCAGGCAAGATCCGCGAGCAGGCTCGCGCCGACGCTCTGAAGATCGCCGCAGAGCTCAAGGAGCAGGCGCAGCTCGATGCTGCGCGCATCCAGGCGCAGGCGACGAGCCAGATCGAAGCCGAGCGCCAGGCGGCCGTCGTGTCACTGCGCGCCGAGGTCGGAAGCCTCGCTCTCGACCTTGCGTCGGGTGTCATCGGCGAGTCCGTCAAGGACGACGCCAAGGCTGCCGGCATCGTCGATCGCTTCCTTGCCGACCTCGAGGCGTCCGAGGCATCAGCCCCGACCGCCGGAAACAAGTAAGAACATGGGATCAGCGACAAGAGAAGCGATCGCCGGCGTTCGAGCCAGACTGGCCGGGCAGGGCGGTTCCGCCACTCTCGCCACGGGGGAGCAGCTGCTTCTCGCGGGCCGAGTCATCGGCGAATCGTCTGCGCTGCTGTCGCTTCTCGCTGACCCCTCGGCCGATCAGGCATCGAAGGCAGGAGTCGTGTCCGAACTCTTCGGCTCGAAGCTCGACTCTGAGGCCGTGCGCATCCTGAGCGATGTGGCAGCCAGCCGTTGGTCGAGCCACGACGATCTGCTCTCAGCCATCGAAGAACTCGGCTTCCGAGTCCTCGCAGATTCGGCAACGAACGCCGAATCTATCGAGGCCGAACTCGCTCGCTTCGGCGAAGCGGTTTCGACGAGCGATGAGCTCGAGCTCGCGCTCGGCTCGAAGCTCGGCGCCGTCGACGCGAAATTGGCTTTGGTCAATGCTTTGCTGCAGGGCAAAGCATCGGCTCAGACGCTTGCGATCGTGCAGCAGCTCGTTGCCCAGCCTCGCGGTCGGCGCATCGGAGAGCTGCTTCGGGTTGCTGCGAATATCGTGGCCGATCAGGCCGGCAAGTCCATTGCCACGGTCACCAGCGCTGCTCCGATCGCTCCCGCACAGCTGGAGCGCCTGGAGAAGGGGCTTTCGTCACTGTACGGACGAGCCCTCTCCGTCAACCAGCAGATCGATCCCGCCCTTATCGGCGGTCTTCGCATCCAGGTGGGAGATGATGTCATCGATGGCAGCGTCTCCGCCCGCATCAACGATTTGAGACTTCAGCTCGCTGGCTAGCCCTTGTGGCTGGCTTGCTACACGCCGGAGCGAATCCTTCGGCAGAAAAAGGAAAAACGATGGCAGAACTATCGATCAGCCCCGACGAGATCCGTGGTGCTCTTCAGGACTTCGTGAAGTCCTACGAGCCCGGCAAGGCGACCAAGACCGAGGTCGGTTACGTCACCGACGCCGGTGACGGCATCGCCCACGTCGAGGGTCTTCCCGGCGTTATGGCCAACGAACTGATCCGCTTCGCCGATGGAACTCTGGGTCTTGCTCAGAACCTCGACGAAGACGAGGTCGGTGTCATCATCCTGGGTGAGTTCTCGGGCATCGTCGAAGGCATGGAGGTGCAGCGCACGGGCGAGGTCCTCTCGGTTCCCGTCGGTGACGCTTACCTGGGCCGCGTCGTCGACCCGCTGGGAAACCCGATCGACGGTCTCGGCGAGATCGCCTCAGAGGGACGCCGCGCACTCGAGCTGCAGGCACCCGGTGTCATGCAGCGCAAGAGCGTGCACGAGCCCATGCAGACCGGCATCAAAGCGATCGACGCGATGATCCCGGTTGGCCGCGGCCAGCGCCAGCTCATCATCGGTGACCGCCAGACCGGTAAGACCGCCATCGCGATCGACACGATCATCAACCAGAAGGCCAACTGGGAGTCGGGCGACGTCAACAAGCAGGTTCGCTGCATCTACGTCGCCATCGGCCAGAAGGGCTCGACCATCGCCTCCGTCAAGGGCGCGCTGGAAGACGCCGGAGCTCTGGAGTACACGACCATCGTCGCGTCTCCTGCATCCGACCCCGCGGGCTTCAAGTACCTCGCTCCGTACACGGGCTCGGCCATCGGCCAGCACTGGATGTACGGCGGCAAGCACGTTCTGATCATCTTCGACGACCTGTCGAAGCAGGCCGAGGCCTACCGCGCCGTCTCCCTTCTTCTCCGTCGTCCGCCGGGACGCGAGGCATACCCGGGTGATGTGTTCTACCTGCACTCCCGTCTGCTCGAGCGTTGTGCCAAGCTCTCCGACGAGCTGGGTGCGGGTTCGATGACCGGTCTCCCGATCATCGAAACCAAGGCCAACGACGTTTCGGCCTACATCCCGACCAACGTGATCTCGATCACCGATGGCCAGATCTTCCTTCAGTCCGACCTGTTCAACGCCAACCAGCGTCCCGCGGTCGACGTGGGTATCTCAGTGTCGCGAGTCGGTGGTGACGCTCAGGTCAAGTCCATCAAGAAGGTCTCCGGAACGCTGAAGCTCGAGCTCGCTCAGTACCGCTCGCTCGAGGCCTTCGCGATGTTCGCATCCGACCTCGACCCGGCATCGCGCCGCCAGCTGGCCCGTGGTGCGCGTCTCACCGAGCTGCTGAAGCAGCCTCAGTACTCGCCGTACCCCGTCGAAGACCAGGTCGTTGCAATCTGGGCGGGAACGAACGGCAAGCTCGATGAGGTTCCGGTCGAAGACATCCTGCGCTTCGAGCGCGAGCTTCTCGACTACCTCGCTCGCAATACCGAGGTGTTGACGACGCTGCGCGAATCCAACGTTCTCTCAGACGAAACCGCGTCGTTGCTCGACTCCGAGGTCGACAAGTTCAAGCTCGAGTTCCAGACGGGCGAGGGCAAGCCCCTCGCCTCGGTCGGACGCGAGGAGTTCACTGCGACCAAGGTTGAAGACGTCAACCAGGAAAAGATCGTGAAGGGTCGCCGCTAACTTATGGGAGCGCAACTCCGCGTCTACCGGCAGAAGATCAAGTCTGCCCAGACGACCAAGAAGATCACCAGGGCCATGGAGCTCATCTCCGCCTCGCGCATTCAAAAAGCGCAGGCGAGGGTGGCGGCTTCGACTCCTTATTCGCGGGCGATCACTCGCGCCGTGTCGGCCGTGGCGTCGTACTCGAATGTCGATCACATCCTCACCACCGAGCCTGAGAAGATCGAGCGCGCTGCGATCGTCATCTTCTCGAGCGACCGTGGTCTGGCCGGTGCGTTCAACAGCAACGTGCTCAAGGAATCGGAGCAGCTCGCCGAGCTCCTCCGGAGCCAGGGCAAAGACGTCGTGTACTTCCTGGTCGGCCGCAAGGCGAACGCATACTTCGCGTTCCGTCGACGGGCTTCCGAGAAGACCTGGCAGGGCGGCACCGACAACCCCGAGTTCGAGACGGCTAAAGAGATCGGCGATGCCATTCTCGAGTCGTTCCTGAAGCCGGCGGCAGAGGGCGGTGTCGACGAGATCCATATCGTCTACAACCGCTTCGTGTCGATGCTCGTGCAGGTACCCGAGGTCGTTCGCCTGCTTCCACTCGAGGTCGTCGAGGGTGTCGAAGAGCCTGATTCGAAGGCGGTACTGCCGCTTTACGAGTTCGAGCCCGACGCGTCTTCTGTTCTCGATTCGCTGCTTCCCGTCTACATCGAGTCGCGTCTGTTCAACGCCATGCTCCAGTCCGCCGCTGCAAAGCACGCGGCCACGCAGAAGGCGATGAAGGCAGCCAGCGACAACGCGGATGGACTCATCCGCGATTACACCCGACTGGCGAACAATGCTCGTCAGTCCGAGATCACCCAACAGATTTCCGAGATCGTCGGCGGCGCCGACGCGCTGAGCTCGGCAAAGTAGCGCGAAAGAAGAGAGAAGCAATGACACTGACCGCACCTGAAGCTGCGACGACGACTGCGCCCGGCGCTGTCGGCCGTATCGCCCGCGTCACCGGCCCTGTCGTGGACATCGAGTTCCCCCACGACTCGATCCCGGGCATCTACAACGCCCTCAAGACCACGATCGCCATTCCGGGCGCTCCCGAGACCGTGCTGACCCTCGAGGTCGCCCAGCACCTCGGAGACGACCTGGTTCGCGCTATCGCCCTGAAGCCCACCGACGGACTCGTCCGCGGCCAGGAGGTCACCGACACCGGAGAGCCCATCACGGTTCCCGTCGGTGACGTCACCAAGGGCAAGGTCTTCAACGTCATCGGCGAGGTGCTCAACGCTGAGCCGGGCGAGAAGATCGAGATCACTGAGCGCTGGCCCATCCACCGCAAGCCCCCGGCGTTCGACCAGCTGGAGTCGAAGACGGAGCTCTTCGAGACCGGCATCAAGGTCATCGACCTGCTCACCCCGTACGTTCAGGGTGGAAAGATCGGACTCTTCGGAGGCGCCGGAGTCGGCAAGACCGTTCTGATCCAGGAGATGATCCAGCGCGTTGCGCAGGATCACGGTGGAGTATCGGTGTTCGCCGGTGTCGGCGAGCGTACCCGTGAGGGCAACGACCTCATCGCCGAGATGGAAGAGGCCGGTGTCTTCGACAAGACGGCCCTCGTTTTCGGCCAGATGGATGAGCCGCCGGGAACGCGTCTGCGCGTCGCCCTGTCGGCCCTGACGATGGCGGAGTACTTCCGCGACGTGCAGAAGCAGGACGTTCTGCTCTTCATCGATAACATCTTCCGGTTCACTCAGGCGGGTTCCGAGGTCTCCACCCTTCTCGGTCGCATGCCGTCCGCGGTGGGCTACCAGCCCAACCTGGCCGACGAGATGGGTATCCTGCAGGAGCGCATCACGTCGACCCGCGGTCACTCGATCACGTCGCTGCAGGCTATCTATGTGCCTGCCGACGACTACACCGACCCGGCGCCGGCCACCACCTTCGCCCACCTCGACGCGACCACGGAGCTGTCGCGAGAGATCGCGTCGAAGGGCCTCTACCCGGCCGTCGACCCGCTGACCTCGACCAGCCGCATCCTCGACCCCCGCTACTTGGGCGAGGATCACTACAACACGGCTGTGCGCATCAAGGCGATCCTTCAGAAGAACAAGGAACTCCAGGAGATCATCGCGATCCTCGGCGTCGACGAGCTGTCCGAAGAAGACAAGATCACCGTCTCGCGAGCACGTCGTATCCAGCAGTTCCTGTCGCAGAACACCTACATGGCCAAGAAGTTCACGGGCGTGGAGGGTTCGACGGTTCCGCTGAAGGACACGATCGAGTCGTTCTCGGCGATCGCCAACGGTGACTTCGACCACGTGGCCGAGCAGGCCTTCTTCAACGTCGGTGGCATCAATGACGTCGAAGAGAAGTGGGCACAGATCCAGAAAGAGAACGGCTAATCATGGCTTCGGCTCTTACCGTGAGTGTCGTCTCGGCCGATCAGGAAGTCTGGTCGGGCGAGGCCACGATGGTCATCGCCAAAACCGTCGAAGGCGAGATCGGTATTCTTGCCGGCCACGAACCTCTGCTGGCTATCCTGGCCGAGGGCGAGGTTCGCGTCACTCAGGCGTCCGGCTCACGCATCACGGCTCAGGCCGACGACGGGTTCCTGTCTGTAGAGAACAACACCATCACGATCGTCGCGCGCAACGCGGCTCTCGTCTAACGCAAGCGGGTCGACCACCTCGTGATCATCCTCCTTCCGCCGTCCGAGACGAAGCGGGAGGGGGGTGATGCTACGGGGCTGGATCTGGCCCGCTTGCGTTTTTCTTCGCTCACAGCGACTCGTCGTGGTCTTCTTAGAGAACTGCGTGCGATCTCTCGTGATGAAGACGCGAGCCTCAAAGCGCTCAAGATCAGCCCGCGGCAACGCG
The DNA here is from genome assembly GCF_900177685.1 of Agreia pratensis. Lineage (GTDB taxonomy): Bacteria > Actinomycetota > Actinomycetes > Actinomycetales > Microbacteriaceae > Agreia > Agreia pratensis. The sequence continues at coordinate 163,665 of NZ_FXAY01000003.1, forward strand.
CGGAGGTCCTTCGCAATCGCGAAGTGATGACGTCGCCGACGATGCCTGCAATCGACAGGTATACGGGGGTCGTCTTTGATGCCCTCGACTCGGCCAGTCTGCCTGAGAGAGCCAGATCGTTCGCGGCGTCGCATCTTGTGATCCAGTCGGCCCTCTTGGGACCGATCGGCGCCATGGATCCTATTCCGGCCTACAGGCTGTCGCATGATTCGAAGTTGCCCGGGGTTCACCTCGCCAAGACGTGGGCTCCCGTTGCACCGCTAGAGATCGGCGCGGGCGACGACCTCGTGCTCGACTTCAGATCTGAAGCGTATGTCGCTCTTTCGCCGTTGCCGTCTGGCGCCAACTCCTGGTTCCTCAAAGTCGTCACCGAGTCCGACGACGGCACCGTTCGTGCCTTGAACCATTTCAACAAGAAGTCAAAAGGGCTGCTGACCCGAACACTGCTGATGCACGCGCGCGATCTGGCGACGATCGACGAGGTCCTCGCGGTGGCCAGGGCGGCGGGGCATCGGATGGAACTCGGTGATCCGGGAGAGCTCCGGCTCTACGTCTCGAAGGACTGACCGCGGTCTAGAGGCGGCTTCGCTGACGAGTTGCCGGCGCGGATGGTTCGTGGTTGGCGCTAGTCTTGCTGCATGATCTCGACATACGACTCGGACGGTACTGCGGCCGGAGCTGCAGCCGGACTGATTATCACTCTGATCTTCACCGCGTTCTATGTGGTTCTGGTAGTCGGCATCTATGTTGTCAGTTCGTGGTTTCTGAGCAAGATCTTCGTGAAGGCTGGAGAGCCCGCCTGGAAGGGGTGGGTTCCGGTCTATAACTCCTGGACGTTCCTCGAGCTCGGCGGACAGGCAGGGTGGTGGGCGCTCGTCGCCTTTGTGCCTGTCGTCAACATCGCATCGAGCGTGTTCATCTGCATCGCGGCGTACAACATAGGATTGCGCTTCGGCAAGACCGGGGTATGGCTCATCCTCTATATCCTCGTTCCCTACGTGTGGTGGGGAATCTTCGCGTTCAACGCGTCTGTCTGGAATCCGCAGCCGATCGCGGGTATCTTCATCGCCCCGGATTGGGCGAGACCCACCAGTGCGGTTCTGCGCTACGTGCCACAGGCGCGTCCGGTCTACGCACCTCCGCCGTCGAGCGGGCCTCAGAACCCCGGCTATTGATTCACCTCACCTCGACGTCAAGCTGATCGCCGCGCGCACAGCCGCGCGCGTGATCGTTGATCAGCCCGGCTGCCTGCATTAATGCGTGCATCGTCGTCGGCCCGACGAAGGTGAGTCCGATACGCCGCAGCTCTGTGCTGAGTGCGTGCGATCGGTCTGTTACCGTCAGCATCCCTTCCACCGTTGCGGGGCGCTCGTGCGATGATGGCGCGTGGCTCCAGATGAGGCGATCGAGCGCTCCCGGGTTGTCGCGTATCAGCTCGCGTATTGTCCGGGCGTTCTTGATCGTGGCGGCGATCTTGTGACGATTGCGGATGATCGACGCGTCGAGGGCCAATTCGTTGACCTTGTCCTCGTCGAATTGAGCGACTCGTTCGATCGAGAACTGCTCGAAGGCGGCGCGGAAGGCGGGCCGTCGCCTCAGAATAGTGATCCACGACAGACCCGCCTGGAACCCCTCCAGTGCGATCGTCTCGAAGAGGGCGGCATCGCCGTGCTGCGGTTTGCCCCACTCTTCGTCGTGATATCGCTGATATTCGGGGTCGTCGGAGACCCAGCCGCATCGCGCAATGCCGTCGTCTCCCGCTCGCAGAAGTTCTCGTGTCATGACTCCGACAGTATCGCCGCATGAGAGAACGGAGCGCCCTCGTCGTCTCGGCTGGGAATCCACAGGACTGCCCGTGCGTGTGAAGAGTACTGCGACCATCCCTTCCCTCACAGGACGGTGTGCGGATCGACTCTTCACAGACTGGTCGACGGCCCTCATCTCGGTATGCATGAGACAGCAGACTTTCGCCATGACTTCCTCGGTTAAGGCGAAACGGCCATCAGATTTCTTGATCGCTCTGCCCCGCGTCATGGGATACACACCCGTGAACAGCATTGTTGTGCAGACTTTCCAGAGTAGGCAGACTGCCGCCTCGCTGCGAGTCGATCTGCCCACTGCAGAACATCAGAAAAACCCCCGTCTGATCGCTGATGCCATCATCCGGCTGATCAGTCGTGTTCCCGGAGTCGACGCCGTTCTGATCGCCATCTACACGGATGAGGCGTGGTCTGCGGCGGATCGACCTCCGCGACCGCAGCTCGTCGAGGCTATCGTCACACGCATGGCATCGGCGGGTTTGGGCATCGTCGATGCCCTGTGCTGTTCGGGGCGGAGCTGGGCGTCGTATCTCGACGCTGAGCGCGGCACATTCGACGAAAACGAGAAGACGCGGATCGAGGCTGAGCTCGACGGCGTCGGTGCGCCGCGCGACGTGGAGGCCATCGCTCAGGGAGCTCCGCCGATATGTGAGGGGCCGAGCGCTCAGCGTGACGGTGTGGCAGAAGCCTCGACCGCGATCATGCACGACGCTCGCGAGAGAGAACGGCTCTGGGAGTGGCCGGTGGCGCACGTTCTCTGGACCGACGCGATCGAATCGACGCCCACCGACCTTCCACCGAAGGCGGTGGCTGCTCTGCTCTGGAGCATCCGAGACAAGGGCGTGCGGGACTGCGTGCTGATGCTCATGGCCTGGGGTAATGACGCCGGAGACCGAGCCGCCGCCGACACTGCGCTGCTTCGTCGGGGGCTTACCGTGCCCGACGGGTCGATCCTCGAGACCTTCGTCGGTGAGGGGCGACAGTGCCCTGATGGCCTGAGGATAGAGGGAGCGGTTCGTCTTCTCCGCCATCTCATCTCGCTTGCCCCGCGGCCGTGGCAATTGGCTCCGTTCACGATGCTCGCCTGGTTCGAGTGGGCTCGAGGACAGGGTTCAGCCGCGGGCGACTATCTCGAACAGGCACTGTCGATTGGGCCGGGATACGAGCTGGCACGACTCTTCGAGCAGCTGATCAGTACAGGCCGTGTACCCGACTGGGTGGGCAGGCAGGCTGTGTGAGCGGCAATCAGAGTCTGTTCCACGCCTCAGTGAGCACCCCGCGCAGGATCTGCTCGATCTCGTCGAACTCGGCCGCACCGATAGTGAGAGGTGGGGCGAGCTGGATCACAGGGTCTCCTCGATCGTCGGCGCGGCAGTAGAGGCCGGCGTCGAAGAGCGCCTTCGAGAGGAAGCCTCGCAGGAGCCTTTCGGACTCGTCGTCGTCGAACGTCTCCTTCGTGATCTTGTCCTTCACGAGTTCGATTCCGAAGAAGTATCCATCGCCCCGCACATCGCCAACGATCGGAAGATCGTTCAACTTTTCGAGAGTGGAGCGGAAGAGAGGTGAGTTGGCTCTGACATTCTCGTTGAGTTTCTCTTCTTCGAAGATGTCGAGATTCGCCAACGCGACCGCCGCCGAAACGGGGTGTCCGCCGAAGGTGTAGCCGTGCGCGAACGATGTCTGACCGTGTTTGAAAGGCTCATAGACCCTGTCGCTCACGATGGTCGCACCGATGGGGGAGTACCCGCTGGTCATGCCTTTGGCGCAGGTGATCATGTCGGGAACAAAACCATATTCGTCGCAGGCGAACATGTGCCCGATGCGTCCGAATGCGCAGATCACCTCGTCGCTGACCAGGAGAACGTCGTGGCGGTCGCAGATCTCACGAACTCGCTGGAAGTATCCGGGAGGTGGAGGAAAGCATCCTCCCGAGTTCTGCACAGGTTCAAGAAAAACCGCTGCGACGGTATCGGGGCCTTCGAACTGGATCATCTCCTCGATGCGATCGGCAGCCCAGATCCCGAACGCTGTCAGGTCGTCGCCGTGCTCGGGTGCGCGGTAGAAGTTCGTGTTGGGCACGCGGAAGCCGCCTGGTGTGACCGGTTCGAACATCGCCTTCATGCCCGGGATACCGGTGACCGCCAGCGCTCCTTGGGTGGTGCCGTGATAAGCGACGGCGCGAGAGATGACTTTGTGCTTCGTCGGACGCCCTTGGAGCTTCCAGTAGTACTTGGCCAGTTTGAACGCGGTCTCGACGGCTTCTCCGCCCCCGGTCGAGAAGAACACGCGGTTGAGGTCGCCAGGCGCATAGTGGGCGAGCCTGTCGGCGAGCTCGATCGCGTTCGGATGGGCGTACGACCACACGGGGAAGAAAGCCAGCTCTTCAGCCTGACGTGCGGCGGTCTCGGCCAGGCGTCGGCGACCGTGTCCGGCATTCACCACGAACAATCCAGACAGTCCGTCGATGTACTTCTTGCCGCGACTATCCCAGATGTGATGGCCCTCGCCGCGTGTGATGATCGGCACTCCCGCGCCCGACTCCATCACGGACTGCCGACTGAAGTGCATCCACAGATGGTCTTTCGCCTTGCGCTGCATCTCGCTCTCTGCAGCGTCGGAATAGGTCAGGTTATTCATCGGGTACCCCAGTTGTAGAGCTGCTTGTGCAGTTTCAGATAGACGAACGTCTCGGTGGAGATGACACCGTCGAGGTGTCGAATCTGCGAGTTGAGCAGGGCGATGAGATCGTCGTCGCTCTCGCAGACGACCTCGGCCATGATGTCGAACGTGCCCGCGGTGAGCACGACGTAGTCGACGGCCGGTATCGCGGCGAGTGCGTCGGCGACGACGCGCGTATCACCGGACACCTTCAGGCCGATCATTGCCTGTCGGTAAAAGCCGAGCTGCAGTGGATCGGTGACGGCCACGATCTGCATCACCCCCGACTCCGTGAGCTTCTGCACTCGCTGTCGAACCGCCGCCTCACTCAGGCCGACGGCTTTGCCGATTTCGGCGTACGACCGTCGTCCGTCGACCTGCAGCTGCTCGATGATGGCCTTCGACGTGTCATCGAGATGGGATTGTCGTGGCTTTGGGCTCATGCCAGGATTCTGTCAGGATGAATCGCGTTGAGCAAGTGATTCAGTCGCAAAGTGCGAGTTGTACCGCGAAATCCGTTGAATTGCGGTTGTCTCGAACGCGTACTGAACGCTCCAGCCGGTGATACGCGCATGCTATGCCGTCGGTACCTCGCGGCAGTCTTTCGATGTCGCCGATCGGCGATTAAGCTCGACGGGTGAACTCGCCCCATCAGAACACAGGTCGTGTCGTGTACGACGCGGCTTCGTCTTCGGGCTCCCAGCTGGCTCTCGTCGTGCCCGGTATGGTCGCGGTTCTCGGCGGCGGCTGTTCGCAGACCGTGCTGTCGCGACTGTGGGACGAGATGTCGAGCGACTCCGTGTCGTTCGAACGCGTTGTTCAGGCCGTTCCATCGCTCGGCGCCGACGCGGTCACCTCGTTCGCCGTGGCCGCGCTGGAGACGGACGGAATGGCGTCGGCGGTGCTCACCGTCGTGGCGCGGGGCGCCTCTGTGGTCGACGTGTACACGGCGGATGCTGTGCCGCGGCGATTCTCGTCGCAGGGCCTCCGGCCCTGGCATCTCTCCTCGTTCTCGAACGTGACTGGACTCCGATTCGGCGCGAGCATCGATGCCGTCGGCCCCGCGGAGATGATGACGATCTCGGGTGCCGAGCTTCCGCTCGTGCTCGGTGTCGCATCCGTCGATTCGGTGATCTGGATGCTCGACGAGGCTCGTGCGATCGTCGACACGTCGGCGAGACGCGAGGGTCAGGAACCGCGAGCAGCAACGGTCGCGGGCGACGACCCCGAAATCACGCTGGAGCGTGTTCCAGGCCGACGCGTGGGCCGACACGGTGGCATGCACGCATCGGACACGGCATCGCCGCACCAGATTCGGCCCAGTCGAGTTCGGATCGGGACACAGGCGCCTTTCGAATTGCACGTTCCCGTGTATATCGGCCGCAGGCCTCGTGGCCCAAGGCAGCTCGCCGGTGACCAGGTGGTTCTTGTCGAGGTGCCCTCGCCCACCCGGGAGGTCTCGGCGTCGCACCTGCACATCGAGCAGCGAGGGCGCGAGGTCATCGTGACGGATCTGCAGTCGACGAATGGCACGGCCGTCACACTGCCCGGTTCACCTCGGATAAAGTTGAAGCCGGGGGACTCGATCGTTCTTCCCCCGTACAGCAGGGTCGAAATCGGTGACGGTAACGTCATCGAGATACTTCCCGGAGCGGATTGACCGTGAAGAGCGGTCTGCGCAGCGACAGAACCGTGCGCACCCGAATCCGAACAGCATGTCGAGGAGAAGAGTCCCGTGACCCAGATCGGTGACAGCAACGCCCACGTGAGTGTTGTCCTTCCCGGCGCCGCAGACACGCTGACCCTCACCTGGTCGTTCATGTCGGACCGGGGAAACAAGCGGGCCGTCAACGAAGACAGTGTCGTCGCGAATCCGCCACTGTTCGCTGTGGCAGACGGCATGGGCGGTCACTCCGCGGGGGATATCGCCAGTGCTGCCGTCGTCACGCGCCTCGGAGATATCACTGGCAGGGCTTACATCGATGGCGATACGATCGATCGAGCTCTCGAGTCGGCCCGGGCCGACATCGACAGAGTCGGCGATGAGAGTGTTCTCGGAACGGGCACCACCGTCACCGGAGTCGCACTCACGATTGTCGATGACGAGGCACAGTGGGCCGTGTTCAACATCGGCGACTCGCGGGTCTATCTATTCGCCGATGGTGTTCTCGAGCAGATCACGACCGACCACTCCGTCGTGCAGGAGATGGTCGCCGCCGGGTTGATCACCAGAGAACAGGCCGATGTTCATCCCGACAGCAATGTCATCACTCGGGCTGTCGGGTTCCACGACACGCCCGTTCCCGACTACTCGCTCATTCCCGTCGTTCCGGGCCAGCGCATCCTCGTCTGCTCGGACGGACTCACGAAAGAGCTCACCGATCACGGGATCCGGCATTACCTGGCGACGACCGACTCTGCCGAACGCGCCGTGAGCGAACTCGTGGCTGCCTCACTGGCCAACGGAGGCCGAGACAACGTGACAGTACTCGTCGTCGACGTCTCTTTGGCTGTCGACGAGATCGAATCGACCCGTCCGAGCGCGCGAACCCGATGAGTACTGTGAGGTGCAAGACGTGCGGGACCGCGCTCCCTGGCGGCGCGATGTTCTGCGGTGAGTGCGGTAGTTCAGTGCTGGCTGCGTCGGCCATGAGCGACACGCAGCACGTCGAGCCGCTGCCCATGTCGGGTCGACACGAAGCCCTGACGGCTCCCGCCAAGACTGCTCCCAGATCGCCCGCCGCGCCGTCGGTCTTCCGTCTGGTCTTCAGCACCGGCGAGAACGTGGTCGTGGCCGGCCCGGGACTCATCGGGAGGAATCCGGTTGTCACAGAGAATGACCGTCGACTCGAGATCGTGCGCGTCGTCGATCCGCAGCTGAGCGTGTCGAAAACGCACGTCGAGTTCGGGATCGAGAACGGGATGTTCTGGGTGAGCGACCGGCATTCCGGCAACGGCACATCGATCTCCGTCTCGGGCGAGGAATCGGTCGATGCCGTGCCCGGAGAGCGTTACGGAGTGGCGCGCGGAACGCGCGTCCGAATCGGAGAACAGTACTTCGACGTACTCTGAGGGCATCGCTCCGTCGAAGCCCGCTCACAAGACAGAATCAGTGCGATTTCTCCACCGATGGTGTCGTCGGCAGGTTCAGGGGCGTGTGCACGAGGTCTACTCGTTGAATGCACCGACGTCACTCGTTTCTCTCTGACGAGCCGCCGCCCCCGCGGTCACCGAGCGGCGTCGATACAGTCTCAGATCTCGACGAGGTCCTCGTCGTTCCTCGGCGGTCGGATCCGCCTCCGAAGACGCCCTTTCCGATCATCGGATCGCTCGCGCCGTTGGGGGCGGCCGTCGTGGTCTGGTTTGTTCTGCACTCGCCTCTCGCGCTCGTCTTCGCCCTGCTCTCGCCGGTGATGGCGGTGGCATCTCTCCTCGACGGTCGGCTCACTGCTCGACGTGCCAGGCGACGAGACGATGTCGATCTGGAGCGGCGCAAGCGTGCTTTCGTTGATCGCGTAGCGACCTTCCACGCGCACGAGATCGCACTGTTGAGGCGGCTCGCGCCCTCGGCCCGGTCGGTTCTCGGGCGCACCTCCAATCCGTTCACGGCGACCTCTGCGGGGGACGTGGCGATCTGCCTCGGTACCGGACAGGGACGGAGCGGACTGAGGCTGGAGGGCGGTTCCGACGATGATGACGATTCGCGACGTCTGCGTTCTGTGGCTCGTCGGTTGGTGGACGCCCCGGTGCTGGCACCGTCGCCTGTTCGCATCGCTGTCGTCGGGGCGCCGACGCTCGCGAATGCCATCGCCCGAGGCTACGTCGTGCAGTTCGCCGCGGCCGTATCGCCCCGCGCGGTGAGATTTCTGGCGGGCAGTGCGGGGCGAAACTCGAGTCCCGGGTCATGGACATGGGCGCACTCCTTGCCCCATTTCGGAGATGATGATGTGTCGGTCGGATCACTCGATGCCGCCCGCCGCCCCCTCTGCGCGACATTTATCGTGGTTGCGGACTCGATCGACATCGTTCCGGCGGAAGCCGATATCGTCGTCGCCGCTGATTCGGTTGCGAAGGTCACGGTGCTTCGGCATCCTCGGTTCTCGACCCCGTTCGAGATCGAGGGCGAGTTCGTATCGGTACTCGAGGCAGAGGAATTCGGCAGACGACTAGGCCAGCTGACAGGCGAGACCGACGAGACGCACTTCGAACTGCCATCGCGTGTGTCTGCGGCTGAGGTCGAGGCGCTCATCGGCACGGGTGTCGGGGGAGGCCCCTCACCGGAAGGACTCAGCGCGGCCATCGGGATAGGGGAGCATGGTGACGTCGTCAGCCTCGATCTCGTGGAGCAGGGTCCACACGCGGTCGTCGCCGGTACAACGGGAAGCGGGAAGAGCGAGCTCCTCGTAACGTGGGTCGCGGCCCTCGCTCGCGCGTACGAATCGACCGCCTTCACTGTTCTGCTCGTGGACTTCAAAGGCGGCGCCGCGTTCGATCCGCTGACGGGCCTCGAGCAGTGCGTCGGACTGATCACCGACCTCGACCCCGGAGGCGCCGAGCGTGCCCTGTCGAGCCTCAGAGCCGAGGTCCGATGGAGAGAGCGAGCGCTTCGCGAAGCGTCCGTCCGCGACATCTCGGATCCGCGCCTCGGCGCACGAATGCCCCGTCTGCTCATCGTCGTCGATGAGTTCGCCGCGATGCTGTCCGAGTTTCCTCAGCTGCACGACGTGTTCGCAGATATCGCCGCGCGAGGTCGCTCGCTCGGAATGCACCTCGTGCTCTGTACCCAGAGACCTGCAGGGGTCGTCAAGGATTCGCTGCTCGCAAACTGTGAGCTCAGGCTGTCTCTGCGTGTGAACAACGCGGCCGATTCGACCGCCATCATCGGCAGCCCAGCGGCCTCGATGCTGGCTCCAGAGCAACGTGGTCGCTGCCTCGTCTCTGTGGGTGGGCGGCCGCCCGTGGTCGTGCAGGTGGCTCATACGGATGCCGCTGATCTCGTCGGTCAAAGGCCGACGACACCTCCGTCTCTGCGTGCTCCCTGGTTGCCCGCTCTTGCCTCTGAGATCCTCCTCGACGATGTTCCGAGACCCCCCTCTGGAATCGTTCTCGGCCTGCTCGATCTGCCTGAGGAGCAACGCCAACCGCCCGCTTGCTACGACCCGGCCGAACAGGGGCCATTGCTGATCCTCGGTTCGTCGCGTTCCGGAAAATCGACGCTACTCTCGACCATCGCTCAGCAGTCATCCACGGTGGTCTTCGTCGGCCCGGGCATCGAGGAGGCGTGGGACACGGTGCAAGAGGTGGTCGAGCTGTGCAGGGAGAGACAGCGTGGGGGAGTGTCTCACCCGCCGATTCTCGTCTTCGTCGACGACCTCGACTCCGTGGTGCGCCGCTTCGAGGCTGAATATCAGAGCGCGCTGGTCTCCGCGCTTGCCACGATCCTCCGAGATGGCCCGCCCTGCGGTGTCACACTCATTGCGACGGCTCAACGTCTTGCCGCACCGCTGACGATGCTCGCACCGCTCTTTCCGGAGCGCATTCATCTCAGATTCGCGAGTCGCCAAGAGTACATCGTGGCCGAAGGCATACCTTCAGATCACGATGCGGGCCTTCCTTCCGGGGCAGGGCACTGGCGGGGAGCACGGCTTCAGGTCGCGCTGCCTTCCGAGGGCGCGGCGACACGGGCGTCGACGCCATCGCGCCACGTGCGCATCCGGGGCGGATCGCTGCCGCCCACGCTGCTCGTCGTCACCTCTCGACCCACACGGTTTCTCGATCCGCAGCACGACGCTCTCCCTGAGACCGTCGCGCTGATCGACGTCGGAGACCGCGCGGCGCTCTCGGCATTCGCGGCGACGTGCGGCGTGCCGACATGGCTGGTCGGCACGCCCGATGCCTGGATGGCCGCCTGGAGCACCTTCTCGAGTCTGAGGAGCCGCTTCCCCGTCTATCTCGACGGGTGTTCACTCGGTGATCTCCGATCACTCACCCGTCGCCGAGATCTTCCGCCGCCGTTCGATCACGGGCGACCGCCACGGTGGCTGCTCGCACCCGATGACACGATCGTGCGATTCGAGCCCGCGGAGGTTTCCCACCGGTGACGACGCAGATTGCAGCGGATTCCGTGAAGTTTATGTTTCGGTATCGATGCTTTCGTCTTATTTCGCCCCACAGACGCGTGTGCTGTGCCACTATCAGACCACCCTGATGACCGTAGAGTTCGGAGACCCACCCGACATGAACGCGCCACTGCCCCGTGACCCGCTGATCCAGCAGACGATCGCCTACGCGCGATCCATGCAGAGGGCGAAGCAGATCGCGTTGTCCCGACGATCCGTGCTCGCAGGGGCGGGAATGGGCCTCGGTGCTCTGGCATTGGCCGCCTGCTCGACCGGGCCCCGCCCCGCTCCGAAGGCAGCGGTCGATTCGTCGGCATCCGACAAATCGCTTGTCTGGGACAACTGGCCGGCCTACATAGATGAGGACGACGACGGCAATTACCCCACGCTGATCGGCTTCGAAGAGCAGACCGGCATCAGCGTGACCTACAACGTGGCCGTCGATGACAACAATTCGTACTACGGCAAGGTCAAGGATCAGCTTGCCCTGGGCCAGGACATCGGCGCAGACGCCGTTTGTCTCACCGAGTGGATGGTGTCTCGTCTGATTCGCAAAGGGTACGTGCAAGAACTCGACGCGGCCAACATCCCGAACAAGAAGAACGTGCTCCCGTCGCTCGCGAATCCCGACTTCGATCCCGGCCGCAATCGTTCCTTGCCCTGGCAGGGCGGATTCGCGGGCATCTGCTGGAACAAGGAGCGTCTACCGAAGGGTCTTCGATCTGTCGAAGATCTCTGGAAGCCGGAGCTCAAGGGTCGTGTCGGCGTTCTCAGCGAGATGCGGGACACCATTGGAGTGATCATGCAGTCGCAAGGCGTCGACGTCTCGAGCAACTGGACCGAGGGCCAATTCATGGATGCCGTGGACCTGTTCCGCAAGCAGGTCGACGACGGGCAGGTGCGCAACATCAAGGGCAACGCTTATCTGAACGACCTGCAGAACGAGGACACCCTGGCCGCCATCTGCTGGTCGGGCGATATCACGCTGATCAATGCTGAGGCGGGTGACAAGTGGGAGTTCATCCTCCCCGACTCGGGAGGAACTCTCTGGAACGATACCTTCGTGGTTCCCATGGGGTCGACGCGCAAGGCGAATGCGGAAGCCCTGATGAACTACTACTACGAGCCGGAGGTCGCCGCCGAGGTCGCAGCGTGGGTCAACTACATCACGCCCGTCGTCGGCGCTCGGGAAGCCATGGAGTCCATCGACCCCGAACTGGCGAACAATCAGCTGATCTTTCCCGACGAGAAGACCCTCGAACAAGCGCACGTGTTCCGAACATTGACAGCAGAGGAAGAGAAGACCTTGGGCACCGAATTTCAGAAAGTGTTGTTGGGCATCTGATGAAGACGATGAGCACATTCGCCGAGGCCGGCGCCGACCTCGAGTTCGTCGATATCAGCAAGAGATTTCCGGGCTTCACAGCAATCGAGAATCTCAATCTGACGATCCCGGCCGGATCGTTCTTCGCCCTACTCGGACCGTCTGGTTGCGGTAAGACGACGACGCTGCGGCTCGTCGCGGGGCTCGAGGAACCGTCTGCGGGGCGCATCCTCATCGGAGGAAACGACGTCACGAACACGAAGTCCTTCCAACGTCCGGTGAACACGGTCTTCCAGTCGTATGCCCTGTTCCCGCACATGACGATTCTCGAGAACGTCGCCTTCGGGCTTCGTCGGCGAAAGATCGACGATCCGCTGGGCAAGGCTCACGAAGCGCTGCGGCTTGTCGAGCTCGATCATCTCGCGGCTCGTCGGCCCGCGCAGCTATCGGGGGGCCAGCAGCAGCGTGTGGCGCTCGCGCGTGCAATCGTGAATCGCCCCGCCCTTCTGCTGCTCGACGAGCCCCTCGGTGCACTCGACCTGAAACTGCGTCGCCAGATGCAACTCGAGCTGAAGAGCATCCAGACCGAGATCGGGCTGACCTTTCTTCATGTCACCCACGATCAGGAGGAAGCCATGACGATGGCTGACATCGTGGCTGTCATGAATAAGGGTGAAATCGAGCAGATGGGCGCTCCTGAGCAGCTCTATGAGCTTCCCCGAACGGCGTTCGTCGCCAACTTCCTCGGCCAGTCGAACCTCTTCACCGGCCAGGTCACCGACTCGGGCGCCGATTCCATCACCGTCGATGTGGCGGGCAGGGGCATCGTGGTGCCTCGCACCCGAGCACAGCGCCATGCGGGCGAGGTGACCATCGGCGTGAGGCCCGAGAAGCTGCTGCTACACACGGAAGCGCCGACGACCGGCGCAGGGATCAACATTCTTGGACCAGGGCGTGTCACCGACGTGTCGTTCTCCGGAGTCAGCACCTCGTATATCGTTCAGATTCCCGGGTTGGGGGCCGTGACCGTCTTCGCGCAGAACATGGTCTTCGGGCCGGTCGTGAACGAGGGTGCCGAGGTCTGGGTCAGCTGGACGGTGGATCACGGTTTCGGTCTGGAAGACGAGCCGACGACCGGTTCCCGATTCCCTGCCGATGCGTCGACGAGCGCCATTGCAATCCAGCGCAGGGCCGCGCTCGAGACCGAACTAGAGGGGGCATAGCTCATGGCCTTCGCCGCATTCGCGTCGAGTGACGCGGCCGTGACGAAACCTCCCCGGCGAAAGTCCACGATCGCTCTGGTCCTGCTCCTTCCCGGCATCCTCTACATGGTGCTGTTCTTTCTCACGCCGCTCATCTCGCTCGTCATCACGTCGTTCCAAGCCGAACTCCCTGGAGGTGACATCGGCGACTACGTTCCAGGCCTGCAATGGCAGAACTATGTCGAGAGTGCTAGCGAGTACCTTCCGCATATCCTGCGCGCGTTCGGCTACGCCCTTGTGGCCACGGTTTTCGCCCTGATCATCAGTTATCCGATCGCCTACTTCATCGGAGTGAAAGCCCGACGGTGGCCCCTGCTGCAGAGCATGATGCTCACGCTTGTCATCGCACCGTTCTTCATCAGCTTCCTTCTGCGCACTCTCGCATGGAAGCAGATCCTCTCCGACGAGTCGCCCGTGGTGCAGGCGCTCAAAGCGGTGGCCATCCTGCCCGCCGACGGGCATCTCACGGGCACGCCGTTCGCGGTGATCTTCGGGCTCACGTACAACTTCATCCCGTTCATGACCCTGCCTCTCTATACGACTCTCGAGCGACTCGACACTCGTTTCCTCGAGGCGGGCAGCGATCTCTATGCGAATCCCGCCACCACGTTTCTGAAGATCACGGTTCCGCTCTCGATGCCGGGCATCATCTCGGGCACACTGCTCACGTTCATCCCGGCCGCGGGTGACTACATCAACGCGAGCCGCGACTTTCTGGGCTCGAGCAAGACCGCCATGCTCGGAAACGCGATCGAGGCCAACTTCCTCACGCTGCAGAACTATCCCGTGGCAGCGGCACTCTCCATCATCCTGATGGCCGTGATTCTGGTGCTTGTCGGCGTCTATGTGCGCCGCAGCGGAACGGAGGACCTGCTGTGACCGCCCTACGCTCTGACCGAAAGCGCCCGCCGGCGAAGCCCGAAACCGCGCGTCCCTCTCGGAGAAGGCTCACGGGCCTCGGACTTCCCATCTATGTTGCGCTGGCCCTCGTATTCCTGCTTATTCCGATCGCCTACACCTTCGTGTTCTCGTTCAATGACTCGGTGAAGTCCAACATCGCGTGGAGAGGGTTCACCTTCGAGAAGTGGCTCACCGTGTGCAACGAACCCGGACTCTGCGAGGCGTTCGGCAACAGCATTCTCGTGGGCGTCGTGGCGACCGTTCTCGCGACGGCACTCGGCACAGCGATCGCGATAGCACTCGTGCGATACCGCTTCAGGTTCCGCTCCAGCATCAGCCTGCTGCTGTTTCTGCCGATGGCGACTCCAGAGGTCGTTCTGGGTGCAGGGCTCGCGGCGCAGTTCCTTGCACTCGGCACGCAGAAAGGCATCGTCACGGTGATCCTCGCTCACACGATGTTCTGCATCAGCTTCGTCGTCGTGACAGTGAAGGCCCGGGTCGCCAGCCTCGACCCCGCCCTCGAAGAGGCCGGCCGAGACCTCTACGGTTCGGCTGCCCAGGTCTTCTGGCGCATCACCTTTCCTCTGCTGCTGCCCGGCATCCTGGCTGCGGCACTGCTCTCGTTCGCGCTCAGTTTCGATGATTTCATCATCACGAACTTCAACTCGGGTGCCGTCGACACCTTCCCGAAATTCATCTACATCGCAGCGGCGCGGGGTATTCCCGCCGAGGCGAACGTGATCGCCTCCGCCGTCTTCATCCTCGCGATCCTCATCGTGGTGGTAGCGCAGGTCAGTCGATCTGCCCGACAGAAGAAGCTGGCGAAGCTGAACTAGGCGTCGGGGGCGGTCACCTCAGATGGTGGGTCGGATACTGCCGACGGGCTGGCCGCCGCCGAGAACGGCGAGATCGAAGGTACTCACCAGTGCATCGACATCTTTGCGCTCCACGGCGCCGGCCCGAACGAGAAGCTCGAGTGCCACGATCGCTGCTGCGCGCAGGCTGCCGTCGAGGATCTTGAGGGCGACGGCCACTCCGGAGCGAGTGGACATGACCATGACTCCCTCCGCACCGAGTTTTGCGAAGAGATGGAGCTCGTCGATGACGAGGGTATTCTGCTCCTTCGGGGAATCGACGGCCCAGCCGTTGGCGAGTACCGAGTCGACGAGCCATTCGGCATCCGGTGTCTCGCCCTGGGCGATGCGTGAGACGCCTCTGGCAAGAGCCCGGAGCGAGATCGCGTGCACGGGCGCACCGCAGCCGTCTACTCCGGAGGCCGCGATCTTCTCTCCGGTCTGCTCTTCGATGAGGTCGCGAATGCGAAGCTGCAGAGGATGCGCCGGGTCGAGATAGTCGGCCGTGCTCCAGCCCTGCTGAACACAGGCGAGAAGCATCGCCGCATGCTTGCCAGAGCAGTTCATGTAGACACGCTGTGCGGAGCCGCCCTCTCGGACGACAGCGTCGCGGGCGGAGCGGTCGCCCGGCCAGTCGGCGGGGCACCCGAGTGCGCTCTCGTCGAGCGCGGCCAGCTGAAGAATCTGGCGCACGACGTCGACGTGCTCGGGCGTTCCGCCGTGGCTCGCCATCGAGAGCGCGGTCTGCAGGGGAGTGAGCTGCACCCCGGCCTCGCGGATCGCCAGTGCCTGGAAGGGCTTCAGGCTGGAGCGCGGGAACACGGGAGCTGCCGCATCGCCGAGTTCTTCGAGGACCGCACCTGTTGCATCGAGCACAACCGCGGCACCCACATGGCGGGACTCGATGAACCCGCTGCGCTCGAGGACGGCCAGCTCGACGGCCCCTTCGATGGAGAAGGTGCCGGGCGAAGCGGACGGTGAAGCGGACGTCGCCGCGGAGGTCATCGCAGCGTCGCCATGGCGTCGTCGATGACTCCCAGCGCGTCGGTCAGAAGCGCGTCGGAGATAGCGAGGCTCGGAAGGAATCGCACGATGTTGCCATATGTTCCGGCATTCAGAACGAGGACTCCCTGCGACGCGGCGTAGGCCACGATCGCGTCGACGGCCTTCGGGTTGGGCTCCTTGGTGGTGGCACCCGTGCCTGGCTGTACGAGCTCGATGGCGATCATTGCACCGATGCCCCGGATGTCACCGATGATGTCGTACTTGGACGCCAACTCCTCGAGGCCAGCGACCAGCGTCTGCTCGATTCGAGTCGCCTCAGCGAGCAGGTCGTCGTTCTCGATCTGCTCGAAGACGGCCACGGCGGCGGCGGCGGCCACCGGGTTTCCGCCGAAGGTGCCCCCCAATCCGCCGGGCAGGGCGGAGTCCATGATCTCTGCGCGTCCGGTGACTCCCGCGAGGGGAAGCCCGCCCGCGATGCCCTTGGCGCTCAGAACGAGGTCGGGGACCAGGCCGAAGTGCTCGCTGGCGAAGTATGCGCCGGTGCGGGCCATGCCGCTCTGGATCTCGTCGGCGATGAAGACGATGCCGTTCTCGGTGCACCACTGCTGCAGTGCAGGCAGGTAGCCGTCGGCCGGTACGACGAACCCGCCCTCGCCCTGGATCGGCTCGACGACGAGGCACGCCAGGTCGTAGGCACCCACGGTCTTCTCGAGGTATCCGATGGTTCGGGCCGCAGCCTCGGCGCCCGTGAGGCCGTCGTGGTACGGGTAGGAGTTGGGCGCGCGATAGACATCGCCGGCGAAGGGGCCGAAGCCGGTGGAGTACGGCGCCGCTTTGAAGTTCATCGCCATGGTCAGGTTGGTCCGACCGTGGTAAGCGTGCTCGAGTACCGCCACACCCGTGCGGCGCGTGTACTTGCGCGCGATCTTGACAGCGTTCTCGACGGCCTCGGCTCCGGAGTTGACGAGAACCGTCTTCTTGGGGAAGTCGCCCGGCGTGTGCTGGGCGAGAAGCTCGGCGACCCGCACGTACTCCTCATAGGGCGTGACGGTGAACAGTGTGTGAGTGACCTTGCCGAGCTGGGCGGCAGCGGCCTCGATGACGCGAGCCGAGGTGTGACCGACGGTCGTGACTCCGATACCCGCGCCGAGGTCGATGAACTGGTTGCCGTCGACGTCGACCAGGATCGCGCCGTTGGCCCTCTCGATGTAGATCGGGAGTGCCGTGCCGACACCCACCGGCACAACAGCCAGTCGTCGCTCGTGCAGTGCGATGCTCTGCGGACCGGGGATGGCCGTGACGACCTTCCGCTCCTGGGCGACGGTGTACGAGGAATTCAGGGTGTCTGTCATGATGCGATCGAGTTTACCGTCGCGCCGACGCCAGCCCCGTTAGGCTGATCGCGTGAAAGCGCAGCATTCCTACACCGTGACCGTAGAGTGGCTTGGAAATCGGGGCACGGGCACCAGCGGGTACCGAGACTATGGGCGCAGCCACCTCGTGACGGCATCGGGAAAACACCCCATCGAGGCAAGCGCGGACCGCACATTCCACGGTGACACCGACCGGTGGAACCCCGAGGAGATGCTGCTGGCCGCGCTGAGCCAGTGCCACATGCTCTCGTATCTTCATGTGGCTGTTCTGCACGGCGTCGTGGTCACGGGTTACCGGGACGAGGCGACAGGCACCCTCGCGCTCGACCGCACGGGGGGAGGGCGCTTCACCTCGGCAACGCTCCATCCGAAGGTCGAATTGGCCGACTCCTCGCAGGCCGAGCTGGCCCAATCGCTGCATGGCGAGGCGAGCGAAAAGTGCTTCATCGCGAACTCGGTCAACTTTCCCGTGCTGCACGAACCTCTGGTCGGATGACCGACAGGCACGTGGGCGTGACCCGTCGTGCGGCGCCCGCAACCGACGCGATCGAGCAGGCCGTCGCATCGGCTGCCGGCGTCATGCCGTCTCAGGTCATCATCGAGTCGCGCTGCGACGAGTGCGGAAGGCCTCACGGCAAGCCGCGCGTGGTCTTTCCACGGGCGCACGACGGCTCGGAGATCGTGGTGAGCAAGAGCTCTGCCGCCGGGTGGGTTGTGACCGCCGTGTCGATCGATGCCCGAGGCGACGATCTCGGAGTCGACATCGAGTCGAGCGTGCAGATGTCGAGAGCACGAGTCGATGAAGCTGCGTTCTCTGATGCGGAGCGCGATCTCATCGACGACGAGGATGCAGGGGGCCGCGCTCTGCTGCGCACCCGGCTCTGGTCACAAAAGGAGGCGTATCTCAAAGCGACCGGTCGTGGTCTTCGCATCGACCTGACGACCGTCGATCTCGCATCCGGCCTCGCGCCCGACGCGGTGATCGTGGAGGTGCCGCTCGCAGACCCGACGCTGGTTCTCACGGTTGCCATGCTCGGACAAGACCCCGTCGTCGTCGAGCTGCTCGACCGCCCGTAGCAGGCGTGTTCAGCGAGGAAGAACCGGCAGCCGCTCTGAGAAGAGCCAACTCTCGAAGAGCGCGTCGAGGTCGACGCTGCTGCGGTCGCGGGCGTGCAGGTAGAAGCCCTCTGTCGTCACATTGCCGTACCGGTTCTCGGTCGCCCACGAACTCAGAAGTTCGAAGAAGGCGTCGTCGCCGAGAGTGACGCGCAGAGCGTGGAGCGTGAGCGCGCCCCGCTTATAGACCCGGTCGTCGAACATCTTCTCGGGCCCGGGATCGCCGATCGTCAGGTCTTGGGGGAGGTGTGAGAGACGCGCCCAGTGCTGATGCGCAAGTCGGTGCACGGTCGGGCCGCCGGATTCCTCCGACCAGAGCCATTCGGCGTAGCAGGCGAAGCCCTCGTGCAGCCAGATGTCCTTCCAGGTCGTGGCGGTGACGCTGTTGCCGAACCAGGAGTGCGCGAGTTCGTGGGCGATGAGCCGCTCGGAGCCCCCCAGGCCGTCGATGTGGTTCCTGCCGAAGACGGCGAAGCCGTGGGCTTCGACCGGGATCTCGAGGTCGTCATCGGCCACGACGACCGAGTACTCGCCGAAGGGGTAGGGACCGAACGAGCGCTCGAAGAGAGCCAGCATCTTCTCCTGGTCGGCGAAGTCCTTCTGCGCTCGTGCCATGACGGAGGCGGGTGCGAGCACGGTCTGCGGAACGGGCACACGGGAGAGCACCAGCTCTCGGTATACGCCGATCTGGATGCTGGCCAGGTAGGTGGCCATCGGCTCGACGGTCTCGAACGTCCAGGTCGTGCGGCTCGCCCGTCGGACCTTCGATACGAGTCGCCCGTTCGCGAGGACCGAGTACGACGACTCGGCCGCGATGCGGATGCGGAACGAGGCCTTGTCGCTGGGGTGGTCGTTGCACGGGAACCAGCTGGGTGCGCCGCTGGGTTGAGAGGCGACGAGCACGCCCTCGCTGAGCTCTTCCCAGCCGAGTTCGCCCCAGGGGCTGCGAACGGGCCGCGGCGATCCTCCGTAGCGCACCGTGACGACGAACTCCTGGCCGGCCGGGATGGTCTTCGCCGGTGTGATGGTCAGTTTCCTCGCGGATTCGACCAGTTTCGAGGGGGCCACACCGTCGATGGTGACACGCGTCGCTACGAGCCCGCAGAAATCGACGCTGAAGCGGGTCAACTCGTGGGTGGCCGTGGCTGTGATGACAGCGGTTGCGGCCAGACGGTTGTTCGCGACCCTGTAGTCGAGATCGAGGTCGTACGACGAGACGGTGTAGCCGCCGTTGCCGCTGGTGGGGACGTAGCTGTCACCGATGGTCAGTGAACCGTGACTGGGGTGCGAAGGAGTGTGCGGCATCTGTCGCTCAAGTATTCCACGGAGCGATGGGGTTGCCGGTCCAGCGGCTGGCTGCTGGTACGATCTCGCCGCGCATCACCAGCGACGCCGGCCCGACAGTAGCGCCGTCGTCGATTCGTGCTGCGGGGAGGATCACGCTGTGCGGGCCAAGGGTTGCTCCGGATGCGATCACGACGGTGTCGAGCGACATCACGCGGTCGTGGAAGAGATGCGTTTGAACCACGCAGCCGCGGTTGACGCTCGATCCCGCGCCGAGTTCGACGAGGTCGGCTTCTGGTAGCCAGTAGGTCTCGATCCACGATCCGCGGCCGATGCGCGCGCCGAGCGACGCCAGCCACAGGGCGAGGGCGGGCGTTCCGGTTGCCGCCCGCGCAAACCAGGGAGCCGCCACCATCTCGACAAAGGTGTCCGACACCTCGTTGCGCCAGATGAAAGACGACCAGAGTGGATGCTCCGTGGCCCGGATTCTGCCCACGATCGTCCACTTTGCGACGGTCGTGACGGCTGCCGCGACGGCACCAGCAGCGAGCATCACGGGCCCGGAGAGAACGATCACCCAGCCGAGGCCGAACGAGGTGAGGAGGAACTCGAGCGCAAGCAGAACGCCGAGCCCGATGCCGACGGTGATCATCACCGGCACGAGACGGCAGAGCTCCCACAGCGCGCGCGCCACTCGCAATGAGGCGGGAGGCCGGTAGGTGCGGCTCTCATCGAACTCGGCGACCGCCCGGCGCAGACGTACCGGCGGGTTGCCGAGCCACGATGACCCCGATTTGGCCTTGCGCGGAGTCGCCGACAGCACGGCGACCAACCCGTTCTTCGGAACCGTTCGCCCAGGCCCGGTCATGCCGCTGTTTCCGAGGAACGCTCGACGGCCGATCTTGGCCTCGTCGATACGCATCCAGCCGCCGCCGAGTTCGTACGACGCGACCATTGTGTCGTCGGCGAGGAAGGCATGGTCGCCGATCGTGGTCATCGCGGGGAGCAGAAGCACCGTCGACGCTTCGACATTCGTTCCGACCTTTGCTCCGAGCAGTCTCAGCCAGACGGGTGTGAAGAGGCTCGCATAGAGAGGGAACAGCATCGTGCGCGACAGATCGAGCAGGCGTTCGGTCGCCCAGACCTGCCATCCGACGCGGGAGCGCACTGGGTGGTGCCCGGGAGCAAGACCGATGCCCAGTAGTCGAACGCTGACCACGACGAGCAGCGCGAAGACGACACCTGCAGCGACGGTCGCGAGGGGCACCGACGCCAGGGCCCTCAACGCGAGCTCGCCGAGAGATCCCGAGCCGTGCACCATGGCGCCGGTGACCAGTGCACCGACCGCCAGGGCGGCGAGAGGCAGAAGAGACAGCAGCACCGAACCGGCGCCGTACGCGGCGACCCAGGCGGATGCTCGCGGCGGCCGTTCGGAGGGCCAACCCGGGCGGGCCTTGCCCATCCGCTCGGCCGGAGACCCCGCCCATCGTTCGCCGCCCGGAACCCGGCCGGACACGCTGGAACCCGCGGCGATCTCGGCGCCACGGCCGACCCTGGCGCCGGGCAGAAGCGTGCTTCGCGCGCCGATCGTCGCATCCGCCCCGACCGAGACCGTGCCGATTCGCAACACGTCTCCGTCGAGCCAGTAGCCGGAGAGGTCGACCTCGGGTTCGATCGCGACGCGTGCTCCGAGTTTGAGCATGCCTGTGACCGGGGGAAGGGAGTGCAGGTCGACGCCCTCGCCGATGGTGGCTCCGAGAGCGCGCGCGTAGTAGGCGATCCAGGGTGCGCCGGCGAGGCTGGCCGCACCCACCAGTGCGGCGACCTGCTCGGCCATCCAGAGACGCACGTGAACGTGACCTCCGCGCGGATACGCACCGGGCTTGACGCCGCGAAGCAGCAGGCGCGCTGCCACCACCGAGACTCCCATGCGCCCGAAGGGGGTCACGAGAAGCACGAACCCCGCGAGCAGCCACCACCATGAAACGGCCGGGAGCCAGTCGATGCCGGCGAAGGCGAGAAGCAGTGCATTCGCGGCGAGGAGATAGACACTCCAGCGCGCGCCGACGATGATATGCAGCGGAATTCCGAGCAGGGTCTGGGCCCACTGGGTGGAGCGCGGGGTAGGTGTCACAATGCGTGGCTCCGCGGCCACGCTCGGTGCCCGAGAGTCGAGTTCGGTCGCCAGCGCTCCGATGCGCGGGTGGTCGTAGAGATCAGACACGCGCGCCTCGGGAAAGCGCGCACGGATCATGCTCGTGAGCTGTGCCGCGGCAAGACTGCCGCCTCCGACCGCGAAGAAATCGTCGGACGCGTCGGTGATGGATGTGCCGAGTACCTCTGTCCAGAGTCCGGCCAGCCATCCAGCCGTTCCGCCGAGTTCGGCTGCCGCGCCGGCGGGCGCTCCCGCTGCGGATGCGAGGGGCCAGGGGAGTGCGGACCGGTCGACTTTTCCAGAGATCCGGGTCGGTATGGACTCGACGATGGCGAGCACGGGAACCAGGGCGGCGGGCAGCTCTTGCCTGAGCCGGGCCACGGCGGCGGCGCGGTCGAAATCGGATTCGGCCATCGCGGTGTCGAGCGCAAGATAGCCGACGAGAACCTGGTTGCCCGCGGCTGTGGTCTGCACGACGGCGGCGGCACCGGCCACACCCGGCAGCGCCTGCAGCGCGGCTTCGATCTCGCCGAGTTCGATGCGCCGTCCGCCGAGCTTGATCTGATCGTCGGCCCTGCCCTGAAAGACGAGTCCTTCGCGCTCGAAGCGCACCAGGTCGCCGCTTCGGTAGGCGCGCTCCCACCCGAGACTGGGCATCGGTGCGTACTTCTCCGCGTCCTTGGCCGGATCGAGGTAGCGGGCAAGCCCGACTCCGCCGATGATCAGCTCACCGATCTCGCCCTCTGCCACGGGAATCCCCGACGCGTCGACGACGGCCAGATCCCAGCCGTCGAGGGGGAGCCCGATACGAATCGGTGTGGTGCCGTCGAGAAGCGCACCACAGGCAACGACGGTCGCCTCGGTCGGGCCATAGGTGTTCCAGAGCTCTCGGGCAGGTGTCGCCAGACGTGCGGCGAGCTCGGGTGGGCACGCCTCGCCGCCGAAGATCAGCAGGCGCACATTCTCGAGTGACTCTGCCGGCCAGAGACCCGCGAGGGTGGGAACTGTCGAGACGACAGTGATGCCGTGCGCGATGAGCCACGGACCCAGGTCTGCGCCCGAGCGCACCAGAGACCGCGGCGCAGGCACGAGACAGGCCCCGTGTCTCCAAGCGAGCCACATCTCTTCGCACGACGCATCGAACGCGACCGAGAGCCCGGCGAGCACGCGGTCGGTCTGGTCGAGCGGCTCGGACTGCAGGAACATGCGCGCCTCGGCATCGACGAACGCGGCCGCCGATCGGTGGGTGACGGCCACGCCCTTGGGCACGCCCGTCGAGCCCGAGGTGAAGATGATCCAGGCATCGTCGTCGACGGTCGGCGCACCGAGCGTGGTTATGGTTCCTGTGCCCGTGCGCACGGGTTCGAGCCCCACGCTCTCTCGGCTATCAAGGCGCCGGGTTCCGTCGGATGAGACGCGCGGCACGATGGTGCCGTCCGCGCCGATGTGACCCACGACATCCGCCTCGCCGAAGACCAGTTCGGCCCTCTCCTCCGGGTCGTCGGCGTCGACGGGCACATACGCGGCGCCGAGCACCAGCACGGCCAGGATCGAGACGTAGAGGGTTCGGCTGCCCGAGGGAATGCGAATTCCCACGCGGTCGCCGCGGCGCACGCCTGCCACCGACAACGAGACCGCTGCTTGTGACACCAATCGCATCAGTTCGCGATAACTGACCGATCCGTTTGCGTCGGCGAGGGCGGCAGACTCCGGATGCCTGTCGGCCGTGTCTCGCAGAATGTCGACGAGGGTGCGCGGGACCGGGGTGCGCTCGCTGCCCAGGAGGAGTCCGGGTTCAGCGGGGGAGTCGGTCACGAAAGTCTCCTGGGTGTTCGAGCGCCGCGTGTCCACACAGCGATCGAACCGTAGGGTGTCGAGGTGGACGAGAGGTTAACGCGCTGGAGGGGAACGGATTCGACCCCCGTGCAGTTAGCTAGGACTGTGCCTACACCGCCCACCTCTGTTCTGCAGCGACTGGTTCTCATCGTCGCCGTCCTCTCCGCCTTCGTCGCGTTCCTCGACGGTACCGTGATCACGGTCGCCCTGCCCGCCATCACACGCGAATTGGGCGGCGGCCTCGTGACCCAGCAGTGGGTCATGGACGCCTACCTCATCACCCTCGGCTCCATCATCCTGCTCGCCGGCTCTCTCTCCGATGTCTTCGGTCGTAAGAAGGTGCTGTTCTGGGGCCTCGTGGGGTTCGGCGTCTCCTCGTTGATCTGTGCGATCGCTCCCACGTCCGGCGTGCTCATCGGCGCGCGAGCGGTTCAGGGTGTCGCCGGAGCACTGCTCGTGCCGAGCTCGCTCGCCCTCATCCTGTCGACGTTCTCCGGCCCTGCTCAGGCCAAAGCCATCGGGTCGTGGACAGCCTGGACCAGCACGGCGTTCCTGGCGGGCCCGCTGATCGGCGGTCTCCTGGTCGACCTCGTCTCGTGGAGGCTCGTTTTCGCGATCAACGTCGTTCCGATCGCCGTGACACTGTTCTTCCTGGCCCGGCTTCCGCATGACAAGCCCGCCGCCGAGGGGTCGAGGGTCGATGTGCTCGGCGCCGTCCTCGGCATCGTGGGACTCGGCCTGCCCGTCTTCGCCCTCATCGAGCAGTCCAACTTCGGCTGGACGAGTCCGGTGATCCTCATTCCCGCGGTAGTCGGAGCCGTGTCGTTCGTGCTCTTCATCGTGCACGAGCGCCGCACGGCCCAACCGATGATGCCGTTGTCGCTTTTTCGCGTCCGCAACTTCTCTGTCGGCAACGTCTCGACCTTCTTCGTCTACGGCGCACTCTCACTCGGCACCTTCCTCCTCGCTGTCTTTCTCCAGCAGGTTGCGGGCTACTCGGCCACCCTTGCCGGGTTGAGCACGTTGCCGACGACGATCATCAGCATCGCGCTGTCGACGCAGGTCGGACGACTGGCGGGCAGATTCGGCTCGAGGTTCTTCATGCTCGTCGGCCCGATCCTGTCTGGCACCGGCTTCCTGCTGTTGCTGCGCATCACCGACTCCGCCGACTACTGGACCGAGGTCTTTCCCGGCATCGTCGTGTTCGGTCTGGGCATGACGATCACCGTCGCGCCGCTGACCTCGGCGATTCTGGGGTCGATCGACCAGGCCCGGGCCGGCATCGCATCCGCCGTCAACAATGCCGTGTCACGTGTCGCGGGGCTCATCGCCGTGGCCGCTGCGGGGCTCATCGTGGGAACGAACCTCGATGTCGCCGGATTCCACAGGGCAGCCATCGTCACCGGCGTCTTGCTGATCGTCGGCGGCGTCATCTCCGGCATCGGTATCGTCAACCCCCATCCCACCGACGCGCGGGCGAAGGCGGGCACACTATGACGACACCGAGGGTGCGGCTCGCGTTCTTAGGTGACGAGGTCTATGCACTCCTGCAGCATGGTGATCTCGCCGGGGCGTCCCGCCGCTCGCGGCTCGACCTGCCTCAGGCCTTTGTGACGAGCGAGTCGTGGCTGTGGCCCGTCTTCCGAGCGAAGATCGCCGCGGATCCGGCCGCCGAGGCCGTTGTCGTGCGGGCGATCGTCGACGCTGAGACGAACGTCGTCGTGGGGCACGCCGGCTTTCACGCGCCCCCGGATGCCCGGGGCATGCTCGAGGTCGGATACACGGTTCTCGAGGCGCATCGGAGGCAGGGATACGCCACCTCGACCGTCTCGTTGCTCCTGCAGGAGGCCGCGGAGCACGCTGCCTCTGTGGTGCGCGCGAGCGTCAGCCCAGATAACGTCGCCTCTCTCGCCGTCGTCCGTAAGCTCGGCTTCGTTCATGTGGGGGAGGAGATCGACGATGAAGACGGGCTGGAACTGGTCTACGAACGGATCCCCGCCGCACAGAACGCTCTCCCTCCCAGCCGCTGAACAGGAAGGTCCGGCACAGGTAGTCCAGACTGGATGGGAATCATCCCCGGTCTTCGCGCGCTCCGTGCCGCGCGTCCACGTCATCTCCCGTCATTCTGTGAGGCTCTCCCGTGCGCAAACTTCCCGTCATCTTCGCTGCCTCGGCGGCGCTCGCCCTCACCCTTGCGGGCTGCGCGGGGTCTCCGGCACCCAGCGCGTCGCCGACGGCCGGCGCGACGGCGGCACCCCAGGCCGCTGCCGGATCATGCACCGACACGCCCAGCGGCAAGTTCTCCGACTCGGTCAAGGTGACGGGAGACGCCGGTTCGGCGGCCGACGCGACATTCGATTCGCCCGTCGACATCGACGCGACCCAGCGCACCGTGCTCTCAGAGGGCGACGGTCCGAAGGCGAACGTCGGTGACTTCGGCATTCTCAACTTCACGATGTTCAACGGCACCTCCGGCAAGAAGGTCTTCTCGACCTACGATCAGGGTTCCGCTTCGCTCAGCATGGTCGTCGACGCCACTCAGTTCTTGCCTGGACTGGTCAAAGGCGTCGAGTGCTTGAACGGAGGCTCGCGGATCGCCGTCGCCGCTCCGGCTTCCGAAGGCTTCGGAGACAAGGGCAACTCGGCGCTCGGAATCACCGCGACCGACCCGCTCGTTTTCGTGGTCGATCTGGGCCAGGTGCTTCCGGCGAACGACCCGTCGCAGCTCAAGGCCAACGGCGAGGCACAGCCTGCGGTCGACGGTGTTCCGACCGTCGTCGACGCCGAAGACGGCACCCCGACCGTGACGATCCCCGACACGGCGCCGCCCGCCGATCTCACCGTGACCGTCTTGAAGAAGGGCGCCGGCAAGGTCGTCGAATCCGGACAGCCCTCTGTCGTGCAGTACCAGGGCAGCATCTGGGGAACGAAAGCCGTGTTCGACCAGAGCTGGGGCAAGCAGCCGTTCGCCGTGCAGCCCGGCAGCACAGTGCAGGGCTTCGAGGCTGCCATCGCCGGCCAGACCGTGGGTTCTCAGGTGATCGTCTCGATTCCGCCGGCGCAGGGCTACGGAGACAAGGGCCAGCCGCAGGCGGGCATCTCCGGAACGGACACCCTCGTCTTCGTTATCGACATCCTGGCTGGCTGACCTGCACCGCCTGCCGCCGGGTCGACCCAGCGGCAGGTGCAAGGATAGCGATGTGAAACGCGTAGTCATTCTTGGTTCAACCGGCTCGATCGGTGTGCAGGCGCTCGATGTCGTTCGCTCGAATCCCGAGAGATTCGAGGTCGTCGGCCTCGGAGCCGGGCGCAACCGAGATCTGCTCGACGAGCAGGCCGCGGAGTTCGGGGTCGCTGACACCGCGCTCGGCGCTGATGAGGCCTCGCAGCTCGTGCGAGACGTCGATGCTGACGTCGTGCTGAATGGAATCACCGGTTCCGTGGGACTCGGGCCCAGCGTCGCGGCGCTGAAGGCCGGGCGCGTTCTCGCCCTCGCCAACAAAGAGAGCCTCATCGTGGGCGGCGACCTGCTCAAGGACTTGGCTCGCCCGGGGCAGATCGTTCCCGTCGACTCCGAGCACTCCGCGATCGCCCAGGCGCTGCGCTCCGGCACGCCGGAGGAGGTCGAGCGTCTGGTGCTCACGGCGTCGGGGGGTCCTTTCCGGGGGCGCAGCCGCGACTCGCTCGCGAATGTCACGCCGCGTGAGGCTCTGGCGCATCCGACCTGGGATATGGGGCTGGTCATCACGACCAACTCGGCGACCCTGGTGAACAAGGGCCTCGAGGTGATCGAGGCACACCTGTTGTTCGACGTGGCCTATGGGCGCATCGATGTGACGGTGCACCCGCAGTCGATCATCCACTCGATGGTCGAGTTCATCGACGGCTCCACCATCGCTCAGGCATCGCCACCCGACATGAAGCTGCCCATCTCGCTCGGGCTCGACTGGCCGAACCGGGTGCGCGGCGTCGGCCGACCGCTCGACTGGACATCGTCGCAGACCTGGACGTTCGAACCCCTCGACTCCGAGGCATTCCCCGCCGTGGAACTCGCCAAAGAGGTCGGGCGCGCGGGACGCAGCTACCCGGCCGTCTTCAACGCGGCGAATGAACAGGCAGTCGCGGCATTCCACGCGGGAAAGATCGGATTCCTCGACATCGTGGACACCATCCGCAGCGTCGTGGAGCAGCACGAGGCTCCGGCCGACATCACACTCGACTCGCTGGCGGAGGCCGAGCAGTGGGCACGGCGAACCGCCGACGCCCTCATCGCGGGCTGATTCACGCGGGAGACTGACGGTCGCCGTTCGGTCCGCGTCCAGCGAACGGACAGCGGCGTGCTGGGGGAGCGCTGTAACGTGTGCACGTGGAAACGGTCCTTCAGTTCATTCTCGGCGTGCTCATCATCTTTGTCGGCCTCATCGTCTCGATCGGGCTGCACGAGGTGGGTCACCTCGTTCCGGCGAAGCTCTTCGGGGTGAAGGTCACGCAGTACATGATCGGCTTCGGCCCCACGCTGTTCTCGCGTAAGCGTGGAGAGACCGAGTACGGCTTCAAGGCCATTCCTGGCGGCGGCTACATCTCGATGATCGGAATGTTTCCGCCCGCGAAGACAGGCGGTGCCGTGCGCAATGCGAGCACCGGCTTCTTCAACACTCTCGTGCAGGATGCGCGCGACGTGAGCGCGGAGACCATCGGCGACGACGACGATCGGGCCTTCTACCGTCTGCCCGTGTGGAAGCGGATCATCATCATGGCCGGCGGACCGGCGATGAACTTCGTCATCGCCATCGTGGTGTTCGCGATCGTGCTCTGCGGGTTCGGCGTGGCCAAGACCTCTGTCGGTTCGATCAGCCAGTGCGTGCTCCCCGCGACGAGCGAACGACAGACCTGCGATCCGGGTGACACCCCAGGGCCGGGCGTCACCGCCGGATTCAAAGAGGGCGACATCATCACGGCCATAGACGGCAAGACGGTCGCGAACTGGAGCGAGTCGACGGCGATCATTCAGAAGTCTCCGAACAAGACGCTGAGCGTCGAGGTGCAGCGAGACGGCCAGACGAAGACCCTGACCGTGGTTCCGTTCCTCGCGGAGCGCTACGAGCTGGATTCCACGGGTAACAAAGTGCTCGACGATTCGGGGCAGCCGGTGACGCAGGAGGTCGGCTTCGTCGGAATCGGCCCGAAGCAGGAACTGGTGCCGCAGGGTCCCGGCTCCGTGCTGCCCTTCGTGGGCGAGAACATCGCGAGTGTGGCGCATATCATTCTGAACCTTCCCCAACGCATGGTCGACGTCGCCAACGCGGCGTTCGGTTCCGGACCCCGCGATCCGAACGGCCCCATCAGCGTTGTCGGGGTCGGTCGTGCCGCGGGCGAGATCGCGAGTATGGACGAGTTCACTGTTCAGTCGAAGGTCGCGACCCTCCTCGGCCTCATCGGCTCGCTGAACATCGCGCTCGGTGTCATCAACCTGGTGCCTCTGATGCCGCTCGACGGTGGTCATATCGCAGGTGCACTGTGGGAGGGCATCCGCCGGTTCTTCGCCAAGCTCTTCAAGCGCCGTGACCCGGGTCCCGTCGACACAGCCAAGCTGATGCCGCTGACGTTCGCCGTGGTCATCGTCATCGGAGCAATGAGTGTGCTGCTGACGTACGCCGACATCGTCAAGCCGATCAACCTCTTCGGTTGACCCCCGACCGACGTGGGGTACTCCCGCGGGAGTAGACCACGATGCGGCAGTGGGGCGACGCGCGACACGCGCAGCGCTCGCTAGCATCGAGACCATGAGCAGCCCGCGCGCACCGCACGACCCGCGCCGTGACGGCTGGGGTGGGCCGCTCGAACATCGGCATCATCGTCACGGGCCTCGATCCGGATGGCGAGGCGCGTACGGAATCGGCCCGAGGGGCCCGTTCGTTCCACCGCAGGCGCGGCTCTGGCTGCCGGTGATCATCTCGCTCGTCGTGCAACTGGTCGCTGTCACGGCCCAACTCGCGGGTGTCTCCGCGTCTCCGGGTGCCGCGGGGCTGGCGTTTCTGTTCGCCGTGCTCGGCCCCTGTGCTCTGATCGCGGCACGTCGATTCCCCGGGCCTGCCGTGGTGGCTGTGGCAGTGGTCTCCGTCGCCGATCTTCTCGTCGACCCGTCGATCTTCGCCTCGTATGCGTCGGTGCTCTTCGCGGCGTGCCTCGCGGTCGTGCGAGGCGCGGGCGTCTGGGCCGTGGCATCCGTCGTCGTCGGCTGGGTCGTCGCCTTCGTGTCGAGCGCTCTCGCGGGAGTCGGCTGGGATCCCGTGCCCGCCGTGCTGCTCACCGCCGGAATCATCATCTCGCTCGGATTCGGCTCGTCGATCAGAGCCCGACGCGAGCGATTCGCCGCGCTGCGCAGCATGCAGACCAGGCGAAGGATGGACGCCGCGCAGCAGGAGCGGGTGCGTATCGCCCGAGAGCTACACGATGTGCTGGCCCATTCCCTCTCATCGATCAATGTTCAGGCCGGTGTCGGGCTGCACCTTCTCGAATCGCAGCCCGAGAAAGCGGGAGAGGCTCTCGCCAGTATCAAGGCCAGTAGCAAACAGGCACTCGACGAGGTTCGCGACGTGCTCGGCATCCTCCGTGGTGACGCGGGCGATTCCGGCGACGCGCCCCTCGTGCCCGAGGCCGACCTCGAGAGTCTTCCCCGTCTTGTCGAGAACATCCGAGCGAGCGGTGTCGACGTCGAACTCGACTCGCACGTCGGTTCCGCTCCCTCGGCGGCCGCTCAGCTCGCGCTCTATCGCATCGCTCAGGAGAGCCTCACGAACATCGTGCGGCATTCGTCGGCCACGAAAGCCCGGGTCGAACTTCGATCAACCGACGACGATATCGTGCTCCGAGTGAGCGACAACGGCAAAGGAGTGGCGGACGACGTGGAATCCGTTGCAGGCAAGGGACTCCTCGGAATGCGCGAACGGGCGGAACTGCTCGGCGGACATCTCGAGGCCGTCACCCTTTCACCACAGGGCTTCGCGGTCACCGCCACGATTCCCCGCTCCACGAGAGCATCGACGAATGGAAGCCGCTGACATGATCCGAGTGGTGATCGCCGACGATCAACAGCTCATCCGGGCAGGGTTCACGGCGCTCCTCGCCAGCGAGCCCGACATCGACGTCGTCGGGCAGGCCGCGAGTGGTACCGAAGCCGTGGCTCTCGTGGGCCGGCTGCATCCCGATGTCGTGCTGATGGACATCCGGATGCCCGACGGCGACGGCATCTGGGCGACCCGACAGATCGTGGCCGACCCGCAGAACTCTGCAACGCACATCGTGATCGTCACCACCTTCGAGCTCGATGACTATGTCATCGACGCCATTCGCGCCGGTGCATCAGGTTTTCTCGTGAAGGACACCGAGCCTGTCGAGCTCATCAGGGCCGTACGCGTCGCCGCTGTCGGTGACGCGCTGCTTTCTCCGGGGGTGACGAGAAGGCTCCTCGGGCGGGTGGCCGGAGGACTGTCGGCACTTGTCGATACGGAGACGCTGGCGGTGCTGACCGACCGGGAACGCGAAGTGCTCGCTCTTGTCGGCCATGGCCTGACCAACGAAGAGATCGCGTCGAAGCTGTTTCTCAGTCCGCTGACGGCCAAGACGCACGTGTCGAGGATCATGCAGAAACTCGGTGCGAGAGACCGGGTGCAATTGGTCGTCACCGCCTACGAGACCCACCTGGTGCGAACGGGCTGGAACGAGGATTAGCGTGGCACCGGCCTCGCCTGTCCGGTCGACGCCTACACTGGGAGATGTGGCTGCTATCAATCTGGGAATGCCGAAAGTGCCTGAAACCCTCGCACCTCGGCGCAAGTCCCGTCAGATCAAAGTCGGCAAAGTGCTCGTTGGCGGTGACGCTCCCGTCAGCGTCCAGTCGATGACGACGACCCCGACTCCGAACATCAACGCGACTCTCCAGCAGATCGCCGAGCTCACAGCATCCGGATGCGACATCGTGCGTGTCGCCGTGCCGAGCCGAGACGACGCAGAGGCTCTGCCGATCATCGCGAAGAAGAGCCAGATCCCGGTCATCGCCGACATCCACTTCCAGCCGAACTACGTGTACGCGGCGATCGACGCGGGCTGTGCTGCCGTGCGGGTCAACCCCGGCAACATCCGCAAGTTCGATGATCAGGTCGGCAAGATCGCGGCGGCGGCCAAGGCTGCCGATGTCTCGATCCGCATCGGTGTGAACGCGGGCTCGCTCGAACCCTCGATTCTGCAGAAATACGGAAAGGCCACGCCGGAGGCACTCGTCGAGAGCGCCGTCTGGGAGGCGAGCCTGTTCGAGGAGCACGACTTTCACGACTTCAAGATCTCGGTCAAGCACAATGACCCGGTCATCATGGTCAAGGCATACCGCCTGCTCGCCGAACGCGGCGACTGGCCGCTGCACCTCGGAGTCACCGAGGCTGGTCCCGAGTTCCAGGGCACGATCAAGAGCGCCACGGCATTCGGCATCCTGCTCGGCGAGGGCATCGGCGACACGATCAGAGTGTCGCTCTCGGCCCCTCCTGCCCAGGAGATCAAGGTGGGCCTGCAGATCCTGCAGTCGCTCAACCTGCGTGAGCGCAAGCTCGAGATCGTCTCGTGCCCGAGCTGCGGTCGCGCGCAGGTCGACGTCTACAAGCTCGCCAACGACGTCACCGACGGCCTCGAAGGCATGACCGTGCCGCTGCGCGTCGCCGTCATGGGTTGTGTCGTCAACGGCCCGGGCGAGGCCCGCGAGGCCGACCTGGGCGTCGCATCCGGAAACGGGAAGGGCCAGATCTTCGTCAAGGGAGAGGTCATCAAGACGGTGCCCGAGGCCGAGATCGTCGCCACGCTCATCGAAGAGGCGAACCGCCTCGCCGCCGAGATGCCTGCTGCGGATACGTCGACCGGCAGCCCCGTCGTCACGGTCGGAGCCCGATGAGGTCGGAACCTCTGACCCCGCAGGAGATGGAGCGCGCGGGCACGATCGTGCACGCCATCGAGTCGTCCTACTCGGCCACCGTCGTGGGTCAGGTCACTCTTCGTCGCGCACTGCTGGTGGCGCTCGTCGCCGGAGGCCACGTGCTCCTCGAGAGCGTTCCGGGGCTCGCCAAGACGACCGCGGCGACCACGCTCGCCCGAGCCATCCACGCGCAGTTCACGCGCATCCAATGCACCCCCGATCTGCTGCCCAGCGACATCACGGGCACCCAGGTGTATGACGCCAGAACGAGCACCTTCGAAACTCAGCTGGGCCCCGTGCACTCGAATTTCGTGCTGCTCGACGAGGTCAACCGTTCCAGCGCGAAGACCCAGAGCGCGATGCTCGAGGCAATGCAGGAGCGCCAGACGACGATCGGCGGAACCGTCTACCCGCTGCCAGAGCCTTTCCTGGTGATGGCGACGCAGAATCCCATCGAGCAGGAAGGCACGTACCAGCTGCCCGAGGCACAGATGGACAGGTTCTTGCTGAAGGAGATCATCGACTACCCGACGATCGAGGAGGAGCTCGAGGTGCTGCGACGCCTCGATGCCGGAGTCTTCGACGCATCGAGCCAGCACGAGGGCACGGTCTCGCTCGACGACGTGCGCTTCTTGCAGCAGGCCGCGTCGCGGGTCTACGTCGACGACGCGATCCGCAACTACATCGTGTCGATCGTTTATGTGACCCGCAATCCGCTGAATTACATCGGCGAAGAACTGGCCGGCTACGTCGAGTACGGTGCGAGCCCCCGCGGCACCATCGCCTTCATGCAGGCCGCGCGGGCGTTGGCACTTCTGTCGGGTCGCGCCCATGTCGTGCCCGATGACGTCAAGGCGATTAGGCACGCGGTTCTGCGGCACCGGGTCATCTTGAACTTCGACGCCGACGCCGAGGGCGTGCGCCCCGAAGCCGTCATCGATGCGATCTTCGCGTCGGTCCAGACGCCCTGAGCGCTATGGACAGCCTTCTCGTGCGGATCAAGTCGCGGATGTTCATCCACGCGCATCGAAAGGCGTTGCATCTGCTCGACGGTGAGTACGGGTCGCTCGTCACCGGTCGGAGCATGGACTTCGAGGACTTGCGCAGCTATGTCGCGGGCGACGAGGTGCGGGACATCGACTGGAAGGCCACCGCGCGTCACGGAGCGACTCTGGTCAGACGGTATACGGCTTTGCGGCGGCAAACGGTGTACTTCGTTCTCGATACGGGTCGCAATATGGCGGCGCGAGCAGCCGACGGAGAACGAAAGAGCGAGGTCGCACTCGCTGTCGTCGGGGTGCTCGGCTATCTCGCGGTGCGCCACGGTGACGAGGTCGCGCTGCTCTCCGGCGACGCCGAACGCACGATCCGTCTTCCTGCCCGATCGAGCGAAGATCACCTCGAACGGGTTCTCCGATCAATCGACGCGGCGCACAGTCTCGATTCGCCGCAGAGTGACCTCGAGCGCACCCTGCGGCTCGTGGCCCGCACCGTGCGGAGGCGTGCGATCGTCGTGGTCGTGACCGACGATGCGACCCTCGGAGCGGAACAGACGAGACTGGTTCGCCGACTCCGCGCCCAGCACGAGCTCGTCTGGGTGACCGTTGGTGACATCGATCCGTTACGGTTCGCGGGCGCCACGGCGGTCGACGATGGATGGCAGATTCCCGAGGCGCTCCGCACCGACCGGCGACTCACCGCAGAGCTCACGCGTTCGATCGACGAGGAGATCCTCGACCGCCAGACGACGTTCGACGACCTCGGGGTATCGCACAGGCGCGTGGGGCGTGTCGACGACGTCGTGCCGTCACTTCTGCACCTGCTGAAGGCCAGGTCGCGTGCCTGATACAGAACTCATTCCTCCGATCGGCTACGGCAGCTCCTGGCTCGTCATCGGCATCGCGCTCATCGTGGTCGTCATCGCGACAATCCTGGTGATTCTTCTTGTGCGCGCACGCAAGCGCTCGTCGTCTCAGCCGCTGCCGCCCGGCGGGCTTGCAGGACTCCGCGCCGAATACCACGCGCGGATCACCGAGATCGAGGCCGAGTTCGCCGCCGGCGGGCTCTCGGCCCGCTCCGCCCATCACCGCCTCAGCGCCGTCGTACGTCAGTATGCGCGCGCCGTCAGCGGGGTCGACGCGCCGGTGATGACATTGACTGAGCTGCAGTCCTCCCCGCTGCCTACGGTGACGGCAGCGATCGCCGAGTACTATCCGGCGTCGTTCGAGTCCGCCGATCGCAGCGAGATCTCGTCGGCCGTGGTCAGGGCGAGGCAGGTGATCGAATCGTGGGGCTAGCCAACCCGTGGATCCTGCTCGGCCTGGTGCCGGTCGTCGTCGCCGTGATCGTGGTGCCGCGGCTTCGTCGTCGACGACAGCGGTCGGATGCCGATGTTCCGGTCGCTCACACAGGGCGCCTCACGAGGCTCCCGGGCTTCGTGGCAGCCGTGTCGAGGATGCGCGGACTCAGTATCGTGACGCTCGTCGTCGTGTCGCTGTTCATCGCGACGGCTGCTCTGCTCGCTGCTCGACCGATCACAACCTCTACCGAGAAGCCGGCGAAATTCACCCGCGACGTGGTCCTGTGTCTCGACGTCTCGGGCTCGATGACGGATGTCGACATCGACGTTCTCGAACGATTCAAGGAACTCTCCGAGGGATTCGAGGGCGAGCGGCTCGCGCTCGTCATCTTCAACTCGTCCGCAGCCCAGGTCTTTCCCCTCACCGACGACTACGACTACATCGCCCAGCAACTCGAGTCCGTGCGCTCGAGTCTCGACGGCACGGGGGAGTTCGGTGATGCGTTCGGTGGGACTCTAACGGGGGAGGGCGCGTCACTCATCGGCGACGGCCTCGCATCGTGCGTGCTCACCTTCGACAGGACAGACGAGAAGCGATCGCGTTCAGTCGTGCTGGCGACGGACAACGACATCAACGGAACGCCGATCATGACCCTCGACGAGGCTGGCGCATTCGCGAAA
Organism: Agreia pratensis; assembly: GCF_900177685.1. GTDB lineage: Bacteria > Actinomycetota > Actinomycetes > Actinomycetales > Microbacteriaceae > Agreia > Agreia pratensis. The sequence goes on from NZ_FXAY01000003.1 coordinate 199,310, forward strand.
TCTCGCGACGTGCGGGTCTACGGGATCGACCCGAGCGTGACCAGTCCCGGTGCATCCGAGGACTCGGCGGAATTTCAGCGTGTCGCAGATTCCACCGGCGGCGACTACTTCGTGCTCGAGTCGGCCGACACGGTTCCGACGATCGTCGACGGCATCGAGGCGACGGAAGCCGCGTTGGTCGATGACGAACCGAAACTGATCGTCTCCGACCAGCCCACCCCCCTGGTCGTGCTCTCTCTCGTGCTTCTCGCTAGCCTGCTCGTTCTCGCTTGGAGGGCCAGGCTGTGAGATTCTTCCCCGTTCTGCCACTGCCCGTGCTCATCGCAGTCTTCACTGTGCTGGCGGCGTTCGTGATCTGGCAGCTGATTCTGCGCGAGAACCGTCCGCGTCTGCTGTCGTGGTCGCTGCGCGCAGCGATCGTGGTCGTGCTCTTACTCGTCGCCCTCCGGCCAGGAGTTCCCGGGGCCGCGGGCGAAAAGGCGACGACGGATGTCGACGTCTTCTTCGTGGTCGACACCACCACGAGCATCATCGCCGAAGACTTCGATGGTTCCGACCCGAGACTCGACGGTGTGAAGAGCGACATCGTCGACCTGGTCGCGGCGTATCCGGGTGCGAAGTTCGCCCTGATGTCCTTCGACAGCTCCGCCGTGCTTCGTGTGCCTCTCACCTCTGATGCCACGGCGGTCTCCAACGCGGCAGATGTCCTGGCGCCCGAGATCACGCTCTACTCGAACGGCAGCAGCATCACCCAGGCGAAGGACCTCCTCGCCTCGACGCTGCAGCGAGCGCAGGATGCAGAGCCGGATCGTTCGCGCGTCGTGTACTACTTCGGCGATGGTGAGCAGACCTCGTCGGCGCCCGTCGAGAGCTTCGACGAATCCGCACCGCTCGTCAGCGCGGGTTTCGTCTTCGGCTACGGCACCGAGGCCGGAGGCCAGATGCGGGTGCAGACGGGGTACTACGACGATGACAAGACCGATGACGGCTATGTAAAAGATGACACGGGTTCGCCCGCTCGCTCGGTGATCGACGAGAAGAATCTCCGCACGATCGCAGACCAACTGGGTGTGGAGTATGTGCACCGGACCTCTCCCGGCGACGCGCCCGTAGCCGATGTCGGCTCGTCTCCCAATCTCGCCACATCGAACGAGTCGTCGGGTGGAACGACCGAGCTGTACTGGATCCCGGCCGCAGCGCTCGTGCTGCTGCTCGCCCTCGAAGCCATTCTGGTCGTGCGTCGTCTCCGCGAACTCCGCGCGGCGTCCATTCGGCATGGGAGTGGGGAATGATGCGCCGTCGCACGAAAGCAGGTCTCGTCGCCCTGGCGCCGACCGTGCTCGCGACGGTCGTCGCGGTCAAGTTGATCGGGCTCGCGATCGTATCCGGCCAGGTCTCTGCCGCGTACGAGCGCGAGGACTTCGAGTCAGCCACATCGCTGGCAAGATGGCTCACCGTCGTCAACGTGATAGACCCGTGGAAGGCGCACTTCGCTGTCGGTGACGGACTCGCAGCCCAGGGGCTCGATGCGGATGCGCAGCTCGAGTTCGAGCGCTCGCTCGGCTTGGCATCCCCTGCAGACCAGTGCCCCGTGCGCGTCAATCTGTCGCTGGTCCTCGAGCGCCAGGGCGACGCGGTCATCGCCGCCGATCCGACGAAAAACGATGAGGCGTCCACGTTCTACGACCAGGCGCTCGACGTGATCGACAAGGCCGATGAGTCATGTCGGCAGCCGCCGCAGAATGGATCGGACGGCACCGATGACGATCTCTCCGACTCGGAGAAGCGAGTGACCGAGAAGAAAGAGGCGCTTGCCGAGCAACCCCCCGAAGACCAGGGTGACAAGAGCGACGATCAGCCGAAGCCGGATGATTCGCCGAGCGATGCGACGGTCGACCAGCTCGAGCAGAAGCTCCGTGACGCGGGTCAGGATCGTAGCGACCAGCAGACGGCTGAGCGCACTCCGGCCGATCCGGACTATGTCGACAAGCCCTGGTGACGTGGGCGCTCAGCAGAATCCGCGCGAGAACACAGCAAATTCCGAAGTTCTCTCGCTAGTTTCGTGAACCTTGCCGAAACCCTTTCGGGTCAGACAAAGGAATTCGATTCTCATCAGCTCGTTACGTACATCCTCCATCGCACCGCGACACGGCCGCCTCGGTAATCGCTCGGGAATCTGGGCGGTCATCCGGATCGTCGCGATCACGGCCACCGTCGCGGTCGTGAGCACCATGTCGATCGTCGCGATCGCCGTCAATGGACTCGCATCCACCGTGCAGGCGAATACCGTCGCGCTGAGCAACGAAACCGACGTGCCACAGCTCGTCGATGTGGGGGCCATCGAAGGCGGCGTCAACGTTCTCATCGTCGGCAGCGACACGCGCATCAATCAGATCTCGACTGAGGGCGACGACACCGAGGGTGCCCGTAACGACGTCACCATGCTCCTGCACATCAGTCAGGATCATCAGAACGTCAGCGTCATCAGCTTTCCGCGCGACACGATGGTCGACATGGCGAAGTGCACCGATCCCGACACGGGGGAGGTCTACGGCGCGACGTCGTACCAGCAGCTCAACACGGCTCTCGGTCGTGGCGGACAGCGTGGTGGCCTCGGTTGTGTCGTCGCGACCGTCGAGCAGATGACGGGCCTCAAGATTCCCTACGCCGGCGTCATCTCGTTCGATGGTGTCGCCGCCATGACGTCGGTGATCGGTGGTGTCGACGTCTGCATCTCGAAGCCGATCGACGATCCGTACAGCAACCTCCACCTGGCTGCGGGCAACCAGACACTGTCGGGTGAAGACGCCCTTGCATTCCTCCGCACGAGAGAGGGCGTCGGCGACGGCAGCGACCTGGCGCGCATCAGTTCGCAGCAGGTCTATCTATCCGCCCTCGTTCGCAAGATGCTCTCCGACGGCACCCTCAGCAACCCGGTCACGCTCTACGGTCTCGCAAACGCGGCCCTCAGCAACATGTTCCTGTCGACGGAACTCGGCAAGGTCGATTCGATGGTCTCGATCGCGAAGGCGCTGCAGGGCGTGCAGCTCGACAAGGTCGCGTTCCTGCGCTACCCGGTCAGCGGCGATCCCGACGATCCGAACCGCGTGGTCGTGAACGAGGCAGACTCGACGATCCTCAATGCGGCGTTGGCAGCCGACACCCCGCTCGACCTCAGCCAGGTGGGCACGGCAGACTCTGCGACCGCTGCCGATGGCACCGGTGACGCACCGCCGGCCAGCGATCCGGCCACCGCGACTCCGGCAGATCCCGCCGCAACGCCGGCTCCGGATGCGGGCGGCGCCACGGTTCTGCCCGACTCGTTCACCGGCCAGACGGCCGCGAAGGTCACATGCTCGGTCGGCAACTGACCTCTCTGTCGGGTTGACGGCGCTTCGATCAATAGACTGGTGAGCGTGTCAGTTCGCCTCAGCAACTATTTCCTCCGTACCCTCCGCGAAGATCCCTCCGATGCAGAGGTGGCGAGCCATCGCCTCTTGGTGCGCGGCGGCTATATCCGCCGGCAGGCTCCCGGTATCTTCGCGTGGCTGCCGATCGGCCTCCGCGTCAAGGCCCGAATCGAGAACATCATCCGCGAGGAGATGACTGCCGCGGGCGCACACGAAGTGCATTTTCCGGCGCTGCTGCCCAAGGAGCCCTACGAGGTCACGGGCCGCTACACCGAGTACGGCGACGGCATGTTCCGACTCAGCGACCGGCACGAGGCCGACTACGTTCTGGCACCGACGCACGAAGAGGTCTTCACTCTTTTGGTCAAAGACCTGGTGAACAGCTACAAGGATCTGCCCCTGTCGATCTATCAGATCCAGGACAAATACCGCGATGAGGCACGCCCCCGTGCCGGTCTGCTGCGCGGGCGCGAGTTCACGATGAAAGACGCGTACTCGTTCGATGTCACCGACGAGGGGCTCGAGGCCTCGTACCAGGCTCAGCGTGCGGCGTACGAGCGCATCTTCACACGGCTCGGACTCGAGTACGTGATCGTCAAGGCCGATGCCGGAGCAATGGGCGGCTCGAAGAGTGAGGAGTTCCTCCATCCCACTCCCATCGGCGAAGACACCTTTGTGCGCAGCGCCGGGGGATACGCGGCGAACGTCGAAGCCTTCACGACCACGACGCCCGCACCGCGCTCATACGAGGGGCTCACGCCGCCCGATGTGCATGACACCCCCGATACACCCACGATCCAGACGCTGGTCGACCTGGCCAACACGAACCACCCCCGACCCGACGGTCGCTCGTGGAGCGCAGCCGACACGCTGAAGAACGTCGTTCTGGCGCTTCGACACCTCGACGGCAGCCGCGAGCTTGTCGTCATCGGTCTTCCTGGCGATCGCGAGGTCGATCTGAAGCGTGCCGAGGTCGCCTTCGCGCCGGCCGAAGTCGAGGCCGCGATCGAGAAAGACTTCGTCGCCAATCCCGGACTCGTAAAGGGCTACATCGGACCGTGGTCTGCTGACGGGGCCGTTCTCGGAACGACCGGCTCCACAGGCATCCGCTACCTGCTCGACCCGCGCGTCTCCGACGGCAGCGGCTGGATCACGGGATCGAACCAGCACGGACGCCATGTGTTCGGGCTCGTGGCCGGGCGCGATTTCTCCGCCGATGGAACCGTCGAGGTCGCTCAAGTACTCGCCGGCGATGAGGCACCCGATGGCTCCGGGCCCGTCGAGCTCGCCCGTGGCATGGAGATCGGTCACGTCTTCCAGCTCGGTCGCAAGTACGCCGAGGCTCTCGGGCTGAAGGTGCAAGACGAGAACGGCAAGCTCGCTACGGTCACCATGGGCTCGTACGGCATCGGCGTCACACGTATCCTCGCGATCATCGCCGAGCTCAACAACGACGACAAGGGTCTCATCTGGCCCAAAGCGGTGGCCCCGTTCGACGTGCACGTCGTGGCCACGGGTCGAGACGCCGCCGTCTACGAGACGGCCGAGACGATCGTCGAGGCCATCGAGGCATCCGGGCTCGAGGTGCTCTTCGACGACCGGCCCAAAGTGTCGCCCGGCGTCAAGTTCGGCGACGCCGAACTGCTCGGCGTGCCCACGATCGTGATCGTCGGTCGCGGCGCCGTCGATGGCGTGGTCGAACTCTGGGATCGCGCATCCGGAGAACGTGTCGAGGTGCCCATCACGGAGCTCGTGCCTCGCCTGCGCTGATTTGCGTGTGCGGTACCGCGGAGCCCGTCCGTCGGGTAAATTGGTCTGTTGGACCTGACGCCATCCGCGTCGGGGGACCACGAACTTAATACAGAAGAAGGAGGCCGGGTTATGGACATCGACCTCAGCGTGCTCAGGCTCTTGGAGCGCGAGCGGGAGATCCCGTTCGACGAACTGGTAGAGATCATCGAACAGGCGATCCTGACCGCCTACATCAAGCACACGACGCCGGTCCTGCCGGTCGACGCGCCGAAAGACACGCCGGCGCCCGTGGCTCCGAACGCACGCGTGCACCTCGACCGCAAGAGCGGCCACGTGAGCATCTACGTGCCCGAGCTCGACGACGACGGTGCTGTGATCGGCGAGAGCGAAGACAGCCCGAGCGACTTCGGTCGGATCGGTGCGTTTGCGGCCAAGCAGGTCATCAACCAGCGTCTTCGCGACATTGCGGATGACGCTGTTCTCGGTGAGTTCAAGGGTCGTGAGGGCGACATCGTCGCCGGAATCATCCAGCAGGGACCGAACCCCCGCATGATTCACGTCGACCTCGGAACGATCGAGGCCATCCTCCCTCCCGAGGAGCAGGTTCCAGGTGAGGACTACTCGCACGGCTCGCGCATCCGCGTCTACGTCACGAGCGTGTCGAAGGGAACCAAGGGTCCTTCGATCACGGTCTCCCGAACGCATCCCTCACTCGTTCGCAAGTTGTTCGCGCTGGAGGTGCCGGAGATCGCATCGGGCGCCGTCGAGATCGTCTCGCTTGCCCGAGAGGCCGGCCACCGCACCAAGATCGCCGTGCGCGCCACGGAACCCGGAATCAACGCCAAGGGCGCCTGCATCGGCGAACTGGGGCAGCGGGTTCGCGCTGTCACGAGCGAGCTGGGCAACGAGAAGATCGACATCGTCGACTTCTCGACCGATCTGCCCACCTTCGTCGCGAACGCGTTGTCACCGGCCAAGGTATCGAGCGCCTTCGTCATCGACGAGTCGCTGAAGGCTGTGCGCGCACTCGTTCCCGATTATCAGCTGTCGCTGGCCATCGGCAAAGAGGGGCAGAACGCCCGTCTCGCCGCAAAGCTCACCGGCGCCAAGATCGACATCCAGCCCGATTCGGTGATGGACGAAGCCTGACGCCGCGTCACCACGGGGATCGATTCGGCGGAGGTGTAGTATGGAACCCGTAAGAACGTGCGTCGGTTGCCGCGCGCGCGCCGATCGATCCTCACTTCTGAGGGTCGTCGCCCGGATTCCAGTCGTGGTCGTCGATGAGACGGCCGTTCTGCCCGGTCGGGGCGCGTGGGTGCATCCCCGCATCGAGTGCGTCGAGAAGGCGCAGGCACGCAAGGCTTTCGGCCGGGCGTTGCGCATCAAGACCGCACTCGACACGTCCTCCGTTCTCGCTTTTCTTGAGCGGCAGGCGACTCATCCATCAATCCGCAGACATTCAGTTTCTAAAGAACAGGCTGAAACGTACATCGTGACCAACTAATGAGTGACAACTAATGAGCGGCTCCAAATGAGCCCCGCGCACAACTAATGGTCTGCCCCTGTTTGGGAGCGGATCCCAGACAGGAGAATTGTGGCTGCAAAACCACGCGTACACGAAGTCGCCGCCGAACTCGGCGTCGACAGCAAGATCGCCCTCGCGAAACTGAAAGAAATGGGTCAGTTCGTCAAGGGCCCCTCATCGAGCATCGAGCCGCCCGTCGCCCGTCGCCTGAAGGAAGCCCTTCTCGCTGACGGTGCCGGAACCGCGGCTGCGGCACCCGCCCCGGCCAAGGCCGCACCCTCGCCCGCCCGCCCCGGTGGAGCTCGGACCACGGCGACCCCCGGTCCCGCTCGTCCTGCTGCGCCCGCGGCACCCACCCCCGCGGCACCCGCCGCTCCCGTCGTTGAGACCCCGACGCCCGCTGCTGCACCTGCTGCGCCGGCTGAGGCTCCCGCGGCAACCCCGACGCCTGCCGTCGAGACGAACCAGCCCGCGGCCCCCGTGTCGACAGGCGAGACCGCTCCTGCGGGCGGCGCGCCTCGTCCTGGCGCTCCGCGTCCGGGCAACAACCCGTTCGCCAGCCAGCAGGGTATGCAGCGTCCTGGCGCTCCGCGTCCGGGTAACAACCCGTTCGCCAGCCAGCAGGGTATGGGTACCACTCCCGCACCTCGCGCGGGCACCGGCGGAGGCTCGACGGGCGCGATTCCACGTCCGGCTGCGCCTCGTCCCGGCGCTCCTCGCCCGGGCGCTCCTCGTCCCGGCGGCGCAGGCCAGGGCGCACGTCCCGGCGGATTCGGCCAGCGTCCCGCAGGCGCCGGCGGCGGATTCCGCCCCGGTGGAGCGGGCGGTGCTCGCCCGGCGGGCGGCGGTTTCCAGCGCCCCGGCGGAGCTCCCGGCGCAACGCCCGGTTTCGGCGCGCCTCGCCCCGCGGGCGGTGGCGGCCGTGGTCGTGGCCCCGGCGGAGGAACGGCTGGAGCATTCGGTCGTGGAGGCGGTCGTGCCAAGGCACGTAAGTCGAAGCGCACGAAGCGGGCAGAATTCGAGCTGCGGGAAGCCCCGTCGCTCGGAGGCGTCAGCGTTCCCCGTGGCGACGGCTCGACCGTGGTGCGGCTGCGTCGCGGCGCATCCATCACCGACTTCGCAGACAAGATCGACGCGAGCCCCGGAAACCTGGTCACGGTGCTGTTCCACCTCGGTGAGATGGCGACGGCGACCGAGTCCCTCGACGAGGCGACCTTCGACATCCTGGGCGAAGAGCTCGGCTACAAGATCCAGATGGTCTCTCCGGAGGACGAGGATCGCGAGCTGCTGAGCGGCTTCGACATCGACATCGACCAGGAGCTCGAAGACGAAACCGACGAGGTTCTCGAGATCCGTCCGCCGGTCGTCACCGTCATGGGTCACGTCGACCACGGTAAGACGAGACTCCTCGACGCGATCCGCAGCGCCAACGTCGTTGCGGGCGAAGCCGGTGGCATCACACAGCACATCGGTGCCTACCAGGTCTCGGCCGAGCACGAGGGCATCGAGCGCAAGATCACCTTCATCGACACACCGGGTCACGAGGCGTTCACCGCCATGCGCGCCCGTGGTGCGCAGGTCACCGACATCGCCATCCTGGTGGTCGCGGCCGACGACGGCATCATGCCGCAGACGGTCGAGGCCCTCAACCACGCCCAGGCGGCCAACGTGCCGATCGTGGTCGCGGTGAACAAGGTCGACAAGGTCGGGGCAAACCCCGCCAAGGTGCGCCAGCAGCTCACCGAATTCGGCCTCGTCGCCGAAGAGTACGGCGGAGACGTCATGTTCGTCGACGTGTCAGCGCTCAACAACATCGGTATCAAGGAACTCCTCGACGCCGTGCTGCTGACTGCCGATGCCGGTCTCGACATGCGCGCCAACCCGAACAAGGATGCCCGTGGCGTCGCGATCGAAGCGAAGCTCGACAAGGGCCGTGGTGCTGTTGCAACCGTGCTGATCCAGTCGGGAACCCTGCGCGTCGGAGACCCGATCGTCGCCGGAACCGCGTATGGAAAAGTACGGGCCATGCACGATGAGGATGGAAACATCGTCACCGAGGCAACGCCCGCCCGCCCCGTGCAGGTGCAGGGACTCTCGACGGTGCCTCGCGCCGGCGACACCTTCCTGGTCACCGAAGACGACCGCACTGCCCGGCAGATCGCCGAGAAGCGCGAAGCCGTCGAGCGCAACGCGCTGCTGGCCAAGAGCCGCAAGCGCATCTCGCTCGAGGACTTCACCCGTGCACTCGAAGAGGGCAAGGTCGAGTCGCTCAACCTCATCATCAAGGGTGACGTCTCCGGTGCCGTCGAGGCGCTCGAGGAGTCGCTGCTCAAGATCGAGGTCGACGATTCGGTGCAGCTGCGCATCATCCACCGCGGTGTGGGCGCCGTCACCGAGTCGGACGTCAACCTGGCAACGGTCGACAACGCGATCATCATCGGGTTCAACGTGCGTCCCGACACGAAGGCGCGCGAGCGTGCCGCTCGTGAGGGTGTCGACGTGCGCTTCTACTCGGTCATCTACTCCGCGCTCGAAGACATCGAGAACTCGCTCAAGGGCATGCTCAAGCCCGAGTTCGAAGAGGTCCAGTCGGGTGTGGCGGAGATCCGCGAGGTCTTCCGTTCCTCCAAGTTCGGAAACATCGCCGGTGTCATCGTGCGCTCGGGAACCATCACGAGAAATGCCAAGGCGCGGGTCATCCGCGACGGCGTCGTGGTCGGCGACAACCTGGCCATCGAGTCGCTGCGTCGCTTCAAGGACGACGTCACCGAGGTTCGTACGGACTTCGAAGCCGGTATCGGCCTCGGCAAGTTCAACGACATCCAGATCGGCGACGAGATCGAGACCATCGAGATGAAGGAGAAGCCGCGCGTCTAGTCCTCACGGGCCAGATCGCAGCTTCGAAAGAGAACGGAAAGCACCATGGCTGATCCCGCACGCGCCAGAAAGATGGCGGAGCGAATCCAGGTCATCGTCGCGAAGACGCTCGAGCGGGGGTTGAAAGACCCCCGCCTGGGCTTCGTCACCATCACCGACGTGAGAGTGACCGGCGACCTGCAACACGCATCGGTCTTCTACACGGTGTACGGCTCAGACGAGGAGCGCGCCAACAGCGCAGCGGCTCTGAAGAGCGCCACGGGAATGCTGCGGAGCGAGGTGGGCAAGAACATCACGGCTCGCCTCACTCCGAGCCTGGAGTTCATCCCAGACGGCATCCCCGAGAACGCACAGCTGATCGACGGCCTTCTGGTCGAAGCCCAGCAGCGAGACGCCGAGACCCTTCGGCTCGCTCGCGAGGCGAAGTACGCCGGCGACGCCGATCCGTACATCAAGCCTCGACAGGTTGGCGACGACGAGCTCGATGAGCTCGACGACGATGATGACGACGAACCGGCGGCTGCTCCTCGCCACTAGCGCGAAGCGTCAACCGATTCGTCGAAAGACAGCGGCGACTTCCTCGATCTCGAGGAAGTCGCCGCTTTTTTCTACCCTGTGCACGAGCTCGGTGAGGCATTCGTTGATCGGCGCTGTCAGTCCGGCAGCGGAAGCGGCCCGCACCACGGCGCCGTTGAGAAAGTCGATCTCTGTCGGCTGGCCGCGCCGGATGCTCTGGAGGGTGGAACCGGGGTTCGGGGTGTCACCCATTCTCGAGGCCATCACCCGCGGAAGAACACGGCCGATGGCGATCGGTGCGAGCGCGAATGCCCTCAACAGCGTCTGACCGAGGCCCTGCAGCGAGGCGAAACGAACTCCGGTCGCGAACCCGATCCGCACGGCTTCCCGCATGCTCGCCGTGACGATATGGCCGAGCACCGGATGCACGAGAGTCTCCTGAGCAGACAGACCGGTGATGGCGGGCATCGCGTTGACCTGGTTCACGATGAGCTTCGACCATTGGGCGCCGCGGAAGTCGGCGACCAACTCGGTGGGCATGGCCTCCCCGAGCACGGCCGACACCTCCGCTGCGATCTGACGGCGGGTCGGATCATCGATGCCGATGACGGTGGGGCCAGCGGCGGTCACGTCGATGAGACCCGGGTGCACGTAGCTTGCGGCGTAGACCGCGATCGCGCCGACGATGGGGGAGTCTGGCAGGAGGTCCTCGGCGACGCGCACCCCGTCGAGTCCGTTCTGCACGATGACGACGGGGATGCCCGTCAGCCATTCGGCGTTCGCCGCGATCGCGTCGGCTGCATCCTGCGCCTTGGTGCATATGAACGCCATCTCGGGCGTCGCGTCGAGTACCGCGGATGCGCGCGGCCGCGCCAGGTGCTCGCCCCAGCCCCCCGAGATACGCAGGCCGGACGAGCTGATCGTCGTCAGCTGTTCGCCCCGCGCCGTGATGGCGACATCGTGTCCCGCGCGGTCGAGGAGAGCCGTGATGGTGCCCCCGATCGCTCCTGCTCCGATCACGGCGATTCGCATAGGGCAAGCCTAGGCGCTGGGGTGTGCCGGCCTACTTCCAGACGTCGCTGACGAGCGTGTCCATCAGATCCGGAGTCGAGACGTTGGCCTGGCTCACTCGGATGAACACGCCGTCGCGGACGAGGACGGTTTCGCCGATCTCGACGTTGTACTTGGTGTCTGTCGTGAACTTCTCGCACGTCTCGGCGGAACCATCCTGAGTGCAGCTGAACCCGTCGGCCGGCAGCGACTGCAGGTATGGGGCCGAAATGGCAGGATCGACCTCACCGATCTCCACGGACATGTTCGTGATGTCGGCCTGCGGATCTCTCCACACGCATCGGAGTTCGGTGGCCGACAACATCGACTGGAGCAGAGTCGCACCGCTCGGTGCGGGGGTCGGAGAGATGGATCCGGACGGGGTGTAGTACTGGTCTCCGGGGCTTCCGACCACGGCCGGGTCGTTCAATGGCCAACTCCCGAACGTGGACGTGAAGGGCGTCGACGCGATGAGGGATGCGCAGTCGGCCGGGATCGCATATGCGGCCGGCTCGGGAGTCGGGGGCGAGGTCGGTTCTGGGCTCATCGTGGGGTGTGCCGCTGAGGGTGGCGCGGTCGTTGGCTGGCCGGTCGACTGTGCCCCCGCGCATCCGGTCAGTACGACCGCGAGAAGGGTGATCGAAATGCCGAGAAGAGCCTTCATCGTGTTATTGCCGCCTTCGTCTCATGAACTCATGGCCAGCATACGGTTGCTCACGAGGGCAGAGCGAAGCCATCGGGTGTTCGCGCAAGGAGGCCATCACGGACGAGGCCGTCGACGGCGCGCTCGAGCTGCACGCTGTCATGCCAGACCGCATCGACCGCGCCGATGGGTACGCTCTGGGCGCCCTCGCTCGCGCGGAGGAGAGCGAGCACGAGCCCCCGCACCTGACGGTCTGATCCTTCGAACTTCTTCTGCACCTTCTTGCGCGGTCCGCCCGTCGCCGGAAAGCCGGCGCGAAGCCACGCACACGAGGCGCGAATCGGGCAGATGTCGCACTCGGGTCGGCGCGCGGTGCATACGACGGCTCCGAGTTCCATGATCGCGGCGTTGAAGAGACGCGCATCGTGTTCGTCATGGGGCAGCAAACGCTCCATCGCCTCTAGATCGCGTCGCGCGCTCGGCGGACCTGCGTCGTCGCGTCCTTCGATGGAACGGGCGATGACGCGGCGGGTATTCGTGTCGACGACCGGATGCCTGTCGCCGTACGCGAAGACCGCCACAGCTCTCGACGTGTAGTCCCCGATGCCCGGGAGTTCGCGAAGCGCCGCGACATCTGACGGTACGACCCCTCCGTGTTCCTCGGTGATCGCCACGGCGCAGGCGTGCAGCCACAGAGCTCGCCGGGGATAGCCGAGTGACTGCCATGCTCGAACAGCCTCACCGGGGGAGTCTGCAGCGAGGGCTTCGGGAGTGGGCCAGCGTTCGAGCCACTCTTCGAGCCTCGGTATGACTCGCGCTACGGGCGTCTGCTGCAGCATGAACTCGCTGACGAGGATGCCCCAGGCGCCGAACTCCGGAGCGCGCCACGGGAGATCGCGCGCAGAACCCTCGAACCACTCGATGAGTGTGCGGGCATAGTCGCTCGTGGCGGTCGCTCCTGCAGAGTCAGCGGGCGGGGCGTTCGTCGTCACCGTGACAGCCTAGGCTCACTTCGCGCCACGATCGAGACGAGCCCGCGACCTTCGTGAGATGCTCGTGGCGTGATCGCTGACTACTGGCCCCTTCTTGATCTGCAGTTGATGACCGAGCGCTTGGTGCTCCGTTCGCCGAACGACGACGAGCTTGCGGCCCTCGCCGGCGTCGCCGCTCGGGGCGTGCACGCGCCCGGCGAGCGCCCCTACCTCGTGCCCTGGACGGAGGGCACGCCGATAGAGCGCGCTGTGCACGTCGCGCAGCAGCACTGGCGGCGGCGTGGCGAATGGACTCCTCAGTCCTGGGAGCTCGAGCTCGGACTTTTCTTCGATGGACAGCCCGTGGGGATGGTGGCCATGCGTGCGCAGGACTTTCGAGTGCGGCGGGAGGTGAAGACAGAGTCGTGGCTCGGAATCGACTACCACCGACGCGGGCTCGGAACCGAGGCGCGCGCGGCGCTACTGCACCTCGCCTTCGTCGAGCTCGGAGCCGAAAGCGCTGTGAGCGAGGTGTTCCAAGACAACGCCGGGTCGCAGGGTGTGTCTCGACGCCTGGGGTATAGGCACGACGGAATCTCGCGGGATCTGCGCGACGGCGACGTGATGGTCTCGGATCGCCTTCGCCTCGACCGGCGAGACTGGGACCGAGTCGACCGCCCGGATGTAGCGGTGGCTGGCCTGCTTCCCTGTCTGCCTCTCTTCGGCATCTCTCGCTGACTGAGCGTGGCGGCAAGGTCGCGACGATAGAGTCCGATGCATGATCGTATGGCTCAACGGCACCCACGGTGCGGGAAAGACGACAACCGCTGCGCTGGTGCAGTCGTTGCTGCCCGATTCTCGTGTCCTCGATGCAGAGCAGGTCGGCGGAGTGCTGATGAGTATCACGCCCGGTCTGCCGGAGACGGACAACTTCCAGCATTGGCCTCCGTGGAGGCCCCTCGTCGTCGAGACGGCGCGGCAGGTCCTTCATTATGCAGGGGGGACACTGGTGATGCCGATGACCGTGCTCGTCGAGGAGTACTGGCGCGAGATCAGCTCGGGTCTCGCCGGATACGGGATCCCCATACGGCACTTCGTGCTGCATGCGGAGACCCCGGTGCTTCATGACAGGATCATGAACGACGAGGTGATGGGGCCATCGAGGTTCAGACTCGCCTACCTCAAGCCCTACGAGGATGCTGCCCGTACATGGCTGCACAGAGACGCCGAGGTGATCGATACCACCGCCGTCTCGCCGCAACGCGTCGCGCAGCAGATCGCGGACTCCGTGTTGCGGGCCGGATGCGCAAACGCCTCCGACCGCGTGATCTAGGCTTGGCGACGGGCAAGGCCGACAAGGAGAGCTGCGGGAATGACGTCAGGGATGTGGGGCGCGGACACCACAGAGTTGCGTGCCCTCGCGAGGAGCATGGATTCGGCAGCGCAGCAGCTGGGTGGCATTGCGAGTTCATTGACGTCACAGATCAATGGCGTCGGCGCGTGGGTGGGTCCGGATGCAGAGGGTTTTCGTTCTCAGTGGAACGCCACGCTCCGAAAGTCGATCGTCTCGGCAAACGACGTTCTGCTGAGCGCGGCCACCGCTCTGCTGAAGAACGCGCGTGACCAAGAGGAGACCAGCTCGGTGGACGGCGCCGCCCCGGGCTCGTCGACCGCGCCGAATTCGCCAGGGCATACCGGGGCGCCCGGTTCCGGCCAGCAGCAGCACAATCCGCTTGCCGACATCCTGGACAACCCCGCCCTCGTCGCTACCGAGGGTGTGTTCAACGACATCGACGCGTTGGGCTTTCTCAGTGACGTGGCGAAGCTGCGGCTCGGGGCCAGTTTCGACAGCCTCGATGGCGCACTCGGGTTCAGCAGGTTCGAGCGAGGATTCGGTGCGCTCAATGAGTTTCTTCACGGAGAGAACTGGGGTGCAGCCACCCAGCGCCTCAGCACCGTGCTCGGAGATGGTGCGCTCGCCAGCAACGTCGGTTCGGCCGCCGAGTTTCTCGGTAAAGCCGGCAAAGTACTCGGTCCGGTGGGTGCCGTGCTCGGCGTAGCAGGAGTCGCGAACGACATCGTCAAGAAGGACTACGGGCGCGCAGCGTACGACGGCGTCGCGACGGGCTTGGGCATCGCAGCGCTGGTGACGCCGCCGCCGGTCGATTTCGCCCTGGGCGTCGCCGCTGGGGGCATGGCGCTCGGATCGCTTCTCTACGACGACGTTCCCCTGGTGCACGACGTCGTCGACAACACCACGGCCGCCATCGGCGATGCGGCGAACGCAACAGGCAAAGCCATCGGTGCGGGTGCTGAGGCTGTAGCCCATGGGGCTGAAGACTTCGCCGAGGGAGTGGCCGAGACAGCCAAGAAGTTCTGGCCTTTCGGATGACCGCACTGAAGAAGGCTGAACAGATGACAACCGTATACAAGGAGCAGACATGACTCTCTTCACAACCGACGGCCCACCCGCCCCCGCAACCGCTGAGCCGAACGGCAGCGTCGTCTGTTTCGGCGCAGCCGAGGTTGCATACGCGATCTCGCTCTCCGCAGGCGTGCAGAAGCGTCAGGCCATCTCTTTTCTTCAGGTCGATGAGGCGTTTCTGACCGAGCAGATCATCGCTCTGGGTGCGTCCAGCCTCCTGGCCCATGGACAGCTCTCACTGGAGGGCGACGTGTTGAATGCGAGCGGGGGAGTGAGACTGCTCGCTGCAGCCCTTCAAACGGCGACGCGGTGGACGGAGATCGCACTCATCAACGAAGAGGGCACGACTGCCGCCGTCTTCATCAGCGCGCCGGATCTGTCGATCTTCCTCCAGCCGGCAGCCATGAGCACATGGGAACTCGTAGTGAAGGCGCCCATCGCCTCGGACGCCGACATGCTGATGCAGATCGTCGAGAGCAACGCCTCGCGGCATCCGGTCGGTGTCACGTACTTCGGCACGGAAACGGCGACCTCACCCAAGAACCATCTGTTCGTCCGGGCCTCGGAGAACGGCGCCTGGGATGTGGCCGACGTGGAGAACGCCGACGACGAACGGCATACCGACGGCGTCTCATCCGAGGTGCTGAGAGCGCGTCTTGGAACATTCGTGGAGCTTCCTGCGCAGTGAGTGCGAACCTTCCGTCCGAAGACCGCGTTCCCGCCGAGCCGTTCGCCTGGATGAGCAAGACCAACCCGACCGGGCCCTATCGCTTCACACTCCGGAGCCCCGCGAGCGAGGCTGCGATGGGGATTTTTCTGATCGTCGCCGGCGTCGGGCTCGTGGCGCTTCTGCTGGCGGATCCGTCTGCGCCGGCGATAGCCATGGCCGTCGTGCTGTTCGTGCTGGCCGTCGGTGCAGGCGTGCTGCTTCTCGTGATGTCCGTCGCCCGAGCCCGCTGGATACGGGCGTACAAGAGGGTGCACGGCCACGTTCCGCCGTATTGATCCGTTCGCCCGCAGGCGTGCCTACACTTGATGCGTGCCCTCAGACTCCTCGCGAGAAATCGCAGACCGCCGCCGCTTCTTCGATGCGCAGGCGGCCGAGATCGCGCACAACTACGGGCGGGGTCGCGCCGTCGTCGCCGTCGACGGCGCCGTCGGAGCTTCGGAGTTCGGCCGCGAGCTCGTTGCGGCTCTCGATCGAGCGGGTCACGCATCCGTCTTCGCCTCGATCGACGACTTCGTGCAGCCGAAGGCTCCGGGTGAGGCTGCCGTGCAGGCGTCATCCGATTACTACGAGCGGCGCTACGACTACGCCACTTTCAGGCGCGTGCTCGTCGATCCGTTCCGTCTCGGGGGCAGCGCCGGCTTCGTCGTGGCGGCCTTCGACGAGAGTGCCTCTCGGGCGATCGAGCCGGTATGGCGAACGGCGCCGGCCGACGCCGTTCTGGTGGTGACCGGACCATTCCTCGCCCGGCCAGAACTGCGCGGAACGTTCAACTACACGATCTTCCTCGATACGCCGGCGCGCCCGCACCCCGCCGCACTCGATGAGGCCCTCGATCGATATACGGCCGAGGCCGGGCCGCGCTTTGCGGCGACGGCCATCGTCGACACCACCGACCCCGACCGTCCCCGGAGGGTGTTCGCAGACAGCTGCTGACTCGCTGGCCGCGGTTCTCTGCCCGATCGCGGTGCACCGCGCGTTTACAGTTGAGGAGTGCCACACCAGTTCACCCGAGAAAAAGCCGAGCCGTCGACACGTAGCGGCGTCCTCCTGATCGACAAGCCGGAGGGACTCACGAGCCACGATGTGGTCGCCCGCACCCGCCGACTGGCGGGTACCCGAAAAGTCGGCCACGCGGGCACGCTCGACCCCATGGCAACGGGGCTGCTTGTTCTCGGAGTGAACGCCTCGACGCGACTGCTCACCTACGTCGTCGGCCTCGACAAGGAATACCTGGCGACGATCAGACTCGGAGTCGCGACGACCACCGACGACCGCGAGGGAGAGATCGTCTCCGTCGCCCGAACGGGCGCTGTCAGCGCTCTGGGTGCGGCGGACATCCGGTCTCAGATCGATGCCCTGACGGGCGACATCGAGCAGACGCCGAGTTCGGTGAGCGCCATCAAGGTCGACGGCAAGCGAGCGTACGCGCTCGTTCGTGAGGGGGTCGAGGTGCAGCTCAAGTCTCGACCGGTCACCGTGTCCGAGTTCGAGATCCTCGACCAGCGCGCCGCGAGTACCGAGGATGGCGCCGATGCGCTCGACATCGATGTGCGCGTCGTGTGCTCGTCGGGAACCTACATTCGTGCTCTGGCCCGCGACCTGGGCGGATCTCTCGGCGTCGGCGGTCACCTGACCGCCCTGCGGCGCACTCGAATCGGCCCGTTCAGTGTGGCTGAGGCCTCCGATCTCGAGACCGTCGTCGTGGCCGAGGCCCTCGAAGCGCCAGCCGCGACGGCGTCGCGACTCTTCACGACGCTCGAGCTCACCCAGGAGCAGAGCGTCGACCTCGGGCACGGCAAGAGACTCGCGTTGAGCGACGATGTTCCGGATGCCGTGGGCCCGGTCGCCGCGATCGCTCCGGACGGTCGTCTGGTCGGCCTCGTGTCTGTCACGGCCGGTCGCGCCAAGTCGCTCGTGAACTTTCCCGCGGATCCCGAGCAGATGCCGAACGGAGCGTCTGAATGATCGAGTGGCTCACCATCGTGCAGGTGGCGGTCGCTGTCGCCGGAGGCATCCTGTGTCTGGCCCTCGGATTCGCGGGGCGCAAGCCGAACGATTACACGCTCGGCGTGGTGGCACTCGTGGAGGTGCTGCTGGTCGGCCAATTGATCTCGGCGATCGTGTCTCCGTTCGCCGGCAATAGTCCGAGTGGCGACCCTCTCGAGTTCTACACGTACCTCATCTCCGCGCTGCTGCTTCCGGCCGCGGGGGTGTTCTGGGCGCTCGTCGAGAGAACCCGCTGGAGCACGGTGATCCTGGGTGTGGTGTGTCTCGCTATCGCCGTGATGGTCTACCGGATGAACGTGATCTGGTTCGTGCAGGGCGCCTGACGGCGTCGCGGCGTCGCACGGGTTGTAAACTCGATTAGCCATGCCAGAACTCACTGCTCCCGCGCCCCGCTCGACACGCTCGAAGGGCGTCGGCAGGGTACTCATCGTCGTATACGGCATCCTCGCCCTCGGAGCTACCGGGCGCTCGTTCGTGCAGATCGCACATTCGGTCGAAGACTCTCAACAGGTGCCGCTGGCGTTCTGGCTGTCGGCCCTCGCCAGCGTGGTCTACATCGTCGCCACCATCGCTCTCGTCGCACCGGGCCGGGTCTGGTACCGCATCGCGTGGATCACCATCACCTTCGAGCTCGCGGGCGTACTCGTCGTCGGCACCCTCAGCCTCACCCATCCTGAGCTCTTCGCCAGGCCGAGCGTCTGGTCGTGGTACGGCAACGGCTACCTCTTCATCCCCCTCTTCCTTCCGGTCTTGGGCATGATCTGGCTCCGTTCGCGCCGAGTCGGGGTCGATGCGGCAGATCGAGACGCCTCGGACGCCGCATGAGAGTCTTCGCCGACCTCGATTCCGTTCCCTCAGACATCGGCCGCACCGCTGTCACCATCGGCAAGTTCGACGGCGTCCACGCCGGCCACAGGGCTGTGATCCGGCAACTGCTCGGTGTGGCCGAAGCGCAGTCGCTGACGAGTGTCGTCGTGACATTCGACAGACATCCACTCGCGCTGCTCTCGCCCGGCAGCTGCCCGGCGACTCTCGTGGGCACGGAACGCAAGGTCGAACTGCTGTCGTCGACCGGTGTCGACGCGGCTCTCGTCCTCACCTTCGACAGGGCATTCGCAGATCAGAGCCCCGAGGAGTTCGTGTCCCGCATGCTCGTCGACGCTCTGCACGCCAAGGTCGTTCTCGTCGGAAGCGATTTTCGCTTCGGGGCGCGCGGCGCCGGCGACGTCGGCCTGCTTCGAGAACTCGGGCGGCAGCATGGCTTCGAGGTGCAACTCATCGACGACGTGCGGCTCGACGGCGACCGCAGGGTGTCATCGACCTGGATCCGCGAACTTCTGCGCGACGGCGACGTCGAGGGTGCAGCGGAGTTGCTCGGCCACATCCCGACCGTGCGCGGCATGGTCGTGCACGGCGCGAAGAGGGGGCGCGAACTCGGCTTCCCCACGGCCAATCTCTCGCCGGAGTCGCAGGGTCTCATTCCGGCCGATGGAGTCTACGCGGGATGGCTCACCGACAACGGCGTGCGATACCCGGCGGCCATTTCCGTGGGCAACAATCCGACGTTCACGGGTGTGCCGCAGAAGCAGGTCGAGGCATTCGTTCTCGATGAGGACATCGACCTCTACGACCACATCGTCGACGTGGAGTTCACCCATCGCATCCGCGGCATGGTCAAATACACCGGAGTCGGGCCGCTCATCGAGCAGATGAACGACGACGTCGTGCAGGTTCGAGGACTGCTGGCCTCGATCGACCGGTAGACCTAGATCGACCGGTAGATGAGAGCTGCGGCGCCGATCAGCGGGCCATCCGCATCGAGACCGGTGGGAAGGACCTCGACGCGACGCGCGTACTCGAACCGCGAGTAGCGGTCGATCGCGGTGCGGATGATGTCGAAGAGGTCGGGGGTGACCTGAGAGAAGCCGCCACCGATGACGACGACCTCGAGATCGAGAAGCGTCGACACCGAGGCGATCGCCCGCCCGATCGCCGTCGCGCTTCGAGTCACGGCGGCCACGGCGATGCGATCCTTCTCCGCATAGGCCTTGGCGAGGTCCTCGCCCGTCTCGCCCTCGAAGCCGCGCGCCCTTGCCCAGGCGACCGTATGCGGGCCTGCGGCGATCTCTTCGAGCGTGCACGGAGCATCCATCTCGGTGAATCCGGGCACCTCGAGCTGCCCGATGTGACCGGCGTTGCCCGAGAATCCTGCGACCACGGAGCCTCCCGAGATGACACCACCGCCCACACCGGTCGAGACGATCATGCCCATCATGTTGTCGATGCCTCGACCGGCACCGACCCAGTTCTCGGCAAGGGTGATGCAGAGGCCGTCGAGCCGCAGGACAGAAGGTGCATCGTATCCGGCGTCGAGCGCGGCGGTTGCGACGGTCTCGCGCAGAGGAAAGTCGCGCCACACGGGCAGGTTGACGGGGGAGACTCGGCCTCGCTCACGATCGATCGGGCCCGCGGCGCCGATGCCTATGCCACGAAGCGGCGTTCCCTCGGGAACGCGCTGAAGCGACGATTCCACAACGGCGACCACGGCGTCGGCGAGTTCGCTTGACGAACGATCTCGACCGGTGGCACGCCGAAAGCGGCTGCCTTCCACGAGCGTTCCGTCGTCACGGACGAGGGCTGACTCGACCTTGGTTCCGCCGAAGTCTACCGCAAGCACAATGCTGGCTGAGTGAAGGGTCGATATGGTCGGTTTCGGGCTCTCGGTTGGCACGCAGTCAGCCTAGGCCACGGTGCGCCCGTACCCCGAGAGGATGCACATCGGCTGTCAGCCGTGCCGGATATCGTGAGGACATGGTCTTCGACGCGAACGCAGTACCCATGGCGCCACGCCGCGTCGTAGAGTCCCGCATCGAGGTCGTGTTCTCTCCGGCCGTCGTCTGGCATTGCCTCGTCGATCCCGTGCTTCTCGACGGCTGGCTGGGCCACGTGTTGACAGACGGACGTGTCGGCAGCAGGTTCGCGGTTGTCTGGCCCCTGGGCGAGCCCCACGAAGCCGATTGGTTCGGAACGATCGACGAGAGCGAACCGCTGAGACGACTGACTGTTCGGTTCGACAGGTGCACCAGGGTCGAGTTTGACATCGCTGCTGTACACCCAGCAGATCCTCGGTCCTGCGCGGTGATCGTGCGGCACGAGGCGTTTCTCACATCACCCGAAGAGCGTGCGGTACGGGCCTTCTGGTCCGATCGACTACGTGACCTCTCGGAGCTCCTGCATGGCCGCCCCGTCGATTGGGACCGTGCCGAATGACGATGACGCTGAGCCGACGGTAGCCCGGGGCGTGTCAATGCCTTCCTGGCTCACACGTGCGCCCCGTAGCGTGAGCGGATGGAAACATCTGCGCAGTCTCGTGTTCTCGTCACCGGAGCGACAGGATACGTCGGCGGCAGGCTCGTTCCTCGTCTGATAGATGCGGGATTCCGGGTGCGGGTTCTCGTGCGCGACCCCGTCAAACTCACGGACGTTCCGTGGGCGTCTGAGGTCGAGATAGTCACGGGCGATCTCGATGATGCGAGCACTCTGCCTGCAGCGATGGAAGGCGTCGAGGTGCTCTACTACCTCGTGCACTCGATGGGCAAGGCCGGACACTTCCGAGACCAGGAGGAACGGGCGGCTGACAACGTCGCGCGAGCGGCGAAGAACGCCGGCGTGAAGCGCATCGTGTACCTCGGGGGACTCCACCCCGAGAACGGGCGCCTCTCCGAGCACTTGGAGAGCAGGAAGCGGGTCGGGGACGTCCTCCTCGCCTCCGGCGTGCCGACGGTCGCTCTGCAGGCGGGGGTCATCATCGGATCGGGCTCGACATCGTTCGAGATGGTGCGTCACCTCACCGACGTCCTGCCGTATATGCCCGCCCCGCGCTGGGTCCGCAACCGCATCCAGCCCATCGCGGTGCGCGACGTGCTCTATTACCTCGTGCACTCCGCTACCGTGCCATCCGATGTCAACCGCACCTTCGACATCGGCGGCCCCGACGTTTTGCGCTACGGCCAGATGATGAACGGGTATGCCCTCGAGGCCGGACTGAAGCAGCGCCCCATCGCCGCGCTGCCTGTGATGACCCCGTGGCTCGCCTCGCAGTGGGTCAACCTCGTGACCCCGATCCCGCGAGCTCTCGCCGTGCCCATCATCGCCTCGCTGCAATTCGACTGCGTTGCACACGAAGACGATATCCGCACCCTCATCCCCGATCCCGAGGGAGGGCTCACACCATACAGGCGCGCCGTTCGACTGGCTCTCGAGAAGGTCAACACCGGGGCGGTCGAGACGAGTTGGCAGAACGCGGTAGTCCTTGGCGCTGCGAGCGATCCACTGCCGTCAGATCCCGAATGGGCCGGCCACACGGTCTTTCTCGATATCAAGCAGCGTCAGAGCAGCGCGGATCCATCGGAACTGTGGAAGGTGATCGAGGGCATCGGGGGAGAGAACGGCTGGTACTCGTTTCCTCTCGCCTGGGCGGCACGTGGCTGGATGGACAAACTGGTCGGGGGCGTCGGACTGCGTCGCGGTCGGCGGAGCGCTACCGAGCTGCACAACGGTGATGCACTCGACTTCTGGAGGGTCGAGACCATCGAGCGCGGCTCCCTCCTGCGACTTCGGGCAGAGATGAAGGTTCCCGGGCTCGCCTGGCTCGAGATGCGAGCGACGCCTGCAGACCACGGCCAGGGCTCCATCTACGACCAGCGTGCCGTCTTCTTTCCCCGCGGGCTCGGCGGGCGCCTCTACTGGTTCTCGATCCTTCCCTTTCACGGCGTCATCTTCACCGGAATGGCCAACCGCATCACCGCCGCCGCGGAGAAGGCTACGACGACCAAGCCGGGGTCCACGCCCTCGCCGTGAATCGACCGCCGCGTATCATGGCGTGTGATCACTATCGGAGGCATGATGACTGACAAGCCCGTGACCGCATTCGTCGGAGACAGCATTACCGCCGCAGGAGCCTGGCAGGACTGGTTCTCCGACGTCGATGCGCGCAATTTCGGCGTCGACGGAGAGACGACAGACGGACTGCTCGAGCGGTTGGACGCCGTCATCGAGGCCGATCCTCAGACCATCGTGCTGCTCATCGGCACGAACGATCTTGCCGAGCGCCGCAGCATCGAGCGCATCGTGCGCAACATCGAGAGTGCACTCGTTCGACTGCACCAGGAGTTGCCTGATGCGCGGATCCTCCTGCAGTCCGTACTGCCTCGCGGGCGTGAGTACGCCGAGAACGTGCGAGAGATCAATCGTCACATCTGGCAGTTCGCGGCCACGCAGCGGGTGCACTATCTCGACCTGTGGCCGGCGTTGGCCGACGGCGACGGTGAGCTGAACTCGGACTTCAGCGAAGACCGACTGCACCTCAACCAGGCGGGCTACGACGTGTGGCTGTCCGAGCTGCGTCCCGCGCTCGAGAGGGTCAACGACCTTCCCCCCATGTCTCGCCCGATCAGGCTGCCCGACCTCTCCGCGCAGTGACGCGGCGCCAGCGGCCGGAGTCTTCGATATGACCGTGGATCGTCGTACATTTCTGGTGGGCGCTGCAACGGGCGCGGCAGTGCTCGCTCTCTCTGCCTGCGTCGGTCCTCCACGCCCTGCGCCCACATCGACCACACCGATGCCCTCGCCGACGCCCGGTACCGTCCCTGCGCCGAACGGGTTCATCCGGTCGAACTGGGCTTCCGACCCTTTCTCTCTCGGGAGCACCAGCTACATCCCCGCGGGCGCATCGCCGGATGCGCGCGAGACCCTCGCTGAGAGTGTCTCCGACCGCATCTTCTTCGCGGGTGAGGCGACGAGCAGCGACTATCCCGGCACGATGAACGGCGCGCAGAGCTCCGGTGAGCGAGCGGCCGCAGACGTGCTGCGTCAGGCATCCGATGGCGAACGCATCGGTATCATCGGGGCGGGGCTCGCGGGTTCCGCTGCCGCCAAAGCCCTCGTCGCGGCAGGCTATGAGGTCGTCGTCTTCGAAGGCCGCGACCGCGTCGGGGGTCGGGTGGATGCTCATGGTCCCGGCGATTGGCCGTTGGCCGTCGACCTCGGCCCGAGTTTCGTTCGCGGTGTCGACTCGTCGACCCTGACGGATCAACTCAAGAGCCACGATGTCGTTACCGTGCCCGTCGATGCCACGTCGCGAGTGCAGCTCACCCGAGCATCCGACACGGTGCCCGACAATGCCGTCGGCCGTGACGCCGTCGATGCCGCGGTCGCCTGGGGCGCCGCTCAGTCGCGAGACCCGAATCTCGGTGAGGCGCTTGCGCAGGGGAGCGGTGCATCAGTCGACGTCTCGGTCGATGAGATCGGTATAAGCCCTGCCTCGCGCGTCGCAGAGTATGTCGACAGGACTGTGGTCACGGTGCTCGGGGCCGATGCTGGCGAGCTCTCCACCTGGTACGGGCTCGATGACTCGGCCGCGGGGGAGGGGGGCGATGCCTTCGTCGTCGGTTCGGCCCAACAGGTGATCGTCGACGCGCTCGACGGTGCCGATGTGGCGCTGTCGACACCGGTGCGCGCCGTGTCGCTCGACGACGATGCCGTTCGACTCAAGATGGCGACAGGGGAGTCGATTCGAGTCGACCGCGTGATCGTCACGGTGCCTCTCGGCGTGCTCCAGTCCGACTCGATCACGTTCGATCCACCGCTTCCCTTCAGCCACCGCACAGCGATCGCCACCCTTGGATCGGGAGCCGTGGAAAAGGTGTGGCTCCGCTATGACACACCATTCTGGACGCAGGAAGAGGCTTTCTGGAGTCTCGTCGTCGACGCGCCCGCGTTCGCAGCGGAGTCGACCCCGGCCCCGTCGGCGGCCCCATCGGACTCGGACACGCCGCTGATCACGCAGTGGATCAACTTGATGCCGCTCACGGGTGACGCGATTCTGATCGGCTTGGTCGGAGGCAGCGTCGCCCGAGCATTCGCTGATCTCGGTGACAACGAGGTGCGCGATATCGCGTTGGCCAGCCTTCAGCCCTTCCTGGGCGCGTCGTGAGCGCGTCGTCTCGTTAGAGCGATGAGCCCCGCGGCCAGCCCGACGATGACGAGCAGAATGGCCCCGGAGTACGCGGCGAACTCGAGAGGACCGGACACCTGGCCCGGGTCGAGAAAGAAGTACGGGTACCAGCCGACGATCGAGCCCCGGATCATGGTGAAGCCGCCCCACACGAGCGGGTAGATCAGAACGAGCCACAGTCGTCGCCATGGAATTCTCGTGCGACCCGGCGCCACGACCCAGTCGACGATCACGTATGACGGGATCCAGAAGTGCAGCAGCTGGCTCGACCAGGGAACCACGATGCGGTAGTTGTAATCGCCTGCCTGGCTGACGATCAGCCCGAACACGATTCCGGAGATGATCGTGAATGTGGCCGTCAGCATCCGGGCCGTCATGAGCCACCCCGGATCGGTCGGGCGTCTGAACGAGAGCCACGCGCCGATCGTCAGCACCACGACTCCGGCGGCATTGCTCTGATTGGTGAAGTAGGTGAAGTAGTTGACGGTGGAGAAGCTGCTGAAACCGAGGATGTACTGGAAGTCGCCGACGAGGGCGACGATACCCACGATCGCCACCACCGCACGCGCCACCCCGAAGGCGATGCGTGATCTCGTCCGACCGGAGCTCGGCCTCGTCTTCAGCCGCACGCCGGCTAGAGTCGCTCGATCAGGGTTCTGTAGAACCGTATTCCAGACACGAACGTGCGCACGTGCATACGCTCGTCGGTCGCGTGCAGGGTGGCGCGTTCCTCCGACGACATCTCGAACGGTGTGAACCGATAGACGTGCGCGCTGAGGGCAGTGAAAAATCGAGCGTCGCTCGCGCCGAGCATGACGTACGGCGACACGATCGCGCGGGGATAGACGGCAGCGATCGTGTCTGAGAGAAGTTGCCACGCGGGGCCTGTGGAGGGCGAGACGGGAGACGGCTCGCTCGGAGTGCTCGCTTCGACCACCACGAGCGGGTCGCGGACTGCGCGCCTGATGTGTCTCAGGGTGGCGTCGACGGAGGTCCCGATCGCAATGCGAGTGTTGACCACCGCGACCGCACGTTCGGCCAGGGCATTGGCGGAGTCGCTCGCACGAAGCTGTGTGACGGCTGCCGTCGTGCGGATCATGGCGTTCGTCTCGTCACTGAGACGGGAGAAGAGAGCGAGCAGGAGCACCCGGAATATGCGCGCTCGGGTGAAGAAGAAACGGAGTAACGGAGTGGAGTGCGCGCCGATCGTTTGGATCATCTCGATGGTGGGCTCCGGAAGCGACGCAGGGAAGGGCCGCTTCTCGAGGCGAACGAGTGCCCTGGCGAGTCTGGCGGTGGCTGTCATGCGAGGGGGAGTCGAGGCGTGACCGCCGGACCGTTCGACCGTCAGTGTGACGTTCGCCATGCCCTTCTCGCTCACCCCGACCACCGCGGTAGCTCGGCTCACTCCCGGAAAGACGTGTTCGATGACGGCTCCGCCCTCGTCGAGCACGAGTCGCGGGTGCACGCCCCTGCGCTCGAGTTCTGCCGCGAGGGCCGCAGCACCTGAACCAGCTGTCTCCTCATTGTGGCCGAAGCTCAGATATACATCGTGCTCAGGGGTGAAGCCCACGTCGAGGAGGCGTTCCGCAGCCTCGAGGATCGCGGTGACGGCGCCCTTGTCGTCGAGTGTTCCTCGCCCCCAGACGATCTGCTCGACGCCCGTGCCCGTGACGGTGGCGGCAAACGGCGGATGCGCCCAGCCCGTCTCATCATCGGCCGCCACGACGTCGTAATGCGCCATCAGTACGGCCTCATCGCCCTGAGATCTACCCGCCCAACGAAACAGGAGGGCGTGTCCATCGACGACGTCGACCGACATCGAGGAATGAACCCGAGGGTAGAGCCGCTCAAGCGTCGAGATGAATTCGTCGAAGTGAGACCAGTCGATCGACGACTCGTCGAGGCGCGAAACGGTGGGAATCGTGATCAGAGTGCGCAGATGATCGAGTGCGAGCTCATCGCTGTGCCGCTCGGCCGCCTCATCTTCCACACCACGACTTTACGCGGTGGGCCCCGGCCTCGCCCCAACTCCGGCGACGGCGCGTGCCGCGGCGTCGAGTCCTCTCGATACGGCTCGCGCAAGAGCGTCGCGATCTCGGCTGGGGTCATGAAGCAGCTCGGCCAAGAAGGAGGCGCAGAACGCATCTCCCGCCCCGGTCGTATCGACGGCGTGCATGGCCTTGCTCGGAGCAGAGAGGCGGACGCCGTCGTTCGTGCCCAGGGCGACGCCATCCCGGCCGAGTGTGAGAGCGACGAGCGCAAAGCGTTCGACCAGAGCGTCGACGATGGATGCAGGATCCTCGAGGCCGGTGAGCGCTCGACCTTCATCGAGATTGGGAACGATGATGTCTGCCCCTGCGATGGCATCGAGGAAACGATCGCGGCCGAAGTCTTCTATGAAACCGGCAGATCCCGGATCGATGCTCACCGTGGCGGCCGCGTCGTGCGCTCGGCGGATGAGATCGGGAAAGTCCGATGTTCGTTCGTGCCGAAAGACGGAGTAGCCGGTGAAGTGCAGGTGGTTCGCTCGCGCCAGACGTTCGGGGCCGATATCGCGAGGGGAAAGCGCTGCGTTCGCTCCTCGCTGGGTGAGCATGGTGCGTGCTCCGTCGGCCGAGACGATCACGACGATCGCGCCTGTCGGGAGGTCTGGTTCGCCGAGAAGATGAGGACTCACCCGAGCCTCGACGAGGAGCGCGCGATGCCGCTCGAGATCGGTCACGTGCACCCTGCCCACGAAGTCGACATGGCATCCGGCCCAGGCCAACCATGCAGCAGAGTTGGCGGCAGATCCGCCGGCCGCGCGCACGATACTGGCGGGGGTGTCGGTGTCGGGCCGGATGTCTCCTATGGGAGTGACGATGATGTCGTCGATCACATCGCCGAATACGACGACGCGCGGCGACCCCGCCGAGATCTGCACGGCGCCGCGATCACTCACGTGTGGACGCACGCTCGCTCCACGCGATGGCGATGTCGGCCGCGAGACGCACGTTGTTGCGTGCGATGTCGAGGTTGACCTCGAGACTCTTACCACCCGATGCGTCGACGATGAACCCGAGCAGAAACGGTGTGACCGCCTTGCCGTGCACTCCTGCGGCTTCTGCAGCGGCGAACGCCTGGGCGAGAACGCGGTCGTGCTCGTCGGGATCCCACTGCTGATCTAGTGGAATCGGGTTCGCGACCACGATGCCCTGACCGTGCCCCAACGCATCTTGGCTGTGCATGACCTCGGCTATCTCAGCTGCGGAGTCGACGGACCAGTCGATGGTGTGACCGGAATCGCGGAGCCAGAAGCTCGGAAAATTCGTGGTGCGATAACCGATGACCGGAACCGAGAGCGTCTCGAGTCGCTCAAGAGTCGCGCCGATGTCGAGGACGCTCTTGACTCCCGCAGAGACGACGGCGACAGGCGAGATGGCAAGCGCAGAGAGATCGGCCGACTCGTCGAAGGTCTGGCCCGCGCCGCGGTGCACTCCACCGAGGCCACCCGTGGCGAAGACTCTGACACCCGCCTTGCTCGCGAGATAGGCGGTCGCCGCCACCGTGGTCGCGCCGCTGATCCGCTTGGCCGAGAGGATCGGAAGGTCGCGCACGCTCGCCTTCGCCATGTCTTCGGATGCTATGCGCTCGACGCCCTCGGCATCCAGGCCGATGCGGGGCACGCCATCGAGAACGGCGATGGTGGCGGCCGTGACGCCGCGCGAGCGCAGAATCTCCTCGAACTCACGCGCCGCCTCGAGGTTGCGCGGGCGCGGCAGACCGTGGGAGATGATCGTCGATTCGAGTGCCACGACGGGCCGGCCATCGGCCAGCGCGTCAGCGACGGCGGCTGAGACCCGAAGGGGCGACGTCATCCCCCGGCTCAGCCCAGTCGCTCGCGAAGGGCGGCGACGGGGTCTGGTGCCTGGAGCACGCCCGGGCCGAATCGCAGAACCGTGACCGTGTGCGATACGGGCCCCGCTCCAGCGGAGAGGCGGGTGGCAATGGTCGCCCGCTCCCAGGTGAGGATGGCCTCCTGAGCCAACTGAACCGTCAGGGCGAGGGGCTGCGTATTGCCGACTCGCTGAGCAGGCAGGGTGTAGCCGCCGAGAGCCGCGAGGGCGTCGTAGATGTCGGACACCTCGCGCTGCGGCAACGGGGCTGACGCCTGGGGCTGGAAGACGGCGACGAACAGTCGCGCCGCGAGCTCGACGGGGTCGGCGTTCCAGACGCCTTCGGGGCCGGAGAACAGGGCGGGGGAAGGGGCGCCGAAGGGCACAGGTGAGGTCATAAGAAAAACTTAGCGCCGCGGCACGTCTCGAACAATCAAGATGGCCGTGAATGTCGGGAGCGTCGACCAGACTGGAGCCATGACTCCCGATTCGCAAGACCCGCTCGCCACCCACCGCGCCGTGCTCGCCGGTGCCAGCGGCTTCATCGGGGGAGTGCTGCAGCGCGAGCTCCGTGCAGAAGGATACGAGGTCGCTCTCATCGGTCGCTCGTCGGACGCCGTGGGCTGGCACGAGACCGAGGCGATCGACGCCGCCATCGATGGCGCCTCGCTCGTCATCAACCTTGCCGGAAAGAGCGTGAACTGCAGATACACCGAGAGCAATCGCGCTGAGATCAGACGGTCCCGCGTAGACACGACTCGAATCCTCCGCGAGTCCATCTCTCGGGTCGCATCTCCGCCGGCACTGTGGCTGAATTCGAGCACGGCCACCATCTATCGACACGCAGAGGATCGACCCCAGACCGAGTCCGAGGGCGAGATCGGCACCGGGTTCTCCGTCTCGATCGCTACCGACTGGGAGGAATCGTTCTTCGCGGGCGAGCTTCCTCAGACCAGGCGGGTCGCGCTGAGAATGGCGATCGTTCTCGGTCGCGGTGGCGCGCTGACACCTCTCATCCGCGTGGCCAGGCTCGGGCTCGGCGGAACTCAGCACGACGGCTGGTGGTTCCGCTCTCTCTTCGGGTCCGCTGCCAGGCGTCGGGCAGGGGTCTGGCACGAGAAGAGGGGAACGAAGGGCCTGCAGAGGTTCAGTTGGGTGCATATCGACGACGTCGTGGCCATCGTGCGGTTCATCCGCGACAGACCGAACATCGATGGCGTCGTCAACGTGTGCGCCCCGGAGCCGAGTGACAACAGACGGCTGATGGCTCTCCTGCGACGCAACGTCGGCGCGCCCGTCGGGCTGCCGGCCTTCCGCTGGATGCTCGAAATCGCCATGTGGGTGCTTCGAACAGAGACGGAACTCGTTCTGAAGAGCCGCTGGGTCGTGCCCGAAAGATTGCAGAATGCGGGCTACGTCTTTCGTCACAGCACCCTTGAACACGCGCTCGACGAGCTCGCGCGGCCAGCACCCACGGCGACCCGTTAAGCTGGCGGCACGATGTCGCAGCGCTATCCGAACCCGTCCTTCGCCCGTCTCGCACTCGCGCCCGGACTCCTGGCGGCCATCGTCTTGCTCGCGGGCGTCGCTCTGATCGACAGCGAATGGTTCACGATCTTCCGTTATGCGATCAGCATCCTCGCGGCGATCATCGGTGTCTTCGCATTCCAGGCCAAGCAGTGGTGGTGGCTGCCTGCTCTTGCCGCCATCGTGGTTCTCTGGAACCCGATCGTGCCTCTCGAACTGGAACTGTTCGTCTGGCAGATTCTGCATCTCGCGGCGGCCGTCGTCTTCGTGGCCGCGGGCCTGCTGATCAAGGTACCCCAGGCGCCAGACTCGGCATCCGCCCGTCGTTAAAGCGGCGGCGGCACGTGCCGTCGGCCCGTTGACGTAGACTGTCTGCAGGCCGGGCCGCTTCACTCTCCCCGTCGACCGTGACAATGTCATGTTGCTCGACGCCCACACCCGGCCCGCACGACCGCACCGATCCCGGCCAGGGATCGTTATTGAAGCATCGTCGTCCACAGAGGGAGCACGGACGGCGGGGCCCACACTCCACAGGAGGAGCATGTCTCGATCCGGCGGACGCCGATCACCCAAGAGCGTCGACAACACCGGCCTCATCCCGATCCTCGCGCGCAAAGTGCGCGAGGTCGAAGCGGCGGCACAGCGCGGAAAGGTCGCGCCTTCGAACCGCACCAAATTCCTCGTGGTGGCCCTTCTCGCCCGCGAGGAGCGCATCTCGGTTCGGAACAACCCCGAGTTGTCCGACGCCGACCGTGCCGAGCAGATCAAGCGTCTCGACGGTATCGGATCGATTCTCGCCAAGACGGCGGCACGCGATACCTCGCTGATCACACTTCTCGAGAACGATGCGCCGATTTCGCCCGTTGCTCAGAAGCTGCGCCGCCAGTATCTCGAAGAGGCCGGAGTCGACGTGCCCGACGAGATCGTCGAAGCGCCCAAACAGACAACCATGCTGCCTCCGGAGCTCGCTGAGCGACAGGTGATTCCGCAGTCGGTCAAGGCACGCCAGCTCGCGAACCCGTTCCTGGCCCCCGACTTCTCATCCGCTTCGACGCAGAAGCATTCGTCGCACGGACGGCTGTCTAACTGGGAGCTGCTCGGACCTCTCTTCCGCGCCTTCGAATACGGTGCGGGCGGCCAGGTCGCGAGCATGGAACTCCCCGAGGCACCCCGCATCGACAGGCTTTCACCACCCGGGCAAGAACTCATGCGACACCAGGCCCGTTTCGTCGCGAGCGTGGCTCACGGCCACCGCTCGTTCCTGCTCGCAGACGAACCCGGTCTCGGAAAGACGGCCCAGTCGCTGCTGGCCGCATCCGTCGCCGATGCATACCCCCTGCTCGCGGTCGTGCCGAACGTCGTGAAGATGAACTGGGCCCGCGAGGTCGAGTTGTGGACTCCCCACCGGCGTGCGACGGTCATCCACGGCGACGGAGCGGGCCTCGATGCCTTCGCCGACGTCGTGATCGTGAACTACGAAGTGCTCGACCGGCACCTCGCCTGGCTGAGCACCCTCGGGTTCCGCGGCATGGTCGTCGACGAGGCGCACTTCATCAAGAACCTGTCGTCGCAACGGTCGAAGCACGTGCTCGCCCTCGCCGAGCGCATCCGGTCGCAGGCACCCGGCGGCAATCCGCTGATGATGGCGCTCACAGGAACGCCGCTCATCAACGACATCGACGACTTCCGCGCGATCTGGCAGCTCCTGGGCTGGATCGACGGCACCAAGCCGACGTCGCAGCTGATGGAGAAACTCGAGGAGACGGGTCTCACCCCCGCCGACTTCGGCTTCTTCTCCGAGGCACGCGAAGCAGTCATCGACATGGGAATCGTGCGGCGTCGCAAGCTCGACGTTGCCGCCGACCTGCCGGCCAAGAGGATCGTCGATCTTCCTGTGGAGCTCGACGATGATCTGGGTCGTTCGATCCGAGAGGCTGAGGCCGAGCTCGGCCGCCGGCTCGTCACCCGCTACACGCGGTTGCTCGCCGCGCGTACGAAGTCAGATCCGGATGCCGAGGTCTCGACAGAGAATCTGATGCGGGCGGTCGCGCGTCAGGAGGTCGAGGAGTCCAAGGCGCAGGGCGGTAGCGGGGACAACGTCTTCACCATGGTGCGTCTCATCGGTCAGGCCAAGGCATCGCTTGCCGCGGACTACACGGCCCAGCTCGCCCGGTCGGTGGGCAAGGTGGTCTTCTTCGCCAAGCACATCGACGTGATGGACCAGGCTGAGGAGGCCTTCGCCAAGGCGGGCCTGCAGACCGTCTCCATCCGCGGAGATCAGTCTGCGCTGCACCGGCAGAAGGAGATCGACGCGTTCAACAACGATCCGGCTGTTTCGGTCGCCGTCTGTTCGCTGACGGCTGCCGGTGTCGGGCTCAACCTCCAGGCCGCGTCGAACGTCGTGCTCGCCGAGCTGTCGTGGACCGCCGCCGAGCAGACGCAGGCAATCGACCGCGTACACCGCATCGGCCAGGAGGAACCCGTGACGGCGTGGCGCATCGTGGCGGCCCAGACGATCGACGCGAAGATCGCCGAGCTCATCGACAGCAAGCAGGGTCTCGCGGCCCGCGCCCTCGACGGCAGCGATGAGGAGGTCTCGTCGGGCGACAGCGTTCAGCTGGATGCGCTCGTGCACCTTCTCGAGCAGGCCCTGGAGAGCTAACTCCGCGACGCGGCGCTCTGACGTGCGCGATGTGCACGGACGCGGCCGCGGCTGGCGCAGGCGGGTGACGGGCACCACTGCCGTCTGCCGGAGGTGTCGAGGAACACCCACCTGCAGTCGACCTCTGCGCACTCTTTCAGGAGAGCTCGGTCTGGTCCGTTCAGCGTGACAAGCGCCTGAACGGCGATGGCGCTCAGCGCGTCGTCTGTTTCGGCGCCGCGTTCCGCGATGTCGGCGAAGTCGAGAGCGGTATGAGCCGAAGCGACGGCTCGAACGTGGCTCAGGGCGTTGCGGGTAGGCGCGCGCAGCGCCACTGCGGCCATTGCAAGGTCGCGGAGCGCCTCTCGAAGCTGCACGAGATGGGCGAGGTCGTCGGTGGTGACGGCGTCACGTGGCGGAAACCCGATAGCGCTGAGCCAGTGCTCCGCGGCTTCGATAGTTGCGAGCCGTTCGACGGGTCGCGAGCCGAAACTCTGCCCACGGGTTGCCAGCAGGTTCAACCACGTCGCTCCTCCGTCGAATCGGAACTCGGAGTTCGTGTGCATTCGGCCAGTGTAACGTTCTAAGCGTTACGAAGTACCGAACGAGTGGAGATAGCCGATGGATGGTGTGTTCGATCTGGCTGCGGGACGTGAGCGTCTGGCGGAGTTACAAGACGAGGCGACCACTGCGGCATGGCGGTCGACCGTCGACTCCGCGGCCCCCGGCTTCGACGAGTGGATTGTCGGCGCGATCTTCGGCGGTACGTACCAGCGCCAGCATCTGACGTCTCGAGACCGGCAGCTGCTGATCATCGGAGCGCTGACCGCTCTCGGAGGTGTGGACCCGCAGCTCTCGGGGCACTTTGAGACATCCCGACGTATCGGTATGACGCGCGATGAGATCGCCGAGGCGCTCGTTCATCTTGTGCCATACGTCGGTCTTCCACGAGCACTCGCGGCACTCCGCCTGCTACCAGCTGCGCCGACCTCGCAACCGCGCGCCGGTAGCAGCAGCTCAACATGAGCCGCACGATCAGGACAGTCCTGGGCGACATGGATCCCGCAGATGCCGGTGCCATCGACTCCCATGATCATCTTTTTCTGAGCACGCCCGTGCTGCCCGGCGATGGTCCGTTCGACGAAGCGAGCGCTGCGTCAGAGCTTCGAGCCTTCTCCGCCGCCGGAGGCGGCACGCTCGTTCAGTGGACACCGCGCGGGTTGACTCGCAATATGCCGGCGCTTCGGCGCATCAGTGAATCGACGGGCATCAGTATCGTGTGCGCCACTGGCCGACATCGCGCGGTCGTCTACCCGGAAGGCGCGAGGGAACCCGGCCTCGACCCGCGGCTGCTTGCCGCCGCGTTCACCGAAGACATCGTGAAGAACGCGTGCGGGCTCATCAAGGTAGGCGTCGGACCGGAGTGCATCGCCGCCGATGAGGCCGGAGCGCTTCACGCTGCTGCAGTGACGCATCACACCACCGGTGTGCCTATCGCCGTTCATCTAGAGGAGGGATCAGCATCCACATCGGTTATCGAGGCTCTTCGAGCCGACGACGTGCCAGAACGATCGATCGTGCTCGGGCATCTGGGAAGAAATCCGAGCGTGGGTCGCATTCTCGAGGCTGCGGAATCCGGCGCCTGGCTCTGTATGGACACGCCATCGCCGAGACATACCCAGAACGTCGACGAGCTCGCCCGTATTCTCGCGACGCTCATCGAACGCGGTCATCTGACGCAACTCCTGCTCGGCGCAGACACGACCGCCGCTCTGCTCGATGCGGCCCGGCCTCTCTTCGGGCCTTCGGGTCTCTTCGCGTCTGTCGCGCCGCGTCTGAGCGAGCTGCTCGGGGCGGATGCCGTGCGGCGGATGCTCATCGAGAATCCCGCCCGCGCGTGGTCCTTCGACGCGTGAGATTCCGCTCAGACGAGATCCGGCACTCTCTCTGCCGCAGGAGGGGGAGGCGGAGGCGTGCCGTCGCCGAACGGGCGCCCGCCCAGGGCGTCGCGACCCGAGGGCTCGAGCCATCCCGTCGCATCCGGACCCACCGGCACGATCTGGGTGGGGTTCAAATCGGTGTGCACGATGTAGTAGTGCTGTTTGATCTGCTCGAAATCGATGGTGTCGCCGAACCCGGGCGTCTGGAACAGGTCGCGCGCGTAAGCCCAGAGGACGGGCATCTCGGTGAGCTTCTGCCGGTTCGTCTTGAAGTGGCCGTGATAGACGGCATCGAAGCGAACAAGAGTGGTGAACAGTCGGATGTCTGCTTCGGTGATCGTGTCGCCCACCAGGTACCGTCTGGTGCTGAGCCGCTCGGTGAGCCAGTCGAGCCGGTCGAAGAGCGTGCGATAAGCGCGCTCGTAGGACTTCTGTGATCCGGCGAAACCGCACCGATAGACGCCGTTGTTCACGTCGGAGAAGACAACCGAGTTGACCTCATCGATCTCGGCCCTGAGGTGCTCGGGGTACAGCTGCGGTGCGCCCTCACGGTGGAAGGCTGTCCACTCCAGAGCGAAATCGATGGTGATCTGCGGGTAGTCGTTCGTGACCACCTGGCCGCTCGCGACCTCGACGATCGCTGGGACCGTGATTCCGCGTGGGTAGTCCGGAAAGCGCGCCAAGAACGCATCTTGCAAGCGCGGGATGCGCAGTACCGGGTCGAGGCCGTCAGGGTCGAGATCGAAGCTCCAGCTGCGTTTGTCGTGCACGGGGCCGGCTATGCCGAGAGAGATGGTCTTCTCGAGACCGAGGAGTCTCCGAGAGATGACCGCGCGGTTGGCCCAGGGGCATCCCCGGGCGACGATGAGCCTGTAGCGGTCGGACTCGACCGGCCAGAGCAGGCGCCCTTCGGCGTCGTGGCCCGACTCGGTTCTGAAGGCTGTGATGCGGTCGTCGATGTAGTTGGTGTCGCGGGTGAATTCGGCTCCGGCCGTTACATAGGAGCCGGCGGTGCTCAGGTCGTCGTTCATGTCTCGTTCACATCCATGTGTCAAGGTTAACCGCCCAAATCCGGGCGCGTGCAGAAGAGGTGACGATGAAGAAGCCCAGCGTGTCCCAGGCCCTCCGGGCGATGTCGTCCCTGCGACCGGGATCTCACCCGCACACGCCTTCCGTCGCAAAGGTCGAGGCCGCGCCTTCACCCCGACACAGCAGCACGGTCGATAATGCCGTGTACGCCGACGGTCGTCGTGTTCTCTCGCCGACGAGCCTCGAGGACACACTGTCGGGATGCGCCCGTTTCAGCGACTCGATGGCATGGATCGGGCTCTACCGGCCGAATGAGGCAGAGCTGGCCGCCATCCAGAAAGAATTCGACCTGCACCCCCTCGCCGTCGAAGACGCGATCGGTGCGCACCAGCGCCCCAAGCTCGAGCGCTACGGCGACACTCTCTTCGTCGTACTGAGGGCCGCGAGCTATTCCGACGAGCGAGAAGAGGTCGACTTCGGCGAACTCCATCTCTTTGTCGGGCCCAACTTCGTTGTCTCTGTGAGGCACAGCGAGTCACCCGATCTCGCCGTCGTGCGCCAGCGTATGGAAGCGGAGCCCGAGCTGCTCGCACTTGGCCCGGTCGCGGTGCTCTATGGCATCCTCGATGCGGTCGTCGATCAGTACCTGCCCGTCGTCTCGGGGCTCGAGAACGACATCGACGAGATCGAGGCGCAGGTCTTCGCCGGCGATGCCGAAGTGTCGAGGCGCATCTACGAACTCTCTCAGGAGGTGCTCGACTTTCAACGCGCGACTCTTCCGCTCGTGGGCATGCTCGAGACCCTCCGCGCCGGATTCGATGCGTTCGAGACCAACCTCGAGCTTCGCCGAGCACTCCGCGACGTGGCTGACCACACGGCGGTCGTGAACGATCGGGTCGAGGGATTCCGAGGCACGCTCCGGGAGATCCTTGCCGTGAACGCCACGCTCGTGGCGCAGCGCCAGAACGAAGACATGAAGGTGCTGGCAGAGGCAAGCAACCGCCAGAACGAGGAGGTGAAGAAGATCTCGGCCTGGGCCGCCATCTTCTTCGCTCCGACCGTGATCGCGGGCATCTACGGCATGAATTTCGACGCCATGCCCGAACTGCACTGGCAGTACGGGTACCCGGTCGCCATCGGCGTGATGCTGGTCGCCATGACGGGCCTGTACGTCATGTTCCGACGCCGGGGTTGGCTGTAATAACGCATCGCGTTCGACGTCGCGGACGCACGATAGAATAACGGAAGCGAAAACTGGGGCCGCCCCGTACTGCTCGGAAAGGCTTGATATCTACTTGTCTGGAAGCTCTGCCACTCACAACATCGACATCGACGAAGGTGTCGAGGCTTTCACCCCCGAAGAACTCTTCACAGCAGCCACGGGGGTGCATGGCGCACCTCGCTCGTGGCCCGAGGTGCACGGTCGCCCCGACGTCATCGTCAAGAAGGGTCTTGCGACCCTCATCAACACCTCGCTGACACCCCATCAGGCGATGGTCGAAGACCTGCTCTTCATTCGCGACGCGTTCATCGCGGGCGGCGTCGATTTCGTTCTCGTGCGCGGCAATGATGAGCGCCCGGTACTCGTGGTCGACGCTCCGCTGCGCCGACGGGTCGAGAAGACTCTCGCGGGCGCCTGCGCCGACGAGCCGTTCTATTCGCGCACGGTCGGCGGCCGGCGTCGGCCACCGGTGCTGCTGGGAGACGGCCTTCTTTCGGAGAAACGCTCGGCGATGATCTTCCGGCTGTTCCGTCCGAGACTCGAACCCCTGGGTGGTCTCAGTTACGGATCGTCGACCGGCATCGAATTGCAGTTCTGGAGTATCGAGGGCGACCACTACGTGTGTCCCGTCGAGAACTCGCTGACCCGCCGCGAGCTGCCCCTGGTCGAAGCCATTCCCGCGACGGTCGAGCTGTACGGCCGCAGCTGGGACACCTTTCAGGGCATGTTCGAACCGCACGCGACCGATGTCACCTTCGACATCGACCTCGTCTTCTCGTGGGTAGACGGCAACGACGTCGAGTATCAGAAAGCCAGGGCCGCCCGCATGGAGGGCGTCGTCGTCGGCGAGGGAGACGAGGCCGACGCCCGGTACCGCCAGGTCGACGAGCTGAAGTACGCCCTCAGGTCTGTCTACCTCTTCGCACCGTGGGTTCGAAACATCTTCATCGCGACGGATTCTCCGCGTCCCTCATGGCTCGATGATCATCCCCGCGTGCAACTCATGCGAAGCGAACAGTTCTTTGCCGATCCGTCGGTGCTGCCCACGCACAACTCGCAGGCCGTCGAGAGCCAGCTGCACAACATCCCGGGTCTGAGCGAGCATTTTCTGTATTCGAACGACGACATGTTCTTCGGTCGTCCTGTTCCGCCGTCGATGTTCTTTTCATCGGGCGGCGTCACCAAGTTCATCGAGGCGACGACTCGCATCGGCCTGGGGTTCAGTGATCCCAGCCGCAGCGGCTTCGAGAACTCGGCCCGAGTGAACCGCGACCTCCTGCTGAAGAAATTCGGGCACGTGATCACTCGCCATCTCGAACACACGCCCGCGCCGCTGCGCAAGAGTGTCATCGAACGCCTCGAGGCGGACTTTCCGGAGGAATTCCAGCGCACGGCTGCCAGTCGGTTCCGATCGAAGTCGGACATCTCGGTCACCAACTCGCTCTACCACTACTACGCATTGCTCGAGGGTCGAGCTGTCACTCAGGAAGACGCGAAGGTCCTCTATGTCGACACGACGCTGAAGAACGGTCTCGGCAGGCTCCCCGCGCTGCTGCGCCGCCGGCAATACGACCTCTTCTGCCTGAACGACGGTAGCTTTCCCGAAGTGCCCGCCGATGAGCGAGCCGAAGTGATGGTCGATTTCCTCGAGAAGTACTTCCCGATTCCCGCGCCGTGGGAGAAGATGTCCGCCTGAGACGAACTCCGTCTGAGCGATTCACCGACTCGATCAGGACGAGACGGTGACTCCCTCGGGAAGCAGCTGGGGAACGGTCAGAACAGGATCGATAGGAATCGCCGTCGGCTTCGCCGGGCGGATCACGACGTTCTCTCGTTCTAGGATGCGGGCGGTCTCCTCAGCCGAGGTGTACGACGTCGTACTGTACGTGCCGATCGGAACGACAGTGTGCAGGATCGTGTTCTCGTAGACGTGCACGAGGTTGAATCCCTGCGCGCCGTCTCTGGCGCGCGTGCCGCCCACAGGCACGTTGAGGTCCTGTGTGTAGCACGTGGCCGATGCGACAGACACGGGGATCCCGGCGAAGGTGGCCGTGCTCGAATAGTGCAGGTGTCCCGCGAGGATCGAGCGCACGTCGGTTCCCTCGAGAACTTCGGCCAGGGCCGACTGGTCTCTCAGCTCGACGAGTACCGCGAGGTCGAGAACGCTCGGCACGGGCGGGTGGTGCAGCGCCAGAATCGTGCCGTGGGGAGCGGGGGAGGAGAGCTCCTCGGCGAGCCAGTCGAGCTGCTCCGGCGTGATCTCGCCGTGGTGAGAGCCCGGCACACTCGAGTCGAGTGCGATGACGCGGAGTCCGTTCACATCGTGAACCCTGTCGATCGGCTTCATCGACGGAAGCTGACCGAGCAGGCCGGCCCTGAATGACGCCCGATTGTCGTGGTTTCCCATCACCCAGATGAGTTGGGCACCCAGACGCGCAGCCACCGGTTCGACCATGGCGCGCAGCTTCTCATAGGCGCGGGGATCGCCCTTGTCGGCGAGATCTCCTGTGAAGACGATCGCCTCGGGCCGCGCGTTCGAACTCTCGAGTTCGGTCAGCAGCTGGGCGAGGTGGGCCTCTGCATCTATCGCCCCGTAGAGAAGACCGTCTTCACCGATGAAGTGCGTGTCGCTCAGGTGCAGGATGAAGTGATCGGGGCGGGGGTACTCGGCGGTTCTGACAGGCATGTCAACCTCGGGTGTGATGCCGAAGGCTCGGGCGACCTCCGTGCGTTTGCATCCAATAAACCATGTCTCTTTGAATGACGGGTAAACGGCGCGCAGATTCCTAGGTATTTTTGATGGGCGCCGCGGCCCCGAGACCCATGCGATCGAGCACCCAGGCATATTCCTGGGCGACTTCCTTCCACCGTTCGTATCGACCGCTCACGCCGCCGTGCCCAGCCGTCATCTCGGTCAGCAACAGCACAGGCGCGCCCGCCTGCCTGAGGCGCGCCGCCCACTTGGCGGGCTCGACGTAGAGAACCCGCGTGTCGTTCAGGCTCGTCACCGCCATGATGGGCGGGTACCGGATGTCGTCGCGCACGTTTTCGTACGGCGAGTACGACTTCATATACGCATAGACGTCGGCGTCGTGCAGGGGATCGCCCCATTCGTCCCACTCGATCACCGTGAGCGGCAGGTCGGGATCGAGGATAGATGTGAGAGCGTCGACGAACGGAACCTGGGCGAGGATTCCGGCGAAACGATCGGGCGCGATGTTCGCGACCGCGCCCATGAGCAGGCCTCCTGCGCTTCCGCCCTGCGCAACCATCAGCTCGGGGGTCGTCCTGCCGGACTCGATGAGTTCGTCGGCTGCGGTGACGAAGTCGGTGAAGGTGTTCTTCTTCGCCAGCATCTTGCCTTGCTCGTACCAGGCTCGGCCCATCTCGCCACCGCCACGCACGTGAGCGATCGCGAAGACGACTCCCCGGTCGAGGAGCGAGATCCTCGGAACCGAGAAGCCAGGGTCGATGCTGGCCTCGTACGAGCCATAGCCGTAGAGGAGGGTGGGGCGCGGACTCCGCGGTTCGTCGACTCGGCGGCTGACGAGAGAGATGGGGATACGTGACCCGTCGTCCGCCGTCGCCCAGACGCGTTCCTGCTGGTAGTCGTCGGGGTCGTAGTCGCCCTGCACGGCCTGTCGCTTCAGCAGAGTCATCGTGTTGTCGGCGACAGAGAAGTCGTAGACCGTCGACGGGGTGACGAACGACGTGTAGCCGAGTCGCACCGTCTGTTGCGTCCACTCCGGATTGCCGCCTGTGCCGACCTGGAAGAGAGGTTCGTCGAACGGGATCTCCTCGATGGGGCCGAACGGTTCGGTGCCGCTCTGAAGGCGGATGACGGCGATTCGGGTGAGCCCGTCGCGGCGGTACTCGAGAGTGAGATGGTCGGCGAAGGCATCGACCTGTTCGATGCGACGTCCGGGGCTTGCCGGCACGAGCGTTCTCCAAGCCGTCTCATCGAGAGGCCGATCCGCAGGCACATCGATCACCTGAAAGTCCTCGGCGCCATCGTTGTTCACGATGAGCAGTCGGTCTTCCCCTGCAACGACGGCGTGTTCGACCTGGTATTCGACTCCTTCACGCCTCGGCCAGACGACCTGGAACTCGCCACCGAGGTCGAGAGTGTCGAGCAGGCGCACCTCGCTCGTGATCTTCGATGCGATGTCGAGCACGAGATACCTGCGGCTGCGAGTAAGGCCCACGCCGACCCAGAATCGTTCGTCGGGTTCGGTGAAGACGGCCAGGTCGTCGGATGCCGCGGTGCCGATCGTGTGGCGCCAGATGGTGTCGGGGCGCCAGGCATCGTCGACGGTCGGGTAGAAGACCACGCTGGCGTCGGGTGAGAAGGTCGCGCCCGGAAAAGTGTTGGGCACCACGTCGGCTCTATTGGAGCCTGTCTCGAGGTCACGGATGTAGAGGGTGTATCGCTCGTCACCGGTGGTATCGACCGAGTAGGCCAGCAGCCGTCCGTCCGTCGAGACGTCGAAGCTTCCGAGCGAGTAGAACTCGGTTCCCTCTGCCTCGACGTTGTCGTCGAGCAGAACCTCTTCTCGACTGTCTCCCGAGCCGACGTCGGGAGGGGTCCAGTCATCGTCGTGCGCTAGGGGGATCCGGCAATGAATGCCATACTGCTGGCCCTCTACCGTTCGCGAGTAATACCAGTACTGGCCGTGACGCACGGGAACCGACAAGTCCGTCTCGAGCGTGCGGGACTTGATCTCGTCGAAGATCGATTGCCGGAGCTCCGCGAGATGTTCTGTCGAGGAGTGTGTGAACGCGTTCTCCTCGTCGAGATAGGCGCGAACGGCGGGGTCGTCCTTGTCGCGAAGCCACTCGAAGTCGTCGATCACGGTGTCGCCGTGGTGGGTGCGCGGCGAAGGTCGACGCTCCGCTCGGGGAGCATCGGCGAATTCGGTCATGACAGAGCAACCAGTCTCGAGATCGCGGTCACGGGGATCGGCAGCCAGGCTGGCCGGTTTCGTGCCTCGTAGATGGATTCGTAGAGTGCCTTGTCGATCTCGAAGGCATCGAGAAGCACTCGGAAGTTCTCGATGTCCACGCCGGCGCGGTCGGAATATCCCTCGAGGAATGCTGCGCGCGCTGCCGAAGCCCAGTCGTGGGCTGATTCACCCGGGTGGGCCTGCTCGTAGGAGCCGGAGACATAGTCGAACGATCTGAGCATGCCTGCCACGTCGCGCAGAGTGAGATCCGGTTGCGACCTCTCGGCCAGGGGCCGGAGAGGCTCGCCTTCGAAGTCGAGGAGTACCCACCCGCGATCGGGAACGGCGACGACCTGACCGAGGTGATAGTCGCCGTGGATGCGCTGAAGCCGTGGCCACTCAGCCGACTCGGCCCCGGCGATGATGGCGTCGACGGCCGACGCGTAGACCCCGAGTTCGGGCACTTCGGCCACGGCGGCGACCAGGCGGCGCCGCATGCTCGCCGCCACCTGCGCCCTCTCGTCTGCGGCCGCGGACACCGTCGGCAGGATGTCGGCGAGAACAGCGTGCACCTCTGCGGTCGCCGCCCCGAGGCTTCGCGCACGGTCGCTGAAGTCCTCGCCGTGTTCTACGGCGTCGAGGGCGACGCGCCAGGCGTCTCGTACTCCCGGGAGGAATCGCTGAGCGAAAGCGAGATGCCCGCTGTCGACCGGAGAGTCGGCCGATGCCTCAGCTCGCCAGACGCCCGAGACGTAGCCGACAGACGGGGGAACGAGCGTGCATCCGGCCTCGGCGAGCGCCGACTGCACGACGATGTCTGGGTTCTCGCCGTGGTGGAGTGTGCGGAAGACCTTGCAGATGACGGGCACCGATGGCTCGCCCGACGCATCCACCGTCTCGAAGATGATCGACGTGTTCGACTGTTCACCGCGAAGCACGTGCGCCCCGGCGAAGATCGAGTGCGACGCCGTCGGATGGCGATGCCCTGCCGCCGCCGCACCCGACGAATGCGCGCTCTCGCTGCTCACACCGCCGTCGAGCATGAATGCGAGCAGTGCGGCGCAGTAGGCCGGGTCGTGCGGAGCGTCGTAGACCCAGAGTGTCGACGCCGATCCGTCGACGTCGCCGTCGACAGTGCCGACAAGAGTGGACTCGGCCGCGTCGACCCTGGGTGCCGAACGGTAGGCGAGGGGCACCTGGTAGAGAGTGGATGCCTCTCCCGACCCGTCGCGAAGCAGGTGCGTCACGAAAGCGGTCCCGTCGGGCGCGGGCGGAAGAAGCCACTCGCCGACAAGGGCGAGTTCGGCGGTCTGCGCCGTGCTCTGATACCACCGTTGGCGGGCGACCCAGCCGGGCAGAGTGTTCGGACGGCGATCAGGACGGACTGCACCAGCGCTCATTCTTTGACCCTACCCCGGGGGAGTGTCGACACCCAGGGGCTTGCCGGACTCAGGTTTAGGCTCGACGCATGACGATCGCACCCACTCACCTCCTCGCAGACGGCAACACCCTCCCCGCCCTAGGGCTGGGCACCTATCCATTGACGGGTGCCGAGGCGGTGTCCGCCGTGAGCTCGGGCCTGGCCGCAGGGTATCGGCTGATCGACAGCGCGGTGAACTACGGCAACGAGGATGCCGTGGGCGAGGCTGTGCGAAAGACCGATGTGCCTCGTGACGAGATCGTCGTCACCACGAAGCTGCCCGGTCGTGCCCACGGATACGAGAGCACGCTCGCATCGTTCCAGGAGTCGCTCGACAGGCTCGGGCTCGAGCGCATCGACCTGTATCTCATCCACTGGCCGAACCCCGGCGACGACCGCTACGTCGACAGCTGGCGTGCCATGGTGCACCTGCATGAGCAGGGTCTTGCACGCACGATCGGTGTGTCGAACTTCACCGAGGAGTACCTCACCCGCCTGCAGTCGGAGACCGGAGTGCTGCCCGCGGTGAATCAGATCGAACTGCACCCCTACTTCCCACAGCTCGCTCTCCTGGAATTCCACGAGGTGCACAACATCCGCACAGAATCGTGGAGTCCGTTGGGTAAGGGCTCTGATCTGCTGACATCGCCCGTGATCGTCGACGCTGCACGGGCACACGGGGTGACCGAGGCCCAGGTCGTGCTTCGGTGGCACGTTCAACTCGGCAGTGTGCCGCTTCCGAAGTCCGCCGATCCGGCGCGCCAGATCGAGAACCTCGAGGTCTTCGGCTTCGATCTCTCCCCGGCCGAGATGGAGGCCATCACCCTTCTGGGTCGGCCCGACGGTCGACTGTTCGGTGCAGATCCCGTGACGCACAACGAGC
Source organism: Agreia pratensis (assembly GCF_900177685.1). Classification (GTDB taxonomy): domain Bacteria; phylum Actinomycetota; class Actinomycetes; order Actinomycetales; family Microbacteriaceae; genus Agreia; species Agreia pratensis. The sequence goes on from NZ_FXAY01000003.1 coordinate 243,717, forward strand.
AGTGATGTGCAACGAGGAGGGACGCTCAGCCGAGCGCGCCGATGAGCTTCTCGACGATGGAACGTGCCTCGTCGCCTGACTCGCCCGGTGACATCGCGAAGACGTGGTTCGCTCCGGAGAAGGTGACCAGTTCGAAGTGGAGACCCGCGCTTTTCGCCCGAGCCTCGAGCCTCAGCGCATCCGGGTACAGGATGTCGTTGGTGCCGGCCAGCACGGTCGTCGGAGCGAGCCCGCCGAGTGATCCGTTGACAGGGCTGAGCCGGTAGCTCTCGGGATCATCGCCGTGGGCCCACGCGAGACCGTTCGGGAGGAGCGCCTTGCGGTCGAGTAGTACGTCCGTCGCGTCGATGGCCGGGATCTCGGGGTTTGTGAGAGTGAGATCGAGCCAGGGCGAGATCAGCACGATGCGATCGGGCTGGGGGAGCCCCTGCTCGACAAGACTCTGGGCGAATCCCAGAGCGAAGCCGCCTCCTGCGGATCCACCCATAAGAACGACCGGTGAATCGGGGTGCGATGCGCGCAGCTCGAGGTAGACGTCGAGCATCTGCTTGTACGCGACTCGGTAACCGTGTTCGGGGGCCAACGCGTAGACCGGCATGGTGATCGTCGCGTTCACGTTGCGAAGAACCTTCTCGAAGAATGGAGCGTGAAGGGCAGAAGCCTCGTGCACATACGACCCTCCGTGAATGAAGAGCACCTGAGGGTCGGTCGGCTTCGAGGCGCTCGAGAAGATCTCGCTCGTCACACCGGCCACGAGGACCTGCGCCGCGGGTTCTGCGCCGGATGCGGCCGCGACGCGCTCGGGTACGGCTGGATCCGATGACTGCTGGCAACCGCCCAGCGCAAGCGACGCGAGCAGGATTGCACACCCGAGGACCAGCTGTCGGCGCATGGGCGATTCAAGTCCATCTGCTCGGGACCCGCCGGAGAAGTTGACCGTGCGGAGCGAAGGATGCGATTATCGAGTTGCCCGTGAACAGGGCAACCCTAGACACCCTAATAGTGTGTGAACTCATCGCGAAGTGAAGCGGTGAAATTCCCCTGCGCGAACGTGTGTGCACCTCTAGAGAGAGTCGCTGGTGGATCTCACCCTCATCGTTGTCCTGGTCATCGTTCTGGCGCTCTTCTTCGACTTCACGAACGGCTTCCACGACACCGCAAACGCGATGGCCACGCCCATCGCGACGGGTGCCCTGAAGCCACGCATGGCCGTCGCACTCGCCGCGGTACTCAACCTCGTCGGCGCCTTCCTCAGCACCGAGGTCGCTCGCACGATCTCGGGCGGTTTGATCAGGGAGGGCGACGGAGGAATTCAGATCACGCCGGAGATGATCTTCGCCGGCCTGATCGGAGCCGTCTGCTGGAACATGGTCACGTGGCTCTTCGGCCTGCCGTCGAGTTCGTCTCACGCGCTCTTCGGAGGCCTGATAGGAGCGGCCGTCGTCGGGGCGGGCCTCGGGTCGGTCGACTTCACTGTTCTCGTGTCGAAAGTCGTGCTTCCCGCGCTCGTCGCGCCCATCGTCGCCGGCGTGGTCGCCTTCGTCGCTACGAGGCTCGCCTACGCGATCACGCGTGACCCGGCGACGGGCCGTGGCCTCGGCCGCGGCAACTTCCGCTACGCGCAGATCTTCTCGTCGTCGTTGGTGGCACTCGCGCACGGCACGAACGACGCCCAGAAGACGATGGGTGTGATCACGCTCACCCTGATCGCTACCGGAGCCCAAGCCGTCGGAACGGGCCCGGAATTCTGGGTCATCGCCGCCTGTGCCCTGGCCATCGCATTGGGAACCTATACGGGCGGCTGGCGCATCATCAAGACGATGGGAACGGGTCTCACCGACATCAAGCCCGCGCAGGGTTTCGCAGCGGAAACCAGCACCGCCGCGACGATCCTCGCGTCGAGCCACCTGGGCTTCGCCCTGTCGACCACCCAGGTCGCGTCTGGCTCTGTGATCGGCTCGGGCCTCGGTCGCAAGGGTGCATCCGTGCGCTGGCGCACCGCCGGTCGCATCGCGCTCGGATGGCTCCTCACGCTCCCTGCCGCTGCCGCTGTCGGCGCGGTCGCTGCGCTGCTCGTCAGCATCGGTCCGGTCGGCATCATCATCGATGCCGTGCTCGGTCTCGCGGTGATCGTGGCGATCTTCGTCATCTCGTCGCGTGACAAGGTCACGAGCGGAACCGTCGTCAGCGAGGTCGACGCGGCGGTCGGCGCTGTGCGCACCCCGAAGGCCACCCGCAAGAACCGCAAAAAGAAGAGGCAGGCAGCCGAATGATCGACTGGGCGGCGTTCGCCATCGTGGCAGCAGCGGCACTCGTCTCGGCGTCTGTCGTCGTGAGCCTGTTCGCTGTCGGTCTGAGGCTGTTGAATGTGGGGCGCGGCCTCGACGCCGACGAGAGCCCCGGCACCATCGAGACCACGCCCTCGGGCTCCGTCTCGGTTGTGAGCGGCCAGACGGAGCGGCGGCCTCGCTGGGCCACTGCGGCCGCTGTCGCGTGCTTCACGCTGTGCAGCGGCGCGGTGCTCTTCGGCATCTATCTGATCGTTCCGGTTTTCCACGCGTCGTGAGGCCGGTAACGCTAGGGTCGTGGCCATGGACTCAACTCCGGCGATTCCCGAGCTCATCTCTGCTGTTCGACACGGCTTCGATTCGGGGCGCACGCTGTCGCTCCGCTGGAGGCTGGAGCAGCTCACCGGGCTCCGGGACTTTCTCCTCGAGCGCGGCCCCGAGCTCGAGCGGGCTCTCCGTGACGACCTGGCCAAGAACCCGAGCGAGTCGCAGCTGACCGAGATCGGTGTCGTATTGGCCGAGGTCTCCCATACGATCTCGAATCTCACGTCCTGGCTTCGGCCGCGCTCGGTGCGGGTTCCGCTCGCTCTCGCCCCGGCATCCGCATCCGTCATGCTCGAGCCGCTGGGCGTGGTGCTCATCATCTCGCCCTGGAACTACCCGGTGCAGCTGCTCCTCGCCCCGCTGGTCGGTGCCCTCGCTGCCGGCAATGCTGTCGTCCTCAAACCGAGCGAACTCGCGCCCGCCACCTCCGCCGTCATGGCACGCTACCTGCCGCGCTATCTCGACAGCCGCTCGGTGATCGTCGTCGAGGGCGCGGTCGACGAGACGACCGAGTTACTCGCCGAGCGCTTCGACCACATCTTCTACACGGGCAACTCAAGGGTTGCGCGAATTGTCGCCGCCGCAGCGGCCAAGAACCTCACGCCGGTCACACTCGAACTCGGCGGAAAGTCGCCGGTCTACGTCGACGAGACGGTCGATGTCGATGCCGCCGCGAGGCGAATAGCGTGGGGCAAGTTCCTGAACGCCGGGCAGACGTGCGTCGCTCCAGACTATGTGCTGGCGACGCCGGATGTCGCGGGCCGCCTCGTCGAGGCGCTGCGAAAAGCGATCGGCTCTCTCTACGGCCACGACCCGCGCAACACTGCAGACTACGGGCGGATCGTGAACGACGCTCAGTTCGGTCGGCTGTCAGCGCTCGCTGAGGCGGGTAACGCCGCCATCGGAGGCCGTACCGACGCGTCAGAGCGTTACATCGAACCGACCGTCCTCACCGAGGTGAATCGATCAGACGACGTCATGGCGCAGGAGATCTTCGGTCCTATTCTCCCGATCGTGACAGTGACGGGGCTGGACGACGCTATCGCGTATATCCGCTCCGGCGACAAACCGCTCGCCCTCTACGCCTTCACCGATGACAAGACGGCGCGCCGCAGGTTCTTGACCGAGACGTCATCGGGTGCGGTCGGTTTCGGCGTCACCGTAGCGCAACTGAGCATTCCTGGATTGCCCTTCGGGGGCGTCGGCGAGAGCGGAACCGGCAGCTACCACGGCAAGCGGAGCCTCGAGACGTTCAGCCATGAGAAGGCCGTGCTCTCAAAGCCTTTATCGCCCGACACCCTGCAACTCGTGTACCCGCCGTATACCCCCAAGCGCAGCTCGTTCATCCGCGGGCTCCTGCGCAGGCTGAGCTAGGCTTGGTTGCTGGGCCACGAGCCCTTCCAACAAGCAATGGAGCTGATATTCACATGGAGAATGCCCCGACGACGGCGCCCACAACGGCCGCTGAGAGACTCGCAGCGCAGACCTCGGCCGAGACCGCGGCCCAGCCTTCGACGGCCACTCGCTTCCGCACAGAGACCGATTCGCTGGGCAGCGTCGACATTCCCTTCGACGCTTTCTGGGGCGTGCATACCGCCCGAGCACTCGAGAATTTTCCCATCAGCCGTCGACCCATCTCGGTCTACCCCGATCTGATCGACGCGCTCGTGATAGTGAAGCAGGCGGCTGCCAGGGCGAACGTCGACATCGGTGTTCTCTCGGCAGAGAAGGGTGCCATGATCGATGCCGCCTGCGAGGCCATCCGGCAGGGTGAGTATCACGACCAGTTCGTCGTCGGTGTCATCCAGGGAGGCGCCGGAACGTCGACGAACATGAACACCAATGAGGTCATCGCCAACGTCGCCCTTCAACTCGCGGGCGAAGAGAAAGGGCGATACGACCTGCTGCATCCGCTCGACGACGTCAACCGCAGCCAGAGCACCAACGACACGTACCCGACCGCGGTAAAGCTCGCGCTGTGCTTCTCGCTCAAGCGCTTGCTGGTAGAACACGCGCTGATGCGCGACTCGTTCGCCGCGAAGGGCAAGGAGTTCGTCGGTGTGCTCAAGGTCGGTCGTACTCAATTGCAGGACGCCGTGCCGATGACCCTCGGCCAAGAGTTCCACGGCTTCGCGACCACCCTCACCGAAGATCTCGACCGGCTGGAGGAGACCGTCCCGCTGCTGTGGGAGATCAACCTCGGCGCCACGGCCATCGGCACCGGTATCACGGCCGACCCTCGCTACGTGGAGTCGGTGCGTGCCCATCTGAGCGCCCTCACCGGCTACGAGCACATCACCGCAGCCGACCTCATCGAAGCGACAAGTGATGCCGGTGTCTTCATGCAGCTGTCGGGGATTCTGAAGCGCAGCGCCATCAAACTGTCGAAGATCTGCAACGATCTCAGGCTGCTCTCCAGCGGCCCCCAGGCTGGTTTCGGCGAGATCAACCTGCCGCCTCGGCAGGCGGGTTCCAGCATCATGCCTGGCAAGGTGAACCCCGTCATCCCCGAGGTGGTCAACCAGATCGCCTTCTCTGTAGCGGGCGCCGACCTGACCGTCACGATGGCAGCCGAGGGCGGCCAATTGCAGCTGAACGCATTCGAACCCGTCATAGCTCATTCCCTGTTGCAGAGCCTGGCCTGGATGAGGCAGGGCTGCCGAACACTGCGGATCAACTGCATCGACGGCATCACGGCGAATCACGAGAGGCTCGACGCGATGGTCGCATCGAGCGTCGGCGTCGTCACTGCTCTCACCCCCTACATCGGATACTCGGCGGCATCCTCGTTGGCGCACGCCGCTCTGCTGACCAAGCGCAACATCGCCGATCTCGTGGTCGAGGCCGGGCTCATGGACAGGGAGCGCGTCCTGAAGCTGCTGTCACCCGCCCGGCTCACCGGACTCGAGCCGGTGACCGATGTGATCCAGGTGATCGCGCAAGCCGAGGCTGAGGCTGAGGCGTCTAAGACCGACGATCGCTGACCTTCGACTCCGTCTCTCGCAGCATCTGCGAGAGACGACGTAGTTCGCGACCGTCTGAGAGATCGGCTGATAATCGTCGGGCCAGGATGCTGTTGCGTGCGGTATCGCGCAGCGGCACCTGGATCGTCTCCTCAGCTGGAAGGCCGGCCAGGAGCTGACGCGCCCGGGTGAGTTCCGCATCGACCTCGACACCGAGCATCAGGACCGCCGAGGAGATGTACAGCCAGATGAGTGCGGCGATCGGAACACCGAGCCAGCCGTACAAGCGGTCGTAGTTCGCGAACGTGGCGAGGTAGAGGCCGAAAGCGACGGCGGCGAGGGTCCACGTGGTCACAGTGAAGGTGGCGCCCACCGAGAGCCAGCGCAGGCGGGGCCGATGCAGATTCGGTGTTCCGTAGTAGAGGAAGCCGACCGTGAAGATCGCGATCAGGGCGAGCGGTATCCACTTGAGCGCCGACCAGAGCTGGGCGATGACCTCGGGCCAGCCCAGGGACGCGGCGAGAGCATCCGCCACCGAGGGAGTGATCGCAACGATGAGGCCGATGGCGAGGTAGCAGGCGATCAGTCCTGCCGCGACGCCCAGCATCAGCACGCGGTTCTTTGTCAGCCGACGCCCTTCCTCGACCCCGTACACGTTGTTCATGGCGCGACCGAACGCGGTGGCGAACCCCGACACGGTCCACAGAGTGAGGACGGTACCGACAAGGAGCGCCCAGCCCGAGTTCGGTAGGAGGGAGAGCTGGTCGAAGATCGCACGCACCGCCGTCGAGGTGTCAGGCTGCAAGAGGCGGCCGACGACATCGAGGATGAGCTCGATGGTCGCCCCTCGGCTGTCGAACAGCGCGAGTCCCGAGACGATGGCGAGCGCCGCAGGAAAGAGCGACAGCGCCGAGAAAAAGGTGATCGCGGCAGCCGCGTCGATGTCGCGATGCAGGATGAACCCGTGCCAGGTGCGACGAATCGCATAGAGAGTCGCTCTGCGGTCGAGCTGCCTGCGGGTGGGAAGGGGGTCACCCGCGCTCGTCATGATTCGATAGTAGAGGGCGGCCTGAAGAGCGCTGAGACACGGCCTAGCATGGCCGTATGTTCTCCTCCGAGCCAACGTCGTCTCAGCTCGTTCTCGACCTGCTCCAGGCCGAACTGGGTGAGGTCGTATCCGCCGATCCGGCGCTTCTGCAGTCTGTCCGCACAGACAAGTCGGGATGGGTGGCACCTGGAGCGCCCCTCGCTGTGGTTCTCGCCCGCACGACGGAACACGTGCAATCGGCCATGCGGATCGCGAGCAGGTTCAGGATTCCCGTCGTGCCGCGCGGTGCAGGAACCGGCCTGGCGGGCGGTGGTGTCGGCACAGACGGTGCGCTCGTCATCTCGACAGAACTCATGAACGAGATTCTCGAGGTGAACCCGGCAGACGAACTCGCCGTGGTGCAGGCCGGCGTCATCAACCAGCATCTGAGCGACGTCGTGGCGCCGCACGGTCTGGTGTTCTCTCCCGACCCGGCGTCGAAGGCCATCTCGACGATCGGGGGCAATATCGCCACGAACGCCGGAGGTCTGCTCTGTGCGAAGTACGGGGTCACCAGAGAAGCGGTGCTCGGACTCGTCGTCGTGTTGCCCGATGGCACGCTGCTTCGAACGGGACGACGCAGCGTGAAGGGAGTGACCGGCTACGACCTCACGGCCCTGTTCACCGGGTCCGAGGGCACGCTGGGGGTCATCGTCGAGGCGACAGTGCGACTCAGACCGATTCCGTCGGGCGACATCGTCACCCTCGGAGCTTTCTTTCCCGATGTCCGCGCCGGTGCGGCAGCGGCGGCAGCGATAACGGCAGCCCTCATCAGACCGGCTGTCATGGAGTTGATGGATCACGCGTCGCTCGTCGCAATCGACGCTTACTCGGGCACCCGGCTCTCCGAGGGCGGCGGCGCCTATCTGCTCGTGCAGACGGACGCCCGCGGTGCAGCAGAGGAAGCCTCGGCGATCTCGGAGATCTTGACGAGGCTCGGAGCCGATGTACGCCTGGCTCGCGACTCCGCGGAAGGGGAGGCCCTTCTGGCCGTGCGGCGGAATTTCCACCCCGCGCTCGCATCCGTCGGCGATGTGCTCATCGAAGACATCTGTGTTCCCCGATCACGCCTCGCAGCGATGTTCGACGCGATCGATGAGATCTCGCGGCGGCACGGCATCGCCATCCCGACGGTCGCGCATGCCGGTGACGGGAATCTCCATCCCAACTTCGTCCTGCCGCCACGCAGTTCCCAGCCAGCCACGGCATCGAGCGAGCCGAACGAACAGTGGGTGCCGGCATCCGTCTGGGCCGCGGCCGACGAGCTGTTCGTCGCGGCCATGGAGTTGGGCGGGACCCTCACCGGCGAGCACGGTGTGGGCGTGCTGAAGAAGCGCTGGCTCGAGAACGAGCTCGGCCCCCAGAGCGTCGAACTGCAACGCGGCATCAAGAGCGTCTTCGATCCTCAGTCGATCATGAATCCAGGCGCCGTCTTCTGACTCCCGGTTCCCCCCAAAGAGGTCCTGTGCCCGCTAGGATCGGTGGCCTGTCACCGATGAGGAGCATTGTGTCCCAGCATTATCAGCCCGGCTACTATCCCCAGCAGGCCGAGCCTGCATTCGCGCCTCAGCCACAGCAGGCGGTGAACCCCGTCTACGCCGAGAACGCCGTGTGGTCGGCGCCCACTCCTCCGACTCCGAAGTCCACCGGACTGGTGCTGTCGATCATCGGAATCAGCGTGCTCGGATTCGTCTTCCTCGCTGTGCTCGCCTACGTGGCGATCGGGCTCGGACCGGTCGCGCTCGTGGTCTGCGGCCTCGTCGCGCTCATCCCTCTCTCGGTGGTGATCCTCACGATCACCTGGATCGATCGTTGGGAACCGGAGCCGCGTGGCGCCCTGTGGTTCGCGTTCCTCTGGGGAGCGGCAGCCTCGGTCGCAATCGCCCTGCTCGTGGGTCTCGGAATCCAGCTCGCTGTCTACTACGCCACCGAGGGTCAGGGCGGCGTGGGCGACTTCTTCTCCGCGGTCATCCAGGCGCCTCTGGTCGAGGAGAGCGCGAAGGGTCTCGGTGTGCTGATCCTCTTCTTCGTACTTCGTCGTCACTTCGACGGCCCGATCGACGGACTCGTCTACGGAGCGACCGTCGCGGCCGGATTCGCCTTCACCGAGAACATCCTCTATTTCGGTTCGTCGCTGATCGAGTCAGGGGGAGTCGGCCTCGGCTTCACGTTCTTCCTGCGCGGCATCATGTCGCCTTTCGCGCACGTCATGTTCACCGCCTGCACCGGTGTCGCCCTCGGCTTCGCATCACAAAAGAAGGGCTGGCTTCCGGGTATCGGATTCTTCTTCATCGGTCTGGTTCCGGCTGCCCTGCTGCACGCGCTCTGGAACGGTTCCTCGTTCATCGTCGAAGGCCTCGGCGGCTTCTTCCTCGTGTACGCGATCGTGCAGGTGCCGCTGTTCGCTCTGGCGATTATCGCGGTCGTGTTCTTGCGCAAACGTGAGGCCGCGCTCACCCGCGTGCGCCTCGAGGAGTACGCGTCGGCGGGATGGTTCACGCCTGAAGAGGTCGCGATGCTCTCGACCGGAGCGGGCCGACGACAGGCGCGTGCCTGGGCTGCGGCTCAGGGCGGCGACAAGGGTCGCGTTATGCGACGCTTCACGCTGGATGCGACACGGCTGGCATTCGCGCGACAGCGGGTCGTCACCGGCCGCGATGGCATCGGCGGCCAACGAGACGAGGCCGATCTGCTGCGAGCGGTCGCTGCAGACAGGGCATCTCTGCTCGCATCGGTGCCGCAGGGCCCCGCTTTCACGGCGCCTCAGCAGTACCCGCAGCAGCCTTCTGGGCAGTATGACTCTCCCTCGCAACCACAGCAGGGCCCGCCCGTCATCTGAGCGCACGGGCGCGGGCTCGAGACCCGAGTAAACTAGATGGCCGCTGTCAAGGAGTGTCTATTCGTGGTTTCAACCGAGCTCGCCCAGGAACGTCGCTACGTCGAGGAGTTGTATGCCCGTCTCGACGCGCTGAGGTTGGAGGCACGAACGGCGCTCGAGAGAGTGCGCCGCGACGATGTGGGCGGCAATCACCAGAGCCGTTCAGAGCGGGATGCCTATGCTCGGCTCTACGAGGACCGCATCGCTCAGCTCGACGAGGTCGACGACCGGCTCGCTTTCGGCAGGCTCGAGCTCTCCGACGGCGATGACTCCGACGATGGCTCGCCGTTCCGGTATATCGGCCGCATCGGGTTGCGCGACGAACAGCTGAAACCAATCCTGCTCGACTGGCGGGTGCCCCAGGCGGCCGCGTTCTACCAGGCGACCGCGGCGACTCCGCTGGGCGCTCGAGCGAGACGCCACCTCATCACCGAGGGTCGCGTGGTCACTCGTATCGACGACGAGATCTTCGATTCCGAGCTGCTGGTCGAGCAAGCAGACTCGCTGCAGGGCGAGGCCGCGCTCCTCGCGGCGCTCACCGGTCAGCGGACCGGTCGGATGAGCGACATCGTGGCCACGATCCAGGCCGAGCAAGACAGGATCATCAGATCCGACCTCGGGGGAGTGCTGGTCGTTCAGGGCGGGCCCGGCACCGGCAAGACCGCGGTCGCCCTTCACCGAGCCGCCTACCTGCTCTACTCCCATCGCGAGCGACTCGCGTCATCCGGCGTGCTCGTCGTCGGCCCATCGCGAGCCTTTCTGCAGTACATCGAAGCCGTCCTGCCGAGCCTCGGAGAGACAGGGGTCGTCGTCTCGAGCGTCGGCGGCCTGTATTCGGGCCTCGAGGCGGTGCACGACGATGCCCCCGAGACCGCTCGGGTGAAAGGCGCGGCCGAGATGGCCGGCCTCATCAAGCGCGCCGTACGCTCCCGACAGCGCGTGCCGCTCGAGGCGATCGACCTCGATATCAACGGTGAGCGGCTCACCCTCGAGCCGGGGCTCATCGCCTCAGCGATGAACCGGGCATGGGAGACCCGCAAGCCGCACAACGAGGCCCGCGTCGTCTTCGTCAAGAGCGCCCTCAACCAGTTGAGCCGTCTTCTCGCCGAGCAGCTGCGTTCACACGGCAACACGGTCGACGACGCCGATCAGGCCGTGCTGCGCGAAGACCTGCGCACCTCGCACGACGTGGTGGTAGCACTCAACACCGCCTGGCTGCCACTCACTCCCGAGAAGCTGCTCCAAGATCTCTACGCGAGGCCGCAGTGGCTCGCCTCGCTCACACCTCAGTGGTCGAACGAGAAGCGTGCGCTCCTTCGTCGCGACCGCGACGCGGTGTTCACTATCTCCGATGTACCCCTGCTCGATGAGGCGGCCGAGCTACTCGGTGAATACAACGCGCAGAATGCGGCTCTGAAACGTGAGGAGAAGCTGCAGAAGAAGCGCGACATCGAGAACGCCGAGAACGCGATCCGCAACATGCAGGTCGAGGGCCTCGTGCACGCGGAGGACCTCGCTGCAGGCTTCGCCGAGCGAAGCGTGCGGGGAACCACGGCCGAGCAGGCCGCGGCCGATCGTACGTGGACGTATGGCCACATCGTGGTCGACGAGGCCCAGGAGCTGTCGCCCATGCAGTGGCGCGTTCTCGCGCGTCGCTGCCCCCTGCGATCGTTCACCGTCGTCGGCGACATGGCCCAAGCCAGCGCCGCGGCGAGCGCGCGCAGCTGGCAGGATGCCGTACACCCGCTGGTGGGGGCATCACCCCTCGGCGAGCGGTGGAGGCTGGAAGAGCTCACGGTCAACTACCGCACTCCCGCACAGATCGCAGCGGTCGCCGAAGCGATGGCCGAGAAGAACCAGCTGCCGATCACCCGCGCGACGGCGGTGAGAGAGAGCGAATGGCCTGTCTCCACGACGATCGTCGAGCTGCGTCCCTCCGATCGGCCCGTCGATCCCGAGGCACTCGGCGACGCGGTGATCACGGTCATCGAAGACGACCGTGATATCGACGACCGAGGAACGGTGGCCGTCATCGCCCCCGAGGCTACGGTAGGCGCGCTGTATCCCGCCCTGTCGGAATCGTTCGGCCGCGATATCGGTCTGGGCGCTCAGGGCCTGAACCGCGCAATCGCCGTGCTGACGGCGCAGGACGCGAAGGGTTTGGAGTTCGACGCGGTCGTCGTCGTCGACCCCGACGGCATTCTCGCCGAGTCGAGTCGTGGGGCATCCGGGCTCTATGTAGCGATGACCAGGCCGACTCAGCGCCTGCATCTCGTGCGGCCCTCCTGATCGTCTCGATTACCCCCTGAGAGAACGCTTTTGACCGGCACACCCCGGGAGCGGTTGGATGGGGTCATGACCGAAAACATGAACACCAAGCCAGAGATCGACTTCCCCGAGGGCCCCGCTCCCACCGAGCTGGTCATCGAGGACATCGTCGTCGGAGACGGCGCAGAAGCGACCCCCGGAGCAACCGTGGAGGTGCACTACCTGGGCGTCGAGTACGAGACCGGCGAGGAGTTCGACTCGTCGTGGGGTCGCCAAGAGACCATCACCTTCCCCCTCAATGGCCTCATCGCCGGTTGGCAGGAGGGCATCCCCGGCATGAAGGCCGGCGGACGCCGCAAGCTGACGATTCCGCCTCACCTGGCCTACGGTCCCGCCGGCGGTCACTTCCTCGGCGGCAAGACTCTCGTCTTCGTGATCGATCTGATCAGCGTTCCGTAACGTTCGCTCGTCTCGACCGCAGCGGCGGGGCGTGGAGCAGATCTGCTCCGCGCCCCGCCGTCGTCGTCTGCGACGGTGGTTTCACAGTCTCGAATCAGGGAGTCGGATGCAGCGCGTCGTACTCCCTCAGCGAGCGGTGCAGACGCACTGCGGCGAGAGAGAACAGCACCACGATCGCCCCACCGAGCAGGGGCGGCAGCCACAGCAGTGCGGTCGCCGCCGCAAGGCCCACGTAGGCGTCGCCAAGACGCGGACCGCCCGTCACCACGACCGTGAAGACTCCCTGGATTCGACCGCGCATGACGTCGGGGACGGCCGACTGCATCATGGTCTGCCTGAAGATCGCGCTGACGTTGTCGGAAGCACCCGCCCCGGCTAGCGCGACGCTCGCCAGGGCGAGCGCGGGCAGGTTGGCGTCATCGAACGATGACGTGATGCCGGCGGCCCGACCGTGATCCATCACGAGAAGCACGAGGCCGAACGCCGCGATGAATCCTCCATAGACGGCGACTGCGCTGCCGATCGCGCGGCCCTGCATACGAACGTGTCCCAGCCTGCCGGAGAACACCGACGAGAGCAGAGCACCCACAGCGAAGGCGGCCGAGAGGATGCCGACCGTGATCGCCCCGCCGCCGATCAGCAGGGCGCCGACCGCAGGGAACACGACCCGCGGCATCCCGAACGTCATTGCCACGATGTCGATGAGAAACGACATGCGGATGTTCGGGGCGCGTCTCAGAAACGCCAAGCCCTCCCACACGGCTGCGAAACCAGCGCGGCGGCTCCCGCCCTCCGGAATGATCCTGGGAAGAGTCACGACGCCGGTGAACGCGGCGATGAAGAGCACGACATCGACCGTGTACGTCCATTGGAATCCCACCGTCGCCACGAGCACGCCGGCAAGCGCGGGTCCGACCGTCACCTGCACGCCGAAGCTGATGCCTCCGAGAGCCGACGCTGCGGGAAGCAGATCGGGCGACAGCAGTCTGGGCACGATCGCGGAGCGGGTGGCGCCGACGACCGTGGTGGCGACGGCCGTGATTGTCGTGAGTGCATAGAACATCCACAGTTCGTCGACACGGTTCCAGGCGAGGAGCGCGAGTCCGACCGTAGACCCCCAGGCCAGGAACTCCGCCACGAGAACGACTGTGCGCCTGTCAAAGCTGTCAGCGAGGACACCGCCGTACACGCCGGCGATGATCATCGGAACGAGGGCGAAGACACCGACGAGCGACACGGCGGTCGTCGACCCGGTGATGTCGTAGATGTGCAGACCGACGGCGATGATGGTCATCTGGCCGCCGATTCCTGCGATCAGGCCTCCGAGCCACAGGCGAAAGAACGCTGGGCTGCGGCGGAACGGCGCGAGGTCGACGAAGTGCGTTCTGCGGGTCGGCGCATCTGCCTGGGGTCTTTTCACTGCGCGGCGTTTCCCATCATCTGAAGAGTCGTTCTATCGTGCACGAGGATCGCCGTCATGCCGTTCGGTTGAGGGTGCGGCCCATGATGGCCGAGATGAGTGCGTCGACCGGCTCCGCTGGAGCTGCAGGGTTTCGAAGCAGAGTCAGGTCGACCTCGCCCAATTCCGGCAGGTCGAACCGGTTTCCGACCACGACGAGGTCGTCGGGAATGAGAGACCGGGGGAAGACGGCAACGCCGAGACCCGCCCGCACCGCAGCAAGGAGACCGTTCACCTCTCGCGTGTTACATGTGATGCGCCAACGCCGCCCGGCCTGTTCGAGCGCCTCGATCGCGCTCGTGCGGCTGACGGTCGTTCCCTGATAAGTGATCAGCGGCACCGGTGTGCCGAGCTCGACGATGGTCTTCTCCTGGCCGACCCACACGAGCTGGTCCCGCCGCACCACGGTTCCATCGGTGGTCTCGGGCCTCTGCTTGATGAAGATGAGATCGAGCGAGCCGGCGTGCAATTTGCGAAAGAGGGGCCCCGACTGGTCGACCGTGAGTTCGAGATTGATCTGTGGATAGAGCTGGCGAAAGTGCCTGAGGATGCGGGGGAGTTGTGTGATCGCCAGATCGTCTGCAGCGCCGAAGCGAAGCTTGCCTTTCATGGCCGAGCCGCTGAAATAGTCATCGGCCGCGCTGTGCGCCGCCAGGATCGTTCGCGCGAAGCCCGCCATCGCATCCCCGTTGTCGGTCAGCGACACGTCGCGCGTGTCGCGGGCGACGAGAAGACGACCGGATGCTTGCTCGAGTCGCCTGACGTGTTGGCTCACGGTGGGCTGGCTGATGCCCAGACGCTGGGCGGCCACGGTGAAGCTCGAGGTCTCGGCAACGGCGAGAAAGGTGCGGAGCAGGGTGGGATCGAACACTGGTCTCATTCGGAAAAGTAATGGGAGTTATAGGGTCAATTTAGTCGGGGAATGATCGGGGAGGGTAATAGCGTTGAAGAAACGGATGCCCGGCATCCATCTTTTCTATACGCAACCGCTTTCGTTATCTCGCACTTGGATTATTCGTGACACCCCCTCCCTCCGACCCGTTTCCCGTAACCGCCCCGATGCCCGTTCTGAGTTCGGCACCTCCGTGGAAAGACACCTTCTCCTCCCTGAGAGTCCCCAACTTCCGACTCTTCACCTCGGCCAACATCGTCGCCATGACAGCTCTCTGGATCCAGAGGATCGCCCAGGACTGGCTGGTGCTCGAGCTCTCCGGAAGCGTCGCCGCAGTCGGGCTGACCGTCGCGTTGCAGTTCGCACCGATGCTTTTTCTGGGGCTGTACGGCGGTGTTCTGGTCGACCGCTACTCGAAGCGGATGCTCTTGGCGATCACTCAGAGCGTCTCGCTGCTCGCCAGCGTGGCGCTGGCGGTGCTCGCGCTGACAGGAGTCGTCGAGGTGTGGCACATCATGCTCGTCGCTCTGGTCGTGGGCCTGGCGACGGTGATCGACAACCCCACGAGGCAGGTCTTCGTCAACGAACTCGTAGGGCCGAAGTATCTGCGCAACGCGATCAGTCTGAACTCGTCCGTCTTCCAGCTCGGCGCGCTGATCGGGCCGGCGATCGGTGGCGTGCTGCTCGTCTCGGTGGGAGCCGGCTGGTCGTTCGCGATCAACGCCGTGGCGTGCCTTGGCGTCGTCATCACGGTCTTGAGACTCAATCCTGCGACCCTCTACCCTGCTCCCGTCGCGCCGCGGGCGAAGGGGCAGCTGAAAGAGGGTCTGTCTTACGTCCTCGCCAAGCCCACGATTCTCTGGACTGTGGTGATGGTGGCATTCGTCGCGGTCTTCGCCCTGAATATGCCCGTGCTGCTCGCGGCCTACGCCTCAGACGTCTTCGACAGCGGCCCCGGGGGATACGGCCTTTTCAATTCCCTCGTGGCTGTCGGCGCATTGGCCGGCGCCGTGCTCTCGACACGGCGCACGAGCATCCGGCTTCGCGCCGTGGTCATCACGGGTCTCGCGTGGGGAACCATCCAAGCGATCGTCTCCGGCGCACCCACCGAGCCCGTTGTCTGCGTATTGCTCGTTCTGGTCGGATTCTGCACGCTGCAGTTCCTCACGGGCGCGAATCAACTGATCCAACTCTCCAGCAACGTGTCTATTCGTGGTCGCGTCATGTCGGTCTACGTGCTGGTGCTGCTCGGTGGCCAGGCGCTCGGCGGCCCTCTCATGGGGTGGCTCGTCGAAAGCTATGGCCCACAGTTCGGCATGCTCGTGTCGGGAGTGGTTCCGGCTGCGGCGGCACTGGTCGTCGGCGTGCTTCTCGCTCGAAGCGGCAGATTCACCGTCCGACTGCGTCGGCGGCTGCCGCTGGTCGCCATCGTGCAGCACCAGCAGACCGGCTCGCGCGCGATCTGCTAGAATCTCAAGGTTGCCGTCTAACGGCCGCGGATAAAGAGAGCCCGCACATACTGTGTCGGGCACCGCGCAATGAGGAGAAAGGGGATCACCAACTATGGCTCTTGAAGCTGATGTCAAGAAGGCGATCATCGAAGAATACGCAACCCACCCCGGTGACACCGGATCCCCCGAGGTCCAGGTCGCGATGCTCACGCGTCGCATCAAGGACCTCACGGAGCACCTCAAGGAGCACAAGCACGACCACCACTCGCGTCGTGGACTCCTGCTTCTGGTCGGACAGCGTCGCCGCCTGCTGGGTTACCTGGCCGACGTCGAGATCGAGCGCTACCGCGCACTGATCGAGCGTCTGGGCCTGCGTCGATAGTTCGCCGCACTTCTTGACGATGGGCCGTTCTCTTCTCTAAGAGAACGGCCCATTCGTATTTCCACGCCCGATCCGACCGCGTGTGTAACCGCGCACGTCTCTAGGCGGGGCGATCAGACGCGATCGTCGTCGCCGAGCTCCGCAGCGCTCTCGGCTTCGTAGTCCTCGTCGTCGAGATCATCGTTCGTCTCGTTGGGATCGTCGATCTGCAGGGTGTCGATGTCGTTCTCGACTCCGAATTCCGTGTCGGCTCCGTCGAGAAGGCCTTCGTCGAGGCTCTCTTCATCGTCGACGGACGGGTCGCCCGGATTCGTGAATTCCGCATCGCCTCGGCCGTCGAGTTCACTCGAGACCTCGAGCAGATCTTCTTTGTTGTATTCGTCTCGTTCGCTGTCAGTCATATCTCGACTCTAGAACAGTGAATGCACACTTCCCACCAAGACTTGTGCGGCAGGATCGACCCATGTTCCGACGCCATCCCGTGCTCTCCGTTCTCACGGTGCTCTATCTGGCGGGAGTGGGCTGGGTCACCCTGGGCCCGGAGCCCTACGATGACGGAACGAGCAGCATCCTGTGGCGCTTTCTCGACTTCTTCGGCCGCTATGAGGCGACCGACTGGATCACGTTCGACCGCGTCGAGTTCGTTGCGAACATCGCCATGTTCGTGCCCTTGGGCATCTTCTTCGTGCTTCTTTTCGGCCGTCGGCGCTGGTGGCTCGCAATTCTTCTGTGCTGTGGCATCTCGTGCGCAATCGAGATCTGGCAGGGCGCACTTCTCCCGACGCGCGTCGCCGATCTGGCCGACATCGCAGCGAACACGTCTGGTGGCACGGTCGGCGTGCTGCTCGGTGTCGTGCTCATGTCGATTTCGTTGGCGCGGCGTGGTCGCCGCAAGCGTGTTCGCGCACGAGCCGCGCAGGCGCTTGGATAGACGCATGAGATTTCTTTCCTTCGGTCGCGTCAACAACCCAGAACTCGCGAAGACCGACCAGGGCTCGGGCTCGCTCGACGACTACCTGTACGACCTGGTACCGCGCAACCAGAAGGTGCGCATCCAGCTGGCCGACAGCGACCCTTGCCAGGACGCGCTGCGAGCCGTCCTCGATCAGGGAGTGACCGAGACCGAGGCTTTCATCTCGAGACGAAGCGCAGCCGACGAGAGAACGGATGCGCCGACGCCCGTGCGGCTCTTTGTGAATCAGCGGCCCACCCCGGTCGTCGGCTTCGTTCCCCGTGGCCTTGAGGCCCCTGTCGAAGCTGCCCTGGGGCGGCTGGCCGACTCGGGTAAATCCACTCGCATGCAGGCGACGATCCGTCAGACCAAGAACGGTCTGCGGGTCGATCTGGCGGTCGGTCTGACTCGCTGATCCCGATTCGGGCAACTCGATCTTCCCTCTCGAACTCCGGGGGAGTTGAATGACCCTATGGTCATCGGTGATCGGAGCGGTTCGGGTGTTCCCGACAGGCATGATTCGGGCGCGGGATCCCTCGCCGACTACACCTACAACCTGTTTCCCCGATTCGCGGGTGTCATCCTGAGGGCGGCCGGAAGCATGCCATTCCAAAGTGAGTTGGCCGAACTGCGTGAGTTGCCTGATCGTCCGGCGGAGGCATTTGTCGAACGTCGGCCTCCGGCTGACGATCGCGTCGACGCGCCGATGCCGGTGCGCCTCTGGGTCGGCTCGGAGTTGAGCGGCGTCATCGGATTCGTACCACGCGGACTAGAGGCACCGGTCGACGCCTGCCTCGGACGGCTTTCAGACAGAGGCAAGGCGCCTCGCATCCCGTGCTCCATCGTCTCCACTCGACATGGACTCCGCGTCGACCTTCGAATGGGTCGGGCGTACTGAGCGGTCCATTTATCGGGTGTGGACATGCTTGGATTGAACAATGCCCGCACCTCGCCGAAAGCTCTCCGTCTTCGCGTGGGAACCGTTTCTTCTCGGCCTCGTGATCCTTGCCGCCTTGGCTGCGTCCATGACGGTGCGTCTTCCTGTGGTCGGCACGGTCGTCGGCGCAATCTCCATCGCCGTCGCCCTCCCGGCGATCGTGCAGCTCGTGCGCCTTGGGCTCAAGAGCGGGGGAGAGCGCAATTCGGCATCGCGGCTCGCGAGGCTCGACGGCTTCCAACTGCGTGAGGTTCACGTAGACGGAGTCCTCATGCTCGACGAGACCAATCGGCGCCAGGATCCCATCGACCTCGCCCTCGGCTGGACCGATCCTGCGCTCACCGTGGTTCTCTGGCCCGGAGCGACCCGATGGCTTGGCCGCGAGCTGCGTGTCGAGGCGTATTTCTTCGGCGGCCCGAAGCCCGCTCGCGCGGGATTCCTGCCCCGCGGAACCGAGGCATCCATCGGCGAGGCCTTAGAGAAGCTGCGCGATGAGGGCGTGCTCGCGACAGTACCGGCGCGGGTCTTCGGCGACGGCAAGCTGCCCGATCCGTCGAGGCCCTTCACCCGACTCGCCCGCCCACTCACGGTCGAGGTCGGGCGACCCGCCGACGGAGCAATCGACGCTATCCGGCCGTAGGGAGTCCATGCCTGCTAAGATCGGCCTGTTGCCCCTTGTGAGCAACGAGAACAAATAAATACACGAGCATCAAATGCGGAGCAGGCCGGCAGGACGCTGGTCACCGGTGGTGGGTTTCGGAACGCGAATGAGGCGGTCCGAGGTTTTCTACTGTTGGCCAGACATGCGCCCCATGCTCTGATGGTTCTGACGAATCCCTCGAATCCCTCGGATTCGACAAGGCGCGTACGTGCACGGGTCTCGCAATCGGCGAGTGCCCGCATGTCGCTCTGTCACCCCACTCCGCTGTACGCATCGCGAGAGCCCACACGGGGCCGCGAATTCTCTTCGCCTGCATGGCGAGAGACAACACATAAGGAGAAACCCCCATATGGAGGGTCCAGAAATCAAATTCGCCGAAGCCGTTATCGATAACGGCAAGTTCGGCACCCGCACGGTCCGCTTCGAAGCGGGACGTCTGGCACAGCAGGCACAGGGCGCCGTCGCGGCCTACCTCGACGAGGAAACCATGCTGCTGAGTGCCACCAGCATCGGAAAGCACCCGAAGGACAACTTCGACTTCTTCCCGCTCACCATCGACGTCGAAGAGCGCAGCTACGCCGCGGGAAAGATCCCCGGATCGTTCTTCCGACGCGAGGGACGTCCCTCGACCGAGGCCATCCTGGTCTGCCGTCTGATCGACCGCCCCCTGCGCCCGTCGTTCGTCAACGGTCTCCGCAACGAGGTCCAGGTCGTCATCACGGTGCTCAGCATCGCTCCCGACGAGTTCTACGACACCCTGGCGATCAACGCGGCCTCCGCGTCGAGCCAGATCTCGGGCATCCCCTTCTCGGGTCCCATCGCCGGCGTACGCCTGGCACTGATCGGTGACCAGTGGGTCGCCTTCCCCAAGTACTCGCAGCTCGAAGAGGCCGTATTCGACCTCACCGTCGCCGGCCGCGTCGTCACCGACGCCCAGGGCAACCAGGACGTCGCGATCATGATGGTCGAGGCCGAGGCCACCGAGAACAGCTGGAACCTGATTCAGGCCGGCGCCACGAAGCCGAACGAGGAGATCGTGGCGCAGGGCCTCGAGGCCGCCAAGCCGTTCCTCAAGCAGCTCGTCGAGGCCCAGGCCTCGCTCGCCGCGCAGGTGAACAAGCCCGTCCGCGAATACCCCGTGTTCCCCGCCTACAGCCAGGCCGGATATGACGCGGTCGCCGAACTCGCCTACGACGAGCTCGTCTCGATCTACCAGATCGCCGACAAGACCGAGCGTCAAGATGCAGATGACGCACTGAAAGAGCGCGTCAAGATCGCCATCAACGAGAAGGTCTCCGCAGGCGAACTGTCGGGCGACATCCCGCCGATGGTCTCGGCCGCATACAAGTCGGTCACCAAGACCGTCGTCCGCGGTCGCATCCTCACCGAGGGTGTGCGCATCGATGGTCGTGGCCTCGCCGACATCCGTCCGCTCGATGCCGAGGTTCAGGTGATCCCGCGCGTGCACGGTTCCGCCATCTTCCAGCGCGGTGAGACCCAGATCCTGGGCGTCACCACGCTGAACATGCTCAAGATGGAGCAGCAGATCGACTCGCTGAGCCCGATCAAGAAGAAGCGCTACCTGCACCACTACAACTTCCCGCCCTACTCCACCGGAGAGACGGGTCGTGTCGGTTCGCCGAAGCGCCGCGAGATCGGGCACGGCTTCCTGGCCGAGCGCGCGATCGCACCCGTGCTTCCGAGCCGCGACGAGTTCCCCTACGCCATCCGCCAGGTCTCCGAGGCTCTGGGCTCCAACGGCTCCACGTCGATGGGTTCCGTCTGCGCCTCGACCCTGTCGCTGCTGAACGCCGGTGTGCCCCTGCGCGCACCCGTCGCCGGTATCGCAATGGGCCTCGTCTCCGACACAATCGACGGAGAGACCCGTTACGCGGCCCTCACCGACATCCTCGGTGCCGAAGACGCTCTCGGTGACATGGACTTCAAGGTTGCTGGAACCAGCGATTTCATCACCGCGATCCAGCTCGACACGAAGCTCGACGGTCTGCCCACGAGCGTGCTCGACGGCGCCCTGAAGCAGGCGAAGGCCGCGCGCACCGCGATCCTCAACGTCATCAACTCCGCGATCGACGCTCCCGACGAGATGGCACCGACCGCGCCTCGCGTCATCAGCGTGCAGATCCCCGTCGACAAGATCGGTGAGCTGATCGGCCCGAAGGGCAAGACGATCAACTCGATCCAGGACGAGACCGGCGCCGACATCTCGATCGAAGAAGACGGAACCGTGTACATCGGTGCCGTCGACGGCCCCTCTGCCGAGGCCGCTCGCGCCCAGGTCAACGCGATCGCCAACCCGACCAACCCCGAGGTCGGCGAGCAGTTCCTCGGAACCGTCGTCAAGATCGCGACGTTCGGTGCGTTCGTGTCGCTGCTCCCGGGCAAGGACGGCCTGCTGCACATCTCCGAGGTGCGCAAGCTCGCCGGTGGCAAGCGCGTAGAGAACGTCGAAGACGTGCTCGGCGTCGGCCAGAAGATCCTGGTCGAGATCACCAAGATCGACGACCGCGGAAAGCTGTCGCTCGCTCCGGTCGTCGCTGACGAAGCCGACACCGAGGGCTCCGCTGCAGCCAGCGAAGGACCCGACGCTCCGGCCGAAGGCTAGTAGCCCAGCACGAAGGCCCGTCCCACTCCGGTGGGGCGGGCCTTCGTCGTTTCGGTCCTCACGCAACTACACTGCCCTCATGACGCCGAACGACGACGCCAGCTCCAACACAGCCATGCCGCCCTCCCGCTTCCGGCTTGCGATCGACGGAAACGTCTTCGGGTGGGCTTCCGGTGTGTCCGCCACAGCCGAGGCTCTCGACGCGTTTCACGCCGCGGGCGGCCGGCTCATCTCCACCGCCGATCACTACGCGGGCGGTCGCAGTGAGATCATGATCGGCAACTGGGTCCGCAGCCGAAAAGCTCGTTCCCGGGTTTTCCTGGCCACGAAGATCGGTCGCCATCCGGATGCGCCCGGCTTGTCGGCCGACGACATCGTCACGGCGACGGAAGCGAGCCTCGAGCGTCTCCAGACCGATCACCTCGACCTGCTCTCGTTCGACGGTGACCATCCTCATACTCCTCTCGAGGAGAGTCTGGCGGCCGCCGCCGAACTGATCGCGAGCGGCAAGGTGCGTGCGCTGGCGGCATCGTCGTATTCCGGAGCACGTCTCCGTGATGCTGGGCGGCTCGCCGACGAGAACGGTCTCCCTCGCTTCCGAGCCGTGTTCAGCCCCTACAGCCTCATGACGAGACGGCCAGTCGAGAGTGATCTCCTCCCCGCCGTGAGAACGCTCAATATCGGCATCTTCGCGCGGCTACCCCTGGCGAACGGCTTCCTGACCGGCGAGTACCGTGTTCGATCAGACGTGCCGGAGTCGACCATGTTCGCTGATGCGGCCGCGCATGTCGGTCGCGACGGATTCCGCGTGCTCAAGGCACTCGAGCAGGTCTCGGCCGAGCAGAACACGTCACTGGCCGCCTGTGCGCTCGCCTGGGTGCGGTCAAAACCGAACGTGATCGCGCCGGTGGTGCGGGCGGCGTCGGCCGAGCAGGTCGCCGAGCTCGTCGCATCCGCCGATCTGGTTCTCGAGCCGCACCAGCTCATGGCCCTCGATCGCGCATCTGAGTGACATAGGCTGGGCGCGATGAACAACGCCGTGCCCTTACCTCTGAACCTGCCCGAACTCCGCGTCGAAGCGTCTGGGGGATCTCTGGTCCGGCGCACCATTCTTCCGTCGGGGGTGCGCATTCTCACAGAGAAGATGCCCGGGGCGCAGAGCGCCACCGTCGGGTATTGGGTCGCCGTCGGCTCTCGTGACGAACTCGGCAGCGTGCTCGCGACGCCCGCGGCTCCTGCCCTTCCCTCGCGTTACGGATCGACGCATTTTCTGGAACATCTGCTGTTCAAGGGAACTCCGACGAGATCGGCCCTCGATATCGCGGTGGCCTTCGATGCCGTAGGTGGCGAGCACAACGCCGCGACGAGCAAGGAATACACCTGCTACTACGCCAAGGTCCGCGACAAAGACCTGCCCATGGCGGTCGATGTCATCGCCGACATGCTGACATCGTCGTTGATCGAGCGCGGCGAGTTCGAGACAGAGCGCGGCGTGATTCTCGAAGAACTCGCCGAGGCGTCAGACGACCCGTCCGATGTCGCGGGCGAGCGATTCTTCGAGGCGGTGCTCGGCGACCATCCCCTCGGGCGACCGGTGGGCGGCAGCCCTGACGCGATACGCGAGGTCACCCGTGACGCCGTATGGCAGCACTATCTAGAGAATTACCGCCCGCAAGACCTCGTGATCACGGCCGCCGGCGCAGTCGAGCATGACGAGCTCGTCGCGCGGGTCGTGACGGCGTTGACCGCGGCAGGTTGGGACATGGAGAGCGTCGCCGAACCTGTCGCGCGACGCGAGTCCGCCGGAGTCGAGATTCACCGGGGTGCGCCCGTGGTCGTGGTGCAACGCCCCAATGAGCAGGCGAGCCTGATCGTCGGAACCTCCGGGTTCACGGCCAACGACGAGCGCCGCTCGGCGCTCAGCGTGCTGGGATCGGTTTTCGGGGGAGGCATGTCGTCGAGACTCTTCCAAGAGATCCGAGAGAAGCGTGGCCTGGCCTACTCGGTCTATTCGTTCGCACCCTCGTACTCCGACGCCGGCCTCTTCGGCATGAACGCCGGATGCACTCCTGCCCGGGTCGGCGACGTCGCCGAACTGATGGTCGAACAGCTTCACCTGCTCGCAGACGACGGGATCACCGACGAAGAGTTGCGCCGCGCACACGGTCAGCTGTCCGGTTCGGCCGCTCTCGCACTCGAAGACTCAGACACCCGGATGTCGCGGCTCGGTCGCGCCGAGATCACCCAGGGCGAGTTCGTCGACCTCGATGAGGCGCTCAGACGCCTCGACCGAGTGACACCTCTCGACGTGCAGGGCCTCGCTCGCGACATCGCGTCCCGTCCAATCTCCATCTCGGCCGTCGGCGCCATCTCGGAGAACGCCTTCGATGGCCTCGGCTCGGCTTTAGAGGGGGTCGCATCGTGACCCGCACGCTGTATCTGGTTCGACACGGCGAGCAGCAGGACGCCGAGTACGGCATGGATGACGGGCCGTTGTCTCCTCGCGGTCAGCGCCAGGCGCGACTCATTGCAGAGCGTCTCGGTGGTGTGCCGTTCACGAACGTCTGGCACTCGCCCCTTCAGCGCGCGGAGGACACGGCCACCATCATGGCGGCCCATCTGCCGGCTCTGCAGCCGGAGCCCACGGCGTTGCTCTTCGACTGCGTTCCCACGGGCTACTCGCCGCAGATGCCCCACTCGTTTCAGCCGTTCTTCAACTCGGTGACGATCGAACAGGTCGACGCGGGCAGAGCGCAGATGGCCGATGCCGTCGCGGAGTTCCTGTCGCCGACCCGTGAGACGACGAACGATCTCTTGATCACGCACAACTTCGTCATCGGATGGCTCGTGCGCGAGGCGATGGGTGCGCCGGACTGGCGCTGGGTGGGCGTCAATCAGGCCAATTGCGGCCTCACGATCATCAACGTCAAGGCCGGGAGACTGCCCGAACTCGTGGCGCACAACGACCTGGGTCATCTGCCGGTAGAACTCCGTACGGGACTTCCCGAGGCGCAGCCATACTGATCGCGCGTCCCGACATCGGGATTCGCACGAGCTACGCGGGAGTGCGCAGATCCTTGGAATACCAGACGGTGGCGTTCGGATTGTCGTTGTATGCCTCTACGGGAACGTAGGAGCGCGCGGAATAGAGACGCGCGGCGCCCGTGAGCGTGTGGTGCGTGTCGAGCACCATCAGGTCGGCTCCGAAGCCTCGCGCCCGCGATTCGAGCTCGTCCATCATCGCCGTGGCCAGACCTCGACCGCGGCTGGAGGGTGCGAGCCAGAGATGCTTGACCTCGAATCGCACGCGCCCGGCGTCGTCCGGTGAGATGCGTCGGATGCCGCCGCATCCGACCGGTTCGTCGTCGACGGCGATGAGAAACACTCCGTCTGGCGCGACGAAAGCGCTCGGCTCGGGGTACGTGACCGTGTACGCGCCCTGCGCCGGAGGGAACTCGCCGGCGCGCCACGTGAAGTAGTCGGTCAGCAGTCGGTGTGCGTCGAGCGAATCCGTGCGGACCTCGCGGATATCCATGGGTCAAGGGTAGGGGAGGAGACCGGCATTGGTAGATTGGTGCCATGACTACGAAGGTCGCCGTCGTCGGCGCATCCGGCCGCATGGGGCAGCTCTTCTCACGAATCGTCGACGAGACAGAGGGCTTCGAGCTCTTCGCTCAGATCGGTTCCTCGGGTGATCTGACAGACATGATCGGGGCCGATCTCACTGTCGATGTCACCGTGCCTGCCGTGTCGCATTCGATCGTCGACTTCGCGCTGTCTCACGACATCCCTGTGCTGGTCGGAACGTCTGGATGGTCGGCCGATCGCATCAGAAGCCTGGAGCGGCGCCTCATTGACAGCCCAGAGCTCGGCGCCGTGATCATTCCGAACTTCTCTGTGGGCTCGGTGCTGGCAAGCTCGTTCGCAGCGATGGCGGCCCGCTTCTACGACTCGATAGAGATCGTCGAGGCCCACCACGCCACCAAGATCGATTCGCCGTCGGGAACGTCTGTCAGAACGGCAGAACTCATTGCTGCTGCACGCGGAGCGCTCGGACCGGTGTCGGCTCCCCACACCGATCAGCGAGCACGGGGCCAACAGGTCGCCAGCGTTCCCATCCACAGCCTGCGCCTTCAGGGCGTTGTCGCGAAGCAGGACGTCATCCTCGGCGGCGTCGGCGAGGTGCTCACCATCAGTCATGACACGCTGTCTCCGAGCGCCTACGAGGCGGGGATCGCTATCGCCCTGCGCGCCGCGACGCGGGCGAGGGGCGTCGTCGTCGGACTCGACAAACTCATCGATCTCACCGCGGGCCCGGGCGCGCGATGAGCCGCTGTGACCGCCGTCTCGAGCGGGCGATGCAGTGAAAGGCCGTATCGCCGCGTGGTCGATGGCCGCGCTCCTGGCGCTCTACCTGATCCTCGTGGTCGACCGATCCGTGCGTCTTGTCGCAACAGGGGAGCCCGTCGCCATAGGGCTGGGCGTCGCGCTCATCGTCTTTCCACTCATCGCTGCCTGGGCGCTGATGCGAGAGCTGCTCTTCGGGATCCGCACCGAGCGTCTGGTCAAAGACCTCGAAGCCGAGGATTCTCTTCCCGAGGACGACCTGCCCAAGAGGCCGAGTGGCCGGCCTGACAGGGCGGCCGCAGACGCGGAGTTCGATCGATACCGGGCCGAGGTCGACGCTGCCCCCGAGAGCTGGCGCGCCTGGTTCAGGCTCGGTCTCGCCTATGACGCGAGCGGCGACCGCCGCCGTGCGCGCGCGGCTCTGCGCCGCGCCATAGCGCTGAACAGGCAGGCGGCGTGACCGGCGCTCAGCGCGCCACGTGGTGAGAC
The DNA here is from genome assembly GCF_900177685.1 of Agreia pratensis. Lineage (GTDB taxonomy): Bacteria > Actinomycetota > Actinomycetes > Actinomycetales > Microbacteriaceae > Agreia > Agreia pratensis. The sequence goes on from NZ_FXAY01000003.1 coordinate 270,177, forward strand.
GCCGACAGCGCCGCGGTGATGCCGTCGTCGACGTTCTGGTCGCGGAAGGCGAAGCCGTCTGCGACCAACAGCTGCGACGACACGTTCTGGTCTGACAGCAGCAACTCTTTTCCCGCGTCGGCCAAGGCTGCCTTGATAGCCCAGCCTGGAGCGGGAAGCCAGAACGGTCGGTTGAGTGAGCGCGCGAGGGTCTCGGAGAGCTGAGTGGCCGTCACCGGACGAGGCGCGGCGAGATTCACCGGCCCTGCCAGCGATGAGCCGAGCGCAAGATGTGCGATTGCGGCCGCCTCGTCGTGCAGGCTGATCCAGGGCCAGATCTGCGTGCCTGAGCCGAGGGGCCCGGCCACACCCAGGCGGGCCAGAATCTCCAGCGGCTTCAACGCACCACCATTGCCGAGTACGAGTCCCGTTCGTGCCATGACCACGCGCGTGGCGGGCGAAGCCTTGGCGGCCGCACGTTCCCACGCCTCGACGACCTTGGCGAGAAAGCCCGTGCCCTGGGCAGAGGTCTCAGTGAGTACCTCGCCCGGTCGATCTCCGTAGTATCCGACGGCGGAGCCATTGACCAGAGTGTGTGGGGGAGATGACGATTTGGCGATCGCCGTCGTGATGGTGCTCGTGGCCTGAAGCCTCGACGACAGGATCTGCTTCTTGTACGGCAAGGTCCACGGCAGCCGAGAGATGGATGCGCCGGAGAGGTTCACGATGACATCTGCGGCGTCGACGGTGGCGACGTTCAGCCACGACACCTCCGGGTCCCACTGGCGCTCTTTCGGGTGGTGTGTGGGGTGCCTGACGAGCCGGATCACCAGGTGCCCCGCGGCCTCGAGTTGTCGGGTCAGTTCGGTGCCGATCATGCCGGACGCGCCGGCGATGACGATGGTCTGCTGTTCAGGCATTCGGCCTCTCCCTTTTGTTTCAGCCTAACCGCACGATGCGGTCAACCCCAGAAGTCGCTGTCGCCCGCGGCAAACGGTGCTACCGTTGCAGGATGCTGTTCGGTCTGCTCCTTCTTAGCTGCCGCGACGAGTCCTAACCTCAGGCCTTCCTCGTCGCGGAGTTCGCCATTGGCTGACAATCTGAAGACTATTTAGAGGAACTAAGACCGTGAAGAACAATCAAGCAGCATCGGCGATGCCGATCCACAAGTACCGTCCGTTCCACGAGCAGATCGCTGTCGATCTGCCCGATCGGACCTGGCCGGCCAAGCGCATAACCGAGGCTCCGCGGTGGTGCGCTGTCGATCTGCGCGACGGCAATCAGGCCCTCATCGATCCGATGAGTCCCGAACGCAAGCGCGTGATGTTCGATCTTCTGGTGCGCATGGGTTACAAGGAGATCGAGGTCGGGTTTCCGAGTGCGAGCCAGACCGACTTCGATTTCGTGCGCAGCCTCATCGAAGAAGACGCGATTCCCGACGATGTCACTATCCAGGTGCTGACCCAGGCGCGCGAGCACCTGATCGCTCGCACCTACGAGTCGATCGCCGGCGCCAAACAGGCCATCGTGCATCTGTACAACTCCACCTCCATCCTGCAGCGCGACGTCGTCTTCCGCAGCGACAGGCAGGGCATCATCGATATCGCCACGGCGGGCGCTCGTCTGTGCAAGCAGTACGAGAAGACGGTTCCCGAGACGGTCGTGTACTACGAGTACTCGCCCGAGAGCTTCACGGGCACCGAGCTCGAGTTCGCGCTGGATGTCTGCAACCAGGTCATCGAGATCTTCGAGCCCTCGGCAGAACGCAAGGTCATGATCAACCTGCCGGCCACCGTCGAGATGGCGACGCCGAACGTCTATGCCGACTCGATCGAGTGGATGAGCCGGCGACTCGCTCACCGCGAGAACATCGTGCTGTCGCTGCATCCTCATAACGACCGCGGCACGGCGATCGCCGCAGCGGAACTCGGCTATCTGGCGGGTGCTGACCGCATCGAAGGATGCCTGTTCGGCAACGGCGAGCGCACAGGAAACGTCGACCTGGTCGCCCTCGGCATCAACCTCTTCACGCAGGGCATCGACCCCCAGATCGACTTCTCCGACCTCGACGAGATCCGGCGCACCGCTGAGTACTGCAACCAGCTGAAGGTGCCCGAGCGCAGCCCCTGGGCCGGCGACCTGGTCTACACCGCATTCAGCGGCTCGCACCAGGATGCGATCAAAAAGGGCTTCGAGGCCATGGCGGTCGACGCGGCCGCGCAGGGAAAAGACGTAGACGAGCTGGTCTGGGCTGTTCCCTACCTGCCTGTCGACCCCAAAGACCTGGGCCGCAGTTACGAGGCGGTCATCCGCGTCAACTCGCAGTCGGGCAAGGGGGGAGTGGCATACCTGCTGAAGAACGACCACGCCCTCGACCTGCCGCGCAAACTGCAGATCGAGTTCTCTGGAGTCGTGCAGGCGAAGACCGACGCCGAGGGCGGCGAAGTCACGAGCGAGCAGATCTGGGAGATCTTCCAAGACGAGTACCTGCCCGCTCCCGCCGAGCGTTCCGAAGCGAAGTGGGGCCGATTCGAACTCGCCCGCACTCGCACGGCCAGCGACATGTCAGGCAGTGTCTCGCTGCAGGTCGAGCTGCGCATCGGCGAAGAGACCCTCGATACAGAGGCGTCTGGCAACGGGCCGATCGCTGCGTTCCTCAACGTTCTGAGCGAGCAGGGCGTGGAGGTCAAGCTCTACGATTACGTCGAGCACGCTCTCAGCGCGTCGGGCGATGCCCTGGCCGCCGCCTATGTCGAACTTCAGGTCAACGGCTCGAGGCTGTGGGGCGTCGGCATTGATGCCGACATCTCGACGGCGTCTCTGAAGGCCGTCGTCAGCGCGGTGAACCGCGCCATCCGGGTTTCGGATGCGGATCGCGAGCTCGCCGCGGTCTGATCGAGACCGGCGCCCGTTTTCAGCGCTGCCCCGGCTTGGCCGTACGGCGAAGCCGGGGCCAGCGCGGGCGCAGGGCTGCGCGCGAGATCCTGGGCATGCTCCGGATGGCGCGCTGCTCGGGAAGACTCCACCCGTAGCGCACGGCCAGCAGACGAACAACCGTGGTGACGAGGACACAGATCACTGCGGCGACGGTGATGTCCATGCCGCCGGCCCAGAAGGTGACGAGTACCACCGAGCCCGCTCCAGCGGCCACCGCATAGAGCGAACCCACGTGCATCAACGCGATCGGCATGGCGAGCAGAACGTCTCGAACGACGGAGCCGCCGACAGCCGAGACGACACCCACGAAGATCGAGGGGATCACGGGAAGACCCAACGAGAGAGCCTTGGTCGTTCCGATCGCTCCGAAGAGGCCGATGGTGAGGGCGTCGAGGATGGTGATCACCGTGTCGAGCCTCTCGAAGAGGCGCACGAGGAGCATTCCGAAGAGCGCCGAGAGAACGGCGACGCTCAGGTACCAGTTCGTGTGCAGGGCGACGAGGGGCACCACGAGGAAGATGTCGCGAAGAAGACCGCCTCCGAGCCCCGTGGCGACACCGATGATGGCGACACCGAGCAGATCCAGCCTGCGATCCCTGAACTGCGAGGCGAACATGGCGCCCTGCAGGCTTCCGATTCCCACCGCCAAGAGATCCGACCAGAGGGGGATCGAGAAAGCCACGGCATCAGACACCTTCAAGGTGTACCACGACCGCGCGTGCGCCGGGCATTCAGGCGGCCGAGGGTCGATAATGGATCGTGCCTGTTTACCGTGACGACTGCGTCGTGCTGCGCACCCACAAGCTGGGTGAGGCCGACCGGATCGTCACCATGCTCACTCGCCAGCACGGCAAAGTTCGCGCCGTGGCCCGCGGGGTGCGGCGCACGGGGTCGAAGTTCGGCGCGCGGCTCGAGCCGTTCATGGTCGCCGACGTCCAGTTCTACGAGGGCCGTTCGCTCGATACGGTCACCCAGGCCGAGACCATCTCGTCGTACGGGGCCGCTATCACCGCCGACTACGCGAGCTACACCGCGGCCAGCGCCATGGTTGAGACGGCGGACAAGCTGAGCGAGGCAGAAGCCGGCCTCCCGCAATACCTCCTGCTGGTCGGCGCACTCCGTTCCCTGTCGCGCGGGGAGCACGGCGCAAGCCTCACTCTCGACTCGTATCTTCTGCGGGCCCTATCCATGGCCGGATGGGCGCCGAGCTTCCACGACTGCGCCGTGACCGGCGAGCCCGGTCCGCACTCCGCGTTCGTCGTGCAACTCGGAGGTGTCGTCAGCGACTCTGTGGCTCCTCCGGGCACGGTGCGGCTCGACGAGCAGACGATCGGCCTTCTCAGTGCGCTGCTGACCGGTGACTGGGCACGGGCCGATGCTGCAGACCAGGCTTCACGCTCGAAGGCGAGCGGCGTCGTCTCGGCCTATACGCAATGGCACCTGGAGCGGGGGCTGCGTTCTCTCGAACATGTAGACCGCTCCGCCCAGAAACAGCGCCAGGAGGCCGTGTCGTGAGCAGATCTAGAGCATCAGAGGTCCCCGAGTTCCGTGCCATCGATTGGACCGGCGTCTACCCACCCGACATTCCTCGTGCGCAGGTACCCGGTCATGTCGCGGTCGTTATGGACGGCAACGGTCGTTGGGCCAATTCCCGTGGCCTGACCCGAGTAGAAGGACACCGGGCCGGCGAAGCAGCACTGCTCGACGTGGTTGCCGGCGCCATCCAGATCGGTGTCAAGCACCTCAGCGTCTACGCGTTCTCGACCGAGAACTGGAAGCGCTCACCCGACGAGGTGCGTTTTCTCATGGGCTTCAACCGAGAGGTGCTGCACCGCCGCCGAGACCAGCTCAACGAGTGGGGCGTGCGCATACGCTGGGCCGGTCGCAAGCCGAGGCTCTGGGCGAGCGTCATCAAAGATCTGCAGCTCGCAGAGCAGATGACCGCCAAGAACAGCACGATGACGTTGAGCATGTGCGTCAACTACGGTGGTCGCAACGAGATCGTGGATGCGGTGACGGCCATCGCCGAAGACGTGCGCGCGGGCCGGCTGAAGCCCTCGGGCATCAGCGAGAAGACGATCCAGAAGCACCTGTATCTGCCCGATCTGCCCGATGTCGACCTCTTCGTGCGGAGCTCGGGCGAGCAGCGCACCAGCAACTTCCAGCTGTGGCAGGCTGCGTACGCCGAGATGGTCTTCCTCGACACCCTCTGGCCCGACTTCACCCGACTCGATCTGTGGCAGGCCATCGAGCATTACACCGGCCGGTCGCGCCGCTTCGGCGGAGCCGTCGACAAGCCCGACGCGCCACTTGCTTCCTGAACCGGCGTTCGCCGAGTCTCTCGAAGAGACTTCGAGCCGGGAGCGGTCGCCGCTAGGCTTCGAGCATGTCAGATATGGTTTCGTCTTCGAACGCCCCGGCAGCTGAGCAGCCCCTCGTCGTCATCGGTGACGTCACCGTGACAGAGCACTGGCTCGTCACGCCTAGCGGTAGCACCGCTCTCTCCGGAACCGAGATCTTCGTCACCGACTTCACCCGCGTCGAGTCCAAGACCCCGACATGGGCCATCGTGCTGGCGATTCTCGGATTCTTCTTCCTCTTCCTCGGACTCCTCTTCCTCCTGGTGCGCGAGCAGGTCGCCACGGGCTACGTGCAGGTGACGGTGCGCAACGGCACGCTGCTGCACACCACGAATATCCCGGCGGCGAATTCCGCGACGGCGCCGGATGTCTTCGGTCGCGTTCAATACGCCCGTCACATCATCGCCCAGGCGTCGTAGAGACACACGCTTCCGCGAGCGTGCGGCCTAGCGTGGCTTGAGTTCGTCGGTGATGTCCGCGATGGTCGCGCCGAAGGCATCCAGAAGCCCGTCTGCGTCGACGAAGGCCGACAGACCGTGCTCGCCGGCGCCCAGCGCAATGCGTCGGCCGACGATGCGCTCGTCGGCGAATACCGGCCACGCGGTCGTGCTTCCCAGCGGCGTGATCGTGCCGCGCTCGTACCCGGTGGCCTGCAAGGCGACGTCCTGATGCGGCATGGACAGCTTGTTCACGCCCACGAGTGCGCGGAGTTTGGCCCAGCTGATCTGCCGGTCTCCCGGAACAAGGGCGAACACGAAGTCGCCGTCATGCCGTTTGACCACCAGCGTCTTCACGATCGCAGAGGGATCGAGACCGAGCCCCGCCGCAGCTTCTTCGAGACTGCCCGCGGGCGGGCGTTCGACGATCTCCACCTGAATACCGCGGCGCGCCGCATCGTCGATCACCCGGTCACGCCCTGAAGTCGTCATGAACGGAGTCAACCATGCGAGCCGAGAAATTCTTCCGAGCTCATGGCCCGCGATCGGGAATAGCGGGCCACGATCATCCGTTCGACCCACTGTGACCGATCTTCAGACCCCAGCCGTTCCCGCTTCCATCAAAGTCGACGTCTGGAGTGACATCGCGTGCCCATGGTGCTACATCGGCAAGCGCAAGCTCGAGGCCGGCATCGAGGCGTACGCCGCCCAGCCGGGCACCCCGGCGGTCGAGATCGAGTATCACAGCTTCGAACTCTCGCCCGACACACCCGTCGGCTTCGACGGCGACGAGGTCGACTTCCTGTCTCAGCACAAGGGCATTCCGGCCGAGCAGGCCAGGCAGATGCTCACCCGCGTCGTCGGTATCGCCGAAGACGTCGGACTCCACTACGACTTCGACGTCCTCCAGCATGCGAACACGGTGAAGGCGCACGAGCTCATTCACTACGCCAAGTCGAAGGGCCTTCAGCTGCAGGCAAAGGAACGGCTCCTCAAGGCCTACTTCGAAGACGGCCGCAACGTCGGCCGCATCGACGACCTGGCCGACCTCGCCGCCGAGATCGGTCTCGATCGTGACGACGTCGTACGATCGCTCGAGTCGGAGGAGTACCTCGCCGCCGTTCGCGCCGACCAGCGCCAAGCCCAGGAGTACGGAATCCAGGGCGTGCCCTTCTTCGTGATCGACGGAAAGTACGGTGTGTCGGGCGCGCAGGATGCCGCCACTTTCGTCGACGTGTTCGGCCAGGTCGCGGGCGAACGCGACGCTTCCGCAGACGCGGCGCAGGCATGACGTCGGTATCAGACGCGACGGCGTCGACTGAGGCGAGCACCACGTCGATGCTGGCCGCACCGGATGCGCCGGCTCTGCGCATGGTCGGCGCATCCGGCGCGGTGTGCGTCGACGGCGTCTGCATCATCGAGCCGGGGGAGCAGCCGTCTCGACAGGCGGCGGCCGACCCGAGCTGACGGGCGTCGTCCACAGCTGCGTCCAGTCTGACCCGACCCGAACAAATCTCTGGGAGAATCGACGAGTCATGAATTCCTCCCTCGCACCGGTCGATACGGCCGCCATCCCCGCTCCTGCCCTGCGCATCGGGCCGATCGAACTCGACGTGCCCGTTGTTCTCGCGCCCATGGCGGGTATCACCAACACCGCATACCGGCGCCTCTGCCGTGAATACGGTGCCGGTCTGTATGTGAGCGAGATGATCACGAGCCGGGCGCTCGTCGAGCGCACTCCCGAGTCCATGCGTCTCATCCGTCACCACCCCTCCGAGACCTTGCGCTCCATCCAGCTCTACGGAGTCGATCCGGCCACGATGCGCCAGGCCGTCACCATGCTGGTCGAAGAGAATCTCGCCGATCACATCGACATGAATTTCGGATGCCCGGTGGCCAAGGTCACCCGCAAAGGTGGCGGCTCGGCTCTGCCGTGGAAGCTCGGGTTGTTCCGGCAGATCGTCGAGCAAGCAGTAGATGCCGCGGGCGACATTCCGGTGACGGTCAAGATGCGCAAAGGCATCGACGACGATCACCTCACCTACCTCGAGGCCGCTAAAGCTGCAGAGGGCGCAGGAGTCAAGTCCATCGCGCTGCACGCGCGAACCGCCGCCGACTTCTACTCCGGCCAGGCCGACTGGTCGGCGATCGCCACCCTCAAAGAGACGATCACGAGCATCCCCGTGCTCGGCAATGGAGACATCTGGTCGGCCGACGATGCCATTCGCATGGTCGACGAAACCGGATGCGACGGGGTCGTCGTGGGGCGCGGGTGCCTGGGCAGGCCCTGGCTTTTCGGTGATCTCGCAGACGCGTTCCGTGTGCGCAGTGGCCGGCTCGATGCATCCGTCGCCCGTGAGTCGCGCGCCGCACCGACGCTCGGCGAGGTGGCAGGTGCGATCCGGCGGCACACCGAGCTCCTCTCGGAGTTCTTCGAGGACGAAGACCGCGCGTGCCGCGATATCCGCAAGCACGTGGCCTGGTATTTCAAGGGCTACCCGGTCGGCCACGAGGTTCGCGCGAGCCTCAGCATGGTCAAGTCGCTTGCAGAGATGGACGAGGTTCTCGCCACGCTCGACGGCTCGCTGCCGTATCCCGGCATCGACGCCGAGGGGCCTCGAGGTCGGGCCGGCTCGCCGAAGCGGCCGTCGCTTCCCGACAAGTGGCTCGAATCGCGAGAGCTAGACCTGCCCGAGCGCGCCGAGCTGGCGAGCGCCGAGCTGCATCACAGTGGCGGTTAGAACCATGCAGTCCTTCCCCGATGTCGCGGCCGCGCCGGCCGTTCTTCCTGCGGGATACGAGCTTCGTGACAGCGAACGAATCGTCGCCGAACAACACTCCTCACGCCGCAGTGACTTCGCGCGTGACCGCGCCCGCATCCTGCACTCGAGCGCGTTTCGCCGACTTGCCGCCAAGACACAGGTGCTCTCGCCGGCCGACCTCGACTTCGCCCGCAATCGCCTCACGCACTCGCTCGAAGTCGCGCAGGTCGGTCGGGAGCTCGCCACGAGTCTCGGCCTCGACCCCGACGTGGTCGACACGGCCTGTCTGGCCCACGACCTGGGGCATCCGCCGTTCGGGCACAACGGAGAACGCGCATTGGCGGAATGGGCAGCCGACATCGGCGGTTTCGAGGGCAACGCGCAGAGCCTGCGCATCCTGACCCGGCTGGAGCCCAAGGTGATCTACGCCGACGGCACAAGCGCAGGTCTCAACCTCACCCGAGCCAGTCTCGATGCGAGCTGCAAGTACCCGTGGACTATCGAGGACGCGATCGGAGACCCCAGCGGCCGCGCGAAGTACGGCGTATACCCCGAAGACGACGCGGCTTTCCGGTGGCTTCGCCAGGGTGCACCCGTGGGTCAGAAGTGCATCGAGGCGCAGGTCATGGATCTTTCCGACGACATCGCGTATTCGGTGCACGACTTCGAAGACGCCGTATTGACCGGCTACATCGACGTGGGCGCCCTCGGGGCACGAGCCGATCACGACGATCTCGTCGCGGCGATCTCGTCATGGGTCGGCGACGACTTCAGTCGCGACGAATTGACCGCGGCATTCGACGAACTGACCTCGCTGGAGATCTGGCTCGACGGCTGGGACGGATCGCGGCTCGCCCAGGGCCGGTTGAAGAATCTCACGAGTCAGCTGATCGGCCGGTTCGCAGGCAGATCGACAGCCGCCACCCGCGAGGCGTACCCCGCCGAGGCGCTCGCCCGTTTCGGCGGGAGTGTCGTCGTTCCTCGACCCGTGGAGGCTCAGATCGCGGTGTTGAAGGGAATCGTCGCCGCTTATGTGATGGCCAGTGACTCCCGCCAGCCTCTCTACGTCGAACAGCGCGCCATCCTCACCTCGCTCGCCACCGAGCTTCTTCGTCTGGGTGAGGGCGCGCTCGAGGTGGCGTTCGCGGCCGACTGGCGCGAGGCATCCGACGATGCGGCGCGCAAGCGTGTCGTCGTCGATCAGGTGGCGAGTCTCACCGACCAGTCGGCGATCGCCTGGAGCAGGGGACTGCTGGGCTGATGGCTGGACTGATTCTGCGGCGCGATATCGACGAGGTCAGATCGCGCATCAACCTCGGCGACGTAGTCGGAGAGTACGTCACCCTGAAGAGCGCCGGCGTCGGGTCGATGAAGGGCCTGTGTCCGTTCCACGACGAGCGGAGCCCGAGCTTCCACGTGCGCCCGCAGGTGGGGTATTACCACTGCTTCGGTTGCGGCGAAGGCGGCGACGTCTTCACCTTCTTGCAGAAGATGGACCACGTCTCATTCAGCGAGGCCGTCGAGCGCATGGCCGCGCGGATCGGGTTCGAGCTGCACTACGAAGACGGGGGAGCCCCGTCGGACTACTCGTCGAGGGCGCGGCTTCTCGCTGCGAACGATGCGGCGCGCGAGTTCTTCATCGAGCAGCTCATGACCCCCGAGGCCGAGATCGGCAGGCGTTTTCTCGGAGAACGCGGATTCGACGCATCGGCCGCCCAGCGCTTCGGTGTCGGGTTCGCGCCCAAGGGCTGGGACATTCTCGGAAAGCACTTGCGCGGCAAAGGATTCACGGCAGACGAGCTCACCGCCGCCGGGCTCACGAGTGCGGGCGAGAAGGGCAGCTACGACAGATTTCGTGGCCGGCTCATCTGGCCGATCCGCGATCAGACCGGTCAGACCGTCGGCTTCGGTGCGCGTCGCCTGCTCGACGACGACAAGGGCCCCAAGTACCTGAACACGCCCGAGACCCTCGTCTATCACAAGTCGCAGGTGCTCTACGGGCTCGACCTGGCCAAGCGCGACATCGCGCGAAGTCACCAGGTCGTGATCGTCGAGGGCTACACCGACGTGATGGCCTGCCACCTGGCGGGAGTCACCACGGCGGTAGCGACCTGCGGCACCTCGTTCGGCGTCGACCACATCAAGGTCATGCGTCGTGTGCTCTCCGACGACACCGCCGGGCTCGGCGAAGTCATCTTCACCTTCGATCCGGATGCCGCGGGACAGAAGGCCGTGCTGCGCGCTTTCAGCGAAGAGCACCGCTTCGCCGCTCAGACCTATGTCGCCGTCGCACCCGACGGACTCGACCCGTGCGACCTTCGTCTCGGCCGTGGAGACGATGCGGTGCGACGTCTCGTCACCGGCAAGAAGCCCATGTTCGAGTTCGTGATCAAGCAGAGACTCTCGACCTTCGATCTCAACACGGTCGAGGGCCGGGTCGCCGCCCTACGGGCCGCCGCTCCCGTCGTCGCCGATATCCGCGATCCGTCGATTCGCCCGGGTTACGCCCGCGAACTCGCCCGGTTGCTCGGCATGGACCTCGGCGAGGTCGGCCGGGCCGTGGATGCCGCCGGCCGATCGAGCGAGCATGCCGCGTCGCGAGAACTCGAGTCCCCGCGGCTGGCTCCGGCCGCCGAAGGCGGTCCGGCATCCATCACCTCGCTCGAGGTCGCGCCGCCCGTGGCGATCTCGCTGACCAGCCTGCCGAGCACCACGGCCACCCGCCTCGAGCGCGACGCGCTGATGGCGATGCTGCAGTTTCCGAACAGCGTGGGCAAAGATCTGCTGGCGCGGGGAACGGCGGTGGCGTTCAGCAACGGAGCTCTGGCTGCGGTGCGCGACGCGGTGGCCATGCGACTCAACTCCTTCGACAAACCCGAGTGGGCGTCGATCATTCAGGAGACCGTCCCCGACCCTGTGAAGACTCTCGTCGCGCAACTCGCCGTGGCCCCGGTTCCGGAGCGCCCGGAGCGCGAGCTCGATGTGTATCTGCAGCAGGTGGTTCTCTCTCTCATCGAGCGCGACCTGGTTCGTCGCAAGGAGGAACTGCTCGGGCAGTTCCAGCGCACCGATGCGACCTCCCAGCCCGAGGAGCATCGCTCGTTGCAGCGGCAGCTGATGCAGGTCGAGGCAGACAGACGCGCCCTGCGCGAATAGACCACATCGGCGGCAATCCGACGTTGCTTGTCTGGAACGGTCTTGTTTCGATCCGGTAAACATGTTCATGACCGCTACCTGTCAGCTTGGTGACAGTTCGCCTGCTGCGGTATGACTGGGGTACAGCAATCACGGTATGCCCCGATACGGGGTACATCTGTGTCTGAAACATCACTCCAGAGAGGTAGACGGATATGAAATCCGCATCCACACGTATGGCGCGCGGTATAGCGTTGCTCGCCGGAACCGCAGTGGCGGCGCTGGTACTCGCCGGTTGCTCCGGTGGCACCACCGGCGGCGGCGCGGGCGGCGCTATCACCATCGGCACGACCGACAAGGTCACCGTGCTCGATCCGGCCGGCTCGTACGACAACGGATCGTTCGCCGTGATGAACCAGGTGTATCCGTTCCTCATGAACACGCCCTACGGCAGCCCGGATGTGCAGCCGGACATCGCCGAGAAGGCCGAGTTCACCGCGCCGACCGAATACACGGTCACCCTCAAGCCCGGTCTGAAGTTCGCGAACGGACACGATCTCACCTCGTCTGACGTGAAGTTCAGCTTCGATCGCCAGCTCAAGATCGCCGACGCGAACGGACCGTCGTCGTTGCTCTACAACCTCGACTCGGTTGCCGCGCCCGACGACACCACAGTGGTCTTCACGTTGAAGACCGAGAACGACCAGGTGTTCCCGCAGATCCTGTCCAGCCCCGCCGGCCCCATCGTCGACGAAGAGGTGTTCGCTGCCGACAAGATCACGAGCGATAAGGAGATCGTCGACGGCAAGGCCTTCGCCGGCCAGTACGAGATCACGAGCTACGACTTCAACAACCTGATCGCGTACAAGGCATACTCCGGCTACAAGGGCGTTCTCGGCACGCCCAAGACCGACGTCGTCAACGTGAAGTACTACGCCGACGCGTCGAACCTCAAGCTCGACATTCAGGAGGGCAACATCGACGTGGCGTTCCGCAGCCTTTCGGCGACGGACATCTCTGATCTCTCCACCAACGACAAGGTGAAGGTCGTCAACGGTCCGGGTGGCGAGATCCGCTACATCGTCTTCAACTTCGACACCCAGCCCTATGGTGCGAAGACTCCCGAGGCAGACCCCGCTAAGGCTCTCGCGGTTCGCAAGGCCGTTGCCGACGTCATCGACCGCAAGGAACTCGCCACCCAGGTCTACAAGGACACCTACACGCCTCTGTACTCCTACGTGCCGCAGGGCCTCACCGGCGCCACCGAGTCGCTGAAGCCGCTCTACGGCGACGGCAACGGGGGCGCCGATGTTGAGAAGGCGAAGGCCGATCTGACCGCCGCCGGCGTCACGGTGCCGATCAAGCTGAGCCTGCAGTACAACACCGATCACTACGGCCCGGGCTCCAGCGACGAGTACGCGCTGATCAAAGACCAGCTCGACTCGAGCGGACTCTTCACGGTCGACCTCCAGTCGACGGAGTACGTGCAGTACTCGAAGGACCGCGTCGCCGACGCCTACCCGGCCTACCAGCTGGGATGGTTCCCCGACTACTCCGACGCAGACAACTACCTGACGCCGTTCTTCCTGAACCCGACGGGCAAGGAGAGCTTCCTGCAGAGCCACTACCAGAACCCGGCCGTCGACAGCCTCGTGCTGGAGCAGAGTGTGACAAGCGACCCGGCCGCGCGTACCGCGCTCATCGAGAAGATCCAGGACACCGTCGCTGGTGACCTGCCGACGATCCCGCTGCTTCAGGGCGCCCAGGTGGCCGTCACCGGCACCACGGTGACGGGCACCAGCGACACGCTGGATGCCTCGTTCAAGTTCCGCTACGGAGCACTGGCCAAAGGCTAGATCCATCGCAGGCTAGAGTTCCTCTAGCGCGATCTCAGGGGCGAGGCGTTACGCGCCTCGCCCCTGATGTGTTCGTCGGCCACCCACTCGTCTAACCAAGGACTTCTTCTTGTGACTGCAGAATTGGCAACTCCGGATCCCGCGTCCGCGGCACCGCCCGTGGCGGCTCGCCGCTCGGCATCCAGCGGCGGGGGATTGCTGCGCTACCTCATCGTGCGCTTTCTCCTGATCATCCCCACCATCTTCATCCTGGTGACCCTCGTGTTCGTGCTCATGCGTTCCACGGGTGATCCGATCACCGCGGCCCAGGGTGGCAAGCTGACCGCCGTCGAACTCGCCAAGCGCATTCACGACGCAGGATACGATCGCCCGATTCTCGTGCAGTACTTCGAGTACATCGGACAGGTCTTCACCGGAAATTTCGGCAACACGATCACCGACAACCGTCCTGTGACCGAGGTGCTCTTGACCTATGGCGGCGCCACGCTGGAGTTGGCGTTCTACGCCCTCATCGTCGCCTTCGTCGTCGGAATCCCGCTCGGTATGGTGGCCGCGTACTTCCGTGACAAGGCTCCGGATGCGTTCCTGCGCATCTTCGCCATCCTCTGTTATGCGACACCCGTGTTCTTCGCCGGGCTGCTGCTGAAACTGGTCTTCTCTGTCTGGCTGCACGTGCTGCCGGTCGCCGGCCGAGCCTCGACCGGAGCCGAACTACAGATGCAGGTGCTGCCGGGTAAGACAGGCATCTATCTGATCGACGCTTTTCAGACGGGCAATCCCGATGTGATCGGGGATGTCCTGTCGCACGCGGTGCTGCCCGGCATTGCCCTCGGCCTCCTCACTGCCGGAGTCTTTCTGAGGCTGGTACGCACGAACCTCATCGGCACGCTCGGAACCGACTATGTCGATGCCGCCCGCTCTCGCGGGGTGAGCGAGTTCCGCCTGGTGCGCAAGCACGCGTACCGTCCGGCGCTCATTCCCATCATCACGGTGATCGGTCTTCAGATCGCGCTGCTCCTCGGTGGCGCGGTGCTGACCGAGACCACCTTCGAGTGGAAGGGCCTCGGCTTCCAGCTCGCGCAGTATCTCGCTTCACGCGACTTCGTGGCCGTGCAGGGCATCGTGGCTCTGCTCGCCGTGATCGTCGCGGTGACCAACTTCATCGTCGATGTGATAGCCGCCCTCATCGACCCCCGAGTGAGGTACTGATCGTGACCCGTCTCTCAACGCCCTCCCGACCGCGCCGAAGCCTGGCCTCGCGCATCCCGCTCTTCGACCAGGTGCGTTCGAGCATCGGTTTGCAGCGAGGGATGCTCGTGGCCGGCGTGGTCATCACCCTCGCTTTCGTTCTGGTCGCGATCCTGGCCCCCGTGCTTGCCCCGTTCGGCTTCTCACAACTGCGCTCGAGCGGTGAGACGTTCGGAGCCCAGCAGCCGCCTTCGTCTTCGCACCTGCTCGGCACCACCGTCGGTGGCTATGACGTGCTTTCCCGTGTTCTCTGGGGGGCTCAGACCGCCTTGCTGACGATCATCGTGTCGGTGCTGCTGTCGATCTTCGTCGGCATCGCGCTCGGCTTGATCTCCGGATACCTCGGTGGTTGGCTCGACAGAGTGCTCGTGGTCGTCTGTGACGCCGTCTACGCGTTCCCGTCGCTGCTGCTCGCCATCGTGATGTCGATCGTCATCTCGGGAGGAAAATCGGATCTTGCTGGAGGAATTCTGGCGGCCTCGATCTCGATCACGGTCGTCTTCATTCCGCAGTACTTCCGGGTGATCCGGGCCGAGACGGTGCGCATCAAGAGTGAGGCGTACGTCGAGTCGGCCAAGGTCATCGGCACCCGAGCACCCCGCATCATCGTGCGGCACGTGTTGCGCAATGCGACGCGCTCGCTGCCGCTTCTGCTCACCCTCAACTCCTCCGAGGCGCTGCTGACTCTCGCCGGCCTGGGGTTCCTCGGCTTCGGCATCGAGCCGTCGGCCGCGGCAGAATGGGGCTACGACCTCAACAAGGCGCTGTCGGACGTGACCAGCGGCATTTGGTGGACCGCCCTGTTCCCGGGCCTGGCGATCGTGCTCGCCGTGCTGGGCATCACGCTGGTGGGCGAGAGTCTCAACGACCTGGCAGATCCGCGACTGCGCGGGCGTCGCGCGGCTGTCGACTCGGGCGCGCCGAGCGCCGACGATGACGCCGTTCCGCATGGAGCCGGCGCCTCGGGTGACCCCCTGATCGATTCGAACGAGGAGGCTCGACCGTGAGCATCGCAGACGGCACTGTCACCACAGGCGGCACGGGCGTCGACGACATCGTCGCCATCAAAGACCTGCGGGTGACGTTCGCCACCGATGGCGGCGCTGTTCGCGCGGTAGATGGCGTATCTATCGCCGTGCGGCCGCGCGAGATCGTCGCGATCGTTGGCGAGAGCGGCAGCGGCAAGAGCGTCACGGCCAAGTCGATTCTCGGCCTGGTCCCGGCGACGGCCACCTCGTCGGGCTCGATTCTGCTGCGAAGCCGTGACCGAACCCGTACGACCGATGTCGTAGCGGCCTCGGCCAACACGCTTCGAGAATTGCGCGGCGACGACGTCGCCATGGTCTTCCAGGAACCGTCGACCGCGTTGAACCCCGTCTACACCGTCGGATGGCAGATCGCCGAGGGCATCCGGGCGCATGGATCCGTGTCGCGCGCCGATGCGAAGAAGCAGGCCATCGACATCCTGCGCCGCGTCGGGATTCCCGATCCGGAGACGCGGGTCGACTACTACCCGCACCAGTTCTCGGGTGGCCAGAAGCAGCGTGTGGTGATCGCCATGGCGCTCGTACTCAACCCCGGCCTGATTGTCGCCGACGAACCGACGACCGCGCTCGACGTCACCGTGCAGGCAGAGATCCTCGACCTGCTCAGGCGCCTGCGCGACGAGTTCGACACCGCGATCGTGCTGATCACGCACAACATGGGGGTGGTCGCCGATCTCGCCGACCGCGTGGTTGTGATGTATCAGGGCAAGGTCGTCGAAGAGGCGGATAGCCGTACGCTGTTCGCGTCTCCTCAGGCCGACTATACGAAGCAGCTTCTTGCCGCGGTTCCCCATATCGGCCAGGGCGAAGCGCGGGCGGCCGTTCGCACGCAGGAGCGTCTCGAGCGCGCCTCTTCCAGCACGCCAGTGGTGGCTGCTCGCGATCTCGTGATCGAATATCCCGGGCGTCTCGGCCGCGGTGGGTTCCGCGCTGTCAACGGCGTCTCCTTCGAGATCAAAGAAGGAGAGGTTCTGGGACTGGTGGGGGAGTCGGGCTCGGGCAAGACCACCATCGGTCGTGCGATCGCCGGGCTCTCCAAGGTCACCGGCGGCTCGCTCAACGTGCTCGGACGCGAGATGCTCGGCATCAAGGAGCGGTCTTTCCGCAGTGCCCGAGTCGACATCGGGTTCGTGTTCCAAGATCCGGCGTCGAGTTTCAATCCTCTGCTCACCATCGCGGAATGCGTGGCGGAGCCGTTGGTCGTACACGGTCGGGCGACTGATGCCCGCGACGCTCGCACCCAGGTCGACGACCTGCTCGAGGCCGTTCAGCTGCCCAAGGCATTCGGTGATCGCTACCCGCACGAACTCAGCGGTGGCCAGAGGCAGCGCGCGAGCCTGGCCCGGTCGCTCGCCCTTCGTCCGAAGCTGCTCATCGCCGATGAGCCCACCAGTGCGCTCGACGTGTCTGTTCAGGCGCGCGTGCTCGAGCTCTTCACCGAGCTGCAGAGGGAATTCGGATTCGCGTCGCTGTTCATCAGTCATGATCTGGCCGTCGTCGACATGCTCGCCGACCGCATCGCGGTTCTCTACAAGGGCGAGCTCGTCGAAGAGGGAACGGGCGCGGAGGTTCTGGGCGCGCCGCGCCATCCCTACACGCAGAGACTTCTCGCATCGCTTCCCGTACCCGATCCGATCGAACAAGAGACGAGGCGCGAGGCGCTGCACCGACTTCAGGCGGTCGACAGCTAGGGTCGGTATCCATGAGCGAACGGATAATGACGGCGTCTGACGTCACGATCGAATATCCGGCACACAGCGTCAGTTCCGCGCATACCGCGGTCAAGGGATTCACGCTGAATGTCGAACCAGGCGAAATCATCGGTCTGGTGGGGTCGAGCGGGTCGGGCAAGTCGACGATCGCGTCGGTGATCTCCGGTGCCGCTGCCATGGCGCCGTCCCGTGACGGTGCACCGCGAATCGTCGGTGGGGCGCTCTCGGTGCTCGGCTACGATCTCAAACGCACTCGAGGCCGTAAACTCTCGAGGTTCACGTTCGGTATCGGCCATCTCGCACAAGATGCCGGATCGACATTGACCTCGAATATGACGGTCGCCGAGATCATCGCCGAGCCGCTCTTTCTGCGCGACAAGCACTACGACGCCAACGACGCCGGACTGCGAGCGGCGACCCTCCTCGACAGTCTCCTGCTGCCGGTCGGCATGCTCAATATGCTGCCGCACGAGCTTTCCAGCGGTCAGCGTCAGCGGGTAGCGGTTGCTCGAGCTCTGGTCATGGATCCCGTCTTCCTCGTCGCCGACGAGCCGACCGCCGGCATCGATGTCTCCGTTCGCGGTCAGGTGGTCGATGTCATCGCCTCTCTGCAGCGTGATAGAGGAGCCAGCGCCATCATCATCAGCCACGACCTCGACGTGCTTCGTCGGTCCGTCGACAGGATCGCGGTGCTGCACGAAGGCATGGTCGTGGGGCTGGGAACGATCGACGAGGTGCTGGACGACCCCCACCACCCCTATGTGCAGGGCCTCGCTCGCACCGTGTCGGGCGATCCTCGGTGAGTTCCGAGCAACACCGCGAGATCCTCGCAACGGCGGCATACGTCCCCGCTGACGACGCTCGTCCCGTTCCTGGACCCATCGCGGTTCTACCTGAGCCGGTGCAGCTGTTCGTCGATGCGGTCGAATCGGCGGGAGGCCAGGTCGCTGCGCTGTCGGCGCGGACCCGCGGGCTGATCTGGCTCGATCCGAAAGGATCAGAGCGATTCGGGGAGGTGCTCTCCGAGAATCCGCAACTCAGCTGGGTGCAGTTGCCCTACGCGGGAGTCGATGCTTTTGCCGAGACCCTGAAGAGCTCTGCGCGGCCGACGTTGACCGTCACCAGCGCCAAGGGAGCCTTCGCCCAACCTGTGGCAGAGCACGCTCTCATGCTCGTTCTGGCACTGCTGCGCCGTCTTCCTCTGCGTCTATCCGCGAGATCATGGGGCGACGGCACTGTGGGCACGTCGCTCTACGGTCTGCACGTCGTGATCGTGGGAGCCGGCGGAATCGCAATCGAGCTCATCCGCCTTCTCAGTGCGTTCGATGTCACCATCACTGTCGTTCGGCGAGGCAGCGAGCCGGTCGACGGCGCATCAGCAACCGTGTCGACGAACGATCTCGATGCCGTGCTGCCGACAGCCGACGTCGTCGTACTCGCTGCCGCTCTCACCGACGACACGCGCGGGCTCATCGGTGGCAGGCAGTTCGAGCAGATGAAGAATTCGGCCGTCGTGGTCAATATCGGCCGTGGCGGTCTCATCGTCACAGACGCCCTCGTCGACGCGCTTCAGACCGACAGCATCGCCGGCGCCGGCGTCGACGTGACCGACCCTGAACCGCTTCCTGATGGGCATCCGCTGTGGATCGCCCGGAACATCATCATCACGCCGCACAGTGCTGACACGCCCGCCATGACACGCCCTCTTCTCGCGCGGAGGGTGTCGAACAACACGCGCGCGTTCCTCGGTCACGGGGGTTTTGACGGAGTGGTCGATCCAGTTGTGGGATACTGATGGAGGTCGATGAGCGTGACAAAGGCATCGCCGAATAGGTGATAGTGTAACTACGCTGTTTCCAGCAATCCTCGATAGCTCAATTGGCAGAGCAGCCGGCTGTTAACCGGCAGGTTCTTGGTTCGAGTCCAAGTCGGGGAGCGAAAAGGCCACCACGGGCTCCACCCCTGGTGGCCTTTTTTCGTTCCCGATCGGTCATAAAATGGAACGATGAGTGATCCCTCCGCGCCGACCGTGTTCGAGAATCCGATCATGCTGCGGCGGCGAGCGCGAGGCTTCATGGCCGCCGCCATCATCGCCTGGGTCGTCGTCCTCCTCGTGCTTCTCGGATCGCTCGCCGGTTCGATGATCGCAACACGCTTCAGCGGCCAGGTCAATGGAGCCGAGATCCTCGGCCGGATCATCGCCCTCGTACTGATGCTCACGGTGCCGACCGTGCTCGGTGTTCTTTTCACCGTTCGAAGCTCGAGACTCTACAAGCGGGCGGCCGTCGTCGAGCTCCGCGAAGCATCGTCGTACTGAACCGACTCGTCGGCTCGGTTACGCGTCGAGGTCGTCGACCCCGGGCATCCAGCTGCTGCCGGGCTCGGTCCAGCCTCGCTTTCGGGCGATCTTGGCCGCGCGCCGACCATAGATGAACTCGAGACGGTCGACGTAGAGGATGCCGTTGAGGTGGTCGAATTCGTGTTGGAAGATGCGGGCGAGCCAACCCGAGGCCGCTATTTCGAATGGCTTCTGGTCGAGGTCGACGGCACGCAACAGCGCATCTGCCGACCGCACGAGAGGAAAGCGCTCACCGGGGAACGAGAGACAGCCCTCGGCGTCCGAGTCCTCGTCGCTCTCGACGACGGGCGGCGGGCTGATGAGCAGAACCGGGTTGATCGCGACACCTCGGTGTTCCACGTCGTAGTCATCGGTCCACCCGTAGGTGAAGAGCCGGAGTGGCACACCGACTTGCGGCCCTGCCAGACCGACGCCGGGCGCGGCATCCATCGTCTCGAACATATCGGCGACCAGTTGACGCAGGGTGTCATCGAAGACGGTGACATCAGATGCGGGGGAGTGGAGAACGGGATCTCCGGAGATACGAATCGGGAGAACAGCCATTCGCTAAGCCTATCGGCGCGATCGTCAGGGTAATCTCGGGGGGTGCCTCCCGAACTCACCGACATTCAGGACCAGTTCGCTCTCGATCCGGCTCAGTTCATCGGAATTCCTATTGCGATCGTCGGCGCGGTCTTCTTGAGCCTGGGCGCACAGTTCCAATCTCGCGGTGTCGCCAAGGTCGAGGCGAACACCAATCTCTCCGGTTCGAGCGGCCTGAATCTCGCGCAACTCTGGTCTCTACTCTCGCGTCCCTCGTGGGTCTTCGGCACTCTGATGCTCGGGCTCGCCGTCGTATTCCAGCTCACGAGCCTCGGCTTCTCACCGATCATCGTCGTGCAGCCTCTCGGAGTCGTCGCCCTCGTGATGACGGCTTTCCTCAACGCCAGACTCAGCAAGGTCAATCTCGACCGCAAGTCGATTCTGTCGATCGTGCTCTGCGTGGGAGGCGTCTTCCTCTTCGTCGTGCTTGCGGCGTTCACCGCTCGGGATCGCCCGATCACGGAGGTGCAACTCACCGTGATCCTCGTGATCCTGGCCGTCGTTCTGTTGGTCTTCGGCGCGGGTTTCATCGTGTTCCGTCGCAAGGTGCGCGCGATCGGTTACATCATCGGTGCGGGTGTGCTCTACGGCTTCGTCGCCACGCTCGCCAAAGTCGTGATCAAGCGCTTCCAGCAGGGCGACTTCGAATGGCTCACGCTGATCTGCGTGGCCGGGCTGGTCGCCGCGTTCGCACTCGGCGGGTATTTCGTGCAGACGGCCTATTCGTCTGGGCCACCCGACCTCGTGGTCGCCGGCCTCACCGTCGTCGATCCACTCATCGCCGTGGGAATCGGCATCATCGTGCTCGGTGAGGCCGCCCAGGCGCCGTGGTGGGCGATGATCGGTTACGTCATCACCGGCCTCATCGCCATCGTCGGAGTCTTCGGCCTGGCCCGATACCACCCGCAAATCGAACGCTAAGGTAGTTTGTCCTCTTAGCGCCTTTCGGTCGCCCGCTTTTTCCCTATCTCCCAACAGAAGGTTCATTTCGTGTCAGATTCCTCCGACCCACGTCCCGCCTCGGCGGAGGTGCCGTCGACGGCTTCCTCCGAGCATCGCCTGCGTATCGTGATCGGTGCCGACACTTTCTCTCCCGATGTGAACGGATCGGCCCGATTCTCCGAACGTCTGGCTTCGGGTATGGCCTCGCGAGGTCACGACGTGCACGTCGTCGCACCGGCAGCGTCGAAAAAGCATGGCACCTGGACCGAGACCTACGACGGTCACGACATCACGGTGCATCGACTGCGCAGCTGGCGTTGGTACCCGCATGACTGGCTGCGGTTCGCGCTGCCCTGGGTGATCAACCAGAACAGCGCGAAGATCCTCGACGCTGTCAAACCAGACGTGGTCCACTTCCAGTCGCACATCGTCGTAGGACGTGGGCTGTCGATCGAAGCCGAGAAACGCAACATCCGCATCGTCGGCACCAACCACTTCATGCCCGAGAACCTGCTGGAGTTCACGCTGCTGCCCAAGTCATGGCAGGACTGGGCCGTCGGGCTCGCATGGAAGGCGGCGAAGCGCACCTTCGGACGGGCCAGCGCGATCACGACCCCCACAAGACGAGCTGCGGAATTCCTGGAGAAGTCCACAGGGCTCAGCAACGTCTACGCGATCTCGTGTGGAATCAACGCCGACAACTACACGCCCGATTTCACCGTTCGCCCGAAGAACCGCATCCTGTTCGTCGGGCGCGTCACGGGCGAGAAGCAGATCGATGTCCTCCTGAAGGCGATGACCCTGCTTCCTTCCGACCTCGACGCACAGCTCGAGATCGTCGGTGGCGGCGATCTGAAGAAGACCCTCGAAGCGATGGCCGTCACGCTCGGCATCGCCGACAGGGTCACTTTCACCGGATACGTCACCGAGCAGGAACTGCGGGATGCCTACACGCGCGCCACCGTGTTCGCCATGCCCTCGATCGCCGAGTTGCAGAGCATCGCGACGATGGAAGCGATGGCGTCTGGCCTGCCGGTTGTCGCGGCCGACGCGATGGCCTTGCCGCATCTTGTTCACGACGGCGAGAACGGACACCTGTTCGCTCCCGGTGACGCCCAGCAGATGGCCGACCGCCTCGCCGATATCCTCACGCTGCCGCAAGACGAGCTCGACGCGTTCAAGAATGCTTCGCTTCGGCTCATCGCAGTCCACGACATCCAGCGCACACTCACCACATTCGAGAAGCTCTACCGAGGTGAGGTCGTCACAGACCCGCTCATCGTCTCGCCGAGTGCTTCGCACGAATAGCGGTAATGTGGTGAGTCGGCATCCGGCCTGAGATCATCAGAATCAGATGCCGCGAGGGGCGTTAGCTCAGCCGGTTAGAGCAGCGGACTCATAATCCGTCGGTCGTGGGTTCAAGTCCCACACGCCCTACCCCTTAAGTCACGGCGCGCCGCTCAGGTTTTCGCAAGTGCAGTGCAAGCGTTAGAGTCAAATTCAGCCACGCGCCGGGGAGGAGCCTCGTGTTCAGTTCGTTCGAGATTCGCATCCCCGCACCGATTCCCCGTGCTCTGCAATCACCGATGCCGGCATCCGTGACCTACATCAGCACCTACAGACTTCTCGACCCCGAGACGCCGAGTCTCACCATCGGCATCGGCATCGCCAATGCGAACTACTGGGTCATCGATGGCGAGCTGAAGTACCGCTACTTCTCAGACAGCGACAAGACCCTCCGCAATTGCCCGTGGGATGCCAAGACCGACTTCGATCTCGTGGCGTGGGCACAGGGTGTCTTCCGAGATGGAGAAGACTACGGCCCGTCGTTCGCGGTGCATCTGCAGGCAGCCCAGGCCGCCTACAGGCGAGGTGCGTCGAGTTACTTTCCGGTCGAAGAGGGACTTGTGACGACCGCGCTTATCGACCATCCCGATCTCGGTGAAGTGCAGATTCGAGACGACATGGTGATGTTGTTCACCGAATGGCTCACAGACCCGGACGAGGGCGCTAAGTACCTGAGCATCGGGCATCCGGCTCACCGCTCGTAACACGAGCGCTGATTCGCGGCAGTCAGGACGGATCACTCGATTTCGGCGGTTAGAATCGAGCGAAACGAGGGAGTTTCCTGTTGCCCGATTCGATCACCCAGTCCCGCTCACGTGCCGCCGCCCCCGATATCGATCTCGACGAGTTCGATCGGCTTTCTCGTGCGATCATGGGCAACCTCGAAGCGGTCATCAATGGTAAGACCGACGTCGCCACGTTGTCGCTGATCGTTCTTCTGGCTGAAGGGCACCTGCTCGTCGAAGATGTTCCCGGTGTCGGCAAGACCACCCTGGCGAAGGCTCTAGCCCGCTCGGTCAGCGCATCGGTCAGTCGTATCCAGTTCACTCCCGACCTGCTGCCCTCAGATGTGACGGGCGTCTCCATCTTCAATCAGCAGGCCAATCGGTTCGAGTTCAAGCCGGGCGCCGTATTCGCCAACATCGTCATCGCCGACGAGATCAACAGGGCTTCGCCGAAAACGCAGTCGGCCCTCCTCGAATGCATGGAGGAGAGACAGGTTTCTGTCGACGGCGTGACCCATCTTCTCGAGACGCCCTTCAGCGTCGTCGCGACACAGAACCCCATCGAGATGGAGGGGACCTTCGCTTTGCCCGAGGCCCAACGCGACCGATTCATGGCTCGGATCTCGATGGGCTACCCCGATGCCGAAGCTGAACTCGCCATGCTGCACAACCGTGAGCTGCAGAGCCCGCTCGACGACATCGAAGCCGTTGTCGACCGTGAGGAGCTTCAGGCGATGACTCGCTGCGCCCGCGAAGTGTTCGTCTCTCGGGCAGTCGAACAGTATGTCGTGAACATCGCGCAGGCGACTCGGCGTGATCCAGAAGTTCGCCTGGGAGTCAGCCCTCGTGCCACGCTGCATCTCGTTCGCGCGGCGAAGGTCGCCGCTGCGCTCGAAGGGCGCGATTTCGTTCTTCCCGACGATATCGACGCACTGGTGATCCCCGTGCTGGGGCACCGCATCGTTCCCACCCGCAAATCGGTGAGCGACCACCGCAGTGGGGTCGATGCGATCGAGGAGATCCTCACGAGGATCGTGCAGGCGACGCCGGTACCGCTCGTCGCGGCGCGGTCTCTCTGACCGATGTCAGCTCGCACGCACCTTCTTCACCGAGGCACGCGGTTGCCGACTCTCACTCTGCGGGGCTGGGGATTCCTGGCAGCGTCTGTCGTTCTCTTCGTTCTCGCGCCGATTCTGGGCCAACGAGAAATTGCATTCGCTGCCTCCGCCTCATTGACACTGCCCCTGCTGTCGTTCGCGCTCGTCGCCGCGCGCCGGCCTAAGCTCACCGTCGTGCGGCGGTTCTCGCCGGAGACAGCCAGCGCGGGCACCGATTGCGAGGTCATTCTCTCCATTCAGAACTGGGGCTTCGCACCGACCCCGGCGGCGCTCTGGTACGACGACGCGGTCGCACCTCTGAAGCGCAGCTCTGTCGCCACCCTCCCCGCGTTGCCCTCGTTCCGCGCACTCGAGACAGACAGACCACGAGTGACGACCGTGCGATACCTGATCGAGTCCCCGCGACGGGGTGTGCACTCTGTGGGTCCGTTCTGGGTCAGGTTCGGCGACCCTTTCGGTCTTGCCACGCGACGATTCTCGGTGGGCGCAACCGATAGCATCACGGTCACGCCCGAAGTAGAGACTCTCTCTCGGGGGTCGTTCCGGCTCCCGAGCGGCGACGGACAGGCGATGCAATCTCGACGCCCCTCCGCGAGCGGCGAACAAGACGTGATCGCGCGCAAGTATCAGACCGGTGACAGTATCCGACGAGTGCACTGGCCAGCGACGGCGCGGCACTCGGAACTCATGGTGAGACAGGACGACCAGCACAGCGATCACGAGGCGGTCGTCGTGCTCGACAATCGTCTCGACAGTTTCGTGCATATCCGGCGTGGGCGATCCGACAAGGCACAGTCGGACACGTTCGAGTGGGCGGTGTCAATGGCGGTCTCGATAGGCCTACATCTCCTTCATGAGGGCTACCGCACGGTGTTCGTCGAATCACACGATCCTGCACCACCGCATTCGAATGAGCGTGCATCCGACGGACCGGACGAGCTGCTTCTCCGGGGCGCTCACGCTCGACTCGGCCCCGAGCATCCGCCGCTTGCCGTTAGCGACATCGTCGCGGATGCCGGACGGGTGTCGGGTGAGCTTCCTCCTCTTTTCGCGGTGCTGGGAGATATCGATGATCAATCGCTCGACGCGCTGACACGGGCAGCATCGGCGAGTTCGTCGGCACTGGCATTCGTCGTTCACGATGCGCCGAAGGTCTCTGCCGAATCCGCACCTGAGTGGGCACAGCAACTGTGTGAACGTCTCACACAGTCCGGATGGACGACTCGACTTGTCTCGCCCATGGACACACCGTCATCAGTCTGGGAACCAGACACCGCGAGGATCGCCCGATGACCACCCGCACACGAACCGACCGTCGCCAACGGCAACGCGGCTCGTGGATGGTCTCGCTTGCCACCCTGATGACGATCGGGATACCGCTCGCGGGCTTGGCGCCGATCATCCAGGGCGCCGACTGGTGGTTTGCAGCGATGGCCATGTCCACCGCGTGCATCGCCGCATCCTGGGTCGTTCGGGCCAGCGGCTTGCGACCGGCGCTGGGAGTGGTTGCGGCCTTCATGGTGTGGGTCCTCGCCAGCCAATGGTTTTTCGCACCCGGCACGGCGATCGCCGGCATCATTCCCACACCGGCGACCATCGACACACTCGTGGCGGGCTTCATCGATGCTGGGGGCCAGATTCAAGTACAGACGATCCCGGCAGACCCTGTCGCGTCGCTCATCCAATTGATCTGCATGGCCTGCGGGCTTGTTGCCGTCGTTGCAGACGCGGCCATCATCGCTCGGTTTCCTGCCTTCGTCGGGCTTCTTGCGCTGGTGCTCTTCGCGATGCCCTCGGCTGTTCAGGCGCGTGATGTCGACGTCGTTCGGTTCATCGCGACGACGGCTTCGTTCCTCCTGTTGCTGTGGATTGCCGCGAGAGTCGACGGGAGTACGAGGTCGCAGCACCGTAGCGCGAGCCGCGCCGGACGTGCCCCTGCTACAGCGTTGGCCCTGGGAGCCGCGGCCGTCGCGTGTGCACTCATCATTCCGTCTGCTACACCTGGGCTGACCGCTCAAGCCTTCGCCGATTCACGAAATACCGGAAGCCTGCCGTCTGTCTATGGCGCTGGCATCGACCCCGTGATCCAGCTCGGACGCGATCTCCGACGAACGACTCCCATCGTTTCGCTCCGCTATTCGACAACGGCCGACAAGCCGCTTTATCTCAAGATGGTCGACCTGACAGACTTCTCGACCGGATCGTGGCAGCCGAGTGAGAACTCCGATGGGTTGTTCGAGCAGCTGTCCCGTCCTAGCGGCTTGGCCGACGATGTAGAGCGCTCGACGGTGAACACCGAGGTGTCGATCGAGGGGTTGAGGAGCGAATGGTTGCCCCTTCCGTACCCGGCGACCACGCTCAGCAACGCCGGTCAAGGCTGGACTGCTGACCCTGAGACGGGCGTTGTCACTCTTCCCGACAGCCGCAACGACAGCAGGGGAGATGACTACTCGGTAGAGAGTCTTGCACTCACTCCCTCGGCGGAGCAGTTGGCGTCGGCGGGAACGACAGTGCCGACCGAACTGAGCCCTCTGCTGCAGCTCCCTCCCGATCTGCCGGCGATCGTGTCCGACGTCGCCAACAACGTCACCGCCGGTGCCACGACGAACTACGACCGTGCGGTCGCTCTGCAGTCCTACTTCACGTCGGGCAAGTTCACCTACTCGGTCGATACGCCCGTGGAAGAATCATTCGACGGCAGCAATGCCGAAGCGCTGGCGGCCTTCCTCGAAGTGAAGAGCGGCTATTGCGTACATTTCGCCGCGTCGATGGCCACGATGGCGCGCGTACTCGGAATACCGTCGCGCATCGCAATTGGCTACTTTCCGAGTTCGGCCGCGTCTAGCTATGTCGACGGCGAACCGCAATACGAGGTACTGACGGATCAGCTGCACTCCTGGCCTGAGTTGTATTTCGAGGGCATCGGTTGGCTGCCGTTCGAGCCGACACCGGGCCTGGGTATCTCGGTTCCTGCTTATTCGCTGCCGGCGTTTGCCGAGAAGTCGGCGCAATCCGAGGCACCCACGCCCCAGACCTCAGAAGTGACTCCCACGACGCAAGCTAAAGAGAAAGCAGACCCTACAACGCAGTCGAACGCGGGGGAGACCCGATCTCTCGCTCAGGCGCGAGGGTGGTTGACCGCCTTGGCCGTTGCGGCGGGGGTGTGCCTCGCGGGTCTGATCCCGGCTTTCGTCAGAATGTGGCGACGGCGACGCTTGATGACATCGATCGAACGTTCGGGGAATCCTGCGACTCGGGCATGGTGGGAGCTTCAGGACTTCGCCCGCGATTTCGGAATCGAGGTGAGTGGGGGAGACACTCCCGCCATGTTCGCTCAACGACTGCTGTCGCTTCGGCGAATACCACATGCCGACGTGGAGTCGCTGCGCAGGGCTGTCGAGCAGGAACAGTTCGCCGAGAGTCGCGGGGCGCCTGCCGGAGCACTCGAGCGGGCAGCGATCAGAGCCGCGCTGGTCTCGATCGAGAAAGCCATAAGCGACGAGGCGGAACAGTCCGTGCGCCGACGGGCCCGGTTGCTTCCCGCCTCGCTCTTCGTGCGCTCCGAGAGGACTTCCTAGATATCTTCTCGTCGCGGCCGACGGCCTCGTCGGGGACGAAAGCTGCCAAGCGGACGCGCGCAGTCGACTCGCGCCAGCACATCCTGCACCTCATCGAGCCACGCGATGGCAGCGGTCGACAGGATCT
Organism: Agreia pratensis; assembly: GCF_900177685.1. Lineage (GTDB taxonomy): Bacteria > Actinomycetota > Actinomycetes > Actinomycetales > Microbacteriaceae > Agreia > Agreia pratensis. Next base: position 298,427 of record NZ_FXAY01000003.1, read on the forward strand.
CGCCGCTTCTGAGCCCCAGTTCATCGAGAGGTCCGTCAATGCTGTCGGCCGGAGGAGTGCGGCTCTCATGCAGCTGTCGATACGCGTCGATGAGCGCGCCGATGGGGGCGTCGGGAAGAGACGCGACGAGAAGCACATGGCCCACGAAATCAGTCCACCCTGCCCGGGTGTCGGGCTCGGTCAGCCAGGTGGCGACCTCAGCGCGACCCCGCTTGGTGAGCGTGTAGAGGGGCAACCCGTCACCGGTCATGCCGTCGTTGACCACAGACCCTTGCGACTGGAGTCTGTCGAGGGTCGAGTAGATCTGCCCGACGTTGATGGCACCGACCCTGTGCATTCGCGTTTCGACCTCGCCGTGCACCTGAGAGCCATAGGCCGGGCCAAGGCTCAACACCGCGAGGATTCCCGACCTCACCGACATAACGCACTCCAACGCAATAATTGTCTACTCAGTATGTCGGAGGCACGTAGGCACCGAGAGTCGGCTCGCCGCGCGCGAGTGCGGCAATTCATCTGGTACTACGCAGCGAGGTCGTGCATAATGCAAGAACAACTTCATAACAGTGCCGCCGCAGTTCCATTTCACAGGTCGTTGGGGAAGACGTACCTCACGAAATGGAGAAAACAATGGTGGCACCCGTCGCACACGGAATGATCTTCGTTCATTCCGCCCCTCGCGCGCTCTGCCCCCACGTCGAGTGGGCCGCAGGTCGCGCTATTGGTCGTGCCGTCAATTTCACCTGGCGTGAGCAGCCTGTTCTCCGCGGTTCCCAACGCACAGAGTTCTACTGGGAGGGACCAGCAGGAACGGGTGCGGCCATCGCCTCCGCACTTCGAGGCTGGGAGCACCTTCGTTTCGAGGTGACCGAGGATCCCGCCGCCGGCTCTGATGGCGGGCGTTGGATCCACACCCCCGACCTCGGCATCTTCTACGCGCAGACCGACAGCGCGGGCAACACCGTCATACCGGAGGACCGCATTCGTGCGGCCATGGAGAATGCCGGCACCGACGCGCTCGAGCTGCACCGTGAACTCCGCCTGGCCTTAGGACAGGCATGGGACGACGAGCTGGAACCCTTCCGCCACGAGAGCGACTTCTCGCCCGTGGTGTGGCTCCACTCCGTCGGTTAAATAGTTCGGTCCCCTTGCCTCGACCGACACAGTCGGATGAGGCAAAGGGACCGAACGACAACCGTTCGCGCGTCAGACCGTTTTGAAGGCCACGACCGCGTTGTGGCCACCGAAGCCGAATGAGTTGCTGATAGCCACGAGGTCGCCGTCCGGCAATGTGCGCGGGGCAGTGACCACGTCCATATCGATCTCAGGGTCTTGTTCGGTGAGGTTGATCGTGGGCGGTGCCGTGCGCTCGTGCAGCGCCAGAATTGTGAAGATCGCCTCGATTCCGCCGGCGCCACCGAGAAGGTGGCCGGTGGATGCCTTGGTCGCCGAGACAGGGATGCCCGCAAGCGAGTCACCGAACACGTGACGGAGCGCCTTGAATTCGGCGATATCGCCGACGGGGGTCGACGTCGCGTGGGCATTGATGTGCGCGACGTCGGACAGCGAGTACCCGAATCCCTCGACCGCTGCGATCATCGCGCGGGCCGCGGCCGATCCTTCGGGATCAGGAGCGGTGATGTGATACGCGTCGCTGGTGACGGCGCCGCCGACGACCTCGGCGTAGATGCGTGCGCCGCGGGCCAGAGCGTGTTCTTCGGTCTCGAGAACGATGGCCGCTCCGCCTTCACCCAGCACGAAGCCGTCTCGGGTGACGTCGTAGGGACGTGAGGCCGTGGCCGGGTCATCGTTGCGCTTGGAGAGGGCCTGCATCGCCGCAAACGATGCGATGGGAAGAGGGTGGATCGCCGCCTCCGAACCGCCCGCGATGATGATGTCTGCATAACCGGCTTGCAGGTGGTCGTAAGCGTTCGCGATCGACTCGGTGCTGGATGCGCAGGCAGAGACGACCGTGCGGGCGCCGGCACGCGCGCCCAGACTCATCTCGATGGCAGCTGCGGGCCCGTTGGGCATCAGCATAGGAACAGTCATGGGCAGGACTCGGCGGGGACCACGCTCGCGCAGAGTGTCCCAGGCGTCGAGCAGCGTCCAGACGCCGCCGATTCCCGTCGCCCAGTCGACGCCGAAACGCTCGGGCACGACCTCGGGCGAGCCCGCGTCAGCCCAGGCCTCCCGTGCCGCGGTGAGCGCGAACTGGCTCGACGGGTCGAGGCGCTTGGTCTCGATACGCTCGAGCACCTCGCTCGAGGGGACTTTCGCCTGCGCGGCGAACGTGATGGGGATCTCCCACTTGGCGACCCACTCCTGCTCGAGGGTGGTGGCACCTGATGCTCCTGAGAGCAGCGCTGCCCACGTGTCGCGGGCGTTGCCGCCGAGGGGGGAGGTCGCACCGATTCCGGTGACGACGATTCGTTTGGAACTCATGGAAAAACTCTCTAGCACGTGGTCAATCGTGGGCAGTATTCGGTGCGTGGACGACGGGCCCGGGCGTGATGCCCGGGCCTGTCGTCTGCGCTGCGGCGGGGAGTGTTAGTCCTGTGCCGCGACGATGAACGTGACGGCGTCTCCGACGGTCTTGAGGTTCTTGACCTCTTCGTCGGGGATCTTCACGTCGAACTTCTCTTCAGCGTTGACGACGATCGTCATCATGGAGATCGAATCGATGTCCAGGTCGTCGGTGAACGACTTGTCCATCTCGACCGTGTCGGTGGCGATACCGGTCTCGTCGTTGATGAGTTCGGCCAGGCCGGCCAGCACTTCTTCGGTGGACAATGCCATTGTGTTTCTCCTTGAGGGTTGAATTGACCGTCACTTAGTTTAGGTCAGGCGGTACGACTTGATGACTAAGGCAGCACGACGACTTGCGCGCCGAACACCAGACCGGCGCCGAAACCGATCTGCAGTGCGAGTCCGCCGGAGAGCTCGGGGTTCTCCTCCAGCAGTCGGTGGGTTGCGAGAGGGATGGACGCTGCCGAGGTGTTTCCCGTGGTCGCGATGTCGCGAGCGATGGCCACCGACTCCGGGAGCTTCAGCTGCTTCGCGAACTCGTCGACGATCCGCATGTTCGCCTGATGGGGGATGAAGGCTGCAAGATCCGCGCTCGTGATGCCCGCGGCATCCAATGCACGCTGAGCGACCTTCGCCATTTCCCAGACGGCCCAGCGGAACACGGTGGCGCCTTCTTGGCGCATGGTCGGCCACACGTCTATCTCGCCGTCGCGGTACTGCGCGTGGGTTCCGGTCATGTAGATCGTGTCCCACTTCGAGCCGTCGGAACCCCAGATGCTGGGGGAGATGCCGGCGAAGTCGCTGGGGCCCACGATGGCGGCACCCGCGCCGTCACCGAGAAGGAAGGAGATGGACCGGTCTGCCGGGTCGATGAACTCGGAGAGCTTCTCAGCGCCGACGACGAGCACGTACTCGGCGAGGCCGGAACGGATCAGCGAGTCGGCCTGGGCGATGCCGTAGGTGTACCCGGCGCACGCGGCCTCGATGTCGTACGCGGCGGCGGGGTTCGCTCCGACGCGCTCGGCCAGCAGCGACGAGATCGACGGCGTGACGACGGGGTTGCTGATAGTCGCGACGATCACTGCGCCGATCTGCTGCGGATCGATGCCCGCCCGCTGGATGGCCTCGAGGGAGGCCGTCGTCGCGAGGTCGACAGCGAGCACGTCCTTGCCGGCGCGTCGACGCTCGATGATGCCCGTGCGCTGCCTGATCCATTCGTCGGAGGAGTCGATCGGGCCGACGAGGTCGTCGTTCGGAACGACGTTCTCGCCGCGCGCGGCGCCGACACTGTGGATGCGCGTGAACTCGCTTCCGCGATTCTGCTTGAGCGGGGCATGCTTCATAGGAGTCTCCGGATGGGTCGAATCGGGTGTCGGGTTCACGCGTCGCCGTCGAACAGCGCGAAGGCCGCCTCGAGGTCGTCGGGGGTCTTGACCGCGACTGCGGGCACACCGCGCAGGCCGCGCTTGGCGAGGCCGGTCAAGGCGCCGGCGGGCGCGACCTCGATGATTCCGGTCACCCCGGCGTTCGCGAAGGCCTCCATGTCGAGATCCCACCGAACGGGTGACGAGACCTGACCGACAAGCAGATCGACGAACTCGCGGCCGCTGGTCACGACGCTGCCGTCCCTATTCGTCCAGAGAGTGGTCGTGGGGTCGTGCGCGTCGAGTCGCGAGGCGACCTCGGTGAGAGTCGCTACGGCGGGCGTCATGTAGCGCGTGTGGAACGCGCCGGCTACCTGCAGAGGAATGACCCGAGCCTTCGCCGGGGGTTCCGCGGCGAGGGCAGCGAGAGCATCCGGCGCACCGGCCACGACGATCTGGCCACCGCCGTTGAAGTTGGCTGGCTGCAGTCCGAGCGAATCGAGTCGGGCGAGGAGCTCCTGCTCGTCGGCGCCCACGACCGCGCTCATGCCGGTCGACGTCTCTGCGGCGGCCGCGGCCATCGCGAGCCCGCGCTGACGAACGAAAGCCATCGCATCCGTCTCTGTAAGCACACCGGCGCCTGCCGCAGCCGTTATCTCGCCGACCGAGTGCCCAGCGATACCGCCGATGCGATCGACGCGGCCGTCGGCCAGCAAGGCGCGAAGGGTCAGGATGCCGGCAGCGACGATCAGAGGCTGCGCGACGGCGGTGTCGCGAATCGTGTCGGCGTCGCTCGTCGTGCCGTGAGCAACGAGGTCGAGGCCTGCGGCAGCTCCCAACTCGTCGAGGTGCTCGCGATAGCCCGGCACATCGAGCCAGGGAGACAGGAAGCCGGGGGTTTGAGAACCCTGGCCGGGACAGACTATGACGATCACTAGATCATCCTCCCAAGAGTTGAGATCAAAGGTGTGTACATTTCCCACCAACAATGGCGAGAACTGCTGTCGAAAGGGTACAGGGGGTCATCAGCGTCGTGTGCCGGCGCCGTCGTGGTCGTTCATCGTGCCGAGGATGAGCGCCGACTGCAGGATGAGAGCCTCTCGTGCACCCGTGGCGTCCCATCCGATGACCTGAGACACGCGCTTGAGGCGATATCGCACCGTGTTGGGGTGCACATAGAGCTCTCGAGCCGTCGCCTCGAGCGAGCGGCCGTTGTCGAGGTAGCACCACAGCGTGGCCATGAGCTCCGGTGACTGATCCTGCAGTGGACGGTACACGCGGTTGACGAGAGTCGAGCGCGCCAACGGGTCGCCGGCGAGCGCACGCTCGGGCAGCAGATCGTCGGCGAGTGTGGGCCGGGGGGCGTTGCGCCAGGCGCGAGCCACAGCGAATCCAGCCAGTGCCGCCTTCGCGCTCCTGGATGCGTCGACCAGGCTCGGCACCTCGTGTCCGAGAACGAGATGGCCGGGGCCGAATCCCGGCTCCAGCGCTCGGGCGATATCCATGAAGCTCAGAGTGGGCTCGGCGTTCGCCTCGTCGGTCTCCGCAGCCGATGCCGCCTCGCTTGCCGGAGTAGCGCTGCCGGGGGCGGGAATCGACCGACCGATCACCAGCACGAGTCGATTGCCCTGCACCCCGATCAGAACGTCTGCCTGAAGGTGTCGGGCAGTGCGGCGCAGCTGGTCGACGTCGAGAACCCGAGGGGTCGTTCCGACGAGGACACTCACCTCGCCATGGCCGTGCCAGCCCAAGGCGGCGATGCGGGAGGGAAGCTCGTCGTCGTATTCTCCGCTCAGAATCGAATCGACCACGAGAGCCTCGAGGCGCGCGTCCCAGAGGCCTCGGGCCTCGGCAGCACGGGCGTAGACATCGGCCGATGCGAAGGCGATCTCTCGTGAGTACAGCAGGATGGCCTCGCGTAGCGAGGCATCCGCGCCCTTGACCCGATCCTCGACGACTTCGACGACCACGCGGATCAGTTGCAGCGTCTGCTGCAGGGTCACCGAGCGAAGGAGTTCGCGCGGCGCGGATCCGAACACATCCGACGCGATCCACGTGGTTGTCGAGGGGTCCTCGTACCACTGGATGAACGACTTGATGCCGGCCTGCGCCACGAGGCCGACGGCGCTACGCCGCCCTGGTGGCATGTCGCCATACCAGGGCAGCGTCGCGTCGAGGCGCTTGATCGTAGCGGTCGCGAGCTCACCCGAGATGGTTCGGAGCCACGCGAGCGTCTCCGCCTTACTCTTTGCCATGCTCGGTCGTCTCGTCGATCGGCGCGCGTGATCTGCTCATCGAACGCTTCGGCCGTCGCGCGGTCGTCAGCTCTCTCCGCCGGCGGAACCCGAGGTTCCGGCCGTCACGTCGTACAGACGGTACTTCTCGATTGCCCATGCCGGCGCCGAGGCATCGACCTCGCCCTTGGCGGCGAGCTGCTCGAGCGTGCGTACGACCACAGACGGGCCGTCGATCTTGAAGAATCGACGAGCCGCGGGCCGAGTGTCCGAGAATCCGAAGTCGTCGGCACCGAGGGTCGCGTAGTCACCGGGCACGAACTGCCTGATCTGGTCGGGCACGGCGTGCATGTAGTCGCTCACCGCGACGAACGGGCCAGCTGCGTCTGCCAGCTTCGAGGTGACGTACGCCGTCTGCTTGGGGGCATTCGGGTTGAGGAAGTTGTGCTCCTCGGCCTTCAGCCCATCGCGACGAAGTTCGGTCCACGAGGTGACGCTCCACACATCTGCGGATACGCCCCAGTCGTCAGCCAGAAGCTGCTGTGCCTCGAGGGCCCAGGGCACCGCGACGCCGGAGGCGAGGATATTCGCCTTCGGGCCCTCGACGGAGCCGTTCTTCAACTTGTAGATGCCGCGAAGGACGCCGTCGACGTCGAGACCCTCGGGCTCGGCCGGCTGCACGTGCGGCTCGTTGTAGACCGTCAGGTAGTACATGACGTTCGGGTCGCTGTGTGTGCCGCCGTACATGCGCTCGAGACCGTCACGCACGATGTGGTTGATCTCGTAACCGTAGGCGGCGTCATACGAGACGACCGCCGGGTTCGTGGATGCGAGCAGGAGCGAGTGTCCGTCGGCGTGCTGCAGGCCCTCACCCGTGAGCGTCGTGCGTCCGGCGGTCGCACCGATGACGAATCCACGAGCCATCTGGTCGCCTGCGGCCCACAGAGCGTCGCCCGTGCGCTGGAATCCGAACATCGAGTAGAAGACGTAGACCGGGATGAGCGGCTCGCCGTGCGTGGAGTAAGACGTTCCCACGGCGGTGAAGGCAGCCAGCGCGCCGGCCTCGTTGATACCCACGTGAATGATCGTTCCTTGCGGGCTCTCCTTGTAGGCGAGCAGCAGGTCGCGGTCGACCGAGGTGTAGTTCTGACCGTTCGGGTTGTAGATCTTCGACGTCGGGAAGAACGCGTCGAGACCGAAGGTGCGCGCCTCGTCGGGAATGATCGGCACGATGCGGTGGCCGAAGCCCTTGGCGCGCGTCAGATCCTTGAGCAGACGGACGAACGCCATGGTGGTCGCGATCTCCTGCGTTCCCGAACCCTTCTTGAGGGTCTGGTATGCGGAGTCGTCGGGCAGAGCGACCTGCTCGTACTTCGAGCGGCGCTCGGGCAGATAGCCGCCCAGCTCGCGTCGACGCTCGTGCAGATACTCGATGGCCTCGTCGCCCTCGGCCGGCTTGTAGTACGGCGGAAGGTAGGGGTTCTCCTCGAGCTGAGCGTCGGTGATGGGAATCCGAAGCTCGTCGCGGAACGCCTTGAGGTTGTCGAGCGTCATCTTCTTCATCTGGTGGGTCGCGTTGCGGCCCTCGAAGCTCTTGCCCAGGCCGTAGCCCTTGATCGTGTGGGCGAGGATGACGGTGGGCTGGCCCTTGTGTTCGGCCGCAGCCTTGAACGCCGCGTACACCTTGCGGTAGTCGTGTCCACCGCGCTTGAGGTTCCACACGTCGTCGTCGGTGTAGTTCTCAATGAGCTTGAGCGCGCGGGGGTCGCGACCGAAGAAGTTCTCGCGCACGTAGGCGCCGTCTTCGGTCTTGTACGTCTGGAAGTCGCCATCCGGCGTGGTGTTCATGAGGTTGAGCAGCGCACCGTCGGTGTCGTTGGCGAGCAGCGAGTCCCACTCGCGACCCCAGATGACCTTGATGACGTTCCAGCCGGCGCCGCGGAAGAAGCTCTCGAGCTCCTGGATGATCTTGCCGTTGCCGCGCACAGGGCCGTCGAGGCGCTGCAGGTTGCAGTTGATCACGAAGTTGAGGTTGTCGAGGCCCTCGTTGGCTGCGACCTGCAGCTGTCCGCGGCTCTCGACCTCGTCCATCTCGCCATCGCCGAGGAACGCCCAGACCTGCTGGTCAGACGCGTCCTTGATGCCACGGTTCGTGACGTACTTGGCCAACTGGGCCTGGTAGATCGCGTTGATCGGGCCGATACCCATCGAGACCGTGGGGAACTGCCAGAAGTCGGGCATCAGACGCGGGTGCGGATACGACGACAGTCCGCCGCCCACATGCGACTTCTCCTGGCGGAAGCCGTCGAGCTGGTTCTCGCCCAGGCGACCCTCGAGGAAGGCGCGAGCGTAGGTTCCGGGGGAGGCGTGGCCCTGAACGAAGATCTGGTCTCCGCCGGACGCATGGTCTTGGCCACGGAAGAAGTGGTTGAAGCCGACCTCATAGAGGGCGGCGCTCGACGCGTAGGTCGAGATGTGTCCGCCGACGGCGATGCCGGGTCGCTGTGCGCGGTGCACGAGCACGGCGGCGTTCCAGCGGATCCACGCGCGGTAACGGCGCTCGATCTCTTCGTTGCCCGGGAACTCGGGCTCGTTCTCTGAAGCGATCGTGTTGATGTAGTCGGTGGTCGGAACCATCGGCACACCGAGATGCAGCTCCTTGCTTCGCTTCAGCAGGCTCAGCATGATCTCGCGAGCACGCCCGTGGCCGTGAGCCGCAACCAGCTGGTCGAGTGACTCGTTCCACTCCGCGGTTTCTTCGGGATCGGAATCGGTCGAGCTAACCGAGTACGGGTCCTGGTCGTTGACAGTCAACGTCGACCTCTTTCTGTGGGTGACAGATTTTCTAGTGCTGGTGCGTGCCGTGCCCGGATTCGTGTCCGGGCGTCGGGATGCGCGCCATCCTCCAGCCTAGTGAATGTTGACGGCACTCTGGCCGCGTTCCGGTTGGTACTGGCTGGGATCAGGCGTAGGATCGGCGACGTTCAGCGAACGGGCACCCAGGTCGGGGCCCACAAGGCGTCCATCCCCGCTCGCGAAAGGAATCAGTACAACCATGGCTTTGGAGAACGACACCCGCGCTCCCGATTTCGACCTCGCCAACCAGTTCGGCGAGAGAATCCGGTTGAGCCAGTTCCGCGGCAAGAAGGCCGTCGCTCTCGTCTTCTTCCCGCTGGCGTTCTCCGGCACGTGCACGAGCGAGCTATGCGCTCTCGAGGAGAACCTCAACCTCTTCAAAGACAACGACGTCGAGCTCCTCGGTATCTCGGTCGACTCCAAGAGCGCACTGCGCTCGTGGGCCGAGGTGCAGGGCTACGACTTCACCCTGCTGGCCGACTTCTGGCCGCACGGCGCTGTCGCCAAGGAGTATGGAGTCTTTCTCGAGGGCAAGGGCTTCGCCAATCGCGCCACCTTCCTCATCGACATCGACGGCATCATCCGCGAGAGCTTCATCACCGCTCCGGGTGAGGCCCGCTCGATCGAGGCGTACAGGGCGGCGCTCGACGAGATGCGGTCGGTCTCGGTCTGAGTCACCCGATGCCCGCATGGACCGAGCACGTCATCTGGTGGCAGGTCTACCCTCTGGGATTCGTCGGAGCCGACACGACGAGCAACCCGCATGCGCCCGTCGAGCATCGGCTGGGCGACATCGTGCCATGGCTCGATGATGTCGTCGATCTCGGGTCGAACGGTCTCGCGCTCGGACCGATCTTCGACTCCGAGAGCCACGGCTACGACACGATCGATCATCTGAGCATCGATCCGAGGCTCGGCGACGACTCCGACTTCGATGCGCTCGTCGTCGCCTGTCGCGAGCGAGGCATCCGAATTCTTCTCGACGGCGTGTTCAACCACGTTGCTCGCAGCAACCCGCTGTGGCAGGCCGCGATAGAAGCTGGTCCCGGTTCGGCCGAGGCGGCGTGGTTCCGGCTCGACGCCGAGCAGCCCACAAGCGGCGAACTCAAGCCGGCCGTCTTCGAGGGCCATGGCCATCTCGTCGAACTCGACCTCTCGCATCCGCCCGCCGCCGACTATGTGACGCGCGTCATGCGGCACTGGCTCGACCGCGGTGCCAACGGCTGGCGACTAGACGCGGCGTACGCCGTGGCTCCGGATGCCTGGCGGCCGATCCTCGACGCGGTCCGCTCGACGCATCCCGACGTGTGGATCGTGGGCGAGGTGATCCACGGAGACTACGCCTCGATCGTCGACGAGTCCGGCATGGATTCCGTGACCCAGTACGAGCTGTGGAAGGCGATCTGGAACTCGCTGAACGAGAAGAACTTCTTCGAACTGGCGTGGTCGCTCGAGCGGCATCAGGAGTTCGTCGAGCGATTCTCTCCGCTCACCTTCGTCGGAAACCACGACGTCACTCGCATCGCCTCGCTCGTTGGCGATAGTCGCCATGCACAGCTGGCGCACGCGCTGCTCTTCTTCCTGCCCGGCGTTCCGAGCGTCTACTACGGAGACGAGCGCGGTCTGACCGGAGTGAAAGAAGACAGGGCAGGGGGAGACGACGCGGTGAGGCCGCGGGCCGATCGCGACGCGCCGGAGTGGCAGCGAAACGAGGTCTTCGAGTTGCACCAGCGCCTGATCGCCTTCCGTCGGCAGCACGCGTGGTTGCATGACGCGCGCGTCGAGGTGCTGGAGCTGGCGAACGAGACACTCCTGCTCGAGGCGACGGCCCGTTCGGGCGACGGCCGCGCGACGCTGGCACTCAATCTGACGGATGACGAGGTCGCCCTGCGGGGAACCACGGTGCCTGCCCACGGATACGTCCTCGCGGACTGACGGTCGGATTCCGGCTTTGCGCCGCGAGCGTGTAATCTGTTCACCGCACGAGACATGAGTTTTCTCGTGATGCAGGGGCCTTTAGCTCAGTTGGTAGAGCGCCACGTTTACACCGTGGATGTCATCGGTTCGAGCCCGGTAGGGCCCACCCCTGTTGTCTCTGGCGTGTTTCTCGGTGACGAACTCCCTCCGTTCGTACCTTTTGCCGCTATGGCGATGCCTCGTCGGTGCGTGCGCGATCGGTGAGCCGAGCGTACATGTACATGTCCCGGGGGCGACCGTCGATTCGTTCCCACGCACGCAACAGCCCCTCACGCTCGTAACCGGCTTTCTCCGCCGCTCTCCACGAGCCGACGTTCCACGGCTCCACGTACAACTCGAGCCGATCAAGATCGTGAAGCTTCAGCGACCAAGACGTCAGCGTGGCGAGCGCGTCCGCGGCGTATCCGCGTCTGCGCTCAGAAGGACCGATCCAGTATCCGATACTGGCGCGCGCGCCCGCGCCGTTCGCGAAGAAGAGGCCAATGTGGCCGACGGCTCGATCGTCTTCGTTTGCGATCGCGAAGACATATCCTGCGCCTGATGCGACCCGGTGGTTCTGGCGCTCGATGAACGCCAGCGCCTCAGGCTCGCCCGCCGTGTCGGGCACGGTCGTGAGAAGCGGGATCAGCGGATCGTGGGATGCATCGCGCACGATCGCGCTATCGGACTGCCGCCACTCTCGAAGGCGTACGTGCTCTCCACGCAGCGTGGGGAGATGCAATGGCACGGCGTTCATACGTTCGTCACGCCCTCAGCAACTCCGGAAGCGATGCCAGCGTCTGCAGCATGCGGTTCTCGGCGTCGATATCGCCCGCGGCAGCGTAAAGCGCTGCTGCCTCTTCGAGCCTCAGCTGCGCCTGCAGCCCGTAGCCGTCTTTGATGGCGTGGCCTGCGAGGAGGGTTGCCGCCCGGGCGCACCAGAGGCCGTCGCGCTCTTCGTCTGACGAGGTGCGCAGCACCTGCGCGATGGCCTGACCGCCCGATCGATCGGCTTCGTCGAACTCGTCTGTGGCCGTGCTGTAGAGCCGGTCGCGCAGCGATTCAAGCACGGCGTCGAACGGCGTCTCGATGTCGCCCAGCGACGACGTTCGGATGCCTCGGCCCGACACCGTCTCGAGCTGCCACGTGCCTGCCGCGGCCGCGAGCCGCACGGAGTAGGGTGCTGCGACGTCGAACTCGATCGACTCATCACCGACTCGCTGCCAGGCAAGGGGGGCCGCGTTCTCAGCCGCCCAGCGCATCAATTCGGCTACCGCGTGCGCGTCGTTCATCATGGTGTTCTCCCGTTGTCCGCCCCCAGCAATCGACGATAGCGAGAGCCCCCGACAGCGGGACGTCACGACACCACCTCACACTGAGACAGCGCGTCTCAACGTGAGCACTGCGTCGGTCATAACGACCGGTTCGCCCGACGGAGACACGGCGTCGCGGTCGACCATGGCGCTCGTCAGCACGGTCCACTCAGCCACCGGCAGGGCAAGACTCGTCAACACCGCGTCAGGCCCGGGCAGCGGAGGGCCTTCGTGTCGATGCGTCGACCACGGGGGAAAGGCACCGTGTCCGACGATGAGGAGCACTCCGGAGGGAGCCACGGCCGACGCCGCACGCCGCAGAATCGCCTCTCGCGGAAGCTCTACGGGGGAGTGCAAGAAGTGCGCCGACACGAGATCGAACTCTCCGTCAGGAATCCATGTTGCGAGGTCCGCCTCGACCCACGAGATCCGCTCGCCCAACCCCGCGTAATCGGCCGCAGCGCGCCCTCGTTCCAACGCCGTAGGCGAGATGTCCACCGCGGTCACCCTCCACCCGCGGGACGCCAGCCACAACGCGTCACCGCCCTCGCCGCTGCCGAGGTCGAGTGCCCTGCCAGGAGCCAGGTCGACGGCTTCCCGCTCGAGCGCCGCGTTCGCGCGTCCGCTCCAGGCCCTGTCGGCCTCCCGGTAACGCGATTCCCAGAAAGACGCCGGCGACTGCTGCTCGTGATCGGTCATGACTCAACGATGGGTCGAGCGCGTCGCCGGTGCAACTCCCCGTGCTGCTTCGGCAAGACGGATGCCGTGGGTCGCGCCAGGTGCGGGTGCCGGAGTCACACAGGCCCCCGCCGGTAGGCTGGGCGGGTGATGCACACGCTCCAGGATTTCGAAGCCGCCGTCGAACGACTCTGGCCTTCGCGCTTCGCCGAAGACTGGGATCGTCCGGGCGTCAGCACCGGAGATGCGACGCAGTCGGCAATGCGCGTTCACCTCGCCGTCGATGCCGTCGCCGAGACCGTCGATGAGGCGATCGAACTCGGGGCTGACGTGCTGTTCGTTCATCACCCCCTTCTGCTCCGCGGAATCACCTCCGTCGCCTCCGACCGCTACAAGGGCGCCCTGCTCACGCGGCTCATTCGCTCGGGCTGTGCCCTGGTCGCAGCCCACACCAACGCCGACATCGTCGACGATGGAACCTCGTCGGTTCTCGCGAAGCGTCTCGGGCTGATTCAGTCCGAACCGATCGTGGTCGGCGAGCGTTCTGGTACCGGTATCGGTCGGGTCGGAGACCTTGCCGAGCCGACGACTCTCGGCCGACTGGCACTCGCCCTCGGCGAGATCCTCCCGGCGACGGCCACGGGCATCCGGGTGTCAGGCGATTACGACCAGCAGATCGCTCGTGTGGCCCTCTGCGCGGGTGCCGGCGACTCTCTCTTGGCCGACCCCGCGGTCACCTCGGCCGATGTGTACATCACGAGCGATCTGCGTCACCATCCCGCATCGGAGTCCAGGCAGCAGTCGATGCTGTCGGCCGGTCCCGCTCTCATCGACGTATCGCACTGGGCCAGCGAGTGGCTCTGGCTCGACTCCGCCGCCGAAGCGCTCGCCGCCGAATTGCCGGGCGCCGCATTCACGGTGAGCGAGTTGCGAACCGACCCGTGGGACTTCGTCGTCACCCAATAATCTCGTCCGACTCGCCGTCATACGGCATCCACAACGCTCAGCCAAGGAAGGCACCCATGAAGGCACCGATCACCGAGCAGCGAGCACTTCTCGATCTGCAGGCTGCAGACACGCGACTCGACCAGCTAGCGCACACCGCCAAGACGCTTCCGCAGTCACTCGCACTCGCAGAGCTCGCCAAAGATGTCGCCCGTTCGCGGGCTCTCTCCGCGTCCATTCGCGGCGAGCTCGAAGACACCAAGGTCGAGATCGGCCGAGTCGAATCCGATATCGAGGTCGTGGCAGCACGTATCGCACGAGACAGGGAGCGGCTCGCGATCAGCTCGTCGCCGAAAGACATCCAGGGGCTCGAACACGAGTTGGCGTCGCTGCTGAATCGCCAGTCCGACCTCGAAGACATCGAACTCACCGTCATGGAGCGCCAAGAGGAGATCGACGCGCGTTTTCAGGCCGCGTCCGCACGGCTCGACGAGCTCGTGGTCACAGAGAAAGAGCTGACCGCCGACCGTGACGACAAGCTCGAACAGATCAACGCCGAAATCGCGCAGGTGACCGAGCGACGAGCCCGCATCGCCTCGGCGATCAGCGCCGAGCTCGTCGCGCTGTACGACAAGCAGCGTTCACGATACGGAATCGGTGCGGCCCTGCTGACCCGCGGAGTCTCCGGGGGAAGCCACGTCAAGCTCCACGAGTCCGATCTCGCTGTCATCCGAGCCGCAGCTCCAGACGATGTCGTTCTCGACCCCGACAGCAACTGCATCCTCGTACGCACGGAGGAGTCCGGCCTGTGATCCGCCGCGGCGTTCTGCCGTAGACTTCCACACGAATGGGTCGGTGAGACGGTCGCGTCAGTCATGCATCTTCGGATGCTCGGCTGCCGAGGAACGTCCGGGCTCCACAGAGCAGGGCGGTGGGTAACACCCACCCGGGGCAACCCGCGAGACAGTGCCACAGAAAACAGACCGCCGCAGGCGTAAGCCTTGCGGTAAGGGTGAAACGGTGGTGTAAGAGACCACCAGAGGCCAGGGTGACCTGGTTTGCTTGGTAAACCTCGCCCGGAGCAAGGTCAGACAGGGAACGATCGAGACGGCTCGTCGAGTTCCCGGGTAGACCGCTAGAGGGCTGCGGCAACGTAGTCCCGAGATAGATGGCCGTCACGGGTCCGCGGCAACGCGGATCCGGACAGAACCCGGCGTACGGCCGGCCCATTCACCCTCTCCGCCCAGCGGGCGCAGAACGCCGGGTCGCGCTAGAGCGCGGCGGCCGGATGCTCCTGGGGCGACTCCTCGGTGCCCGCGACCACGCGGGGCTGGGATGCGAGGGCTGCTGCCCCGAGGATGCCCGCGTTGTTACGCAACACGGCCGGCACGATCTCGGTCGTCAGGTTGAGTAGCGGCAGGAACTCCTGATAGTTCTTCGAGACGCCGCCGCCCACGATGAAGAGGTCGGGGGAGAGCAGCTTCTCGAGCTCGGAATAGTACTTCTGCAGACGTTCGGTCCACTTGGACCAGGACAGGTCCTCACGCTCCTTGGCCGAGTACGCCGCCTTCAGTTCGTAGTCGCCGCCGTCGATCTGCAGGTGCCCGAGCTCGGCGTTCGGCACGAGCACTCCGTTGTAGATGATCGCCGTGCCGATTCCGGTGCCCAGGGTGGTCATCATGACCAGACCCGACCGGTCTCGAGCCGCTCCGAATCGCACCTCGGCATAGCCCGCGGCATCCGCGTCGTTGACGAAGAAGATGTCTCGCCCCAGAGCGTCTTCGAAGAGCTTCTCGGCCTCGAGGCCGATCCATTTCTTCGAGACGTTGGCGGCCGACATCGTGCGTCCGTTCCGCACGACGGCGGGAAAACAGATTCCGATGGGCGCGTCGTCGGGAGCATCTGTGAGCTTCTCGAGGATCTTCGTGACGGTGCCGACGATGTCTTTCGGCTTGCCGCCCTCGGGTGTCGAGAGCTTCACCCGGTCGCTCAGCAACTCACCGGAGTCGAGATCGACGATCGCCCCTTTGATGCCGGTGCCACCGATATCGATGCCGATGGCCACGTTGGATGCGGTTGGGGTGCTCATGGTCGGTCTCCTCGAACTATCGCCGTCGACGCGTCGGGCGCGCCTGTGCGTTCGGTATCGAGCCTAAGGCAGACGAGGCATCTGCGGCGTTCGCGAGACTGGGCCTAGGATTTGACGTAGCCGAAGCCTGGACCATCGGAGGTCTGCGCGAGATCCCGGGAGTTGACATGTCGGAAGACGCCTCGAAGCAGTACTGGTACAACATGAAGACCGGCAAGGTGGAGCACGGCTACGAATCCTCGGTCGTCGATCGAGTGGGGCCCTTCGCCACAGAGGCGGAAGCATCGCACGCGCTCGAGAAACTCCGCGCCAACAGCGCGAAGTGGGCCGAAGAAGAGGCCGACGAGCAGCGCTGAATCAGCGCCGGCTATGGCACCAGATCAGTCGTAGGAATTCTCTGGGCCGGGGTAGCTGTGGTCCGCGACGTCTGAGCGGAACCGGGTCACGGCATCCGTCAGCACCCCGCGGAGATCGGCGTACTGCTTCACGAATTTCGGAATGCGTCCGGTCGAGAATCCCGCGAAATCGGTCCATACGAGGAGTTGGCCGTCGACGTGCGGGCCTGCGCCCACTCCGATCGTGGGGATGCGCAGCTTCTCGGTGACGAGTCGTGCCGCCTCGCTCGGAACCATCTCGAGAACCACAGCGAACGCACCAGCCTCCTCCACGGCGAGAGCGTCGGCCATCAGCTGCTCCAGACCGTCGCCTCGCCCCTGGATGATGTGGCCGCCAAGTCCGTGCTCGCTCTGCGGCGTGAATCCGATGTGCGCCATCACCGGGATGCCTGCGCCGACGATGCGCCGAATCTGTTCGACGCTGCGTACTCCGCCCTCGAGCTTGACGGCGTGAGCATGCGTCTCTTTCATAAAGCGCACCGCGGTGTGCAGGGCCTCGAGCGGGCCGCTCTCATAAGAGCCGAAGGGCATGTCTGCGACGACGAAGGCCCTCTGCGCTGCCAGGGCAACGGCGCGGGTCAGCGGAATCAACTCGTCGATCGTGACCGGGAGAGTGGTGTCGTAGCCGAAAACCGTGTTGCCCGCGGAGTCGCCGACGAGAAGAAAATCGATGCCGGCCTCGTCGAAGATTCGGGCAGACAGCTGGTCGTAGCTCGTCAGCCCGGTGATCGGTGTTCCGGCAGCCTTCGCGTTCTGGAAATGGCGTGTGCGGACGCGCTTCGGAGTGGAAGGGGGTACTGACGGCGGCGTCTCTGACATCGTGCCAGTCTATCGACGGAGACGGAAACACCCTGCGGGGCGCAGCCTGTCGAAGCGATCGATCACGGTATCGTTTGGCTGACTCGATAGTGACGGTGATGTGTAGTGATAAAGACAAGTCGGCTGCGAATGCCGTTCATCGCCCTTGTGGCCGGCCTGGTGCTGGCCCTCAGTGCGCCCAGTGCCGCGACGGCTGCAGGCAGCGACGGATGCCCGAACCCGTCGAGCGGAGATGCCACGTGCGGCGTTCTCACGGTTCCCGAGAACCGACTGAACCCCGCCAGCCGTACCATCGACATCCCTTATGCGGTAATACCTGCGAGTGTGCAGCCGGCCACGGGCACTCCCATGGTCGTTATGGCCCCCGGTCTCGGACAGTCTGCCGCCGCTGTCGGCCAGCACCTGTCTCGTGACCTCGGTTTCGGCACCCACAGAGATGTCGTCGTGCTCGAGCAGCGCGGCGGGACGGCCTCAACTCCGAATCTGAACTGTCCCGGAGCCACGAACGCATGGATCGATTCCTTCACGTCGACCGATGACACCGTCGAGGCCGAGGGAACCGCTGTCGGAATCGCGCTCTCAGACTGCCTGGCGGATTTCATCGAGGCCGGCGGAGACCCGAATGGTTACACGATCGCCCAGACCGCGGCCGACGTGGTCGACCTGCGGAACAAGCTTCAGATTCCGACCTGGACCCTCTTCGGGTCTGACTGGTCCTCGAAGGTGATGACTGCTGTCGCCGGGCTCGACGCCGCCGGAAGCGACGCCGTACTCCTCGATTCGTACAGCCCGGCTGCCGCCGATATCAAGGGCGAGGCGTATGCCGGGCTCAAGACGTCGCTCGCCGAACTCTCCGCCCGATCCGGCGTCGAAGGAACCGACTACGCAGCAACGGTCGCCCAACTCGCATCCAACCTCGATGACGATCCCTTCAAAGGCCCCGTCACCAACCCTTTCACCGGCAATCAACGTTTTGTCGAGCTCGAGGGCAACGACTTCGTGAGCCTCGTTCAGCAACTGCTGACCGATCCTGCTGTCGCCAGCACGCTTCCGCTGCTGTTCGATCGCCTCGAAGCCGGAGACACCGGGGCGTTGGCCCCCTTTGTGGCGCTCGGCGCCGATGCGGTGGGGACAACGAACTGGGGGCAGTACCTCACTTCGACCTGCCTCGATCAGAAGGCCAACTGGTCGGCCGATCCTGCGGCGCCCGCGGCAGCGACGCCCGCCGAGGGTGAAGAACCGGTCGTGCCCGTCGAGCCACCCCTGCTCGTCACCTATTCGCTCACCGATGCCGTGTGCGCGCAGGCTGGTATCACCGCGGCCAGCACCGAACTGAGGGTGCCTCCGACGTTCACTCAGCCCACCTTGATCCTTGCCGGATCGAACGACCCGATCTCGCCCGCGGCGACAGCACAGGCTGCCGCGGGATCGATTGCGGGAAGTCAGTTCGTCACGTTCACCGGTGCGGGCCACGAGGTGCTCGGCACGAGCGCCTGCGCAGCACAGACGGCTGTCGCCTGGCTCGACAAGCCCGGCGAAGATGTCTCGTCTGTCTGCGACCACGATGACGCGACGACTCCGTTCGTCACGGCGTCGTCTATTCATGAGACGTCCCGAGCCGCGTCGGTCGTTCGCGCCGTAGACGAGGTGAACTGGTTCGAACTGTTGATCCCGATCATCTTCTTCGGATTCTGCGCTCTCTGGTTCGTCGGCTGGGTCATCACCCTCATCGTGCGCGGCATCCAGCGTGAGCGGCTCGGTCTGCTCATCGCATCCGGAATCTCGCCCGTCTCGGGCCTCGTCTTCGGTGCGATTCTGGCGCTCGGCATGGCCTCGGCGACGGCTGAGCAACCCGCGCTCGCCCTAGTAGGAGTTCCCTCGTACTTCCCCTACCTCGGGATTCTGCTCGCCGTCGGACTCTTCGCACTGATCGTCGTCTGGAAGCTCGGCAGCAGAGGTGCGGCCCTCCTCGCCTCGACCGGTGTCATCGTCTGGCTCGGCATGCTGGCCTGGTTCGCGTGGATCGTCCTCGTTCCCAGCTGACCCGTCAGATCGAGGGCGTGCACTAACCTGTAACTGGTTGAAAGACCCCGTTCGAAAGAGAGTCCCCATAGATGGATAAGCAGCGTGACTTCGTTCTTCGCACCATTGAGGAACGCGGCATCAAATTCATCAGGCTCTGGTTCACCGACGTGGTCGGAACCCTGAAATCAGTAGCCATCGCCCCAGCCGAGGTCGAAGGGGCCTTCACTGAGGGTCTCGGATTCGACGGTTCGGCGATCGAGGGGCTCACGAGGTCGTACGAGGCCGATGTGCTCGCTCATCCCGATCCCACGACGTTCCAGATCCTTCCGTGGCGAGGCGAGATCGACCCGACCGCTCGCATGTTCTGCGACATCACCACACCGGATGGCCTGCCGGCTGTAGCCGATCCTCGCAACGTGTTGAAGCGCACCCTGGCGAAGGCCGCCGACCGGGGCTTCACGTTCTACACGCATCCGGAGATCGAGTTCTATCTGCTGAAGTCGTCTCAGTACGGCGCTGCCGGTCCTGAGCCCGTGGACTCCGCCGGCTACTTCGACAACGTGCCCGGAGGCACCGCGCACGACTTCCGCCGCCGATCCGTTCGTATGCTCGAAGACCTCGGCATCTCGGTCGAATTCAGCCATCACGAAGCCGGTCCCGGCCAGAACGAGATCGACCTGCGGTACGCCGACGCGCTGACCACGGCAGACAACATCATGACGTTCCGCACCGTGATCAAAGAGGTCGCCATCGAGCAGGGCGTCTACGCCACGTTTATGCCGAAGCCTCTCGCGGGCCACCCCGGGTCGGGAATGCACACCCACCTCTCGCTCTTCGAGGGCGACGGTAATGCATTCTACGAAGCCGGGGCCGAGTACCAGCTCTCGAAGATCGGACGCCAGTTCATCGCCGGGCTGCTGCACCACGCTCCGGAGATCACGGCCGTCACGAACCAGTTCGTCAACTCGTACAAGCGCCTGTGGGGTGGCGACGAGGCACCGAGCTTCGTGTGCTGGGGCCACAACAACCGTTCTGCGCTCGTGCGCGTGCCGCTCTATAAGCCCAACAAGGGTCAGAGTTCGCGCATCGAGTATCGGGCGATCGACTCGGCCGCCAACCCGTACCTCGCGTACTCGCTGCTTCTCGCCGCGGGCATGAAGGGCATCGAGGAGGGCTACGAACTGCCGCCGGAGGCCGAAGACAACGTGTGGAGCCTCAGCGAGGCCGAGCGCCGTGCCTTGGGCTACAACCCGCTTCCCGCCAGCCTCGATCGAGCCATCACATTGATGGAAGGATCCGAGTTGGTCGCGGAGACGCTCGGCGAGCACGTGTTCGACTACGTGCTGCGCAACAAGCGTCAGGAATGGCAGGCCTACCGTGCCCAGGTGACGCCGTTCGAGCTCAAGAGCAATCTGGAGATGCTCTAACACCAGGCTGAAGAGGGATGCGACGGGGTCGTCGCATCCCTTTCCCGGAGGATCATGCGCGAATCGAGATCACTCAGCTATCTGGCCAGGATGGGCTTCGCAGACCTTGAGTGGGCAGACGAACAGCTCCGTGTCGTCGCCTCTCTGGCGAGCCTCGACGTCGACGATCTGATCGCGGCGATTCCCTCCGCGGCCGATCCCGATCAAGCGCTGTCGCTTCTGGCGATCCTTCTGCGCCGGTCTCCGGAGGACGTCTCCGCGATTCTGGCCGAGGAGCGTTATCGTATCCGTCTCGTGCGCGTGCTCGGCGCATCCAAAGGGCTCGGGGACTTCTTCTCTCGCCATCCGGCAGAGCTGGCGGTTCTCGCCGATCCGCGACTCGTGCTGCCCACCGCGGAGGAGGCACGGACGGCTCTACTCGACGCGGTTGGAGGTCATGCCGGCTTCGCGTCGTTCTCGGGCGAAGAGGCGTGGACGGCGCTTCGAGTGCGTTACCGGCGCCTGCTTGCCAGAGTCGCCGCCTACGACCTCGAGCAGGCGGATCCTGTGGCTGGGCTCGACCGCATTGCCGCGGTGCTCGCCGACCTGGCTGCGGCCGCCCTCGAAGCGTCGCTCAGCGTTGCCCGCACGACGCTGTCGACCAAGGGACTCGGCCTCTGGTTCTTCGATCGCGAGAGCGTCGCCGCGACCCGACTGGCCATCATCGGAATGGGCAAGGCGGGAGCGCGAGAGCTCAACTATGTGAGTGACGTCGACGTGATCTTCGTGGGAGAGGCGCAGCCCGACAGCGAACTGACGCCCGAGCGCGCGATCGAGATCGCAACGCGGCTGGCCATGCTCACGATGCGTGGCATCAACGAGTCAGGCCTCGAGCCGGGCCTCTGGGAGGTCGATCCGAACCTCCGCCCTGAGGGCAAGGACGGCGCGCTGGTACGCTCCCTCGACTCGCACATCGCTTACTACGATCGCTGGGCCAAGAGCTGGGAGTTCCAGGCCCTTCTCAAGGCCAGGCCGCTCGCCGGCGACGTGGAGCTCGGCTTGGAATACGTCGCGGCCACGGCGCCGCGCGTCTGGTCCAGCGCCTCGCGCGAAGGATTCGTCGAGTCAGCACAGAAGATGCGCGAGCGCGTCACCCAGCACATTCCCGCAGACGACGTTCACTATCAGATCAAGCTCGGCCCTGGCGGTCTTCGCGACATCGAGTTCACGGTTCAGCTTCTACAGCTGGTTCACGGGCAGACAGACGACGAGATCCACCAGACCGGCACGATCGCCGCGTTGACGGCCCTCGCCGACCGAGGCTACATCGGTCGGGCCGAGCAGATCGAGTTCGCGGAGGATTACCGCATCCTTCGCCTTCTCGAGCACCGTCTGCAGTTGCGCTTTCTCAAACGCACCCACCTGATGCCCCGCGACGAACTCGGTCAGCGAGTACTCGCCCGCGCCACCGACCTCGAGCCGTCTGCGGCGCAGCTCATCGAGCGGTGGAACGGTATCAAACACCGGGTACGCAACCTTCACGTCAGACTCTTCTACCGCCCTTTGCTCGCAGCGGTGGCCGGCCTTTCGGCCGACGAGGTGGCACTCACCAGCCTTCAGGCGGAGGCGCGGCTCGCAGCCATCGGGTTCATCGACCCGCGGGGAGCGCTGAAGCATATCGAGGCCATGACATCGGGGGTGTCTCGAAAAGCGAACATTCAGAGGCACCTCCTGCCCGTGATGCTGCAGTGGTTCGCCGACGGCGCCGATCCCGACTACGGCCTGCTCGCGTTCCGGCGTCTCAGCGACTCTCTCGGCGACACCTACTGGTTCTTGCGGATGCTGCGCGATTCATCCGGAGCGGCTTCGAGGCTCACTCACGTGCTGTCGGCGTCTCGCTACGTCGGGCAATTGCTCCAGAACATACCCGAGGCCGCGGCATGGCTCGAGAACGAAGACGAGTTGCGACCGCGTCCTCGCGCTGTACTCGATGAGGAGATGCGCGCCATCATCGCGCGCCACGATGCGAAGGATGCCGCGGCGAGTGCGCTGCGTGCGGCCCGACGACGAGAGGTGCTGCGGCTCGCGATCTCGTCGATTCTCGGCATCATCACCGTCGACGAACTCGCCCGCGGGCTGACCGACGTCACGACCGTTCTGCTGACGGGCATCACGACCATCGTGCGGAAGCCGATGTCGAGTGGGGCCGACGGGATCGACTTCGCGATCATCGGAATGGGCAGGCTCGGTGGCCGCGAGGTCGGATTCGGATCCGACACAGACGTGATGTACGTCTACCGTGCACGTTCGGCCGACAATCAGACGGCCGCGTCGGATGCTCTCGCCATCGCCACCGAGATCAAGCGCCTCACCGAAGACAATCGACTTCCGCTCGACATCGACATCGATCTGCGGCCCGAAGGCAAGAACGGCGCCGTGGTGCGCTCGCTCGATTCGTATCGGGCGTATTACGCGAGATGGTCGCTCACATGGGAGGCGCAGGCGCTTCTTCGAGCCCGAGGCCTGGTGGGCGACGAGTCGCTCATAGACGACTTCGAGCAGCTCGCCGACACTGTTCGCTTCCCCACCGAGATTGCTGAGAAGGAGGTTCGCGAGGTCAAGAGGATCAAGGCCCGGGTTGAAAACGAGCGCTTGCCACAGGGCACCGACCCGCTTCGACACCTCAAGTTGGGCCGGGGCAGTCTCAGCGACGTCGAGTGGCTCGTGCAGCTGACTCAGCTGCAATGGGGCAGCCGCATTCCGTCTCTGCGCACCACGTCGACGCTCGAGGCTCTGGATGCCGCTGTCGCGGCCGACCTCGTCACAGCGGCCGACGCATCCACTCTTCGAGCCGCCTGGGTCTTCGCGTCACGCGCACGATCTGCGGTGACCCTGTGGGCCAATAAGAACTCGGATGTGCTGCCCAGCGACCGCAAGGCTCTCGACGGCATCGCGCGTCTGCTCGAATACCCTCCGGGTTCGGCCACGACCTTGGAAGAGGACTACCTCGGGGTCACTCGGCGCGCCAGGGCCGTGTTCGAGCGGTTGTTCTACGGCTCCTAGATTTTCTGCGAACGGCCACGCGGGCGCGGACGATTGGCACCGGGTTGCCCGTACCCTTGACCAGTGAGTGATGGCATCAACGACCGGCAGAGCGTGCACCGACGACGGGTGAGACAGTCGCTCATCGAGCTGGCGGGTGGTGCCATCCGAGGAGCTGGCACTCCCACGCAGATCATCTCGGTTGTCGGGGGAGACGACGCACTGTCGCAGCGTCACGCCCGCCTGGTCATCGACCTCTGTCTGAGGGCGGGCGAGTCGATGCTCGCCACCGGAGCATCGGCGTCCGATGTGGTCGCGACAGTACTGCGAATCAGCGACGCTTATGGAATCAGCGCGATGCACGTCGACATCACTTTCACCTCGATAACGGTGTCTATCCATCGCGGAATGAACGAGGACCCGCTCTCGGTCATGCGCATCGTGAGAGTGCGCACCACCGACTACACGCGCCTGCAGGCGGTCTATCTGCTCATCGATGAGATCGCGGGGCAGGAGGAGCCGCTGGACGTCGAGACGGCCAGGGATCGTCTGACGGCGATTCTGGCGAGTCCGCATCCCTACCGGCACTGGGTCGTGGCCGCGGGCCAAGCCGTACTGGCCAGCGGCGTCGTCGTGATGTTCGATGTAAGTATCGTGCTGGTGCTCGCTACGGCGATCACCGCGGCCTCCTCTCATCTCATCGTGCGCCGGCTCAGCAAGTGGTCGGTTCCCGGATTCTTCGCCCAGATGGCAGCGGCCATCGCCACGACGACCATCGCCGTCTTCATCTTCTGGTTGCGTTCGGTAGGAATCGATCTGCCTGGCTCGAACAGCCCTACGGTGATCGTCATCGCCGGGATCATCACCCTTCTCTCCGGTGTCGGACTGACCGCATCGGCCAGGGACGCCATCGACGGGTACTACGTGACCGCGACGGCGCGAGGGATGGAAGTCCTCATGCTCACACTCGGCCTCGCAGTCGGCATCTCCCTCGTTCTCGGGTTTGCCCTGAGAATCGGAATTCCCGTGACCATCGCCACGTCGCTGGGGGATCGAATCGGCCTCGTTTCGGGGACCGTAGGTGCGATGCTCATCGGCGTCGGCTTCGCGCTCACCTCGTATGTGCGCCTTCGACTCGTGTTGCTGATGGCCGTGGCCGCGGGCGGGATCTTCGCCGTCTACTCGGCGGTGCTTCCGTTTGCCACGCAGCCCGGGCTGGCTCCCGGCATCGCAGGAACGGTGGCGGGAGTCGTCGGGTACCTCGCCTACCGCTGGGTCAAGGTTCCGGAAGGGGCCGTGACTATGGCGGGAATCATCTCCCTCATCCCCGGCCTCGCCGTGTATCGCGCACTGTACGGATTCATGGATGCCGAGTTCGCCGCGGCGGACACTCTGCCCCCGGTGGTGATGGCCTTGGCCACGGGAATCGGCCTCGCGGCGGGCACGACCATCGGAGGATTCGGCGCCCGTCGTCTCTTCGGCTTCGACCGACAGGCCAAGCTGGCGAGTCAGCGCTCACGCGCGCCGCGCTAGCGGACATACGCTTGAGCGATGCACCACACACGATCACGAGAAGGCGCGAAACCCCTTGTCTCGACCGAGGGACCGCAACGTCAGCTCAGCCAGCGATCGACACCCGAGATCTGGGGACGCCTCGTCGCAGAGATCTTCGCCCTACCCGGCGTCCTCGAAGGCCATAGTGCCGTGTCGCCGCCGAGCTCTCGTGCCGTGCACCTCGAAGAGCAGTCGGTCGAGCTCCGCCCAGAGACATCGCTGGCACCCGGCCATCGACTCGAACCGGTGCACGTTCACGGGGTGTCAGACACCAGCATCCACGCCTGTCTGCCCGCGCACCGCGGCGCCGAGCTGACCGAGCTCGGCTGGGCCGAACCGCATCAATATGAGGACTTCGGAACGGAGTTCCTGCTTTACGCACCGCGAACGATCGACGAAGTGGGGATCGTGGTCTCGTTCGTCGAGGAGAGTATCCGTTTCGCCCGTGGTGACTGAGCCGGATTCGGGTCCGCATGCCCCCGGGCAAAGCAAACGAGTCCGCAGGAGTGGCCCTTTCGGTCACGGATGACCGGGTCACTCCTGCGGACTCGTTGCAGATCGGATGGGGTCAGAAGCCCACGATCATGGTGTCTCGTTACACGCCGTAGTACAGCTCGAACTCGAACGGGTGCGGACGCTGCTGGAGCGGCTTGATCTCGTTCTCGCGCTTGTAGCTGATCCAGTTCTCGATCAGGTCGATCGTGAACACGTTGCCCTGCAGCAGGAACTCGTGGTCTGCCTCGAGCGCGTCGAGAGCCTCGCCGAGGGATGCCGGACCCTGGGGGATGAGCTTCGCCTCTTCGGGCGGAAGCTCGTAGAGGTCCTTGTCGACCGGTTCGTGCGGCTCGATGCGGTTCACGATTCCGTCGAGGCCAGCCATGAGCTGAGCCGCGAATGCCAGGTACGGGTTACCCGAGGCATCCGGCGTGCGGAACTCGATGCGCTTGGCCTTCGGGTTCGTGCCCGTGATCGGGATGCGGATCGACGCCGAGCGGTTACCGGCCGAGTAGACAAGGTTGACCGGGGCTTCGAAGCCGGGGACCAGGCGGTGATAGCTGTTGACCGACGGGTTCGTGAAGGCGTAGACGGCGGGGGCGTGAGCGAGGATTCCACCGATGTACCAGCGCGCGATGTCGCTGAGTCCGCCGTAGCCGGCCTCGTCGTAGAACAACGGCGCACCGTCGTTCCAGAGCGACTGGTGGGTGTGCATACCCGAGCCGTTGTCGCCGAAGAGCGGCTTGGGCATGAACGTGGCCGTCTTGCCCCAGCGCTCGGCGACGTTCTTGACGATGTACTTGAACTTCAGGATGTCGTCGGCCGCGTGCACCATTGTGTCGAACTTGTAGTTGATCTCACCCTGGCCAGCAGTGCCGACCTCGTGGTGGCCACGCTCGACCTCGAGCCCGGCAGCCATCAACTCGAGCACGATGTCGTCGCGCAGGTCGGCGTGCTTGTCGACCGGGCTGACGGGGAAGTAACCGCCCTTGTAAGGCGTCTTGTTGGCGAGGTTTCCGCCCTCTTCGGTGCGGCCGGAGTTCCAGGCTGCCTCGTCGGAGTCGACGGAATAGGAGCTCGAGTGCTGGTTCACTTCGTACTTCACATCGTCGAAGATGTAGAACTCGGCCTCGGGGGCGAAGAACGCGGTGTCGGCGATGCCGGTCGAGGCGAGGTACTTCTCGGCCTTCTTGGCCACCTGGCGCGGGTCACGGTGGTAGATCTCGCCGTTGCGCGGGTTGTAGATGTCGAAGATCATGATCAGCGTGCGGTTGACGCGGAACGGATCGATGTAGGCCGTCGACACGTCAGGGATGATCTGCATGTCCGACTCGTGGATCGACGCGAAACCGCGAATCGACGATCCGTCGAACATCTGCCCGACGGTGAAGAACGACTCGTCGACCGTCGATGCGGGGATGGTGATGTGCTGCTGGACACCGGGAAGATCGGTGAACCGAATATCAAGGAACTTTACGTCCGTGTCCTTGATGAACTTGAGCACCTCGGAAGAATCACTGAACATGTGAGAGACTCCAAATGGCTTGGTACAGAGGAACAGCTGCGAACGCAGCCGTCACGAGCCTACGGGGAAGCGGTTACCCAGCAGTGACGCATTTGTTTCGGGCATGTTACGGCTTGCCTCAAATGCCCTCATCGCAGCGGTCGTAAACTCGTCTGGTGCCAACTTCGCCCGCGTCCTCATCGTCCCAAGGGGCTCCGCCCAGCAACTGGCCGGGGGAGCGGATGGGCTTTCCTCGAACCGGCGTCGGATCCGTTGCCCGCAGCGGTCGTCGACTTGCTGCGATCTTCATCGACTTCGCCGCGTGCTACGTCGTCTATTTCGCGTTCTTCTTCGGCAGCGACTGGGCCAGCCTGGTCATCTTCGCCGTCGAGCAGGTCGTCTTGCTTTCGACTCTGGGGAGTGGTCTCGGCCACTTCATTCTCGGAATCCGCATCGTCAAGGTCGACGGCAGCTATGCGGGTGTCTGGCGTCCTGCACTTCGCACCGGCCTCTTGCTGCTTCTCATCCCCGCGTTGATCTGGGATTCGGATCAGCGCGGCCTGCACGACGTGTTCGCCGGCACGGTACTCGTTATGCGCCGCTGACGCGGGTCAACGGCCGCGCTGGGGACGAACCTTGAAGGGGTCGACGCCCTTCGGAATCGGCATCCCTGTGGAACCGAGGGACGTGAGTCGATTGCTCACGGCCATGACCTCGGCTTTGTTCAGAGCGGGCTTGACCTTGGCCATACGGCTGGCGACCTTGTGCAGGGGAACCGCCTCAGGGTCATGGGAATCGACGTACAGGAAAGTGACCGGCACGTTGGGGAGAACACGCAGCACCTTGCGACGCTCTTCTTCGAGCATCCGCGTCGTGCGCGTCTTCGAGCCTTCGCTGATCAGCACGACGCCACCGCGACCGACGGCGCGGTAGACCGCATCCTGAGTCTTGCCGTTCACAGCGACCGGCATCTCGCTGCCTCGCCAACTGCGCTTGAGGCTCGACCGGAGAACAGCGCCTACTGCGCCGGGCTGGCCGGCGATCTGGCCGTAGGCCGCACGCTCCGCACGGCGACCGAGAATGATCAGCGCAACCAGGAAGCCCGCGAGAACCCCTGCGATGATCCACATGGCCATTGCGAAGCCGTTGCCATCAGACAGCAGGAGGGCGACAACGAGGCCGGCTGCGATGGGAAGGAGGAACCCGAGAGCCATGATCCAGACGACGTTCTTGTCGTAGCGGCGGGTCATGTTGAAGACCTGCCACATCTGCTTGATGCGACCCGGTTCTTTGGGGGCCTTCGGGGTGGATTTCTCAGACTTGCGTGCCATGCGTCAAGGATACCGAGTCGAATTCGTTCATGCCGACCAGTTCGCTCACGGCAGCCTCACCGCTCCTGCACAAATGCATCGGGCTCCGAGAACTGCACAGATGGCGCTGTTCGTTCATGGCGCCCTACTCGTCGACTCACAATCGGTGTATGACCCGCCGCCACCGAACGACTCACCATGGACCGCAGGCCGCACCTGCAGAAAGTGCTCTGGACGCGTCGAGGCTCGACGATGTCGCGGGCCACAAGATCGTGCGACGCCTTGCTGTGGGAACCAGGGCGACGCTCCTGCTGGCTCATGCGTCAGCTAATGGAGAGAGCCATGGCCCCAGTTCTCGAGTATTGAAAGTCTTCCGCGCCGATACATCCGCTGCCTCCATCGACGTGGAACTCGCAGCCCTGACTGCTGTCGCGGCACCTCATGTCGTTCGCCTTCTCGACGTGGCCAGCATCAACGAGGGGGCAGCCCCGTGCTTCGTCTTGGAGAGACTTCCTGGCCCGTCCCTCTCCTCATACCTGGGGCGGACGAGTTCGCTGAGTGCAGGCCAAGCGGTCACTGTGCTCGCGCCTCTGTGCTCGGCGCTCCAGGCTCTTCACAACGCAGGCGTCACCCACGGCGCGCTCCATCTGCGCCGGATAGTCTTCGACCATCGCGGATCGCCGACTCTCACAGGCTTCGGCCGCGGAGCGCTCCGTCAGTCGCCGAAAGCCCTCCACTCGGCAGCGTGGCCTGGCGCCCAGGGGCGAAACAGCGATCCGACTCAATCGAGAGAGACGCTGTGGCGAGACGCCGTCGTCGCGGATCATCACGGTCTGCTCGAGGTCGTCGATGAGGTCCTGAGCCGCATCGACGGCGAACGGATGCCGACAGGCTTCGACCTGGCGCGATTGTCGCGGGCGATCACCGAAGCACCGAGTAGAGAGTTCTTGCCCCAGCTTGAACGGGCCCTCTTCGCCATCGCCCCGGCGCAGGTCGTGTCCCTCGCTGCAGCGGGCTCGGAGCCCGAATCGAAGACTCAAATGCGCCTCGACGTGGCGACGTATGAGCCCGCTGCTGCCCGAGCAGCGAGCACCGAATACGACTGGTCACCATCGACGCCCGACCCCGCACCGGCCCAGAGCGAGAACCGTCTGGTCGCGGCATTGCGCGTTCTCGGAGTGTCGTCGACAGGCCTCGAGTTCGCCGCGTCGGTGATCGATATCGCAGCCCGCCTCTCGAAAAGACACCGCCCGCGGCCCGAGACCCCGATGGCAGAAGAAGACGCTGGAGCCGGCGGTGGTGGACGGAAACCCTGGCAACGTAAGCCACTGCTCGTCGCGGCCTCGTGCGCCGCGATCGCCACGACTGCGCTTCTGATGGTTCTTCCGTCACCGACCGACGGCGCTCAGGCTGGCGGGGAGAAGACCTCGACGACGCGTACTCCGGCGTCTGCCGCTCCGTCTGGCGACGCCGCCCCGCCTGCGCAGCCCGAAGCCGAGTCCGCAGCGGCACATGACGATCCCGTCGTAGCGCTCCAGGTCTTGTCGCGGGTCACCGACGCGTGTGCTGCTGCCGCCGAGCCCGAGGGCTGTCTGACAACGGTGTTTCAGGAGGACTACTTGGAGTCGCAGCCGGTCGACGATCCATTGCCTGTGATCGAGGCCGACGATGCCGTCATGACCGGCTCATGGGGCGGGTCAGCTCTCGTCGCAGCACGGTTAAACGGCCAACCGGCCTCATTCCTTCTGCTGAAGGGCGAGGCCGGCTGGCGAGTTCGAGATGTCTTTACGAGCGATTAGTAGCCCAGGTTGCCCTCGAACGCGCCCTCTTCGAGGCGGTTCTTCACGGCTACGAGGAATCGGGCCGCGTCGGCCCCATCGACGATGCGGTGGTCGTAGCTCAGAGCCAGGTAGACCGTCGAACGGATGGCGATGGCTTCGCCCTCGCTCGTCTTGACCACAAGAGGCTTGCGCGACACGATACCGGTGCCGAGAATCGCGACCTGCGGAAGGAAGACCACGGGAGTGTCGAAGAGCGCACCGCGCGAACCCGTGTTCGTGAGTGTGAACGTGCCGCCGGCCAGCTCATCGGGCTTGAGCTTGTTGTCGCGCGTACGCGTCGCCAGGTCGGCGATCTCGCGCGCGAACCCCGCGAGGTCGAGTTCGCCGGCGTTCTTGACGACGGGCGTCAGCAAGCCGCGCTCGGTGTCGACCGCGATGCTTACGTTCTCGTGATCGGGGTAGACGATGCTGTCGCCGTCGACCGTCGCGTTGATGATCGGGTACGCCTTGAGGGCCTCCGTCGCAGCGAGCGCGAAGAAGGGAAGGAAGCTCAGCTTGTTGCCGGTCTTCTCCTGGAACGTGGCCTTCACCTTGTCGCGCAGGGCGGCGACGCGGGTCACGTCGACCTCGACCACGCTGGTCAGCTGAGCCGTCGACTGCATCGACTCGACCGCGCGCTGCGCGACGACCTTGCGCAGACGCGACATCGGCTGAGTGGTGCCTCGAAGGTCGGAGACGGGGAGCGTCGTGGCCACGGCCGCCGGGGTTCCGGCGGATGCCTGCGCAGCCGGTGCTTTGGCTGCTTCTGCAGCGGCAACGACGTCTTCCTTGCGGATTCGTCCGCCCACGCCACTGCCCGTGATGGTCGAGAGGTCGATGCCGTTGTCGCCCGCGAGCTTGCGGACCAGGGGAGTGACATAGCCGGCGTTCGCTGCACGGAACGAGTCGTCAGATGCAGGCGTGGCGGCCGGAGTCGCCGCGGGAGCGGGCGAAGCGGCCGGGGCAGGCGCCGCAGCGGCAGGAGCCGGAGCGGGAGCCGTTGCGGCGGCCGGTGCTGGCGTAGCAGGTGCGGGCGTGGCTGCGGGCGCCGGCTCGGCGGCAGGAGCCGCCGGAGCTGCAGGCGCTTCCTCGGGCTCGGGAGCGGGTGCAGGAGCTTCAGCCTCGGTCTCGGCCTCGACGGACGGCTCCTCGGCGGGAATCTCTTCTGCCGCGGGCTCTGCAGGTGCCTCGGACGACGCAGCGGAACTGCCGTCTCCGATGCGCACGAGCGCCGTTCCGACCTCGACGGTCTCGTCCTCCTGAACCAGAATCTCCTCGATCACACCGGCAACGGGTGACGGGATCTCTGTGTCTACCTTGTCCGTTGACACTTCGAGCAGGGGTTCGTCGACCTCGACGCGGTCTCCCACACTCTTGAGCCAGCGGGTTACCGTTCCCTCTGTGACACTCTCACCGAGTGCTGGAAGGTTGACGGATTCGCTCATTAGCTTGTCTCCTTTAGAAACCGATCGTGGTTTTTAGCTTACTTGTATTGGGTATGTGGGTGACGCGGTCTGGCTAGAGCGCGTGCAGGGGCTTGCCTGCCAGAGCAAGGTGTGCCTCGCCCAGGGCTTCGTTCTGCGTGGGATGCGCGTGCACCAACTGCGCGACATCCTCCGGGTACGCTTCCCAGTTCACGATGAGCTGAGCCTCGCCGATGAGTTCACCGACGCGAGCACCGATCATGTGGATTCCGACGACAGGCCCGTCGGCGACGCGCACGACCTTGACCGAGCCGGTCGTGCCGATGATGTGGCTCTTGCCGTTGCCGCCAAGGCTGTAGTCATAGGACGTGACGCGATCCTGGCCATACTCGGCGATGGCTCGCGCCTCGGTCAGACCGACGGAGGCCACCTCCGGGTCTGAATAGGTGACCTTGGGGATGTTCACGTCGTCGACGATCTGCGGCGCCAGGCCTGCGATCTCCTCGGCGACGAAGATGCCGTGTTGGAATCCGCGATGTGCGAGCTGGAGTCCTGGAACGATGTCGCCCACCGCGTACAGACCGGGGATGTTGGTTTCGAGTCGCTCGTTCGTGATGACGAAGCCGCGATCGATCTCCACTCCGACCTCTTCGAACCCGAGGCCCTGGGTCGACGGACCGCGCCCAACGGCGACCAGGAGGAGTTCCGCCTCGATCTTCCGACCGTCTTCGAGCGTCACCACGATTCCGTCGTCGTTCTGGTCGACGGACTGGAATCGCGTGCCGAGCGAGAATTCGATCCCGCGCTTGCGGAACGCGCGCTCGAACTGCTTGCTGATCGACTCTTCTTCGTTGGGCACGAGATGGGGGAGAGCCTCGATGATCGTGACCTCCGACCCGAACGACCTCCACACGCTGGCGAATTCGACGCCGATCACACCGCCGCCGAGGATGGCGACCTTCTTGGGCACGAAGTCGAGCTCCAGCGCCTGCTCGCTCGTGATGACGCGCCCGCCGATCTCGAGGCCGGGCAGAGACCGTGCGTAGGACCCCGTCGCAAGGACGACGTTCTTGCCCTCGATGACGTCGTCGCCCACCTGCACCCGAGTGGGAGAGACCAGACGGCCCTCGCCCCGGATCACCGTGATCTTGCGAGCCTTGATGAGTCCCTCGAGGCCCTTGAACTTGCTCGAGACGATACCTTCGCGATAGGCGGTCACTCCGGCGATGTCTACACCGTCGAAGGTAGTCGAGATGCCGTACTTCGACGCTCCACGAGCGGCATCGGCGACCTCTGCAGAATGCAGAAGGGCCTTGGTGGGAATGCAGCCGCGGTGCAGGCAGGTGCCGCCGAGCTTGTCTTTTTCGATCAGTGCCACGGTGAGCCCCAGAAGGCTGGCTCGAAGGGCTGCCGCGTAGCCACCGCTTCCGCCGCCGAGAACGACCAGGTCGAAATTCTGTTCAGACACCCGCGGTGACTCCCTCGTGAGAATTCGTGCTCGCCCGCGCTCCACGGATGAGTGGAACGGGCTGTGCTGGCGTGTTTTTGCGCCCTGTCGAGCCTACTACGGCCGACTTCACTCGGTCCGCGCGGGTGCCGATGAGGCCGCCAGGGCGAGCAGTGTGCGCACAGTGACGCCAGTCGGTCCTTTTCCTGTGTACCCGTACAGCGAGTCCTTGTTCGTGCCCGCACCGGCGATATCGAGGTGCACCCACGGAATGCGCGCAGATCCGTCGGCCGAGGTGCCGATGAACTCGCTGAGGAAGACGGCGGCGATGAGCATGCCTCCCGCTGTGTTGCCGGGCTTGATATTCGCGATATCCGCGATGTCCGACGCCAGCATGGGCCGGAACTCCTCGCCCAGCGGCATATGCCAGAGCAGCTCGCCAGCCGATTCGGCCGTGCCGAGAACCTCTGCGACGAGCGGGGAGCTTCCCAGCGTGCCCACGTAGCGGTTGCCGAGCGCGACGCTCGCAGCGCCGGTCAGAGTCGCCACGTCGATGATCGCGTCGGGAAACTCCTCACTCGCCGCGACCAGACCGTCCGCCAGCACGAGACGGCCCTCGGCGTCGGTGTTCAACACCTCGACCGTCTTGCCACCCCGGATTCGAAGCACATCGCCCGGTCGGATCGCTGTGGCCGACGGCATGTTCTCCGCCAAGCAGAGCCAGGCGGTGACCCGTGTGGGCAGGGCGAGCCGCGCCGCGGCGAGAACGACCGACAGCACCGTGGCGGCACCGGCCATGTCGTACTTCATGCCGATCATCGAGGCGGCGGGCTTCAGAGAGAGACCGCCGGAATCGAAGGTGATGCCTTTTCCGACAAGGGCGATGTGCCGCGCGTCGGCCGCGTTCTCGGGGGAGTAGCTGACCTTCACCAGCCGAGGCGGCCGCGACGAGCCCTGCCCGACACCCAGAATTCCCCCGAAACCCTCGTCAGCCAGTCGCGACTCGTCCCAGACGGTTACCTCGACGCCGGGAATGCTGCCCAGTTCGGCTGCACGCTCGGCGAACGTCTGCGGGTAGAGATCGAGCGGCGACTCGTTCACGAGGTCGCGAACGAGGTGGATGGCGCGTCCCACCTCGGTCGCGTATGCGACGGTCTCGGGAGACACGGAGATCGGGGTGACGAGCGTGAACGACTCGGCAGGACGCGACTTCGCGGATCCGCCATCAGCACGATATTCGGTGTACTCATAGGCGCCGAGCAGGCATCCCTCGAGCACAGCCCGCGCTTGAGACTCGTCGTCGACGGGCAGCGACATGGCGATCGAGGAGACCCCGAGCATCCGTCGTGCGGCCGACCCCGCGGCGTATCGGAGGTCGTCGGCGCTCGGCGTGGCCGAGGCCAGTCCGACGAGGGCTATGGCTCGAGCGGCGATCCCTGCGGGAGCAGGCACGCGCACGAGGTCGTCTTTCGAGCCTGTTACGCCGAGCACCGAGAGATCGGCGAACGCCGGGTCGGTGCCGAGCAAGGATGCCGCCGAGCCGACGAGAACGGGCCCGTCGTCGGTGCGGGTCACGCCCAGTACGAGAACGTCGGCGGCGACATCGCCGGCGTCGGATGAGGAGATGGCAAGAGAGGCGAGAGTCATGGTTCAACCCTATGGCGCGGATGTTCGCTCTCGGCATGCCGCGCCAGCCCGGTCGCACCAGTCGCCGCGATTAGAGTTGAATTCATGACGGATTCGAGCGAGCTGTACGAGATCACCGGCGAGCTCGGCAATATTCCCGAAGGACTCGACCTGGTCGTGGCTCTTACCGGCTTCACCGATGCGGGCGGAGCGGTCGCGCAGGTCGGCGACTACATTCTCGAGAACCTCAGCAACCGCGTCATCGCCGAGTTCGACACCGATGCCCTCCTCGACTACCGCGCCCGTCGGCCCGTGATCTACTTCGACCAGGATCACCTGAGCGACTACCAGCCGCCCGTCCTGCGCCTCTATCTGATGCAAGACGAACTGAACCAGCCGTTCCTCTTTCTCAACGGATTCGAGCCCGATTTCCGGTGGGAGGGGTTCACGAAGTCCGTCATCGATCTCATCGGGATCCTGAAGATCAAGACCACGACATCGGTCCACGCGATTCCTATGCCCGTTCCGCACACTCGGCCCCTCCGGGTGACGGTGAGCGGCAATCGCCTCGAACTCATCGACGCCCTCTCGGTGTGGAAGCCGCACACCCAGGTGCCCGCCAACGCGATGCATCTGGTGGAGTTCCGTCTTCAGGAGCTGACCCACCCCGTCGCGGGTTTCGCACTCCTGATTCCGCACTATCTCGCCGACACCGAGTTCCCGCTCGCAGCGCTTGCCGGTCTCGAGAGCATCAGCGCAGCCACCGGACTGATCTTTCCCACCGACAAGCTCCGTGAAGAGGGGCGTGTCTTCCTCTCGAAGATCGACGAGCAGGTCGGCACCAACGGCGACCTCGAGAAGCTCGTCGGAACGCTCGAGGAGCGTCACGACGCTTACATGCAGGGCACACCTCTCAAGTCACCACTCACCGACGAAGACGGCGAGCTGCCGTCAGCAGACGAGATCGCGGAAGAGCTCGAGAAGTTCCTCGCCATCCGTCGCGCGGGCGACGATGATTCGGGTCCGTCGCTCGGCCTCTGATCTAGAGGCGGGGATCTCGCTCCGGGCGTCACATTCCGCCCGGATGGGGTCGTAACATGAAGCACGTGAATTCCCGACGCGCTTGGCTCGTTTTCGGCGTCGGCGTCTTCGCCTATATGACGGCGGTGATGCAGCGGACGACACTCGGCGTTGCCGGAGTCGATGCCGCGGCACGGTTCGACTCGTCGGCCGCCCTTCTGTCGACGCTGGCGGTCGTGCAGCTCATCGTCTACGCGGGGCTCCAGATCCCCGTCGGAATCCTGATCGACAGGGTGGGGCCGAAGTGGCTGATCTCGATCGGGTGCACGCTGATGGTCGCGGGTCAGCTCGTCCTGTCTTTCGCACCGGATATCCCGACAGCCGTCCTCGGTCGTGTGTTCGTCGGAGCGGGCGACGCGGCCGTCTTCATCTCGGTCATCCGGCTCGTCAATTCCTGGTTCGCCGGACCGATCGTGCCGCAACTCAGCCAGTGGGTCGGCAACATCGGGCAGCTCGGGCAGGTGCTCTCTGCTTTGCCCTTCGCTTGGGTTCTGCACACGTTCGGGTGGTCGCCCGCGTTCTCGGTCGCCGCTGCCGTGTCGTTCAGCGCTCTTGTGCTCTCGATCGTCTTTCTGAGCAATCGGCCCCCCGAAGCCCATGGCGACGCGCGCGTCGCCAGCATGCGCGAGGCGATCCGGATGCTGGGACCCACCTTGCGCAGGCCGGGAACCCAGTTGGGCTTCTGGTCGCATTTCGTGAGTCAGTCATCGGGAACGGTCTTCACGATTTTCTGGGGGTTCCCGTTCCTCGTCTCCGCTGTGGGACTCGACCGCGGTGCAGCCGCAGCCTTCCTCGTCGTCATCGTGATCTCCGGCATGGTGGCCGGACCGATCCTCGGAATCCTGAGCGCTCGGTTCCCGCTGCGACGGTCGAATCTCGTGCTGGGGATCACCGCAGCTCTGGGGTTCGTGTGGGCCGGCGTTCTCCTCTGGCCGGGCGTTCCTCCGATCTGGCTCATCGCGATTCTCACCGTGACCCTCGGTATCGGCGGCCCGGGCTCCCTGATCGGATTCGACTTTGCCCGGTCGTTCAACCCCGCCCGGTCTCTCGGCTCCGCCAACGGTGTCGTGAACGTAGGCGGATTCATGGCCAGCTTCGTCATGCTGTTCTTGATCGGGGTTATCCTCGATGTCCAGTACGACGCCGGCCTGAGCACGGCCCTCTACTCGATGGACGCCTTCAGACTGGCGTTCTCGATTCAATATGTAGTGATCGGCGGAGGTGTCCTTTTTCTTCTGCGCGCCCGCCGCCGCACGCGACGACGGCTTCAGGAGGACGAGGGAATATCTGTGGCCCCCTTATGGGTTGCACTGGTAGGAAGGTGGAAGCGCCGACGCCCATAGGCGGAAGGTCAGCTCTGCAATCCGTGCAATAATTGAGAATCGAGACCCGTTCTTGTGCAGGGTGTCTGGTGATCCAGACACGAAAATCCAGCACTTGACATGGGTCTTAGTAATGTCAGAAAACAACTCCAGCCTCCAATTGGCATCGGCTCGTGAGAGTCGAATCCACCCGGTGAGACCGGCGTGAAAGGTGATCGTATGGCCACCCGCAAATCAACCACAACACTCGAACCCGTCGCTGACGAGCCTGCTGCAGCAGCAGCAAAGCCGGTGACGAAGGCCGCCGCCGCAAAGGCCGCTGCCGCCAAGACCACCGCGACGAAGGCTCCCGCAGCCAAAGCGGCGAAGGCTCCGACGAAGGCAGCCGCAGCGAAGACTGCTGCCGCTGCGAAGAAGGCCAAGTCCGCGGCAGAAGCCGACGGTCCCGGCGCCGACGATGACGACGCCGAAGCAGGCGCTGTAGTCGAGGTCGTCGTCGACGAAGACGAGACCACGACCGACGACGAGTCCGACGACGGATCGCCCAAGCCCGCGGCGGAGATCGTTCTGCCCGCCGGAGCGTTGGTCATCTCCGATGCCGACGACGACAGCGATGTTCCGGTCTACTCGACCGCGATCACCGGCGCAACCGCCGACCCGGTCAAGGACTACCTGAAGCAGATCGGCAAGGTCGCGCTTCTGAACGCGGCCGAAGAAGTCGAACTCGCCATGCGCATCGAGGCGGGACTCTTCGCCGAAGACACCATGTCGACGATGAGCGAAGCCGAGAAGAAGTCGGCCTACGGTCGTGAACTGCAGTGGGTCGCCCGCGACGGTGCTCGCGCCAAGAGCCACCTGCTCGGCGCCAACCTGCGTCTCGTCGTCAGCCTGGCAAAGCGCTACACGGGTCGCGGAATGCAGTTCCTCGACCTCATCCAGGAGGGAAACCTGGGCCTCATCCGTGCAGTCGAGAAGTTCGACTACACGAAGGGCTTCAAGTTCTCGACCTACGCGACCTGGTGGATCAGACAGGCGATCACCCGGGCCATGGCCGACCAGGCTCGCACGATCCGCATCCCCGTGCACATGGTCGAGGTCATCAACAAGCTCGCCCGCGTGCAGCGCCAGATGCTCCAGGATCTGGGACGCGAGCCTACGCCCGAAGAACTGTCGCGTGAACTCGACATGACCCCTGAGAAGGTCGTCGAGGTGCAGAAATACGGCCGCGAGCCCATCTCGCTGCACACTCCTCTGGGTGAAGACGGCGACAGCGAGTTCGGCGATCTGATCGAAGACACCGAGGCGGTCGTTCCGGCCGACGCGGTGGGCTTCACGATGCTGCAGAAGCAGCTCGAGTCGCTGCTCGATTCTCTCTCCGAGCGCGAAGCGGGCGTCATCCGCATGCGGTTCGGCCTCGGCGACGGAATGCCGAAGACGCTCGACCAGATCGGTGACACCTTCGGCGTCACCCGTGAGCGCATCCGGCAAATCGAGTCGAAGACGATGGCGAAACTCCGTCACCCGTCGCGTTCGCAGTCTCTGCGCGACTACCTCGAGTAGGCCGCTGATGCGTTATATCGCGCCCGTTATCGTCGGTCGCGCGGTCCGGGCTGTCACCCGGGCCCGCGGCGGCGGATCGGCGCTGCCCGGCTACATCGTCAACAAGATGGCGCCGGGGTTCATCAAGAATGTGGTCGCCCAGTTCGAGTACGGCATCGTCTTTGTTCTCGGATCCAATGGCAAGTCGACGACCACCCACATGCTCACCGAGGTTCTCCGTGGGCACGGCCTGACGGTGTTCACGAACCCGTCCGGGGCGAACCTGCCACAGGGCATCTCGTCGGCGCTGTTGTCTGAAGTGGGCGTCACCGGAAAGTTGAAAGCAGACATCGGCATCCTCGAAGTCGATGAGGCATTCGCGCTCGAGTTATCGAAGACCCTGTTGCCATCGACCATTCTGATGCTCAATGTGCAGGTCGACCAGCTCTATCGGTTCTTCGAGACAGAGGTCGTCGCCGACATGATGCTCGACACGGCAGCGGTGGCGACACAGCACGTCATCAGCAATCGTGACGACGCCTATCTGTCGAAGATCGGCGAGATCCTGTCGAAGAAGGGTGCGGTCGTTCCTGACGTCACGTACTTCGGGGCGGCTCCGAAGCTCGTCGCCGACTCGGCGCACGGCCTCTTCAACGCGGCCAATCACCGCGAAGAAGCCTCGACTGCACCCATCGATGCACTCGCCGAACTCGAGTCGTGGGACAGCACCGGGGCCCGCATCCGAGTCGGGGGAGCGTTGGCCGACATCGCACTTCCTGCAAAGGGACTGCACTACGGCATCGATGCTGCAGCGGCGCTCGCTACCGCCGCACAGGTGCTCGGCACCGAATTCGACCTCGCGAAAGCATCGGCAGCGTTCTCGTCGATGACACCGGCCTATGGGCGCGGCGAGCTGCTCGACTTCGGAAACGAGAAGGTGGAGTTCGTGATGTTCAAAAACGCCGCGAGCCTCCAACTCAACCTCGACGCGCTTCCCGCAGCGCCCGAGCAGGTCATGGTCGCCATCGACGAGGGAACTCCCGACGTCTCCTGGCTCTACGACATCGATTTTGCGCAGCTCGACCACGTCGACGTGCTCACGGGTGCGAAAGCCTGGCAGTTCGCACTCCGACTCGAGCACGAGGGGATTCCGGTCGGAACGATCGAACCCGACCTCAAGAAGGCCATCGAACTGATGCGTGCCCTCCCTGCACCCGCGACGGGTCACAAGACGTGGGTCGTCAACTACGAGCAGATGATGCTCGCGAGAAAGATCATCGGTTACGGCGACATGGAGGTCTCGTTTTGAGTTCGTCATCCGCACACTCGGTCTCGATTCTGGAGCTGTACCCCGAACACCTCGAGGCAAGCGGTGAGCGTGGCAATGTCACAGCGCTGCGGGCGCGTCTCGAACGCGCGGGCCACCGGGTCGACGTCGTGCAGCACACCATCGGTCGACGCCTTCCGAAAGACTCCGACATCGTCGTGATCGGAAACGGTCCTGTCTCGGCTGTTCGTTCCGTCTACGCCGATCTCATGGAGAATGCAGCCGCTCTGCGTTCACTGGCAGACGACGGGGTTCCGTTCTTCGCTGTCGGCGCCGGGGCCGAACTTCTCGGCGGCGGCATCACACTTACCGATGGCACCGCCCTCACCGGGGTTGGGATCTTCCCGTTCTCGGCTCGACGCGGGGTGCCACGACAGGTCGGATACATCGTCGTCGAATCCGCGCACGGAACCGTCGTGGGCTTCGAAGACAACGCCTCGGAGTGGAACCTCGATTCGGGTGCCGTGCCCCTCGGTGTCGTCACCTCCGGTGGCGGCAATGGCAACGGTCGCGAGGGCGTCATCGCGGGCTCGTCCATCGCGACCCAGACGAAGGGGCCGGTTCTGCCGTTGAACCCTTCGCTCAGCGACGCCGTCATCCGGGCCGCGTTGGAACGCCGCGATGTCGCGTATGCGCCGTCGACAGCACACGCCGAGCTCGATCGTCTGGCCGCCAAGTCACGAGAAGTGATCGTTGCGAACGTCAAGAGCGTCTTCACCACGATCTAGTGATGTCGCCAGCACTCACGAGTCCTCCGCCGCGCCGCGCCATGATCGATCTCGAGATCGTGCGCAGCAACGCCCGCATCCTGATCGCTGACGCCTCACCCAACAGAATCGTCGTCGATCTTCGCGGCGACGCCTACGGCCACGGGGCAGCGGCTGTCGCGGCGTCCCTCGGCGCAGAGGCGGTCGATGCTTTTCTGGTGTCTCACGACGAGGCCGCACACGCCATTCGTGCGTCAGGCGTCTCGATTCCCGCCATCCAGAGCTTTCAGGCAGACCTCGCCGACGCAAGCCTCATCGGGCCAGAGATCTTCGGACTCGACACAGCGTCGGTTCCGGATCCCCGCGGTCTCGGTCTGCTGCCCGCTATGACTCTCTCCGCCCGCGTGCTCTCGACCAAGAAGGTCGGCGCCGACGAGGGCGTCTCCTACGGCTACGTGTACCGCACACAAACTGCGACCAGGCTCGCCATGGTGTGCCTCGGCTACAGCGACGGCATCGACCGACACGCCTGCAATGGAGCCCGAGCGTGGTTCGCCGGCTCCACCCACCCTGTCGCCGGACGGGTTGCCATGGACGTCTTCATGCTCGACGTCGGTGACGATCCGGTCTCGCCGGGCGACGAGGTCGTGCTCTTCGGAGACGAAGCGAAGGGGTATCCGTCTCCGGTCGCGTGGGCCGCGAGCGTGGGAAAGTCCGCGGCGGAGGTCACGGCGTCGCTGGGCGACAGAATCGTTCGGAGTTACGTATGACGATCTCACGAGGCGAGCTTCTCATCGATCTCGAGGCGCTGCGCCACAACCTCGATGTGCTGACAGCGCAGGTGGCGCCGTCTCAGGTGATGGTCGTGGTGAAGAACGACGCCTATGGGCACGGACTGGTCGATGTGACGAAAGCTGCCGTCGAATCGGGAATCTGCTGGATCGGTGCTCTCGACGTGCCCACTTCGCTGTCACTGCGCGAGGCCGGCATCTCGTCGCCCACGCGGATCTTCGCATGGCTGCTCGACCCCGCCGAAGACCTCGAGCCCGCGATCTCGGCATCGATCGACCTGGGTATTTCGACCGTCGAGCAGCTGAACACCATCGCTGCTTCGTCGGCTGCGACCCCCGCTCGAGTTCACCTCAAGATCGACACAGGGCTGCACCGCAACGGCGCGACACCGGAAGACTGGCCTGAACTCGTGGCCCGTGCGCGGGCCTTGGAGGATCAGGGCACCCTCGAGATCGTCGCTGTGTGGACCCACATCGCGGAGGCCGACGACCACGAGGACTCGCTCTCGATCGCCCGCTTCGAAGAGGCCGTGGCCGTGGCTCATGATCTGGGCGTGCCGTCGCCTCTGCGACACCTGGCGGCCAGCGCTGCCGGCTTCGCCCGATCCGACGCACGGTTCGACCTTGTACGCTTCGGCGCGTTCGTCTACGGACTGCCGCCCGGCGACGGGCCCAGCGCCGAGAGCATGGGTCTGCGTCAGGTGATGACGCTCAGCGCGCCCGTCTCGGTCGTCGAGACGCTTCCGGATGGCCGCCGCCGGGCATCCATCGACCTCGGCTTCGCCGATGGTCTCTCGACCCTGGCGCCCGGGCGCATCGGCGTCGCCGTTCACGGCCGACGGCATCCGCTCATCGACCCGCTGGAGGTCGACAGGGCCTGGTTCGACCTTGCCGACGATAACGAGGTCGCCGTCGGCGATCTGGTGACTGTGTGGGGCGATGGCAGCGCGGGGGAGCCGACCCTTCAGGAGTGGGGCGACGCCACCGGAACGATGTCTGAGGAACTGGTCGTGCGGCTGAGCCCACGCATTCCTCGACGCGTCATCTGAGCAGGGTCGCTGGTCGCTGGTGTGGCGCCGATCAGGTGTCGATGCGCTCTCGCGACATGCCCTCTGAACCGGCGATGATGAACTCCTTGCGTGGGGCCACGTCGTCTCCCATCAAGAGGTCGAACGTGCGCTCGGCACGCTCCGCGTCGCTGACCCCCACCCGGCGCAGGGTGCGATGGCGCTTGTCCATCGTGGTCGTCGCGAGCTGATCGGCATCCATCTCGCCGAGACCTTTGTAGCGCTGAATCGGGTCCTGGTAGCGCTTCTTAGCCTTGTCGAGCTGGGCGAGCAGCGTGTGCAGTTCGGCCTCTGAATAGGTGTAGATCGTCTCGTTGGGCTTCGTTCCCGGGTTCATGATCACGACGCGGTGCAGCGGAGGCACGGCGGCGTACACCCGACCGTCCTCAACGAGCGGCCTCATGTACCGGAAGAACAGGGTAAGCAGCAGGGTCCTGATGTGCGCGCCATCGACGTCGGCGTCGCTCATCAGGATGATCTTGCCGTAGCGGGCAGTCGACAGGTCGAACGACCGCCCCGACCCAGCTCCGATGACCTGGATGATCGAGGCGCACTCGGTGTTGCCGAGCATGTCCGATACAGATGCCTTCTGAACATTGAGGATCTTGCCTCGAATCGGCAGAAGCGCCTGGAACTCGCTGTTGCGGGCAAGCTTCGCCGTTCCCAGCGCCGAGTCTCCCTCGACGATCATCAACTCGCTGAGGGCGACATCGTTGGAGCGGCAATCGACCAGCTTCGCAGGCAATGACGACGACTCGAGGGCATTCTTGCGGCGCTGAGTCTCTTTGTGCGCCCGAGCGGAGATGCGCGACTTCATCTCGGCGACGACCTTGTCGAGCACCAGCGCGGTCTGAGCCTTGTCGTCGCGCTTCGTCGACTCGAATCTCTCCTTCAGGCCTTTCGTGACGACCTGAGACACGATGTTGCGCACGGCGGGCGTTCCGAGAATCTCCTTCGTCTGGCCCTCGAACTGCGGCTCGGGCAGGCGCACGGTGAGAACAGCGGTCAGCCCTGCGAGGACATCGTCTTTCTCGAGCTTGTCGGTGCCTGCCTTGAGCCTGCGCGCATTTGCCTCGACGGTCTGTCGCAGGAACTTCAGAAGACCCGCTTCGAAACCGGCCTGATGCGTTCCGCCCTTCGGCGTCGCGATGATGTTCACAAAACTGCGGAACGTCGTCTCGTAGCCTGTTCCCCAGCGCAGGGCCAGGTCGACCTCGCACTCCCGACTGAGCTCCGTCGGCACCATGGCGCCCTGGGGTGAGAGCACGGGAACCGTCTCGGTGAACGATCCGCTTCCCTGGAGCCGCCACGTCTCGGTGACTCCGGAATCCGTCGCGAGGTGTTCGACGAACTCCGCGATCCCTCCGTCGAACCGGAAAGCATCGCGGCGCACTTCGTCGCCGCGTTCGTCGGTGATGCCGATCGACAGGCCCGGCACGAGGAACGCGGTCTGGCGGGCTCGATCGAAGAGCTCTTCTGTCTGGAAGCGCGCTGTCGAGCTGAAGATCTGCCGGTCGGCCCAATAGCGGATGCGCGTTCCCGTGACGCCGCGCTTGACCTTGCCGACGATGCGGAGTTCGCTGCCGTTCTCGAACGGGGTGAACGGTGCGTCCGGTGTCGGTGTCGAACCGGAGTCGTCGAAGACGCCCGGCTCTCCGCGATGAAACGACATGGCGTAGGTCTTGCCGTCTCGGTCGACCTCGACATCGAGGCGCTCCGACAGAGCGTTGACGACAGACGCACCGACGCCGTGCAGACCACCGGATGCCGCATACGATCCCGAGCCGAACTTTCCGCCGGCGTGCAGCTTGGTGAAGACGACCTCGACGCCGGACAGGCCGGTTTTCGGCTCGATGTCGACGGGGATGCCGCGTGCGCGGTCACGAACCTCGACGCTCGAATCGGCGTGCAGCTGGATTTCGATCTCCGAGCCGTGGCCACCCAGAGCCTCGTCGACGGAATTGTCGATGATCTCCCAGACGCAGTGCATCAGACCGCGGGAATCCGTGGATCCGATGTACATGCCAGGGCGCTTGCGCACAGCCTCGAGACCCTCGAGTACAGACAGGTGCCGTGCGGAATAGTC
Organism: Agreia pratensis; assembly: GCF_900177685.1. Classification (GTDB taxonomy): domain Bacteria; phylum Actinomycetota; class Actinomycetes; order Actinomycetales; family Microbacteriaceae; genus Agreia; species Agreia pratensis. The sequence goes on from NZ_FXAY01000003.1 coordinate 343,174, forward strand.
GGCCGATGCCACGTGTTCTCCCAAATAAGCGTCGGGCCTATTCGATCAGGGCCCAGCGATCAACTGTAGTTTCCCCCCGGGGCGGGCCGGTCCACCGACACGGAAGAGCCGATTCGACGTACGCGCAGAGCGAAACACGGGCGAAAGCGGCACCCGCAAAACCTACCCGTGATTTGATAACTAGATCGGTTGTCGAGCAGCGAGGCGTGAGGAGCATCACATGCACACAACAGCAACGGAAAACGGCACCATCACCGAAGAGCCCACCTACCAACTGACCGGCGCTGACCGCTGCGACAGCTGCGGCGCTCAGGCATACGTTCGAGTAGAGATGGAGTCCGGCAGCGAACTCTTCTTCTGCTCGCACCACGGCAAGAAGTTCCACGACAAGCTTTCGCCGCTCGCCAAGAGCTGGCTCGACGAATCGGCCCGACTTCTCGAGAAGTAGGCCGCGGCAGCGGGTCTGAGATACGAGAGAGGCCGTTCCCCCTGGGAACGGCCTCTCTCGTCTTTTCAGTCTGCGCTCGGCGCGGAGTCGGACGGCATCCGGGAGGCCATCGTGGCGCCGATCGAACCGACGATAGCGTCGAGCGGCGTGCCGGAGGCATCGCGACGGGCACCGCCGTCAGGCAGCTGGCGGATCGAGCCGTCTGTGCCGACCGCGAGTGCCGGCTGCGGTCCCACCCACGCCTGGAGCATGATGTCTTCGCCCTTCAAGAACCGCTGAGCGCGGACTCCGCCGGTCGCACGGCCCTTGGCGGGGAACTCAGAGAAGTCGGACACCTTGGCACTACCGGGATCGGTGCCGGGGAGCATAGAGGTGCTGCCTGCGACAGTCGCGACGACGGCGCTGTCCTCTGCCGAAACCGCTCCGAAGAAGATGCAACGGGCTCCGGGCGACAGCTTCATGCCTGCCATGCCTCCCGCTGTGCGGCCCTGCGGCCGCACGGAACTCACCGAGAACCGTAGCAGTTGCGCGTCCGAGGCCGCGAAGACCAGTTCGCTCTGCTCGGCGGGCTGGGCTACACCGACGACTTGGTCGCCCTGCTTGAGCGCGATGATCTCGAAGTCGGGCTTGTTCGCGTAGTCCTGAGGAATGAGCCGCTTCACCACGCCGCTGATGGTGCCGAGAGCGATCGGTACAGGAGAGTCGAGCGAGACGAGGCCGACCACGCGCTCTTTCTTCGTATCGAGCCCCAGGTATTCCGCGATGCGCACTCCGGCGGCGAGCTGCACCGAGTTGATCGGCACGACGGGCAGATCGAGCACCGGCATCCGGATGAGCCTGCCGAGTGTGGTGACGGCACCGACCTCGCTGCGGCTCGTGGTGCTCACCAGCGACAGCACGGCATCGTGACGCGCCCGACGGGCCCCCGCACCGGGAAGCGGCGCGGCATCCGTGCCTTCGGGGTAGTCGATGCGGATGGCCCTGCCCGTTGTGCTCAGAACGATCACGCACGCTGTGTCGGCGAGCTCGAGCACGACGGGCTGCGCCCGACGTGAAGACGGCGCAGCACCGGGCTTCGCCTCGGTGAGCAGAGTTCGGCGAGGAGTGCCGAGCTTCTCTGCAACGGCATCCAGTTCGGTCGATACCGCACGGCGGATCAACGCGGGGGAGCCGAGAAGAGCGGTGAGTTCTTCGATCTCTTTGCGGAGGGAATCCCGCTCGGCCTCGAGCTCGATGCGCGAGAACTTGGTGAGCCGTCGAAGACGCAGTTCGAGAATGTAGTCCGCCTGAAGCACGCTCAGCTCGAACACGTCGATCAGTCGAACGCGCGCGGCCTCGGTGTCGTCGCTCGCCCTGATCACCTGGATGACCTCGTCGATGTCGAGGATCGCGATGAGCAGACCCTCGACGAGGTGCAGCCTCTCGGTTCGGCGGGCCAGACGGAAACGCGTACGCCGCGTGATCACCTCGATGCGGTGGTCGATGTAGACCTGCAGCAGATCACGCAGACCGAGAGTCTGGGGCTCGCCTCGCACCAGGGCGACGTTGTTGATGTTGAACGACTCTTCGAGGGGTGTGTAGCGGTAGAGCTGCTCGAGCACGGCGTCGGGACTGAAGCCGGTCTTGATGCCGATGACCAACCGCAGACCGTGGGTGCGGTCGGTGAGGTCGGTGACGTCGGAGATGCCGGCGAGCTTCTTGCTCGTCACACCGTCTTTGATCTTCGAGATCACCTTCTCGGTTCCCACGAGATAGGGCAGCTCGGTGACGACGAGACCGACCTTGCGCGCGGTGAGGTTCTCGATACTCACCCGAGCCCGTGTCTTGAAGCTTCCCCGGCCGGTCGTATACGCATCTCGAATTCCCGCCAGCCCGACGATCGTTCCGCCCCCGGGCAGATCCGGGCCGGGAATGAACGACATCAGGTCATCGATCGACGCGTCGGGGTTCTCGATCAGGTAGCGCGCCCCGGCGACGACCTCGACGAGATTGTGGGGAGCCATATTCGTGGCCATTCCCACCGCGATCCCAGCCGCGCCGTTGACGAGCAGGTTGGGAAACGCCGCAGGAAGGACGTCGGGCTGAGTCAACTGGTTGTCGTAGTTGGGAACGAAGTCCACGACGTCTTCGTCGAGTCCGTCAGTCATTGCGAGGGCAGCAGCTGCGAGGCGCGCCTCGGTGTATCGCGGCGCGGCGGGACCATCGTCGGGGGAACCGAAGTTGCCGTGCCCGTCGATCAGAGGAACCCGCAGAGTCCACGACTGGGCCATGCGCACGAGCGCGTCATAGATGGCCGTGTCGCCGTGAGGGTGCAGTTTGCCCATGACCTCGCCCACCACACGGGCGCTCTTGACGTGCCCTCGGTCGGGGCGGAGTCCCATGTCGCTCATCTGGTAGAGGATCCGTCGCTGCACAGGCTTGAGACCGTCGCGAGCGTCAGGCAGGGCGCGGGAGTAGATCACCGAGTAGGCGTACTCGAGGAACGAATCCTGCATCTCGGTCGAGACGTCGACGTCGAGAATCTTCTCGGGCGTCTCAGGGGCGGCGTCTGGTGTCTGAGGTGTCATACCTGAATGGGGCTTTCTTCGAAGAAAGGCGGCACACCGCTTCGGGATCGGTGGACGCTCGGTTCGTGATCGGGACGAGAGATCCTGCCGTCACGTGTGCCAGACTTGGCCCCGATGCCCCCTATGCTACCGGCGACCCGATCCGACGAGCCTCGTCTGTCGGACGTGTTGCCCAGTTGCCTCGCGGCCGTGACATCCGAAGACAACCGCCTCGGGCTCCCGGCCGTGTCGAAAACCGTCGTCGTGCTTGTCGACGGGCTCGGCGCATCCGCCCTGCGCCAGCGAGCCGGGCACGCCCGATTTCTGACCTCGCGCTTTTTCAAGAAAGCGACGCTCGTCAGCGGCTTCCCCACGACGACGGCTGCGGCACTCACCTCCCTCACGACGGGAGCATCGCCGGGGCAGCACGGACTGGTCGGCTACTCCGCACTGATCCCGGCTTCTCAGCGGGTGGCGAATCAGTTGACCGGATGGGCTCCCGATATGGAACCCTCCCTGTGGCAGAGGCGCAGCACCGTGTTCGAGCACGCTACGGCCGCAGGAATCGATGCCACGGCCGTCGGACCGCGGAGATACGAATCCTCGGGCTTCACTCATGCGGTGCTGCGTGGCGCAGAGTATCTGGCCGCCGATTCGATCTCTGACAGATTCGAGGCGGCTCGTTCGGTGCTCGACCGCGATTCCCGTTCGATCTCATACGTGTACGTTCCCGAACTCGATATGACGGCCCATGCCCACGGGTGGCAGTCCGACCGGTGGACGCATCTGCTCGAGGAACTCGACTCGGCTATGCAGTCGTTCGTGCGCACTGTACGCGCAGACGAAGGGGTCCTGCTCACGGCAGACCACGGCGTCATCGATGTGCCCGAGACATCCCACGTGCTCTTCGGAGGGGACGAGCACATGGCGGGGGTCATCCATATTGCCGGAGATCCCCGGTGCCTGCAGCTGCACCTCGACCCCACGCTCTCGGCAGAGGCGCGGCAGGCGGTTCTGGATGCCTGGCGCGAGTCAGAAGGCGAGCGCGCGTGGGTGCTCACCAGACACGAGGCGATCGAGGCAGGATGGTTCGGCGCGGTCGACGATGCCGTTGTGCCTCGCATAGGCGACATCATCGTCGCCGCGGCGAAGAACATCGTCTACTACGACGCGCGTAAGCCTCATGACCCGTCACGCCGAATGGTCGGTCAACACGGATCCTGGAATTCGGACGAGTTGATGGTTCCGCTGCTCAGATTCGGTGCGTTCGAGCGCTGAGATCGTGGTTCAGGCGAGATCGTCGTCGGTGCGAGCGCCGAAGACGATCTCATCCCAGCTCGGCATCGCAGCTCGGCTGCGGCGCGGCGGCTTCGGCTGAGACGCCGTGGGAGCGGGTGCGTCCGACTCAGGCGTGTCGATGCCGTCGAGCGTGTCAGTTCGCGCGGCCGATGCCCAGATCGACGAGGTGAGAGTCGGTCGCGACTCCGAGTCGCGCTTCTCGCGCGGTGACTCGGTGGGCCGCTCGGAAGCGGCTCCCGCGGCCGACGGACCGGGGGAGGATCCGCTGTCGTCGAAGTCGTCGACGAAGACGGCTGCCTCGCGTTCGCCCCGTCGACGACGGAGCGCCTCGAGAAGGTCTGCCGTCTGGTTCAGGTTCTCTGCGGGACGTTCTTCGGAACGGGAGATCGCGGCAGAGGTGGCTGCAGCCGATGACTCCGCCGACGACGTGCTCCGACCGTAAGGAATCACCTCGGGGTTGGGAGCAGTGTCGTTCGTGGTGGTCGGTACTGCGGCGGGCCCGGTCTCCGACTCTTCCGCCTCGACGCGTGGTGACACGACGCGGAGTCTGGGAATCAGCCCCTCGGTGATCTCACCGTTCTGCGACAGCGTGACCGCTTCGGTATTCAGAGGAACGAGGGCGTGACGCTTGGGGTCGTACTGCCACCGTGCATCGTGCTCGATGTCGTTCGCCGTGAACGACAGCTTGACGATCCAGCCGGATTCGTCCTTCCAGCTCGCCCATCGCTCGTCGGATGCGCCGAGTCCTTCCAGGCGCTCCTGAATCGCATCGCCGAAGGTCGAGGTCGGTTCCTCGCCCAATGGGTCGAGTGCGGAGTCGATCTGCACCGCCACCTTGAGTGCCGAGTTCACCACGTAGGCGCGCTCTGCGAGCACTGGACCCTCGAATCGTTCGACGTAGTCGAGGTCGGCTCCCGTGAGGCGACTCACCTCCTCGGCGGACAAGCCAGAACGAATATGACCCTGGATCTCGCGGGGCGAGACGCGCTTGCCCGTGTTCGACGGCGTCAGGGTCTGCCTGATCCGGCTCTGAAGCACGTCGTCGATAGCGATGCGGTATCGCTCGCCGGCGTCGGATGCAACAAGGAGGGCGCCGTCTTCGACGCCGATTACTGTCAATTCCTGCATGGTGAAGGGGCCTCCAGCGGTCACTGTTGGTACGACCATGCCACGTTCTCGGCCGAATATCGGGAATGTAATGGGCGTGCCGCAAGTTGATGGCGTCGATGGGCGATGCGGACTCGAATCCGAATTGCTATTCCGGTGGCTTTCGTGCAAACTAACGCCGCCGATTTGGTTTTATCAATCTCCTCAGAAGTGGATGGGCATGGCAACTGATTACGACGCTCCGCGCAAGAACGACGACGATTCGGAGTCGATTGAAGCGCTCAAAGAGCGCGTTCCAGACAAGATGTCTGGTGTCGTAGATGTTGACGATGCCGACAACCCCGGTGGCTTCGAACTGCCGGGAGCCGATCTCTCGGACCTCGATCTCGACGTCGTCGTCCTGCCCCCACAGGCCGACGAATTCACCTGCGTCAACTGCTTCCTCGTGAAGCACCGCTCGCAGATCGATCACGAAGAGAAGCTCGGTCCGATCTGCGTGGAGTGCGCTGCCTGACGCAGAGCACCCCGCGCACGGTACCGCCGGCTAGGCGGACAGAGCAGCCGTCAACCCCTCAGGATTCCGGGACGACACGAGCCAATACGGCGTCGGGTCGTCCGGATCCTCGAGGGGTATTTTTACGACCGGGTCCACCCATCCGCGCAGGCAGAGCCATGCGCGAGCATCCAGACGCTGGCCGCGCTGAAGAGTCGCCGCGCCGCCCCTGAATATCGACGGTGTGCCGACGAGCTCGACGGGGATCCGAGCCTTGCCCGCGATCAACATGCCGTCTTTCACCTCGATCACAGGCGCGAGGACGATGAAGATTCCCGCCAGCCCCACGAAGAGAACGCCGGCTGCGATGACGCCGGCGACGATGTTCACCGGTGCGAGCACGAGAATGCTCGCCGGTATGACGAGTGCGGTGGCGAGGTAGATCCAGATTGAGGGCCAGAGCCGCTCACGATACGAAGACATGCACCTATTCGATCAGACAAACTGCACTACCCTCGACTGCGTGACCCAGTCAGTCGAAGTTCTCATTCAGGCCACCGATATTCCCAGCTACTCCCACCCTGGCGACGCGGGAGCCGATCTCACGTCGACGGAGGCGCTGACCCTGGCCCCCGGGGAGCGTCGACTCGTCGGCACCGGCGTGAGCATCGCTCTTCCCGACGGTTTCGCCGCGTTCGTTGTTCCGCGCAGTGGGCTCGCCGCCAAGCACGGCATCACGATCGTGAACTCTCCGGGAACAGTCGATGCGGGATACCGAGGTGAGATCAAGGTCGCTCTCCTGAACACGGACAGCACCGTGCCGTACGATATCGGCGTCGGGGATCGAATCGCCCAGCTCATCGTCATGCCGGTTTCCCGTGCCGTCTTCATTCCCGTCGAGACTCTTCCCGGCAGCGACAGGGGCGAAGGAGGATTCGGGTCGACCGGATACTCCACGTCTCCGTCGATCACCGGGCCCACAGCATCCGAATCACAAGGAGAGAACGCATGAGCGATCTGCAGAAGCCGAACGACGACGCAGGCGTAGAGGCGATCGACGACGTCGACGACCAGACGCCGCTCGACACGAAGTCGGCACCGGAGAATCGCGCGGAAGAAGGGCCCTTCGACGCGGATGAGGCCAACCCCGCTCGCCCCTATGTCGATCTCGGTGGTCTCAAGATCCTCCCTCGCGAAGGGCTGCACCTGCGGCTCGAGGTCGAAGAGGGAACCAACCGCGTTGTCGCCGTCGGTCTCGACTACGCCGGATCCACCCTTCAGGTGCAGGCGTTCGCCGCTCCGCGGTCCACGGGACTCTGGCACGAGATCCGCGCTCAGATCGAAGACCAGATCATCAAGCAGGGCGGAAAGAGCACGGCTCGCGAGGGTGCCTTCGGGCCAGAACTGGTGGGAGAGGTGCCTGTCGCGGCAGGCCCGTCAGCCGACTCCTCATCGTCGCGTCTGGCACGCTTCGTCGGCGTCGACGGACCCCGGTGGTTCCTTCGGGGCGTCATCGCTGGTGAGGCACTGACCAACCCGGCCGCCGAACTCGCGATCGAAGAGCTCTTCAGAAGCGTGGTCGTGGTGCGAGGAACGCAGCCCATGCCGCCGCGCGACCTCATTCCTCTCAACATGCCGAAGACCGCCGCAACGGCCACGCCTCCGACGAGCGCCTGATGTCGGAGCCGCAGCCCGACGACCGCACGCCTGCTCCCAGCCTCTCGCAGACATTCGCGGATGCGGCACGACGTGCGGGTATCGGCCAGGTGACGCCGGGCGAGACTCCCACGGCCGCGTCGCTCATTCGGGCGATCGGGGGAGTGCGCGGGCTCATCGAATCGCTTCTCCCCGGGCTCGCGTTCCTCGTCATCTATACCGTGACGAGCGATCTCACACCGAGCGTTCTCGCCCCCGTCATCGTGGCGGTCGGCTTCATCGTCGTCAGAGCAGTCACACGAAGCCCTGTCATGCCCGCGGTCACCGGCCTGCTCGGTGTGGCGATCTCGGCGGCTCTCGCGCTCTTCACCGGGCGGGCAGAAGACAACTTCCTTCCCGGGCTCATCATCAATGCGGTCAGCATCGTGGTGCTGCTGGTCTCGATCATCGTTCGCTGGCCACTCATCGGCATCATCGTCGGACTGCTCACCGGAGATTCGACCGGATGGCGTTCCGATCGGGCGAAGTTCCGGGTCGTGCTCGTCGCGACATGGTGCTGGGTCGGCCTCTTCGCGCTGCGGCTCGGCGTCGAGGGTCCCCTCTACCTCACTAGTCAGGCGGCCGCCCTCGGATCAGTCAAATTGATCCTCGGGGTGCCGCTCTATGCCGCCATGCTGTGGGTGACCTGGCTTCTGGTGCGCACGGCGTTCGGTCACGGCAAGAGCGACGCCGACGCTCGCTCATAAAGAGCGGCCTCGACCAAGCAGGTGTTACGATTTATCTTGACGTCAAGATAGATTGGGGCTCTCGCCCGGAGGCCCCGCCCGGCATTGCGGTTAGGTTAGCCTTGCTAGCCCTGGAGCGTTCCCGGGGACAAAGATTGACTTCAGGAGCTCGAAGGAGAAGGCGACGATGTCGAAAGTCAACAGCTTTGGATCGAAAGATCAGCTGCAGGTCGGGAACGAATCATACGAGGTTTATCGCATCGATAAGGTCCCCGGTTACGAGAAACTTCCCTTCAGCCTGAAGGTTCTGCTCGAGAACCTGCTGCGCACCGAAGATGGCGGAAACATCACCGCGGAGCACATCGAAGCCCTGGGTGGCTGGGTTCCGACGTCGGAGCCCGACACCGAGATCCAGTTCACGCCAGCCCGCGTCGTGATGCAGGACTTCACGGGCGTTCCCTGCATCGTCGACCTGGCCACCATGCGTGAAGCCGTCGGCAGCCTGGGCGGCGACCCGACCAAGATCAACCCGCTGGCGCCTGCCGAGATGGTCATCGACCACTCCGTGATCGCCGACTTGTTCGGCTCCGACGATGCCCTCGAGCGCAATGTCGAACTCGAGTACGAGCGCAATGGCGAGCGATACCAGTTCCTCCGCTGGGGACAGACGGCATTCGACGACTTCAAGGTCGTGCCGCCGGGAACGGGCATCGTGCACCAGGTCAACATCGAATACCTGGCGCGTGTCACGATGACCCGCGAGGTAGACGGCGTTCTCCGCGCTTACCCCGACACCTGCGTCGGCACCGATTCCCACACCACCATGGTCAACGGCCTGGGTGTGCTCGGTTGGGGCGTGGGCGGCATCGAGGCTGAAGCGGCCATGCTCGGCCAGCCCGTCTCGATGCTCATACCCAAGGTCGTCGGTTTCAAGCTCTCGGGCGCGATCCCCACGGGCGTCACCGCGACCGACGTCGTGCTCACGATCACACAGATGCTGCGCAAGCACGGTGTGGTCGGCAAGTTCGTCGAGTTCTACGGCGCGGGCGTCGCCGAGGTTCCCCTGGCGAACCGGGCAACCATCGGAAACATGAGCCCCGAGTTCGGTTCCACCGCAGCCATGTTCCCGATCGACGACGTCACCCTCGACTACTTGCGGCTCACGGGTCGCAGCGAAGAGCAGGTCAAGCTCGTCGAGGCGTACGCGAAGCTGCAGACGCTCTGGCACGACCCGAGCGTCGAACCGGTCTTCAGCGAGTACCTCGAACTCGACCTCGCCACCGTCGTGCCCTCGATCGCCGGACCGAAGCGTCCGCAGGACCGCATCGAACTCAGCGAATCGAAGAACCAGTTCGAGCACGACCTCAACGACTATGCCCGCGTCGAGCACGACATCGTCGACCTCGTCGGCACCGGATCCTTCCCGGCATCCGACCCGGGAGAGCTGTCACCCGAAGACGCGGAGCCGGCACACGCCCACAGCCACTCGCACGCCAGCCACGCGCCCAAGACGGCATCCAAGCCCACGGTCGTGTCGCTCGACGACGGCACGAACTTCACGCTCGACCATGGTGCCGTCGCTATCGCTGCGATCACCTCGTGCACGAACACGTCCAACCCCTCGGTCATGCTCGCCGCAGGACTCCTTGCCCGCAATGCCAGCCAGAAGGGCCTCAAGGCGAAGCCGTGGGTCAAGACGACGCTGGCGCCCGGGTCGAAGGTCGTCACCGACTACTACGAGAAGGCGGGTCTCACCTCGTACCTCGAGGATCTCGGCTTCTACACGGTCGGCTACGGCTGCACCACCTGCATCGGCAACTCCGGGCCACTGCTCGACGAGATCTCGTCCGCGGTCCAGGACAACGACCTCGCGGTCACGGCAGTTCTCTCGGGAAACCGCAACTTCGAGGGTCGCATCAACCCCGATGTCAAGATGAACTACCTCGCGTCGCCGCCGCTGGTCATCGCCTACGCCCTCGCCGGCTCGATGAACTTCGACTTCGAGACGGATGCGCTCGGAACCGATACCGACGGAAACGACGTCTTCCTGAAGGACATCTGGCCCGACGCCGCCGAGGTGCAGTCGACCATCGACTCCTCGATCGACACCGACATGTTCCAGCACGAGTACGCGGGTGTCTTCGATGGAGACGAACGGTGGCGTTCGCTTCCCACGCCCGAGGGAGCGACCTTCGAGTGGGATTCCGAGTCGACCTACGTGCGGAAGCCTCCGTACTTCGACGGAATGACCATGGAGACGACTCCGGTCACCGACATCGTCAACGCTCGTGTGCTGGCCAAGCTCGGCGACTCCGTCACGACCGACCACATCAGCCCGGCCGGTTCCATCAAGGGTGACAGCCCCGCCGGCCGCTACCTCGACGAACACGGCGTCGACCGCAAGGACTACAACTCCTACGGCTCTCGTCGCGGAAACCACGAGGTGATGATCCGCGGAACCTTCGCGAACATCAGGCTCAAGAACCAGCTGCTCGACGGCGTCGAAGGTGGCTACACGCGCGACTTCACGCAGGCCGACGGACCGCAGTCGTTCATCTACGACGCTGCACAGAACTATGCAGCCTCCTCGACCCCGCTCGTGATCTTCGGAGGCAAGGAGTACGGCTCCGGTTCATCTCGCGACTGGGCAGCCAAGGGCACGAGCCTTCTGGGTGTCAAAGCGGTCATCACCGAGAGCTTCGAGCGCATCCACCGCTCGAACCTGATCGGTATGGGCGTCGTTCCGTTGCAGTTCCCCGCCGGTGAGTCCTGGGCATCGCTCGGGCTCGACGGAACCGAGATCGTCAGCATCGCGGGCATCGAGCAGCTCAACGAGGGAGTCACGCCGCGCACCGTGCGCGTCACGGCCACGCCGAGCGAGCAGTCACCCGAGGGCAAGCAGACAATCGAGTTCGACGCCGTCGTGCGCATCGACACTCCGGGCGAGGCGGACTACTACCGCAACGGCGGAATTCTGCAGTACGTGCTGCGGAGCCTCGTAGCCTGATCGACACGAGCGCCCTCGCTGGATGCGTCATAGCATCCCCGAGGGCGTTCCGTCGTTCCGAGCGGCGGTCGGAACGATCCGTCATAGACTCGAACGAGGGGCCGGCCGGCCCTCACGAACGGAAGGGCCGTCTGCATGAGCCTGCTGGAGAACATCTCGGGTCCCCGGGATCTCGACGCTCTCAGTCAGGAGCAGCTCGTTCAGCTCGCTGCCGAGATCCGCCAGTTCCTCGTCGCCGAGGTATCGAAGACCGGGGGACACCTCGGGCCGAACCTGGGCGTGGTCGAGACGACCTTGGCCATTCACCGCGTGTTCGATTCGCCCCGTGACGCGATCGTCTTCGACACCGGCCACCAGTCTTATGTGCACAAGCTACTCACGGGTAGACAGGACTTCTCCCGACTCCGCCAGCAGGGCGGTCTGGCGGGCTACCCTCAGCGCTCCGAGAGCGAGCACGACGTGGTCGAGAGTTCGCATGCATCGAGCTCTCTGTCGTGGGCCGACGGCATCTCCCGCGCGTTCGAGATGACGGGCCAGAGCGACCGGCACGTCATCGCGGTGGTGGGCGATGGCGCTCTCACCGGTGGCATGACCTGGGAAGCGCTCAACAACATCAGTGACGACAACACCCGCAAACTGGTGATCGTCGTGAACGACAACGGCCGTTCCTACGCTCCGACCATCGGAGGAATGGCTCGCTACCTCAACTCCGTTCGCACGAACACCAAGTATCGAAACCTGCATCAATCGTCACGCGAGCTCTTCGATCGATTCGGAGGGCCTGGCCGGGCCATCTACCGCGGTATACGCGGAGGCACCCACGGATTCCTCAGTCGTTTCTCGAACAACGAGGCGCTGTACTCCAACCTCGATATCAAGTACATCGGTCCGATCCACGGACACGATCTGCAGGCGATGCAAGAAGCCCTGCTGCAGGCGAAGCGATACGCCCAGCCGGTGATCGTGCATGCCATCACCGAGAAGGGGCGCGGTTACGAGCCAGCTCTGAGCGACGTCGCCGACCAATTCCATGCCGTCGGGCAGATCGATCCCGAAACCGGCGAGGCGTTGGGCGGACCGAGCGCGCCGTCATGGACGGGCGTATTCAGCGATGAGATCGTGGCACTGGCGGAAAAGGATCCCACCATCGTGGGCATCACCGCGGCGATGCTGCGGCCGACCGGCCTGCACAAGCTGGCCGAACGCTTCCCCGCCCGGGTCTTCGACGTCGGCATCGCCGAACAGCATGCCGTCACCTCCGCCGCCGGCCTGGCCTTCGGGGGCCTCCATCCGGTGGTCGCCGTCTACGCCACGTTCATCAACAGGGCGTTCGACCAGGTGCTGATGGATGTCGCGCTGCACCGTGCCGGGGTGACGTTCGTTCTCGACAGAGCCGGCGTCACGGGCCCAGACGGGCCGAGCCACCATGGCATGTGGGATCTCGCGATCCTGCAGGTCGTTCCGAACATCCGCCTCAGCGCTCCACGTGACGCCGAGAGGCTGCGCGAGGAGCTGGGTGAGGCTGTGGCCGTCTCGGACGGCCCGACGGTCGTACGGTTCCCCAAGGGCAGCGTGGGCGAGGAGATCAGGGCCGTACGGCGACTCGACGACGGCGTCGACGTGCTCGTCGAGCACGAACGCAAAGACGTTCTGATCGTCACCGTCGGCCCGATGGCCAAGACGGGTCTCGAGGTAGCCGAGCGGCTCGCAGCGCAGGGTATCGGCTCGACGGTGATCGATCCGCGCTGGGTAGTTCCCGTGCCGCGAAGCGTGCTCGACCTGGCTGCCGAGCACCGCATCGTCATCTCTATCGAAGACGGTATCCGCGTCGGCGGTGTCGGCACGCGGATTCGGCAGGATCTTCGCGAGGCGGGTATCGATACGGCGGTGACCGAACTGGGGCTGCCCGACGAATTCTTGGATCATGCCGAGCGCGCGCAGATCATGGAGCGCGTGGGACTGACTCCTCAGCACATCGCCCGCGATGTGGTGGCCCAGGTTCTCGGGAGCAAGATCCCGATAGCGCGTCCACTCGAGGGCGAGAGCGAGAACGAGCGGCGCATCACCCGCTAGTCGTCGCGAGGCCCCTGGCAGAGACCACGACGGCGGCGTGCCGAGTCCAGTGGCGGAAGAGCCGCAATCCCGTCTGCACGTGGGTTATTCCGTGCTCGCGGGCCGCATCCACGACCTCGCCCGTGCGGGCGGAGCCACCGGGCTCGATGATGGTCGCGACGCCGTACTCAGCGGCATGCTCGACATTGTCGCGAAAGGGTAGATACCCGTCCGAGACGAGAGTCACACCGTGCAACTTGTCAGTCCATGTCTGGCGCCATGAAGGCTCGTCGTACAGCTCCCGTGCTCCACGACCGAACAGCCCGCAGAACGTATCACGTTGGCCACGGGTCATCTCGTGGCCGGCGAAGCGAATCTGCCAGTTCAGCCGGTCCTGCCGCCTCATCCCCGCGATCACCGGCAGCTCCCGCACAGACGGATGGCGGCGCAGCCACCACACCCCCACCTTGGACCCCGCCAGGCGAACGCAGTCGACCCGCCTCTGCTGCCCGGCCCCGATGCCGATCGCGGCCCCGTCCTTGACAGCCACGACAGAATTGGACTGTGTGTAGCGGGCGGCCGCCATCCCCAGCAGCGCGTCCTCGCGAGTCCGGCCGGCAAGCAAGGGATTGGCCGGGAGCGCAGCGGCAAGATCCGCCGCATCGCGGTCCTGCACGATCGTCGCACCGAGAACATTGCGCTGCTCGCGCGCAGGCGGCTGCATCGTCGAGTCTGCCTCGAATACGAGGAAGCGGCCGGACTTCTTCTGCCTCAGCAGCTCGAGCACGCCCGGCTCGAACCCGGGAGCGATGACCGCATCGCAGATCACGGTGCGCAAGAAGTCGGCGGTCTCACCGTCTACCGGACGCGACAGCGCCACCACATCACCGAATGACGACTTCGGATCTGCATCACGCGCCCGCAGATACGCAGCCAGCACCGAGTCATCCGCCGGCACCCGCACACCCCACGTCTCGGCCGTCGTCGCGTCTATCTCGCCCGCAAGCGCAGCTCCGGCTGGCGAGACATGTTTGAACGACGCCGCCGCCGCGCGGCCTGTCAACGCGTCGGCCTCGCGAACCAACGCGAACGCGTTGAGCGCGTCGAGGTAGTTGATAAGCGACGGCTCACCGCTCAGAACTGTCGGTCCGCCGGCGATCAGCTCAGCGGCCTGGTGCGGGTTGGTCCCGTAGCGCATGTGTTGTCCCATCTCATTGAAGAAGATGGGCACCCAGGCGGTCGATGCCGTTCACACGCTCCCTGCCGGTGATCCCGGCCACGCCAGTCGCCCCAGCAGACTAGCTTCCTCAGCTGGGGGGCGCCGCGAATCAAGCAGCAGTGTCACTGACTCGGGCGATCACCCCGTCGAGGGCGCTCGCTACCCGGCACTGCAAGGTCATGGCCTCACAGACCGGAGCGAGCCCCCCGACGCCGGTACAGCTAGTCGGTACCAGCGATTGGCGGGTGGTGGAACGTGTCTCCGAACACCCGCTCGCTCGCGCCCACTCGATCGAGGTACGGCGTCGCACCGCCCATCTGGAATGGGTAACCCGCACCGAGGATGAGGCAGAGGTCGATGTCTTCTGCCGCGTGTACGACATCGTCATCGAGCATCCGCTTGATTTCGTCAGCGAGTCCGTCCTCCACTCGGCGAAGGAGTTCTGCCTCGGTGAGGGCGGTTCCTCCCGGCCCGCCATCGGCAACGATCTTCACGGCCTTCTTGTCGAAGCCCTTGATCGCGCCCTTCGAGTCGCGATCGAAGATCTTGCCGTGCTCCGCGAGCCTATGCAGATTCGAGCTCTCGAAGAATCGATCGGGGAACGCCGCGTGGTGAGTGTCGAGCACGTGCGCACCCACCTTGAGGCCCACGAGCTCGAGCAGTTCGAACGGCGTCATCGGTAGCCCGAAAGGCTTCAGAGCGTTGTCGACCACCTCGAAGGGGGTTCCCGTGTCGACAGCGTGCATCGCTTCGCCCAGCAGCTTCGCCAGAATACGGTTCACGACGAAGCCTGGAGTGTCGCGGGTGATGACCGCGTTCTTCCGCAGCTTCGCAGCGATGACCATCGCTGTGCTCAACGTCGCCTCATCAGTGGAGGGAGTGTTGACGACCTCGATCAGTGGCATCACCGCGACGGGGTTGAAGAAGTGGAACCCGACGAGACGCTCCGGGTGAGCCAGCTTCGCTCCGATCTGCTCGACTGACAGCGACGATGTATTGGTCGCGAGCACAGCCGTGTCTGAGACGTACTTCTCGACGTCGGCGAAGACATCCTGCTTGACGCCGAGCTCTTCGAAGACGGCCTCGATGACCCAGTCGGCGTCGGCGAAATCGGCCTTGTCCGTTGTGCCCGACACCAGGGCGCTGAGCCGGTTGGCCTCGTCCGCACCGATGCGGCCTTTTTCTTTCAGAGTGGCGATCTCATCGCGGATGTAGGCAAGACCCTTGTCGACCCGTGCCTGGTCGAGGTCGGTGATCACGACGGGAACGCGGAGTCGACGGACGAAGAGCAGCGCGAACTGGCTCGCCATGAGCCCGGCGCCGATGACACCGACTTTGGTGACCGGTTTCGCCAGGGTCTTATCCGGCGCGCCCGCGGGCCGCTTCGCCCTCTTCTGCACGAGGTTGAACGAGTAGATGCTCGCGCGGAACTGATCACCTGAGATGAGGTCGGCGAGTGCCTCGTCTTCACGCGCGAATCCGTCTTCAGCAGAACCCGACTTCGCTGCTTTCAGCAGGTCGAGTGCCGCGTACGGCGACGCGGCCACTGTTCCGATCTTCGACTCGAGCATCTTGCGCGCGATCGAGATCGCCGCATCCCACTTCACGAGACGCTCGAGTTTGCCCGGTGCGTTCGGACGCGAGACCGTGATGCGACCGGTGAGGACTCCATCGGCCCAGACGAGGGACTGTTCGAGGTAGGACGCCGGGGGGAAGATCGCGTCGGCGATACCGAGATCGAAGGCCTGTTGGCCTTTCAGCGTGCGGTTGTTCTTCAGCGGGTTCTCGACGACGACCTTGAGGGCGTTCTCGATGCCGATGAGATTGGGCAGCAGGTACGCGCCGCCCCAGCCCGGAATGATGCCGAGGAATACCTCAGGGAGGGCCAGAGCGGGAATCGACGAGTCGATCGTGCGGTAGTCGGCGGCCAGCGCCACCTCCACACCGCCGCCCAGCGCCAGTCCGTTGATGAAGGCGAACGTGGGCACGCCGATGGCTGCCATCTTGCCGAAGGTGTAGTGCCCGAGCTGAGCCATCTGCTTGGCCAACTCGCGGCTCGGGATGTCGCCGACCTTCGACAGATCAGCTCCGGCCGCGAGGATATACGGTTTGCCCGTGACGGCGACGGCCTGAATCTCACCGGCGGATGCCCGCACGGCGAGGGCGTCGAGCACGGCTCCATACTCGAGCAGCGAGTTGGGCCCGAGAGTGGACGGACGCGTGTGATCGCGATCGTTGTCGAGTGTGATCAGTGCCAGCACCTTGCCGCTGGGAAGCGGGATGTCGCGAACGTAGGCGTGGGTCACGACCTCGTCTGCCGACAGTTCTGCCAGAGAAGAGAAGTCGATCGTGGAGTAGTCGGTCATCGCTTCGCTGCCTTCGCCTTCTTGTTGTAGTGAGGGTTCTCCCAGATGACGGTGCCGCCCTGGCCGAGGCCGATGCACATGGCGGTGAGGCCGTAACGCACCTCGGGGTGCTCCTCGAACTGGCGGGCGAGCTGGTTCATCAGACGCACGCCCGACGAGGCGAGCGGGTGGCCGATGGCGATGGCGCCGCCGTACTCGTTGACGCGGGGATCGTCGTCGTCGATGCCGAAGTGGTCGAGGAACGACAGCACCTGCACCGCGAACGCCTCGTTCAGTTCGAACAGTCCGATATCGGTGATCGAGAGCCCTGCCTTGCGCAGTGCCTTCTCGGTCGAGGGCACCGGGCCGATTCCCATGATCTCGGGCTCCACGCCCGCGAAGGCGAAGCTGACGAGCTTCATCTTCGTCGTGAGGCCGAGTTCTTTCGCGGTTGCGCCGCTCGCGAGCAGACAGGCGGTGGCACCATCATTCAGGCCCGAAGAGTTTCCGGCGGTGACGCGGCCATGCGGCCTGAACGGCGTGCGCAGGCCTGCGAGACCTTCCATGGTGGTTTCGGGCCGAGGAGCCTCGTCACGGGTGGCCAGTCCCCATCCAGCGGCGCTGCGCGTCGCGACAGGAATGAGGTCGGGCTGAATCTTGCCGGCCTCGTAGGCGGCGGCGACCTTCTGCTGACTGCGAAGCGCGTAGCGATCGGAGCGCTCTTTCGTGAGCGAGGGAAACCGGTCGTGGATGCGCTCCGCCGTCGATCCCATGTTCAGGGCTTCTTCCGAGACCAGCTTCTCGGCGAGGAATCGGGGGTTGGGGTCGGCATTGAATCCCATGGGGTGACGGCCCATGTGCTCGACACCACCAGCGATGGCGAGGTCATACGCGCCGAAGCCGATCCCGCTGCCCAGGGTGGTGACGCTCGTCATGGCGCCGGCGCACATCCGATCGATGGCGAAGCCCGGAACGGACTGGGGGAGTCCTGCCAGCAGGGCCGCAGTACGGCCGAGCGTGAGTCCCTGATCTCCCTGCTGAGTGGTCGCGGCAATGGCGACCTCATCGATACGTTCTTTGGGAACAGACGGGTTTCGCTCCAGCAAGCCGATGATCGCTTTCACGACCAGGTCGTCTGCACGGGTCTGCCAGTACATGCCCTTTTCACCCGCACGCCCGAAGGGTGTGCGCACCCCATCAACAAATACGACTTCGGCTATTTCGGCCACTTTGCCTCCTTCTGGTTGAGAACCGAGACGATCCTAGAAGGGGGATCAAGAGCGGTCGAAATCCTTTGACTGTTCCTACGACGAGGCTTCGGGCTCGTTCTCTGCCTTTTGGTGGGCATCGACAAAGGCTTGGGCGATCGGCTGTGCAGTTAGTTCAAGCTGCCAGGGGCGCGCGCCGAGTTCTGAGAGGGACGCCGCGATTGCCGCGGCGGTCGTCGGCTCGGGCGGGGTCCACGCTACACGGCGCAGAATCTCGGGAGTGAGGAGATTCTCGACAGGGATGTTGACGAACTCCGACAGCTCCGCGAGGGCCGCTCGAGCCGCCTTCAGACGAGAATCGGCCTCGGGGTTGCGGTCAGACCAGCTGCGCGGAGGAGGCAGGGTGTCTTCGCTTCGGCGGTTGACCGGCAGATCGGTGGCCGCCTTGCCTTCTTCGAGGGCGGCCCACCACCGGTCGATCTCTGTCCGGCTCGCCCGGCCCGAGAATTCCTTCAGCGCGGCGAGTTCTCGTTTCGACTCGGGAAGAACACGTGCCGCCGCGACGAGGCTCGAATCGGGAACCAACCGGCCGGGCGACACATCGATCTCTCGGGCGAGCGCGTCTCGCGCCATCCAGAGCGACCTCGCCACGGCGACATTGCGCGGGTTGCGAAGCGAATGGACGCCCGTGAGCCGACGCCACGGCTCGGCGGCGACCGGTTTGGGCTCTTTCACCCTCGTCGCCTCGAACTCCTGGGCCGCGATCACAGCTTTGGAGTTCTCGATCAGAAGCTCCGCCAACTTGTCACGCAGGTCGGGGAGGAGTTCGACGTCGAGAGCCGCGTATTCGAGCCAGGACTCGGGCAGGGGCCTGCGAGACCAGTCCGCCGCGGAGTGCTCTTTCTTGAGGTGGATGCCGAGGAACTCCTCGACGACGCTGCCGAGTCCGACCCTCGGAATGCCCAATAACCGGGCGGCGAGTTCGGTGTCGAAGATGACACGCGGGTCGAGACCCACCTCGCGAAGACAGGCCAGATCTTGACTCGCGGCGTGGAGTATCCACTCCTCGCGCGAGATCGCATCGTTCAGCTCGGTGAATGAACCGATCGCCGGCGGATCGAAGAGGAAGCTGCCCGCTCCACGTCGGTACAGCTGGATCAAGTACGCGCGTTGCGAGAACTTGAAACCGGATGCCCGCTCCGCGTCGACCGCGATCGGGCCGTGCCCGGCGGCGATGATGTCGACGGCCTCGAGATAGGCCTCCCGGGTATCGATGACAGTGAGCGCGAGCGTGCGGGGTGCCGACTCCGGCGACGCCTGGGTCGTGCCGTTGTCGGGGATGGTCTCGTTGTCGTCAGTCACGCCCGAAGCGCCTCGCATTCAATTGTGTGACTCCGTCGATCGCAGGGGGAAGACCGGCGAGCATGCAGAGCAATTCCCCCCAGCCTTCCACATGCGCTGTCACGTCGAAATCGTCGGGTGTCCACGATGCGCGGAGTTCGATCTGTGCGCCGTCGCCCTGCGACTTCAGCTCACCGAATCCGCTGGAGATGATCTTGGTGGCTGTTCCTGACGCGGCCGAGTACCGTGCGCCGCGCGTGTTGAGCGCGTCCACCAGCCACGACCAGGTGACGTCGGCAAGAAAAGGGTCGAGTCCGATCTCGGTCTCGAGCGGCGCCTGCGCGAAGCAGACGACGCGGAACGCACCGCCCCATGCCTCTGGCTCATCTGGATCGTGAAGAAGAATGAAGCGACCCGTGCCGAGCTCCGAATCCGAACCGTGGCGCTCGGGATTCACGTCTGCGGCCAGCGCGAGCGAATACGGAGCGAGGTTGGCCGGCGAAGGAATCTCGGAGACGACGAGTTCGGGTCTGGTCGCAGCTGCACGGACCGCCGCCACGGCAGCCTCGAAGGCAGCAGGGAGTTCGGACGTGATTGGAGTGTCGGACACGTCTGCAGACTAGAGTTTCCCGCATGCTGCGCGCCGCAGGCACGCCGATGACGACCATTGCGGGCGGGCTCCGGCCTGCCTTCGGCGTCGACGACAGGGAGACCACACCGCTATGACCGCACCCGACGACCGCCGACCCGTGCCGAGCTGGGCCATCGCCACCATCGTGGCGGGAGCGCTGGCCGCTGCGACGGCCGCGGCTGCCGCCGTTCTCACGACGCTCGTCTCTCGCTCGGTCGTCGTACCTCCGAAGAATCCGTCGGAGGACGCGACCATCGAGTCGGTCGACCTCGAGGCCGGAACGATCACTCTGCGTGCGACGGCCGACACGCTCCTGCCCGGTCGATACAGTCTCTGGTTCGATCGCAGCGGCGGGCACGCGCGGATCGGCGAGATCATCGCCGTGCACGGTGGGGCCGTGACCCGTTCTCTCCTCGAGATCGACTTCGGCGACCTCGAACAGGCATCGACAGGGCGAATCAGCGGCTGGTACTTCCTGCACCCGCGCGAGTTCCCTTTCGGCTATCGCAATGTGTCCATCGCCACACCCGTCGGGGATGCTCCGGCATGGCTCATTCCCGCGGCAGATCCCGACTCGACGAAATGGGTCATCCAGGTTCACGGTCGTGCCGTGAGGCGCGCCGAGACCCTTCGCGCGAGCAGAGTCTTCCACGAGGCGGGGTACACATCGCTTCTCGTCTCGTACCGCAACGACGGGGATGCGCCACGAAGCGCAGACGGTCGGTTCCGGCTGGGAGAGACGGAGTGGGAGGACGTCGACGCCGCTCTGGCCTACGCGGTCGCATCCGGCGCGACGAGTGTAATTTTGATGGGCTGGTCGATGGGCGGTGCGATCGTGCTTCAGGTCGCGTCGCAATCGCAGATGAGGCACGTCATCGAAGGCATCGTGCTCGATTCACCGGTGATCGATTGGCACGAGACGCTCCGGTACCGCAGCACGGACATGCGCATTCCTGCGCCCGTGCAGACGGCCGCCTTGGCCACGCTGACACACGAGTGGGGCAATGTCGTCACCGGCCTCGAGAAGTCGGTCGATCTCGACCGCCTCGATTTCGTGGCCCGCAGCAGCGAACTCGACACGCGCATCCTGCTGCTGCACAGCGACGACGATGGATACGTGTCGAGCGTATCGAGCAGAAAGCTCGCCGAACTCCGGCCCGACATTGTGACATTCGCGCCCTTCTCGATCGCGCGCCACACGAAGCTGTGGAACTACGATCCGGAGCGCTGGAACGAAGCGATCAGGTCCTGGCTTCAGGGGGCGTGACTCAGGCTGCGCGCTGGCGCACCTGGCGCTTGATGCGCGCGAGCATCGCCGTCATTCCCCGGATGCGCAGGGGCGAGACCGCGGCGGTGAGTCCGAGCATGCTCGGGTAGTCGTCGGCCAGTCCGAGTACCTGCGAGACCGAGAGCCCCTCGATGCCCTGAACGAGGATAGAGGCGAAGCCACGGGTGGTCGGAGCCTCGGCCGGGGCAGTGGCGAACAGATGAACCGCCTGGTCCGAGTCGACCTCGACGACGATGAAGATCGGCGACTGGCACTCCTCGACGCGCTCGAACAGGTCGGGATGATCCTGATAGCGCTCGGGCAGCTGCGGCAGCTCATTCGAGAACTCGAGCAGAAGCTGCAGCCGCTCCTTGACGTCGAGATCGAGAAAGTCGTCGCGGATCTCCGCAAGGGAGTCGGGAAGTTCTGTCGCATTCATGTCTATGGATTATCGCCTATCCGAGAGCCCTTCTACCGAGCCGGGGCCGCTCCCGGAGCATCTCCGGTGGCGATAGGCACACGCACCGCACTTCCCCATTCCGTCCACGACCCGTCGTAGTTGCGCACCGAATCGAAGCCGAGAAGGTGGGTGAGCACGAACCACGTGTGGCTCGATCTCTCGCCGATGCGGCAGTACGCGATGACCTCGTCACCGTCGACGAGGCCGGCACCCACGCGGTAGATCTCGTTCAGCTCGTCGATACCGCGGAACCTGCCGTCCGGTGCCGCTGCCCGCGCCCACGGAACATTCTGCGCAGTCGGAATGTGGCCGGCCCGCAGGGAGCCCTCCTCCGGATAGGCGGGTGCCGTGGTGCGCTGCCCGGTGTACTCCTCGGGCGAGCGCACGTCGATGAGCGGGCTGCCCAGATGATCGAGCACGTCTTCTTTGAACGCCCTGATGGCGGTGTCATCGCGTTCCACGATCGGATACGACGCAGCGACCACGTCGGACTCATCCGTCGTGATGGCCCTGCCCTCGGCGATCCAGGCGTCCCGACCGCCGTCGAGCAGGCGCACGTCGGTGTGGCCGAAGAGCGTGAACACCCACAGGGCGTACGCCGCCCACCAGTTGTTCTTGTCGCCGTAGATCACGACCGTGCTGTCTCGGGAGATGCCCTTCGACCCCGCCAACGCCGCGAACTGCTCGCCCGAGATGTAGTCGCGCACCACCGGGTCGTTGAGATCGGTGTGCCAGTCGATCTTGACGGCCCCCGGAATGTGCCCGATCTCGTAGAGCAGCACGTCTTCGTCGGACTCGACCACGACGAGGCCCGGTTCTCCGAGATGCGACTGCAGCCAGTCGGTGCTCACGAGGCGTTCCGGATGCGCGAACTCGGCGAAACGGGGCGACGGATCGGCGGCGACGGTCATGGGTGGGTTCCTCCTGGGAGTGCACGCCGGTCGGAGACCGGTTCGGCGGTGTCGGCGGTTTAGTCTGGAGACACTTGTCTCCCCTCGAATCTATGCCGTTCCAGTGATCGTTCTCCCGGAAACGTCTCGGTTCGACACAAACTCTCTGGAAGAGCTCCGTCATGGCGTCGTCCATCCCCACCACACTCGTTCGACTCGTCGATCGAGCCCCCAGCCTCTCCGGAGCCGAGATGGCAGCGGTGCTCGTGCCGCCGCGGCAGTTCGACACCGCGTCGTTCGACTCGTATCGACCTGACCCCGACTACTCCTCGCAGACCGACGCCCTCGAGATCGTGCGGACCTTCTCGACGTCGTGGGCGCCGACAACGCGCTCGGGCGGATTCTTCTCACGAGCGAAGAAGGCGCCAGCCGGGCCGACAGGCATCTACCTCGACGGTGGTTTCGGCGTCGGTAAGACACACCTCCTCGCCGCGCTCTGGCACGCGGCTCCTGGGCCGAAGTACTTCGGTACTTTCATCGAGTACACCGCGATCGTCGGGGCCATGGGGTACGCCGCAGCGGTGAAGCTCTTCACCGGCGCCAAGCTCATCGCCATCGACGAGTTCGAACTCGACGACCCGGGCGACACGATGATGATGACCCGGCTGCTCACCGACCTGAGCGCATCCGGAACCCGTCTCGCCGCCACCAGCAACACGCCGCCCAACGCGCTGGGGGAGGGACGATTCGCGGCCGCGGACTTCCTCCGCGAGATCCAGTCGCTCTCCGACCGTTTCGACACCGTGCGGATCGACGGCCTCGACTACCGTCGCCGCGACATCGAGGGTCACGCCCGGGTGCTCGACGACGCTGGAATCGATAGCGCAGTCTCCGCCGTTCTCGAGAAGGCGAGCTCGGCATCCGTCTCGCGCGACGACTTCGGCGCGCTCATCGCCCACCTCGGCACCATCCACCCCTCGAAGTTCGTCAAGCTCATCGAGGGCATCGATGCGATCGTGCTCGACGGCGTCACGCCCCTGCACGGTCAGACAGACGCGCTGCGTTTCGTCGCGTTCATCGACCGGGTCTACGACGCGCAGATTCCTATCTTCGCGTCGGGCAGCCCGCTCGACGAGGTCTTCGCCGGCGACATGATGTCGGGCGGATACCGCAAGAAGTACCTCAGAGCGGTGTCCAGACTCATCGCGTCGACCCAGTACTGATCGGCCGGCTCGTCTCGCAGCCCCTTTGCGCGATTCCGCAGCGACGCGAAACACAGTTTTTACAATTGCCGCGCGAGCGTTACGTGCCGGAAACATTGGCGCGCACGTTTTGAAACTTCGTCACACGATAGTTGGGCATACCCGAGTGAGGCGCGCGCGCTGGTTTCCTTCTAACGGCATCCCCGTTCGTCATCATCTCTCGGTGCACCTTGCAACAACTAAGAGAGGTAATTTCAATGGACCAGGGCAATACCGCCTTTTTGCTCATAGCAGCAGCCCTCGTACTTCTGATGACGCCGGGACTTGCGTTCTTCTACGGAGGACTCGTCAAGGCCAAGAGCGTCATCAGCATGATGATGCTGAGCTTCGGAGCCATGGGGCTCATCGGCGTTCTCTGGGTTCTGTATGGATACGCCATCACGTTCTCGAACGCGGGCGTCGGCAACTTCGTGGGCATCGACGGCTTCCTCGGAATCGACCTCGACCAGCTCGGTCTGCAGGGTGCGTTCAACGAGGCCACGAGCGGTGACATCACGGCCGCATACCCGACTCTCGCCTTCGCCGCGTTCCAGGCGACGTTCGCCATCATCACGGTCGCCCTCATCTCGGGTGCCATCGCGGACCGGGCCAAGTTCGGCGCATGGATGGTCTTCGCCGGCGTTTGGGCCACGGTCGTGTACTTCCCGGTCGCCAGCTGGGTCTTCAACTTCACCGTCACCGACGGCAAGGTCAGTGACGGCGGATGGATCGCCTACATCATCGGCGCGAACGACTTCGCCGGCGGAACGGCTGTTCACATCAACGCCGGTGCCGCGGCTCTGGCATTGGCCCTCGTCCTCGGCAAGCGAGTGAACTTCGCCAAGGGTGTGCACAAGCCGCACAACCCGCCCTTCGTGCTCCTCGGAGCCGGTCTGCTCTGGTTCGGCTGGTTCGGCTTCAACGCGGGCAGCGAGCTGGCGGCTGATGGCATCGCTGCTGTCGCATTCCTCAACACGATCGCCGCTCCTGCAGCCGCGATTCTCGGTTGGCTCGTCGTCGAGAAGATCAAGGATGGCAAGCCCACCTCGGTCGGTGCTGCATCGGGTGCCGTCGCCGGTCTGGTCGCCATCACCCCCGCGTGTAACATCCTGACGCCGTTCTGGGCCATCGTTCTGGGTATTCTCGTCGGTGCCGTCTGCGCCGTCGCCATCGACCTCAAGTTCAAGCTCGGATTCGACGACTCGCTCGACGTCGTGGGCATCCACCTCGTCGGCGGCATCATCGGAACGCTCTACATCGGTCTGCTCGGCAACAACGTCGGCCTCTTCTTCGGCTTCGGTGCAGAGCAGCTCGGCAAGCAGGCCATCGCAGCGTTCGCCGTTCTCATCTACTCGTTCGTGCTCTCGTACATCATCGGACTCATCATCGAGAAGACGATGGGCTTCCGAGTCAAGAACGAAGACGAGATCGCCGGCATCGACACCGTGGTTCACGGCGAAGAGGGATACATCCTCCTCGAAGAGACCCGCTAACAGCTCTTCCGCATCACCCCACACAGCGAAGAACGGCGTGTCGCTCCCACAGGGAGCGGCACGCCGTTCTTCGTCGTCGGGAAAGGGCCTAGGACTTCTTCGTGGCCGTGCGGTTCTCGGCGGAGACCATCCAGGCGTACTGCTCGAGCTTCTCGATGATGCCGTGCAGGATGTCGGCGCTGGTGGGGTCGGCGTCGTCGACCTCGTCGTGCACATCGCGCATGGTTCCCACCACGGCTTCGATGCGGACGGTGATCAGATCGACGGTCTCGGCCGTGTCGACTTCACCATTCGGGTACTCGGGCAGCGTGGTCGTCGCTGCCACCGTGTCGCTGCGCCCGTCTGGAACAGCGTGAAGAGCTCGGAGTCGCTCCGCGACGGTGTCGCTGAATTCGCGGGCGGCGTCGATGACCTCGTCGAGCTGCAGGTGCAGGTCACGGAAGTTCTTGCCGACCACGTTCCAGTGCGCCTGCTTTCCCTGGAGGTGCAGCTCGATGAGGTCGACCAGAACCTTCTGCAGGCTGTCTGTGAGTGACTTCGAGGCTTTGAAGCCACGTTCGGCATTCTGTCGACGGGTGCTCTTGGCTCCCGCGTCACTCGGTGCACTCGTGGGTCGTTCGATCGTTGTTGTCATGTCATCCACGATATGCATCGGCACCGACAGCGGACCGCGGGTTGCGCGTCGCGGAAAGTCGTGATGGGATGCTGCCGAACTACGACCGACCGGTGATCTCCTCGATCGTGATCGCCGCGTTGACCAACGCCAAGTGGCTCAGAGCCTGCGGAAGGTTGCCGAGGTAGGCGAGGTCGTCAGGATCGATCATCTCCGAGTAGATCCCGACGTCATTCGAGAGGTCGATCATGGCATCCATCTGGGCGACGGACTCGTCGATCCTTCCGACGCAGGCGAGGGCTTGAGCCATCCAGAACGAGCAGGCGACGAAGGCCCCCTCCTCGGAATCCGCTCCCGAGTAGCGGTAGAGCAACGGCCCGCGACCCAGTTCCTCACGCATGGCGTCGATGCTCTTCGACATGCGGTCGCCTCTGTCGAAGCCGCTCGATGCGTGCAAAAGCACCGATGTGTCAAGTTCGTCGGAGCCGGGGTATGCCACGTAGCTCTGCCTCTCCTCAGACCAGCAGTTCGTCTCGATCCACTCGCGTATGTGTTCGCGTTCCGCGATCCACCGAGCCGAGTCGCCCGGGATCTGGCCTTTCTCGCACAGCTCGACAGCGGCATCCAGGGCCTGCCAGCAGCCCATCTTGGCGGAGGTGTAATGCTGCACGTCCTCCAATTCCCACATGCCGGCGTCTTTCTGCCGCCACGCGTCGCAGGCGCGGTCGGCGACGGATGCCAGCAGTCGACCCGTTTCCGCATCCAGGATGTTGCCGGCCGACACGTAGAGCCGCATCACGTCGAACAGATCGCCGTAGACGCCGAGCTGCAACTGCCCGCTCGCGGGGTTGCCCGTCACGACCGGACCAGCACCGTTCCACCCCGGCGCATCCTGCATCGTGACCCCCGACGGCAGTGAGCCGTCGAGACGATAGAAGATGTGCAGCTCGGGCCCGTTCTTTCTGATGGTGGTGAGAAGCCAGGCGACGGCGGCGTGTGTCTCTTCGCGGAGCCCGAATCGGATGAGCGCGTGCAGCGTGTACGCGACGTCGCGCACCCAAGCGAATCTGTAGTCCCAGTTCTTGCCCCCTCGCGGATTCTCGGGCAGGGATGTCGTTCCAGCGGCTGCGATGGCGCCCGTCGGGCTGAAGATGAGCAGCTTCAGCGCAAGGGCGCTGCGGTGAACCTCGTCGGACCAGGGCCCGTCGTAGCTGAACTCACGAGACCAGAACTGCCAGTTCTCGATCGTGCGGTCGATGCCGCGATCGACATTGGCAGCGACCGGAAGGTGCAGAGGCTCGTTCGACGTTCCCACCACGGTGACCACATGACGCGAGTCCTTCTCGGTGGTGAACGACCCGGCGAGGGCGGCATCGCCTCCTCCACGCGGGCCGTGGTCGAGTCCTCGCACGGCGACCGTCACACCGTCGACCCGGATGACCGGTCCGTGCGTCGTCTCCTGTTTCCAGGGAGACGCCGTCGAGAGGCAGGTTCCCGGGGCGACGCGCCAACGGAACCGCACCCGTCCCCGCGTACCGTCTACCCGTCGCGCGAGCTCGGTCCAGGGGAGCCGCCCTGCGATGCCGGTCACCAGGGCGTCGGTGAGAACAGCCTCGCCCGAGTCCGTCGTGAAGGTGGTCTCGAGCACGTTCGTGCCCTCGACGTATCGACGAGACACGGTGAAGTCCTCTACCGGCATCAGATCGATGGCGCCGCCGCCCTCTGCGTCGAGCAGGCGGCCGAAGACGGGGGTCGCATCCATGCTCGGCATCGGCAGCCAGTCGACGCCCCCGTCCTCCGCGATCAGGGCGATCGTCCTCCCGTCGCCGATTACACCGTAGGAGCGAAGGGGGACAGTGCCGTCGGCGCGAATCGTCATTGGTCCTGTCTAGCAACCGACCCTCCTGAACGGATGGGGATTGACGACGCGGTACGCTCGCCGTCATGAGACTCCGGGCATTGACGAGGATCGTGACGAGGCTATTCTCCACGTTCGGCACACGCGAGCCGGCGAGATCCGATTCCGCTCGGGGCGGGGCCGTGAACCCGTCTCCGGGCCGGTCGGGAGCGAATCCGACGGTCGAGGTGGCGAGCGAAGCGCTCGGGCGACGTCGTATCGTGTTCGACCCCAGAGTCGACGGCAGGCCGGATCCGGGAGAGGTCGTCTGGACGTGGGTGCCCTACGAAGAGAACGACGGCCGAGGCAAGGATCGCCCCGTTTTGATCGTGGCGCGTGACTCCGCGCGGTCGGTGTTAGCGCTGCAACTGACGAGCAAGCCGCACGATCGCGATGCACAGCGCTTCGTCTTCGTCGGACCGGGGCCTTGGGATTCGCAGGGCCGTCCGAGCTGGGTGCGTCTCGACCGGGTCTTCCGTGTCTTCGAGTCGGGGATGAGGCGTGAGGCCAGTTCGGTCAGCCGCACGCAATTCGCCGCGGTCTCTTCGGCGCTCACTGGCCGGCGCTCGTAACGCAGGTGGCTAGGTCGCCGCTTCCACATGCTCCACGTCTTCGACGCGGGCCTGAGGCATCGCCAGTGCTGCGACCCCGGTGAACGCGGCGCATACGAGCACCGCCGCGAAGACAGCCCCCGACGCAGCGATCAGAACCGAGGGATCGGTCTCGCCCTTCGAGCTGGCACCGAAGATGCTGTTCGCTATGGCTCCGAACACGGCGACACCGACCGCGCTGCCGATCGAGCGGGAAAACAGATTCGTGCCCGTGACGACGCCGCGCTCGTTCCACGGCACACTCGACTGGGCTGCGATGAGGCTCGGTGTGGCGACCAGGCCGAGGCCGAGGCCCACCATGAAGCAGCTGATCGCCACGAGCACGATGTTCGCATTCGGGTAGACGACGATCAGAAGAACAGCGCCGAGGATGGCGAGGCCCGTGCCGATGAGCACGGTCGTTCGGAAGCCGAGGCGAAGGTAGAACCGACCCGACAGCGACGCCGAGATAGGCCAGCCGATAGTGAGAGCGGCGAGCGCCAATCCCGCAAGCAGCGGGGATGCTCCCGCGACGCCCTCGAGGAACGTCGGAACGTATGAGGTCAAGCCGATGAGGATAGCCCCGACGCCCAGTGAGATGAGCGTCGTCGTGATGAGCAGTCGACGGGAGAACACCCAGAGCGGAAGTATCGGTTCGGCTGCGCGCCGCTCGACGAGAACGAACACCGCGAGCAGCGCCCCGCCGACCACGAAGGCCGCGATGCTGGGAACCGAGTCCCAGGCCCATGCCTGTCCGCCCTCCAGCACCGCGAGGATGACGAGGCTGAGCCCTGAGGTGAGAAGAACAGCTCCGGCGATGTCGAGCCGGTGCCTGCGTTTCTCGATCTTCTCGTGGAACCGGGTCACGAGCATCCAGCCTGCAACGAGGCAGAGAGGGACATTGATGAAGAAGATCCACCGCCACGAGACGAACTCGGAGAACACCCCGCCGAGGGTGGGACCTGCGACGGAGCTGATGGCCCAGACGCTGGCGAGATAGCCCTGTACCTTGGCCCGCTCGGCCACCGTGTAGATGTCGCCGGCGATCGTGATCGCCATCGGCTGCACGGCTCCCGCGCCCAGGCCCTGCACCGCGCGGAACGCGATGAGCGCGGGCAGGCTCCACGCGAATCCGCACAGGATCGAGCCGAGGAGGAAGAGTCCGACACCGAGGAGGATGATCGGTTTTCGGCCGACCGTGTCGGAGAGCTTCGCATAGAGAGGCACCGACACGGCCTGGGCGAGCAGATAGATCGAGAACAACCACGGGAACTGGGCGAAGTCGCCGAGATCGTCGACGATCGAGGGAACTGCTGTGGCGAGAATGGTCGCGTCGATCGCCACGAGCCCGGTCGTCACCATCAGCGCGATGAGAACCGGGCCGCGTTCGGATCGGAAGCCGACTCCGCTCGTGTCGACGGCCGTCATTCGGCGAGCAGTTCGCGAACGCGCGGAATGACCACGGTTCCGTAGAGCTCTATGCAGGTCATCAGGAGATCGTGCGACAGGGGACCTGCGCTGTACTTGAGGTCGAAGCGGGTCGCGTCGATCGCGCGCACGGTCGACGCGATCTTCTGAGCAACCGTCTCCGGCGAACCCACATACAGCGAACCGTGCGGGCCGGCTTCGCGGTCGAACTCCGATCGGGCCATGGGCGGCCAGCCGCGATCGGCGCCGATGCGGTCGCGCATCTTCTTGTACTCGGGCCAGAACTGCTCGCGAGCCTCTTCATCGGTCGCGGCCACGAATCCGGGGGAGTGCACGCCGATGGGCAGTTCCGGGCTCTCGAGCTGCGCGAGGGCGCGACGGTACAGATCAGCGTACGGAGCGAAGCGCACGGGGTCTCCGCCGATGATGGCGAGCATCAGGGGGAGTCCGTATCTCGCGGCCCGCACGACCGATTCAGGACTTCCGCCGACTCCGATCCACGTCTTCAGCTTTCCGGATTCGGTGGTCGGGAACACGCGCTGGTCGACGAGAGCGGGGCGGGTGCTTCCCTGCCAGGTCACGGGCTTCTCCGTCAGCAGTCGCGTGAATATATCGAGCTTCTCTTCGAACAGCTCCTCGTACTGGCTGAGCTCGTAGCCGAACAGGGGGAAGGACTCGGTGAACGAGCCGCGGCCGAGGATGACCTCGGCACGACCGTTGGATGCCGCATCGAGGGTGGCGAAGCGCTGGAACACCCGCACGGGGTCGTCGGAACTCAGAACGGTGACCGCAGAACCCAGCCGGATGCGCGACGTCTGGCCGGCGATCGCGGCGAGAGCGACATCCGGCGCAGAGATCGCGAAGTCGTCTCGGTGGTGCTCACCCAATCCGATGAAGTCGACGCCGACCTCATCGGCGAGCACACCCTCGGCGATGACGTCCCGAATGACCTGGGCGTAGCTTCGAGGCGTGCCGTCGGAATCCGCCGTGACATCTCCGAAGGTGTCCAGTCCGAACTCGAGCTGCTTGGTCATGTCGATCTCCTCGTTCTCTGCGGCTTCTATGCAAATGTATCCGTTTGGGCAACGCCCCCACGGGATGAGACATTCCCCGGTCCTTCAGCATCGACTAAGGCCATGCCACAGTGTGATGTATGACCGACAATCGAGTGCAGGGGAGCGCTCAGGGTCGCAGCCGGGCAGTCGTTCCCTTTCTCATGCTGTCCGTCATACATCTCGTCGCCCTGGGGGCTGCACTGCCGGAGCTGTCCGGGTGGACGAAGCCGCTGCTGATGCCCGCTCTGTTGGCCGCCGTTCTCGTGACGACAGGCAGGCGGGGTGGCGGGGGCATAGTGCTCATCGTCGTCGCTCTGGCCTTCTCGTGGCTGGGAGATGTACTGCTGGCTTCGCCGGGCGATATCGGTTTTCTGTCGGGCCTCGCAGCTTTCTTCATGGCCCACCTGCTGTACCTCATCGCATTCGCCGCCTTCTTCAAACGACGACGGCTTCCTCTCGCAGCGTGGCTCTACCTACTGTGGTGGCTGGCCTTCGTGCTGCTGCTGTCGCCATCGCTCGGCAGCCTGCTCGTGCCGGTGGCGGCCTACGGGCTCGTGCTCGGGGCATCCGGCGCTGTGGCGCTGGCGACCAACCGACTGACAGCCATCGGAGCCCTGCTGTTCGTCTGCTCCGACAGTCTGCTCGCTTGTCGGATCTTTCTGCCGGACTTCGAGCTGGTGCAGCAGGACCTGATCATCATGGCCCTGTACCTCGCGGGCCAGGGCCTCATCGTGTGGGGCGTGATGACCGCCGCACGACCGGGAAACGAGAAAAGCCCCGAGCAATCTCGCGATTGATCGGGGCTTTGCGACGGTGGGCGATACCGGACTCGAACCGATGACCTCTTCGGTGTGAACGAAGCGCGCTACCAACTGCGCCAATCGCCCGTCACACGCCGCACGAAGCAGCGCGGATCGATCTTAGCCGACGCGACGCGCACTGCGCACATCGAGGGCCGAATCCGCGCGACACGCCCGGGCTGCGTTCTTGCATACGGCGCCCGAGTTCGGCCTCGTTCCGGGGCCGGGCGCAACTTGTACCTCGATTCGATGAACAAGAAAAGCGATCGGTTTTGTCATGCCGCAGTCTTTCGGCTAGAGTCTTCAACGCACGCCGAAAAGCGAGCAAATGCGGATGTGGCGCAGTGGTAGCGCATAACCTTGCCAAGGTTAGGGTCGCGAGTTCGAATCTCGTCATCCGCTCGAGTGTGAAGATTCACAAAGCACAGTCATGTGCCACGTGTAGCTCAAAGAATGGTGGCGTGGCCGAGAGGCGAGGCAGCGGCCTGCAAAGCCGTCCACACGGGTTCAAATCCCGTCGCCACCTCCACTCACCGGGTCTCACTCACCCGGTCTCTCTGAGAGACGCAACGAATGGGCGATTGGCGCAGCGGTAGCGCGCTTCCCTGACACGGAAGAGGTCACTGGTTCGATCCCAGTATCGCCCACAGAAGATAAAGCCCCCGGGAAACCGGGGGCTTTTGTCGTTCCCGGGCATCCGGAACCATGCGCTCACGCAGCGCACCGCGGGATCGAGCTGCTCGTACCCGGCACTACAGTGGATAGGTCGGTGACATAACAAGGAGCGGGACAAAAAGTGGTTGACGGATTCGAACTCTTTCCGGACCGGTCCATCGTGGCCATGAGGGTGAACGGCGAGCTGCGCGACCTCGCCACGACGGTCGAGGCCGACGACACCACCGAGCCCGTGACGATCGACTCCGCCGACGGCCTCAATATTCTGCGCCACTCCGCCGCCCACGTGCTCGCACAGGCCGTGCAGACGATCAACCCCGAGGCCAAGTTGGGTATCGGTCCGCCCATCACCGACGGCTTCTACTACGACTTCGATGTCGCCGAGCCGTTCACCCCCGAGAACATCAAGGCCATCGAGAAGGCCATGGAGCGGATCATCCGCCAGGGACAGCGTTTCACCCGCCGCGTCGTCACAGAAGACGAAGCTCGGGCTGAGATGGCGGACGAGCCGTACAAGCTCGAACTCATCGGACTCAAGGGAGCCCCCGAAGACGAGACGGCCGACGAGTCGGTCGAGGTCGGGGGAGCCGAGCTCACCATCTACGACAACGTCGACCCCAAGACCGGCGAGACGCTCTGGAAGGACCTCTGTCGGGGGCCCCACCTGCCGTCGACCCGCCTGGTCGGAAACGGGTTCTCGATCACCCGGCTGGCCGCCGCCTACTGGCGCGGCTCAGAGAAGAACAAGCAGCTCCAGCGCATCTACGGAACAGCCTGGCCGACCAAAGACGAGCTGCGCGCCTACCAGGCGCGCCTCGAGGAGGCCGCGAAGCGCGACCACCGGAAACTGGGCAACGAGCTCGACCTCTTCTCCTTCCCCGACGAGATCGGCTCGGGTCTTGCCGTCTTCCACCCCAAGGGCGGGATCATCCGTCGGGAGATGGAGGACTACTCCCGTCGAAAGCACGAAGAAGAGGGCTACGACTTCGTCTACACGCCCCACATCACCAAGGCGCACCTCTTCGAGCAGTCCGGCCACCTCGGTTGGTACGCCGACGGCATGTTCCCCCCGATGCATCTCGACGAGGGGCGCAACGAGGAGGGCGAGATCACTCGCCAGGGGGCGGACTACTACCTCAAGCCCATGAACTGCCCGATGCACATCCTCGTGTATCGGTCGTCGGGGCGTTCGTATCGGGATCTCCCTCTTCGACTCTTCGAATTCGGCACGGTCTACCGCAACGAGAAGTCCGGCGTCGTGCACGGCCTCACACGGGTGCGCGGTCTCACGATGGACGACGCGCACATCTTCACCTCGCGCGAGAACATGAAAGAGGAGCTCACCAAGACGCTCAACTTCATCCTGGCGCTCCTTCGCGACTACGGGCTGACCGACTTCTACCTCGAACTGTCGACCAAAGACCCCGAGAAGTACGTCGGCGACGACGACGTGTGGGAAGAGGCGACATCGACTCTGGCCGAGGTCGCCGCCGAGTCCGGCCTCGAGCTCGTGCCCGATCCTGGGGGAGCCGCGTTCTACGGCCCCAAGATCTCTGTGCAGGCCCGCGACGCCATCGGCCGTACCTGGCAGATGTCGACCGTTCAGCTCGACTTCAACCTGCCCGAGCGGTTCGAGCTGGAGTACACGGCGTCGGATGGCACGAAGAAGCGCCCTGTGATGATCCACCGCGCCCTGTTCGGCTCGATCGAACGATTCTTCGGTGTACTCACCGAGCACTACGCCGGCGCCTTCCCCGTGTGGCTCGCGCCCGTGCAGGTCGTGGGAATCCCGATCGCCGAACAATACGAGGACTATCTCGCGGAGGTCGTCTCGACCCTGAAGAAGCAGGGTGTGCGGGCCGAGCTCGACGTCTCGGCCGATCGCATGCAGAAGAAGATCCGCAATCACACGCTGCAGAAGGTCCCGTTCCTGCTCATCGCAGGAGAAGAGGACCGTGCGCAGGGAGCAGTGAGCTTCCGCTTCCGCGACGGCACGCAGGAGAACGGCGTGCCGATCGATGAAGCCGTCGCCCGCATCCGAGCCGCCATCGATTCGCGTCTGCAGGTCACCAGCCAGGGCCAGGCGTGATTCCCGCAGACCAGGAGTTCCCCGAGGTTCCGATCGAGAGCTCGGCCGATTTCGCGGGCGTTCCGGATGCGTACCAGCGGCTCTGGACGCCACACCGGATGGTCTACATCGAGAACGGTCCGGTGACCGGTGAAGAAACGTGCCCGTTCTGTCGGGCGCCGCAGTTGAGCGACGAAGAGGCCTTGATCGTTCATCGAGGCGAGCACGCCTATGTGCTGCTGAACCTGTTTCCGTACAACAGCGGTCACCTGCTGGTCTGCCCCTATCGTCACGTCTCGCTCTACGACGATGCGACAGAGGCCGAGGTCGTCGAGATCGCTGCGCTCACCCAGACTGCGATGCGGGTCGTGCGTGAGACCTCGCAGTGCCACGGCTTCAACATCGGGATGAATCAGGGCGCGGTCGCGGGTGCGGGAATTGCCGATCATCTGCACCAGCATGTCGTTCCGCGATGGTCCCAGGATTCCAATTTCTTCCCGATCATCGCGAAGACGAAAGCCCTTCCGCAGCTTCTCGGAGACGTACGCGCGTCGATCGCCGCCGCCTGGCCCGAGTCAGCCTAGACACCAGCACCCCGAGTAGAATCGGGTTCGAGAGGACACAATGAGCACCCTAGAAACACCTTCCCAGACCGGCCGCACCGAGCATGGATCGAGCCGCGTCAAGCGCGGTCTCGCAGAGATGCTGAAGGGCGGCGTGATCATGGACGTTGTCAACGCCGAGCAGGCGAAAATCGCCGAAGAAGCCGGCGCCGTAGCCGTTATGGCTCTCGAGCGCGTTCCCGCCGATATCCGATCGCAGGGTGGCGTCGCGCGCATGAGTGACCCCGACCTCATCGACGGCATCATCGGCGCCGTCTCCATCCCCGTCATGGCGAAGGCGCGCATCGGCCACTTCGTCGAAGCGCAGGTGCTGCAGGTTCTCGGTGTCGACTACATCGACGAGTCGGAAGTGCTGAGCCCCGCGGACTACGTCAACCACATCGACAAGTGGAAGTTCCAGGTTCCCTTCGTGTGTGGAGCCACCAACCTCGGCGAGGCGCTGCGTCGCATCAACGAGGGTGCGGCAATGATCCGCTCGAAGGGTGAGGCCGGAACCGGAGACGTCTCCGAAGCCACCAAGCACATCCGCAAGATCAAGTCAGAGATCGCTCACCTGTCGTCGATGTCGAAAGACGAGCTCTACGTCGCGGCCAAGGAACTGCAGGCCCCTTACGATCTCGTCGTCGAGATCGCCGAGACCGGCACTCTGCCGGTCGTGCTGTTCACCGCCGGCGGCGTGGCGACACCCGCCGACGCTGCGATGATGATGCAGCTCGGAGCCGACGGAGTGTTCGTGGGATCCGGCATCTTCAAGTCGGGCAACCCCGCGGAGCGCGCTGCGGCGATCGTCAAGGCGACCACGTTCTTCGACGACCCGACGGTCGTCGCCGAGGTGTCCCGCGGACTCGGAGAAGCGATGGTCGGAATCAACGTGTCGGATGTCGCGGCACCCCACCGCCTCGCAGAGCGTGGCTGGTAGTCACGGCACCGCCCCGCGCGTCGGAGTCCTCGCCCTGCAGGGTGACTTCAGAGAACATCTTCGCGTTCTGAACTCGCTCGGGGCGGATGCCGTACCGGTACGCCGCCCCGAAGAGATCGACGACATCGATGGACTCGTCATTCCGGGCGGCGAATCGAGCGTGATGGACAAGCTCTCGCGGGCTTTCGGCCTCGCGGAGCCCCTTCGATCGGCGATCTCAGGTGGTCTGCCGGTCTACGGCACGTGTGCTGGCCTCATCATGTTGGCCGACGGCGTGCTCGACGCGATCGCGGGTCAGCAGACCCTCGGAGGGCTCTCCATCTCGGTAAGACGCAATGCCTTCGGCAATCAGCTCGATTCGTTCGAGACCGATCTTTCCGTGCCCGCCCTCGGAGACCCGCCCGTGCATGCCGTCTTCATTCGAGCTCCGGTAGTCGAGTCCGTCGGCGAGGGAGTCACGGTACTCGCGCAACTCGATGACGCTCGTGTGGTGGCGGTCGAGTCGCGGAATCTCCTCGGCACGGCCTTCCACCCGGAGGTCACCGGCGACATGCGGTTCCACGAGTACTTCCTCGACAAGGTCCGGGCTTCGCGCTAGCAGCGCACACCGGTCATGAGCGGCGGTTCTCCGAAAGGGGTGACACGCCGCTCACTAGACTGAACGTTGATCGAATAGAGCACGCAGGGAGCAGAAACAGTGTCCGGGCATTCCAAGTGGGCGACCACCAAGCACCAAAAAGCCGTCAAAGACCAGCGCCGAGCGAAGTCGTTCGCCAAGCTGATCAAGAACATCGAAGTCGCCGCGAAGATCGGCGGCGCTGACCTCAACGGCAACCCCACCCTCGTCGACGCCATCCAGAAGGCCAAGAAGACGTCGGTGCCCATCGACAACATCAATCGCGCGGTCAAGCGCGGAGCAGGACTCACCGGCGAGTCCGTCGACTACCAGACGATCATGTACGAGGGTTACGGCCCGAATGGCGTCGCGCTGCTGATCGAGTGTCTCACCGAGAACCGCAACCGGGCCGCTGCAGAGGTGCGCACGGCGATGAGCCGTAACGGCGGCGCAATGGCCGACCCCGGAAGCGTGGCGTACAACTTCGCCCGCAAGGGCGTGATCGCCGTGCCCCATGCCACGGACCTCACCGAAGACGACGTTCTTCTCGCGGTACTCGATGCCGGAGCCGAAGAGGTCATCGACCATGGTGCCCAGTATGAGATCGTCACCGACCCCAGCGAACTCGTGGCCAACCGCGAGGCGTTGCAGATGGCAGGCATCGAGTACGACTCGGCCGACGTCGAGTTCGTCGCATCGCTCAAAGTGAACGTCGACGCAGAGGGAGCCCGCAAGGTCTTCAAGCTCATCGACGCCCTCGAAGACAGCGACGATGTGCAGAACGTCTACAGCAACGTCGATCTGAGCGACGAGGTCCGCGCCGAACTCGACACCGACGAGGAGTAGGGCCGACCCCGACGTGCGTGTTCTCGGAATCGATCCAGGGCTCACACGCTGCGGCGTCGGTGTCGTCGACGTGACAGCAAACCGTGTCGCAACGCTCGTCGCGGTCACGGTGGTGCGCACGCCCCCCACGATGGATCTCGATCAACGACTCCTCGGGATAGCTCTCGGTCTCGACGAGCTCATCGGAGAACATCGCCCGGAGAGCATCGCGATCGAGCGCGTCTTCGCCCAACAGAATGTGAGCACCGTGATGGGCACGGCGCAGGTCAGCGGCATCGCGCTTCTCGCGGCGGCTCGCCACGGCATCCCCGTCAGCCTGCACACTCCCACCGAGGTCAAGGCGTCGATCACCGGGTACGGGCAGGCGGAGAAGAAACAGGTGGGAACGATGGTCGCGAAGATCCTCGGCCTCGCCGAGATTCCGAAGCCCGCCGACGCAGCCGATGCCCTGGCCCTCGCCATCTGCCACGCGTGGCGCTCGCCCGCCACACGCAGCGCCCACGCGCCCGACGGGTCGGCATCCGCGTCGGGAATGACCCGCGCCCAGCAGGCGTGGCGCGCCGCAGAGAAAGCAGCGGGCACTGCCCGTAGGCTGACACGGTGATTTCTGCCCTTCGAGGAACTGTCCTCCGCGTGAGCGGCTCGTCCGCCGTCATCGAGGTCGGAGGAGTGGGATTCGACGTGACCCTGACTCCCGCCCACACACTGTCGTTGAGGGTGGGGCACGAGGCATCCGTCGTCACGAGCCTCATCGTGCGCGAAGATTCGCTGTCGCTGTTCGGCTTCGTCGATCACGACTCGCTCGATCTCTTCGTTCTGCTCACCGGAGTCACTGGCGTAGGCCCGAAGTCGGCGATGGGTGTGCTCGCCGAGCTCTCTCCCGCACAGATCGCCATCGCTGTCGCGCAGGAAGACGACGCCGTCTTCCGCAAGGTGTCAGGAATCGGGCCGAAGACGGCCAAGCTCATCGTGCTCTCACTCGCCGGCAAGGTCGCCATCTACGCGGCCACCACGGCGGCGCCCAAAGAGGTCACGGGCAGCGTGCGCGACGATGTGCTGGCCGCCCTCGTCGGGCTCGGCTGGAATGAGAAGGCGGCCGAGGCCGGTCTGGATGCGGTTCTTCTGCATGCGTCGGACGACGAGACGGCGTCGGTGCAGGCTCTGCTTCGGCTTGCTCTCACCGAACTCGGCCCGCGTAATCCGGGTGGTTCACGATGACGCCCTCCGATTCCGCCGCGCCTCGCGATGCCAGCCCGATCGTGAACCCCGAACCTCTCTCCGAAGGCGAGATCGCGTTCGAGGGCGCACTCCGCCCCAAGAGTCTCGCCGAGTTCGTGGGGCAGGCCAGGGTGCGGGGGCAGCTGCAACTCCTCATCGAGGCGGCAGGAATCCAGAACCGCACTCCCGACCACATCCTTCTCGCGGGTCCGCCCGGCCTTGGCAAGACGACGCTCGCCATGATCGTCGCGCACGAGAGTGATCGACCGCTCCGGCTGACGAGTGGCCCGGCGATCCAACACGCCGGCGATCTCGCCGCTGTCCTGTCATCGCTTGTGCCGGGCGAGGTGCTCTTCGTCGATGAGATCCACCGCATGGCCCGAACGGCAGAAGAGATGCTGTACCTGGCCATGGAGGACTTCCGCATCGACATCATGGTGGGCAAGGGTGCCGGCGCCACCTCGATTCCGCTGGATCTGGCGCCGTTCACGCTCGTCGGGGCGACCACTCGCTCCGGGCTGCTGCCGAACCCGCTTCGCGATCGCTTCGGCTTCACTGCGCACCTCGAGTTCTACTCGACCGACGAGCTCGTGCACGTGTTGCGTCGAGCGGCTGCGCTCATCGAACTGTCGATCGACGAGGCGGCTCTGGTCGAGATCGCTCAGAGATCACGCGGAACACCGCGCATAGCCAACCGCCTTCTTCGGCGCGTACGCGACTACGCCCTCGTGCACGGAGGTCGGGCGAGCACGTCCGTCGTCGACTCCGCTCTCGAGCTCTACGACGTCGATGTGCTGGGGCTCGACCGGCTCGACCGGGCAGTCATGGACATCCTGATCACGCGCTTCAACGGAGGGCCCGTGGGCCTCAGCACCCTCGCCGTGTCGGTGGGGGAGGAGGCCGAGACGATCGAGAGTGTCGTCGAACCCTTCCTCGTGCGTGTCGGCCTGATCACTCGCACCCCGCGCGGCCGCGTGGCTACCCCCGCGGGATGGCGGCACATGGGAATCGGCCGTCCGTCCGGCTCCCTGTTCGGCGATGACCTATAATTCACTGTGGCCCATAGGCCCGCCATCAGGCGGCGTCACTAGTATGAAGCCGACAATCACCCCCCATTGCTGGAAGGCACGACTTTTTCATGGCTCTTGATCTCCCAACCATTGGCATGCTGGCGGTACTGGCCATCCTCGTGTTCTTCATGTTCCGCAACAGCCGCAAGCGCCAGCGCGAGGCTGCAGAGCTGCAGCAGAAAGTGCAGGTCGGTGCCGACGTCATGACCAACTTCGGCGTCTTCGGAACGATCCTCGACATCGACGAGGAGAACAACAAGGTTCTTCTCGAGACATCGCCGGGCACCGTGCTCACCGTGCACCGCCAGGTCGTCACCCGGGTCATCGACGACCACGACAGCGACGGCGCAGACGACACCGACGCCGACTCGTCGACCACCGAGCCCGCTTTCGGCGAGCGTGCCGATGAGACCGTCGAGAACACTCCCGACTCGAAGCCCGCATCCTCGGGTCCAGCACTGTCGAAGACCGACAAAGTCGACGAGTAACTTCCCTCTTTTCCAACCCCTCGCGCACAATACACACCCGGCCGATCTGGCCTGGGGCGTGCGCTAAAGAAAGCTGAGTTCGCCGGTGGCACCAACTCTTTCCGCGGTCAAGCAGGCGTGGCGAACGCTCATCTGGCTCGTCGTTGTCCTCGCAGTACTCGCAGGAACCATCGCCGGCGGCGTGCTGTTCAGTGCACCCGGCGCCGGCTGGGGTCTCAAGCTGGGTCTCGACCTCGAGGGCGGAACGCAGATCATTCTTGCGCCCAAGCTCGAGAGCGGCCAGCAGGTCAATGCCGAGCAGCTCTCGCAGGCCGTGTCGATCATCCGACAGCGCGTCGACGCCTCCGGAGTCTCCGAGGCCGAGATCAGCACTCAGGGCGGACAGAACATCGTCGTCTCGATTCCGGGAACGCCCGATCAAGACACGCTGAACCGCATCGAGTCGTCGGCCAAGCTCGAGTTCCGCCCGGTGCTCGTAGCCGACGCGGCCCCGACCGCGGCGGTCACTCCGACGGCGACGCCCGCCGAGGGACTGTCAGACACCCCCACCGTCGCGCCGACCAACGCAAGCGATCTGAACTGGGTCACGCCGGCCCTTCAGGACCAGTTCACGAACTTCAGTTGCGATTCAGACGGGGCGAAAGACGCGGGGCAAGCGCCCGCCGACAAGCCGCTGCTCGCATGCGACGAGAACGGTCAGGCGAAGTACATCCTCGGCCCGGTCGAGGTCACGGGAGAGATGATCTCCGACGCGACGAGCGGTGTCGCCCAGACGCAGACCGGGGCGTCGACAGGTCAGTGGGTCGTCAACATCGTCTTCAACGACGAGGGCACCTCGAAGTTCGCCGACGTCACGACCCGCTTGAACGCCCTCAAGGGCAGCCAGAACCAGTTCGCCA
Organism: Agreia pratensis; assembly: GCF_900177685.1. Taxonomy (GTDB): domain Bacteria; phylum Actinomycetota; class Actinomycetes; order Actinomycetales; family Microbacteriaceae; genus Agreia; species Agreia pratensis. The sequence goes on from NZ_FXAY01000003.1 coordinate 384,407, forward strand.
TCGTCCTCGATGGCAAGGTCATCTCGGCACCGACGACCAATGCGGTCATCACCGACGGCCGTCCTCAGATCTCCGGTTCCTTCACTCAAGACTCGGCGAAGACGCTGGCCGACAACCTCAAGTTCGGCGCACTGCCGATCGGTTTCACCGTGCAGAGCAACGACTCCGTCTCGGCGACGCTCGGGTCGACGCAGCTTGCCAGCGGGCTCATCGCAGGTCTGATCGGGCTGATCCTCGTGGTCATCTACTCGCTCTTCCAGTACCGCGCACTCGGCCTCGTCACCGTGGCCTCGCTCGTCGTCGCGGCCGCCATGACCTATCTCGTCATCGCTCTCATGTCGTGGCGCATCGACTTCCGCCTGTCACTCGCCGGGGTCGCCGGTCTCATCGTGGCGATCGGGTTCACGGCAGACTCGTTCATCGTCTACTTCGAACGAATCCGAGACGAGCTCCGAGAAGGCAAGGGACTCGCATCAGCGGTCGAGGCCGGTTGGCGACGCGCCAAGCGCACCATCTACGCCGCCAAGGCGGTCAACCTCCTGTCTGCTGTCGTGCTCTATGTGCTCGCGGTCGGAAACGTTCGTGGGTTCGCGCTCACGCTCGGAGTCACGACCATCATCGATGTTCTCGTCGTGATTCTCTTCACCCACCCCGTGCTGCGTCTCCTTGCTGCGACCAGGTTCTTCTCGAGCGGGCACAAGGCCTCTGGTCTCGACCCGACGGCGCTCGGAGCGATCTACCGAGGACGCGCCGAATTCCGCAAGCCGGTGGACTCGACCGCCACGAAGAAGGCCGGCGCCGGTCGCGAGGCTGCACTTCGGCAGACCATCGCCGAGCGCAAGGCGGCCCAACTCACGGCTGAGAAACCCGCCGATACCAAGAAAGACAGGAAGGACTCCTGATGGCCAGTTTCGCGCAGTTCGGAAACGACCTCTATACAGGCAAACGGTCCTTCGACTTCATCAAGCACCGACGCATCTGGTACACGATCGCCATCCTGCTGATGGTCGCCTCGGTGGCCATTCCGTTGGTCAAGGGTGGCTTCAACTTCGGAATCGAGTTCCGAGGGGGCTCACAGTTCGTCGTGAGCGAAGTGGGCGACACACCTCAGTCGGCTGCAGAAGATGCGGTCGCCTCGGTCGTTCCGCAGGCAGTCGCTCGCGTCTCGACACTCGGAGCCTCAGGCGTTCGCGTGCAGACCGACCAGCTGACCGGCCAAGAGACCAACGAGGTCCGCACGGCACTCGCCGCGGCATACAAGATTCCCGAGACCGAGATCACGGCATCGTTCATCGGTGCCTCATGGGGTTCGGACGTGACAGGCCAGGCGATTCGAGGTCTGGTCGTATTCCTGATCCTCGCCGGCATCGCCATGGCGATCTACTTCCGCACGTGGAAGATGTCCGCCGCAGCCATGCTCGCCCTTCTGCACGACCTCGTCCTCACGGCCGGCGTCTACGCCGCGACAGGGTTCGAGATCACCCCCGCCGCAGTCATCGGCTTCCTCACCATCCTCGGCTACTCGCTGTATGACACCGTCGTCGTGTTCGACAAGGTTCGTGAGAACACCGCGCGCCTCGGCAAGGACTCGCACCTGACGTTCGGCGAGGCCGTGAACCTGGCCGTGAACCAGACGCTCGTGCGTTCCATCAATACGGCTGTGGTCGCAGCGTTGCCGGTTGCGGCGATTCTCTTCATCGGTGCTTTCGTACTGGGCGCCGACACGCTGCGAGACATCTCCCTCGCGCTCCTGGTAGGAATCCTCGTCGGAACGTACTCCACGATCTTCGTGGCGGCGCCTCTCTACGCTCAGCTGCGAGAGCGCGAGCCGAAGATCGCCAAGCAGAACGATCGGACCCTCGCGGAGCGCGCACGCGCCTCCGCCGCCGGGCGTCCGACGGACGCCGTGGTGGAAGGTCAGCCCACGGCGTAACCGTCGTGTTCTCGGCAGGGTCCGGCGCGGGGGATAATTGACAGCGGAGGCCCCACTATGACGGACAGCACAACGACGTCGAATGCCAGCCTGCGCCGTCTGGTTCCGAGAATCTTCTCGCGTGCCCAACCAACGGGCGCCGTCGATGCGTTGATTCGCACGGTGCGACTGAACCACCCGAAGGCCGACCTCACCGTCATCGAGCGTGCCTATGCCGTCGCCGAGCGCGCTCACGACGGTCAGAAGCGGCGAAGCGGCGAGCCGTACATCACCCACCCCGTTGCCGTCGCGCAGATTCTGGCTGAGCTGGGCATCGGATCGAAGACCGTAGCCGCAGCCCTTCTTCACGACACCGTCGAAGATACGGAGTATTCGCTCGACCAACTGCGCGCCGACTTCGGCGACGAGGTCGCGATGCTCGTCGACGGCGTGACGAAGCTCGACAAGGTCAAGTACGGCGACAGCGCACAGGCCGAGACCGTGCGCAAGATGATCGTGGCGATGTCGAGAGACATCCGGGTTCTGATCATCAAGCTCGCCGACCGTCTGCACAACGCCCGCACGTGGGGATTCGTGCCGGCGGCATCCGCCGAACGCAAGGCGAAGGAGACCCTCGAGATCTACGCGCCCCTGGCGCACCGTCTGGGAATACAGACGATCAAGTGGGAACTCGAAGACCTGAGCTTCGCGGTGCTGTATCCCAAGCTCTACGTCGAAATCGAGAACCTCGTACGCCAGCGCACTCCGCAGCGCGAGGCCTATGTGCAGCAGGTCATCGACTCGGTCAACGATGACCTCAAGAGCTCCAAGATCCGGGGAAAGGTCGTCGGGCGCCCCAAGCAGTACTATTCGATCTACCAGAAGATGATTCTGCGCGGTCGCGACTTCGACGAGATCTACGACCTCGTCGGAATCCGGGTTCTCGTGAACTCACTTCGCGACTGCTACGCCGTCCTCGGCTCGATCCACGCGAGGTGGAATCCGATTCCGGGGCGTTTCAAGGACTACATCGCGACGCCGAAGTTCAATCTCTACCAGTCGCTGCACACGACGGTCATCGGCCCCGACGGGCGTGCGGTCGAGATCCAGATCCGTACGCACGAGATGCACCGTCAGGCCGAATACGGCGTTGCGGCGCACTGGAAGTACAAGGAACGCGTGAACGGCGGGCGCACAGCCCAGGTCGACCAGACCGCCGACAACGACATGGCCTGGCTCGCCCGTATCTCCGACTGGCAGGCCGAGACGGTCGACCCGGGGGAGTTCCTCGACTCACTGCGCTTCGAGATCGGCGCGAAGGAGGTCTACGTCTTCACGCCCAAGGGGAAGGTCATCGGTCTTCCCGCCGGCGCGACTCCGGTTGACTTCGCCTATGCGGTTCACACCGAGGTGGGCCACCGCACGATGGGTGCCAAGGTCAACGGTCGCCTCGTCCCGCTCGAGTCCACTCTCAACAGCGGCGACTCCGTCGAGGTCTTCACCTCGAAGAATCCCGACTCCGGTCCCAGCCAGGATTGGCTCGCCTTTGTGCAGAGCCCTCGCGCCCGCAACAAGATTCGGCAGTGGTTCACCAAAGAGCGACGCGACGAGGCGATCGAGCAGGGCAAGGATGCCATCGCTCGAGCCATGCGCAAACAGAACCTGCCCCTGCAGAAGCTCATGAGTCAGGATTCATTCGCCGAGGTCGCCTCGCAGATGAGATACGACAGCGTCTCAGGCCTGTACGCAGCCATCGGCGAGGGCCACGTATCCACACAGTCCGTGATCGAGAAGGTACTCGCGGGACTCCAGAACGAGGCCATCAGCGAAGACTCTGATCTCGACGTCGTGGTGCACGGCCGTCGTAGAAGCAAGCTGAGCGACTCGGGAGTGCTCGTCAGGGGCGCCCCCGACATCCTGGTGAAGCTGGCGAAGTGCTGTACCCCGGTTCCGGGCGACAAGATCGTCGGCTTCGTCACTCGCGGTTCGGGAGTCTCGGTGCACCAGGCCGACTGCCACAACGTCGCATCGCTGCTCAACGAGCCAGAGCGCATGATCGACGTCGAGTGGGCGCCGTCCTCGAAGAGCCTCTTCCTCGTGCAGATCCAGGTCGAAGCGCTCGACCGCTCAGGCCTGCTCTCAGATGTCACCCGCGTGCTCTCTGAGCACCACGTGAACATTCTCTCGGCCACGGTCAACACCTCGAGCGACCGGCTGGCGATCAGCCGTTTCGTCTTCGAGATGGGCGACACCACTCACCTCGACCGTGTGCTCAATGCGGTGCGCCGCATAGACGCCGTCTACGACGTCTACCGGGTCAGCGACGGCTGATCGGCCTCTCGCCGTCGTGCCGCAGCGCCGTCGCTTACTTCACCGCTCCATCGCGGCGAAGAGAAGTGCGTCGGTGATGCGCTGAAGCGCGCGCGCCTTATGGGGCAGGTTGCGGGCGGCCGCGAGGTAGGCGCGGCACTCGGGCAGGCCAGACGACGCAAGGAGCTTCGCGATCACGGGGGAGTCTTTCGCATCGTCGAACGCTCGATCGCGCGCGAGGTCGATCGCCGTGCGCAGGGGAGTAGTGACCTCGATGCCGACGACCGTCATGGTGTCGCCTGGTCTCAATGCCACCTCGCGGACGACGGCCAGGTTTCGAGAGGCACTCGATCTGTTGGCGTATCTGACGGCGATCGTGTGCAGTCGCGGTGGAGTCGCCAGCGCACCGTGCACCCATGCCGCACTGTGGCGTTCGATGATGCTGCGACGCGCCAGCACCGGGCGTACGGCGAGCGCCCGAACGACCGGGGTCTGGGGCACATCGGCGAAGACGAAGGCCGACGATGACAGCGGCACGAGTTCTCCGTCTCGGCACGCCGCCCACAACTCGCTCAGAGGGAGGTCGTCTTCGGTGAGGACCGATTCGAGGCGCGTCATACGCCCAGTGTGGCGTCCTCTCGGGCGGGCGACCCGCCCCGCGGCTGATCTGTGGAGAACTCGTTCTCAGCGGGGGAGCATCAGCCGAGTGCGTCGAGCCAGACCTTGCGCGCGTCGAGAGACTCCTGCAGTTCTTTCGCCTTGCGCGTATCTCCGGCAGCTTTCGCCGCAGCTATCTCACCTTCGAGCTTCTCGATGGCGTCGTGCAGCTGGCCGGCGAGACCCTCTGCTCGTGCTTTCTTTTCGGGATTGTTGCGCTGCCAGAAGTCCTCATCGAGCTTGCGCACCGCTGCCTCGACCTTGCGAAGTCGATCCTCGATGGGCTTCACCTGATCGCGGGGCACCTTGCCGATCTCGTCCCACCGGCGCTGGATGCCCGTGAGGATCTCTTTGGCGCGCGTGCGGTCGGTCTCGGTAAGCAGCGGCTCCGCCTCGGTCAGAAGAGCGAGCTTCAGCTCGAGGTTTCCGGCGAACTCCTCGTCGTCTTTCGCGATGATCTCGCTGCGCGCGCCGTAGACCACGTCGCCCGCAGCCTTGAATTTTTCCCACAGAGAGTCGTCGTAGCGTTTGCCTGCCCGTCCGGCCTTCTTCCACTCATCGAGGAGGTCGCGGTAGGCGTTGACGCCGTCTGCACCCTTCTCTGCCAGAGCCTCGGCCGCGGCGACGAGCTGCTGCTTCTTGGTACGTGCGTCGCGGTGGGCGTTGTCGAGCTCCGAGAAGAACGCCTTGCGGTGCTGTTCGATGATCGTGCGTGCGTCGCGGAATCGCTTCCACAGTTCGTTGGCCTCGGCGCGGGGAAGGCGCGGGCCCTCCTGCTGGTGCTTCTGCCAGCGGGCGAACAGCGAGTCGAGCGCGCCGGTCACCTGCTTCCACTGCGCCTTGGCGGGATCTTCGGCAGCCAGCGCCTCGATCTCGGTGACGATCGCGGTGCGGTACTCGATGGCCTCGGCCAACTGTGCCTTGGCCTCTGCCGACTGCTGCTCGTTCAGCGCACCGAGCGTCTCGGTGAGAGCTGCGAGCCGGGTGGAGAGAGCCTCGAGGTTGCCGAGGGCGTTCGCGCTCGACACCGCCTCGCTGAGGGCCTTGACGGCCTTGCCGATGTCGGCGGCGGAAGCGCCCCGCTTGGCACGCTGCTCTAGCAGTGTCACCTGGCCGGCCAGATCGGTGTACTTGCGTTCGAAGTACCCGAGGGCCTCCTCGGCCGTGCCATCGGGATACTGCCCGATCACACGCTCGCCGGACGCCTCGCGCAGATAGACCGTTCCGGTCTCATCTACGCGTCCAAATGGATGCTCAGCACTACTGGTCACGAAATTCACCCTGTCGACGTTGTTCGGAATGCGCTATTCAACCCTATTGCACGGGGGCAAGTGGTTACTGAACCGCGATAGTGCCGATGGTAACGGGAATCGACGGCTTGCCGTCGGCCGAACCGTCCGCAGTGCCAGCATCGGTGACGCCGGCCTTGAGCGCGTCGAGCCCGCTCGTAACCGTTCCGAGCACGGTGTAGCCGCCCGCGGCATCAGACGGAATCGTGGTGTCTTCGTAGACGATGAAGAACTGGCTTCCCATGCTCGAGCCGTTTCCTCCCTGGCGCGCCATCGCTATGGTTCCCGCCGGGTACACGTCACCTGCGGGTGCGTTCTCGATGGGGCCGAAGCTGTAGCCCGGGCCGCCCGACCCGTCGCCGTTGGGATCGCCGCACTGCAGCACGCCGAAACCGGGAGACGTGGTGAGTCTGTGGCAGGTGAGTCCGTTGTAGAAACCCTTCTGCGCCAGGGTCACGAAGTTGGCCACGCCCTGGGGAGCGGCCGCGCCGTCGAGAGAGATTCCGAGCGGGATGTCGTTGACCGTCATCTCTCCGGTCCACGTGCGACCTTCGGCCGCGGCGGGGTTGGGAACGTCGGCCGAGTTCGGTGTCGGCGTCGGCGCGGGCGTGTCGGTGGATGCCGCTGTCGCGCTGGGCGACGGCGTCGGCGTTCCAGGGCCACCCGCGAAATAGAAGACCTGCACGACGACGGCTGCTGCGATGACCAGGATGGCCACGAGCACGGCCACCACATTGTCGCGCCTGCGTCGGGCGATCTTCGAGGCGTGCATCGTCTGCCGCGCCTGGTAGTCGCGCAGACGTTGACGCGCAGCGCGGGCCTCTCGGTCCTGATTCCTCGGTGCCACGGATCCTCCATCACCCGACAGATCGGGCGAACACTCGTTTGTTGGGTTCGGTGGGATCGCGTCGCGCGCGTGAATCCCTCCTGAACTTTACGGGCCACGGGGCATCCTTCCCAACCCGACGTTCACGGGGCCGCTGTCGGATGCTGCCGGTAGCCTTATTTGATGGTCACCTCTCAGCCCGGTCTGCACAGCGGATCGGTTCCCCTCGCCGTGCGCATGCGCCCCCGCTCGCTCGACGAAGTGGCCGGGCAGAAGCACCTGTTGCGCCCGGGGTCACCCCTCGTGAATCTCGCATCAGACACCGAGGGAACTCAGGGCTCGGTCTCCGTCATTCTTTGGGGGCCTCCGGGCACGGGCAAGACAACGCTCGCTCAGGCCATCGCTCACAGCTCTGGGCGCAAGTTCGTCGAACTCTCCGCGGTGACCGCCGGGGTGAAAGACGTTCGCCAGGTAATGGAAGAGGCCTTCCGAAGCCGCGATCTCTACGGTCTGTCGACTGTGCTCTTCCTCGACGAGATCCACCGCTTCACAAAAGCGCAGCAAGATGCTCTGCTTCCCGGCGTCGAAAACGGCTGGGTCATTCTGGTCGCGGCTACGACGGAGAATCCGTCGTTCTCCGTGATCTCGCCCCTGCTCTCCCGATCGCTTCTCCTCACGCTCGAACAGCTCAGCGACGACGATCTCGGTATCGTCGTCGATCGCGCGGTATCGGATGCCCGGGGTCTCGCCGGTCGCGTCCGTCTCGATCCTGACGCCCGCTCGGCCATCGTGCGTCTCGCATCCGGCGATGCTCGCCGGGCGCTCACCGCGCTCGAGGCCTCCGCGGGGTCGATCCTCGCATCGGCCGGGCCGAGCGAGAGTGGCGACTCGTCGACGAGCGCCGAGTCGCCTCTCATCACCGAAGAAACCGTTGCCCAGGCCGTCGACCGCGCACTCCTGCGCTACGACCGCAACGGCGACGAGCACTACGACGTCATCAGCGCGTTCATCAAGTCGATCCGAGGGTCCGACGTCGACGCGTCGGTGCACTACCTCGCCCGCATGATCGAAGCCGGAGAAGACCCCCGCTTCATCTGCCGCAGGCTCATCGTCTCCGCTTCCGAAGACATCGGCATGGCAGACCCTCAGGCACTGGTCGTGGCCGTGGCAGCGGCCGACGCCGTTCAATTCATCGGAATGCCGGAGGGTCGGATTCCCCTGGCCGAGGCCACCGTCTATCTGGCGACCGCACCCAAGTCGAACGCCTCCTACCTGGCGATCGACCAGGCCATCGGCGACATCAGGGCAGGAAAGTTCGGGCGCGTGCCGAAGCACCTCCGTGACGCTCACTATCCGGGCGCCAAACGGCTCGGCCATGGCAAGGGGTACAAGTATCCGCATGACGACGACAGGGGAGTGCTCACGCAGCAATATCTGCCCGACGAGCTGGGCCGCACCGAGTACTACCGCCCCACAGAGCATGGGAACGAACGAGACGTTTCGGCGCGGTTGGCCAAGATCCGCCAGATCACACGCGGGCAATAGGGCGACTGTTTCTCTCACCTCGTAGGCCTGCCCGACTGTGGTAGTGTCGATACGCCTGTTCCGGGTGGCTTTCGTGCGGCTGCGAATCCATTCAGCGAAGATGGTCGTGTTCTGTAGCCGAACCGACCTCGGCACAATCCCCTCATTTTCCTCCGCAGACGAGGCCGATTCTCACGGGTCGAGCCTCAGACAGCGGTGAGTTCTCTGCGCGACCAGACACTCTGTTCGCGCCTCATCCAGCACGACGATTCACTGAAAGGATGTACATGTCTACCAAGTCACGTACACGCAGCAAGACCCGCCTCTCGCGAGCCCTTGGCATCGCCCTGACCCCGAAGGCCGCACGTTACCTCGAGAAGCGTCCTTACGCTCCGGGTGAGCACGGTCGCACCAAGCGCAAGACCGACTCCGACTACGCCGTGCGTCTGCGGGAGAAGCAGCGTCTGCGCGCCCAGTACGGAATCCGTGAAGCCCAGCTGAAGATCATCTTCGAAGAGGCACGTCGCGCCAAGGGCCTGACCGGTGAGAACCTCGTCGAGCTTCTCGAGATGCGTCTCGACGCCCTCGTCGTGCGTTCGGGCCTCGCCCGCACCACCGCGCAGGCTCGCCAGCTCGTCGTGCACCGTCACATCCTCGTCGACGGCCAGCTCGTCGACCGTCCCTCCTTCCGCGTGAAGCCGGGACAGCTCATCCACGTGAAGCCCAAGAGCGAGGGAACCGAGCCGTTCCAGGTCGCCGCCGCAGGTGGACACCTCGACGTGCTCCCCAAGGTCCCGGGTTACCTCGAAGTCGAGATCGACAAGCTGCAGGCCCGCCTGCTCCGTCGTCCGCTGCGCGCCGAGGTCCCCGTGACCTGTGAAGTGCAGCTCGTCGTCGAGTACTACGCCGCACGCTGATTCACCGCGTGCCCATTGGGTACGCTGAGGGGCGGGACACCGAGATTTCGGTGCCCCGCCCCTTTTTCATTGCAATGGATGCCCATGGCCGGCATCCGCTAAGGAGCTCACCCATGTCAGGTGGAGATATCGCCGGACTCATCGCGGCCGGAGTCTTCGCGATCCTCGTGGCGTTCCTCGCGCTGCCGCTCATCAAGCTGGGCGGTGTCTTCGACGAGACGCGCGCAGCGATCAAAGAGCTGAGCGACAACGTCACCCCGATCCTCGAGGAGTCGACGGTGACGATTCAGGAGGCGAACAAGCAGATCGCTCGCGTCGACACGATCACGAAGAACGTCGCCGAGGTCACCGGCAATGTCACGAGCCTCGTGGCCCTCTTCGCCGCGTCGGTCGGCGGACCTCTGATCAAGGTCGCCGGGTTCAGTGCTGCCGTCAGAGCGGGCATCTTGAGCTTCCGCGGGCCCAAGCAGCCTTCCTCCCGCCGACGCCGGTCAAAGTAGGCGGTCGGTGGAGTTCCTTCTTATCGTTCTGGCTATCGGACTCGCGATCGGCCTGTTCTTCATTGTGCGATCCACGGTGCGCTACATCCGATACACCGACGCCTCGCCCGACCCTGATGTGGGAGTGAACCCTCAGGCCGACTACATCTTCGGGAGCGTCGGAGCCCAGGGCACACCCGTCGAAGCCGATTCCGTTCCGACCATCGTCGACGCCCCGTTCAGCACTGCGGCCGCACCGGCGATCGCCGCCATGGAGGTCGGGATGGTCTTCGGAAATCCCGGGGGACGGCATCCCATCACCCGCTACGACATCCCGGATGGGCTGCGCCTGACGCTGCCCGAGCTGCTGCAAGGCCTGCGTCGTGATCTCGTGGACGGCGAGGAGGCCTGCAGCATCGTCGCCGCAGGCAAGGCGCGTTCCAGCGACGCCCGCCTCGATTCCGAAGCCAGGGTCGCAGCCCTGCGAGATGACATCGGCGGGCTCGAGGCTGTCCTTGCCGAGAGCGCAGGCGGCGACCCGGACGATGCGGCACTCGACCAGGTGTGGATCTATGTGGTGCTGAATCGCGTCGCCGTATCGTGGGAGAGCTACACCGCTCCTCGAGACGTGCTGGCCGCATCCGTTCGTCAATTCGAGTGGCTCGACGCGGAACTGTCGGCGTGGCTGACGATTCTCGATGACGAGACCGACGACGCCACCCTCGCTGCCGTGTGGCGACAGCGACTCAACGACGAGGTCTCCAGGCGAGCAACGGCCTTGGCCGTGCGCGCCGACTAAACTTGTCTCCATCCCAGCCCAATTCGCGTCTCGAGGAGAGAACATTGAAGAACATCCTGTGGCTCGCACTCGGAGTCGCTCTCGGATTCGTCGTCGCCCATCAGGTCAACCAGACCGCTGAGGGCAAGAGATTCTTCTCCGATCTCGACAAGCGCACCAAGGGGTTCACCGAGTCCGTCGTCGACGGATACCGCGAGCGGGAGTCCGAGCTCCGCGCCGTGCTCTCTGACGCTGGCGACGCCATCACGTCGACCGGCCGCTAACACCTTTCCCTATCGCGTCGTCGACTACGGTCTTCGCAGTCCGACGCGCCGAATGCAACGGACCCCATGAACACCGCCGATATCCGCCAACGCTGGCTCACCTTCTTCGCAGACAAGGGGCACACGGTCGTTCCGAGCGCATCGCTCGTCAGCGACGACCCGACTCTGCTCTTCACCGTCGCGGGCATGGTGCCGTTCATTCCCTACCTCACGGGCCTGGTCCCCGCCCCGTACCCGCGGGCGACGAGCGTGCAGAAGTGCATTCGCACGCTCGACATCGAAGAGGTCGGCAAGACCACCAGACACGGCACCTTCTTCCAGATGAACGGCAACTTCTCGTTCGGCGACTACTTCAAGGAACAGGCGATCCGTTACGCCTGGGAGCTACTCGTCACGCCCGAGGCCGACGGCGGACTCGGCTTCGACGAGAAAGACCTCTGGGTCACCGTCTACGAAGACGACGATGAGGCCATCGAGTACTGGAAGAAGACGGCGGGCCTGCCCGACGAGCGCATCCAGCGTCTGGGCATGGACTCCAACTACTGGTCGACCGGTCAGCCCGGCCCGGCCGGCCCGTGTTCCGAGATCTTCTTCGATCGCGGCCCCGCCTACGGACGCGAGGGCGGACCCGCGGCCGACGACGACCGCTACATCGAGATCTGGAATCTCGTATTCATGCAGTACCTGCGCGGTGAAGGCACCGGCAAGAACGACTTCGAGATCCTCGGCGATCTGCCCAGCCGCAACATCGACACGGGCATGGGCCTCGAGCGCGTGGCGTTCCTGAAGCAGGGGGTCGAGAACCTCTACGAGATCGACCAGGTGCGCCCCGTGCTCGACACGGCGTCACTGATCTCCGGCCGCCGCTACGGCGCCGACCACGAAGACGACATCCGGATGCGCGTGGTCGCCGACCACGTGCGCAGCGCGTTGATGCTGATGTCCGATGGGGTCACGCCGTCGAACGAGGGCAGGGGATACATCCTGCGCCGCCTGCTGCGCCGCTCGGTGCGTTCCATGCGTCTTCTGGGCGTCGACACCGCCGTCTTCCCGGAGCTCTTCCCGGCATCTCGTGACGCCATGAAGGCCGCATACCCCGAGGTGGAGACCGACTTCGACCGCATCTCGCGGACCGCGTACGCAGAAGAGGAGTCGTTCCTGCGCACCCTCAGCGGCGGCATCAACATTCTCGACCTCGCCGTGAACTCGGCCAAAGACAAGGGCGCCAAGACCCTCGCCGGCGACACGGCTTTCCAGCTCCACGACACCTACGGCTTCCCGATCGACCTCACGATGGAGATGGCCGAGGAAGCCGGGCTCGCCGTAGACCGTGTTGCATTCGAGTCGCTGATGAGCGAACAGAAGCAGCGCGCCAAGGCCGACTCGAAGGCCAAGAAACTCGGCATCACCGACCTTGGTGTCTACAGCCAGTTCAGGGCCATCGGCGAGACCACATTCCTCGGTTACGACGAGCTGGTCACCGAGTCGAAGATCCTCGGACTCATCATCGACGGACAGTCGGTGACCAGCGCCGTCGCCGGTGAGACCCTCGAGGTCATCCTCGCCGAGACCACGCTCTACGCCGAGTCGGGTGGCCAGGAGGCCGACTCCGGCATCATCCGGGGCGACGGCTTCGAGCTCGAGGTGCTCGACGTACAGAAGCCCGTCAAGGGTCTCATCAGCCACCGCGTGCACGTCACGAGCGGCCAGGTGTCGGTCGACGATGCGGCGACGACAGTCGTCGACCCGGAGTGGCGCCGCGGCGCCACCCAGGCGCACTCGGGTACGCACCTCGTGCACGCGGCGCTCCGCCAGACACTCGGCCCGCAGGCCCACCAGTCCGGCTCGTACAACAAGGCCGGCTACCTCCGTCTCGACTTCTCGTGGAACCAGCCTCTGTCGACCGAGACCCGCTCCGAGATCGAAGAGATCTCGAACCTCGCCATCCGCAGCGATCTCGAGGTCGTCACGCGCGAGCTTCCCCTCGACGAGGCCAAGGCGCTGGGGGCCATGGCCCTGTTCGGCGAGAAGTACGGCGACGTCGTGCGCGTCGTCGACATCGGGGGACCCTGGTCGCGTGAGCTCTGTGCAGGAACGCATGTGCAGCACAGCTCAGAGATCGGCATGATCAACATCCTCGGAGAATCGTCGATCGGTTCGACCAACCGTCGAGTCGAGTCGCTGGTCGGCATCGAGGCATTCCGCCAGTTCGCCGCAGAACGCAGCGTCGTGACGCAGTTGGCGACCACGCTGAAGGCTCCGCGAGAAGACGTGCCCGCGCGCATCCAGGATCTCGTCGCGAATCTCAAAGCGGCGGAGAAGAAGCTCGCCGCCTACGAGGCGAGCGCCCTGAGCGCCCGCGTCCCCTCGCTGGTCGATACCGCGCGCACCGTCGGAGAGCTTCGCCTCGTAGCCGCCGATGCCGGGGAGCTCTCCTCGTCCGATGATCTGCGAGCCCTCGTCACAGGAGTCCGGGAGCGGCTCGGATCCGCTCCGGCCGTCGTGGCACTCGCCGCGGTCGTCGCCGGGAAGCCTGTCGTCATAGTCGCGACCAACGACGCGGCGCGCGCCCTCGGCCACCGAGCCGGAGTTCTCGCCAAGCAGGCCGCATCCATTCTGGGCGGCGGGGGCGGCGGAAAAGACGATCTCGCCCAGGGCGGTGGCACGAACTCGGCCGCCATCGACAGCGCCCTCACGGCGGTGTCGCAGACGGTTCTAGGCTGACCGGGTGAGGTCGGGCGTTCGCCTCGGCGTCGACGTGGGGAAGGCCCGCATCGGCGTCGCGCGCAGCGACTTCCACGGCATGCTGGCGACGCCGCTCGAGACGGTGGCGCGCTCGTCGGGTAACAGCACGGCAGACATCGACCGCCTGACGATACTGTGCGACGAACTCGACTGCGCCGAGGTTGTCGTCGGTCTGCCGCTGTCTCTGTCGGGTGGCACGACGGCGTCGACAGATGACGCCGTTGCCTTCGCGGGTCGGATAGCCGCCGCCACGGGCAGGCCCGTGCGAATGATCGATGAGAGACTCACGACGGTCTCCGCTCAGGCCGCGCTCCACACCTCCGGCCGTGCTGTAAAAGGATCGCGTCCCGTGATCGACCAGATCGCCGCGGTTATACTTTTGCAGCATGCCCTCGATTCGGAGGCGTCCACGGGAAACCCGCCCGGAATCGCCGCATCCGAATTGGGACCCGATCCACAGGGGGATTTACCGTGACTGACCGTCAGCCACCAGAAGACCACCCGTTCTCCGAGTTCCTGCGTGAGCCCGCTTCGACGTCGAAGCCCACCGGTCAGCCGCAGTCACGACGAGAGCGGCGCGAGACGCATGCCACCGTGAGGCACTCGGAGCCGCCGCGGCGTCGACGTCGCGCGCTCACCGGCGTGATCGTGACGGTCGTCATCCTCGGTCTGATCGCCGGTGGAGGGGCCTTCGTGTATTCGACGTTCGAGCCTCAGATCACCGCGATGCTCAATCCGAAGTCAAACGATGACTACAGCGGCAACGGTTCGGGCGAGGTCATGGTGAAGATCTCCGACGGAGAGTACGGCGACGCCATCGGCGTCAAGTTGCAAGAGGCCGGCGTGGTCAAGAGTTCCGACACCTTCTACTCCCTTCTGCTCAAAGAGAATCCGCAGCCCGTCTTCCAGACCGGCACGTTCAAACTCGCGGCGAAGATGAGTTCGAAGTCCGCTCTCGCCGCACTGCTCGATCCGGCGAACAAGGTCGACTACACCGTGACTATTCCCGAGGGCACGACGGCGTCGGGCATCTATCAGTCGCTCGCCGATGTCACGGGGATGCCGTTCGACGACTTCAAGGCCGCCGGTGCGGACTTCGTGTCGCTCGGGGTGCCGGCCGAGGCGCCGAGCGTCGAAGGCTTCCTGTTCCCCGCGACCTATGAGTTCCAGCCCGGACAGACGGCCGCCGAGATGCTCAAGACGATGGTCGACCGCACGTACCAGGCTCTCGACGCGGCGGGTGTACCCGCAGACCAGCGCTTGCATGTGCTGACCCTCGCGGGCCTCATCCAGAGCGAGTCCGGCAGCAAAGACGATATGTACAAGGTGTCGCGGGTCTTTCAGAATCGCCTGGCCGACGGCATGAACCTGCAGTCGGATGCCACGGTTCGTTACGGCGCCGGCGGCGGTGCAGTCGACACGACCGAGGCAGAACGTGACGACGCGTCGAACCCCTACAACACCTATGCGAACCCGGGTCTGCCTGTCGGTCCGATCTCCAACCCGGGCGATGACGCGATCGACGCGGCCCTGCATCCGGCAGACGGCGACTGGCGATATTTCGTGACCGTGAACCTCGACACCGGCGAGACCGTCTTCTCGGTGACCCAAGAGGAGCACGACGAAGCCGTGAAGCAGTATCAGGCCAATCACTGACGACGATGACTGACTCGAGCATGCCCACAGCAACGGCCAGGCGGCTGGCTGTTCTCGGTTCGCCGATCGCGCACTCCCTTTCTCCGCGCCTGCACGCGGCGGCCTACGCCGCGCTCGGCCTCGACTGGCACTACGACGCGATCGATGTGGCGGAGGACGATCTGGCCGCGTTCGTGGCGGGCCGGGGAGACGAGTGGCTCGGGCTCTCGCTGACGATGCCGCTGAAGCACAGCATCCGGCCGCTACTCGACAGCCGCGACGAGCTGAGCGTGCTCACCGGAGCGACGAACACTGTGCGCTTCGCTCGTGTCGATGGTGAGCGTCGTCTCGACGGTTTCAACACCGACGTCGGCGGCATCGTGCGCGCCCTCGCCGAGAAGTCGATCGTGCATGCGCGCCATGTGGCCGTTCTGGGCGCGGGAGCGACCGCTGCATCGGCCGTGGTGGCCGCGGCTCTACTCGGAGCAGAGCACGTGAGTGTTCTCGCGCGCAGCCCGGAGAAGGCCGATGAGCTCGTGCAGATCGCGCACGCCGCGGGAACGTCGATCGCGATTCTTCCGCTCACTGTCGCGTCGCTCGACATCGTCGATGCTTCGCTGGTGATCTCGACTCTTCCGGGAACCGCGGAGCCGGCCGTGCTTCTCAGTGACAGTACGCTTCCCGCTCGATCAGATCTGCTCGATGTCGCCTACCATCCGTGGCCCAGCGCGCTCGGCGCGGTGTGGAGCGCCTCGGACCGAACGGTCGTGTCGGGCCTTCGCATGCTGATCCATCAGGCTCTCGTGCAGATCCGCATCTTCGTGAACGCCGACCCTGCGCTGTCGCTGCCCGATGAGTCTGCCGTGCTGGCAGCGATGGAGTCGTCGGTCGACGACCTCGACGGGCCGGGCGAGCGATAGCTTCCCGCAGGAGGCCGAGGACGATCTGTGGGAGGATCGAGTGTCGGCTGTCCGCACGCCGACGCGTCTGGCCGCCGGTCACCGGCCGCCGTCGACCATCCTGCCGCCTGAAGGAACAGCCTTTATATGCTTCGTTGGATCACCGCCGGAGAATCGCACGGCCCTGAACTCATCGCCACCATCGAAGGGCTGCCAGCTGGCGTGCCCGTGCTGATGGACGACATCCGCGCCGACCTAGCGCGCCGCAAGCTGGGTTATGGCCGAGGCGCGCGCATGAAGTTCGAACAAGACGAACTGACCATCTCGGCCGGAGTCCGACACGGCTACTCCCTCGGCAGCCCGGTGGCCATCCGCATCGGCAACACCGAGTGGCCCAAGTGGGTCGAGGTGATGAGTCCAGAACCCGTCGATGCCGATCAGGCGAGTCGGGGCCGCGGAGCGCCGCTCACACGTCCGCGCCCGGGCCACGCCGATCTTGTGGGTATGCAGAAGTATGGCTTCGACGAGGCTCGTCCCGTTCTCGAGCGTGCGAGTGCCCGCGAGACTGCGGCTCGGGTCGCGCTCGGCGCTGTCGCGAGAAGCTTCTTGTCGGAACTCGGCATCTCCCTGGTCAGTCATACGCTGTCGATCGGTCCCGTGCGGGTTCCAGAAGGCCGACCGCTGCCTCTGCCGCGCGACGTCGCCACTCTCGATGCCGATCCCCTTCGCTGCTTCGACGAGGCGACCAGCGCACTCATGGTGGCAGAGGTCGATGCCGCGCACAAAGACGGCGACACCCTCGGCGGCGTCGTCGAGGTGCTCGCGTACGGCGTTCCGCCGGGCCTCGGATCATACGTTCACTGGGACAGACGTCTCGACTCCGCGCTGGCCGCCGCTCTGATGGGTATCCAGGCGATCAAGGGTGTCGAGGTCGGCGATGGATTCCTGACCACGACGCGCCGAGGATCCGACGCGCACGACGAACTCGTGCAGTCTGACGGGCGGATCACGCGTCTCAGCGACAAGGCCGGAGGCACCGAGGGCGGCATGAGCACCGGAACCGTGCTGCGTGTCCGCGCCGGAATGAAGCCGATCGCGACGATTCCTCATGCGCTCCGCACCGTCGACGTCGCCACGGGCGAGGCGGCGGCCGCCCATCACCAGCGTTCCGATGTATGCGCGGTTCCCGCGGCCGGGGTCGTCGCTGAGGCGATGGTGGCGCTCGTGCTCGCGAACTCCGTGCTCGAGAAATTCGGGGGCGACTCCGTGCCGGAGACCAAGCGCAATCTCGAGTCGTACCTCGCACACATCCCCGACCGTCTCGCATCCGCCGGCATCGACGGCACCGACTGAGGCCGGCTTCATGCTCCTCGTGCTGATCGGTGCGCCTGCGGCGGGAAAGTCTCGGATCGGCAAGAAGGTCGCCCGCACTCTGGGCGTTCCGTTCATCGACACCGACACCGAGATCGTGCGCCAGCACGGCGCCATCTCAGAGCTGTTCGCCGCCCACGGAGAGGCTCACTTCAGAACGCTGGAGCGCGTCGCCGTCGAGCACGCGCTCTCGGGCTCAGGCGTCGTCGCGTTCGGCGGGGGAGCAGTACTCGATCTGCGCACCCAAGCCGACATCTCGTCACTGCCGGTCGTTCTGCTGACCGTCGAAGCCTCGGCAGTCGCGCCACGGCTGGCGAACGGCAAGCGCCCCCTCATCTCGTCGATCGAATCGTGGCAGGCGCTCGTCGACACGCGCCGTGAGCTCTACGAATCGCTCGCCGACTTCTCCATCGACACGTCCCACCGCCCGACCGAGGTCATCGCGACCGAGATCGCGCAGTGGGCCCGTTCACGTCCATCCCAGAAAGACACGCCATGACAGACAGCACACCCGTTACCCGGATCCCCGTGTCTGGCACCGATCCGTACGACGTTGTGATCGGGCGCGGTCTCGTCGGCGACCTCTCCGAGTTCCTCGGGCAGGGTGTGCGGAAAGTGCTGATCGTGCACGCTCCCACATTGGCGGCGAAAGCCGCGGCGATGAGAGAGAGCCTGCTCGGCCGCTACGAGGTGCTTCTCGCCGAGGTTCCGGATGCGGAGCAGGCGAAACGCGTGGAGGTCGCGGCGTTCTGCTGGCAGGTCATGGGCCAGTCGGACTTCACGAGATCCGACGCCGTCATCGGATTCGGTGGGGGAGCGATCACCGATCTCGCGGGATTCGTTGCTGCGACCTGGCTGCGAGGCGTACGCCTGGTGCAGGTGCCGACCTCGGTTCTCGGCCTGGTCGATGCAGCCGTCGGGGGAAAAAACGGCATCAACACGGCCGAGGGAAAGAACCTCGTCGGCACGTTCTACGCACCGAGCGCCGTGGTCGGGGACCTCGACACGTTCGACACCCTTCCTCGAAACGAGATCCTCGCCGGATTCGCCGAGATCGTGAAGGCCGGCTTCATCTCGGAGCCGGAGATCCTCGACATCGTCGAAGCCGATGTCGACCGCGCCACCGACCCGTCGACCCCCGAGTTCAGGCGTGTCGTCGAACTCTCCATCGCTATGAAGGCGCGCGTGGTGGGCGAGGACTTCACCGAGCAGGGACTCCGCGAGATCCTCAACTACGGTCACACGCTGGGGCACGCGATCGAACACGCCGAGCGGTATCAGTGGAGACACGGCGCCGCGATCTCGGTGGGCATGGTCTTCGCTGCAGAGCTGGGAAGGCTCACCGGAGCCCTGTCGGACGAGGTCGTCGAACGCCACCGACGCATTCTCACCTCGTTGACCCTGCCCGTCAGCTACCCGGTCGGCCGCTGGCAGACCCTTCTGGCGACCATGCAGCGTGACAAGAAGGCGCGCGCCGGAATGCTCCGCTTCATCGTTCTCGACGACCTCGCCAAGCCGTCGGTTCTCGCCGGCCCCGAGACATCTCTTCTGTTCGCGGCGTATCAGGAGATCGGCTCCTGACAGAGGCTGTGCAGGAGGGGAGCGCCCCTCTGTGGACAAGTCGACAGCTCGCCGTCTGAGAGGCGCGAAGGTGTCTGTATGACGATCTCTTCTTCGACACCCGGTCCCGACACGATCATCTCAACTGACGCCGATGCACGCGAGCTTCTTTCCGCGCTGCTCGGCCCCGCTCTCAGACGCCAGCTCTGGGCATTTCTCCTGGCCTCGAACGGAAGCCGACTGCCCATCGTCATTCCGATCGATGGGATTCCGGTCAGTCCGAGCGAAGACGAGTTGCGTTCGATCGTGGCGAGCCTCGGGCAGGTTCTCGACGAATACGGACCGGGCGGCAGCATCCTCTTCGCCCTCGAGCGGCCCGGAGACGAGACCCCTCACGGATTCGACGAATTGTGGGCAGATGGTCTGCATTCCGCAGCGCACGACGAGGCTGTCGAGGTGTTCGCCATCTATCTCGTGCACGACGACGGGCTCCGCATGATGAAAGCGCGCCTGTCTGCTCCTCGCTAGAGTTATGCGTCATGACCACTGTGCTCGTGCTGAACGGACCAAACCTCTCGCGTCTCGGCAGCAGAGAACCCGACGTCTACGGATCACAGGATCTAGACACTCTTCGCACCGTGCTCGTCGCCGATGCGGCAGATCGGGCAACGATCGAGGTGCGACAGACCGACGATGAAGGGCAGCTCATCCATTGGCTCCACGAGGCCGTGGATTCCTCGACACCGGTGATCCTCAACCCGGCTGCTTTCACCCACTACAGCTACGGGCTGCGCGACGCCGCAGCCATGGTGACCAAAGCCGGCATTCCACTCATCGAGGTGCACATCTCGAACCCCCATGCCCGTGAGACGTTCCGGCACACCAGCGTCATCTCCGGCGTCGCCACCGGCGTCATCGCAGGCTTCGGATTCGACTCCTACCGGCTAGCGCTCAAGGCCGTGATCGGCCTCAACTAGGCCCAGAGCCGCCAGACGGTACACTCACTGAGGGCCATTTTTCGCGCCCGCACAATTCTTCACTCGAACGGAACAGTTTTTCCATGGCTTCAACCAGCGACATCAGAAACGGCGCCGTCCTCAAGATCGACGGGCAGCTCTGGGCGGTCATCGACTTCCAGCACGTCAAGCCTGGCAAGGGCGGCGCGTTCGTGCGCACCAAAATGAAGAACGTGCTCACCGGCAAGGTCGTCGACAAGACGTTCAACGCGGGAGCGAAGATCGAGACGGCCAATGTCGACCGCCGCGACTTTCAGTACCTGTACAAAGACGGCAACGACTTCGTCTTCATGGACACGGCGGACTACGACCAGTTGACCGTCACCGAGGCTGTCGTCGGCGACGCCGCCAACTTCATGCTCGAGAACCAGGCCGTGACCGTCGCCCTCAACGAAGGGCTCCCGCTCTACGTCGAGCTGCCCGCGAGTGTGACGCTCGAGATCACGTACACCGAGCCCGGTCTCCAGGGCGATCGCTCGACAGGTGGCACCAAGCCCGCCACTGTCGAGACCGGGTACCAGATCCAGGTTCCGCTCTTCCTCGAGCAGGGCACCCGCGTCAAGGTCGACACGCGCACGGGGGACTACCTCGGCCGCGTGAACGACTGACCTCGAAAGCGGTTACGCAATGAGTGCACGCACCAAAGCTCGCAAGCGCGCCCTCGACGTGCTCTACGTCGCCGACGTGCGACAGATCTCGATCAACGAAGCCCTCGCCGCCGAAGCTACCCGGGCGCTGAGCGAACCTGCCCGAGAGGCCTCGTGGCTGTACGCCCGCGAGATCATCGACGGTGTCGTCGACCACGGCGACGAGATCGACGAACTCATCGAGACCTACGCCCAGGGATGGACGCTCGCGCGCATGCCGATCATCGACCGAGCACTGTTGCGCATCGGCATCTGGGAGGTCCTCTTCAATGACGACGTGCCCGATGGCGTGGCGATCAACGAGGCCGTCGACGCGGCCAAACTGCTCAGTACCGACGACTCCGGCAGCTTCCTCAATGGCATCCTGGGGCGCGTGCAGCAGTCCAAAGGCTGAGTGCTCCCCGTGACAACGGGGACTCTTTCCACGCCTCACGCCTCGGCTGATAGGCTCATCGGCGAAACAGACATCCTTTAACCATCCGTCCTGTGAGGCGGGGAAGGAGGTCAGGCTCGTGGCTCGAATAGTGCTGCAGAACTCTGACATCACCCGCGCGTTGACTCGGATCTCCCACGAGATCCTCGAGTCCAACCGGGGGGCCGACGATCTCGTGATCCTGGGGATTCCCACCCGCGGAGTGATCCTCGCGGAGAGGATCGGTGCGCAGATCCGCCAGATCGAGGCCGCAGCGCCGGTCGATCTCGTCGGTTCGCTCGACGTGACCATGTACCGCGACGACCTCGCGCACCATCCGACCCGGGCCCCGCAACGCACTCGCGTTCCCGACGGCGGAATCGATGGGAAGACCGTCGTCCTCGTCGACGACGTCCTGTACTCCGGACGCACCATCCGCGCCGCACTCGACGCCATCGGTGATCTGGGTCGGCCTCGCGCAGTGCGCCTCGCGGTTCTCGTAGACCGGGGACATCGCGAGCTGCCCATCAGAGCCGACTTCGTGGGCAAGAATCTGCCCAGCTCCACCGACGAGCGCATCAACGTGCGTCTCGACGAGATCGACGGCATCGAAGAAGTCAGCATCGACCTGGCGATCGGAGCCGGCGCATGAGGCACCTGCTCTCGACCCGAGACCTGCTGAGAGATGACGCGATCGGCCTGCTCGATATCGCAGAAGATATGAGCGAGGTGCAGAACCGCGAAGTCAAGAAGCTTCCCACCCTGCGTGGCAAGACCGTCGTCAACCTCTTCTTCGAGGACTCGACCCGCACCCGCACCTCGTTCGAGGTGGCGGCAAAGCGCCTCTCGGCAGATGTCATCAACTTCTCAGCCAAGGGGTCGAGCGTGTCGAAGGGCGAGAGTCTGAAAGACACCGCGCAGACCCTCGCGGCGATGGGAGCCGACGGCGTCGTCATCCGACACTCCGCCTCGGGCGCCCCCCAGGTGCTCGCGCAGAGCGGCTGGATCGACGCCGGCGTGGTCAACGCGGGCGACGGAACCCACGAGCATCCGACCCAGGCCCTGCTCGACGCCTTCACGATGAGGCGGCGCATCCACGGCGATGCCGCTCGCGGCCGGGACCTCGATGGCGTGAGCGTGATGATCGTCGGAGACGTTCTGCACTCCAGGGTCGCGCGTTCGAATCTCTGGCTGCTCGAGACCCTCGGCGCTCACGTCACCTTCGTCGCTCCGGCCACGCTTGTCCCTGTCGGAGCGTCGACGTGGCCGGCGGACATCCGGTACGACCTCGACGCGGCCCTCGCCGAGGTGCAGCCCGATGTCATGATGATGCTGCGCATCCAGCAGGAACGCATGAACGCCGCATTCTTTCCCACGACCCGCGAGTATTCGCGCCAGTGGGGGCTCGACGACGAGCGTCTGCTGGCCTTGCGCCCCGATAGCATTGTCATGCACCCCGGCCCCATGAACCGTGGACTCGAGATCTCGTCTCGAGCGGCCGACTCGGCGCAGTCCACCGTCATCGAGCAGGTGGCGAACGGGGTGTCGATCCGCATGGCCGTGTTGTACTCATTGCTGTCCGGCGACCGGGAGGCCAGATCATGACAACGACCCTGATCAATGGGGCGACGCTGCCCGACGGAACCACGACAGATCTCCTGATCGCAGACGGGGTGATCGCCGAACGCGGGGCCGGGCTCTCCGCGCCAGCCGGCGCGCGAGTCGTGGATGCTGCGGGTCTGGTCGCGCTTCCGGGTCTCGTCGACCTGCACACGCACCTTCGCGAACCCGGGTTCGAGCAGAGCGAGACGGTGCTGTCGGGAACGCGGGCCGCAGCGGCGGGCGGCTTCACCGCCGTCTTCGCCATGGCGAACACGATGCCCGTCTCCGACACGGCCGGCGTCGTGGAGCAGGTGCAGGCACTGGGCGACGCGGCCGGCTACGCGACAGTACGCCCCATCGGCGCCGTCACCGTAGGACTCGGGGGCGAACGCCTGTCGGAGATCGGCGCGATGGCGAACTCCCGGGCCGGGGTTCGGGTCTTCTCCGACGACGGCAAGTGCGTGCACGACTCTCTGCTGATGCGCCGCGCCCTGGAATATGTCAAGACCTTCGACGGCGTCGTCGCCCAGCACGCCCAGGATCCGCGACTCACCGAGAACGCGCAGATGAACGAGGGGGCCCTGTCGAGCGAGCTCGGTCTCAAGGGTTGGCCGGCCGTTGCTGAGGAGTCGATCATCGCTCGCGACGTTCTGCTCGCCGAGCACGTCGGAGCCCGATTGCACATCTGCCACCTCTCGACGGCAGGCTCGGTCGATGTCGTGCGCTGGGCCAAGGCCCGTGGCATCGAGGTCACAGCAGAGGTCACACCGCATCACCTGCTGCTCACCGAAGAACTGATCCGCAGCTACGACGCGCGATACAAGGTGAACCCTCCGCTTCGCCGCGACGACGATGTACGCGCGCTCCGCGAGGGTCTGGTCGACGGCACCATCGACATCGTGGCGACCGACCACGCGCCTCACCCCGAGGAGTCGAAGGACTGCGAGTGGGACCACGCGTCATTCGGAATGGTGGGCCTCGAATCCGCCCTCTCGGTCGTGCAGGCGGCAATGGTCGACACGGGGCTGTTCGGCTGGGCCGATGTCGCTCGGGTACTCTCGCAGACCCCGGCCGCCATCGGCAGGCTCGGTGGTCACAGCCACTCGTTCGAGGTCGGCGCGAGCGCCAACCTCGTGTTCGTCGACCCCGCTTCGTCGAGCACCTTCACGGTCGACAGGCTCGCGGGCAAAAGCCACAACTCGCCGTATCTCGGCATGACCCTTCCCGGATCGGTACGACACACGTTCCACCGCGGCTACCCGACCGTGCTCGATGGCAGTGTTCTGGGCGCATCAGAGGTCGCCGCAGCGGCCGCGGCGGCGGGGGTGGCCCGTGGATAGGATCCTGCCCGGTTCGATCATCATCGTCGGAGTCATCGGGCTCCTGATTCTGATGGCACTCGGCTGGCGCGCACGCGGTCGCCGCCAATCGGCGCTGTCGACCGCGGCAGTGCCGGCCGACGAACTGCTCGGCGAGCTCCGCGTCGCCGTCACCGGACTCTACGTCTCGACGACGACCGCGGGCGCTCCACTCGACAGGGTGACCTTGCCCGGTCTCGGATTCCGAGGGCGCGCAGCCGTCTCCGTCTTCGACGCCGGCGTCGTCGTCGCCGTCACCGGCGAGCCGCAGGTCTTCGTCGGCGCCGATCGCATCCGCTCGGTCGGTACGTCGACCTGGACGATCGACAGGGTCGTAGAAGCGGGCGGCCTCGTCCGCCTCGACTGGATCCTCGAATCCGAATCTCCTACACCGTCTGCCGATGTCGAGAGCTTCTTCCGCATCGAGAACCCCGAACAGAGTTCCCGCCTCATCGAGGCGATCACCGCACTTACGCCGTCTCACGGCCCCGCCAACCCCGACCAGGAAGGATCCCTCGCGTGATCTCAACAGAACCCGCCGTGCTCGTACTCGAAGACGGCAAACGCTACGCAGGTCGCGCCTACGGCGCCCGCGGACGCACCCTGGGAGAGGCGGTCTTCGCCACCGGCATGACCGGATACCAGGAGACGCTCAGCGACCCCTCCTACGCCGGCCAGATCGTTCTGCAGACCGCACCCCACATCGGCAACACAGGCACGAATGACGAGGACCTCGAGTCGGCGAAGATCTGGGTGGCGGGATACGTTGTTCGCGATCCCTCTCGCATGGTCTCGAACTTCCGTGCGACCCGGAGCCTCGACGACGACCTCGTCTCCGGCGGCATCGTCGGCATCTCCGGCGTCGACACCCGTGCGATCACCAGACACCTCCGCTCCCTCGGCGCGATGCGCGCCGGAATCTTCTCGGGAGACGACTTCTCGCTGAGCGACTCGGAGCAGCTCGCCATCGTGCGCGACGCAGAAGACATGGCCGGTCGCAATCTCTCGAAAGAGGTCTCGACCCCGGAGCGGTACACGATCGACGCGGTCGGAGAGCGCATCGGAAGCGTCGCCGTACTCGACCTCGGTGTGAAGACCTCGACGCTCCGCTATCTCGCTCAGCGCGGCTTCGATGTCATCGTCCTGCCCGAATCGGTGACGACAGAGGAGGTGGTGGCCCTCGCACCGAGCGCCCTCTTCTACTCGAACGGCCCGGGCGACCCGGAGGCATCCGAACGCCATGTGCAACTGCTTCGCGACGTGCTCTCCGAGAAGATCCCGTACTTCGGCATCTGCTTCGGCAACCAACTCCTCGGTCGCGCCCTCGGTTTCGGCACCTACAAGCTTCCCTTCGGCCACCGCGGCATCAATCAGCCCGTGCTCGACAAGACCACAGGGCGGGTCGAGATCACCAGCCAAAACCATGGCTTCGCCGTGGATGCGCCGCGCGAGGGCGTCGTCGACAGCCCGGCGGGCTTCGGCCGCGTCGAGGTCAGTCACCTCAGCCTGAACGACAACGTGGTGGAGGGCATCCGCTGCCTCGACATCGACGCGTTCAGCGTGCAGTACCACCCGGAGGCCGCGGCAGGACCGCACGACTCCATGTACCTGTTCGATCGCTTCAGAGACATGGTGCTCGCGATCGACAAGGGCGAGCCGCAGACAGACATCCACTCCATCATCGACGGAAAGAACCAGTAATGCCTCGCAGGGAAGACATCAAGAGTGTCCTGGTCATCGGCTCCGGTCCGATCGTCATCGGCCAGGCGTGCGAATTCGACTACTCCGGAACCCAGGCGTGCCGCGTTCTGCGTGAGGAGGGCGTGCGCGTCATCCTCGTGAACTCGAATCCGGCAACGATCATGACCGACCCGGACTTCGCCGACGCGACCTATATCGAGCCCATCACCTGGCAGGTCATCGAGACCATCATCGCGAAAGAGAAGCCCGACGCGATTCTGCCGACTTTGGGTGGCCAGACCGCATTGAACGCGGCCATCGATCTGCACAAGCACGGCATTCTCGAGAAGTACGACGTCGAGCTCATCGGCGCCTCGTTCGAGGCGATCAACAAGGGCGAGGATCGCCAGATCTTCAAGCAGCTCGTTCTGGATGCCGGTGCCGACGTCGCCCGCTCCCACATCGCACACACGGTAGAGGAGGCCGTGGAATTCGCACTCGACCTCGGCTACCCATTGGTCGTGCGCCCCTCGTTCACCATGGGTGGACTGGGTTCCGGATTCGCCTACACCGAAGCAGAGCTTCGCCGCATCGTCGGCGATGGCCTGCACCAGAGCCCGACCACGGAGGTGCTGCTCGAGGAGTCGATCCTCGGGTGGAAGGAGTACGAGCTCGAACTCATGCGCGATACGGCCGACAACACGGTCGTCGTGTGCTCGATCGAGAACGTCGACCCGGTCGGTGTTCACACCGGCGACTCGATCACGGTTGCTCCTGCACTCACGCTGACCGACCGTGAGTACCAGAACATGCGCAATATCGGCATCGACATCATCCGGGCCGTCGGCGTCGACACGGGTGGCTGCAATATCCAGTTCGCCATCGACCCCGCGAACGGTCGGGTCATCGTCATCGAGATGAATCCCCGCGTCTCGCGCTCGAGTGCGCTCGCATCGAAGGCCACCGGATTCCCGATCGCCAAGATCGCCGCGAAACTGGCGATCGGCTATCACCTCGACGAGATCCCGAACGACATCACCAAGGTGACGCCCGCATCGTTCGAGCCGACGCTCGACTACGTGGTCGTCAAGGTTCCCCGGTTCGCATTCGAGAAGTTCCCCGCGGCAGACACCACGCTGACCACGACCATGAAGTCGGTCGGCGAGGCCATGGCCATCGGCCGCAATTACACTCAGGCGCTGCAGAAGGCTCTGCGGTCGCTGGAGAAGCGCGGCTCGTCGTTCCATTGGGAGCCGCTCGACGCATCCAAAGACGAACTGCTGGCCCTGGCCAGCGTGCCGACCGACGGCCGCATCGTGACCGTGCAGCAGGCGCTCCGTGCCGGCGCGACGGCCGAGGAGGCCTTCGAAGCCACGAAGATCGACCCCTGGTTCATCGACCAGATCGTGCTCATCAACGAGGTAGCCGAGGCCATCGCGTCGAGCGAGAACGCCGACACGAACATGTTCCTCCTGGCGAAAGAGCACGGATTCTCCGACGCCCAGATCGCCGCCCTCCGCGGCTTCGGCGAGAAAGAGGTGCGCGAGGTCCGCCACATCCTCGGCGTGCGTCCCGTATTCAAGACGGTCGACACATGCGCGGGGGAGTTCCCGGCGCTCACGCCGTATCACTACTCGAGCTACGACTTAGAGACGGAGGTCGAGCCGTCCGATCGCCGCAAGGTCGTCATCCTGGGTTCCGGCCCGAATCGTATCGGGCAGGGAGTCGAGTTCGACTACTCGTGCGTGCACGCCTCGTTCGCCCTGAGCGACGCGGGCTTCGAGACGATCATGATCAACTGCAACCCCGAGACAGTGTCGACCGACTACGACACCAGCGACCGGCTGTACTTCGAACCGCTCACGCTCGAGGATGTGCTCGAGGTCATTCACGCCGAGAGCCAGTCCGGCGAACTCGTCGGTGTCGTCGTGCAGCTCGGTGGCCAGACCGCCCTCGGGCTCGCCAAGGGCCTGAAGGCGGCGGGTATCCCGATCCTCGGCACCACGCCCGAGGCCATCGACCTCGCCGAAGAGCGCGGGCTCTTCTCGAAGATCCTCGACGATGCGAATCTCCTCGCACCGAAGAACGGAACGGCGAGCGACTTCGCCGGTGCCGTCACGATCGCAGAGGACATCGGATACCCGGTTCTCGTGCGCCCCTCGTACGTGCTGGGTGGCCGCGGCATGGAGATCGTCTACGACTCGCCCTCGCTCGAGGACTACTTCTCGCGCATGGCAGGTCAGGGCATCATCGATCCGGCACACCCGCTGCTCGTCGACCGCTTCCTCGACGACGCGATCGAGATCGACGTCGACGCTCTCTACGACGGACACGAGCTCTACATCGGCGGCATCATGGAGCACATCGAGGAGGCGGGAATCCACTCCGGCGACTCGAGCTGCACGCTTCCTCCGGTCACGCTCGGCCGCGAGGTCATCGACCGCGTGCGCATCGCGACGCTCGCCATCGCCGAGGGCATCGGCGTGCGGGGCCTGCTCAACGTGCAGTTCGCAATCGGTCAGGGCATCCTCTATGTTCTCGAGGCCAATCCGCGCGCCTCGCGCACCGTGCCGTTCGTGGCGAAGGCCCTGGGCATCCCGCTCGCCAAGGCCGCGTCGCGCATCATGGTGGGCTCCACGATCGCCGAGCTGAAAGCCGAGGGCCTGCTGCCCGTCGTCGACGGTTCGATCGTGCCGATGGACTCGCCGATCGCCGTCAAGGAGGCCGTGCTGCCGTTCAAGCGGTTCCGCACCAAGGACGGGCTGATCGTCGACTCACTGCTCGGCCCGGAGATGCGCTCGACAGGCGAGGTCATGGGAATCGACCGCGACTTCCCCCGCGCATTCGCCAAGAGCCAGGAGGCCGCGTATGGCGGTCTTCCGACCTCCGGCACGGTCTTCGTCTCCGTCTCCGATCGAGACAAGCGCGCCATCGTGCTTCCCGTCCTCCGTCTGCTCGAGTTGGGGTTCGACATCCTCGCGACGGCCGGAACCGCCGAAGTCCTGAACCGTAACGGCATCACCGCCCGCATCGTACGCAAGTTCAGTGACAGCGCCTCTACCGGCGGCGATGAGCCGACCGTCGTCGATCTCATCAACCGCAACGAGGTCGACATCGTCGTGAACACCCCCAGCGGGTCGAGCGCACGAGCAGACGGATACGAGATCCGGGCTGCGGCCGTGGCTGCCGACAAGCCGCTGTTCACGACCATCGCTCAGCTGGGCGCGGCGGTCGCCTCGTTCGAGGCGACCCGAGAGGGCTTCGACGTGTCGAGCCTGCAGGAGTACGCGATCGCCAGGGCAGAGCGCCTGTGACGCGCACGTTCGGGCAGCGCCTGCACGCCGGCATCGAACAGTACGGCCCGTTGTGCGTCGGCATCGATCCCCACGGCTTCCTTTTGGATGCCTGGGGCCTGCCCCGCACGCCGGCCGGGCTGCGCGAGTTCGGGCTGAGGGTGGTCGATGCCGCGAGCGGCACGATCGGCATCGTCAAGCCGCAGATCGCTTTCTTCGAGGTGTTCGGAGCAGCCGGCTTCTCAGCGCTCGAAGAGGTGCTCGCGGCCGCCCGCGCCGCTGGACTGATCGTGATCGCCGATGCGAAGCGCGGCGACATCGGATCGAGCGTCGACGCGTACGGCGACGCCTGGCTGACGCCGGGCTCTCCGCTTGAAGCCGACGCCGTCACCCTGGCGGCGTATACAGGAACGGGTGCTCTCGCCGGAGTCTTCGATCTCGCGGAGCGTCACGGCAAGGGCGCATTCGTGCTCGCCGCGACGTCGAACCCAGAATCTCAGACGCTTCAGACCGCCACGGTGCACAACGGAGATCGACTCGGGTTGACCGTCGCGGGGCTTGTCGCGACAGAGATCGACGATTGGAACCGTTCGCGCGCCGCCGCCGACCACGCACACGGCCGCGAACTCGGTAGCATCGGAGTCGTGCTCGGTGCGACGAAGAACCTTCTCGACTACGGCGTCGACGCGCGTTCGCTCGGCGAGTCCGCCCCGATGATGCCCGTGCTCGCACCGGGGTTCGGACATCAGGGTGCTCGCTTCGACGACATCCGCTCGATCTACGGGCCGCTATCGGCCGGCATCGTCGTGAGCACATCGAGATCCGCCCTCGCTGCTGGGCCGTCCGCCCTCAGCGACACCCTCGCCGACCAGGCGGCCCAACTAGCCGGAGCCCTGTCATGACCGTTCCCGACGTCGATCGTGCGGCCGGATCCCGGGCGGCCATCGCCGCCCGCCGTGCCCGCGCAGCCATCAAGAAGGCGGTAACCGAGCAGCGACGCAGCGCGACCGGCGTGCTCGATCGCGCCTCGAAGCATCCAGACAGCCTCGAGGCCGGCATGCGCGTCACCGAGCTGCTTCAGGGCATCCCGGGGCTCGGTCGAGTTCGAATCGAGCGGGTCATCGAGCGCCTCTCGATCTCGCCCAGTAAGCGTCTCGGGGGATTGGGCGCGCTGCAACGGGATCGTCTGCGGGCCTACCTCGAGAAGCGCGCGCCTTTCTCGGGCGATGAGACCGCATCGCGACTCGTTGTGCTCGCGGGCCCGACGGCTGTCGGCAAAGGAACTGTATCGACCTGGATCCGCGAGAACGTGCCCGGCGTGTTGCTCTCGGTCTCAGCGACGACCAGGGCCCCGAGACCGGGGGAGATCGACGGCGTCAGCTACTACTTCGTCGACGACGCCGAATTCGACCGGATGATCGCGGCCGGCGAATTCCTCGAATGGGCCGTCGTGCACAACTCGTCGCGCTACGGCACCCCGCGCGCACCCATCGACAAAGCGCTGGCCGAGGGAAAGAGCGTGCTCCTCGAGATCGACATCCAAGGTGCGCGTCAGGTGCGCGAGGCGATGCCCGAGGCCCGACTGGTGTTCCTGCTGCCGCCGAGCTGGGCGGAACTCGTGCGCCGGCTCACGGGCCGGGGCACCGAGACGGCGGAGGAACAGGAGCGTCGACTGGCAACTGCCGAGATCGAATTGGCCGCTCAGAACGAGTTCGACTACCTCATCGTCAACAACGATGTCGAGACTGCCGCACGCGATGTCGTGGAGCTCATGAAGTGATAAGCGGCCAATCCGAGAGATTGGCGGCTTCTTCGAGGTAGACTTGTCTACTTGTGCACGGTGAACCCCGCACGATCACCGCACGATCTTTTCTCAATCCGGCCGGCGAGGCCAATCAAGGAGTATCACCATGGTCAACAGGGCACAGGGAATCATCGATCCCCCCATCGACGAACTGCTCTCGAAGGTTGAATCCAAGTACGCGCTCGTGATCTTCGCATCCAAGCGCGCCCGACAGATCAACGACTACTACGCCGACCTGCACGAGGGAAGCCTCTTCGACAACGTCGGACCGCTGGTCGACTCGACGATCGACGACAAGCCCCTCTCGGTCGCGATGCACGAGATCAACGAGGACAAGCTCACGGTCAAGCCGATCGCGGCCACCGAGTAGCAGCAGCGAATGCAAGTCCGTTCCCCGGGCTGTCGTCGGGCCAGCGCCCGTGCAGCCGGGGAGCGGATTCGTTCGTTAACGGCAGAGTTGTGCATGACGAGAGGGCAGGACTGACGTGACACACCCGCAGAAGCGACTGCGCATCGTGGTGGGAATCACGGGTGGCATCGCGGCGTACAAGGCCGTGGGTGTCGTTCGTGCATTCGTACTGGCGGGCCACGACGTGCAGGTCGTCGCAACGGAGCACGCCCTACGATTCGTCGGAAAGCCGACGCTCGAGGCGATCTCCCGCAACGTCGTGCACACCGATCTCTACGAGGCGGTGGCCGAGGTTCGGCATGTGTCGATCGGCCAGTCCGCCGATCTCATCGTCATCGCCCCTGCCACGGCGAATTCGCTCGCCAAGATGGCGGCGGGTCTCGCCGACGATCTGCTCGGCAACACCGTTCTCGCCTCGAAGGCGCCGATCGTGGTGGCGCCCGCGATGCACACCGAGATGTGGCAGAACGCGGCCACCGTGGCGAATGCCGCCCTTCTCGCCTCTCGCGGCATCCACTTCGTCGGACCGACGAGCGGCCAGCTCACCGGCGCAGATTCCGGGGCCGGTCGGATGGCCGAGGTCGACGACATCGTCGCCGCATCCCTGGCCGTCGCAGAGGCCGCACGCCCCGAGTCCCGCCGCGACCTCGACGGGGTGCGTCTGCTGATCACCGCCGGTGGAACCCGCGAGCCGCTCGACCCCGTGCGATTCATCGGCAACCGGTCGAGCGGTCGGCAGGGTGCGGCGCTTGCACAGGCAGCCGCCTCACGCGGCGCGCACGTGACTCTGATCGCGGCGCACGTCGAGGTGACGCTTCCCGAGGGTGTCGCGGTCGTCTCAGTCGAGACCACGGCCCAGCTGGCCGAGGCGGTCGAGCAGCACGCCCCCGAGAGTGACGCCATCATCATGGCGGCGGCTGTGGCCGACTACAGACCGGCGGCGGTCTCGAACGCCAAGATCAAGAAAGAGACGGTCGGCGACACGCTCACTCTCGAGCTCGTCAAGAACCCGGATATTCTCGCCGGCGTCGCCGCACGTGCCGCCGCCAACCAGATCGTCGTGGGCTTCGCCGCCGAAACGGCCGAGACCGATGAGGCCCTCCTCGAACTGGGGCGAGCGAAGATCGCACGCAAGGGCTGCGACTTCCTCGTGGTCAATCGGGTCGGCTGGAACGAGGGTTTCGCCACGCAACGAAACGCGGTGACGGTCCTCGACCGGGCCGGGTCTATAGTGATCGAGGCCCAGGGCAGCAAGCTGTCGGTGGCCGATGAGATCCTGTCTGTACTGGCCGAGCGACTGCTCGCAGACAGGCACCGCACCCCATCAGAATTCCCTGGAGCACCATGACGAGCCTTCGCCTCTTCACGTCCGAGTCCGTCACCGAAGGACACCCCGACAAGATCTGCGACCAGATCTCCGACAGCATCCTCGACGCGCTCCTCGAGGTAGACCCCGCGAGCCGCGTCGCCGTCGAGACCCTCGTGACCACGGGCCTCGTGCACGTCGCCGGCGAGGTCACGACCTCGGGCTACGTCGACATTCCCACGATCGTGCGCGACAAGGTCTCGTCGATCGGCTACACCTCGAGCGATGTCGGATTCGACGGGGCGAGTTGTGGGGTCTCGGTCTCGATCGGTGCTCAGTCGCCCGAGATCGCTGCCGGGGTCGACAATGCGTGGGAGAACCGTCAGGGCGAGACCCGCACCGATCCGTTCGATCTGCAGGGTGCCGGCGACCAGGGCATCATGTTCGGTTTCGCCACCACCGAGACCCCCCAGCTCATGCCGCTGCCCATCTGGCTCGCACACCGTCTAGCCGAGCGTCTCGCCGAGGTCCGCAAGTCGGGCGAGCTCGGCTATCTGCGGCCCGACGGCAAGACCCAGGTCACCATCGGCTACGACGGCATCGTGCCGAAGACCATCGAGACGGTCGTTCTCTCGACCCAGCACACAGAATCGGTGACGAACGCCGATCTCTTCCACGACATCGAAGAACTCGTCATCAAGCCTGTGCTGGCAGACAGCGACCTCGACTCCCGCTCCGCAGATTTCCTCATCAATCCCACCGGCAGATTCGTCGTCGGCGGACCTCAGGGCGACGCCGGCCTCACCGGCCGCAAGATCATCGTCGACACCTACGGAGGTGCCTCGCGTCACGGCGGGGGAGCGTTCAGTGGCAAAGACCCCTCCAAGGTCGACCGCTCGGCCGCCTATGCCATGCGATGGGTCGCGAAGAACGCCGTCGCCGCCGGATTCGCCGACAGACTCGAAGTGCAGGTGGCATACGCCATCGGCAAGGCGGCGCCCGTCGGCCTGTACGTCGAGACCTTCGGAACCGGAAAGCTTCCCGACGACCGCATCATCGAGGCGATCAATGCGGTCTTCGATCTGCGCCCGGCGGCCATCATCCAGCACCTCGACCTGCTGCGCCCCATCTACGGCGCGACGGCCACGTACGGTCACTTCGGTCGTGAGCTTCCCGATTTCACCTGGGAGAAGCTCGACCGTGTCGCAGACCTGCAGGCCGCAGCACGCATCTAGGTGATGGCAGCGCAGGCCGCGCCGGAGCAGCTGCTCATCGCGCGGGTGATGCTCGAATCGCCCCTTCCGCAGCTCGACAGGCTCTTCGACTACGCCGTGCCGAGCGCTTTGCGAGAGCAGGCCAAACCCGGTGTCCGCGTCAAGGTTCCCCTTCGGTCCGCAGGACGCATTGCACGCGGGTACATCGTCGAGACCACAGAGGCGGTCGAGTATTCAGGAACGCTCAGCGAGATCGACGAGGTCACGTCGTCGGTGCCCGTACTGACGCCTGCCGTGTGGCACCTCGCACGGCGGGTGTCGGAGCGCGCGGCCGGCAGCGCGAGCGACGTCGTGCGACTGGCCATTCCTCCTCGTCAGGTTCGAGTCGAGAAGGTCTGGCAGCTCGAGCAGCAGTCCGAGGGCACGCCGGTCGAGTACCGCGCGAACCCGACCGTGACCGGCTACGGCGAGCGCGTGATCGACTCCGCTCTCGACGCGGGCCGTCGCGTGGCCCTCGCAGCGATACCGGCCGTGCACGAGGTCTCTCCCGGAGTCTGGGTCGGACGATGGGCCGTCACTCTGGCCGAGGCCGCTGCCCGCACGCTCGCTTCAGGGCGCAGCGCCATCGTCGCCGTGCCCGACTACCGCGACCAGCAACAACTCATCGAGGCCCTTTCCGCGCTCGTGCCTCTCGATCGCATCTCGCAGCTCGATGCACGTCAGCCCAACGCCGACCGGTATCGGGCATTCCTGCGCTGCCTCGAAGCCGCCCCACGCGTGATC
Source organism: Agreia pratensis (assembly GCF_900177685.1). Classification (GTDB taxonomy): domain Bacteria; phylum Actinomycetota; class Actinomycetes; order Actinomycetales; family Microbacteriaceae; genus Agreia; species Agreia pratensis. The sequence continues at coordinate 419,117 of NZ_FXAY01000003.1, forward strand.
GTGGGCAACCGTTCCGTCGTCTACGCGCCGGCAGAAAATCTCGGACTGATCGCGGTGTGGGACGACGCCGACCCCCTTCACAACGAGCCACTGAGTCCGTACGCGTCCACCCGCGACGTCGCGCTGGTGCGCCAGGAGCAGTCCGGCTGCGCACTGCTGTTCGCCTCACACTCCCGCAGCACCTGGCTCGAGCGGCTGGTCGAGATCGGCTACGTGGCGCCCCACGCACCTGATCCCGCTGTGCTTCCGCACGTCATCCCCACCGCAGACCAACCGGGCGCAGATGCCGCGGCGCACGCCCGCATTCCCTCCACCGCTTGGAATACCGCACGGCGCGCGCTCGAAGACGGGCCCGTTCTCGTGCAGGTCGCCCGACCCGGATACGCCCCGGTACTCGCGTGCCAGGACTGCCGCACTCCCGCGCGCTGCCGCGTCTGCGAAGGCACCCTTCGTATCGGAGGAGCCCGACAGACTCCGTCGTGCGAGTTGTGCGGGGCCATCGCCGCCGACTGGCACTGCCGACACTGCGAATCCACGCGCATCCGCCTCGTCACGGCCGGCACCGGCCGCACCGCCGAGGAGCTTGGCCGCGCGTTTCCCGGAACCCGCGTCATCGTCTCAGACGGCGAGAGGCCCCATCTCACGGTCGATGCCCGGCCGGCACTCGTCGTCGCGACACGAGGCGCCGAGCCCATTGCCGCCGGCGGCTACCGTGCCATCCTGCTGCTCGACGGCGAGCGCATGCTCGCCCGCGAGTCCCTGACCGTGGCCGAGGACTGCCTGCGCTGGTGGTCTAACGCCATAGCCCTCGCGGCGCCGCGCGCGCCGACTATCATCGTCGGCGTCGGGGGAGCATTGGCCCGCGCGCTGGTCACCTGGAGCCAGCATCGCTTCGCGGCGGCCGAACTGCCCGACAGACGAACGCTGAGGTTTCCTCCCATGGTGCGACTGGCGACGGTCACAGGGCGCCCCGAGACCGTCGAACAGGCCATCTCGTCGCTGCCCGATTCGGTGGAGGGACACGAATCGGCGACAATTGATGTGCTCGGTCCGGTCGACGCCGGCGACGGCCTCGTCCGTGCCACCATCCGATTCGACTACGCGTTCGGTGCCGAGGTCGCCCGCAGCCTGCGCTCGTCGATCATCCGCAATTCCACCGGACGAACGAAGCGTCAGACGAGCAAGGCGACCGGCACCAAGACCAGCTTCAGACCTCCGCCTGTGCTGAGGGTTCGATTCGACGACACGGAGATCCTGGAATGAAACTCGTCTTCGCCGGCACTCCCGCCGTAGCGCTGCCCACCCTCGACATTCTCGCCGCGCATCACGAGATCGTGTCGGTCATCACCCGTGAAGATGCGCCGCAGGGGCGCAAGCGTGTGCTGACGCCGTCTCCCGTTGCGTCTCGGGCGTCCGAACTCGGCATTCCCACCATTCGCGCGAACAGGCTCGACGATCTCGTCACGAAGCAGGTCGCCGATCTGCAGCCCGACCTCGGCGTGATCGTCGCATACGGAGGGCTCGTGAGGAACCCGCTGCTCGAGACGCCACGCCTCGGCTGGATCAACCTGCACTTCTCGCTGCTGCCTCGCTGGCGGGGAGCAGCACCGGTGCAGTGGTCGGTCATGAGCGGCGACAGCGAGGCGGGAGCTTCGGTTTTTCAGCTGGTCGCCGCGCTCGATGCCGGGCCGGAGTTCGCCCGCCTGACGCGACCCATCGGCGCCCATGAGACCTCGGGCCACCTTCTCGAAGCCCTCTCCCACGAGGGCGCGGCGCTCACAGCGAAGGTCGTCGACGAGCTCGAGGCAGGCACAGCCCGATCGACCCCCCAGCACGGTGAAGTCACGCTGGCACCGAAGATCACGCTCGAGCACGCCCGCATCGACTGGACCGAGGCCGCCGATGTCGCGTTCCGTCGCATCCGGGCCACGACGCCCGAGCCGGGTGCCTTCACGGTCGTCGACGGCCTCAGGCTCAAGATCCTTCAGGCCGCGCCCGCCTATGACACGGCGGCGCTCAGCCCGGGCACGCTCGACAACGACGGCGGCAGAGTCCTCATCGGCACGGCCACGACGCCGATCGAACTGCTCCAGGTACACCCCGCCGGCAAGAAGCCGATGTCGGCGACCGACTGGTGGCGCGGTCTCGGCGCAGGCCAGCCTCACCTCGCAGACATCCCCGCCACGAACAGATTCGACACACCATGAACTCCAGGCCCCGCTCCTCTCAGATCGTTCAGCCGGCGAGGCGTATCGCCCTCGAGGTGATCACCGCCGTTCGAGAAGACGACGCTTACGCCAATCTGCTTCTGCCCACGAAGCTGGCGAGAGCGAAGCTGCAGACCAACGACGCAGCCTTGGCCACCGAGCTCACATACGGCACCCTCCGCATGCGCGGCTACTACGACAGGGTCATCTCCCTGGCGGCCGGCCGGCCGGTCGAGAAGATCGACCCACTCGTTCTCGACGTGCTCGAGCTGGCGACGCACCAACTTCTGGGAATGCGTACGGCGAGTCACGCCGCCGTCAACGAGTCGGTCGAACTGGCGCGGCTGGTGAGCTCCCGCTCCGCGACCGGATTCGTCAACGGGGTGCTCCGCACCATCACTCGCAGCGAACCCGAGGAGTGGCGTGACCGAGTGATCGCTGACGCCAAAGACGACGACGCCAGACTGGCCGCCGAATACTCCCACCCCACCTGGATCATCCGTGCCTTCCGCCGCTCGCTGTCGGCAGCGGGTGTAACGGCAGACGCAGTCGAAGACGAGCTGCGTGACCTGCTCGAAGCCGACAACGTGCCCCCGCGGCTCGGCCTCGTCGCTCTCCCCGGCCTGGCCGATCGCGACGACATCACCATCCCCGGGCGCGCCACTCGCCGTTCGCCCATCGGATTCTCGGCCACCGGGGGAGATCCCAGCGACATCGCCGAGGTGCGCGCTGGCACCGTCAGAGTGCAAGACGAGGGGTCGCAGTTGGCGGCCCTCGCGCTCAGCCGCGCCGCGTCGATCACACCCGGCGAGAGGTGGCTCGACCTCTGCGCCGGCCCCGGTGGCAAGTCAGCGCTGCTGGCGGCCGAGGCACGATTGGGTGGAGCCATTCTCACCGCCAACGAGCCCGTGCCTGCCAGGGCCCAACTGGTGCGCAACGCCCTGGAGGCCATCGACGATCCTCCCGAGGTCTTGCAGCTCGATGGCACGACCATCGGCGCCCTGCATCCGGAGTCGTTCGATCGCATCCTGGTCGACGCGCCATGCACCGGCTTGGGCGCGCTCCGGCGTCGGCCAGAAGCCCGCTGGCGAAAGAGCCCCCGCGACGTCGCCGATCTCGTGCAGCTGCAGGAGCGGCTCATAGACTCCGCCGTCGAGGCCCTCCGTCCGGGCGGCATCCTGGCCTACGTGACCTGCTCGCCCCATGTTGCCGAAACGCGTGGGCAGGTGGCCGGTGCCCTGTCTCGGTGGGGAGAGCGCCTCACAGCCCTCGACACCCGATCGGTCGTCGCGGCGGTCGCCGGTGAGAATGCCGAGAGCGCGTCGGATGCGGCGCAGGTGCAGCTGTGGCCGCACATCGACGCGACCGACGCCATGTTCATCGCGCTCTTCCGCAAAGCCGCCTAGCCTGTGAGCCGCCCTCGAACGACTCATCGCGCTGGATAAGCTGATCACCATGCCCGTGCGTATCAATCCCAGCATCCTGGCCGCAGACTTCGCTCACCTGGCGACGGAGCTCGACCGCATCTCGTCGGCAGACGCGGTGCACGTCGATGTGATGGACAACCATTTCGTGCCCAACCTGACGTTCGGCATCCCCGTGGTCGAGCGTCTTCTCCAGGTCACCGAGCTTCCCCTCGACATGCACCTGATGATCACCGATGTCGACCGCTGGGCTCCCACCTTCGCGGAGCTCGGCGTCTTCTCCGTCACCTTCCACGCGGAGGCCACCGACGAGCCCGTCGCGCTGGCGCGTCGCCTGCGGCAGATAGGGGCGCGTGCGGGTCTCGCGATCAAGCCGGGAACCCCTGTCGAGCCCTACCTCGACGTGCTCGCAGAGTTCGATCAACTCCTGGTCATGACGGTCGAACCGGGCTTCGGCGGCCAATCGTTCATGCCGGAGACGATGTCGAAGCTCGTCGCAGCGCGTGAGGTCGCCTCACGCAGCGGACTCGACGTGTGGCTGCAGGTCGACGGCGGCATCAACGAGCAGACCATCGAGGTGGCCGCCCGAGCGGGTGCCGACACCTTCGTCGCCGGGTCGAGCGTGTTCGGCGCAGCCGACGCGGGCGCGCAGGTTCAGCTGCTGCGCCAGAGGGCACTCGAGCACACCCACGTCGCCTAAACTGCAGAGGTGAAGACTTTCGATGAGCTGTTCTCCGAGCTGAGTGCCAAAGCGCTCGAGCGCCCAGACGGTTCCGGCACTGTTCGCGAGCTCGACGCCGGCGTTCACTTCATCGGCAAGAAGATCGTCGAAGAGGCCGCCGAGGTCTGGATGGCGGCGGAATACGAGTCCGACGACGAGATGGTGGCCGAGATCTCCCAGCTGCTCTACCACCTTCAGGTGCTCCTGATCGCCAAGGGGCTGACGCCGGCTGATGTCTACCGACATCTGTGAGCACGGCCGCATCCGTTCGTTCTCATAGCTGCCCAGACTGACGCGGGCTCTCGCCCGACAGTCGACAATTCGAAAGACTCTTATGCTCAAGATCGCGGTGCCCAACAAGGGCTCCCTGTCCGAAACCGCCGTTCAGATGCTTGCCGAGTCGGGGTACCAGACCCGACGTGACACGCGTGAGTTGCACCTCGTCGACGAGCGGAACGGAGTGGAGTTCTTCTATCTCCGCCCCCGCGACATCGCCACCTACGTCGGAAGCGGTGCTCTCGACATCGGCATCACGGGGCGCGATCTGCTGCTCGATTCCGAATCTCCCGCGAAAGAGATCGCCTCGTTGCAGTTCGGTGAGTCGACGTTCCGCTTCGCGGGTCCGGATGGCGGCTTCGCCGGCGTGTCCGAACTCGAGGGCCGGCGCGTCGCGACCAGCTACCCCGGACTCGTCAAGGCGTTCCTGGCTCAGCACTCCGTTTCAGCAACGCTCGTGCGCCTCGACGGCGCGGTCGAGTCGGCCGTGCGCCTGGGTGTGGCCGACGCCGTCGCCGACGTCGTGTCCACCGGGTCGACTCTCAAGAAGGCCGGGCTCACCATCTTCGGCCCTGTGATCCTCGAATCGTCCGCCGTCGTCATCTCGTCGGGCATCGACAAGCCCGGTGCCGACACCCTCCTGCGTCGACTTCAGGGCGTGCTGGTCGCCCGTCAGTACGTGCTGATGGACTACGACGTGCCGCTCGCGAAGCTCGACGCCGCAGCGGCGATCACGCCGGGCCTCGAGTCACCCACCATCTCGCCACTACGCGACCCCGAGTGGGTCGCCGTGCGGTCGATGGTGCCGCTGGCCGACACCAATCAGGTGATGGACGCGCTGTACGACGTCGGTGCGCGCGCGATTCTCGTCAGCCCCATCCACGCCGCTCGGATCTGATCGTGAGCGTCGCCATCCGGGTGATTCCCTGTCTCGATGTGGCCGCCGGTCGCGTGGTGAAGGGCGTCAAATTCGAGAACCTCCGTGACGCGGGCGATCCCGTCGAACTCGCGCGTATCTATGCCGAGCAGGGGGCCGACGAGTTGACCTTCCTCGACGTGACCGCGACAGTCGACGATCGCTCGACGACCTACGACGTCGTGCAGAAGACCGCGGAGCAGGTCTTCATTCCGCTGACCGTCGGTGGGGGAGTCCGTTCGACCGACGACGTAGCCAGACTCCTCGCATCGGGAGCCGACAAGATCGGGGTGAACAGCGCTGCCATCGCACGGCCGGAGCTGATCGACGAGATCGCCAACAGGTTCGGCGCGCAGGTGATCGTGTTGTCGCTCGACATCAAGCGCAGCGACAGCGTGCCATCCGGTTTCGTGGTGACAACGCACGGCGGTCGGCGCGAGACGACGCTCGACGCCCTCGACTGGGCCGCCGAGGCCATCAGACGTGGAGCGGGAGAACTTCTGGTCAACTCGATCGATGCAGACGGAACGAAGGACGGCTTCGACCTGGAACTCATCGGGGTGATGCGCTCGATCAGTCGCGTGCCCGTGGTCGCATCGGGTGGGGCCGGTCGTCTCGAGCATTTCCCTGAGGCCATCCGCGCAGGCGCCGATGCGGTGCTCGCCGCAAGCGTCTTTCACAACAGAGAATTGACCATCGGCCAGGTCAAAGACGAACTGAGACACGACGGGGCGTTGATCCGATGACACAGACAGCAGACGACATCGAGGCCGTGCTTACCCGAGCGAACTTCGCCGCGGACGGCCTTCTGCCAGCGATCATCCAGCAGTGGGACACGAAGGACGTTCTTATGCTGGGGTACATGAATTCCGAAGCCCTGCGCCGCACCCTCACCGAGGGCCGCGTCACGTTCTGGTCTCGCTCACGCCAGGAGTACTGGAGAAAGGGCGATACCTCCGGCCACGCGCAGTATGTGCGTGGGGCGGCCCTCGACTGCGACGACGATACTCTGCTGGTGCAGGTGGAGCAGATAGGGGCGGCCTGCCACACGGGAGCGAGGGCGTGCTTCGACGTCGATCCGCTCGATCCCGTCATCGGGTCGGCCGGAGAATCGGCATGATCGGCGGGCGCGTCGCGTCGACCACGCGGCAGGAGTTCGACGACCTTCTGGGCAGCCACCGAGTGCTTCCCGTGCTTCGAACCCTCTTCGCCGACGGAGAGACCCCTGTGGGCGTCTATCGCAAGCTCGCCCGCGGCCGTGCAGGCTCGTTCTTGCTCGAGTCCGCCGGCCAGGGTGGAGTCTGGTCGCGGTTCTCGTTCATCGGGGTGTCGAGCTACGGTGTGCTCACCAGCGACGCAGAACGCGCCGTGTGGGTCGACCTCGGGCTCTCGGAATCCGACGCCTTCCCCGACGGGCTGCCCGAGCAGCCCCTCGCAGCTCTCTCGGCCCTCTTCCACACCTGGCAGACGCCGATGATCCCGGGACATCCGCCGCTCACAGGCGGACTCGTGGGCTTCATCGGATGGGAGACCATCCGACAGATCGAGCACCTTCCCCACCGCCCGCCGGCAGACTATTCGGTACCGAGCCAGGCCATGGGGTTCGTACGCGACCTCGTGGCGATCGACCATCTGACGGGTACAGTGCAGTTGATCTCAGCGGTGCTGGCAGACCCTCGCGGCGACGCCGACGCTCAGTGGCGCGACGCGCAGGAGCGACTCGACGCCATGCAGGCCGAGCTGGCGAAACCCACCGAGACGAGGCTCGACGACGCCGACTTCGACACGGTCGGGCAGCCTGTCGCGCGCACCGAACGGAGCGATTTCCTCGACGCCATCGAGCGGGCCAAGGTGCACATCCGCGACGGTGACGTGTTCCAAGTGGTCATCTCGCAGCGCTTCGATCTCGAGACCTCGGCGGAGCCGATCGATGTCTATCGCGTGCTACGCACGCTCAACCCCAGCCCATATCTCTATCTCCTGGCTCTCGAGCGCCCCGACGGAACGCCGTACACGATCGTCGGCTCCAGCCCCGAGGCGTTGGTCAAGGTCGACAACGGCCGGGCCTTCACTCATCCCATCGCGGGTTCGCGTCCCCGTGGCACGACAGTGGAACACGACATTGAGCTGGAACACGAGCTCCTCGGCGACGAGAAAGAGAAGTCGGAGCACCTCATGCTCGTCGACCTGGCCCGCAACGACCTGCTCAAGGTCTGCGTGCCTGGAACTGTCGAGGTGACCGAGTTCATGCGCATTGAGCGCTTCAGCCACATCATGCACATCGTCTCGTCGGTCGAGGGAGCGATCCGGCCGGGGGTCACCGCGATCGACGTCTTCAGCGCGACGTTCCCTGCGGGAACGCTCTCGGGCGCGCCCAAACCTCGGGCGCTCCAGATCATCGACGACCTCGAACCCGCTCAGCGCGGCGTGTACGGGGGAGTGGTCGGCTACTTCGGCTTCGCTGGCGACGCAGATCTCGCCATCGCCATCCGCACGGCCACGATCGAGTCCGGTGTCGCGCATGTGCAGGCGGGCGGAGGACTGGTGGCAGACTCCGACCCGGATTCCGAGTTCCTCGAGTCGCAGAACAAGGCGGCGGCTCCTCTGCGCGCGGTCGCCATAGCGAATGCCATGCGGCGGATCGTATGACGACCTCCGGCACGGCGGCGGCCTCGCCTCAGAAACAGGGATCGGCCAGGCTCAAGGGTCTGATGATCCTCGGCGTACTCGCGGTGAGCGGGCTCGTGTTCCTCGCCTGGTCACAATCGTGGGGATCGCTCAGCGTCACGTCTGACGGCGGTTCGAGCCGCATCCTCGACGTGCCCGGAGCGACCGCGGCGCCCGCTCTGGCCGCGCTCGGCCTCGCCGGGCTCGCCAGCGCGGCGGCCCTGGCCATCGCCGGTCCCGTCATCCGCATCGTGCTCGGAGTTCTCCAGGTTCTGCTCGGCGCCAGCATCGTGCTCTCAGGCACAGGGCCGCTCATCGATCCGGTGTCGGCGGGCTCGCCGGTCGTCACGGCCGCCACCGGCGTGGCCGGAACCGAGTCGATCCGCACGATCGCGCGCAGCGAGGCCGTCACAGCATGGCCTGTCGTCGCCATCCTCTTGGGTGCTCTTCTCGCACTTCTCGGCGTGGCCGTCGCGGTCACGACGACCCGCTGGCCCGTTTCGGGGCGCAGGTACCAGGCCGTCCGCTTCGCCTCCGAAGACGGACGCGTTCTAGAAGCAGACGAGTTGCTCGATCTCGATGGCTCCGCTGGCAGCGCGGATGCACCGTCGCCCGACGCCGACGAGAGTCCGGATGACGCGGCTGTTCGCCGAAAGGCCGCATCCGTCGACAACTGGGACAGTCTGAGCCGCGGAACAGACCCCACCGCGTAGCGCTCGGGCACAGGAACGCGCATTCCTTTCGACTACTATTGACCCCGAACAAGAGGAGTTCCATGAGCAACGTTTCTGAAGAACCTGGACACGGTCACTCGCCGGCCGCCTGGACCGCCGTGATCGTGATGCTGATCGCATTCAGCATCGGCACCGTCGCCTTTTTCTTCGACGTGCAGTGGCTCGTCTGGGCGTCAGCGGGTCTTCTCGTCGTGGGAGCGATCCTGGGCAAGGTGCTCGCCGTCGCGGGTTTCGGAGCCTACAGCCCGCGCTACGCCGGTAAAGGACACTAGAGGGTGCTCGAACAGCTCCTCGCCGGCGCGATCGAGGATGCGGAGACACGACAGCAGAGCGTGAGCCTGGCGTCCGTCGAAGCTGCCGCTCTGTCTGCCCCCGCGCCCCTCGACGCACTCGCTTTTCTCGCTCCATCCGAGCGCGTCAAAGTGATTGCCGAGATCAAGCGTTCCAGCCCGTCCAAGGGTGCCCTCGCCGACATCGTCGATCCCCAGGCTCTCGCCCGTGAATACGAGGCGGGCGGTGCGAGTGCCGTCAGCGTGCTCACCGAGGGTCGACGTTTCGGGGGTTCACTCGACGACCTGCGCGCCGTACGCCAGGCGATCGACATCCCCGTTCTGCGCAAAGATTTCATCGGCCTCGAGTACCAGGTGTTCGAGGCTCGAGCAGCGGGCGCCGATCTCGTGCTGCTCATCGTCGCCGCCCTCGATCAGAAGACGCTCACGCGTCTGCACGCTCTGATCACCGAGCTGGGCATGACCGCGCTCGTCGAGACTCATTCGGCCGACGAACTCAGCCGTGCTGTCGACCTCGGCTCCCGGGTCATCGGCGTCAATGCGCGCAATCTCACCACATTCGAGCTCGACCCCGATCTGTTCGGCCGGCTGGCCGGCAGCATCCCCGAAGGCACGATCCGCATCGCGGAGTCAGCGGTGAAGACCGCCGCCGATGTAGCCCACTACCGCCGTTCTGGCGCAGACGTGGTGCTCATCGGGGAAGCCCTGGTGACCCACGGCAGCCCTCGCGAGACCCTCACAGAATTTCTGAGCGTGAACCCATGACGATCGACACCAGCCCCACCCACCTGCGCGACGAGACGGGTCCGTTCTTCGGCGAGTTCGGTGGGCGGTTCATGCCGGAGTCTCTCATCGCCGCTCTCGACGAGCTTTCCGCCGCGTACGACGAGGCGAAGGCAGACCCGGAGTTCCACCGCGAGCTCGCAGAGTTGCACCGCACCTACACCGGACGTCCTTCCATCATCACCGAAGTGCCTCGTTTCGCCGAGCACGCCGGGGGCGCCCGCATTCTGTTGAAGCGCGAAGACCTGAACCACACCGGCTCGCACAAGATCTGCAACGTGCTCGGGCAGGCCCTGATCGCCAAGCGCATCGGCAAGACCCGGCTGATCGCCGAGACGGGCGCCGGGCAGCACGGAGTCGCGACAGCGACCGCCGCGGCCCTGTTCGGCATGGAGTGCGTCGTCTACATGGGCGAGGTCGACACCGAGCGGCAGGCGTTGAACGTCGCCCGCATGCGCCTCCTCGGAGCGGAGGTCATTCCGGTGACCACGGGCACACGCACTCTGAAAGACGCGCTCAACGAGGCTTTCCGCGATTGGGTCGCCAACGTCGAGAACACCCACTACCTGCTGGGCACCGTCGCCGGTCCCCACCCTTTCCCGGTGATGGTGCGCGATTTCGTCAAGATCATCGGCGAAGAGGCACGGCAGCAGGTCATCGACATGACCGGCGCTCTGCCGGATGCCGTCGTGGCCTGCGTGGGCGGCGGCTCGAATGCCATAGGCATCTTCCACGCGTTCCTCGACGATCCCGATGTCGCACTGCACGGCTTCGAGGCCGGCGGCGACGGTGTCGACACGCTGCGTCACGCTGCCAGCATCACCATGGGTCGCCCCGGAGTGCTGCACGGCTCGCGTAGCATCATGCTGCAAGACGAAGACGGCCAGACCGTCGACTCGCACTCCATCTCGGCCGGCCTCGACTACCCGGGGGTGGGACCGGAACACGCGTGGCTCGCATCCATCGGTCGAGCCACGTACACACCGGTGACCGACGCAGCCGCTATGCAGGCATTCAGGCTGCTCTGCCAGACCGAGGGCATCATTCCCGCCATCGAGTCGGCTCACGCCCTCGCCGGTGCCATCGAACTCGGGCGCACGTTGGGCGAGAAGGCCACCATCCTCATCAACCTGTCGGGTCGCGGCGATAAAGACGTCGAGACGGCGGGCGCCTACTTCGGGGTTCTGGATGCGGGGGCCGGTGCATGACCGCCGCCAGCGTCATCGAGTCTCCCGTCGCATCCGCCATCGAGGCCAGCCGCCTGTCGCGGGCCGGAGCCCTCATCGGTTACCTTCCCGTCGGATTCCCCTCTCTCGATGAGAGCATCGACGCGGCCGTGGCCCTGGTCGAGAACGGCGTCGACGTTCTCGAACTCGGCATCCCGTACTCCGACCCGGTCATGGACGGCCCGGTGATCCAGAAGGCGACCCAGGCATCCCTCGACGCGGGCTTCCGACTTCGTGACGCCTTCACGGCCGTCGAGAAGATCAGGGCTCGGGTCGACGCGCCCGTTCTGCTCATGACCTACTGGAACCCCGTCGTGCAGTACGGCGTCGCGCGCTTCGCCGACGATCTCCGCTCCGCCGGGGGAGCTGGGCTGATCACGCCCGATCTGACGGTCGACTCCGGGGCCGACTGGCTTGTCGAGAGCGATCGGACAGGTCTCGACCGAGTCTTCCTCGCTGCCCCCACATCGACCGAGGAGCGCCTGCGACTCGCAGTCGAGAACAGCCGCGGATTCGTCTACACCGTCTCGACGATGGGAACGACGGGCGCCCGCGCTGAGCTTGGACTGGCTGCAGAGAAACTCGTCGGACGTCTGCGCTCCGTCGGATCGACCAGCGCCTGCGTCGGCATCGGCGTCTCGACAGCCGATCAGATCGCCGAGATCCTCAGCTATGCCGACGGCGCCATCGTCGGATCGGCACTCGTCCGTGCGCTGGCAGAAGACGGTGTCGACGGAGTCGCCCGTCTCGCCGCGCAGCTGGCCACCGGCACCGGTCGCTGAGCGACACTCCCGCCGTCCTACAATAAGCATCAGCCCCTCTTACGTCTGATCTCCCGCTTCGGCGAGCGAACAGGCGCCCGCATGAGCACAACACGATGAAAGGTCGAAACCGTTGGTCTTCGCCCCCACCAGCATCCCCAGCCCCTCCTGGCAGGGCTTCAGTATCGACATCAGTGGTTTCACCGGTTGGCTGCACAGCCTCGGTCTGCCTCAGTACGCGAGCACGCTTGAGATTCGTGCCTACGCGCTCTGCATCCTCGCGGGAATCGTGCTCGCCACCGTGTTGACCTCGCGTCGTCTCACCGCGCGCGGTGCCGAGCCGGGCGTTGTGCTCGACATCATCCTGTGGGCGATCCCCTTCGGCATCATCGGGGCTCGCGCCTACCATGTGCTCACGCACCCGGGCGACTACTTCGGCGAGGGCATCGAGTGGTGGAAGGTCTTCGCTGTGTGGGAAGGCGGCATCGCCATCTTCGGCTCCCTCATCGGAGGCGCCGTCGGCGCCTACATCGGTTGCCGCCTGAGCGGCATCCGATTCTGGACCTTCGCCGACGCCCTCGCGCCCGGCATGCTGCTCGCGCAGGCCGCCGGACGGTTCGGAAACTACTTCAACCACGAACTCTTCGGCACCCCCACCGATCTGCCGTGGGGCCTCGAGATCCCGGCACCGAATGCCGCGATTCCGGTCGGGCTCGCCGACGGCACACTGTTCCAGCCGACCTTCCTCTACGAGGTCATCTGGAACCTGGCGGGCGTCGCCGTCATCCTGCTGCTCGAGCGCAAGCTCCGCCTGCAGTGGGGCAAGGCCTTCGGCGTCTACCTCATCTGGTACGGCATCGGTCGAACGATGTTCGAGACGATGCGCGTCGATCCGAGCGAGATCTTCTTCGGCGTGCGCACCAACGTCTGGGGTGCGCTCTTCGCGATCCTGGTCGGCCTCCTCATCATTCTCATCCAGCGCCGCGAGCACCCCGGTGCCGAGCCCGGACCGTACCGGCCGGGCGCAGAATGGGTGCCCGCGGGCGCTGGGGTAGAATCGAGCGATACTTACTCGGATGACGAGCTCAGGGGCGATGGAGCCACCGATTCTCCCGAGAAAGAATCCGTCGCATCAGACGCCACAAGCGTCGTCGGTGCGAAATCCTCGAACTGAACACGACCGTCGCGCAACTCGCGTCCTCAGCTTCCGACCACCCCGACAGCCGACTCGACCCGACAGGGCATCACGGCATTTCCCTCTTGGGCCAGCGGCGTCCCAGATCCTTAAGCAATCACGTAGAGGACGGCACTTCCTTGTCCCAGCAGCCACGGTCCGAGCAGCCCCCGCAGTCCCGTTTCAGTTCCGTTCCCGCCGCGCAGGGGTTGTATGACCCCGCCGCGGAGAAAGACGCCTGTGGCCTGGCCATGGTCGCCACCCTGCGAGGCACCGCAGGGCACGACATCATCGACACCGCCCTCGGCGCGCTTCGCAATCTCGAACACCGCGGGGCCATCGGCTCCGACGCTGGAACGGGTGACGGAGCGGGAATCCTCACGCAGATTCCCGACGAGTTCCTCCGTGCCGTCGGCCCGGCCGAGCTTCCCCCGGTAGGCCACTACGCGGTCGGCAACGCATTCCTTCCGACGGACTCGTCCGAACGCGACACGATCGTGTCGCGCATCGCCGAGATCGCCGACTCCGAAGGTCTGCGCATCCTGGGTTGGCGCGAGGTCCCGATCAGACCCGACGAGCTGGGGCGTCTCGCCCGTGCCGCGATGCCGGCGATCTGGCAGCTCTTCGTCACCAGCGTCAACCACGACGCCGAGGGCGCTCCGCTCAACGGGCTCGCCCTCGACCGGCTGACCTACCGCCTGCGCAAGCGCGCGGAACGTGAGCTCGAGGTGTACTTCATGTCGCTCTCGTCGCGCACCCTGACGTACAAGGGCATGGTCACGACGCTGCAGCTCGAGCCGTTCTACCCCGACCTGTCCGACGAGCGCTTCGCCTCGAAGCTCGCACTCGTGCACTCCCGCTACTCCACGAACACCTTCCCGTCGTGGCCCCTGGCTCAGCCCCTGCGCATGATGGCCCACAACGGCGAGATCAACACCGTGCAGGGCAACCGTAACTGGATGCGCGCGCGCCAGTCCCAGCTCGAGTCCGAGGTCATGGGCGACCTGACCCCGCTTCTGCCGATCGTCACGCCCGGGGCGAGCGACTCCGCGTCGTTCGACGAGGTCGTCGAGCTGCTGACACTCGCCGGTCGATCCCTGCCCCACGCCATCATGATGATGGTTCCGGAGGCGTGGGAGAACCAGGCCGACTTCGACCCCGAGCACAAGGCGTTCTACGAGTACCACTCGATGTTGATGGAGCCGTGGGACGGTCCGGCCGCTCTCGTCTTCACCGACGGCGATCTCGTCGGAGCGACCCTCGACCGCAACGGACTCCGTCCCGGACGGTACCTCGTGACCGACGACGACCTCGTGGTGCTCGCCAGCGAGATCGGAGTCATCGACGTCGATCCCGCCAGAGTCGTGCGCAAGGGACGTCTTCGCCCCGGCAACATGTTCCTCGTCGACACCGACGCCGGCCGCATCATCGAGGACGACGAGATCAAGGACTCGCTCGCAGCGACGGGGCCCTATGCCGAGTGGCTCGACGCGGGCCGCATCAACCTCCGCGACCTTCCCGAGCGCGAGCACATCGTGCACACGCCCGCGTCTGTGACGCGCCGTCAGCGCACCTTCGGCTACACGGAAGAGGAGATCCGAATCCTCCTCATGCCGATGGCCAAGAACGGCGCTGAGCCGCTGGGAGCCATGGGCTCGGACACGCCCATCGCCGTGCTCAGCGAACGACCGCGCCTGCTGTTCGACTACTTCACGCAGCAGTTCGCGCAGGTGACCAACCCGCCGCTCGACTCGATCAGAGAAGAGGTGGTCACCTCGATGCGCCTCGGCCTCGGCCCGGAGCGCAACCTCCTGACGGCCACGGCCGAGCACACCCGCCAGGTCATCCTCGACTTCCCTGTGATCGACAACGACGAGCTGGCGAAGATCCAGCACATCGATCCGCATTCCGGAAGCCGTATCACGACGACGATCCGCGGCCTCTACAGGGTCGAGGACGGGCCTCTGGCCATGCAGGAGCGCATTGCAGAGATGTGCCACGAAGCAGATCAGGCGATCGACGACGGCGCCTCGTTCATCGTGCTCTCCGACAGGGACTCGAACAAAGACCTGGCTCCCGTTCCGTCGCTGCTGATGCTCTCGGCGGTGCATCACCACCTCATCCGCCAGGAGACCCGCATGAAGGTCGGCCTGATCGTCGAGGCCGGAGACGTCCGCGAGGTGCACCATGTCGCGCTTCTCATCGGGTACGGCGCCTCGGCCGTGAACCCGTACCTCGCCATGGAGACCTGCGAGAACCTCGTGCGGAGTGGTCGTCTGACCGGTCTGACCCCGGAGAAGGCGGTCAAGAACGTGATCAAGGCGCTCGGCAAGGGCGTTCTCAAGATCATGTCCAAGATGGGCATCTCTACGGTGTCGAGCTACGCGGGAGCGCAGGCGTTCGAGGCCGTCGGCCTCGGAACCGACTTCGTACGCGAGTACTTCACCGGCACCACGACCAAGCTGGGCGGAATCGGAATCGACGTCGTCGCATCCGAGAGCGCCTCGAGGCACCGCGCCGCGTACCCCGAAGACGAGGCGGCCTCGGCTCACGAGCCGCTCGCGACGGGCGGCGAGTACCAGTGGCGCCGCGAGGGACCACCGCACCTGTTCAACCCGGAAACGGTGTTCCGTCTGCAGCACTCGACGCGCAACCGCCGCTACGACATCTTCCGTGACTACACGCGGTTGATCGATGAGCAGGCCGAGAACCTCATGACCCTGCGCGGGCTCTTCAAGCTCCGCCACGGAGCCCGCCCGCCTGTGCCCCTCGACGAGGTCGAGCCGATCGAATCGATCGTCAAACGATTCTCGACGGGCGCGATGAGCTATGGCTCCATCTCCCAAGAGGCGCACGAGACCCTCGCCATCGCTATGAACTCCATCGGCGCGAAGTCGAACACGGGCGAGGGCGGCGAAGACACCGACCGCCTCCTCGACCCGCGGCGCAGAAGCGCGATCAAGCAGGTCGCATCCGGCCGTTTCGGCGTCACGAGCATGTACCTGACGCACGCCACTGATATCCAGCTCAAGATGGCGCAGGGCGCGAAGCCCGGCGAGGGCGGACAGCTTCCTCCCACCAAGGTCTACCCCTGGGTCGCACGCACCCGCCACGCGACGGCCGGTGTCGGACTCATCTCACCGCCTCCGCACCACGACATCTACTCGATCGAAGACCTCAAGCAGCTGATCTTCGACGTCAAGCGAGCGAACCCTTTGGCTCGCGTGCACGTCAAGCTGGTCAGCCAATCGGGCATCGGCGCGGTCGCCGCGGGCGTGACGAAGGCACTGGCCGACGTCGTGCTCGTCTCCGGCCACGACGGGGGAACGGGCGCGAGCCCGCTGAACTCGCTGAAGCACGCGGGAACCCCGTGGGAGATCGGCCTCGCCGAGACGCAGCAGACGCTGATGCTCAACGGTATGCGTGACCGAGTCGTCGTTCAGGTCGACGGCCAGATGAAGACCGGCCGCGACGTAATCATCGGCGCTCTGCTCGGCGCAGAGGAGTACGGCTTCGCGACGGCGCCGCTCGTCGTCGAGGGCTGCATCCTCATGCGGGTCTGCCACCTCGACACGTGTCCGGTCGGCGTCGCGACGCAGAACCCCGAGCTCCGCGCGCGCTTCACCGGAAAGCCGGAGTTCGTGGTGAACTTCTTCGAGTTCCTGGCTCAGGAGGTGCGCGAGTACCTCGCCGAGCTCGGCTTCCGCTCCCTCGAGGAGGCGATCGGACACCATGAGTTGATCGACATGAACGGTGCGATTGAGCACTGGAAGGCCGACGGCCTCGACCTGAGTCCGATCCTCGTCGGACCCGACTTCGCCGACGACGAACCGCGCTCGAACCGCAGACAACAAGACCACGAGCTCGAGAAGCACTTCGACAACCGGTTGATCCGCGAGGCGCAGTCGGCCCTGGAGTTCGGCGAGCCTGTAGCTATCACGCTTCCGATCCGCAACACCGAGCGCGCCGTGGGAACGATGCTGGGCAACCAGGTCACCCTCCGGCACGGCGAGGCCGGGCTTCCCGAGGGAACCATCCAGGTCACCCTGCTCGGCTCGGCCGGCCAGTCCTTCGGTGCTTTCCTCCCGTCGGGGATCACACTCCGACTCGAGGGCGACTCGAACGACTACGTCGGCAAGGGTCTCTCGGGCGGACAGATCATCGTTCGCCCCGATCGCCGCAGCCAGTTCGCAGCCGAAGAGAATGTGATCGCCGGAAACGTGATCGGCTACGGCGCGACGCGCGGCAGCATGTTCATCCGCGGCATCGTGGGCGAGCGCTTCCTCGTGCGCAACTCCGGCGCGACAGCCGTGGTCGAGGGCGTGGGAGATCACGCGCTCGAATACATGACCGGTGGTCTGGCCCTGATCCTCGGGTCGACCGGTCGCAACCTCGGTGCTGGCATGTCCGGTGGAACCGCCTACATTCACCGCCTGCGCACCGAGAGCGTGAACCGCGACTCGATCGCGAGCGGCGAGCTGAAGCTGCTTCCTCTGGGAAGCGCCGATGCCGAGATCGTGCGCGATCTTCTCACCCGCCATGAACTCGAGACAGGATCGACGCTCGCCGCGGCGATGCTGGCCGATTTCGACACGACCGTGACGGAGTTCGTCAAGGTTCTTCCCCGCGACTACGCCGCGGTGCTGGAGACCAGGCAGACGGCCGTCGATGAAGGACTCGACCCCGATGGCGACATCGTCTGGGGACGTATTTTGGAGGTAACCGGTGGCTGATCCCAAGGGATTCCTGAAGGTTCAGGAACGTGAGCTGCCCAAGAGACGACCGGTCTCGGTCCGACTCATGGACTGGAAAGAGGTCTACGAGCAGGGTGATCCGTCCGAGCTTCGTCGCCAGGCCGGCCGCTGCATGGACTGCGGCATCCCTTTCTGCCACCAGGGCTGCCCTCTGGGCAACCTGATTCCAGAGTGGAACGACCTGATGTTCCGTGGCGAAGGCCGACAGGCGATCGAACGCCTCCACGCCACGAACAACTTCCCGGAATTCACCGGTCGACTCTGCCCGGCGCCCTGCGAGAGTTCCTGCGTTCTCGGCATCAACCAGCCTGCCGTCACCATCAAGCAGGTCGAGGTCTCGATCATCGATCAGGCATTCGCGAACGGATGGGTGCAGCCGCACCCACCGGAGCGGCTCAGCGGCAAGACCGTCGCCGTCGTCGGATCCGGTCCTGCCGGTCTCGCAGCCGCGCAGCAGCTGACCCGAGCGGGCCACACCGTCGCGGTATACGAGCGCGACGACCGCATAGGCGGTCTGCTGCGCTACGGCATCCCCGACTTCAAGATGGAGAAGAAGCAGCTCGAACAGCGGTTGAACCAGATGCTGGCCGAGGGCACACGCTTCCGCGCCGGAATCACCATCGGTGTCGACATCTCATGGGCCGACCTGCGAGCCCGCTACGACGCGGTCATCGTCTGCACCGGCGCGACCGTTCCCCGTGATCTTCCGATCCCGGGCCGCGACCTCTCCGGCGTGCACTTCGCCATGGACTACCTGGTTCAGCAGAACAAGCTCGGCGCGGGCGACACGATCGCCGATCAGATCACGGCAGAAGACAAGCACGTCGTCGTTCTCGGCGGCGGTGACACCGGAGCCGACTGCATCGGCACTGCTCACCGACAGGGTGCGCGCTCCGTGACCAACCTGGCAATCGGGGCCCAGCCCCCGAGCGAGCGTCGCCCCGACCAGCCGTGGCCGACATTCCCCACCCTGTTCGAGGTCTCCAGCGCACACGAAGAGGGCGGCGAGCGGCAGTTCCTCGCCACGACCGTCGAGTTCCTGTCGAACGAATCCGGAGAGGTCCGCGCGATCCGCGTTGCCGAGACCGAATTCGTCGACGGCCGACGTGTGCCGAAGGCGGGCACGGAGCGCGAGATCCCGGCAGACCTCGTACTTCTGGCCCTCGGATTCACGGGTGCGGAGCACACCGACCTCACCAGTCAGCTCGGTGCCCAGTTCGATGATCGTGGTACCGTCGGCCGCGCCGGCGACTACCAGACGAGTGTGCCCGGCGTCTTCGCGGCGGGCGATGCTGGTCGAGGTCAGTCGCTCATCGTCTGGGCGATTGCTGAGGGACGTGCTGCGGCTTCGGCCGTAGACGAGTACCTTGAAGGTGCCACTGAACTCCCGTTCCCCGTCAAGCCCACCGATCGTTCGATCTCGATCTAGCGTTCCACCCCCGTTCCATCCTTCCTTCATCCGATTCAGCCACTATCCCGATTGCGTCCTACATGGCGCAGAGAACACGGAGTACCACTACACGATGAGACGCGCAAAAATCGTCGCCACCCTCGGCCCGGCAACCTCCAGCTACGAAGACATCCGGGCGATCATCGACGCGGGCGTCGACGTCTGCCGCATGAACCTGAGCCACGGCACCTATGACGTGCACGAGGGCATCTACGCCACCGTGCGCAAGGCCGCGGCCGACTCCGGTCGCGCCGTCGCCGTACTCGTCGACCTGCAGGGTCCCAAGATCCGCCTGGGAAAGTTCGAAGGCGGCCCGTACTACCTCAGCGAAGGTGACATCTTCACCATCACGATCGACGATGTGCTGGGAACGAAAGAACTCTCCGGCACGACGTTCAAGGGCCTGCCGCAAGACGTGAAGCCGGGAGACTTCCTGCTGATCGACGACGGCAAGGTCAAGGTCGAGGTCGTCGAATCAGACGACCGCACCGTCACCACCAAGGTCATCGTCGCGGGCAACGTGTCGAACAACAAGGGAATCAACCTCCCGGGCGTCGCAGTCAACGTGCCAGCTCTGTCTGCAAAAGACGAGGCCGACCTGCGTTGGGGCCTGAAGCTCGGAGCCGACCTGATCGCCCTGTCATTCGTGCGCGACGCGAAAGACGTCGAGCGCGTGCACGAGATCATGGCCGAAGAGAATCGCCGTGTTCCCGTCATCGCCAAGATCGAGAAGCCGCAGGCCGTCGACAACCTCGAAGAGATCATCGACGCGTTCGACAGCATCATGGTCGCTCGCGGAGACCTGGGTGTCGAGCTTCCGCTCGAAGCTGTGCCTATCGTGCAGAAGCGTGCCATCGAGCTCTCGCGTCGCATGGCGAAGCCGGTCATCGTGGCCACGCAGATGCTCGAGTCGATGATCTCCAGCCCGATCCCCACCCGCGCCGAGACCTCTGACGTCGCGAACGCTGTGCTCGATGGCGCAGACGCGGTGATGCTCAGCGGCGAGACGAGTGTCGGCGAGTACCCCGTCATCACCGTGCAGACCATGGCCCGCATCGTCGAGTCCACCGAGGTCCACGGGCTCGACCGCATTCCTGCGCTCGGCACGAAGCCGCGCACCCAGGGCGGCGCTGTCACGCTGGCCGCCGAAGAGGTCGCCAACTTCGTCGAGGCGAAGTTCGTGGTCGTCTTCACCGAGTCGGGCGACTCCGTGCGTCGTATGTCGCGTCTACGCTCGAAGATCCCGATGATCGGTCTCACTCCCGAAGAGGGCATCCGCAACCGCATGGCCCTCACCTGGGGCGTCGAGTCCTACCTCACCGAGCGTGTCAAGCACACCGACCAGCTCATGGTGCAGGTCGACGAGGTGCTACTCAGCAAGGAGTTGGCAGAGGTCGGCGACAAGGTCGTCGTCATCTGCGGTTCCCCTCCCGGAAAGTCGGGCACGACGAACGATATGCGCATCCATGTCGTCGGGTCGGCCCACAGCCCCTCGAAGTCCGAGGTCGTCTAGAGCTGACGGCCCCGCTTCACCGAAACGCCCCCTCCCGATTCGTCGGGAGGGGGCGTTTCGGATGTTCGGGCCATACACCTCGACCTTGCTTCTGGCAATGGTCGGCCTCAGCTCTGTCGCCCATCATCTACCCGGCATAAAGTCGGCACATGACAGACACATCGAACGACGAAGTTCACGGCGGAGCAACTCCGTCTAACGCATCTACGGGCCCCGAAGGCAAGACCATCGGCGACTGGACGGATCTCGGTCGAGAGATGTGGTCGTATCTCACGGGCCGCGGCGCCGCGGTCAATTACAGCTTCGTCGACATGGTCGTCGAAGTGCCACGAGATATCGGACCTGATGCTCCGAGAGCAACCTGGAAGTTCAACGGCACGCTGCGAATCACGACCAGCGACGACCAGGCGCCCGGCTCAGACCCGCTCCGCCCCTGACGATCATGGCAGCATCGATCCGTTTCGACATCGACCTGACGTTCGAGCTCGCCGACGGCGAGGACAACGCCATCGAAGGCTCGATCACAGCTTCCGGATCCACCATCGAGATTCTCGTATCCCGCCCAGAAGCATTCGTCGACCGCACGCGGGCCTCGCTCGCGCGCATCCGGGATCTTGCCGGCGGCCTTGCACGACGGGGCGTGACCATTCGGCTGTCAGGACCTGCGGGCATGGTGGGGGAGCTGGGCGCCGTGAAGACCTCGGTCGCACAGCGGGTCGCCTCGGGGTCCCCGCATATCCGCCTGGGAAAGACGAGCGTCGTCGCGTCGCTGATGACGCGCCGCACCGACACTGCGACCCGCATCGCCTTTCCTCCATCGACGCTGCTGCCTCTGTTGCCGACATTCGACCGACGCGCCCGGTTCCGTCCGACCACGACCCACGCCGCACCAGGATCGGGACGACCACGATTGATCTTCGTGATCGGTTCCGAGAACTGGGACGGCTCACCACCACGCGAGTTCGAGCTCATCGACGGCGTGACGGTCATCGGTTCAGGACCGTCCGCCGATCTGCGCCTAGAAGGTCTCGACCCAGTTCACGCCACGATCACGCACACAGACGACGACGAGTACACGCTGCGTCTCAACTCCGAGACGGAGGGCGACATCCCTCTTCTCGATCGGGATTCCCCGCGTCGTCCTCTCGCTCGCGTACTCCGCACGGGTGCGCGCATCGAACTCGGCGCCTGGCGGCTGGGGTACTTCCGAGCCGAGTTCGCCGATCACGGGCGACCGTTCGGTGGCAGGATGGGCGGAGAACTCTCCCGGCAGAAGCCGCAGCCGCCTCGACCGGGCGCACGACACGACGGGGGAGCAGAACAGTAACAGTAGTGTGCTGACGAGTGAGGCGACCGAGGTGGAGATCGATCCGATTCCCGCCTACGGCACGCCAGACGGCGACCCTGTCGATGAGTCGGTACCGGTCTACGGAACGCCGACGTCTCCTGTTCCTCCGTCTACGGATCGCCCGCCTCTCATTCGTCGAGAGACTCTCGCCGAGAAGATCCGCAGGGCCACCGGCGGGGCCGTGCGGCTGCTGGGCCGGAGGACCCGCACCGACGATCTCGACTGGAGCGCCTACCCGGGCCTGACCGCTGGCGATTCTGCAGACGTGCTCGCCGGCATCCGGCTCGACGATGTGCTCGCGCGCACCGACGAGGTGCTGTCGCGCGTGCGAGGCGCACTCGAGGCGGAGTTCCGGGTGCACTGGTGGGCGAACACGGATGTCGAGGCTCTCGAGCTGAGGTGGAACGCCTGGGGAGGCGAGAGTCTGCTCCGCGATGCGAGATCCGCCACGTGGCGAACGACCTCGGGTCTCACCAGCATCGAAGACCGCTACCTCGCCGCCCGGATCGTGGCGCTTGCCCTGAACCACCAGGGATTCGCCGAGGAGGCACTAGAGCGGCACGACGACGAATGGGTGATGACCGCCCGCAGCGCCGAGCCGCCCGAGTCCCTTCTCGAACTGCATATCGGATTCAGCGAGTTCGAACTGTCGATGACGACCCGGGCAGTCCTAGCCTTCGAGGATGAGCCCGAGTTTCGTCGACGCGCGCAGCTCTTCACACACGGCGATCGATAACAAAGAGTGGCCCAGGCGAAAAGCCTGGGCCACTCTCAGATGGGCTGGAAATGCTCAGCTCATGCTCGCTGCGGGTGTTAACCCTGACGCGACTTGAACCGGGGGTTGAGCTTGTTGATCACGAGCGTTCGCCCGTTACGCCTGACAATCTGCGAACCCTGCATCTTCTTCATCGAACCCAGTGAATTGCGTACCTTCATACTGAACTCCTTCCCTTTGGCAGGTATAACGCTCGCAGTAGATCGTTATTCCCGGAGGGAGGAGCCGCACGCGTGTCACGGCAGAACATGCTGATGAAAAGTACCGGTGGTGGGACTCGAACCCACAAGCCCTCACGGACAGCGCATTTTGAGTGCGCCGCGTCTGCCATTCCGCCACACCGGCTCGTTCACGTGCTTCGATCAGAATACCGTAGGCTTGCAGGGTGTCAGACCAAGAATCCACCCCCGTCGCGCCCCGTCGCGTAGTCGTTGCAGAAGACGAATCGCTGATCCGTCTCGATATCGTCGAGATCCTCCGTGACAACGGTTTCGAGGTCGTCGGTGAAGCAGGGGACGGCGAGACTGCCGTCGCACTCGCCACCGAGCTGCGCCCCGACCTGGTGATCATGGACGTCAAGATGCCCCAGCTCGATGGCATCTCGGCCGCCGAGCGTCTCAGCAAGGGCCACATCGCGCCCGTCGTGCTCCTCACCGCGTTCAGCCAGAAAGAGCTGGTCGAGCGCGCGACAGAGGCCGGAGCACTCGCCTACGTCGTCAAGCCGTTCACGCCGAGCGATCTTCTGCCCGCCATCGAGATCGCCCTGTCGCGTTACGCGCAGATCATCACCCTCGAGGCAGAGGTCGCCGACCTGGTCGAGCGTTTCGAGACCCGTAAGCTCGTCGACCGTGCCAAAGGCCTGCTCAACGAGAAGATGGGCCTGACCGAGCCAGAGGCCTTCCGATGGATCCAGAAGGCGTCGATGGATCGTCGCCTCACCATGCACGATGTCGCGCTGGCGATCATCGAGCAGCTCAGCGCCAAGAAGTAGAGCCGGCCCTGTCGTCCAACGGTTCGGCGTTCCGTCGACGCGCTCAAGGCTCTGTCGAACCCGAGCGGCCGATCAGGCGGGCGACTCTGAAGCTCAAGCACGAGGTGCTGCCCGCGAACGCGGCATTGTTCTCCCATGACATCGTGTCGGTGGCGCGCTCCGTCAGCGGCGTCGAGCTCGACTATTCGGTCGCCAGCCTCGAGCAGGTCGATGGCCTGATCAGCGGCTTCCGGGCCCAGGGTGTCACCGAGGAGCGGTTCGCCGAAACGCTCTTCGGCTTCGGCTGCTACGTCGGCGAGGTCATGGTCCGGCACGCCGGCGGCAAATGGACGACCAGCGCCGGAACAGCCCTCGAGGCCTACGCGAGCTTCCCGCTGCTCGTCTCGCTGCCTCCGCAGAACCTCAGCAACCCCATCGGCAAGGTCTTCAAGGCCTTCCGCAACGCGGAGTCCGACAGCGTTGCTCAGTTCTATCGGGCGATGACCACGAACTGATTCAGTTCTTCTTGTCGATGATCATGTTCGTGATGCGGATCGTCGAGCAGCGTCGACCCTGATCGTCATCGATCGCGATCTCGTGGGTCGTCAGCGTGCGTCCTAAATGGATGGGCGTGCAGACGGCGGTCACCAGGCCGCTGCGAGCCGATCGCGTGTGCGAGGCGTTGATCTCGATACCGACTGCGAGTCTGTCGGGACCGGCGTGCAGGTTCGCCGACATCGAACCGAGGGACTCGCCGAGAACGACGTAGGCACCCCCGTGAAGCAGATTCGCCGGCTGCCTGTTGCCCTCGACCGGCATGGTGGCGACGGCCCGTTCGAGTGTGAATTCCACGAACTCGATGCCCATCTTCTCTGCCAGCTCGCCCGCACCCCTGTCGCGAATCCAGCCCAGCGCATCCACAGTGTTTTCGGTCATCGTCGCCTTCGGATGCTGGGGCCCGGCCGCTGTCGGAGGTGACTTGTAGGCTGGGGGTCGTGTCGGATTCAGAAAAGCCTACCCTCCTCGTCATCGACGGCCATTCACTCGCGTTCAGGGCGTTCTACGCCCTTCCCGTCGACAGTTTCCAGACTCGCGACGGGCAGCACACGAACGCGATCCACGGTTTCATCGCCATGCTCATCAACCTTCTGAAGGCAGAGAAGCCGACCCACATCGCGGTGGCGTTCGACATCTCCCGGCATTCGTTCCGCACCCGCGAGTACCCCGAATACAAGGGCACCAGGGGCGAGACTCCGCCAGAGTTCAAGGGCCAGATCCCTCTGCTCGAAGAGGCTCTGCACGCCATGAACATCACGACGGTCTCGAAAGAAGACTACGAAGCCGACGACATCCTGGCCACGCTCGCGCGCCAGGGCGAAGAGCAGGGATACCGCGTCTTCGTCGTCTCAGGCGACCGCGACAGCATCCAGCTCATCCGCCCCGACGTCACCCTGCTCTACCCCTCCGCCATGGGCGTGTCACAGCTCACGCGCTACGACGCCGAGAAGGTCTTCGACAAGTACGGCGTGCAGCCGCACCAATACCCCGAGATCGCCGCTCTCGTGGGCGAGACGAGCGACAACCTGATCGGAGTCGACAAGGTCGGTCCGAAGACGGCCGCCAAGTGGATCAACCTATACGGCAGTCTCGACGCGATCATCGAGCGCAGAGACGAGATCAAGGGCGTCGTCGGCGACAAGTTGCGCGAGCAATACGAGAACGCCGTGCGCAATCGAAAGCTCAATCACCTGCTCACCGACGTCGAGCTGCCGGTCGGTCCGTCAGATCTCGAGCGCAAGCCCATCGACGAGCAGGCTCTGCGCGAGGTGTTCGGCCGACTCGAGTTCCGCACGCTCCTCGATCGTGTGCTCAAGCTCGACGGTCAGGGTGCGGCTCCGGATGCGTCGGCCGCGCAGGGCTCCGCGGGCCCGGATTCGGTTCCCTCCACCATCACGGCGCCGACTCCGGCGACGGTACTCGACGAAGAACTCGAGCTCTGGCTCTCGCGAGCTCAGAAGAACAATCCTGAAGGCCTCGCCCTTGCGGTCGAAGAGCAGGGCGGCGTGCCCATCGGCCTCGGCATCGCATCGGCCACCGAAAGCCTGTTCGCGCCGTGGAGCGCGGGCAGCCTCGACTACTCGGCGCTCGAGACGTGGCTGGCGAGCGATTCGCCGAAGATCATGCACGGAGCGAAAGAGCAGATCAAGACTCTCCGTCGCGCCGGCCTCTCCGTGTCCGGGCTGCGCTTCGACACGACACTTGCCGCCTGGCTGGTGCGTCCCGACTCGTCGGCAGATCGATCGCTCGCCGAACTCGTCGACCGAACCCTCGCCGAAGTGCTGCCGACCCCCGACCCCAATCAGCTCGTCCCCGACGACGATTCAGATGTCGGCCCTGCAACGCAGGCGTGGTACATCGCCCGCGTCGCGGCCGCCCAGACGTCGTCGCTCGACGAGCGAACGCTGCGGGTGCTCGGCGACATCGAGATCCCCACGCTGATGGCACTTGTCGATATGGAACTCATCGGCATCACGGTGAGCCACGAGGAGCTCGCGCAGCTGTCGTCGGAGCTGGCCTCCACCGCTACTGATCTCGCCACCGACGCCTACGAGATCATCGGCGGTGAGATCAATCTCGGCTCACCGAAGCAGATCCAAGAGGTGCTCTTCGATCGACTCTCGATGCCCAAGACGCGTGCCACCAAGACGGGCTACTCGACCGACGCTGGCGCCCTGGCCGATCTGCAGGCGTCCAGCCCGCATCCCTTCCTCGGCCTTCTTCTGCAGCACCGCGATGCCACGAAGCTCCGCCAGATCATCGAGACGGTCGATAAGGCCATCGCTCCCGACGGTCGGGTGCACACGCGCTACGTGCAGACGGGATCGAGCACCGGTCGCATCTCGTCGACCGACCCCAACCTGCAGAACATTCCCGTGCGCGCCGAAGAGGGCCGTCGCATCCGACACGCCTTTCAGGTGGGCGACGGCTTCGAGACCCTTCTCACCGCCGACTACTCGCAGATCGAGATGCGGATCATGGCCCATCTCTCCGGCGACGAGGGCCTGATCACCGCCTTCACCGAGGGCGAAGACCTGCACCGCTTCGTCGGCGCGCACGTCTTCGGCGTCGAGCCCAAAGATGTCACGCCGGCCATGCGCACCAAGGTGAAGGCCATGTCCTATGGCCTCGCCTACGGGCTGAGTGCCTTCGGTCTGTCGAAGCAGCTGCGCATCGAATCGAGCGAAGCCAAGAAGCTCATGTCCGACTACTTCGAGCGCTTCGGCGCCGTGCGCGACTTTCTGCGCAACGTGGTGCTGCAGGCCAAAGAAGACGGCTACACCGAGACGATCTTCGGCCGTCGTCGCCCATTCGCCAACCTCAACAGCGCCAACAGGGTGCTTCGAGACAACGATGAGCGGGCGGCACTGAACGCCCCGATTCAGGGCACCGCCGCCGACATCATCAAGATCGCCATGATCAATATCGCGAAAGACCTGAAAGAGCAGCAGCTCTCCTCGCGCATGCTGCTTCAGGTACACGACGAACTGGTCTTCGATGTGGCGCCCGGAGAGTGGCAGACGCTGTCCGAGATCGTGACCACGCGAATGAGCACAGCTGCCGAGCTGAGAGTTCCTCTAGAGGTGCAGGTCGGTCGCGGCGCGAACTGGAACGACGCCGCGCACTGATCGTCTGTAGCACTCAGACAATCTCGACACCATTCGGACACCTCCAGGACGCCAGCCCGACATCCGAGTCACAGAGAATGTCGAGGTGACAACGGCGGCGAGCATCGTATTCTCGTCTTTCACGTCGGCCGCAGACCCGATGCCTCGTGCGTGGTCACGGTTTCGCGATCGGCTGACCGCGCCGTCCGAGCGGCCCCTCGATCGTCTGGCCGATCCGCAGAACGGGCCGGTCTGCGTCTGGCGACTCCTGGCGAGCAACAATCGCGAACTCGGGCGAAGCGCCCTGATCTATCGCTCGTTCGACGATGCCCGTGCCGCCGTCTTCGACGCTCGGCTGACACGGCACGACATCGAGATCCGGTCGGTGCACGGACCAAACGCCGGCACCCACGGATGGTTCGCTCACGAAGTCGACGGGCCGCCCCTGATGACGTGTGGCCGATGGTACGGCGCACATGCCGCGAGCGTAGACGCGGCGCGGCACTCGATCGATGCATTCTTCAACGCGACGGTGCTCGGCGAGGCCCATCGGCGGCTGTCCCCAGACCGGCGACGTTCCACCCGAGAGACCATTCGTGTCCAGACAGTAGCGAACGCTGCGGAAGGTCCTCGTTAGGCTGAATGCATGACCGATCTCGCACAGCCTCTCGCACGAACACCAACGGAGATCGACTCGATCGCCGAGGAGTGGGTCGACACCCTGGTGCGGCTCGAACCCACGCTTGGCACGTACATCGGCCGAGTCGAAGCGAACTCCCGCTTCGCTGACCTGTCTCCCTCCGGCCACGAGCGCTATCTGGCCGAGGTTTTGCGATTCCAGGCCCGCCTGGCAGCAGCCGCGCCCGTCGACGACGTCGACAGGGTCACGCAGCTCGACCTCGGCGCCTCCCTAAAGCTCGCTGTCGAGAGCGCAGAGGCCGGCCTGCATCTGCGAGACCTCAACGTCATCGCCTCGCCGTCCCAAGACATCCGGGAGGCCTTCGATCTGATGCCGTCCGAGACGCCGGAGGATTGGCAGGTCATCGAGACGCGGCTCCGTGCCGTGCCTGAAACGCTCGACGGATATATCGAGACCCTGCGAGAGGGAATCACCCGCTCAATCGTTCCCGCCCGGCGCCAGGTCGTCGAGGTCCTCGCACAGGCACGCAAGAATGCATCCGACGACGGCTTCTTCACAACGCTCTCACACGCCGCTCCTGCAGGATCCGCAACGCAAGCACTCGAGCAGGCGTCCTCGATCGCTGCCGGTGGATACTCACGGTTCGCCGACTTTCTCGAGACCGAGCTTCTGCCCGCGGCCAGCCCGATCGACGCCGTGGGTCGCGACATCTATACGCTTCGGTCACGCGAGTTCCTCGGCGCCACGATCGACCTCGACGAGACCTACGAATGGGGCCTTGCAGAGCTCGCCCGCATGACCCGCGAGCAGGAGGCGATCGCACAGGAGATCCTGCCGGGTGCGACGGTGCATGAGGCTATCGCTCACCTCGATGCCGACGACTCGCGCAAACTTCACGGAACAGCGGCTCTGAAGCAGTGGATGCAGACCACGAGCGACCGGGCGGTCGACGAGCTGTCGCGAAGTCATTTCGACATCCCCGATGAGATTCGGGCCCTCGAGTGCATGATCGCACCGACCGACGAGGGCGGTATCTACTACACGGGTCCCACCGACGACTTCTCACGGCCCGGACGCATGTGGTGGTCGGTGCCCGCGGGAGTCACCACGTTCGACACCTGGCGCGAACTGACCACCGTCTATCACGAGGGCGTTCCCGGGCACCACCTGCAGATCGGCCAGGCCGTCTACAACAGGGCCACCCTCAACACCTGGCGTCGTCAGCTGGCGGGAACGTCGGGACACGCAGAGGGGTGGGCTCTCTATGCCGAACGGCTGATGGAGGAACTCGGCTACCTCGACGACCCGGCCGACAGGCTGGGCATGCTCGACGGCCAGAGGATGAGGGCTGCTCGAGTGGTTCTCGATATCGGGGTGCACCTCGGCAAGCAGCGTCCCGACGGCGAAGGCATCTGGGACGCCGACTACGCGCTGGAATTCATGCGCGCAAACGTGAACATGGACGACGCCTTCATTCGCTTCGAAGTGAACCGCTACCTCGGCTGGCCTGGACAAGCGCCGTCGTACAAGGTCGGACAGCGCATCTGGGAGAGGCTGCGCGACGACTACAGGGCACAGCAGGGCGACTCATACGACGCCAAGGAGTTCCACCGCCGCGCCCTCGATCTCGGAGGCGTCGGACTCGACACTCTCCAGAAGTTCCTGCTGAAAGACGGAGTATCCCGATGACCAACACGCCGCCGCCCGGGTGGTATCCCGAAGAGAACTCGACCAGAGAGCGATGGTGGGACGGCCAGCAGTGGAGCGAGCTGTACCGCGATGCTCCGCCGACCACGGTCGCTCCTGCTCACCCCGCAGGCCCGGTCGCTGCGGCAGCATCGGTCACCACGGCAGCATCGACACCGGCGCGTCGGCCGGTCTGGCCGTGGGTGCTCGGGGGGTCACTGCTGGTGGTGATCGCCGTGATCGTCGCCGCCGTTCTCGTACTGGCCAGCGTCTTCTCGTCGGTCAGTCGATCATCATCGGGCGGCTCTCCGTCAGACCCGCGTGGCTCCTCGAGCGCACCGGCCGGCAGTTCCGGTGACGGCATCGTGATCGGAGAGGGGGGAGACGACGCTGTTCGGGTCGTCACCTACGTCGACTACTTCTGCCCGTTCTGCGGCGAATTCGAATCGACGAATGCCGAGCAGCTCTCCACGTGGGTCGACTCGGGCAAGGTGGTCCTCGAGGTCCATCCGATCTCGATTCTCGACCGCGCCTCTCTCGGAACGAAGTATTCGACCCGAGCCGCCAATGCGGCCGCTTGCGTCGCCGACACAGCGCCCGACGCGTTCGAGAAATTCAGCGCGCTCCTGTTCGAGAACCAGCCCCAAGAGAACACGGAGGGGCTGAGCGACACCGAGCTGATCGACCTGGCGAGCAAGGCCGGCGCGGTAGACGGCACCGGTGTGACCGACTGCATCAACTCGGGCGAGTTCATCGGATGGGTGACGGAGGCCACGGAGCGCGCGCTGAACGAGCCTGTGCCCGATTCCGACCTCGAGCACATCTCGGGCACCCCGACCGTGATCGTCGACGGCGTGCAGTACGAAGGCAGCCTGACCGACGCCAAGGAATTCGCGGACGTCGTTTTGCCCGGCGCCAAGTAGCCGTCAGAAGTGTTGCCGCGCACCGATCTTCGGGGCTAGAATGACTTGGCACGTTTTGTGCCATCCCATCCGCTCGCCGTCGGCAGAGCAGTCCTGCTCGAAACATCGAACTCGTCTGTCGTCGGCCTGATATATGTCCATCCTGGAGCATTTACTTTTATGACAATCGCAACGACCGACAGAGTAGCCAAGCAGGTCGCCATCAACGACATTGGCTCGGCAGAAGACTTTCTTGCCGCGGTCGAAAAGACACTGAAGTTCTTCAACGACGGAGACCTCATCGAGGGCACCGTTGTGAAGATCGACCGCGACGAGGTTCTCCTCGACGTCGGGTACAAGACCGAGGGTGTCATCCCCTCGCGTGAGCTTTCCATCAAGCACGACGTCGACCCCACCGAGGTCGTCCAGGTCGGCGATCTGGTAGAGGCCCTCGTTCTTCAGAAAGAAGACAAAGAAGGCCGCCTGATCCTCTCCAAGAAGCGCGCTCAGTACGAGCGTGCGTGGGGAGACGTCGAGAAGATCAAGGACGCCGACGGTGTTGTCACCGGTTCGGTCATCGAGGTCGTCAAGGGTGGACTCATCGTCGACATCGGACTCCGAGGCTTCCTGCCCGCGTCGCTCATCGAGCTTCGTCGCGTGCGCGACCTCACGCCCTACCTGGGCCAGGAGATCGAGGCGAAGATCCTCGAGCTCGACAAGAACCGCAACAACGTCGTTCTGTCGCGCCGCGCCCTGCTCGAGCAGACGCAGTCCGAGAGCCGCACCACGTTCCTCAACAACCTCCAGAAGGGACAGGTCCGCAAGGGCGTCGTCTCGTCGATCGTCAACTTCGGTGCGTTCGTCGATCTGGGTGGAGTCGACGGACTGGTTCACGTCTCCGAACTCAGCTGGAAGCACATCGAGCACGCCTCAGAGGTCGTCGAGGTCGGCCAGGAGGTCACCGTCGAGATCCTCGAGGTCGACCTCGACCGCGAGCGTGTCTCCCTGTCGCTCAAGGCGACGCAGGAAGACCCGTGGCAGGTCTTCGCCCGTACCCACGCAATCGGCCAGGTTGCTCCGGGTAAGGTCACGAAGCTCGTTCCCTTCGGCGCATTCGTTCGCGTCGCAGAGGGCATCGAGGGACTCGTGCACATCTCCGAGCTGTCGGGCAAGCACGTCGAGCTCGCCGAGCAGGTCGTGTCGGTCGGCGACGAGGTCTTCGTCAAGGTCATCGACATCGACCTCGAGCGTCGCCGAATCTCGCTGAGCCTCAAGCAGGCCAACGAGGGCGTCGACCCCGAGGGTACCGAGTTCGACCCGGCGCTCTACGGAATGCTCACCGAGTACGACGACCAGGGCAACTACAAGTTCCCCGAGGGCTTCGACCCGGAGACCAACGAGTGGCGCGAGGGCTTCGAGACCCAGCGCGAGAAGTGGGAGCAGGACTACGCTGCTGCCCAGGCTCGCTGGGAGGCCCACAAGAAGCAGGTTGCCACGAGCAATGCCGAGGTCGCAGAAGGAACCGGCGCCAGCGCCGGATCGACCTTCTCCAGCGAGTCGACCGGAGCCGGCACCCTTGCCGACGACGAGACTCTCGCCGCGCTTCGCGAGAAGCTGTCGAGCAGCAACTCCTAAGTTGCACAACAGAACGGCCGCCCTTCGGGGCGGCCGTTCCGTCGTTAACCCGTCGACGCCGCCGTCGATATCATGGAGCCATGTTCATCGTGGGCCTCACCGGCGGAATAGCATCAGGAAAATCCACTGTGGCCCGGCGGCTCGTCGACCACGGTGCGGTGCACGTCGACGCGGATGCCATCTCCCGCGAGGTCGTCGAGCCGTCCACCTCGGGGCTCGAGGCCGTCGCAGCCGAGTTCGGCGCCGGGGTGCTCGCTGACGACGGTTCGCTCGACCGTGCCGCGTTGGGAGCAATCGTCTTCGCCGATCCGGATGCTCGGGGCCGGCTCGAGGCCATCGTCCATCCCAGGGTGCATGCGCGCACCGCAGAGCTGATAGCCGCGGCCGAAGCAGCGGATCCCGCTGCCGTCGTCGTCTACGACGTTCCTCTTCTCGTCGAGGCCCGCAGAGAACTGCAGTTCGACCTGATCGTCGTCTGCGAGGCGCCGGTCGAGACGCGCATCAGTCGTCTCCTCACGCACCGGGGCATGCCTCGAGCCGAGGCCGAACGACGCATCTCCGCACAGGCCAGCGATGACGAGCGGCGCGCGGTCGCCGACGTCGTCATCGACACGTCGGGCTCGCTCCAGCACACCCTCGATCAGGTCGACGCACTGTGGGCGGACCTGTCGGCGCGCGCCCAGGACAGGGCCCGCGTCTCCTGATACGAACCCTTCACGCCTAGCCGAAGAGCAGCGCGGCCTCGTCGTAACGATGCTGCGGAACAGTCTTGAGTTTGCCCAGGGCCTCGGCGAAACCGACCGTGACGATCTCGGTACCCTTCAGGGCGACCATCTGGCCCCAGG
This sequence comes from Agreia pratensis, assembly GCF_900177685.1. Lineage (GTDB taxonomy): Bacteria > Actinomycetota > Actinomycetes > Actinomycetales > Microbacteriaceae > Agreia > Agreia pratensis. The sequence goes on from NZ_FXAY01000003.1 coordinate 452,479, forward strand.
CACCGTCGCCGATGATGTCACTGGCAGCCATGCCGAGACGCGTAGCGAGAACCCGGTCGTAGGCGCTCGGCACACCGCCGCGCTGGATATGGCCGAGGGTCGTCGCTCGAGTCTCGATTCCTGTGATCGATTCGATGAGCGGGGCGATACGTTCGCCGATGCCTCCGAGGCGCGGCCGGCCGAAGGCATCCAGACCCCGCTCGGAATGCGGGTCGTCCATGCTGTCGGGCATAAAGCCCTCTGCCACGACGACCAGGGGAGCGCGACCGCGGTCATAGGCGCTCTGCACCCACTCGCACATCTGCTCGACACTGGTCTTCTGCTCGGGAATCAGGATGGCGTGTGCGCCCGCCGCCATACCCGAGTGCAGCGCAATCCAGCCCACATGGCGACCCATCACTTCGGCGACCATGCATCGACTGTGCGACTCCCCGGTCGTACGCAGACGGTCCATGGCGTCGGTGGCGATCTGCACTGCGGTATCGAAACCGAAGGTGTAGTCGGTGGCGTCGAGATCGTTGTCGACCGTCTTCGGTACGCCGACGATCTTGAGACCGGCGTCGGTCAGGCGCTTCGCCGCAGCGAGAGTGCCCTCACCGCCGATCGCCATGATCGCATCGATTCCGTGGCGCTCCATGTTGGCGGCGATGTTCTCCGGCCCGCCGTTCTCACCCTCGAAGGGATTGGTGCGGCTCGTTCCGAGGATCGTGCCGCCCTGCTTGGCGATGCCGCGGATGTTGTGGCGAGTGAGCTCCATGATGTCGGCGTTGACGACACCCCTCCAGCCGTCTCTGAAACCGACGAACTCCTGGCCGTTGATCTCCGTTCCCTTGAGAACGGCCCCGCGGATGACCGCGTTGAGTCCGGGACAGTCGCCGCCCGAGGTGAGAATGCCGATGCGCATGGCGCCGCTCCTGTTCGAAAGAAATCCGTTTCCACTGCCAGGCAGGGACCAGTGTCACTACCCCGACCTAAACTTATTGCATGGAACCCACCCGCTCCGTCCACCCCTTCGAAGTAGTCAGCGATTACACCCCAAGCGGCGACCAGCCCACCGCGATCGCCGAGCTGACGGCCCGAATCAACGCCGGCGAGACCGACGTCGTTCTCCTCGGTGCTACAGGAACGGGTAAGTCGGCTACGACGGCGTGGTTGATCGAAGCGGTGCAACGGCCCACCCTGGTGCTCGCGCACAACAAGACTCTGGCAGCCCAGCTCGCCAACGAGTTCCGCGAACTCATGCCGAACAACGCCGTCGAGTACTTCGTCTCGTACTACGACTACTACCAGCCCGAGGCCTACGTTCCCCAGACTGACACGTTCATCGAAAAAGACAGCTCGATCAACTCGGAGGTCGAACGCCTGCGCCACTCGACAACGAACTCGCTGCTCAGCCGCCGCGACGTCGTCGTGGTGTCGACGGTCTCCTGCATCTACGGCCTCGGCACGCCCGAGCAGTACATGAACGCCATGATCGCGTTGCAGGTCGGCCAGCGCATCGACAGAGACTGGCTGATACGCAAGTTCGTCTCTATGCAGTACAACCGCAACGACATCGACTTCTCGCGCGGCAACTTCCGTGTGCGCGGCGACACGATCGAGATCATTCCCCAGTACGAAGAGCTCGCCATTCGCATCGAGATGTTCGGCGACGAGATCGAGGCTCTCTACAGCCTGCACCCGCTCACCGGCGACATCGTGCGCAAGCTCGACTCCGTCTCGGTCTTTCCTGGGTCGCACTACGTCACCGACACAGATGTGATGCAACGCGCCATCGGCACGATTCAAGACGAACTCGAACTGCGTGTCGGCCAGCTCGAGAAAGAGGGCAAGCTTCTCGAGGCCCAGCGCCTGCGCATGCGCACCACCTTCGATCTCGAGATGATGCAGCAGATCGGGTTCTGTTCCGGCATCGAGAACTATTCCTGGCATATGGACGTCCGGCCGCCCGGCGCCGCCCCCCATTGCCTCCTCGACTATTTCCCCGACGACTTTCTCGTGGTCATCGACGAGTCGCACGTCACCGTTCCCCAGATCGGTGCCATGTACGAGGGCGATTCGTCGCGCAAGCGCACCCTCGTAGACCACGGATTCCGTCTGCCGAGCGCACTAGACAACCGACCGCTCAAGTGGCCGGAATTCAAGGAGAGAGTCGGCCAGACGGTGTATCTCTCGGCAACTCCGGGCAAATACGAGATGGGCATCGCCGACGGCGTCGTCGAACAGATCATCCGCCCGACGGGACTGATCGACCCCGAGATCGTGATCAAGACCTCCACCGGGCAGATCGACGACCTGCTCGAAGAGATCCGGTTGCGTGCCAGCAGAGACGAACGCGTTCTCGTCACCACGCTCACCAAGAAGATGGCGGAGGAACTCACCGACTTCTTGGGCGAGCACGGGGTGAAGGTGCGCTACCTGCACGCCGATGTCGATACCCTGCGCCGCGTCGAACTGCTCACCGAGCTGCGCGCCGGCCTTTACGACGTGCTCGTGGGCATCAACCTGCTGCGCGAGGGGCTCGACTTGCCCGAGGTGTCGCTTGTCGCCATCCTCGACGCCGACAAGGAGGGTTTCCTCCGATCGTCGACGTCTCTCATCCAGACCATCGGGCGGGCCGCGAGAAACGTGTCCGGTCAGGTCATCATGTACGCCGACAAGGTGACCGACTCCATGGCCTTCGCCATCAGCGAGACCACGCGCCGCCGAGAGCTGCAGGTCGCCTACAACACCGAGCACGGCATCGACCCCACACCGTTGCGCAAGCGCATCGCAGACATCACAGAGGTGCTGGCACGAGAAGGGGCCGACACGGCGCAGCTCCTGGCCGGTCGCGACAACTCCAAGAAGAAGTCGCCCACCCCCAACCTGCGCCGCGAGGGCATAGCCGCAGAGGGTGCCAACCAGCTCGAGGCCATCATCGCCGACCTCAACGAGCAGATGCTGCAGGCCGCCGGCGAACTGAAGTTCGAACTCGCGGCACGGCTGCGCGACGAGCTGGGCGACCTCAAGAAAGAACTCCGGCAGATGTCGGCGGCGGGGCACCTGTCGTAAGCGGCGAGGTGACCGACTCGAGAGGGGCGCACGGTGGCGCGGGTGTCGAGCACCCTGCTCCTCCTCGAGGCGTAGCACAGTCGCTCGAGTCCGCACGCCGTCAGCGGAACAGGGACCGAGTGTCGGTGGCCGCACATAGACTTTCGAGGTGTCAGTTTCGAAGGTAGATTCCTCCAACGTCCTCAGCGTCCACGGCGCCCGTGTCCACAACCTGCAAGACGTGAACCTCGAGATCCCTCGGGATTCGCTTGTCGTCTTCACCGGGCTTTCCGGCTCGGGCAAGTCATCTCTGGCCTTCGACACGATCTTCGCCGAGGGGCAGCGTCGCTACGTCGAGTCGCTATCGGCATACGCCAGACAGTTCCTCGGGCAGGTCGACCGGCCCGATGTCGACTTCATCGAGGGGCTCAGCCCCGCCGTGTCGATCGATCAGAAGTCGACCAACCGCAACCCTCGGTCGACCGTCGGCACGATCACCGAGATCTACGACTACATGCGACTGCTCTGGGCGCGCATCGGCATCCCGCACTGCCCGATCTGCGGCGAGCAGATCAAATCACAGACCGTTCAGCAGATCGCCGACCAACTCATGGAGCTCGAAGACGGCATCCGCTACCAGGTCGCCAGCCCGGTCGTCTCGCAGAAGAAGGGCGAGTTCGTCGACCTCTTCAAAGAGCTGGCCGCCGGCGGTTACTCGCGCGCCCTCGTCGACGGCGAGGTCGTGCAGCTGAACGACCCGCCCAAGCTCAAGAAGCAGATCAAACACGACATCTCGGTCGTCGTCGACCGTCTGGTAGCCGGCCCCGACATCCTGAGTCGTCTCACCGACTCCCTCGAGACGGCTCTGCGCCTCACCGATGGGCTGGTGCAGATCAACTACGTCGACTCCGAGGGCCCGGATGCCTGGCAGACGTTCTCCGAGAAGCTCTCGTGCCCCAACAACCACCCCATCGCCCTCACCGAGATCGAACCGCGCACTTTCTCGTTCAACGCTCCGTTCGGTGCGTGCCCCGAGTGCTCCGGGCTCGGCACGCGCATGTCGGTCGACTCCGACCTCCTCCTCGGCGACCCGGATCTCAGCATCGCCGAGGGCGTCATCGTGCCCTGGACCACACAGGGCAAGGGTCTCTTCAGCTACTACGAGAAGCTGCTGCACGGCCTGTCGCGCGACCTCGACTTCTCACTCAAGACCCCATGGGGAGAACTGAGCGACGAGGTGCAGAACGCCGTCCTCCGCGGCAACAACTTCGAGGTCAAGGTCCGGTGGAAGAACCGGTACGGCCGCGAGGTGAGCTACTCCTCGGGTTTCGAGGGCGTCGTCCCGTACATCGAGCGGCAGTTCCTCCAGGCCGAGACCGATACCCAGCGCGCACGCTGGTCTGAATTCCTCCGCGAGATCCCTTGCCCCGTCTGCAACGGAAAGCGGCTGAAGCCCGAAGTCCTGGCCGTCACGGTGAACGGCCGCAGCATCGCCGACGTCACCGACATCTCTCTGACCGACGCCCAGGAATTCATGCACGACGTGGTTCTCACCGACCGCGAGGCAGCGATCGCAGCCCAGGTACTGCGCGAGATCAGGCTTCGCCTCGACTTCCTGATCCAAGTCGGGCTCAACTATCTCAACCTGGCCAGGGCCGCCGCGTCGCTCTCCGGTGGAGAGGCCCAGCGCATCCGGCTCGCCACCCAGATCGGATCCGGGCTCACGGGCGTGCTCTACGTTCTCGACGAGCCGTCGATCGGCCTACATCAGCGAGACAACCGCCGACTCATCGAGACGCTGGTCAAGCTTCGCGACCTCGGAAACACGCTCATCGTCGTCGAACACGACGAAGACACCATCCGCACCGCCGACTGGATCGTCGACATCGGCCCGGGCGCCGGAGTCAACGGCGGCAAGGTCGTGCACTCCGGGTCATACGATGCACTCCTCGCGAACACGCAGTCACTCACGGGCGACTACCTCTCCGGGCGCAAAGAGATCGAGGTGCCCGCGACCCGGCGGCCCGTCGACCCCGATCGCCTCATCACCGTCGTCGATGCCGAGGCGAACAACCTGCGCAAGGTGACGGTCGACTTCCCGCTCGGAACCTTCGTCGCCGTCACGGGCGTCTCCGGCTCGGGCAAATCGTCGTTGGTGAATGACATCCTCTATCGCGTGCTCGCCAACAAGCTCAACGGGGCACGCAAGATCCCGGGCAAGCACAAGCGCGTGACCGGGCTCGAGAACCTCGACAAGGTCGTGCACGTCGATCAGAACCCCATCGGCCGCACCCCGCGCTCGAACCCGGCGACCTACACCGGCGTCTTCGATCGCATCCGCAATCTCTTCGCCGACACGGCCGAGGCGAAGGCGCGCGGCTACCTGGCCGGCCGGTTCAGCTTCAACGTCAAGGGCGGCCGCTGCGAGGCCTGCTCGGGCGATGGAACGATCAAGATCGAGATGAACTTCCTTCCCGACGTCTACGTCAAGTGCGAGGTCTGCGGGGGAGCGCGCTACAACCGCGACACCCTCAGCGTGCACTACAAGGGCAAGAGCATCTCCGAGGTTCTCGACATGCCCATCGCCGAGGCGGCGGAGTTCTTCGAGCCGATCGGTGCCATCCACCGGTTCCTCAAGACCCTCGTCGATGTCGGCCTCGGCTACGTGCGGCTCGGGCAGAGCGCGACGACACTGTCAGGAGGCGAGGCGCAACGCGTGAAGCTCGCGACCGAGCTGCAGAAGCGCTCCAACGGGCGTACGGTCTACGTGCTCGACGAGCCCACCACGGGTCTGCACTTCGAAGACGTGCGCAAGCTCCTCCTCGTTCTCGGCAGCCTGGTCGACAAGGGCAACACGGTCATCGTGATCGAGCACAACCTCGATGTCATCAAGAGTGCAGACTGGCTCATCGACATCGGGCCCGAAGGAGGCGCGGGCGGCGGCCGCATTCTGGCCACCGGAACGCCGGAGCAGCTCGCGAAGGTGAAGAAGAGCCACACCGGTTTCTTCCTCAAGGAGATCCTCGAGGCGAAGTAGACATGGCACGAACCTCTCCAGACACGGTTCCCTACCGCCCGAAAGCGGGGGAGATCCCCACCCAGCCGGGGGTCTACCGCTTCCGTGATGCAACCGGTCGGGTGCTCTATGTGGGCAAAGCGCAGAACCTGCGCGCCCGACTGAGCAACTACTTCGCGCCTCTCCGCAGCCTTCACGAGCGCACGCGGCGCATGGTCACCACGGCGGCGTCAGTGGAGTGGACCGTCGTGGGCAGCGATGTCGAGGCTCTGCAGCTCGAGTACACGTGGATCAAGGAGTTCGACCCGCCGTTCAACGTCAAGTTCCGCGACGACAAGACCTACCCGTTTATGGCCATCACCCTCGCCGACGAGGCCCCACGCGTCATCGTCACCCGAAACACGCGCATTCCGGGCGCGCGCTACTTCGGCCCCTACCCGAAGATCTGGGCCGTGCGCGAGACGATCGAGCTCATGGTCAAGGCGTTCCCTATTCGCACCTGCTCCGACTCGAGCTACAAGAAGGCCATGCAGTCCGGCCGTCCGTGCTTTCCCGGGCAGATCGGCCGCTGCGGGGGACCGTGTTCGCACAAGGTGACGGTCGAAGAGCACAGGGCCATCGTCGACGACTTCGTGGCGTTCATGGCCGGGGGAGACAATCGCTTCGTCACAGAGGTCACCCGCAAGATGAAAGAGGCGGCAGCCGAGCAGCGGTATGAGGCGGCTGCAACGTACCGCGACCAGCTGCAGGCACTCGAGGCGGTTCTCGAAAAGAGCGCCGTCGTGCTGAGCGACAACCTCGACACCGATCTGTTCGGTGTCGAACACGACGAGCTGGCGGCCGCAGTTCAGCAGTTCATCGTTCGCGGTGGCCGCATTCGCGGTGTTCGGGCCTGGGTCGTCGACAAAGAACTCGACCTCACGACAGCCGAGCTTGTCGATTCCATCCTGCAGGCAGCCTACGACGGCACGACCGTCCCGCCGCGCGAGATCATCGTGCCCGAGCTGCCCGAAGACAAGGCCGAGCTCGAGACGTGGCTCGGCACCCGGCGAGACAAAGGCAAAGTCAGCCTCCGCACCGCGCAGCGAGGCGAGAAAGCGGCATTGATGCAGACGGCGAGGGTCAACGCCATGAATGCCCTCCAGCTCTACAAGACCAGACGCAGCGCCGACTTCGTCGCACGCAGTCAGGCCATGACCGACATCCAAGACGCGCTCGGCATGCCAGACGCGCCGCTGCGCATGGAGTGCTTCGACGTATCCCACCTCGGCGGCACGAACATCGTCGCATCGATGGTCGTCTTCGAAGACGGGCTTCCCCGAAAAGACCAGTACCGCCGGTTCACCATCGCCGAGTCCACCGACGATACCGACTCGATTCACCAGGTCGTCACGAGACGGCTCGCCTATCTGCGCGAGGGAACCGAACGAAGCGAGTCCGACTCCGCCTCGAAGAAGTTCTCGTACCCGCCCAATCTCCTCGTGGTCGACGGTGGACAGCCGCAAGTACAGGCCGCCGCCCGGGCTCTTCGCGAGTCCGGCGTCGAGGGCATCTTCCTGTGCGGGCTGGCCAAACGACTCGAAGAGATCTGGCTTCCCGACAGCGACTTCCCTGTGATCCTGCCGCGAGGCAGCGAGGCGCTCTTCATGTTGCAACGCCTGCGCGACGAGGCTCACCGCTTCGCGATCATCCATCAGCGCACGAGGCGCAAGCGCGACATCGCCTCGGTCCTCGGCGAGATTCCGGGCCTCGGGCCGAGTCGGGTCAAGCGGCTGCTCACCCATTTCGGCTCGGTGTCGCAATTGCGTCAGGCGAAACCGGATGCGATCGCCGCGGTTCGCGGAGTGGGCCCGGGGCTGGCGCAGACGGTTTTCGCGCACCTCCACCCAGACTCCGCGGCTCCGGTCGCTGAGCCTCGCCGGTAGGCTAGACGTTCACCCGACTGCACTGAAGAAGAAGGCGACCCCATGACTGACGATCCACTTCCCCAAGAAGTGCTGATAGTCACAGGGATGTCGGGGGCCGGGCGATCAACGGTCGCCAATGCCCTCGAAGACCTGGGCTGGTACGTCGTCGACAATCTGCCCCCGCAGATGCTGAGGCCCCTGGTCGATCTCGCAGAGAAGGCCGGATCGACACTTCCTCGGATCGCCGCCGTCGTCGATGTGCGCGGCCGCGATTTCTTCGGCGATCTGCAGGAGATCATCCACTCGCTCCGTGACGGCAGCCAGCTCCGGGTTCTCTTCCTCGAGGCGACCGACTCGGCTCTCGTCAGGCGATTCGAACAGGTACGACGTCCGCATCCGCTGCAGGGCGACGGCACTCTGCTCGACGGCATCGAGCGCGAACGCGTACGACTCCACCCGATCCGCGAGTCCAGCGACATGGTGATCGATACCTCCGATCTCAACATCCACCAGCTCGCAACACGCATCGCCGAGGGGTTCTCGACCACCGACACTCCTGGCGTTCAGGTCACGCTGATGAGCTTCGGCTTCAAGTACGGCACGCCGACAGATGTCGATTCGATCGCCGATGCCCGCTTCCTGCCGAACCCGTTCTGGATTCCGGAACTGCGTGCTCACACAGGACTCGACCCCGAGGTCAGCGACTACGTGCTTGCTCAAGAGGGCGCGTCCGAGTTCCTCGAGTCCTATGCGGCCTCTCTCAAGCCCGTTCTCGCCGGTTACCAGCGCGAGAACAAACGACACGCCACGATGGCCATCGGGTGCACGGGCGGCAAACACCGTTCTGTGGCCCTCACTCGAGCTCTCGCCACTCGGCTCGCGTCCTACCCGGGCGTCGTCGTCAACGTCAAACATCGCGACCTCGGCCGCGAATAACACCGGCCGCCGCGCTGGGACGCCACAAGCATCCCTCGCGACATCGGCCGCACGAACGAATGGATAGAGATTGGCTCTCACTGCCGATGTCAAAGAAGAACTGACCCGCGTCGTCGCCAAGAAGACGACGCTCAGGGCCGCCGAACTGGCGACCATCCTGCGCTTCTCCGGTGGACTTCACCTGATTTCGAACCGCATAGCGATCGAGTCCGAACTCGACACCCCCGATCTGGTGAAGCGCGTGCGCCGCGATCTCGCCGAACTCTACGGAATCAGGGGAGAGGTGTCGCACGTCTCCGCCTCCGGAGCCAAACGCACGGGCACGTATCTCGTGCGCGTCATCGAGGGCGGCGAGACGCTCGCCAGACAGACCGGGTTATTGGATGCGCGTCGTCGGCCGATCCGCGGCCTTCCGAACCGGCTCACCACGGGCTCCCAAGAGGAGCTCTCCGCCGTGTGGCGGGGCGCATTCCTCGCCAACGGAACGCTCACCGACCCCGGAAGGTCGGCGGCTCTCGAGATCACCTGTCCCGGAAACGAATCCGCGATGGCCTTGGTCGGAGCTGCGGCGCGACTCCACGTGCAAGCGAAGGCGCGCGAGGTCAGGGGCGTGCATCGCGTCGTCATTCGCGACGGTGAGGCCATAGCCCGCATGCTCTCGCTGATGGGCGCCGCCGACGCTGTCTCCCGATGGGAAGACCTGCGCCAGCGCCGCGAGGTTCGTGCGACGGCGAACCGACTCGTCAACTTCGACGACGCCAACCTCCGCCGCTCGGCGCAGGCTGCCGTCGCTGCGTGCTCCCGAGTGGAGCGCGCGCTCGAGATCCTCGGACCGGATGTTCCGCCCCATCTGAAGTACGCGGGCGATCTGCGTCTGAACTTCAGAGACTCGAGTCTCGACGAACTGGGACATCACGCCGACCCGCCCATGACCAAAGATGCGATCGCCGGGCGCATCCGCCGCCTTCTCGCGATGGCCGACAAGCAGGCGACCGATCTGGGCATCCCGGGTACCGATGCGAACCTGCCCCCGGATCTCGACGACTGAGATATTCGTCGGAGCGATACCGAGACGACAGGAAGTTTTCAGGGCCCTGTCCGTTGACCTCAGTAGACTGATCAGGTCACTCACAGCCGTCCGGGTTCTCCGAACGGCGCCTTATTCGAGGAGATATCAATGGCTGAATACACCCTTCCAGAGCTCGCGTACGACTACTCGGCGCTCGAGCCCAGCATCAGTGCCACCATCATGGAGCTGCACCACTCCAAGCACCACCAGGCTTATGTGACCGGCGCGAACACAGCGCTCGCCCAACTCGCCGAAGCCCGCGACTCCGAGAACCTCGGCGCAGTCAACAAGCTCGAGAAAGACCTCGCCTTCAACCTCGGCGGCCACGTCAACCACTCGATCTTCTGGACGAACATGTCTCCCAACGGAGGAGACAAGCCCGTCGGCGAGCTCGCCGCGGCTATCGACGACTTCTTCGGATCGTTCGACAAGTTCCAGGCGCACTTCGCTGCCACAGCCTTGGGCGTCCAGGGCTCGGGCTGGTCGGTGCTCGCCTGGGACAGCATCGGACAGCGTCTGATCATTCAGCAGTTCTTCGACCAGCAGTCCAACTTCGCAGCCGGCACAGTGCCCCTTCTGATGCTCGATGTGTGGGAGCACGCGTACTACATCGACTACAAGAATGTGCGCGCCGACTATGTGAAGGCATTCTGGAACATCGTCGACTGGCAGAACGTCGCCACGCGCTTCGAGACGGCCCGCGAAAAGACCTCGGGCCTCCTGCTACTGTCGTAGCGACGACGGCGTGCCGGGCCCCACGGCCCGGCACGCCCTCAGTTTCACCCACCCAGCCCCGCGGGGCCACACGATTCATGGAGAACTTCACGTGTCTGTAAAGATCGGTATCAACGGCTTCGGTCGTATCGGGCGTAACTACTTCCGCGCAGCCCTGGCCAAGGGCAGCGAGCTCGAGATCGTCGCGGTCAATGACCTCACCGACAACAAGGCCCTCGCGCACCTCCTCAAGTACGACACGATCACGGGTCGTCTCGACGCAACGGTTGAGCTCGACGGCGACAACATCATCGTCAACGGCAAGCCGATCCTGGTACTCGCCGAGCGCGACCCCTCCGACCTGCCCTGGGGCGAGCTGGGAGTCGACATCGTCATCGAGTCGACCGGTCGCTTCACGAAGTCCGAAGACGCTCGCAAGCACATCGCTGCTGGCGCGAAGAAGGTCATCGTCTCGGCTCCGGCTACGGGCTCCGACGTCGCGACGCTGGTTCTCGGTGTCAACGAGGGCACGTACGACCCCGCCATCCACGACATCATCTCGAATGCCTCGTGCACCACGAACTGCCTGGCCCCGCTGGCGAAGGTCTTCATGGACAACTTCGGCATCGAGCGCGGTCTGATGACCACGGTCCACGCCTACACCGCCGACCAGAACCTGCAGGACGGCCCGCACAGTGACCTGCGTCGCGCCCGCGCCGCCGCCGCCAACATCATTCCCACCTCGACCGGTGCTGCCAAGGCCCTCGGCCTCGTCATCCCCGAGCTGGTCGGCAAGCTCGACGGCTACGCCCTCCGCGTTCCGGTCATCACCGGTTCGATCACCGACCTCACGGTCGAGACCAGCTCCACGGTGACCGTGGAACAGGTCAACGAGGCGTACAAGAACGCTGCCAACGGTGAGCTCAAGGGAATTCTGTCGTACACCGAAGACCCGATCGTCTCGAGCGACATCCAGGGCGACCCGCACTCGTCGATCTTCGATGCCGGCCTGACCAAGGTCATCGGCAACCAGGTGAAGATCGCTTCGTGGTACGACAACGAGTGGGGTTACTCCAACCGCCTCGTCGACATCACCGAGTACGTCGCCGACCGCCTGTAATACGAGGAATCCACTGTGACTCTGCGCACTCTGGATTCGCTCGGTTCCCTCACGGGAAAACGCGTCCTCGTTCGGTGTGACCTCAATGTTCCGTTGAAAGACGGGGTCATCACCGACGACGGGCGCGTTCGAGCGTCTCTGGCAACAATCAACGCCCTGGTCACCCAGGGCGCCCGGGTAATCCTCCTCAGCCACCTCGGTCGGCCAGACGGTGCACCCGATCCCCAGTACAGCCTCGAGCCGGTCGCTCTGCGACTCTCGGAGCTTCTCGGCAAGCCCGTCGCCTTCGCCGGCGACACGGTCGGCGTGAGTGCTCGCGAAACTGTCGATTCACTCGCCGACGGCGACGTCGCCCTGCTCGAAAACCTGCGGTTCAACGCAGCGGAGACCAGCAAGAACGAAGACGAGAGAGCGTCGTTCGCGGCCCAGCTCGCCGAGTTCGGAGACGCTTTCGTCTCCGACGGTTTCGGTGTGGTCCATCGCAAGCAGGCAAGCGTCTACGAGCTGGCGTCCGCTCTTCCCAGCGCGGCCGGCCTCCTCATCGCTGCAGAACTCGACGTACTCGAGAAGCTGACAGAGAACCCGGCTCGGCCGTACACGGTCGTGCTCGGCGGTTCGAAGGTCTCAGACAAGCTCGGCGTCATCGGCCACCTGCTTCCCAAGGTCGACACCCTGCTCATCGGTGGAGGAATGCTGTTCACATTCCTCGCCGCTCAGGGCTTCCGAGTGGGCGGCAGCCTGCTCGAGAGCGACCAGATCGACACGGTCAAGGGCTACTTGGCAGAGGCGAAGGAACGCGGTATTCGCATCGTCTTGCCGACCGACGTCGTCGTGGCATCCAAATTCGGCGCCGATGCAGAGCACACCATCACCAGTGCCGAATCGATCGAGGAGACGCCGTTCGGTCAGACCGGTCTCGGACTGGATATCGGTCCGGAGACGGGAGCGGAGTTCGCACGAATCATCGCTGAGTCCAAGACGGTCTTCTGGAACGGACCCATGGGCGTCTTCGAGCTCGCACCGTTCGCGGAAGGCACCCGTGCCGTCGCCGAAGCACTGACCCGTGTCGATGGCCTCGGTGTCGTCGGTGGCGGAGATTCTGCAGCCGCTGTCAGGGCGCTCGGCTTCAGCGACGATCAGTTCGGCCATATTTCAACTGGTGGCGGTGCAAGTCTCGAGTTCCTCGAAGGCAAGCGCCTGCCCGGACTGGAGGTCCTCGGATGGTAAGTGTCGGTCAGAAACAGAACAGAACGCCGCTCATCGCGGGCAACTGGAAGATGAACCTCGATCATCTCCAAGCGATCGCATTCGTGCAGAAGCTCGCGTGGAGTCTGAAAGACGCGGGACACAACTTCGCCGATGTCGAGGCTGCGATTTTTCCGCCCTTCACCGATCTGCGTAGCGTGCAGACGCTCGTCTCCGCAGACAAGCTCGAGCTCGCCTACGGCGCGCAAGACGTGTCGCAGCACGCAAGCGGCGCTTATACCGGCGAGATCTCCGGTTCGTTCCTGAAGCAGCTCGACTGCCGCTACGTCATCATCGGGCACTCCGAGCGCCGCACTCTGCACGCAGAGACCGACGAGATCGTTGCGGCCAAGACCGCTGCGGCGATCGCCAACGGCATCGTTCCGATCATCTGCGTCGGTGAGACTGCAGATGATCTCGAGAATCACGGCCCGTCGGCCGTGCCGGTCGCGCAGCTGACGGCGGCGCTGTCCTCGGTGCAGTCGGCATCGGACATCGTGGTGGCCTACGAGCCCGTCTGGGCGATCGGGTCGGGACAGGCGGCTACGCCGGAGCAGGCGGAGGCAGTCTGCGCCGCCCTGCGCGGTGTGCTCGAGTCCGCACTCGGCTCAGACGTCGCGGCGAAGACGCGGATCCTCTACGGAGGGTCGGTCAAGTCGACGAACATCGGTGGTTTCATGAAGCAGCCGAACGTCGACGGTGCTCTCGTCGGCGGCGCGAGCCTCGACCTGGCCGAGTTCGCCAGCATCATCCGGTACCAGAAGCACGCCTTCTAGGCATCTCGAAAGGCCGGCCCATCAGGGCCGGCCTTTTGTGCGCCGATGCAAGTCATGGTGCGTCACAGCGGCAACGTACAGGTATAATTGACGTTGGTCTGACTTCACACCGGTCGGCCATCATTCTTGAGAGGCAATTCGTGCAGATCCTTCAGGTCGTTCTACAGGTGCTGCTCGGTATCACGAGCCTCCTTCTGACCCTCCTCATCCTTCTTCACCGCGGTCGCGGCGGGGGTCTCTCCGACATGTTCGGCGGAGGTGTCACCTCGAACCTCGGTGCCTCCGGCGTCGCGGAGCGCAACCTTAACCGCATCACCGTGATTCTCGGCCTCATCTGGGTCACGTGCATCGTGGTCCTCGGCCTCATCACCAAATTCGATACCGGAATCTAGGAGAACCCCGTGGCTTCAGGCGGCAGTGCAATTCGTGGGTCCCGGGTGGGCGCAGGCCCGATGGGCGAACAGGATCGGGGCTTCCACGCCGATCGCATCAAGGTCTCCTACTGGGACGCCCTAGGCAACGAGACAGTAAAGTACTTCGCGGCGACGCTGCCCGAAGAAGAGATTCCCGAGACCATCGACTGCCCGTCGTCCGGTCTTCCGGCCGGCCGCGACAAAGAGAACCCGCCCTCGGTGGTCAAGCTCGAGCCCTACAAGACGCACCTGGCCTATGTCAAAGAGCGTCGCACCGAAGAAGAGGCTGCGCAGCTTCTCGAAGACGCGCTGACGCAGCTTCGCGCGAGACGCGGCACGACGACGGCCTCATAGCTCCTCGCATAGGCATAGACAACGAGAAAGCCCCCTGGCAGTGCCAGGGGGCTTTCTCGTTGTCTATGCCCAGATCAGTAGTAGGTGGGCGTGATCAGGTACTCCGGCACCTCGGATGCCGCATCCTTGTCGACGAAGAAGACGGTACGACGGCGTCCTTCTGCACCCGCAACAGGAACCTCGTCGGTGCTGGCGCCAGCGAGGGCGAGGCCGAGCGCCGACGCCTTGTCCGATCCCGCAAGAACGAGCCAGATCCGATCCGAGGACCTGATCACCGGCAGCGTGAGACTCAGGCGCTGCGGCGGAGGCTTGGGGGATTCCCTCACCGCAACCACCGTGGCGCCGGTCACACGAACCGCTTCCTGGCCGGGGAACAGCGACGCGATGTGCCCGTCCGGACCGACTCCGAGAAAGGTGATGTCGAACTTCGGATAGTCCTTGCCATCGCCTGCCTCGAGGAGCTCGAGCGCGTACGCCGCAGCAGCCTCGTCGATGTCTGCGATGTCGTCAGTCGACGGGAACGGGTGCACCTGAGAAGCGGGCACATCGATGTGGTCGAGCAACGCCTCGCGCGCTTGCAGTTCGTTGCGCTCGGGGTCGTTCCGAGAGACGAATCGTTCGTCGCCCCACCAGAAACTCACCCGATTCCAGTCGACGCTGTCTCTGGCAGGCGAGGCGTTGATGGCGGCCAGCACAGCGGTACCGACGGAGCCGCCCGTCAGAACGACGTTGACTGCATCGCGGTCCTCGAGCAGGTCGATGGTCTTGGTGATGAATCGCGCCGCCACAGATCCCGACAGAGAAGCCTTGTCGGGATGGATCAGCACGCGGCGTTCGTTCGTCATCGCCTACCGCGCCTCTGCTGTCGTCGCGGCATCCGCCGGCGTCTCGGAGTTCAGCTCTCCGAGCTCGAGAACGCCTCGGGTGAGAACTTCGCCGTACAGATCGTCGGGGTCGAGCCTGCGCAGTTCCTCGGCGAGGCAGTCCCGGAGCGACCGACGGGGAAGCGCCAGATCGTGCAGCGGCTGGTTGGGCTGAACCAGTGTCGCCACGTTGGGAACCGAGCGCTCGAGTTCGATGACGCCGGACGAACGCGAGAGCTTGACCCCGTGAATGCCGCTGGAGCCGTTGGCGCGAGACGAGATGCCATAGTCGACCGGAACCTGCAGCTGATGACGCAGCCACGCGGCGAGCAGCAGGGTCGAAGGGGAATCCGACGCGCCAGAGACCTCGATGGCCGTGACAGGTTCGAAGGGCGGCTGGTCGAGAACGGCGGCGAGCTGAGCACGCCAGAGCGTGAGCCGCGTCCAGGCGAAGTCCGTGTCTCCGGGGGAGTAGTTGCTCGACAGCGTGCGCAGAGTCTCGTTCGGGTTGGTGCTGTTCGACGAGTCGGTGATGCGGCGCTGTGCGATGCGGCCCAGGTCGGATGTCGACGGCGATTCGGGCGCGTCGCCCGGCCACCACACGACGACGGGAGCATCGGGCAGGAGCAGGCCCGTGACCAGACCCTCCTCGTCGCTCGACGCTGCGCCGTAGGCCTTCAGCAGAATGACCTCGCTCGCGCCGGCGTCGCCGCCCACGCGAATCTGCGCATCCAGTCGTGCACCGCGGCCCGACTTGACGCCGTCATCGGCGTCGGTCGATACCACGATGACGCGCATGGGGTGCTCGCGCGACGCGTCGTTGGCCGCCTCGATGGCGTCTTCCTCTTGGCCGAGCGCGGTGCGGATGACCAGAGTCAGAACACGGCCGAGGGCGACAGCGCCACCCTCTTCGCGAATCTTGACGAGGGCCTTCGAGACCTTGCTTGTATTGGTGTCGGGCAGATCGACGATCATGGTCGCCTCCAGGTTCTTCCGTCGCGGGCGAGCATCTCGTCTGCGGAGTCGGGGCCCCAGGTTCCGGGGCGATACTGATCGGGCTGCCCCTGGGTGGTCCAGAACTCCTCGATGGGGTCGAGGATCTTCCAGGAGAGTTCGACCTCTTCCTGGCGGGGGAACAGCGGCGGGTCTCCGAGGAGGACGTCGAGGATGAGACGCTCGTAGGCCTCGGGGCTCGCCTCGGTGAAGGCGTGGCCGTAGCCGAAGTCCATGGTCACGTCGCGCACCTGCATGCCGGCGCCGGGCACCTTCGATCCGAATCGGATCGTCACGCCCTCGTCGGGCTGGACCCTGATGACAAGCGCGTTCTGGCCCAGGGCCGAGGTCTGGCTGTCAGCGAACAGATACTGCGGTGCTCTCTTGAAGACGACGGCGATCTCGGTCACCCGTCGGCCGAGCCGCTTGCCCGCACGCAGGTAGAAGGGAACACCCGACCAGCGGCGCGTGCCGATGTCGAGCCTCATGGCCGCATAGGTCTCGGTGAGGGATTCGGGGTTCATTCCGTCTTCCTCGAGGAACCCGGTGACTTTTTCTCCGCCCTGCCATCCGCCCGCGTACTGACCGCGTGCGGTGTGCTTGGCCAGATCCTTCGGCAAACGGATGGCGGCGAGCACCTTCTCTTTCTCGGCGCGAAGGTCAGCGGCGTTGAACGAGATCGGCTCTTCCATCGCCGTGAGAGCGAGGAGCTGCAGCAGGTGGTTCTGGATGACGTCGCGGGCTGCGCCGATGCCGTCGTAGTAGCCGGCTCGCCCACCCACTCCGATGTCTTCGGCCATCGTGATCTGCACGTGGTCGACGTAGTTCGAGTTCCAGATGGGCTCGTACAACTGGTTGGCGAAGCGGAGCGCCAGGATGTTCTGGACGGTCTCCTTGCCGAGGTAGTGATCGATACGGAAGACCGAGTCGGGTGCGAAGACCGACTCCACGACATCGTTGAGTTCGCGAGCCGTCTTCAGGTCGCTGCCGAAGGGCTTCTCGATGACGACACGGCGCCACTGGCCCTCTTCCGGGTGCGCGAGCCCCGAACGACGCAGCTGCTCGGTGACCAGCGGGAACGCCTTCGGCGGCACCGACAGGTAGAACGCATAGTTGCCCATGGTTCCTCGTTCGGCATCCAGCGCGTCGATGGTCTCTTTCAGGTGATCGAACGCCTCGTCGTCGCTGAACTCGCCCGAGACGAATCGGATTCCCTCGGACAGCTGACGCCACACATCCTCATCGAACGGGGTGCGCGCATACTCCTTGACGGCATCGTGAACGACCCGCTCGAAGTCCTGGTCCTCCCAGTCGCGGCGGGCGAATCCGATGAGCGAGAAGCCGGGGGGAAGAAGACCGCGATTCGCGAGGTCGTAGACAGCCGGCATCAGCTTCTTGCGTGACAGGTCGCCTGTCACGCCGAAGATGACGAGGCCGCTCGGGCCCGCAATTCGGTTGAGCCGCCGATCCGAGGGGATTCTGAGCGGGTTGTATTCCGGAGTGATTTCTACCGGTGGCATGAAACTCCTTGAGACCTTCTGGGTCGACGGGTTACTTCGGCGCTAGAACAGCGCGGAGAACTGAATGGGTACGGTGCGGACCGTCGGGCGAGCCGCTCATGAGAATCTCGCAGGTGGTCTGGGGGGGGGGGAGACGAGGGCCGGATCGACCTTCCGGGCGGCGGGTACAACCGCGCCGGGAAGGTCGATCCGGACACTCACTTGGAGGACTCGAGCGCCGTTGTGACCGTCTCAAGAAGTTCGTTCCACGAGACGATGAACTTGTCGACGCCCTCGGTCTCGAGCAACTCGGTGACCTCGGCATACGAGATGCCCTGAGCCGCGATCGCGTCGAGGACCTTGTTGGCCGCAGCGTACGAACCGGTGATGGTGTCGCCGGTGATCACGCCGTGGTCGAACGTCGCGTCGAGGGTCTTCTCCGGCATCGTGTTGACGACCTCGGGAGCGACGAGCTCGGTGACATAGGTCGTGTCGGGCACGGCCGGGTCCTTGACGCCGGTGGATGCCCACAAGGGGCGCTGCTTGTTGGCTCCGGCCGCGAGAAGTCCCGCTGCGCGCTCTGTCGAGAACGCCTGCTCGTAGACCTCGTAAGCGAGCTGGGCGTTCGCGACGCCCGCTTTGCTCTTGAGGGCCAGGGCCTCGTCGGTGCCGATCGCCACGAGACGCTTGTCGATCTCGGTGTCGACGCGCGACACGAAGAACGACGCGACGCTGTGGATCTTCGACAGGTCGATGCCGGCGGCCTTGGCACGCTCGAGGCCCGAGAGGTAGGCGTTGATGACGTCGCGGTACCGAGCGAGGCTGAAGATCAGCGTCACGTTGACACTGATTCCCGCCGCGATCGTCTCTGTGATGGCTTCGAGTCCCGCGATCGTCGCGGGAATCTTGATCAGGACGTTCTCTTTCGCGACCTTCTCGAAGAGTTCCTTCGCCTGCTTCGTCGTTCCTGCGGCGTCGTTCGCCAGTCCTGGCTCGACCTCGATCGAGACCCGGCCGTCGAAGCCGTTCGTGGCGTCGTAGATCGGGCGGAAGATGTCGCAGCCATTCGCGACGTCCTGAGTGGTGATCTCGAAGACGGCCTCGGTGACGTTCTTGCCCGCCTTAGCGAGCTCGGCGACCTGCGCCGCGTACGACTCACCATTGGTGAGCGCGGCGGCGAAGATCGAGGGGTTGGTGGTGACACCGACGACGTTCTTCTCGGCGATCAGCTTCTCGAGTCCGCCGGATGTGATGCGCTCGCGCGACAGGTCGTCGAGCCAGATGCTGACGCCGGCTGCAGAGAGCTGGGCGGTGGGTGTTGTATCGGTCATGTACGTACTCCTTGAAGTTTCGTGTGGTCTAGAGCGACGAGATCGAGAGCTTGGCCGCTTCGACGGCGTGCTCGGTCGTGATGCCGAACTCGCGGAACAGCGTCTGATAGTCGGCGGAGGCGCCGAAGTGCTCGATCGAGACGCTCTTTCCGTGGTCGCCGACGTAGGAGCGCCAGGTCAGGTCGAGGCCGGCCTCGATCGAGACACGGGCCTTGACGCCTGCGGGAAGAACCGACTCGCGGTATTCCGCGCTCTGCTCTTCGAACCACTCGAGGCTCGGTGCCGACACGACGCGGGCGTTGATGCCCTCGTTCTTGAGCAGCTCGCGTGCCTCGACGGCGATCTGTACTTCGGAGCCGGTCGCGATGAAGATCACGTCTGGCGTGCCGTTCGGCGCCTCGGCCAACACGTACGCACCCTTCGCGACGTTCTTCGCCGAAGCGAAGGTCTCACCGCTCGCCTCGCCGTCGCCACGCTCGAACACGGGGATGTTCTGGCGTGTCAGTGCGATTCCCGCGGGTCCGTTGCGACGCTCGAGGATCGTCTTCCAGGCGTAGGCGACCTCGTTGGCGTCACCGGGACGCACGATGTCGAGGCCCGGGATGGCGCGGAGTGTTGCGAGCTGCTCGATCGGCTGGTGGGTCGGTCCGTCTTCTCCGAGCGCGACAGAGTCGTGCGTCCACACGTAGATGGCGGGCGACTTCATCAGGGCGGCGAGCCTGACGGCCGGACGCATGTAGTCGCTGAAGATGAGGAACGTTCCACCGAACGGGCGCGTGTTGCCGTGCAGCACGATTCCGTTGAGGATCGCGCCCATGGCGTGCTCACGGATGCCGAAGTGCAGGACCCGACCGTACGGGTTTCCTGTCCACTCGTGCGTCGAGTGCTCGGCAGGAATGAAGGATGCTCCGGACTCGATGGTCGTGTTGTTCGACTCTGCGAGGTCGGCGGATCCGCCCCAGAACTCGGGCATGATCGGCGCGATCGCGTTGATGACCTTGCCGGATGCGGCGCGGGTAGAGACGGCTTTGCCCGCTTCGAACACCGGCAGAGCCTCTTCGAGACCCTCGGGCACGGCGCCCGAGAGCACGCGGTCGAGGAGGACCTTCTTATCGGGGTTGGCCGCGGCCCAGGCGTCGAACGCCTCGTTCCATTCGGCATGCTCGGCCTGACCGCGCGTGACGGCGCCACGGGTGTGAGCGATGACCTCGTCGGAGACCTCGAAGCTCTGCTCGGGGTCGAAGCCGAGAACCTCCTTGAGGCCCTTCAGCTCCTCGGCGCCCAGGGCCGATCCGTGGATCTTTCCGGTGTTCTGCTTCTTCGGCGACGGCCATCCGATGATGGTCTTCAGAATGATGAGCGACGGCTTGCTCGTCTCGGCCTTAGCGGCCTCGATCGCGGTAAACAGCGCCTCGACGTCTTCGACGTACTCGCCCGTCTTCTTCCAGTCGACCACCTGCACGTGCCAGTGGTATGCCTCATAGCGCGCACGCACGTCTTCGGTGAAGGCGATGTTCGTGTCGTCTTCGATCGAGATCTGGTTGCTGTCGTAGATCGCGATGAGATTGCCGAGCTGCTGATGTCCGGCGAGCGACGATGCCTCGCTCGTGACGCCTTCCTGCAGGTCGCCATCTCCGGCGATGGTGTAGATGAAGTGATCGAAGGGGCTCGTGCCCGCTTCAGCCTCAGGGTCGAAGAGGCCACGCTCGAAGCGCGACGCGTAGGCGAAGCCCACGGCCGAGGAGAGTCCCTGTCCGAGCGGGCCGGTCGTGATCTCGACGCCGTCAGTGTGGCCGTACTCGGGGTGCCCGGGCGTGAGTGAGCCCCAGGTGCGGAGTGCCTTGAGATCGTCGAGCTCGAGGCCGTAGCCACCGAGATACAACTGGATGTACTGCGTCAGCGAGCTGTGGCCGACCGACAGGATGAAGCGGTCGCGACCGATCCACGCGTTGTCGCTCGGGTCGCGTCGCATGACCTTCTGGAAAAGCAGGTACGCGGCGGGGGCAAGGCTGATGGCCGTTCCCGGATGCCCGTTTCCTACCTTCTCGACGGCGTCAGCCGCAAGAACTTTCGCCGTGGATACGGCCTGGTCGTCAATGGGAGTCCATTGGAATGATGCCACGAGGAATAAGCCCCTTCTTAGTTGCAGACCGGGCAGATTTGCCCGTCAGGCGCCGTGTTGCTATCGGCAGCAGGGAGAACCGCGTGAGAGACCGGCGAATGACAACCAGTGCACGGTACGTCTTGGGCACTGTGGACATGGCTTCTCCGCTAGAAAGACACGCAGGAAACACCGACTGCTGTGTCGCCGCTACAAGTATAGGGAATCACGCGCTCAGCGTGACTCCTCCTCGACAAACTCGCGTAACCCTGCCACTACCAGGTTGTGATCGTCGATCTGGGGAAGGCCCGAGACGGTCACCACGGCGACCATCCCGACACCTTTGACCGACACAGGGAATCCGCCTCCGTGTGCCGCATACGACATCTGGTCGAACCATCCTTCGTTCTCGATGCGCTTACCTGCGATCTTCGGACGAGTGCCGAGCAGAAGCGACGGAATCCCGTAGCGCTCCACCGAGCGCGCTTTTCGGGCTATCCAGACGTCATTGTCGGCCTGCGCACCCTCCAAAGCCGCGTGGAACAGAATCTGCTCTCCTCGGCGAATGTCGATGGCGATCGGAAACGATCCTTCGGTCCCTCGTCGCACCAGAATAAGACCCAGCCGCAGGGCATCCGGTGGCCCGAAAGCATCGAGTTGCAGCTCAGCCACCTCGTCTTCGATGCGCGCGGCAAGGGCCGCGAATTCTTCTGGAGTGGCGGGTTCGCGTGCGGACATGAGTGTCACGGTATCTGCTCCGGGCGATCGACGAGTACCGATCGCCTAGACTGGTTCGGGATCGCGCGCGCCCCGCGCGGGGCCCGGCAACAGTCTGAGGAGCAATGAACGTCGCTGTAGAGGGCCGCATCGAAAAGCGGCATATCAGCCTGTCGGCGAAAGCCAAGGCCTACGTCGCATTGACGAAGCCCCGGGTGATCGAGCTCCTTCTCGTGACGACGGCTCCGGTGATGATCCTGGCGCAGAACGGGATTCCGGATCTCTGGCTCGTCGTCGCCACCCTGGTCGGCGGCGCCCTGAGCGCCGGAAGCGCTGGCGCGTTCAACTGCTACATCGACCGCGATATCGACCGCGTCATGAAGCGCACACAGGGGCGTCCACTCGTCACCGGCGAACTCACAGACCGCGAAGCCCTCGTCTTCGCGTGGGTCATCGGCGTGGCATCCATCGTCTGGCTGGCCATCTTCGCCAACTTCCTCGCTGCGGCACTGTCTCTCGTCGCGATCCTGCTCTACGTGTTCCTCTACACGGTCTGGCTGAAGCGCCGCACGTCGCAGAACATCGTCTGGGGCGGCATCGCCGGGTGCATGCCGGTGCTCATCGGATGGGCGGCCGTCACGCACTCGCTCAGCTGGACCCCCTTCATCCTCTTCGGCGTCGTGTTCCTGTGGACGCCGCCGCACTACTGGCCTCTGTCGATGAAATACCGCGACGAGTACAAGGCGGCCAACGTGCCTATGCTCGCCGTGGTGCGCGGTCGCGCCGTCGTCGGACTCCAGACGATCCTGTACGCGTGGGCCACGGTGGCCTGTTCGCTGCTCCTGATCCCGGTGGCCCCGATGGGAATCGTCTACAGCGTCGTCGCACTCGCTTCGGGCGCCTGGTTCATCTATGAGACGCACCGTCTCTACAACCGCGCCATCCACGGGCACGAGGTCAAGCCGATGCGTGTCTTCCACGCGTCGATCAGCTACCTCACGCTCGTCTTCCTCGCGGTCGCCATCGATCCGCTGCTCCCGTTCTAAACGTCTCGCTCTCTGAGAGAGACGAAGCCAGCCGCGGGCGGCGTACTCGACCAGCGAAGAGGGATCGGGCGACCTACAGGCGCTGACCCGCAGAGCTGAGTTCCCACGGGTCATCCACGGCCTCGGGGGCATTCGCCGACGAACGCAGTGAGAGCACAACAGCCGTCATCGCTGCGACGAGCAGTCCTGCGAGCACCATGTGGATTCCGACCAGGAGCGGGGGCAGACCAAGCCGCGCCTGGGTCAAGCCGACGACGACCTGCACGGCTTCGATCAAGAGCAGAGCGAGCGCCCAGCGCCGAACGTCGAGCTTCAGCGCCCATGCGGCCGCAACGAGCACCAGGGTGAGGCCCAGCAGTACGTAGGCCGGCCAGCTGTGGAAGTGCTGAAGCAATTCGGCGTCGAGGCCGTTGCGGGGCGTCTTCTCGTCGCCCGCGTGCGGGCCGGACCCGGTTGTCAGGATGCCGATGACAACCGTGATGGCCACGAACAGCGATGCGGTGTGAGCGACGATCAGATACCAGAGGGGCGCGATGCGTCGAGCTCCACGCGGCCCTCGGTACACGCGGTAGACGAGGATCGTCGCATTGATCACGAGCAGGATCGAGATCACGAAGTGCACCCCGACGATGTAGGGATTGAGTCCGGTCAGAACGGTGATGCCGCCGATGACGGCTTGCAGCGGAATCGACAGACCCTGCAGCAGCGTCAGCACGAAGAGGTCTCTGCGCTCCGTCCAGTAGCGCACGACGGCGGCGAATACCGCGACCACGATCAGAGCGAGTACGAACGTGAGCATGCGGTTCGCGAACTCGATGACCCCGTGGATACCCATCTCGGGCGTCGAGACAAACGACGTGTCGGTGCACCGCGGCCATGTGGGGCATCCAAGCCCCGACCCGGTCAGTCGAACCGCTCCACCTGTGCCGATGAGTATCACCTGGAATACGAGCGAGAGCCAGGCCAGAATCCGCACCGGACGGCTGACGGAGGTGGGCAGGAGTGCGATGAGTCGCTTCACGAGCGGGAGAGTTCCTTGTCAAGACTTGTCGGCGAAAAGGTCAGCTATCTACTTTCTGGCAGGCATTGCCTGTAGAATCTGAAAGTTGTAGAAATCCGCGTTCGAACGCGTTTTGCGCATATCGCCCAGCGTCGGGCGGGGCTCACGCCCCCAGACCTCAGTACATTCTAAGTACGGGTGTTCTCCCCACGAGAACGTGATCAGGCAATCATTTCGGTGATCGGTGCCGAATCACATAAATGCCCCGGTCTGGAATGCCTGCCGCTGACCGCGGGTTGAGATCAACGAGGAAGGGAGAAAGTCATGTCTGACGTACTAATCGACCGTCCGGAACTCGAAAACCTGGGGGTTTACGAATTCGGTTGGTCCGACTCCGATGCGGCGGGTGCCGTCGCGAAACGCGGGGTCGATGCCGACGTCGTCAAGGGCATCTCCGCCCTCAAGAGCGAACCCGAATGGATGCTGAAGAACCGTCTCAAGGGGCTCCAGCTCTTCGAGCGCAAGCCGATGCCCACCTGGGGAGCGGACCTCTCCGGGATCGACTTCGACAACATCAAGTACTTCGTGCGGTCGACCGAGAAGCAGGCGACCACCTGGGACGACCTGCCCGACGACATCAAGAACACCTACGAGCGCCTCGGCATCCCCGAGGCCGAGCGTCAGCGACTCGTCTCGGGCGTCGCCGCTCAGTACGAGTCCGAGGTCGTCTACCACACCATCCGCGAAGACCTCGAGGCCCAGGGCGTCATCTTCATGGACACCGACACGGCACTGCGCGAGCACCCCGAGTTCTTCACCGAGTACTTCGGCACGGTGATCCCTGCTGGCGACAACAAGTTCGCCGCGCTGAACACGGCCGTCTGGTCGGGCGGATCGTTCGTCTACGTGCCCAAGAACGTGCATGTCGAGATCCCGCTGCAGGCCTACTTCCGCATCAACACCGAGAACATGGGCCAGTTCGAGCGCACGTTGATCATCGCCGACGAGGGCAGCTACGTCCACTACATCGAGGGCTGCACCGCCCCGATCTACAAGTCCGACTCGCTGCACTCCGCCGTCGTGGAGATCATCGTGAAGAAGAACGCCCGCGTTCGCTACACGACGATCCAGAACTGGTCGAACAACGTCTACAACCTCGTGACCAAGCGTGCCATCGCCCACGAGGGAGCCACCATGGAGTGGATCGACGGCAACATCGGTTCGAAGGTCACCATGAAGTACCCGTCGATCTACCTGGTCGGCGAGCACGCCAAGGGCGAGACGCTCTCCGTCGCCTTTGCCGGCCCCGGCCAGCACCAGGACGCGGGCGCCAAGATGATCCACATGGCGCCGTACACGCAGTCGTCGATCGTGTCGAAGTCCATCGCTCGAGGCGGAGGCCGCGCGGGCTACCGCGGCGAGGTCCGCATGGCTGAGAACGCGCATCACTCCGCGAACACGGTGCGCTGCGATGCTCTCCTGGTCGATACCCAGTCGCGCTCCGACACCTACCCGGCCATCGACATCCGCGTCGACGATGTGCAGCTCGGCCACGAGGCCACCGTCTCGCGTGTCAGCGAGGAGCAGCTCTTCTACCTGATGAGCCGCGGGCTGCCCGAAGACGAGGCGATGGCCATGATCGTGCGCGGCTTCATCGAGCCGATCGCCCGCGAACTCCCGATGGAGTACGCACTCGAACTCAACAAGCTCATCGAGATGGGCATGGAAGGCAGTGTCGGCTAGATGTCCGCAGCACCAACAGCGAACACCGGACTCATCGAGACCGATCAACACGGCATGAAGGCGCACTCCGACGGCGGCGACGCCTACGTTCCCGTGCAGTCACGGGCCGAGCGCTTCACGTCTACATCCGTCGACGACTTCGAGAAGGTCACCGGATTCGAGCTCGAGTGGAAGCTCACGCCGATCGCCCGTGTCACCGCTCTCACCGAGGGTGAACTCGACGGTTCGGCACCCGCCACCGTTCTTCCCGAGGGCGTCCCCGGCGTCACCGCCAGCTGGGTCGACCGATCGGATGCGCGAATCGGCACGGCCGGCGCGCCCGAAGAGCGTGCCAGCGCGAACGCATGGTCGTCTTTCGAGAAGGCTCTCGCCATCGATGTCTCGGGCGAAGAACTGCACGAATATCGCGTGATCCGCTCTGAGCTCGGGCAGACGCCCAGGGCAGCGCACACCGTGATCACGGCGGCGCCCTTCAGCCAGGGCCTCGTCATCCTCAGCAATTCCGGCGACGCGCAGCTCTCCGAGAACGTGGAGATCGTCGTCGGCGAGCAGGCACAGCTCACGGTCGTCACCGTTCAGGAGTGGACCGACGAGAGCAATCACCTCGCCAGCCACTTCGCCCGCGTCGGGCGTGACGCGCGGCTGCGGCACATCGTCATCAGCCTCGGCGGGGGAGTCGTGCGGGTCAACCCGTCGATCCACCTCGTCGAGACCGGAGCAGACGGCAGCGCGTTCGGCGCCTACTTCGCCGACGCCGGCCAGCACCTCGAACAGCGCGTCTACATCGACCACGTCGCGGCTCAGACCAAGAGCCGCGTCAAGTACAAGGGCGCCCTCCAGGGCGCCACCGCCCGCTCAGTGTGGGTGGGCGATGTGCTGATCGGACCGCACGCGACCGGCACAGACAGCTACGAGGAGAACCGCAACCTGGTGCTCTCCGAGGGACCCCGTGCGGATTCCATTCCGAACCTCGAGATCGAGACCGGCGACATCCAGGGTGCCGGACACGCATCGTCGACGGGCCGCTTCGACGACGAGCAGCTGTTCTACCTTCAGTCCCGAGGCATCCCCGAAGACGAGGCTCGCCGCCTCGTCGTGCGCGGCTTCCTCGCCGAGATCGTCGCCCAGATCGGCTCCGAGCAGGTGGAGTCCGAACTGTCGGCTGCCATCGAAGCCGAGCTGACACGCGCGCAGGGAATCTGAGCCGTGGCCGCCGAACTCATCTGCAACGTATCCGACCTGACCCCGAACGAAGCGGTCCGCGTCGTCATCGACAACGTGGCCATCGCCCTCGTCATGGACTCGGCCGGAGAGTGCCACGCCATCGGCGACACGTGCACCCACGGCGATATCTCGCTTGCCGAAGGCTTCGTCGATGGCGAGACGCTTGAATGCTGGGCCCACGGCTCCAAGTTCTCGCTCGCCTCAGGAAAGCCCCTCACCCTCCCGGCCTACGAGCCGGTTCCGGTGTATGAACTCACCATCGTGGATGGCGACGTCTACATCGACCCGACCAAAACGAAAGAGATTGTGTAGCCATGTCGAATCTTGAGATCCGCGATCTCCACGTGAGCGTGGAGACCGAACAGGGAACCAAGCAGATCCTGAAGGGTGTCGATCTGTCGATCGGCGAAGGCGAGACCCACGCGATCATGGGCCCGAACGGCTCCGGCAAGTCCACCCTCGCCTACGCCATCGCCGGACACCCCAAGTACACGGTCGAGAGCGGCTCCGTGAAGCTCGATGGAGAAGAAGTTCTCACCATGACCGTCGACGAGCGTGCTCGCGCGGGACTCTTCCTCGCGATGCAGTATCCCGTCGAGATCCCCGGCGTGAGCGTGTCGAACTTCCTTCGCACGGCGAAGACCGCCATCGACGGCGCTGCTCCGCCCATTCGCGGATGGATCAAAGACCTCGACTCCTCGATGTCGCAGCTGCGCATGGACAAGTCGTTCCGTGAGCGCAACGTCAACGAGGGATTCTCGGGCGGCGAGAAGAAGCGCAACGAGATCCTCCAACTCGAACTGCTGAAGCCGAAGTTCGCCGTCCTCGATGAAACCGACTCCGGTCTCGACGTCGACGCGCTGAAGATCGTGTCCGAGGGCGTCAACCGCGCCAAAGCGAACACCGGCCTCGGCATCCTGCTCATCACGCACTACAACCGCATCCTCAAGTACATCCAGCCCGACTTCGTGCACGTCTTCGTCGCGGGCAAGGTCGTCGAGCAGGGCGGACCGGAGCTCGCCGTGCGCCTCGAGAACGAGGGCTACGACCGCTTCCTCTCGAACGTGAACGTCGGCTCGTAGTCATGGCCTCGACACTCAGCCCGCAGCGCTTCGACGAGATCGAAGACAAGCTGAAAGACGTGATGGACCCGGAGCTCGGCGTCAACATCGTCGACCTCGGATTGATCTACGATCTCGCCTGGGACGACGAGAACGACGCGTTGCTCATCAGCATGACCCTCACCAGCGCCGGATGCCCCCTCACCGATGTGATCGAGGAGGAGACCGCCCAGGCGCTCGACGGCACCGTCGAGCAGTTCCGCATCAACTGGGTCTGGATGCCGCCGTGGGGGCCGGACAAGATCACCGACGACGGCCGCGAGATGATGCGCGCCCTCGGCTTCTCGATGTAGTCGCTCTCCTCCTCCTGCAGCCTCCGATGATGTGAGCGACCCAGGCCCCGACCGTATCGATATCGGATCGGGGCCTTCGTCTGTGCTTCGTGATTCGGGGCGTCCCGAGTTTTATACTGAAGTTCTTCCCCCCAAGCACTCAGCGCGAGAGCGTATGAGAAGAAATGGATTGTGCCTGTGCTGAATGTTCAAGACCTCGAGCTACGGGTCGGCGCACGGGTACTCATGCAAGACGTCTCGTTCCGGGTCGCCGATGGCGACAAGATCGGCCTCGTCGGCCGCAACGGAGCAGGAAAGACGACGCTCACGAAGGTCTTGGCGGGGGAGCAGCTGTCGAATGGCGGCAAGGTCGAGCGCAATGGCGAGATCGGCTACCTTCCTCAGGACCCGAGGTCGGGCAACCCCGAAGATCTGGCCCGCACGCGCATACTCGACGCCCGTGGGCTCGGGCAGCTCGTACTCGGCATGCAGCAGGCGACCGCCGACATGGGAAGCTCAGACCCCAAGATCAGCGCCCAGGGCATGACGAAGTACGGCAATCTCACCGATCGCTTCCTCGCGCTCGGTGGCTACGCCGCCGAGGCGGAGGCCGCGTCGATCGCGTCGAACCTCAACCTGCCCGACCGTATCCTCGACCAGCCGCTCTCGACTCTCTCGGGTGGTCAGCGTCGGCGCATCGAACTCGCCCGCATCCTGTTCTCCGACGCGCGCACGCTGATCCTCGATGAGCCCACGAACCACCTCGATGCCGACAGCGTCGTCTGGCTGCGCGAGTTCCTCAAGGGGTACTCCGGCGGCTTCATCGTGATCAGTCATGACATCGAGCTGGTCGGCGAGACCGTGAACCGCGTCTTCTACCTCGACGCCAACCGCCAGGTCATCGACGTCTACAACATGAACTGGAAGAACTACCTGCGCCAGCGCGCGGCCGATGAGGAGCGCCGCAAAAAGGAGCGCGTCAACGTCGAGAAGAAGGCGTCGGTGCTGCAGCTCCAGGCAGCGAAGTTCGGCGCCAAGGCCTCGAAGGCTGCAGCCGCCCATCAGATGGTGGCCCGCGCAGAGAAGATGCTGTCCGGCCTCGAAGAGGTACGCGCCGTCGACCGCGTTGCAAAGCTGCGCTTCCCGACCCCCGCGCCGTGCGGGAGAACCCCGCTCATGGCATCCAATCTCTCGAAGAGTTACGGATCACTCGAGATCTTCGCGGCGGTCGACCTCGCGATCGACCGTGGGTCGAAGGTCGTCATCCTCGGCCTCAACGGCGCCGGCAAGACGACCCTCCTCCGCATTCTGGGCGGGGCAGACAAGCCCGACACCGGACAGATCGAACCGGGTCACGGGCTCCGCATCGGCTACTACGCGCAGGAGCACGAGACAATCGATGTGAAGCGCAGCGTGCTCGAGAACATGGTGTCGTCGTCGCCGAACATCACCGAGATGGAGGCGCGCCGCGTGCTCGGCTCGTTCCTCTTCACCGGCGATGACTCGCACAAGCCCGCGGGCGTTCTCTCGGGCGGAGAGAAGACGCGACTCGCTCTGGCGATGATCGTGGTATCGGGTGCCAACGTGCTGCTGCTCGACGAGCCCACGAACAACCTCGACCCGGCGAGCCGAGAAGAGATTCTCGATGCCCTTGCTCACTACGAGGGCGCCGTTGTGCTGGTCAGTCACGACGAGGGTGCCGTCGAGGCGCTCAACCCGGAGCGCGTGCTCATCCTGCCCGACGGGGTCGAAGATCACTGGAACAAGGACTACGCCGACCTCATCTCGTTGGCGTGATCACCGCGTGGTCTACCGCTGACGGATTGCTTCGCTCTGCACGGTGAGTCCTGCGATGAGCAGAGACACTCCGAATTCGAACGAGTCGCGTTCGTGACGCGATCGGGACTCGGCATCTGACGGCTTCGCCTCGTGCCGGGCGGTGACGACACCCAGACTGTCGGCTTGAAGTCTCTGCTGCTCGTGAGAGACATGGCCGAGCAGGAAATGCAGAAAAGCCCCAGCCGCGGCTCGTTCGACGCGTTCGTCGAAGTCGCCCAGGTGGATCGCCGCGGTGAGTCTGGTGAGGGCCTCGCCTGCCCCGAGACCGAGCGCTTGCGAGCTCAGCACGACCTCGGCTCCGTCTCTGAACGACAACAGAGCGTCTCGCAGGACTTCGGCTTCGAAGCGCACGGCAGAGGCCCAGTCGGATTCGCCGTGGTCTCTGGCGCGCGCGCCATGCACGATTCGGTCTGATACCGCCGCGAGCAAGGTCTGCTTGTTCTCGAAGTGCCAATACAGAGCGCTCGGCTGCACCGCCAAGGTCGATGCCAGCCGTCGCATCGTCAGATCAGGCAGACCGTGCTCGTCGAGAATCGCGAGGGCGGCCTCGACGACGTCGCCCCGCGAGTGTCGCTGTGATCTTGCTGGAGGGCTGGCATCTGTGGTCATCGTTCCTTCATCGTAACAGCTAACATGAACGGTGTTCAGGTGAACAGTGTTCAGGACGGCAGTGAAGGCGGGATATGTTCAAGCAATCGGCGTGGGATGTACGTGACACGACGCGAGTGGCGGCTTTCGCCGCCCTCATCGCGGTTCTGGGTCTTCCTGGGGCGCTCCCTGTCTTCGGGGGAGCCGTTCCCATCACGCTGCAGACGCTCGGAGTAATGCTGGCCGGAACCATCCTCGGACCCTGGCGCGGCGCAGCCGCAGTGCTCACGTTCGAGGCGTTGGTTCTGGTTGGGCTTCCTCTTCTGTCGGGCGGTCGGGGCGGCGCGGGCGTGTTCGTGGGCCCATCGGCGGGCTATTTGATCGGCTGGATTTTCGGGGTCTTCGTCATCGGCATCATCGCCTTCGCCGGCTCGGGGAGGCCCCACTGGTGGCGCACGGCAGCCGCCTGCATCACGGGCGGCATCCTTGTGGTCTACGCCTTCGGAATTCCGCTACAGGCTCTGGTGACGCGGCTTCCTCTCGCCGAGACAGCGCTGACGAGCACCGTCTTTCTTCCGGGCGACGTCGTCAAGGCCGTGCTCGCAACCGCCATCACTCTTACGCTGTGGCGTGCGTATCCGCGGGCATTCAGCCGCAGACTCACCCAGCGGCAACCTGTTCGTACGGATGTGGCTGCGTGACGGACCCCGGGTCGATCGTCCATGATGGGGGCGTGATCGGCCCTTCCGAGCTGAACGAGCGATTGAGCAGATTCACGGCCGAGAACCACCCGCCAGTAGGCGGCATCTAC
This sequence comes from Agreia pratensis, assembly GCF_900177685.1. Lineage (GTDB taxonomy): Bacteria > Actinomycetota > Actinomycetes > Actinomycetales > Microbacteriaceae > Agreia > Agreia pratensis. The sequence goes on from NZ_FXAY01000003.1 coordinate 484,210, forward strand.
CCGATACTCGATGGCAACGCGACGGATGCGCTCGTGGCCCTCGTCGCCGTGCGTGAAGCGGGCGGGGTGCCCCTCGTGGGCGACAGCCGCTGGAGCGCCGAGTACTGGGCAGCGGTCAGCTCGCACGCGAAGGCGAAGGACGTCGGGAGTACGACGGCGTGGGCGACTTTCAGCTCGGGAAGCAGCGGCGCGCCCCGAGTGATTCTGCGGTCGGCGGCGTCGTGGAGCGAATCCTTCGCGGCCGTCACGGCACTCCTTGAGCTCACCCCCGACGACGTGGTCTACGTCCCCGCACCGCTGGCCTCTTCGCTGACACTCTTCTCGGTCGCCCACGCACGATCCGTGGGCGCAAGCATCCTTCTTCCCTCTCGGCAGGCGCCGTCGACCGACCATCTCACGCGCGCCACGGTCGTGCATGCGACTCCGCAGTCGTTGCGCGCGATCGCGGACATGATCGAGGGCGGCGCGACGCACACTATTCGAGTTGCGCTTGTCGGCGGTGACCATCTCGATCACGCAGTGAGAAGACGATGCGCGACCCTCGGCATCCGGGTGATCGGGTATTACGGCGCGGCCGAGTTGTCGTTCGTGGCGATCGATGACGACGGGCACGGCCTGCGCCCGTTCCCCGGAGTGCAGACTCGCATTGCGGGTGGAGAACTGTGGGTGAGATCCGCCTTTCTGGCATCCGGCTATCTGGGCGACGAACAAGGACCCTTGCGTGTCGATGGAGAGGGCTGGGGCACCGTCGGAGATCGTGCCGACACGGATTCCTCTGGACGACTGAGGCTTCGAGGCCGCGTCGATGACGCCATTCTCACCAGTTCCGCAACGGTCATTCCGCACGAGGTCGAGGAGGCGTTGCGCGGCATCGCTGGAGTCGACGAGGCCGTGGTGTTCGGACTTCCCAATCAGATAACCGGAGCCCTTGTCGCTGCGCTCGTTCAGATCTCGCCGAGCGGATCGCGCCCGTCGGCAGCACAGCTCCGCGAGCAGGCTGCTGCTCGCCTTCCACTCACTCATATTCCGCGACAGTGGTTCTGCACGGAACACATCCCTCGCACGAGTACGGGCAAGGCTGCCCGATCGCTGATCCGACGTGATGCTCTCGACAAGAAGACTCAGCGCCTTGACTGATCTCGAACTCCCCGTCGTCGTCGCTGCTCGGCGCACCCCGATCACGGTGCGAGGAGGTGGCCTCTCCCGGCTCGGCGCGGAGCAGCTGGCCGGCCCGGTCGTGCACCAGTGTGTCGTCGATGCCGAGGCTGCACTGGGGCGGCGCACGGATATCGGCGACGTCGTCTTGGGCAACTGCATGGGCCCAGGCGGCAACCTCGGCAGGGTCGCCGCTCTGGCAGCCGGCCTCGACCCGAGCGTCCCCGGAATGTCTATCGATCGTCAGTGCGGCAGCGGTCTCTCCGCCATCATCACGGCGGGCGAGGCCATCAGGGCTGGAGATGATCGAATGCGCGTTGCGGGCGGAGTCGAGAGCGCCTCGACGGCGCCGATTCGGCTGCGTGCGGGCACGCCGTACACCCGAGCCCCGTTTGCTCCGAGCGGGTTCCCCGATCCCGAAATGGGACCCGCGGCCGAGGCTCTGGCGCAGACATTCGGCATCGGCAGGGCGCAACAGGACGACTTTGCCTCACGAAGCCATCGACGCGCGCTCGCTGCGCAGGATCGAAAGATGTTCGACGACGAGATCGTCTCCGTGGGCGGGATTGCACACGACGACGGACCTCGCGAAAACATGGAACGGCTTCTCCCGAGATTCGTTCCCCTCTTCTCCGAGCAATCCGCTGGCACCCCCGGTACCGTGACCGCCGGCAACTCCTGCCGAATCTGCGATGGGGCGGCCGCGGTCGCGATGGTACCCTCCTCGGCTCGGCAGGGCGCGCCCGGGCTGGCTCTGGTCGCGGCATCGACGGTCGGATGCGATCCGGCTCTTCCCGGCATCGGCCCCGTGGCCGCGGTGCGCGATGCGCTTCGCATTGCGAATATCGAACTGGCCCGGATCGCGGCCATCGAGATCGTCGAAGCCTTCTCGGCCCAGACGCTCGCGGTACTCGAATCCTTGGGGCTCGCCGACCATCATCGGATCGATCCGCGCGTGTGTGCCGACGGGGGAGCCTTGGCACTCGGGCACCCCTGGGGCGCCTCCGGAGCCGTCAGCGTCGTTCGGCTCTTCTCTCGACTCGTTCGGAGCGATGCACCCGCCGGAACAGTGGGCCTCGCGACCGCGGCCATCGGCGGCGGAATGGGCGTTGCGGCGATCTTCGAGGTCGTCAGATGAACGCCGATCGCCTCATCTCGTTCCGCGCCGTCTCCGTCGACTTCGACAACCGAACCGCCCTCGACGACGTTTCGGTCCTCCTCGATCAGAAACGTATCGCCGTCATAGGATCCAACGGATCAGGCAAGTCGACCTTCGCGCGCCTGCTCAACGGCTTGGCCTCCGCGAGCCGCGGCGAGGTGCGTGTGCACGGAATCGACCCCGTCCGTCAGGGGCGACTGCTGAGGCGTCGGGTGGGATTCATCTTCAGCAATCCCGACAGCCAGATCGTCATGCCCACGGTCGCCGAAGACATCGCGTTCACGCTTCGGGGACGAGGGTTGTCGCGAACGGAGGTCGACGAACGGGTGTCACGCATGATCGACACCTACGGTCTCTCCGGCCATGAGGACTCTCCCGCGCACAGCCTGTCTGGTGGCCAGAAGCAACTCCTGGCCATGAGCTCGGTTCTCGTGGGCGAGCCTGAGCTCATCGTCGCCGACGAGCCCACCGCCCTACTGGATGCCGCGAACACTCGGCGGATCAGCAATCACCTCCTCGACCACATGCCTCAACAACTGGTCCTGGTCACGCACGACCTTCGCCTCGCACGGCGCTGCGATGTCGTGCTCTGGTTCGATCAGGGCCGTCTCTTCAGACAGGGAGATCCCCACACCGTCATCGCCGACTATGAGAGGAACCACGCGTGATAAGCGTCTACAGGTCGGGCACGAGCATCCTTCACCGGCTGCCACCGGGACTCAAGCTGATCGGCTTCATCGGACTGTCTCTCCTTATCGCGGCAACGACCACGCATCTCTTGGAGGTCGTCTCGGCGTCGACGTTCGTCATGACGGGCTACGCGTTGGCGGGGCTGGGAGTGCGGGCTCTTGCGAGTCAGGTTCTCTCGGTCAGATGGGTCGTCATCTTTATGCTCGTACCCCAGTTGCTCTTTCTTCCCGCCCTCGACGCCGTCACCAACACGGCGCGCGTGGTGCTGATCCTCGCTCTTGCGGCCCTGTTCACGATGACGACGCGCATCCCCGATCTTCTCGATGCGGCGGAACGCGCGGCCTCGCCGCTGCGCCGAGTCGGAATACGCCCCGAGAGCGTTGCGCTGCTGCTCGCGCTCAGCATCACCTCTATTCCCGTGATCGCCGGCTTCGCCGCAACAGTGCGTGATGCCCAACGAGCCCGCGGCATTCCTGCCCACCGGGTGAGTTTCGCTGTTCCGCTTCTCATCATGTCGCTGAAGCACGCCGACGACCTCGCCGATGCGGTCAGTTCGAGGGGAATCGAACAATGAAGGTCTGGGGCCAGACTGTCGACGACGAAACACGGTGCGTGCATTACCGAACGCCAAAGGACGTGATCGCCATCAAGTTCGTCTGCTGCGGCCGATACTATCCGTGCCATCTCTGCCATGAAGAAGCAGAGAACCACCCTGCCGAGCAATGGCCGATTCGAGAACGAGACACCAACGCCGTTCTCTGCGGGGTGTGCTCGACCGAACTCACCATCAGCGACTACCTCGCGACAACTCGGTGCCCGCGCTGTGGAGCGCCGTTCAACGAGCGCTGCGGTCTGCACGCACACCTCTATTTCGAGATGTAGCTCGACCAGGTTCAGCGTGTGGCCGACCGGTCGATCAGCTCGTCTTCGATGTCGTTGTCGCTCTTCGCCTTGGCTTTGCGGCGGCGTTCGCGCTCGGCGGCACGCTCCTTCTCCTCCGGGTCGTCGGCGTTCAAGGAGCGGTACTCCTGACGTGCCGCGTACCCGAGGCCGAGGAATCCGAGCAGCGCGAAGACGAACCACTGGAAGGCGTACGACAGGTGGGGGCCTTCGTCCTCCGGGGGACGCGTCTCGAGTTGGCCGGTCTCGGCAGAGGGCGTCTCGCTGGCCAGGTCGCCGTATGCTCCCGTATAGGTCGGCAGGTCGAGTTGCTCCGCGATCGTCGGAAGATCGACGGATGGGATCTCGCCAGCAGCAGCCGATCTTCCCTCGAGCTTCGGCTCGCTCGCCTTCAGCCGCGCGACCACGGTGACCTCTCCCTGAGGGGCGGAAGGGATGTCGTCCGGCTTGTCCTGCTCCTGGCCCGTAGGGAGCCAGCCTCTGTCGACGACGAAGACCGATCCGTCGTCGAGTCGAAACGGCACGAGAAGCTCGAATCCGGGTTGGCCGCCTGACGGGCGGTTACGCACCAGCAATTGCTCCGACTCGAGATAGGAGCCCGTGAGGGAGACGGTCACCCACTTCTGCGACTCGTCGAAGGAATCGAGTCCGTCGAGCACATCGGCCACGGGCCGGGGAACAGCATCGTAGTTGGCGGCCACGCGGTTGTTCTCAGCGAGCGCGTCTGCCCTCCTCGCCAGTTGCCAGCATCCGAGCAGTACGCAGACAAGGGCGAACACCACCGTCAGCGCGAGGTATCCACCCCAGCGCGAACTCAGCAGGAACCGCCAGCCGGTGCTCACGCCGTACCCCGCGCATCCGCCTCGGCTATGACCTCGAGCGGAAACTCGCGAGCGGCGAGGAATTCACGCAGGAACGAGACATGCTCGTCGCATGCCAGCCAGATCTTGCGCCTCGTCTCATCGTGGATCTTCGGGTTGCGCCATTCGATCCGCCAGTCGGATGCCGCACGGCAGCCCGCGCGCGAACACTCCGAGCCCGCAGGCTCGAGTCCGAGACCGATCATTCCGGGCGACCGCCGAAATCACGGGGAGGCCGGGCTCCCGGAATGGCGACGACACCGCCCGGACGGTTCACGACGGACTTCGTGGGGGAGCCGACATTGGCCAGGACAACGGCGAAGTAGGGGAGAACGATGGCACCGATCGCCGGAAGGATCAGCCACCAGCCGTGCAGGAACAGCATCAGAACGATGCAGACGATTCGAATGGTCATGGCGATGCCGTACTTGATCATGCGCGTTCGGCGCTCATCGCCCGGCGAAGGCGGGAGATCGGTGATCGACTGCTGTTTCATGCGCTCGTCTGCTCGGGTTCGTTGGCCGGAAGGCTGCACTAAGCCTACGCCGCGTGCGCACCTCTTATGCTGGTACGGGCCAGTGATCCGCGCCCCGTATCTAAGGACTCGCTAATGACGACAGCTCGCACCGTACTCATCACCGGCGGAAACCGAGGAATCGGCTACTCCCTCGCCGAGGAATTCATCACCCAGGGGCACCGAGTCGCCGTGACGGCTCGCTCGGGCGAGGGTCCGGAGGGAAGCCTCACGGTCATCGCAGATGTGACGGACTCCGCATCGATAGACCGCGCCTTCACCGAGGTCGAGGCCGCGCTCGGACCGATCGAAGTACTCGTCGCGAACGCTGGCGTCACGAAGGACACTCTTCTGCTTCGGATGACCGAAGACGACTTCACCTCGGTCATCGACACCAATCTCTCTGGCTCATTCCGCGTCATCAAGCGCGCGTCGAAGGGCATGCTCAAGGCGCGTTTCGGTCGAATCATCCTGATCTCGAGCGTCGTCGGCCTCTACGGCTCGCCAGGCCAGGTCAACTACGCCGCCTCGAAGGCCGGCCTGGTCGGAATCGCTCGATCGATCACTCGAGAGCTCGGATCCCGAGGAATCACGGCCAACGTGGTCGCCCCGGGTTTCATCGAGACCGATATGACGGCGGCGCTTCCCGAGGCCACCCAAGCGGAGTACCTCAAGTCGATCCCGGCTGGCCGCTTTGCAACGCCCACCGAGGTGGCCCGGGTCGTCGCGTGGCTCGCCTCGGATGACGCGGGCTACATCTCGGGTGCGGTGATCCCGGTGGACGGCGGCCTCGGAATGGGCCACTGATCGCCGGCTGACTCGAGGTCAGCCTCGCAGGCCCAGGGCCGGCAGAATCTGGCTGAGATCGCGGTCGCTGATAGCGACGTTCGCCGAACGGCGAACAACCGGCCGCGCGTCGAAGGCGATGGAGAGCCCCGCGGCCTTCATCATCTGAAGGTCATTGGCGCCGTCGCCGACCGCCACCGTGCGTGATCGTGGAACCCCGTAGCCGGACGCCCACTCGTTCAGCGCGGAGGCTTTGGCTGCGGCGTCGATGACAGGGCCGTCGACGGCACCGGTCAGCTTTCCGTCACGAACGGCGAGCCTGTTCGCCCTCCAGAAATCGAGACCGATCTCCGCTGCCAGGCCGTCGAGCAATTCATGGAATCCGCCGGACACGACCCCCACCACGCTGTCGTTGGCGTGCAGAACATCGATCATCTCCTGCGCACCTCGGGTGAGCCTGATCTGCTCGGCGATCTCGGAAAGTAGCGCTACGTCGAGACCCTGGAGCGTGGCCACGCGGGAACGCAGACTCTGCTCGAAGTCGAGTTCGCCACTCATGGCGCGCTCCGTGATCTCCGCCACCTCGGCGAAGCTGCCCGCAGCCTGCGCGAGCAGTTCGATCACCTCGTTCTCGATGAGCGTGGAATCGACGTCGAGGACGACGAGGAATCGAGAAGCATCCTGCGAAGAGATCCGTGAATCTATCGGTTGGCGGCCCGGGCTGTACTGAACTGCCTCCGAAGTCAGACTCATGGCTCTACGCGGATTCCCTTTCCGACGACCGTGATGCCCGAGTCGGTCACGGTGAATCCGCGCTCTCGATCTCGCGCCGCGTCCGTTCCCACCTGGGCACCGGCTGCAACGACCACGTTCTTGTCCAGAATAGCCCGCTTGACGATGGCGCCCGGCTCGATGTGCACGCGATCGAACAGCACAGAATCCTGAACCAAAGCCTCGGATTCAATCGTCGACCACGGGCCGACGACGCTGCCCTCGACCCGTGCGCCAGAGATGAGGCAGCCGAGCGAGACGAGCGATCCGAGAGTGGTTCCGGTGTTGCCCTTCGCATCCCGAACGAATTTGGCGGGTGGCGAGTTGAGCTGCTGTGTGAAGATCGGCCACTCACGGTTGTAGAGGTTGAAGATCGGCAGCGCCGAGATCAGGTCCTGGTGAGCGTCGTAGAACGAGTCGATCGTTCCCACATCGCGCCAGTAGTAGCGGTCACGGTCCGTGGCGCCGGGTACCTCGTTGCGCTGAAGGTCGTACACGCCGGCCAGACCGCGCTCGACGAAGTCGGGGATGATGTCGCCGCCCATGTCGTGGCTCGAGTCGGGCTTCTCACCATCGCGGATGACGGCCTCGATGAGCATGTCCGCATCGAAGACGTAGTTGCCCATCGACGCGAGCACCTCGCCGGGGGAGTCGAGGAGACCCTTGGCGTTGGTGGGCTTCTCGAGGAACTCCGAGATCTTCGTCGGATCGTCGTCTGAGGTCTGGATGACGCCGAACTGGTCTGAGAGCTCGATGGGCTGGCGGATCGCGGCGACCGTGGCGCCCAGGCCCGACTCGATGTGCGCGGCGACCATCTGCTCGAAGTCCATGCGGTAGACGTGGTCGGCGCCGACCACCACCACGATGTCGGGTCGCTCGTCGCCGATCAGGTTGAGGCTCTGCAGGATGGCGTCAGCCGAGCCTGCGAACCAGCGCTTTCCCAGGCGCTGCTGGGCCGGAACAGAGGCGACATAAGAGTCGAGCATCATGGGCAGTCGCCACGTCTGCGACACGTGCCGGTCGAGGCTGTGCGACTTGTACTGCGTGAGCACCACGATCTGTCGCAGTCCGGAGTTCACCAGGTTCGACAGAGCGAAGTCGATGAGCCGATAGCTGCCGCCAAAGGGAACGCCGGGCTTTGCCCGGTCCGCGGTAAGCGGCATAAGACGCTTACCCTCTCCGCCGGCGAGGACGATGCCAAAAATCTTCTTCGATGCTGCCATGCACTAACAGTAGAGCCTCGGCGGAGGACTGTACTACGTTCATAGCTGTGCGAGTAGACGTAATATCCCGAGAGTATCCACCCGAGGTCTATGGCGGAGCGGGGGTGCATGTCGCCGAACTGGTCAAGGCGCTGCGCGGCAGCATCGACGTGGTTGTCAGGGCATTCGGCGCGCCGCGCGACGAACCCGGCGTCTTCTCGTATTCGACGCCGGCCGAACTCTCCGATGCGAATCCCGCCCTCAAGACACTCGGCACCGATCTCGAGATCGCCAACGATGTCGCCGGCGCCGACGTCGTGCATTCGCACACCTGGTACGCGAACGCGGCGGGCCAGATCGCAGCGCGACTGCACGGCATCCCGCACGTTGTGACGGCCCATTCCCTCGAGCCGCTCCGGCCGTGGAAAGCCGAGCAACTCGGCGGGGGATACCGTCTATCGAGCTGGATCGAGAAGACATCGTTCGAGAGTGCCGACGCCGTCATCGCCGTCAGCCATGGAATGCGCCGCGACATTCTGCGCAGCTACCCCTCGCTCGATCCCGAGCGCGTGAGCGTCGTCTACAACGGCATCGACCTCGACAAATGGCACCCCGAGAGAGACGACGATGTACTCGCCGAGTTGGGCATCGACGCCGATCGCCCCACGGTCGTGTTCGTCGGTCGCATCACCCGTCAGAAGGGGCTGCCCTACCTCCTCCGCGCGATCGAGAAGCTGTCTCCCGACGTGCAGGTGGTGCTGTGCGCCGGTGCGCCAGACACCCCCGAGATCCTCGAGGAGGTCGCCGGCGGTGTGCGTGAGCTGCAGAAGACGCGATCAGGCATCGTCTGGATCGACAGACTCCTCGACACGCGCACACTATCGGTGGTGCTGTCGAGTGCGACGGTCTTCGTATGCCCCTCCGTGTACGAGCCACTGGGCATCGTGAATCTCGAGGCCATGGCGTGCGGTCTGCCAGTCGTCGGAACAGCCACCGGAGGAATTCCCGAGGTGGTCGACGACGGAGTCACCGGAGTTCTCGTGCACATCGATCAATTGCAAGACGGCACCGGCACCCCTGTCGACCCCGATCGATTCGTGGCGGATCTCGCCGCAGCTCTCACCCGAGTGCTCGATGACCCCGAATGGGCGCGGTCGATGGGCCGCGCAGGCAGGATGCGCGCCGAGAGCACGTTCAGCTGGGCCCAAATCGCCGTCGAGACGGAACGGATCTACCGCTCGCTCCTCTGATGACCGGTTAAGCTAGGTGCATGCCCGTGGTACTCCAGCTGTCCGATGTGTCCGTCGTGCGAGACACGAATCCCATTCTTTCGAACCTGGACTGGACGGTGGATGGCGATGAACGCTGGGTCATCCTCGGTCCGAATGGCGCGGGCAAGACGACACTCCTTCAGATCGCAGCAGCGATGAGCCATCCCTCGAGCGGCGTCGCCACCGTGCTCGACGGAAAGCTCGGCCAGGTCGATGTATTCGAATTGCGCCCCCGCGTCGGGTTCGCGTCGAGCGCCATGGCGCGTCGCTTTCCTGCCGACGAGACCGTCCTCAACGTCGTTCTGACCGCCGCCTACTCCGTGACTGGCCGGTGGAACGAGGACTACGAGGACGTCGATCTCCGACGCGCACACCGAGTTCTCGCGGAGTGGAAGCTCGACCACCTCGAGAACCGACTCTTCGGCTCGCTGAGCGATGGAGAGCAGAAGCGCGTACAGATCGCGCGCTCCGTCATGACCGATCCCGAGCTCCTCCTCCTCGATGAGCCGGCAGCGAGCCTCGACCTGGGGGCGCGCGAAGAACTACTGCAATTGCTCGGCGGATACGCGAGTTCTTCGGAGTCGCCCGCCATCGTCATGGTCACGCACCATGTCGAAGAGATTCCCCGCGGCTTCACCAGCGCGCTGCTCGTCTCGGGCGGGCGCATCGTCGCGGCGGGCCCTCTGGCGGAGGTTCTCACCGAAAGCAACCTGGAGGCCACCTTCGGCTTGCCGATCACCCTCACAGAGATCGACGGCCGTTACTCGGCACGGGCCGCCTGACCTCCCTGCCGACGTCGCACTTTTCTGATAGAGTTGACCGCTGGTCGGGTCGCCGCTGCATTGTGCCGCGCGCGTGCCAGGTCAAACAGACTTTTTCGCATCACTCGTACCCATAAGGACACCCCATGAAGACAGACATCCACCCGAACTACGCTCCGGTTGTCTTCCGCGATCTCGCCTCCGGCGCGACCTTCCTGACCCGTTCCACGGTCGGCAGCTCGAAGACCATCGAGTGGGAAGACGGAAACACCTACCCGGTCATCGACGTCGAGATCTCGTCCGAGTCGCACCCGTTCTACACGGGCAAGCAGCGCATCATGGACTCGGCCGGACGCGTCGAGAAGTTCAACACCCGCTACAAGGGTTTCGGCGCGTAACTCACCGCCAAACACAGCGAAAAAGGGCCGGAAGCGAATCGCTTCCGGCCCTTTTCGTTCGTCAGGCCTGCCGAGACACTGACCCCCACGACAACGACGTCGAGATCAGCCGACCGGCCAGGCCGTTCTCGCCGTGAACTCGGGGTCGCGCGTGCGACGCATATATTCCTGAAAACTCTCCGCCTGCTCTCGGAACCAATCCACCTGCTTGTCGTGCAGCTCATGCACCGCGAGTGTCGACACGGCATCGTGCTTCTGCGCAAGAGCCTGCGCGACCCGACCGGCTGCGATGGCGTCGGCTCCGGCGTCGTGTGCGTCTAGCAACTCGACGCCGTAGACGACCGCCGCCGCTTCGAGGGTGCGCTTGCCTTTGCGATAGCGATCGACAGCCTTGTCGATGACCAGAGGATCGACGATGGGCCCGGGAAGCTCGAGCGGGTCGATGCCATAGCGCACGGCCTCGTGGTGCAGCAGCGTGAGGTCATAGGGCGCGTTGTAGATGACCAGCGGCACGCCGTCGGCGAGGAGAGCCCGGAGCGCGTCTACGATCTCGTACACGACGAGCTCGGCGGGGCGACCGTCTGCTGTTGCCCTCTCGGTGGTCACGCCGTGCACGGCTGTGGCCTGCTCCGGGATCTCGACTCCGGGGTTGGCGAGCCAGTCGAGACGCGAGACCGGATGCCCGTCGGCGCCGATGACGCTCACGTTCGCTGTGACGATGCGACTCGTCTGCACGTCGATACCGGTGGTCTCGAGGTCGAAGACGGCGAGACGGTGCCACCACGGTGCCGGCGCCTGCTGCTCGGTCTCGGACGGATCCGCGATGAGTACGGCGTCATCTGAGAGGCTGAACAACTCGGGCTGCGTTGAATCTGTCACATCCCGAACTCTACCGGCCACCTCGGACGCTACCCGGGCGCCACCTGGGGATCAGAACCGCTGGTCGACCGACTGCCCGATCTGCAGCCAATAGAAGCTCTGCGTGCCCAGTGTCAGCGTGAGGCTTCCGTCGTCTGCGATGGTCGGGAATTCGCCGCCACCGAAGAGGTCGACGAGTCGCCCGCCCGCCTGGTCAGGCAGCTGGATGTGCACGGCGACGGGGTTGTGAGCGAAGCTGAACACGCACAGCACCTGCTCTGGTGCATCGCCGAGGTGTGTACCCGAGCCCTCGTAGGTGCGCACGAAGGCGAGAACCGACTCGTGGTCGGTCTGCAGAACCTGCATACTGCCGAGCCCGAACGCCGGATGTGCTTTGCGCACGTGGATGACATTGCGCACCCAGTGCAGCAGAGACCGCGACTGCGCGAGCTGCGACTCGACGTTGACCAGGGCGTAGTTGTAGACGAGCGACTGCACGACCGGCAGGTAGAGCTTTCCCGGATCCGCGGTGGAGAAGCCCGCGTTACGGTCCGGCGTCCACTGCATCGGTGTGCGCGAGGCATCCCGGTCGTTGAGCCAGATGTTGTCGCCCATGCCGATCTCGTCGCCGTAGTACAGGAACGGGCTTCCCTTCAGGGCGAAGAGCAGCGCGTGCGCGAGCTCGAGCTCGGCGCGGGAGTTGTCGAGCAGGGGAGCGAGGCGGCGCCGGATGCCGATGTTCGACCGCATGCGCGGGTCGTAGGCATACCACCCATACATCGCCTGGCGGTATTCCTCGGAGACCATCTCGAGCGTCAGCTCGTCGTGGTTGCGAAGGAATACGCCCCACGCGGCCGAGTCGGGCACATCCGTCGTCTCAGACAGGATGCGCACCAGCTCGTCTGCATTCTGCGAGCGCAGCGAGTAGAAGATGCGGGGCATCACCGGGAAGTCGAAGGCCATGTGGCATTCGGGTTCTTCCTCTGTGCCGAAGAACGCGGCGACCTCGCGCGGCCACTGGTTCGCCTCGGCGATGAGCACGCGACCCGGGTAGTCCTGGTCGACCATGGCTCGCAGCTTCACGATGAAGTCGTGGGTCTTGGGTTCGCCCTCTCCATTGCCCTCCTCGGACTCATAGAGATAGGGGATCGCGTCGAGGCGCAGTCCATCGACTCCGAGTTCGAGCCAGAAACGCACGATGTCGAAGATCGCGTCGTGCACGGCGGGATTCTCGAAGTTGAGGTCGGGCTGGTGCGAGAAGAACCGGTGCCAGAAGAACTGGCGCCGCACCGGGTCGAACGTCCAGTTCGACTCTTCGGTGTCGACGAAGATGATGCGGATGCTCTCGTACTTCTCGTCGGTGTCGCTCCAGACGTAGAAGTCTCCGTATGGCCCCTCTGGGTCGGAACGCGACTGCTGGAACCACTCGTGCGCGTCGGACGTGTGGTTGAGCGGGAAGTCCATGACCAGGCGCATGTTGCGCTCGTGAGCCTTGGTGACCAGGTCGCGGAACTCGTCGAGGGTTCCGAACTCCGGAAGGATCGAGGTGAAGTCGGAGACGTCGTAGCCTCCGTCGCGCAGCGGTGAATTGTAGAACGGCGGAAGCCAGAGGGCGTCGATGCCGAGCCACTGCAGATAGTCGAGCTTCGACACGAGGCCTGCGATGTCGCCCGCTCCGTCGCCGTTGCTGTCGACGAACGACCTCACCATCACCTCATAGAAGACGCTCCGGCGATACCACTGGGGGTCGAGCGTGAGTCCCGGCAACTGGATGGGGGCGGTGAAGTTCACGTACTAGTCCTTCCGAGGGCGCGTATCGGGCTTATCGCCGCGCTGCATCAGCCCAGTCTAGGTGCGGCACCTACACTGGATCACGATGATTGTTCCCTCGCCCTACGCAGCCCGACTCGATGCCATCCCGCTTGAGCGGCGCACCGAAGAACTCGCCGGAAGCACGACGGAACTCTGGGTCTACGGCCCCCACGACGCCGACACCACGATCGTGCTGGTCCACGGCTTCCGCGGTGACCATCACGGCCTTGAGCCGGTCGTGGCTCACCTGCCCCGGTACCGCACGATTGTGGCCGATCTTCCGGGCTTCGGGGTGTCGACGCCGCTCGACGCGGGCCACGACATCGACGGCTATTCGGCCTGGCTCCTCGAACTCGTCGACCGCGTGCGCGGTCCCGGGCGAACCGTCGTTCTGGGTCATTCCTTCGGATCGATCATCGTGTCCGCCGCCCTGGCGCGAGGCCTCGACGTCGATGACATCGTTCTTGTCAATCCCATCGCCGCACCGGCGCTGTCTGGCCCTCGCGGCATCCTGACCCGCCTCGCGGTGTTCTACTACTGGGCGCCGGCGAAGATGCCGGAGCGCATGGGATTCGCCGTACTCAAGGCGCCGATCGTCACCCGCATCATGAGCGTGACGATGGCGAAGACGCGGTCGCGCTCTCTCCGCCGATGGATCCACAATCAGCACGACCTCTACTTCGGCGCTTTCTCGAATCGACGGGTCGTGCTCGACGCCTTCAAAGCCTCCATCTCGCACGATGTCTCCGAGTACGCGTCAGCGAATACGACACGCACACTGCTCATCGCGGCCGACCGCGACGACATCACCCCGGTCGAAGCCCAGCATCGGCTGACCGAGAAGATCGCTGACTCACGACTCGTGGTTCTGTCCGGTGTCGGCCATCTGGTGCACTACGAGATGCCCATGCAGGCAGCCGATGCGATCGACCAGTTTCTGCGCGACGAACCGGGCGAACGATGAGGGTCGTCGTCGACTGCCGCTACACACGCATCGGCAGGCACGACGGCATCAGCCGGTACACCGCCGGACTCGTCAGCGCACTGGCCGACGAGCACGAGCTCGTGATGCTGATCAGCGACATCCGCCAACTCGAGATGCTGCCCGATCTGCCGTGGCACCTCGCCAGCTCGCCCACCAGCGTGCGCGAGCCTTTCGTGGCGTTGCAGGTCAACGCGCTGAAGCCCGATGTCGTGTTCACTCCGATGCAGACGATGGGATCATTCGGTCGCCGCTATGCACTCGCCCTGACGGTGCATGACCTGATCTACTACTCGAATCCCACCCCGCCCCGCGATCTCGCCTGGCCCATCCGGCTCCTGTGGCGCGCATATCACCTCTCCTGGTGGCCGCAGCGCTACCTTCTGTCGCGTGCCGATGCCGTGGTCACCGTGTCGCAGACCACGCGCGACCTCATCGCACGCAACAGGTTGACCCGCAGGCCGGTCACCGTGGTCAGAAACGCGGCTGATGGCGCCGCCTCGCCGCCCGAGCCCGCCGAGAGCCGCGACCGTCACCTCGTCTACATGGGGTCGTTCATGCCCTACAAGAACGTCGAGACGCTCGTCAGGGCGGCGGCATTGCTGGCTGACTACGAGCTGCACCTCATGAGCCGGGTGTCGGATGCCGACAAACGGCGACTCGAGGAGATCGCACCGAATGCGCGACTGGTCTTCCACAACGGCGCAAGCGATGAGGAGTACACCTCGGTGCTGCGACACGCCACGGCGCTCGTCACCGCCTCGCTCGAAGAGGGCTTCGGAATTCCTCTGGTCGAGTCGATGGCACAGGGAACACCGATCGTCGTCAGCGACATCCCGGTCTTCTCAGAGATCGGCGGCGAGGCAGGCCTCTACTTCGATGCCCACGACCCGGCAGCTCTGGCGGCACAGGTTCGCTCGCTCGAAGAACCGGGGGAGTTCGTGCGCCGGTCCGAAGCGGGCCTCGCACAGGCGGCTGAGTTCAGCTGGACCTCGTCAGCGACGACACTATGGGAGCTTCTCGCCGGATTGGCGGATCGACAGAGAAGCCGTTGAACGTCTCGAGAACGAGCGTTCCGTCGACGTAGCGGAAGCGGTGGTCAGAGCCGTTCGGAATGCGTACCTCCGCAGGGGGAAGGGCTTTCTCGGTCACGTAGCGCACGAGCGAACCGATGACTCCGCCGTGGGTCACGACGAGGACACGCCGCCCAGGATGCTCGAGGGCGATGCTCTCGAGCGCGGGCAGAACGCGCCGAGTCACGTCGCTGCGCCGCTCTATGCCCCGAACTCCGACCATGGAGGGGAACCGAGTCGCGAGCGTTGCGGCTTCCAGGCCCTCGGCCTCGCCGTACGCGCGCTCGACGAGTCGATCGTCGATCCGAGGCTCACCGAGCCCCAGTCGTTCTGCGATGATACGCGCCGTCTCGAGCGCGCGGTCGAGCGGACTTGTGACGATCGCATGCCACTTTTCGACTGAGAGCTTCTCGGCTGCGGCCTCCGCCTGAGCACGACCCGTGTCGTTCATCGAGATGTCGGTTCTGCCCTGGATGCGCCGCTCGAGGTTCCAGTCGGTCTCTCCGTGGCGCACGAGAACGAGTTCGGTCACGCGTTGTTCCTCTCGGGAAGGAGATACCGGCTGAGCTCGGTGAGGGTCTCGGTTGCCCCGGCATCCAGCTTGACGCTCGCGCGGGAGTCGCCCTTCGTCGGTCCCCGGTTGATGATGACGATCGGCAGGCGTCTGCGGCGCGCTTGCTCGAGAAGTCTGATGCCCGAGTTGACCACGAGCGACGACCCTGCGATCAGCATCGCCTCTGCACCAGCGACGAGTGCGGACGCTTCCTGGAACCTCTCTGTCGGTATGAACTCGCCGAAGAACACGACATCGGGTTTCAGCATGCCCTGGCAGACGGAGCACGCCGGCACCACGAACGACGAATAGTCGGTGACATCGGCGTCGCCATCGGGCGCCAACGTGATGGCATCGGGCTCGTCGACCCAGGGATTGTCGGCCGAGATGCGCTCTGCAATGCTCGCCCGAGCGAACGCCTGGCCGCAGTTGAGACACAGCACTCGATCCATCGATCCGTGCAGGTCGACAAGGTGGGTGGTGCCAGCTCGCGCGTGCAGACCGTCGACGTTCTGGGTGATGACGCCGGATACCACGCCGGCGTCTTCGAGTTCGGCAAGGACTCGATGTCCCGCGTTGGGGCGTGCCGCATGGAACATCTTCCAGCCCAGATGGCTGCCGGCCCAGTATCTGCGGCGGTAGTCGTGGCTCTCACGAAACTGATCGAACGTCATCGGGTTGCGCTTCGGCGCACCCTCGCCGCGATAGTCGGGGATCCCCGAGTCGGTGCTCATGCCGGCGCCGGTCAGGACGACGATTCGTCGTCCCGAGAGGGCCGCGACGGCTTCGTCGATCTCGACGGGCGAGGCTGCTCTCGGGCTCGATTCGACGAGCGGAACCATCTGCACCTCCTGCCGCCCGAGTCTGTGCACTCCGGCGCTTCGCGTTACTCTTCGAAGTCTAAACAGTCTCGAGTGCGGTTGTATTTCCGACGGGGTCGCTCGCGATCGCGCCACGACCCGCACTCGGCAGAAGAAGGAGTGCCCGAGGGTGAAGACAGTGCGGATCGACAGCCTCGATCTCCCAGGACTCGACGACTATGCACGGCTGACCGATGTGGTTCTGAGACGTCTGAGCGAACCCGCAGGCGGTCTTTACATCGCCGAATCGTCGAAGGTCATCGCGCGCGCCCTCGCCGCGGGGCATCGACCGCGCTCCGTACTCGTACAGGAGCAGTGGCTCGACGACATCGCGCCCCTGCTCGGGGAATGGGACGACGTGACGGTCTTCGTCGGGGACGCCGCCACACTCGAGTCGCTCACCGGGTACAACCTGCACCGAGGCGCACTGGCCGCGATGCACCGGCCAGAGTTGAGACCGGTCGCCGACGTGATCGAGGGTGCGCGTCGGGTCGTCGTGCTCGAGGACATCACCGACCACACCAATGTCGGCGCAATCTTTCGAGCGGTCGCGGGTATCGGCGCCGACGCCGTCTTGATCTCGCCCCGCTGCGCCGATCCGCTTTACCGCCGCAGCGTGCGGGTCAGTATGGGCACGGTGCTCCAGGTTCCGTGGACCCGACTGCCGGAGTGGTCGGAGGCGGCGCCTTTGCTGCACGACGCCGGCTTCCACATCGCGGCGCTCGCGCTGGCCGACGACGCGGTCACGCTCGACGACTTCGCGGCGAGTGTGCCGCCGAAACTCGCGCTGGTGCTCGGCTCCGAGGGAGACGGGCTCTCGAGGCAAGCGTTGACGGCGGCCGACACCGTCGTGACGATTCCCATGAGCCATGGAGTCGACTCGCTCAATGTCGCCTCAGCGAGCGCTGTGGCGCTCTACACGCTTCGGTGACGACGGACAAGACGGTCTCCAGCTCACACATCTCCTAGGATTAGCGGATGCCTCCCACGTCTGCCCCCGTTCGTCGCCGACGTCGGATCGCCGCTTTTGTGGCCGGCGGCATCCTCGTGGCGATGGCCGCCGCGATCGGCGTATATGTACCGGCAGCCCTCGCCGCCCCGCTACCGACGGCACAGCTCGAGCTCGCTGTGCCTACACCGGCCCCTGCTCAGCCGGCCAAGCTCGCACTTCCGGGCGTGGGAACCGGTGCCATCGCCCTGGAAGGCTCCGACGAGTTGCTCGGCGAGAGCGGGCAGACAGGACCTGTGCCGATCGCCAGCGTCACGAAGGTCGTCACGGCCCTTGTGGTTCTCGAGGCGCACCCCCTCGCCGAGGGCGACGACGGACCGGGCATCACGATGACCGCGGCCGACGTGCAGATTCTCGAACAGACGCGCGCGGTCGACGGCTCGTACGAACTCGTCAATGAGGGTCAGACGCTCAGCGAGCGCCAGGTGCTCGAGATCATGCTGCTGAAGTCGGCGAACAACTACGCCGAGACCGTCACCAACTGGGCGTTCGGATCGCTCGCCGCCTACCTCGACGCTGCCCGATCGTTTACAGCCAAGCACGGTCTCACCGACACGACGATCGTGGATGCGCCGGGGCTCGATCCTGGAAGCCGCAGCTCGACGAAGGATCTGATGAAGATCGCGTCGCTCGCCCTCGCCGACCCCGTGCTCGCGAAGATCGTCTCGACCTCGATCGATCAGGTACCGGTCATCGGAGAGATCGACAACAGCAACAAACTCCTCGGCATCGACGGCATCGACGGCATCAAGACGGGAACGACCGACGAAGCGGGATCGTGCCTGCTGTTCTCCGCCGAGTTCACCGTCGGCGACCAGACGAAGTCCGTGGTCGGAGTGATCCTGGGAGCGGAGAGCTCGCAGGCTGCGCGCGACGCCGTCCAGGCCCTTCTCGCGAGCACGAAGAGGGCATTCACGACTCTTCCCCTCATTCGCGCAGACACCGAGGTCGGCAGCTACACGACGGCATGGGGCGAGACCGCGCCGATCGTGGCGACATCCGACAGCGATGCCATCGTCTGGTCCGACGACGTCGTCGATGTCGACGCCAGTGCGGCCGATCTCGTCACAGCGCAATCGGGTCTCAACGTGGGAACCATTCGCTACTCGGTCGACGACACGACGGAGCAGGTCGCCCTCAAAGTCGACGGAACGCTAGAGGACCCGGGATTCTGGTGGCGCATCAGCCATCCCGAACTCGTCTTCGGTTAGTCCGCCGCGTCGGTACCCTTCGGCATCGGCGCCGGTAGATTCATCGGAACCGCATCGGGCCTCTTCGGCGAGATGCCGTCACCACTCGAGCGATGGGTCACACGCCTGATGACCCACGGCACGAAGTGCGTTCGCGCCCACACCAGGTCTTCCGTGCGCGCCTGTCGCCACGTCGCCACGGGGAGCGGCTCGGGTGCGCCCGGCTGCAGCTCGTTCTCGACGTTGAGCGCCTGAAGAACCAGCCGAGCAACCTCGTGGTGGCCGAGCGCGTTGAGATGGAGCCGATCGGGGCTCCACATACGCGAGTCCTGGATACTCGACAGACCCCACTGATCGGCCACGATGCAGTCGTGACGCGCGGCGATGGTGCGGAGGTTCTCGTTGTAGATCGCGACCTTGCCGCGAATGCCCCTGAACACGGGGGAGAAGGCCACATCCGTGCCCGTGAAGATCACCACGGTGGCGTTGTCACGTCTCAGACGCTCGATGCCGGCATCCATCCGGCGAGCGATGTCATCGGGGTCGGTTCCGGGGCGAATGATGTCATTCCCTCCCGCCGAGATCGTGATGAGGTCGGGTTGCAGCGCGAGAGCGGGCTCGACCTGCTCATCGAGGATGCCCTGCATCAGTCGGCCGCGGATAGCGAGATTCGCGTAGGCGAAGTCATCGCCGGCCTCGGCACTCAGAACCTCGGCCACGCGATCCGCCCACCCGCGGTACCCGCCGGGGCTCGCAGGCTCCGGGTCTCCGATGCCCTCGGTGAACGAGTCGCCGATCGCCACGTATCGACGCCATGGATGCCGCTCGGCCATATGCACTCCTTCGAAGAAATCCACTCGTCAATGTACTCCTCTCGACGCGATCGTAGAGGCGTCTGGGTGTCGTTCGTGGTGTCGGCAGCTGCGGGTAGTGTGGATGCACGTGAACAGCCTGCCCGATCCTCTTCCCCTGCCCGAGCTCCGGGACGATCCTTCAGGCACCGAGGGCACGCCGGTAGTCGGCGGCGGTGCGGCCGAGCATCTGTCTCCGTCATTCCCCGAGCGGGCCGCCTGGGGTACCGCGTCCAAGCTCCGCGCCTGGCAATCCGAGGCGCTCGAGGCATACTTCACGCATCAGCCCCGCGACTTTCTCGCGGCTGCAACCCCGGGCGCAGGCAAGACCACGTTCGCGCTTCGCCTGGCGAGCGAACTCCTGCACAGGGGCATCATCGACCGGGTGACCGTCGTCGCCCCGACGGAGCATCTCAAGAAGCAATGGGCTGACGCAGCCGACCGAGTGCACATCCGTCTCACTCCGGGCTTCAAGAACAGCGACAGACGTTATGGCAGTCATTTTCACGGGGTGGCAGTCACCTACGCACAGGTCGCAGCTCGTCCCTCACTGCACCGCGAGCTCACCGAGTCGGCGCGCAGTCTGATCATCCTCGACGAGGTGCATCACGGCGGTGACGCCCTCAGCTGGGGCGAAGCCATCCGCGAAGCATTCGCGCCTGCAACCAGACGGTTGTCCCTGACGGGTACGCCGTTCCGCTCCGACACATCACCCATCCCTTTCGTCAGCTATCTGCAAGACGAGCACGGCATCCGACTCTCGCAGACCGACTACAACTACGGCTATGGCCGGGCCCTCCAAGACGGCGTGGTTCGACCCGTCCTCTTCATGGTCTACGCCGGTCACATGCGTTGGCGCAGCAAAGTCGGCGACGAGATGGAAGCTCGACTCGGCGAGGGCAACACCAAAGACATCACGTCGCAGGCCTGGCGCACCGCGCTCGACCCGGCCGGCGACTGGATCCCATCGGTTCTCGCCGCTGCGAACCGGCGGCTCGCCGAGGTTCGCCAAGGCATACCGGATGCCGGGGGCCTGGTGATCGCGACCGATCAGTTCACGGCACGCGCGTACGCGGCGATCTTGGAGAATATCTCGGGGGAGCCCGTCACCGTCGTCCTCTCCGACGAGAAGGAGGCCTCAGGCCGCATCGAGGAGTACTCGAAGTCATCGAGGCGGTGGATGGTCGCCGTTCGCATGGTGTCGGAGGGCGTCGACATTCCCCGGCTCGCCGTCGGCGTCTATGCCACAAGCGCGTCGACGCCGCTCTTCTTCGCTCAGGCCATCGGCCGCTTCGTTAGAGCGAGGCGCCGAGGAGAGACTGCCTCCATCTTCCTTCCGAACGTTCCCGGCCTGATGGCACTCGCGGGAACCATGGAACTCGAACGAGACCACGCTCTCGACCGGCGCGACTCCGGCGATCCCGAGGGCGACATGTGGAATCCCGAGGATGCGATGGTCGCCGAGGCCAACGTCCAAGACAAGGCATCCGATGCTCTGCAGAACGATTTCGCGTTCCAGGCTCTCGGCTCGCACGCAACCTTCGACAGGGTTCTGTTCGAGGGCAGCGAATTCGGTACCGAAGCTCCGGTCGACAGCGATGAAGAGCTCGATTTCATCGGCATTCCGGGGCTACTCGAGCCCGATCAGGTCCGCGAACTCCTGCAGCACAGGCAGGCCAGGCAGCAGCGCCATGCCGCCGATCGCCGCAAGAACTCGCCGCCCGGCCCCGCCGAAGACGAGCCCGCGGCTCCTCTCTACCGCACGCTCGCAGAGCAGCGGAAGCTGTTGAACAGTCTGGTCGGGATCTGGTCCAAGACGTCAGACCAGCCGCATGGCCTGGTGCATGCGGAGCTGCGGCGAGTCTGCGGCGGTCCGGCCGTTCCCCAGGCGAGTGTCACGCAGTTGCAGTCGCGTATCGCCACGGTGCGCAAGTGGATGGGCGCCCACCACTCCTGACCCATCTCCGGTCAGCGCCCTCGCGAGCCTCTACAGGAATCGTACGAAGTAGTAGCTGCCCCAGAGCGAGTGAGCGTGGGTGACGTAACGACCCCAGTCGGGGGAGTGGATGACTCCGCCCTGACCGTCGTATATGCCGATGTGGCCGCTCCACACGACCGCGTCACCGGCGCGCGCATCGGAAGACGAGACCCGCACCCCCTGGGCCGCCTGGGTAGGAACGTATCGTGGAAGATCGATACCGAACTGCTTGTACACGTATTGGGTCAACCCATCGCATCCGAAGCTGTCGCTCGGGTCTGCACCCCAGCCGTAGGGAACGACCCCCACGAACTGCTCGGCGTAGGCGACCACGGCATCGCCGTCGTAGCTCTGAGGCGGGTTTACCACCGGGGCCGATGGAGCCGGCGCACTAGGCTCGCTGCCGCCCGACGATCCGTCAGAGGAGCCCCCCGGCGATCCGCCTGAGGAGCCGCCGCTGCCGCCGTCGGAGGGGGCGGCGCCTGGCGCGGCTGCGGCGTCTGCAGCGGCCTTTGCCGCTGCCTCGTCGGCCGCCTGCTTTGCCTGTGCAGCAGCCTGCACGCCTGCGTTGTACTGATCCTCGGTCAACTCGAGATTGGTTGTGAGTGCCTGAAGTTGCACGGAGAGTTCGGCCTCGTGGTTCTGCTGCTCGATCAGAGCAGCTCCCACAGACTGCTGCGCAGCGACAGCATCGTCGAGCGCACTCTGCGCGGTAGCCGCCAGTGCGCCCAATGCGTTGCGCGCCACGTCAGCCTGGTCACTCAACGAATCCGCCGTATTCTGATCGACCTCGGCCTGCTGGTAGATGCCGGTGGTCGACTCGCTCAGCTTGGACATAGCCCCGAGCTGGTAGAGAAGGTCGTTGGCCTTGTCTCCCTCCACAAAGAGACGCGACGAGAGGTCGTTGCCACCCGACCGAGCGAACTGCGCCGCGAGGATCGCCGCCTGAGTTCGCGACTCCGCTGCTTTGGTCTTGGCCGCAGCGGCCTTCGATGCCAGTTGATCGGCCTCGAATGATGCCGTGTTGTAGGCGTTCTGTGCCGTCTGATTCTCCTGCCATCGTGCGTCCGCAGCGGCCTGGGCCTGACCGACCTGCGTCTGTAGTCCGTTGATGAGGCCCGTGATCCGCGCGATCTCGGCCTCTTTGGTCGCCTCTGATGAGCGAGCAGCAACCACATCGTTCCACGATGGGTAGTTGTCTGCAGAAACCGGCGATGAGGAGATCGCGCCGACAGCCAACATTCCTATCACCGCCGTCGCAGCGAGAGCTCCGCGCCAGAGAGACCGACGAGCAAAAGACCGGCTGGACGGCGCGGTGGTGGTGACGAGCATGGTTTCCCCGAATTCGCAGAATGGCCGCGACGACGCATGAGTCACATTCGTCACAACAACAACATCGCTCACACTAGCAACGATTCGGGTGCTGCTCTATACACGATCACCAATCAATCGACCGGATGAAAGTCGGCGTGTCGCAATATTTGCCCCACACGCGACGAAGGCCCTCCACCCGGATGGGTGTAGGGCCTTCGTTGTCAAGCTTCGCGTCACGCGGTCTCAGTCGTCGCTTTCACTCGACATCGACCGGGCAAGGAAAGACTTAGAGGGGGCGGATGTTCTCAGCCTGAGGACCCTTGGGGCCCTGCGCGACGTCGAATTCGACCTTCTGGTTCTCGTCAAGCGAGCGGTATCCGCTGGAGGCGATAGCCGAGTAGTGCGCGAACACGTCGGGGCTGCCGTCTTCGGGGGCGATGAAGCCGAATCCCTTTTCAGCGTTGAACCATTTCACTGTGCCTGTAGCCATTGCAAACTCCTCCTGGAGTGATAATTCGGTCCCGATTGTCGGGGCCACTCGTCGGGGTGTTCGTCGTCTCCCAGGATTGGGCCCGAACAGTGTCGGGCAGGGCACCGGAGGCACCCCGGACGTGCGAGGCACATCAACTTCTGTGAACAGCCTACTATGCTCTTGCCCTCACCGTGCGACCAAAATCATCACGCCTTGGTCACGCTGCCGAAAAAATCGCCTCGTAGAACGAGAAAAACCCCCGAGATCTCGATCAAATCGATATGTCGGGGGTGATTCTTGTTTCTGTGTCCGAAGGGGGACTTGAACCCCCACGCCCTATACGGGCACTAGCACCTCAAGCTAGCGCGTCTGCCATTTCCGCCATCCGGACTGGATGAGCTGCTTTCCGTTCCCGGTGCAACCAAGGTAAGACGATAGCACGGTTTGAAACCCCCTCGACGCCACGAGCCCGGCAGAGCCCTGCGGTACCGTGAAACCATGACTTCGACGCCCGCGAACACCCTTCCTGAGGCAGGTCTCGACGCCACTGCGGCGATCGCCCGCGACCTGATCCGCTTCGACACATCGAACTTCGGTGAGGGCCGATCGAACGGTGAGACTGACGCGGCAGAATACGTCGCTGCGCATCTCGAGAGGCTGGGCCTGGTCGCCGAACTCATCGACTCGGAGCCCGGCCGCACGAGCGTCGTGGCCCGCGTCGAGGGAGAGGATTCGAGCCGGGGCGCGCTCGTCGTACACGGCCACACCGATGTGGTGCCGGCGATCGCCGACGACTGGTCGGTCGACCCATTCGGCGGAGTCATCGCCGATGGCATGCTGTGGGGTCGCGGCGCCGTGGATATGAAGAACATGGACGCGATGATCCTGACCTCGCTCGACGACATCCTGTCCTCCGGTCGGAGGCCCGCCCGGGACCTTGTCGTGGCCTTCTTCGCCGATGAGGAAGCCGGGGGAGTCCTCGGATCTCACTACCTCGTGAAGAATCGCCCCGATCTCTTCGAGGGCGCGACCGAGGCGATCAGCGAGGTCGGCGGCTACTCGATCGACCTCGACGGCACGAGGGCCTATCTGGTTCAGACAGGGGAGAAGGCCCTCATCTGGGCGAAGCTCGTGGCCCGCGGAACCGCCGGCCACGGATCCCAGATCAACTCAGACAACGCGATCACCAGACTCGCCGGCGCTGTCGCGAGAATCGGCAGCCAGGAATGGCCCGTGCACCTCACCAAGACGACGACGGAGCTGCTGGGACGAGTGGCCGCGATCCTCGGCAAGGACCCACAGAGAACCACGCCCGACGAACTCGCCATCGCGACCGGAACGGCATCGCGGTTCATCTCAGCATCGCTGCGCAATACCGCCAACCCGACCGGACTGACGGCCGGGTACAAGCACAACGTGATCCCGGATCGAGCCGAGGCGCTTCTCGACATCCGCGTGCTGCCCGGCCAAGAAGATGACGTCATCGCACGGCTCCGCGAACTCGCCGGCCCTGGCGTCGATGTCGAGATCTCGCACCAGGACATCGGGCTCGAGACCGACTTCTCGGGCCCGCTCGTCGATCAGATGATCTCGAGCCTCCATCGATTCGACCCGGAGGCCGAAGTGCTTCCCTATCTTCTGTCTGCAGGAACCGACAACAAAGCCCTGAGCACCATCGGCATCAAGGGCTACGGATTCGCGCCGCTTCAGTTGCCGCCGGCACTCGACTTCCCTGCCCTCTTCCACGGGGTCGACGAGAGGGTTCCGCTCGACGCATTAGTGTTTGGCAGGAAGGTTCTGACCGACCTCCTGCTGCGCTACTGAGCAGGCACCACTAGGTCTTCCGACCGATTCCGCCGCCACATTCCGAAGGGGAGTCCGTGGACTTTCTCAACGCCGTCATCCTCGGCCTCGTCCAGGGACTCACCGAGTTCCTGCCGATCTCGTCGAGTGCTCATCTGCTGATCGTCGGCCGCCTTCTGGGCACCGGCGACGACCCGGGAGCCGCCTTCACCGCGATCACCCAGCTCGGCACCGAGACGGCCGTCGTCATCTACTTCTGGCGCGACATCTCCCGCATCGCAACCCGCTGGTTCCTTTCGCTCAGAGGCCGGGTTCCCCGAGCCGACCCGGATGCGAAGCTCGGCTGGTTCATCATCCTCGGCAGCGTGCCCATCGTGGTGCTCGGCCTCATCTTTCAGGATGCGATCGAGAGCACGCTGCGCTCACTCTGGATCGTCGCGGGCACACTCATCGTCTTCGGAATCCTTCTCGGCGTGGCCGACTATGTCGGAGCGAAGAAGAGACGCCTCGATGAGCTCACCGTTCCTCACGCCACCGTCTTCGGCTTCGCGCAGGCACTCGCTCTCATCCCCGGTGTCTCCCGCTCGGGTGGCACGATAACGGCCGGGCTATTCATGGGATACGAACGCGCCGCGGCGGCCCGGTATTCGTTCCTCCTCGCCATCCCCGCCGTCTTCGGAAGCGGCCTCTACCAGGTCTTCAAATCCGTCAAAGAGACCTGCACGGTGGCCACGGCCACGTGCACTCCCGAGGTCTTCGGCCCCCTCGAGACACTCGTCGCCACGGTCATCGCCTTCGTGGTGGGACTCGTGGTGATCGCGTTCTTCATGAGCTACATCTCTAAGCGGAGCTTCCTGCCCTTCGTCGTGTACAGGATCACTCTCGGACTCGTGCTCCTCGTTCTCCTCGGCACAGGAGCCATGCAGGCGTGAGCCCTCGGGCGACGGTAGTCTTTTGCAGTGCATTCCTGGAGCCGGCCCATCGTCCCCTCACTTCCCGGACGAGGTCCCGTTCCCCGGGTCTTCGACGACTCGACGGGTGCTCTGGTCGAGACCGTGGATGTCGACGGCCGGATCGGCCTGTATGTGTGCGGCATCACCCCGTACGACGCAACCCACCTGGGTCATGCCTCGACCTACCTGGCCTTCGACGGCATCCAGCGCCTGTGGCTCGACGCGGGCCTCGAGGTCGACTATGTGCAGAACATCACGGATGTCGATGACCCGCTGCTCGAAAGAGCGAATGCGACCGGAGTCGACTGGCGCGACCTCGCGGCGAGCCAGGTCGAGCTATTCAGAACAGACATGGCTGCGCTGCGCGTGCTCCCTCCCCGCGACTACGTCGCGGTCACCGAGGTCGTCGATCCGATAGCGGATGCCGTGCGCCGGCTTGTCGACGCCGGCTTCGGCTACCCGGTCGACACGCCCGACGCGCGCGTCGCCGGCGGCCAGGACATCTACTTCGACATCGACGCGGCCACCGAGCGCACCGACTGGCACCTCGGTCTCGAAAGCCGCCTCGACGCGGCGACGATGGCCGCGTTCTTCGCCGAGCGCGGGGGAGACCCCGACCGCGAAGGAAAGCGCAACCGGCTCGATCCGCTGCTGTGGCGCGCGGCGCGCGAGGGCGAGCCGTCGTGGCCCAGTCCGGTCGGCGAGGGACGCCCCGGATGGCACATCGAATGCTCGGTCATCGCGATCGACGCGCTCGGTGCGCACTTCTGCATGCAGGGCGGTGGAAGCGATCTCGTGTTCCCCCATCACGAGTTCTCTGCGGCGCACGCCACCGCCCTCACCGGTAAGCGCTTCGCCGACGTGTACGTGCACGCGGGCATGGTCGCCTACCAGGGCGAGAAGATGAGCAAGTCGCTGGGAAATCTCGTTCTGGTCTCGGGGCTGCGCGCATCCGGTGTCGACCCGTCGGCCGTTCGACTCGCCGTTCTCGCTCATCACTACCGCTCCGATTGGGAGTGGACAGACGCCGGCCTCGCGGAAGCCGTCACCCGGCTCGAGCGCTGGCGCGAAGCGGTCAGCCAGCCGCAGGCATCCGAGGCCTTCGACGACGAAATCGCGTTGCTCGCCGAGCTCCGCGCCGCGCTGTCGGCAGATCTCGACACCCCGGCAGCCCTCGCCGTGATCGACGAGTGGGTGGCAGGCTCACACCCGACGAGCGGCCTCGTGGCGCGAACGGTGGACGCACTGCTGGGAGTGCAGCTCTAGAGCGAGCCTCAGGCGCCGGGGCGCCAGGGCTCGTCAGGTCTGCCGTCTCCGCGCTTGCGCAGGTATTTCTCGAACTCCTGAGCGATCGCCTCACCGCTCGCCTCGGGGGAGTCGACGGTGTCACGCGCCTGCTCGAGCTGCTGGATGTACGAGGCCATCTCGTCGTCCTCGCCCGCGAGTGCATCGATTCCTGACTCCCAGGCCGAGGCCTCATCGACCAGGTCGCCGCGAGGGATCACGACGTCGACCAGTTCTTCGAGCTTGTCGATCAGTGCGAGTGTCGCCTTGGGCGACGGAGCGTTGTGCACGTAGTGGGGAACGGACGCCCAGATCGAGACCGTCGCGATTCCCAGAGCCTCGGCCGCGTCGGCGATGACGCTCAGGATACCCACGGGGCCCTCGTAGGTGGATCTCTCGATGCCGAGTTGGCTGCGCACCGACGCATTCTCGCTCGTTGCGGTGACCGAGATCGGACGGGTGTGCGGCACGTCGGCGAGCATGGCCCCGAGTAACACGATTCCCGAGACGCCGGCGGTCATGGCCGCGTCGAGCACCTCGACCGTGAACTTCTTCCAGTTGCGAGACGGCTCGGCGCCCACGAGCAGGAAGACATTGCCCGTATTGTCCGATCCCACGCGGAGCTCGGCGTCGGCCGCGAGGGGGATGTTGTCGACCTCGGTGCTCGCCGGCCCATAGATGGTCGCGCTCGGCCAGATCAGGGCTCGGTTGCCGTCGTCGTCTTGAGACACCATCGGCCTGTTGAACTGAAAGTCGAAGTACTCCTCAGCGTCGACACCGGCGATCGTGACCACGTCGAGTTGCTCGCGCAACAGCTGAACCGCTCCTGTCGCTGCTTCGCCTGCGTCATTCCAGCCCTCGAATGCGACGACGAGAAGTCGCCCTCTGAGGAATTCATTGCCCTGTGTCACCGTGTGGAGAACCCTTTTCGTCAGCTCGTGATCGTTCTGACAAGGATAGGCCGTCGATTCGAACCAGCCTCCCGGCCCCGTAGACTCGATCCACGTGATGACCCCCCTGCCCGCCGCCGTCCTCTGGGACATGGACGGAACGATCGTCGATACCGAGCCCTACTGGATGCAATCGCAGGAGGCGCTCGTCTCGCGGTTCGGCGGTAGTTGGACGCACGAGGACGCGATGACGCTCGTGGGCTCGGGGCTCGACCGCACGGCTCGTCTCCTTCAGGAGCACGGCGTCGATATGGCGGCCGACGCCATCATCGATCATCTGACGCGCGAGGTGATGGACCACATCAGCGTGAGTGTCCCATGGCGACCCGGGGCGCGCGAGCTCCTCTCTTCTCTGCGCGAGTCAGAGGTGCCCTGTGCTCTCGTGACCATGTCGTTCGGCGTCATGGCCGAGCATGTGAGGTCCTTTATCCCCTTCGACGCCTTCGACGTCGTCGTCTCCGGCGACAGCGTCGAGAACAGCAAGCCCCACCCCGAGGCCTACCTCGAAGCCGCTCGTCTGCTGGGAGTGTCCATCGAAGAGTGCGTGGCTTTCGAGGACTCGGTTCCCGGTGTCACGAGCGCCGCGTCGTCCGGGGCCGTCACCATCGGCGTTCCGCACATGCTCCCTCTCGAGAACAGCCCGGCGAGCGTGCTGTGGCCGACGCTCGAGGGCCGCACCGTCGACGACGTGAGCGCGGCGCTGGCAGCCCACAGGCGTTCTGGCGCCATCCACCCCACAACCGGAAGTCGACACCCATAACCGTGAATTCATTCTCCGGACCGTTCCGCGTCGGCGAACGCGTGCAACTCACCGGCCCCAAGGGCAAGCTCAACTCCATCACCCTGGCGACCGGGGCGGAGTTCCACACCCACCGTGGAGCCATCGACCACGACGCCATCATCGGGCAGCCCGACGGATCCGTCGTCGCCAATACGGTCGGCGTCGAGTATCTCGTGTTGCGGCCTCTGCTCACCGACTTCGTGATGTCGATGCCGCGCGGCGCCGCGATCATCTACCCGAAGGATGCCGCACAGATCCTCGGCCAGGCAGACATCTTCCCGGGAGCCACGGTCGTCGAGGCCGGCGTGGGCAGCGGAGCGCTGTCGCTCTGGTTGCTCCGAGCGATCGGACCGGAGGGACGCCTGTCGTCGTTCGAACGGCGCGAGGAGTTCGCCGACGTGGCCATGGCCAACGTGACCGCGTTCTCGGGTTCGACTCCCGATAACTGGAGCATCACCCTGGGCGACCTCAGCGAAGCACTGCCCGAGCTGCACCCGAACCACTCGGTGGATCGCGTCGTGCTCGACATGCTCGCGCCCTGGGAGTGCATCCCCGCGGTGACCGACGCGCTGAAGCCCGGGGGAGTCGTGCTCTGTTACGTGGCCACGGTCACTCAGCTCTCACGCGTGGTCGAGACGATCCGCAGCACCGGTTCCTTCACCGATCCACAACCGTCGGAGACGATGATCAGATCGTGGCACGTCGAGGGTCTGGCCGTCAGGCCGGATCACCGCATGATCGGCCACACGGGGTTTCTGGTCACCGCACGGCGCCTCGCTCCCGGCGCTCAGCTTCCCGAGCTCAAGCGCCGTGCCTCCAAATCCGAATACTCTGACGACGATGTCGAGACCTGGACTCCGGGCGCGCTCGGTGAGCGCGGCATCAGCCCGAAGAGCCTGCGCAAGCGCGTTCGCATGGCGACGGCAACCGCGACGGCCCGCACAGGCGAGGATGCCGCACAGCAGTCGCCCAGCGAAGACTCCGAGCCGGAATAAACTAAGCTGTTGTCCGCTCAACCACCACTGAAAAGAGGATCCGTGCGCAAGTCGATCGCGCTCATTCTGTCCGCGGGTCTACTCGTCGGGCTGTCGGCCTGCGCGTCGACCACGGCAACGCTCACGGAGGGCGACTGCACGCCTGCGACGGATCCGGGCTCGTCCTCGGAAAGCGTGACGGTCTCGGGCGACGCGTCCGCTCCCAAGTACGATTTCCCGACGCCCGTCTTCGCGAAGCACGTCGAGAGGTCCGTGCTCGAGCCGGGCTCGGGTCCCGCGGCAGAGAAGGGTTCGGTCGTTCTCGCGAGCTTTACCGCGATCGGCGGTGCCGGCCAGGGTCAGGCCCAGCCGAAGCAGTTCTCGGCCACGCTGACCGACGACAACCCGGCCTTGCCGAAAGAGATTGTCGACAGCCTCACCTGCTCGCGAGCGGGTGAGCGCATCGCTGTTGTGCTGCCCGACGACCAGGCCGCCGATGGCAGCGCGAACGTCTTCGTCTTCGACATCACGGGTGTCTATTCCGGACGGGCGAGCGGATCCAACGAGCCCGCCGAGGCAGGTTTTCCGAGCGTCGTCACCGCCCCGGACGGTCGTCCAGGCCTGACCTTCGCATCAGGACCGACTCCCACGGAGTTGCGCTCGACGACCCTGATCAAGGGCTCGGGAGACACCGTCTCAGACGGCGATCTGCTCATCGTGCAGAAGACAGGTGTGATCTGGGGAGCGGACAGCACCTTCGAGTCCACCTGGGCAGATGGTTCGGCAGCCGGCATCACGCTGTCGAGTCAAGCCACACCCGAACAGGGAGGTGTCGTTCCCGGGCTGCGATCCGCCCTCATCGGCCAGACTGTCGGGTCGCAGGTTCTCGTGGTCGTGCCTCCAGGAGACGGCTTCGGCGATGCTGGCAGCACGAAGCCGGCCATTGCGCCCGGTTCGACGCTCGTCTACGTCGTCGACATCCTCGGTAAACTGCCCGCTCAGTAGTGTTGACCACGGGCTGTCGCCCCCGTCGGCAGACTAAAATGAGACATGTGCCCGACGATTTCTCAGCAGCGCCAGAGGCAGGCTAAGTGAATTCCGATGCGCCCGTGGCAGTCGAGGAGCGCCTGTTCAGTCTCGTGCTCGCACTCGTCTCGACAGAGATCGGCCTCACCAAGGCCGAGATCCTGGGTGCCGTTCAGGGCTACAGGCAGAAGTTCGTTCCGGGTGGAGACAATTCGAGCCTCGAGCGACAGTTCGAGCGCGACAAAGACGATATCCGTGAATTGGGCGTGCCCCTCGAAACGCTCGAGTCGCCGACAGATCCGGGCAACAATCAGGCTCTGCGCTACCGCATAGCCAAAGGCGATTACGACCTTCCGTCTGACATCACATTCACGCCGGAGGAGACCACCCTGCTCAACCTCGCCGCGATGGTGTGGCGCGAAGGGTCTCTCTCGGGTGAGTCCCGCAGGGCTCTTCTCAAACTGCGCTCGCTCGGAACAGAGGGAAGCAAGCAGCTCATCGGATACGCCCCGCGCATTCGCACGAGAGACGCCGCGTTCGCCCCGCTCACCGATGCTCTCGACAGGGGCGTTCTCGTGCGGTTCAGCTACCTCAAGCCGGGCGAACAGAATGCTCGCGAGAGAACCGTCGCCCCGACCGCCGTCGTGCAGCACCAGGGTCGCTGGTATCTGCAGGCGATCGACCAGAAGGCTGACGCTCCGCGCACCTTTCTCCTGTCGAGAATCGTCGGTCCCGTCGTCGCCACCCGCGCAGCGACGCCGCGCCCCGCGTCGCCGACCGCCGGCGACGACGCGCTCGCCGAGCTCGACCAGATCTGGCGTACTCACGTGGCACGCGTCTCCGTGCGGCCCGGAACCGATGCCGAATCGCGCCTCGGAAAGCGGCGAGGCAGCATCCGTCACCCCGACGGAACCATCTCGTTGCACTACACCGACCTCGCTCTACTCGCCGACGACCTCGCAGCCTTCGGGCCGGAGGCCGTCGTGATCTCGCCGCCGACACTCGTCGATGCGGTGCGCGAGCGGCTCCTGGCTGTCGTCGCAAGCCATTCAGACGCTGTGGATGCCGTATGAGCGCCGACCAGACGACATCCGGCGGCTTTCACCACGCCCAGGACAAGCTGACCTTCCTCCTCTCGCTGGTTCCCTATCTGATCCAGCAGACCCAGGTGAGCGTCCACGACGCTGCTCGACACTTCGGTGTATCGGAGGAGACCATTCGCGAGGCGGTGCTTCTCATCGCTGTGTCCGGCGTTCCGGGAAGCGACAGCAACTACCAGCACGGCGATCTCTTCGACATCGACTGGGATGCATTCGACCAGAACGAGATCATCATCACCCAGCTCGTCGCCATCGATGACTCGCCTCGGTTCTCGGCCCGCGAGGCATCCGCTCTCATCGCGGGGTTGCAGTACCTGCAGTCCCTGCCTGAGAACGTCGACTCGGCCGCATACTCGAGCCTGGCCGCCAAGCTCGCGCGGGGCGCATCGGAGACACCGAGTCAGGTGATCGTCTCGCCGGCTGCGACGAACGAGTCGTTCGCGCGTGTCGGAGACGCCCTGTCTCGGGGAGTGCAGCTGGAGTTCGACTACAGGGATTCACGCGGGCAGTCGGAGCGCCGACGCGTCGATCCGCTGCGACTCGATTCCGACAACGACGACTGGTACCTGCGTGCGTGGTGCCACTCGCGGCGGTCGGTTCGAACCTTCCGACTCGATCGCATCGACGCGCTCCACGTCACCGACCTCGCCATCGATCATCGGCCCTCCGATGTGCACCTCTCCGACTCCCTGTTCGATACCTCGGGAGAACACACGACCGTGGTCCTCGAGTTCCGGCCCGAGGCGCTCGGGCTGCTCGGTGAGTTCGTTCCGGAAGGCACGCGCGTCACACGGTCCGGAGACATGAGTCGAGCATCCGTTCGCGTCGCGCACTTTCACGGCCTCACCCGACTCGTTGCGGGCCTCGCAGGGGTCGCCCGAGTCGTCGATCCTCCTGAAGCACGACAGGCCGCGCGCCGGTGGGCCCTCGATGCGCTGGCGTCGTACCCCGACGCGACGTCCTCCGAGACGACGTCCTCCGAGACGACGATCGCGAACGCGTAGGCTGGAACGATGTACTGGTGGTCGTGGATCCTCATCTGGCTCGCGCTGGTGATCCTTCTGATCGGCACACTCGTCTTCTTCGGCTGGCGTCTCTTCAAGAAGGGCATCGCGGTCGTCGAAGAGTTGGAGCGTCTCACAGACAAGGTCGAGCTGCTTCAACAGAACGTGGATGAGCTATCGGTCGAGACTCCTCCGAACGCGATTCTGGACGGTTATTCGGTCGTCGCGAACCGCCGAGACCGAGAAAAGGATCGTCGTGCCACGATGCGGCAGCTTCGCAGGGATGCCCGAATGAAGCGCGGTAGACTAATCACTGATCCACAAGCCTGGGAAGGATGGACCGATGTTCGGTAACGCACTGGGGTGGCCCCACCTCGTCATCATTCTCATCGCCGTCGTCATTCTCTTCGGCGCACCGAAACTCCCGGGCCTCGCTCGCAGCCTCGGTCAGTCCATGCGCATCTTCCGCAACGAGGTCAAGACGATGAAAGACGAGAACTCGTCGCCGTCGGACTCGACGGGCTCGACCGACACCTCGTCGCAGGCCACTCCTCTGGCTGATCAGTCGCCGAGCGTCGTTTCGCCTGAGTACAAGCCAAAGCCATAGGCACGGTGGCCGCCCGAACGAAGCGGCGTGCCAACAGCGAAGGACGCATGTCCCTCGGCGCGCATCTCCTGGAGTTACGCAAGCGACTCTTCATTGCGGCAATCGGCGTCGTCGTCGGTGCCATCGCCGGCTGGTTTCTCTCGGAATTCGTGCTCGACGCGATTCGCGGGCCGATCACAGAGATCGGTCAGCAACAGGGACGCGTCGCGAGCATCAACTGGGATAACATCGGCGGCGCCTTCGACCTCAAGGTGCAGATCGCGCTGACGATCGGCTTCGTCGTGTCATCGCCGGTGTGGCTGTACCAGATCTGGGCGTTCCTCGTGCCTGGGCTCACCCGCCGAGAGAAGATCTACAGTGTCGGATTCCTCGGCGCATCGATTCCGCTTTTTCTCGCCGGCTGCGTCGCCGGCTGGTACGTTCTGCCGCACATCGTGATCCTCCTGGCGAGTTTCGCGCCCTCGGAAGACACGAACCTGATCACGGCGCGCGGATACTACGACTTCGTCCTCAAACTCGTGCTGGCCGTCGGCATCGCCTTCGTCCTGCCGGTGTTCCTCGTTCTGCTCAACTTCGTGGGAGTGCTCAGCGCTTCGTCGATCATCAAGTCGTGGCGCGTCGCCATCCTTGCGATCATTCTCTTCACCGCCATCGCGACGCCCGCGGCCGATCCGACCTCGATGATCCTGCTGGCGATCCCGATGATCATTCTGTTCTTCGCGGCGTATGGTGTCGCGTGGATCCACGACTGGCGCGTCGCCCGCGCATCCGATCGCCTCGACAGCGAATTGGCCGCCTGATGCCCGCATCCGATCCCGCAGCGCTCTCGCCAGCCGAGCGCTATGCACGCAGTCGGGCGCGAGGAGG
Source organism: Agreia pratensis (assembly GCF_900177685.1). Taxonomy (GTDB): domain Bacteria; phylum Actinomycetota; class Actinomycetes; order Actinomycetales; family Microbacteriaceae; genus Agreia; species Agreia pratensis. The sequence goes on from NZ_FXAY01000003.1 coordinate 518,978, forward strand.
AAAGCCCCTGCTCGACGCTTTCGCCGAGCGGGTCGACTTCGGACTCGACACCTTCCAGATAGAGGCGTGCGGCGCTCTCGAAGCCGGTGACAGCGTTCTGGTGGCTGCTCCGACCGGTGCCGGCAAAACGGTCGTCGCCGAGTTCGCGCTGTTCCTCGCCATGCAGCAGAAGCGCGCGAAGGTTTTCTATACAGCGCCGATCAAGGCGCTCAGCAACCAGAAGTTCCATGAGTTCACCGATGAATACGGCGCCGAGAACGTCGGTCTCCTCACCGGCGACACAAATATCAATGCATCGGCGCGAATCGTGGTCATGACCACCGAAGTGCTCCGCAACATGATCTACGCCGACTCTGATCTGCTCACCGACCTGGCCTACGTCGTGATGGACGAGGTGCACTACCTCGCAGACCGGTTCCGCGGAGCCGTCTGGGAAGAGGTGATCATTCATCTGTCTCCCGAGGTACGGCTTGTCTCGCTCAGCGCCACGGTCTCCAACGCCGAGGAATTCGGCGACTGGCTGCAGGCGGTTCGGGGGCAGACCTCTGTGATCGTCTCCGAGGAACGCCCGGTTCCCCTCGACCAGCACGTCATGGTGCGCAGCAAGCTCATCGATCTGTTCGATGCAACCGGTAAAGCGGCGACCAATCGTGTGAATCCCGAGCTCATGCGTATCGCTCGAAACTCGATGCCGCAGAGCTCTAATCGGCGGGGCTCGCGCGACCGACGCGGCGGCGGTGCGTACCATCGTGGCGGTGGCGGCGCGCAGGAGCGAGCCGACAGGCCCGAGGTCATCGACATGCTCGACCGTCAGAACCTGCTGCCCGCGATCTTCTTCGTCTTCAGCAGAATCGGATGCGATCAGGCCGTCAAACAGGTGCTGCGAGCCGGCATCCGACTCACCACCGCAGACGAGCGCGACGAGATCCGCGACATCGTCGAAGATCGATGCCGCACGATCCTCGACGAGGACCTGGCCGTGCTCGGATACTGGGAGTGGCTCGAGGGCCTGCAGCGCGGTGTCGCGGCGCACCACGCCGGGCTCCTGCCCGCCTTCAAAGAGGTCGTCGAAGAGCTTTTTCAGAAGAAGCTCGTCAAGGTGGTCTTCGCCACCGAGACGCTGGCTCTCGGCATCAATATGCCGGCCCGCACCGTCGTGCTCGAGAAGCTCGAGAAGTTCAACGGTGAAGCCCGCGTGCCGATCACGCCGGGGGAGTACACGCAGCTCACCGGGCGTGCAGGGCGACGAGGGATCGATGTCGAAGGGCACTCCGTCATCCAGTGGCGTGATGGGCTCGACCCGCAGGCGATCGCCTCACTCGCATCCAGGAGAAGCTACCCGCTCAACTCGAGTTTCCGGCCCACGTACAACATGGCGGTCAACCTGATCGAGCAGTTCGGTCGCGCTCGCACCCGAGACAGCCTCGAGTCGTCATTCGCCCAGTTCCAGGCCGACAGGGCCGTGGTCGATCTGGCGCGCAAGCTCCGCTCGCACGAGGAATCGCTTGCCGGTTACGCGCGTTCGATGGCGTGTGACCGGGGCGATTTCGCAGAGTATGCGGCTCTGCGGCGCCAGATCACCGATCTCGAGCGATCCGGAGCGGGAAAGGCCGAGAGCCAGTCACGGGCAGAGCGCGACTCGCGAGCGAAGAAGATCAACGATCTCCGTCGTCGACTCAAGGTGCATCCCGTGCACTCGTGCCCCGACCGAGAGCAGCACGCGAGGTGGGCCGAAAGATGGTGGCGCCTGAAGAAGGACACCGATCGTCTCGCGCAGCAGATCAACACACGCACGGGGGCGATCTCCAAGGTCTTCGACCGTGTCACCGACGTTCTCGTCGAGCTCGGCTACCTCACAGCACAGGCCGATGGCGAGATGACGCTCACGGCGACGGGGCGAACCCTCAAACGCATCTACGGTGAGCGCGACCTGCTCGTCGCCGAGTGCCTGCGTCGCCAGGCTTGGAAAGAGTTGGATGCCGCCGGACTCGCCGCCATGGCCTGCTCGTTGGTCTACGAGCCCCGACGCGAAGAGAACGACGTCGCAGATCGATTCCTGCCGCGAGGAGCATTCAGGGCTGCTCTCGAGTCGACCCGCGACATCCTCGACTCGATCCAACAGCTCGAAGCTCGGCACCGACTTCCCGAGGGTTCGCCTCTCTCTACCGGCCTCAGCCTCGCCATGTACCAGTGGGCGCGAGGCGCCCGTCTCGATGATGTGCTGACCGACGCCGATATGCAGGCGGGCGACTTCGTTCGCTGGACGAAACAGACCATCGATCTGCTCGACCAGCTGCAGGGACAGCCCGACGCCCGAGTCGCGCGCACCGCTCGAGATGCTCTCGACCTGATCCGCCGCGGCATCGTGGCCTATTCGTCGGTGGCGTAAAGACAGTGCTTACTGACTCCAGCGCTCCCGTGCGCCCGCTGATGCCCTTCTGGCTCGCCCTCCTCACCGCCGCTTGCGGGGGAGTAGCCCTCGATACGGGTTTCCCCGACAAGGGCCTCTGGCCGGTCACCTTCCTGGGCATCGCGCTGGTCCTCGTCTCGGTCATCGGACGTCGGGTACGCGGCGCGTTGCTCATCGGGCTGGTGGGTGGATTCTCCTTCTGGGGCGTGCACATCTTCTGGCTCACGCTGTATCTCGGGCCCATTCCATGGCTTGCGCTGTCGATCCTCCAGGCGCTCTTCTTCGCCGTCGGCACCGTTCTGATAGCCGTCGTCTACGGCCGTGCCCCGCGTGCCTGGCCAGGCACGCGCATCCGGCTGATCATGCTGCCCGTCGTCATCGCCGGGCTCTGGACTGCTCGCGAGGCCATCACCGCCGTGTGGCCCGAGGGCGGCTTCTCCTGGGGCCGCGTCGTCTTCTCGCAGTCCGAGAGTCCGTATGCGTCGCTCGTGGCCTGGATCGGCTTCTCCGGGGTCTCATTCGTCATGGTCTGGCTTGTCGCCTTCATCGTTGAGCTCGTGCGCACCACGACAGTTCTCGCGAAGACCCGTACCCTGGTGGCGGCGACGGCCATCGTCGCCACCCTCGCGGTACCCGCCTGGTACGCGCCGACCGAAGGATCGTCGCGCATCGCTGCCGTGCAGGGAAATACCGATGCTTCGCTGTTCTCCCAGAGGGCGGCCGGCGATGTATTGAGCGACCAGACCGCCGAGACCCTGAAGATCATCGATCAGAAGGTCGACATGGTCGTGTGGCCCGAGAACGGGTCAGACCTCGACCCGGCGCGATCAGAACAGGCCACGAAGCAGCTCGACTATCTCAGCGAGAAGATGAACGCTCCGTTCATCGTGGGAACCATCACGAATCCCTCTCAGAACACCTACTACAACACGTCTCTGCTGTGGAAGGCAGGTCAGGGGTCCGTCGACCACTACGACAAGAGGCATCCCGTTCCCTTTGCGGAGTACATGCCTGCCCGCGCCTTCTTCCACGCGATCGTTCCCGACCTCGTCGATCTCGTCACCCGTGACTACGCCAAAGGAACGACCGACACCGTGTTCGACGTCAACGGCGTGATCGCAGGCATCTCGATCTGCTTCGACATCACCGACGACGCTGTTGCACGAGACATGATGCACGACGGCGCGCAGGTGATTCTTGCTCAGACAAACAACGCCGACTTCGGCAAGACCGACGAGAACCTGCAGCAGTTGGCCATCGCCCGGCTTCGAGCCGTCGAGACCGGCCGCAGCGTCGTGAACATCTCGACCGTCGGCACATCGGCCATCGTCGCTCCCGACGGCTCGACCATCGCGTCCATTCCTCCCTACGAGGCGGGAGCGATGATCGCCGACGTGCCGTTGGCCACGCAGAACACACCGGCGACACTCCTGGGCGGCGGAATAGAGCTGCTCGTCTCCGGTCTCGGACTCGCCGGATTTGCTCTCTGTCTGCTCACAGGTCGAGGCGCACGCCAGGCACAACGAAAAGCGCCCCGCGCCAGCTGATGCTGACCGGGGCGCCGAATCGTGCCGGAAGAGGAACTAGGCGTTGACCTTCTGGCCTCGACGGGCTCGGAGATAGGTCAGGCGCTCCTCGAGAAGCTCCTCCAACTCGGCCCGGGTACGCCGCTCAAGAAGCATGTCCCAGTGGCTACGCGGGGTCTTGGACTCCGCGTGTTCGACGACGACGGGCTCCGAACCCACCATACGAGTCGCTTCCATGCTGCAGTACTTGCACTCCCAGGTGTCGGGAGCCTCGGCCTCCGCAGAGAACACCATGTCGGTGTCCTTGCCGCAGGAGGAACAGTGATACGTGTGGGTCAAGCGCGGGGAGAAGACGACGCCTTCTTCGGTCTGAAGGCTTTGGCCTCCGAGTCTCATTCCGCGCAAGCTGCGATCTGCCATTGTGTGGTCCTTTCTCGCGTTGCTTACACCGTTATAAACCCCAGAACGGGGCCAATTCTTCCCGGCCGGAGCTTTACCAGAACTCTCCCAGAGAGTAAGCAGGGTCACCCGAGGGGCTGCGCCTCATGCGGTGGTCGGATGCGACGGAGGAGTTCGAGGGCCAGGTCCGGTCGATCGGTCACGATTCCATCGACGCCGAGCATGAGCAGCCGATGCATCTTCTGAGGATCATTGACGGTCCAGATATGCATCTCGATGCCCCTGCGATGAAGAGCACGGATCACCCGCGCTGTCGCGATCGCGAGGCGTCCGTAATGAGGAGGTACCTGAACCGCATCGACGCCGCCGACGAGAGGCGGAACGAACGCGAGGAGCCCGAGCTTCGCCAGCGCCAGGATGAGGACGAAACGTGCAGCACTCGCCGAGCTCGCCACTCGAGGAAGAAGATCGATCGCTTCCCTGCGCCTTCTCGAGGAGAACGACGTGATCAACACACGCTCCGTCGCCTCAGCCTCGAGTACGGCAGAGGCCACAGCTGCTCCCGCGCCCGGCGACTTGACATCGATATTGAAGCGGGCGAGAGGAAAAGCGACAAGGGCATCGAGCAGGGTCGGCATACGGTGGCCACCGCCGAGATCGATCGTCTGCAACTCTTCAGTTGTCAAGTCGCACACCGCCGAATCCACGCCCGCCACCCTGATCAGACTCGGATCATGCGCAACCATTGCGATGCCGTCTTTCGACACGTGGATATCGGTCTCGATATAGAGAACACCCAACCCCAGCGCGGCTTCGAACGCGGCGAGAGTGTTCTCAGGAACATCGAGAGCGAATCCACGATGGGCGAGGATGCGGGGAACGGCGGGGGAGAACCACTCGCCACCACCGTTACTTGGGGGGCGGTGTCGGACCACGGTCGCCGAATGCTTGACCGATTCCCTTGAGCGCCTCGGTGAGTTCGCTGGGGATGATCCACAGTTTGTTCGCCGAGCCCTCCGCGAGTTTCGGAAGGGTTTGAAGGTATTGATAGGCCAGAAGGAGCTGATCGGGCTCACCCTGGTGGATCGCACCGAAAACGGTCGTGATGGCCTCCGCCTCACCCTTTGCTCGCAGCACCGCGGCCTGGGCGTCGCCCTCGGCCCTCAAGATCTCGCCCTGCCTGTGCCCCTCTGCCTCGAGGATCGCAGACTGCTTGGTGCCCTCGGCAGTGAGAATCACAGCGCGACGCTCCCGCTCGGCCCGCATCTGCTTCTCCATCGAATCTTGGATCGAGAGCGGGGGATCGATTGCTTTGAGCTCGACCCGGCCGACCCTGATGCCCCACTTGCCGGTGGCCTCATCGAGAACGATGCGCAATTGACCGTTGATCTCGTCGCGGCTGGTCAGAGCTTGCTCGAGATTGAGTCCGCCCACCACATTGCGCAAGGTCGTGGTTGCAAGCTGCTCGACGGCGCCGAGGTAGTTGGCGATCTCGTACGTCGCCGCGCGAGCGTCGGTGACCTGGAAGAAGACCACGGTGTCGATCGACACGACCAGGTTGTCTTCTGTGATCACAGGCTGCGGGGGGAAGGAGACGACTTGCTCTCGGAGATCGATGAGCGGGCGGAGACGGTCGATGAAAGGCACCAGGACGCGGAGGCCGGGTTCGAGCGTCTTGTGGTACGCGCCCAACCTCTCGACGACCCCTGCCGTGGCCTGCGGAATGATACGAATCGAGCGGGCGAGAATCACGAGCACGAAGATCACAACGACGGCGACGATCGCAATCACGACGATCTGGCCCACCATCCCGGAATCCGAGTTGTTCACAGGACTGTCCTTTCTGCGGGAACGACGAACGCCGTAGCCCCGTCGATCGCGGTGACGAGCACCCTCTGACCCAGGTCGACGTCGGCCGAGTCGGCCGCGGGAGAAACACGCGCCGTCCAGACGTCGCCGTTCGAGAGCTTCACGTGTCCTCCAGAGCCCGTGAGTCGCGTGGTGACAACCCCTTCGAGACCGATCAGCGCATCGATATTGCTCTTGGCCGAGTCGCCACCCCGGCGAAGGGCACGCAGGAGGGGCGGTCTGATCGTGAAGATCAGAAGCACGGAGAGAACAGCGGCGATCACGATCTGCAGCAGCCAGGGAACGCCCACAAGGCTCGACACGAGACCACCGAGACTGCCCAGCGAGATCATCAGGAACGTGAACTCGAGACTGAACATCTCGACGATGAGGAAGACCAGCACCAGGGCCAGCCAGATCGTCCAGGCGTAGGACGCAAGGAATTCGACCATCGGTACACGACTCCTCTCGTCGGTGTATGCCTCAAAACTACCAGCAACGAGAGGATGACAGGGCTGCGAGTTGGTAGTCTCAGGTTCCACCGTCTAAGGAGTATCGAGCGTGTCAACAAACCCCCTGAAACCCGAATCCATGGCTGCGAAGCGGGTTCTCGTCACCGGTTCATCGCGCGGAATCGGCGCTGACACCGTGTCGTACTTCGCCGCCGCAGGAGCTCGAGTGGCCATCAACTTCCGTAACAAAGAGGCTCGTGCGCTCAAGCTGGCCGCGAAGATCGCCGAAGACGGGGGAGAGGCGATCACCGTCGGCGCAGACCTCACCGATCCTGCTTCGGTCGCCCAACTGTTCGAGCGCATCCAGTCGGAGTTCGGGGGTCTCGACGTGCTGGTGCTGAATGCATCGGGCGGGATGGAGGGCGGCATGGCAGCCGACTACGCGATGACACTCAACCGCGATGCCCAGTTGAATGTATTGACCAGTGCCGTGCCACTTCTGGCGCCCGGCTCGAGAGTCGTCTTCGTCACCAGTCACCAGGCGCACTTCATCCACACCACTGAGACGATGCCCGAGTACGTGCCCGTGGCGCTGTCGAAGCGCGCCGGCGAGGACGCACTGCGCGCACTCATTCCCGAGCTCGACGAAAAGGGAATCGAATTCGTGGTGGTCTCCGGCGACATGATCGAGGGCACCATCACCGCGACGCTGCTCGAACGAGCCAATCCAGGCGCGATCAGCTCGCGCAAAGAGTCCGCAGGCCGCCTCTACAACGTCGGCGAATTCGCGGCCGAGGTAGCACTCGCCGCCGTCGAGCCCATTCCGGAGAACCACACGCGCTACGTCGGCGACATCAGCGACTTCGGCCCTGTCGACTGATTCGGTGCCGGGCAGCATGGCTGAACACTCCGTGACGACAGACGTCGTCTACGCGAAGTCGCGGGTATTGCTCGTAGACCAGTACGACCACATTCTGCTCCTGCTGACCCGGCATGATGTCGACACCTATCCGGCACGCTGGCTCACGACGGGAGGTCATCTCGAGGCCGGCGAGGACCACCCGACGGCGGCGATCAGGGAACTGTTCGAAGAGACCGGCCTCGTCATCGACGATCCAGGGCAAGCATTCTGGAGTCGCGACTTCGTGGCCGAACGAGCGCCCGGCGTCTGGGCCTCGCACCACGAGGTCTGGTATTCGGTGCGCACCGATCGATTCGAGATCGACACCAGCAACTGGACGCCCGAGGAACTCGTCGACATCGTTGATCAACGCTGGTGGAGCCTGCGCGAGCTCGAGGCGACGACCGAGCCCATAGAACCCGAAAACCTCGCCAGGCTTCTCCGAAATCAGCTGTCCACCTGCTGATATCCGGACAACGGAGACGATCATGAGCCTGGCTGCCGACAACCACGACCGCATACGGGTGCGCGGGGCGCGGGAGAACAACCTCAAGAACATCGACGTCGATATCCCGAAGCGCCGGTTGACCGTATTCACCGGCGTCTCAGGGTCTGGCAAGAGCTCCCTGGTCTTCGGTACCGTCGCTGCGGAGTCGCAGCGCATGATCAACGAGACCTACAGCGCTTTTCTGCAGGGGCTCATGCCCACGCTCGCTCGCCCCGATGTCGACGTGCTCGAGGGCGTAACGACGGCCATCATCGTCGATCAGGAGCGCATGGGCGCGAATTCGCGATCCACGGTCGGAACCGCAACCGACGCCAACGCGATGCTGCGGATCGTTTTCTCCCGGCTCGGGCAGCCTCGGATCGGACCGCCCCAGGCTTACGCATTCAATGTCCCTTCGATCAGCGGAGCAGGCGCCGTGACGATGGAGAAGGGCGGACGCGAGGTCAAAGAGCGTCGCAGCTTCACCGTGACCGGGGGAATGTGTCCACGATGTGAGGGCATGGGCCGCGTCAACGACATCGACCTCGCACAGCTCTACGATTCCTCGAAGTCGTTGGCCGAGGGCGCCCTCACCATCCCCGGCTACACCGCAGACGGATGGGGCGTGCGCATCTTCACGGGTTCAGGATTTCTCGACGCCGACAAAGCCATCCGCGACTACTCGAAGAAAGAACTCGACGACTTTCTGCACCACGAGCCGACGAAGATCAAAATCGGCGACATCAACATGACCTACGAGGGTCTCGTTCCGAAGGTGCAGAAGGCGTTCCTCTCGAAAGATCGTGAGGCGATGCAGCCGCACATCCGTGCGTTCGTCGACCGGGCGGTCACCTTCACCGTCTGCCCGGAGTGCAACGGGACACGCCTCAACGTCGGCGCCCGATCGTCTCGTATCGGAGGGGTCAACATCGCGGATGCCTGCGCTATGCAGATCAGCGACCTCGCCCAGTGGGTGCGCACCATCGACGAGCCTTCTGTCGCCCCGCTCTTGTCGGCCCTGCAGCGGTCACTCGACTCCTTCGTCGAGATCGGACTCGGATATCTCTCCCTCGACCGCCCATCCGGAACGCTCTCGGGAGGCGAGGCTCAGCGCACCAAGATGATCCGCCATCTGGGTTCCTCGTTGACCGATGTGACCTACGTGTTCGACGAGCCGACGATCGGCCTGCATCCCCACGACATCCAGAGCATGAATCGTCTTCTTCTCCAACTACGAGACAAGGGGAACACCGTTCTCGTCGTCGAGCACAAGCCCGAGACGATCGCCATCGCCGACCACATCGTCGACCTCGGACCTCGCGCCGGAACAGCCGGCGGAACCGTCTGCTTCGAGGGGACAGTCGACGGGCTGCGGGGGAGCGGAACCCTGACAGGCGCCCATCTCGACGACCGTCACGTTCTGAAGCATGCCGTGCGGAGCCGTTCCGGCGTGCTCGAGATCCGCGACGCACACACGCACAACCTGCGCCACGTCGATGTCGACATTCCTACCGGCGTACTCACCGTCATCACCGGGGTGGCCGGCTCGGGCAAGAGCTCCCTCATCCACGGCTCGATCGCTGGCCGCGACGGCGTGGTCTCTGTGGATCAGACGGCAATCCGGGGCTCGAGGCGCAGCAATCCTGCGACCTACACAGCACTACTCGAGCCGATAAGGAAGGCCTTCGCCAAGGCCAACGGCGTGAAGCCGGCGTTATTCAGCGCCAACTCCGAGGGTGCGTGCCCGAATTGCAACGGCTCAGGCGTGATCGTGACCGATCTCGGAATGATGGCATCGGTCACGACGACATGCGAGGTGTGCGACGGCCGACGCTTCGACGCGTCGGTGCTCGAGTACAAGCTGGCGGGACGCGACATCAGCGAGGTCCTCGCGATGAGCGTCGACGAGGCCCTGGAATATTTCTCGACGGGGGAGTCACGCACACCCTCGGCGCAGGCGATCCTGGAGAGGCTGACAGATGTCGGCCTGGGCTACATCCGCCTCGGGCAACCACTGAACACGCTGTCGGGAGGAGAACGTCAACGACTGAAGCTCGCCACCCACATGGCGGAACAGGGCGGCGTCTACATCCTCGACGAGCCGACAACGGGTCTTCACCTCGCCGATGTCGAGCAGCTGCTCGGACTACTCGACCGTCTCGTCGACTCCGGAAAGTCGGTGATCGTCATCGAGCACCATCAGGCGGTGATGGCTCACGCCGACTGGATCATCGATATCGGGCCGGGCGCAGGTCACGACGGCGGTCACGTGGTCTTCGAGGGCACACCGGCCGATCTCGTGTCGGCGCGTTCTACGCTGACGGGCGACTACCTGGCGCGATACATCGACGCTCCCTGAGGGCGAATAATTATTATGTCAAGACATGTCGAACGACGACATTTGGCGAGCCGGATGCCGATGCATCGGACCCGTAAGCCCGTCACCGCGTGCACACCCGCGCCGACACGGGCCGCGCGCCCTCGCAATGCGCGCCGAGGGCACCTATTCCGAGCCGCGTGAGCATCGGGTCGAAGCATCGGGTCACTCGAGGCGATCACCCCTGAAAACCCCGCTTCGCCATCTCCGGCGTAAAGCCGATAATGCACATTATGTCAACACATCCGTCTTTCGCCTGTGGCGGCACCCCTACGAGAACCTCGTCTGATTCCCAACTGGCGAACCGAGTTCACTCTGCAGACAGGCTCTGACACTGAGCGCCTGGCGTGATCGAGCGCCGTCAGTGCTCTCCGAAGCCTGACTCGACGAGGCCAGCAAGCGCGTCGACAGCTGAACGCCCATTCGGCGACGTCGTGGCCAGTTCGATCGTGTTGCCCTTCACGAGCCCCATCGACATGATGCCCAGAAGGCTCCTGGCGTCTTTTCCATTCACCGTCACGGGTACATCGAGTGTGTTGGCCATTTTCACGAACTCCGCCGCCGGGCGCGCGTGCAGACCGTCTCGATTCACGATCGTCACGCTGCGCGAGTAGCCCTCGGGCACACGAGCAGCTCCTCCATCGACCGACGGCCGATCCTCGGTTGCGAACGCGCCTATCGCGGACCGGGCGGCCGAGACGACTGCGGCCAGGTCTCCCCCGCCCTCCGCCTCGACCGCCGCAGCGACAGCGCCCTCGACGAGTGGCGCATCCACGATGACGACCCGCTCACGAACAGCGTCGTCGAGGAAGTCCTTGGCGGTCTCGGCCGTCAGGATCGCCGAACCCAAGTCGCACAGAACGACAACACCGACACCCGAGTCGACAGCGGCGATCGCGGCTGCGACACGGTCGAAACTCGTGCCCACTCCCCCGTCGTCGGTACCGCCCGCCGCTGCAAGCGCCGTTCCGGCGGCCATCTGAGCCGCCAACTCGACGAGACCCTCGGCGATCTTCGCGCTGTGCGAAACGAAGACGAGGCCGACCTTGCCCGAGACTCCCGTCACCTCAGGCGCCTGCCGCTGCATCTGCGGCGACACGAAGCAAGAGAGCAGAGGACTGAGCGCCCGGGTCACGGTGTCCGATCGCCCTCTCCCCCAGATAGCTCGCCCGGCCCTTGCGCGCGACGAGCGGTTCGGTCGCACGCGCGCCGGCCTCGGCAGCTGTTGCAGCGGCATCTAGAATCGCAGCCTCGTCGAGCCCGGCGGCCAAAGCCTCTGCTGCGGCATCGACCGCGGGAGACCACGCATCCACCATCGTCTTGTCGCCCGGGGCGGCCTTGCCTCGCAGAACCACGCCGTCGCGGGCGGCTGTGAGCAGCGCAACGACCGCCGCACCGTCGAGCTCGGCCTGACCTGCGATCGCGCCTGCCGCCTTCAGATACGCGGTGCCGTACAGCGGACCCGCCGCACCACCGACGGTCGAGATCAGCGTCGTCGCGACCATTTTCAGGGCATCGCCGGGCGTCGCGTCTGTCGGCAGGTCGTCGAGCTTCAGCAGAACCGCTGAGAATCCGCGATCGAGATTCTCACCGTGGTCGCCGTCTCCGATCTCGCGATCGAGCGTGATCAGCTCGACTCGATGCTCCGAGACCACCGCCGCACTTCCCTTGATCCAGCGAACGGCCCAGTCTGTGTTCAACGTCATGCTGCTACCTTCCCCACCGCAGGGCGGCCGTCTCGACGGGCGCATCCCACAGCTCTTTGAGTTCGTCGTCGAGTTTCATCACGGTGATGCTCATTCCCTGCATCTCGAGCGAGGTGACGAAGTTGCCGACGAGGGTTCGCGATACGGTGATTCCGCGCTCGGCCAGTGCCTCGGCGGCACGACGGAACACGATGTACAGCTCCACCTGCGGAGTACCGCCCAGGCCGTTGACGAAGAGCAGGACCCTGTCGCCCGAGGCGAAGGGAAGGTCATCGACGATCGGGGCGAGGATCCTGTCGACGATCGCGTCTGCGGGTTCGATCTTGATGCGCTCGCGACCTGGCTCGCCGTGGATGCCGATGCCGATCTCGATCTCATCGTCGGCCAGCGTGAAGCTCGGCTCCCCCGCATGCGGAACAACACACGGTGTGAGGGCGACACCCATCGATCTAGTCACGGAATTGACTCGGGTGGCGATCGCCGCGACGGCCGCCAGGTCGTCACCGCGTTCAGCGGCCGCTCCCGCGATCTTCTCGACGAGAACCGTTCCCGCGACGCCCCGGCGCCCAGCCGTGTAGAGCGAGTCCTTGACGGCGACATCGTCGTCGACGATGACGGTCTGCACGTCGATGCCATCGGCGGATGCGAGGTCGGCCGCGGTCTCGAAGTTGAGCACGTCACCCGTGTAGTTCTTGACGATGTGCAGCACCCCCGCTCCCCCGTCGACGGCTTTGGTCGCGGCGAGAATGGGGTCGGGCGTCGGTGAGGTGAAGACAGGGCCAGGCACCGCGGCATCCAGCATGCCGAATCCGACGAATCCGCCGTGGAGGGGCTCGTGACCGCTGCCGCCGCCGCTGACGAGGGCGACCTTGCCCTGTCGCGGCGCATTCTTTCGGGCGATATAGATCGGGTCGTGCGACACGGTGACCAGGTCTCCGTGGGCTGCTTCGAATCCGGCGACTGCTTCTTCGACCACGCGACGCGGGTCATTGATGAGCTTCTTCATGGATGGCAATCCTCTGTGATGGCCGTGCGACCTGGAAGCGTCTCTGCGACCAGGGAGCTGCGCGGGAGCGGAGCTCGCAGTGCCAAATCTACTTGTTCGGTCGAGTTCGGCGAAAGAGCCTCGACTTTTGCGGGTCAGACCATATGCGCCTCGGATTCCTGCGGATATGGTGTACTCACCCGCTTGATGTCGGGCTCTGCACAAGGTGACGACGGAGTCACACGGAAGAAGGTCAATGTGGACAATCTTGGGGTTGTATTTCTTGCGGAGTTGGTAGGCACTGCCCTGCTGGTTCTGCTCGGTTGTGGTGTTGTCGCCAACG
>NZ_FXAY01000010.1 GCF_900177685.1 Agreia pratensis
GTTCTCGGGAATCGTGTTGCCGCCGAAGGCGTGGTCTTCGGTGTGGTCGATGTCGGCCTGTTCCGATGGGACGGTGCATCCGGGGAACACGCATGTCGGGTGCACGAGTCTCGCGTGGTCGATCATCCGGGCCGTGGGCCGGTAGTCGCGGGGGTCCGTGGTCAGAATGCGGCCCGTGACCGGGTCGGTGAGGATCCGCCTCCACGACGTCGCCTCCGCGGTGAGTTGGGCCGCGGTAGCGGGGTCGATGGGTCCGTACCCTCGGAGGATCGCTGCTTCCTGGCCAACACCGAGGAGTGTCATCGCGGGGACCATCACATGGACCCGTCCCCGGATCCCACGGGTCGCACCAGGAATGGAGGTTTCACCGTTGAGCAGCAGATCGGTGAGGACATCGAGTTTCAGATGCCCCATACTCCGCGGATCACCCGACGCTCGAAGCCCTGCGGCCAGGCGGGTGGCACGGTCGGTGATGGCGTGGATCTCGGGTGCCGGTGCGAACAGGGTCAGGTAGGCCATGCCATCCGCTGCCGGATCAACATAGATACGCCGCGTCGCCGCTGCTTTCTCTGCCCGTTCGACCGCCGTGGAGGGTTGAGATAGTTCGACCTGCGCCCTCGCCGTGCGGTCGAGCTGTTTCGGATTCACCTCAACCGCCAGCGCCGCGAGCCGGGTGTCGTACGACACCAACGCCTCACCCTGAAGGCCGTCGGCGTGTTTCGCGATGACCTCAGCGTGCTCCCACGACACGACCCCCGCAGCGACGGCTGCCAGGGTGGCCGGGAGCCGATCCACGAGCACGGTGCTGGTATCGACGAGGGTCGCTGCCCGGTACTCGGTGCGACGGGTGAGCTGGGCGAGTTCAGTGACAAGCTCGACCCGCTCGACCCGGGCTCTCGACCACACCGGCCCACCCGTAGACCTGTCGGTGGGGGCCTGCTGGTGGAGGTGGTTTCTCGCGTCGGTGACGCGTTCGGCCCTGGCCGCAGACAGCACTGCTATCTGCTGATCGAGGGCGGCGACCTCCTCGAGTGCGACCACATACGGGTCGGGCTCAAGGGGAGGGATCGTGGTGAACATACGAGAAGTCAAACAGCAGCCACCGACACCGGGTCGAGTCACGCATTCAATT
>NZ_FXAY01000002.1 GCF_900177685.1 Agreia pratensis
ACAAGACCTTCAAGACCGACGCCGTCAAGGCCGGCCTCCTCGTCGGAATCGCCAAGATCACCGTCAACACCAAGTAACACCCCAGCACAACCAGACCAGCACAACCAGAACGGCCCGCCACAAACGTGGCGGGCCATTCTGCGTTCGTGGCGTGCTCTAGTCGAGATCGACCTTCGCGTTCTCGCTGCCACCGCCAGCCGAGCCCGTGACCTTCGACTTCACGAAGCTGATGACCGAGGCGATGCGGCCCCCGGGGCTGTCCCAATACTCCGCGCCGGAGGCGGAGAACTTGACGAGTGTCACGTTCGGGTCTTCGGGGCCGTCAGGGAACCAGGCCTCCACAAAAGGATTCCAGTACTCCTTGACTCGTGCCTGGTCGTCGACCTGCTTGGCTGTGCCGGTGAGTGAAACCCACGTGTCGTTCGATGCGAACGAGACTCCGGCGATCGGGTTGACGGCGAGTTCGGCGACCTCGTGCGAGTCACGGGCGACGATGAACCACAGGTCGCCGTCGAACTCGGCCTCCTGAACAGTGAGCGGGCGGGCGACGAGCTCGCCCAGGGTGTTGACGGTCGTGACCATCGCGAATCGGAACTCGCGGACGAGTTCGGCGACCTTGGCGACGTCGGCTGAGGAATCAGACATTTCTTCTCCTTCTCTGGGTACTCTCAACCTTCGGGCAGCACGCTGGTCGGCGACAGGGGATAGACTTGTGCGTGCAAGGGGAGTATTCCCGCGCGGCTGACTCGTCAGTACGGACCCATCGACGGGTTCCGGGCAGCCGGCCTTCACATCGTGAGGGTGGAAGAGACCTTGGTTCTTCTACACCCGACCGTGGAGCAACCCCTATGCAGATCACACCTCTCGTCTGGCTGATCACCATCGCCGTGACGATCGCCTTCTTCGTCTTCGAGTTCTTCGTGCATGTGCGCAAGCC
This sequence comes from Agreia pratensis, assembly GCF_900177685.1. Lineage (GTDB taxonomy): Bacteria > Actinomycetota > Actinomycetes > Actinomycetales > Microbacteriaceae > Agreia > Agreia pratensis. The sequence continues at coordinate 938 of NZ_FXAY01000002.1, forward strand.
GCACGAACCGACCATCGCCGAATCGGCCCGTTGGTCGGTGTTCTACATCAGCCTCGCCCTGCTCTTCGGAGTCGGCATCGGCATGTTCTCCGGCTGGAATTTCGGCGGAGAGTACTTCGCCGGCTACCTCACCGAGAAGGCGCTGTCGATCGACAACCTCTTCGTCTTCCTGATCGTGATGACCGGATTCGCCGTTCCCAAGGCGTTCCAACAGAAGGTGCTGATGATCGGCATCATCATCGCGCTGATCATGCGCGGAGCCTTCATCGCCGTGGGTGCGACGCTGATCGACAACTTCTCGTGGATCTTCTACATCTTCGGCGCGCTGCTGCTGGTGCTGGCCTACCGCCAGGCGTTCTCGAACCACGAGTCAGACCCGGCCAACGGCAAGATCGTGAAGTTCGCGCGCAGGGTGCTGCCGATCACGAACGACTACCACGAAGACAAGATCGCGGTGAAGATCGACGGCAAGCGCTTCTTCACCCCGATGCTTCTCACCATCGTGGCGATTGGCTTCATCGACCTGGTGTTCGCGGTCGACTCGATTCCTGCGATCTACGGTCTCACCAACGAGGCCTACATCGTCTTCACCGCCAACGCGTTCGCGCTCATGGGCCTGCGCCAGCTGTACTTCCTCATCGGCGGACTGCTCGAGCGCCTCGTCTACCTCGCTCAGGGCCTCGCGGTCATCCTCGCGTTCATCGGCGTGAAGCTCGTGTTCCATGCCCTGCACGTCAACGAACTGCCGTTCGTGAACGGCGGAGAGCCCCTGCTGTGGGTTCCCGAGATCCCGATCTGGTTCTCGCTCGTCTTCATCGGCCTCACTATCACGGTGGCAACCGTGCTCAGCCTGCGCAAGACGCGCGGCGACGCCCGCCGCGACGAGGTCGCCGTCGCCGAAGACGTCAAAGAGGGCAAGCTCTAAGCGCTTAGCGAGCTCCGGATGCGTGACACGATGACCGCGCGCGCGTCACGCCCGATACGGGTCGGCAGCAACGGGAACACGTGCACCTGGCCGACGCCCTCGTGAAAATCGAGTTCGACCCCGGCGTCCGCCGCCTTCTCTACGAGTAGGTGGGCGTCGGGGTTGAGCACGTCGCGCGTTCCCGAGAAGAGGGTGATCGGCCCGAGCCCGGCGAGGTCTCCGAAGAGTGGGCTCACCACGGGATCGAGCAGGTCGCTGTCGCCACGCCAGTACTCGGCGAAGACCTTGCCACCCGGCGTCGCCAGCCACGGATCGGTGGGCTGAACCCGCGGGATCTGCGGGTTGCTCCAGGTGAGGTCGAGCGCTGGAGAAATCAGCATCGTCTGCGGCAACACGATGCCGTGGGAGTCGCGTAGAGAGAGCGCCACCGACAACGAGATCTGGCCGCCCGCCGAGTCTCCGCCGATGCCGGCGCTGCCGTAGCGATCGATGTTGTCTCGAACGAGGTCGCCGATGTGCGACGCCACCTCGAAGGCCGTGCCGAAGGGTGTGGATTTGATCGCTCGGTGGCGGTGTTCTGTGATCGCTTTGTGGCGTTAGTTGCCGATGACGAGAATGCTGGCCGCGGCTTCGATGACGTCGTCCGTGATGGTTTCGAGCTCGTTGATCTTGAGCACACGAGCGATCTGGGGGAAGAGTCGTTCGAGGAGGCGGAAGTTGCCGCGCGTGATGCGTTCGATCGCGGCGATGGCCTGAGCATCGGTGAAGTCGTCGGGGTCGAGGGTTCGGCCGAGGCGTTTCCAGTGGCGGTCGAGCACAAAGAGGAGTTCGTCGCGGCCGAGGGTGCGATAGTGGTGGGAGAACCCGAGTCTGCTGTACAGCTGGGGGTAGTGCCGGAATCGTTGGTCGATGCCGGGCATGCCGATGAGGATCATCGAGAGGTGTTCGCGGTCGTGTCGGTCACGGAGCAGTTCAAGGGCCGTGGCGTTGAGTCTCTCTGCTTCATCGATGATGAGTAGTTCTACTAGACGGGTGACGGCGCCAGCTTTGGTGCGAGGCTCGGCCTCGAGTGTCCTGAGATGTTCGTCTGCGCAGAGACCGACCCTGATTATCCAATGGTCGATGTCGTGCATAAGTTCTTTGGGCCTGCTCAGCACTTCAGGTGTGTAGAAGACGGTGCGGGAACGATTAGCAAGAGCGTAGTGCTTGGCATCGTGATCGCCTCGAGGCCCCCATTCGTTGATGTATGGCTCGAGGCTGTCCCAGTTTGCGTAGCGGCGGGCGGAGTTGGTTTTGCCGACTCCGGCATCGCCGTGGCAGATGCCGATGGTTCGTTCCTTCCGGACGGCGTTGGCAAACTCGGTGAAGCGTCGGTGTTCTTTGGTCACGATGAATGTCTGGTTCATCACTCGTCCTCTTCATAGGTGCGGAGCCGGCGCCGGTGTGGAGTGGCCGCGGTGTCGCGCGGCTCGTCGCGAGTGACGGCTGTGGGGATGCGGTCGTTGATCGTGTGCCGGAGCTGTTTGCGGCGGGCCCGTCGGGCCGTTTCGATGTCGCGGAGGCTCATCCGGAGATTGGGGTGGGCTTCGTCGACGGCGACACACACGAAGGTGTTGCGGTCGTAGACGCGGATCTCGGAGATGTCGCGGGGGTCGTAGCGGATGGTAATGGTGTGCCCGACGAAGGGGGCCAGTGTCGGTGCGAGGTAGCGCTGGCCTTGGAAGTGGATGCCGTCTCGTTGCACGACGCGACTCTTGGGGACCGTGAGCAGGAGCCCGTCGAGTTCTTCGAGACTGTCGGGCATGCGCGGGAGCCAGCCTTCAGCGACCCAGGCATCCCGCGGCGAGAGGCCAAGTTCGCGGTGCGAGCGGGCGTTGTATGTCGAGATGAACGCGCCGATGGCCTGGTCGAGGGTGGCGAGATCGAGTACGGGCTGAGGTTTTCTGTCGCCGGGGCGGGTGTGTCCCGGGAGGGTGACGAGGAGTTCGGTGTTGATCGTTCGGAAGAAGCGCTCGATCTTGCCTCGGCCCTGGGGTCGCCCGACTGTGGAATGGATGATACGGATGCGCAGCTCGATGGCGGTGCGTTCGAGGTGGTGGCTGGTGAAGTCTGATCCATGGTCGACGTGGAGGATGTCGGGGATGCCGCACATCGCCCACGCCGGGTCGGTCTTTCGCCAGATCGCTTGGCGCAGAGCAAGGGCCGTGTTGAGCGCTGAGGGTGCGCCGGTGAAGACTGTGTATCCGCAAATTGCCCTTGAGCAGTCATCCATCACGATCGTCAGCCAGGGCCGGTCCGGCTTTCCGCCGACGCCGGTGATCAGGACGTCGAGTTCGGTATGGTCCGCCTGCCAGATTTGATTCGGACGTTCAGCTCGGCGACGAAAGACGAGCTCATGCTTGTCGCGATATGAGGTCGGGCCTTCCAGCGCGAGGGTGACGAGGGCCGGATCCAGTGCCTGGACGATTTGCCGGACGGTGGCATAGCTCGGCGCCGGTTTGCCGGCCCGTTCTGCTTCGTTGACGGAGAGGCGGTGCAGTGTCGCGAGGGCGGGGCGCGGCCTGGTCAGCGCGAGCCGTTCGATGAACTTCACTGTCTCGGGTGCAGTGCGGCGGGTGCCGGCGTCTGCTCGAGGGCGGGAATCGAAGGTGGCGCTGCCGCGGTCACGGTACAGCTGGTGCCAGCGCTGCAGCGTTCGAAGGGCGACTCCCGTATTTCGGGCGAGGACAGCGAGGGGTATCTGGTCTTCGACGTGGAGCCGAAGAATCCGCCACCGCTCTTCGTCGTTCATTTCATCTCTACACGACGGTGCTTTCGCGTCCGGCGACAACCTGCTGGTGGCGGTAGAGAGTTGCTCGACTCCAGCCGACAAGCCGGGCGGCGTCTTCGGCCGTGCGTCCTCTGGCTCGAGCGTCGGCTGCGATCGCGAGCTTGTCGGCGATGACGGCTGGGTCCGACAGAGGTCGGCCGAAGCGAGTCCCGTTCTGCCTGGCGGCAGCAATGCCGGCATTGACTCGTTCGACGATCAGTTCACGTTCGTACTCGGCGAGCGTGGCCAACATGTTGAGCATCAGCCGACCAGTCGATGTCGCGGGGTCGATGCCATCAGATATGGAGCGCACGTGGATACCGCGGTCTCGTAGCAAGTTCACTGTGTTTAGCACATCGATCAGGGAGCGACCGAGGCGATCGACCCGCCACACTACGACCGTGTCACCGGACTCTGCGTGCTCGAGGAGTTTCTTCATCCCGCGACGCTCGATCGCGGTCTTGCTCCCGGAGGTGACGTCGGCGAACACGTCTCGCTTCTGAACGCCAGCCTCGACGAGAGCATCGAGCTGCAGTTGCGCGTCCTGACTCGACGTACTCACCCGCGTGTACCCAAGAAGTCTCATGCTTCCATTCTGACTCAAAAACCCCTGTCGGTCACTGCGCTGAGACACTGTGCGGCGAGACATCTTTCTAAGACAAAACCTGCCGCGAAAAGTCGCGCGATTAGTTTCGCCATTCGAGCACTCAATACATGTCTCGAAAAGCTATTGCTTTTCGAGACGTTTTTGGACAGAGCTCTCCCCTCGCGGAGGAGGGTGCTTTTTCGAGTTGCGCTACGCCTTGGGCGTGCGGTTCCACGACTTGATGAACTTCTCGATGCGCTTAGCCGGTTTGTTGCTCTTACCGAAGACGACGACATAGACAAGTGGGGCAAAGACAACAATCGTCAACAGCTGGGGAGTTGCGCTGACAAAAGCGATCAAAAGGTTCACCTCCTCCGTGGACTCGGGCAGCAGGTTCGTCATGCGAGACCTCCGCGAGAACGGACGCGCGAACGCGCCCTGATGGCACCTCGCCGAGTGGCGAGGTGAGCTGAGAAGCCAACGACCAGAAAGGAGCGGTGGCTAGCAAGGAGGGGGCCAGGGAGCATCAGATTGCTCATAGCCCGGCCGGGCACAAAAAAGCCGGCATCGGCCGGCGGGTGATCGTCGATGACCAATCGGCTCATTGTGGCTGGAGGGGTGGCAGCGCCGTGAAGTCAAACATCTTGAGCAGGTTCTCTGCGCCGTCGACGTGCGGCCGGGAGGGCACAAAAAAGGCCGGCACGATGGCCGACCAGGTTTTTCCACGCACAAAAGGCGTGACACCAGTATGCGTCCCTTTCTGGTCTCACGCAATAGCCGATTCAAACTCGCCCGACCCGAGCGAGTCGGTGAACCTCCGCCCCATGCGCACCACCGGCTGGGGCAGACATCGAACGCATCTACCAGGCGGGAGTTGCCACAGGAGATACTCCGTCACTTGGGTATGCGGTTTAGGGCCTGAGGATGTGAGTGTCAGTGCCGAATTTTCGCGGTGAGGCTTCTGCGGCGGGGTCCGTGTCGCTTGTAGCCAGCGCGGGTTCAACTCGGAAGATGGACTTTTCGGTCTCGGGGTGGCGTCGGCCTTGGATGATGAAGATGATCGTGCCGACAGCGATGGCAGCGAAGGATGCCCAGATGTTTGCAGGGATCCCAAGGAACCCATCGCTGGTCGGGTCGATGCGAATCGCTTCGAGCCAGCTGCGGCCGAGTCCATACCAGACGAGGTAAAGGCCGAGAGTGCGGCCCCAGCGGAGGGCAAGTCGGCGCTCAAGCAGGAGGAGGACGGCGAATCCGGTCAGGTTCCAGATGATCTCGTAGAGGAACAGCGGGTGGAACAGGGTCCCGGCCGGCAGACCGTCCGGGAACATTGTGTCGGTCGGCAAGATTTCTAGCCCCCACGGCAGCGTGGTCGGGAGCCCGAACAATTCGTGGTTGAAGTAGTTTCCGATGCGTCCCAACGACTGGGCTACGAGCAAAGCCGGGGCGACGGCGTCGGCGAAAGACCAGAAGCGGATGTTGTGTCGCCGACACCCGATGTAGGCGCCGACTGCCCCGCCCAGCAGCGAACCGTAGAGGGCGTTGCCGCCGTCCCAGATGGCGAATACCAACCACAAGTTCGCGTCCGGGTAGAAGTAGTCGCCGAGGTGAGTGAACACATGGTAAAAACGTGCACCCACAATGCCGATCGGTACGGCCCACATGATGATGTCGAGCACGACCCCGTTCCCTGCACCTCGGGCAGAGAGCCGCCGCTGGGTAATAAATAGGGCAGCCACAATGCCGCTGAGAATGCACAGCGCGTACACGTGAACGGTCAACGGGCCCAAAGAGAACGAGGCCCATTCCGGCGGCGGGCTTGGAATCGACGCTGGGACCAGTCCCAGCACGTTGGTGGTCATCACGAGAGGCAGCATAATCGCCTCAAATGTGAGACTGAGACCGCAGCAGGACGCTGCTGGCTGCGCTGAGGGCTATCGACCAAATTGGATCCACGAACCTTACCTCGTGATCTCCACTGTCGTCGAGATGGTCAGATGATCCAGGTTCGGAAGGGTATGTGAGATCTCGTGCCTGATGTCGTGCACGATCGTTTCGGCGGCTGAGATCGGCATGTCAGCGACAGCTATCGTGGCAGCGCCCTGGAGTCGGTGGCCGACCCATCGCAGCTGCAATGAAGGCACGGCAAGAAACCCCGGGGTGTGTTCGATCGTGTGCCGCGCTCGCTCGACGAGCTCGGGTTCGATGCCATCCATGAGGCGGCGCCCGATACTGCGAACGGTTCTCCGCTGATCTGTGGTTGAGCCGGGAACAAAAAAGGCCGGCTCGATGGCCGACCAAGGTTTTTCCGCGCAACAAAGGCGCAGGACCAGTATCCGGCTTCCTCTGGTCCTGCGCAATATCGGGGGTTTCTGACTGCCGCTGTTAGGTCCGGGCTAGGGTCGTGGCTCGGAGCTCTCGGGTCCATGCTTGGGTGGCGACCTGGACGGCATCCCATGGTGAGCCGAGCGGGGGCGTGTAGGAGAGGTCGAGGTCGCTCATCGCGTCGACGGTCATGCTGTGGTGCAGGGCGGTGGCGTAGGTGTCGACGCGTTTGGCGATTTCGGCGCCGCGCGCTCCGACGAGTTGCGCCCCGAGCAGGAGCCCGGTGTCAGCGTCGCCGGTGATGCGGATGCTGAGCGGTTTCGATCCCGGGTAGTACGCCTTGTGGTCATCCGCGATTGCGGTGCCACTGAGAGGTGTGAAGCCGGCAGCGATGGCCTCATGGTCCCGGAGGCCGGTACGGGCGGCTACGAGGTCGAAGACTTTCACCACCTGAGTTCCGAGGCTGCCAGCAAAACGCGTGTTGCCGCCGATCGCGTTTTCTCCGGCGACGCGGCCCTGCTTGTGCGCGGTTGTGCCGAGCGGGAGGTAGGTGATACCGAGAAGACGGTGGTGGGTGACCACACCGTCACCTGCAGCAAACACGTGGGGCAGGCCGGTGCGCATCTGCTCGTCGACGACGACAGCGCCCCCGGGCCCGGTGGTAGCTCCGGCGCCGGTAAGCAGGCTGGTGTTCGGGCGGACGCCGACGACCAGGAGAACAACGTCCGCGTTACGGGCGTAGCCCTGGCCGTTTTCGGAGCCGGTCACGGTGAGGCGGCCGTCCGTGCGGGTGATGGCTTCGACGCGGGCGTTGGTGACGACGTCGACGCCGTGTCGGGCGAGTTCGTCGTGGACGAGGGAGCCGAGTTCGGGGTCGAGGGTGGAGAGCACTTCGGGGCCGCGCTGTAGCTGTGTCACGCGGAGGCCGCGGATGGTGAGGGCTTCGGCCATTTCGAGGCCGACGTAGCCGGCGCCGACGATGATCGCGGTTTCGGGCTGGTGCCCGTCGAGGTAGCGCTCGAGGGTGAAGGTGTCGCCCATTGAGTGCAGCACGTGCACACCGTCGTCTGGGCCGAGCCCGCCGGGGCCGACGCCGGCGATGCCCGCGGTCGACGGGGATGCTCCGGTGCCGACCATCAGCTCGTCGTACGCGATGGTCGATTCCTGCCCGTTCGCGTCCCGAACGGTGAGCTGTTGGCCGGCGACGTCGATGCCGGTGGCGAGGGTGTCGAGCCGGAGCTGCATACCGGTCGCTTCCAGGTCCGCGTGGGTGCGGTGTGCGAGGGACTGCCACGGGTTCACCTCGCGGGAGAAGTAGTACGGAATCCCGCAGATGGAGAAGTTGGGGTAGGAGTCCGCGACGACGACGGTCACGTCAACGCTGGGGTCAAGTTCGCGGGCGCGGAGTGCGGTGGAGATTCCGGCGTCGCTTCCGCCGATTGCTACAAGATGCATGAGGATGGGTGCCTTTCAGTGGGCTTTGACAGGATGAGTAACAACGACATCGCGAGCGGTGTGGGTGGCGGCCGGGTAGAACACAAACAGCAGACCGAGCCCCAGGGCTCCGCCGAGCAGCTGCGCCAGGATGAACGGGGCGACGGATGCCGGAGCGATGCCGGCAAAGGTGTCGGTGAACATGCGGGCGATCGTCACGGCGGGGTTCGCGAACGACGTCGAGCTGGTGAACCAGTACGCCGCCCCGATATACACACCGACCGCGGCCGCGGTGACGTGACCCTTACCGGTGTGGGCGAGAGCGAAGATCAGCAGCACCAAGCCCGCCGTGGCCACGACCTCGCCCACCAGGTGCCCGCCCGATGCCCGGACGGTGGTCGAGAAGGCGGGCGCGGTGTCGAACATGATGCCGGCCAAAAGTGTGCCCGTGATGCTTCCTCCGATCTGCGCCAACAGATACGGGGCAAGGTCTCTGGTCGGTAATCCGGTCTTCGTGCGGCGACCGATGAGCCAATCAACCAGCGAGACGACGGGGTTGAAGTGCGCACCCGACGCCGGGCCGAGCATCAGGATCAATACGGCCAGGCCGAGGGCGGTCGCGATGCTGTTCTCGAGCAGCTGCAGGCCGACGTCGCGGGGCGAGAGTTGCTGCGCGGCGATCCCGGATCCCACAACCACGGTCACCAGCAGCGCGGTGCCCACGAATTCGGCAGCGACCCGGCGCGCCAGATGCGGCCGAAAGTGCGGGGTGTGGGTCTGAGAGGTTTTCATGTCGACCTCATCTTGACTCGCGCAGGGTAGTTCAGTCAAGATTGAAACAATGAATATTGAGCGAAATGACGAGTTGCAGTGGCGTGCTGCGAAGCACGCCGCGCTCAGCGATCCTGCGCGCCTCCGCATCGTCGACCTGCTGACCGTCGGCGAGCTGGCCCCATCGGAAATCAGCGACTCGTTGACCATGCGCTCGAACCTCGTCACCCACCACCTGAACGTGCTCGAGTCGGTGGGTATGCTCACCCGGCACCGCTCCGAGGCGGACAAGCGGCGCTCCTATGTGCGGCTGACCGAGCACGCTCTGGAGGGGCTCGTGCCTGGTGCGGTGGGGTCAGCGCGGAGGGTGCTGTTCGTCTGCACCGCGAACTCGGCCCGCTCGCAACTCGCCGTTGCCCTGTGGAACAGGGTCAGCAGCATCCCCGCCGCATCGGCCGGCACTCACCCGGCCGAGCAGATCGCGTCGGGCGCGATCGCCACAGCCGCCCGCCACTCATTGACCCTTCCCGGCGTACGTCCCCAAGCTTTGCCCGATGTGCTCGCTGCCGGCGACTTCGTGGTGACCGTGTGCGACAACGCGCACGAAGAATTGGGCCTGCGCGAGGGGGCGCATTGGTCGATCCCTGACCCTGTTCGGATCGGCACCGATGCCGCATTCGACGCCGTCCTCGATGACTTGCAGCACCGAATTGACGACCTGGCGCCCCGCCTGGTCGCATCCTAACCCGGAAGAAATCATGACCGCCACACCCACCGTCTTGTTCATCTGCCAGCACAATGCCGGCCGCTCCCAACTCGGCGCAGCCCTTCTCGGGCACCTCGGCAGCGACCGGTTCAACGCGAGCTCAGCTGGACTTGCGCCGGCTGACGTCGTCAACCCGGCGGTGGCCGCGACGGTCGCGGAGCTCGGAGTCGATATCTCCGGCAACGTGCCGCGCGCCGTCACGCCGGCCGACCTTGACGAGGCAGACATTGTGGTGCTCATGAAGCCCGGACTGGCGCTGCCGTCGACGCCCCGCGGTGAAGTGCTGGAGTGGTCTTTCGCCAATCCCGAATCCTGGGATGCCGAGGCGGTGCGCCCGATGCGCGAGGCGGTCGCGGCGCGCATCGAGGCGGAACTGCTGACCCGCTAGACGGATGCCGGGGCGCGGCCGAGCTGGATCAATTGCTTCTCCGGCAGGGCGCAGCAGCTCCCGCCGATTCCGGTGCCGGCTGAGTCGAACAAGCCCGCCCCGCCACAGACCCCGGTATCCGGGAGCTGCAGCTCGACCCGGGCGGCCGCTTCATGGTCACCGGCCAGCGCGGCCACGACGGAGCGCACCTGCTCGTACCCGGTCATGGCCAAGAAGGTCGGGGCGCGCCCATAAGACTTTGCACCGACCAGGTAGAAGTCGGGTTCGGGCTGAGCGAGGTCACGGGCCCCGGTCGCTGCGACTGAACCGCACGAGTGAAGATTCGGGTCAATTTCTGCCGCGATCCGGATCGGTGCCTGCAGGGTCGCATCCAGCTCGAGGCGAAGTTCCGATAGGAACGAGAGGTCTGGGCGGAAACCGGTGAGCACGGCGACGTGATCGGCTGCGGCCAGGCTGCGGCCGTCCTCGCTGGTGAGTACCGCCTGGTCACCGTCACGGGCGATCTGTTCGACGCGGAAGCCGGTCACCATGTCGATCAGGCCGGCGTCGACGAACTCTTTCGCCGTGATGCCCAGCTGACCCCGGGCCGGCAGTTCGTCAGCCGCACCACCGCCGAAGGTGTTCCCGACCACCCCTCGGCGTAGAACCCACGTGACCTTCGTCGCCGGGTCGCGACGGGCGATCCGGCCGAGCGCGATTACCGAGGTGACTGCCGAGTGGCCAGATCCAACGACGACACTGTGTCGGCCCTCGTACTCCGTCCGCATTCGGTAGTCCGGGATGCGGTAGTCAAGCAGATCTGCGGCCGCTTTCTCTCCGAGCGCGGGCAATCCATCGGCCCCGGCGGGGTTCGGACTTGACCAGGTGCCGGATGCGTCGATCACCGCACGTGCATCCACCCGGTACTCGGTGCCATCGGCAGCTTCGATATGCACGGTGAAGGGCTGCTCTGCCCGGCCCGCGTCGACCAAACGGTCGCGGCCACGACGAGATACGCCAACCACGCGAGAGTCGTATCGGATGTGCTCGCCGAGGACCGCGGCAAGAGGGGCGAGGTACCCGCTGATCCACTGCGCACCCGTGGGATATCCCGCCGTCGGAGTCTGCCAGCCGGTGGGCCCGAGCAACCGTGCCGCTGCCGCGTCAACAAGCTCACCCCACTCCGAGAACAATCGCACGTGCCCCCACTCCGAAACCCCTGCAGCTGCGGTTTTGCCTGCTTCGAAGAGCAGCACGGCCTGGCCGCGATCGACCAGGTGCGCGGCGGCGGCGAGACCCTGGGGGCCTGCCCCGATGACGACGACGGGCAGCTCGTTCTTCTGCATGACAACTCCTGATAGATCGACAATGTTCGATGCATCGAGACTGATCGATCTATCGACAGATGTCAATACGACGTGAGAAGATCGGGTCATGACGATCATTCTTCCCCTGCTGGCGACCGAGGCCGGCGCTGCGTGCTGCAGCCCGGTGACAGGCGGGGTGTTGAGTGCGGAAGAAGCTGAACAGCTCGCCCGCACATTTAAGGCCCTCGGTGACCCGACGCGCATCCGCCTGTTGTCCCTGATCGCTGCAAGCGAGGACGGGGAGGCCTGCATCTGCGATCTCACAGAACCGGTCGGACTGTCGCAGCCGACCGTCTCGCACCACATGAAGCAACTCGTCGACGCCGGCCTGGCCATGCGTGAGCAACGCGGTCGCTGGGCCTATTTCCGCGTCTTGGATGACGCTCTCGATCGAGCAGCACAAGCCCTACGTCCAGGACTCCCGGGATAGCCATCCGCCTCAGTCGGCCACAGCGCAGGTGAGGGCACTGTGCGCGCTCAGACCCATGAAATCGGCACAAAAAAACCGAGCTTAGGGCTCGGATCCCGACAGTGGGACAGGAGTCTCACCGTATGTAAATAAATTGTCACGTTTGACACCTGACCGTCAAGTAGAAAATTGTTTTCCCACCAGGACAGCTTCGCGTGGACGAAATGGCACGCGGGCAAGGCGACCACCCGTCACGAAGGACGACATGTAGTCACTGGCCCCACGCGCCAATTATCGATCACAGAACACCGCCACGTATCGATCAAATCCACAGTCGCAGCGAGTTCGTGGAAACCGCTCCATCTAGCGGTGTGGAGTTGATCGGTACAGGGCGGTGTTCTGTGGTCGCTCGGTGGCGGGGATCAGGAGTCGGGCTGTTTTGGATCGCATGCGTTTTGACACGCATTGGTTGAAGACATCTCGAGCGGGCGAGGGCGTCCGCGTTGGGTATCTCCGCGCGCCGCGCGACGACAGAAACCGAATCGTCAGCAGACCCGATGGCGTCGACTCAGCGAAGTGATCGGCGCAGCGCGTTGACCGCGCGCACGTGGTTCTCGGCCCGCCGGTGCCCGTTCGCGGGTGATGGGTGCGGCGCCGCCAACACGGGCACGATGACCGGTTGAGCATGCAGGGTGTAGTACCGCATGATCCCGGTCAGCGCTGTCGCACCAAACGTCACGATCGAGGTCAGGCTCGGCATCAAAGCGATGATGGCAGCAAGAGCAGGTTGCGCGTCGTTGAGGTCGTCGGCGTTGGGTACGCGGCGCCCGCCGGCTGCGTCGAACAGTGGCCAAGGGACCACGTTCCACCGCACGTAGTCGCCACGCGACATTCCAGCCTCTAGACGCGCGGCTTTGAATGACCGCGACGTAGGGTTCACGTTGTCTTCTGAACTGAAAGCCGAAGAGTTGGCGCTCGCCGTCAGATTCGCCGGGCTCTCGAAGAGCACCAGCACTCGTGCTTGCACTCCACCACTGTCGGGGTCGACCCATGGCACTACCCGGGCGCCGTGGTCGGCTGTGCGCAGCCGTCGAACGAGTGCGTTCAGGGCTGCCACATGCGGTTCTTCCAGGCGATCAAGCTTCGATGCTCTCCCCGCGACCCCTGTCGTTTCAGCGTGCATGCGTCCGGGCGATCAGAAGCAGTCGCTCGGCGTTCTCCGGCAGGCCGGTTGTGCTGCGCGCCCACACCGCCGTGAGCGGACGCTTCAGCGCCAGTCCCGCAATACGAACCCGAACGAGGCGACCGAGCGTCACGTCGTCGCGGATGGCGAGTGAGCTCAGCACCGCGGGCGCACTACCCGAGGCGGCGGTGGAACGGATCGCGGTCGTTGTTGGCAACACCAAAGCGGGAGCATCCGGAACCAGCGGTGACTCGAGCGCTCCGAGGGCGAGTTCGAGCGTGCGCCTCGTGCCGGAACCCTCTTCACGGACCACCAGGGCGGTCGAGGCGAGCTCTGCTGCGCTGACCGCGCGTCGACGCCGCGCCCATGGATGGTTCACCCCGACCACGACAACAAGCTCGTCGAACCCGATGACCCGCGATTCGAGGTCGGAAGGCACGTCGGGGGTCTCGATGAACCCGATGTCGCGGGCACCCGCGCGCACCTGCTCAACAACACTACGACTATTCGCCACGGCCAGATCGACGGCAGCCGGATGCCCGCTCCCCGCCTGGAACGCAACCAACCACTCCGGCATGAGGTGCTCGGCGACCGTCAGACTCGCGCCGACCCGCAGCTGCAAATGACGTGCGTCTCGGAGAGCTCTGACCGCCATCTCGAACCGGTCGGCAGCATCCAGCACATCCTGCGCCCAACCGGCCACCAGCATGCCCGCCTCGGTCAACTGGGAACCACGGGCCGACCGGGTCACGAGCTCGGATCCGGTGCGGACTTCCAGGGCGCGGATGCGCGAGGAGACCGCCTGCTGGGTCACCCCGAGGTTCGTGCTAGCAGACGTGAGACTGCCGAACTCTGCCACGGCCGCGAGAGTCTGCAGACTTTTCAGATCAGGCAGTTCGAAGTCGCTCACGATCGTCCCGTTCCCACAAGCTCTGCTTGTGACCCCACAAGCCTAACGGTCTTCTGCGGTCGCCCCGCGAAGAGGAGGGTTGAAGCATGTCAACCGCCCAGGCCGTCCGACCCGCCACCCCGTCACGGATGCTTATGCGCGAGCTCGAACACCCGATGCACATGTTCCGGAACATCACGCCGAACTGGTACGCGTCGGTCATGGGCACAGGAATCGTAGCCAACGCCGCCGCCACCCTCCCCCTGCAGTTCGCCGGCCTTCGCGCTGCGGCGACAGTGGTGTGGGTCATCGCCAGCGTGCTGCTCGTCGCGCTCACCGCCGCGACGGTCATGCACTGGGTCACGAACAGGGAGACGGCCCGCACCCACCACTTGAACCCCGTCATGGCCCACTTCTACGGGGCGCCCGCGATGGCCCTCCTCACCGTCGGGGCCGGAACCATCCTCCTCGGCCGGGACGTTCTCGGCGAACAGACCGCCGTCGCCATCGACGCCGTGCTCTGGGCCCTCGGCACGATCATGGGCCTGGCAACCGCTGTCGCGGTGCCGTACCTGACCTTCACGAAGTTCACGGTCTCGGCCGACAGCGCGTTTGGCGGCTGGCTGATGCCCATCGTGCCGCCCATGGTCTCTGCGTCGACAGGCGCCCTGCTCATCCCGTACCTGCCCGAGGGCCAGGCCAGGCTCACCATGCTGCTGGCCTGCTACGGGATGTTCGGCCTCAGCCTCCTCGCTTCTCTCATCGTCATCACCCTCATCTGGTCGCGCCTCACCACGCACAAGATCGGTGCGGCCGCGATGGTTCCGACGCTCTGGATCGTGCTTGGCCCGCTCGGCCAATCCGTCACCGCCGTGAACCTGCTCGGCGGCAACGCCCACCTCGCTACCACCACATCCCTCGCCGACGCCCTTCAGGCCTTCGGCGTGATCTACGGGGTACCCGTACTCGGTTTCGCAGCCCTCTGGGCAGCACTCGCCCTAGCGATCACCGTGCGAACCGCACGCGAACACCTCCCGTTCTCGTTGACATGGTGGTCGTTCACCTTTCCCGTCGGTACCTGCGTCACCGGCCTCACCGGGGTAGCCCTGCACACCGGATCAGTCGCGTTCCAGGTCGCCGCCGTATTCGCCTTCGCCGCACTTCTCACCGCCTGGGCAGTCGTGGCCGTCCGCACATTCCACGGCAGCGCCCTCACCGGCGTTCTCTTCATGCCCCCTGCAGCGAAGACCGTCTGAACCACCCCGCACCACACCTCACCTCACTCTGAAAGAGACCTCCCGATGAAATCGAAGATTGCCCTCACCCTTGCGGCAGCCACATTCGCCACGCTTGCACTGGCAGGTTGCTCGGCCAGCAATACCTCCGCGGCCTCAGGCTCGGCACCATCGAGCATCCCCACTTCATCTGTGCCGACAGTGGCGGAGTCGGACGCTGCAACCGCGACAAGCAGCCTCGGCACGATCATCGTCAACGGCGAAGGACTCACCGCCTACGCCTTCGACACCGATGTACCCAATTCCGGAACCAGCAGCTGCACCGACGTGTGCGCAACTACCTGGCCCGCCATCACCACCACCTCAGCTACCCCGACCGTCACCGGCATCACCGGCACCATAAGCACGATCACCGGCGTGAACGGTGCCAAACAGATCACCGTCAATGGCATGCCGATCTACACCTTCTCTAAAGACGCCGCCCCCGGCGACGTCGAAGGACAAGGTGTCAAAGGCACCTGGCACGCGCTCACACCCGCGGGCGAAAAGGTAATCACACCCGCTGCAGGCTGATATTCAGGCTTTGGCTTTGTGCCTCATCTAACTAAAGCTTTCCGAGGCACGCGAAACCTCTCCCGAGCCGCGGGAAGAAGTGGCGGAGTTCCGGGGCACCATCTGTCCCGGAAACATGTCTTACCGCAAAGTGTCTTTCTTCCACCGCTTCTAGCAGTTTCTGAGGCACAATGGCCTAGTGAGACATCTCGGATACACACGGGTTAGCACCAAGAGCCAAGACGCGAAGCTGCAGGTCGACGCCCTCGTCAAATCCGGCGTGCAGGAGCGGGACATTTTCGCCGACGTCACCTCGGGCAGTCGGACCGCGATCTCGCGCCCCGGGATGAAGAAGCTCCTG
This sequence comes from Agreia pratensis, assembly GCF_900177685.1. Taxonomy (GTDB): domain Bacteria; phylum Actinomycetota; class Actinomycetes; order Actinomycetales; family Microbacteriaceae; genus Agreia; species Agreia pratensis. The sequence goes on from NZ_FXAY01000002.1 coordinate 16,914, forward strand.
GAGTACGCCAAGCCAGGTGACACGGTCGTGGTGTGGCGGGTCGATCGTCTTGGACGATCCCTCATCGATGTTCTCAACACGGTGAAGTTGCTTCGAGAGCGGGACGTGCAGGTGAAGAGCATCTCGGATGGCATCGACCCGTCGACGACCTCGGGCCGGCTGATGTTGAACATGCTCGCCACATTGGCCGAGTACGAACGTGAGCTGATCACGGAACGCGTGAACGCCGGGATCACGGCTGCCCGGAAAGGCGGAACCAGGTTCGGGAGGCCGCTGTCGGACCCCGTCGTAGTTGCCGACAAGCTCAAGCTTGTTTCCGAAGCTCGAGCGAAGGGACGGACCGCTGAGGACGCGGCGAAACTCGTCGGGTGGAGCCGGGCCACTTTGTACCGCCACCAGCAGGCCTTCGCGGCTCGCGAGAGCGCGACCGTGTAGGTGACTCGTGGACGCAGCCGAGCGTTGGCGTGTTCTTCGGCTGCATGTCGAAGACCAGATCTCGCTAGTTGACCTCGCCCGAGAGACCGGGATTTCCGCACGGACACTGCAACGCTGGCACCAGCTCTACCGAGTAGGCGGCGTCGCAGCCCTCGATCCTCATCCACGCACAGACAAGGGTGTCCGCCGAACCTCGGCCGAGACAGTCCAGCTTGTCGAACGGTTGGCGCTCACCCGACCTCGCCCGAGTATCGCCACGCTGCATCGCCTTGCCGTCATCGATGCGCGGGCACGAGAGCTGCCGGCGCCGAGCTATGCGACCGTCAGGCAGATCGTCCAAGCCCTCGATCCGGCGCTGGTCGCACTCGCTCTCGAGGGACCGGTCTCGTACCGGGACAAGCACGAGCTCGTGTTCCGCCGCCGTGCGGAACACCCCAACCAGACCTGGCAGTCCGACCACACCGAACTCGACATCCTCATCGCCGGCGCCGATGGGAAACCCGACCGGCCCTGGCTGACCACAGTGATGGACGACTACTCCCGCGCGATCTGCGGGTACATGGTCTTCACCGGCGCCCCCTCAGCAATCAACACTGCCCTGGCCCTTCGGCAGGCGATCTGGCGAAAAACAGACCCGGCGTGGGCGATGTGCGGCATCCCGGACATCCTGCACGTCGACCACGGCTCCGACTTCATCAGCCACCACCTCGAGCGGACCGCCATTGCCCTGCACGTCAGGATCATCCACTCGACCGTCGGACGACCCCAGGGGCGGGGCAAGATCGAACGGTTTTTCGGCACTATCAACACCGAACTCCTCAGCACCCTCCCCGGACATCTCGGACCCGGCAGCCGGACACCACAACCAGTTCTCGACCTGGCAGGGCTCGATCGCGCGATCGGTGAATTCATCGGCACCTATAACGACAGAATCCATAGCGAGTTGGGGATCTCACCGAGGGACGCCTGGGTTGGCGACGGCTGGTTACCCCGAATGCCAGAGAGTCTCGAAGAACTCGACGGGCTGCTCCTTACTGTTCCGAAGAGCCGGGTGGTGCAACGTGATGGCATCCACTTCCAAGGCCAGCGTTACCTCGCCCCGACTCTTGCGCCTTTTGTTGGGCACACCATCACGATCCGGTACGATCCACGCGACATCTCCGAGATCCGCGTTTACGACCGTGACACGTTCATCTGCACCGCCATCGACGAAGCCCACCCCAACCTCCGACTCAGCCTCCGCGACATTGAAACGGCCCGCCGCGCCCGCCGCAAGCAGCTGCGTCGCGTCATCAACGATCGCATCCCAACAGTTGCTACCCGCGAGGAACCGCGCACCCCCGAACCCACGAAGCAGCGGCCGCGGCTTCGCACCTACGAAGAGGACGAGTGATGAATCAAGCATTCATCGTCACCAAGGAACACCGGCGCTTCACCGAATTCGCCAACGCTGTCCGGAAGGAGAAGACCATCGGGATCTGCCACGGGGCCGCCGGCGTCGGCAAAACCAACTCCGCCCGCCGCTACGCGAACTGGGACGCCCTCGAGGCCTACATCAATGATTGGGGACCCCGCGGCGACCAAGACGCTCCGCACTACGCTCTGGCGAACCGATCCCGAACCGTCTTCTACACACCCGAAGTGCTCTGCAGTCCCAAATCGCTGATGAACGAGATCATGCACTGGCAGATCAAAGTCGGGATCTGCGCCGACGAGCACCTCCGATCCCTGACCCCAGGGGCCGCGGCCGCAAAGCAGAAAGACGTCACTCGTTTTGTGGAGCTGCTGATCATCGACGAAGCCGAACGGCTCACTCCCACCGCCCTGGAACTGCTCCGCGACAAACACGACCGCACCCACCTTGCGATGATCCTGATCGGCATGCCCGGCATCGACGAACGATTTCGCCACTACCCCCAGCTCTACAGCCGGCTCGGGTTCTCACACCATTACCGCACCCTCGGACGCGACGAGCTCCTCTTCGTTCTCGACCGCCATTGGAAGCGACTGGGCAGGACTCTCGACCCTGACGACTTCACCGACTCGCAAGCAATCGCCGCCATCGAACGCATCACCCGCGGCAACTTCCGCCTCCTCGAAAGACTCTTCCCCCAAATCAACCGGGTACTCAAGATCAACCAGCTCGACACCATCACCGACGACGTCGTCGAAGCCGCAGCCAGCATCCTCGTCATCGGCAACTAGCGACACGAAGCGATCACAGAACACCGCCATGAAGCGCTAACAGTCACAGCCGAAGGGAATCAGCGGGTAGATCGGCACGGTGACCGTGGTGTTGGCTTCTGCGGCGATCTGGGCTGCGAGGTGCCAGTGCTGGCTCACGATCTGGTTCACCCAGCCGCCACCGTGAACGTAGACGAGGCTGCCGACCGGCGTTCCGATGCGAGGCGCGACCGTATACACGGGCCAGCCGCCATGCTCGGCGACGTCGACCCGAACATCCGGATGCAGCCGGCCGGGCGGTGCGTACGACGTCGGCCTGAGCGAGCGGGCCCGCACATGGCGTCGGGCCTCGTCTGCAGAGACGAAGGTGCGGTTGGCGCGCGCGAGTCGCAGCGCGGGAGCGACGATGCCGCTTGGAACGGTGACCATGAGCACTATTGTTGTGCGCGTTCCTGTGCTGCGGCGTCGAGGGTGCGCAGATAGTCGGCGTTGCCGCGAAGGGCCGGCTCGTAGCGATCGATATCGGGCGAGTGGATGCGGTCGGCCGCCAGGGTGAGCAGCTCGGCGACCGCGGCATCGCTTCTCGACGCCGCATGCAGCGACAGTGCAAGGAACACCCGCAGCGAGTCGGAGTCGGGGTAGTCGGAGCACGCCTCGCGCAGAACCGCTATCGACTGATCGAAGAGGCCCAGGTTGCGCAGGGTGCTGCCGTATTGCAGCAGACACCGGCGCCGCGTGTCGCCCTGCAGACCCGCAGCGAGGGCACGTTCGTAGAAACCACGAGCGCGATCCTCTTCGCCAGCGGTGTCGTATGCGCCGCCGACCTCGTAGATGGCCTCGGGGTTGTCGGGAAATCGAGCGAGCAGCGCCGTGAAGTACTCGATCGTCGGGGCCATGTTGCTGCGGTCTCGGCGCGCGTACCCCTCGGCGATCGCCCCGTGAAGCTCTTCGTCAGTGGAAGGCAAGGGCCTGGCCCGTCTCGAGTAGTGATTTGAGACTCGAGAGCACCATCGGCCAGCCGTCGGTCACGCCGGCCAGAACCGCGCTGCCTGTCTCGAAGCCGGTGTGGGTGATCGTGAGCTTCGTCTGGGCTCCCGCGGGCTCGATGTCGAACGTCGCAGTCGAACGCTCTTCCGAGGCCAGCCTCGCGAGCAACTCGGGATCGTCTCCGACTGCCTCTCCGAACTCGGGGGTGAAGGTCTGCCAGGTGAACGAGAGCCGGCGGGGCTCGTCGAACACGAGAACCACCTGCTCCGCATCCACGATGTCGACGCCCGCGACGTGCCAGGTCATCGTCGACCCGACCGCCCAATCGGTGCTGTGGGTGAGGAACCAGAACTGGCTGGTCAGCGACGGATCGGTGAGCGCCTGCCAGATGCGCTCCGGCGTCGCGCGAATGTAGATCGTGTAGATGAAGGACGCATCGGGCATGCTCTCGACGGTAGCGGATGCCCCCGGTTCCGACATCAAGGGATATCGCCGGCTGACGCCCGGCGATAAGCTGCCGCTCATGACTGAAGACGCCTCGCCTGAGCAGATTCCCACTCGACGGTTGAATCTCATCACGAGGAAGCAACCGACCATCGCGACGAGCTGGGTTGCCCCCGTGGTGCTTCTCGACGGGCACCGGTTTTCTCTGGTGTGGGGACCGAATGAGCTCACGATTCCGGCCGACCGCCCTGTGCACGTGCAGTGCGAGATGCCATTCGTGCGCAGCTACGGCAGCGCGAGCACCGTGCTTCAGCCGAATCAGTTGCCCGAGCTGGAGTACAGCCCTCCCTCGTCGCAGTGGTTCGCGGGCGAGATCGGCGCGCCGGGAACCACAAAGACGAACGGCACGTGGTTCATCTGGGCGATTGTCGGAGTTCTGGTGATCGTCATCGGAACGGTGATTCTGCGGGTGTTCGCCGGGTAGTGCGGTCGGCGCGAGCGACGTAGTCTTCCGCCATGAGAATCACGAGTCTGCAGCCGGGCGAGATCTTCGTCTTCGGGTCCAACTCGAGCGGGCATCACGGCGCCGGCGCGGCGGCCCAGGCGCAGCGTGACTTCGGTGCGGTCTGGGGCGAGGGCCACGGGTTGCACGGGGAGTCGTACGCGATCGACACCATGAGCGGGCTCGAGGCGATGGGCGACGAGATCGCCATCTTCGTCGAGTTCGCCGAGATGCGCCCAGACCTCACCTTCTTGGTCACCGAGATCGGCTGCGGCATCGCCGGCTATGCGCCGACCGACGTCGCGCCCCTCTTCGCCCGTGTGCCGCTGAACGTTCGACTGCCCGAGTCGTTCATTCGTGAGCTGAACCCGGGTCGTTAGACCCGTGCGTCAGACCTCGATTGTCGACACTGGATAGCCGAGAATCCTGGTGTCGGCGGTAACCAGCGTGAGTCCCTCGGAAAGCGCTTGAGCGACGAGCATTCGGTCGAATGGATCGCGGTGCAGATCGGGCAGGCCCGCCAGCACGGCAGCGTGTTCGGCGGTGACGGGCAGGTCGACATATCCGTTTGCTCGCAGGCCTGCACGCAGTGCGACCAAGTCGACGTCGAAATCGGGTCGCCCGAGCGAATTCTTGATCGAGATCTCCCAGTGCGTGGCGGCGCTGACGACGAGGGTGTTCTCGGCGGACTGAAGCAGCGTGCGTAGTGGTGATGTCAGCCGAGGGCTGCCGGTCGCGGCCCAGAGCACCACATGCGTATCGAGGAGAAGTCTCATTCGTCGGCTGAGAACATCGCTGCGATCTCGTCCGCGCGGAGAGTGTCGGTGTCGTCGGGGAATACGGCTGTTGAGGAAAGAAAACCGATGCGCTGCTTAATGACGTGCTCGGCGGGAGTCAATGCCACAAGCTTCGCGACAGGACGACCAGCCTTGGCGATGATGATCGACTCGCCTGCTTCGGCCGCCGACACTAGGCGCGAGAAATGCGTTTTGGCATCGTGCATGTTCACGGTTCGCATCTCACTCCTCTATTCAGGACTTAGTCCGATTAGCTTAGTCCGTTCTGAGGACGGTTGGAGTACGAGTGAGACCGCCGCCGAGACCCACTGGGATGACATGCTCGATCGAGCCGGGCTCTGGCCCCCCTGGGCGAGCCCCCAGCCGGCGGCTACAGTGGATCTCGTGAGTCTCTCCTGTTCATCGGCGTCGCCCTTCGGGCGTGAGGGGGTTGTCGGCAGTTCTCTCGCCGGCATCAGATAACCCCGCTCTCCAGCCGCACGCGACCATCGCGCGCGGCCCAGCGGTGTGCGAGCCGGCCGACGCCGGGCACGTTCTGTGCGCGCACAACGTCCGAACCGACATCCGCCCGACGGCACCGAGCCGCGGGCCGACCCTGATTGGCGACTCACCATGTTTTCTCTGAACGACAAGACCATCCGCGAATCCTTCGTGAACGCGTCCCGCAAAGAACTCTCCGACCTCACCCTGCCCGCCGGGTTCGCTGAGATCGACTGGCAGAAACTCGACTACGTCGGCTGGAACGACCCGAAGCGCCCCCGACGCGCGTACGTCGTCGTTCCGGTCGGCGACGTCGCGGTCGGCGTGCTGCTGCGGAGGGCCGACACGAAGCCCGCATCCCGAGCCCAATGCTCGTGGTGCCAGGATGTGCAGCTGCCCAACGACGTGGTCTTCTTCAGTGCGCGTCGCGCGGGTGCGGCCGGGCGCAACGGCGACACCGTCGGCACGCTCGTGTGTTCTGAGTTCGAGTGCTCGCGCAATGTGCGCAAGCTGCCCGCGATGGCGTATATCGGCTTCGATGTGGAGGCCGCGCGGCTCGAGCGCATCGCGTCGCTGCAGAAGCGCGCGGCCGCCTTCGCCGACGACATTCGCGCCGACGACTGACGCGGCCCGGCGCATCCATGTGGCGGTAATCGACCCATATTCGGCGAGGAGGGTCGATTACCGCCAAGTCGTGCGCGCTGGGTGCCAAGTTGCTGCGGAGATCAGGCGCGGGTTTCACGCTCCTCGAGCATCTCGGCGATCATGCGGTCGTGCAGCTCGGATTCCGACGAGTCGTTCGGGTCCATGCCGAAGATCCAGGTGAGCCCGCGAAGCCCGCGGTTGTCGATGCCGATGAGGGCGATCGAGATGGTCTCGTTCTGCTTTGCCTTGCCGCGCGCCCAGGCGAGCGTCTCGGTGAACGTCGCATCCGACACATCGACCGTGCGCACCGCACGATCAGGAACGGTCGCGAAGTAGACGCGGAAGTGCGAGGAATGCTGCTCCCAGGTGCTGTCGCGCTCGTCGGAATCCACGATATTCATGCCCACGAGCCTAGAGCTTTGGCTGCCGCCAGACGTACCCTTGCTGCACGAGACAAGGAGGTCGCCGTGACGGTATCGCGCCTGCTCGCCCAGATGACGGTGAGCGATTCCGCGCAGTCCATTCCCTGGTATTCGCTGCTGTTCGGGCGCGGCCCCGACGCGCGTCCGATGGACGGCCTCGTGGAGTGGCATCTCGCCGACACGTTCGGCGTGCAGGTGTGGGTGGAGCCCGAGAGGGCCGGCACCTCGTGCATGGTGCTCGACGACGACGATCTGGATGCCCGGCTTCAGCTGCTCGACGGCGCCGGTATCGAGAACGGCGGCATCAGGGCGGCAACATCGTCTCGGATACTGCCGGTCGTCGACCCCGACGGCAACCGGATCGTGTTCACCGGCGCCTGAGTCGGGAGTTGCCGGGCGTCGCGTCGCTGATCACTTCAGGCCACAGCGTGCGTCACTGCAGTTCAGCACGGTGCCGGCCCACCTCTGATCGTTCCTGGGTGGCCTGGCCTCGCCGGGTTCGTAGTCGAAGGTGTCGACGTCTGTTCTGACATCGCCCGCGAGTCTGTCGCCCACGGCGATGATCGGATTACCCCGCGAATCGAGGCTCAGGGCGAGTGCCTCGGTCGACGAGAGATCGTCATCCAGCGCCAGCTTCGCGATCGAACGCGACTCGAGATCGGAGCAGGCCGCGTCGAGGCAGTCGATCAGATCGAGGGATGCGCGCCGCTTGTCGGCGACGGCGATGAGCGGGCGACCGCTCTCGTCGATGGCGAAGGCGGGAGTCCGCGACCACGAGTCGAAGCCCGTCAGATCACGTGTGCCCGCAGATGCGCATGATGCGTCTGCGCAGCTGATCAGTCGCAACTCGGAGCTTCCCTCGGGGCGGGACAGAAGGACGGGCAGCCCATCGGCGCCGAGCTCGATCCGCGCGCCGAACGTCTCGTCGTAGCCGCTGTAGCGGGCTTCGTCGGTCTCGGTGATGTCGGCCAGCAAGGGCGCCTCGACGCGGAACTCCGCACTATCGGCTTTCGTCGAGAACACTCGCAGGGCGGGAATCGGTTCCGGGCTTCGAGAGTCCTCACGGTCGGCCAGGGTCACGACCGCTGTGCCATCCTCGGTGACGACGAGGTCGATCGATGCGCTGCTCGGGCTTCCCCCGATCCACTCGAGCTGCGTCGTCTTCGTGGTCGCCGACGAGCAGGCGTCGTCGTCGCAGAAGACGATCCACATCGTCGCCTCGGGCGGGCCACCGGTTCGCCGTGCCACTGCGGCGATCACCGGATACTCGCCGTCGTTCGACACGGCCACGGCGCTGCGGTCGGTCACGGTTCGGGCGTCGACCTCGTCGTCTTCACTGAACGTCGAATCGAGCGTGGCGACCGTCGTGCGGTCTCCGGGGGGAATCGACGAGGACGGCCCACCGCTGCGGTTCGTGTCGTCCCATCGACGCAGTTCGTCGGCGCTCGTCGACACCGCGTCGAGCTCGAACCGATTGTCGGCGGTGTCCTCCTCGTCTCCGACGAACATCCACTGCGCGGTGAAGAGGCCGCCGTCGTCGGTCTCGACGGTGTCCGTCGACAGATACGACGACAGGGTGGAGATCGGCGAACAGCTCGCGCCCTTGCAGAGTCGCATTGAGAACCGGTCGTAGCCGACGTTCGCGCTCAGCACCGCTGTGCCGTCATCGCCCACAGGCACGATGCTTGCCGAATCCTCGATCGTGGGCATGGTGACGGCCGAGTACGACGCGAATCCCCACGGGTTCACCAGCGCGAGCGGCGCCGCGAGCAGCGCGGGAACCAGCAACACGGCAAGCCCGACGAGCGCGCCCCCGCGGGTTCCGGCATCCGATTCTTTCTCTGCCCACGAGGGCGCAGACATCGGAACGATGGGTTGGGTGGCGATGCGGGCGCGGGATTCCTCACGAACGACCACGGCGCGAACCGCAACGGCAGAGAGCACGAGAACGAACACGGCGGGAACGACGATGCCGAGCGCGACGGCGACCATGGCGGAGAGCAGCGACTGGGGCATGAGCCCGGCGAGCAGCCTGAGACCCACGCCGAGACCGCCGACGACCACGGTCGCGATGATGAGGTTGACCCTGGGCGTGCGGTCTTCGGCCCGCCCAGAGACGACGACCTTGCCGGAGCGCCATGCGCGCGCCAGAGCCTGACCCCACGACGCGCTGCGCAGAAAGAGCTGCGGCCACGCCAGCAAGAGCGGCGCGACCACGATCAGAACGATGAGGGCTAGAACGAGGCCGCCGATCGCCCATAGCGGTGCGATGGCCAGCGCGACGGATGCGGCCACGGCCGCGACGAAGAGAGCGAGCGCGCCGACAAACGCCAGCACAACCAGGCCGGGGCGACGGGCGGCACGGCCCCACGCTGCGCGCGCCGGAAGGCTGGAGTCGGTGGTGTTCGCGATGAGGGAGTGTGTGGCCGCGGTGATACCGAACGCGTGGCCCGCGCACAGGAGGACAGCGGCGACCACTGCGGCCACGAGGCCTGCAGTCGACGAGGTCAGCTGGGTGAGGTTGCCATTCACGATCACCACCGCCTCGTTCGGCACGATCGTCAAGCCCACGACCGTGGCCACGACGGCGGCGAAGATCACGGGAACGCCGTAAGTCAGCAGTGGTGACGGTGACAGGAAGACCAGGGCCCATGCGCGGGGCGGACCGTACATGCGGCGAGCCGCGTCGCGAGCCGCCTCAGGGGAGCGTTCGGGCTGTGAAGTCTCGGCGGCGGGTGAGGTCTGCGAGGCTGAATCGGGCACCTAAAGGACACTAACAGCGGTCGAAAAAGCTTCACAGGGGGAGAACTCCCCATACCCCGCATACGATTGAAATGGTGCAGACAGAACCGAACCAGCCCATCGCATCCGCCGAACCCGGGTTCGTTCGCGTACGCGGCGCCCGCGAGAACAACCTGCGCGACGTCGACGTCGATGTGCCGCGCGACCGCATCGTCGCCTTCACCGGGGTCTCGGGATCGGGCAAGTCGTCGCTGGCGTTCGGCACCATCTTCGGTGAGGCGCAGCGCCGCTTTCTCGAATCGGTCGCTCCATACGCGCGACGTCTGATCGCGCAGGGCAGCACTCCTCACGTCGATGAGATCACGGGTCTGCCTCCCGCCGTGGCTCTGCAGCAGCGGCGTGGCGCCCCCAGCTCGCGTTCGACCGTCGGCACTCTCACGACGCTGTCGAATCTGCTGCGCATGCTCTACTCCCGGGCTGGCAGCTACCCCTCGGATGCGACGGGCCGGCTCGATTCGGACTCGTTCTCTCCCAACACGGCGGCCGGCGCATGCCCGCGCTGCCACGGACTCGGCATCGCGCACGACGTGACCGAGGCGACGGCCGTGCACGACCCGGGCCTGAGCATCCGAGACGGAGCCATCACAGCCTGGCCCGGGGCCTGGCAGGGCAAGAACCTGCGCGACGTGACAGCGGGGCTCGGCTACGACATCGATCGGCCGTGGCGAGAACTGCCGCAGAAAGACAGAGACTGGCTGCTCTTCACCGACGAGCAGCCCGTGGTCGAGGTCACTCCGCAGCGCGATCGAGTGGCGAAGCCCTATAAGGGGCGCTTCTGGAGTGCCAAGAGCTTCATCATGCACACCCTCGCCGACTCGAAGAGCGAGGCCCAGCGCAACCGGGCACAGCGCTTCGTAGAGACGGCGCCCTGCTCGCTCTGCGGGGGCAGCGGCCTCACACGGGCGGCACTCGCGGTCACCTTCGCCGGGCACAGCATCGCAGAGCTGAACGACATGCCTTTCGCGGGTCTGGCCGACGTGCTGCGCCCCACCGCTGAACTGAAGACGGCGGGTGCCGCACGGTCCGACCGCTCGTCGGGCGAACTCACCGAGGTCGCGGTAACGATCGCCTCAGACCTACTCGCTCGCATCGAGGTGCTTGTGGGCCTCGGCCTCGACTACCTCGGCCTGAGCCGCGCTACTCCGACCCTGTCGCCCGGCGAGATGCAGCGTCTGCGCATCGCCACCCAGCTGCGGTCGGGGCTCTTCGGCGTGATCTATGTGCTCGACGAGCCGTCGGCCGGGCTGCACCCCGCCGACGCCGAACCTCTCATCACGGTGCTCGAACAGCTTCAGGCGTCGGGCAACTCGGTCTTCGTCGTCGAGCACAATATGGATGTCGTGCGCCGGGCCGACTGGGTCGTCGACGTCGGCCCCGGGGCCGGGTCGAACGGCGGATGCGTTCTCTACAGCGGGCCCGTCGGCGGGCTTTCCGGCATCGAGGAATCGGTTACGCGACCGTTCCTCTTCGCCTCGTCGGCTGATGCGCCGCCGCGGCGGGTGGCACGCGACCCCCAGCGCTGGCTGGGCCTGCGCGCGGTCTCGCGGCACAACATCCAGAATCTGGATGTCGATGTGCCGCTGGGCGTGCTCACGGCGGTCACCGGGGTGTCGGGCTCGGGCAAGTCGAGTCTCGTGGGCGGCGTGCTTGCCGAAAAAGCGCTGCACGACGACGCCGTCGATCGCGTCGTGCAGGTCGATCAGAAGCCGATCGGGCGCACGCCGAGGTCGAACCTGGCCACTTACACGGGGTTGTTCGACGCCGTGCGCACGACCTTCGCCGCGACCGACGAAGCGCGCGAACGCGGCTACGACGCCGGTCGCTTCTCGTTCAACGTCGACGGCGGGCGCTGCCCGACCTGCCTCGGAGAGGGCTTCGTCTCGGTCGAGCTGCTCTTTCTGCCGGGAAGCTACGCGCCCTGCCCAGACTGCGGCGGCACCCGGTACAACGCGGAGACCCTCGAGGTGCGGTACCGCGACGCGTCGATCGCCGATGTGCTGGCGATGACCGTCGACGAGGCGGCAGAGTTCCTCGGCGATGTCGCCGTCGCGGCGCGCAGTCTCGACACCCTGCGCAAGGTGGGGCTCGGGTATCTTCGCCTCGGCCAGCCGGCCACCGAGCTGTCGGGAGGCGAAGCTCAGCGCATCAAACTCGCGACCGAGTTGCAGCGTGCCCGGCGCGGCCACACGCTCTACGTTCTCGACGAGCCGACGACCGGGTTGCACCCGGCCGACGTGCGCTTGCTCGTGGCACAGCTCAACTCGCTCGTGGATGCCGGCAACACGGTCGTGCTCGTCGAGCACGAGATGAGCGTGGTCGCCGACGCAGACTGGGTGATCGACATGGGCCCGGCCGGAGGTGACAAGGGCGGGAGGGTCGTGGTGGCGGGAACTCCGGAGGTGGTCGCCGCAAACGGCGACAGCCGCACCGCGCCCTACTTGGCCGCGGCGCTCGGCTCGGTGCTGGCTTCGGCGATCTCCTCGGTCTGAGGCTCGTCGAGCTCGTTGGTGTCGTCGGGGGCACGCAGTCGGGCGAGGAGATGTTCGATGGCGAAGCCGGCGGGAGAGTCCGGCTCGCACACGATCACGTTCATAAAGAGGCCACCGGGCACATCGAGTACCTGGAACGGAAGCTCGACCCAGCCGTAGCCCTCAACGAAATTGGGAGCGAGTCCCGAGGAGAAGGGTCGCGCCTCGTGGGCCAGCCAGAGCTCGCGGAAGTCGGCGTCGGGCATGAGCTGGTCGACGATCTGCTGCAGACGAGGGTCATCGCAGTCGGCGTGGAAGCGGAGCGCCGCCACGGTGTCGCGAGCTGTGTCGCGCCAGCGTTCGTTCGTTCGATTCTCGACAGGAGTCGAGAACATGATCACGACGTAGTTGTTGCCGGGCACGGCGTAGCCGGGCGACAGGGCGGCTGCGAGAGTGTTCACGAAGATGATGTCTTGATTGCGGTCGAAGATGACCGCTGCCGTTCCTGCCCACTGGTCGAGCAGTGTACGCAGGAGCTCGCCGACCTCGTGATGCGGTGTCTGTGGACGTGCATCGGAGGGTGACGGAAGAGCGAGTCTGTAGAGGTAGCTTCGACCGCTGTCGTCGAGGTCGAGCGCGCGGGCCAATGCCTCGAGCACTTGCTCGGACACGCGGTGGTTCTGCCCTTGCTCGAGCCGCACGTAGTACTCGAGACTGATTCCCGCTCGTTCGGCGACCTCTTCGCGCCGAAGACCTCGCACGCGGCGCTGAGGATCCGGCGGATATCCGACGTCTTCGGGCTTCAAGGCGGCGCGTCTCGCGCGGAGGTATTCCGCGAGAACCACCTGCTTTGCCGTCATGACTCCAGCATAGAAGAATTCTGGAGTCGTCATGCAAGAAATGTCGTTGTGCTCGTGCTGGTGATGAATGCAGGGTGGCATTCTCAGGGCCACCCGCGATCCACTTCGCCGGGCCTAGCCTGACCTGTGGACCCGGCCGTGGGCATCCCGCCGTGCTGATTCAGGAAGCGAAACCATGTCACAGATCGACGAACGACTCACCGCCTTGGGTATTGAGATCCCCCAGCAAGCCGCGGCTCCCGCGGGTGCCTATGTTCCCGCCACCATCAGCGGAAACCTCGTGTACACGGCCGGCCAGCTGCCTTTCATCGACGGGAAGCTCCCGCTCACGGGCAAGGTCGGCGGGGCCGTGAGCGCTGAGGATGCGCAGGGCTTGGCCCGCACCAGCGCGATCAACGCGCTCGCGGCGATCGCCGCCGTGCTCGGTTCGCTCGACCGCATCACGCGGGTCGTGAAGGTGACGGGATTCGTTGCATCCGACCCGTCGTTCACGGGGCAGGCAGGCGTGCTGAACGGCGCCTCGCACCTTCTCGGAGACATCTTCGGCGACGCCGGCGTGCACTCGCGCAGTGCCGTGGGGGTAGCCGTGCTGCCGCTCGACTCGCCCATCGAGGTCGAGCTCATTGTCGAATTCCACTGACCACAACCCATCCACACAAAGGAGAAATCATGACTGACAACCTGACTGTCGTACTCGTTCACGGAGCCTTCGCGGAATCCGCCAGTTGGAGCGGTGTCATCGCCGCCCTGCAGGCGAAGGGCGTCGACGCGTTCGCTACGCCCAACCCGCTGCGCAGCGTCACGACGGATGCCGACAACGTGCGCCGGGCCGTCGAATCCGTCGGGGGCCCGGTCGTTCTCGTGGGCCACTCGTACGGCGGAGCCGTGATCACCGAGGCGGCCGTCGGCACCGACGTGGTCAAGGGTCTCGTCTACGTCTCGGCGTTCGCTCCCGATCATGGCGAGAACTCGCTGCAACTCACCGGCCAGTTCCCCGGCTCGACCCTCGGTGAGACGGTTCGACCGTATCCTCTCGGCGACGGAACGAACGACCTCATCGTCGACCGAGAGCTGTTCCCGCAGCAGTTCGCCGGAGACGTGCCCCTCGACGTGGCGAAGATCTCTGCGGCGACGCAGCGCGCCATCCGTGACTTCGCACTGGGAGAGCCCCAGCCGGCCGAGACGCCCGCGTGGAAGACGCTGCCGTCGTGGTTCATCTTCGGTTCGGGTGACAAGAACATCCCCGTCGAGGGAATGCGCTTCATGGCCGAGCGTGCCGGTTCGCTGAAGACGGTCGAGCTCGACGGCGCATCGCACTCCAGCATGGTCTCGCACCCTGATGCCGTGGCCGAGCTGATCCTGGAAGCGGTCGCTCACCTCTCGTAGGCCGATGCCGAGAAATTTCCCGGCGAACTGGTTGGCACTCTCGGTGGTCGAGTGCTAATTTAACTTTCACAAGTTGAGTCAAGTCGACTCAGGTTCACAGAAAGGGGAATCCTCATGGCAATGTCTTTCGATCCTTTCAGCGAGCTCGACCGCATCGCCGGCGACCTGCTCACGTTCCGTCCGGGGCCGAAGTTCATGCCCGTCGACCTGTATCGCGATGGTGATCAGTACGTACTCAGCGCTGACTTGCCAGGCATCGATCCGGGTTCTGTCGATGTCGACGTCGACGGCCAGCTGCTCACCATCAGGGCCAAGCGAACCGGCGCGGCCCACGAGGGCGTCAAGTGGCTCGCCCAGGAGCGATCGAACGGTGACTACCTGCGCCAGTTCAGCCTGGGCGACGGCGTCGACTCCGAGAAGATCTCGGCGAGCTACGACAACGGCGTGCTCTCCGTCATCATCCCGGTCAGCGAGAGGGCCAAGCCGCGCAAGATCGAGGTCAAGGCGGCACAGACTGCCGACGAGCAGAAGACTCTCACCGTCTGACAAGAACCGACGAGAAAAAGGGGCGGGCCTGAATGCCCGCCCCTTTTCTGTGTCCTGCGCCTGCGAGGGCTGGGTCAGTTGGACGTTCCCTCTGCCGTGTGCTCCTGATTCTCGAGATCTGTGAGATCGAAGTGCGCATCGCGGAACGCTTGAGTATCAGGCAGAACCAGACGGAGCTCCGAGATGGGCGCGATGGAGACGTGGCCGGCCGTGAGACTGAGGTCGAGCAGGTGGCCGCCATTCTTCCGCGCGTCATCGACATAGTGCAGGTGGTAGCCGGCGACCGAGATCGCCGCCTCGAATTGCGGGGTGCGAAAACCCGCGATCGTGCCCTGAGTCGTCTCCAGCGTATTGATGGCCTCATGCGCCGTCGCATCCGTCAACGGCGGGTACGGCTTGTGCTGCTCGCCCACGGTGCGGGTTGTCAACGACGTGAATCGTCCATCGATCCGAATGGCGACGGGAAGATTCTCACCTCCCGTCAGCTCGTCGATCTGATGCGTCACGTCGGCCAGGGTTGTGGTCTTGCTCACGTCGAAGCCTTGTGTGCCGACGAAGGTCATCACGGCAGCGAACGGGGTCTTGTCGGTGGCGGACGCGACCTCGACGCTCCCGTCGTCGCGGAGGTGGTAGCAGACGCCGTCGATGACGACCATTTCTCCGTCGAGGTGATTGAAGGTGCCGAGGCCGAAATCACCGTGGGTCAGGAGTTGGCCGATGGTGACGTCGCCATCGTAGAGGCCGGCGAGCAGGGCGGCCATGGTCGAGGTCTGGTAGACGGCGTAGTCGTCGTGGGTGTCGACCCGGTGAGTGGCGACGCTCATTCGAACGAGTCCTCGTCGAGGTGAGCCGCGATATCCGCGTTACGGCTGTAGTCGACGGCGATGTCGATGATCGATACGCCGTCTTCGGCGAGCGACTCGCGCAGTGCCGCCTCGAATTCGTCGTAGCCGGTCACCCGTCGGCCTGTCGCTCCAAATGCCTTGGCGAAGCTCACGATGTCGTAGTCACCGAGTTCGATTCCCGAGGTGCGGCCGTACTTCAGCTGCTCCTGGAACGCGACCATGTTGTACGTGTTGTCGCGCATGATGATGTGCGTGAACGAGACGCCGAGGCGTTTCGCGGTCTCGAGCTCTTGGGCGGAGAACAGAAAGCCTCCGTCGCCCGAGACCGAGACCACCTGCGTGCCCGGTCGCACTAATGCCGCGGCGATCCCCCAGGGGAGGGCGACACCGAGGGTCTGCTGGCCGTTCGAGAACAGAAGGTGCCGTGGCTCGTAGACCCTGAAGTGCCGTGCCATGAAGATGTAGTTCGATCCGATGTCGCACGCGACCGTGGCGTCGTCGTCGAGAATGTCGCGCAACAGCAGCACGAGGCGAGACGGATCGACCAACCCTGGGGCGGCCTCGGCATTGCGTGCACGCTCATCGATCGTCGCCAGTTCCCGGCGTTGCTCCTCGGCTCGGGCCGCCGCGGTCTCCGACAGCGTGAGGCCCGCGATCGTCGGGCGCAGCGCGTCGATCGTCGCAGCGACATCCCCACGGAGTTCCAGGGTCGGACGGTAGTGGTTGTCGTACTGGGCGGGCACGGAGTCGATGTGGATGATCCGCCGTTTCACGTCGGAGTTCCAGATCACCGGGTCGTACTCGACGGCGTCGTAGCCGACAGCGATGACCAGATCGGACTCGTCGAGCGCGAGGTCTGCAGGCTGGTTCTTGAACAGGCCGACTCGACCGAGGTAGTGTTCCTCGAGTTCGTGCGACACGAGTCCCGCAGCCTGGAACGTCTCGATGACAGGAAGCTCGGTGTCGCTGAGCAAAGCCCGAAGAGCGCGGGTCTCCGCGATGTCCGCCCCGCGGAGGCCCACGAGCAGCACCGGACGTTCGGCAGACCTGATGAGCGCCGCCGCCAGATCGATGTCGGTCTGCGACGCGGGTCCGAGTCTCGGCACGGGGAGGGCGCTTCCTCCGGCCGAGGCGGCGGATGTCGCCGCTGCCATGACGCTCGCCGACAACACGACCGCGGTAGCGCCTCGCGGGGCTGTCGTCGCAACTCTGAATGCGTTGACCACCGCCTCCGACACATCGTCGGGATCCGTCGATTCGACGGTCGACTTCGTCACTGTCGAGAGAAAGGCGGCTGCGTCCATCGACTGGTGCGTTCGCTTCAAGCGGTCGGAAAGCTGAACTGCTCCGGCAAGCGCGACCACCGGGTCCTGCTCGGTATTCGCCGTGAGCAGGCCCGTCGCCAGGTTGGTGGTGCCGGGCCCCGATGTGACGAGCACGACGCCGGGAACACCGGTCAGCCGGCCGATGGCAGCGGCCATGAATGCCGCATTCTGTTCGTGACGGCACACGATGAGTTCGGGACCTTCGTCGTTCGTGGCATCGAAGACGGCATCGACCTTGGCGCCGGGGATGCCGAAGATGTACTCGACTCCGGCCGACGACACGATGTCCAGTACGTGATTGGCGCTTCGAGACTTCTCGATCGCGTTCATGGGTGCTCTCCTCTTGCCTCGTCTGAATCGGGACGCCGACCGCCCGGATGCCAGAAAACTACCGGCGGTCCACCGCGGTGTCACTGGACGGATGATGCAAACGCATCCGTATCCTGTCGAGACCCACGAGCGTCGACCGGGGTTTCATCAGGCTTCTCAGGGGGCCTGCCCAGAGCAGTCGTGCATGCTGTGAGGCCAGACCGTTCTATTGAAAGGCCCGAGATGAGCACCCTCCAGCGACTGATGAAAATGGCGTCGAAGGCGCTCGACGCTTCGGGGCAGAGCAAGACCTCGGGCTCCGGTTCGACCGACTGGCGCGACCTCGTGCGCACCGCGGCCGACAAGGTGACAGGCGACGGCCGCAACGCATCCGCTCAGCCCGGCAACACGCATCCGACGCCGTCACGGGTTCAGGATGCGCCGGTGAGTGACGCGCCCGCGTCGCGCCCTCACGATGTTCCCGTCTACGGCACTCCGTCGGGCGCGCCCGTTCAGGATGCGGCCGGGTCGGCCGCGTCGACGCCCGAAGACCGGGCCGCGATCGCGCGTTACGACTACCTGCTGAAGACCGCGATGCCGGAGCAGCTCGAGCAGGTGCATCGCGACGCTTTCGCGAGGCTGACGCCGGCGCAGCGCCAGCAGGTCGAGTCGCGTCTGCGCGATGAACTGCCCGCATCCGAGCAGCCGGTCTCGTCTTCGCCCGATGATTTGGCGCGTTCCGCCGTGCGCGGCGAGGCGCACAAGCCGGGCTTCTTGCGCGGACTCTTCTCGAAGCCCGCCGCGGCGGGTGCGGCGGGAGCTGCCGCCGGAGTCGGAGTGGGCGCCGTCGCGGGTGCAGGCATTGGCATGGCAGGAGGACTTCTCGCCGCCGTGGCAGGGGGAGCGGTGCTCAGCAGCGTCGCGGGACCTCTGCTCGAGCAGGCCTCGGGCATGGGTATCGACTTCGCCGCTCTGGGTGGTCTTGAGGGTGGTCTCGAAGGGCTCGAGGGCGGTCTCGGCGACGTGGCCTCCGGCGCAGGCGAGTACGCGAGCGGCATCGGCGAGCACCTCTCCGGGCTCGGCTCCAACATCGAGATTCCTGGCCTAGGCGATCTCGGAAGCCTCTTCGGGCGCGACTAGCTTCAACTCCCTGCGCTGCAAGTCAGGAAAAATAGATGTGGCGCGGGCGAAAACCACTGATTTGGGCAGTTTGGCCTGAGTTGCAGCGCGACCTCCGTGCCAATCTGGAGTCGTGACCGAACTTCTCGTCGTCTTGGTGCTCGCTTTCGCGGCAATCGCGGCCTCTACCGTGCTCGGACCGCGGCTGGGCGTGGCGTCTCCTCTGCTGCTCGTCGCGATCGGTGTGGGGGCGAGCTTCTTGCCTGTCTTCGCCGGCATCGAGATCGAACCGGAGTGGATTCTGGCGGGGGTGCTTCCCCCGCTGCTGTACTCGTCGGCTGTGTCGATGCCGGCCATGAATTTCCGCCGTGAATTCGGTGCCATCAGCGGTCTGTCCGTGGCGCTGGTGGTAGCCAGTTCACTCGTACTCGGCGTGTTCTTTACACTCGTCGTCCCCGATCTCGGCTTTGCGTGGGGCGTGGCGCTCGGCGCGATCATCAGCCCGACCGACGCGGTGGCGACATCGATCGTCAAGCAGACGTCGGTGTCGAAGCGGGTCGTCGCGATGCTCGAGGGCGAGAGTCTGCTGAACGATGCCACCGCCTTGGTGCTGCTGCGCACAGCTATCGTCGCCACGGCGGCGTCGTTCTCGTTCTGGGGAGCGGTCGGCACCTTCGCCTACTCCGTCGTGGTCGCCGCCATCATCGGCATCCTCGTCGGGTGGGGCAACCTTGTCGTGCGCAAGCGGGTCACCGATCCCACAGTGAATACCGTGATCTCGTTTGTGGTTCCCTTCGTTGCGGCCGTTCCCGCCGAGCTGCTCGGCGCATCCGGTCTCGTGGCGGCCGTCGTCGCCGGACTCGTCACCGGCATCCGCGCCCCGCGCTATCTTTCGGCGCAGAACCGGCTGTCTGACTCGCAGAACTGGCGCACGGTCGAGCTGGTTCTCGAGGGCGCCGTCTTTCTCACAATGGGGGTGCAGATCTCGTCGATCGTGGCGAACGTCGAGCGTGATCATGCCGGAGTCGGGCCTGCAGTTCTCATCGCGGCCGGCGCTCTGCTGCTGACGATCGTCGTTCGCGCGGCCTACGTGGCTCCGCTGCTGTGGTGGCTCTCGACCCTGCGCAACCGCAATGCGAAGATGCAGGACAGGCTGCTCGAGATGCACGAGAAGATGAGCACGCCCGAGGGGGCCGAGCAGATGTTCGGCGAGGCGAACGGGCGTCGACGCCGCGCATCCGACAATCAGATCGAGCGGCTGGGTCGCCGCATCGTGCAATCGCTCGCCGACATCACGTACTTTCGCAACGCGCCGCTCGGGTGGCGGGATGGCACGGCCGTCGTATGGGCCGGCATGCGTGGGGCCGTGACGGTGGCCGCGGCACAGACACTTCCCGAGGACACGCCGCAGCGGTCAGTGCTCGTGCTCATCGCCTTCGCGGTGGCGGTCATGTCGCTGCTCGTGCAGGGCGGAACTATCGGACCGCTGTTGCGTGCCGTCGCGCCGAAGGTCGACCAGACGGCGATCGATGAGCAGACGAACGCCGAGCGGACCCGACTGATGCAGTTGATGAGAACGAGTGCCGAGGCTGTTCCTCCGGCACCGCCGGTCGAACAGTCGATCAAGGGCTTCGTGTCTGCAAAGGAGCATGAGCTGGCGGTGATCGGTGCCCAAAGGGCGGCGCTGCTCGAGGCCAGAGACCACGGCACCTTCGACGCCGATGTGCTCGCTTACGCGCTGCAGATTCTCGACGCGTCGCAGATCGCTCTCGAACTGCGCGGCGGCCCGAAGGGCTGAGTCGAGTTGACGCGTTCAACAGGATGGATTGGCGGCTCGCCGCGCGCGGGAGCCTGACACGTCGGCGATGACGCAATCCATCCTGTTGAACGAGAACCCGAAGCTAGCCGAGCTGCTTCAGGGCCTCGACGGTTCCACCCCAGTTGTGGCTCGAGATCGCGTCGGCGAAGGTCGAGTCTCCGCGCCCGGTTCCGAGCTTCTCGCCGGATACATCGTCGACCACATCGACGCGGTGGCCCTTCTCGGGCCCGTCTCCGCTGCCCTCCTCCACGAACTCGATGCGCAGAACGCGTCCGTCGAGTCGGCCAGTGACTACAGCTCCGGTCTCGCTGTCGGTCGAGCTGTCGGTCATGAAGGGACCTGCTCCGAGTGTGGCGAGAGATTCGTTGACCTGATTGATGAGTGACGACGTGTTCATGGTTCTCCTTGTCGTGAACGAGGCCCCAGGCTAACGGCGCATATCGTCGCGTCGACAGGCCTTGACGCCAGCCGTACGGACGGTTGCAATCCTCTTGGCTGCGTCGTTGGACTAGGTCGGTTGTCATTGCCAGGCGTGTCACACTGACGGAATGCGCGACTTATCTCCTGAGCTCTTCACCCTGCTCGCCGTCGTAATCGGCGGTGTGACGTCGTACGTCGGCGGCGCGATGATGGAACGGAGTCGATGGAGGCGAGAGCGATCGGCCAGGTGGGATCAGAACCGTTTCAACTCGTATGTAGATTTTGCTCAAGCGCTCAAAGACGAGAGTCGAATCGCCATGAGAATCGCGGCAGGTCGAAAAGCGGGCCCGGCCACCGACCCGCTCGAACTGGCGGAAGGAAAGCGACTCTATGTCGCCGCTGAGCATCGAAGGTCGACGCTATTCGAAGCGGTTCTACTTCTCGGTGACTCGGCTTCGATCGAGGCTGGAAGGCAGTGGGCGCAGGCCACCTGGAATGTGTACCTCTACGTATCCAAGAAGGCTGTCCCTACAACGACGACGTTCAACGATCTCTACAAGACGGCCGGAATGGCGCGGGAAGCTTTCTATGCCGCCTCGAGGAAGAGCCTTGAGATCAGGTCGATTGAGAGCTCATCCTGGCCGAGCGCCGAATCGAACAAGCCAAGGTTCTAACGACTCTCGATCAGTCCGCGTCACGCTTGTCGTAGGCGTCGAAGAGGCCTTTCATCGTCTCCATATCGAGGGGCATCGAGGTGTGCTCGTGGGTGATCTTCCACTCGCCGTCGCGCTTCTCGAGCACCACGGTCATGCGGTTCATCATGGAGTCGACCTGTTCGCCCTCCGCAGTGACCTCGGCGTAGCGAACGGCGGCGTGGGCGGTGGCGAGGTCATCACGAACGGAGGTGACGACTTCGGTGAACCGCGCCTCGCACAGCTTGTCTCCCAAGCTCTCGAACCACATCGTCACCATTGGCCGCCACGCGTCGACGCCGGCGAACTCCCACATGCCCCACGCGTCGAAGACAAGGGTGTCGTCGGCGTAGAGGCTGAGGAAGCGCTCGACGTCTTTGGCCAGCACGGCCGACGTGTAGTTCTCGAACAGAGTGGTCACCGGGGTCGATTCGAGGGGCATGTGCTGTCCTGCTTTCTCTCCGTCGAGACATATTCCTAGTAGGAATATATCTACCAGGAACCTATGGTTATGTCCATGGTGAATTCCGCTCTATCGACCACGGCGTACGCGCTGCTGGGCCTGCTCGTCTTCGACCGCGAGAACCCCGAGGGCATGACGGGCTACGAACTCAAGCAGCGAGCCGACTTCACCCTTCGCTACTACTGGGTGAGCCCCGCCATGAGCCAGATCTACACCGAGCTCCGCAAGCTCTCCGAAGCGGAGTTCGTCGAGAGTGCGCCCTCCGACGGGCCTGCCCGCTACCGCGTCACCGAGCTCGGCGAGGAGCAGTTGCAGACATGGCTCTTTCATGGCGAGGTCGGCTTTCCCATCCTCAAACACCCCGTCGCACTGCGCCTCCTCATGGGTCGCCTGTCGACGCCCGAGCAGCTGGGCGGCATGCTCGAAGGGCATCTGGATGACCTGGCGGCGCGCCGTGCCGATCTGCAGGGTGTGCGAGACATGCTCGGCGACGAGCACCAGGTTCGCTACGCTGCGATGGTCGCGGACTGGGGCCTCGCCTATTACGACAGCGAGGCGCAGATCGTGGCCGGACTGCGGGAGCGCCTCGACGGCATGGACTGACCTCCGCCAACTGTGTCTGCTGTGGACAGTGTGCCCCGGTGCGCCAGTACCTCTTGTCTGCAGCGGGAACAACTACGGCGTCAGAACAGGGTCTGTTGCACGCGTTCCGGGGGAACAAGCGCGGTGAGCGTGGCCTTCACAGCGATGAGCCCGGGCTGTTGGGCGGCGGCCAGTAGTCGCAGCATCTCGGGGAGCCAGGCCCGCGGGTCTGACGTCGCCGACGGCATCCGGTGTTTGAGTATGACGGGCGCATCGCCGCCGTCGAAGCGCAGCGCGACCGTGAGGCCGCCCGCGGCGAGATCGGCCTTCGATGCTCGCCCGCAGACGCGGGTGACGCAGGCTTCCAAGAGTTCGGAGGGAGTCCAGTCGGGGCGGTTGTAGCCCGAGATGGTTCCTTCGGAAGAGAGACTCGACCTCGTCTCGACCGGGTTGAGCGTCGCATCGTCGGTGCCAGCGCGGATGCGATCGAGTCGATGTGCCATGCCGGCTCCGCATACGCGGCGGAGTTCTTCGGGTGAGATGCGATCGAGATCTGCGAGGTGGGCGACCTCGATGAGACGCAATCGCTCGACGGTCTGCGCGCCGATTCCCCAGATATCGGAGATGGGCAGCGAGATGCGCAGTTCGGCCGCCTCGGCGTCGTCGATGACGTGCAGGCCGTCGGGCTTCGCGGCGCGCGAGGCGAGCTTCGCCATGAGTTTGGTGCGCCCGATTCCGACGCTGATGGGAATGCCGAGCTCTCTCGCCACGCGGCGCCGCAGCGATTGCGCGGCATCGACGGCGACCCGGATGTCGGTGGTGCCGATATCGAGGAAGGCCTCCTCCATCGACCCCGGCTCCACCGCGCGGGCGCTGTCTCGAAAGATGTCGAAGAGGGCGTCGCTGACCTCTTCTACCTCGTCGCGCGGAGTCTCGATCATGACGAGCTCGGGGCAGAGGTGCTGGGCCTCGTGCACCTGCATGCCTCCCCGAACGCCCCGCAACCGGGCCGGATAGTTGGCGCTGGCGATGAACACATGGGCGATCGCCGCCATGGGCCTGTCGACGAGCTCGGGCCGATGGCGGAGGATCACCGAGGCGAAGAACGAGTCGGCGTCGACGTGCAGAAGGAGCGACGTGGCCACGCGACTTATCGTACTGGTGTTCGAATGTGTGAGTGAGAATCGCTCTCACGGGTTAGCCGCAAAAGTGACTTTGTTAGCGTGTTGAGTATGGCTGCAAAGAGATTTCCGCTCCGTTGGTGGCTTACGACCGGACTCGCCGCGTCGTTCGTCGTGCTGTTCGTCATGGGCGCGTACCAAAACTGGCCGGGGCTCGTGACGATCTCCTTCGTCTTGGGTTTTTGCCTCATTCAGTTGGTCGTCGAGCGGCACAATGAACGAGAGGCAGACATCGACCAGATCTGGTGGGTTCCCTCGACCGTTCTGTGGGGCAGTCCGTCTCGAGTTGCTCTGTCTGTGGTTCTGATGCTTGCGATGGTCGCCGCTGTAGCCCTTACCGTGTTCGGCGGGGTCGGTCCGTGGCTTCTCTTCATCGTCGTGGCGGTCGCCGCCATCTACCGAGTGACGCTCGGTCGAAAGTGGTTGAAACAAGACCGGGCCGCGCTCGCAGAGGCAGCGCCCGAGGGCGCGGCTTACTAGGGCGTGTTGCTAAAACCGTTCGGTTATCGTACTGAGGTGCTTCCTCGAGATACAGCAAGGCTTCGCTTCCGCCAGATGACGACCTCGGACCTCGACGCCATGGCTGGCATGCTGGGCGACCCCGAAGTCATGCGCTACTACCCCGCGCCGAAGACTCGCGATCAGGCAGCCGCCTGGATCGCATGGAACCAGCGAAACTACGCCGAGCACGGCTACGGCCTCTGGATCGTCGAGACACTCGCGGGCGACTTCGTCGGAGACTGCGGGCTGACCTGGCAGGACGTCAACGCAGTCAGCAAGCTCGAGGTCGGTTACCACGTCGCCACTGCGTGGCAAGGCCACGGCATGGCAACCGAGGCTGCTGCGGCCTGTCGTGACTTCGCCCGCGAGCGCATCGGCGCACAGGAACTGATTGCGATCATTCACCCGGACAATCGCGCATCCGAGCGGGTAGCCGAGAAGATCGGGATGCACCGAGTCGACGACGACCGCGGCGGAAGCATCCGCCGAATCGTCCTAAGCATGAACCTTTAGCCAAAAGTCCTAGCCGTCGCTCCCGCTCTCTCAAACATCGAGCGGGGCACGCCTGCGAACTTTGTAGATCCCCACTGTGACGATTCCGCCAACGGCTGCGAGGCTCGTGAGGTAGAGCACCCCCGCCCAGATCGTGTGCGCTCCGCCGCCGATGCCGTAGGTGTCGGCGATGTCCATGCCCAGACGGAAGCCGTCGAGGAATGCGGGCACTGCGCCCGCCGCGACGATGGCGAGAAAGATCATCGCCATCGTCGACAGCGAGAACCGCCGCCACAGCCCGATGATCGAGGCGCTCACAGCAAGTACCACGCCCACAGACGCCGTAACGATGACCCACGCGATATCGCTGGCGACGTCCTCGCCCGCAGCCGTGAGTCGCGCATGGATCTCACCGAGAGTCGCCCCGGGAACGGCGGCGAGCGGATCCAAGACGAGCGACTCCACGGCCATCAGAGCCGCGTAGGCCGAGACAAGAAGAACGCCGCCTACCGCGAGGGCTACGCGGCCTCGGTTCACTTCGCCGCGGTGCGGGTCGACCAGAGCGCCCAGGCCACCAGCAGGGGCTGGCCGAACAGACGCCCGACGCGCTTGGCGTCGGTGTCGAGACCGAACGCATCCCTGTGGTGAATCGCCTGCGCGATGTTGCCCGGGAAGATCGCGGTGAAGAATGCGGCGGCGAGGCCACCGACGCGCGCCCGCTGCGAGCGCGGGGCGAAGAGCAGCGAGGCACCGAGCGTGATCTCGGCGACGCCGCTCAACAGCACGGTGGTGTCTTCTTTCAGGGGAACGAACTCGGGTACCTGGGCCCGAAAGTCTTCGCGGCCGAAGGTGAGGTGGCTCGTTCCGGCGAGAACGAGGATGGCGCCCAGAGCGATGCGTGCCGCCGTGCGACCCTTGGATGCGGGCTTGTCGAGCTGTTTCGTCATGGCGGCTCCTCGTGAGAATCGGATGGTGTGCTTCGACGATACGCCTCGCCAGCGACTCACGTCACACGTCGGCTGTCAGTGCGGAGCGATAGCCTGCGAAGCATGAAAAACGTGACCCTCGGAACAACCGATCTGACTGTTTCGCAGCACATTCTGGGGCTGATGCGCATTACCGAGCTGTCGGCATCCGAGATTCGAACGCTGGTCGGCGATGCCCAGGCCGAAGGCATCACCTTCTTCGACCACGCCGATATCTACGGGTCGAGTGGCAGCCCCGAACATGTGTGCGAGAGCCTGTTCGCCGACGCTCTCAACTACACCTCTGCCGAGCGCGAGCAGATGATTCTGCAGACCAAGTGCGGAATCCGCCCCGGGTACTTCGACTTCTCTGCCGAGCACATCCTCGACTCGGTGAACGGCTCGCTGAAGGCGCTGAAGACCGATTATCTCGATCTTCTGCTTCTGCACCGGCCGGATGCGCTCGTCGAACCCGACGAGGTGGCTTCCGCCTTCGACCAGCTGCACTCCGAGGGCAAGGTTCGCCACTTCGGTGTCTCGAATCACACGCCCGGGCAGATCGAGCTGCTGAAGAGGTCGGTGCGTCAGCCTCTCGTGGTGAACCAGCTGCAACTGAGCATCACCCACGCTCCCTCGATCACCTCCGGCCTCGCCATGAACATGGCTCACGCTGAGCAGTCCGTCGACCGGCACAACGGTGTGCTCGACTACTGCCGCCTCAACGACATCACCGTGCAGGCGTGGTCTCCGTTCCAGTCGGGCGCGACAGGGGGCGTCTTCATCGGCGACCGCGAGAACTACGCCGAGCTGAACGACATTCTCGACGAGCTCGCGGCCAGCTACGGCGTGACGCCCACCGCGATCGCGGCGGCGTGGATCACTCGGCATCCGGCACGTATTCAGGTCGTGCTCGGAACGACCAAGGGTTCGCGACTGCGTGAAGCGGCCGCAGGATCAGAGATCGAGCTCACCAGGCCGGAGTGGTACCGACTGCTGGTCGCGGGAGGTGCGCTACTTCCCTGAGGTTGCGGTCCACCTTCGCGACTACGCTGGCCTGATGCTCACTGCCGGGGTCGACCTTGCCGCCGAGAACAAGGGCACGGCGCTCGCGGTCGTCGACTGGTCTGGGCCTACTGCGACCCTGACAGACCTCCGACTCGGCGTGGGCGACGACGCCATTGCCGAGGCCGCCACGACGGTCGACAAGCTCGGAATCGACTGCGCCCTCGGCTGGCCCGACGAGTTCGTGAGCTTCGTCGTCGCCCACGCCGACCACGAGTCGATCGACGCGCTCTCCGTCGATGGCGGCATGGACTGGCGACGCACCCTCGCTTACCGCGAGACCGATCGCGACGTGCGGGCCAAGACAGGTCGCTGGCCGCTCAGCGTGTCGACCGATCGGCTCGGTCTCACTGCGATGCGCTGCGCCGGGTTGCTTGCACGCATTCAAGCGCGGGGCGTCGCGGTCGACCGCTCGGGCTCCGGCGTCGTCGTCGAGATCTATCCCGGCGCGAGCCTCCGACTGTGGGGGTTCGATACGACCGGTTATCGCGTGAGCGCGGCAGCGCGCGAGCTGCTTCTGACACGGGTTCTGGATGCCGCACCCTGGCTCGATCTGCAGGGTCACGCCGAGCTCATGGTGCGCTCGGGCGACGCGTTCGACGCGGTGATCGCCGCTCTCGCTTCGCGGAGTGCGGCTCTCGGCCACTACGAACCGCCGCCAGCACAGCACCTCGCCCGCGCGCGCCGCGAGGGCTGGACCGCCCTGCCGACGAACCCGCTCGCCGCGCTGATCTCTGCGCCGGTCGAGTAGCCGCGCGCCTTCGCCGGTCGAGTAGCCGCGTCACTCCGCCGGTCGAGTAGCCGCGCGAGGAACGAGCCGGCGTATCGAGACCACCCGTGGCCTCGATACGGCCGCGGGCGGCCTACTCGACCAGCGCCATGTTGGTCCCTAGGGCACGACGGCCGCGGGAGCGGCCACGCGGAGGAAGTCGATCTTCGCGGCCGCCTCCGATGCTGCCGGAGCGGTATAGGCGACGATGCGCAAATCGGTGCCAGCAACGCTGAACACATCGCAGTCGAGCTCGATGTCGCCGACCAGCTCGTTGCTCACGACTTTGCTCTCCGACTGGTGCTCGCCCACGATTCCGCTCTCCCACAGCACCCGGAACTCCTCGCTCGTCGAGAGGAGTTCGGCGAGGAGGGCCCGCACCCCGCGGTCGTCGGGATACCGGCCGACCACGCGACGGAGGTCGGCGACGAGAGATGCGCCGAAGGCATCCACGCTGCCGGACCGGCTGACGATGCGCCCGCCGCCATCGCCGAGCGAGAGGTTTCCGAAGTGCGCGCGCAGCAGATTGGGTCGGCCCGAGGCGGGCCGCACGGGCTCGCCGAGAAGCGCCACCCAGAGAGGGCTCCAACTCAGTAGATCCCATGATGCCGTGAAGACGGCGACCGGGATCTCGCCCAGTCGCGCGACCAGGCGCTGCACTCCGGGAGGAATGTGTGCGGGAACCTCGTGGGGCGACGGGGGAAGGAGGCCGGCGAGTACGAAGAGGTGATCACGTTCGGCATCGGTGAGCTGAAGCGCGCGGGCGAGAGCCGAGGCGACCTGCTCAGAGGGGTGACGGGCGCGGCCCTGCTCGAGGCGAACGATGTAGTCCACGCTGAGTCCGGCGAGAGCGGCCAGCTCTTCGCGTCGAAGCCCCGCGGCCCGGCGGGAGTCGCCGGCGGGAAAGCCGACGTCGAGCGGCGACAAGCGGTCGCGCCACGCCCGAAGGACCGTTCCGAGATCGCCGTGCGCATCCGTCATTCATTCAGTGTGCCAGTGGCCGACGCGTCGTGGGTGGTACTGCGCGTCCATACGCCGAGGCGGGCCACGACAGCGCGCCGCGACCGCCGCAAACTTCTGAACATGACAACAACACTGATCAGCGGGGCCAACAAAGGCCTCGGCTATGAAACCGCCCGTCGACTCATCGAGGCCGGGCACACCGTGTGGATGGGCGCACGAGACGAGACCCGCGGCCGAGCCGCCGCCGACGCGCTGGGCGGCCGGTTCGTTCAGCTCGACGTGACGAGCGATGATTCCGTCGCGGCCGCTGTCAAGGCCATCGAGGCCGCGGGTGGTCTGGACGTGCTCATCAACAACGCGGGAGTCAGCGGCCCCTTCGCTGCCGCCGAGGATCTCACCGCCGACGACGCCGCTTTCGTCTTCGGCACGAACGTGCTGGGGATCGTGCGCATGACGCTGGCGTTCCGCCCTGTGCTGCTGCGCTCGAACGAGGCGACGATCGTGAATGTGACGAGCGGAATGGGCTCGTTCTCGTTCGTGCTCGATCCGGAGCACGTCGAGTCGCAGATCGTCGCGCCTCTCTACCAAGCGTCGAAGTCGGCGGTGACCATGCTCACCGTTCAGTACGCCAAGGCGTTTCCCGAGATTCGTGTCAACGCCGCCGACCCCGGCTACACGGCCACCGAATTCAACAACCACAGAGGTCCGCAGACGGTGACCGAGGGCACGGATGCGATCGTCGAGCTCGCAACTCGGGGTGGCGCTGGGCCGACGGGCACATTCGTCAACCGCGACGGCGTCGCTCCCTTCTAGAAGACGGCCTTTTATCGCCGGAACGGGAGGAGATGTGGCACATCAATGCACTATTCGCGTCGGATGCGCGTATCTCCTCCCGTTCGTACGGGCGGGACGAAGAATACCCTCGAATGCGGAGGCTGATGCCTCGCGAATAAGCGGTCAAGGCATCGACTGGCCGACATCGATGCGGTTGCCGTCGGGGTCGCAGAAGACGAATCCACGCAAGCCGTAGTCGGCATCGCGGAGCCCCTTGATCATGCGAACCCCCGCAGCATCCATCGTCGAATAGAGCGCAGCCGCGTCATCGACGAGCAGATGGGCGACATTGTGGCTGCCCCCGCGGTGGTTCTTGACGAGCGTGAGATGCAGCTCCGCAGGCCCGTTGCGCACGATCGCGAAGCCCGTGGGCTGGCCGTTCGTGAAGTGCACCTCGAGGGCGAGGAACTCTCGAAAGAACGAAATCGAACGATCGATGTCGGTGACAGCGAGTGTCGGCGCGAAACGGCCGAGTTGAGGGGTGCGGGTGTTGGAGTTAGTCATGGGATGCCTCTCGTCGCGATCACTCCGAAGGCGGTGCTTCTCGGTGTAGTCGGCGCGGTGGCCCTCGGGAGCGAGGCTACCAGCGACGACGGGAGGAGAAGCTCACAGTTTCATGTGTGGGACGAAGCGGATGCGTCGGTCGAGTAGCCGCCTGAGGAACGAGTCGGCGTACCGAGACCACCCACCCGGGGACTCCCTTCTAGGGGAGGCGCGCTCGAGAGGCCAGCTGCTGGAGACCGTCGGTGAGCGATTCGCGCTGAGTCGTAGTCAGCGCGGCGAAGTACGCAGCGTCGGCGGACTCCACGTCGTGGGTGGCCTGGTTCGCCAGCTCGATGCCCTGGGCAGTGGGGTGCAACGCGATCGCCCGCCTGTCGTGAGGGTGGGGTTCGCGGCGAACGCAGCCCTTGGTTTCGAGAGTGCGGAGTACCTGCGAGGTCATCATCACGTCGAGTTCGGTGTGCCGCGCGAGATCGCGCTGGGTCACCGGCTCGGTGCGATCCATCCACGTCAGCGAAGCCAGAAGCACGTACTGGACGTGCGTCAAGTCGTGAGGGGCGAGAGCTGCTCGGATCCGCCTCTGCCACGCGTTGCTCGCGCGCCACAGAGCGAGCCCGGGACTCGATTGTGCATCCGGGTACTGGGTGTCGAGGTCGCCAGGCATGTGACTACTCTGCGGGATGTTCTGCCGCGGAGAGTAGCTCCGCCATTGCCACGGGGAAGTCGCCGCTGATCTGTGGCCCGAGCTCCGGTCCCACATCGTCGGAGCCGGGTCCATCGATGACGAGGGTGTGAGTGACCGTCGTTCCACCGTCTGCCGTCGGGGCGAGGTCGTGCCGGAAGGTCAGCTGCAGCTCGCCGAAGACAGTTCGGTCGGCGTACACGGCGTTGGGAACGAGTGCGACGATCGTCGACTGCATCGGTTCCTGGCCCTGCGGCGTGATCGTGAGCGTCGTGCCGACGGCGAACGGGCCGTGCAGCTCGAAAGCGTCAGAGGCGGGACCGAGCGGCGTGCCGGAGTGCAGCTTCTCCAGCGCACCCCAGACCGCCGATGGGCTGGCCGCGGTCGTCTGCTCGTAGTTGGTGGTCCACATGGCAATCCTCCTAGTAGTAGGTGCAGGTAGTAAGTGCGCTTAC
This sequence comes from Agreia pratensis, assembly GCF_900177685.1. GTDB lineage: Bacteria > Actinomycetota > Actinomycetes > Actinomycetales > Microbacteriaceae > Agreia > Agreia pratensis. The sequence continues at coordinate 47,851 of NZ_FXAY01000002.1, forward strand.
TATATCACTCGAGAGCGTGCTTGCGCAGAGGTATTCTGGCGAGATCGGGAGGGGACCGAGATGGCTGCCAGAAAGAACGAGAGCGACGGCGAGAAGGCCGCGCGCGGCGCTTCGCGACGCAACTTTCTGCGCACGGCCGGCATCGGGGTCGCAGGTCTTGCGGTGGGTGGCGCAGCGGTCGGCGGCGTGACCGCCGGCATCCGATCGTCTGACACCGATGACGACGAACTCGGCTTCTCGCCGCTGCCGGTGCGGCATGAGCCCGGCTTCGACCACGTGGTCGTGATCATGTTCGAGAACCGGTCGTTCGATCACATGCTGGGCTGGCTCTACGAGTCGGGGCAGGAACCCGCGGGGCAGACGTTCGACGGCCTGCATCAGGGGAAGTACAGCAACCCTGGGCCCTCGGGCGACACCGTGCCGGCTCATGTCTACAGCGGTGCGACGGATCGCATCATGGCCCAGCCCGATCCCGACCCGGGCGAGTTCTATCCGCATGTGAACACGCAGCTGTTCGGAACGATCGACCCCGAGAGCAACTCCGATCTGAAGAACCCCCTGCAGGAGCCGTGGAACCTGCCGACAGATCCATCGAAGCCGAAGAATGACGGCTTCGTGAAGGACTACATCGTGAACTCCACGCTCTCTCGGGGGCGTGCGCCGACGCCCGAGGAGTATGCGGTGGTGATGGGCGGGTTCTCGCCCGCGATGCTTCCGGTGCTGTCGACCCTGGCGAAGAGCTTCGGTGTCTACGATCACTGGCACGCAGCGGTTCCGTCGCAGACGTTCTGCAATCGTTCGTTCTTTCACGCGAGCACCTCGCACGGCTTCGTCACGAACGTCGAGGGTGGCGGCATCGGCAAATGGCTGGATGCTCCGGCCGTGCCGACCGTGTTCAGTCGGCTCGAAGAGGCGGGCAAGTCGTGGCGCGTGTACTACGACGCCCAGCAGGTGGTCTCGCTCACCGGGCTGCTGAGTGCGCCGTCGCTGCAGAAGTACTGGAAGAGCAATTTCCGCAGCATGGAGCAGTTCCATGACGACGCGGCCAAGGGAAATCTGCCCGACTACGCCTTCGTCGAGCCGCGCATGGTTTTCGACCACAACGACATGCATCCGCCGGTCGTGCGGCCTGCGCGCGACAAGACCGACCCCGAGACGCCGGAGATGGAGTCTGCTTTTTCGGATATGCGGGCAGGCGAGCAGCTCCTCGGCGAGGTCTACACGTCGATCAAAGACGGGCCCTCGACCACCGGATCGAACGCGATGAACACCGTGCTGCTCGTGACCTTCGACGAACACGGTGGCCTGTACGACCACGTTGCGCCGCCGGCTGCTGTTCCTCCCGTGAAGAATGAGGCTCCGGGTGAGATGGGCTTCGCGTTCGACCGTCTCGGTCTGCGGGTTCCCACCATCGTGGTGTCGGCCTACACGAAGGCCGGAACCGTCATCAACGACGAGATGCACCACGGCTCTCTCGCCAAGACCATTGCCGAGCTGCACGGACTCGAGCCGCTGACCGAGCGCGACGCATCCGCGACCCCCATCTTCAACGCCGTGAATCTCAAGAAGCCACGCCAGCCCGCGCTCTGGCCCACGGTCACGCCCGCATACGTTCCGCCCAATCCCGAGGCGAAGCCGCGCTCCGACAAAGAGAAGGACCGCAGGCGCCCCCTCACCCCGCCCGCCCTCGGACTCATCGGCATTCTGCTCGCCAAGTACGAGCCGGATGCCCCGGTGCCCGACAACTACGCCGACGCCTACGACGTGCTGGTGAAGCACGGCTACGGCCTGTTCGGGGTGCGCGACTGAGCCTCGGTTCGCCCTGTCGAACGGCTGCTCGCTAATCTGAGGATCGATGGACACTCTCACGAACTCCGGGTCCGATTCTCGTCCGACGACCATCGGAATCCTCGGTGCAGGTAAGGTCGGCACCGTGCTCGCCCGCCTCGCCGTCGCGTCCGGCTACCGCGTGCTCATCGCGAGCTCGCGGCCGCCCGCCGCGATCGCACTGACGATCGACGTGCTGGCGCACGGCGCCGAGGTGACCACGGCTTCGGATGCTGCGGGCCGGGCCGATCTCGTCATCCTGGCTCTTCCGCTGGGCAAGGCGGTGCCGCGGGATGGGCACCAGGCGCTGCCGGTTGGCGAACTGCGCGACAAGATCGTGATCGACGCCATGAACTATTGGTGGGAGGTCGACGGAAAGCGCCCCGACCTCACCGACTCCGGGGCGACGACAAGCGAGCTCGTGGCCGCCCTGCTGCCCGGCTCTCGCGTGGTGAAGGCGTTCAATCACATGGGCTATCACGACCTCGACGAGGGGCCTCGCCCGTCAGGTGACCCGGATCGCAAGGCGATCGCCCTCTCGGGAGACGACGTCGCGGCGAACGAGGTGGCCGCCGACCTCATCGACTCTCTCGGTTTCGATGCTGTGGATCTGGGCCCGCTCGCGGAAGGCGCCGTGCTGCAGCCGGGTCGCGAGCTCTTCGGGGCGAACCTCAGCGCCGCCGAGATCAGAGACGTCGTGGAGCAGGCCGCCGCCTGACGCGCGGGAGCGAAGCCCAGCTACTCCGCGATGCCCTGCAGTGCGCGCAGATGCACCGTTGCCCACGAACGGAACGGCTTCCACGCCTCGGCGATCTCGTCGATCGAGCGGTCGGAGCCGTAGCGCTTCGTGACTTCGTCGCTCAGTCGGCCCTCATTGCGCGGCAGCACATCGGCAAAGTTCGCACCGCGAATCACCACGAGCTCTGCCGAGAACGGTCCCATGCCCAGGATGCTCTGCACCTGGGTAAAAGCGTCGGTCGGCTGCAACGAGCGCAGGTAGGAGCCGGAGAGTCGGCCGTCGAGAGCAGCCTCGGCGACAGCACGCAGGTACTCCGCCTTGCGTCCGGGCAGACTGAGCTGAGCTCCGAGGAGGGTGGCCGGAGACGGAAAGGCTCCGTCATCGCCGAGCTGCTGAGTGAGCCGCGTCTTCATGGCTGCGGCCTGCCGCATGTTCGTGCGTTGCGACAGCAATGACCACACGGCTGCCTCATAGGGCGAGTAGAAGCCGCACGGTCGGAACCCCGGGAGCCGAGCCTGCGCATCCGCTATGACGTCATCGCGTTCCGCGACATCGGGCCAGCCGCGCCCGTCGATGTCTATCGACAGCAGCCGGCGCACCTGCTCGGTCGCGGCATCCAGCTCGCCCGGGCCCTCGACCACGATGCGCACCGACGGCCCGTCTTGGGTGATGACGGCATCTACTCGCTGCCAGTCGGTGTCGCAGAGAAAGGCGGTGTGGATGCCCTCGGTCTGCGTCTGGGATGCAAGCCTGCCGGGGGCGAAACCCTCCCAGAATCGCTTGGTGGTGGCGAGCGACCAGGGCCCGACAACGTCGTGAACGGTCTCGAGTCGAGTCATGGATCAGACCTTATCGTGCAGGGTGATGGCGTAGCCGTCGGGGTCGGAGAAGGTGAACGTGCGGCCGAAGGGACCGTCGACGGGTGCCGAGGTGATGGTGAATCCGTCGGTCACGAGGGTGTCGTGGATCTGCTGTGCGTCGGGCGCGTGCATCCAGACGCCGATGCCGAGGCCGAGCTGGGCGCCCGAGTGCAGGTCGACGCCGGGCAGTGCGTCGCGTACCGCGAATGCAGCGGGAGTGGTGGCGAACACCACGGCATGGGGCGGGCCCGGCTGTCGGGTGAAGCCGAGGTACTTCTCGTAGAAGGCGGCAGATGCCTCGATGTCGCGGACCTGCACTGAGATGAAGCCGGGGCCGGATGCGGTCATGAGATTCTCCTTGTCGATGTCAGTTAGTTGACATATCCAGTATGTCAGAATATTGACATGAATCAAGGTGCGTCGGGAATCGAATTGGGCACGTCGTTGGGGTACCTGATGAAAGAGGTCGCCAGTGCCTTGCGCGCGGCGATGGAGGCCGTGCTGCGCCCGCTCGGGATGAGTGTGACCCACTACTCGTGCCTCGAACTGCTCGCCCAACGGCCCGGGCTCTCGAACTCCGAGCTCGCCCGCGGAACCTTCGTGACCCGTCAGGCGATGAACGTTCTGTTGCAGGCGCTCGAGGCTGACGGGCTCGTGACGCGTTCCGCGCAGCCCGCTTCCGGGCGAGCGCTGCCAACGCAGCTGACCGCAGCGGGTCGCGCCCAGCTCGCTACGGCGAGTGCCGCGGTCAAGGGGGTCGAAGACCGCATGAAGTCGCACCTGTCGCCGAAAGATCAAGACGCTCTTCGCGCGATGCTCTCGACCTGTGCGGCGTCGTTGCGCGCCTAGCTCAGCGGGTTTCCGTATTACAGGACGATGTGGCCCGGTCGCGGCGTGTCACTAGAGGAAACGCCGCGACCGGGCCACATCGTCCTGTAATCAGAAACTGGGCCTAGGCCGGATCCGACAGCACACCTGAGATCAGCGCGATGCCGCCCGCGACGAACGCGACGAGAGCGACGGATGCCAGCGCCGACGCTACCGCTGCCTGCAGGGCCCAGCCGCGCGCTCGTGGAACGAGACTGACGAGAAGCAGCGTCGCCGTGGGTGCGACCAGGCAGGCGATGAGCCCGGTGTCAGAGATGGTGACTCCGAGTGCGCTGAGAATCAGGTAACAGAGAGGCACTCCGGCGACGCCGACGATGGCTCCCACGGCGATCGCACCAGGCCGCAGTCGGCGCGGCGCGGGGCGGCTCTCGAAGGGCTGCGCGGTCGTGGGCATGCGCCCATCCTTCACCCATCGGTGGCGGAAGGGAACAGGCGTCACCCGCTGCGGCTGCCGTCGAGGATCGTTCGATACGATGCTGAGGCACGAGCAGAGCCGATCGTCACGGTCGGTGACTGTGCCCGAATCTCCGACAGAGAAGTAGACAGTAGATGACCGCATCGACCATCGATCCCGCAATCGCCCGCTCCTGGCTGCTCGTCTCAGGCATCAGATCCGAAGAGTTCGATGCGGCCAGCGACTCTCGCGCCGACCAGATCATTCTCGACATCGAAGACGCCGTAGACCCCAAGCTCAAAGCGGATGCGCGCGGCTCGGTCATCGATTGGCTCACGGCCGGCGGTGTCGGCTGGGTGCGCATCAATGACCGCAGCACCGAGTTCTGGAGCGGCGACGTCGACGGCCTCAAAGGTGTCCCTGGCCTCTCCGGCGTGATGCTGGCCAAGACCGAATCGGCCGAGCACGTGACCGAGACGTTCGACCGCCTCGGCGGCACGGTGCCCGTTCTCGCCCTCGTCGAGTCGGCGCTCGGAATCGAAGAGGCGCCCTCGATCGCCCGCGCCCGAGGCGCCTTCCGCCTCGGCTTCGGCAGCGGCGACTACCGGCGCGACACCGGCACGAGCGCCGACGACCTCGCCATGGCATACCCGCGATCACGCCTCGTCGTGGCCAGCCGCATCGGCAACCTGCCCGGCCCTATCGACGGCCCGACGGTCGGCAGCAGCCATCCGGTGCTGCGCCAGAAGTCGGAGCACGCTGTGGCCATGGGGCTCACGGGAAAGCTGTGCCTCGACCTCGACCAGCTCTCGGTGATCAACGAGACGATCAGCCCCACGGTGTCGGATGCCACGTGGGCGCGCGACTTTCTCGACGACTTCGAGTCGCGCGGCCGGGTCATCCGCGACGGCAGTGACCTGCCGAGGTTGGGACGCGCCGAGAAGATCGACCGTCTCGCCAAGGCATTCGGCATCCAGCCGATCGCGCGCCGCTAGCTAGAGGCGGAGTGCGGCGCGGCGCGCATGACTGTTGACTGATTCGGCGGTGAACCTTCGCCCAATCAACTGAGGGCCCCTCTGCGGGGCGCGTCGTAGACCAATGAATACCGCCAAAACAGCCGCCGCCGAATTCGCGCCCCGGGAAGGAAGAGTGCAGCCTCAGCGGCTATTTCTGCGAGAGATTCGCGTGCCGGTGCGGTAGGAGCAGTCATGCCCTCCCGATCGGCAGGTGTGTCTCGAAGGGTCTTTATCAGCCCCATCATTGGGTTGAGCAAGAGCGCTCCGAATGAAACCAGGCGGTCAGCTCGCGTTGACTCGCGATAACACCCCACGATCACGAGACGTCCACCGGAGTCAAGAGCCGAAGCGAGGCCCTTCATCGATGCTTGAAGCGGTAAATGGTGCAGTACTGCGACGAGAGTGATGGCCTCGAATCTGTCGCCTGGATCTCTCTGTTCGAAGGGCTCCGGTCGAATCTCGACGGCTTCGTTGCTCGCAAAACGTTCGGCCGCGATTCTCGCGGTCGCTGTGTGAGGTTCCAAACCCGTGATCGAATCTGCCCACGGAATCAGACGAGCCACAAGGTTTCCGGTTCCGCACCCCACGTCAAGGACTTTTCGAGCTCCTCTCGACCTCACCTGGCGGACAATCCAGGGGCCGTAGAAGTCGTTATGGCTCCAAGGATGAGTGGCATTGAATCGATTGAGCCAATCAATGAAGTGCACCGTCGCAGTGTACCGAGAGGGTTCCGCTGGGGCGCCCTCCTGCAAGCCTCTCCGGCGGGCAGCCACCCGCAACTGGTGCCCGAAGCAGCGTTGCGCCGCTCTAGGGCATGACGAGCCACCTGACGAGGGGCCTCGCCGGCGGCTGGCCTCGATGCAAGCTTAGACGGCGCTCGAGTTCGCCCAGAGGTTGATGTCGCGGTCGCCCGCGAGCTCGTCGATGCGAGCCAGTTCGTCGTTCGTGAACGCGAGATTCTGCACCGCACCGAGATTGTCGTCGAGCTGCGCGACCGATGAAGCGCCGATCAGCACCGAGGTCACGCGCTCGTCGCGAAGCGCCCACGACAGCGCCAGCTGCGCGAGGGTCTGCCCGCGCTCTGAAGCGATCTCGTTGAGACCCCGAACCCGCGCGAGTGTCTCGTCGGTCAGCATCCGCTTCTGCATCGAGCCGCCTCGCGCGCCGCGCGAATCGGCCGGGATGCCGTCGAGGTAGCGGTCGGTGAGCAGGCCCTGAGCGAGCGGCGAGAACGCGATGCATCCCACGCCGAGGTCGCCGAGGGTGTCGAGCAGGCCGTCTTCGATCCAGCGGTTGAACATCGAATACGAGGGCTGGTGGATGAGCAGGGGAGTTCCGAGCTCGGCGAGAATACGGGCTGCCTCGACGGTGCGCTCGGGCGAGTAGCTCGAGATGCCGGCGTAGAGTGCGCGCCCCGACTGCACGGCCGTGTGCAGCGCGCCCATCGTCTCTTCGAGGGGAGTGTCGGGGTCTGCGCGGTGGCTGTAGAAGATGTCGACGTAGTCGACGCCCATGCGGGCCAGCGACTGATCGAGCGAGGCGAGCAGGTACTTGCGCGATCCGTGGTCGCCGTAAGGCCCCGGCCACATGTCGTAGCCCGCCTTGGTCGAGAGAACGAGCTCGTCTCGGTAGCCGGCGAAGTCCTCTGCGAAGATACGGCCGAAGTTCGTCTCGGCGCTGCCATAGGGCGGGCCGTAGTTGTTCGCGAGGTCGAAGTGCGTGACTCCCGAGTCGAAGGCGCGGCGCAGAATCGCGCGCTGCGTCTCGATGGCCACGTCGTCACCGAAGTTCTGCCAGAGGCCAAGCGAGACGGCGGGCAGCTTGAGGCCGCTTCGGCCTGTGCGTCGGTAGGGGAAGCGGTCGTAACGGGCCGAGTCTGCGAGGTAGGTCATCCCTCGATCATGGGTCACCGGGTGGATGCCGCGCTAGCCGGCAGCGGTGCCGATATGTCGCAGATGGCGACCTGGACACAGCGTCAGGTCGCCGACTGCGTCATCTCAGTCGTTGTCGCCGGTGCGCTCGACGTCGGAACTGTTCGAGATGTCGACGGCTCCGTCGGCTCCACTGCCGTTGCCCTCGGTGCGGGCGCGGTTCTTGCCCTCGTCGACGACGCGGATGCTGCGGAGATCGTCGTCGAGTCCTCCGTCGCGGGCGTTGTCGGCCTTGATCTGGTCTTCGCGCCCAGCCTGCTTCTCTGCTTCGGTCGCTTCGTTCGCGCCGTCCATGATGGGGGCGTCCTGGGTCTTGTCGTGTGAGCTCATGTCGGCATCGTACGGCGGGGGCGGCGTGGCCGACATCCCCTTGCGGTGCCGAGCCGAATCGTACGCGAGCCGACGTGGCCCGCGTGGATCAGAAGTGCATCTGCTTCAGGGTGCCGTACTTGACGACGAGCTCCTCGAGCGCGTCGTTGCCGCCCTGCCCCAACGTGACGTGAATCATGCCCGTGTCGTTGGTGAGAATGAGGTCGGGTCCGTTAGAGAACAGCAGCGTCGACCACGGGCCCGAAAAAACACGGGTGCCGGATGCGTCGACCGCCGTTAGGCCCGCGTGGTCGAGACGTACTTCGACGACGCCGCGATCTGCCTTCACGGTGAAGGCGACAGGGAATTCGCTCATCTCGTACTCCTCGAAGTAGGCCGTGAAGCCCGCCTTCGCCAGAGGCCAGCCGGCGCGGAGGCCCTGCGACACCCTCGATATGTGGAGTGTGCGTGTCTCATCGCCGACGCGTATCGAGTCGACGGGCGATCCGATCGGGTAGCGCTCCTGAAACTGCTTCCATTGCCATGCATCGTTCAGGAGGGCATCGCTCGATGACAGGAGGGGCTGGTCGCCGATCCAGTCGACCGTCACACTCCACGACGCAACGCCCGCCTTCTTCTTGCGCCGACCGGAAGTGATTCCGATCACCGCGATGAGCGCGAGCACGACGACTCCTGCGCCGAGAAAGAGGAGGATTCCCTGATCGTCGGACATCACTTCTCCAACTCGTCGCTTGCGAGCACCGTGGCGAAGCTGCCGTCGAGCGCGGCCATGAACGACGCGTGCACCATCGCGCCCGGGATCACGGTGTCACCGAAGCTGAGATCGGGTGCCGCGCAGGCGTCGCTCACGACGGTCACCTCGAAGCCCAACTCGCTGGCGGCGCGTGTCGTGGAGTCGATGCACATGCTGCTCATCATGCCGACGACGACCAATTCGGTCACTCCCTCGTCGGCGAGCACCTGCTGCAATCCCGTTCCGATGAAGCTGTTGGGCTCGTGCTTCTCCAGCACGATCTCGTCGCCGACCGGAGCGACGAGCGGGTGGATGCCGATGCCTGGCGTTCCCGGTGCGAAGAAAGTCGCGTCGGCATCGGTCGACACATGAAAGATGTGCACGACAGGCTCACCGGATGCGCGGAAGGCGTCGAGGACGGTGCGCGCCGCAGCGGCCGCAGCATCGGGCCCGACAAGGGGAAAGGCGCCCCCGTCGAAGTAGTCAAGTTGGATGTCGACGATGAGCAGCGCACGAGTCATTCGCCCAGTATGCCGTTCTCGATGACATGACGGCAGGCGAGGGGGGGCATGCTCGAACCTGTCCCTTCCCTGTGACCCCGAGCTCTGACGGGTTAACCGCACCTGACTGTGGGGCCACTCTCAGTCTCCGCCCGAAGAATAGTTGTCATGACAACTAATAGAGGAACCCTCAGCATGGTCACTCGGGTGGCGGCGGCCGTTGCGGGCGTCGCCATTCTTGCCGGATGCTCGACGGCCGGTTCGGCCTCATCGTCCGGCGATAAGGCATCCAGCCCGACAGCGGCTGCGGTGGTCGACACGACCTCAGCAGGCGGAACGAGCGCCGACCGCTCGAATTCGACCGTCGAAGCTGCCAATGAGAAGACGGTGCTCACCCTTCTCGCCGACGTCTTCCCCGATCCGACATCGGAGTCGGCCAAGACCGAAGCCGCAGCGGTGGTCGCCCCCGACGCGGTCGCGCACGGAACCGGCCTCGCAGCCGGACCGAGCGGCCTGCTCGATCAGTTCGCAGCGGCGCACACCCGCGTCGCCAACGCCCAGGCGGTTGTCAAGCACGCGGCTGCCGACGGTGACCTCGTGGCCGTGCACTGGCAGGTCGCTTCCGACCCGAACGATGAGCGCACCGGGGAGGCCGCGGTCGACCTGTTCCGCGTGACCGACGGCAAGATCGTGGAGCGGTGGTCGTTCGCGCAGCCGATCCCGACGGGCACCCCGGCGAGCGGCAACACGAACACCATGTTCAGCGACCTCTACGCGAAGGCGGCCAAGCCGGGGTCGGTGACCGAGGCGCAGGAAGAGACCAATCGAACCTTCGCCGTCGGCGCTTACAACACGCTGTTCCGCGACCAGGACGTCTCGGTGCTCGACACCTCGTTCGATCCGAATTACCTACAGCACAACTCCGTGGCACCGAACGGCACGGCCGCGCTGAAGGGCTTCTTCTCGGGATCCACGAAGTTCCCGCCGCAGGAGTCCTCGATCTCGCTCTCGGACGGTGACCTCGTGTGGACTTTCTCGCAGAGCGTCGGGGCGAAGGCGAGCGATCCGTTCTTGGCTGTCGACATCTTCAGGGTCGATGACAAGCTCATCCGCGAGCACTGGGATGTGGTTCCGGCGAGCTGATCCCGTCGTCAGCGCGGTCCTTCTCGCCGAGCGCTCGGGTTCAACCACCGCGGTGGTCGTGAACTCCCGCGCTCGGCGAGGGCTGCCTCTCCATCTGTCGCCACGATCCGCCGAGCAGCGGGGTCAGGGTCACGAGCGTGTACGCGATCGCGATGATGCCGAATGCCCAGTTCACCCCGATGGTGTCCGCCGCGATTCCTCCGAGTAGCGCGCCGAACGGTACCCCCGCCCATGCTCCCGCGTTCACGAGGCCGAATACCCGGCCGCGCATGTGCTGGGGAACGCGCTCGAGCTGGACGGCGCCGAGAATCGGATTGATCGCTCCGGCGGCGAGTCCACCCAGGGCCGTCGCGGCCACGAGTACCGGAAGAGGCGCGCCGAGGGCGAAGGCCGCGCTGGATGGGCCTCCGGCCAGCGCGAAGCACACCACCAGCGTCACCCGGCGCCCGACCCGATGCGCCACGAATCCGAAACCCACGTTGCCGAGCAACGCGCATCCGCCCATCACGGCGACGAGCAGGCCGAGCGCGGCCGCGCCGCCGAGCCGGTCGTTCGCATACAGAGGCAGCAGGCTCGAGCCTCGCGCGGCATCCATGAGATTCGTGATGAGTACCAGGGCGACGATCAGCCGCATGAGCGGGTCGCGGATGACGAAGCGCAGGCCCGCGGCAAGGTCGCGCCAGTAGCCGCTCGGCTCATCGGGCCCGGTCGCGTCGGTGGGCGCGTTGTCGGCGGGCGCAACCGGAGCCGCGACGACGAACGCCCAGGTGAGCAGTGCCGAGACCACGAAGGTCGCTGCGTTCACATAGAGTGCGGCGATAGGCCCCATCAGCGCAACGAGTAACCCGGCGAGTGTGGCGCCCAACAATCGGGCCAGTCGATCCGATCCGTCGAGCAGGCCGACGCTGCGCTCGAGCGGGATGCCCGCCCGTTCCGTGATCCGCGGCAGCATCACGCGGCGCGCGGTCTGGCCGGGGGTGTCGAGCAGGCCGCCTGCGAAGACGAGGAGGAGAAGCGCCCAGAACGGCAGCCCGACCGTGAGCGCGAGCACGGGGATGGCGAGGACGGTGGCTCCGCTGATCGCGTCGGCGACGATGGCGGCGCGACGATGCCCGACGCGATCGACGACCACGCCTCCCAGTGCGCCGCCGATCACGATCGGAACCGTGGAGAAGAAGGCGGCGATTCCCACCTCGACGCCGGATCCCCCGAGACCGAGCACGTAGAAGGGGATCGCGAAGGTCGTAATGACGTTGCCGGTCTGCGAGATCGCGTGTGCAGCGAGCAGGGCCGACAGCGATCCGAATGCGCGGCGCCGTTCGAGTGATGTCAGCGGCGGCACAGCGGTCACGGCCGGCGGTAGGCCTGGTACATCACCGACACGGGCGCGGTCTCGATATCGGAGTCGCCGCGGCCCGCGCTCGTCTCGGCATAGCGCGTGACCAGCGACTCGAGTTCGGTTGTCAGCGCGGCGAGCTCGTCGACCGTGAGCTGCAGCACGCGGTCGCCGGTCGCGCCGGCTTCGACCCACTCGCGCGGCATCGCCGGCGCGGCGTCGATGTAGTCGGAGAAGCGCGCGGCATAGGCCTGCCCGATCGACTTCTGCAGCGCCCACGAGGCCGCTGCCTTCTCGGGATCGTCGAGCAACTCGGCCATGTCCCAGCTGGTGAGCGGTGCCGTGGCTTTCCACCACCGCTCCCGCTTGTCGGTGCTCTGCGGCACGGCCGGCTCGATGAGATCGATGGATGCCAGCTTGGCGAGGTGATAGCTCACCGTGCCCGGTGCCTCATCAACGATGTCACCGAGTTGGGCGGCCGTCTGCGGGCCGCGTTCGCGCAGGAGGCTGAGCAATGTCAGGCGGGTGGGGTGTGCGAGAACTCGCATCGAGGCCGCCGATGTGAGGGGGCTGTGGCTTCGGTCTTTCGGGGTCATGCACCCACCGTAACTACACAAGAACCATTGCGCAACAGTTATTGTGCACAGTGAAGACCGAGGCCCATCTCGCTCACATCGTAAGTACAGGCTTCGGCGCTTTCGGGTCGTCGCGAGTGATGTACGGTTCTGACTGGCCGCTGAGCCAGCTCGGCGCCGGCGTCGTCGCATGGCGCTGAGCCGGGCGCGAATGCCGCACGCTTCTAGAGATTGGACCCGAGATGAGTGACCTGTTCCAGCGCGTGGGTCGTACCGCGCCCCCGGCCCCGCTGTCGCAGATCGGCCTCGGTGGCGGGCCGCTCGGCAACTTCGGATCCGCCATCAGCGATGAGGCGGCCGAGGCGACGATCGAGCGAGCGTGGGAGAGGGGCATCCGGTACTTCGACACGGCCCCGCACTATGGGCTCGGTCTCTCGGAGCGTCGTCTCGGGGCTGGTCTCGCCGGACGAAAGCGTGAGGACTTCGTGGTCTCGAGCAAGGTCGGCCGACTCGTCGTGCCGGCAGAGAATCCGCAGGAGTTCGACGATGACGGCTTCGCGGTGCCGGGCGACCTCGCCAGGCGCTGGGACTTCTCGTTCTCGGGTGTGGAGCGTTCGCTCGATGAGAGCCTCGAGCGCCTCGGGCTGGACTTCATCGATGTTCTGTTCGTGCACGACCCCGACCAGGCCTGGCCCGGTGCCGCGAACGAGGGCCTCGAGTCGCTCGCGGCACTGAAAGCAGACGGCCGGGTGAAGGCCGTCGGTGTCGGCACCAACTCCGCGGTGGGCCTCGATGCTCATATTGAGGCGGGCACCGTCGACGTGATCATGCTGGCGAACAGGTACAGCCTGCTGACCGAGGATGCCGTCGCGAGCGTTCTCGAGCCGGCCGAGGCTGCCGGAGTCGCCGTGGTCGCGGTGGGAGTGTTCGGCACGGGCCTGCTCGCATCGCCGAGGCCTCGGGCCGGGGCGACCCTGGAGTACCGCGCCGCTGATGCCGATGCTCTCGCTCGTGCGACCGCGATTGCAGACATCTGCGAGGCCCACGGGGTCGACCTGCCCACAGCGGCGATGGCGTATCCGTTGCTGCACCCCGCGGTGACCGCAGTGGCGCTCGGCATGAGGTCGCCCGAGGAGGTCGAGCAGAACGTGGCGCGCGCCACGACGGAGGTGCCGCCCGCGTTGTGGACCGCGCTCGCGGAGGCGGGACTGGTGCCGGCTACGCTGCGCTGACGCGCAGCGGGCGGCGGCCCAGCGACGACTGGAAACGCACGAGGTAGCCGTCGGGATCGGTGACGATGAACTGAGTCACGCCGGTCTCCTCGTCGCCGACGCGATACCAGGTGGTCTCGAGCGGCAGAAAGAACGGGATGTCCGCCGCGGACATCGAGGCGGCGAGGCCTTCGGCATCCGGAACGCTGATCTGGAAGTTGATGCCTCGACCGAACGGCAGCTCGAGCGGGGCGGTAATCCAGTGTCGACCGTCGCCGATCTCTTCGAGCATGAGGTGGGCGGAGCCGAGCGTTAGGTAGGCGAAGCGCTCCTCTGGCCGGTCGTACAAGACGGTGAAGCCGCACAGATCGCGCCAGAAGGCGAGGCTCGCGTCGAGGTTGGTGACGAGAAACTCGGGAACGAGGGCGGGTTCGAGCGCGGAGTCGGCGGAGTCGGGCATCGAGCCATTGTGCCAGGCGAGCGCCGGAGGCACCGCGGCGAGCGCGCCGTTAGCGGGCGAGCGCGCCATGCAGGAAGGCGCGCTCGCCCGCTGGAGGCGCGCTCGGGTTACAACTCGGCCTCGGCGCGAGCTCAACCGGTCAGTGCCATGATCGCCGGCAGCAGAGACTCCGGACTCGGCAGGCAGAGCAGCTCGTCACGCAATGCTGCTGCTTTCGTTCGCTGGGCCGTGTCGGCCCGAAGCTGCTGAATGGCTCCCAGGATCTGCTCGGGAGTCGACGTCATCGCATCCATCGCCAGGCCGATGCCCAGCGCGGTGACTCTCTCTGCTGTGAACGGTTGATCGGCGCCCATCGGGAACGCGATCTGTGGCGCGCCGCCCAGAGCCGAGACGGTGAATACCCCGCTGCCGCCGTGATGGAGGACCACGCTCGCCCGCGGAATCAGTGTGGCCAGGTCGACGAACCGTTCGACGCGAATGCGTGCCGGCTGAGGGCCGAAGCGAGCGGGGTCGAGGTCTCGCCCGATAGCGACGACGGCGGGTGCTTCGATCGTGCTCAGTGCCGCCAGAATGCGGTCGAAGAGATCACCCGACTCCGTGTTGAACTCCGTGCCGAGGGTCACGACGATCGAGTCATCGGGTGCTGTGGCCGCACTGTCGATCTGCTGATTCGTGGCGCCCGGGCGCATCCAGAGCGTGTCGGGGCCGTCGGCCCATTCTTCGGATGCGGCCTGCCGCATCGAGGGTGCGAACGGAACCACGAACAGGTCGCCGCGGAGTCGGGGAGAGCCGGTGATGCCGTAAAGCTCCCGCAGCCGGAGCACGGACGGGGTGACGAGTGGCGGGCGCACCAGTGAACCCGTTGCGATAACCGAGACCACGACGACCGGAACACCGGCCAGATCTGCAGCAGCCATCGCGCCGAAGTCGAGCTCATCGCAGACGAGAAGCGAGGCTCCGACGAGGGCGGGTGCCACGGCTTGGAAGGACTGCTGTGCTGCGCGTGCGGCGAAGTGGTCTGCGACGACGGTCAACTCGGCATCGACGTCGACGCGCTTGAGGGGTGCGATGGCGGATGATGTCGCCGAGCGAGGATCGGGGCGTGCGACCGCTGCTTCGAAGAGTTCGGCGGGCGCCGCGGCGAGCGCCGACTGCCGACCGATCACGGTGAGCTGGTGCCCCGCCTCGGCGAGGGCGCGGTGCAGAGGAAGCTGGGGCACCAGGTGCCCGGCGCCGCCCACGAACGAGCAGGCGATCTTCACTCGTCAAGCGTATGCCGACGCTCGCCCCGGGTCGAGCGCGCCCTTGGCGGGCACGCGCGCGGTGCAGAGTGGCGCGCTCGCCCGATAAGGGCGCGCTCACATCTGGTCCGCTACTGGCGCGGGCCCGCAGCAGGAGGGCCGCTGTGAGGCGCTACTCCAGCCCGGCGATCTCGCGCAGCGTCGCGAGGTGTGCGTTCCACGCGGTGCGGCCCTGCTTGGTGAGCGTGAGCGAGGTGCGCGGCATTTTTCCCGCGAATGACTTGCCGACCGCCAGGTATCCGGCACCTTCGAGCAGGGAGACCTGCTTGCTCAGGGCCGAGTCTGTGATCTCGACGGCGTCGCGAACCTCTTTGAACGAGAGGGTCGAGGCGCGATCGAGCGCGGCCACGATCGAGAAGCGCACGGGGTTCTGCAGCAGCTCGTCGAGGCGGTGACGCGGGTGCTGCTCAACGGCGGTCACGGGCGGGCCTCGCGAGCAGCGCACGCCATGGTCACGAGCAGGATGAGCGCCGACGTAACGCCCGACCACAGCACCGAGCCGTGCGCCCAGATCACGACCGAGATGGCCGCGGCGTAGGTCACGAACCAGGCGGCGATGTAGCCGGTCCACCGACGGCCGCGCGAGAAGGCGGAGCGGCCGCGGATCGAGATCATGAAGAACATGATCAGGGCGAAGGCTGCAGCGAGCGTGCCGAAGTAGGCCAGACCGAAGGCGTTGCCGGTCGTGAGGCCCATGGCGAGCGTGCCCATCGAGGTCGCTACTCCGAGCGACAGGATGAACGTGATGTACGGCCAGCGCGTGGCGTTGTGCGCCGATCTGCTGAGTTGGTCGGCCCGGTCGAGCAGCAGTTGCGCGTCGGCCGGGGCTACGGGTGTTCTGTTCTCCATGAGAGGTCTCCTCGTCGTTTCCTCAATCATGGCAAGTACTTTCCAATTAGGCAAGTACTTTCTTGAGGTGGGCGGCTGGCCGCTGCCTTCGAGCGCGCCGTCAGCGGGCGAACGCGCTGCGCACGACGGCGCGTTCGCCCGCTGTGCGCGCGCTCGGCCGCCACGTGGCGGATCGCGGTCGATGACGAAGGCGTAGAGATCGTTGGTGTGGCGCACGCCGACATGAATGACGACGTCGTCGTTGCCCGTGGGGCCGAAGAACCGCATCGACAAGATCGTGGGTCGACTGCCGCTGATGTCATAGGGATGCGCTGAGCGCGGTCACCGCGCCCGCTTCGTCGCGGGCCGCGGCGATCTCGGCCGACGACAGCCCGAGCACCCGCAGGCACGACGTGGCGATCGTGGTGTCGTCGTCTTCGGGCGTTGCCGCTGTGCCGCCATCGCGACGCAGCCGGATGACGAGCTCGGCGAGCTGAATCAGGATGGCGCCGATGCGGTCTTCGCCCATCGTCGCCGCCACGTCGGGGTGTGCCGCGGCGACTCCGAGCCGGCCGTAGCTCGCGCGCAGCTGCTCGCGCTCGATGCGGAACGCGTCGTAGCGCGACTCCTGGATCTCGGGAAGCAGATAAAGGGTGCCGATGTTGTGCGGGGTCTGCCGCAGCGTACGGGCATCGATGCTGGCCAGAGCGAACAGCGCGCCCGCCGGCGTGATCTCGTCGGGCACGCGCTCCTCGATGCGCTGCACGAACTCGATACTCGGTCGCACCGATCCGCTGAGCAGCTCGGCCAGAATCTCGTCTTTGCCGGCGAAGTGGTAGTAGAGCGACTGTTGCCGGATGCCCACGCGGTCGGCGATGGCGCGCGTCGACGACCCCGAGAAACCGGTCTCGGAGAACAGTGCCGCCGCCGCGTCGAGAATTTGCTCGCGCGCACTCAGCGCGGAATTCTGCTTGGGTGCGCTGGCGCGTGGCCGGCCCGCTTTGCCCGATGTGGTGACAGAACTCATATGACCCATGCTCTCATTCGCTGGGAGCAGAGGTCATTCGACCACCCGGGATCGCTGCCACGCCAACCAGCCGCCGTGCGCGCTGATGTTCTCGGCCCCCTCGGTGGCGATGGGCTCGCAGAGAAAGCCCGACACCGAGTCGCCGTCGGCCAGGGTGACCCGGCCGATGGTCATCGGGGCAGGCAGGGCGGCGACAAAGGTGCCGAAACCGGATGCCGGTAGAGACCAGATCTCGCCGGCAACGGATGCCCCATCGCCGGCGACTCGCAGCAGTCCCGGCTTGGGCGGGGTGGTGTCGAGAGCAAAGAGCGCGTAGTCGGAGCTGGTCGTTGTGCTTCGAACGAAGGAGCCTCCGGCTGCCACGAGCTGGTGGTTGAGCGGCTGGTCGGTGAGGTGGGCGCCCACGACCAGAATCTCGAGGGCCGGTGCGAGTAGGCGCTGTGCCAGCTGATGCACGGCGAGGTCGTGGAAGGCCGGAGCGGTGATCATCACTCCGAAGGGCAGGCCGTCGACGGTGCCGGCGGGCACCGAGCTGGAGGCCATGTCGAGCAGATTGGCGAAGTTCGTATAGCGGCCCATTCGGCTGTTTCCGCCGATCGGGTCGGCGGCGATCTCGGCGAGGGTCGGATGCCACGTGGTGGTCGGGGTGAGCAGCGCGTCGCATCCGGAGAGCGCGGCTTTGGCCACCGCACCGAGCCGGTCGAGCCGCTCGCGGTCGCGGTAGAGCTCGACCGCGGTGCGGTCGGCGCCGCCCAGTACGATCGTCGAGACCGAGGGGTCGAGGTCTGTGCCGATGAGCTCTCGGTGAGCGTCGATGTGCTCGCCGACGGCCGCGTAGCGCTCGGCCACGAAAGACGACTCGTAGAGCATCCGTGCTGCCTGCAGCAGGGGAGCGATGTCGACCTCGACGATCTCCACGCCGGTGTCAGCGAGGCGGCCCGCCGCGGCGTGGAACGCGTCTGCCCACCCCGGGGCGAGGCCATCCAGATGCTCTGCGGTCGGGATACCGACACGGGGGCGTGCGGGAAGCGCGGTGCCGGTCGCGCGCGCGGCCTCCTCGAGGGTGCGTTCCAGGGGATCGATGCCGTCGGGCCCGGCCAGCAGCTCGGCCGTGTTGTAGGCGAGGGCGGCCTCGCGGGCGAAGACGGTGACGCAGTCGAGGGTGCGGCAGGCGGGCACAACGCCCGTGGTCGGGATGCGACCGCGGGTGAGCTTGACGCCGACGATGCCGTTGAGCGCGGCGGGCACGCGACCCGAGCCCGCGGTGTCGGTGCCCAGCGCGACATCGACGAGGCCGAGAGCGACCGCCACGGCGGAGCCCGAGCTTGAGCCGCCTGAGATGCGGTCGGGTCGCCACGCGTTGCGCACCGCGCCGAAGGGGCTGCGGGTGCCGACGAGCCCGGTGGCGAACTGGTCGAGGTTGGTCTTGCCGATGATCACCGAGCCGGCCTCGCGAAGGCGACTGACCGCGGTCGAGTCCGCATCCGGGCGATAGCGGTAGCTCGGGGCCGCGGCCGTCGTGTCGAAACCGGCCGCGTCGATGTTGTCTTTGACCCCGGCCACGGTTCCGGCCAACGGCAGCGTTTCGCCCGCCGCGACGCGCTCGTCGATCGACGCGGCCTCGTCGAGCGCATCCTGCTCGTCGCGCAGGCTGATCCAGATCTCGGGGCGATCCACGGCGCGGATGCGCTCGTATGCGGCGGCGACCCGATCGACGGCGGTGCTGGTGGGCGTCATGCTGCTGCTCCAATAATCGAGATGAGAATCTGGCCGGGCGAGACCTGGTCTCCGGGTCGCACGTGGATCTCGCCCACAACGCCCTCCGATGCGGCGACGACCGCCGATTCCATTTTCATGGCCTCGAGCGCCATGAGCTTCTGCCCGGCACTCACCGCCTGGCCCGGCTCGACGCCGATCTGCCACACGGTGGAGGTGAAGGGAGCTGCCACTCCGACCGAGCCCTCCGCGACGACGACGGCGTCGGCGGGTGCGGCCTGCTTCTCGTCGGGGCGCACGTCGAATTCGCCGGATGCGCGCCAGCGCTCCTTCTCCTCGCCGAACGCGCGGGCTTGCGTCTCGCGGAAATCGGCGATGGAGCCGGCGTTCTCGGAGAGGAAGCGCTGGTAATCGGCGATCGCGAAGGTTCCCTCTTCGGTCTCGTAGTGGCCTCGGCCGGCGTCGGTCTCGGCGCGCAGCTCGAGCAGCTCGTCGGCACCCACCGGGTACCACTCGATGCGGTCGAAGAAGCGCAGCGCCCACGGGTTCTCTTGGAACAGGCCGCCGCGGCGGAAGCGGTTCCAGACCTGCACGGTGCGGCCGACGAACTGGTAGCCGCCCGGCCCCTCCATGCCGTAGATGCACATGTAGGCGCCGCCGATGCCGACGGAGTTCTCTGCCGTCCACGTGCGAGCGGGGTTGTACTTGGTGGTCACGAGCCGGTGCCGGGGGTCGAGTGGGGTGGCCACGGGGGCACCGAGGTAGACGTCGCCGAGCCCGAGCACCAGATAGGTGGCGTCGAACACGGTCTTCATCACGTCGTCGACCGAGTCGAGGCCGTTGATGCGGCGGATGAAGTCGATGTTCGACGGGGTCCACGGCGCATCGGCGCGCACACCGTTCATGTAGCGCTCGATGGCGAGATGCGTGGCCGGGTCGTCCCACGACAGCGGCAGCCGCACCGTGCGCGAGGGCACGACAAGCTCGTGCGTGGCCGGAATATCGTTCTCCAGCTCGCGCAGCAGGCCCGCCAGCGCGGTGGCTTTCAGCTCGGAGGAGTCGGTGTGAATCTGCAGCGAGCGGATGCCCGGGGTCAGCTCGAGCACCCCGGTCGGCGACTCGCTCTGCAGTCTCTCCATCAGCGCGTGCACGCGCATCCGCAACCCCAGGTCGAGCGTGAGGTCGCCGTATTCGACGAGCAGATTGTCGTCGCCATCGCGGCGATACGTCACAGACGGGCGCGACTCGGTTGCCGCGAGCCGGTCGATCACGCCGTCGTCGCCGTCGCCGCCAGAACTTCTGACGCTGAATGACGCGCGGTCGGCGTCGAGGGCGGCCGCGTCGGCCTCGCGCACGGGCACGAAGCGGATCGTGTCTCCGGGGCGCAGCTGTCCGAGCTTCCAGAGCTCGCCGCTGGCGACCACGGCGGGGCAGACGAAGCCGCCGAGGCTGGGGCCGTCGGGGCCGAGGATGATCGGGGTGTCGCCGGTGAAGTCGATGGCCCCCACGGCGTAGGGGTTGTCGTGGATGTTCGAGGGGTGCAGCCCTGCCTCGCCGCCGTCTTCGCGAGCCCACTCCGGGCGCGGTCCGTCGAGGCGCACGCCGGTGCGGGCCGAGTTGTAGTGCACCGTGTAGTCGGTCGCATAGAAGACGTTGAGGTCGGCGCGGGTGAAGAAGTCGGGGGCGCCGTGTGGCCCTTCCGTCACGCCGATCTGCCAGCTCGTAGTGAGCGCTGGCCTGCGATCGGCGGGGGTCGGGCCGCCGACCAGCGACAGGCGCGTGCCTGTCGCGAAAGCCGGATGCGCGGCATCCGAATCGGGCGAGCCGGGTCGCAGCACGTCGCCGGGCAGCAGGGCGCGGCCGGCGTGCCCGCCGAACTTGCCGAGCGTGAAGGTGGATGCGCTGCCGAGATAGAGGGGAACGTCGATGCCGCCGCGCACGGCGAGGTAGGCGCGCTGGCCCGGCCCGAGCAGGGTGCCGATGGCCAGCACGCTGCCGGCGGCCGCTTCGATCGGCTCCCAGAACGGCACCTCGACTCCGTCGAGGGTGGCGGATGCCGGTGCGCCGGTCAGGGCGATCAGGCTCGGCGCGCTGAATCTGAGGGTCGGGCCGGTGGCTGTGATCTCCAACGCCGGGGCGCCGGCCGGGTTCCCGACGGCGAGGTTCGCCTCCGAGAACGAGACGGAATCCATCGGACCGCTCGGCGGCACGCCGATCTGCCAGTATCCGGTGCGCCCGGGCAGATCCTGCACCGTCGTCATCGCTCCGGCATCCAGAACATCGATGCGAGGGTCGGGGTCTGCGGTCTGATCGAGGGTGGAGGTCGAGTGCACGGCGGCGCGCAGCCCGGTCTCGTCGGTGAGCGAGCGCAGCAGGCCGAGGTTGGTGACGACGCCGTCGACGCGGCTGGCATCGAGCCCCTCGCGCAGCAGGTCGAGCGCGGTGTCGCGGCTGGGAGCGGCGGCGATGACCTTCGCCAGCATGGGGTCGTAATAGGGCGAGACCTCGAGGCCGGTCTCGATCCAGCCGTCGACGCGCACGCCGCTGAGCTCGGCGCTGCCGAAGCCGGGGAACGCCGCGTGGGTTACGAGGCCCGAGCTGGGCAGTCCGTTCTTGTCGGGGTCTTCGGCGTAGACGCGGGCCTCGAAGGCGTGGCCGTTCGGCTCGAACGGCGTCGTGAAGATCGAGGGGTCGATGCCGTCGGCGCCGTCGCGGGCGAGGCGCAGCATCATGGCCACGAGGTCGACGCCGTAGACCTCCTCGGTGACTGGATGCTCGACCTGCAGGCGGGTGTTCACCTCGAGAAAGGAAGCCTCCTCACGCACGGGGTCGTAGACGAACTCGACCGTGCCGGCCGAGCGGTAGTCGACGGATGCCGCGAGCTGGCGGGCGGAATCGTGCAGTTGCCGCCGCACGGCATCCGGAAGCGCGGGGGCGGGCGCCTCTTCGATGACCTTCTGGTTGCGTCGCTGCAGCGAGCAGTCGCGGTCGCCGATCACGGCGACGCGGCCGTCGCCCGCGCCGAAGAGCTGAACCTCGACGTGGCGGGCTGGGCGCACCAGGCGCTCGAGGAAGACGCCGGCCGATCCGAAGTTCTTCTCGCCGAGGCGGGCGACTCGGTCGTAGGCCTCGCGCACCTCGTCGATGCTCATGCAGGCCTGCATGCCGATTCCGCCGCCGCCGCCCGTGGCCTTGAGCATCACGGGCAGCCCGATGCGCTCGGCCTCGACCACGGCTTCGTCGGCCGAGGAGAGAAGCCCGGTGCCGGCGAGCATCGGAACACCGGCGCGGGCGGCGAGCTCTCGGGCCGTGTGCTTCTCGCCGAACGAGGCGATCTGCCCGGCGGTGGGCCCGATGAAGCTCATGCCCGCGGCCTCGATGCGGCGGGCGAAGTCGAGGTTCTCAGAGAGAAAGCCGTAGCCGGGGTGGATCGCGCCCACGCCCAGTCGCTCGGAGACCTCGAGGATCGTGTCGATGTCGAGGTACGACTCCTTGGCGGGTGCTGGTCCGAGCCGCACGGCCTCATCGGCCTCGCGCACGTGCGGGGCTGCACGGTCGGCGTCGGAGTAGACCGCCACCGTTCGCAGGCCGAGGGTGCGAGCCGAGCGGATGATGCGGCGCGCGATCTCGCCGCGGTTGGCGATGAGCAGGGTGTCGAAGGCGCCGGTCATGCGTGGTTCTCTTTCGTCGCGAGCGCTGGGCTGGTCACGATCATTCGCAGCGGGGTGCAGTTGAAGTCGTTGCAGGGGTTGTTCATCTGCGGGCAGTTGGAGACGATCACGAGCACGTCCATCTCGGCTCGCAGCGCCACGCGCTTGCCGGGGGCGGACATGCCGTCGACGATGCCGAGGGTGCCGTCGGCCTCGACCGGAACGTTCATGAACCAGTTGATGTTCGAGACGAGGTCGCGGGCGCCCAGGCCGTGCCGGGCGGCTTCGGCGAGAAAGTTCTCGCGGCAGCCGTGCTGGTGCTCGGTGTGAAAGCCGTAGCGCAGGGTGTTCGACTCCTTGGAGCAGGCGCCACCGATCGTGTCTTGGCGGTCGATCTCGTTGCCGGTGACGGTCATCAGGGGGCGGCCGAGGTTCGAGCGGAGAATCGATCCTTGCCTGAGATAGGCGTTCTGCTGCCAGGCCAGAGTGTCGGGGGTGGAGTACCGCTCGAGAGTGTCTTGCGCGTTGTAGACCAGAAAGTCTGCGGACTGATTGCCACCGACATCCACGATCGTGAGGGTCTGGCCGGCGAGGAGCCGAGCCGACCAGGGGGCGAGCGGTGCGACGGTCTCGTCGAGGACGACGGCGTCGGCGTCGGCGTCGGCGTGGGCGTCGGCGCCGCTCGCGAGTGGGCCGTTCGGGTCGAGGATAGTGCCCTCTGCGTAGTGGGCGCCGACCGGAACTGTCGTCTCGATGACGCGGTCGCCGATGGTGTGGGTGGTGGTGGCGGTCATAGTCCTCGGGCCTCCGCGTAGTCGATCGAGTTGAGGTAGGCGCGGTTCACTTCGGGGGTCGCGGTGAACTGCGGGTCGCCGGGCAGGGTGGGGGCGCCCGGCCAGGCGTGCACCCTGAGCGGCCCGACCAGGTAGTCGTTGGAAGGGTCGAGCGGATGCGGCACATTCACGATCAGCACGAGCAGGGGAAGCTCGGCCACGAGTTCGACGTGCGTGCCCTCGCCGGCGCTACCCGTGAAGGTGAGTCCGCCATCCGCTTCGACGTGAACGCCCTGAAAGAACGAGACGCTGGGTGGCAGGTCGCGCCCGCTGAGGCCATGCTTGGCGGCGGCGAGCAGAAAGCGCGAGCGGCCGGATGGCGACGGCCCCTCGGGAGCCGCCGATCCGTATCTCGCCGTCGCGGATTCGTCGGTGCTGGTGCCGCAGAACGTGTCGTGCCTGCCGGAGGTGTCGGCGGTGATGGTCGCCAGCGCGCGGCCGTCTCCCGAGAGCAGTGGATGACCGGTTCCGAGGTACGCCTGCCACGGGATCTTGATCGTGTCGGCCACGTTCAGTCGTTCGTTCGTCTCGAGCGCGTTGTAGAGAATGACGTGAGCGCAGGCGCTGCCCGTCGGGTCATCGAGGCGCAGCCGGGTGCCGCGCGCGATGACCCGATGGGTGTAGCCGCCGGGCGCCACCGTCTCGGCCCAGACCAGGCTGTTGCGATCGACTCCGTCGGGCACCACCGGCGAGGTGGATGCCGGACGGTAGGGCATGTAGTCGGCGGTGCGGACGGCCTGGGCTCGTGCGTCGGCCCGCGCCGCCAGCACGCTGTCGGTCTGGTGGTCGTCGGCTATCGAGGTCATCGTGGTGGTGCTCTCTTTCGGGTGGTGCGGGGTGCTGTCGGGCCGCGTCACGGCATCCGTGTGACGCGGCCCGGGCGGTGGGTCTACGCGGCCGGTCTGGGCGGCGGCTCTAGGCGATGGTTGCGACGGCGCCGGCCTCGGCGTGCGTGCCGCTCGGCCTCGCGGATGCCGGCAGGTGACCGAGACTGATCGCTCCGTGGCGGGTGCGGGCGTGCCTGTGCACGAAGAAGCCGACGACAAGGGTGGCGCCGATGAAGAGCAGCGCGCTCCACTGCAGCCACCAGGTCTCGCCGGTGAGGTCGTAGATCTCGGCGCGGGGCCAGACCAGGTTGATGACCATGCCGATCTGGTACGCGACGGCGATGATGTTCACCGGAAGTCCCCACCGGCCCAGGCTGAACAGCGGCTTGCCCGTCTCGTCGACGCCGGGTGGGAATCCCTGATCGGGTGCTTTGAGGCGACGCACGAGCAGCGGCACCGTGACGCCGAGGTAGGCCAGATAGAGCATGGCGATGCACAGACTCGAGAGGGCGGTGAAGATGGCGGCCTGCCCGAAGTTGACTGCCAGGGCGAGGGCCGCGCCCACTCCGATGACGATGCTGGTGGCGATCGGGGTTCCGGTGCGGGGCGACACCTTCGCGAGCGTGCGCCAGAAGGGCAGCGCGCGCTCGCGGGCCATCGAGAACATCATGCGCGAACCGGATGTCTGCACCGCCAGGGTGCAGGCGAACACGGCGACCGCGACGGCCACGAGCAGCAGTCGACCGAAGACCGGGCCGAGGCGCTCGGTGACGACGTAGGCGATGCCACCGCCGGCGAGGCTTCCGTCGGTGAGGCTCGGGGCCGCGACGAGGGCGGCGATGATCAGCAGTGCACCGCCGAGGCCCGACACCACGACCGCGCGGATGATCGTCTTGGGGATCGTCTTGCGCGGAGCGTGCGTCTCTTCGGAGAGTTCGCCGGCCGAGTCGAAGCCCACGAGCACGTAGGCCGCCATCAGCGACGAGGCGAGGAAGGCCCAGATATACGGAGAGTCGGATGGAGCCGTGCCCTCGGTCGTGAAGACCACCGACGGGCTGCGGGCGGGAAGTAGGAGCAGGGCGGTGACCAGCACTGCGACGCCGACGATCTCGATCATCACGCCCACGCTCGTGGCGAGGGCCATGATGCGCACGCTGAGAATGTTGACGACGGTGGTGATCACGAGCAGGATCACGCCGAGCAGCACGGCGTTCTGGGCGCCGGTCGGAGAGGTGAGCGTGGGGTCTGCGGTGGGGCCGCCGACGATCTGGAAGCCGTCCCAGATGGCCGGGAGCACGGCCTGCACCGCGATGGCGGCGACCGCGACGGTGAGCGTCTGCGCCACGATCATGACCCAGCCGGTGAACCAGCCGAAGGTCGTGCCTGCGAGGCGGCTCGCCCACTGAAAGATGGAGCCGGCGATCGGCCAGCGCGCGGCGAGCTGAGCGAAGTTGAGCGCCACGAGAAGCTGCCCGGCGAACACCAGCGGCCAGGTCCAGAAGAAGGCGGCGCCGCCGATTCCGAAGCCCAGCCCGAAGAGCTGGAACACGGTAGTGAGGATCGAGACGAACGAGAAGCCTGCGGCGAACGAGGCGAAGGAGCCGACACCGCGGTGCAGTTCCTGGCGGTAGAGCTTGTGGTTCTGGTGGGCTGGAGCGAGGTGGATCGGGGATGGTTCCGGGGCACTCATGGGCGCGACCTTCCGCGGACAGGGACTCGAATACCTGTCGATTGACAGGTGATGCTCCCATGCTGGGCGACGGCAGTTGCGCGCCCGTTTCGCGATTGTTAAATTCAGGTTTCGCGGTGCCCGTTCATGTTTCGAGCGAGTGCCAGCTTGCTGAGCGCGCCTTTAGCGGGCGACCGCGCGTTCGGCGCCGGCGCGCTCGCCCGCTAAGCGCGCGCTCGATCCGCTTCGGCACCCCTGTGCGCTGATCGAGTAGCGGCGCCCTGTGCGCTGATCGAGTAGCGGCGCGACGAAGGAGCCCGCGTATCGAGATCACCCCGCGGTGGTCTCGATACGGCCGCGGGCGGCCTACTCGACCAGCGAGGAGGTTTCACGCTTCGGCGCCCTGTGCGCTGATCGAGTAGTGGCGCGACGGAGGAGCCCGCGTATCGAGATCACCGTCGACGTGGTTTCGATACGTTCCTTCCTCGCTGCTCAACCAGCGATAAGCCTCACAGTTCGAGGCGTCGAGCGACGATGGCGGCGTGCGGTCGGGTGTTCGGCGAGGTGCGAGTGTGCGTCTCGACGATCTCTAATCCGGATGCGCGCAGCCGCTCCCCGAGTTCGGCCGCCGGCCAGCGGTAGGCCGTCGTCACCGCGTGGTCGAAAGGCTCGAGCACCGGCCCCTCGAAGAACCCCACCAGCAGGAGCCCGCCCGGCCGCAGCACGCGCGCGATCTCGTCGAGAGCCGAGCCGATCGCATCCGGCCTGTGGTGAATCAGCGAATACCAGGCGAGCGCGCCGCCGAGTGAGGCGTCGGATGCGTCGAGCGCCTCGACGCCGCCCGTCGCGAACCGCACGTCGGGGTAGGTGGCGCGAGCGTGCTCGACGAACGCGGGCGTGAGGTCGACGCCGCGAATGTCGACGCCCCGCTCGGCGAGAAAGTTGGTCCAATGGCCGGGGCCGCATCCGACGTCGAACGCCGGGCCCTCGATCTGAGCGCCCCAGCTTGCGATGAGCGCTGTGTCGGAGGGGTGCATGGCCTCGACCGATCCGAGGAGCTCGATGTACTCGGCCGCCCGACCGGAGTACGCATCGGCAACCTCGATGGTGGGGAGTTCGCCAGTCATGACTCCAGCCTGGCACGCTGCCCGGTTGTGTCACGATGGCCACATGAAGAGAACGCCTGCGGCCGCATCGACCAACCCGCTCGCGTCCACGGCTCTCGTCGTGGGTTGCGGGTCTGCCCTGTTCGCCCTCCTCGCGCTGATCTCCGGGTTCGGCACGATCGCGGGAGCGCTCGCCGCGTTTCAGGGGGTCGCGGCGGTGATCTTCGGGCTTTGTGCGCTTCGCTTGGCGGCTCGCGGAGGAGACGGGATGGCGCAGGCGCGGATCGGCATCATTCTCGGAGCGGCCGGAATCGTCATGCCGCTCGTGTTGGTGTTCATCGCCACCCGAATGGTCTGACCCAGCCCGGCGGCCGTGAAGGCCTATTTCGGGGCATAGGGCGACAATGGCGCATCCATTGTGGCCCAGATGCTCTCATTCACCTCCGAGAGAGCATTTCGCGACGAATGGATGAGCTGCCCGCCGCCCGCCTCCTCCCATCGACCTGCACGCGTGTGATGCTGCCGTTGGGGAAGCCGATGGGGCGCAGTTCGGGGGCTAAGTTCTCCCACTGCCAGGCGCGCTCAGTGTCTCGAGCAACATTGCCGTCACCGTAGAGGCCAACGGCTTTCGCGGCGTAGGTCGCAGCGTGCGGCGCGTGGTCGAACATGTGGGCTACTGCGCACGCCTGGCCGGCGGCACGAGCGGCGGCGACGGCCGCTGTCTCACCTGCTTCGGTCGCGTCGCGCGCAGCGGCGTGGGCTGCAAACGCAGCGGTGCGGCATGCTGTCATCGGAAGCTCATCGCGCTCCCACGCGCGGACGGCTGCGATCGCTGCGCGAGGGCGGTCATCATCTGGTCGCTGTTTCTCAAAGATGGGCAGGGCGCGCTCTGCGCATCTTGCCGCCCATAGTGCGATCGCGTGATGGATGGGCGGCTCAGGATTGGCCCACGTCGTTTTCGTTTCCTCGCTCACCTCTCGATCGTCTCAGGGATCGGCTACAGAAAGTCCAGCCCAACGCGGGTTGTATCGAGAAGGCGTACGCATTCGTAATGGGAGTGCCCCCAGTAACGATCGATTACGGCAGCTCGTCGACCGTTAGAGACATTCGACAACCTCGTGTCAACTTCGGTGGGACAGGCACCGGTCACCCCAGACGCTCTTGATCGCCAAGACTTGCATGTGTAATGTTTTTATTACAGGTGCATACGAGAGGCATGAGTGAATATCGAGCAGTTAGCCGCGACGCTGGCAGCGATCGCGAGTCCGCAGCGGCTACGGATCCTCGCGACGCTTGCCGATGACAGACTGCACGTCAGCGCGCTGGCTCGGCGCGTGGACATGAGCCGCGCACTGCTCTATATGCACCTCACCAAGCTCGAGGCCGCCGGTTTCGTCGTCGGCGGGCTGGAGCTGAGTGCGGACGGCAAGGCACTGAAGTACTTCGAGGCGACGCCGTTCGTGCTCACCATCGACCTGCCGACCATCAGCGCAGCGGTGGCGCTGTCGCCGATCTCACCCGCCGACGAAACAGACTGAGAAGAGAACTGACATGGAATACATCCCCTGGTTCGCCTGGATCGCGATCGCCGGAATCATCTGTTGGGGAGCGATCTCTATCGCCCGAGAGATAGGCGGGCGCAGGCGACTCGTGCGGGCGCTCGACGATCAAGCCTCCTCGAATCGCGCGCTGCTCGACACGCTCGGGAGCATCAACTCTCGCCTCGATGCGATTGAGAAGACCCTCACCGACATCCCGTAATGGCACTGTCCATAAGCGATGGTTTACGGTGCGTGCTATTCCAGATGTTCTTCGACCGATTGAGCGATCTCGGCCGCTAGCGTTCGATCATCTGCAGCCGGACCGTCACTGCGGCTGAGGTCGATGGAGATGACGTACGAGTCCCAGATTGAATAGACATGAACCACCGGTTTCGAGGGCCCGGCGACGAGGCAGGTCGAGCCAATCGCGCCTGCCACTCCGAGTGGTTCGCAGCCTTCTTTCTGGTCATCGGCGTCGAGGGACCCGGCTCTCAACCGGTCGATTTCTCCCTCGGTCGGGGCAGTGATGCGGATCGAGAGGGTGTTCCCACTGTCCGTAGCGCTCGACTGAGTGCATTCGGCTCCTTGCGCGTCATCAAGATCGACTGTGATCGAGTCGCCGTCGCGGATCAGCCCCACTCCGGTCGAGGATTCACGTGGCAGATCCGGCACTGCTTGCTTGGCCAATTCGGGTGAAACGAGGCCGCAGGCAGGCACCATGGCCTTCGGCGAATCGGATGCACAGCCGGCCAAGCCGACTATCGATAGCCCTACAACGAGCAGGGGACTCATTCCACGTGCAGTTCTCACTCTCGATGACCTCCGGGTTGTGAAGAGTCCACGATACGCGGAACCCCATGACTCCACCCAGGCCGTTTCGCGCCGCCGGCGCCGTGGGAATCGAAAAGAAGTCGCGGCTCAACCGGACCAGAAACCATCGTTATTGGGCGGCGCCCGCGTAGCGAAGATCGCGGGCGTAGTCCTGCTGGCGCAGATCGAGCGCCTGCCGAACCTGATCGGGTGCGTCGTCTCCGATGAGCACCCGAAGGCGGTGGTCATCGGATGCGGCGACCCGTTCAAGGATCGCTGTCGCGGCATCGCGCGGGGCCGTTCCCCCGGTCGCCTCTCCCTCTGACGGCCAAGGAACCTCCGCCGTCCCGAACATCTCGACTCGCTGCGCCTCGTAGGCGTGCAGCGGCGAGCTGAATCGCATGCTGCTGCCGGCCCAGTCCGTGTCGAGGGCTCCTGCCTCAATCAGAGATACGCGGATGCCGAATCGCTCGACCTCGCCGGCCATTGCCTCGCTGAACGCTTCTAGCCCCCACTTGGTGGAGTTGTAGAGCCCGAGCATCGGCATCGTGCCGGCCGCGCCCACGCTGGAAATTTGCACGATGTGCCCGCCTCCTTGGCGACGCATGCCGGGGATTACGGCCTGACTGAGCCAGAGCGGGCCCAGCAGATTCGTATCGACAATCGCACGGGCGTCCTCCTCTGACGCCTCTTCGATCGCCCCAATGAGGCCATAGCCAGCGTTGTTCACAAGGACGTCGATTCCTCCGAGCAAGTCGGCGGCGCGCTGCACCGTCGACTGTGCTGCCGAGCGGTCCCGCACGTCGAGGTTCAGCACCGTTAAGTGGTCGCGTGTGGGTAGGGCGCTCTCTCCTCTAACGGTCGCGACGACGATGTGCCCGGCTTCTAGGGCCGCGTCGACGAGGGCTCGGCCTAGGCCGCGGTTGGCTCCGGTAATCATCCAGGTCTGCGGTGAAGTCATATGTCGAGCGTATCGCGAAACTGGACGCAGCGTCTCGTTTACTGGCGTATGCTGCTGAGCATGGCCCGCGACCACACCCGTGCGAAAGTGCACGCTGCCGCCCTCTCGTTGGCTCTCGATGCGAACGGGACAGGGATGCTGACTATGGAGGGGATCGCAGGGCGGGCTGGTGTCAGCAAGCAAACCGTCTACCGGTCGTGG
The DNA here is from genome assembly GCF_900177685.1 of Agreia pratensis. Classification (GTDB taxonomy): domain Bacteria; phylum Actinomycetota; class Actinomycetes; order Actinomycetales; family Microbacteriaceae; genus Agreia; species Agreia pratensis. The sequence continues at coordinate 78,264 of NZ_FXAY01000002.1, forward strand.
CCGTCTACCGGAGCGGTCCTGTTCGACGCGCTTCTGGCACGCACCGCCGACGACAGCGGCCGAGTGGTGGTGCCGAACTCTGGCGACCTGACGAGTGACCTTCTCGCGTTGGCTACCGGGATGATCGAGGAACTGACAGACCCGACCGAGGAGGCTTTGCTGCGCGCCGTCACGGCCGACCTGCAATCGGATGCTGCTCTTGCCGCGCAGTACCGAGAGTTGCTACTTGGGCCTCAACTCAGTGCTATTTCTGCCCGGCTTGATGAGGCTGGGGTGCCGGCGTCAGGCGATGTAGCTGAGCTGTTCGTCGGTCCGATCTTCTATCGCTGGCTACTTCGGAGCCAGACTTTCGATCCCGAATGGGCGAGCGCGCACGTGGCGCGAGTTATTCGGAGCATCGAGTCGTAGCAGGTAGCCACCGAAAGGATCCGTCGAGTCGCGTCACCTCTCTGTCCAGTAGGGATCGTTTGCGCACCGTAGCGACGGCGCCGTACGATCGTGGCGTGCATTTGTTTTTCCTTTGACGGCTGAGTAGGCCCACCGCGCTCGTTGAGTAGTCCGAGCTTGCGGAGGCCGCTTGTTCTCGACCCCCACATCGTGGGTCGTCGTCATCCGCGCACCCTCCCCGCCTGGCGCGGGCTCGTTGGTGCGTCGTCTCGAAGGATTCGAATGCTCAGCCCGACCAACCATCTACCGGCGCGCCAGCGCGCCCAACTCATTGCCTCCGACGTCTCCGTGATGCGCGGCGCTCGCCGCGTCTTGAACCACGTCGACCTCGCTTTGACGCCCTCCTCCCGCGTGGCGATCGTCGGCGAGAATGGACGAGGAAAGTCCACGCTGCTTCACGTGCTCGACGGCACGCTCGTTCCTGATTCAGGCACGGTGCATCGCACCGGTACGCTCGGTGTCGCAGAACAGGAAATGTCTGCGGGCGACGACCGCACGGTGGGCCAGGCCGTTGCGCACGCAATAGCCGAACCACTCGACGCTCTGGCATCTCTCGACGCGGCGGCGCGGGCGCTCTCGGTCGCCGCGCCTGGCGCCGACGAGCGTTACGCGGCCGCGTTGGAGCACGCCGAACTGCTCGACGCGTGGGATGCAGAGCGGCGGGTGCAGATCGCACTCGACGCGCTCGACGCAGAAAGCAACCCGGCCCGACTGCTTGCTGACCTGTCTGTCGGGCAGCGGTATCGCGTGCGTCTGGCGTGCCTGCTTGGAGCTGGCGATGACTTTTTGCTGCTCGATGAGCCGACGAACCACCTCGACCGATCCGGACTCGAGTTCTTAAGCGAGCAGCTCCGATCCCGCGCCGGCGGAGTCGTCATCGTCACACACGATCGCGCGCTGCTGTCAGACGTCGCAGCAACGATCGTCGACCTGGATCCGACACCTGATGAGCGGGTGCGGGTGTACCGCAGCGGATACGCCGGATATCGCGAGGGCCGGCAGGCCGAGCGGGAACGGTGGGAGCAAGAATACGACCGGCAACAAGCCGAGCAGGCCCGCCTGCAAGACAGCCTCAGCTCGGCGCAGAACCGCCTCGTTTCGGGGTGGCGACCCGAGAAGGGTTCCAACAAGCACGGCCGAGCGACCCGCGCGGGCGGGCTCGTGCAGAGCGTGCATCGCCGGCAGGAACAGCTCGAGGCGCACGCTGTGACCGTGCCGGAACCGCCCTTGCGTTTCCGGTTCCCTGATCTGCCAACCCGCACAGGCGCAGCGCTGCTGAGCGCGGAGTGCGTCGGTGTCGACGGCAGGCTGGCCGGGCCGGTGTCGTTCTCGCTCTCGCACCGCGGACGACTCGTCGTGACCGGCCCGAATGGGTCTGGCAAGTCCACCCTTCTCGGCGTGATCGCGGGCGAGCTGCACCCCGATACGGGTTCGGTGCGCATGCCGCAGAGTGTTCGTCTCGGTTTCCTGCGACAAGAGACTGAGTTGCCGTTGCAACGGCGGGTGAGCGAGGTGTACGCCGCCCACGTCGATGCGCTCGTCGCGGCCGGAACGCTGTCTGGCTCTGAAGCGGTCGGGCTTTCACAGCTCGGGCTCCTGCGCGCGCGGGAGTCGAGCAAACGTATCGGCGAACTGTCGATGGGGCAGCAGCGTCGGCTCGACCTGGCATTGGTGCTCGCGTCGAAGCCACACGTGCTGCTGCTGGATGAACCCACCAATCACCTGTCGATCGCGCTCGTCGACGAACTCACCGACGCCCTCGGCGCGACGAAAGCGGCCGTGGTGCTCTCCAGTCACGATCGGCAGCTCCTCCGCGACGTCGAAGGCTGGCCCGCACTGCGCCTCGGCGCGGCGGCAGAGGGCGAGGTTCTGGGCTGAGCAAGCGCCACCTTGGGATGCTCGCGTTGGTCGAGTAGCGAGGAACGAGCGTATCGAGGCCATCCATCGTTGTGATCTCGATACGCCGGCTCCTTCGTCGCGCGGCTACTCGATCAGCGCACTCGCTCTATATTTCAGAGTTGCTATTCAATAACTAGCGGTGTACTGTGTAGCGCATGACCCCGAAGCCCGCCTCCTCCTCCCATGATCTGCACACGTGTGATGCCGCCGTGAGCCTGGCGTTCAGCATTCTGGGCAAGCGGTGGAACGGCATGCTGCTCTCCACTCTGGGCAACGGGCCTCTCTCGTTCGCAGCGCTCAAGCGCGGGGTTCCCGGCATCAGCGACGCCATGCTCTCCGATCGCCTCACCGGGCTGGCCGAGGTCAAGCTGCTCACCCGCAGCGTCGACGCCGGCCCGCCCGTGGCCGTCACCTACGCCCTCACGCCGCAGGGCGAGCAGCTCCTTCCGTTACTCGAGCAGCTCGGCCAGTGGGCAGCCAACAACCTCGAGCGCCCCGAGGCCGAGCGCCCCGGCGCGGCTCACCAAGACACAGCTCCCGCAGAAAAGAACTAGCCCCATGGATTACGGACACACCCTCCGTTTCGGCACCTTCATCACCCCCACCGCCGCGCAGCCCCAGGCCGCGGTTCAGCTCGCGCAGCTGAGTGAGTCGCTCGGCTACGACCTCGTCACCTTTCAAGACCACCCCTATCAGGCGTCGTTTCTCGACACCTGGACTCTGATGTCGTACGTCGCGGCGGCGACCACGAGCATCCAGATCTCGCCCAACGTGCTGAACCTGCCCCTGCGGCCGGCGCCGGTCACGGCCCGCGCGGCCGCGTCGCTCGATCTGCTGAGCGGCGGGCGCTTCAGCCTCGGCCTCGGCGCCGGCGGGTTCTGGGATGCGATCGAGGCGATGGGCGGGCGGCGCCTGACCCCGGGTCAGGCCGTGGATGCCCTCAGCGAAGCCATCGACATCATGCGCGGCACGTGGGCGGCGGGCGAGCGCTCCGTGCTCAAGGGCGGCGAGTACTACCCGGTCAACGGTGCCAAGCGCGGGCCCGCCCCGGCGCACGACATTCCCATCTGGGTGGGCGCCTACAAGCCGCGCATGCTGCGGCTCACAGGCGAGAAGGGCGATGGATGGCTGCCGAGCCTGCCCTATCTCAAGCCGGGCGACCTTCACTCAGGAAACGCCCGCATCGACGACGCGGCGGCCGAGGCGGGGCGCAATCCCGCGGAGATCCGGCGCCTGCTCAACATCACCGGAACCGAGAGCCTCGACCAGCTCGCGGGCATGGCGCTCGACGATGGCATCGGTACCTTCATCGTGATGGGCGACGACCCCGCGGTGCTGCAGCGCTTCGCCGAGCAGACCATGCCGCAGCTGCGCGAAACCGTCGCCGAGGCGAGGGCGACGAGCGGAACCGTGGCGAGCGACAACATCCGGCCCGCCCGCGCGATCGCGCTGAGGCGCGAGGGCATCGCCTACGACGAGCTGCCCGAGTCGCTGCGCGAGAGTGCGATCGAGCCCGGAGACTCGGCGTACGCGGGAGCGCGCTCCACGTATATGCGCGGCGGTGCACCCGGCCTCGTGCTGCGACCGAGCACGGTCGACGAGGTGCGCGATGCGCTGCTGTTTGCGCGACGGCACCCGTCGCTGCCGCTCGGCATCCGCAGCGGAGGACACGGCATCAGCGGGCGCAGCACCAATGACGGCGGCATCGTGATCGACCTCAAGAAACTGAACGAGATCGAGGTTATCGACGCAGAGACCCGGCTCGTGCGCATCGGCCCCGGCGCGCGCTGGATGGATGTGGCCGCCGCGCTGCAGCCCTTCGGCCTGGCGCTCTCGAGCGGAGACTACGGCGGAGTCGGCGTGGGCGGACTCGCAACGGCCGGCGGCGTGGGCTTTCTCGGACGCGAGCACGGCCTGACCATCGACCACATGGTGGCGGCCGACGTGCTGCTCGCCGACGGAACGCTGGCACACACCTCGGCTACGGAGAATCCTGAGCTGTTCTGGGCCGTGCGCGGCGCCGGAGCGAACGTGGGCATCGTGGTGTCGTTCGACTTCGTGGCCGACGCGGTGGGTGACGTGGGATGGGCTCAGCTCGCGTTCCAGGTCGACGATGCGGCGCAGTTTCTCGAGGAGTTCGGGCGCCTTCAAGAGGAGTCACCGCGGGACACGACGCTGTTCTTGATCCTGAGCGGCGGTCGCCCCGCCGAGCCCGCGACCGCGCAGATGTACGGAGTGGTGAACTCCTCAGACCCCGACACGATCATCGCGCGCTTGCAGCCGTTCGCTGAGCTTGCCCCGTTGGTCGGCCAGCAGGTGCAGCTGCTTCCCTATGCCGCGGTCATGGCGAACGCTTCGGATGTCGCGCACAACGCGCAGGGCGAGCCGTCGTTCCGCTCGGGCCTGGTCGAGCACCTGGATGCGCCGACCGCCCGCGCCGCGGCCGCCCTGGCGACGTCGGGTTCGGCGCCGTGGTTCCAGATCCGCCCGGTGGGCGGCGCGATCAACGACGTGGCCCCGGATGCGACGGCCTACGCCCACAGATCCGCCAACTTCTCGATCACCTCGGTGGGCAGGAGTGCGCGGTTCGAGCAGCTGTGGGATTCCCTCGCAGAGCATTTCGACGGGCTGTATCTGAGCTTCGAGAGCAGAACGGGCGAGCAGATCGTGGCGCAGGCGTTCCCGCCGGCAACGCTGGCGCGGCTTCGGGCTATCAAGGCTGAGGTCGACCCCGACTTCGTGTTCCGCGACAACTTCGGAGTGGCGGCAGAGCCGGCCCCTTTGGGCTGAGCTGGCTGTGCCCTCTGCGCCGATCGAGTAGCGGTCGCGACGAAGGAGCAGCGCTTCGCTGATCGAGTAGTCGCGCGAGGAACGAGCCGGCGTATCGAGATCGAATCCGGTGGTCTCGATACGCTTCGGCCGCAGGCGGCCTCGGGCTACTCGACCAACGCAGAACTGCGACGAAGGAGCAGCGCGTATCGAGATCGCATCCGCGATACAAGGGGGCTGACGCCGACTCCGCGTGCATGAAAAACTACCCCCGACAACGACGCCACAAGGGGGACGCATCATGACAACAGTTCTTTGGTACATCGGAGCGGTGGGCTTTCTCGTCGCCGCGATCGCAACCGCACTCTCCAACCAGTGGGCGCTGGCCGCCGCATTCCTCGCGATCTCGGCAGCGCTCTTCGTACTCGCCGTGCGAGCCCAGCGAAAGGGCTCGGCCCGAACCTGACGCGGCTAGAGCATCAGCGTTCGCCGGTCCCTTAGTTCGAGACCCGTCTGCGACCCTCGAATACTGTTGAGCCATGGACGATGCCACCAAGCACTTCGCCCGGTCGAGTCTCGAAGCGGGCGAGCAGCCAGAAGCCGTGGTGCAGTCGCTGGTGGGTGCAGGCTGGCCACCGGATGCCGCATGGCAGCTGGTGCGCTCCGTTCAGCCGCCGCCGCGGTCCGATCCGAGACTGTGGATGGTGATCGTCAGCTTCGCACTCGGCGTAGTGTTCGTGCTCGTCGACGTGATCATGTTCTTCTCGATCTTCGCCGCGCCGGGTGGTCCGCGCGGAGTGCTCGCGCAGTTCACCGACGGAACGCTGCCGGTCGGGCTGTGGGTGGCGACCCTTTTGCCACTGTGGCTTGTCTCGATGGTCTTGGTCATCATCCACTCGGCGCTGGGGCGCCGCCAGCCGAAGGTGCCTCGTCGCGGCCGGGGGCTCACGGCGATCAGCTGGATTCTGGTGATCGGCAACCCGATTCTCGCGGTGATCACGGTCATCGTTGCCGTGGTCGTCTACGGCGCCCTCGGAATTATGTGCGGCGAGGCGGTCGGCCAGGACTGCGGCATGTGAGCGACATCGGGCGACGCGCCCGTGCCCTTGATTCTCAGATCAGTCGCGCGCCCCGGCCGTAAGAGCGCGGCCCCGACGGGCGCACTCCCGCAACTGCCGGGCCGTCTCGTTTCGGGCGCCCTCGGTGTCGGTGTCGAACAGCAGCAGCTCAGGAAGTGATGTCGCGAAGTAGTCGACGGCATCCCTCTGCTGCTCGACGACATCGGCACGATCGTCGAGCGACGTCCACACCGCCGCCGCCTCTGACAGCTCGCCCAGGCGCAGATGAGCGACCCCGACCCAATAGTCGGCTTGCTCGGCCGGGCGCGCGGTCACTGCCAGGGGGCCGGCTCCGGCGCGAGCCCGCTGCCACGCGGCCCGGGCGTCGTCGACGCGTGCGGCCCGATTGAAGGCGTCGCCGAGCAGAACGAATCGCTCGGCCATCGAACCGGCCGGATGACGGCCCTCGCCCAGATTCGCGGGCACCGCGATGCCGCCCTCGAGCAGCTCGATGGCAGCGGCGGGATTGCTCTCTATCGACGTTCGCGCCACCTCGAATGAGGCGGCGTCGTATACGCGGATCACCTGGCCCTCCCCGCCCTCGAACGGCTGGAAGCGCCTGGTGCTCAGGATGTCGAGAGCCTCGGGGGCGCGACCGGCGGCCACGAGGAGTTCGAGGTAGTGCACGGCGAGGTCATCGCGCTCGAGAACGACGGGGCCGTGCTGTTCGAGCGCCGCAAGGCGTTCGCGATCGTCGATGCCGCGCACGCGGGCAAGCACGTCGCGTTCGAACACGAGGCGCGCGTCGTCGGCACTCAGCTGCAGGGCGTGGGCAAGGTAGTGGTCGGCGGTATCGGCGTCGCCGCCCGTGTTGACGGTTGCGATGGCGGCATTGCGCCACGCCACCGGGTCGGCGCTGCCGAGCTCCATCGCCGACGTCAGCGCGGCGAGGGCGTCGGAGGTGCGACCCGCGTCGAGCAGCCACGCCCCCAGCAGGGCCGGCGCGACGGGGTCGCTCGCATCGGCCGCGATGGCCGCGACGAGCGCGTCGTATTCGTCGAGACCGAAAGGGAATGCGTATCTGGAGTCCGCCTCGCGCGCGGCCATCCGTTCCTCAGCGGCTCGGATCGGCTCGTCGAGCCGCTGCCACCACAGCGCGCGCAGATAGTGAGCAATGGGCACGGGATTGCCGAATGCCTTGATCTGCGCCGAGGCGGGGGTGCGAGGGGCGACAACCGGGGTCGAGAGCAGGAGCGCGTCGCGCAGCTGCCCCCGCCGGGCGAGGTCGACGGCAGCGGTCAGCGCGGTTTTCGGGTCTGCGAACTCCGCCGCTCCACCGCTATCGAGCGCAGCGAGCGACAGGGCCACGCTGTCGAGCGGATCGGCCTCCACGCGCGCGGTGAGCGCGGCGGCTGCGGCATCGTGTCTGCCGAGAGCGCGAAGGGCGAGGATGTTCAGAAGTGCGGCGTCGGGATTCGCCGCGTCGTGTTGCGCCGCGGCGGCAGCGTGACGCAGCGCGTCGTCGGCTCTCAACTGGCGCAGCGAGATTCGTGCCAGGGCCAGCTCGGCGGGCAACGCCCAGGCCGCGTCCCACGCGGCCTTGCCGAAGTGACCGGTGGCTTCGTCGAGGTCGCCGATCCGTTCGAGAACGAGGCCGAGTCGATAACTCGCCTCGCCACTCGCCGGGTTGAGATTGCGGTGGGTGAGCCGGTGCAGCGCGCGCTCGAAGTGCTCGCGCGCTGCCGCGTAATCGCCGCGGCGGTAGTGCAGCGCGCCGACCGCGGTCGAGGCGCGGGAGTCGAACGGATCACGACGCAGCACCTCTTCGAAGTACGGCAGCGGCGATCGTGTCGGATGACGATACTGCTGAAGGTGAACCCCGGTCAGGTAGAGCTCGTCGATGCTGTCGATCTGTTCCGGGCCTGCGGGCTCCGTGGCCACCCACGGCTCCTGCTCCCGAGACTCGTTCTGCGTCGCGGTGTACGCGATCAGCTCCACGCCGTCGTAAAGCACCCGCACGGTCAGCGCGCCAGCGCCGGGCACCTCGGCGAAGGTCTCGATGAACGGTCGGCCCGGTTCGAGAGACACCGTCCATTCGGCGATGGATGTCGTCGGCTCGTCGCCGTCGTTGCGCTCCAGCACGACCAGGGCATCGTCGATGCGACTCGCGCTCGCGACCCCGACGCGAACGCGGGCGTCGGAGACGTCCAAGCGAACCGCGAGTCGGTTGCTGGCCTGATGCGCCGGGCCGATGTCTTGAATGGGATACCAGAACTGACTGAACGAGCGAGTCTCGCCCGGCGCGAGGTAGCTGAAGTCGGGCTGGTTGTCGGTGAAGACGCCAGCCATCAATTCGACGTAAGGGCCGTCGGCGTCGGTGAGCTGGGCATCCCAGGCGTGGCCGACAGGGCCATCGCCCCACGTCCACTGCTTCTTGCCGGGTGAGATGGAGTGGTCGGCCCAGTGCACGAAGCCCGCACCCTCGCGATGGTCGTAGCCGCCGAAGAAGCTGTCGCGGGTGTCGGTGACCATGTACGACGTGGGCACCGGGATGTTGCCGTAGAAGTCGAGCCGATCGGCATCCGGATGCTCGTCGTCGGCCAGCGCCGGATAGTCGACGCCGTAGTACGGCCGGTCTGCTCGTGGGAAGGCCGTGATCGCGCGTCGCGCGTGATCGGCCACATAGCCGACGTCGGTGGGGAAGAACGACTGGTAATCGTCGTGCGAGCGCGCCGCCACGTTGGCCCACCAGAGGAAGGTCTGCGGTTCATCCGTTCGGTTGTGCAGTCGCGCGGCCACCTCGATGACAGAACTGTCACCACGCAGACGCACCCCGTGGTCTCCACGCATGCGCTGCAGTGGATCGAGGTCGGAATGCCAGACGGTGACGGTGTTCTCGTCGGTGCGTTCGATGCTGGTCTCGACGGGCAAAAAGGTGGCGGGTCTGTGGTGTTGCGGCCAGTTGAATTCGACACCGCCCGAGATCCAAGGGCCCGCGAGCCCCACCAGCGCAGGCTTGATCACGTTGTTGCGGTAGAAGAAGTCGTAGTCGCGTGTCTTGTCGTAGCCGATATGGATGCGACCGCCGAGTTCGGGCAGCAGAACCAGGCGCACGTAACGATTCTCGAGATGGATGGCCTGCCACAGCCGGGGCGCCTTCTCCTGGGCTATGCGATCGACGAAGGGAATCGGATACACCTTGCCGCTCGAGCCCTGGTAGACGCGACGATCGAGAAAGAGCGGATACCGATCCGGCTCTCCCGGCTCGTAGCTGTCGATCTCGATGGCCTCGCTCCAACAGGCCACGCCGCCCGCGTCGAGGACGGCCTTCTGGTCGGCGGGTGCATCGGGAAGATCGATGCGACTATAGGCGTCGTCGGCATGGCTCACAGCGTCGAGGCTAAGGAATTGCACGAGGGTCGCACCATAGTTGCTCCGTTGGTCTGCCTGGACAAATCGCTGATCGGTGCGCTTAGACTGGCGATTGTGCTGATTCGAGACGGATTCCCTGGCCAGCGCCTCCGAGTGCTTCCCGCTCCTCGAGTCGCAGACGCATTGCGCTCTCCGGTCACCGAGCGGTTGTTGGTGACGGATGCCGGGCAGTTCCCTCATGCCGCGGAGCATGGCCGAGATCGGCCACGCGGCGCCGACGAAGTGGTCGTCATTCTGTGCACCTCGGGCGCCGGTCACGTCGAGGTTCGAGGCCAGGAGTACGAGATGGCACCGGGTCGAGTGGTGGTTCTTCCGAGGGGCGAACCTCACCGCTATCGGGCCGACCCTCGTGACCCATGGACGATCTGGTGGATGCACGTGACGGGCGCCGACGCCGACGACCTCGCCACGGCGATCGCGCGGCCCGCTGGGGAGTTCTTTCCGGTCATCCAGGCGCACGACCCCTATGCTGCGCGGGCCGCGCTCGAGCACGTGCTGGTCTCTCTGGAACGCGACGACACGACGGCGAGCCTTCTCGCCGCATCCGGTGCCGCCTGGGGCCTGCTCGCCCAGCTCGCTGCCGATCGTGCACGCGGAACGACGGAGGTCGGGGATCCCATTCTGGCGGCGCAGGATTATCTGCGGGAGCACCTCGACGCATCCACCAGCGTGGCCGAGCTCGCGAAGATCGCGGGGCTCAGCATCTCTCATTTCTCGGCGCGCTTCCGGCTCGCCTCCGGCATGGGCGCGGTCGAATATCACAAGCGACTTCGCAGCGCGCGGGCGCGTGAGCTGCTCATCACCACGGACGCGGCGGTGGCCGACATCGCGCGAGCGGTCGGTTACGACGATCCGTTCTACTTCTCCCGGCAATTCCGGGCGATCAATGGAACGAGCCCAACGGACTTTCGGCTGACCTCACGCAATCGTTCGGGCCCCGTTGTGTAGGTGATCCGTCCAGCGCCGCCCAGGCGATTCCCCGGGAAATGAACAGGATCGGGAATCAGCTGGAGCGCGCTGGCATCGATTTGTCCAGGGGGATCATCTGTCCGTCTATCGGAGCGCGCTGCCCGGCATCCGTAGTATCGCTCGTTGTAGCCCTTGGGCTATAGAACCCGAGGGAGTGTTGATCTCATGGCTGCAGTGGTTGCCAGCGTCTCCAAGACGCCGACGCGCACGCGTCGACGCCTGGGGATTCCCATCGGATGGGGGTTCGTCACTCCCTTCCTGGTGTTCTTCGTCATTGCGATCCTCGCCCCCGTCGTCTACGCGATCTACCTGAGTCTCTTTCGCGAGCAGATAGTTGGCGGGTCGGGTTTCGTCGGTTTCGACAACTACGTCAGAGCCTTCACCGATCCCGAGTTCTGGGCCGGCGTAGGGCGTGTGATCGCCTTCATGATCGTGCAGGTTCCGATCATGCTGGCGTTCTCGCTGATCGCAGCCCTGGCGATCGACAGCGGTCGGCTGCGAGCCCCCGGCTTCTATCGCATCCTGCTCTTTCTGCCCTACGCCGTTCCCGGCGTCGTCGCCGTGCTGATCTGGGGCTTCATCTACGGCCCACGGTTCGGCCTGGTCGGCTCGATCAACAACTTTCTCGGCGCCCAGATCTTCACACCGCTCACCCCCGACTGGGTTCTCGCCTCTATCGCGAACATCTCGGTGTGGGAGTTCGCGGGCTACAACATGGTGATCTTCTACGCGGCACTCCGCACGGTGCCGAGCGAACTCTACGAGGCAGCCTCTCTCGATGGCGCCGGGCCCCTGCGCACGGTGATGTCGATCAAGCTGCCTGCGCTGCGGGGAGCCCTCGTGATCACCACGATCTTCTCCATCATCGGCAGCTTCCAGCTCTTCAACGAGCCGAACCTGCTCAAACCGATCGCGCCCAATGCGATCACCAGCAATTTCACTCCGAACCTCTATGCCTACACCCTCTCGTTCGCGGGCCAGCAGTACAACTACTCGGCGACCATAGCGATCGTCATGGGGCTGATCACCGCGATCATCGCCTACGTCGTGCAGCTCCGGGGCACCCGAAAGGAACTGGCATGAGAGCCACACCCATCGAGCGGCGGCGTTCCCGGCTCGTTCCCCGCTCGTCGATCAGCCTCACGATCCTCATGGTCGTGCTGGTTCTGTACACGCTGGTGCCGCTCGCCTACCTCGTCATCAACTCGACGAAGTCGCAAGACGACTTCTTCACCTCGTTCGGCCTCTCGTTCGGATCGAGCTTCAACCTCTTCCAGAACATCGGCGAGGTCTTCAGCTACAACGACGGCATCTACTCGCGCTGGTTTCTGAACACGATCTTCTACGTCGTGGTCTCGGCGGGCGGCGCGACGATTCTCGCGGCGCTGGCCGGCTACGGAATCGCGAAGTTCCGCTTCCGCGGTCGAAACGCCGTCTTCGCCGTTGTGCTCGGTGCGGTCGCGATTCCCGGAACGGCCTTGGCGCTGCCGACATTCCTGCTCTTCAGCTCGATCGGGCTCGTCAACACGCCGTGGGCCATCATCATCCCGTCGCTCGTGAGCCCGTTCGGTCTGTACCTGATGTGGACCTACGCGACGGATGCCGTGCCCAGCGAGATACTCGAGGCGGCACGAATCGACGGAGCGGGCGAGTTCCGCACCTTCTTCACTGTGTCTCTGCGGCTCCTGGCTCCCGGCCTGGTCACCGTCTTGCTGTTCTCGATCGTCACGACCTGGAACAACTACTTCCTCCCCCTGATCATGTTGAGCGACCCCAAGCTGTATCCGCTCACGCTCGGGCTGGCCCAATGGAACGCCCAGTCGACCGGCACCAACGCCGATCCCATCCAGAACCTGATCATCACGGGATCGCTCATCGCGATCATCCCGCTGATCGCCGTGTTCCTCTTTCTGCAGCGTTACTGGCAGTCCGGCCTCGCCGCCGGAAGCGTCAAGTAGCTCTCCCGCTTTACACGACCCACAGCATCATCAACACAAGGAAGTGACACCCATGAAACGCAGCATGAGAATCGCAGCGGCCGCCCTGACCGCCGCTCTGTTCGCAGTCGGGCTTGCCGCCTGCTCGCCCGGTGGCGGATCCGACACATCCGCAGCCGGCAAGCCCGCCGACCTCGACGCGGCCCTGTCAAAGGGCGGCGAGATAACGTACTGGGCCTGGGCCCCGGCCGGTGAAGCCAAGGCGAAGGCGTTCGAGGCGAAGTATCCCAACGTCAAAGTGAACTACGTGAACGCCGGCAGTGGCGTCGACGAATACACCAAGATCACGAACGCGTTGAAGGCGGGCACCGGCGCCCCCGACGTGGCCCAGATCGAGTACACCGCGATGCCCCAGTTCTACCTGGCGAAATCGCTGGTCGACCTGTCGAGCTATGGCTTCGGCGACCTCAAGAGCGACTTCATTCCGGGTTCGTGGGGCGCCGTCGCGGACGGCGAGAAGGTATACGGCCTTCCCGAAGACTCGGGCCCCATGGCGATGTTCTACAACCAGCGCGTCTTCGACCAGTACGGCATCACCGTTCCCACCACCTGGGACGAATTCAGTGCCGCAGCCGAGAAGCTGCACGCCGCCGACCCGAACCAGTACCTCACCTCTGATGGTGGAGACGGATACTTCGCGAGCAGCATGATCTGGCAGGCGGGCGGACACCCGTACCAGGTCGACGGAACGAAGGTGACGATCGACCTGCAAGACGAAGGCACCAAGAAGTGGACCGGTGTCTGGAACAACCTGGTCGAGAAGAAGCTGCTGTCACCCACGCCGAGCTATACGGATGACTGGTACAAGCAGCTCGGCAACGGCCAGATCGCCGCACTGATCAGCGGCGCCTGGATGCCCAGCCTTCTCGAGTCCGCGGCTCCCGAGGGCGCCGGCGATTGGCGTGCCGCCCCGATGCCGACGTACGACGGAACCGCCGCTTCGGCGAACTTCGGCGGAAGCGCCCAGGGCGTGCTGTCGCAGAGCAAGAACCCGGCGCTCGCGGCGGCCTTCGTGAAGTGGATGAACGACTCCCCAGAAGGTGTGAAGGTGCTGCAGGACTCCGGTAGCTTCCCGTCGACCGTCAGCGATCTGAAGGCCCCCGACTTCGCGGATGCCACGTCGGACTACTTCGGTGGCCAGCAGGTCAACAAGATTCTGCTCGCGGCGTCTGAGACGGTGCCCGACGGATGGCAGTACCTGCCCTACCAGACCTACGCGCAGACCATCTTCGCCGATTCGGTCGGCCAGGCGTACGCCAACAACTCAGATCTGAACCCCGGTCTGAAGAAGTGGCAGGAGACGCTCGTGAGCTACGGCAACGAGCAGGGCTTCACCGTCACCGGCAAGTAGAGCGAACCGCACGAAGAAGGCCCGGCTCCGAGGAGCCGGGCCTTCTTCGTGCCCTCAGGCTGTGACGCGCACCAGACGGCTGCGATGCACGCGGGCGCCGTAGACGGCAAGACCCGCACGATCGGCCTCGGGGCGGATGCGACCGTCGAGGTGAACGAGGCTGTCGGCGCTCCACGGCAGCAGAGACAGGGTCAGCTCTCCTGTCAGCTCGGTCACATCGATCTCCCACGGTCGACCACTCCAGAACTGATCCGAGATGAACTCGTCCCCGTGCATGGCTCGACCGGCATCGCCCACCCAGTCGATCTGCAGAATGTGCCGATCCGATGGATGCGCTGGCGCATCGGACAGCCCGACCCGATAGCGCGCGGCAAGGTCGAAATCGTCGGCGAGCGGAGCGGACAGCCTGTTGGAGCTGCCGCCGTGCCGCACCGGGGCGGCTGCGAGAGCGGCGCTCTCGAGCACCACGTCGAGCTCGGCCACGGGCAGTGGCGCGGCATCGATGCTGTACCGCGCCAGAAGGTCATCGCTCGGGTTGATTCGCTCAACGCCCGCCGCGATCCGGGCCAGCGCGGGCAGAGTCGAGAACGTCACGGGGGTGTCGGCGATGCGGATGTTCAGCCCGCCATCGAAGGTGACATCGCTCGTGCTCAGCACAAGATGCAGCTCGCCGTGGATGCGCCCCAGCCAGAGGGACTCGGCTGTGGGCTCGTCGACGACGATCACCCGCGCGCCCCCGATCTGTGCGGTCGACTCGAGCGTCGGCACCGCGAGCGCCGGCAAGAGGTGCTGCTCCGTCTCGCCGCTCGCTGTCTCGCGAATGATCTCGACCGGCACCCCGGCCGTCTGAAAGAGCACGATGGTCGGCATGCCGCCGAGTTCGACGTCTGCCACCAGCTGGGCTGTCGCCGAGAAGCGGCTGCCGTCGGGCAGCAAGCGGCGCACGGGCCACACGAAGAACTCGCCCGACGGAATGTGCGTCGGCTTCGAGGGCAGAACGGTGCTGTGCTCTCCCGTGGTCAGCTCGAACTGAACCTCGGCGGCCGGCAGCGGGGCGACCGCCGGCTGGTAGGTCGAGAAGAAGACGAATCCTTGCTCGTCGTCGGCCCGAAAGGATGCGCGCACATCGCCGTCGAAGAACGACGGTGTCAGCGGCGCCAGCTCGGTCGCGGCGGTCTGCACGAAGAGATGCTGCAGGCGAAGCAG
This sequence comes from Agreia pratensis, assembly GCF_900177685.1. Lineage (GTDB taxonomy): Bacteria > Actinomycetota > Actinomycetes > Actinomycetales > Microbacteriaceae > Agreia > Agreia pratensis. The sequence continues at coordinate 93,392 of NZ_FXAY01000002.1, forward strand.
ATCGGCATGCCGGCGACGCTGGCCGAACGCCCCGATGGGCGCGGCGAAGTCGTAGTCGCGCACAGGCACATCGTTCGGGTACCCGGTCGCGTGCGATTCCTGCGTGCTGGATTCGCGCCCCAGCACCTGAACGCCGCCGTGATACATGTAGTAGCCCTGAAAGACCGAACCGCTCGCGATCTTCGCCAGGGCGACGGCGGCCACGTCGTCGGAGTCGACGAATGGGCGACGGTGGTAGGCCACGGGCATGCCGCCGCCGAGCTCGCACGTGGCGTACGGAACGGCGCTCACCCGGGTGGCTGCATCCGTGCCGCCCGCGTCGTCACCCGTGTCTGCGTCGCCCTCGGCGCCCTCGGCGATCTCGCCGCTGATTCCGGCGGCAGCCCGCACATCCGCACCCACACCCAGATCGTCGCGTTCCGCGGTGAAGCGGAAGTGCATCTCGTAGTTCGCCGGCCAACCCGCGTCGCTGTCCTCCCAGAACCCGTCGACGTAGCCGGCGAACACGGGCAGAAACTCGTTCGGCGGCAGCTGCGCTCCACCCCAACCGGTCGCGGTCCAGAGAGGAGCCGTCATGCCAGCATCCTCGGCCATGCGGCGGAGCGTGCTGAGGTGAGCAGGCTGATCGTAGAGTTCGTTCTCGACCTGGATGGCGACGATCGGTGCGCTCGGATCGTCGGCGCTCCTGAAGAGCCCGCTCAGCTCCTCGGCCATGGCTTCGATCCAGGGCCGCACGAGATCGAGATAGGCGGGGTCGTCGGTGCGGTGAACGACCGCGGCCGACTGCACCCAGTCGGGAAAGCCGCCGTTGCGGGTCTCTCCATGCACCCAGGGCCCGATGCGCAGCACGACCTCCAGACCCACCGACCGTGCCTCTTCGACGAATCGGCGGAGGTCGAGGGCGCCCTTCCAGCTCACGGGCCCCTCCTGCTCCTGATGCAGGATCCAGATCGCGTAGGTCGACACAAGAGTGATGCCGTTGCTGCGAAGGGCGGCGAGGTCTTCACGCCACCGTTTCGGGTCGGTTCGGGCGTAGTGGTATTCACCGGCGACCGGAAACCATGGCATGCCGCCGCGTTCGAGGTGACCCTCTCGCACGACGATGGCGTCATCCGGTGCGCCATCGCCGAGACGAAGCGTCGAGATCGATGAAGAGGTGGGGGAGTTCGAGAGCCGGATGCGCTGCGGTGCGCCGGGCGTGGAGAAGTCAGTCACCACACAACCATGGCCCAATGCGGGCTCCGGGAGGAATAGTGCGGCAGAGGAACACCATGGACGAATCGATGCCGCGAATGCATGCCGAACGGATGCCGAATGGATGCCGCGAACGGCACCACGGCGTCGTGCGGGCGAGTCGGAGGATCGTCCAGGCGATCCGGCGGTTCGGCTATGGAGCGCGATGGCTTCGGCCGAGCACCCTAGAAGTGCCCTCGCAAACCGGGGTGGCTACAACGACGTAGAAAGATGACACATGAGCGCACGAACACGACGCGGGGCGAGCCGGCTCGCCTCGACACTCGCGGCGATGGCCCTGGCGGCCGCGATGCTCGTATCCGGTGCGGCTCTGTCGGCCACGGCAGCCGAGCCCGCTGCCGCGGCGGCCAGCGCACCCACCGCGACCACCGAGAGCGGTGGCCTGGGATCTATCGTCGACGACTATTTCTCTCGGGTGCCCACCGATTACACCGAAGAGTCATGGGCCCCGTTCGCGGCCGCCCTGACCTCGGCTCAGCTCGTTCGAGCATCGGCCGAGTCCACGCCCGCGCAGATCATCGAGGCCAAGACCTCGCTTCTCGACGCGGCCGCCGCTCTGCAGACGGTGTCGGCGGGCAGCTTCGAGCCGATCACGAACAACACGTTCTGGACCGATACAGACGGCAACCCGATCTCGTCGCAGGGCGGTGGAATTTTTCGTTTCGGCGACACCTACTACTGGTACGGAGTTCGATACCTCGAGGCCGACCCCTACCGTCAGAGCCCCTCGAAGATCTACAGCAAGGCCACCTTCGGCTCCATTCCGGTGTACTCCTCGAAGGATCTCGTGAACTGGACCTTCGAGAACGACGTCGCCACTCGTGACACGACGTTGTCCATTCCAGCCTCGGCCGGATCGTACTTCTCCGATCTGAAGACTCTCGGAGACGCCGCCTGGGTCGGGCGCCTAGGCGTCACCTACAACGAGAACACCGGCAAGTTCGTGCTCATCTCGCAGATGAACAACAACGACCCGAACGCCGCCAACGTCTACAGCGTGCTCTTTCTGCAGGCTGACTCGCCGACAGGTGACTTCAGCTACGCCAATCTGCAGACCCAGATCGTCAATTCCCCCACGCGAGGCACGGGCGATCAGACGGTGTTCACCGACGACGACGGAACCGACTATCTGATCTTCTCCAACTCGCGCGGGCGCGGCACGGGATTCGTCAGCAAGATCGCGGATTCGGACTCGCTCTCGATCGAGCCGGCGACCGCGATCAGTCGTAACGCTGCCGGGCGCGAGGGAAACGCCATGTTCCGGCTCGACGACACCTATTACGTGGCCGCATCCGCGCTGCACGGCTGGAACACCTCGGTGAACTACGTGGTCGAGTCGACAGGCGCGGGCATCCAAGGCACGTACGGCCCCGAGTACGTGCTGCCCGGAACCGAGAAGGACTACAGCCACGTCACCCAGACGGGCTTCTTCGTGACGGTTCACGGAACGAAGCAAGACACGGTGCTCTATGCGGGCGACCGCTGGGCCGAGTTCGCCTGGAACGGCAGTGGCTACAACCAGTGGACGCCGCTCTCGAAGACCGATGACGGTCTCGAATTCAACTCCCTGAGCAATTGGGAGTTCAACGCTGTCACCGGCGAGTGGCGGGTCGGCCCGAAGAACAACTACGTGCTGAATCCCGACTTCGCGGCCGACCGGGTCGCGGTGTCGAACATCACGGGCTGGACGAACGTGCCCGATGCCGACAACGCGGCCGCGTCGTTCACGAGCAACGTGTCGCCGGGCGCCGACAAGACCCGTTTCGCTCTTCGACTCGGCGCGGCCGGCGCGTTCTCGGGCGCGGTGCAGCAGACGAACGACGTGCCGGCGGGGGTCTACCGCTTCTCCGCGAAAGCGAAGTCGACCGGAGGCCTGGAGCATGCCCGGGTCGTGATCACGGGCGCTGCCGGCGAGGTTTACACCCTCGACCTGGCTGCGGTCGGCGGCGACTGGACCAACGTCGAGCTTCCCGACCTCGCGCTCACCGGTGGCGCGGTCACGGTCTCGATCGAGGCTCGCAGCGCCGGAGGCAATCAATCGGTGACGATCGATGGACTCTCGCTCGTGGCTCAGCCCTCCGACCCCACGGCGTTGCAGGCTCTGGTCGATGCGCAATCGGGGCGCGAGTCGGCTGACTACGGCTCGACCTCGTGGCAGCCGTTCGCTGCCGCACTCGCCACGGCGCAGGCCGTGCTCGCTGCCCCCGCCGCCTCGCAAGCGTCGCTCGACGGTGCCCGTGCGGCACTCGAGCAGGCTGCGGCGTCGCTCTGCTCGGCGGTCACCTCTGTCTCGGTTCACAGCGACCGTTCGGTGTTCACGATCGGCGAGGCGCTGGATGCGGGGACGCTCTCGGTGACCGCCACGCGGGCCGATGGAACGACGGCGACGCTCACTCCCGAGCAGTTCCAGGTTGCGGGCTTCGTCTCGGATGTTGCGGGAGACCCTGTGGTCACGGTGACCGTCGACCCTTCGCTGACGGCGACGGATGCAGCGCCCGTCGAGGCGACGCTGACCCTCGCGGTGCGGGTCGCCTGGAACAGCTCGACCGCCTACAACGGCGGTGACACCGTGGCGTTCGATGGATCGGTGTGGCTCGCCTCGTGGTGGACCAGCGGGCAGACGCCCGGCGACCCGAACGGGCCGTGGCAGCAGCTCATCGAGGTCGACGGAGTCGCGGTCTGGACGCCCTCGCGCATCTTCGAGGCGGGCGAACACGCCACGCTGGGCGGCGTCGAGTACGTGGCCAGATGGTGGACTCGCGGACAGGAGCCTGGAGATCCGAACGGCCCGTGGGCATCCGTGACCGGCTGAGGGCGCACATCATGAAACCCATCACAACGACGCCCATCACGCTGGGCACGTCTAGCCTGGGCGAACGCCCGGCGGGAGACGCCCTGGCCGACGCCCTGCTGGCATCGACACTCGGCAACATCGACACGAGCAATATGTATGCCGGGGGCCGCAGCGAGGCGCTTCTGGGAGCGGCCATCGCACGATCCGGGGGCGTTCCGCCTGGTCTACTCATCTATTCGAAGGCCGATCGAGACATCGAGACCGGGGTCTTCGACGGCGATCGGGTGCGTCGCTCGCTCGACGAGTCGTTGACGCGTCTCGGCGTCGACTCTCTGCCGCTGTACCACCTGCACGACCCGTACACGATCTCGTTCGAGCAGGCCATGGCATCCGGTGGGCCTGTCGAAGCGCTCATCGCCTTGCGAGACGAAGGGGTCATCGGCGCCATCGGCATCGCCTCGGGCACGATCTCGCAGGTGCACGATTTCGTGGCCACCGGTGTCTTCGATGCCGTGCTGTCTCACAATCGCCTGACGCTGGTCGACCGAACGGCCGAGCCGACCTTCCGTCTCGCCCGCGAGCTCGAGATGACGGTCTTCAACGCCGCGCCCTTCGGAGGGGGCACCTTGGCGAACGGCTCGTCGGACTATGGCTACCGCGCCATGCCGCCCGCGTTCGCACGGCATGTTGCGGTGGTGCGCACGCTCGCCGACGAGTGGTCGGTCGATCTCGCGGCTGCCGCGCTGCAGTTCTCACTGCGTCACCCGCTGGTCGCGACGACCGTTGTGGGCGTCTCCTCCGTGGCGCGACTGGAGCAGTTGTCGGGTCTTCGCGACGCCGTGGTGCCCGCGGGCTTCTTCGAGGCGATCGAGGCCTTGGGTCCGCCGCCGGCGAGCGGCAACGACTGACGGGGGTGCGCGACGGCGCAGCTCGCTACGGCCGACCGTCGGTGATCGACATGATCGCCGCGAAGATCAGCACAATGGGCACGAAGTACCCCACGAAGTAGGCCAGGTACATGCCCGCGCCGCGGAGGAAGGAACTCAGACGCCACGGGCGTCTCTGCGCCACGAAGCGTCGGCCGCTTCGGGCGATGAGCGGAACCGGGGCGCCGGCGAGCACCCCGACTGCGACGGGCGGCGCAACCGGCGAGGCGACCGGCTGCGCTGCGGTGCCCTCGAACGCGGTGCGCCCGAACGCGGTCGCAAGCGAACGATGCGGTCGTGGCAGCCGCTCATCGACGAAACGCTGTGTTCTCTCGATGAGGCGAGGAACGACCGTGTTGACCAGCGTGTACACCGCGTTCCAGCTCTGCGCGTCAGTGAAGTCTGTCGGGGCCGCGGTGAAGAGCACGAGGGTATCGTCGACGATCTCGACGTTGTAGTCGCTGGCGTGCTGCACCAGCTCGGACATCACCTCGGGCGAGAGCACGTACAGGGCGTCGGCGCGATTGTCCACGGGCGCGTAGGTCACGAATGCCCGGTCGAACTCCCTCTCGAGCGAGATGCGCTGCAGCGGCCCGAAGTGAGGGGGCAGATCGCTGCGCGAGGCGTTGTTCGAGGTGGAGTCGAGCACGAGACGCGGAAGCGGCGCCGGAAGGGTCGCGGCCAGGTAGTGCCAGGTCGTGCTGCCCGGTCGCGTGGTCGTGAGAGAGCCGAATTCCAGACCGGATGCCGTGAAGCGCGGGTTCTCGACCACGGAGTCCCCGTCTGCGGTGATCATCGACGTGAATGTCGCCCGCTGCGAGGGCTGAGGCTCAAAGCCGTTGGCGAGCGCGGTGAGATTCTGTCGCCACTCGGTGACGGTCGACTGCGCTCGCGCGCTCGAGCGTGTTCTATGGGCGATGCCTGCGGAGGCGAAGATCCACACGCCGAGGATTCCGAGCATCCAGGCCAGGCTGCCCCAGTCGCTGCCCAGCACCTGCCCGTCGTGCCGCTTGTCGATCTCGGTGTCGATGGAGATGAGCGCAATGGTGAGATACCAGAGCATCGACGCGGCATTCAGATGACCAAGCGCCTTCCGCAGGCTCATGTTCCACGTGATTCGCAGTTGCCGCAGATTGGCGGCCTTGGCCCGCAAGACCCTGCCGTCGGGTTCGCTCAGCCACTCGAGGTACAGCGGTTGCAGGGGCACTAGAAAATCCTACGCGTGGCCGCGGCGAGGTGTGGCCGAGCTCTGTGCTGATCGAGTAGTCGCGAGCAAGGAGCGACGTGAGTGCTCACTCAGTACGAGCCTGAGACCACGCGACTTGGCGCATATCGACCTAAGTTCGCGAATATGGGTCGATTTCTGACAAGTGGGTGGGCAATGTGGGGTCGCGCAGGGTCATGCGTGCAGCCCGGCGCGAAGCCGCGCCGGCCGCGGGCGAGAAGACCGCGGCCGGCGCGTGCATCAGGATGCGGCGGGCCTCCGACGCCGCCGCGTGAGCAGGCCGGCCCCCGTCGCCAGGGCGAGCACGGAGAGTGCCGCCGCTATGGCAAGGGGAGTTGCCGTCATGCCCGTGTTGGCGAGCGGGCGGGTGGAGCTCGCCTGCGGTGAGACGAAGTTCTGCCCGATCGCACCGTTGCCCAGCTCGCCACCAGAGCCGGAGCCAGCTCCAGAGCCCGACCCGGTACCCGGCGTACCGGCTCCTGGCGAACCCGAGCCGCTGCCCGGCCCGCTTCCGGGATCGCCCGGTGTGGGAACATCCGGAGCGTCTGCCGTGATCGCCGCCACCCGCACCCGCGCGCCCAGGCCGAGCGTGTCGTTCACGTCGACGCCGGTGACCGAGAAGTCAGCGGCCGAACCCGTCTGCAGGTTCAGTGTGACCACGGCCGATCGTCCTGGCAGCTGCACGACCGTGTTGGGAGCGATCTCGCCGGCGGCGATGGTCTTGCCCGCCACGGTTCCGCCTCCGGTGGTCATGGTCGCGCCGGTCTTCGTGAGCGCCACGCGGATGTTGCTGAGCGACACCTCGAGACTCGACCCCGGGTAGAGCGTGAGCGAGTCGACCTGGGCTGTCGCGGTGCCCGCGGCGTTGGATGCGCGTGCTCCGGTCGCCGAGATCTGCCCGGCGACGCCGTCGGTCACCGTCGCGACCTCGAGCTGGGCTGCGCCGAGGGTGGCGGCATCAGACGCAGCCGCGTCGGAGTCCGACACGGCGTTCGGCGCCTTCTCGGTGGCGGCCTCGGTCGCGGCGGCCGCGACAGCGGCATCCGGTGTCACGAGAGCCACGGGCGACACGACCGACGGGCCGGATGCGCTGAGCGCATAGGCATAGCGGCTCGGCAGCGGCGGCTCGGGCTGAGGTGTGGGCTCGGGGTCGGGCGTGGGAGCCGCGCTGGGCGCCGACCATCGAACCGTGCCGAGCGCGACCGACGGGTAGGTGCCGGTGAGGTCGGTGTAGTGCACGGCCGTGATGAGTACGCTGCCGTCTGGCTGCGCGACCCGCTCGTTGAAGCGCACGGTCACACGTGGGGTGCCCTGCGCGTCGAGGCCCGTGTAGAGGTCGGTTCCGGTGTTGATCCAGACGCCGTTCACAAAGAGCCCCGAGTTCGATCCGGGGAACGACACGACAGAGCTGCCGTCTGCCGCCACGTCGAGGGCGAGCCCGTAGACGCGGAACGCCGACCACACGTAATCACCGATCGACGAGGTGTCGGGCACCTGCGTGAAGCTGTCGATCGAGACCTTCGCCGCGCTGTCGTCGGTGCGGCTGACCGTGACGCCGCTCGCCGCGATCGGCGGAGCCTTCGCAGAGAACGTGGCGTCGGTCTTGGTTCCCGATGCCGAGAGGCTGGGCTCGCCCGCCACGATCGGTGTTCCGTTCGGAGCGGTCACGGTGATGCCCGAGACGAGTGCCGGCGTGGTGGTCGGCGCCGCGGGGGAGCAGGCGACCTGGCCGAGCTTCACGCGCCAGATCTCCGACGATCCGGCCTCGGCCTCGATTCGCAACGCGGTGGTCTGAGCGCGACCCGACGCATCCGTTGTGCGCTCGCCGATGTAGAGCTTGGTGGCGCCCCACGTCGACGAGTCGGGCAGGTCGACCGTGTAGCCGGCGGCGATGCGCGCCGGGTCGAGGGCGTCGACGCCGTTCACGGTGAGGGTGTCGAACGACACTGTGCTCGATCCGTCGGCGGTGCACTCGGAGGTGAGCCCGGTGAACGCCACGGGCACGCGGTCGCGCAGCTGGAACGTTCCCAACGCGATGGTCGAGCGCGCTCCGTCAGACGCGGCCCGCGAGACGAGCCCCTCGGTGCGCGTGGTGTTCAGTTTGTAGAGGTCGCCGGTGGATGCAGCGTTCTGCGTGACGGTGTCGCCCGAGGTCCACTCGGCGAGCGGAGTGGAGGCCTGCAGGGTGCCTCCGTCTGAGTCGAGCATCTGCACGCCGAAGGCGCTGTTGGCGGGGGTGGGTTTGGTGGCGGCGGTCTGGGCGGCGGCCGCGACGAGTGTCGCGCTCGCGGTCGTGGTTCCGGATGCCGCGGGTGCGGCGATCGCGGTCGTCGCGGCGGTCGCCGTGAAGCCGAGTGCGAGCATCCCCGCGAGGGCCGCCGCGGTCATGAGCCGCACGGAGCGGGATGGGCGTCGAGTCATTTCTGTGCTCCGAACTGGTCGAGAAAAGCGGTGCCGCGGGGAATGCCGAGTCCGGTGACTCTGTCCCAGCCGGGGCCTGACTGCAGGGATTGCGGTTTGGTGTCCCACAGGTAGAGGGTCTCGAGCCAGAGGGCTCCGGTCGACGGCGAGCGGCGGAACCACGTGGCCGCCGACGCGGGCTGCACGTCGGTGATGGCGGTCGAGCCGCTGAGCGCGTAGAGCGATGGAGTGGCGAGGCCGACGTGACTGCCGCCTCGCACCTTGGCGATGGCCACCATCGAGGCGACCATCGGGGTGGCGAGGCTCGTGCCGCCGTGTGGTTCGGCGCTCACGACGCCGTTCGAGGGCGCGTTCACGATGAAGCCGGTGTTCGGGTCAGACAGCGACGCGACATCCGGAAGTAGCCGTTTGGTGCCGGGCTGCGCGATGGTGTCACGCTGCCAAGAGGGGCGGTCGTAGTACGCCGATTCTCCTCCGCCCGCGCCGTAGATGAAGCCGGGCGGAACGATGGCACCGTTGCGGGCGAACCGCGTCTGCGTCTCCCAGCCCGCTTCGACGGCCACGGTGTTGTCGGCGTTGAGGCCGATGCTCATTCCGCCGACCGCGGTGACATAGGGGCTCGAGGCAGGCGAGGCCACATCGGTGCCGTCTTGGTGGTCGCCGGCCTGGCTGTAGTCGCCGTCGTTTCCGGTCGAGGCGAAGATCGAGATTCCACGCGAGGCGCCTTCGACGAGCACGCGGGTGAGCAGGGTGCGGTCGGCGGCAGTATCGAGCTCTTCGGGGGCGCCGAACGAGAGCGAGATCACGTTGGGCGCGCCGTTCTCGGGGGTGCCGCTCTCGACGGCGTCGAGCAGTCGCAGGTAGAGCGACTGGGCCTCGCAGGTGTCGCTTCCCCAGTAGACGATGTTCGCATCGGGTGCCATGGCGTGCACGGCCTGCACGTCGAGGTGCTGCTCGACAGTCCACGAGCTGGGGCCGCCGCAGCGGCTGTTGTCGGGCTTCGTCGGGGCGTGGTGCGTGTACTGCCCGTCGCGCAGGGGCTGCGCGCCGGCCTTGGTGAAGTAGGCGTTCGTGTTCGCCTCGACGGTCGCATCGTCGAAGACGCCCACGATCGCGATGGTCGCGCCGGCGCCCGTGGCGTCGTCGGGCAGCTGATGGATGGCACGCAACTGCTGCGGACCGTAGCCGCACAGCGCGTTGGAGCGGTGCTCGACCGTGACCGACTCCGGCCACTCGGAGCTCAAGGTCTGGCCCCAGTAGGCGGCGCAGTCGTCGCTGGTGACGGGAGCGGCGGTGGCCGCGGTGGGTGCTGCGGTTGCGGGTGCTGCGGCTGCGGGTGCGGCGCCGGCGGGTGCCGTGGCGGTGGCGGCCGGGCTCGCGAGCGCGGTGGTCGTGGCACTCGTGGTGGCGCTCGCGGCGCTTGCCGATGTTGCCGACGCGTCCACGAGCGTGGGCTGCATCGCATCCGTGCTCACGAGGCCGGCGACGGTCTCGATGGCCGTCAGGTCGGCGGGCACCGACAGATCGATGGTGGGCACAACGGCCGTGCGGCCATGGATGTCTGTGGTCGCGAAGGTCGTCGAGAAGGCGCGGGCGAAGTCGTCGTAGGAGCCGCTGATCGACTGGCTGTGCACGCTGTCGTGCTGGTCGCCGAGGTCGAGTCCGGCGGTGACGAGCCAGGTGCGGGCGGCCGAGATGGATGCGGTGTCTGCGTTCTCGGTGAAGAGCACGACGGCCGAGGTGACGCCGTCGGGTGCTGCAGTATCGCTGCCCTGCGCCGCGGATTTTGCCCACGCGGGCGCGGTGTCGGGCAGGGAGTGTCGAGCGTCGGAGGGGGAGGAGGCGCACGCGGTCAGAATGCCCGCGCACACGACCCCGACGATCAGGAAGGTGGATGCAGACATCACCGACCCGGGGGAACGCAAAGAGCGCATAGAAGTACTTTCTCGATCAGAGTGTGGAGTGGCAGAGGAGCCGATTCGAACTCTAGCTGAGAATTGTTCTCATTAAGCAATCGGCGGAATTCTGACGCTGATCGAGTAGCGGTCGCGAGGAACGAGCACCGCGTATCGAGATCACTGCACGGTGGTCTCGATACGCTTCGGCCGCGGGCGGCCTCGGGCTACTCGACCGGCGCGACCGGCGCAAGCGGCGCGACCGGCGCGGGCGGCGCGACCGGCGCGAGCGTCTGGTTGATCGAGTAGCTACGCGAGGCGCGAGCCGGCATGGTTCTCCTGAGCCTGTCGAAGTGGTGACGTCGCTCAGGGTGCTTCGCTGCCTGGCGGGCTAACGGAGCACGGATCGGGGGACACGCCGCCACTCCGGCGTGCGACTACCGCGTGTTGACCTCTTCGTGCTCCGTTAGCTCGCGCAGAACGATCAACCGAGCAGCCCTGTGGCTAAGTGAGGACATTTTCGTCTCGCCCCTCGTACCGGTCGCTCCCACGTAATTTGTCCTCCCGAAGGCCCCACGGTGACGGCGAGCGAACATGCGTGAAGAGCCGACCGCCTCCACCAGCCGGCGGCCTGAGCTCGAGCGCCACGCGCATCCATTGCTGCCCAAACGCTCTGATCCTCGCGAATCAGAGCGTTATGAGACGAATGGATGCAACCGAGGCCCCCCGGTCGGCGCCTCCTACTCGATGCGCCCCGCGAAGCGGTAGCGGAACCCGTCACCCGAGTCGGCGGTGACGATCACGTCGTAGTAACCCGAGGCATCCAGGGGCCAGGAGGCGCGCTCGGTCTGGCCGGCTGCGACGGTGACCGACTGCGTGTTCTCGACGAAGTCGTTCGCTGCGAGGGAGTACGTGACCGGGGCGTCGCCCACGTTCGCGAGCTCGAGCCGCAGCGACCGGCGCTCGCCTCGCACGGGATTGCCCACGACCACAGGAACAGGACCAACGGCGCCAGCCGCACCAGCAGCGTGAACCGTGCCGGCGAAGCGCCGCAGAAAGCGGTCGGGTCCGTACACGCTGAAGTCGTACGCCCCGCCGGTCGCCGCCGCATTCCAGACATAGGTCGCCGAGTTGCCCGTGGGCACCGTGAAGGGCGTCGACTCGAACGGCAGGTGCGCGTTGGCGAACACCTGGTGCGAGAAGCCCTGGTGTCCGGTGTTCTGCATGGTGAGCGTGACCGTGGCGGCGGCCCGGTCGACCTCGACGTTGGCGTGCTGCCGGTATGGAAGCGGCCGGTGCTGGGCCGTGCCGGCATCCTGCACCGGCATTGTCTGCGCGCCGATGGCGGGCTCGCGAATGTCGGGCTTCGCCATGTCGGCGTCTGCGGCGGCGACGAGCTTTTGCGTGACGCTCAGCGGCGGCACCTCGGAGGCGGTCGGCAGCGAGAAGTCGGGGTTGGCGAAGTCGAAGCACGAGGTGAGGTCGCCCGAGATGGTGCGCCGCCACGACGAGATGTTGGGCTCGTGCACGCCCGTCCAGGTTTCGAGAAACCGGATGACTGACGTGTGGTCGAACACCTGCGAGTTGACCCAACCGCCGCGGCTCCAGGGCGAGACCAGGGTGAGGGGCACCCGGGTGCCGTAGCCGATCGGCAGGCCATCCACGTATTCGCCGGCCGTGCCGGGCTCGGCGAGCGGGGGCAGCATGTGGTCGAAGTAGCCGTCGTTCTCGTCAAAGTTGAGAATGAGCACGGTGCTCGCCCAGGTGTCGGGGTTGCTCATCAGCGCCTGCACGACGGCGTTCGTGTAGTGCGCTCCGTAGTCGGGGCTCGCGGCCGGGTGCTCGCTGTAGCCGTAGGGAGCGACGACATACGAGACCGCGGGCAGGGTGTTCGAGGCCGCGTCTTTGCCGAACTCGCTGAGCAGGTAGGTGACGTCGAGCCCCTTACCCGAGTCGGGCAGCCAGCCGTCGTTCAGTCCGCCGCGCAGGGCGAGGTCGCGCACTGCTGGGTCTTTCGAGGCGAGTGCATCGTGGTAGCTCTGGAATAGCCAGAGGGGGTTGTCGCCGTAGTCGCCCACGTAGGGGTGGGTGCCGTCGTCGCCGATCTCGTTGTTGGCGTAGGTCTTAAAGGTGACGCCGGCCTTCTGCAGCCGCTCGGGGTAGGTGCCCCAGGTGAAGACGGGCTTGTAGTCGTCGGGGTTGTCGGTGGCGGGGCCGCCGTGGTCGCCCTCGGGGTTGATGGTGCCCGTCCACTGGTAGAGGCGGTTCGGGGTCGTCGGGCCGATCACCGAGCAGTGATAGTGGTCGGCGATCGTGAACGACGAGGCGAGCGCGTGGTGAAACGGCAGGTCTTCCTGGGTGAAGTAGCCCATGGTCTGCTGGCTCTTGGCCGCGACCCAGTTGTTCCAGGCGCCCTTGTTCCAGGCGGTGTGGCCGCCGCCCCACGAGTGGTCGAGGCCGCCGGCGTTCTGCGCGTTGTAGTGCGTGCTGTCGAGGGGGAACGGCAGCATCACCCCGCCATCCGGCCGAGTCGCATCGGGTTGGGCGAACGCGTTGCCGCCGCCCGGATACTCCACCATCTGCTTGTCGCCGAAGCCGCGAACGCCGCGCAGGGTGCCGTAGTAGTGATCGAACGAGCGGTTCTCCTGCATCAAGATCACCACGTGCTTCACGTCGTTGATCGACTTGGTCGCCCCGGCCTTGGCGCTGGTCGCGAGACCGGATGCGGCTGCCGCCCTCTCGCCGAACGCTCCCGGCCCGGATGCGGCAGCGACCCCCGCAAGAATGGCGGCGGCCCCGCCCAGGAGGATGGTGCGCCGACTCAGACCGGGCTGCACATCGGCGTGATACGCCTTGGACTTGTCGAGGGGAGGCGCCGCGTTCAGCGTGACGTCGGGGGCGTTCTTTTCGGGCTTGCTCGAACTCATGGTGCGCGTTTCTGCTTTCGGGTAGGCAGTAGTGCTTCTAGGGGCGCCGGCGGTCGCGGGCAACATGCCGCCGGCGTGCGTCTCCGCTGGGTGACGGAAGGGAATGACGCGTAAAGCCTCCGCCCGAGAGGTGGACGGTCTGTGGCTGTTGCCTAGCGCACGGGCAAACGCGTTTTGAATTACTGGACTGGGTCTACTAATGGTTCAGCGATGCTCGCGAGCGCTTCACTGGCCACGATGGGCTGCGATATTGGGCATTCGCGGAATCCTCGTGCCAGTTTTGGAACCAGTGGTACCATATTTGGTACGACTAAGGAGAAGTCATGGCCATCACAACAAGCGAGGCTCGTCGCGATCTGTTCGGACTAATCGAGCGCGTCAACCTCGATCACACCGAAGTTGAGATCACGTCGAAGCGCGGTTCTGCGGTTCTGATGTCGAAAGACGAGTACGACGCTCTCGTCGAGACCAGCTACTTGTTGAGGTCTCCAAAGAATGCTCGTCGTCTGTTGAGTGCATTGGAGCAGGCGCGGTCGGGTGGCGTTGAGGAACGCGAGCTTCTCGAGTCGTGAGTGCTCGACGCATTTGCTGGACTGCGGAGGGGTGGGAGGACTACGTCTACTGGCAGAACCAGGATCGAAAAGTTCTCAAGCGCATTAACCTACTTATCGCTGACATCGTTCGCGATGATCCATTCGAAGGCATCGGCAAGCCCGAGGCTCTCAAGCACGCTCTGGCCGGCGCATGGTCCAGGCGAATCGACGAGGCGAACAGACTGGTCTACGTCGCGAGCGATGATCAGGTAACGATTCTTCAGGCGCGATACCACTACTGAACCAGGGCGAAAGCGGGGCGTCGATCTCGCCAAATCGTTGCTTGAACGGACGACCTCGCTGGGCTTCGGTCAGCGGCTGCTGAGGTCGTATGGCTTCACCGAGGAGTCGACTGTCGTCAGATATCCGCCGTCTGAGAGATCTGAGGGAACCGTGATCGTGCGCGTCACCGAGGGCTTCGAGCTCGAGGTGTCGATCTGCGTGATCTGGCCTTCGCCGCCGCGGGTCCGAGTCGACAGGCGGGTGCTGCAACGCAAGAGACCCTCGGAGCGCGGTCCGAGGGTCTCTTGCGGATGGGTTGTTACGGGCTGACGAAAATGTCGTCTGCGAGCATTCCCGGCCTGACCCGGATGAGCGCGGTCTCGCCATCCGGAATCACGAAGGCGGCAGAACCAGTCGCGGACGCGCCCGTAAAAAGTTCGCCGAGGCCGATGCTGTCGTTTAGTACAACGAGAGCGTCGTAGCCGTTGATCACGTTCCCCGAACCGGTGACCATATCCACACCCACTTCGACTGCATAGGCGGAGTCCTCGCCGGTGTAGGTCACGGTGTAATTGACGATCCCGTAGTGTGAGCCGGCAGGGGCCACTTCGTTGAATTGGTTCGCTTCGGCGACAACGGCAGCGCCATCTGGGTTGAACGAGTTGATCACGATGGTCCAGTCGTCACCCGTTATAACTGAGCCGACCGCAACGGGGCTCTCACGTGTGCCCGCTTCACCAGCCGGCTCCTGCTTCGCGTCCTCTGCTTGGGCTTCGTCTGCCGGAGCTTGGCTCGAGGAAGCCGGTTCGTCGATGGTGACGTTCTTATCGCCGAATGCGTCGTTGAATGAGGTAGCCACTACCGCAAAGAAAACTACGAAAGCGACGATCGTGCCGACGACGGAGATGATCAGTCCGGCGATCCCCAGCCCCTTTCCTGTTCCTTTGAGAAAAAGCGAAACGATGGCGAGGATGAACGCGATCGGCAGCAGGATCCAGCCAACGATGAGTGCGCCGGGGATGCAGGAAAATATGAACCCGACGATTGAGGCGATGAAGGCCACGAGGGCGAGTATGTTGCGGCCGGGACTTGGTCGATGTCCCGGCTGGAGGTAAGGGTTCTCTGGTTGCTGTGGTTGTGCATAGGTGGGCGGGTTCTGCTGCGAGCCCACCCCTGGTTCTTGGTATGTCATGATCGCTGAGCCTGGCAGACGTGACAGTTCCTCGTAATTCCCCATTCAGGGGGACTGGTGAATATTTTGGGGACACCAAGTGCCAAAGATGTGCAACTGAGGGGTGGAGCGGTCCGTATTCCTAGGGCGCCAAGGTGCGATGTCGCCCGGCGGCCCAAAAGAAACTCGCCCGTGAGCGATGTGACAGTGTTGACCGCGCTCTTCGAGAGGCAGGTTGATATCCGATCAGCGGCCGCTGAGGTCGTAGGGCTTCACCGCGGAGTCGACGGTCGTCAGATATCCGCCGTCTGAGAGATCTGAGGGAACCGTGATCGTGCGCGTCACCGAGGGCATCGAGCTCGAGGTGTCGATCTGCGTGATCTGGCCCTCGCCGCCGCGGGTCACGAAGACGCTGTTGCCGTCGTCGGTGGCTGCGGTGAAACGAACGGATGCCTTCGTCGCCGGCTGGCCGACGACGGGTCCGTTCTTGAGGGGGTCGAGCGCCACCGTCGTCTGCTCTCCGTTGAAGGCGCCGTCGTCGCCCTTCTTCACGAGCACGAGCGAATCGCCGGAGCCCGAGGTGAGCGCCACGGCGGCGAACTGTGGCGTGACGGCGACGCGGGTGAACGTGCCGTTGCCCAGGCTCACCGAGGTCAGCTTGCCGGATGTCGTGGATGCACTCGTGAGGTAGGCGGGAATGGTGTCCCACCCGGCGTCTTTCTCTGTGGCGCCGGCCTGCGCGCCCACGGCGGTCGCGCCATCCGGTGCCATGCGCGGCCGGTAGCTCTCGACGCTCGCCTGCGGGTACGACGAGAACTGGGAGTCGGTGAATCCGGTGTCGGTGACGCCGACGGTCTGTACCCCGGTGGCGAGATCGGAGCCGATCACGGTTCCGTCGGAATTCACGATGGGGCCGTGGGGGTAGGCGTTGAGCGGAGTCGTGGCGACGGGGGTCGGATGCATGTCGCCGCCCATGATCGCCGACACGGAGTAGGCGTCGAGGTGGCCGCCGGCGGTGACGACGAGGCGCAGCGGATCGCCGACCAAGAAGGTCTCGACCTCTTCGGTTCCGGTCTCGCCCGTGGTGGCGAGCGTCACCTCGGAGGTGGTGATGTCGGCCGTCTGCTCGGTGTCTTTCTCGAGGTCGACCACGGTGACGCGCTGATCGGTGGAGTCGTCGAAGTCGGAGCCAATGGCGACGTAGCGCCGGCTCGTGTCGGTCGAGAGCCAGCCGGCACGCTTCCAGCGCCCGTCGTCATTAGGGATCGCGTAGTGCTGATCGATGGTGGCTTTGCCGCTCGAGTCGATGGAGAGGATGTCTAGCTGAGGCTTGGACTCGTCCATTAACGCGATCCGCCCGCCGCCGAGTTGCACGGAGCCCGCGTGGGTGCCCAGGGTGATGCCGTTCAGGGTGTCGGTGTTCTCGCCCGTGATGGCGTTGTTGATGTAGAGCTCTTTTGCCGTGGCATCGGCGGTGACGAGCCAGCTGTGATTGGCCGGGGTTGGGGGAGTGGCTGACGTCGTCGTGGTGCAGCCGGAGAGAAGGAGAAGGGAAGTGGCGGCGAGGGCGGGGTAGAGAAGGGGGCGTGCGGGCATGGTGATCCTTGCAAGTCGTCGGGAAGCGGGATCTGAGCTTATCGATAAGGGTTCTCAATAAACGAATTAGAGGCGCTCGGCTGACCAGGGCGCGCGCTTACCGTCCCAAGACCAGAGGGCTCCTGTGGGCCCGTCGTCGGGCAGCAATGCGAGACGAACTGAGCCCTTTGCGGCCTCGGTAGAATCGCCCCCGACGCTCATGCCGGTGACGAGGTTCGTGCGCCGCAGCCGCGGCGCCAGCGCATTGACCACGCAGATCACCCTGAGCTGGGCCGCCTGTTGCAATGGGAGGGGCTGCAAGGAGGACCGGCTGCCGACATCGTCGGGCGAACAACTCACTATCGCGAGAAGGTGGCGCGTTTCGCCGCTGCCCACCGCGACGGACTGCTCGATCGCGGACTCGATCCCGGCCACCTTGTCTTCGCCACGATCGCGCTGGCCGCCTGGTGGCAAACAGTGCCGCAGCTGGCCGAGATGATCACGAATGCGCCCACCGGTGACACGAAGGAAAGCGCCCGCCGCCGCGAGTTCGTTGTCGAGGCGGCTCGACGCCTCGCGGCGCCGCGAAGCCGGTAGCGCGGCGTGCTGAATCGGGCGGCTACTCGGTCAGCGCAGCCCGCGCCGATTGAGTAGTCGCGCGACGAAGGAACCGACGTGGTAAAAAGGCGCGTTGGGTTTCCCGCCGCTGCGATCGCGACGGCGTTGTCGAACCAATGGGGCTCTGGCCGCTGCGTTCTTGGCCGCCTCAGCGGCCCTCTTTGTGCTTGCTGTGCGGGCACATCGAGAGGGCTCTGCTAGAACCTGACGCTCCCTGTCTTATCCTCGCTGATCGAGTCCGGTCACAACCGCTGAACAACGCGGCCCCTCCGAACTCCTCAATCTCCTGCGCCCGTTTTCTGACCACGTTGAAAGGTCGGCTCACCGGTGGCCAGGATGACATATTCACCTGCCTGCGGATCAGTCGCCTCGCTCGTCTTACCGGAGGGCAACGGTAGACGAGCTATTGGACAGCGCAAAAGGTTCTTAGTTGGACTGACCTGGAATTTCTTTGGCTGTCATGAGCGCCTGGACGGGTGGAACCTGCACGCGAGCATCCTGGTTCGCTTCATCGACGATGACGACGACCGCACACAGTTCTGCGCCGCGGGCCGAGACGAGCTGCGCCGAGGCCAGGCTCTGGCGGTCGGTCTCGGTCCAGTCGTCGATCAACACGACACGCTGGTCCGGCCGTATGAGATCTCGCCGGGCCGAGAGCGCCTCCGTGTTGCATTTGTAATCCGGCGGATCACGTCACCCGGAAAAATCTGGAGTTTTTTGCGCACAGGGACGAAGCCGATGCCGAGGGTGGCGGCGACGGCCCGCGCCCGAACAAAGCCGTTTGCCTCGATGCCGAGAATGACGTCTGGTCGTGAGGGGCGGAACAGCTCGGCGAGATCCACCATGATCGCGTTCAGCGACGGCGGCTCTGCGAGCATTGCCCAGGAGTTGGCGTCGCCATTGATTTAGCTGAACTGCTTCAACCCGTGGCGACGTGCGGAGGTCGCTTCAGGGTTGGCTCATCCGTCCACAGCAGTTAGTGCCGTCTAACGGCACTGCGGAGGTGACGGTCGACGGCACACCAAGGGTGCGCCTTAGTGCTCCATTGCGACAACGGTGTCGTATAGCCCTATGCGGCGAAGTCCTTCGTGCGAAGCTATGCCCGTGTAAGAGAGAGATGCATCTTCATAACGACGAAATGCGAAGACAGCTGCGTTCATGTGCGCCGCATTGAAGACTCCGAGCGACACGAGAAGGTCGAAGTCTTCAACCGTGAGGCCCGTAACAGTCTTGAAGAGGCCTGGTTCGAGCTTGGTGATGACGTCCTTCAGGGTCTGTTCCCTGTAGTCGGTGAGGTACATGAAGACCGGAATGCGCGTTGCGAACTTAATCAGCTTCTCTTGGATCTGCTTCCGCTTGGATTTGTACTCTTTTTCTTCGTCCGAGAGTTCTTTCTTTTCCTTGGCATTGAGGGCGTGCCCCTTTACCTTCTTCGTGTCCTTCACTGATTCAGACTTATTTACGACCGTTTCGAAGACCTGGTCGCCAAGCGCACGGAAGCCTTCAATGTTCATTACCGCGCTCATGGCAGAAACATTATTCATGATCCTGCGAAGCGTATCGTTGTCGACGTTTACGAGGATTGCAGATTCCCACTTACGGGCGAGCAGCGTCGCTGAGGTGCCGGCCATGGCGATGTCGAGGATGCCCCCAGCATCGATCTGAGTCATGTTCGCGCCGTCGTACGCCAAAACCGGCAGGAAAGACACCAGCTCCTCGACGGCGTGTTCCGGATTGGACTTCTCCGGAGAAAGGCCAATTGCGTAATCAGAAAGTTGCCTCAGCGCCCGGGTCGGCGCGAAATCGAAAACGAAGCAGACCGGTTTCATCACCTCCTCCTTGTGCGGATCGTCGCCATTTGGGTTCCTGATAGACCACGGCGACTGCACTCGGAAAGCCGCCTGAAAGTATGTCTCGGGTGATTTCAGGTTGCGCAACATGAGGATCGAAGCCCACTGCGGCACGGTCACGCCTGTTGTCAGCTTCCCGCAAGAAAGCGTGATGGTCTTCGTATCTACGCCTTTTCCGATCGCTCGGCGAACAGGAGGAAGGGCTTCCAGTCCTAATCCCGCCCCAGGACCGGCAACGTTGAGCACCTGGTACTGGCCCCAATAAGGTGCGTTGTGCTGCTCGGCGAGAAGATTTGCCATCGCGTGGCAGGCGGCGACGTTAGGGAGGAACCAAAATGAATGTTGTAGATAAGGCAGTAAGCGAGTATCGGAATAGGGAAACGGCGGCTTCTTTCCCGTTTTCATGGCATCGATGCTGGAGGGCGAATGCTGACCTCGGATCAGGTCGAGCCATTTCTGCACGTCATCCTTATGCTTAAAAGATGAGTTAGTGCCGACACCGGTTGCGGCGAAGAAAGCGTTGAGGTCGAACTCGTCAAACTCGCCTTGGCTCGCGATGCTAAGTAGCTCGTCTGGCATTTGGTAGGTCAGAAGTCGCATCTCTGGCAGAGCACCGTACGGATTCAGGTGATGGAGGTTCTTATCCGAGTATTCGGCTTTGGCCTGTTGTTCGTCAGTGTACGTCCAGTTAAATATCTGTTCTTCGATGAATTCACCGGCTGCCAACGCCTTGAAAGGCGTGCCGGAGAGGTATAGATACGCCCGAGTTGAGATCGGCAGGAAGTCCTTTTCGTCGCTGCCAAGCTCGTCAAGTTCCTCATCGAAAACTTCTAGAGCTTCGCCATATTCGCCCGCGAGTTCTACCTTGGCCTCTTTCTCATCCTCGCCTTCGAATAGTTCTCTAGCTGAGTCGCGCCAAGCGCCGTAGTGATACTCGTCGAAAATCACGAGATCCCAGTTGATTGCGTGAATCCACTCGTTCTTCGCCTTCATCAGGCCCGTAGCTTTGTCGCGACCCAGAAGGTCTTGGAAGGAACCGAAGTACACGAGTGGTTTCTTTTCATCCACCGTTGCGGGATCGATTCCAGAAGACTTGGAGACATACTGCCAGCCGTCAAAATCTTTATGAGAGAGCAGGTCAGTCGCCCAAGCGTCTTCAACTGCGGGCTTGAAGGTGACTACAAGTACACGAGTGGCACCTAGCGCCTTTGCGAGATGGTAGCTGGTGAAGGTTTTCCCGAAGCGCATTTTGGCGTTCCAAAGAAACCTCGGTACCGCATGCATGTTCTCTTTCCAGATCGAATGAAAGTAGTCATGCGTTTTCTCCACCGCGCGTCTCTGTTCCGCGCGCATCGGGAAGGTTTCGTGATGTGTGCCTCCAACCGCCTGGCCCGTCCTCAATTCGGTGATTGCTGTCAGCACATCGGCGACTGAGCAGTCCATCCACTCCAGTGTGGGATTAGCAAACCCCTTGGCCTTAAGCCTTTCCCGAACCTCGAAGTCTCGAAAGAACGTGCCATTTTCGCGAAGAGCCGATTCGTCCACTTCAATTTCAAAATTTGTCACGGCCGCAGTCTTCAATTGCTGTGCCACGCGGGCTTTAACCGCTTGCGTTGTTTGTCCTACCTTCAACCATCCGGCGTGCTGTTCGTCGTGGATGGAGTACGCGTAAATTCGGAGGTGTCCGTCTGGACGCTCCGGCATTAGCTCATCGTCAGGCTTCGTCATACGAGCATCTCACCGGGCGTTTCGGTTACGCCAGAATCGTCAGGATGCGCAGCTACTTGTGACTCAAGGAAGGCAACCTCGGCGGGGGTAAGAGCATACCGAGCATAAAGTTTCTCGTCAGTCCATTCCTCATCCAGGTTGAGATCAGGAACAAACCCGTAGACCCCCTTCGCGGCATCTTGGGTCGGCTTCCGCAGCGACACTAGGAAGCGAACGAACCGAGTGCGGAGGTAGGAGGCGTAGGCCTCGGCCTCTGCCTCAGATTGGAAATGGCCAGCGACCAAGTAGGTCTCCGTACATGCCGTGCCTGGCCCTGCAACAATCGGTTTGCTGAGAAATTTGGTTTCAATGGCGGCACTGGTTCCCTGAACGCGCGTCATGAGAACTTTCCACTCATCTACCCAAGATGCGTTACTGGGAAGATCTCCGCGCTCAATCCAAGCGATTCGCTGATTGGCGAATAGCTTCACGGGCTGCCTCAGGTCCGTTTGCGACGCATTTCCCATGAAGTTTGTCGCGAGACCGAAGGGTTTACGGCTGGACACACGCTTCTCTAGGGTTGACTCTTTCTTCGCCCGGACCTTTTCAAGGATTGGGACTGCTTCGTTTCGGCGCACTAGTACATCGAAGTTATCAAGATAGCGATCTGCCGGCTCGCCGAGTGGCTTTCCATCCCACATCGTCTGAACGGTACATGGCCCATCGAAATCACGTTCCCACAGAAAGTACGAGATCCCCCCGCGGATCTTCACTCCTGGAAAAGCTTCGTATAGTTTCGGGTAGTCAACGATGCTTCGCATGCGGTGATCGCTGAGCATCCGCTCTCGATAATCATCGAGGCCCTTACCGCCCGCGAACCAGCGCGATGGAGTAACGAAAACGGCGTAACGCGGATCGAGGGCAAGGGCCTTCTCCACGAAAAGTTGATAAATCGGGGCTGCGCTGGTGCCAAATCCGCCGTCGCTGAGTTGGTAGGGCGGGTTTCCTATGATCACGTCAAAATGCATTTCGGCTCCAAACAGCTGCGCAATCAGCGCTCTGATGTCGTTCGTATGGATAAAGGCATAAGCATGAGTTTCAAGTTCCTCACCGCGCCCGTACTCTGCCTCGCCGGCACCGCAGAACTTGCAGCGACCCGTTCCCTCAAGCGAGACCGTGATGCCGCGATTCTCAGTCGGATGAGCGCGCCGCTCGATCTTGCGTCCCACCCAAGTGTGCTCGATGCGTTCGAACCAGATGTTGCCGTCCTCAGTGGTCAACGACTTGGCGATGGAATGCTCACCATTCGCCCACTTTGAGCAGTAGAGACTGCGACGAGCAAGCATCGAGGTCAGCTGGGTAATGCCGATACCGAAAACCTGTCTCGACAAAATGTGATCGACACGTTCCGTGAGATCTGGAATGGCGCTCGCTAAGCCGAGCGTCAGCCGAGCAGTGATCTCTCGGAGGAATACGCCTGATTTTGTGAACGGGTCAAGGAAAGTCACATTTGGGTCAGCCCAGATGCTTGAGCCTTCGTTCGATTCGGACCAGGCCCTCTCTATTTCGTCGAGCATCCTGTTCGCGAACTCTGGGGGCGTGAAGACCTCGTCATTTGAGAGGTTCGCAATACAGGTGAGTACGTCTGGGTTTCTTCCTCGGATCGTGAAGACGTCCTTGCTCATGACGCGAGCTGCTCGATCGTCATAGCGGAATACTCCTGCGAGGGCGTAAAGATCTCATGTTCTTCCAAGTGCTCCCAGAGGGTTCCTTGGAAGGAGGCGCGCTGGGTCAGGTTGTCGTAACGAAAGTCGCGACGCTGGAAGCGCCCCTTGCCCAAATATCCCCACTCAGGGAACATGATCGGCCGGCCATCCACGGCAGTCATGGTTAGAGCGTCACCTTGGACGATATTTGCGACAAGTACATGTTCTGCTGCCCGAACCACGAGGCTGTCAGGGCGGGCGTCCACGTAGTTGGCGAACAACTCCATGAGGTTCTGCCTGCACTCCGCGACATTGTCGGCGAGTAACTCGATGCCGTAGATGCACATGAGAGCGAGTAGGGCATGGTGCCGGCGCTCGAAATCGCTCTTCCCATACCGAGTATGGACGGTCGCCAACTTGCGTTTGAGAACGGGAATTAGGAAGTTCCCCGAGCCGCAGGCTGGTTCTAACACGCGAGAATCAATGCGCTCTGACTCGATCTTTACCAGATCGAGCATGGCTTCAACCATCCAGTTTGGGGTGAATACCTCGCCATGATCGGCCACGCGGCGTTTTGATTTGACCAGTACCTCGGAGGGTACGTGTGCCGTCATCGTTCCTCCTCCGGTTGTTGTCTACTCCCAGGATAGTAAGCATGAACGAGTCTCCCACCCAGGACTAGTCTCTAACTAGTGCCGGAGTACCGCGAAAGCCACCTCGGTCCCGCATCCTCAAGTTCGACCAGTTGCGGCTACCCAACCGTGAGGATAGTGAGGCGCTATCGGGTGCTTAGCAGGTATACCGTTAGCGGCCTAGATTGCCGGGGTCTTCTCTGTTCTGTTGGAGCATCGCACGCAAAACCCGCCCTTTCCGCTTTGATCTCGGTTGTATCAATCCAGACACCGAAGACGTCGACCCTGCTCGGATCAGCCGAGCGCCTGGGCGACCCGTCGAACTTCAGCCTTGCGGCCGGCCAGGAGGGCATCGATCGGAGCGACACCCAGGGAGTCATCTACTTCGAGTAGCCACTGCATTGACTCCTCGGGAGAGAATCTCATGTCCTGGAGCACAAGTAGCGTGCCGCGGAGCTCGGGCATAGGCTCGCCGTTTTGGATGAATACATCGGGGATTACGAGCGCCTTGTCTCGACGCACCGCAAGGAGGTGGTGCTCCTCGATCAGTTTTCGCACACGACCCGGAGTAGACGAGAGTCGTTCGGACACGTCTGGGATGGTCAGCCAGGTTCTGGCGGGGGCAGTTTCACTCATGTGCCAAGCCTGCCACGCCCGGAGGCCCGCCGTCACCTTCACGATCCGGACGAATGAACTGGCCGCTTGCTTTCATCCAAAGTGCAGCGTATTCGAGCCGCATCCGGATTCGTGGACGGCTGAGTCGGGAATATCCACTCATGTGCCGTATGCCTTGTAGGTAGGAGCGGCGCATGAATCTACATATTGCGATGAGCCCAATATTAGCTTGAAGATGTTCCTGCCGCGATATCGGCCCGAACATGGGCCACAGTGCGCGCGATATCGGCCCGAACATGGGCCACAGTGCGGTTGAAGCTGGAATCCACGCACCAAAACTGCCAATCAGCTATGGCGCCGCCTCCTTGCAGGAAGCGAACTGCCCCGCTCAGGGTGGCGCAGGTGACTCCGTTCATGAGAAGAGTGCCCTTCGAATTGGCAGTGGCTGTCTTGCCTCGATGCGCTGCTGAGGTTGGGCGAAGACGTTGCGCCTGACGGCGATACAGATATACAGACGACATCGTCGCCACGCTCCTTCCCGCCTGAGTGTGCTCTCCAGCGAGCTTTATGCGCTGAACTCCGCGAAGCGCCTGGCGAGTGACTCGCGCGCCGGGCGCTCACTTGGTCGCTTCGGAAGTGTCAATTTCTGGCCGTGCATATCCTGCAGCCCATGACGCAACATCGGGCCATCAACCTCGATAAGGAGCTCGCGGTCGATCCTCACCTCGTAGTCCGGTGTGATGCCGAGGAGGTTGCGATCGTATGCGGCGTGATGAATCTTGCAGAGTGCCAGTCCGTTGGTGACCCTGGCCATGCCGTCGGCATCGGAATCCGCGATGATGTGTGCGGCATCCAATAGATCGGCATGTTTCAGGTGACAGATCGAGCACGTTGTCACGTACGCCCGCATAACACGCGCCCGAAAAAGTGGTTGATGCAGACGAGTTCTTACGAGCTTTTCGGCGTAGCTGCGTTCATCGCTATCAAGATTCAGCGGGTCCTTCACGAAGTGGAGCGAGGGGTCTAGCGAGATCAGAAACTGGCGTCTCTCCTGATCATCGGCCTCAACGTAGACCGGGTAGTAGGGAACGAATGCCCCTGGCCTAACAGCGTGGAGGTAGAGGAGTGGTGCTCTGGTTTCGAACGCCCGGCGGAGCTTCTTGTTGTCGCCACCCTCACGAGATTGGTAGGAGTAGTGAACGAAGCCGTCGGATGTGAATGAGTCGGCGTATGGGCTCTTGATGCTCGTCAAGATCGACAACGTCGACTCGAAGTCGGCGGGATTTCGGATGCCTCGGGCCGTGTCTACGAGCGGGATGTTCTCGGTTCCGAATGTGTAGTTTCGGAGCTCCTCGCGCGTGACCTCAGATGCGCCCGTCGCGAGCTTCTGATCGAGCCAGCGGAAGACGTCCTGTCGGATCAGTTCTTCTTCAATGGCGCTTCTGTTCATACGACGTCCCTCGACCGTTCTAGGTCAGGCTATCTGACAGTGGTTGAAACGGGTTCGAGGAGAAACAGGCATGAGTTGGTCTCGTACGCCTTCAACTGGGCGGTAACTTCAAGGTTCGTGCCAATGCCGATCGTGTCGGGAACTGAGCCTATGAAGTGTAGATCGTTCGTCGTATTCTCATCCCGAAACTGGAATGCAGGCCCAGTGCCCGTGGTCTGGCTGTAATCTCCGGCGCCAATGAGAATGTCGTATCTCGTGGTGGCAGACCCGTGGGGTGTCAGATCTTGGATGTTTCCAGGAAAGGAAATCGTCCTGCCGTTGTACGCTCCGGCAAAAGCGGCGATTGATGGGTCGCAGTAGTCGGTCAAAGCCAGGACGGCCGCCAGCTCTGCGTTGTTTTCGGGTGTAAGTATCTGGTTTTCAGGTTGTTGCGAACTATCGCCTTTGGACGGCTCGACTGACGGCGACGGGCTTGGCGTTTGCGATGCGAGACTCTGCTCGCTGGCTGGAGTCTTTGCCGGGGGCGTGTTCCGTTCTCCAATGATCCCGAGAACGATGACGACAGCGATGACCGCTGCTAGTCCGCCGCCCCCCGCGGTCCAGAGGAGCCAGCGAGTTTTCGGCTTGGGCCGTCGGAACGATAATTCCGTACGCAATCGCCCGGGTTGTTGCGAGACAAGTTCCCAGCCTTCTGACTCCAGTTTTGCAATGGTCCGCGATTCCAGCCCTCGAATAGCGTGGACGGTCCTCGTCTCAAACTTAACGTCGGTGGTCGTCAAAGCGAGTCCCACGACGGTCCTGCCGCAGTGGCAGATCGAACGTCGGCCATCGTGCGGGTGTAGTGGGGATCGACGCACCAGAATTGCCAACCCGCAATAGCGCCGCCTCCTTGCAGGAAGCGAGCTGCCCCGCTCAAGGTGGCGTAGGTGACTCCATCCATGAGGAGAGTGCCGTCAGAATTGACGATGGCCGTCTTGCCTCGATGCGCTGCAGGTTTGGCGTAAAGAGTGCTTCCCGCCGTCACCGCGCCTGCGCGAACGAGGTCGACTACCTCGGTTCGATACTGGGCGCGTTCGACCGCCGCGTCGCTCGAGCCGCGGTGGCCGTCGGGGACCGGCCAAATCGAAGCGATGGCCTCGATCATGTCGTCTGTACGGTCCCGAATGTCAGATTCTGTCCATGCATAGGGATGTTCGTGGACGACATCGCGAGTAAGGAGGAGCGTGTCGTGGCGAATCAGCGCGGCGCGCTTACCGTTGTCGCCGACCCATGCCGCATTCGAGAGTCGTGCATTCAAGCTCTGAGTGACGAGGGTGAGATTCCCAAGTAAATGAATGGACGAGTCACGGTCCTCCTCGTTGGCCTGTTCGGGCGAGGCATTCCAGTTGGCGCGCCACTCCTGAGGCATGATGTGCTCGATCGTGCAGATTCCGCGGGGCACGGGTGACACGGAAAAGGTACGCTCATCTTGGAAACCCCGATAGCGGTCCTCGATCGCCTCAAGCACCATCCGGAGCCGACCTTTTCGCAATCGCTTATAGGCCTTAAGCTCCATGATCTCTCGGCGGAGTTCGGCATCTCCGGGCCAGTAGCCCGTGCCGGATGCTTGAGCGGCGAGGAATCCTTCGGCCGCGTCACCGATCGACACATCGACGCCTCGTTTTGTCAGGGCCACGAGGAGGTCAACTAGCAGTCGATTGTTGCCCTTGGACTGGGCACGGACGAGAGCCCTGCGGACGAACCAGGATTCCAGTATGGCTAAAAGCCGTGTCTGCTCCTCGGGTTCTATGTTTGCTTGTTCGGGCTCTCCGAGCCAGATCAGAAGTGGCTTGGCGACCTCAGAATCCAGGGTGCTCATTCGATAGACGAAGAGATCGAGCCTGCTGAGCGATCCATCTCGGGTCGCGGCACGTTCCGTGAATAGCCGATATCGATCAGCCGCGGCCCGTAGCTCCTTGAGCAGAGTCAACACGTCGTTCTCTGACGCCGCTACGTAGCGTTTGAACTGCGCGAACACTTCGCGTGCGGGGACATCTCTCAACGTTCGCGCCGTCAACCATTGGGTGAGAAAGAGCGCACTTCGTGCGTAGCGGATGCGGCCAGCTGTAACTTCCGCTTCCCAGAATGGTGTTTCGAAGTCGGACCAGTATTTCTGGTATGCGCGCTCAGTCTCGACCTCGTCGCCCTCGAAGCGTTGAAAGACGAAGTTCTTGATCAGGTCTGCTGCAGTCAGTGGCGTTCCTCGGGCGTTGAGGGTTTCGAATATCTCCTGGGCGTCCTCCGTTGCGAGCAGTTGAATCGAGACGATCTGGAGGCGGGTGGTGATCGTCGGTACGAGTGTCGCCGCCCGTGTAAGGGTGTCCTCGGGATTTTCATCGAGCCACTCTGCGATCGAAGTCGAAAAGTACTCGTGCGCCTCCGCCAGACGGCCCGGAGGCAAGGTGGTGTAGCCGACCGGAGTGGATGCTGACATGGCTGCAGCAAAGACCTCCCGGTCTCGATTTGTAGGCCATACCTTGAACCGATCGTCCGGTCCAAGACGGAACGCCTCCGGGTTCTCGACAAGAGTCTCCACCTGACCAGCCAGGCCAGACAAGCCCCGGCTCTCTAGCTGACCGTGCAGTGCGTCGAGAAGGATTTGCAGAGTCGTGAGCCGCTGCTGACCGTCGATGACCGTGTATTGGGGGAGGCCACCGAGAGCCGTGGGCTGCCCCTGAAGAACGACGGCTCCGAGGAAGTGCGTTGCCTGCCCGTCACCGGCTTCTATCGTCTCGACCAACCGGGTGATGTCGTTCCACAGCGGTTCCCACTGCTGTTCCTTAGACCACACGTAGGGCCGCTGGAAGAGCGGGACGATGAGGCGCTGAGGATTGAAGAAGACTTGCTGAGGTGAGGTGACCTGGGTGAGCATGGGACGGATTCCTTACAGCGTCGTGAGGGACGGTCGTGATCTTTCCTCACCCTAGAGGACGTCATGATGGCGGAGTCGGCGAATGCGAATGAGTAGTTCGTTAGGGAACGAGGAACTGGCGGGCGAGATCGAGTGGCAGGTACCGGTTAAAACCCGCGCCTGTGCCCCCAGCCCGGATGTGTTTCCGGCTGAAGTCTCCGTTGATGACTTCGGCGGGGATCAGATATCGGTCGACCGACAAATTCCCTTCAACCTGGATGCTCTGGCCGGCTACCGTCACATCGGTCGATCCTGTGACCACCCCGATGCCGTAATGCGAGACCCCCGCCCTGACTTCTGGAGCCGGCCGATTCGAACCCATATACCCAAGCGCAGAGACTTTCTCGTCGCCTCCGAGCAGTACGTCGTGCACAAACCCCACCTTGGCGTCAATGGTGAGGCCGTCGCCGCGGACGTCGACGAGCTTGCGATTCCCACCCTGCCACAGCGTTGTCTCGTCTCTCTCCCACATCAGCCCGGCGAATGCCGCCTCGACTATGACAGATTCAAATTCAGATCGATTGCGCCAAATGGACGGCTTCATGAAGGATGCGTCTTTCAACTTGTGGTTCGTGAGGTTCTCGCGGCCGGAAAGCCACCGGCCTATTGAGCAGAGGTCAGAACTGCATGCGCATCTGTTGACCAGCGCTGGTTGAGGTTGTCTGCGAACCTCATGCTCACGATCTGAAAACCCGCTGCGTTCATGTAGGGCTGGAGCTTTCCGTCGTAATGCTCGACGCCCACCGGGAACTTCCATAGGAACTGGCCGTGCGGGTCGTATGCGATGAAGTACCTGCCCGGAGGAAGGATCTCGAGTCGGATGGGACGATCGGTCTGGCGACCTCCGAATTGCACCGTGAGTTCAATGTCATGAAATGTCGAGCCCGAGGTGTTCGAGACCACAGCGCCCAGAGGTTTCGGCGTCTTAGTGATGTCGCTGACAGTCCAGGCGGTCAGGCCGGTGGCTTGGGCTTTCGACTCGCGGGCCTCCTCGGTCATGCGCAGTTTCTTGTCAGCGAGAAACTGGAGAGCGGCGAATATTACGGCACCCGCCGTGATCCAAGTGGGCAAGTCACCCAGCCACTGATTCTGGTCCATTCGGAGTCCTTTCGAGCGTCCCCTAACGGTCCGATGGTAGTTGGGCTCGGATGCCAAAGTCGGGCCACGAGTGGACTCAGGGTCTCAACGAGGGCGACCTAATTCGGGTATTTCGAGCCGACTTGCAAGCAATCAACCTGATGCTCTCAACGGTTTGTGCCTGGGCGTTGGTGGTTGTTTGCGCGTGAAGTCCGGTGCTTAGTTGTTTGACCTACGCCGATCCGCTCTCCACAAGCTCAATCGAAACCCACCTCTCTCGCCCAACTCCTTCGCCAGCAACCCGCGCAACCATTAGCGTCACAGATCGTCATCGACCGCCCACAGCCCAAATGACTAGGGTGCCGTTATGACGGAGAGGCGGCGCACAATGGCGAAGCGCTCCCGACCCATCGTGGCCGCCACCCTCGCAGCCATCCTCGCCCTCACAGCATCCGGCTGCTCGCTCCTCAAGCCACAGCCGCCCGGCGTCGTCTCAAGCGCCGTCGACCATGCCGTTACCGAGCTGCGCTCGACGGCGGGCGTCGCATCCGTCACCTCGAATGTCACGCCCTACGACCTTATGGATGGCGGCCCGCTCTCGAATGCCTCGGCTTGGTACGCGAGCATCTCGGTCGAGACGAAGTCGAATGCAGCTGACCTGCCTGGGTTGGCGGATGCAGTGGCGGATCGCATAGATGCGGTCAAGCGGATCGTGCCAGTGGACGGCCAGCTGCACCTTTCTATCGGAGCGCACGGAGTCGGCACCACGATCTCGCTCCCTGTCGACGGCGGAAGTTCCGATGCGCCTCCGGCGAGCCAGCTCGTTACGACGGCCGAGCAGATTGCCTCGATCGATTCCGTCTCGTCAATCGAACTGGGCCGGTTGCACAACCCGACCTCGATCGGGGTGGCGAGTTCGACCGATGTTCCCGCGGCAGCAACCGCCGTGCGCCAGCTGCCTGACTTTGGGGTCGGCGACCTCGCCTCTGTGACGGTGCTCTACTCGGCCAGCGACGAACCACACAACACGACCAGGGTGACGATGGATGCCGCATCTCCTTCGCCCGAGATTCTCGGCCTCATCGGGAGGCTGACTGCAGAGCCGGGCGTCGCATCCGTCTTCTTCACCGGTGTGCAGCCGACCGACGGGCAGCAGTTTGGAGCGGACGGGTCAGGATGGCGGCCCGCCCTGTCGGTCGGCGTCAACGACGAGCAGACTCAGGCGACGGTGGCCTCGGAGCTGGAGGCGTTTGCAGATCCGCAGGCTCTCGACGCCGCGATGCCCCGGTCATCCTTCGACGTCACGGTGTATCCCGAAGACATGTCACGCGTAAATGTCGACGGCTTCGTGGGGCTGCCTGCCGGGTCGCCGGCTCCCGACGATGCGCGCAAGCCAACGCCTTCGCCCGCTCCGGCGCCACCGCCCCCTCCTCCCGCACCAGAGACGCCCGACGAGCAGGCCGCGCGGGTGGCGAACGACCAGGTCGCCATCGCCCAGTTATTGGATGCCGCGGGCGACATCGCCGG
The DNA here is from genome assembly GCF_900177685.1 of Agreia pratensis. Classification (GTDB taxonomy): domain Bacteria; phylum Actinomycetota; class Actinomycetes; order Actinomycetales; family Microbacteriaceae; genus Agreia; species Agreia pratensis. The sequence continues at coordinate 124,527 of NZ_FXAY01000002.1, forward strand.
AATCCGCGGCACCCCGACGATCCAGACGGTCGCATGCCAGGCCGAGGGGATCGATTCGGGCCTGCGGGTGGAGGGGTCGGTCGTGATTCCGGTCTTCGAGGTCGCGAAAACCGCCGACGCGGCCTACGCCGCCATCACGGACTCATGGAAGGCCGCGGGGATGTCGCCGGCGGGCGGTGCGATGGGCCGACTTGCTTTCGGCACTGCATCGACGACCGCGCCAGTGCAACAGACGACCATTCGCGGCACGGCCGACGGGCTGAGCATCACGGCACAGGGGCGGTGCTGAGTGCACAGTGGTCGGTGATCTCGATACGCGTCGGCCGCGGGCGGCCTTCGGCTACTCGATCAGCGCCTAGCGTCGGGCGGCCTTTAGCTACTCGATCAGCGCGCTGGGCGCCTAGTGGCGCATCTGCCGTTCGCGCGCCAGCTCCACCACGATGCCTCGCACATCGCCCGGATTGGCCGCGTCGTACCAGAGGCGTGTCTCTTGGCCGTCGACCACGGGGTCGCTCTGCTCGATCACCATGGTCTTCTGCACCCAGCGTTGGGTCCCCTGCCGGTCGACGAAGGTGAAGGTGACGGTCGTCAGAATGCGTGGGCTCTCGCGAAAGAAGTCGTAGCCCTTGTTGCTGACGGTGGCGGCGGTGAGGGTTCCGGTGCGCATCGTGCGTTCGTCGCGTGAGCTCTGTCGCCGTCGACTGATCGCCGCGACCAGGCCGAGCACGAGAAAGAGCACCCCGAGTGCGAGAAGCGCAGCGGCGATCATCGCTGCCAGTGGGGGAGAGCCACTCGGCTGCGCGACGATGAGCAGACCGGTTCCGCCGCCGATGAACCACGCTGCGAGACCGTAGCCGATGCCGACGTCAGCTCTCTTCATTACCGTCCACGACCATCCGATCGACCCGAGGATGGTGATCATCAGCCCGACAATCGCGCCGACGATCGACTGCCACGGCGGTTCGCCCATGCCGTCGAACAGTCCGAAGCCGCCCCATCCGTAGCCGAGACCGAAGCCGCCGCCCAGCAGAACGATGAGCAGAAAGATGACCCGGCCGAGGCTGGGGCGTCGCGGCGTGCGTTGAATTCGGGCGAGTGAAGGATCGACGGTGCTCATGGGGCCTCCTGCTGCCACATTATCGCGCTGCAATTCAGGATCAATCGTGGTCTGAGTGCCTTTTCGCGCTCGGTGCCCCGGTCGAGCCTGAGTTGGAGCGCAGGCCTACGCCGAGGTGTGCAGGTAGACCCGACGGGGTGGCTGTTTACCAACCTGAAAGTCCGGCGTGATGCGCCAACCTCACGGTGCCAATTTTAGTTAGACGATCGTATGATCAACCGTCGCGCCACCGGGGCGCTTCTCGCGACCCTCGTGCGAGGGTAAAGAAGGAGATCAACGTGAACAGTTCCATCAAACGTTCGGGGGTAGCCGCGGTGCTGCTTCTCGCTGCCTCTATGGCGGTGGTTCCCGCGGCCGGCGCGACGGCCGCGACCACCGATTCCCATGCAACGGTGAACTACGTCGCCCTCGGTGACTCGTACGCCGCAGGCCAGGGATTGGCGACGCCGACCGGGCAGCCGGCCGCTGGCTGCAACCAGACCGCTGAGGACTACCCGCACCAGCTGGCCGCCAAGCTGGGCTACAACCTCACCGACATGACGTGCTCCGGCGCAGTCACAGAGAACATCAGCAAGAACCCGCAGTCCGTTACGGATGCATCCGGTGCGGCGACGTCCATCCCGGTTCAGGCATCCGCCCTCAACGCCAGCACGAACATCGTGACCGTGACCATCGGCGGCAACGACGCGGGCTTCGCCCCGGTGATCCGGTCGTGCGTCGCCACGTCGGCAGACGGGCCGGTCGCCGGAAGCAACCAAGACTTCAAAGACCCGAACTGCACAGAGCAGTACATGAAGAAGGGCGTCGACACACTATCGAAGAACATCGCCGACAAGGTGGCGCGACACCTCGAGTCGACGTTCAAGACCATCAAGAAGGCGGCCCCGAACGCTCAGATCTTCGTGGTCGGCTACCCGTCGTTGTTCCCGGATGCCGCCAGCACCCCTGCAGCGGGCTGCTATACCGACCTGGGAACAGAGCCCTCCTCTGTCTCGTTCACCGCGACCGATGTCGCATACCTGCACTCCGTTGAGGTGCAGCTGAACCAGACGATTGCCGAGCAGGCAGCTGACGCGGGTGTGACGTTCGTCGACAACCTGCCCGCGAGTGTCTCGCACAGCATGTGCCCGCAGGGACCGAGCTCGTACATCAACGGCATCGCGTTCAACAGCGCTGATACGGGCCCCCTGGTGAACCCGGCGTCGCTGCACCCCAACCTCGTGGGAGCGACCTTCCTGGCGACGCAGACGTACGACGCGATCACCGCAGCCGGGTACTAAGAACCCGCCATCGTCGGGGCTCGGATGGGATCTCCGACCCCCGACGATGGCGGCCCCGCCGCTATGGTGAATGCGTGACACGTCCTCTCTGGCTGACGACCGTTCTCGTACTCGCGTTGGCGACGCTGACCGGATGCTCCGCGGGAGTCGGCAACGCTCCCTCGGCTACTGGTGAGCCCAGCAAGACACCTGCGGCGAGCGCTTCACCCTCGGCAACTGATGATCCGGAGGCATCCGGCGCCCAAACCGGAGGCCGCGCCGCCGCGCTGCCGAGAAACTGCGAGTCGATCTACAGCCCGGCATACCTCGACAAGCTCGGATCGACACCGGGCATCGCCCTCAACCCTGAGTGGACGGCCACCCCGGGGCAAGCCACCTTGGGCTCTACCGAGCCGGCTCTGATCGATTTGCTCAAGACCAAAGAGCGGCTGGACTGCTTCTGGGTGTCGCCGGGCGGCGGCAGCGGTAGCGGGCTGGCCACATCCATCAGCCTCACCGATGGCGACGAGGAATCAGTTCTGCTCTCGGACATGACGGCAGCCGGATTCACTTGCTCCCCGCAGCGCGCAGGCATTCGCTGCGAGATCGACCGCACCGATGATTATGCGTCGTGGGGAGAGACGCACTTCATCGGGGGAGGCCTGTGGATCGCCACGTCGTACGTCGAATTCGCGCCAGTCGGCTACACAGACGACATCGTGGCCACGCTCTTTCCCTCCTGAGCGGCTGACTGACGGAGCAGCCGCCCCTAGGCCGAATCGCGCTGCACGAGCTCGATCGGGATCCACGTCTCGCGCTCGACCGCTTCGCCCGCGATCAGCTGCAGCAGCGCCTTCACCATCTCCGCGCCCTTCTCTGACGTGTGCAGGTCGACCGTCGTGAGCTGCGGCTTCGTGTCGGTCGAGAAGGAGTTGTTGTCGATCGTGCTGATGGCAACGTCGCCCGGTACAGAGAGTCCGTGCTCCCGCAGAACAGACAGGGCACCCGACGCCATCTGGGCCGAGGCGACGAAGAGGCCGTCGAACGGAAGTCCGCGGGCGAGCAAGCGCTCGACTGCTGCCGCTCCGCTGGCCGGGGTGTAGTCGCCCTCTTCGACCAGTTCGAGAGCAGATTCGGAGGCGGAGCCTGACGCGAGCCCCGCCGCCTCGAGCGTGGAACGCCACCCCGCCAAGCGGTCCCGCGCGGCCGTCGCAGCGAGAGGCCCAGTGATCGTCGCTATGCGCGTGCGCCCGCGATCAACCAGGTGCTGCGTCGCAATCGCCGCTGCCGCGACGTTGTCGACATCGACCGTGTGCGCCTCGAACTCGAGGTCGTCGACGGGTCGCACTCCGAAGACCACAGGCAGTGAGCGCGACAGCTCGAGGTAGGTGGCCGACGAGCTGTGGTGCGACAGCAGCAGGGCTCCGTCGACACTTCCACTCTGCAGAAAGCGGTGCGTCTTCTCGGCGTCTGCCTCGCTCTCGATGAGCAGCGTGAGCGTGTAGTCGGTCGTCGACGCATACATGGCCGCGCCCTGAATCACCTCGGCGAAGTAGGGGTCGGCGAAGAACGCCGCCGTGCGCTCCGGAATCACCATCGCGATCATCTGGGTGCGGCGACGCACGAGGTTGCGGGCGGCGCGGTTGGGCACGTAGTGCAGCTGCGCGATCGCCGCGTTCACCCGCGTGATCGCTTGCTCTGTGACCCGGGGTGATCCGTTGATCACGCGCGACGCCGTCGACTTCGAGACGCCCGCCAGAGCGGCCACCGCCTCGAGGGTCGCGACCGCAGGAGCGGTCGACACCTCACGCACAGCACGCTCAACGCGGGGGATGTCGGTCGTCACGTGGGTGCCCTGCGATCTGTCTGGCGAAACAAGAATAAGAAGCGCGAACGCCCGCGCCTTGCATCACTTTATTGGCTTTTCGTCAGTTTCAAACGAGGGCTGCTTATTCGGGAATCGTGTGCGAACGGATGAGCTTCGACAGCCACCGCCCGCTGTCTTTCACCGTGCGCTGCTGCGTCGCGTAGTCCACGTGCACGATGCCGAACCTCTTGCTATAGCCATAGCCCCACTCGAAGTTGTCGAGCAGTGACCACACGAGATACCCGCGCAGATCGACCCCCCGCGACATCGCCCGATGGGCCGCGGTGAAGTGCCGCCGCAGATAGTCGAGCCGCTCAGCATCATGCACCCGAGCGCCGTCGACGCCGCCGTTCAAACCGCCGCCGTCGCCACCCACGACCTCATCATCAAAAGCCGCACCGTTCTCGGTGATCATCAGCGGCAGCTCCGGAAACTGCGAGCTCAGCGACACCAGCAACTCCTCGAGACCGTCCGGGGCGATGTTCCAGCCCATCGCGGTGAACGGCCCATCCTGCGTGAGAAATTCGACATCGAGGCTGCCCGGCCAAGGCGACCCACCGACATCCTTGTGCCCGTCGGCGTTCTCGCGCGGCGACGTGCCGTTCCACATGCGCACCCTCGCCGTGGAGTAGTAGTTGACGCCCAGAAAGTCGAGCGGCTGGTGAATGATCGCGGCGTCTCCCGCGCGCACGAACGACCAGTCGGTGACCTCGGCGGTGTCGGCGATCAGATCGGCCGGGTAGCCGCCCGCCAGCATCGGCCCGGTGAACGACCGGTTGGCCAGCGCATCGATACGCCGGATGGCCTGCGGCGAGCTCTCGTCGTCTCCACGAAGAACATGGAAGTTCAGCGTGACGGACACCTCGGCGTTCGGCACGACCTCGCGCAGCACCTGCACCGCGAGGCCGTGGGCGAGATTGAGGTGGTGCATCGCGGCAAGGGCGTCGGCCCCGGATGCGCGGCCCGGCGCGTGCGCGCCCGAGCCGTAGCCGAGAAACGCGCTGCACCACGGCTCGTTCAGCGTGGTCCATACCTGCACCCGGTCGCCGAGTTCGCTCGCCACGAGACGGGCGTACTCGGCGAAGCGATAGGCAGTCTCGCGGTTCGTCCACCCGCCCGCATCTTCGAGCGCCTGCGGCAGATCCCAGTGATACAGGGTGGCGATGGGCCGGATGCCGCGGTCGAGCAATCCGTCGACCAGACGACTGTAGAAATCGAGCCCCGCTTCGTTGGCGGCGCCCGAGCCGAGAGGCTGGATGCGCGGCCACGCGATCGAGAACCGATACGCCTCGAGCCCCAGATCGGCCATGAGATCGAGATCGTCTTCGAGCCTGTTGTAGTGGTCGTCGGCCACCTCGCCGGTGTCGCCGTTCACGATCGCGCCGGGCTTTGCACTGAACGTGTCCCAGATCGACGTGCCGCGACCATCGGCGGTGACAGCTCCCTCGATTTGATACGAGGCCGTGGCCGAGCCGATCACGAATGCCGTGTCGAAGACGAGACCGGAATCCCGGTAGTCGGGGTTGCCCTCGGGGCTCTCTCGGGTATCGGGAAGGATGTCGATGGTCATGTCAGCCTTTCACTGCGCCTTGCATGATGCCCGCCACGAGCTGCTTGCCCGCGACGATGAAGAGAATGAGCAGGGGAATCACGCTGAGCACGGCGCCCGCGAGCACCATCGAGTTGTCGGGTGTCTGCCCGCCGCTGGCGCTGAGTGCGGCGAGCGCGGTCTGCACGCTCGGATTGCGCGGGCCGAGCACGAGCAGCGGCCACAAGAAGTCGGTCCACGCGGCCATGAACGTGAAGAGTGCGAGCACGGCCATCGCGGGTCTCGCGGCCGGAACCGCGACGTGCCAGAACGTGCCCCACATGCTCGCGCCATCCATGCGTGCGGCCTCGATGAGCTCATCGGGAATCACGTCGACCAGGTACTGCCGCATGAAGAACACACCGAAGGCGGTCACGAGCCCGGGCACGATCACGGCCTGCAGGGTGCCGATCCAGTGCCACTCCGCCATCAGCATAAAGAGGGGAATGATGCCGAGCTGAGTGGGAATCGCCATGGTCGCGATCACCGCAAGCAGCAGGCCGTTGCTGGCACGAAAGCGCAGCTTGGCGAACGAATAGCCCGCCAGCGTCGAGAAGAACACCACCGAGACGGTGATGGCGCCCGAGATGATGATGCTGTTCGCCAGCGCCTGCCAGAACGGCACCGTGGCGAAGACCTCGGCGGCCTTGTCGAGAAAGTTCGGGCCGGGCACGATGGCCGGGGGCACGAGATTGGTATCGGATGACTGGCGGCTGCCGATGACGAACGACCACCAGAGCGGAAACGCGGAGCCGATGAAGAAGGCGGCGAGCAGCGCATAGCTGAGCATGCCCGGGCGCTCGTAGGCCTTCTTGCGGCGCGACCGGCGCTCGGAGTCGAGAAGCCGGCGCGTCGCATCCGGATCTGCTTTCGGCGTGGTGATGAGCGCGGTCATGACGCCGCTCCTTTCGCTCGCTGCGCGGCCGCGGGGCCGGATGCGATGGGCACCGGTTTCGCGTCGGCCGTGCGGATGGCGCGGGTGATGGCGAAGTTGATGAGCCCGGCCAGAATGATGATGAGGAAGAGGATCCAGGCGGTGGCGGACGCTCGGCCGAAGTCTCGACGGGGGAAGGCCAGCTCGTAGAGGTAGAGCACGATCGTCTGGAACTGGCGGTCGCTGCCGCCGTTGGTGCGGCCGTCGAAGAGCTTCGGTTCGGTAAAGATCTGCAGCCCGCCGATGGTCGACGTGATGACCACGAAGATCAGCGTCGGGCGGATCATGGGAACCGTGATCGACCAGAAGCGACGGATCTTGTTCGCCCCGTCGAGGGCGGCCGATTCATAGACGTCGCGCGGAATCGCCTGCATGGCGGCGAGCAGGATGAGCGCGTTGTAGCCCGTCCAGCGCCAGTTGACCATGCTCGCGATCGCGAAGTGCGAGGGCAGAACGTCGAAGGCCCAACGGATGGGCTCGAGCCCGAACGCCTCGAGGAGCCCGGCGACGGGCCCGTGGTACTGGTTGAAGATCTGCGCGAAGATCACGGCGACGGCGACCGGGGCCACGATGTAGGGCAACAGGATGCTCATGCGCCAGAAGGTCTTGCCGCGCAGCGCCTGATCGAGCAGGGCCGCAAGACCCGTGGCGATGATGAGCTGCGGAATGGCCGAGAGCAGGAAGATGCTGATCGTGTTGCGGAACGCATTCCAGAAGAACGGATCGCTGAGGACCTCGACGTAGTTGTTGAGGCCGACGAAGTCGCCCTGGCCCTTCAGCAGGTGCCAGTCGTAGAGCGAGACGTTCAGCGTGTACGCGATCGGAAAGATGCCGATGAGCGCGAAGAGGATGAAGAACGGCGCAATATAGAGGTAGGGGGAGACCCTGTAGTCGAAGCGGGCGAGCTTCTGCTTGAAGGTCAGGTCGGGCTTCGCCGGTTTCGGTGACCTCGGCGGTGTCGACGGGTGTGACGGTTTCGTCAGGGTGGAGCTGGTCATCTTTGAGCCAATCCGAAAGGCGACGCGGGGTGCAGGTGGTAAGGGAAGGGGCGGCTCGACAGGCCCGCGACAGATGTGCGGTTCATCCGTCGGTCCTGTCGGTCTCGTCGAGCCGCCCCGGGTTGAGCGGGGAAGCTAGCCGACGATCTGGTCGAGCAGCTTCATCGCTTCCTTCCAGGCGGTCTCACCATCGGTGATCTCGCCCTGGCTCACTCGGTCGAAGATCGGCCCGAACACGTTGTCCTGAATGTTCGAGTCCTCCGGTCCCTTGACCTGAGCGATGACGCCCTCCGAGCGGGCAGCGAAGATCTCACCGATGGGAGCGTCATTGAAGAAGGCGCTCTTCGTGTCGGCGACGAGCTTCTGGCCCTCGACGGTGCTCGGGTAGGGTCCTGCCAGTTCGAACGATGCAGCCTGCTGCTCGGGAGCAGCGAGCCAGAGAGCCAGCTTCGCGGCCTCCTTTTTGTGCTCGCTCGACTCGGAAACACCGAGGAAGGCGCCGCCCCAGTTGGCCGATCCGCCGGGAAGAACATCGGCGAAGTCCCATCCGCTGTCGGTGGTTCCCTCGTCGTAGTAGCCCTGCACGATGCCGAGCATCCAGCTCGGGCACATGTACACGGCGTACTTGCCTTCCTTGGCCTCGGGGCCGACGTCCCAGCCGGGCAGGCCCGCGCCGAGTCCGGCCTTCTCTGCATCGACGATCTTCACGAACTGGTCTTTCAGAACGTCGTTGTCTTCGATGTTGAGGGTCTCGCCGTCTTTCTTGTAGTAGCCCTCTTCCTGCTGGTTCACGAAGGAGTTCCAGAAGAATCGGGGGCTGTGATAGAACGCCTTGCCGCTCTTGTCTTTGTACTCCTGGCCCACCTCGAAGAAGCGATCCCACGTGGCGTCTTCGCCGCCGAAGTAGTCGGCGACCGCGGTGCGCTCGCTCGGAAGGCCCGCGGCCTCGAACAGGTCGCCGCGGTAGCAGAGGCCCTGGGGGCCGATGTCGAGACCGGCGCCGATGACCCGGCCGTCGGCATCCGTGCCCTGGGCGTACTTCCAGTCGAGCCACGTGTCTTTCTCGTCTTCGATGCCGTAGTCGCGCAGATCGACGAACGAGTCACTGACCTCGGCGATCGTGCCGAGCCAGCCCTCTTCGATGGCGACGATGTCGCTGAGGCCTGTGCCGGCCGCGATCTTCGCGTAGGCGTCGTCGCGAGCCGCTCCGCCGCCCTCGAGGTTGGTCGCCTCGATGGTGACGTTGGGGTTCTCCTCCATGTACTTCTTGTAGTTGGCGTCGACGCCCATGGTGCCGAACGTGGTGATCGACAGGGTCACCTTGCCGCCGTCACCGCCGTCCGACGAACCGGATGCCGCGCATCCCGTTGCGAGTAATGCCAGTGTTGCGACGCCGGCGACTGACGCGGCGATTTTTCGTCGTGAAGTTTTCACGGTCACTCCTTTGTGTGCGTGGGCAGGGCCAGAGAGCGCTCTCATTCGTGGCCGTTCGCAGGCCGTGGAAGCGTTCCCATGGGTTGCGAGAAACACTAGGTCGCGGTTCGCCGGGAGTCAAGAGTTTTCGTGGAACCGTTCCCACGGATGCGGAATTGTGACCTCGGGGGGCGGTGGTGGGGCGGTGGTGGCGGATGCCCCCAATCGACTCCGTGCTTGTGGCCTGTGCTGCTGCAATTCAGGGGCGATCGGCCGGAGAGGTGGTTTTCGCGCTCGGCCTGCCCCTTTTCCCTGAAATGGAGCGCTGCGCAATACTGAAGAGCGTGATCAGCGCCGTCGAAGTCGAAGAATGTGCCCTCTCGATCGACGATGTCGCCCTGCTCGAGCCGGTCTCCTTCTCGGTAGCGCAGGGCGAGGCGCTCGCGGTCACCGGCTCGAACGGCTCGGGCAAGACGACTCTGCTGCGGATTCTCGCCGGCCTGGCGCGACCGACCTCGGGGGCTGTGCGCATCCACGGGGCGGCTATCGACGAGCGCAGCGCTGCCTTTCGCAAGGCGGTCAGCGGATCGATCGGACGGCCTCCCGTGGCGCGTGACCTCACGCTCGAAGAGCACCTCGCGCTGGTCGCCGCGTCGTGGGGCGAGTCGGTGGATGCCGCACGGAAGCGCGCCGCGGACGAGCTCGAGCGGTGGCAGCTGGGTGCGCTCAGGCGCAGGTTTCCACACGAGCTCTCGTCGGGGCAGTCGCAACTGTTCGCGCTGGCGCTCGCGGTGGTGCGCCCCTATGACGTGCTCGTGCTCGACGAGCCGGAGCAGCGGCTCGACTCCGACCGGCTCGGCGTTGTGGGCGAGGTTCTGCAGAGCGAGATCGCCGAGGGGCGCACGCTGGTGTTCGCGACGCACAGTGCGGTGCTGGCCGATGCGGTGGCGACGCGGTCGATTCGGTTGGGTGGCGTTTTCGCGGGCGGTGGCATAGCTGAGACCGATGGCTCGCGAGCCGACCACCCGGCAGGCGAGGGCTCGTGACCGAGGCGACCACGAGCATCCGGCCAGAGCGCGCGCCGAGAGCCCGCGAGACCGCGGCGGTGCTGCGGGCGGTTCGTGTGATCCGGCGGGCGCGCTCGGAGGGGCGTTCGCGCGGCGACGTGGCCTACGCCGTGTATGCCGGGGTCATGGTCGCCGCGATCGTGGTGGCGCCCATTCTGAGAACCATCGTTCTGTATCTGGCCGAGCCGGCGGCATCCGCTGTGCTCGTGGCGGTGGGCCCCGCCGTCAGCGCAACCGTCTTCGCGCTCGGGTGCGCGGCATTCGTGGCGCTCGGCGGAGTGCGCGGGCCGGCCCTGCTTACGCCGTTTCTGACGCTCGCGGTGGCAGGCAATGGGCATCCGAGGCGGCGCACGATGGCGCGGCCGGTGGTGCGAGCGGTGCTTGCGCTGGCGGTGGCGGGCGCGGCTGCTGCTCTGCTGGTCGCGCTCGTTCTGGTGAGCGTGGGCAGCGCGTCTGTGGGCGGCGCGGTCGCGTTTGCGGGGGCGGGTGCGCTCGTCGGTGTCGTGTGTGGCGGATGCTGGGTGCTCGGTCAGCGCGCGTCGACTGCGGTTCGCGCGGCGATCGTGAGTGGGGTTCTGGCTTCGTGGGCGCTGTGGGCGGCGGCGCCGGGTGTCTCTGCCGTGTTGCCGTGGGGGTGGATCGCAGCGGTGTTCCCCGCGGGCGATGTCTTGTCGCTCGGCCAGAGCTTCGCGCTCGGCGCACTCGGGGTGCTTGCGGCGGCGGCGCTTGCTGCGATTCCGCTGCTGCTCGATGGGCTTCGCGGGCCAGCGCTTCTGGCCCAGGCGCAGCGCTGGCAGGCGGCTGGAACGCTCGCCTTCACGGGGGACCTCGCGATGGCGATGGGGGAGTTCCGGGCGGTGCCGCGGCGCGGGCGCGGGCTAGCGGCTCTAGGGCGCGGCGGCGGTCGTCGTGGCGGTGGCTTGGTGGGGGTGTTCGCGCGGCGCGATCTCGTGGGGTCGCTGCGCACGCCGGCGCGCTTCGTTCTGGCGTGCGCCGGATGCCTCGGGTTCGGTCTGCTGATCGCGGTGGCGGTCGGCGCATCCGGGGTTGCGGTGTGGATCGCGGCCTGCGCGGCGGCGATCGTGGGGTTTCTCGCGCTGGGCGTGTGGAGCGACGGATTCCGGCACGCGGCCGAGGTCGCGTCGGCGCCTCCGCTGTACGGTGTGTCGACGCTGCGTCTGATCGGGTTGCACGCGGTGCTGCCGGTGTTCGGGGGCGTGGTGTTCTCGGCGGTCGGCGTTGTCGTCGGGGCCGTCTTGTCGGGCCTGGCTCCGTGGTCCGTAGCTCCGTGGTCCCTTGCGCTGTGGCATTTTGCTCTGTGGCCGGCGCTTGCCGCGGCTGTGCTGGGTGTGCTGCTGCTCGTTCTCGTGCGGATCTATGACTCGACGAAGGGGCCGTTGCCGCAGGAGCTGATGGCTCCCGTGCCGACGCCGGCGGGTGATGCGTCTGCGCTGGTCGTGGCAGCGTGGCAGGCGGATGCGGTGATTCTCTCGTGCGTTCTGGTGGGGGTGATGGCGGCGAGTGTCGCCGGAGGATCGATCGGGGGAGTGCTGGCGGCCGTGGGCCTCGGCGTTGTCGTGGGATGGATGACTCGGCGGCGGATTCTGGTTCGGTGATCCCGCTCATGCGGGCGGAACGGGCGGGGCGGAACTGGCGGGCCGGAACGTGCGGAACGTGCGAGCCGCACGCGCCGAAGGTTGTGGGGTTGTTGTGCGGCAAAATGCCCCTCTTTGCGCGGGGGAAGGGTCATTTGCTGCACCTCAATGCTGAATCGGGATAGCGCGGCCACGAGGCTGCGCTGCTACCCGTTCGCAGCGGGCTTCAGCTCCTGCGCGAGCATCACGATGATGCCGCTCGGACCTCGCACGTAGGTGAGCTTGTAGATGTCCGCGTAGGTCGCCACCCCGCGAAGCGGGGTGCATCCGTGTTTCGCCGCGATCGCGAGCGACTCGTCGATGTCGTCGACCGAGAAGGCGATGCGGTGCATGCCGATCTCGTTCGGCAGTGTGGGCGTGGTCTCGATGGCGTCGGGGTGGATGTACTCGAAGAGTTCGATGCGGCCGTTGCCGTCGGGGGTCTGCAGCATCGCGATCTTGGCGTGATTTCCGTCGAGGCCCACCGCGGTGTCGGCCCACTCGCCGCTGACCTCGTCGCGGCCGATGACGGTGAGGCCGAGGTCGGTGAAGAAGGCGATCGTCGCGTCGAGGTCGCGCACCGCGATGGCGACGTTTTCGAGTGTGATGGGCATGGTGTCGATGCTAATGAGGGGCAGGTTATGTGGATAGGCGGGTGTGCGCGTGGCTGGGTGACTAGTCCTCCACAGGTGGGCGAATGGGCGGCTTTTCCACAGGTGTATCCCCTGGTAGAGGCTGGTTTGGTGTCTCGAGATCGATGTCGGTGGCTGGTGTTTGAATTCTCATATGGACCTCCTCGACGCATCGATCGGTGACATCGCCGTGCGTCTGCGTGATCTGCTCGCCGAGCAGCGCGGCGCGGCGGCTGCGAGCGCGGTGTCGGGCGACGGGTGGCTCGAGGCGGTGCAGGTGTGGGAAGAGGTCGGGCGGGCCAGCGATGCTGCGCGCGCATGGGTGGCGGCAGAGGTCGAGCACGAGTCGCGTCGTGAACTAGAGGGTTCGGGCCTGGCCTATCGGCACGGGTTCGCGTCGGCCAAGAAGCTGGTTGCGGCCACGGCCAACATCTCTGAACGCACGGCTGGCGCGCGAATGGCCGTCGGGCGGCAGGTGCGCTCGTCGCTATCGCCGACGGGCTTGCCGCTGCCGAGTCGCTTCCCCGCGGTCGAACGTGCGCTCTTCGCTGGCCAGGTCGGGGTCGATGCTGCGTCGATCATCTGCCGCACCCTCTCCGAGGTGGTGTCGCACGTCGCTTGGTCTGAGGCGGTCGACGAGGCCGAGCAGCGCTTGGTCGAGGCGGCCACTGAGACCTTCGGCGAGGCCGACACCGACGGGTTGCTGACGCCTCGCTATACGGTAGAGGAGCTTGCGCGACTCGCCGCGCGCATCCGTGAGCATCTTGACCCCGATGGGGCCGAGCCACGGGATGCCGTCAAGCAGCAGCTGCGCGGGTTCAGCTACCCGAGGGTGGGGGTCGATGGAATGGCTCGCGGTCGCTATGCGCTTCCGCCCCTGCAGTTGGGCGTGTTCCTCGCCGCAGTCGACTCGATTCTGAGTCCGCGCACGGCCGATCCGGATGCGCCGGGCGGGGGTAGCGGTGGAACTGGAGTGGGTGGGGCGGCCGGCTTGAACGGCGCGGGTGACTTGAGTGGCGCGACTGGGCCGAGCGGCTCCGCTGACCCGGAAGGTATCGCGGTCGTCGACTCGCGCACCGCCGAGCAGAAGCTGCTCGATGCGGTCATGGCGCTCATCGAGCTGGCGGCTGCGTCACCCGCGGCATCTCGACTGAACGGGTCGGCGCCGACCATCAACGTGCACGTCACGGCGAGCGACCTCGAAGCGGGTCGCGGCGTCGGCTGGATAGACGGCAGCACCGAGCCGATCCCCATGAGTACGATCCAGATGCTCGGGTGCGATGCAGAGCTGACTGCCACCGTCTTTGGTGCGGCTGGCCAAGTGCTGAGCCAAGGAAAGTCGCAGCGATTGGCGAGTCGCCGACAACGAAGAGCCCTCGCCGCTCGCGACGGGGGCTGCGTGATTCCCGGATGCACGGCGCCGCCATCGCGGTGTCAGGCGCACCATGTCGTTCCGTGGACGAGCAGCAGTTTCCTTGCCGGACGCACAGACATCGACAACCTGGCACTGCTCTGCCCGTTCCATCACGCGACGATCCACACCTCGGCGTGGCAGCTCGTGATGATCGGCGGCAAGCCGCACGTGCGCGAGCCCGGATGGCGCGGTCGGCAGAATCCGGCGCGTGCGGCGGGGCAGCAAAGGGTGGGCGGGCCGTGGTAGCCGGGCCCAGGCAGTTCACGACGAGGAGCGGCGGCTGCCCCAGGATTCATTCCAGTACGTGGCGTTGTCACTCGTCGTGCGTACGACTGCATCGGGGCTCGGGGGAGCCGGCCAGAACTGCAGCAGGTAGTAGTCCACGACGTCGGGGTCGAACTCGCCTGCGTGGCCGGCGTCGCGACCGCGGGCGTTGGCGCGCAGTCGGTAGCTGCCGGGCGGCAGGGCCAGGGTGCCGCTCTCCGTCCACGTCCACGTGCCCCACGCGACCGTGCCTCCCGGGCCGACGATCATCGAGACCTCGACGGAGTCCTCCCATGCGAGGTCGGTCGGAGGCTCCTCGGGCCACAGCTCGACTCTCATGGCAGAACCGCCCCCATACCGAGCGAGCACTACGACCACGGTTCCCTCGACCGCGGCACCGATCCAGCCGTTCTGCTGCTCGGCGAAGAAGCGGTCGGCATTGCCGTCCCAGACGTCGCCGGAACCGCCCCACTCCAGGGTGAACTGGCCATAGCTGGTGTTGACGACCTGATCGAGCAGAACGGCCGGCATCATGCGTGCACGCGCAGGTAGCGGTGCTCGGGGCGACCGGTCGTGCCGTAACGGAGTCTCACGTCGACAACACCGCGAGTTGCCATCGCCGACAGATGCCGCTGTGCAGTGGCCCGCGAAACGCCTGCGCGGTCCGCGATCTCCGATGCCGACGACTCGGCGTCGCCGAGAGCCTCGAGCAGCACCTGCTCGGTCGCGGAACGAGAGACCGAGGGCGTGTCGCCACCCGCTCGGAGGATCATCAGGGCTCGATCGATGTCTTCTTGGGCGACCGCTCGGTCGTCATCGAGGATGTTGCGAAACCGCAGGTACTGGTCCAGCAGATCGGTGAGCGCGCGCTGCGCAAACGGCTTGATCAGATAGCCGAGCGCGCCAGAGCGCAGTGCCCTGCGCACCGTGCGGGCATCGGTCGCGGCCGAGATCACGAATGCGTCGACGCCGGCATCGCGAACGAAATCGACCCCGTCGCCGTCGGGCAGAAATGCGTCGACAAGCAGCAGATCGGGATGCTCGGCGCGCGCCGCCGCCGCTGCCTCGGCTAATGTGCGCACCGGCTCGAGCACCAGGTATCCGGGCCGTTCGGCGACGATGTCGCGGTGCAGCCCGGCGACGCGGAAGTCGTCTTCGATGATGAGGACACGAACGGGTGTGGTCATGGGGCGTCGTCCTTTGCGGGGGTGGGTGTCCCCAGAGCGGTGGTCTGTGTAGGTGTCGTCTCCAGCACGTCACACAGGCGTGCGCCGAAAACGGCGCCCGAGCCGCTGGGGGCTGCATTCGAGTCGGCGCCGACGGCATCCGGTCTGCCTGATTCGATGAGCCAGACGTCGCCGCCCCGGCGGCGGGCGAGCTCTCGCGACAGCGGGAGGCCGACTCCCAGGCCGTGCACGCGATCAGTGTCGCCGCGAGAGCTGTCGCGGCGGCTAAACAGGTCGACGTCGTCCACGACGCCCGGTCCGGAGTCGGACACGGTCAACACGAGATCGGCTCCGTCGCCGTAACAGCCGATGCTCACGCTGCGGGGCTCGTGCCCGGCAACCGCGGCCCGCACGGCATTGTCGACGAGGTTGCCGAGCACCGCGGCCACATCCTCGACGTCACGAAGCGGCGACAGCAGCAGCGAGTCGGCCGCGACCGACACCCTCACGCCCCGCTCGCCCGCCTCGAGCGCATGCGCCCCGATGAGTGCGTGAAGAAGCGCATCGCCGATCAGGTCGATGTTCTCGACGGGGTAGTCGACCGGACCTCGTTGCAGTTGTTCGCCGAGGAACTCGCGCGCCTCGTGCCCCCGACCCGCGTCGAGAAGCCCGGCCGCGACGTGCAGACGGTTGGCGAACTCGTGCCGCTGCACGCGCAACGCGCTCGTCATCGCCCGCACCGTTTCGAGGCGTTCGCTCAGGGCGACCAGGTCGGTGCGATCGCGCACGATCAACACCGTGCCGAGATCGCGGCCATCCCGACGCACCGCCTGCGCATCGACGTAGAGAACACGATCTCCCGACACGATGCCGTCTCCCGCGGTGCCCTCGCGCACGGCCACGAGGATGGAAGGAGCGACCCCGAGGGCGGCGAGGCTCTTGCCCTCCGGGTCGGCGAGGCCGAGAAGGTCGCGAGCGGTCTCGTTGCACAGGCGCACCATCCCGTCGGCATCGAGTGCGACGACCCCGTCGCCGACTCCGTCGAGCACCGCCGCCTGGTTCTGCACGAGCGCGACGAGCTCTTCGGGCTGCAGACCGAGGGTCAGGCGCTCCCATCGTCGTCGCAGAAGCATGGCGGAGAGCGCGGCCAGAAGTAGCGCAACAGCGGCGGCGGCGGCGATTCCGCCGATCAGTGTCGGGAGGTCGTTGAAGACGCTCGACGGCTCGAATCCGACGCTCACCTCACCGACGGGCGCGGTGCCTTCGCCGTCGGGAGGCAGCACGGGCACCTTCGCTCGGGCGGAGACACCCAGCGTGCCCTGCTGCCAGGTCACCACCTCTTTTCCGGCGAGCACCTCGCGAAAGTCGGTGCTGACGGGCTGGCCGAGAGCGTCGGTGTCGGGGTGGGCGAGGCGGATGCCGTGGTCGTCGGTGATCACGACGAACAACGTTCCTGTGCGTTCGGTCACCGCTCCTGCCAGCCGCTGCAGCTCACCGTCTCTCAGCTCGGCAGCCTGGGGTGTGCCGGGGTCGGCGCTCGCCTCGGCCACGTCGGCGCGCACCTGCGGGTCGACGGCGACCGTGCGTGCGATGTTGAGGGCGGAGTTCTCTGCCTCGGTGCGCAACTGCTGCACGCCGAGGAGCAAGAAGACCGCGGCGCACACCGCGACCACGGCGACAGCCGTCGCCGTCTGCAGCAGAACCACGCGGGTAGCGAACCTCATCATTCCTCCACCGTGAGCATAATGCGCTGAACCCGCGCTTCGCGCAGAAGGTCTGCCAATGAGACATAGCGCGCGCGACGGCCGAGAAGTCCATAGATTCGCGTGATCCGGTTAACGAGGAACGTTTGCCGCAGACAAAGGAGTCGAGATGCCCCCTGTTCTCACCGCCCTCGCGGCCGCTGCCGACGAGGAGGGCTACGACCTGGCCTTCACCCCGTCGGATGGCACGCTGGTCGTGCTCGGGTTCGTGATGGTGCTCGCCTTCATGGCGCTCATCATGACCCGTCGACTCACTCCCATGGTCGCGCTGATCGTCGTGCCCACCATCTTCGGACTCTTCGCGGGCGCGGGCTTCGGGCTCGGCGACATGGTGATCGATGCGATCTCGTCGATGGCCCCGACAGCCGCGCTGCTGATGTTCGCGATCATGTACTTCGGCATCATGATCGACGTCGGCCTGTTCGACCCGCTCATCCGGCTGATCACCCGTCTTCTGGGCGACGACCCGGCGAAGGTGGTGCTGGGAACGGCGCTGCTGGCCGGCGCGGTCTCGCTCGACGGCGATGGATCGACGACCTTCATCATCACAACGTCGGCCATGCTGCCCATCTACCTGCGCCTTGGAATGAGCCCGGTGGTGCTCACCTGCGTGGCGGGTCTGATGAATGGAACTCTCAACATCGTGCCCTGGGGCGGACCGACGGTGCGCGCGGCATCCGCTCTCTCGCTCGAGCCGACCGACATCTTCGTGCCCATGCTGCCGTCTCTGGGGGCGGGGCTCATCATCACCCTCACGTTCGCCTGGTTCCTCGGTCTGGGGGAGCGTCGCCGCCTTGCCGGGTCGATCGACACGTCACGCCTCGACGGCACCCGCGGCGACGGCATCTTCGGCGGTCCCCGCCTGTTCCGCGGTGCCGGGTCGAAGCCGGGCGCCGCTGCAACGCTTCACACCGGCAACATCGTCGCGGTGCGCGGAGCCCGGGGAGGGGTCGCAGCGGCGGCGCTCGTCGAAGATGCAGACACGGCCATGGCCGACACGATGCTCGACCCGAACCGGGCGACACTGCGCCCGAAGCTCATCTGGTTCAACCTCATTCTCACGGTCGCGGTCATGGTGCTGCTCGTGCTCGACCTCTTCCCGCTGGCGTTCGTGTTCATGGTGGGTGCGTCCATCGCGCTGATCGTGAACTTTCCGAAGCTCAAGAGCCAGGCCGACGAGATCGTGGCGCACGCGCCGTCGATCGTCGGCGTGGTCTCGATGGTTCTCGCGGCCGGAGTGCTGGTCGGCGTTCTCAATGGCACCGGAATGGTGACGGCGATGGCCTCGTGGATCACCGAGGTGATCCCGGCGGATATGGGCCCGTTCCTGGCCGTCATCACGGGCGTGCTGTCTATCCCGTTCACGTTCTTCATGTCGAACGACGCGTTCTATTACGGCATCCTGCCCGTACTCGCCGAGAGCGCGTCGCACTTCGGCATCTCCCCGGTCGAGATGGCCCGAGCGTCGATCACCGGCCAGCCCGTGCATCTGCAGAGCCCGCTCGTGCCGGCCATCCTGCTGCTCGTCTCGCTCGCCAACGTGAACCTCGGCGATCACCACAAGAAGGTGCTGTGGCGGGCCGTGATCGTCTCGCTGGCGATGCTCGCAGTCGGAGTGCTGGTGGGCTCGATCCCGCTGCGAGCCTGACCCTCGCGCATCCGACGAAAGTCGAGCGCCGGTCGTCGGATGCGCGCTGCTCTGCAGGAAAAACGGCTGTTGCGGGCGGGTTTCGCACTCGACGGCCCGGCTCCTCCTGAAAACGGGCGCCGGATGCCGACGGCTGGCCAACTAGGCCGGCGCCGGCCCCTGGCGTACCACGTTCGCGGCAGCATCCACGATGTCGTCGATGTGCGCGTCGACGTCGATGTCAGCGCCGGATTCGTCGGCCTCGAGGGGCTCGAACGCGGCGAGTTGCGAGTCGAGCAGCGAGGCCGGCATAAAGTGATCGGCGCGGGCGTTCATGCGCGCCGCGATCAGCTCGCGGGAGCCCGAGAGGGTGACGAAGACCGTCGACGGCTCGACCGCTCGGATCGTGTTGCGGTATGTGCGGCGCAGCGCCGAGCACGCCAGAACGAGACCGCGGTCTGCGTGCTCGGCGAGCACCTCGCCGATGCGCACCAGCCAGGGCTCCCGATCGATGTCGTCGAGCGGCAGTCCCGCCGCCATCTTCGCCACGTTCGCCTCGGGGTGCAGCGAGTCGGCGTCGATGAACGGAACCTCGAGGCGCTGAGCCAGCAGCGCTCCGACGGTCGATTTGCCCGACCCTGAGACGCCGCCCACGATCACGAGCTCGCGGCCGGCGTTGCCGTTGCTGCCGCTCTCGCCGATCGTCGCCATCAGAGCTGGCCCTGGTAGCTGCTTCCCGCGGGAATCGGCGACAGCAGGGTGATCTCGGGAGCCGACTCGAGCAGGCCGACAAGCGTCGCGTTCATGCGCGCCACGATGTCGCCTGCTCCGTGAGCCTCGAGATCCTCGGATGAGCTCCACTTCTCGAGCATGATGATCGTTCCGTCGGGAGCATCGTGAATCGCGTAGAGCTCGCATCCGGTCTCGGTGTGCACTTCGGCGATGCCGACCGAGAGGGCCTTCACGAGTTCGTCGCGCGCTCCCTCGACCGGGCGAAAAGTGACGGTGACGACGACTGCTTCAGACATGGGGCTCCATTGGCTCGAGGGCGGTGCTACAAGTTTGCCCTGCTCGCGGGTCAAAAATAGATCGGTTGCTAAAAACCGAGCGATCGTTAGGATTTGAGCCATGACCCTCAGCGTTGATGTCTCTTCCACCGGACCCGTCCGCGCCCGCACCATCGTCACGGCCGACCCGGAGCTCGACGACCTCAACTCGATGATCCGCTTTCTGCTCTACGCAAATGAGCTCGATGTCGAAGGCCTCATCTACGCCAGCAGCCGCTTCCACTGGTCGGGCGACGGAAAGACCCCCTTTTTTCTTCCCGGCCGGGAGTACACCGAGCCGCAGCTGTCGTGGCGCTGGGCGCAGGGCGAGCGGTTCATCGACGACGCAATCGACGCCTATGAGCAGGTGCATCCGAACCTCCTCGTGCACGACTCGCGCTACCCGAGCGCCGACGCGCTGCGTGCGGTCGTGCGCGTGGGCAACGTCGAGTTCGAGGGCGATGTCGCTGAAGAGACTCCGGGCTCGCAACTCATAGCCGAGACTCTGCTCGACGACGATCCGCGACCCGTGCACCTGCAGGTGTGGGCCGGCACCAGCACCATCGCGCGGGCTCTGATGTCGATCGAAGAGCGCTTCGCCGGCTCGCCCGAGTGGCCCGCCGTGCACGCCGCCGTCTCGCGCAAGGCCGTGATCACCAAGTTCGCGTCGCAAGACGGAACGTACGACAGCTATATCCGCCCGGTCTGGCCCGATATTCGTGTCACCGACGTGGCCACGATGACGTGGGGCTACCTCGCTCGCGTGGTCATTCAGCAACCCGAGCTGCAGTATCTCGGGGCCGAATGGATGCGCGAGAGCGTCACATCCGTCGGCCCGCTCGGCGCGCTCTATCGCACCTGGGGCGACGGGCGACAGATGGTTCCGGGGGACTTCACCGACTACTTCCACCTGAGCGGGCAGACTGCCGACGAGCTCCGAGAACTCGGCTACGCCGTGTGGGTAGAGCCGCAACGGCTCGGCGAGTGGATCTCCGAGGGCGACACGACCACCATGCTCAACCTGCTGGTTCCGGGGCTGCGCGGCCACGAGCATCCGGGGCACGGCGGATGGGGCGGCCGTGCGCGGCGCGTCGGCGATGGCCCCGACACCTGGGAGACGCGCGGCGCCGTCGATGCGCGCGCCGACGGTCTGGCGCCGGATGTCGCGGCGCCGGATGTCGCGGCGCCGGATGAGGCAGCGCCCAACGAAGCAGCATCCGACGAGAGCTCGGTGACGAGGTGGTTCGCCGACGCGCAGAACGACTTCGCGGCGCGACTGCAGTGGAGCGTGCGGTCTCGCTTCGACGAGGCGAACCATGCCCCCGTGGTGATGGTCGATCGGGTCGACCTCGAGATGCGCGCCGGTGAGCGGGTGATGCTGTCGGCGGCGGTCTCCGATCCCGATGGCGACAGCGTGTCCGGTCGGTGGTGGCAGTATCGCGAGGCGGGCAGCTACGCCGGCCAGGTGGTGCTCACCCCCGTGGACGGGGCGACGGATACGCAGATCTCGGTCGAGGTCGAGGTTCCCGGTGACGCGGTCGCCGAGCAGACGATCCACCTCATCGCAGAGGCGGTCGACGACGGGGTGCCTGCCTTGAAGGGGTACCAGCGAGTCATCCTGACCGTCGTCTAGCCGGGGGCCGCGCTTCAATTCAGGAGGAACCGGCCTAAAGCGACGTTTTCGCACGTGGCGATGCGGTTCATCCTGCATGGCAGCGCACCGCCGACGAGACCTTGTCAACGGCTGAGGCGACGCGGTGCGGTCGGCCTAGTCTGAGCCGGTGACCTCCTCTGCCCGCACCCGCTGGATCTTCGCGGGACAGCTCGGCCCCCTCTTCGACGATGGCGGCCCCATGATGATCGTCGAGGCACGCTCCGTGTTCGGGCGGCGTCCCATGCACCGGGCGAAGGCGCATCTGCTGCTCTCTGCGATGCGGCACCGTGCCACAGAGCTCGGAGACCGGGTCGAGTACCACCGGGTCGAGCGCTACTCCGACGTCGTCGGCGGTGGCGGCAGAGGCAGCGCCGATAGGCGCGATGACCTCGAGGTGATCGACCCCACCTCGTGGGCCGCGCGACGCTTCGTGCGCGAGCGGGGCATCCACGTTCTGCCGAGCCGCGGGTTCGTGACCAGCGAGAAGGACTTCACCGTCTGGGCCGACTCCCGCCAGGGCAAGCGTCTGCTGCTCGAGGACTTCTATCGCGGCGTGCGCGAGCGAACGGGCGTCTTGATGCGCGGAGATCAGCCCGAGGGCGGCAGATTCAACTTCGACCATGACAACCGCAATCCGCCGCCGAAGAACGCCGCTGGTCTCGGCCTCCCCGATCCGTGGTGGCCCGTCGAAGACGAGATCGACGAAGAGGTGCGACATGACCTCGACCGTTGGCAGAGCGAGGGCGTCGTGCAGCTCGTCGGCGACGACGGTCCGCGTCGCTTCGCGGCCACAGCGGCCGAGGCAGAGCGGGCGCTCGCCGACTTCGTCGAGGTGCGCCTGAACGACTTCGGCCCCTTCGAAGACGCGATGCTCTCGGGCGACTGGACGATGTCGCACTCCCTGCTCAGCGCCCCCATGAATCTCGGACTGCTCGACCCGCTGCACGCCATCGAGACTGTCGAGGCCGAGCACGCCGCCGGCCGCGCCCCGCTGTCGAGCGTCGAGGGCTTCGTGCGCCAGATCATGGGATGGCGCGACTACGTCTGGCACCTCTATTGGTATCTCGGCGAGGGGTACCGCACCGGCAACAATGCTCTGGATGCGCGCAGGCCGCTTCCCGAGAAATTCCGGCTTCTCGACGCGGCGGCCATCCGCTCGAACTGTCTGCGGGAGACGATCGACGGGATGCGCAGGCACGGCTGGGCCCATCACATCCAGCGTCTGATGGTGCTCGGAAACTGGGCGTTGCAGCACGGCTACGACCCGGTCGAGCTGAACGACTGGTTCGTCGACATGTTCGTCGACGGCACACCGTGGGTGATGCCGGCGAACGTGATCGGAATGTCGCAGCACGCCGACGGAGGGCTCGTGGCGACGAAGCCGTATGTGTCGGGCGGGGCGTACATCGATCGCATGTCGGACTTCTGTGGCGGGTGCGAGTTCAATCCGAAGGTGCGCTTGGGTGAGAATGCCTGCCCTTTCACCGCCGGATACTGGGCGTTTCTCGACCGGGTCGAGCCGCGCATCCGGCACAACCACCGCATGGCGCAGCCGCTCAGTGGGCTGCGTCGGCTGGCCGACCGGGAGGCTGTGGTCGATCAGGAGCGGCACCGCGACTCGTGGTGAAAGAGCGTGCGGGTGCGATTCTTCGATACGGTCGAGGCATGACGTGGCGACGCAGGGGGAGCGCGTTCGCCGCCGCTGTTGTCGCATCGGTCGTGGTCTCGTCGGGTCTCTTCGCGTGTTCTCTGCTGCCCGGAGCACCCGACTCCGTGTCGGCGGCCGCCGCCACCGCGAAGGAGTCTCTCTCGGGAGCTCCGGGCGTCGAGTCGGTCTCTGCCGAGGTGACGCTGCGCGACTACCGAGGCGAGGGATCGGTCTCCGATCCCGAGGCCTGGGTGGTGCGCCTCACGGTGAATGCCGCAGCCGGAGGCCGCGACCTCGAGCGCGCCGCAGATGAGGTCGTCGAGGCGCTCGTCGAGGCTCGGCCGGAGGCGCACATCTACGCCGTGATCGTTGCGCCTCGTCTCGCGGGTGATGCGGATGCCGAGATTCTCTTCGACGAGAACGTGGGCGCCGGCGGGGTCGCCGCCGAACGGGTGACGGCGGCGCGAGCGCTGGCGGGCGTAGCTGGCGTGAGCCGGGTGACCGTCGGGCGAGATGACGAGCCTCCGAGGGTGGAGGCGACCGGGATCGACGAGTGGCCCACGGTGGCGGCGGGGATTCGCGCCAGCCCCGGTTTCGGCGTCGGCGCCGTGCAGAATCCGTCTCTCATCGCCCCGCTCGACTCGGGAGACCCATTGTCGGGCGACGGTTCGGAGGGGCTGCATCTCGAGCTCGGCGCCGTATCTCCCTCGGCGTCGATGATCGACGAAGTCATCCGGCTCTCCGAGGATCGTTCGGTGCGGTCGATCTGGTTCTCGTCGGGGGAGGGCCTCCTCCCGGCCGGCGGTGTCGCCGCCGAGCGGTCGTCGCTGGCCGTCGATGTCGACACGAGCGCCGACGCTGAACGGGTAGCGAATCGCCTCGCCGGGCTCGATGACCAGCGGTACTGGACACAGGGCTCCGGCCGTCCTTCGTTCCAGATCTCTTCGCCCATCGGCAACAGCGCAGACAGCTCCGCCATCGTCGGCTACGTCGGGTTGCCCCTCGGGTCGGCGGAGCCCGACGACCTGCCGGCCGCGCCAGGCGTTCGGTAGTGTGCCAGTCATGAGCTTCACGACGACATCACCCCGCATGTCTTTCGGCACCGCCATCGCCACGGGGTTTCGCAAGTACGCCGACTTCAACGGTCGCGCCGGGGTCGCCGAGTTCTGGTGGTTCATCCTCTTCGTTGTATTGGTGAACTCCGGCACCCGGATCTTCGACATGATGCTGCCGGGTTTGCCCCAGTCGTTCGGTGGGGTGGGCCTGGTTCCCTACGGCACGGCCGAGGGGCCCATCTCGGCCCTGTGGACACTCGGAACGGTCGTTCCCGTGCTGGCCATCGCGGTGCGTCGGCTGCGCGACGGCGGCAACGCGTGGACCCAACTCTTCTGGCTGCTCGTGCCGCTCTTCGGGCCGATCTGGACGGCCATTCGGCTGTGCGACCCGCCGACGCTGCCGGCCACGGTCGACGGCGAGCCGGTTCAGGCCCCGCCGGTGCCGGGTGCGCCGGTTCAGGATGCGCCCGTGCGAGACGCGCCCAGCGACTGACGCAGCGGCCGAGGCTCGACCTGAGCCACAAAACGCCCCTGATGGGGAACTGTTACAGGTCGTCACGACTTCGGTAGCCTCGACCGACGCTCACGGATCGGCATCGCATCGACGCGGATGAGAGGAGCGCATCAAGGGGACTTCTGTGGCGCACTCGCGTATTCGATCGTTCGTTTTCGGGCTGGCGCTCGCGGCGACCGTCTTCACGACGGTGTCGTGCGCATCCGGATCACCTGCCGGAGGTGTGGCTCAGGCGACCGACGTTGCCGAGAAGACGAGCGCGACGCCGACGCCGACGCCGAAGCCGGTGATCGTCGTGAAGAACGTCGATGTGGCGGAGCCCATCCCGTTCGGTGCCGTCTCTGTCGATGATGGCGCCCTCGATGTGGGGCAGACCGCGATCTCCACGAATGGGGCGAACGGCACGAAGGTCACGACCTGGGCCGTGACGACCGTCGATGGTGTCGAGACCGGGCGCACTGTCGTATCGAGCGTGACGAGTGTCGCCCCGGTCGATCAGGTGACGTCGGTGGGCACGAGGGTGCCGCCGCCTCCGCCGGCACCCGAGCCCGAAGCCGCTCCTGCCCCCGGGCCCGACAACGGAGGGTGCGACCCGAACTACTCGGGCCCGTGCGTTCCGATCGCGTCAGACGTGGACTGCGCGGGCGGGTCGGGCAACGGGCCCGCGTACGTCTCGGGGCCGGTGTACGTGGTCGGCTCCGACATCTACGATCTCGACCGAGACGGCGACGGGATCGCCTGCGACAAGTAGTGCGTGCCGGCTAGCGCCAGAAGCCTCGGTGGGGCTCGGCGGCCTGCTCCTCGAGGGCGGGGCCGGCGACCACGACGGTGCGCTGGCCGCGGGTCAGTACTTCTCGGCTCGGCAGATCGAGGGTCGGGTTCTGCGGGTCGTTGCCGGTGAGCGGAATGAGCGCCTGTTCGGGAAGCGCGTAGACCATGCGTCCGATCCCTGCCCAGTAGATGGCGCCGGAGCACATGGCGCAGGGCTCGCAGCTCGTATAGAGCGTGAAGCCGCGCAATTGCTCGAGGGAGTACTTCTTCGTGGCGAGGCGCACGAGGTTGGTCTCGGCGTGGCCCGTGACGTCGGAGTGGGTGACCACGGTGTTCTCCGCCTCGAGCACCTGGGTGCCGGTCTCGTCGGTGAGCACCGCTCCGAAGGGGTGGTTGCCGTGCTGCTTCGCCTCGATCGACACGAAGATCGCGCGGCGCAGGTGCGAGAGGTCTGACTCGGAGACGGTCGTCGAGAAGGTCGGCATGAGATCAATGTATGGGATGCGATCTCGATACGCCCGGCTCGCTGGGCGAGCCGGGCTACTCGATCAGCGCACCCCCGCGCTGGGCGAGGAACGAACCGACTCTCGAGACCCGCTACTGCGCCACGTCGATGAGCACCTTGCCGACGACTCCCGACTCGACCGCGTCGTGCGCTGCCGCCGTCTCGGAGAGCGTGAACCGCGTGATCGGCAGCCCCGTCTCGTCGCCGGCGCCCAGAACGCCCGCGGCCAGCGCCTCGGAGACCGAGGCGATCGCATCCTGTTTCTCGTCGTCTGTCACCGTGTAGGTGAGCAGAAAGCGCAGCCGCACGTTGCGGCCCATCGCCGCACCGATCGGCAGCGATGCTCGGTCGTCGCCGTCGGACGCGTAGCTCACGATCGTTCCGCCACGGGTGATGATCTTCTCGTCGAGTTCGATGTTCGCCTGCAGATTGACCTCGACGATCGTGTCGACGCCCTTGGGAGCGAGCTTCTTGATGCCGGCGGCCACATCGTCGGTCTTGTAGTCGATGATGTGTTCGGCGCCGGCGCGGCGTGCGAGCTCGGCCTTCTCGTCGGAGGAGACGGTGGTGATGACGGTGGCGCCAGCCCAGGCGGCGAGTTGGATGGCCGCGTGCCCAACGGCTCCCGCGCCTCCCGACACGAGGATGACGCGGCCCTCGAGCGAGCCAGGCGTAAGGCGCCCTGGCAGGTTCTCGTTGGCGGCGAGGGCCAGCGCCGCGGTCAGGGCCGGGATGCCGAGGCTCGCGCCGTCGTCGAAGGTCGCCCTCTCGGGCAGCGCGACGGCGTGAGAGGCGGGCAGCGTGACGAACTCCTGGGCGGTGCCGATGTTCGTGCCGAAGGCCACGTCCCACAGCCAGACGCGGTCGCCCACCGCGAACTGCGTCACGCCCTCGCCGACCGCATCGATGACGCCAGCGCCGTCTTGGTTCGGAACCTTCGGCTCGTCGAACTCGCCGCTTCCGGCTCCGGCGCCCGCGCGGGACTTCCAGTCGGTGGGGTTCACACCGGAGACGACGACCTGAACGCGCACCTCGCCCTTCTGCGGCTCGACCTTCTCGCGCTCGGTGAGAGCGAGAACGCTCGAATCTCCGGTGTGGGCGTAGGTGATTGCGCGCATGGTGTGCCTCTTCTCTGTCGTGTCGCCACAACGCAGGAGAAGCAGAGGTGGCATGTACGAAAACCGCTCATCTGCGACGTTATTCCTGAAAACGGGCGAGCAGTAGCCCTTTACGGGGTGGGCGTCAGGGTCCAGCTGCCGTTCGTCGATACCGCGACGATGCCCGGCACATCCGCGTCGAGCGTCTCGACCAGCGCGTCGTCGTTGCCGAAGATCTTGGTGTGGCCCGAGAGCGGAAAGACGCGCAGGAACAGCGAGTCCGCGCCATCGAGAGGCGTGTAGTCGACGGCGATGTGGCTCGCCGAGTCAGAGAAGTTCAGCACGCGCGGTCCCGAGCCCGACTGGGTGCCGCTCACGGTGGGGTAGTCGCCCGAGGTGGTGATCTTCAGATTCCACGACCCGGTCGCCTTGACCGTGATGCCCTGCGAGGGCGAGTCGTCGTCGAGCACCGCGTTCAGGTACGAGGCTGTCAATGGCGCCTGAGATGTGCCGAGCGGATTCTTGCGGGTCGGGGCGCTCACGACGACCTCGCCCGTGCACGCCGAGCAGTCGAGATCGACGACCACCATGAGGGCGGGGTCGAGTTCGAAGTTCACGATCGCCGATCCCGAGCCGGAGAGGCTGGCGGGCGCGCCGTCGGCGACGGTTCCGGCCGAGAGCGTCGCGTCGAAGTCGGAGGGGTCGAAGGTGGGCGCGGGCGTCGAGCCGGCAGGGGGCGGCGAAACGGGAGGGGGAGTCGGGGAGGGCCTGTTGCCGGTGCGCTTGGGCGCGGGTGTGATCTCCGGTGAGGGGCGGCCTCCGTCGCGCATGCCGATGGCCACGTCGCGAACGGTGTTCACGCATCCGGTCAACGACAGAAGCGAGACGAGCACCACGGCCGCAAGGGTGGTCGCGGTTCGACGGTTTCGGATGCGCGAGGGCTGGGTCACGGTTCGAGTCTCGCACGGCGGCCGACGGTGACGCAGGCCCTCGACTCGGCAGCGCCGTGTATCGAGACCCGTCAGCGGCGGGCTATCGTCGATCCCCTGATGACCAGTCGGCCCGGGAGGTGCTCGACGCCGGGAGCCACCGCCGTGCCGTCGATGGCGTCGAAGATGCGGGTCGCGGCCATGCGCCCGAGCTGCTGCAGATTGGCGTCGATGCTCGTGAGCTCGGGCCGCGAGTTCGTCGCCAGGATCTCCCAGTTGTCGAAGCTCACCACGGCAACGTCGTGCGGAACCTCTCGTCCGAGATCACGCATCGTGTCGAGCACGCCCCGCGCGATCTGGTCGGAGCCGGCGACGACACCGTCTATGTCGGGAAACTGCCGGAAGAGCATCGCCGACGCGTCGCGACCCCAGTGCTCCGACCATTCCGAGAACATGGGGCGCCCCACGAGCTCGAGGCCGGCGTCGCCCAGCGCATCCATGACCCCGTCGGCGCGGTCCTGGGCGGCGGCATAGACGGCCTCGCCCGTGATCATCGCGATCTTCGAACGACCGCACGCGACGAGATGCTCGACCGCGAGGCGGCCGCCCGCCCTGTTGTCCGGAGTGATCGACACGTCGGTGGGGTCTTCGCTCGGGGCATAGGCGTAGACCACGGGAACGGGGATGTTGTGCCCGAGCGACGGGCGCGGGTCTGTCGAGCGACCCACCACGATGATGCCGTCGACTCGTCGCGTGAGCAGCGCATTGAGGTGATGCTGCTCGCGAATCGCGTCGCCGCGGGCGTCGCAGAGGAAGACATTGACCTGGCCTGCGCCGAAGGCGTCTTCGGCACCCATGAGAATGGGGATCACGAAGCGACCCTCGAGGTCGCTCGTGAGCAGGCCGACCGTTCCCGTTCGACCGTTGATCAGGCTGCGCGCCAATTCATTCGGCGTGAACGAGATCTTCTTCGCCGCTTCGAGCACGCGTTGGCGCGTCGCTGCCGCAACCTCGCCGCGACCGTTGATGGCCTTCGATGCGGTCGCAAGAGACACGCCGGCAATCTTCGCCACATCGCTGAGCGTGGCAGCGCGGCCCCCCGCTGTGCCCGTTCTGTTGTCTGACATGCGCACCTCTTTCGTGAAGAAAAGGCTACAGGAGAACGCACTTGACGTCGCCACAGACCACGCGATAGCCTGCCGAAAGGCGTTTCGAAGCTTTCGGCTTCTACCCCGATCTGAAGGACCTCGTATGGTCCGCTCAACGACGAGTCATAAGGAGAATCACAGATGATCACCACAGCAGGTAATCGCTTGCGTCGGGCGGGGGGCGTGCTGCTCGCCGGCGCACTCATCGCGGGCCTCGCCGCGTGCTCCGGTGGCGGAACCGCCGCCAATCCCGCTGCCAGCGCCGGTCCTGAAGGAACCGACGACGGAAGCGAACTCACCCTCTGGACCCGCGCGCCGCTCGAGAAGCAGGCCAATCTGCTGGTCGACGCGTACAACGCGAGCCACAAGAACCAGGTCAAGCTCACCGTCGTTCCGAACGACGACTATGTGGCGAAAGTCGGCGCAGCAGCCGGTTCCGGCAGCCTCCCCGACCTCTTCGCCGCCGACATCGTCTACGTGCCGAACTGGGTCGAGCAGGGCCTGTTCCAGGACATCAGCTCGAACATCGACGGCCTCGACTTCAAGGACAGCATCAACAAGGGCCACCTCGCAGCCGGAACCGTCGACGGCAAAGAGCACGTGCTGCCCTTCGTGCTCGACCTGTCGATGATGTTCTGGAACAAGGAGCTCTACAAGGAGGCGGGCCTCGACCCCGAGAAGGGGCCGACGACCCTCAAGGAGTTCGCCGACCAGGCCAAGGCCGTGCAGGCTCTGAACAAGCCCGACACCTATGGAACCGCCACCGGCCTCAACTGCGGCGGCTGCCTCGTCTTCACCTGGTTCCCCAGCGTGTGGGCATCCGGCGACGACGTGATGAACGCCGACGGCACCGAATCGCTGCTCGCCGATAAGAACGCGAAAGACGTCTTCGCCACCTGGGCCGACCTGTGGGGTTCGGGAGCCGTGCTTCCCTCCTCGAAAGACGAGGCCGGCCCCACCTGGACCGCCGGATTCACCGAGGGCAAGGTCGGCGTGATGCCGTACCCGGCCACGCTGCTCTCCTCCACCCCGTTCGACGTCGGCGTGGCCGGCATCCCGGGCCCGGATGGCGGAGCCTCGACGTTCGTCGGTGGAGACGGCATCGGCATCTCGAAGGACTCGAAGAAGTCGCCCCAGGCGTGGAACTTCCTCAACTGGCTGATGTCGAAAGACGCGCAGGTAGAGGTGCTCGCGAAGGACAGCGACGTCGTGTCGCGCAGCGATCTGTCGAGCAACCAGTACTCCGACAAGGACCCACGCCTGGTCACGATCAATGAGGTCGCGGCCAAGGGTGACACCCCCGTGTCGAAGAACTTCCAGGAGGCGTTCAACTCTCCGACCGGCCCGTGGCTCCAGCTCGTGCGCAACGAGGTGCTCGACGGCAGCGACTCGGTCGACGCCGACAACAAGGCGATCACCGACGTGCTGTCGCAGTAGAGCCCGGCACCAGTAGTCGCATCACCCCGGGGCGGGCGCCGAGAGGAGCCCGCCCCCCATCTCGAACGTGTCATTCCAGCGAAAGGCTCCTTCATGAGCACCACCGTCACCCCGGCATCGCCGCCGGTCGCGACGACCCGCACCGGTCGTGCGCCAGGCCGTCGTCGCATGCGACGCTCGGGCAACGCCGTCACCGGCTGGCTGTTCGCGCTTCCGACGGCGCTCTTCGTCGTGCTCCTCTTTCTCGTGCCTCTCGTGCTGGTCTTTCAGATGGCCGGTTCGAACTGGCCGCTGCTCGGGGGCAATCAGGGCATCAACTTTCCCGAGAACTTTCCGAAGGCCCTCGACAACCGCTTCTTCATGGATTCGGTGGTCTTCACTCTGAAGTACACCGTGCTGGCCACCGTGCTGCTCATCGGCCTCGGCCTCGGCCTGGCGCTGCTGGTGCAGGAGTCCAGCCGGTGGAAGGGCTTTCTGCGCACCGCCTTCCTGGTTCCCTCGGCTCTCGGGCTGGCCTCGGCATCCCTTCTCTTCTACGTTCTCTACTCGCCCATCGCCGGCCCGTTCGCCGCGCTCACCAAGCAGTGGGGCTTCACCTTCCTGGGCACCCCGGATGCCGCGCTCTGGTCGACCCTGTTCTTGATCGTCTGGCGATTCGCCGGCTTCTACATGCTGTTGATGCTGGTGGGGCTGCAAGGCATTCCCGAGGATGTCTACGAGGCCGCTCGTATCGACGGCGGATCGCGCTGGCAGATCTTCCGCGACATCACGATTCCCCTGCTCAAGCCCACCCTCGCCCTCACGACGGTGATGTGCGTCACCGGATCGCTGCTCGCGTTCGAGCAGTTCTACATCCTCACCAAGGGAGGCCCCGACAACAGCACCATCACCGTCGTGCAACTGATCTACAACGTGGCCTTCCAGGGGCCGAACAACCTCGGTGTCGCCGGGGCGCTCTCGGTCATCGTGCTGGCCGCCCTCGTCATCATCAACATCGTGCAGATCCGCGCGTTCAGCAAGAAAGCCGAGGACTGATTCGTGACCGCTCTCATCGAACCGCCCACCACCGTCGCGGCGGGCCGCCCGACCGAGCCGCCCCGCGGGGGCCGCAAGGCCCCGCGCACGACGAGCCTCGGGGGACTCGCCATCCAGATGCCGTTCTGGGTGCTGACCGCCGCGCTGGCCGTGATCTTTCTCTACCCGCTGGTGTGGACCGCGATCTCATCGGTCGCACCGCTCGCGGGCACGAACCAGACCGACGGCTGGGGGCTCGGCAACTACATCACGCTCGCGAACTATCAAGACGGCATTCTGCAGTACATCGGCAACTCGGTGTTCGTGTCGCTGCTGACCGTCGTGCTCACGCTCGTGATCTCGCTGCTCGGGGGATATGCGTTCGCGAGATTCAACTTCCGCGGCAAGAACGCGCTGTTCCTCGCGACGATCGCGATCCTCATGGTGCCCTATGCCACGCTGCTCATCCCTCTCTACGTCCTGCTCAATATGGTGGGGCTGTCGAACTCCCTCGTGGGCGTGGCACTGGTGCTCACGATGTTCCAGCTGCCGTTCTCGACCTTCATGATGCGCATCGCCTTCGAATCGATCCCGAGAGAACTCGATGAAGCGGCGATGGTCGATGGCTGCAACTCCTGGACCGTTCTGTGGAAGGTGCTCGTTCCGGCCGTGAAGCCCGGACTCATCACGGTAGGGCTGTTCGCCTTTCTCGCGGCGTGGAACGACTTCATGGCGCCGCTCATCCTGATCAACGACTCGACCAAGATGACCCTGCCGCTCGCCGTCTCCAATCTGCGCGGGCAGGTTCAGGGCGTCGTCGACTATGGCGCGACCGAGGCCGGCGTCGTCGTTCTGGCCCTCCCGTGCATCCTGCTCTTTCTCATACTTCAACGTCACTACGTGCGCGGCTTTATGTCCGGCGCCTTCAAGGGGTAATCATGACTCTCACCACTCGAACCATCGCAGCTCCGGTGGTTCCCACCTCCGGCGCGCTCCGCCCCCTCGGTATCGACGAGGTGCAGATCACCGGCGGCTTCTGGCACGACCGCCAACAGGTCAACGGCGAGGCCACTCTGGCGCACATCGAGCACTGGCTCGAGAAGGAGGGCTGGCTCGCCAACTTCGACCGAGTCGCCGCGGGCAGCACCGACACCGAAGGGCGTCGGGGTCGCGAGTTCTCCGACTCCGAGATCTACAAGTACCTCGAGGCCGTCGCGTGGGAGATCGGGCGCGTCGGCGACTCCGTCCGAAGCGCCGAACTCGAGACGCGCTTCCGGGCCGTCGTCGATCGGGTCGCCGCAGCGCAGGATGCCGACGGCTACCTGAATACCCGCTTCGGTCACGCGGGCCAGCAACCGAGATGGTCGGAGCTCGAGTGGGGTCATGAGCTCTATTGCCTCGGGCACCTGTTCCAGGCGGCTGTCGCCCGGGAGCGCACCGCGCCGGGCGCCGATGATGGGCTTCTGGGAATCGCCCGACGCGCCGCCGACCTGATCGTCGATGCGTTCGGGGCCGACGGCATCCAGTCGTTCTGCGGCCACCCCGAGGTCGAAGTGGGTCTCGCCGAACTCGGCCGGGTCACGGGAGACCGGTCGTACCTCGAGCTGTCGGCGCTCTTCGTCGAGCGACGCGGACACCAGACCTTGAAGGACATCGAGTTCGGGCGAGCCTATTTTCAGGACGATATTCCCGTGCGCGACGCGACCGTCTTGCGGGGGCACGCGGTGCGGGCGAACTACCTGGCGGCCGGTGCTGTCGACATCGCGGTAGAGAACTCGGATGCGGGGCTCGTCGATGCGCTGAAAAAGCAGTGGCAGCGCACGGTCGATCGGCGTACCTACGTCACCGGAGGGCAGGGGTCGCACCATCAAGACGAGGCGTTCGGCGAAGACTGGGAGCTTCCGAGCGACCGTGCCTATTCCGAGACCTGCGCAGGCATCGCGTCGATCATGTTCAGCTGGCGACTGCTGCTCGAGGGCAATGACGCTCGCTACGCCGATCTGATCGAGCGCACGCTGTTCAACGTGGTCGCGACCTCTCCGTCGGCCGCGGGTACCGCCTTCTTCTATGCCAACACGCTGCACCAGCGCACTCCGGGTGAGGCCGGTTCGCCCGATGAGATCTCTCCGCGAGCGTTGTCGTCGGTTCGGGCGCCCTGGTTCGAGGTGTCGTGCTGCCCGCCGAACGTGGCGCGCACCTTTGCGAGCCTCGCCGCCTACGTCGCCACCGTCGACGGGAGCGGGCTGCAGCTGCACCAGTTCGCGCCGGCCACGATCAACACGGTTCTCGGTGACGGCCGCCGTGTCGCCGTCGAGGTCGAGACCGACTATCCGCGCTCTGGACGAGTGGTCGTGCGCGTCGTCGAGGCGCCGGCCGATGAGATGTCCCTGTCGCTCCGGGTGCCCTCGTGGGCGGCAGGTGCGACGCTGCTCGTCGGAGGATCGTCGCGCGAGGTCGCGCCGGGCTATGCCACGGAGACGCGGGTGTTCTCTGCCGGAGACGTGATCGAGCTGAACCTGCCCATGCGAGCGCGCTTCACTCGCCCCGACTCCCGCATCGACGCGATCCGCGGTTCGGTCGCGGTCGAGCGTGGACCCGAGGTCTTCGCGCTCGAGTCGTCTGGCATGGAAGGGCTCGGCAGCAACGAGGAGGAGTTCAGCCGCATCGAGATCGACGACAGGGTGCAGCCCGCCGAGACGGGCCGGGTGGGCGAGGCGGATGCCGGTGCTCGCCTCACCGTCTCGCTGCGGGTGGTTCCGGAGTCGACGGAGGGCTGGCCCTACGCCCCGGAGCTCCGCGCGGCCGAGGATGCGTCCGAGGATGCGGACGAGGACGCTGCGACGTTCACGGCAGAGCTCCTGCCGTACCACTCGTGGGGAAACCGCGGCACCTCGACCATGCGCATCTGGCTCCCGACGGTAGGTGCCTAGTTCTGCGGGAAGCCGAGGTTGATTCCGCCGTGCGACGGGTCGAGCCAGCGGCTGGTCACCGCCTTCTCGCGGGTGAAGAAGTCGAAGCCGTGCACTCCGTAGGCCTTGTTCGAACCGAAGATCGAGTCCTTGAAGCCTCCGAACGAGTAGTACGCCACGGGAACGGGGATGGGCACATTGATGCCGATCATGCCCACCTCGATCTCGTTCTGGAACCGGCGGGCGGCCCCTCCGTCGTTCGTGAAGATCGCGGTTCCGTTGCCGAACGCGCCGTCGTTGATCAGCGCGACGCCCTCTTCATACGAGCCCACCCGCACGACTGACAGCACCGGTCCGAAGATCTCCTCGGTGTAGGCGCGACTTGTCACGGGCACGTTGTCGAGGAGCGTCGGGCCGAGCCAGAACCCCTCGGCCGCCCCGTCGACCTCGATGCCGCGGCCGTCGACCACGACCGTCGCTCCGTCGGTCGCGGCGATGTCGATGTAGCCGGCGACCTTGTCGCGGTGCGCCTCGGTGACGAGCGGACCCATGTCGCAGTTGCGACGGCCGTCTCCGGTCTTCAGGCCCTTCATTCGCTGCGTGATCTTCTCGATCAGTTCATCGGCCACGGGCTCGACGGCCACCACGACGGAGATCGCCATGCAGCGCTCTCCGGCCGATCCGAAGCCCGCGTTGATCGCGGCGTCCGCTGTGAGGTCGAGATCGGCGTCGGGCAGAACCAGCATGTGGTTCTTCGCGCCGCCGAGAGCCTGAACGCGCTTTCCGTTCTTCGCCGCCGTCTCGTAGATGTATTGGGCGATCGGTGTCGATCCGACGAACGAGATGCTTTTCACATCGCGGTGCTCGAGCAGCCCGTCGACCGCGACCTTGTCTCCGTGCAGCACATTGAGCACGCCGTCGGGGAGGCCGGCCTCGCTGAAGAGAGCCGCGAGCCAGTTGGCCGCCGAGGGGTCTTTCTCGCTGGGCTTCAGCACCACGGTGTTGCCCGCGGCGATCGCGATGGGAAAGAACCACATCGGCACCATCGCCGGAAAGTTGAACGGGCTGATCACTCCGACGACGCCGAGCGGCTGTCGCAGCGAGTACACGTCGACACCCGTGGAGACGTTCTCGGAATACTCGCCCTTGATCAGGTGAGGGAATCCTGTGGCGAGCTCGACGACCTCGAGGCCACGAGTGATCTCGCCCATCGCGTCGGAGAGCACCTTGCCGTGCTCGGAGGTGAGGATCTCGGCCAGCTCGGCCTTGCGCGACGCCAACAACTCGCGGAAGGAGAACAGCACCTGCTGCCGCTTCGTGATCGACGTGTCGCGCCAGCCGGGGAACGCGGCCTTGGCGCTCGCGACGGCCGCATCGATCTCTGCCTGGTCGGCGAGGGCGACCTGCTTGGTGACGACGCCCTGCGCGGGGTCGTAGACGGGAGCGGTTCGGCCAGACGACGACGGATACTCTGCGCCGTCGACCCAGTGGTTCAGAATGGGCTGCATCTCAGTGGTGTCTGTCATCGAACTGCTCCTCACGGTCATGGAGGGGCCACGGCCAAGGCCGCCCCTGCAGTCACGCTACCGCTCAACCCGATGCGAGCGCACTGGGGTTTAGGGGAAGAGTCTCGATGTACGAGTCGGCGACCGCGGCGAGCTTTTCGCGCGAGGTTCCCAGCCGACTCATCTGAATGAGGCCCTGCGAGACCAGGATGATCTGCGCCGCGAGCATATCGATGTCGACGGCATCGATCTCGTTCGAGGAGATGGCGGCCTGGATGCGTTCGGCGACTCGCTGCTCCATGGTGTCGGTGGTCGTGCGGCACAGCGCCATCACGCGGTCGTCTCTGCCGCCGAACTCGGCGATGCTGTTGAGCATCAAGCACCCGCGGCGGTCTACCTGGCCCGCGCAATCGGCCACGATCACATCGAAGAACTCTCGGATCGACTCTTCGGCCGTTCGTCCGACCGACATGGCCGATGCCACGGTGTCGATACGTGTTCGGCAGTACGACTCGAGAATCGTGAAGAAGAGGTCGAATTTGCTGCCGTATGCGGCGTAGATACTGCCGTTGCCGACCTTGGTCGCGGCAGAAATGTCGCCGACGGAGGTATTGGCGAAACCATTGCTCCAGAACAGCTCGCGTGAGGCAGAGCGAAGCACCTCATCGTCGAACTCACGGGTACGAGCCATTCTGGTAGTTTACCGATCCGCGGTCGCTTTCGATCCCGTCAGGCAGGGCGCAGTAACGAGGTGTAATGTCTGCGACTGCTGCGTGCCTAAAATGAGGGGCATGTGGTCACACGCCGATTCAGAGAGCGCTGGACCGGTGGCGAGCCCGGGCCGAGCTGGTTCTCCGGCATCCGGCGACCGTATCTGCGCATCATGCGCCACACGATCGACCGACGCCGCGAACTTCTGCTCGCAGTGCGGAGCCGCGCTGCCGAGCGACCCGCAGTCTCCGCGGGCTGAACGGCGTTACACCAGCATTCTGTTCGCCGATCTCGTGGGCTTCACCGAGCTCGCCGAGCGCACCGATGCCGAAGACATGCGTGAGCTTCAGTCGGAGTACTTCGCCCTCTGCCGCCGCACCATCGAATCGCTCGGCGGCGTGGTCGAGAAGTTCATCGGCGATGCCGTGATGGCGGTCTGGGGTGCCACTCGCACCCGCGAAGACGACGCCGAGCGCGCCGTTCGTGCGGCTCTCGAGCTGACCCGGGCCGTCGGCGACTACGGGCGGGCATCCGGTCTCGGGTCGCTGGCCGTGCGCATCGGCATCGTGACCGATGAGGTCGCGGTGGTGCTCGGAGCGGCGGGCGAGGGCATGGTCACCGGTACCGCCGTGAACCTGGCCGCGCGTCTGCAGGCGGCCGCAGCCCCGGCAACCGTGCTCACCGACTCGCATACGCGCGCCCTCACCGTCGACCGCATCGACTTCGGGCGCGAGAAGCTCGTCGCCGTCAAAGGGATCGCCGAGGAGGTGCCCGCCTACCAGGCGCTCCGCGTCATCTCCGAGACCGGGTCGGGCGCGGCACCCGCCGCCGAGATCCTCACCACCCTGGTCGGGCGCGATGCAGAGCGCGACGTGCTCATCGCATCGTTCGACCGGGTCGTTGCCACGGGTCGACCGCATGTCGCCGTGGTCTCGGCCGATGCCGGGGTGGGAAAGAGTCGTCTGGTACTCGAGCTGCGCGATCACCTCGACTACGTGCCGATGGCCATCATGTGGCACTCGGCGCGCTGCCTCTCGTATGGCGACGGCGTCGCCTACTCGGCGCTGTCATCGGCGGTACGTTCGCGCATCGGAGCGGTCGAGGGTGAGAGCCAGGCTGTGGCCGTCGGTCGACTGCGCACCAAACTCGTGAGCTGGGCGTCGGCGGGAGAGGCCGATTCGGCTGACCTCGATTGGATGAGCGAGCGCCTCGCCCCGCTGCTGGGCGCCGGCGCGAGTGGCGCCCCGCTGCTCAATTCAGGCTCCGCCGGGTATGGGCGCGACGAGTTCTTCGCCGCATGGTCGCTCTGGTTCGAGCGGATGTCCGCCGGCGAGAACGCCCCCGTCGTCTGGGTGATCGAAGACGCCCAATGGGCCGACGACGGTCTGCTCGACTTCGTGCAGCATCTGCAGCGCACGACGCCCGCCCCTGTTCTGATCGTGATCGTCACGCGCCCGGAGCTGCTCGATCGCCGTGCCGACGTCGAGGCGGGCGAGAACACCACCGTGCTCGACCTCGGCCCGCTCGATGACGACTCGATCGTGGCACTCATCGCGGGCCTCGCGCCCGAGCTGCCCCGCGACATCCTGCGTCTTCTTTCGGCTCGAGTCGGCGGGGTGCCCCTCTACGCACGCGAACTCCTGCGCAGCCTCGTCGATGACGGCCTGCTGCAGAACACCGATGGCGGCCTGCGCCTGGCGCCCGGGGTGAAGGCCGATGCGCTCGCGGTCGCCGAGCCTCCCGCCAGCCTGCGCGTGCTCATCGCGTCGCGTCTCGACTCCCTCGATGCCGGCCCGCGGCTCGTGGCTCAGCTCGCCTCCGTGCTCGGATTCTCGTTCTCGATGCCCGCCTTGGCGGCCGTGTCGAGGCGGTCGGCGCGGGAGCTCGTGAGTGACGTCTCGACGCTCGAGACCCGCGGCATCGTGATCTCGATCACCGACCCGCTCTCGTCGGAGCGCGGTCACTATGTATTCAGCCACCCGCTCATTCGCCAGGTCGCCTACGAGATGCAGTCGCGCAAGTCGCGCAGCGAACGGCACCTGGCCACGGTCGACTTCCTCGAGTCCTCGCTCGACGAGGGCTCACGATCGGCCGCCGTCATCGCCCAGCACCTCGTCGACGCACTGCACCTGCAGACGGCACCGTCGGCATCCACCGAATCTGCGGCGAGACGTGCCGTGCACTGGCTGCTCGTCGCCGCCGATTCGGCTCGCCGCCTCGGGGCTGCGGCCGCGGCTCGCCGCCTCTACGAGCAGGCGATCGACGTGTGGCCGCTCGCGAATCCGGCCGGCCGCGACGCCGACGGTCGAACGGTGCACGACCTCGAGCAATTGGCGCGCGAGGTGGTCTCGACCCCGCTCGCCAGCTGACGAGCAGCGCTACGATCCGACGTAGTTCCTCAGCGCAGCCACATCGGTGAGGGTCACGCGCCGGCCGTCGACGGTGATGCGTCCGTCGCGGGTGAGGGTGCGCAGTGCGGTGTTGAGCGACTGCCGAGCGACCCCGAGCTGTGCGGCAATACCGGCCTGGCTCATCGGCAACTCGACGACGACCTGATTCGCGTCGTGTCGCCACTCGGGAATGTAGGTCAGTAGCAGCTTCGCCAGTCGCCGTGGCAGGTCGAGGAAGATGAGGTCGCTCTGGGTTCCCGTGAGTCTGCGCACGATCGACGCGAGCTCTTCGACCACCGACATCAGTGCCTCGGGCGAACTCGTCAACAGGCTCCGGATGCGGTCGGCCGGCACCGCGATGACCTCGGCTTCGTCGATCGACTCGGCCGTCGCCGAGCGCGCGAGGCCATCCATCACCGAGAGGTCTCCGATCGTTCCGCCGCTCTCGACGACGGAGAGGCCGAGTTCCGCGCCCTCGGGCGAGCGCCGCGCGATGCGGATGCGGCCCGAGCGCACGATGTAGAAGTGCGCGCTGCCCGTGCCCTCTTCGAAGAGCAGCTCACCGCGGCTGAGCGCCACCACGAAGCTGTGCGCGGCGAGCTCGTCGAGTTGCTCGTCGCTGAACGGCGCCATCAGGGAAGCGCCGCGCAGATCGTAGATCGTTACTGCGGAGGCCATTGAGGCAGGGTACCAGCGCGGATCGGCGTATCCGCGCCTAGGGCGTGCTCAGGCTCTTCAGGCCCGCGAACTCCACGTACTGTCGGCCTGCGCGGCTGATGTACGTGACCAGGGTGTGGCCGCACGAGCGGCAGAGCATGATGACTCCAGCGGCGTCGCGCTCGGCAATGGCCTCGCTCAGGGGCGCCGCCGATCCGCAGTGCCGGCACGTGCCGATCGCCGTGGTGATGTCGAGACGCAGGATCTCGCCGAGCGGGCCTGCGGCAGCGTTGCCGTCGACCCGGCTCACGGGCACGTTCACCTGCTGCGCATGCTGTGGCATGTCATTTGCCTCCAAATCGCTCGGTCTTGATGCGCTCCGCCGGATGCCCCAGGTCGACGAGGATGCGCGCGACGGTCTCGACGAAACCGGTCGGCCCGCAGACATAGACGAGCGGGTTGTCGGCGACGGGCAGCGTGGATGCCTCGATGTCGGCGCGCGTGATGCGCCCCGCGGCGCGCGCGAATCCGACAGGCGCGGTGCGGGTGTAGACCCAGTCGAGAACGAAGCTGTCGCCGACGAGCTCTGCGAGTTCTGGTGCGTAGTACGCGTCCTCCGGCGCCCGAACCGAGTACAGCATCCGGAATTTCGCCGTGCTCGCGGCGGCCCGATGTGCCCTGGCGATCGAGACGAGCGGCACGATGCCCGATCCTCCGGCGATGAGCTGCACCGGCTCGGTCTGGGAGTCGCGCCAGACGAAGAAGTTGCCGAGCGGCCCGCGCACCTCGAGCATGTCGCCCGGCTCCACGTCTTCGACGAGATAGGGCGAGACCTCGCCATCGGGGAGCATATCGACGGCGAGCTCGACAGTCGTGCCGTCGCCGAACGACGCGATCGAATACGACCGCACGGCCTGATAGCCATCTTCAGCGGTGAGGCGCAGATCGAGGTGCTGCCCGGCCAGATTGCCCGGCCACTCGGGCACGTCGAGAACGAGAATCCGGCCCTGCGGCGTGACGCGCATGGCCCGAGCCACCGTTCCTACAAGCCAGCCGGCGACGATCGCCACTACCAGTACCGCTGCTCTTTCCAGGGGTCGCCATACATGTTGTAGCCGTTCTGCTCCCAGAAGCCCGGGTCGTCGTCGGAGTGCATGCGGATGCCGTGCACCCACTTCGCGCTCTTCCAGAAGTAGAGGTGCGGCACCAAGAGACGCGCTGGCCCGCCGTGCTCGGGATCGAGCGGCTCGCCCTCGAACTCGAACGCGATCCAGGCCTTGCCATCGAGAAGATCTTCGAGCGGCACGTTCGTCGTGTACCCGCCGTACGACTCGACCATCGTGTACGCATCCGAGGTGTCGATATCGGCGAAGAGCGTGTCGAGCGAGACGCCGCGCCACGTGGTGCCGAGCTTCGACCAACGCGTCACGCAGTGGATGTCGGTGTGCACGTCTTCGATGGGCAGAGCCATGAGCTGATCCCAGCTCCAGGTCGTCACCTGGCCGGACTCCGTGGTGATGCTGAAGCTCCAGTCGGCGGTGTCGATGCGAGGGGTAGGCCCCGCAGAGAGCACCGGAAAGTCTTCGGTGAGGTACTGACCGGGGGGAAGCTCCGGGTCGGACTCGCGCCTGCGAGAGCCGAAACCGC
This sequence comes from Agreia pratensis, assembly GCF_900177685.1. Classification (GTDB taxonomy): domain Bacteria; phylum Actinomycetota; class Actinomycetes; order Actinomycetales; family Microbacteriaceae; genus Agreia; species Agreia pratensis. The sequence continues at coordinate 165,907 of NZ_FXAY01000002.1, forward strand.
GGGAGAAGACTGCCATGGTGTGCTCCTTAGTGAATTGATCGGATGGATCGCGAACGCCTGTATCGATTGTCCTCTAAATGCTCGTCTCGGCGCAGACAAAAGCACGTAGTTAAGAGTTCCTAGGGGCGAATGGATGCTCGTGCCCGGCGCCGCATGAGGGTTCCGGCCGTGACGGTGGCGGCGAGAACCAGCGCCACGAACACGAGCAGAACGCCGGTCGCCGGCTCGAAGGCGAGTGCTGCTCCCACGATCAGCACCGGAATGGCGAGGCCGGCGTAGGCGACCAGAAACATCAGCGCGAGCGTCTCGCCCTTGCGCTTCGGGTCGGCGAGAGAGGCGGCAGTGGAGATAGCCCCCTTGAACAGCAGGCCCACACCGAGGCCGGCCACAACGCCGCCGCCGATGAACAGCACGATCTGGGGCAGCACGGCTCCGAGTGCGATCAGTAGAAGGCCCGAGGCGCACGCCACGATGGCCACGGTGAGCTGCCGGTGCACGGCGATCGGGGTGAGAAGGATCTGCCCGGCGGCTGCGGCGGCGAAGACGGCGAACGAGGTGGCCCCGGCCAGAAGGTGGTCGCCGGCCTCAAACGTCGTTGCCAAGAAGGTCGGTGCCAACGAGGTGAAGAGTCCGAAGACGGCGAAGCCGGAGAAGGCGCCGAACGCGGCGATGACGAAGGGCCGCTTCGCCCCTGGAGGAACCGAGAGCTTCTGCGGGTGGTACGGGCGTCGCTCGTCGGGAACGTCGACCGTCTCGGGTACGAGCATCAGCGCGACAGCGGCCACGATCAAGACAAGCAGGAAGACGAGGTGGGGAAGTACGAGTGGGTCGGGCAGGAACTCGGCGAAGATGCCGCCGACGAGAGGGCCGAGCGACAGGCCGCCCAGGTTGGCCGCGCCCGAGACGGATGCCGCCACCACAGTGTTCTCGTTGGGCCTGGCCGCCTGGCGCAGTTCGCCGAGGTGCGCCGTGGCCGTGGCCGTGAGCATCCCGATGCTCGCGCCGTTGATCAGGCGGGCGACGATGAGCCCGGGAACCTCGGGAAAGAGCAGGAAGAGGACGGCCGATAAGGCGGAGATCAGCACAGCGACAACGAGCACCCGGCGGCGCCCCAGCCAGTCGCTCACGTGCCCCGCGAGATACAGGCTCACGATCACGCCGACCGCGTAGGCCGCGAAGATCATGGTGATCACGAACGCCGGAAAACCGTCGCGCTGCTGATAGAGCGGGTACAGCGGAGTGGGAACGGTCGAGTAGGCCATCACCAGCAGAAACGTGACGGCGACGATCCAGAAGCCGGCACCGTGTCGAACGGTGGGGATGCGACGGGACATGGAATAGACGCTACAGCCGGGATCGGCGGTAGGAACGCCCGTCGACCGGGTCTTCGACGAATGTCTAGTGCGCATGAGCGACTCGCCTCATACGTTCGAAGCATGACGAACCCCACCGGATCACGCCACGTAAGTTCGCTGCTCGACGGCGAATCCCAGCACAACAGCGAGCTGGGCTCGATCACGCGCCTCACCGCCGACACGTTTCCCATTCTCAAGGGACTGTCGATCAAGCGCCTTGTGCTGCAGCCCGGCAGCATCCGCGAGCCGCACTGGCACGCCAACGCCGACGAGATCGGCTATTGCCTGAGCGGCACCGTGCTCATCTCGATTCTCGACAACGGCAGCAGCTTCTCGTCGTTCACGATCGAAACGGGCCAGATGTTCGTGATCGACTCCGGCTCGCTGCACCACATCGAGAACATCGGTGACGACGAGGCGGAGATCGTGGTGGTGTTCTCGCACGAGAGGCCGGAGGACTTCTCGCTTCAGGCCGCCTTCGGCACCATGTCGGATGCCGTGCTCGGCAATACCTACGATCTCGAGGCATCCGCATTCACGCCTCTCGTACGTGACACGAACCCGCGTGACATCGTGAAGCGCTCGGGGCCGGCCGTCGTTCCCGACACGGCGGGCTTCAACAACCCGCACAAGTTCGACGTCGAGGCGCAGAACCCGCCGCTGCAGCACCCCTATGCGTTCGTGAAGCTCGCCCGCAGCCAGTTCTGGCCCGCGCTCGAGCACCTGTCGATGTACTCGCTGACCATCGAGGACACGGGCATGCGCGAGCCGCACTGGCACCCCAAGACCGCCGAGATGGGCTACGTGCACAAAGGCAACGCGCGCATGTCGATCCTCGACCCCGATGGCACCGTCGACACCTATCTGCTCGGGCCCGGCGACGTGTACTTCATCCCGAAGGCCTACCCGCATCAGATCGAGGTCATCGGTGACGACGAGATCCACTTTCTGATCTTCTTCGACCAGCCCACACCGGGCGACATCGGATACCGGGCGTCGGTGTCGGCGTTCTCGCGCCCGGTGCTCGCCGCCGCTTTCGACGTCGACGAGGCCACGCTGCCCGTGTTCCCGTTCACGCCCACCGACCCGCTGCTGGTCGCCAAGAGCAACCCGACCGACCCCGTGTGATCCGCGGCCGACCGGCCGCGCGCATCCGAACCCTCGAGAGAAAGCAGCACCACCATGACCGACGCGAGCGAACCCCTGCACGTGAGTCAGCACCACCGCACGACCCTCGAGCACATCGAGCGACACCCGACAACGCACAATCTCGAGTGGAACGACGTGATCGGGCTGCTCGACGAGATCGGCGACGTGCGCGAAGAGCACGACGGAAAGTTCGTCGTGAAACTGGGCGAGGGGCGCATCGTTCTGACGAAGCCCAAGCACAAAGACGTCGACGAGCAGATGGTGCTCGACCTGCGTCACCTGCTGAAGAACGCGGGCTACACGAGCTCGAAACCGTAGTCGCGGGCGGCGCCTCCCCCTGCAGACGGAGGTGCCGCGGGGTCGGTTTTCGCTAGCGTGGGTGCTGTGACGAACAGCAGGGTGGATGCGCTCGACGACGGATGGCTGCGCCCGCGACCGTCGCGGCGTGAGTATCGCGCCGATGCGATCTTGGCCACCGTGATCTTCGCGTTGAGTCTCGGCAGCCTCGAGCTCTACGATTCTGCTGGCTTCTACGCCGACCCGGCACCGCCGTGGCTCGGTGTGGCCTTCGTGCTGCTGCAGAGCGTGGCGCTCGCATTCCGGCGCAGGCTGCCCGTGATCGTGCTGATCGTCTGCGCCGCCGTGTTCATGGGTATGCAGATGCTGCGCGTGCCCGAGATTCTGTTCACCAACATCGCCTTCTTCATCGCCATGTACACGGCGGGTGCCTGGAGCAGGAATCGACGGCTCGCGATGGTCGCGCGACTCGGGGTGATCGTTGCCATGTTCGTGTGGCTGTTCATCGGTCTGCTCGGCGCGACGTTCGCCTCGGCCTTCGCCGACAGGGATGCCGTGGGCTCGGTGTCGCCGGCCCTCGCCGTCGGTCTCGTCACGGTTCTGCAGAATCTGCTCTACTTCGGCGGCGCCTACTACTTCGGCAACAGGGCCTGGGTGGCCGCGCGTGAGCGCGCCGCGCTGCAGGATCGCACTGTGCAGCTCGCCGAAGAGCGGGAGCGGACTGCGGCTCAGGCCGTGTCGCTCGAGCGCCTGCGTATCGCCCGCGAGCTGCACGACGTCGTCGCGCACCATGTGTCGGTGATGGGAGTTCAGGCGGGTGCCGCCCGGCGAGTGCTGCAGCGAGATCCACAGCAGGCGACCGAATCGCTCTCGGCGATCGAGTCGAGCGCGCGTCAGGCCGTCGATGAGCTGCATCGTATGCTCACCACGCTGCGCGACGACAGCACCCCGAGCAGCGACTCGTCTGGGCCAACAGACGAGCCCAGCACCCACGGGGTCGAGCAGCTTCGCGAGATTCTCGACGATGCCCGCTCGGCGGGCCTCGCGGCCCAACTCACCGTGGTCGGCGAGCCCCGACCGCTCTCGGCGCTGGTCTCGATCACCGTCTATCGTGTGGTGCAGGAGGCGGTCACCAACGCCATCAAGCACGCGGGCTCCTCCGCCGCGATCGACGTGCGTCTGCGCTATCGCGAACTCTCCGTCGAGGTAGAGATCACCGACTCCGGCGGCACACCGACGCGCGGTGCCGTGCAGGGCTCCGGGCTCGGCATCGTGGGCATGCGTGAGCGGCTCTCGGCCGTCGGCGGCACCCTCGAGGCTGCGCCTCGGGCGCGCGGCGGTTACCTCGTGCGCGCCGACATCCCCGCCGGCGCGGCGCCCGCTGGCGCGTTGACGACACTCACGGAGGGCAGGGTTCGATGACAGTCGCAGCCACCGACGGCTCCGCGCCCCACGCCGACGCCGAGATCCGCGTGCTGCTCGTCGACGATCAGGATCTGCTGCGCAGCGGTATCCGCATCATCCTCGAGAGCGAGCCGGGAATCGTCGTGGTCGGCGAGGCCCGTGACGGACGCGGCGCCCTCGAACGCATCAGGCAGGTCTCTCCCGACGTCGTGTGCCTCGACGTGCAGATGCCCGGAATGGACGGGCTCACCGCGACGCGCCTGATCACGGCCCTCGAGCATCCACCCGCCGTGCTCGTTCTCACGACCTTCGATCGCGACGACTACCTCTTCGCGGCTCTCGAGGGCGGCGCGAGCGGCTTTCTGCTCAAGAACAGCACGCCAGAGCAACTCGTCGATGCGGTGCAGATCGTCGCGCGCGGCGACGCGCTGCTGAGCCCGGATGTCACGCGGCGCGTCATCGAGCGCTTCGCGCAGCGAGACGTGAATGCGGGCGATGCACGGGGTTCAGGCTCGGATGCCGCGGGCTCGGCTGCTGCTGCTTCTGCTCGCATCGCGGCCGCCGCGATGTTCGCCGAGCTCACTGCCCGGGAGCGCGACGTTCTGAGTCTGGTCGCGCGCGGAATGAGCAACGCGGAGATCGCGTCGGAGCTGTTTCTGGGCGAGGCCACGGTGAAGACTCATGTCTCGAAGGTGTTGCAGAAGCTCGGCGTGCGCGACCGCATCCAGGCAGTCGTGTTCGCCTACGAGCACGGCATCGCGGTGCCCGGGGCCTGACCGCCTCGCAGTAGTGCCCGGTGCGGACTGTCGCGCCCGGTGTGCCGGTAACTTCTGTCCGCAGCGGGTACTGTCGTCTCCGCCTCGGGGTGGAGGCCGCGCGGATGTGTGCGCGCGGGCGCCCACCTCGCGGGGGATGTGGGGGCGCGCAGGCATCTTTAGCGTGGAGGAAACGGAAGGATCCTCCATGCTGCAGATCGACGGAGTCACCAAGCGCTACGGCGACCGCACCGCCCTCGACGCGGTGAGCTTCGCGGTCGGCGACGGCCGCCTCACCGGTTTCGTGGGTGGCAACGGCGCCGGCAAGACCACGACCATGCGCATCATTCTCGGGGTGCTCAGCGCCGACTCCGGAGTCGTGCGCCTGGGCGGTTCTGCGCTGGGGCCCGACGACCGCCGACGGTTCGGCTACATGCCCGAGGAGCGGGGCCTCTACGCCAAGATGAAGGTCGCCGAGCAGCTCGTCTACCTCGCACGCCTCCACGGGGTCTCTCGGCGCGACGCCGAGGCCAACACCACCGATCTGCTCGAGCGGCTCGAACTGGCCGAACGCCGCGACGACACCGTCGAGAGCCTGTCGCTCGGAAATCAGCAGCGCGCGCAGATCGCCGCCGCTCTGGTGCACTCGCCGGAGGTTCTCATTCTCGACGAGCCCTTCTCGGGGCTCGACCCGATGGCCGTCGAGACCGTGCTGGGTGTGCTTCATGACGTGGCGAAGCAGGGCGCGCCCGTTCTGTTCTCGTCGCATCAATTGGATGTCGTCGAGCGGCTCTGCGACGACGTGGTCGTGATCGCAAACGGGCAGATCAGAGCAAGCGGTTCGAAGCAGCAGCTGCACGACGACAATGCGGTTCGGCAGTTCGAGCTGCTCGTCGCATCCGACGCCGCCTGGGTGCGCGAGATGCCGGGCGTCGCCGTTCTCGACTTCGACGGCGGGTACGCGCTCTTCGAGGCCGATGATGACGAAGCCGCTCAGGGCGTTCTGCGGCGCGCGTTGCAGCAGGGCCCGGTCGCCAGCTTCGCGCCGAGACACCGATCGCTCACCGAGATCTTCAAGGAGGTCGTGAAATGACCATCGCCGACACCAGGGCCAACACGCGGGCCAACACCTTTGCCCAGAGTGCCGTGCTCGTTGCCGACCGAGAGGTGCGGATGCGGCTGCGCAGCAAGGCCTTCATCATCTCGTCGGTGATTCTGCTGCTCGCGGTCATCGCCTCGATCGTGGCCGGAAGCATCTTCGGCGCATCCGCGTCGAGCGCCACGACCCGCGTGGCCGTCGTCGGAGACAGCGCGGCGCTCACCCAGATCTCCTCGCTGGAGATCACTGAGGCTGGCAGCGTCGACGAAGCGGAGACGCTCGTGCGAGCCGGCGATGTCGAGGCCGCGATCGTGCCGGGCGACGGGCCCACGGGCATCCGGATTCTTGCCCTCGACAAGGCGCCCGGCGAACTCGTGCAGCTGCTGAGCGCCAGCCCGGAGGTCACGCTGCTCGAGCCCGCCGCCCAGAACTCGGGGCTCGCCTATCTCGTGGGGCTCGGTTTCGGAATCGTGTTCTTCATGGCGGCGACCCTGTTCGGAACGACGATCGCGCAGAGCGTGGTCGAGGAGAAGTCGACGAGGGTCGTCGAGATTCTTATGTCGGCGATCTCGGCTCGCGCTCTGCTGGCGGGCAAGGTGATCGGAAACACCATTCTCGCGTTCGGCCAGATCGTGCTGATAGCCGCGGCGGCGATCGTGGGGCTGGTGGTCACGGGGCAGGATGCCCTGCTCGGCGACCTGGGACCCTCGATCGTCTGGTTCGTGGTGTTCTTCGCCGTGGGCTTCGTGCTGCTGGCCGCGCTGTTCGCATCGGCGGCGGCGCTCGTCTCCCGTCAGGAGGACATCGGGTCGGTGACCACGCCGGTGATGATGCTCGTGATGATTCCGTACTTCTTGATCGTGTTCGCGTGGGACAACGACCTGGTGCTCACGATCATGTCGTACGTGCCGTTCTCGGCCCCGATCGGAATGCCCATGCGCATCTACCTCGGAACGGCCGAGTGGTGGGAGCCGCTGCTGTCGCTGCTCATCATTCTCGCGACGACGGTCGTGGTCGTACTCTTCGGATCGAAGATCTACGCGAACTCGCTGCTGCGCACGGGCGCCCGGGTGAAGGTTCTCGACGCGCTGCGCGGCTAGGCGCGCCGGGCGATCGCCGCGATGAAGCCGCCGACGAAGGTGTCGCCCAGGCCGATGGTGGTGGGCCGCGCGACTGTCAGAAGAAACGCCGGCACGCAGCACACCTCGGTTCCCCGTCGGCTCCGGATGCCGCGGGCGAAGTCGGCGCCCAGCGGATTGACCGGCAGCAGACCAGTCTGGTCGTAGTTGCGCTCGGTGAAACCGTCGCCGCGCACGTAGCGTGTGCTGGCCATCTGGATCGCGCCGCGAAGCGCATCCTCGTAGTCGTCGGCACGGGCGCCCAGCGCGAGCGACCAGAATTTCGTGTGCACCACGAGGAGAGAGGCGGGGATGAGCTCATGGAGCTCGCCCAGCGCCACGGCCATCTCGTCGACGTCGAGCAGGTCGAGCGACCTGCCGAGGTAGGCCTGCATCTCGTCTTCGTTCATGCTGTAGACGTCGATGCGCTCGAGCAGAGCCTCGCGCACGTGGCGGCTGAGGGCAGGCACATGAAAGCCCGAGTCCTCGTAGAAGACCAGGGCATCTGCCGGAAGCTGGGTGAGGTGTCGACGCATAGCGCCTAGCCGTTGCAGCAGCAGCTCCTCGCTTTGCATGCTGTTGAACCCCGAGATCATGAACAGCTCGGCCTGTTCGAGGCTCGCCCCGAGTTCGTCGCTGAGCACGAGCTCGGCATTGGGAGGGTCGTTCGCGAAGATCACGCGGTTGGCGTGGGGCGAGCGCAATTCGAGTTCGCCGACGCGCACGCGGCTGCCCTCGACGAACTGAACGATGAGATGGGGGTCGAGGGTGTCGCGCTCGGCGCTCGAGATGTAGGCCGAACCGCGGGGGAGGAGCCTGCGCACGTTGTCGTCGATGCTGACGAGGTGCAGCGTGCACGAGACCCCCACCGCCTCCATCGCATAGGCCGCCCGCACGCCCGTTCCGCCGAGGGTGATGCGTTTGTCGAAACGGGCGGCGAACTGCTCGACGGTGCGGGAGGAGGCGACGAATCGTTCTCCGCCCGCTCCGTCTTTGACGAAGGCCAGCAGCGCGATGAGCAGGTCGCGTTCGCTGCGGATAGCGATGAGACGAGAGAGCTCGGACGCCTGGATGGCGTACTCCAGAACCAGTTCGTCGATCACCCGGGAGTCCCAGACGATCTCGTAGTCGACCGTTCCGCCGAGGCCCAGTACGAGCTTCTCATTCATCGTGACATCGCATTCCTCAGCTGAACGGTGGACTCGTCGATCAGTACAGTGTGGCCTTTCCGGCGGCGTTGAACAGATCGATCTTCTGGGCTGCCGTCACCTTCATCGCGGCGATCGACGGCGGCTGGATCGTGTTGGGCTCACGCACGCTGGCATCGGCGAGCACCTCGCGCATTTTGTTGTGGTAGCTCGCCTTGATGTCGGAGGAGATGTTGATTTTGTTGACTCCGAGCTTCACGGACTCGCCGATCTCGTCGTCGGGGTTGTTCGATCCGCCGTGCAGAACGAGGGGGATGTTGACCTTCGCCTTGATGCGCTTGAGCAGCTCGAGCTTGAGCTCGGGCTTCATGCTCGCCGGGTAGATTCCGTGGCTGGTTCCGATGGCGATGGCCAGGCTGTCGACGCCGGTCGCCTCGACGAACGTGACCGCTTCGTCGGGCTCGGTATAGATGATGGATGCGGCGCCGTCTTCGGCCTCGTTGTCGGTCTTGCCGATGGTGCCGAGCTCTCCCTCGACAGAGACTCCGACAGCGTGGGCGGTGTCGACGACCTTCTTCGTGATGGCGATGTTCTCGTCGAACGGCAGCATCGAGCCGTCGATCATGACCGAGGTGAAGCCGCTCTGAATCGCGAGCAGCACCTGCTCATAGCTCGCGCCGTGGTCGAGGTGGATCGTGACCGGCACACTCGAGCGGTTCGCCCTGGCGATGATCGCGTGCAGCACGTCGGTGCCGATGTGGCTCAGCTCGTCGGGGTGGATGGCGATGAGCAGTGGCGACTGCTTCTCTTCGCTGATCTCGAAGAGACCGTTCATCATGGCGTAGTCGCTGACGTTGAACGCCGGAACGGCGAAGTTGTTCGCGTTGGCGACGTCGAGAAGGTCTTTTCCGGATACGAGCATTGTGGGTGTTCTCCTTGTGTTGTGGTGAGGCAGTGTTGTCGCGAGAAAGGGATGAAGAAGAGGGTCAGCTCTTGACGGCGCCGGCGGTCATACCGCCGATGAAGTAGCGCTGGAAGAAGAGGAAGAGGATGAGCACGGGGATGCAGCCGAGGATGCTCATCGCCATCATTTCGTTCCACTCGTAGGAGTTCTGGCCCATGAGCAGCTGGATGCCGATGGGCACCGTGCGCATGTCCTCCGTGCGGGTGAGCGTGAGGGCGAAGAGATACTCGTTCCACGCGATCATGAATGTGTAGACGCCCACCGAGACGATGCCGGGAATAGAGATCGGCACGAGGATGCGCCAGAGAACGGTGAGCGGGCCGGCCCCATCCATGCGGGCCGCCTCGTCGAGTTCCTTCGGCAGCGTGTTGAAGTAGCCGGTCATCATGATGATCGCGTAAGGCAGCGTGAACACCAGATAGGTGAGGATCAGGCCCTGGTAGGTGTTGTAGAGACCCAGCACCACCATCAGCCCGAAGAAGGGAATCAGCAGCGTGATCGGCGGCACCGCCTGGATGCTCACGATGATCATGTTGATCGGGCGCTTGCCCTTGAACTCGTAGCGGCTGAAGGCGTATGAGGCGAGGATCGCCACGAGGAGGGTGAGCGCTGTCACAGCCAGCGAGACGACGTAGCTGTTGATGAAGAAGCGCACCTTCGCGGGGTCGGTGAGGATCGTGATGTACGCGTCGAACGAGAAGTTCGAGGTGATCAGCTGCGGCGGGTAGGCGAAGATCTCGGTGTTCGGCTTGAAGGAGCTCGAGGCCATCCAGATGATCGGGAAGGCGGCGAACGCTGCTCCCGTCAGCAGCAGAACGATGATGACGACCTTGGCGAGCCGTTCCTTGGGCCGGCGCCGCGGCTTCTGCGCGGGCGAGCGTCGGGCGCCATCCGGTGTCGTACGAACGGCCGGACTCTGTTTCTGGGCGAATGTCGTCATGTCAGTCACGCGCTTTCTGGTGACGCACGTAGAAGAATGCGAGCACCATGGTGAGAAGGAGGATGAGCACGGCGCTCGCGGAGGCGACGGAGAACTCGTAGCGGCTGAAGGCGAGCTTGTACGTGTAGGTGCTGAGCATCTCCGTGACGTTGACCGGGCCTCCGCCGGTGGTCATCCAGATCAAGGCGAACTGCTGTGAGGTCCAGATGATGTCGAGCACGCTCATGCTGATGATGATCGGCTTCAGTTGCGGCAGGGTCACGTTCCAGAAACGCTGAAATGCGGATGCGCCGTCGACGCGGGCCGCCTCGTACAGATCGGCGGGCACGCCCTGCAGACCGGCGAGGAGAGTGACCATGTAGAACGAGTAGCCGGCCCAGATGTTGATGAAGGTCACGGCGAGCAGCGCGGTGTCGGGAGACGACAGCCACTCGATGCCCTTGTCGGTGAGGCCGAGCGAGATGAGGAGGTAGTTGACGACGCCGTTCGGGTTCAGCATCAGGCGCCAGAGCACCGCGATGATGGCGACGGTGAAGAGCCACGGCAAGATGTAGACGACTCGGAAGAGCGCCTTGGTGACGTTGCCGACGAGGGGCGAGTTCAGCAGCATGGCGAAGCCGAGGCCCAGCAGCAGGTGCGCCGCGACGCTGACCAGCGTGAAGAAGAGGGTGTTGCCGGTCGCGGTGCGGAACACCGGGTCGCTCAGCACCTCGACATAGTTGTCGATGCCGACGAACACCGGGTTCTTGTTCGTGATCACGTTGTCCATGAACGAGTACCCGATGACCATGATCACCGGAATGAGCATGAGCACGAGCATCACGATGACGGTCGGCGAGAGGAATGCGTAGGGTGTCAGCTTGCGTGCGGTGGGGGCCCACCTGGAGGTGCGGCTCTTCGTGCTGCCCGGTCTGACGACGGTGTTGGTCGAGGCCACTGCAGAAGCCTTTCTGTGAGGGGTGGCCGCGCCGCGGTTTCCCTCTCTGTGAGAGGGGTCCGCGGCGCGGCCGTCAATCGACGGGTGTTTGTGGGGCGGGGGTGTTAGAACTCCCCGACCCACGCATCCTGAGCCTTCTTGAGGCCGTCATCGACCGACTCGTCTCCCTGCAGAATCGCCTGCAGCTGCTCGTCGAAGAGACGCATCAGCTGCTCGGCCACGGGCAGTCCGACGAACTCGTTGGCGGGCTTTCCCTTGGAGTAGATGTCGAAGGCCTGCTTGAACAGCGGGTCGCTCGACGAGAAGTCGGGCACGCTCTTCGTGTTACCGGGGAACGCATTCGCGAGAGTCGACAGCTCGGAGTTCGTCTTCTCGTTCATCAGGAACTGCACGAGCTTCCACGACTCTGCCGGGTGCTTGCTGCTGGCAGACACGCCCACGCCCCACGAGGCGTAGGGAATGCCACGTTCACCCGTGAACCCGTCTTCGGCGGGAATGGCGGAGATGCTGAACTTGAGGTCGGGGTTCGACTTGCGGATCAGATCGATGTGCGACAGCGAGTCGATCATCATGCCGACCCGGCCGTTGGTGAACTCCTCGACCTTGTCTTGTTCTTTCATCGTGGCCGAGCCGGGTGCGATGACACCCGCGTCATTCAGGCTCTTGATGTACTTCACGGCGCCCGTGACGTCGTCGTTGGTCACGTCGGGCTTGCCGTCTTTCAGCATGGTTCCACCCGACGACCAGACCCACGACATCACGTCGTTCTGGATGCCGTTGGGCGCCTCGGATGAGAGCGGCAGGACCCATCCGCTCGTGTTGTCGCCGAGCGCGGTCACGGCCTTGGCGGCCGTCTCGAATTCGGTTCGGGTCGACGGGGGCGCGGTGACCCCTGCCTTCGCGAGCAGATCGTCGTTCGTGAAGAGCGGGTAGACGAAGTTGACCACGGGGATCATCTGGGTCTTGCCGTCGACCTTGATCGTCGAGGCGAGCTCACTGTCGTCGTACTTGGCGTCTTTCATCAGAGTGCTGAGGTCGGCGAGTGCGCCCTGCTTGGCGAAGTCGCTGACCCACGCGCCGTCGAGGCCGACGACGTCGGACATCGTGCCGGCCGCCGCTCCAGCGAAGAGTTGCTCCTTCGTAGAGGCGTAGGGGCCGCTGAGCAGCTTGACCTTGATGCCGGGGTTCTCACTCTCGAAGGTGTCCATCAGGGTGCGCAACGCGCCGTCGGGCAGCTCCGGCTCCCACCACTGAGCGAGTTCGATGGTGACGTCTCCGCCTGAGCTCGAGGCGTCGCTTCCGGCGCCGGACGAGCAGCCGGTGATGAGGGTGAGGGCCGCGGCGGCAGCCACGGCAGTGGTGACGCCTCTTCTAAAACGAGCTTCTTTGCTCATGTCTCTCCTATGAGATGCGGGATCGTGCTGTTGAGTGCGCTTTTGTGCGCCTTATCGTTGTGACAGTAGTCGCTTGCCTCGTTTAACGCAAGTAACCGCATCACAGTGCGCACTTATGCGTTTTTCGAGCTGCTACTGGAGAGAATGTCTCGCCGCTGGGCAAGAGGTTGCAGCTTTCTGCAGTGTTCTGCTAGAAATCAGACGTGGCTGACTCTTCCTTTTCCTCAGACGGCGACGACCAGCCCCTTCGGTTGCCGGCCGGACGCAAAGCGGATCTCGCCGCATATGTCACGGAGGTAGGCGAGGTCACCGTGTCTGCGCTGGCCGCTCGGTTCGGCGTTTCGGCCGATACCATCCGACGAGATCTCGATCAGCTCGACGCCGACGGGTTTCTGGTGCGAACGCACGGCGGCGCGGTGAGTATCGCGGTGATGCCGTCCACCGAGAAGAAGCTCGATGTGCGCCTCCGCTTGCAGCGGTCGGCCAAGGAGAAGATCGGCGCGCTCGCGGCGGGTCTCGTCGAGAACGGTTCGGTCGTCATGATCAATGCCGGTACCACGACGCTCGCCGTCGTGCGGCATCTCGAAGATCATCGCGAGTTGACGATCGCCACGAACAATCTGCGTATTCCGACCGAGATCTCGCCCAAGATCTGCCGCGACCTCTACGTGTTCGGCGGAGCCGTGAGACTGAGTGGACAGGCCACGATCGGTCCGATCGGGTTCCAGTTCTCGGATTCGGGAAACGACCTCGATCTGCACTCCGACCTCGCCCTCATCTCGGTCGGCGCGGTGTCTGCCGAGAGCGGATTCTCGACCAGCAATCTCGCCGAAGCGATGATGATGAGCGAGATGATCTCGCGCGCGACGAGGGTCGCCATTCTGGCCGACTCCACCAAGTTCGACCGTCGCCTCTTCGCTCAGGTGGCCGATCTCGCCAGCGCCGACTACCTGGTCACCGATGTCGCCCCGCCCGCAGACCTCGGGCACGCGCTCCGCGAGAACGGTGTCAAGGTTCTTCTGCCGCCGAACCCTTCGGGCGCAGAATAGGTCCATGAGCAGCTTCAACGATCAGATCATCGAGGAGTTCCGCGCCAACGGCGGCTACGTCGAGACGGCCGGGTTCGGAGACAAGCTCATCCTTCTGCACACGCGGGGTGCGCGCACCGGTGAGGAGCGGGTAGTGCCCACCATGGCGCTGCGCGACGAAGACTCCTGGCTCATCTACGCGTCGAAGGCCGGTGCGCCCGAGCATCCGGCCTGGTACTTCAATCTGCTCGAGCACCCGGACATCACGATCGAGACCCCGCACGGCGTGGTCGAGGTGACGGCTCATGAGCTGCACGGCGAGGAGCGCGATGCTGCCTGGAGCCAGGTCGTGGCCGTCTCACCTGGCTTCGGCGACTACGCGGTCAAGGCCGCGCCGCGCGTCATCCCGGTGCTCAGACTGACGCCGCGGTAACGCTCGCGTTCTCCGCGCTCATGTGACAGCCCGCGGCCGGGCTGGCACACTCGAGGCATGAGATTGAGCTCCCGACCTGCGCGTCGCATCCGATCGGGTGGCCTTGTCATCGCTGCCGGCGTGACCGTTCTCGTTCTGCTGGGCGGCTGCGCGGCGTCCGAGGCCCCGGCTGCGCCGCAGACGACGTCGGCGCCCGTGACCTCGACGCCGCCGACGGTGCCGAACGATCCCACTCCCGCCTTCGCAGAGCTCGAGCAGGAGTTCGACGCTCGCCTCGGCGTGTACGCGCTCGATCCCGACAGCCGGGCGGAGGTCGCCTACCGGGCCGACGAGAGGTTCGCGTATGCCTCGACGTTCAAGGCTCTCGCGGTAGGGATTCTGCTGAAGACGGTGCCTGATGACCAGCTCGATCAGCTCGTCACGTACGACGCGAGCGAGCTGCTTCCGAACTCGCCCGTCACCGAGGCGAACGTCGACAGCGGCATGACGCTGCGCGCTGTGGCCGAGGCCGCCGTGCGATTCAGTGACAACACCGCGGGCAACATCGTGCTCGAGAAGCTGGGCGGGCCGGAGGGGTTCACCCAGGCTCTGCGCGAGCTCGGCGACACCACCACCAGCTCGGATCGCATCGAGACGGATCTCAACAGCGCGATCCCGGGTGACACCCGCGACACGACCACGCCGCGTGCGTTCGCGCTCGACCTCGCGACGCTGCTCACCACCGACGCGTTGGGTGCCGCGCAGCAGGCGCAGCTCATCGATTGGATGACCGGCAACGCCACCGGCGCCGAGCTGATAGCGGCGGGTCTGGATGCCGGATGGTCGGTCGCCGACAAGTCGGGCGCCGGTGCATACGGCACGCGAAACGACATCGCGCTTCTGTGGCCTCCGAGTGGATCGCCGATCGTGCTCGTCGTCATGTCGAACCGCCCCGCAGAAGACGCCGATTACGACAACGCGCTCATCGCACGCGCCGCGGAGGCCGCCCTGGCGGGCCTCGGCTACTGAGCGACGGCTACGTGACCGGCTCGCCCTGCCAGGTCTCCACGTGCCATCCGGCGGCGGGGCTGCCGGTGAGTGCGACGATGCCCGTGTTCTCCAGGCCGTGCGTCGAGGTGAACTCCGGGCCGAGGTTGTCGGCCCTGCCGGCCACCCACACGCGGATCGCGGCGTCGTGGTCGACAACGGCGACCGTGTCGCCATCCGGATTCTCGCCCCCTTGGTGAGCCTGCCAGATCTCGGCGATGCCGCGGTCGAAGCGCTCGAAGAAGTGGTCGCCGCTGAATCCGCCGGGAACGGCGGCAGAGAAGTCGCCCTGAGCCCAGACCTGCATCGGCAGTGCATAGGCCGACATCGCCTCGTGATCGCCGCGGTCTTCGAGGTCGCCCGCTTCGATCTCGTGGATGCCCTCGATCACCGTCACGGGCAGGCCCGTCTGCCGTGCCAGGGGCTCGGCCGTGAGTTGGGTTCGGCGAAGAGTGGATGCGTAGAGGCCGTCGATAGGCACGTCGCGCAGGGCATCGGCGAGGGTGTCGGCCTGCTCTCGACCGCGCGCGGTGAGATCGGGGCCGGGCTGCGTCGTCGACAGGATGCCCGATTCGTTCGCAGTGGACTCAGCGTGCCGAATCAGGAGGATTCGAATCGAGGCGTTCTCTACTGAATTCCATGTGCGCGACATAGACTCAGCCTAGCGATGCCCCTCGTTTCGGGGCACACGATCAAAGGAGATCCGCATGGCATCAAACAGAGCAGTCGCATACAAAGGACCGGGCGAAGTCGAGGTCATCGACATCGACTACCCCGTCTTCGAGCTGAAAGACGGGCCAGGGGTCAACCCCGCGAATGTCGGCCGCAAGGTGCCGCACGGAGCGATCATCAGAACGATCGCAACGAACATCTGCGGCTCGGATCAGCACATGGTGCGAGGTCGCACAACTGCGCCGGTGAACCTGGTTCTCGGCCACGAGATCACCGGTGAGGTGGTCGAAGTCGGCCCCGGCGTCGAGTTCATCAAGGTCGGCGACATCGTGAGTGTTCCCTTCAACATCGCCTGCGGCCGCTGCCGTAACTGCAAGGAGCGCAAGACGGGCATCTGCCTCAATGTGAACCCCGACCGGCCGGGCAGCGCCTACGGCTATGTCGACATGGGTGGCTGGGTTGGCGGTCAGGCCGAGTTCGTTTTGGTTCCGTATGCCGACTGGAACCTGCTGAAGTTCCCCGACCGCGATCAGGCGCTCGAGAAGATCATGGATCTGACGATGCTGTCCGACATCTTCCCGACCGGATTCCACGGAGCGGTCACGGCCGGCGTCGGCGTCGGATCTACCGTGTACGTCGCGGGTGCCGGCCCCGTCGGTCTCGCTGCGGCCACGAGTGCGCTGCTTCTCGGGGCTGCGGCCGTCATCGTCGGCGACTTCAACGACGATCGCCTGGCGCAGGCGCGCAGCTTCGGATGCGAGACCGTCAATCTGGGTGCCGGCGAGCTCGTCGACCAGATCGAGCAGATCCTCGGAGTTCCCGAGGTCGACTGCGGTGTCGACGCCGTGGGCTTCGAGGCCAGGGGTCACGGCGGCGGTGAGGCGCCCGCGACGGTGCTGAACTCGCTGATGGATGTGACCGCGGCGGGAGGCGCTCTGGGTATTCCGGGACTCTACGTCACGGGTGACCCGGGCGGAGTCGACGAGGCGGCGCAGAAGGGCTCGCTGTCGCTCAGTTTGGGTACCGGATGGGCCAAGTCGCTGTCGTTCACCACGGGGCAGTGCCCGGTGATGAAGTACAACTACGGCCTGATGCAGGCGATTCTGCACGACCGCGTGCACATCGCCAAGAACGTGAACGCCAAGGCGATCTCGCTCGACGACGCACCCCGCGGCTACGCGGAGTTCGACGCCGGAGCGGCCACGAAGTACGTTCTCAACCCGAACGGCTACCTCGACGCGGCGTAGCTCCGTGCGCTGATCGAGTAGTCGCGCGAGGAACGAGCCGACGTATCGAGATCACCGCCGTCGGTGGTCTCGATACGCTCGTTCCTCGCTACTCGACCAGCGCGCCCCGATGATGGGAATAGTTTCCGGAGGACCTACGTTCTCACTCACATATATGCAAACGCATAGAAAAGTTTAGGAGTGAGTGAACATGCAGTTCGGAATCTTCAGCGTCGGCGATGTCACGACAGACCCGACCACGGGGTACACGCCCAGCGACACTGAGCGCACCAAGGCCATGATCGCGATCGCCGAGCACGCCGACCAGGCTGGTCTCGACGTCTTCGCGGCCGGCGAGCACCACAACCCGCCCTTCGTCACGTCGTCGCCCACGACGATGCTCGGCTACCTCGCCGGCACCACCAAGAACATCGTGCTCTCCACGGCGACCACGCTCATCACCACGAACGACCCGGTGAAGATCGCCGAGGACTACGCGATGCTGCAGGTCATCAGTGACGGCCGCATGGACCTCATGATGGGCCGTGGCAACACCGGACCGGTGTACCCCTGGTTCGGCAAGGACATCCGCAAGGGTCTCGAGCTCGCCACAGAGAACTACGCCCTGCTGCGCCGTCTCTGGGAGGAGGAGGTCGTGGACTGGGCCGGAAACTTCCGCACCCCTCTGCAGGGCTTCACCGCGACCCCGCGGCCCCTCGATGGAGTTGCTCCGTTCGTCTGGCACGGATCGATCCGCAGCCCCCAGATCGCCGAACAGGCCGCGTACTACGGCGACGGCTTCTTCCACAACAACATCTTCTGGCCCATCGAGCACACCGAGCAGATGGTGAAGCTCTACCGCAGCCGCTACGAGAACTATGGTCACGGCCGCGCCGATCAGGCGATCGTCGGACTCGGCGGGCAGTTCTTCGCCCGCAAGAACTCGCAGGCCGCGAAGGATGAGTTCCGCCCATACTTCGACAACGCGCCCGTCTACGGACACGGCCCGTCGATGGAGGACTTCACCGCGCAGACCCCCCTGACCGTGGGGTCGCCGCAGGAGGTCATCGACCGCTACGCCGCCATGCGCGATCACGTGGGCGACTACCAGCGCCAGCTGTTCCTCATCGACCACGCGGGTCTGCCGCTGAAGACGGTGCTCGAGCAGATCGACATCCTCGCCGAGGAGATCGTTCCTGCGCTGCGCAAGGAGAACGAGTCGAAGCGTCCCGAGGGCGTTCCGAGCAACCCGCCCAGCCACGCTGAGCGCGTCGCCGCTGCCCGCGCGAAGGGTGCTGTCGCATCCACCCACGTGGCCGGCGAAGACGAGTGGACCGGGCTCACCGCTGAGGGTGGCACCAAGCCCCTCGCGAAGGCGGGCGCGGCCTTCGGCCTGTAAGCCGACCGGGGTCTCGATACGGTCGCTGAGCGACCTACTCGACCAGCGCAACTGGTTGCGCTGGTCGAGTAGCGCTCGCGACGAAGGAGCAGCGCGTATCGAGGCCTACTCGGCCAGCGCGGGGGCTGCCGCCGGCACCAGGCGCACCACGACCGCCTTCGATACCGGGGTGTTGCTCTCGTCGGTCACCGAATCGAGCGGCACCAGCACATTGGCCTCGGGGTAGTACGCCGCGGCGCATCCTCTGGCGCTCGGATACGACACCACCCGATACGAGCGCAGAACCCGCTCGATGCCGTCGTTCCACTCGCTGAACACGTCGACGCTCTGCCCGTCTTCGAGGCCGAGTTCGTCGAGGTCGAGCGGGTTCACGAACACCACGCTGCGGCCCTTCTTGATGCCGCGATATCTGTCGTTGAGGCTGTAGATCGTGGTGTTGTACTGGTCGTGGGCACGCAGGGTCTGCAGCAGCAGCGTGCCCTCGGGTCGCACGACCGGCTCGAGATGGTTCACCGTGATCATCGCCCGGCCGGTGAGCGTGTTGAACGTGCGGCTGTCGCGGGGGCCGTTCGGCAGAACGAAGCCGTCGATGTTGCGGATGCGCTCGTTGAAGTTCTCGAAGCCGGGAACGACGTTGGCGATGTGGTCGCGGATCAGATCGTAGTTCGCCTCGAAGCCCGCCCAGTCGATGGGAGAGTCCTCTCCCAGAACCGCACGTGCAAGCCGGCTGACGATCGCCACTTCAGACAGCACGTGGTTCGAGATCGGCTCGACCTTGCCGTTCGAGGCGTGCACGGCGCAGACGGTGTCTTCTACGCTCACGAACTGCAGGCCGGATGCCTGCCGGTCGAGCTCTGTTCGCCCCTTAGTGGGCAGAATGAGCGCCTCCTCGCCGATCACCGCGTGCGAGCGGTTGAGCTTGGTCGACACCTGCACGGTGAGCCGCGTTCCGCGCATCGCGGCCTCTGCGACCTGGCTATCTGAGATGGCGGCCACGAGGTTGCCACCCATCGCGAACCAGACCTTGATCTCGCCTCGAGCCATCGCCTTCATGGCGTTCACCGAGTCGAGGCCGTGCTTGCGGGGCGGGTCGAAGCCGAACTCCGCCTGCAGTGCGTCCATGAACGCATCCGGCATCTTCTCCCAGATGCCCATGGTGCGGTCACCCTGCACGTTGCTGTGACCCCGGATGGGCGACGCCCCCGCACCCGGCTTGCCCATGTTGCCGCGAAGCAGCAGCAGGTTCACGATCTCCTTGATCGTGCCCACGGCTTTCTTCTGCTGTGTGATGCCCATGGCCCACGTGATGATCACGCGGTCGGCGGTGATGTAGCGCTCGGCCAGCTCGTCGATCTCGGATGCCGTGAGCCCGGTCGCCTCGAGAACCTCCGCCTCGTCTAGACGATCGATGTGCGCCACAAACTCCTCGAGCCCGGAGCAGTGCTCGGCCAGGAATTCGTGGTCCAGAACCGTTCCCGGGGCCGTGCGTTCGGCATCCAGAACCCGCTTCGAGAGGGCCTGCATCAGCGCCATGTCGCCGCCGAGTCTGATGTGCACGAACTGGTCGGCGATCTTCGTGCCGTGGCCCACGATGCCGCGCGGGCGCTGCGGATTCTTGTAGCGCATGAGCCCGGCCTCGGGCAGCGGGTTGATGGCCACGATCTTGGCGCCCTTGCGCTTGGCGTCTTCGAGGGCGGTGAGCATGCGGGGGTGGTTCGTGCCCGGGTTCTGCCCCATCACGATGATCAGGTCGGTGTCTTCGAAGTCGTCGTAGGCGATCGTCGACTTGCCCACGCCGAGGGTCTCGCCCATGGCGGTTCCGGTGGACTCGTGGCACATGTTCGAGCAGTCGGGCAGGTTGTTGGTTCCGAAAGCCCGCACGAAAAGCTGATAGGCGAAGGCCGTCTCGTTGGCGGTGCGGCCGCTCGTATAGAACGCCGCTTCGTCGGGGGAGTCCAGTTCATTGAGCCGTTCCGCGATGATCGCGAAGGCCTTCTCCCAGCTCACCGGCTCGTAGTGGTTCTTTCCCGCGGGCTTGTAGACGGGCTCGACCAGGCGCCCCTGCATTCCAAGCCAGTGCTCGCTGCGGGTGAGCAGGTCGTCGATGGAGTGCTGACCCCAGAAACTGCGCGGAACCGCGATCGGAGTCGCCTCCCACGTGACCGCCTTGGCGCCGTTCTCGCAGAACTCGGCGGCCTTGCGCCTGTCGGGGTCGGGCCAGGCGCAACTCGGGCAGTCGTAGCCGTCTTTCTGATTGAGACCGAGCATCAGCTTCGCGGTGCGGGCCACACCCATGCCCTCGATCGCCGGAACCATCGAGTGCACGATGCCGGGAACGCCAACGGCCCAGGTCTCGCGCTCGCCTACCTCGAGCTGGCTGTCGTCCTCGCGGGGCGGGATGGTGGTCATGCGACACCGATGCTTTCACTAGGGGCGGTCTCAAGAGGTGGCAGATCAGACTCAAGCACGCGCTCTGCGCCGGAGTAGATGACCATGGAGTCGCCGCGCAGAAAGCCGACCAGCGTGATGCCGAGCTCGCTCGCGAGTTCCGCTGCCAGCGACGACGGCGCCGATACCGCGGCGAGCATCGGGATGCCGGCCACCGATGCCTTCTGCATGAGCTCGAAGCTCGCCCGGCCGGAGACCATCAGAACGGTTCCCCGCAGCGGAAGCAGGTTCTCGCGGGTCGCCCAGCCGATGACCTTGTCGACGGCATTGTGTCGCCCCACGTCTTCGCGAAGCACGAGCAGCTCACCCGTGGTGCCGTCGAACAGCGCTGCCGCGTGCAGTCCACCGGTCTTGTCGAACACGTCCTGCTGCTCGCGAAGCCGATCGGGGAATGTCGTGAGCAACGCGGCCTCGATGCGGAGGGCATCCGATTCGGCTGTGTAGGCCGAGGTCGTGCGCACGGCGTCGATCGATGCTTTGCCGCACAGTCCGCACGAACTCGTGGTGAAGAAGTTGCGCTGCAGGCTCGGATCGGGTGCCGCGACACCCGGCGCGAGCGTCACGTCGAGAACGTTGTAGGTGTTGAGGCCCTCGTCGGTGGCGCCCGCGCAGTACCGTGCCGCGGCGAAGTGCTCTCCGCTCGAGATCACGCCTTCAGAGACGAGAAAGCCCGCGGCCAGGTCGATGTCGTTGCCCGGGGTTCGCATGGTGATCGCCAGAGATTGGCCGCCCACCCTGATCTCGAGCGGCTCCTCGGCTGCGAGCACGTCTTCACGCACCCTCTTGCTGCCCCCGACGGTGAGGCGGGTAACACGGCGACGTACGGTGATTCTGCCCATACAGCAGGCTTATCACCGATTTCGCGCTGCCGACAGGGCTGGCCGAGGCCTGGCAGAGGATCGCCGGACCGATGCCCGGTCGTAGGCTGGCTGCATGCTGCTCGACGCGATCGTGCTCGCGGGCGGAAAGTCCTCCCGTCTCTCCGGTGTGCCCAAGGCGACGCTGACGTGGCGCGGCTCGACGCTGCTGCAGAACACGATCGATGCCGTTCTCGATGCCGGCGCGCGTCGGGTCGCCGTCGTCGGTCCCGGTCCCGATGTCGGTCCCGGTGCCGCGGGCCCGGATGCGCGGGGTCCGGGTTCGCAGGTCCTGTTCGCGCGCGAGGATCCGCCGTTCGGAGGGCCGGCGTCTGCCGTAGCAGCGGGCATGCGTGCGCTCCAGGATCTCGATAATTCAGCGGGCCACCTCGTACTCGTGCTCGCCTGCGATATGCCTCGGGTCGCTGCTGCCGTGGCACAGCTCGTCGACGCCGCGCCACTGCTCAGCCGCGACGGCCTGGTCCTGCTCGACGCAGCGGGCATGCGGCAGCCGCTCGCCGCGGTCTATGGCCGCTCGGCGTTGGCCGACGCCGTCGACGGCCTGCGCGCATCCTCACGTCTCGACGGCGCGTCGATGCGCTCGCTGATCTCGGTGCTCGACCTGGTCGAGCTGCCCGACGGCCGAGAGTCGACCCGCGACGTCGACACCTGGGAGGACGCCTCCGCTTTTGGAATCGAGCGGCCAGACGACACGCTGCCCACCTCAGAGACGCTGCCCACGTCAAACACACTGCCCACACGAGAAGGAGTCGATCATGAGTGACGACGCGACCGTCAAGCCCGCGAGATCAGCCGAGGAGAAGGCCGAGATGCTCGAGGTGCTCGAACGCTGGACCGCCTCGCTGTCTGCTGAACTCGACCTCGCCGGACTCGATGTCGACATCGACAGAGTGTTGGCACTCGCCGGCGCTGCTGCGCATGCTGTGCTGCGCCCGGCCGCTCCCCTCACCACGTATCTGGTGGGCTATGCGGCGGGACGGGCGGCGGCACTCGACGGGGCCGGTGACGCCGAGGCCACCGATCGGGCGTTTGAGGCGGCCTCGCGGCTCGCGCGGCGTCACACGACATGAGCGCCGCGTCGGGGATGCCTCGACTGTCGTGGGAGCAGGCGCGTGAGTCGGCGTATGCCGCTGCCGGCGTTCTGCCCACGACACGGGTCGAGCTCTCCGCGGCGGTCGGGCGGGTGCTGGCCGAGCCGGTGGTCGCCCTCTGCGAGGTTCCGCACTACGCCTCGTCGGCGATGGATGGCTGGGCTGTTCGCGGGCCGGGTCCCTGGGTGCTTCGGGCGGCCGCTCGCGACGCTCCTGCTCTCGAAGCGGGCGAGGCGCGAGCCATCGTGACGGGCGGGCTCATTCCCGAGGGTGCCGACGCCGTGCTGCGCAGCGAGGTGGGTGATGTCGTCTCCGGGGGTTCAGATGCCACAGGGCGTCGTCTGCTTCGCTCGAGCGTCACACCCTGGATCGGCCAGCACATCCGACCGCGAGGCGAGGAGTTCGGCCGCGGCGAGGTGGGCATCGACGCGGGTGCTCGGCTGAATCCGGCGCACATCGCCGTGGCCGCTGCCTGCGGCGTCGACGAGGTCGCCGTTCGGGCCCGGGCGCGGGTGTCTCTTGTGTTCACGGGTGACGAAGTGGTGACCCACGGCATCCCCGCACCGGGAACGGTGCGCGACAGTTTCGGGCCCCAGCTGCCCGCGTTCGTCGAACTGCTCGGGGCAGAGGTCGCGGGGCAGACGAGAATCGGCGACGACCACGGTGCGCTCGTGCGCGCACTGTCGACCGAGGCATCGGCACACGACGTGATCATCACCACCGGGGGAACGGGTGACTCCTCTGCCGATCATCTGCGCGGTGCGCTCGACCGACTCGGTGCGCACGTACTGATCGATGGCGTCGCAATGCGGCCGGGAGGGCCGAGCATCATGGCGCGCCTCGATGACGGGCGGCTGCTGATCGGGCTACCGGGAAATCCGCTCGCCGCCATGATGGGCCTTCTCACCCTGGCTGCGCCGGTGCTGGCAGCGCTCGCGGACACCGGGCTGCCCGAGCTTTCGCGCGTGCGTCTGGGCGCACCGGTTGCCGCGGGGCGTGGCGAGACCAGGCTCATTCCCTTCCGCCTGGTCGGCAGCCAGGCCGAGCCGAGTACCTACACGGGTTCGGCGATGCTGCGCGGCCTGGCCGATGCATCCGGGGTGCTGGTCTGCGTGAACAGCGGCTCAGCGGTCGGCGACGAGGTCGAGTTCGTTCCGCTTCCCTGGGTGCGATAGGAACGGCCTGAGCCGGCCGTCTGTCTCAGCCGGCCGGCCGTCGGGGCCGTCAGGCGTCGCGTCGGCCGCCATCCGTGCCGCGGAGACGTGCCACCGCGGTCATCGCGTGGTAGATCACGATGGCGGCGACCGTGCCGAGAGCGATGCCGTTGAAGGAGACGGATCCGAGATTCATGGTGAAGTCTGCGATGCCGATGATCAGCGCGGTGGCTGCCGTGAACTGGTTGACGGGCTTCGAGAAGTCGACCTTGTTGTCGAGCCAGATCTTCACGCCGATGATGCCGATCAGGCCGTAGAGCGCGGTGGTCACGCCACCGAGAACGCCGGCCGGGATCGTGTTGATGATGGCGCCGACCTTCGGCGAGAGTCCGAGCAGTATGGCGACGGCGCCGGCGATCCAGTAGGCGGCGGTGGAATAGATGCGGGTGGCTGCCATCACCCCGATGTTCTCGCCGTAGGTGGTGGTTCCCGATCCGCCGCCGAAGCCGGCGAGCACGGTGGCCAGGCCGTCGGCCAGCAGCGCGCGACCGGTGAGCCTGTTGACCTCGGGAGACTCGGTCATCTGCGCGACGCCGCGGATGTGGCCCACGTTCTCGGCGACGAGCACGAGCACGACAGGCAGGAAGGCGGGGAGCACGCCCCAGAGGGCCGAGTCGGCGAAGGGGTTGCCGGGCAGGGCGAACTGCGGGAGTCCGACCCAGGCGGCGTCTGCGACCTTCGAGAAGTCGACCTCGCCCGCGATGACGGCGGCGATGTAGCCCACGATGACGCCGATGAAGATCGACAGGCGAGCGAGCATGCCCTTGAACAGCACGGTCGAGAAGATGACCGCGGCCAGGGTGATGAGTGCCGTGAGCGGCGCGAGTTGGAAGTTGTTCTTCGCCGCGGGAGCGAGGTTGAAGCCGATCAGCGCCACGATGGCGCCCGATACGACGGGCGGCATCAGGGCATTGATCCAGCCGATGCCGGTGATGAGAACGACCACGCCGACAAGGGCCAGCAGGGCGCCGACCGCGAGGATTCCGAAGAGGGCGCCTCCCATTCCCGTGCTGGCGACGGCAGCCGTGATGGGCGCGATGAAGGCGAACGATGAGCCAAGGTAGCTGGGGAGCCGGTTCTTGGTGATGAGCAGGAACAGGAGGGTGCCTAGCCCTGAGAAGAGCAGCGTCGTCGCGGGCGGGAACCCGGTGAGCACAGGCACGAGGAAGGTCGCACCGAACATGGCGACCACGTGCTGGCCGCCGAGGCCGATCATGCGGGGCCAGGTGAGCCGCTCACCCGGCTTGACCACGGCATCCGCTTTCACGTTCTTGCCGTCGCCGTGAAGTGTCCAGAGTTGTGTCATCTGCGTTCGTTCCCCTTGCCCGGCTACGCACCGGTTGTTCCGTGCCCTGTTGTGAGCCTTTCCGAGAGTAGTGGTGCGCGACCTCTGAGTTCGTACCTCACGCCCGTGGCAAGATGGGCGCATGACCGAGGCACAGGGGGTAGCTCGTGGCTAATCCGATCGCCGCAGCCGTCGGCACGCGGCTCGAGCGCTACCGGGAGATCGCCAGTGTGCTGAGTCGGCACGGGCTCAGCTTCATCATCGGCGCGACCGGGCTCGACCGCTTCGAACCGGCGGCGCAGGAGCAGGCACGGGCCAGCAATCCTGAGAACCTGCGACGGGCACTCGAAGAACTCGGTCCGACGTTCGTGAAGCTCGGCCAGGTGCTCTCGACGCGCTCCGACATCCTTCCGCCCGCCTACCTCACCGAGCTCTCGAAGCTGCAAGACAGGGCGCCGGTCGTGCCCGCTGCCGTGATCAAGCGCCTCATCGTCGAGGAGCTCGGCGACCAGCCCGACAAGGTGTTCGCCAGCTTTCAGCTCAAGCCCCTCGCCAGCGCGTCGATAGGTCAAGCGCACCTGGCTACGCTGCACGACGGAACAGAGGTGGTCGTCAAGGTTCAGCGCCCCGACATCGCCACGAATATCGCCATCGACCTCGAGATTCTGCACACGCTCGCCGTGCGCGCGTCTCGGCAGTGGAAGCTCGCCGCCGATTACAACATCACCGGCATCACCGACGAGTTCGCGCGAACGTTGCGCGAAGAGCTCGACTACACGCACGAGGGTCGCAACGCCGAGACCTTTGCCACGAACTTCGCGGGTGACGACACCATCCAGATTCCCCGAGTCTTCTGGGACACGAGCACGACTCGCGTACTCACGCTCGAACGCATCACCGGCATCAAGGTCGACGACCTCGCCGCCCTCGACGCAGCCGGCATCGACCGCGCGGCCGTCGTCACCAACGCCGTGGATGCCATAGCGCAGATGGTCTTCGTCGACGGTGTGTTCCACGCCGACCCGCACCCGGGCAACCTCTTCGTCGAAGCGAACGCACGGATCGGACTGATCGACTTCGGCATGGTCGGTCAGATCGACGAGGCGCTGCGCGGAAAGCTCGCCGACCTGTTCATGGCGCTGAGCAGGCACGATCCAGACCGTATGGCTTCGGCACTCACCGCGCTGTCGAGTTCGAAGACGTCGATCGATCAAGAGTCGTTGCGGGCAGACCTCGTGGGCTTCATCGGCATCTATCGAGGCAAGGGTCTCGGCGAGGTCGACATGGGCGCGCTCATCAACAAGCTGCTCGCGGTTCTGCGGCACAACCGGCTGCAGCTGCAGCCCTCGATCGTGATGCTGCTGCGCATGCTGCTGATGGTCGAGGGCATGGGCGTGCTGCTCGATCCGACGTTCAGCCTGGGGGATGCTCTCAAGCCGTATGCGACGAAACTCGCGCTGTCGAAGTTCTCGCCCGCGGCGATCGCGAAGCGATTGGCGGCAGCAGGTCTCGAGGCCGCGGAACTCGGCATCGAACTGCCAGACAAGATCCGCAAGGTCTTCGACGTGATCGACCGCAACGGCATCGAGGTTCATCTGCGTGCCTCCGAACTCGACCCGCTGGTCGCGCGCGTCGAGAAGGTGGGCAACCGTGTGGTGGCCGGGGTGATCGCGGCCGCGTTCATCCGGGGCATCGGTGAACTGGCCGTCGGTGACAGCAAGCGATTCGGCCACTGGAGTGGTCCACTGATGGGCATCGGTCTGGGCGCGAGCGGCGCGCTGAGCGCCTACATCGCTCTGACATCGAGGCGCAGACGCCGACGGAGCTGAATCCTCATCAGATGAGGTCGCCTCAAATTGGTTACAGTGTGCACACAGCCATTGGTCGCGACATCTGGGGAGAAGCGCATGGCGAACTACCTGATCTGCAGCACACCCGTGCATCATCATGTCTCGCCCATGATCGCCGTCGGCGCGTATCTGGTGTCGCGAGGTCACCGGGTGATCATGATCACGGGCACGCGGTTCGCCGAGCAGATCAAGCGAGCGGGCATGGAGTTCGTGGCTTTCGAGGGCCGAGCCGACTTCGACGATCGTGATGTGCCGAGTTACTTGCCCTTCCGTGAGCGCTACCGGGGAATAGCTCGTCTTCAATACGACGTGCAGAACATCTTCATCAAGACGATCCCCGCGCAGTTCCGCACCGCGCGCAACGTGCTGCAGCGTGAGCGGATCGACGCGGTACTCGTCGACGGCGCTTTCGGAGGCATGTCGCCGGTGCTCTCCTCCAGCGCGCCGAGGCCGCCCGTCTTGGCGGTGGGCGTGATCAGCCTCGTCCAGTTCAGCTGTGACACAGCCCCTGCGGGACTCGCCATGGCGCCCTCGTCGAGCGGGCTCGGGCGCGCTCGCAATCGCATCCTCAACGCCCTCGCGCGCCATGTGTTCTTTCGAGATACCCAACGAGCGGCCCAGCAAGCGATGGCTGAGATCGGTGCAGTCAGACTGCCCCACTTCGCGATGGACATCTCGAGCGCCTTCGATCGATTCCTGCAACTCGGCCCCGCGACTCTCGAATATCCGCGCAGCGACCTTTCGCCGAATGTGCGTTTCATCGGTGCGCTGCCCACCGAGGACGCCGCAGCCCTGCCGGAGTGGTGGAACGAACTCGACGGTTCTCGTGCGGTTGTCTACGTCAGTCAAGGAGTGATCGACAACCAGAACTTCGACCGGCTCATCAGACCCACGATCGCCGCACTGGCGAAAGACGACGTGCTCGTCGTGGTCTCGACGGGAGGCCGTGCTGCCGAGAGGCTCGGGGCCGTTGCGTCGAACGTGCGCGTCGCCGAGACACTGCCTTACGACAGACTGCTGAACCTCGTTGATGTCGTCGTCACGAACGGCGAATATGGCGAGGTGCAGGCTGTGCTCGCAGCCGGAGTGCCCCTCGTGGTTGCGGGCGGCACCGAAGACAAGCCCGAATCTGCGGCACGTGTCAGCTGGTCGGGGGCCGGTATCGATCTGCGCACCGGCACCCCGACTGCGGCTGCCGTCGGCTCGGCCGTGCGTGCGGTACTGGCTGATGAACGATATCGGGCACGGGCGCGACGGTTCGCCGCCGAGCTCGCCGAACTCGACACGCTTCGCATCATCGAAGAAGAGCTGGCGCAGGCAGTCGCTGCACGGTCATCGCGCTGAGTGGGTGACCTTCGCTGAGGAGGCCGCAGCCGCAGCCGGTTCGGTCGGGCCAGGCTTGAACTCGACGCCGTTGTTCAGCACGAACACGAGCACGAGGCCCACCGCGATCAGGCAGAACAGAGCCGCCGTGGGTTTGCGAAACCGCAGGAATTCGTTGACGATGCGTACTTTTCCCTTGAACTGGTAGAACAACGGCGCGAAGATTCCGGATGCCGCGACGCCGATGAGCGTGTCGCTCACCATCTCGATGGCATGGCTGCGCGTGGTGAACGTGAAGGTGAGCGCGTAGACGAACACGAGCACGGCTGTTCCGGCAGCCCACGATCCCATGCCGAGTGAACGCATCGAGCTGACCGAACCGTCGGCGTAGGCCGTGACCCGGGTGGCGAAGAGGCGAGCGAGAAGAACGGTTCCCGCAACGCCGGCCGCAAAGCCGACCCAGTAGAGCGAGGTGGGGGCGCCGAGCCAGAAGAACAGAGTGGCCGCATCGCCGACGCCGGTCAGCGGAGCCAGCAACAGCGAACTGAAGACGAGCTGCACGCTGATGAATCCGAGCCAGGTGACGAACAGCCGGGCGATCCCCGCGCCCCAGATGCGCGCCGCGAAGATGAGCGCGAGTCCGGTCACCAGGCTTGTGCTGGCGGCGACGGTCGACGCGAGAATCAGCGTGCGCGTCTCGGTGATGTCGAATTCGACGTAGCTCGGATAGAGGGTGGCCGCCGACTGCAGTGCCACCGCTGTCACGAATCGGGCGAGTTCGTGCAGGGTGATCGCTACGATGCCTGCGAGCACGAAGGCGACCGCGCCGTTGAACCAGAGGGTGCTCGAGGGTGTCGGCGCATCGGTGCCGAACGCTCTCGATGCGCTCACAGCCTCTCCTCGAAGTCGTCGCCCGGCAGGCCGTCTGATCCGTTCGGGCCGGGGCCGGCCGACCAGGCCGATGCGAACGACTCCGCCGCATCCGTCGCCCGTTCGAGAACGGAGGTCAGGAGTTCCTCCATCGACACCGCCCCGAGAAACGAGAGCTGGTCGAGCTCGCCGACGGGTGCGATTCCGGCCAGCTGCCAGCAGGCCTCGAGCGGGTCGTCCGAGAGATCGACGACGGATGCCCAGCGCTGCTCGGTGAACTCGCTCGCCACCGCGAGGGCTCGGCGCACGGCCTGCTCGGTGTCTTCGCGCAGTGACCGCAGCGACTCGTCCCACTCGAGCGGTTCGAGAAAGCGGATCTCGGCGCGCGGATACGGATCGTCGTCGAGCCAGCCGGTCACCTCGAACCGCGAGCCGCCCTCGGCGTTCACCGCTACGAATCCCTCGCCGCCCGCCATCTCGCTGATCAGCGCCAGGGTGCCGAGCTGGAAGCGATGCTCGCCGCCGCCCACCTCCTGGCCGCGCTCGATGAGAACGACGCCGAACTGAGGTTGCTCGGCCTCGAGCATGTGGGCGAGCATCACGAGGTAGCGCTCCTCGAAGAGACGCAGCGACACCGGCATATAAGGAAAGAGCACCGTGCCGAGGGGAAACATGGGGATCTCGGGCATGGCTCAAGACAAGCACGGTGCGCCTGGGTTGCCAATGGGATTGCGTGCGTCGCGGACTTGGGCGCGTCAGCGCCCCGGATGCGTCAGCGCCCCGGGCGCAGGTCGATGCGGCGCAGCAGCTGCGCGTTGAGCGCCACCACGATCGTCGAGAGCGACATCAGCAGGGCGCCCACCTCCATCGGCAGAACGAAGCCGATCGGCGCGAGCACTCCGGCCGCGAGAGGCACCGACAGCAGGTTGTAGCCGGCCGCCCACCACAGGTTCTGTGTCATCTTGCGGTAGCCGGCCTTCGACAGCTCGATCACCGAGAGCACCGAGCGCGGGTCGTCTCCGGCCAGGATGACGCCGGCCGCGGCGACAGCCACGTCGGTTCCCGCGCCGATCGCGATACCCACATCGGCCTCGGCGAGCGCGGGAGCATCGTTCACGCCGTCGCCGACCATGGCGACCTTGCGCCCCTCCTGCTGCAGCTCGCGCACGGTCAGCGACTTGTCTTCGGGGCGCACGCCCGCGTAGACGCGGTCGATTCCGAGCTCTGCGGCCACCGAGTGGGCGACGGCCTCGGCGTCTCCGGTGATCATCACGACCTGGATGCCTCGGGCGGTGAGCTCCGCCACGGCCTGCTTCGATTCGGGGCGCACCGCGTCGGCGAGAGCGAGCGCGCCGATCTGAACGCCGTCTGCGAGCACGTGCAACACGATCGCTCCGTCGCTCGACCAGCCGCGCGTCGCATCCAGCGCTGTGGCATTGGCGCGCTCGAGCAGCCGAGGACCGCCCACGCTGATGACCCGGCCGTCGACGGTGGCCTCGACGCCTACCGCGGTAGACGCGCGGAAGTTCGTGGCGCGAGGAACGACCAGACGACGCTCGTGTGCTGCAGCCACGATGGCCCGGGCGACCGGATGCTCGGAGTCGGCTTCCGCAGACGCGGCGAGGGCCAGCAGCCGGTCGTCGTCGAGGGAGTCGGTCGAGTGCACGTGGGTCACGATCGGAGAACCCGTGGTCAGTGTTCCGGTCTTGTCGAAGAGCACGGTGTCGACGGTGCGCATGCTCTCGAGGGCGAGGCGGTCTTTCACGAGTACGCCGGCCTTGGCCGCGCGCTCTGTGGCTATCGACACGACGAGCGGAATCGCCAGCCCCAGCGCGTGCGGGCAGGCGATGACGAGCACGGTGATGGTGCGGATGATCGCGTCGTTCGGGCTGCCGACCAGCGACCAGACCACCGCGGTGATCACGGCCGCGCCGAGGGCGAACCAGAACAGCCAGGCCGCCGCGCGATCGGCGATGCGCTGGGCGCGGCTCGACGAGTTCTGGGCATCGGCGACCAGCTTCTGAATGCCGGCGAGTGCGGTGTCGTCGCCCGTCGCGGTGACCCGGATGCGCAGGGCCGAGTCGGTCGCGACCGTTCCGGCGACGACCGCATCGTCGGTGCCGCGGGAGACAGGAACGGACTCACCGGTGATCATCGACTCGTCGACGTCGGCGGTGCCCTCGACGACCACGCCGTCGGCGGGCAGGCGTGCCCCGGGGCGAACGATCACGATGTCGCCGCGCCGCAGCTCGGCCGGGCTGACGGTCTCGACGGAACCATCGGCATCCACCCGCTCTGCCTCGTCGGGCAGCAGCGCGGCCAGACTGTCGAGGGCGCTCGACGCCTGGGCGAGCGAGCGCATCTCGATCCAGTGCCCGAGCAGCATGATGACGATGAGCAGGGCGAGCTCCCACCAGAAGTCGAGCTGGTGGTCGAGCAGACCGAGCGTCGCGCCCCAGCTCGAGACGAAGGCCACGCTGATCGCGAGCGCGATGAGCAGCATCATTCCCGGCTGGCGCGCCTTGATCTCGGCGAGGCCGCCGGTGAGGAAGGGAGCGCCGCCCCAGACGAACATGACGGTTCCGAGCACGGGCGAGATCGCGGTGAACAGTAGGGAGCCGGGCAGTTCGTAGCCGAGAAGATGCGCGAACATCGGCGAGAACGCGACCACGGGCAGG
Organism: Agreia pratensis; assembly: GCF_900177685.1. GTDB lineage: Bacteria > Actinomycetota > Actinomycetes > Actinomycetales > Microbacteriaceae > Agreia > Agreia pratensis. Next base: position 197,888 of record NZ_FXAY01000002.1, read on the forward strand.
GCGAGCACGAGCATGATCCAGAACAGGCGGCGGAAGTGTGCGGCGTGACCGCCGTGACCTCCGTGCGCCGAGTGGTCGTGGCCTTCGTGGCCTGCGTGATCGTGCGCCTCGTGGCCCGAGTGGTCGTGGCCGGCGTGCTCGACCTGCTCGTGGTCTGCGTGGCCGGAGTGGTCGTGCGTGCGGTGGTCATGCGTGTTGCTCATACCTCGACCATATACCCCTGGGGGGTATCTCTCAACCGAAGCCGGCTTGGCAAAGACGGCACGCTCGCATAGATGACGCCGTTTTTCAGTCCCCCGCGACGAATGTGACCCGAGGGCGGATACTGGGGGGATGAGCGACAAAGATGACGACAATGCCGACATCTGGACGGACTTCACCCACTCGGTGAACCTCACCCCCACCTCGCTCGAGAAGTGGCTCTCGACAGACGAGTCGCGCAGCGTGGGGCAGAAGGCGGGAGGAGAGGCGATCGGCCACCGCAGCGGTCGTCACATCCTCTCGATCCTCGAGAAGAAGAAGTCCGAACTGACCGAGGCCGACTATGAGCACATGCGCACCGTGCTGGGCTATATCAAGAGACACTCGGCGCAGCGCCCGAGCGGTGATGTCAGCGACACGCCCTGGCGATACTCGCTGATGAACTGGGGTCACGACCCCCTCAAGAGGTAGCGGTCTTCCGACCAGCAGGGTGCACCGGGTGACCGTATCGAAGTCCCCCGAATCGTCATCTCGCTGAGAGCTGCTCCCGCTCTAGGATGTCTGGAGCGGGCTCGTCGATACTGAGACCAGAGGAGTGACCTGTGGAACGTAACGTGATTTTCACCCCGGATGCGCCATGGTCACCTGGAGGTTCCAGTCAAGCGATCACGTACAACGGGTTGCTATACGTCTCTGACCAACTTCCGATCGACCCCGCTACCGGGCAGATGCTGCCTCGACCGCTGAACCCGTCGTTTGGCGGTGGTGATCAAGCGGTCGACGCTCAGATGAGACAGTGTTTGAAGAACCTGAACGCGATTTGTCAGGCGGCAGGCACCGACTTGTCGAACGCGATCAAGCTCACCATCTACACGCCGATGCTGATCCAGTTCGCACCCGTTATTGATCGTGTTTTCCGTGAATTCTTCACGGAGTTTCCCCCTGCACGCTCGATGATCGGCGTAAATGTGCTGCAGGGTAATGCCCTGGTGCAGATCGACGCCATCGTGCCGCTCATCTGAGATCGGGGCGTCATCTCGCTGAGAGCACGCAGAACTCGTTGCCCTCCGGATCTTCCACTACCACCCAGGTCTGTTTTCCCTGCCCCACGTCGGCCCGGGTGGCGCCCATGGCGAGCAGGCGCTCCACTTCTGCGTCTTGATCGTCGGGCACGAAGTCGAGGTGTAGCCGGTTCTTCACGGTCTTGCCCTCGGGAACGTTCAGGAATAGCAGTGTCGGGCCGGCGCCTGTCGGGTTCTTCAGCTCGATGCCCTCCTCGTCTTCGTCGACGATCTGCCAGCTGAGGGCATCCGCCCACCAGTGACCCTGTGCCACAAAATCCTCGCAGTCGACGACCAGTTCTTCCCACGTGAGTGTCATGCCTGAAACGCTACGCCGGGGCTGCACCCCTTCGAAAGCCCCTGAGTATGCTTCGAGCTATGACTGAGTTCGTGAAATCGGCAGACGGCACGCGCATCGCCTACGACCGGCTCGGCAGCGGCGCGCTCGCCATCATTCTGGTCGGCAGTGCCATGAACTACCGTGCGTTCGACCCCACGACGGTGCAGATCGCCACACTGCTCGCCGATCAGGGATTCTCCGTCGTCAACTACGACAGGCGCGGTCGCGGCGAGAGCGGCGATGCGGCCGACTATGCGGTCGAGCGAGAGGTCGACGATATCGCCGCCCTGCTCGATGTGCTGGGCGGATCTGCCGCGCTCTACGGCAACTCCTCTGGCGGGGCGCTCGCGCTCTGGGCCGCGGCCACGCCCGGGGTGGGCGAGCGCATCACGAAGCTCGCCCTGTTCGAGGTGCCGCTGTCGCTCGAGGGTGAGGGCGACGGGGGTGCCGACCTGCGAGCGATGAACGAGCTTGTCGCCGCCGGTGACCAGGCTGCCGTCGTCGAGTACTTCATGAAGGACATGCCTCCGCAGTGGCTCGAGGGGGCCAAGAGCTCGCCCGCGTGGCCCGACATGCTCGCGATCTCACACACGCTCGCCTACGACGAAGCCCTGCTCGAACGGGCGCAACATGCGCCGTGGGCCGAGCAGTGGGCATCCGTCACCCAGCCGGTGATCGCCATGGTGGGCGAGCCGACGGTTCCCATCTTCCCGCCCGCCGCATCCGCATTGGAGGTCGCTCTGCCGAATGCTCGCGCGCTCGTCATCGACGCGGAGTATCACAGCGTGCGCCCCGAGGTCATGGCGGCGCTTCTCGGCGGCTTCCTCACGGGGCACGACGAGCTCGCGACGTTCGCCGAGTACCCCGACGAGCCGAGGCAGCAGGTGTAGCGAGGCCGCTTCTCTGCGCTGGTCGAGTAGGTCGCTCAGCGACCGTATCGAGACCCGGATGCCGTGATCACCGGCTCCGTCGTCGCGCGGCTACTCGATCGGCGCAGACGGGTCTCTGCTCACGGCGCGATGGTCAATCCGCTGAAGTGGTGGTCGAAGACCAGGCTCGTCCGGGTCGATGCCACGGCCGGATGCGCCGACAGGTTGTCGAGTACGAAGTCGCGCACGGCGGCGCTGTCGCGCACGGCGACATGGATGATGAAGTCCTCCGCCCCGCCCAGGAAGTACAGCTGCACCACCTCGGGAAACTGCCTGATCTCCTCGCCGAGTTCCATCATGAGGTTGCGGGCGCCGGCCCTGATGGTGACGCTGATCAGTGCCTGCAGGCTCAGGCCCACTGAGGAGGGATCGACGTTCGCGGTGAAGCCGGTGATCACGCCGCGCGCGACGAGCGACTTCACCCGTGCGACGCAGGTCGACGCGGCGATGCCCACGAGTTCGGCCAGCCGATTGTTGGGCATGCGGGCGTTCGCCCTCAGGATGCGCAGGATCTCGCGATCGATATCGTCGAGTTCGGCGGGCGGCAAGGCGGCGCGACGATCATTCGATGGGGAGTTCTGTGAATCGGTCACGAGTGAACTATTTCATAAATTACAGTGCCGATTCCGCTGATTCTGCGGTTCTTTGTTACTCATGACGAATTTTGGCAAGTATTGGGCCAGAACTTTCGGCACATCCTGCGCACCCGCTGCAGTAGACGCCGCCGACGAACGGAGTAGCCATGCACATCGGAGTGCCCACAGAGGTCAAGAACAACGAGAACAGGGTGGCCGCGACGCCGGCCGGGGTGTTCGAGCTGGTTCGACGCGGCCACGCAGTCGTGGTGCAGCGCGGCGCCGGACTCGGCTCGCGCATCAGCGACGAGCAGTACATCGAGGCCGGGGCGACGATCGCGGACACGGCCGACGAGGTCTGGGCGGGCGCAGACCTGGTGCTCAAGGTGAAGGAGCCGGTGGCGGAGGAGTTCCCGCGGATGCGTGCCGGCCAGACTCTCTTCACCTATCTGCATCTGGCCGCATCCAGAGCCTGTGCCGACGCCCTGATCGCCGCCGGAACCACCGGCATCGCCTACGAGACCGTGCAGCTCACCGATCGATCGCTGCCTCTGTTGCAGCCCATGAGCGAGGTCGCCGGGCGGCTGTCTACGCAGGTCGGGGCCTATCACCTGATGAGTGCGGCCGGCGGGCGCGGAATGCTGCTCGGCGGCGTTCCCGGAACTCCGAAGGCGAAGGTCGTGGTGATCGGCGGTGGAGTCGCGGGTGAGCACGCGGCGGCCAACGCTGTGGGCATGGGCGCGGATGTGACGATCATCGACCTCTCGATTCCGCGGCTGCGCGAGCTCGAGGTCCGCTTCGGGGGAGCCGTGCAGACGCGCAGCTCGTCGGCCTATGAGATCGCCGCACAGGTGAAGGAGGCCGACCTGGTCATCGGCTCGGTTCTCATCCCGGGTGCGCAGGCACCGAAGCTCGTTACCGACGCGATGGTCGCCACGATGAAGCCGGGCAGCGTTCTGGTCGACATCGCCATCGACCAGGGCGGATGCTTCGAAGGATCGCACGCGACCACCCACGACGACCCGATCTTCGCGGTGCATGACACTGTCTACTACTGCGTGGCGAACATGCCCGGGGCCGTACCCGAGACATCCACCCGCGCGCTGACCAACGCGACTCTGCCCTATGTCGTGGCGCTCGCCGACAAGGGGTGGGCTCGAGCGCTGGCCGACGACCCCGCGCTCGCGAAGGGTCTCAACACGCATGACGGGCGCATCTACAACGCGGGCGTCGCCGCTGCCCTGGATGTCGTGGGTCACGACGTCGCGGAACTGCTGGTGTGAGCCGCGCGGGATAGCATGGCCACGGTGGGAGCTCTGTGGCGTGTTCTGTTCGGGCTGGCACTGGTCGTGTTCTTCGGCGCGACGGCTCTCGCGGCTGTCGCCTTCGGGGTCACGCTCGACGGCAGGGAAAGCCCCGCGATTCAGTGCACGAAGTCAGCGCCCCGGCCTGAGGTCGGCGGCCCCTACCTCGAGTCGACGGTAGTGACCGGCGAACGAACGTGGCTTCCGCTGGGTGTCGACTGCACCTACGACTCGCCCGACGACGAGGTCGGCCCGCAGACGGTGACGAACAGCAACTGGGTGGCGACGGTCATGGCGGTGGCCTGTTCAGCGCTCGCCGTGTATGGAGTCGTGATGATCGTGGGTGCTGTCAGGTCGTCGTCCGGCGATGTCGGCAGCCCGCTATAGCGTTGACGCATGCGCATCCTGCACACCTCCGACTGGCATATCGGTCGAACGTTCCACGGTCACTCGACCCTCGAGAACCTCAGCACGGTGCTCGATGCGCTGACCGCGGTCGTTCGAGAGAAGTCGGTCGACGTGGTCGTGGTTGCGGGTGACATCTTCGACTCGGCCACGCCGGCGCGCGAGGCCTTCGACGTGCTCAGTCGGGCGATCCGGCAGATCCGCGAGGCAGGCGCCTACGTCGTCATCACCAGCGGCAACCACGATTCGGCCACGAGGCTCGGCTTCCAGAGTGAGTGGGCCGGTTTAGCGGGCATCCACGTCATCACCCGCCCCGATCAGTTCGACGAGCCCGTGGTCATCGACGATGCCTACGGGCCGGTGCTGTTCTACGGCATCCCCTATCTCGAGCCCGCGCTGGTGCGGCACCTCTACCCCGGTGTCGAGATGCGGCGCCACGCCCAGGTGCTCGGGTATGCCATGCAGCGCATCCGCGAAGACATCGCCCGACGAGACGGAGCTCGTTCGGTGGTGCTGTCGCACGCGTTCGTGGTCAACGTCGCCGGTGCCGCCGGCGGCTTAGGGGCTCGTGCCGTTGGTGCGGCGTCGAGCGAGGCCAGCGACGTCGAGCGCGACATCACTGCTGGCGGTCTCGACCTGGTCTCTGTCGACGTCTTCGACGGCCCCGACTACGTGGCGCTGGGGCACATCCACGGCCGATCGACGCTCACCCCGGCCATCCGCTACTCGGGGGCGCCGCTGCATTATTCGTTCGGCGAAGCCACCAAACCGCGCGGCGCCTGGCTCGTCGAGCTCGATGCGGCGGGGCTCGACACCGTCGAGTGGGTCGATCTTCCCGTGCCGCGTCCTCTGACCGTGCTCACGGGTGAGCTCGCCGAACTGCTCGCAGACCCGTCTCACGCCTCGGCCGAGGGCCATTTTGTTTCCGTCGTGCTGACCGATCAGGTGCGCCCTATCGACGGCATGCGTCGCATTCAGACGCGGTTTCCTCACGCGGTCGCTCTCACACATCAGCCCGCCGTCGTGGCCGAGCTTCAGGCAGCCAGCTACAGCGAACGACTGCACGCTCGCTCCGACAGCGAGGTCGTCGCGGGCTTTCTCGAGTTCGTACGAAACGGGGTGGGCCCAACAGACGCCGAGAGCGAGCTGATCGTCGAGGTCATCGCCGAGCAGGCCGCCCAGGAGTCGACCGCGTGAGAATCAATCGCCTCACGATAGCCGGGTTCGGCCCCTACAAAACAGCGCAGCACATCGACTTCGATGCCTTCGCCGACGACGGAATCTTCTTGATCACCGGCAACACCGGCGCCGGCAAATCGAGCATCCTCGACGCCATCTGCTTCGCCCTCTATGCCAGTGTTCCTCGGTTCGAGGGAACGCAGCAGCAGCTGCGCAGTGACTACTGCGATCCTGGCGACCCCACATACGTCGAGCTCTGGTTCAGCACGGGTGGGCAGAACTACCGGGTGCGGCGCTCGCCTGACTACGAACAGCCGAAAAAGCGCGGTGAGGGCACCACGAAGAAGCCCGCGGACGCAGAGCTCTTCGTTCGCGTTGGCGGGGCACCCGGTAGCTCGTCGTCGAGCGCCCAGCTCGTCGATGACGCCGAGTGGCAGGGCATCGCCGCCATTCCACGCGAGGTCGGCATCGCACTCGATGGCATCCTCGGCCTCAGCAAAGATCAGTTTCTGCAGGTCATTCTGCTCGCCCAGAACCGGTTTCAGAAGTTTCTTCACGCCAAGAACGACGAGCGCCAGGGCGTACTGCAGAGCCTGTTCGGCACGCGACGCTTCGCCGATATCGAGCGGGCCTTGGTCGAGCGGCGCAAGGCTCTCGAGGTACTCCAGCGCGAATCTGCCGAGCACATCGCGCAGCTGGGCAGCCGGGTCGAGGCCATCGTCGGTGCTGGTTCGAGCGCCGGTGCCGCGACATCGCGCCATAACGAGGATGTGAGCTCTCAGGGCGAAGGCGCCGCAGCACATGTCGACAGCGTGCCCGACGAAGCTGTCGTTCCCGCAATGCAGAGAGAAGCCGACCGAGGGTACTTCGAGTCGGCCCTCGCCGAGCACGTCGAACAGCTCGACGCCGCCCAGGCGCGGGTGGTCGCTGCGGATGCGCGTTTTGTCGAAGCCGAGACCGACTTGCGTGCGCGCGAGAACACTCGCCGTCTTCAGGCCCGCCGCGACGAGGCAGCTGCACGTCTCGTCGAGCTTCAGCAGAATGAAGAATCGATCGCAGACGAGCGCCGCCTGATCGAGGCGGCGACCAGAGCCGAGATCGTCTGGGCTCATATCGCCGCAGAGAACGTCGCCGAGGCGGCGCTGCAACGAGCTGCGGCCGATGAGAAAGCTGCCCGCACCGCTCACGACGAGGCCACCGCTCTCTCGAGTCTCGCCGATGCGTCGCACGGGGCGCCGACCGACGAGGCAGCCTCCGCAGATGAGGCGAGCGCAGAATCGATCGCGGCACCGGCGACAGCTACGCCGCACGATCTCGCCATCACAGCCGCCGAGATCAACCGTATGCTCGGCGGGCTCGACGTGATCCTGGCCGACGAGAAGCGCATTCCCCAGCTCGCCAAGCGCATCGCTGAGTACGACGACAGAGAGGCCGACCAGCAGGTCGAACTCGCCGCGGCCACAGAGCGGGCGCACTCGCTCCCCGCGCAGATCGACGAGGCGCTCGAGAAGAAAAACGCGTCTCTTCTCGAAGCGTCGGGCAGATCTGAGGCCGATGAACGTGTTGAGCGGCTGCGTACCGCACGACAGTCCGCCGTGCTCGCCGCCGCCCTGAAGTCCGAACTCGACGACGCCCGTGTCGTCGAGAAGGCCAAGAGCACCGAGAACACAGAGGCCGCCACGCTCTACGACCAGTTGCTCACGCGCCGGCTCGACGGCCACGCCGCAGAACTCGCGTCGAGACTCGTCGATGGCGAGCCGTGCGCGGTCTGCGGCTCCACCGAGCACCCGAATCCCACCGCCTGGACGGCCGATCTCGGTGAACCTGTCACCGAGGATCAAATCGATGCCCAGCGCGCGCGCCTTGCACGTGCGTCCGAGTCTCTGACCGAAGCCGGGCTGGCCGTGCGTGATCTCGTCGCGCGGCACGCCTCGGCCGATGCGTCGGGCGGCGGTCAGCCTCCTGCCGAGATCGACGAGCAGCTCGACGTGGCGCAGCTCGCCCTTGCCGCGGTTGTCGCGGCCGAAGCATCCGCCCGAGAACTCGACGAGCAGATCGCCGATCTGCGAGCCGAACTCGAATCGATCACGTCGACTGTGGCCGAACTGACCGAGGGGGTGCAGTCCACCAAGACCGCACGAGCGGCCCTGGTGTCGCAGAGAACACAGATCATCGACCTCGTCGAGCAGCACCGAGGAGACCATTCCACGGTGGCCGAGCGCGTACTCGAACTGCAGCATCTCTTCTCGGTCACACGCGATTTCGAAGTGGCTCTGATTGCACACAACGACAAAGAGCTCGCGTTCGAATCCGCTCGACAGACCCTGAGGCAGCACCTCGATGAGCAGGGCTTCGCCGATAAGGACGAGGCTGTCGAGTCGAGGCTGACTGCGGCTCAGCGTGCAGACGCGGCCTCCCGCATCGGCGCTCACGACGTGGCTCGTGCCACGCAGCGCGACGTGCTCGCCGAACCCGAACTGCAAGGGCTACCCGACGAGCCGGTCGAGGTCGAGTCTGCTGCCGAGGTGCGCAAGTCGGCGGGTGTCGAGCGAGACGACGCTCGGGTGGCGGCCGGGTCTGTGGCCGATCGACTGGGGCGACTTCGCGACATCGTTGCAGAGGCGCTCGAGCGGCTCGACGCGTCCGAACACCTGCTCGCCGAATACGAGACGATGCGCTCGCTCGCCAACACCGTCGAGGGCGCCGAGCCCAACACCATGCGTATGCGGCTCGAGTCGTACGTGCTCGCGGCCCAACTCGAAGAGATCATCAGGGCCGCGAACGCGCGACTCGCGGTGATGACAGGCGGCCGCTATTCGCTCGAGCACGACGACTCGGTTCAGTACCGCAATACCCGCTCCGGCCTCGGCATCGCCATTCTCGACCAGCACACGGGGCGGGCCAGAGCCACGCATTCGCTGTCGGGCGGGGAGACTTTCCTGGCATCGCTCGCTCTGGCCCTCGGGCTCGCCGAGGTCGTGTCGAATCAGGCCGGAGGCATCACGCTCGACACCCTGTTCATCGACGAGGGCTTCGGCTCGCTCGACGCCGACACACTCGCCATAGCGATGTCGACCCTCGACAGCCTGCGTTCAGGGGGCCGCACGATCGGTCTGATCAGCCACGTCGAAGCCATGAAAGAGCAGATCCCGTCGCGGCTGCGCATCACTGTCACGCCGCAGGGGTTCTCCGAGATCGATCAGCGCTCCTAGGTCGGCCGGGGTCGGGCGCGCCTAGCGCCGAGCTCGTCGCCCGGTTCTGCCACGATAAGTACATGACAGATGCGAGGGCGGCGCTGAAGTACACGGCATTCGCCGATGCACCCGGCGGTGGCAACCCGGCCGGAATCGTGCTCGACGCCTCTCAGCTCGGCGATGCCGAGATGCAGGCCATCGCAGCCGAGATCGGATTCGCCGAGACCGCATTCATCACGGAGCAGAATGTGGCGGGCGACGATCGACGCGTGCGAGTGCGCTACTTCTCGCCCCTGGCCGAGGTTCCGTTCTGCGGCCACGCGACCGTGGCCACCGCAGTTGCGCTCGCGCAGAGAGACGGGGTGGGCGACTTCGTGTTCGAGACGCCCGTCGGGCCGGTCACGATCACCACGGCGGCGGGCGACGAGGCCATCACGGCATCGTTCACGAGTGTCGAACCGTCGGTTGAGCCGTTCGGCGAGGGTGTCCTCGAAGCGCTGCTCGGTCTTCTCTCGACATCGCTCGACCGCCTCGACCCGGCCTACCCGCCGCGCGTCTCGTTCGCCGGCAATAGGCATCCGATCATCGTCTTCGCCGACCGTGCCGAATTCGATGCGTTCTCGTTCGACCCCGGCGCGATGAGGTCGCTCATGAACGAGCAGGGGTGGAGCGGCACCGTCACGACGGTCTTCCCGTCGAGCGCAAGCGAATACGACAGCCGCAACCTCTTTCCCGTGGGAGCCATCACCGAAGACCCGGCCACGGGTTCTGCGGCGGCCTCGTTCGGCGGATATCTGAGGGCGCTCGGACTGATCGAGGCGCCGGCCGAGATCGAGATCACCCAGGGCTCGCACATCGGCAGACCCAGCCGACTATCGGTACGCATCCCCGAGGCGGGCGGCATCGTGGTGACGGGAACGGCGAGTCCGATCAGCTGAGAGCCTCACCGGGTCGCGGCTAACTGAGGACATTCTTCCGCTGACGTCGAAGTCGGGGGCCGAAGCTCCCGCGATCCCGGGGATCTACGACAGGGGTAGGAGAGATGTCCTCAGTTAGGCAGCACCCGTCTACTCGTCGGCCAACAGCTTCGCCGCGTCGGTGACGTTTCCGAAGATGAGTGCTGTGTCTGTGACGTCGGCCGGGTCGAGCGATGACGACTGCATGGTGATCACGAAACGTTCGCCGTCGGCGCGTTCGAGCAACCAGCTGCCCGCGAGAACGCCGGGAGCGCTGCCGCCCTTGAACGCGATGTAGGGGAACACCTCGGAGTCGAACTGCAGCCCCGGGTTGGCAGACAGGATGCCGCGCACCGGCTCGCCCGTCGGCGTCGCGGCCTTCTGCTGCAGGGCCAGATGGGCCGCAACGAGATCGGCAGGATCCGCGAACCAGTCGATTCCCTGCTGCCACGCCGTCGTCGAGAGGTCGAAGGAGTTGAGCTCGAGAACGCCACCAGGCATCGAGCCGAGCACTGCACGACGCTGGTCGACGCCGGCATCGGCCCACGAGGCTCGTGCATCGCCGAAGTCGGGCCCGAATCCGAGCTGGAACAACTCCCTGGTCTTCAGAAAGGGGGTGTTCAGAGCAGGATCGTGGTGACCCATGACGGCCAGCTGCGCCTCGACCGCTTCGCGGCCGACCCTGTCGATCAGCAGATCCGTTGCGGTGTTGTCGCTGATCTCGATCATCTTCGTCGCGGCCTCGCGAACACTCACCAGGGTGCCGCTCGGCTGATCCTGCAGCACACCCGATGGAAGGCTCCGTGTGTCGTCGGAGATGATCAGGTTGTCGTCCCACGACAGGGTGCCTGCCGCCACGGCATCGGCCACCGCGCCGAGAACGTAGAGCTTGAAGATGGAGCCGAGTGGCTTGGTCTCGTCGCCCGCGATATCGACGATGCGTTCGCCGGCGCCTGCGGCATCCGCTTCAGCATCGACGCGCGTGACGGTCATGCTCGTGTCGGCGGGCAGAGCGGCGACGTTCTTCTTCAGTTCCTTCCAGCTCGCTGCGGGTGTGCGATCGGCTGGCGGTTGCTGGAACAGCAGCCCGTTGATGAGCTGCTGCTCATCGACGGAGATCTGCATCTGCAGCTCGGCGGAGGAGCTGTGCAGCAGAACGGTGAGACCGCCGGTCGCCTCGGTCACGCTCGTCGCGATCCACGGCTTGGCGTCGCCCATCTGGCCGACGATGGCGACTATCTGACTGGCCGGCACCTGCTCGAGCATCACAGGAGCGATGTTCTGCTCGATCTCGGCCTCGGTCGTCTCCTCGTCGGAGTTGATCGTGTAGAGCACCCACTGCGCTTTCTTGCCTACCGCCGTGTCGGGTAGGGCGACCGCGGTCGGCGCTGCGGATGCCTCGGGACCGCTCGACGCGCAGGCCGACACGGCGAGCGCGACGGCGGTGGCGAGAGCGGCCACAATCGAGCGTCGCCGCAGAGAGCCTGACCGCTGTGCCCGCATGCTGTGAGAAGCGATGGCGGAAGAGGGGGCGAGAGGGCGGCGCATCGTCATGACCCCAGTCTTGCCGGAGCATCAGACGGATACATCCCCCGAGCGAACTACCTTCGTCTGGAGCCTCCGCCGAGCGGGCTACCTGAGTTCGTCGAAGTACGAGATGTTGGCGTCGTTGCGCTCGCGAGCGGCAGCGGCCCGCTCTTCGCGCATGCGCTCCTGCTTCTCCTGCCGACGGGCCAGTTCCTCCTGGTCGACCTCGACGCGGCGAACGGTGACGCCGCCCTTGGTCGGCGGGCTCGTGCGCTTTGCGGCCGTGCTGGTGCGGGCGGTTCCGGATGCGGGGGCCTTACGAGGCGCTGCGGCCGGTCGGCCGGCTCCGGGGCTGGTTCCTGATCCTGAGCAGCGGAATCCGGTCTTGTCTTCGTGCTGCACGAGTGTCTGCGAGACGATCCCCACGGCGACGGTGCGTAAGCAGGCGGGGCATTTCGATCCAGCATTAGCCATGGGGTGTGTGGTCTCCTCGGGTTTCGACCATCGTGTGGGTTCGACCTCTTATTTTCGCACGGATCGCGGAGAAAGGTACGCGTCCGTGGCAACCCCCCGAGGCGACGGCCAGGCCCAGTCGTAGGCTGACGGCATGACCCACGACGAGACTTCACGACCGAGCGATTCGCCCGACGAGTCAGGCGACACAGGGCGCGACCGGCAGGCAGCCGCCGACTGGATAGCCGATCGCACTGAAGGCGAGAACATCACCTCCGATATCGACGGCACGGTCACCATCGACGACGCGGCGTCGCCGCCCGATCCGGATGCCTATGGCCACGCCGAGACCGACACGCTCGACGTTGAAGACCACGAGCCGGCATCCCGCGACTACCCCCGCCCCGACCCCGGATTCTGACAGGCGGCTCCCGTACCCTTGTGCGCATGAAGCGGCGCCCCAGCGAACCCATCTACTCCACGGCCATCGGTGTGGGGCGGGTGCTCTTCGCCGGTCTGCGCACGAAACGATCCGCCACGGGCCTCGAGAACATTCCGCCGCACGGTGGTGCTGTCATCGCCATGACGCATTTCGGTTACCTAGAGTTCGCCCTCGTCGAGTGGCAGACGTGGCTGCACAACCGACGCCGCATCCGCTTCATGGCGACCAAGCGTGCCTTCGACAAGCCCGGTGTCGGCTGGCTGCTGCGCGGCATGCGTCATATCTCCGTCGATATGAAGGCGGGCGCCGCTGCCTTCGAGAACGCGGTCTCGGCGCTGAAGTCGGGCGAGCTCGTCGGTGTCTTTCCTGAGGCGGGCGTGAGTTCGTCGTTCACCGTTCGAGAGCTCAAGTCGGGCGCCGCACGCCTGGCACGCGATGCGGGGGTGCCTATCATTCCTGTCGCCGTGTGGGGCGGCCAGCGACTGATCACGAAGAACCGAACGATTCCTCTGAGGCAGCGGTTCGGCGTGCCGGTGCACTTCGTGTTCGGTCAGCCGATCGTCGTGGGCGAGAACGATGACATCACGCAGGTGACAGGTTCTTTGCGCGAGACGATGCAGACCATGGTCGACTCGCTGCAGGCGTCATATCCGGTCGATGGCACGGGCCAATGGTGGCAGCCCAGGTCGCTCGGCGGAACGGCGCCGACCGTCGCTGAAGCCGCGGAGGCCGATGCGCAGCGCGAGCTGCGCCGCGAGGCCGAACGCGCCGCCGAGGGCTAGGCCCGGCCTCTGCGCGGGCTCACTCTCGGGCGGCGACCCGCGCGATCGTGACCCTCGTGACGTAGGGCATGGCATAGCTTGTGCGGCCTGCCAGGTCGGGATGCTCGTCGAGCAGCTGCCCGAGGCGGGCCAGCATCTCGTCGCGCTCGGCCTCGGCCATCGTGATCACGTAGCTGCGCGAGGTGACCATGGCGAAGAACTGCTCCCGGCTCATCTCGGCCACCCAGCGGAACTCGCGATACGCCTGGCGCTCGAGAGGCGCACCGACCGGCGGTGTCGTACTGCCGTACTTCTCGGCCTCAGAGGCGCCGATCACCTCGCCGAGCCGGGCCACCCACTCGACATCGGCATCCCGGATGTTCCATACGAGTGCGAGAGCGCCTCCCGGTTCGAGCACCCGCGCGACCTCCAGTGACGTGGCAGCCACATCGACCCAATGCCACGCCTGCGCCACGGTGACGAGCGCGACGCTCGCATCGTCGAGTGGAAGGTGCTCGCCGCTGCCCTCGAGCGCGGACACCGTGGGCAGGTTCTGCGTGAGCCGCTCGCGCATCAGCGCATCGGGTTCGACGGCGGTCACATCAAAGCCATGGTCGACGAGCCCGGCGGTGAACTTGCCCGTTCCCGCGCCCAGGTCGACGACGCGCGCGCCACCCGGATGCGCGGGGTCGATCTGCTCGAGGACCCACTCGATGGCCTCGGCCGGGTAGCTCGGGCGACCGCGGTCGTAATCGCCGACCGCGCGGCCGAAGGACAGGGCGTGTTCGCTGGATCGGGCCATGTCTTCGATTCTAAGGACGGCTCCCGCTGCGAGGCGTACTCTTGAACCCTCATGGAACTCCGCCAACTCGAGCACTTCGTCGCCGTCGCCGAGCACCAGCACTTCACTCGTGCCGCCGAGTCGCTGCAGATCTCGCAGTCGGGGTTGTCCGCGTCGATCCGGGCCCTCGAGACCGAGCTCGGCACCACGCTGTTCACCCGCAGCACCCGGCGCGTGCAGCTCACTCCCGCCGGAACCGCGATGCTGGAAGAATCTCAGCGCGCCGTCGCCAGCGCATCCGCCGCCCGCGACGCGGTGCTCGCCGTTCGGGGAGTTCTGCGCGGTGCACTGCGCATCGGAACCGAGCAATGCCTCGGGGGAGTGCACCTGCCGCAGGAGCTCGCCGACTTTCGCCGCTCACACCCGGCCGTGTCGGTTCGACTCGGCTTCGCCGGATCGACGACTCTTCTCGACCAGGTCGCGACCGGACTTCTCGACCTTGCGCTCGTCGCCGACTGCGGAGCCGTGCCGGCGACCGTCGAACTTCTGCCCATCGCGTCGGAGGGCTTCGTGGTGCTGTGCCACCCCGACCATCCTCTGGCGGGCCGGGGCCGCGTCGAGATCGGTGATCTTGCCGACGAGACATTCGTCGGATTCGCGGACGGGTGGGCCGCCCGGGTGCTCGCCGACCGCGCGTTCGCACAAGAGGGGCTCGCGCACTCGGTAGAGCTGGAGGTGGGAGACGTCGGCTCGCTGCTCGATCTGGTGGGTTACGGCCTCGGTGTTGCCGTTGTCCCGGCACATTTCGCCGACAAGCGGCCATCCGTGCTGAGCGCCGTTCCCGTCACGCACGACGCGCTCGTGTGGACAACGGCCATTGCCGTTCCGCGCCAGGCCGCGCCGGCCGCCGCCGCCCTCGTGGGGCGTCTGCGGCAGCCGGCGCTGAAGCCCGCGGCGTAGCTTTTATCGCCGGTCGAGTAGGCCGCCCCGCTTTCGCTGCGCTGGTCGAGTAGGCCGCCCGCGGCCGTATCGAGACCACTCGAGGGTGGTCTCGATACGCCGGCTCCTTCGTCGCGCGGCTACTCGACCAGCGCAGCGAAGGGCTACGCGTCGAGTGCCGCGAACTCCTCGGGCGTCAACTCGAAGTCGGCCGCGAGTGCCGAGTTCGTGATCGACTCCGGGCGTGAGGCGCCAGGGATGGGGATGACGTAAGGCGACTTCGCGAGCTCCCACGCGAGGCAGACGATCTGCGGCGTCACTCCACGGTCGCGGGCGATGCGGCCGAAGGCCTCGTAGCTCTCGCCCAGCGATGCGGCATTCGTGATGCCGCCGAGCGGGCTCCACGGAAGGAACGCGACGCCCAGTTCGTCGGCGAGAACGAGCTCCTTCTCGCTCGAGCGGAACTTCGGCGAGAACTGATTCTGCACCGACACGAGGCGACCACCGAGAATGTCGTTCGCCTGCCGGATCTGATCGGGGTCGGCGTTCGAGATGCCGGCCATGCGGATCGTTCCCGCATCCAGAAGCTCGACGAGCGCGCCGATCGAATCGGCGTACGGCACCGACGGGTCGGGGCGGTGGTACTGGTAGAGGCCGATCGCGTCGACGCCCAGGCGCTTGGCGGATGCCTCGGCGGCCTGCTTGAGGTAGTCCGGATGCCCGTTCTGCGTCCATCCGCCGGGTTCCGGCCTCAGGTGGCCGCCCTTGGTCGCGACCAGCACGCCGGAGGTGTCGCCGCCGTAGCTCTTCAGGGCCTTGGCGATGAGCAGCTCGTTGTGGCCGACCTCATTCTCGCCGGCCAGGTGGTAGGCATCCGCTGTGTCGATGAACGTGACACCCTCGTCGAGCGCGGCGTGGATCGTGGCGATCGATCGATGCTCGTCGGGGCGGCCCTCAATAGACATGGGCATGCCACCCAACCCGATGGCGCTGACAGAGATGTCTCCGATGGTGCGTTGCTTCATGATGTTCCTTTCGTGGGATCGAATGGGATGCGCTGCTCGAGTAGGCCGCCCGCGGCCGTATCGAGACCACTTACCAGGCGTAGTCCTCGGGAGCGGTCTTGTGGCCTGGGAAGATCTCGTCGAGCCGGCCCAGGGCATCCTCGTCGAGGGTGATGTCGACCGACGCGATGGCGGTGTCGAGCTGGTTCATGGTGCGCGGTCCGGTGATCGGAGCCGTCACCGCGGGCTGGTGCAGCAGCCAGGCCAGCGCCAGCTCGGCGGGGGAGTGTCCGAGCTCGGCGGCGAACGCCTCGTACTTCTCGAGCTGCGGGCGCAGCTTCTCGAGTTCGTCATCGGAGCGCGAACGGCGGCGCGATCCGTCGGCCTCCTTGTCGAGGACTCCGGCGAGCAGTCCGCCCTGCAGCGGCGACCAGGGGATCACTCCGAGCCCGTAGGCCTGGGCGGCCGGGAGCACCTCGCGCTCGACGTCGCGAACGATGAGGTTGTAGATCGACTGCTCGCTGACGAGACCGGTGAAGTGGCGCGTCTTGGCGGCCTCCTGGGCCTGGGCGATGTGCCAGCCAGCGAAGTTACTGCTGCCGGCGTAGAGGATCTTGCCCTGCTGAACGGCGACCTCGATCGCCTGCCAGATCTCCTCCCACGGGGTCGCCCGATCGACGTGATGGAACTGGTAGAGATCGATGTAGTCGGTCTGCAGGCGGGTGAGGCTGGCGTCGAGCGCGTGCCGGATGTTGAGTGCCGAGAGTTTGCCCTCGTTGGGATAATCGGTCATATCGCCGTAGAGCTTCGTGGCGAGCACGGTCTTCTCACGTCGTCCGCCGCCCTGCGCGAAGAACCGTCCGACGATCTCCTCGGTGGCCCCCTTGCCCAGGCTCTGCCCGTAGACGTTAGCGGTGTCGAAGAAGTTGACGCCCTGAGCGTGAGCGGCGTCCATGATCGCGTGTGAGTCGGGCTCGCTGGTCTGCGGGCCGAAGTTCATCGTGCCGAGTACGACGCGCGACACGCGTAGGCCCGTTCGTCCGAGGTGTGTGTATTCCATGGTCTCAGCCTGCGCGCCGCCGAGCGGGCTTGTCCAACAGGGAACCCCGATCGAATTGACGCCTCGCTCTTCTCAATGACAACGCGACTCGCAGGGGCTTTTCTGAGGATCGTTTCCTATGCTCGGAGCATGACATCGTCTGCGAGCAGTTCCGACCATCACCATCCCAGCGCCCGGGTGACCCCGGGCGTGCACCCTGGTTCGACGGAGCTCCTCCGATGAGCGGCGACCTCGTCGTCAGCATCGTTCTCGTCATCGTCTTCGTGCTCGTCGGCGGCGTTTTCGCTGCCACTGAGATGGCTCTGGTGACCCTGCGCGAGAGTCAGATCAACGCGATCGCGCAACGGGGCCGACGGGGTGAGACCGTCGCAGGGCTGGCGCGTAACCCGAACACCTTCCTCTCCGCCGTGCAGATCGGCGTCACCGTCGCCGGTTTCGCCTCCGCCGCATATGGCGCATCCTCGATCGCCCCTTCTGTGACGCCGCTGCTCGAGGGCCTCGGGCTCTCGGTTGCGGCGGCTTCGACCACGGCGACGATCGTGCTCACCCTGCTCATCGCATACCTGTCGCTGGTGCTCGGTGAGCTGGCGCCGAAGCGCCTCGCCATCCAGCACAATGCCCGGTTCTCCTACGCGGTCGCGCCGATTCTCGGCGGCTTCGCCGTTCTGATGCGTCCGGTCATCTGGTTCCTGTCCGTGTCGACCAACGCCGTCGTGCGCCTGCTCGGGGGCGACCCGAACAAGACCGGTGACAAGCTCTCAGACGAGGAGCTGCGCGAGATCGTGACCAGCCACGAGGGGTTGCCCGACGACGAGCGACGCATGCTCGACGACGTGCTGTCGCTGCGAGGCCGCCAGGTGAGCGAGATCATGCGCCCACGGCCCGAGGTCGTTTCGCTCGCGGTCGACGATTCGATCTCCGACGCTCTCGAAACTGTGCGTGCGCTGCCGTACTCGCGCTTTCCCGTCGTCGACCAGTCCATCGACGACATCGTGGGGTTCGTGCACGTGCGCGACCTCTTCGAGCTGCCAGACCGCACGATCGAGGTTCGAAAGGTCGTGCGGCCGATTCCCTTCATTCCGGCGACCGCGCGAATTCTGACCACCCTCACGAACCTGCGCGCATCCGGAGACCATATCGCCGTGGTCTTCGACGAGTACGGCGGGACAGACGGCATCGTGACGCTGGAGGATCTGGTCGAGGAGGTCGTCGGTGAGATCTTCGACGAGTACGACACCGAGACGGCGTCCGCCGAGATGATGGAGCAGGGCGGCGCTGTCGACGGCCGGTTGAACTTCCAGGACTTCGAAGAGGCGACTGGAGTGACCCTGCCGCCCGCCGCGTCGGACACCGTGGCCGGATTCGTCGTCGAGCGGCTCGGACGTCTGGCGGTCGTGGGCGATCGCATCGATGTCGACGGCGGAGTGCTTCAGGTGGCGGCAATGGATCGGCGCCGCATCTCCGAACTGCACTTCACTCCGACGGCGGCAGCCGAGACCGACTAGCCGAAACGTCGAAGAGCGGACCACCCGAGGGTGGCCAGCTCTTCGACGTGCGGTGCTACGGCCGCAGCAGAACCTTGCCGCCGCGACCCGCGACGAAGTTCGCGGCACTCGCCTTGCGAGCGTCATCGAACGAGTAGATCTCCTCGACGGGCAGCGTCAAGGTGCCTTCACCGATGCGGGTGATCAGTTCGCCGAGCAGGGCGGCGCGCTTTGCGCCGTCCATGCCGCCCATGACCTTGCTTCCCCAGAATCCCGAGACCGAGATGCTCTTGAAGATGATGGGGCCGGAGGGGATCTCCATGGTGGGCGCACCCATCGCGCCGAAGACCACGAGATGTCCGTTCTCGCCCAGCAGCGAGACGATGTCGCCGGCTGCGGATCCGCCGACGGAGTCGACACCGACGCCGATGTGCGCCCCCGAGGTGATCTCGGCTGCGGCGTCGCGCCATCCATCGGTGTCGGTCGCGACGATGTTGCCGATGCCCTGGGCTTTCATCTCCTCGACTCCGGCAGCGCGCCGCACGAGGCCGAGCACGTTGATTCCACGGGCTGCGGCGAGCTGGGCAACGAGTCGACCGACCGCGCCGTTGGCCGCGTTCTGCACGAGCCAGTCGCCCTCGGAGAGGTTGAGTGTGTCGAGCAGGGCGATCGCGCTGAACGGCATCGACACGAGCTGCGAGGCGACCTCGTCGGAGAGTGCGTCGTCGACGGGCATGAGCGCGGCGGCCTTCGCGATGAAGTACTCGGCCCAGACTCCGAAGGTTCCGCCGGAGGCGACCCTCTGGCCTACCTGCAGTGCGGTGACTCCCTCGCCCAGTGCATCGACGATGCCGACGGCCTCGGTTCCTGCCTGGGCGGGAAGCTCGGGCTTGAATCCATAGGTTCCACGGATCGTCCACAGGTCGTGGTTGTGGATGGGGCTCAGCAGGGTGCGAACACGCACCTCGCCTGCTCCGGGCTCGGGGGTGGGCACGTTCTCTACAGAGAGAACCTCTGCCGGGTCTCCGAATTCGTTGTGGATGATGGCGCGCATGGCGTTCTCGCCTTTCTCTCTGGGGTGTAGCGGCGGTTGTGCCGCGGTGTGGTGGTGATGGAGTCGGTTAGACGGTGAGGGAGATGATGGTGGCGATCACTGCAAGCAGGGGCAGCGTGCCCTGTTTGATCGCGGCCGAACGCTTGTCGGGCGACGACACGAACAGTACGAGGGCCGCCGCGAACATCGATCCGGTGCCGACCAGGATGAGGGCGGGGCCGACCTCGGAGGTGCTGACCAGCACGAAGACGATGCCGATGATCGTGGCGATGGCCAGGAAGAGATTGTAGAAGCCCTGGTTGTAGGCGAAGGGCCTTGTCGTCTCGACCTCGGCTGTGGACGCCGGTCCGAAAGTCTTGCGCGCGGCGGGGCCGTCCCACGCCAACGACTCCATCCAGAAGATGTAGACGTGCAGCAGAGCAGCGAGCGCAGCAATCACGACGGATGCGATGACCATGAGAATCTCCTTTTTTGAACCGACCGTTTCACTATATACTCATTCGACAGGCGCTTGCCAGTGTCGAAAGGAGAAAACCATGGGAAGAACACGTGCATTCGCGGAGATCGACGTCGTGCGTGCGGCCCGTGGAGTCTTCTGGAGTCGAGGCTACGAAGACACGTCGCTGCCGGATCTCGAGGCGGCGACCGGGCTGAATCGATCGAGCATCTATCACTCGTTCGGCAGCAAGAGGGGGCTCTTCGATGCCGCGATCGAGTCGTACCTCGACGATGTCGTCCGTCCCCGGCTCGAGCCTTTGCGTGCAGATGTGGTCGAACCCGATGCGCTCGCGGTCTATCTGCGGGGGCTTCGTCGCGCGATGGTCGACGAGGATACGGCCCTGGCCAAGAACGGATGCCTGCTGCTCAATGCCACCGGCTCATCGCTGGGCCATGAGGAGGGTCTCGCAGCGGTTGTCACGGCCTACACGTCAGACCTGCGTGGCGCGGTCGCATCCGGTGTCGCCGCGCGTCATCCCGAACTGCCTCGCGAGAGTCTCGAGCTGTTGACGACGACATGCGCCGGCCTGGTCTTCGCGTCGATGGCTATCGTGCGGGTCGACCATGCCGCCGCCGCGGCCATGCTCGACGCCGCGCTCGATGCTCTGGAGCGCCGTGCTTTCTGACAGTGGGTGTTGCCGGACATTTTGCTGATCGAAAGCCCCACAGTTGCTGAACCATAGCTGGGGGTTTATCGCACATTCAGCTTCAGAGAGATTTTCTCAATCGACAGGGATACGCTTCATCAGTTCTGATGATCTGAGGTAAGTCGTGCTGTTCGTTCGCTGGATTCTCCGCCATCCCTTTACCGTGATGTGCTGTGCCATCGTCATCGTGTTGAGTATTGTCGGGTTCGCCTCGAGTACCTACGACTGGGGATGGCAGGTTCTGGCGACAGGCCAGGAGGACGTCTTCAGGCACCACCGCTGGTGGGGCCTCATCACGGCGTTCCTCGCGGTCGACGGCGGAGGAGCCCTGATCTTCGTCGTGCCATTCATCGTGGTGGTGGTCGGTGCAGCGGAACAACTCATGGGCAGCTGGCGCACCGCCATCGCGTATGTCGGCGGCAGCGCCGCATCCGGCCTCATCGGATTCGGTCTCAGCTGGGTCGAAAGCACCTACCTCGGTTTTCTGCCGCTGAATGCGCCATCGATCGAGGCGCTGTCGCCGGCGACAGGTGTCATCTGCGCCGCGATGGCCGCGAGCTCGTTCGCTTCGGCCCTGTGGCGACGCCGGATACGTCTGGGCGCGTCGTTCATCGCCGTCACGCTCTTCCTGTACTCGGGTGGAGCGGGCGACTTCTACTCACTCGTCGCTGTGCCCGTCGGGCTCGTTCTCGGCTTCGCGTTGGGTGGATCGAGATCGAAGTTCCGGCTCATCCGCAGTTCGCATCACGAGATCCGCACCCTGCTCGCCGCGGTCGTGGCCCTCGGCTCGATCGGCCCCGTTGTGGCCGCCCTGATCGGCTCGGGCAGCGGCCTGCTCTCGATCTACGGTCTTCTGGCCGTCGATGTCGATCATCCGCGCACGGCCCTGATCGGACTTCTTCCTGTCGCCGTGGGGGTCGTGGCCGCCTGGGGCATTCTGCGCGGTCGCCGCGCCGCCCTCTGGCTGGCCGTCTGCATCCAGGTCATGATGTCCGCCGTGATGCTCGGCGTCTTCGTGGTCATTCAGCCGGAGACCATGACCGCGATCGCGGAGCAGGCCAATGAAGAGGTCGACCCCTATATCTGGCAGACCCTCACCGGCAGCGCCCTGTGCGCGATCCTGCCGCTGGCCAGTGCCGCCTTGCTCATCCTGCTGCGCAAGCACGTCGACGTTCGTCCGTCGCGCGCGAGTGCAAAGCGGTTCCTGGTGATCACGCTGAGTGCGCTCGCGGGCACCGCGCTCATCTCGTTCGTGGGAATCCTGTCGATCAGCGATCAGTTCCGGCCGGTGCCGACGGCGCTGGACATTCTGCGCGCGCTGCCACTGCGTCTCATTCCGCACACCTTCGTGATCTCCGACGGGCTCGCATTCGTTCCGACGACGCACTGGGCACATAAGGTGTGGTCGCTGCCGGCGGGACTCTTCTGGGCCGCGGTGCTCACCGCATCCTGTCTTCTCGTTCTCGGTCGCACGGCCGTGATCGATGATGACGATCGCGTGCGTGCACGGGCGATTCTCGAACGGGGAGGCGGCCACACGCTGTCGTTCATGTCGACCTGGCCCGGCAACTCCTTCTGGTTCGACGAGGTGTCTGACGCCGCGGTCGCTTACCGGGTGCAGGGATTCGTGGCCGTGGCTGTGGGAGGGCCTTTCGGTCCCGCGTTCGCCGACCCGCAGGTGGTCGAGCGTTTTGTGCGCTTCTGCGGCGATCACGGGTGGACGCCGACCTTCTACGGGGTCGACGATGCCACGATCGAGACCTTCGCCGGGCTGCGCTGGCAGCGCCTCAAAGTCGCAGAAGAGGCGGTTCTGCGACCCCGCGACTGGAATCCGACCGGCAAGAAATGGCAAGACATCCGCACGGCTGTGAACAAGGCGGGCCGCGCTGGAGTGGTGGCGAAGTGGACCTCGTGGCGTGAACTGTCGCTGCTGCAGAGATCTCAGATCCAGGCCATCTCCGAGGCGTGGGTCGCGGAGAAGAATCTGCCCGAGATGGGATTCACACTCGGTGGGCTCGACGAACTCGTCGATTCGTCGGTGCGCCTCATGCTCGCCATCGACGCCGAGGGCACGATCGTGGCGGTCACGAGTTGGCTTCCCCTCTACGGCACCGACGACGCCGGCCAGCCGCGCGTCAACGGCTACACCCTCGATTTCATGAGGCGCCGCACCGACGCCGCAAACGGAACGATGGAGTTCGTCATCGCCGCCGCGGTCGAGCAGGCCAAGAGCGATGGATTGGAGATCCTGAGTCTCTCTGGCGCTCCGCTTGCGAACGCCGCGCCCGAGTCGTCGACCCTCGACGTACGAGGCAGCGTCGTGGCCCAGATCCTCGACTACGTCGGACGCTCGCTCGAGCCCGCCTACGGATTCCGGTCCTTGCTGAATTTCAAGAAGAAGTTCCAGCCCGAGTTCGTTCCCCTCTGGCTGCTCTACCCTGACACCACGGATCTTCCGGCAGTCGGCGCAGCGATCGGACGCTGCTACCTGCCCCGGCTGTCGGTGGTGCAGCTGAGCGGGCTGCTTCGCGATCTGCGACCGAAGCCGACACAGGAGGCTCACCGTGAACCTGCTGCTTAGCCTCGCCATCACAGAGGGGCCTGTGGTGTACGTCGCGTACGCCCTGGCCTTCGCGGCGGTCGTGCTGATTGTGCTTCGCCGCCCGAGCACGAGATGGAATCGGCGTCGCTGGCTCACTCATGTCGCCGTCGCCGCCGTCGCCGGAGCGATCGTTGGCGTAGCCCTGACCTGGATCCTCTCCGACTGGCTCGACCTCTTCGGGGCTGATCTGACCGCTGTCGTGCGGGTCTGGATCGCGGTCGGTTTCGCCGCCTTCGGCGTCGCGATCGTCTCGATGCGGCGCGCAGGCTGGATGCGCGTGGTCGGGTCGGCGCTCGCGCTCGTGCTTTTCGTTCTCACCACCGCGATGGCCATCAACATCGACTTCGGACAGTACCCCACCGTGCGCAGCGCGCTCGGGATCAGCGCTGTCGTCGATGCGGCCGACCAGCCCCTTCCCGAGGTCGAGGGCGTCGCGGTGCCGACGATCGCAGACTGGGTCGCTCCGGAGGGCATGCCGAAGGTCGGAACCCTGACGACCGTCACGATCCCCGCGACCGAGTCCGGATTCCCTGCCAGGCCAGGGGTCGTGTATCTGCCGCCCGCTGCGCTCACGGCGAACCCCCCGAAGCTGCCGGTGATGGTCATGATGTCAGGTCAGCCGGGAACCCCCGAAGACCCCTTCCTCACCGACAAGCTGCAGCAGAGCCTCGACGCCTATGCCAAGGCGCACGACGGGCTCGCCCCGATCGTGGTGGCCCCCGACCAACTCGGAGCTCCGACAGCCAACCCGATGTGCGTGGACTCGCCTCTCGGCAAGTCTCAGAGCTACCTCACCATCGACGTGCCCAACTGGATCAAGGCGAACCTCAATGTGATCGACGATCCGCACTATTGGGCGGTCGGTGGGCTGTCCCAGGGCGGTACGTGCTCCATTCAGCTCGGCGCGGCCTTTCCGAATCTGTTCGGAGCGATCCTCGACGCATCGGGCGAGCAGTACCCGCGCATCGGCAACGAACAGAAGACCGCCGACGCGGCATTCGGTGGCAGCCTGACTCGATACGAGGCCGCCTACCCCACGAACATCATGCAGCAGCACGGCCAGTACGCCGATACGTTCGCCGTCTTCGGTGTCGGCTCCAACGATGAGGCTTTTTTGCCGCAGGTCAAGACCGTCTACGCCGCAGCCAAGGCGGCCGGAATGGACGCCACGTACATCGAGGCGCCGGGCAGCGCGCACGACTCCACGACCTGGTCGTACGTGTTCGCCCAGGGCCTGCAGCTCATCGCCGACCACTGGTCGCTCTCCGCGAAGCAGGCCAGCTAACAGCGATCAGTACCGGATGGCGTCGATCACCTTCACGCGCACGGCCACGAGCGCGGGCAGCAGGCCGGCCAGAGCTCCGACAGCGGTCGCCGCAACGAGGCCGAGGACTGCCGCCTCTGCGGGGAACGGCGGGAAGTCGCTGACCAGACCCTGGCCGATGAGATCCATGGTCCATGGGTTCTGCACGAGAAGAACGGACGCGATCACTCCGGCGGCGCCGGCTGCGATGGTCGCCACCACGCTCTCCATCATCACCGAGAAGAACACCCGCCCGGCCGTGGCGCCGAAGCTGCGGCGGATTCCGATCTCGCGCACGCGCTGCTTCACGGTCACGAGGGCGATGTTCACGAGTCCGAGAGCGCCGAGCAGCAGCACGAGCACGGCGATTCCACCGACGACGAGTTTCGTCACGAGAAAGGGGTCGTCGCCGTACTGGGCGTAATCCTGGCGATAGACGTCGACCTGAACGTCACCGGTTCCGCCTCCGGGCGTCGCAAGCGCCGACGTGAAGTCGCGCTTCACGACCTCCATGAGCTGCTCTGAGATGGCGGGAGGCACCCACATCTCATATTGTGTGGAGCCGCCACCTCCGCCATACGGATCCTGCACGGCGGCCGAGGGCCTTGCGGCCGTCATCGCAGAGAGCTGGTCGGCGAGCATGAACATGGCGGGATCGGTCTCGTAGCTCGCCACGGGGTAGACGCCCACGATCACCGCGGTCGTGCCGGGTTTGCCGCCCTGAGCGCCGAGCTCGACGGTCGGATGCGTTCGCAACTCGGGGCTGCCGAGTCGCTCCCAGAAGATCTGATTGACCACGAGCGCGGGCGCGAGGCCTGCGGCATCGTCGGCGGTGAACCACTCGCCCTCGGTGAGGCGCACCCGGTGCATCTCGCCGTAGGGCTGGTCGACGGCCTGCGTCTGCACGTCGACGACTCCGGTGGTGAACGGCACGGCTTGAGTCGTCTGCATCACCCGGCTGCCATAGGTGATGTCGTAACGGGCGAGCGTCTCGGCCCACGTCGCATCCATCGTCGCCGAATCGATCGCGGTGCCCTGGTTGCTGTAGGCCGAGACGAAGAGGCTCGCGGGCCGCCCGCTCTGCCGCTCGCTGAGTTCTTGGTTCGCCTGCTGCACGATGCCTCCGAGCGCCACGACCGTCGTGAGCGAGCAGACGGCGACGGCGACGCCGATCAGCGAGAGCAGCACTCGAGTGCGATGCACCCGCAGTTCCTGCCAGGCCTCGATGACCGCTCCGACGAGGCTCGTGAATGCGCGCTTCACGAGATGGCCTCGGATGCCGCAGCCAGCTCGTCACTGTCGGCTCGCGTCAAGACGCCGCGGTCGAGTCGGAAGTGGTCACGCGCCCGAGCGGCGATGGCGGGGTCGTGGGTGATTGTCACGAGAGCCGCACCGGTTCGCGTCGCGACCTCGTCGATCAGCTGCATCACCGAGCTGCCGGTATCGAGGTCGAGTGCACCCGTGGGCTCGTCGGCAAGAATCAGCCGCGGTCCGCGCACCAGCGAGCGGGCGATGGCGACGCGCTGCTGCTCTCCGCCCGAGAGCCTGTCGGGCATGCTCTCCATGCGGTCGCCGAGACCGACCTCCTGGAGCATCTCGGCGGCAAGCTGCTTGCGGCGCCAGAACGATCGGCCCTCGGCATAGAGCAGCGGCATGGCGACGTTCTCCAGGGCCGTGCGACCCGGAAGCAGGTTGAACTGCTGAAAGACGAAGCCGATCTGCGCGCCGCGCACCCGATCGCGGGCGGCACCGGAATACGACTTGACCGGACGATCATCGAACGTCAGCAGTCCGCTCGTGGGCATGTCGAGAAGGCCGAGCAGATTGAGCAGAGTCGATTTGCCCGAGCCCGAGCGACCCACGATAGAGATGCGGTCACCCGGCTCGACCGTGAGGTCGACGCCGTTCAAGATGGTCAGAGCCGGCTGGTCAGGCGGAATCACGGTGCGCGTGACGTCGCGCAGTTCGAGCAGGCTCACCTGGTGATGACCCCGCCACAGTCGACCGCTCCGGGCGGGCAGCCCGAGGGGTCGGCCAGTGCGCCGGGCGCGAATTGCAGAATCTGATCGCCTTCGGCCAGCCCACCGGTGATCTCGACCTGGCTTCCGTCGTTCAACCCGAGTCCCACGGCCCGCTCTTCGGTGCTGCCGTCGGCCAGAGAAACCCAGACGGTGCCGCTCAGGGCGGCTCCCCGCACGGCGGTGGTGGGCACGACGAGCACATTCTCCGCCTTGCCGCCAGAGATCGTCATCTCTGCGGCGAGGCCGGAGAAGACGGTGACCTCGCCGGGGATCGGGCAGCTGACTGTGGTGGTGGAGCCGCCGCTCGTTCCTCCGGTTCCGGCTCCGCCCGTTCCTCCAGCGGTCTCGTCGCCGCCCGCATTGCCGCCTTCACTGCCGGCCAGCGGAGTCGTGATGCGGAGTCCGGTGCAGGTGAACGCGGCGGGCCCGCCGGTGATGGCGATCGAGGCCTCCGTCGGCTGATCGACCAGCCGATAGCGCTGCTCGGGCTTCAGCGATCCCGAAACCGAGAAGGTGGGCGGCGCGATCTGCCCGGCCACCATGCCGATGGTCACGTCTTGCCCCGAGATCACGCCGAGCGAACTGAGCACACCGGCCGCGGGGGCGAGCACCTGCTCGTAGCGGTAAATCTTGGGCTTGGTCTTGCCTTCCGAGTCGATGCTGTCTTCGGGGGTGCGCACGATCTCGACCTTGACGTCGAAGACGGTGTCGCCGGCGGCGACCACGGAACCCTGCGGGAAGAAGATCTCGTCGACCGTTCCGGCGGCGGTCGACTTGAGTGGTGAGGCCGGATCAGCGGTGACGTTCGCCTGAACGACGACGTCGTTCACGATCGTGCCCAGGGCGACCGGGATAACAGGTTCGACGACCTCTCCGGTGGGAACCGCGGATACCTCTTCGGTCTTGTCGGGAAAGAAGGCGAGTTTGCCCAGCGCCACGGCGATCGCCGCGATGAGCAGAATCCGCAGCACGGGAAAGACCCATTTTCGAACCACGCCCACGCCCACTCCTTCGTTCGGTACCCACCGACTATTGCAGAAAGAAGAATGTCGCACTGTGACGCCGAGGGTACATCTGTTCGCATCAGGCTCTCACGCGGCGTGTTGCTTCTGTGTGGCGTACTGTCGACCATCATGAGACATCGAGTCCCAAGCTGCGCTCCTCTGTGTCGACATCACATGCGAGATTAGATTCGGTCGCGGAAGGAGCATGATCGATGAAACCGGCAGTTCACGGCGTGCGTGCCGTCGAAGACTGGATGGCGCAGCACGCGCAGACGGTCGGATGGCAGCCGCCGTCTCGACGGCATGCGGGCAGGTTCGATCTCGGCGCCGATTCCGCGCATTCCGCCGTGCTGCAGGTCGTCGACGGCGAGTGGCATCTGCAACTCGATACAGCGAAGGGCCGCAGCCTGCCCGTGCTCGGGCCTGTCGATTCACCTCTCGAGGTGTTCCTCGATGCACTGATGTTCGCGATCTACATGCGGGCCACGGCAGAAGTCGATCGCGCGGACCGAACGGCCAGTGCCGAGCTGTCGCACCTGCTTCGTCAGCTGGCCGACGCCACCGATGACGCGCGCTACGGCGGCCGCGCCGCGCTCCTGCTCGCCGGTCACGCCATCAAAGACGGTCGGCGTCTCGAGGCGCGTTCCCGAATAGAAGATGCGATCCGGCTCTTCGCGGTGGCGCGAGACCTCACGGCAGAAGAGAACGCGCGAACCGTTCTCGCCGACCTTCCCCGACTGATGAGCAGCACAGAGGTCTGATCGGTTCTCGCCCTTACAGCCGTGCCACGAGGGTGCGCGCCGCTTCGATCGTGAGTCGACGATCGTGAGTGAGGATGAATTCGTAGGTGTCATTCGTCGGCGAGGGTTCGCCTAACTGGCGAGCCGTCAGTGTGGCCGCGAAGTTCGGTGAGATCACCACGACATTCCACTCGGCGACGAGGGGGTCGGCCTCGTCGAGGTCGACGCCGCACACGGAGCCGGTGAGGCCGAGCTCGCTGAATCGGTGGCCGAAGACGCCGACAAACGCAGCCGTGAGCCCGAGAGGAAAGTATCGTTCCACCGCCCAATCGTCGAAATTGTCACGGTGCTGAAAGGTGCCGAACACGAGGGCAGCATCGTCTTCGGCCGCGGCGCGGGCCTCTAAGAAGAGACTGATCTGCAGGAGCAGGCCGCGATTCGAAACGTGCGCTTCGCGCCGCTCGGCGGCTACAGAGAACGGAGTGTCCTGACGAAGCCCGGCGAGTCGTCCCGATGGGGCTGGCCGCACGCCCGATAGATACGGCAGAGTATCGGGCAGTTTGTCGGGGCAGCCGTACAGCGGTCCCTGCGCGAGCGTTGCCCCGAGCGCTCTGGCCGTGAGAACCTGCTGTTCGGTCTCGACTCCGTGAGCCAGCACCAGGCATCCGGTCGCCTCGGCGTAGGCCGAGACGCCACTCAGAACGGATGCGAGTCGCTGGTCGGGCAGATCGCTGATGATCTGCAGGTCGAGGCAGATCACATCCGGCGCCACGGCGGGCAGCAGGGCGAGGGTGTGCGGGTCGACGCCTACTTCTGTCATGGCGATCGCCCATCCCTGATCGCGGATGCGCACGATCGCCTGAAGGAGGGGGACGAGATCGGCGTCGACGAGCGTGTGGCCCGCGATCTCGAGAACCATGGGATGCGCCAGCGCCGTCTCGTCATCTGCGAGCCGTGTGACGGTCGAGGGAGCCGCGCTGAAGAACAGGCTTCGAGGAGCTGAGAGGCCCGAACGCTCCGATGTGAGGATCGCCTCGGTACGACTGACCGTGTCGAACTCGATCACCCTGTCGGCTTCGGCGGCCGCCGTGGACAGTGCGTCGGGCGATTCGAGGAGAGACCCCTGAGGCCCGCGAGTGCTCGTGCCGTAGGCGACGACCGACATGGAGTCGAGATCGAAAATGGGCTGAAAGCTGGTGTGAACGAGGCCGCCTTCGAGGATGCGATCGAGCTCCGCACTCGCTGCAGAGGGTGCTGCGGTGTCGGATCTCGGAAAGGCGTTCACGGAAATTAATCATGACACCGATAGCGCTCTCAATGGGGTGGAACGGTGCCCCCTATTCGGGGCAATGGCGTCGCGGTGTTCAGCCCTCGAACGTCGCGAGCGGTTCTTCGGGCGCTTCCGGGTCGCCCTCCGCGAGTCCCCGATCGATGGCGCGGCGCGAGGCCAGCCACATGACGAGTCCGGCGACGAGCACAAGCGTCTCGGTGGCCGTCAGCGACCAGATGATGCCGCCGAGCCCGAACCACAGGTTGCCGAGCAGAACGATGGGCACGAAGAGGATGCCCTGGGTCACCGACATCACGGTCGCCGCGAGAGCCTGGCCTGTCGCTTGAAAAAGGGAGGTGATAAGGCCCGTGAACCCGTTGGCGATCATGGCGACGAGTTGTGCGGTGAGGACGGTCACCCCGATAGAGAGCACGGTCTCGTCGTGAACGAAACCTGCGAACACCTGGTCGCGGAAGACGAACACCACCACAGAGAAGAGCAGCCCGATGCCACCGACGGTGACGACAGACGCTCGCAGTGCGGAGAAGAGTCGGTCGCGGTCGCCCCGTCCGAACGAATAGGCCAGGAGCGGCAGGATGCCGAGAGAGACTCCCATCAGCAGGAACTCGGGCACCTGAGCGATCCGCACCGCGACGCCCATCGCTGCGAGGGGCCCGTCGCCGTAGGCCGCCGCGAGATTGTTCAGCACCAGAGCAGTGACGATCAGGAAGATGGACTGGAGAAGCGTGCTCGCTCCGACTCCGAGAACGGGCTTGAGCACAGCCGGCCGCAGAGTGAACCATCTCGGAGCGACGCTCATGTGCTCGCTGTTCCTCGTGAGCCAGGTGACGAAATAGACGACGACGCCGAGGTTCGCGAGTCCCATCGAGAGAGCGGCCCCCGCGACTCCCCAACGCAATCCGACGATGAAAACGAGGTCGAATACGAGGCTGGCGACGGTCGACCCGATGAGTCCGATCATCACCTGTCGGGCAGCACCCTCGGCGCGAACGAGCTGTTCGAGACAGAAGGCGGCGGCCAAGATGGGAACGAATGCGAGCATGACTCCCACGAAGGCTGTCGTCGCCGGTGCGGCGTCGGAGTCGGCGCCGAGCAGAGACACGAGCGGTCGCAGGAAGATCAGGCCCAGTCCGCCGACGAACGCTCCGGAGATCACGGCTCCCCAGACGGAGAACGATGCGACGTGCTTGATCTCCGAGGCTTGAGCGGGCTGCTTCTGCGCCGCTCCGAGGAGGCGCGAGATGAATGCGCCGCCCCCGGTTCCGAACACGCTCCCGATGGCCATGACCAGAACGAGAAGAGGAGAGCCGAAGGTGATGGCGGCGAGCAGCGCGGTGTCGTGCAGCGAGCCGACGACGCCGGCGTTGATCAGGTTGTAGACGGCGGTGATCATCAACGCCATGGCCATAGGTACGCAGAGATGAATGAGGGCGCGCACGATCGGCGCCGTGGAGAGGTACCAGAGGCTGCTGTGCTTTGGTGCGGACGTGTTCGTCATCGACTGCGTGGTTGGTGAGGTCATGAGGTGCTCCATTTTGGGCGCGTTCGAGGGCGCGCCGGCGAGCGCCGGCACGGCGTGATGGGTGGTGCTGGATGCGCGGGCCGGGTGTTACCGGAGGGCGCGAGTGATCAGCGGCTGGGTTGGGGCAGCTCGGCGGTGATCTTGGTGAGCAGAGCGTGAAGCGTGGACCGCTCGGCAGCTGTCAGCGGCGCGAGGATCGTGTCCTCGGTGCCGGCCATCGCCTCGTCGAACCCGGCGATGAGTTCTGCCCCGGATTCAGTGGCGTATACGCGTTTGGTGCGCGCGTTGGCGTCATCAGCGCGGCGTTCCACCAGGCCGCGATCTTCGAGCCCCTGCAGAAGGCTCGAGACGCTCGCGGCCGTGGTTCGGCTGACCTCGGCGATGTCTCTCTGAATGGCGCCGGGATTCTGCACCAGGTAGCCGAGCACGAATGACTGCGCCCGGCTGAGCTCGCGCTCACGAATCCAGTCCTCGCCCGCCTTCATCTGAGCCCAGCCGATCCAGCGGAACAGATCGACGGTTCTGATGATGGGAATCTCGGGTCCGGCCATAGTTAGAAAGCTAATGGTTAGAGATCTAACTGTCAAGTTTGATGACCGCATCTTCTACTCACGCCCGTTCACGCAACGTTCACCCACGCTCGATCCGGATCGATCTAGCGTTGCTCCGTGAACCAACGAACCCGATTCCTTCGCCTCTCCGGTGCCGTGACGCTTCCCCTCGTCACCGTCGCACTCCTCGCCCTGAGTGCACCTCTCGCCGCCACGGCCGCCGCCCCCTATCCCAGCGACACGGCCAAGCCTGATCTGCCGTCACTGCTGAGCGGCTACACCTCGCTGTGGAAGTCCGACGGGGTGAACGATCTGCGCGGAACAGTCGTCGACGGCCCCACGCTCGCCCGCAACGATGAGCTCGCTGTCTGGATCAACGGCCACGCGACGCCGGCGCAGCAGTTCCTCGCGCTGCAGGACTCCGAGTATCAGACGACGGGCAACACGAGCTACGACCAGTCGATCACCATCGCGACGGCGCTCGGATCTGTGCTCGCTCCGATCTACGTGACGGGGCGGCAGAACGGATCACTGCCTCTGACGAGCGCCCTGATCAACAGCTCGAACGGCACCAGCGGCGCCTATGTGAGCACGGGCGCCTCGAAGGCTGCTTTCAGCTATCCCCGCCCGTATCTGCCGACCGACCCGACGACCCCCGCTGTAGCCGGTGACGATGCCGGATGCGCGCCGACCATCGTGAACGCATCATCGCTCACCGCGAACCGCGTCGGCACTCCCTATGCCTCATCGCAGGGAAACCTGCTGATCACGCGCGTGCCCGCGGTCGTCGACACGACGCACCAGTTCTCGACCAATGACGTGAGCCTCAACGCCTCGTACAGCGGCACCGGAATCTGCACCGGCGGCGCTTTCCCCAGCGGTCACACGACGACCGCTTATCAGGCAGGCATCACTCTGGCCACGCTGCTGCCGAGCCTTGCCCCTGAGATCCTGACCCGCGCATCCGAAGCCGGTAACGACCGCATCGTTCTCGGTGTGCACTACCCGCTCGACATCATGGGCGGGCGCATCAGCGGTGAAGCCGCGCTCGCGGCCCGCTGGTCTGACACGAAGTACCGCACCGAGGTGCTCGAGCCCGCCCAGAAAGAACTGACCGACTACCTGCAGCAGCAGTGCGGCGGAACCCTCGACGCCTGCCTGGCTCGCGGCGCCGCCTACCAGTCGAACCCCTACGGTGGCCAGGCCATCCCGGGCGGCACGTCGCAGATCGTGACCGACCGTGCCAGCGCGGTCGCGGTATACGGCGAGCGGCTCGACTATGGCTTCGCGAAGACCGGTGCAGCGAACCAGGCGCCCTCGGTGCCCGCCGGCGCGGAGAACCTCCTGCTGAGCACGTTCCCGAGTCTGAGCGACGCCCAGCGTGCGTCTGTTCTCGCGCAGACCCAGATCGCGTCTGGCGACCCGCTCGATCTCAGTGGTTCTGCCGCCGGATCGTGGCAGCGGCTGAACCTCGCCGCTGCGACGAGCGCCACGGTGCAGCTGAACGCCGACGGATCCGTGACGGTTGCCTCCGTCGGTGGGAAGGCTGCTGTTCTGCCTGTCGCGGCGTCGAACGTGTCCGACCCCGGGTCGGCGACCGACGCATCCGGGTCGTCGACCTCGTCGTCGCTCGCGGCGACCGGCCTGGATGCCGAGCCGATTCTGGCCGGTTCCGTTGCGGCCACGCTGCTCGGGCTGGGCATCGTCGCCGCGCTGAGCGTGCGACGCAGGCGCACTCGCTGACATCGCAGGAGTGAGCGCGGGCGTTCGCTCCCAGCGCGGTGGTGTGACCGCCGCGTTGGGCGCGAACGCCCGCGTTCGTGCGTGCGGAGCGTCTACTGCCCGAGCGATTGCTGGCGGAGCCATACCAGGATCTCGGTGGCGAGCTGGTTCCAGCCGTGGTCGATCGTGAGTGAGTGACCGCGGTCGGTGAAGGTGATGAGCTCGGTCACCGCATTCGAGTCTCGATACTGCCTGAGTGTCGCGTCGACGACGGTCTCGGGAACGGTATGGTCCTGGCCGCCGGCGATCAGCAACAGGGGAGCGCGATCGTCGTTGCCCGTCGCCACCTCGGCCTCTGAGTGCAGGGCGAAGTTCGCTACGGCCGCCTGGAAGAGAGGCCTTGCGGGTGAGGGGATGTTCCACGCGTTCCACAGCGCAGACGACTCCTCTGCGCTCAGGGCGTTGCCGAACCCGAAGCGCCACTGCTCCTCAGTGAGCGATACCGCTTTATGAAGATTGCCGGGATTGCCGAGCACCGGGAATGACGAGCGCAGTTGATTCAGCGGAAGCGGGAGCACGCCCTTGATCTGTGCCGGGTCGATGGCCACGCCGGCGGCGCCGTAGCCCTGGCCCAACAGCTTCTCCACGACGAGGCCGCCGAACGAGTGGCCGATGAGGATGGGCTGCACCTCGAACGAGTCGGCGATGGTCTGAAAATGCTCGACGACGTCGTCGATGGTCTTGTCTGCTGCATCGTCTGCGTGCGCTCGAGATGCTTCGACGGTGTCGTGCTCACCCGGCCAGAGCGGGGCCGCGGCGGTGTAGCCCTCCTTCTCGAACCGATCGATCCACGGCTGCCAGCTGGATGCGTGCACCCACAGGCCATGGATGAAGACGACGGGCTGGGGTGAAGACATGAGCGACTTCCTTTCGATCGAACGGAAAGAACACTGTGGTCACCACCATAGGACTGCGGCTATGGCGTTGTCGCGGGTCTCGTGCAATCGCCCGCTTGGGGCGTCTTCAGTCCTCCTGCACAGCAACCGACAACATGCGGTTATCCACAGCATAAAAACCTGATCAAATGTCGATTGAGTGTGAGAATGCAATGTCAGTGGCTACTGTTTGAATTCTCGTATGGACCTCCTCGACGCATCCCTCGGCGATATCGCCGCGCGGCTGCTCGAGCTCCTTGAAATCGACCGGGCAGCAACGGCTATCGGTGCGATATCGGGCGATGCCCTATTGGAGTCGGCTCACGATTGGGAGGCCATCGGCCGCGCCGGAGATGCTGCCCGCACCTGGGTCGCGGCAGAGATCGCGTACGAGTCGCGCCGTGAACTCGACACCACGGGCCTGGCATATCAACACGGGTTCTCGTCGGCGAAGAAACTCCTCGCGGCGTCGACGAACGTGTCTGAGCGCACGGCTGCGACTCGAATCGTTCTGGGTCAACAATTGCGTTCGTCTGTGTCGTTGTCGGGCGCTCCGAATCCGAGTTTCTTCCCCGTGGTCGAGTCGGCGTTCTTCGCCGGCCGGGTCGGAGTCGATGCGGCGTCGGTGATCTGCCGCACGTTGTCCGAGATGGTGGACCGCACCGGATGGTCGGACACTACCGAGCAGGCAGAACGGCACCTGGTCGAGGCCGCCGCGGCCACCGTCGGCAGCATCTCGCACGCGGTCGGCGGCGACGCATTCGAGAGAGCGCCTCGGCTCTACACGGTCGAGGAGATCGCCCGGCTGGCTATCCGCATCAGAGAGCACGTCGATCCCGATGGTGCCGAACCCCGCGACCAGATCAAGCAGTCCCTTCGCGGGTTCAGCTACCCGAAGGTCGGAGCCGATGGCATGGCCCGCGGCCGCTACGCCCTCCCACCCCTGCAGCTGGGCGTGTTCCTGACAGCGATCGACTCGGTTCTCAGCCCGCGCACCCCTGATCACAGCGAGTCAGGCACCGCCTCGCGCCCGGCGGAAGAGGCTGAAGAAGACGGCGGCGCTTCCTCTTCGACAGACGTCGAAGCCGTCGTTGATACACGCACCTTCGAGCAGAAGATCCTCGACGCCGTCATGAGCTTGATCGAAATGGCCGCAGCGTCTTCTGCCGTATCCCGGCTGAATGGTGCAGCACCGACTGTGAACGTGCATGTCACTCTCGACGACCTCGCCTCGGGCCGCGGCGTCGGTTGGATCGACGGCAGCACCGAACCCATACCGATCAGCACCGTTGTGCAACTCCAATGCGATGGCGATACCGTTCCCACCCTGTTCGGCCAGCACGGCGAAGTGCTGAACCACGGCAAGACTCAACGATTGGCGACTCGGCGACAACGCAGGGCACTCGCTGCCCGCGACGGCGGATGTGTGATGCCGGGATGCACGGTGCCACCATCACGATGTCAGGCGCACCATGTCATCCCATGGGTCAGCCCGAGATACCTGCCGGGCAAGACCGATCTCGACAACCTGGCACTGCTCTGCCCGTTCCACCACGCCACGATCCACACATCGGCATGGACGCTTGTCATGATCAACGGCAAACCCCACGTGAAGCCGCCCGGCTGGCGAGATCCGGGCCGCACACCAAGACCAGCCGGACATCAACGTGCGCGTCGACCCTGGTGAACGGCGGCCGTGGCGAACGGGGTGGCCGTGATGAACTGGCCGGCCGGCCCCCGCAGTGTCTCTGCCTCGACTACTTGGCTGCGAAGTAGAACTTCGTGCCGTCGAGACTCGACACGACCCAGTGTCCCTGGTCGATACCGCTTGTCGGCACGGCGATGGCGACGTTGCCCGTGGCGGATTCGCCCGGAGAAAGCGCCGCGATGGAGTCCAATCCGCCCGGCGCGATCGCGACGGTGTCGTATTGGTTGTAGGTCTTGCCGTCGGCAGCCTCGAAGCTCACCAGCACCAGGGTCGGGTATCCGTTGTTGTCGGTTCCGGTATAGGTGGCGGTGATGGGCACCAGCGCATACGACGTTCCGGCCGGAGGCTTTTCGTTGAACGAGTTCTCGGCCGCCACTGCTGCATCGGCGTTGAGAGTGGGCGCATTGACCGTCACCGTCCAGGCCGGCTCACCCAACTGCGAGAGATCCACGCTTGATCCGAGCGGGGCGGGGTTCTCGATCGACCCGGCGTCTCCTGGTGCCGGGGCTCCTTGCTCGCCGGTCGTGGTGTCGTCGCCCGGCACGACGGGCTCGGAGGTCACCGACGGGTAGGTGGTCTCGAGGGTGTCGTTCACACTGTCGACGAAGAGACCCGTGTACGTGATCGACAGAACGATCGAGAGGATGAGCGCCAGAAGTGACACGCTGCTTGCGACGATCGCAAGCGTCTTCTTGCGCCCCTTGAGAAAGATCGCGATCACGCCCAGCACCAGAGCGACGAACGCGAAGAAGCCGGTGATGTAGTTGATGACGGGGATGAACGATCCGAGAAGAGCCAGGCCTCCGAGGATCAACGACGTGAGAGCGAGGCCACTCGGCCCGGTCTTCGGGCTGATGGTTCCCGGTGCGTAGGGGGCGGCCGGGTACTGGGTAGATGCATACTGCCCCGATCCATTCTGCGCAGCTGAGCGGTAGGGCTGGGGTGGTTGCGGGGGAGGCGTTCCGTAGTCGCTGACCGGAGGTGCGGGCGGGGCAGGGGGCGTGGGCGGGGCCGAAGGTGCACTCGGCGCGGGAGGTGCAGCGGAGAACTGCGGCGCGGCAGGAACAACCGGCGCTGGCGGAGCGCTGGGCGCGGGCGGCGCCGATGAGAACTGCGGAACGGTCGGGAACTGTGGGGTGCTCGGTGCCGGAGGAGCGCTCGGTGCGTCGGGAGTCTCAGGTGCGTTGGAAGAAGCTGACGTCTTGGGCTCTTCGGGACTTCCCGGAAATGCAGGAGGCTGTGTGGCTGGCATGTTCCGAGTGTGGCAGAGGAGGCCATGTCCGCAACACCCTCAGGAGAAGCGACCGCCCGCCCCTAGGTGTTGTCACCGCCGGTCTGATCTGCCCCCACCTCGTCGCGCGCAGAATAGTTCTGCCGGTCGAAGCCGACCCCGTCTTCGCCCGACCACAGCCACTGGGCGACCTCGGGAATGTCCTCGCCGTGCTCGCGCGTGTATTGCCGGGCGCGCATGCGCGCATCCTGCATCTCCTGTCGCAGCGCGGCGGCCTTCGAACCCAGTCCGGGAACACGGTCGATCGCGTCGATTACCAGGTGGTACCGGTCGAGGTTGTTGAGCATGAGCATGTCGAACGGCGTGGTCGTCGTGCCGTTCTCGATGAAGCCGCGCACGTGCAGGTTGGCGTTCGCCGCCCGACGATAGGTCAGACGATGGATGAGCCACGGGTAGCCGTGATACGCGAACACGATGGGCTTGTCGGTCGTGAAGATGGTGTCGAAGTCGCGGTTAGACAGGCCGTGCGGATGCTCGGTCTCGTCTTGTAGACGCATCAGGTCGATCACGTTGACGACTCGCACCCGCAGTTCGGGCAGATGCTTGCGCAGCAGGGATGCGGCCGCGAGCGTCTCGATGGTCGGAATATCGCCGGCGCACGCGAGCACGATGTCGGGTTCGTCGCTCGGCCGTTCGGTGCCGGCCCAGTCCCAGATACCGAGTCCGCGGGTGCAGTGTGCCACGGCCTCGGGCATGCTGAGCCACTGCGGGCCCGGCTGCTTTCCGGCGACGACCACGTTGATGTAGTCGACGCTGCGCAGGCAGTGGTCATAGGTCGACAGAAGCGTGTTCGCGTCGACGGGCAGATAGACCCGCACGACGTCGGCCTTCTTGTTCACGACGTGGTCGATGAATCCCGGGTCCTGGTGGCTGAACCCGTTGTGGTCCTGCCTCCAGACGTGGCTCGAGAGCAGGTAGTTGAGGCTCGACACGGAGCGTCGCCACGGAATCGACCGGGCGACCTGCAGCCATTTCGCGTGCTGGTTGAACATCGAGTCGACGATGTGGATGAATGCCTCGTAGCAGTTGAATAGTCCGTGCCGGCCGGTGAGCAGATACCCCTCGAGCCAGCCCTGGCACTGGTGCTCCGAGAGCATCTCCATGACCCGTCCGGCACGGGCCAGGTTCAGGTCGACCGGCAGGATCTCGGCGTTCCACTGCTTGTCGGTGGCCGTGTAGACCTCCTGCAGGCGATTGGATGCCGTCTCATCGGGCCCGAAGATGCGGAAGTTGTCGGGGTTGAGACGAATGACGTCGGCGAGCCACCCGCCCAGAACCTTGGTCGCCTCGGCCGTCTCGTGGCCGGGGGCCGTGACGTCGACGCCGTATTCGCGGAAGTCCGGCATCCGGAGCTCGCGTCGCAACAGCCCGCCGTTCGAATACGGCGTGGCGCTCATGCGCAGGTAGCCCTCCGGTGCGAGACCGGTGACGAACGGTGTGGGTCTACCGGCAGAGTCGAAGAGTTCCTCGGGCTTGTACTTCTTCATCCACGACTCGAGCAGCCGGGTGTGCGCCTCGGTATCGCGGGCGCTGGCCAGCGGAACCTGGTGGGCCCGCCACGTGTTCTCGACCGGCAGGCCGTCGATCTCGACGGGGCAGGTCCAGCCCTTGGGTGTGCGCAGAATGATCATGGGCCAGCGCGGAGTTCCCTCGAGAGTGCCGTCGGCGGCATCCTGCTTGATCGCAGCGATCTCGTTGAGCACGGTGTCGAGCGTCTCGGCCATGCGGGCGTGCACGAGCAGCGGATCTTCGCCGTCGAAGCCGCCCGACACGATATGCGGGTTGTGTCCGTAGCCGCGCATCAGCGCGAGCAGGTCGTCTTCGGGGATACGCGCGAGAACGCTGGGATTGGCGATCTTGTAGCCGTTGAGGTGCAGGATCGGCAGTACGACGCCGTCTTGCATCGGATCGATGAACTTGTTCGAGTGCCAGGCCGTGGCGAGCGGGCCGGTCTCGGCCTCGCCGTCGCCGATGACCGCGGCGACCAGCAGGTTCGGATTGTCGAAGGCGGCCCCGTAGGCATGCGAGAGCGAGTACCCCAGCTCGCCGCCCTCGTTGATCGAGCCGGGCGTCTCGGGCGCGGCGTGGCTCGGGATGCCGCCCGGAAAGCTGAACTGACGGAACAGGGCGCGCATGCCGTCGGTCGACTGATCGATCTTCGAGTAGATCTCGGAGTAGGTGCCGTCGAGCCATGCGTTGGCCACCATGCCCGGGCCGCCGTGGCCTGGTCCCGCGATGTAGAGCGTGGGCAGCGATCGCTGCCGGATCATGCGGTTCAGATGCGCGTAGACGAAGTTGAGGCCTGGCGTGGTTCCCCAATGCCCGAGCAGGCGCGGCTTCACGTCGTCTCGACTGAGCGGTTGCTCGAGCAGGGGGTTGTCGAGCAGGTAGATCTGGCCGACTGAGAGGTAGTTCGCGGCCCGCCACCAGGCATCTACCTGCAGAAGAGCGTCGCCCTCGAGCGGTTCTGCCGGGCGCTGGTACCAGGGGTTGTGCGCGTCGCGCGGGATGACGGGCGACTGGAGCCCGCCGACGGTGGGCGAGGGTGTGGATGCGGAACCGGTCATGGAACGTCTCCTCTGCACTGCACTGGCGAAGTGCTGCTCATCCTAGGCCCGGGGTGTGTCCATCCGGGAGGTGCTTGACGCCCGTGCGGAACGGGATGCGTGCCATGTCTTCCAGTGCGAGACAGCCTTCGCGAGCACGCGCTTGAGCCACTGACCCAGGCGGTGGGCGGCGGGGAACTCGGTGCCGAGAATGGCGATGCCCAAGAACACGATCAGCCAGCCCGGACCCGGCAGGGGCACGAGGATCAGGCCGATGACAGCGACGGTCACCCCGAGAACCGCTACCGCGAACCGGTAGGCGAATCGGATGCGCGGGTGCCGTTCGACCCAGGCCCGGGCTCGGCGCAGTGCGCGGCGCAGTGGATTCTGCGGGCTCTCGCCGATCTCGATCTCTCGGGTGAGGGTGTCGGTCATCGCTTCACGTTAAGTGAGAACCCTCCTTTTTGGCTGAGGAATGTGGTCTCGATACGGCCGCAGGCGGCCTACTCGACCAGCGCGGATGCGCCCTCTGCGCTGATCGAGTAGTCGCGCGAGGAACGAGCCGACGTATCGAGATCACATCTGAAATCTGTGTTTATCTTGCTTTCACAGGAAAACAGACATAAAGTCACATCACAACACAGGCACAAGCGGGTTCGCAGACGAATCGAAGGACGAGGTCAACGACGACATGTACGCGATAGAGCGTCACCAGAAGATCGGTGAAGAGATCGGCGCCCAGGGCCGTGTCACCGTGACCGAGCTCTCCGAGCGATTCGGTGTCACCCCCGAGACCGTGCGACGAGACCTCGACCTGCTCGAGCAGCAGGGTGTGCTGCAGCGCGTGCATGGCGGCGCAGTGGCCGGATCGAAGATCAGCCTCGCCGAGTCGACCGTCGCCGTGCGCTCAGACAAGGCGCGCGACTCCAAGCTCCTGATCGC
The DNA here is from genome assembly GCF_900177685.1 of Agreia pratensis. GTDB lineage: Bacteria > Actinomycetota > Actinomycetes > Actinomycetales > Microbacteriaceae > Agreia > Agreia pratensis. The sequence continues at coordinate 238,860 of NZ_FXAY01000002.1, forward strand.
CCGCGCCGCCCTCGGCATGATCGGGGAGTCCTTCCGCGGCTCGATCCTCATCGACGCGGGCACGACGACCGCTGCGCTGGCCCAGTTGTTGGCCGACTGGAGCCCGGTCGGCGGCGTCTCAGACGGGCATCCGCTGACCATCATCACCAACTCCGTGCCGATCGCGGCCCTACTGCACCTCAACCCCGCCATCGAGCTGCACCTTCTCGGCGGCAGCGTCAGGGGCATCACGAGCGCCGCCGTCGGAGCGTCGACCATCGAACAGCTCGACCGGCTGCGCCCCGACATCGCCTTCATCGGAACGAACGGCGTGAGCGCCGGTTTCGGCCTCAGTACTCCCGAAGAGCGAGAGGCCGCGGTCAAGGCCGCCATGATCCGTCGCTCGCGCCGCTCGGTGGTGCTGGCCGACTCGAGCAAGCTCGACGAAGAGGCGCTCTACCGCTTCGCCGAACTGCGCGACCTCGACACTCTTGTCTCCGACGTCGATCCCGCCGGAACGCTCTCCGCAGCCCTCGACGCCGAGGGCGTGGAGGTGATCGTGCCGTGATCGTGACTCTCACCGTGAATCCATCGTTCGACCGCACAGTCGAGCTTGCCGCTCCTCTCGAGCGCGGCCAGGTGCAGCGCGCCGTCGTCACAGGCCAAGAGCCCGGCGGCAAGGGCGTGAACGTCTCGCGGGCGCTGCACGCGGCCGGATGCGACACCCTCGCGATCCTGCCCGGCGCGTCGACAGACCCGCTGGTCGTGGCGCTCGAGGTGTCGGGCATTCCGACAGCCGCGGTCGCGATCGACTCGCCCATCCGGTCGAATATCACCCTGGCCGAGCCCGACGGAACGACGACGAAGCTCAACGACCCGGGCGTGCGCCTCTCGGAGGCCGTCATCGCCGAACTCATCGACGTGGTCGTGACGCAATCTGCGTCTGCGTCGTGGCTCGTATTGGCGGGCTCCGTGCCGCCCGGCGTGGCCGACACCTTCTATGCCGCGCTCGTGCGTGCGGTGCGGCTCTCGCCCACAGCGCCGCGCATCGCCGTCGACAGCTCGGGTGCGCCACTTGCCGCCCTCGTGGCCTCTGGCGAGAGGGTCGACCTCATCAAGCCGAACGCCGAAGAACTGCTGCAGCTGGCCGAGTCGCAGGGTCTCGACACCGGATCTGCGACGCACGAGCAGCTCGAGGCCGACCCTGAGCTCGCGGTTTCGCTGGCGCAGTCTCTTCTGTCGCCCTCGCTTGGAGCGGTGCTCGTCACTCTCGGTTCGCACGGCGCGGTGCTGGTAAATGCGGAGGGCGCCTGGCGTGCTCCTGCTCCTCGCATCGTGGCCCGCAGCACCGTCGGAGCGGGCGACTGCTCGCTCGCGGGCTATGTGCTCGCGGACCAGCGCGGCGATTCCCCGGCCGGGCGTCTCGCCCAAGCGGTGGCCCACGGTGCCGCCGCCGCCTCTCTCCCTGGCACGACCGTGCCGACACTCGAACAGACACATCCAGGCGACATCGTCGTCACCACGATTCCGCGCATCGCCGCGGGGCAGATCTAAACAAAGGAGAACAAGGATGTCTTCACTCATCACCCCCGGGCTGGTGATCCTCGACGAGGATCTCGGCACCGAACGCGCGGGCGTCATCAGGCGCCTTGCCGAGCTGGTCACCGCATCCGGTCGCGCCAGCGACACCGAGGCGCTGTTCGCGGATGCCTGGGCACGTGAAAGCAAGACCGACACGGGAATCCCGGGCGGAATCGCCATTCCGCACTGCCGTTCCACGGCGGTTCTCGAGCCGACCCTGGCCATGGCGCGACCCGCGCCCGCGGTCGACTTCGGCGCATCCGACGGCCCGGCCGACATCATCTTCTTCATCGCTGCTCCCGACGGCGCAGACCAGGCGCACCTCGTGCTGCTCTCGAAGCTCGCGCGCTCGCTCATCAAGCCGGAGTTCGTGACCGCCCTCCGCGAGGCGACGAGCGCCGAAGCGATCGTCGAGCTCGTCGACGGAGCTCTCGCCGACGAGCCGGTAGCGGATGCCACGCCCACTTCTGCGGCGTCCGCGCCGGCTTCCGACGGCTCGTCCGCCGCGGCCCGGCCGATTCTCGTTGCCGTCACTGCCTGCCCGACCGGTATCGCGCACACCTACATGGCCGCCGACTCGCTCGTAGCAGCGGCCAAGCGTGCCGGCGCCGAGTTGCACGTCGAGACGCAGGGCTCGTCGAGCGTGACGCCTCTCGACCCTGCCGTGATCGCCAGCGCCGTGGCCGTCGTCTTCGCGGTCGACGTCGATGTTCGCGACAAGGGCAGATTTGCGGGCAAGCCCGTCATCCAGTCGCCGGTCAAGCGCGGCATCGACGAGCCCGACAAGATGATCGCCGAGGCGCTCGCAGCCGCCAACGACCCGCAGGCGCGACGCGTTTCGGGTGACGGGGCCGCGGCATCCACCGGCACCGCGACCAACGAGCACGTCGGCCAGAAGATCAAGCGCTGGCTGCTCACCGGTGTCAGCTACATGATCCCGTTCGTCGCGGGTGGCGGTCTGCTGATCGCCCTCGGCTTCCTGCTCGGCGGCTACCAGATCAGTGACCACGCGAAGGACATCATCCTTCAGAACAGCCTCTTCAACCTGCCCGATGGCGGACTCGGAACGTACCTCGGTGCGGTCGCTTTCGCCATCGGAGCGGCATCGATGGGCTTCCTCGTGCCCGCTCTCGCCGGCTACATCGCCTACGCGATCGCCGACAGGCCGGGTATCGCGGTGGGCTTCACTGCCGGTGCGGTCGCCCTGCTGATGAACGCCGGATTCCTCGGAGGCCTCGTCGGAGGTCTGCTCGCCGGATTCATCGCGTGGGCGCTCGGACGACTTCAGGTTCCGCGCTGGCTGCGCGGACTGATGCCCGTCGTGATCATTCCTTTGGTGGGCTCGATCTTCGCGTCGGGGCTGATGGTGATCGTGCTCGGCGGACCGATCGCGCTCCTGATGACTGGCCTCAGCGATTGGCTGTCTTCGCTCACAGGCGCCAGCGCCATCATCTTGGGACTCATTCTCGGAGTGATGATGGCCGCCGACCTCGGTGGCCCCATCAATAAGGTTGCGTACGCCTTCGCCGTGGCCGGTCTCTCGGCCGGTTCGATCACGAACCAGGCGCCCTGGCAGATCATGGCTGCGGTGATGGCCGCGGGAATGGTTCCGCCGCTCGCCCTGGCCCTCGCCACCGTGATCGACAAGAAACTGTTCAGCATGGCTGAGCGTGAGAACGGCAAGGCCGCGTGGCTGCTCGGTGCCGCCTTCATCTCTGAGGGCGCGATTCCGTTCGCCGCCGTCGACCCGCTGCGTGTCATTCCTGCCGGCATCGTGGGCAGTGCGCTGACCGGCGCGATCGTCATGGGCACGGGAGTCACCTCGCAGGCTCCCCACGGAGGCATCTTCGTGTTCTTCGCGATCGGCAACCTCGCCATGTTCATCGTGGCGATCCTCGCCGGCACGATCGTGTCGGGCCTGCTCGTCGTCGCACTCAAGAAGTGGGTGCGTCGTCGCCCGATCGAGGGTGCCGAGGGCGCAGCCGCATCCGATTCAGTGGTCGCGGGATCGGCTGCCACGACGGCTGTGCCGGCAGCCGCTCGCTGAGCCGGCCCCGAGCATCCGCTGAGATACTCACCACACACCTTCACTTCACTTCACTTCACTCCAACGAAACGAGAACCCCCATGCCAGAACGCAACGCCACTATCGCCAGCCGCGTCGGACTTCACGCCCGTCCCGCCTCCGTCTTCATCGAGGCGGTCAAGCGCCAGCCCATGAAAGTGACCATCTCGAAGGGCGGCAGCACGCCGCTCGATGCTGCGAGCATCCTGTCGATCATGAGCCTGGGCGCCGCGAACGGCGACATCGTCACCCTCGCGGCAGAGGGCGATGGAGCCGAGGCCGCACTCGAGGAGCTGGCGACGCTGCTCGAGACCGACCTCGACGCCGAATAGCTTGCTCCGAGTGGTCTCGATACGACGGCTCGTTCCTCGCGCGTCTACTCGACCAGCGCATCTGCGCTGATCGAGTAGGCCGCGAAGCTGCCGTATCGAGATCTCTGTCAGGCGGCGAGGTGGAAGGTGCTCGCGAAGCGGCCGAGCAGTTCGGCCCGGCCGCGCAGCACCTCGACCTCGCCGCTTTCGATGGCGCGCAGCGGGGCCAGCTCGCCCGAAATGAGCCGATGGATGGCCGGGCCGGTAGCGAAGGCGACGTCGACAGGGCCGTCACCGCGGGTCATATCGAGTGCTGATCCGTCTACACGGATGATGAGCTCGTTGTCACCCAGACGCGCTGCATACGATGTGGCCGGCAACTCGAGCGCCACAGCGGGCTGAAAAGCAGTGCGCAGATCGATGGTCAGCGAATCGGGAGTGATGACCTGCTCGCTTCGCGCATCGCCCAACGCCTTGAACCCCCAGGCGCCCAGAGCAAGTACCACGGGCTCCAGCTCGCGGCCATAGGGTGTCAATTCGTAGACGATGACGCGTGAGCGCGGCGCGCGACGGATAATGCCGACCGCCTGCAACTCCTTGAGCCTGGCCGCCAGAATGTTGCTCGGGATGCGGGGGAGCCCCGTGGCGAGCTCGCCGTAGCGCCGAGGCCCTACGATCAGGTCGCGCACGATGAGCAGTGCCCAGCGTTCGCCGATGAGCTCGACCGCGCGCGAGATTCCGGAGTACTGCCCGTAGTCCCGTGCCGCCATCGGCCTCAGGCCTGCTCGGGCTGCGGGTTCATGGCGGCTTCTGGCCCCTGCTCCGCGGCGACGGGGTCCATCCAACCGAACTCGATGAGGTTTCCATCGGGGTCGGTGATCTGGCGCTGGTACATGAAGCCGTAATCGGATGCCGGCTGCGGCTCTGTGCCGCCGGCAGCGATTCCATTCGTCACGGCCTCGTCGACTGCGTCGCGACTGTCGAGGAAGATCGCGGTGGAGACGGCGGGGTTGACCGCGTTGTCACCGATCGGCAGCTTCGTGAACGTCTGGAAGAACTCGCGCACCAGGATCATGAAGTAGTTATGGCCGTCTTCGACGACGACACAAGCCGCATTGTGATCGGTGAACTTGGGATTGATCGAGAATCCGAGCGCTTCGTAGAACGCCTTGGCGCGCTCGAGATCGGTGACGGGCAGGTTGACGAACATCGACTTCATTGTGGAGCTCCTCAGAACGGTCACGGAGTGTGATGCGCTGATACTTGCAAAAAGCAAGTGAACCGTCAAGGGGCGACGGCCAGTCGGTACGACTCGCTAGAAGCCCTCGGAGTCTCGCGGTGTGTACGGGGCGGTGAGGCGCTCGAGCTCCGACCCGCTCAACTCGATGTCGAGCGAGGCGACGGCGTCGTCGATGTGGTTCGCTTTCGTGGCGCCGACGATGGGGGCGGTCACCGCGGACTGCTGACGAACCCAGGCGAGGGCGACCTGAGCGCGCGAGACGCCGCGCTCGGCCGCGATGCCGGCCACGGCATCCACGATCGCGCGATTGGACGCGTCGTCAGAGGAGTAGAGCTTGGCCCCGAAGAGGTCTTTGCCTGTGCGGTCGGTTTCGACCTCCCAGTCGCGGGTGAGCCGTCCGCGCGCCAGCGGCGACCAGGGCAGGACTCCGACCTTCTCGTCGAGGCAGAGCGGGTGCATCTCTCGTTCTTCCTCACGCTGAAGAAGGTTGTACTGGTCTTGCATCGAGACGAACGGTGTCAGGCCGTTCACCTCCGCCACGCGTTGAGCCTTCGCGAACTGCCACGCCCACATCGATGACGCGCCGATGTAGCGCACTTTGCCCGATCGAACGATGTCGTCGAGCGCGGTCATGGTCTCTTCGATCGGTGTCTCGGGATCCCAGCGGTGGATCTGATAGAGATCGACGTGGTCGACGCCCAGGCGGCGCAGACTGTCGTCGATCGCCGACATGATGTGCAGGCGTGACAGACCTCCACGGTTGGGGGTGCTGCCCATGCGGCCGTGCACCTTCGTAGCGATCACCACGTCGTCACGCTGGGCGAAGTCGGCCAGGGCGCGACCCACGATCTCTTCGCTCGACCCGTCGGAATAGACATCGGCCGTGTCGAAGGTGGTGATGCCCTTCTCGAGAGCGCGGCGGATGAGCGGGCGGCTCGCCTCCTCGTCGAGAGTCCAGGCGTGGCCGCCCTGGTCGGGAGTGCCGAAGCTCATGCAGCCGAGCACGACTTCGCTGATCTGCATACCGGTGTTTCCGAGGCGGGTGTAGCGCATGGTTCGAGAGTACTGCGGCGGAGATTGCCTTTTGCGGGATTAGTGTGAGCCTATGGATCTCGGCTTGCACTATTTCACGTTCACCGCCCCGGAGTGGGAGACCACTCTCACTGATCGCCTCACCGAGACCGCGCGGATCGCCGATGAGGGCGGCGTCGCGCTCTTCTCGTTCATGGACCACTGGTTCCAGATGCTCGACGCCGGCGGCCCCTTCGAGCCGATGCTCGAGGGCTACACCTCGCTCGGCTACCTCGCCGGCATCACGAACCGGATGCGGCTGGGCCTGCTGGTCACCGGCGTGACCTACCGGCATCCGGGCCTGCTCGCCAAGACCGTGACGACCCTCGACGTTCTCTCGAAGGGTCGGGCCGTTCTCGGCATCGGGGCGGCCTGGTACGAGCGGGAACACGCTGCTCTCGGAGTGCCGTTCCCCTCGACGAAGGAGCGGTTCGAGCGCCTGGAGGAGACCCTGCAGATCTGCCGGCAGATGTGGTCGCCCAACAACGGACCGTTCGAGGGCGAGCACTATTCGCTCGCCGAGACGATCAGTCTTCCGCAGCCGGTGCGCGGCTCGGTGCCGATCCTCATCGGCGGGGGCGGCGAGCGCAAGACGCTCAAGTTCGTGGCGCAGTACGCCCAGGCGTGCAACCTCTTCGGCGCGCCGGGCGACGCGGCGCTCGGCACGGTCAAGCACAAGCTCGACGTGCTGCGCGGGCACTGCGATGCGCTCGGAACCGACTACGACGCGATCGAGAAGACCATGCTCTATCAGGGCGATCCCACCGGCGACACGGACGCGTTCCTCGCCGACATGGAGCGCTACTCCGAGGTGGGCATCACCCTCGTCGGCGTCGTGCCGCCCCGATACGTCGACCCCGTGCCGTGGACGGAACGGCTCACGACCACGGTGGTCGGCAGGCTCTCGCAGATCTCCTCGTGAGGCGACTGCTTGCTGTGCGTCCACTTAGTTGTAGCATCAACCATTCGATAGAATGGTGCTCATGAGTGACGATGTCTGGCTGAACGATGAGCAGCAGCGCGCCTGGGTGAGGTTCATCTCCGTGGTCGAGCGGCTTCCGGGAGTGCTCGACACTCAGCTGCAACACGATGCCGACCTCACGCACTTCGACTATCTCACCCTCGCGATGCTGTCGGAGGCACCCGACCGCACGCTTCGCATGACCGAACTCGCCCTGGTCACGAACGCCACCCTTCCCCGCCTCTCGCACGTGGTCTCGCGGCTCGAGAAGCGCGGCTTCATTGAGCGATCTCCGAGCACCGACGATCGTCGTGCCACGAATGCCCGCCTCACGGATGCGGGCTGGGAGAAGGTGGGCGCCACCGCGCCCGGTCACGTCGGCACCGTGCGCGACTACGTGATCGATCCGCTTGACGCGCAGGATGTAGAAGACCTGCACCGCGTCATGGGAAAGATTCTGGCGAAACTCGACCCCGAGCACGGGTTGCGCGTGCAGCGCTGACCTCGGTCGGCGACAATGGATACCGGTGCGGACTACTGTGCCCGGTGTGCCGGTCGCAACTGTCCGCTCCGGCGACAGTCAGCCCCGACGGAGAAGCCATGAAGCACACCAGCCAGGTCGAGATCGAGCGCAAATACGACGTCGACGAGAATGCGCTCGTGCCCACATTCACGAGTGTCGAGGGCATCGAGAGTGTCTCCGTCGACGACGCCGTGCAGCTCGAGGCTGTGTACTACGACACCGAAGGACTCGATCTTCTGCGCAAGCGCCACATCGTGCGCCGCCGCGAGGGCGGAGGCGACGAGGGGTGGCACATCAAGCGTCCGGCGGGCGAAGGTCGCACGGAATTACACTGGCCGCTCGACGTCGACGGAGCCGCGGATTCGTCGTCAGACGCCGTGCCCGAGTCGGTTCTCGAGCCTGTGCGCGCGATCGTGCGTGATCGCATCCTGACCCCGCTCGCCCGCATCTCGACCCGACGCACCGCGACGCATCTGGTCGGCGCGGGCGGCGAGGCCGTCGCCGAATTCGCCGACGATCAGGTCACGGCATCGGATGTTCGGGGTGGCGCCGTGCGGGCCTGGCGCGAGTGGGAGGTGGAGCTTCTGCCTGGGGCGCCAGACAGCGAGGAGGGGCGGACGGCCCTGCTCGATGCCATCGAGGTGGCCGTGCTCGCCGAGGCCGCCACCGTATCGTCGTCGCCGGCCAAGATCGCGCGGGCGCTCGGCCATGATTCGCTGAGCGATGCGCTAGACGATGCCGGGGAGCAAGACGCAGTCGAGGTGCAGCGCGCGGTCCCGAGCGCCCGCCCCGCGCCCGCGTCTGAGCTGACATCGAAGAGCCCCGCCGCCGACGTGATCGTCGAGGCGTTGCGCCAGCTCGTCGAGCAGCTCGAGCAACTCGATCCCCAGGCTCGCGCCGATCAGCCCGACTCCGTGCATCAGATGCGATCCGCCGTTCGCCGACTGCGCAGCGTGCTCGCGGCGTACCGGCGATTGTTCGATGACGAGCGGGTGTCGTCGCTGCGTGATCAGCTCCGCACACTGGGAGGGGTGCTCGGCACGGCTCGCGATGCCGAAGTCCGTGCGCAACTCGCCGGCGACGAGCTCAGTGAGTTGGGGCACCGCACGAGCGATGCCTCGCACCGTCGCCTGGTCGAAGGCTCGCTCGAGGAATACCGTCAGGCGCACGCTGCGGCGTTGCGCATGCTGTCGAGCGCGAGCTACTACCGGCTGTTCGATGAACTCGACGACTTCGTGGCGAATCCGCCCCTCTCGGCTTTGGGCGAGAAGCGCACGCCGATCAAGGTCGTCGCTGCCAAAGTGATCGCGAGCGAACTGGCGCGGCTGCGAAAGCGAGCCGGTGCGGCCGCCTTCGCCGGAGCATCCGGGCCGGGCGGCGACATCGACGCCCGCGGTGATCGTGCGCTGCACAGCGCCCGTAAGGCTGCGCGCCGACTGCGGTTCGCGGCAGACGCGGTATCGAAGGGCGGCACGGCCGTGCTCGGCAAGAGGTACCGGCACATCTCGCGCGAGGCGGAACGCGTGCAGGATGCTCTCGGCGACCACCGCGACAACGCCCTGTTCGTGGAGCACCTGCTGCTGAACTCGAACCGCGCCCACGCTGCGGGCGAGAACACGTTCGTCTATGGCGCCATGTCTGTTCGCGCGCAGAACAGAGGGTCGGCTGCTCTCAACGAGTCTCCGAAGGCGCTCAAACGCCTCGATCGGCGGGCCGAGAGTCTCTGACGGCGACTCCCAGTCATGCACAGAAATGGGAGGCTAACATGACCGCGTGTCCTTCCTGTCTGACGAAAGTCGCCTGTGGCTCGCCCGCGTGGCCGAGCTCGATGCCGCCGCTGTCGCATCGCCCCAATCGCCCCCTCCGCCCCTCGATCGCATTCGCGCCGTGCGCATGCTCGCCGGCGAACTCGAGAAAGACGCCGCGACGCTCCACGCTGTGCGTGAGGCCCGCGCGTCCGGAATAACGTGGGAGGAGATCGCGAGTGCGGCCGGGCTCGGAGCTGCGGCCGCGAAGTGGCGCTGGCATGGCACCGACGCCGAGATCCTCGAACGGCACGAGGCGGGCCGCAAGCGCTCCGCGAGGCCGAGCAGCGTGCCCACCGACCTGCCGGGCATGTCGGTATCGGAGGCGGCGACGAAACTCGGGATAAGCGCCCAGGCGGTGTATCTGCGCGTCAGCCGCGGTCAGCTGCGGGCCGAGACCGTGACGCTGTCCGACGGGCGCACGTACAAGCGAGTGTTCCCCGACGAGGCTCCTTCCTCCTAGAGCAGAACGCTTTTCGGCAGGATGTGCAGGGTCACCGCTCCGACAGGCGCCATCGGATGCAGCGGATCGGGAGTCTCCGATCCGGTCGGCCCACCGAGCCTCGAGTGGCACACGGCGCTCATCACGGCGTAGGCATCGCCTTTCGTCCAGCCGTTGTCGATGGTCAAGAACTCGAAGAGGTCTTCGTAGCCTCGAGTGACGCTCTGCTGGACGGGGTCGCCCAGGCCCACGAAGATCCACTCGTCGTCGGTCTCAACCCGGGGTGCCCGGATGCGCTTGCCCGGGATCAGGTCGATGCTGACGACGGCGACACCCTCGGCCTCGATCGCCACGAACGACGACTCTCCCTCGGCCATCAGCGCGTGGATGTCGCCGATCGAGAGGTACGCGCCCTCGACCATCACGGGAAGGTAGACCACCGATCCGGGGCGGCACTCGGTCAGGTCCATGTTGCCGCCCTGTGCATAGGCCGGCATGATGGTGGAGTTCGAGCCCTCTGCGGGAGCCGTGCCGATGCATCCGATCATCGGACGCACGGCGAACGTGTGCCGATCGGTGACATGGGCGCCGTCCGCGTCGAGCGGAACGCGACGGCTGAACAATTCCGGTCCCATGACCTCGGACAGTGCGCCGGTGCCGGGCAGGCTCACAGACCAGCCGCAGTCCTTCAACCTGATCTCGTGAATCGACACGGCGAGGGTGTCGCCCGGGACGGCCCCCTCGACATGAACGGGGCCGGTGACGGGGTTGATGCCCGCCGTGAGCTTCTGCATGTCTTTGTGCTCGTGAAGCTGGCGATACACCTCGTCGCTCGTCTCGAAGCCGATGCGCTCGCCGGTTCCCGGGGCGATCCTGAGGGCGGGGCTTGACGCCTCGAAGCCGAAGCGGCCGTTCTCCTTGCCGAGCAGGTGGTCGATTCCCGAAGGGTCGACGATCCAGGTCGTGTTGCCGTGGTCTCTGTCGCTCATGCGTGAGCATCCTCTTCTGTCAGCTCGGTCTTTCGACCGGTGACCTTGTAATAGGCGAAGACGGCGGCTCCGATGACGAGCCAGACGAGCCCGCCTATCTTGGCCTCGATGGCCGCGTTCAACAGCACGTAGCCGATGATCAGGAATCCGATGACCGGCACGACGAGGTGCAGAAGGTAGTTCTTGGACTTCTTCTTCACGATGTAGAAGACGATCACGGCGATGTGCAGCAGCATGAAGCCGAAGAGCGCCCCGAAGTTGACGAGTGCCGAGATCAAGTCGATCTGCCCGACGAAGAACAGCACCAGAACGGCAGAGAGGGCCGACACGAGCAGGATGGCGTTCTGGGGAACCTGGCGCTTGTTGATGGTGCTGAGGAAGCGAGGCAGCTGGCGATCGCGGCTCATCGAGAAGAGCAGCCGGCTGGTGGCGGCCTGAGCGGCCATCGCGTTGGCGATGCCCACGGCGAGTACGTTCACGACCAGGAAGGCGGTCATCCATCCACTGTTCGAGGCCGCCTGCACGATGGTGAAGAAGGCATTGCCCGCCTCGTCGTCGCTGAACGACTCGCGTCCGCCGGCCAGGGCGCTCGCCAGCCAGGTCTGCACGATGAAGAGCACGGCGACGATGATCAGCGCGAGGATCATGGCGCGGCCGGCGGAGTTGCGTCCGCCGGTGGCTTCCTCCGACATGGTCGAGATGCCGTCGAAGCCCAAGAAGCTGAGCACGGCGATCGACAGGGCGGATGCGATGAGCGGCCCGGTCACCTTGCTCGCGTCCCACAGCGGATCGATCGTGAAGGCCGCTCCGGGCACCGTATTGCCCGAGAGAGCGGTGACGGCGATGACGATGAAGATCACGACGAAGATCAGCTCGATCGCGAGAAAGATGCGGTTCATCAGCTTGAGCGAACCGATGCCCAACAGGTTGACGACCGTGTTGATGGCGACGAAGACGAGAGCCCAGACCCAGCGTGGAGTGTCGGGGAAGATGCCCACCATCGACTCGGCGGCGAAGACGTAGAGGAGGGTCGGCACGAGCAGGTAGTCGAGCAGAATGGCCCAGCCCGCGAAGAATCCGGCCGTGGGGTGGATGCCGCGGCCCACGTAGGAGAAGACGCTTCCGGCCAGCGGGATCGATTTGGCCATCTGCTGGTAGGCCAGGGCCGTGAAGATCATGGCGACGAGGCCGATGAGATAGACCAGCGGAACCATGCCGCCGGCCGCGTTGTACACGACGCCGAAGATCGCCCACGGCGCGATGGGCACCATGAAGACGAGACCGTAGATCAGCAGATCGACGGTCGAGACGCTTCTCTTGAGTTGCTGCTTGTAGCCGAGCGATTCGAGCTCCTGCTGGGCGGTCAGGGCGGGGTCGGACTGGGTCATGATGTGAGGTCTCTTCTGCCGGAGGGGCTGTAGTCGTGCGTGCTGAGGTCATGCTTGCTCAAGAAGTGCGCTATCTCGGCCCGGAAGATCTCGGGCTGCTCGAGGTGAACGCAGTGGCTGGCTCCGGCGAAGACATGGGTGGTGACTCCGGCGATGCGGGTGGCGAAGGGTTCCCAGGTGGCGGGCGTCGCTTCGTCGAACTCGCCGGCGACGACGAGTGTGGGGGTGTCGATGCGATCGAGGCGATCGACGACGGTCCAGGAACCCAGGGTGCCGACGACATGGAACTCGTTCGGCCCATTCATGGTGTGGTACACCGTGGGCTCCGCTTCCATCTGGTCGACGCTCTCCTGAAAATCGGGGGGTGTCGGGGTGACGCGGCACACGTGCCGCTCGTAGAAGACGGCCGATGCCGCCACGTACTCGGGGTCGTCCAGCGTTCCGGCGGCCTCGTGCCGGTCGAGCGCGCTCTGCACCTCGGGCGGCAGCTCGTCGCGCAGGGCGCTCGCGGCCTGCGACCAGAGCGGCATCGAGGCGGGGGAGTTGCAGATACTCAGGCTCGCCAGCGCAGGGTTGCGTCGCACCCCGATCTCGGCAGCGAGCATCCCGCCCCACGACTGGCCCAGCAGATGCACCTGGTCGAGCCCGAGCGCGTCGACGAGATTCTCGAACTCGTCGACGAAGAGTTGCGGCGTCCAGAAGTCGGCCGGCGCATCGGGTAGGTGAGTGCTGTTGCCGCAGCCCAGCTGGTCGTAGTGAATGACCGTGCGACCGGTCTCGTCGGCGATCAGGCCGATGTTGCGCACGTAGTTGTGCGCCATCCCGGGGCCGCCGTGCAGAACGACGAGGGGGAGCGCGTCTTCTCGTGGCGCGTCGGGCTTCTCGATTCGAACCCAGGTGGAGTACTCGCCGAACGGGATGAGACGGGTGGTCACAGAAGACATGAGAGTCATTGTGCACAAGAAAAGGTCTCACCAGAAGACCATTTGGCTCCGTTAACATGAGCGTTACATTCGGCCGCCCGATGACACGCGAACGGAGGATCCGATGACCGCGGACCAGACGCCCGTCGCCTCTCACCTCGGGACCCCGATCGTGAGCTCGTCGAGGTCCGACGAGATCACCGACCGGCTCATCACCGCCATCGCTGTCGGCGAGTATCTTCCCGGCTCCAAGCTTCCGCCCGAACGAACTCTTGCGGCCTCGCTCAAGGTGGGCCGCATGGCCGTGCGGCAGGCGCTCGCCGTGCTCGTCGAGAAGGGGCTGCTCGAGACCCAACGCGGGCGAGGTGGTGGGTCGTTCGTGCGAGAGCAATGGGGGGCAGAGTCGGATGCCCCGGTGCAGCGCACCCTCTCGGCCCGGCTCGACGACCTGCGCGACACCCTCGAGGCCATCGCGTGGCTGCACGGCACCATCGCCGGTGCGGCCGCGAACCGGCGAACGCCCGACGACGTCGAGCGTATGCAGGAATGCCTCGCCGGCTATCGCTCCGCCGAGTCAGGCTTGGCATCGCAGAAGGCCGACGAGCAGCTGCACCTCGCCATCGGCCGCGCCACCCACAACGCCACTCTGCCGTCTCTGCTGCTCGAGCTCGAATCGCGCATCAGCATCTCGGCCCCGGCGCACCTCTGGGGCTCGCCCGAAGGAATGCGAGAGATGGAGCTGCGCGCACTGGGCGATCACGAGGAGCTCGTCGCAGCCATCGTCGACGGCAGAGCCGACGACGCCGGTCGCATCGCATCGGAACACGTGCACATCGACCTCGAACTCATCGAGGCCGCGCTGGCCCGCTCGCTCGCCGCCCGCTGAGCAGGAGGCCTTCGCCACCCGATTGCAGTGGTTGGATTGACTCTATGGATGCCCACATCACCGACGCGTACATCGACGACTTCGCCCGTTTCATCGAAGCATCTCCGAGCTCGTATCACGCGGTCGCCGAGGCCGCCCGTCGGCTCGACGAGGCCGGATTCTCGCGACTCGAGGAGGCGAGCGACTGGCCGGCGGCCGGCGCCGACGGCGATGGTGGCGGCACCGAGCCCGCCGCATCCGCTCGGCACTATGTGGTGCGCGACGGCGCGATCATCGCGTGGCTGATGCCCGCCGGAGCGACGAAGACGACGCCATTCCGCGTTCTCGGCTCGCACACCGACTCGCCCGGCTTCAAGCTCAAGCCGAAGCCCACGATCGCGAACCGCGGATGGCTGCAGGCCGGCGTAGAGGTCTACGGCGGCCCGCTGCTCAACTCGTGGCTCGACCGCGAACTCGAACTCGCCGGTCGGCTCGTCACCCACGATGGTCGCGAGCATCTTGTGCGCACCGGGCCCTACCTGCGCATTCCCCAGCTCGCCATCCACCTCGATCGCGAGGTGAACTCGGGGCTCGTGCTCGACAAACAGCGGCATATGACCCCGGTCTTCGGGGTGGGGCACGCCGGCGATCTGCTGGCCCATCTGGCGCACCTGGCGGGAGTGCCGGCCTGGGATGTCGCCGGCTACGACCTGCTGACGGCGAACACCCAAGCGCCCGCTCGCTTCGGCAAAGATGGCGAACTCTTCGCCGCCGGCCGCATGGACAACCTGTCGTCGGTCTACGCGGGGCTCGTTGCGCTGATCGCGGCCGCCGACGAGGCTCAGGCTGAGCAGCAGCACATCAGCGTGCTCGCGGCGTTCGACCACGAAGAACTCGGCAGCCAGTCGCGCTCCGGCGCATCCGGCCCCCTGCTCGACGACGTACTCAGCCGCATCGGGGCCGGTCTCGGTTCCACCCAGAGCGACCGTCTGCGCGCGTACGCCGCATCCTGGTGTCTGTCTGCCGACGCGGGCCACGCGATCCACCCGAACTATCCCGAGCGGCACGACCCCGTGAACACTCCGATTGCGGGCGGCGGGCCTTTGCTCAAGATCAACGCAAACCAGCGCTATGCGACGGATGCGTTCGGTGCGGCCCTGTGGGCGCGCGCCTGCGAGCGGGCGGGCGTCAGTTATCAGGAGTTCGTGTCGAACAACGCTGTTCCGTGCGGATCGACGATCGGACCACTGACCGCGACGAGGCTCGGAATCCGTACGGTCGACGTGGGAGTTCCGCTGCTGTCGATGCACTCGGCGCGCGAGCTGTGCCATGTGAACGACCCCGTGGCGCTGTCGGCCGCGGTCGGGGCGTTCTTCGCGGGAGCGTAGCGGGCGCGTGGTCTCGATACGTCGAGCTCGTTCCTCGCGCGACTACTCGACCAGCGCACAGGTCGGCGCTGATCGAGTAGGTCGCGCAGCGACCGTATCGAGATCCGAGTCGAGCTCATTTGGGTGTTCCGCGTGCGGCTCGGAGAATGTGCGCTCCTCGCACGAGACGCCAGATGCCCAGGGGGATGAGCGCGAGGCACAATCCTTTCGCGACAGCGGGCTCCACGGTTATCACGCACCAGACGCCGAGCGCGATGAGCGCCACGCCGACGATCGCATTGAGCACGCCGCCTATGCTCCATTGAGCTGTCAGAAGCGCCATGGTCGCGTCGAGGACCCGGTCTGCGAAACCGAGTCCGAATGCGCTGGCAACGATGTAGACGACCAGCGCGAGCAGGGGGAGAACCGCAGCGCCGATGAGCACGACGAAGAGGATGGTGACCAGGGCGTCCACCGCCTCAGCGTAGCGGTGGGTGGTCTCGATACGTCGAGCTCGTTCCTCACGCGACTACTCGACCAGCGCACACGTCTGCGCTGATCGAGTAGGTCGCGCAGCGACCGTATCGAGATCCCGCCGCTAGATCAGGTTGTCGCTCAGGTGGTTCGGCGTTCCAAAGCGGTGCGCCGTGATCGACACCGCCTGCTCGTGCAGGAACGGCAGCAGCTCGATGCGGCCCGACTCCGTGACCTCGCCGGCGTAGACGGCGAGATCCGGGCGGCCGCCCGTGGCGATCGCGAGCTCGCCTGCAGATGCCCCGACCAGCCGCACCGTCGCATCCATCATTGTGTTCGCCCGAGCCAGCCACGCCTCGTCGCTCTCGATGCGCATCGAGAGGCCGCACTCGGCGACGGCTGCGCGCAGCTGCGCCGGAAGCGCGACCGCGGCCGACACCTCGATCGGCGCGCCCGAGACGAACGCGGCCGCCAGCACGCGTACGACGGATGCGTCGGTCGCGTCGCTGCCGAATCGCACGGTCACGGGGCGCGGCACGTAACGGAACACGTTGCGCTCGGCGCTGAGGCCAGAGACGTCGCGGGCGAGGCCGAACTCCGATGCCCACGCAGCGGCGTCGCTCGCAGCGGCGCGGCGCAGGCTGCCGAAGTCATCGGCGCTCAGCTCGGTCGCGGCGGCGTCGATCAGTCGTCGAACCGATGCGTTGGCCACGGGCGCGTCGGCGTGGCTCACGGCCGTCTGCCACGAGCCGAGACCGAGCAGGTAGTTCGGGCCTCCGGCCTTCGAGCCTGGCCCGACGACCGACTTCTTCCAGCCACCGAAGGGCTGGCGGCGCACGATCGCGCCGGTGGTTCCGCGATTGACATACAGATTTCCGGCCTGGATGCGCGACAGCCACACGCCCAGCTCGGCCGAGTTCAGCGAGTGCAGCCCGGCGGTGAGTCCATAATCGATCTCGTTCTGGATCTCGATCGCCTCCTCGAGCGTGGCGGCCGTCATGATGCCGAGGATCGGGCCGAAGTACTCGGTGAGGTGATACTCGGATCCGCGACGCACGCCAGCGCGCACTCCCGGGCTCCAGAGGGCGCCGCTGTCGTCGAGTTTCTTCGGCTCGACGAGCCACTTCTCGCCATCACCGAGGGTGGTGAGGCCGGAGAGCAACTTGCCTTTCGCCTTCTCGATGATCGGGCCCATCTGCGTGCTCGGATCGGCCGGATAACCGACCGTGAGCGACGACACCGCGTCGACCAGCTGGGTGCGGAAGCGGCGCGAGGTCGCGACCGATCCCACCAGAATCACGAGGGATGCCGCCGAGCACTTCTGCCCGGCGTGACCGAAGGCCGAGGCGACCACATCTTTGACAGCGAGGTCGAGGTCGGCCGACGGCGTCACGATGATGGCATTCTTGCCGCTGGTCTCGGCTAGCAGGGGCACGTCGGGGCGGAACGAGCGGAACAGTTCGGCCGTCTCGTATCCGCCGGTCAAGATGACACGGTCGACGGAGTCGTGAGCGATGAGCGTGCGACCCAGCGACTGGTCGGCGAGCTGCACGAGTCGAAGAGCCTCGCGGGGAACACCCGCCCGCCAGAGAGCCTCGACCATCACGGCACCGGAGCGGCGGGCCTGGCGGGCAGGCTTGATGACCACAGCTGAACCGGCCGCGAGGGCGGCGAGGGTCGAGCCCGCGGGGATGGCGACGGGGAAGTTCCACGGAGGAGCGACGACGGTGAGGGTCGAGGGCACAAAGGTGGCGCCGTCGACGCTGTCGAGTTCGCGGGCGCGCTCGGCGTAGAAGTGGGCGAAGTCGATCGCCTCCGAGACCTCCGGGTCGCTCTGATCGAGGGTCTTGCCTGTCTCCGAGGCCATGACCTCCATCAGATCGGCGCGCGAGAGGGCGAGTTCGTCGCCCGCGCGGTGCAGCACCTCGGCACGCTCGGCGCCAGAGAGCCGACCCCATGCGGAACCGGCCTCGGCCGCGGTCTGGATCACCGCATCCAATTCGGTTTCGTCGTGCACGATCGACTCGGCGATCGTGTCATCGCCCAGCAGCGACGACGGAACGCGGCGCAGAATCTCGAGACCCCACGCACGGTTCTGGGGCAGTGCGGGGTCGGTGTCGGCAGTGTTGTCGAAGCCGGTACGCGCCGCCGGTGCCTCTGAGGCGCCGCGGTTCTGTGTGCGGTTCGGCTGCGGTACGGCGTCGTCGAGCTCGGCAAGCGACGCCTCGAAGCGCTCGCGCTCACGGGTGAACAGCGCCTCGTTCTCGCTGAGTTCGAAGACGGCCGACATGAAGTTCTGTTGGCTTGCGCCCTCTTCGAGGCGGCGGATGAGGTACGCGATCGCCACGTCGAACTCCTGCGGATGCACGACGGGCGTGTAGAGCAGCAGCGATCCGACTTCGCGGCGCACGGCCTCGGCCTGCCCCTGGGCCATGCCCAGCAGCATCTCGAACTCGAGCCCGTCGGTCACGCCACGCTTCTGAGCGAGCAGCCAGGCGAAGGCGATGTCGAAGAGGTTGTGTCCGGCGACTCCGATGCGAACGTTGTCGATGCGATCGGGGTGCAGCGAGTAGGTCACGACGCGCTTGTAGTTCGTGTCACTCTGCTGCTTCGTCGACCAGGTCGCGAGCGGCCAGCCGTGCAGGCTCGCCTCGACCTCCTCCATGGGCAGGTTCGCGCCCTTCACGATGCGCACCTTCACCCCGGCACCACCGGCGGCACGACGAGCGGATGCCCAGTCCTGCAGGCGGATCATCGCGGAGAGGGCATCCGGCAGATAGGCCTGCAGCACGATGCCCGCTTCGAGACCGAAGAAGCGAGGGTCGTCGAGGATGCGCATGAACACGGCCATGGTGAGGTCGAGGTCTTTGTACTCCTCCATGTCGAGGTTGATGAACTTGGCCGGCGTCGCCTTGGCAGCGCGCTCGAACAACGGCGTGAGGCGCTCGACGATGTGGGCGACGGCTTCGTCGAAGGCCCAGGCCGAGTGCGGGGCGACGGTGGAGGAGACCTTGATCGACACGTAGTCGACGTCGTCGCGGGCGAGTAGTCGGTGCGTGCCCTCGAGGCGACGGGCGGCCTCGGCCTCGCCGAGCACGGCCTCGCCGAGCAGGTTCACGTTGAGCTTCGTTCCCTCGCCGTGGCTGCGCAGCTTCGCGATGGCCGAGCCGAGACGGGCGTCTGTGGCATCGATGATGAGGTGGCCCACCATGCCGCGCAGCACCTTGCGGGCGATCGGGATGGCGATGGCCGGCGCGATGGGAGCTGCCATGCCGCCGAGGCGAACGGCGCTCTTCAGGTACCAGGGCAGGAACGCCGGTACATCGGGAGCGAGCGCGCGCAGGTTGCGCGCGGCCACGCCGAGGTCCTCGGGGCGCACGACGCCGTCGACGAATCCGACGGTGAAGTCGAGCCCCTTCGGGTCTTTGAGAACGCCGGCCAGGCGCTGGGCCGACGCGTCGGCGGGGATGGCCGCGGCTTCGGTGAGCCAACGGCGCACGAGGGCGGTGACCGCCTCGGGAGTGGGCAGGTCGGTGGGGGATTCGGGGCGTGAACGGGTCGCGGCGTTGGGGGCCTCGATTGTCGCTTCCGGGTTAGAGGCAATGTCGGTCATGGGTTCAGTATGGGATCACGGTCACTTTAGATAAAGTGACCTTTTGTAACCAATAAACATCAGTTCAGCCGATGAATGGAGAGCGCGACAATGCTCGATGCCCGGCGCTTGCGCATCCTGCGTGAACTCAAGATTCGTGGCACCCTCGCCGAGGTCGCGTCGGCCATGAATTTCAGCCCGTCATCGGTGTCGCAGCAGCTTGCGCTGCTCGAGAAAGAGACGGGTGTCGAGCTGCTGCGCAAAGTCGGCCGCCGCGTGCAACTCACGCCTCAGGCCGAGATTCTCGTCGCTCAGACCGCCGCGATGCTCGAGATCCTCGAGAGCGCCGAAGCCACGCTCGCAGCCTCGTTGACCGCCGTCACCGGCAGCGTGCGGGTCGCCGTGTTCCAGTCGGCCGCGTTGGCACTGATGCCGGATGCGCTGAGCCTCATGCGCTCCCGCTATCCCGAGGTGCGGGTCGAGATGGTGCAGCGCGAGCCCGAGACGGCCCTTTACGAGACCTGGGCCCGCGACTTCGACATGGTGGTCGCCGAGGAATACCCGGCGCACGCGGCGCCGCGGCATCCGGAGCTCGACAAGAAGTGGCTCACGTCTGACGCGGTCTCTCTCGCCGTTCCTCCCCTCGCGCGTCAGATCCACGGAGTCGAGTCGATCGAGGATGCGCACGACCTGCCCTGGGTGATGGAGCCGGCGGGTGCCGCCTCCCGACACTGGGCGCTGCAGCGCTGCCGCATCGCCGGATTCGAGCCCGATGTGCGCTACGAGACCGCCGACCTGCAGGCGCAGATCCGCCTGATCGAGTCGGGCAATGCCGTGGCGCTGATGCCCGAGCTCGTGTGGGCGGGGCGCGAGACCAGTTGCCGGCTCCTCGCGCTGGCGGGGGATGCGCGTCGGTCGATCTTCACCTCGGTGCGCGACAGCGGCGCGCATCACCCCGCGACCGTGGCGTTCAGAGAGGTGCTCGAAGAAGTCGCGGCGTGAGGCCTCTTCTGGATGCCGAGATGACACTTCCGCTGCATCGAACCGCGATCTCGGGGCCATGAGGTGACGCGAACTGTCATCTCGATGGCGGGCTCGGGCTCGGGCGCGGCGCCGGGCACAGCGCTCAGCGCTCTGCGGCTCGGGCGCACTCGATGCAGAGCGTTGCCTCGGGTCGAGCCTCGAGGCGTGCGAACCCGATCGGCTGGCCGCATCGGGTGCAGACTCCGTAGCTATCCGACGCGATGCGCTCGAGGGCTGCTTCGACCGCCTCCGATGCGGCCGCGAGCTCGCCATGCACCCCGTGGATGCGCGACCACTCGCTCGACAGCGTCGGACCCTCGGGGTCGTGCTCGTCGTCGACCGACTCCGCGCCGCGCGCCTCGCGCACCTCGACGAGTGTCTGCGCCAGCCCGCCGAGTTCTCTATCGATGTCGAGCCGGCGCCCGCGCAACTGCGCCTCGAGGAGCCGCAGTTCGGCATCCGTGAGCGCTGATTCGGACGCTCGTGATTGCACAGTATTCATGCTCGCACGGCCGCGAGGCGAGGTGACCCGTGGCCGCGAAACCGCCGAACGCGCCGTCTGCGGCGCGCAGCTACTGCGTCAGCGAGCGCACCCATGCCTCCACATCGTCGACCTCCACCGGCAGGGCGCCGGAGAGGTTCTCGTAGCCCGACTCGGTGATCAGCAGGTCGTCTTCGATGCGAACCCCGATGCCGCGCAACTCCTCGGGAAGAGTGAGGTCGTTGGCGTGGAAATAGATGCCCGGTTCGACCGTGAGCACCATGCCCGCAACGAGAGGCGTGCGCAGATAGAGCTCTTCGCTGGTCTTGGCGCAGTCGTGCACGTCGAGGCCGAGGTGATGCCCGTTGCCGCAGATCGCATAGCGGCGGTGGTACTGGCCCTCGGGGCTGAGGGCCTCCTCGAGCGTGCCGGGCAGAATGCCCCAGCCGTGCAGGCCGCGGGCGATCACGTCGTGCGCCGCCTCTTGAAAGTCAGAGAACAGTGCTCCTGGTCGCAGCGTGGCGAGCGCCGCCGCCCGCGCCTCGAGCACGAGCTCGTACACTCGGCGCTGGGCTGGCGAGAAGGTGCCGGATGCCGGGAAGACGCGCGTGACATCCGCCGTGTAGAGGGTGTCGACCTCGACGCCCGCGTCGAGCAGAACGAGGTGATCGGCGCTCACCGGGCCGTCGCAGCGCGACCAGTGAAGTGTGGCCGCGTTCGGCCCCGAGCCCATGACGGTGGTGTACCCGACGCCGTTCGCGCCCTGGCGGGAGTGGCGTTCGAACGTGGCCTGCAGCCAGCGCTCTCCTCGGCCGGAGAGTGCTGTGGGAAGCTCTGCGACGACGGCGGCGAAGCCGTCGACCGTGGCGTCGACAGCGGCGCGCAGCTGAGTGATCTCCCACTCGTCTTTCACGAGCTTGAGATCGGAGAGCACCCGCTCGAGGGCGGGCGAACCGGTGTCGATGCCGCTCTCGGCCAGTGCGGGTTCGGCCGCTCCGGCAGAGAGAACCTCGCCAGGAATCATGCCGTGAAGCGCGCGAAGATCGTCGGCGAGCACGGCCAGCGAACGCACCTCGATCTGCAGTGCGCTCGCCCAGTCGTCGAGACCCGGGGCGGCTCCCACCCATAGCTCGCCCCGCATCGCGTCGGCGTAGAAGGCCTCCTCTCCCGCGTAGGCGGGCTCGGTGAGGTAGAGCACGGCGTCGTGGCCGGATGCGGTGGGCCGCATCACGACGACGGCCGCCTCGGCGACGCATCCCGTGAGCCAGGCGAAGTCGCTGTGCGGCCGGAAGCCGAACTCGGTGTCGTTGGAGCGAACCGCGCTGCGTCCGCTCGCGACGACGAGGGCATCTGCCGGGAATCGGGCCGAGAGTCTTGCGCGGTGATCTGAGGCGGCCTCGGCCGCGCCGGGCGTGACCCTGGCGGTGCGATCGGGCTCTGCCCAGCCGCTGGCCATGAACTCGCGGAACGTCTCGGAGGTGGGGAGCCGAGGCATCCGGGGGTCGCGCGGGGCGGGCGAAAGAGTAGTCATGTCTGCAAATTAGCCCGTTCCTCGAGCACGTTTCAAGCTCGTTACGCCGCTCTCGACAATTCGTCCTGTGTATTCGAGTGCTGGCGTTCAATCGTCCACTGATGTCATGTAGCTGACATCTGGCGATGGACTTTCTGCGCACGAATTGACGAGTCGAGTCGCACTCCGGAACAGTGGGCGATCATGAGCACCCCCTCCGACGCATCCTCTGCCGCAGCCTCGAGCACCTTCGACGAATCGATCGACGACACGGTGTTCGACATGGTCTCGTCGACTGCGAGCGCGGTGTCGACGACGGCGCCGTCGCGCTTTCACTATCGCGAGGATCGTGGCGTCATCTGGGGTGAATACACCGGTGACACAGTGGTCGTGGGGCGCTTCAGCGGATACCGCGACCGCAACGTGCTGCACGTGTCATTCGTGCACCTCGGCGTCGACGGATCTACGACCGCCGGCTCGGCGACCTCGGTCGTGAGCCGCGCCGCCGATGGCGTGCTCGAGTTGACCGAGGACTTCGTCGGACCTGACGGGGCCGACCATGTCAGCGTGTGCCGCGAGGTGCGCGCCTAGCGTTCTGAGCGTTCTCTGCGCTCTTCGCCCGTTCGTCGCTGGTGCGCACGAACCGCGTCATTCCGTAGCGCTCGCCCGATTGCTGCAGCGTGTCGCTGGCTGACTCTCCCATGCGCAGCGACACGTTCGACGCCATCTCGTCCATGATGAAGACGGTCACGGTGGCCTTGACGGAGGGCCACTGCGCCAGCCGCGTGGCGACGAGATCGTGGATGGCGGCGACCCCCGAACCGCGAACCAGCAGCATGGCGTCGTGCTCACCCGTCATCACGGTGAAGGACTCGAGCTCGTCGAGGGTAGAGAGGCGGCTGCGAAAATCAGACCACTGGCTCTGCCTGACCGTGACGAACACCATGGCGGCGACGTTCAGCCCGACAGCGGTCGGATCGATGTCGGCGTGCACCCCGCGAATCACTCCATTGCGCACCAGCGACTCGTAACGCGTATAGGCGTTCGATCGTGAGATGCCCAATTCTTCAGACAGCGTGGCGATGGAGATTCGCCCGTTGTCTCTCAGGATCTCCAGCATGCGCACGTGCGTCTCATCAAGATCCAAGACGACCCCCTGTTTTGTCCGTGTCTGCTGCTGCAGAATCTCTCGTTTAGAGATGTTATGTCGGAATACAGAGGTTTGTCACCACTTTGTCTTGACATCGAACCTTCAGATTGACACTTGATCTGTGTGAGAAGTAATTTCAAGACAACATTCCACATCTGGTTGGTGCAGAATTCACTGACCGACCGCACAGCAATACTCGCCCAGCACCCTTCCTCACCCGATAAGCACCTTCATCACCCGATAGGAGACCACCCTCGTGTTGTCACCACTCCGCCGCGTCGTCGGCATCGTCGGCATCGCCGTCGTCGCCACGCTCGGCATCACCGCCTGCAGCGCGGGATCGAGCGACTCGAGCTCGTCCGGCGGCAAGTCCGTCGTCGTCGACTCGTCGTTCGACCTGAAGACGGCCGACCCCAACCGTGAATACGAGACGACGGGCTCGATCGTCGCCAAGGCGCTCTACGAAACGCTCCTCACCTTCAAGGGTGACGACGTGACGAAGCCGATCGACGGACTCGCGAGCTACGAGATGAACGCCGACAACACGGTGATGACTCTCACGATGGCAGACGGCCACGTCTTCTCTGACGGCACCCCCGTGACCGTCGACGATGCTGTCTTCTCGCTGCAGCGGGTGCAGGGAATCAAGGGCAACCCCTCGTTCCTGCTCGGGGGAATCACCGTCGCCAAGACGAGCGACACCACATTGACGCTCACCTCGGCCACGCCCAACCCGGCGCTTCCGTACATCCTCCCGAACCCCGCGCTTAGCGTCGTGAACAAGAAGGTCGTCGAAGCAAACGGCGGAACAGCGACCGACGCCGACGGCGCCGAGGCCTACCTGAACGGCGCATCCGCAGGTTCTGGCCCGTACATGCTCGAGTCGTTCGACGTGGCCTCGCAGGTGGTCTTCACCAAGAACCCGAAGTACACCGGTGACGCCCCGGCCTACGACCGTGTGGTTCTGCGCAATGTGCAGGGCCCCACGCAGAAGCTCAACATCCAGGCCGGCGAGTCGCAGGTCGCTCTCGATCTGAACCCCGACCAGGTCGCCGAGGTCGGCAGCTCCGACGTGACCGTGCTCTCGAGCCCCTCGCGCTACATGATCTTCCTGCTTCTGAACCAGGATCCTTCTGTCTCGGCGATCACGAGCAACCCCGACTTCCTCAAGGCGGTCAAGGCCGGCATCGACTACAACAAGATCGTCGACCTCGCCGGTGACGGATCCGTGCAGCCGGGCGGATTCATTCCGTCGCTGTTCGTCGGTGCGATCGACGCGTCCGACGGCAACCAGCACGATGCCGCGGCTGCCAAGGCGGCGCTCGCGAAGTCGGGCTACAAGGGCGAGGATGTCACGCTCAACTTCCCGAACGACATCACCGTTCAGGGTCTATCGCTGCAGAGCGTCGCCGAGTCGGTTCAGGCACAGCTGAAGGAGGTCGGCATCAACATCGTGCTGGCCCCCGCGCCGGTCGCCACCGAACTGGATGCCTACCGCGGCGGCAAGGAGACCGTCGGTCTCTGGTACTGGGGCCCCGACTTCCCCGACCCGTCGAACTACCTGGCATTCACGCCTGGCGAACTCGTCGGCCTGCGTGCAGGCTGGGCCGCTGGCGCAGACTCGACGGTGACCGACCTGGCCACCGCCGCCAAGGCTGCTGTCTCGACCGATGAGCGACAGAGCGCCTATGCCGCACTGCAGAAGGCGCAGAACGCATCCGGTCCGTTCGTTCCGCTGCTGCAGCCGGCTCAGAACGTGGTCACCTCGAAGAGCATCACCGCGGTCAGCCTGAACCCGGTCTGGACGATCGATCTTGCCGGAATCAAGTAACAGCACCGCCGTGAAAGCGGAGAAGCGTAGCGCGCCGGCGGGCATCCCCCCGCTGGCGCGTTACCTCGCCATCCGTCTGGGGGTGACGGCCCTGCTCATGCTGGGCGTCACCCTCGTGACCTTCATCCTGACCAACCTCGTGCCTGCCGACCCCGTGCAGGCGGCCCTCGGCGAGCAGGCGGCGGCGAATCCCGAGATCGTGGCGCAGTTCCGCGAGAACGCGGGCCTCGACAAGCCGCTGCCGGTGCAGTACTTCACCTACCTCGGCCACCTCTTTCAGGGCGATCTCGGTACCTCTACCCAGACCCGCACCTCCGTGGCGACCGAGCTGGGCAAGGCTTTTCCCGCCACCATCGAGCTCGCGGTCGGCGCCATCCTGATCTCGGCCATCATCGGAATCGGCCTCGGCCTCTGGGCCGCTCTGCGCCAGCGCACCTTCATCGACCAGATCATCCGCGTCGTGAGCCTCATCGGGCTCTCGGTTCCCGCGTTCTGGATGGCGCTGCTCGTGTACTTCATCTTCTTCTTCCAGCTCAAGCTCTTCCCGGGCTCGGGTCGGCTCGATCCGGCAGCGATCGCCCCTCCCCATGTAACCGGCCTCTACACGGTCGACTCGTTGCTCGCCGGACAGTGGGCCACGTTCGGCGACGCGGTGTATCACCTCGTGCTGCCGGCATCCGTTCTCGCTCTGTACACGATCGGCCTGCTCACGCGCTTCTCGCGCTCCGCGATCCTCGAGGTGCTCGACGCCGACTACGTGCGCGGCGCTCGGGCCAAGGGGCTCACCGGTCGCACGGTCGTGCTCAAGTACGTGCTGCGTGGTGCCCTCGTGCCCATCATCACGGTGCTCGGTATCGCGTTCGGCTCACTGCTCAGTGGAACCGTGCTCGTCGAGAAGGTCTACTCGTGGCACGGCCTCGGCGAATACGCCTTCTCGTCGGCCACCAAGCTCGACCTTCCCGCCATCATGGGCGTCGGCCTCGTGGTGGGCATCGTCTACATCAGCCTGAACTTCATCGTCGACATCGCCTATGGCTTCATCGACCCGAGAGTGAGAGCCGCATGAGCCAGACCACAGCGCCCGCCCAGCCGGATGTTCTGGCTGTCGCAGCCAGACGCCGGATGCGGTTCCCGGCAGCTCTTCGAAATCCGCTCGCGGTCACCGGAACGGCGATCATCGTCATCTGGCTGCTGCTCGCCCTGTTCGCGCCGATGATCAGCCCAGCCGATCCGCTGGCTCAGGACTTCGACCGGCTGCAGCCGCCGAGTGCTGCGCACCTGTTCGGCACCGACCAGCTGGGCCGGGATGTGCTCTCGCGCGTTCTCGACGGCGCGCGCGTGTCGATCATCCTGCCTCTGCTTCTCGTGGTGTCGTCGCTGTTCGTCGGAACGATCGCGGGCTCGATCGCCGGCTACTTCGGCAAGGTCGCCGACGAGGTGATCATGCGCATCGCCGACCTGGTCTTCGCGTTCCCCACGATCATCCTCGCCATGGTCATCGCGGCATCGCTCGGCCCGAGCCTCACGAACGCGGTGATCGCCATGCTCATCGTGTCGTGGCCGGCGTACGCGCGCGTCACGCGTTCTCTCGTGGTCGTGGCCTCGCGATCGGAGTACGTGGTGGCCGGCCGCCTGCTCGGCAACAGTCCCTTCACGTCGCTCGGCAAAGACATCCTGCCGAACATCATCGCGCCCGTCGTCGTGCTCGCCACCCTCGATGTCGGCACGGCCATCCTGCTGCTCGCGGGGCTGTCGTTCCTGGGTCTCGGCGCCGTTCCGCCGACTCCCGACTGGGGCGCGATGGTCTCCGATGGTGTGCAGAACTTCTCGTCGTGGTGGATCTCGGTGTTCCCGGGCCTCGCCATCCTCACCGTCGTTCTGGCGTTCAACTTCCTCGGCGATGCGCTGCGAGACGGTCTCGATCCGCGCACGGCCGACGCCGTGAAAGGACGAGCCCTGTGAGCGCGATCCCCGCGAGCCAGCCCGCGGCATCCGGCGGTCTCAGTATTCGCGACCTGACTCTCTCGATCGGTCGCGGCGACAAGGCCAAGCACATTCTGCGCGGCATCTCCCTCGACATTCCCGCCGGTCGCATCACGGGCCTCGCGGGGGAGTCGGGATCGGGAAAGACCATGACGGGCATGACCGTTCTCGGTCTGCAGCCCGCTCAGGCGACGGTCGGCGGCGTCATCGAGTTCGACGGACGCAACCTGCACGAGCTGCCCACGAAGAAGCTCAACAGCCTGCGTGGCAATGACATCGCGATGGTGTTCCAAGACCCCACGTCGAGCCTGCACCCCATGCTCTCGATCGGATCTCAGCTCACTGATCACCTGCGCCAGCACACCGGCATGTCGAGGCGCGAGGCTCTCGAGCGCGCCCGCGTCGTGCTCGAACAGGTCAAGGTGCCCGACCCCGCCGGCGCGCTGAAGAAGTATCCGCACCAGTTCTCGGGCGGGCAGCTGCAGCGGGTGGCCATCGCCTCGGCGATCATGTGCAGCCCGAGCGTGCTCATCGCAGACGAGCCCACGACCGCCCTCGACGTGACCGTGCAGGCCGGAATCCTGCGGCTGCTGCGCGAGCTGTGCGACGACCTCGGTCTGGCGATTCTCTTGGTGACGCACGATCTCGGTGTGATGAGCGCGCTCGCCGACACCATCGCGGTCATGCGCGAGGGCGAGATCGTGGAGCACGGCGACCGGTTCCAGGTGATCACTGCTCCCCGCGATCCCTACACGAAGGCGCTCATCGACGCGCTGCCGCACGACGGTTCTGCGCCCACTTCGCCAGACTCGACCTCGACAGGAGACGCATCATGACGTCGTTGCTCGAACTCGATGGTGTGAAGGTGAGCTACCGCGTCGCGGGCAAGCCCCGGCTCGTCGCGGTGAATGACGTGAGCCTCACTCTCGGCACCCGTCAGGTGCTGGGGCTCGTCGGCGAGTCCGGGTGCGGAAAGTCCACGCTCGCGCGCGCGATCTGCGGACTCGAAGGCCTCGACAGCGGATCGATCACGTTCGACGGCACTCCTGTGACCCGACTCGGAATGCGCACCCGCGATCGCAAACTGCTGCGCATCCAGATGGTGTTTCAGAACCCGTACGCTTCGCTGAACCCGCGACGCACGATCGGCAAGCAGATCGAAGACGGGCTGAAGGTCAACCCCGACAGCTCGGCTTGGACCGTTCCCGATCTGCTCGCGCACGTCGAATTGGATGCGTCGGCCCGGTCGCGCTTTCCGCACCAGTTCTCGGGTGGGCAGCGCCAGCGCATCGCCATCGCCAGGGCGATCGCCTCGGGGCCGGACCTGCTCGTCGGTGACGAGCCCATCGCGTCCCTCGACGCGTCTCTGCAGGCGCGGGTCGCGGGGCTCATGCGCAATCTCGCGCTCGAGACCGGGGCCTCGCTGCTGTTCATCAGCCACGATCTCTCGGTGGTGCGGGTCATCGCCGACGACGTGGCCGTGATGAAGGCGGGGCAGATCGTGGAGCGCGGCGACGTGAACGAGGTGTGGTCGAACCCGCAGCAGCCGTACACGCAGCAGCTGCTGGCGGCGATTCCGAAGGTCGACGGCCTGGGGATTCTGCCGGGCTGACCGCCGCCGTTGCCGAACGTGGGACTTCGCGCGCAGCGCGGTGGCGCAACCACCGCGCTCGGCGAGAAGACCCGCGCTGACGACCGAATCACGATCGTCCACGTGCGGCGGCGCGACCTTAGTAGAGCATCGTTGTTTCGTGAGCGGGGGTGTATGCCTCGAGGCGTATGCGTCGATGAAGGGCGCGCAGCCTCACCGCGATCGTCATGAAGACGGCGATGAGCAGGTAGGCTGGGATGAATAGAACGGCGAAGGCCAGGTAGTACGACGTCGCCGCGAACGGTGCGAGCGCCGATTGCATGACCTGGGCGAGCGTCAGGCTGATGTACATCGTGTTCTGGGCAACCGCAAGGCAGAGCGGCAGTGATAGCGCTGCAAAAAACAGGGCGCCAAGGATGCGGCTGCTCGAGCGCAGCAGTGCCAGTAGCGCCAGAAGAACGCCCACGGTCACGGCGATCTGGCCCGTGACCGACGAAACTCCCCACGCGGTGGGAACGTTTGTCAGCACTCTGATCGTGGAGGCCAGGGTCAGGATGGCGACGGCGGCGCCCAGGGCGACCGCGCCTCTGGCCACTCGGGAGTATCGGGTGCGCAGCGCAGGCGAGGCGACGGACAGCTGTCGCCGGTGCTCCTGCTGCAGTTGGCGCTCTCTCCAGAGCACATCGGCGCCCATTCCGGTGAGCGCGCGAGTAAGGATGCTCAACGTGGTGGCTCGCTTCGACTGGTCGGCCGCGACGGCGGCGGCGTTGTGCTCGAAGAGGTCGGACGCGATCTCGTCGGCGCGATCCCGCGCTGCACCCTCGGGAAGGCCTCGCGTGTAGAGGGCGACCCAGCGCAGCACCCAGACCGTCAGACCGGGGTTCGGCAACCCGGCGCGGCCTTTCACGATGTGGCCAATCGGCCAGGCACTGGGGTGAAAGCGGTACTCGCGGAGAGCTTCTCGTTCGCGTGCGTCTGGAGTGCTTTAGCGCCAGCTGCCGTCACCTCGTAGAGCCGGCGCCGTGGGCGGCCTTCGCCCTCGGCCGTTTCCGGCGCCTCCCAGGCCGCCACGAGCATCCCGCTCTCGACCAATCGACCGAGGGCCTTGTAGAGGGTGCCGTGGGCGGTGAGCCCTCGGCCCTCGTCTGCTCTCGCGATCGAGGCTGCAATCGTGTACCCGTAGGGGTCGGTCCGTGATGCGGACAACTCGACCACTGCAGACAGAATCGAATACTCCATCGGTAGGATTACTCCCGCTTTGCGTCTCGGCATGGTCACAGAATAGGAAGATAGCTTCCTTTTTGTCAATACTGCTACGTGAGGTCAGAATGTTGTGCTTTCTATCTAGTACAAGATTGTGCTAGCTTTCCAGTACAAGTCGAGTGGCTCGCACGGGTCGAACGCCTATCGCTGGAGGTCGAATGTTCCTGTCTCTGCTCATCACGATCAAGAACCTGATGCCGCCGCCGGAGATCGCGCTGACTCTGGGCGTCGTGCTGTTCGCACTGTCGTGGATTCGACCTCGACGCATCATCTCTCTTCCGAGAGAGGGGGCCCGCACGAAGCTGCTCGCATGGGTCGGAATAGCGGGATCGCTGCTGGTCGTCGTTGTCGCGACCGTCGTGAGTGCCGTCGCCGTCGCGTCGTACGCACACTCGACATCCGGTTTCGACGGGTGGTGGCGTCGACCGGCTCCGCTCTTCGTGGCAGCCCTCGTTGTCGCCGTTGCTGCCCTCGCCCTGCGCCGGATGCCGCTGCCCGCCCCGGGGGAGCGGGCGATCGCTCCGCGGCGGCCGTGGCATACCTTCGTGTCGAGGGTATTGCTCTGGATTTCGGGCATCGCAGCCGTGCTGCTTGCCGGCACCGCGGTCTGGCAGGGTGCCATCGGAGCGTCCGCGCCCAGCGATGCGCAATTCCTCGGAAATGTTCCCCTGCCGACCGACTTGCCCATCTTCATGACCTTCAACAGTGGGTACGGTTTTGTCGCTGGCGCGGGCTGGCCCAATTACCTGCCCACGCTCGTCGTCTTGGCTGTTGCCGCGGTCGTCTTCATCGTGGGCCTCCGTGCGGATGCCAATCGGCCGCTGTTCGCCCGGTCGTCGGCATCCAGTGTTCGTGCAGAACGCGAGCTGACGGCCCGTGTGCTCACGTTCCTTCTTCTGGGAGGCCTGATCACGACCCTGGGTGCGGTGTGGATGCATGCGGGTTCGATCGGCCAGGGCAATATCGCACTGAACGAGGTGAGGCCGAGCGAGGGGGCTGATCTCGCTGCCGAGCCTGTGATCGTTGGCAGCGGTTACTACGCGATCGCACGACCCATGAATCTGGTGGGTCATCTTCTCCAGACGGCGGGCGTGGCCTTCCTGCTGCGACTCGCGGTCGACACTGCGCGAGCTCTGGTCGCGTCGCGTCGCGCCGCGGCCGCGGCCGGCACTTCGAACGACGAGACGGCACTCTCGGGCGTTCGCCGATGAGCGGCACGACCCCGAGTACCGCCGACGAGATCGCGGCGCTGTTTCGAGGGGCGATCCGCTCGGGGCGCCTCGGTGACGGCGAACGACTTCCTACCGTGCGCCAGACGGCGAAAGACTTCGACGTCGCTCAGGCAACTGCGGCGAAGGCGTACAAAGCTCTGGAGCACGAGGGTCTCGTCGTAACACGCACCGCTGCAGGAACCCGCGTCGCACCCGGAGCATCACGAGCTCCGCAGGCGGTCATCGAACGCGCGCGCGCACTTGCGGAAGCGGGCGAAGATGCGGGGGTGTCCTTGGAGGATGTCGTGGCCATTCTTCGCGCCGTCTGGGCAGCAGATCAGCCGGGGCCCGAGAGTCACTGAGTCATCGATCGGTCCTACCTGGGGCCGAGCAGCGCTTCGGATACGACGATCAGCACAACGATGACGGCGGCGACGGCGGCCAGGATGCCCACGGCGATCATGACTCGGCGTCGGCTGAGTGTGCCCTTCTTGAACGTCGACGACGAGACCTTGTCGAGGTTGGGAAACAGGGCCTCGTAGGGAGCCTCTTTCTTCGGGGCGGCGGCGGGATCGGCAAGCGGTTCGCGGTCGTCGTCATGGGGGCTCATCTATTCGACTGTACAGAGGCGACCGAATCGCGTCCCCTGCGAGGGTTGACGATTTGTTGGACGAGTCCGCAATATCTCTTGTGTCGAAGCGCTTCGCGTCGTACTCTGCTGAGAGCGCGTTCAGTATCGAAGCGCTTAAACAGCTCAAGCACATCCTCGAGACACCGGAGTCCGACAATGGCGACAATCAACGACGTGGCGCAGGCCGCGGGCGTGTCGATCTCCACGGTCTCGTACGCACTTTCTGGCAAGCGCTCCATCGCCGCATCCACGCGTCAGCGCATCATGCGCGCCATCGACGAGCTCGAGTACGAGCCCAACGCCGGCGCTCGGATGCTTGCGGGAGCCCGTACGAACATCCTCGCCCTGAGCGCGCCCCTCGGCCCCGACGGTCACTTGCCCACGCACATGCGTTTCGTGACGAGCGTCGTCGAGGCGGCGCGTGCGCACGACTATGACGTGCTGCTGCTCGCGACCGACGACGAAGTGTCCGGCATCCGTCGTGCCGCCTCGCGGTCGCTGATCGACGGAGTTGTTGTGATGGGTGTCGCCACCACCGACGAGCGGGTTCCGCTGGTGCGTCGCCTCGGTCTCCCGTCGGCCTTCATCGGCATTCCGCCCGGCGTCGACGACATGTCGTGCATCGACCTCGACTTCGATCGGGCGGGGCGTGAAGCCGTGACTATGCTCGCCGAGGCCGGGCATACCTCGATCGGCGTGATCGGTCATCCGCACAGCTATGTCGACCGCGACACCAACTTCATCCGCCGTTTCACGCACGGCTTCGACGACGAGTGCCGGGCGCGAGGTGTGCGTACTGCTACCCAGTGGCCGGAGATCGGACGAACGGGAGGCGCGCAGGCGTACGACTTGTTGCGCGAGCAGCTTCCAGACATGACCGCGCTCGTCTTCCATTGCAACGAGCCGATCGTCGAAGGGGCCCTGCGTCGCATCAGCCAGCTCGGGCTGTCGATTCCAGGAGACCTCTCGGTGCTCGCCGCCTGCGCGAGCTATGCCGCCGACGAGCTCGAGACGCCGCTCAGCGCGATCCCCCTTCCCCTCGATGAGATGTGCCACTCGGCCGTCGAGAACGCGTTGGCTCTGGTCGACTCGCTCGGCGACCCACAGGTCACGCTCATCGCCCCGACGTTCCTCGACCGCGGCTCCATCGCGGCGCCCCGACCCGCCGTCCACCCGGCCTGACATTCGAATCGAAGGGAGTTCTGCGCGCATTATCGAAGCGCTTCGACGCATCGCCGACGATCGCCGATCCACAGCACCACAGCTCGTCAGTACGACCGCCGGAGGATCCGGCAGCTCATCACTACAAGGAGGTAGACACATGAAACTGAAACGCACACTCGCCGTGCTCGCGACCATGGCCGCCGCGGGAGCACTGCTCTCTGGCTGCTCGACCGCAGCCCCGGCCGAAGACGGAAAGACACTCAAACTCTGGCATTTCGAGAGCGAAGACAGCGCGATGGGCATCGCCTGGAACCAGGCGATCAAAACATTCGAAGAGGAGACCGGCGCCAAGGTCGAGTTCGAGGCGAAGAGCTTCGAGCAGATCCGCTCGACATCGAGCCAGGTGCTCAACTCGAATGAGGCCCCCGACATTCTCGAATACAACAAAGGCAACGCCACCGCGGGCCTGCTTGCGAGCCAGGGCCTGCTGTCGCCGCTCGATGATGCTGTGAAGAAGTACGGATGGGCGGACAAACTGGCGCCATCGCTGCAGACGACGGCCCGTTACGACGACAAGGGTGTGATGGGCTCGGGCTCCTGGTACGGGATCCCGAACTACGGCGAGTACGTCGAGGTCTACTACAACAAGGACATGTTCGCGAAGTACGGCATCGCCGTTCCGACGAGCTATGACGAATTCGAGGCGGCCCTTCAGACGTTCACCGACAACGGAGTGACTCCGCTGGCAGAAGCAGGCGCCGAGTACCCTATCGGTCAGCTCTGGTACCAGCTCGCGCTGTCGAAGGCGGACCGGTCGTTCGTCGACGACTACCAGCTCTACAAGAACCCGGTCGACTGGCAGGGCCCCGAGCTCAGCTACGCCAGTGACAAGCTCAAGGAATACGTCGACAAGGGCTACATATCGAAAGACACGACCGGCCTCAAGGCTGAAGACATGGGCACCTCGTTCATCTCGGGCAAGTACCCGATCATGGTCTCCGGTTCGTGGTGGTACGGCCGCATCATCAAGGAGGCCACGAGCTTCGACTGGGGAACATTCCTGTTCCCCGGCTCTGAGCTGGCTCCCGGATCGAGCGGAAACCTGTGGGTGGTTCCCGAGAACGCCGCCAATAAAGACCTGGCGTACAAGTTCATCGACATCACCATGCGCCCCGAGATCCAGGCGCTCATCGGCAACAACGGTGGCGTTCCGGTGGCGGCGAACACGGCCGACATCACCGATCCGAAGAGCCAGGAACTGATCGCCAACTTCAACACGCTCACCGAGCGCGACGGACTGGCGTTCTACCCCGACTGGCCCACCTCGACGTTCTACGACCAGATCGTCGCTGCGACGCAGGAGCTGATCAACGGATCGACCACGCCCGAAGAGATGAACACGCAACTCGGAGATCAGTACGAGTCCGGCGTGGCTGACATCACCGGCAAGTAGTTCGCTTCCCGGCCCTTCGACGGGCTCAGGGAACGCCCGCTCCCTGAGCCTGTCGAAGGGCCATCCACCTCGCACGAAAGGGACTTTCCATGGCAACGCTGCCACCCGCTTCCGTCATAACGCGGAGTCGCCGAGCACCGGAGATGAGCCTCCTCCCTGGAGTGCGCAAACGAGGATTCTGGCTCTACCTGATTCCCGGCCTCGTGCTGTTCACGATCATCATCCTCGTTCCCCTCGTCTGGAACATCTACCTCAGCTTCACGTCGTACCGCGGCATCCGCCCGCCCGAATGGATCGGCCTCGACAACTGGGTCAAGCTCATGGGCGACGACAAATTCTGGGTGTCGTTCCAGAACAGCGTCGCGATGATCGTCGCGATGGTGGTGGTGCCCACGCTTCTCGGCCTGGTGCTCGCCGCCCTGCTATTCGATCTCGTGGGCAAGAAGTTCGGCGGCAAGTTCGCCAGCTTCCTGCGCGCCACCTACTACCTTCCGCAGATTCTGCCCGTGGCCATCGCCGCCATCGTGATCGGTTGGATTCTGCGGCCCGAGAACGGCGCGCTCAATACGGTTTTGGATGCCGTGGGTCTCGGTGCGCTGCAGCACAACTGGCTGGGCAGCCCCGACACCGCACTCCTCAGCGTGATGGTGGTGATGGTCTGGGTGCAGATCGGCTACCCGGTCGTGATCTTCATGGCGGCCCTGCAGCGCGTCGATCCGGAGCTATATGAAGCAGCAGAGCTCGATGGCGCCAATTGGTTCCAGCGCTTCACCGCGATCACGGTCAGCATCATCCGACCCGAGATCTACGTCGTGGTGCTCACCGCCACGATCGCTGCCCTCAAGGTCTTCGGCCCGATCTACGCGCTCACCCGCGGCGGCCCCGGCGACTCCACGATCGTGCCGAGCTACTACTCGTACAGCGAGTTCTTCCAGAGCCAGCAGGTGGGTTATGGAGCAACCATCGCCACCGCGTTGACTGTCGTGATCGTGGTGCTCACGATCATCTTCATCCTTGCTCAGAACCGTTCAGAACGTCTGGAGAACGAACGCTGATGACTGCCACACTGCAACGCTCTTCGGCAGGCCGCCCTTCGACAGGCTCAGGGAACGGGCGCTCAGGGAACGCCGTGCTCAAACCGCACCGGCAGAAGCCGCGACGCACAGTAGGCGACTGGATTCTGCTGATCGCCGTCGTTCTGGTCGCCGCCCTGATCGCCGTGCCCTTTCTCATCATTCTGGTGAACTCGTTCAAGTCGCCCACGGACTACGCCAACGGCGGCCCGCTCAGCCTTCCGTCGAGCATCTACACCGATGGCATCGCCAACTTCTGGCAGCGGGTGAACTTTCCCGAGAAGCTGTGGAACAGCTTCTTCATCAGCGGAACCGTCGCCGTCTTCGCCGTGATCGTCTCGGTCTTCAACGCCTACGCCATCGGAATCGGCCGGGTGAAGGGCCGCGTCTGGGTTCTGGTGCTGTTCATGATCGCCAACACCCTGCCGCAGGAGGCGATGCTCTACCCGCTGTACTTCATGTTCAAGCAGGTCGGCCTCTACGACAACGTGTGGAGCGTCATCATCATCTTCACCGTGGTGCAGAGCGCCTTCGGCACCTATCTGCTGTCGGCCGTGTTCGGAACGTTCCCGAAAGAGATCATCGAGGCCGCTTCGCTCGATGGCGCGAGCCGCTGGCAGATTCTTCGCCGCGTGGTGGTTCCCATCAGCCGGCCCACGCTCTCGGTGCTGCTGATCTTCTTCTTCATCTGGACCTGGAACGAGTTCCTGATTCCGCTCACCTTCCTCGTGTCGAACGCGAATCAGACGGTTCCGGTCGCCATCACCGCCCTTCAGGGCGACAGGCTCATGGATGTGACGACCACGAGTGCGTCTGCCTTGCTCGGTCTCATCCCGACCCTCATCTTCTTCCTCATCTTCCAACGAACGCTGACCCGCGGAATCACCGCCGGTTCTACCAAGTAGGGGCACACATGAAGTTCACCGACGGTTTCTGGCAGCTGCGCCCGGGAGTCACGCCTCTCTACGCCCAAGAGGCATACGACATCTGGCCCGAGGGCGAGAACGGCATCGTTGTGACGGCGCCGACCATGGTCATCGAGAAGCGTGGCGATGTGCTGAACCGCCCCGTGCTCACCGTGCGGCTATCGTCGCCGCTTCCCAACATCATCGGCGTGAAGGTCTCGCACTTCACGGGCGGTCGCGACGAGCTCGGCTTCGATCTCGTGGGTGCCGAGGAAGGACACGGCGTCGTCTCGATTACCGATGAGAAGGGCGTGCTCACCTCGGGGGCACTCAGCGTGACCGTGCAGAAGGGTGCGCCCTATGGCTTCGCCTTCGAAGCGGCCGGGCGGGTACTCACCACCGCGGGCGCGAAGTCGACCGCGCATATGCAGGTGCGACCGGATGCGCAGCTCGACGGCGCGCCGGTAGGCAATGCGCGTGGCGGAACAGCGCGCGCGTTCTCTGCGAATTACACGCTGCAGCAGCTGTCGCTCGGGGTCGGAGAGCTCGTCTACGGACTCGGCGAACGATTCGGGCCCCTGGTGAAGAACGGCCAGACCGTCGACATCTGGAACGCCGACGGCGGCACCTCCAGCGAACAGGCCTATAAGAACGTGCCGTTCTATCTCACGAACCGCGGCTACGGCGTGCTGGTCAACCATCCCGGGCACGTCTCGTTCGAGGTCGGATCCGAGGCGGTGGAGCGAGTGCAGTTCTCGGTGGCCGGCGAGGGTCTCGAGTACTTCATCATTCACGGCGAGACGCCCGCCGACATCCTCGAGCGGTACACGGCGTTGACCGGCCGACCGGCCCACGTGCCGGCCTGGTCGTTCGGACTGTGGCTCTCGACCTCGTTCACGACCTCGTACGACGAAGAGACCGTCACGTCGTTCATCGATGAGATGGCCGCGCGCGATCTTCCCGTGAGCGTCTTCCACTTCGACTGCTTCTGGATGCGCGAGTTCAACTGGTGCGACTTCGAGTGGGACCCGCGGGTGTTCCCCGACCCCGATGGGATGTTGGAGCGGCTGCACAAGAAAGACCTGCGTGTGTCGGTGTGGATCAACCCGTACATCGCGCAGCGCTCTCCGCTCTTCGCCGAGGCGAAGGATGCCGGCTTCCTCGTGAAGCGTCCCGACGGCTCGGTGTGGCAGTGGGATCTGTGGCAGGCCGGCATGGCGCTGGTCGACTTCACCAACCCCGCCGCCGCCGCGTGGTTCACCGAGAAGCTGCGTGTGCTGCAGCGCCAGGGGGTCGACGCCTTCAAGACCGACTTCGGCGAACGCATCCCGCTCGAGGTCGACTACTTCGACGGATCGAGCCCGGAGCGCATGCACAACTACTATGCGCAGCTCTACAACAAGGCCGTGTTCGAGGCGCTCGAAGATGAGCGTGGGGTGGGGGATGCCGTGCTGTTCGCCCGCTCGGCGACGGTCGGCGGCCAGAGTCTTCCCGTGCACTGGGGCGGCGACTCCACGTCGAGCTACGAGTCGATGGCAGAGACGCTGCGCGGCGGCCTGTCGCTCGCGTTCAGCGGCTTCGGCTTCTGGAGCCACGACATCGGAGGCTTCGAAGGAACGCCGGATGCCGGGGTCTTCAAGCGCTGGACCGCGTTCGGTCTGCTGTCGAGCCACAGTCGTTTCCACGGGTCGAGCTCGCATCGGGTGCCGTGGATGTTCGACGAGGAGGCTGTCGAGGTCACCCGATTCTTCACGAAGCTGAAGCTCGAGCTGATGCCGTATCTCTATGCCGCGGGGATCGAGGCCGGTCGGCGAGGAACGCCGATCCTGCGACCGATGGCACTGGAGTTTCCGAACGACAGGGGCGCCGCCTACCTCGATACCCAGTACATGCTCGGGCACGATCTGCTGGTGGCGCCGGTGTTCTCGGAGCTCGGTGAGGTCGAGTTCTACCTGCCCGCCGGCCGCTGGACGAACTACTTCAGTGGCGAGGTGGTGCAGGGCGGTGGATGGCGTACCGAGCGGCACGGCTTTCTCTCGCTGCCCCTGTACGTTCGCGAGTCGGCGGTGCTGCCCATCGGTGGGCGCACAGACCGCCCCGACTACGACTACCTCGACGGGCTCGAGCTGCGGGTGTACCCGGGACTCGACGGCGAGACCTCGCTCACGATCACGAACCCGGATGGCGCCGAAGCGACCTTCACGGTGACGCGCTCGTCGGGTACGGCCGCGGTGGCGACGGATGCCGCAGTCGAGGTCACGACCACGGTGGTGCGCTGATCGGTCGTCGGTGGTCTCGATACGCCCGCTCGTTCCTCGGGGGCTACTCGACCGGCGCGGGGTTGGTGCGCTGATCGAGTAGCCCACGCAGCGGGCGTATCGAGATGCTCAGGGGCGGGGCGCGGCCTTCGTGGGCTCGACTCCGGTGAGGGCGTGCAGTGAGGCCGTCGACGGAACCGCCGGATCGACGTTCGACGCCGTCGATGCGTCGGCCGGTGCGTCCACCGCGTGCGCATCCGGGTTCATGCTCTTCTCGTCGAACGGGTCGCGACCAGACAGCACCAGGCGCACCTGGTCTTTGTCGACCTCGCGTGTCCACGTTCCGACCAGCAGGGTCGCCACGGCGTTGCCGGTGAAGTTCGTCACGGCGCGGGCCTCAGACATGAAGCGGTCGATTCCTACGATCACGCCGACGCCGTTCACGAGGTCGGGACGGAACGACTGCAGGCCGCCGGCGAGGGTGGCGAGTCCGGCTCCGGTGACGCCCGCGGCTCCCTTCGAGGCGACCATCATGAACAGCAGCAGGCCGATCTGCTCGCCGATCGACATCGGCGTGCCCATGGCCGCGGCGATGAAGAGCGACGACATGGTGAGGTAGATCGCGGTGCCGTCGAGGTTGAACGAGTATCCGGTGGGAACGGTGATGCCGACGACGGGCTTCGAGACGCCGAGGTGCTCCATCTTGGCGATCAGGCGGGGCAGCGCAGCCTCAGACGACGAGGTACCGACGATGAGCAGGTATTCGCGGGCCAGGTACTTCATGAGCGAGAAGATGTTCACGCCGGTGACGAGCTTGAGCAGGGTGCCGAGAATGACGATCACGAAGATCGCACAGGTGATGTAGAAACCGATCATGAGGGTCGCGAGTGCCACGACGGCGCCCCATCCGGTCGAACCGACGACGCCCGCGATCGCTCCGAACGCGCCGAGCGGTGCGACCCAGAGAACCATCGACAGGATGCGGAAGATCAGCGCCTGCAGCGACTTGATCGCTCCGAGAATGGGGGCGCCCTTGTCGCCCATCTTCTGCAGCGCGAAGCCGACGAGCAGGGCCACGAACAGGGTCTGCAGAATGCTGCCGTCGACCAGCGACGAGAAGAGCGACACCGGAATGATGCCGAGGAAGAAGTCCTGCGTCGACTCGGCCACGATGTTGCTGGTGTCGTAGCTGGCCGACGAGATGTCGAGGCCCTCGCCCGGGTGCAGCAGATTGCCCACGACGAGGCCGATCGCCAGGGCGAAGGTCGACATCACGATGAAGTAGCCGAGTGCGAGCCCGCCGACCTTGCCGACGGTCGCGGCCTTCGCGATGGAGCCGACGCCGATCACGATGGTGCAGAAGATGATGGGGGCGATCATCATCTTGATGAGCCCCACGAAAGCGGTGCCGATGGGGGCCAGCGTCTTCGCGAACTCGGGGACGACGAGCCCGACGATCACGCCCGCGACCACGGCGATGATCACCGCGATGTAGAGATAGTGGTTCTTATCGAGCTTCTTACGGCTCTTGCGACCCGATGCTGCAGATGAGGTGCTCATGGAATGCCTGCCTTTGTGAGGGGCCGCCACAACGCCGTGGCGACTCTGCCTGAACTACTGACGTCATCCTGCGGGCGTCAGCTCGGCATCCGACGCTTGTGTTCATACTGTTCGCGACACGTCTGTCGGACGTGCTCGACGGCGCTGCATTCGACGTCAACGCGTGAGGCGCGTAGCGTATGTCGGCAGGACGCAGGGGAGCTTTCGATGAACGGTCGACGACGACGGGTCAGCATTGCCGCGCGGCTCTTCGCCGTGCAGGCCGTATTCGTGATCGCGGCCGTGGGTCTCGCCGTCGCCCTTCTTGCTCTGGATGCCCGTGGCCGGGCCACCGCAGACGCGTCGGCCCGCAGCATGGTCACCGCCGAGGCGGTCGCCCACAACCCGTTCGTCATCGAGGCGGTGCAGCAGCCGGATCCCTCGAGTGTGCTGCAGCCCTACGCGGTGACGCTCATGGACGACACCCACGTCGATTTCATCACCGTGATGGCGCCCGACCGCACGCGCTACACCCATCGCGATCCGGAAGAGATCGGCAAGCCATTCATCGGCACGATCGCCCCGGCGCTCGCGGGAAAGTCGTTCACCGAGACCTATACCGGCACCCTGGGACCATCGGTGCGCGCGGTCGTGCCCATCCGGGGCGACGACGGCAGCGTCACGGCTCTTGTCTCGGCCGGCATCACTCTGAGCCAGGTCGACGCCACCTTCTGGCCGCGGGTGCACCTGCTGCTGGGTGCGGGCGCGGTGATGATCGCACTGGGTGCTCTCGTCTCGTGGCTGTTCAGCCGCTATCTACGCCGGGTCACGGCCGGCCGCGGCGCAGAAGAACTCGGGCAGGTGTTCGCCTACTACGAGTCGGTTCTGCACTCGGTGCGCGAAGGGCTGGTGCTCGTCGATGCGCACGGGGTTCTGGTGCTCTACAACGACCACGCCGCCGATCTGCTCGGCCTCACCGCGGGTGGCCCCGCGCGGCCCGTCGACGAGCTCGACATCCCCGCCTCGCTCAAGGCCTTGCTGCTGCAAGACGAGGAGGCCCGCGACGAGGTCTTCGTGACCCGCGACCACGTTCTCGTCGTGAACCATCAGCCGGCCCTGCCGACCGAGGCGCAGCGCGGCGCGGGCCGCATCCGGTCGCTCGGCACCGTCACCACACTGCGTGACCGCACCGAGCTGCTGCGCGTCACGGGTGAGCTCGAGTCGATGCGAACGATGTCGGATGCGCTGCGCTCGCAGACCCACGAGTTCGCCAACCGCCTGCACACCATCGCTTCGCTGCTCGAGCTCGGACGAAGCGACGAGGCGCTGCGCTTCGCCGCCGACGAGCTCAATCTGAGCCAGCGTCTCGCCGACCGTGTGCTCGTGTCGGTCGACGAACCCGTGATCGCCGCGCTCATGCTGGGAAAGGCCGCTCAGGCGCGGGAGCGCGGGGTGGCCCTCAAGCTCGAGACACATCTCGACCCCGGCACGCAGGGCTTCGAGCCCGCCGATGTCGTGACGATTCTCGGCAATCTCGTCGACAACGCGCTCGATGCGGCCGCATCCGGGACCGCCCCGGGCGTGGAGCCGTGGGTCGAGGTCTATCTCGGCCTCGGCGACGGTGAAGACGACCTCGTCGTGCAGGTCTCGGACTCTGGGCCGGGCATCGACCACGATGCACGCGAGCGCGTGTTCGGCCGCGGCTACTCGACGAAAGAGACGGATGCCTTGGGCCGCGGCATCGGGTTGGCTCTCGTTCGGCAGACGGTCGCCCGCCTCGGCGGAACCATCGAGCTCAGCGAGCACGTGGGCGCGGTGTTCACAGTGACGCTGCCGATGACCGCCCGGGTCGACTCGTGATCGAGGGCTGGGCATGATCCGGGTGCTGATCGTCGAAGACGAGGTGATCACGGCCGAGGCGCATGCTCTCTACGTCGCACGGCTCGACGGCTTCGAGGTGGGCGGGGTAGCCCACACGGGCGCCGAAGCAGTGCGTCTGTTGAAGGCCTCTCTGGGGCAGGAGGGCGAACGCATCGACCTGATTCTGCTCGACATGAATCTGCCCGACATCGACGGTCTCGAGCTGTGCCGGCGCATCAGGGCCGGCGGTGTCGATGTCGATGTGATCGCGATAACGGCGGTGCGCTCGGCCGAGGTGGTGCGGGCATCCATCGCGGCCGGAATCGTGCAGTACCTGATCAAGCCGTTCACCTTCGGGGTGTTCACCGACAAGCTCACGAGCTATCGCGACTTCCGCAGCCTGTTCGCGCAGTCACCGACCGTGGCGAGCCAGAGGGACGTCGACGGGGCGTTCGCCGCGCTGCGCACCTCGAACGATCCCGGGCTCGGCAAGGGGCTGAGCCCGGAGACGCTCAGTGCCGTGTCGACCCTGCTCGCGGAGTCGGGCGAGGGAGTATCGGCGCGCGAACTGGCTGATGAGATCCACGCTTCGAGGGTGACTGCTCGGCGCTACTTGGAGTACCTGGCCGACTCGGGGCGTGCCGAGAGGGCGCCGCGCTACGGAACCCCTGGCCGCCCCGAGGTGGAGTACCGCTGGCGGCAGTGACGCGCGCTACTCCCGGATCGTGGTGACGACGTCGACGATCGAGGGGGCGGGCGGGGCCGACCCGAAGCCGAAAGTCACCGGCGGATGAAGCGGAGCCATCGCGCCCAGGCTCTCTCCTCCTCGGGTCACGACCGCGTCATCGAGTGCACGAATAAGCGTCACGCCGTAGAACTCCTGCCGCCCGTTGCCCGCAGATCCGGCCGTATGAACGCCCGCGACGAGTCGACTAGCGACGGGATCGATGACCCTCAGCCAGGCGGGGTGCGTCGCCACCAGCGACGGAACAACCCGCAGAAGCCGGCCGAGCGTCGAGAGGCCGCCCACGCGAATCCGCACCGACAGATCGCCCGCGGACACGGCAAGGCCGCCGTCGACGCGCCTGGTGGTGATGGGCACCACCCGTACCTCGTCGAAAGAGTAGGTCGACGAGACGAACTCGGCGATCTCGTCGCTGGGTGCGAGCAGCGTGCGGTGGCCGGAGGCGTCCTCGAGCATCACATCGGTGAAGGGGCCGAGCGGGGACTCGGCCCAGATTCCCACCACGATGCGCGTGCCGGAAGACGTGCCGAAGCCTGCGATGCGACCAGAGAAGCGGTGTTCGGTGACCATCGGGCCAGCATAAGCCGCGAGCCTTGTGTCGGAATCAGGAAACCGCGTGCGCCCGGCGCCAATCCTCTGAGCTCAGGGCCTCGCGTAACCGTTCGTGGGTTCCGCGGATGTGCTCGGCGATCAGCGCTGCGGCACGGTCGGCATCGCGCGCACGAACGGCCTCGAGGATGCGGAGATGCTCGTCTCGTGCGTGGTCGCGCGAACCGGCAGAGCTGGCCTCGAGCCAGCGGGTGCGCTCGAGGCGGCGTAGAGACGCGGCGACCGCGGTGCTGAAGAACGG
Source organism: Agreia pratensis (assembly GCF_900177685.1). Taxonomy (GTDB): domain Bacteria; phylum Actinomycetota; class Actinomycetes; order Actinomycetales; family Microbacteriaceae; genus Agreia; species Agreia pratensis. Next base: position 282,957 of record NZ_FXAY01000002.1, read on the forward strand.
GTTGCCGGCGAGTTCGGCCAGCCGCGAGTGGAAGTCGCCGCCCGCCTGCACGCTCTCGCCAGCGGCGTTCGCGTCTGCCGTCGAGGTGAGCTCGTCGGCCAAGGCGTCGAGATCGTCGTCGGATGCTCGTTGCACTGCCAGTCGCACCGCCGCGGTCTCGACAGCTTCGCGATACTCGGCGAGCTGGCCTATCTCGGCGAGGTCGATCGGCGCGACGGCGAAGCTGCGGCCGTCGCGCCGCACCAGCCCCTCGGCCTCGAGACGAACGAGCGCTGCCCGAACCGGCGTTCTGGATGCCTCGAACCGCGCCTCGAGGCCCCGCTCGGCCAGGCTCTGGCCGGGCAGTAGATCGAGAGTGAGGATCGAGGTGCGGAGTCGCTCGTACAGCTGCGTCGTCTGCGTCGTGCGCTCTGTGTCGCCTGTCATGTCTGGGTCCATCCGACCTGGAAGTAGTTCGACTTGATTGGTATACCGTAATGGTATACCAATTAACGTGCGTGCTCGAGGAGCCGCACGAAGGAGCATCCCATGACGTCGACCGTTTCGGTCCGTGCCGCCGCCGCAGGCATCCACCCCCGCGCCTGGCTCAATCTCGCGCTCGGGGTCGCCGCCCAGGCTGCGGGAACGCTCTTCATCAATACCCCCGCGTTCCTCATTCTGCTGCTGCACACCCAGCGCGGACTCACCCTCGCAGAGGCCGGGCTTCTGGCGGCGACGCCGACGGTGGGAATGGTTCTGACGCTCTTCGCCTGGGGCGCCCTCGTCGACCGCATCGGAGAGCGCTGGGTCATCGCCGTGGGCCTCGCGGTCACCGCGCTGGCAGCGTTCGCGGCAATGGCGGTCGACGGGTATGTCGCCATCGGAGCCTTCCTGCTCGTCGGAGGCATGGCCGCTGCCAGCACCAATTCGGCGAGCGGCTCCCTTGTCGTGCGCTGGTTTCCGAGCAACCGTCGGGGGCTCGCGATGGGCATCCGTCAGATGGCGGTTCCGCTTGGGGTGACGATCGCGGCGGTATCTGTTCCTGTCGCTGCCGAGAGCGGTGGCGTGCCACTGGCGCTGCTTGTTCCCGGGCTGATCGCGGCGGTCTTTGCGCTGGCCTGCGGGGTGGGTATTCGCACCGCACCGCCGGGAGCTTCGGATGCACGCCCCACATCTGCTCCGGCTGCCACGACCCCGGGCCCCGCCGCGCCGGTCACCCGAGCCGCCAATCCCTACCGGGGTAGCGCCTTTCTCTGGCGCATCCATGCGGTGTCGGTTCTGCTGGTCGTGCCCCAATTCACGGTCTCGACGTTCGGGCTGGTGTGGCTGGTCACCGAGCTCGGCTGGAAGTCACTCGCCGCGGGTGTACTCGTGGGTGTTGCGCAGTTCGTGGGCGCGATCGGACGCATTCTCGTAGGTGTGTGGAGCGACAGGCTGGGCAGTCGTGTGCGGCCGCTGCGCTGGGTCGCCCTGTCGGCCGGGCTCGTGATGCTGCTGCTCGCGCTGTCTGATGCTGCGTCGTGGGGTGCCGCCGCCGTGGTCTTCGTCATCGCCACCGTCGTGGTGGTCGCCGACAACGGACTCGCATTCACCTCGGTGGCCGAGACCGCGGGGCCGGCATGGAGCGGCCGCGCACTCGGCGTGCAGAATACGGGCCAGTACGTGGCGGCGTCGATCGTGGGGCCAGCTGTGGGGGCACTCATCGGACTGGTGGGTTATCCGCTCGCCTTCGTGGCAGTGGCTCTCTTCCCGGCTGCGGCGATCGCGCTGGTGCCTCGCATCAGCGAGGAACGCGATCGCCTCTGAATCGACGGGGGAGGCGGAGGCGGCGCTGGGCGAGCAGAATTCCGAGGAAGACGAGAACCGCGCCCAGCGGCTCATTCCACGAGAGTGTCTCGCCCAGAACCAGGATGCCCAGGGCGACTCCCACGATCGGTGTCAGGTAGGTGACCGTGGAGGTCACGGTCGGGCCCCATGTGAGAAGCACATTGATGTTCCAGAGATAAGCGAAGCCGGTGCCCATGATGCCCAGCACGAGGAGGCTGGAAATGATGGCGGGCGTGAGCTGCACCGCGCCGATCGCCACGATCGGAGTGAGCACCAGCATGATCGCTCCGCCGAGGCCGATCTGCAGAAATGCGGTGGTGACGCCGGACACGCCTCGCCCCGTGATGAAGCGTCGCAGATAGCTGAAGGTGAATCCGTAGCAGACCGCCGACCCGAGACAGGCGAGTTGGCCCGCGAGTTCGGTCACAGGTGAGCCGGCTGCGGCGGCTGTGGGCACGAAGCGCCAGGGTCCGATGATCACGACCACGCCGACGATGCCGACCGCCACGCCCAGAATCTGCGCGCGAGAGAGCTTCTCGACGCGGAACACCAGGGTTGCCATGATGGCGGTGGTGATCGGTGTGACGGCGTTGTAGATGCTGGCCAGGCCGCTCGACACGTATTGCTCTGCCCAGGCGAAGAGCAGATAGGGCAGCACTGAGCCGGAGATGGCCACCACCACGAAGTGGGCCCAGACCTTCGGTGAACGGGGCAGCGAACTGCGGGTGATCAACATCACGATGCCGAGGGCCAGGCCGCCGAGCACCAGGCGGCTCCACGCGACCTGACCGAACGATGTGCCCTCGAGGGCCACCTTCATAAAGAGAAAGCTCGCGCCCCACACGATTCCCATCGCGGCGAACTGGATGCCGGCCGAGAGGTTCGATGTGCCTTCGGTTTTAGGGTGCGTGGTGCTCATTCACTCACGGTAGCGGCAGATGGGCACTGACTCTGGCGGGATTTCGACCTCGCAGTGACGGACGAGCGCGGGAGTTCGCGCTGACCGCGGCGGCTGAGCCACCGCGACAGGCGCGAACTCCCGCGCTCGGCGGGGTACTGCTCTAGATGACCGGCGACTCGGTCTCAGGTGTGGGCGGCGTGGCTGTCGCAGTGGCCGGGCGACCGGCGCTGCTCGCACCGGTTCCTGCGGACTTGGCCGCGAGGCCTCCTCCGATGCCCGCGAGCAGTGCGCTGAGGTCGAGGCCCGTGGCCTGCTTGATGACCTCGGGCAGCTCGGTCATGTTCTGCGCCACCGACTTCGTGAGCGCGCTCGCGCCCTCGGTCGAGATGATCGAGATGTTGTCGACGTTCGACAGCGGCTCGGCCATGCGGCGGGCGACCTCGGGCATCGCGTCGATGGCCCGCGAGGCCAGCGCTTCGCGACTGAGCAGGTTCTGCGCCTCGGCGAGCGCCTTGACTGCGGCGGCCTCGGCCTCACCCTTTGCGCGGGTGGCGGCCGCATTGGCGTTACCGAGAGCGGTGATCGACTCGGCCTCGTTGACGGCGGCGGTGCGTGCCGCCTCTGCCGTCTGCTGGCGACGGTAGACCTCGACGTCGACGGCTGCCTTCTCGGTGTCGCGATCGGCCTGGGCCTTCTGCACCGCGGCGTACGCGGCGGCCTCGGCGGGCTGGCGAACCTCGATGTTGAGTCGCTGCTCGGCGACCTTGGCCTGCTCGACCACGGCCTCGCGCTCTTTGCCGGCCACGAAGGTGGCCTGCTCGGCGCGCGCCAGCTCACCCGCGGCGTTCGCCTCGGCGTTCGCCCGTTCGGTGTCGGCCTTGATGGATGCGACCCGAATGTCGAGTTCGCGCTGACGCTCGGCCGTGAGCTGCTCGTTCTCGATGCGCGACAGGGCCGCGGCGCGCACGGTCTCTGCCTCGCGAACCTCGGCGATCTGGCGGGCCTGGGCGGCCTCGGCGCGACCACGGTCGGCGAGGTACGTCGAGCCCGGTGTCTCGATTTCGCGGATGTTCAGGGTCTCGATCTGCAGACCCAGCTCGGCGAGTTCGCCCTTGGTCTCGGTGACGGCATCCTGTGCCAGCTGCGCGAAGCTCTTGACGAGCTCGTCGACCGCGCGGCCGCCGATGAGGCCACGCAGCGAGCCTTCGAGCGACTGCTGCACGATCTCGGGAAGTTTCGCCTGCTGCAGCAGGTAGCGCTGGGCGGCGCGACGCACGCCGTCTTCGCTGCCCGTGACCTTGAAGTTGACCGTGGCCTTCACCGAGGTGCGAATGAAGTTGCTGTCGATCGCGGTCACGTCGACCGAGGTCTGGTACTGCTCGAGCGAGAGCTTGAAGCCCTCCTGAAAGATCGGCCAGATGAACGTGCGCCCACCGATGATGACCTTCTGTGGTGACGTGATGCCGGAAGCCGCGTCCTTCGCCGCGCCGCGACCCACGACGATGAGTGCCTGGTTCGGCGGAACGCGTCGGATGCGGCTGGCGACGAATCCGAGCAACGCCACGATGATGACGATGACGACGACCACCGCGACGATGGACGTGTTGCTGCTGATGAAGTCCATGTACTGGGCTTCCTCTCTGTAGGGGACTGTGGTTTTAGGAGGCGGCGCTGTCTTCGACGATCGGCTCCACCTTGACCCGGTAGCCGTCTTCTTCGACGACCCGGATGCGCGTCTGCGCCGCGATGGCCGCGTCGCTGATGGCGGGTCGCCGTTCGAGTTCGCGCACGTCGTCGAGCCGCACCTCGCCGCCGACGGGGCCTGTACTCACCGTCGTGAATCCGACGAGGCCGACCGGTGAATAGTGCCCGCCGCTCTCTTGTTTGGCGATATGACTGACGAACAGCTGGATGGCGACGAGCGAGACGAGCGCGAGCCCGATCGCGATGACGTAGGTGAGCCAGGTGGGCAGGTCGTTCGAGACCGTGATGATGCCGGCGACGCCGAAGATCGACAGCCCAGCGCCGATCGCGATTCCCGAGACCAGGCCATCGCCGATGCCTATGAGGTCGAGCAGATCACCGATGATGATGCTCGTGAGCAGCAGAAGCAGGCCGATCGCGCCGACGATGAGAAACGGAAGCATGCGGCACCCTTCGTGTCGTAGCTCCTCTAGCATGCCCTACTCGGGGGTGGGCCTGCCAGGTCGGACTCCGGCTCAGTCGTAGACCCGAACCAGCGACCATTCTCTGTCGGAGGCCGACCAGACCACGTCGAAGACGAAGCTCACGCCGAGTTCGTTGGTGGCTTGGAATCGCCACCCGCGAATGATGGGCGGATGGGTGACCCGAGACCAGGCGAGATCTTCAAGGGGTGTGGGCATGTCGGAGACTCGCCATCGCCGACCGTTCCAGACCATGCGCGAGGGCACGTCGTCGTCGACCCAGAGGGAGACCGCTTCGGCCGTGTACGAAATGCTCATCCGCTTCTACTCCTTCGAATATATGTTCGAGTAACGTCGAGCATACGCACCCCTTCGCGACACGCCAAAGGTGTGTTTATTCGGAACCGAAAAGAGCTTTGTCAAGTCCCAGAAAGCGGCAGCGGGATTTTCTCTACAGTTATCCGGGCCCGCCTTTCGGGGCGCCCGCACTGAGAAAAGAGCAATGGGAAAACTGATTTACGCTCGATCCGAACTCGAGATCGACATCGCTGACCGGGCGCTGGTACACCTTCAACTCGTCATCGGGGCCAAGCTCCGCCGGGGCGAAAGTTTCTTCTTCTCATGGAAAGAAGACGTATCGGTGGGGAGCGGTCGATCGAGCATCTGGCTGACGCCGGCTCTGCCTCTCTACTTTCGCTTTCGCGAATCCAATCTGGGGTCGGTCAATCGTGAGTGGATCGAGCTCCTGGCCGCGTCTGCGAACAGTGGGCAGGGCCTGGTCTATACCGAGGAGCCAGGCGTGCCTCCCACATGGAAACCGCGTGGTCACGTTTAAGCGGATTGTCTCTCTCTGCGAAGTAGCCCGCTAGGCCTGTTGCATCGTTGTTAGGCGACGTAGCCTATGCAGGGCAACGAGCAAACGGGAGCGATCTGATGGATGACGCTGAGGAGCACGACGAGACTCCGCCCTCGCCTGCGCGGTCACGTCGGTCGATGAACTCGAAGGCGATTCCGTACGGAACCGAGGAGATGTCCGGCTTCTTCTCCGACGAGTGGGAATCGGGCTGGGAGATCAACCACACGGTCGTTCCGCCTCGCTGATCAACCCTCTGCCGAGGCCGGCGTAGCACGCAGCCCGCTGGAACCCAGGAGGCCGTCGACATCCACCCGGATCACGACCCGCATCGGGTTGACCCGCGGCTGCCGATACCTGACCGCGTACCGGGCCACGGCATCCGCAACGGCCTCGGGGTCGCGCTCGATTCGAGCCGGCCCCGACAGGGTCAGCCACCTGATGCCGTCGACCTGGCTCACCGTTGCGTGACCCGCGCGCTCGATGTTCCGCACCTTCTGGGTGCCGTCACCGGTGATGATGCGCAGCACTCCGTCGGCGTAGGTGAAGCCCACGGGCACCGAATGGATGCGGCCGCTCGGCGAGATGGTCGACAGGATGGCGAGGTGCCGCTCGGTGACGAACTGCTGGCCCTCGGCGGTCAGGGCGACTGATGTGCTCATGATCCACAGGCTACGTCAGGTGTGACCGGATGCCTGACGGGCATACTGGGCGGGTGGACGATCAGCGGCGAACAGTGTTCCAGACCAGTCTCATGAGCGCGCTTCTCGACGGCGTCTACGACGGCGATCTCACCGTGGGTGAGCTGCTCGAGCACGGCGACTTCGGACTCGGAACCTTCAACGCGCTCGACGGCGAGATGCTCGTGCTCGACGGGGTGTGTCACCGACTGCGCGCCGACGGATCGGTGGAACGGGCATCCGACGACGATCTCACGCCCTTCGCCGTGGTGATGCCGTTCGAGCCGGTCACCGGATTCGATGTCACCACGCGCATGTCGCGCGCGGACGTGGTGGCGCGCATCATCGAGCTCGAGGATTCGCAGAACTACCTGTTCGCCGTGCGGGTGCAGGGCCGCTTCGAGACCGTGACGACGCGCACGGTCAGGCGCCAGGAGAAGCCGTATCCGCCGATGCGCGAAGCGGTCAAAGACGAGGCGATCGTCACCTTCTCATCGATCTCGGGCACTGTCGCGGGCTTCCGCACTCCGCTGTACGAGCGGGGGATCGGCGTTCCGGGAGGGCACGTTCACTTCATCGACGATGAACTCTCGACCGGCGGGCACGTGCTCGACTTCGTGCTCGAGCATGGTCGGGTCGACATCTGCAAGGGCAGTGATCTGCAGCTGCGCCTGCCGCTCAGCAGTTCGTTCGGAGAAGCCGACCTCGACCCCGCCGACCTCGACGACCAGGTGCGCAACGCGGAGAACCGCTCGCCTCGCTCGTAACAGGTACCGCTGCGGACTAGAAGTACCGGCGTACCGGTACCTCTAGTCCGCAGCGGGGACAACTGACGTCAGGGGCCGCCGCGCCAATGGTCGATGCGGTGGTTGTCGGGCGAGAAGCCGTGGGCCACACCCCAGAGAACCGCCTGCGTGCGACTGGTCGCGCCGATCTTGCGATAGATGCTGCGGATGTAGCTCTTGACGGTGTTGGGGCTGAGATAGGTGAGTCGGGCCACTTCGGCATTGCTCTTGCCCTGGGTGATCAGGGCGAGAATCTCTGATTCGCGGTCGGCGATGCCCTCGCTGCGACCCGGCCAGTCGAGACCGGATGCCGGGCTCGTGCGACGGGGTGGGTCACTGACCACGGTCTCGCCCGCGTGGATGCGCTCGAGCGACGCCACCAGCTCGCGGGCCGGCAGCGTTTTAGAGAGGTAGCCGTGAACTCCCTGCTGCTGTGCGCCGGCGACGAGGTCGGGGTGGAAATTCCAGGTGTACATCACGACCTTGCCCGCTCGCGGGTTTCCGACGAGAGCGCTGATCTCGTCGTGGTCCGACTCCGGCTGAGCGAAGGAGTCGTACATCACGATGTCGACAGTGTCGCTGAGCCCCGTGGTGGCGTCGATCTCCGCCACGACGACGCGGTCGGAGTAGGAGTCGAACATGTGCGCGAGCCCGACGAGCACCACGTCGTAGTCGTCGACGAGCGCAACCGTGAGCGGTCGAGTGCTCTGCATGGGTAGAACTTACACCCCTAGGGGTGTATTTTGCCGCCCCGTTTGCTGATTGATTGGGATAACCGTCCGGCACCGGGCGGCGACACCGTGCATTCACAACGCACTTCACCTGAAGAGGTCATCACCATGCTCGGACTCATCATCAGCATCCTCGTCGTCGGCATCATCGCCGGCGCCATCGCCCGCCTCGTCGTGCCCGGCAAGCAGAACCTGTCGATCGGGATGACGATCGTGCTGGGCGTCGTCGGCTCGTTCGTCGGCGGCTTCCTCGGCTTCCTGATCTTCGGCGCCGACGCCCAGGAGGGCTTCTTCCAGCCCGCCGGCATCATCGGATCGATCATCGGCGCGATCATCGTGCTGATCATCTGGATCCAGGTGCGCGGCCGCGGCGCGAGCCGCCGCTCGTAGCCTGTTGCACAACGCGAAACGCCCGTCAGAACTCGACGTTCTGATGGGCGTTCTCTATGCAGGCGTCGGCGTAGCCTGCTCGCGCTCGAGGCGGCGGATCAGTCGATAGACGATGATGAGCGGGATGATGCCGATGACTCCGAACGACATGTCGATCAGCTGCCAGCCGAGTGGGATGCCACGAATCGAGCCGGCGATGAGGGCAAGCGGGATGATGCCCACACAGGCGATCATGCCGAACTGGACCACCCAGATGTTGCGCACGGGGTCGCGCAACGGCCCCCAGAACGCAACCGCGATCACGAGGTGGGCGAACGCCAGCCAATCTGAGGCGTAGGCGATGAATGGATAGCGGTTGTTGGTGTCGATGAGCGCGTCGCGAACGCGGTCGACCCACGTAACAAAGTCGGGAAGCAGCTGAGGAACCGGCGACCAGTCGGCGTGCAGCACGCTCGACGCGAGTCGGAGCTCGGTCTCGAGGGGGAACGCGGTGACCCCGCTGGCGATGAGGCACACGATGAAGAGCACCAGCCAGATGCGCACGCGAGTGAGAGTGGCCACGCTCCAGAGCCTAACTCGCCTCGTGCGTTGCTCAAGGTGACGGCCCGCATTGTTAGGGCGGTCTGTGAGAGCGGATGACGGGAATCGAACCCCACGACGCGAAGCGTTGTGCGTTGCTCGAGGTGACGGCCCGCATTGTTAGGGCGGTCTGTGAGAGCGGATGACGGGAATCGAACCCCACGACGCGAAGCGTTGTGCGTTGCTCGAGGTGACGGCCCGCATTGTTAGGGCGGCCTGTGAGAGCGGATGACGGGAATCGAACCCGCGCTATCAGCTTGGGAAGCTGAAGTTCTACCATTGAACTACATCCGCGTGGCCTGCGATCGAGCCGCAGGCATCCATAGCCTAACCGACGATCAGCGGCGCAGCACGACCCATTAGAGCCGTGCGACCTCGACCACGATGTCGTCGACGGCCTTGTCGTGCCAGCCCCGCAACTGCTTCGTCTGATCCCAGAAGACGGATGCGTAGGGCAGCCATGCGGTGAGCGCGGTGCCGATCGTGAAGGCGGCCAGGATCAGCTCGCGAAGCAGGGCTCGGCCGAATCCGATGGGGCCCGGCGACGAGAACCCCGTGACCTCGATGCGCATGATGCGCTTTCCGGGTGATGCTCCGCGGGCGCCCACCATCCAGGCCACCACGACGAACCAGCTGAGGCTGACCGCTCCGACTCCGACGAAGGCCAGAGCGACGACGAGTCCACCCGCCTCTGGCCTCGACGACGCCGAAGCGGCCGCGGGCCACACGAAGAGCAGTGCGGCCGCGGTGGTGATGAGAATCGTGATGGCCCTGTCGATGAGGAACGCCCCCGCGCGCCGACCGATCGGTGCTGGTGTGCGCGTCGTCGTCATCGTGGGAAGCGGGCGCCACCCTGGAGCGCCCGGAGGAGTCGGGTGCCCGATCGCCGCAGCGGGAGCAGCGGGAGCGGTGGGCGCAGGCGGCGCTGCGGCATCCGGGTAGGCGGGCGGTGCGACAGGCGTACTCGGGGCTCGCGCCACCGTCTGGTCTGTCGGTGCTTCGTCGGGCGCTTCGGTGGGCATCGACGCCGGATGCGACGGGGCGGGTGCCCAGTCGAACACCGGCACGGCCGCGGGGCGGGTCGGCGGCTCCGCCAACGTCGGCGGCAACGACACGACGAGTCCGGCGTCGGCGTCGGCGGCGGCCACGGGAACCGGCGCGGCGAACCCAGAAGCGACGGCGGCGCGGGGCTCTGTCATCGGCTCGGGTGCGGGCCCGGCATCAGACAGCGACAACTCCACCGACTCCGAACGCGGTTCTTCTGCGAGCACTCCGAAGCGGTCGGCGAGTTGAGTCTCGACGACCTCGCCGAGCAGCTCGAGCAGGTCGACGATGCGCTCCTCGACCACAGGGTCGCGGCTCGTCACGGCGATCGACTCGCCACGGGCATCCGGACCTGTGGCACTCGCACCGGCGACCCCACCCGCGCCATGCCCATCACCGGATCTGCCGATGACGCGCATGCAGGTCACCCAGAGTTCGTCGACCGTGCTGACTGTGAGCTGATCGACGATCTCACGGCCGATGCGCACGCGGGCATCGTCGCCGAGTCGATCGAGGAGCGTGGGCCACGCCGATCGCTGGGTCTCATCGCCGAGCTCGGGGTATCGCCCAGCACGGATCTCGCTGAGCACGACATTCTGCACGCTTGTCAGCAGAGCCGCCCAGAGCGGGTCTGAGTCGAGTCCTCTGAGCTCCGAGGGGAGCGTCGACCGTGCGGAGAGCGCCCGGGAGAAGAGGTCGACGGCATCCATTCGACCACCATAGTGCGAGCGTTCATCAGCTCGGCAGGGGTGTGCACTGGCTAGGCTATGGCCGTGCTGCTATCCGATCGTGACATCAAAGCCGAACTCGACGCGGGCCGTATCGGCCTCGACCCCTACCAGCCCGAGTTGATCCAGCCGTCGAGCATCGATGTGCGCCTCGATCGCTTCTTCAGGCTGTTCGACAACCACAAGTACCCGTTCATCGACCCGGCCGAAGACCAGCCCGAACTCACGAGGTTGATCGAGGCCAAGGCAGACGAGCCGTTCATCCTTCACCCGGGGGAGTTCGTTCTAGGCTCCACCTTCGAGCTCGTCACACTGCCCGACGACGTGGCGGCGCGGCTCGAGGGAAAGAGCTCGCTCGGCCGACTCGGACTGCTCACCCACTCGACCGCAGGGTTCATCGACCCCGGATTCTCGGGTCACGTGACCCTCGAGCTGTCGAACGTCGCAACGCTGCCCATCAAGCTCTGGCCAGGCATGAAGATCGGCCAGCTCTGCTTCTTCCGCCTGTCGAGCCCGGCGGAGAAACCCTACGGCTCCACTGAGTACGGTTCGCGCTACCAGGGTCAGCGCGGCCCCACGGCCTCGCGTTCGCATCTGAACTTCCACCGCACCGACGTCTCACGCGACTAGGCAGAGGCGCATGCGCGCCTGCTTCAGGCTAGATCGCCGAGGCGGGTGCGGCCGTGCTCTGGCGCTCGATCAGGGTGGTCGGGATAACGGCCACTCCGCGCGAGGTGCCGGAGCCGTCGATCTGGTCGAGGAGCTTCTCGAGGCATAGCCGGCCGACAGCGCTGAAGTCCTGGTGCACGGTCGTCAGCGGCGGCCAGAACGAGCTCGCCTCTTGCATATCGTCGAAACCGACGACGCTGATGTGGTCGGGCACGGCGATGTCGTTCTCGTGAAAGGCCCGCATCAGCCCGAGCGCCATCTGGTCGTTCGCCGCGAAGACGGCCGTGACGTCGTCTCTCTTCGCGAGTTCGAGACCGTGGAGGTAGCCGGAGTTCGCTGTCCAGTCGCCGATCAGAACCTCGGGTACCTCGGCGCCCGCCGCGACCAGAGTCGCCTCCCAGGAGTCTCGGCGCCGGGACGCGCTGAAGGAACCCTCTGGCCCGGATACATGCCAGACGGTGCGGTGGCCGAGTTCGAGCAGATGCCGGGTGGCGTCGCGGGCCCCGGCTGCCTGGTCGGTGTCGACGACGCTGTAGGTGTCGCCCGCGTCGGAGTCGACGATCACAACGGGCAGGCCCGTGGGCAGTGACACATCTGATCGGTCGAGGATGTGGGACTCGACGATCACGATGGCGCCGTCGACGGCATGCTCGCCAAGGCGGCTGAACGCCCCGAGCAGCTCTACCTGGGTGGGCAAGGCGATGGGGATCAGAGTGATGGAGTAGCCGGCCTGGGCTGCGGCGGTCGCGATCGCGTCGAGGGTTCGCATGTTGCCGAAGGTCGACAGGGTGAACATGATGACGCCGATCGACTTGAAGCGCCCGGTCTTCAGAGCGCGAGCCGCACTGTTCGGTCGGTAGCCGATCTCGTTCATGGCCGCCACGACGCGATCCTTGGTCGATGGGTCGACGTTGGTCAGCCCGTTCGCCACCCGTGAGACGGTCTGGGCGGAGACTCCCGCAAGCGCCGCCACGTCGGCCATCGACGGCCCCCGCGGTGGGCGCTGCTGCGCATCAGAGACGACACTGTCTGACCGAGAGTTCACTGTTCTCCGAAATCTGCACGCGCCGAATCCCAGCTGCCCGTGCTAATTGTTTGCGTAAACATGCTAGCGTGATTGAATCGTGTTTGCGTAAACATCCGAACCTAGCGGATGAACGCTCACCCCCGACGCGAGACTCAAGAGAAGAATGAGAATGTGAAATGACGACGGTGTCACAGGATCCGCCCAAGGCGGTCGCGGGACGGCTGGGCCGAGGGTCAGCCTCGCACAAGGCGAAGCTGGATTGGACAGGCTGGAAGTTCATCGGCCCGTTCATGCTCATCTTCGCGTTCGTGCTGATCGCACCCGTCGTCTACTCGATCTACCTGAGCTTCTTCAAGGATCAGCTTGTCGGCGGCAATTCCTTCGTGGGGTTCGCCAACTACATCCAGGTGCTCGGCGACTCCAAGTTCTGGGAGTCACTCGGTCGGGTGTCGATCTTCCTCGTCGTGCAGGTGCCGATCATGCTGCTGCTCGCGCTGTTCGCGGCCCTCGCGATCGACAGCGCGCGTCTGCACTTCCCGGCATTCTTCCGCATCGGAATCTTTTTGCCCTACGCCGTGCCTGCCGTCGTCGCGACGCTGATGTGGGGATTCATGTACGGTGTGCGCTTCGGCCTCGTCGCCAACATCAACGACTTCTTCGGTATCTCGCTGCCCGACCCGCTCTCGAACGAGTGGGTTCTGGCCTCGATCGGAAACATCGTCACGTGGGAGTTCGTCGGCTACAACATGCTGCTCTTCTATGCGGCTCTCCGGGTCATTCCCACCGACCTCTATGAGGCGGCAGAGCTCGACGGCGCCAACCATCTCCGCATCATCCGCAACATCAAGCTGCCGGCGCTCCGGCCCGCCATCGTGATCGGAACGATCTTCTCGATCATCGGCAGCTTCCAGCTCTTCAACGAGCCGAACATCTTGAAGCCCCTGGCGAAGAACACCATCGTCACGTCGTTCACGCCGAACATGTATGCCTACAACCTGTCGTTCTCTGGCCAGCAGTACAACTACGCGGCCACGATAGCGATCGTCATGGGTGTCGCCACCGCCGTGATCGCTCTCGTCGTTCAAAATCGCGGCTCGCGAAAGGAGGTCTGAGATGACCCAGGCCACAATCTCCGTTCCTGCTGCTGATGCTCGATCGAGCAAGCGAGCATCGTCGCGCGCCACGAGGTACACGCGTTCCCTCAAGGGTCGTGGGGTGCACCAGCGCCGCTCAGTGCTGCTCACCATCGTCATGGCCGTCATGGTGGTGTACGCACTCTTCCCCCTGTTCTGGCTCTTCGTCAGCTCGACCAAGACCCAGTCCGAGCTGCTCAGCTCTTTCGGTCTCTGGTTCAGCGGTGACTTCTCGCTCTTCGACAACATCTCGCAGACCCTGACCTACGGCAACGGTGAGTTCGTTCGCTGGTTCGGCAACACGCTGCTGTACGTCGTGGTGGGCGCTGGCGGAGCCACTCTGCTCGCCGCTCTCGGCGGCTATGGCCTCGCCAAGTTCAACTTTCCCGGCAAGAAGCTGGTCTTCGCCGTGGTGCTGGGCGCCGTCGCGATTCCGGGAACGGCCCTGGCGGTTCCGACCTTCCTGATGTTCAGCCAGCTGGGCCTGACCAACACGCCGTGGTCGATCATCCTGCCCTCGCTGATCAGCCCGTTCGGCCTCTATCTGATCTGGACCTACGCCCTCGATGCGGTACCGACCGAGGTGCTCGAGGCTGCCCGGATGGACGGCGCCGGAGAGATGCGCACCTTCTTCACGATCTCTCTGCGCCTGCTGACCCCGGGCATCGTCACGGTTCTGCTGTTCACGGTCGTGGCGACGTGGAACAACTACTTCCTTCCCCTGATCATGCTGTCGGAGCCCACCTGGTACCCGCTCACCGTCGGACTCAACCAGTGGAATCAGCAGTCGCAGACGGTGGGCGGCGACGCCATCTACAACCTGGTCGTCACCGGCTCGCTGCTCACGATCGTTCCCATCATCGTGGCGTTCCTGTTCCTGCAGAAGTACTGGCAGTCAGGCCTCTCGGCCGGAAGCGTCAAGGCGTGATCCACCCATCTACCCATTCCCAGCATCACCTGTTCAACACCACAAGGAAGTGAAAGGCACATCATGAAGATTCGCAGCACACGACGACTCCGGAGGGGCGCCGCAGCCCTCACCGGCGTTCTCGCCCTGGGCCTCGCGCTCTCGGCCTGCTCCTCAGCGGGCGGAAGCGCCGAGACCGGCAACGCCGACGACATCGCCAAGGCCCTCGACACCGAGACCACCATCACGGTGTGGGCGTGGGCCCCGGCCGTCGAGCAGATCGCCAAGGATTTCGAGAAAGAACACCCGAAGATCACGGTCAACGTCGTGAACGCCGGAACCGGCAACGACCAGTACGTGAAACTGCAGAACGCGATCAAGGCCGGATCGGGCGCGCCCGACGTCGCCCAGATCGAGTACTACGCGCTGCCCCAGTTCGCGCTCAGTGACTCGCTCGTCGATCTGAAGGGCTTCGGCTTCGACTCCTTCGCCGACAAGTACACCGACAGCACCTGGAACTCGGTGAGCCTGAACAACGGCATCTACGCCCTTCCGCAGGACTCCGGCCCCATGGCGTTGTTCTATAACAAGGCCGTCTTCGACCAGTACGGCATCGCGGTTCCGACGACGTGGGACGAGTACGTGGCGGCGGCCAAGCAGCTGCACGCCGCAGACCCCACGAAGTACATCACCAACGACACCGGTGACGCCGGTTTCACCACCAGCATGATCTGGCAGGCTGGCGGCCAGCCCTACAAGACCGAGAAGTCCACCGACGTCTCGATCAACCTGCAGGACGCCGGCTCGAAGAAGTTCGCCGACACGTGGAGCCAGCTGGTCGAGGGCGGACTCGTCTCGCCCATCACCTCGTGGAGCGACGAGTGGTACAAGGGCCTCGGCGATGGCAGCATCGCCACCCTCACCATCGGCGCATGGATGCCCGGAAACCTCGAGTCGGGCGTCGCACAGGCCTCCGGTGACTGGCGCGTAGCCCCCATGCCCACCTGGGAGAAGGGTCAGGCTGCCAGCGCCGAGAACGGCGGAGGCGGCGACGCGATCCTCAAGCAGAGCAAGAACAAGCTCGCCGCAGCCGGATTCCTGCAGTACATGAACGAGGGCGACGGCACCCAGACGTCGATCGCCAAGGGCGGATTCCCCTCGACGGTCGCCGACCTCAACAACGACTCGTTCCTGAACTACGAGAGCCCCTACTTCGGTGGACAGAAGATCAACCAGGTTCTGGTCCAGTCGTCGAAGGACGTCGTGAAGGGATGGCAGTACCTGCCCTTCCAGGTCTACTCGAACAGCATCTTCAATGACACCGTCGGCAAGGCCTACGCGAACAAGTCCGACCTGAACGCCGGACTCGAAGCGTGGCAGAAGGCCACGGCCGACTACGGCAACGAACAGGGCTTCACCGTCAAAACCGGCAACTAGCTCCATGTCCTGCGGCCCCCGTCAGTGCGCTGGCGGGGGCCGTCTTCACGCACACCCGAAAGAGACTCCTCCGTGGCCCACGCCCGCGTCACCGTTACCCCTTCCGACATCATCGCCCCGGTGTCGCCCCGCCTGTTCGGCTCCTTCGTCGAGCACATGGGCCGCGCCGTGTACACGGGCATCTATGAGCCGGGCCACCCCACAGCGAACGAGCAGGGGTTCCGTTCAGACGTGCTCGACCTGGTGAAAGAACTCGGTGCCACCGTCATCCGCTACCCCGGCGGCAACTTCGTGTCGGGGTTTCGCTGGGAAGACAGCGTCGGCCCCGTCTCCGAACGACCCACACGCCTCGAGGTGGCGTGGCACAGTGTCGAGAGCAACGAGGTGGGGCTGCACGAGTTCGCCGACTGGGCCGAAAAGGCCGGCGTCGAAGTAATGAACGCGGTCAACCTCGGCACCCGCGGCATCGAAGACGCCGCCGCGCTTCTCGAATACAGCAATCACCCCGCGGGCACAGCGCTGGCCGAACAGCGGCGGGGCAACGGACGCGACGAGCCTTTCGGCATCACGCTCTGGTGCCTCGGCAACGAGATGGACGGTCCGTGGCAGATCGGCCACAAGACAGCGGATGAATATGGCCGGCTCGCCGCCGAGACCGGCCGGGTCATGAAATGGATCGACCCGTCGATCGAGCTCGTCGCCGCCGGAAGCTCCAACGCCGACATGCCCACCTTCGGCACGTGGGAGAAGACCGTGCTCGAGCACGGCATCGACGTGTTCGACCACATCTCGCTGCACGCCTATTACGAGGAGAACGGCGATCTCGAGAGCTTTCTCGCCTCCGGCGTTGGGCTCGACCGCTACATCCGCACGGTTGCCGACATCATCCGCGAGACCCTCGAGGCACACGGCTCCGAGCGCACGGTCGGCATCAGTGTCGACGAGTGGAACGTCTGGAACCAGACCCGGTTCAACGAGGTCGACAAGCCGCCGCTGTTCGCCGGGGAATGGAATCAGCACCCGCGCATCATCGAAGACGAGTACACCGTGACCGACGCGGTCGTCGTCGGAAGCCTGCTCATGTCGCTGCTGCGCAACTCCGACGTGGTGAGCATGGCCAACCTCGCCCAGCTCGTGAACGTGATCGCGCCGATCCGGTCGGAGCCGAACGGACCCGCCTGGCGGCAGACCACCTTCCACCCGTTCGCTCTGACCGCACGCTTCGCCGCGGGCGACGTGGTGAGCGCGCGGGTGTACTCGGATCGACAGCACACATCGAGCTACGGCGATGTCTCACTGCTCGACGCGGTCGCCATGACCGATGGCGATGAGCTGACCCTGCTCCTGGTCAACCGGTCGACGACCGAGCCGCTCGAGGTGGCGATCGACATCGAGGGCGCACCCATCGCATCCGTTCTGTACGAGCGCACGCTCGGCGTGCCGGCGAACGGCGATCGGCACACGAGCAACACACAGGCCGACCCGGATGCCGTGCTTCCGCTCGACCTCGGCATCGTCACGGTCGACGACGGCGGGGCGCAGGCGGTTCTGCCGCCGTTGTCGTGGTCGATCGTGCGGCTCGCAACTCTCCGACCTTCGCTGACCGCCTCGACCTGGGGGAACGACAATGCCTGAATTCCGCATCGGCGATAACGACTTTCTTCTCGACGGCCAGCCCTTCCGCATTCTGTCGGGCGCGCTGCACTACTTCCGCGTGCACCCCGATTACTGGGCCGATCGCATCCACAAGGCCAGGCTCATGGGCCTCAACACGATCGAGACCTACGTGGCGTGGAACGAGCACTCGCCGAAGCGGGGCACGTTCGACACGAGCGGCGGGCTCGACCTGGGCCGCTTTCTCGACCTCGTCGCCGCGGAGGGCATGTACGCGATCGTGCGCCCCGGCCCTTTCATCTGCGCCGAGTGGGATAACGGCGGGTTCCCCGGCTGGCTGTTCAGCGACCCAGCCGTGGGTGTGCGTCGCGATGAGCCGCTGTACATGGCGGCAGTCGCCGAGTATTTCGAAGAACTACTGCCGATCGTCGCATCGCGTCAGATCGATCGCGGCGGGCCCGTCATTCTCATGCAGATCGAGAATGAGTATGGGGCGTACGGCGATGACAAGAGCTACCTGCGCAAGCTGGTCGAATTGACCCGTGCCGGCGGCATCACTGTGCCGTTCACCACCATCGACCAGCCCACCGACCAGATGCTCGCCGACGGCAGCCTTCCCGAGCTGCACAAGACAGGATCGTTCGGCTCTCGCGCTGCCGAGCGGCTCGCCACTCTGCGCTCGCACCAGAAGACCGGTCCGCTGATGTGCGCCGAGTTCTGGGACGGCTGGTTCGATCACTGGGGTGCGCACCACCATGTGACCGACGCACAGGATTCGGCGCGTGAGCTCGACGCACTGCTCGCTGCCGGGGCATCGGTGAACATCTACATGTTCCACGGCGGCACCAACTTCGGCTTCACGAACGGCGCGAACGACAAGGGCGTCTTCCAGCCCACGGTCACGTCGTACGACTACGACGCCCCGCTCACAGAGTCGGGGGAGCCGGGCGAGAAGTTCTGGGCGTTCCGAGAGGTGATCTCGCGCTACGCGCCTGTCCCCGACGAGGTTCCCGAGGCATCTGCAGCCGGTGCCGAACTCGAGGTCGTGCTCGACGAGCGGGTGTCGCTGTGGGATGCCGCCGGCCGGCTCGGCGAGACGGTGGCGGTCGATGCGTTGCCCACCATGGACGAGCGTGGACAGTTCAGAGGCTTCGCGCTCTACACGACCGAGATCGACGCGGTCGCCGATGCCAGCGGGCACGTCGACCGAGTGCTCACTGTCGGCGAGGTGCGCGACAGGGCGCAGGTGTTCGTCGATCGAGCCCCCGTCGGTGTGCTGCAACGAGACCACCACGATGTCAGCCTCAGTCTGCCGGCCTCATCCGACGCCGCGTCGCTGGCGATCCTCGTCGAAGATCAGGGTCGTGTGAACTACGGTCACCGTATCGGCGAGCACAAGGGCCTCATCGGCGGAGTATCGATCAGTGGTGAGGAGATCGCCGGCTGGAGCGCGCTCGAGCTCGACTTCGATGCCGTCGTGTCAGGGGCCACCGGTCTCTATGAACCTCTCGAGGTCGGTCAGGCGGTGACCGGGCCCTCCTTCGTGCGTGGCAGCTTCACCGCGCCGGCCGGTCGAGATCTCTTCTTGAGCACCGACGGCTGGGGCAAGGGTCAGGCATTCGTGAACGGTTTCAACCTGGGTCGCTACTGGAGCCGGGGCCCGGCGACAACTCTCTACGTTCCTGGCGCCCTCGTGCGCGAGGGTCGCAACGAGTTGGTGCTGTTCGAGCTGCACGGTGCCGCGAGAAACATCGCGCTGTTCGTCGCCGGCTCGAGCCTGGGTCACACCGACTACTGACGCGCCGACGGGCCTCAAACGAAGCGGCTACTCCGGGCGTTTCGCCGGGTCTGTCGCCAGGTCGTGGCTGGCTCGGTCGACTACGTCGGCCAGCTCGTCGGTGAGCAGCAGCTCGCGGCGCAGGTGGCGGGTGCGGTACGCGGCGCGACCGACCATGTGCGCGGCGACCGGTGCCGTCAGCATCTGAAAGAGCATCACCAGGAACAGTGTCGAGATCGTGCCCCAGTTGCGCTGCTCCAGAGCGATGGCGAGCAGGATGAACGCCAGGCCCGCGATCTGCGGCTTGGTTGCCGCGTGCATGCGAGAGAGCGCATCGGGAAAACGCAGGAGCCCGATGCCGGCGGCGAGGCTGAGCAGGGCGCCGATGAGCAGGCACGCCGACGAGGCGACATCGAACCAGCTATCAGCGGTCATTTCTCGCCTCCCGCCAGCTCGTCGAGCGATGGATCGAGCGGCGAGGTTCCCTCTTCTGCCCTGCTCGCCTCAGCGTCTTTCTGCTTCGTCGCGAAGCGGGCAACGCTCACCGAGCCGACGAAGGCGAACATGGCGAGAACCAGGGCCACGGGCAGCGTTCGTGTGTGGTGGTTGTAGACCATCTCCGCTCCGAGCACGCAGATGAGCGTCGAGAGCAGCATGTCGGCGGCGACCATCCGATCGAGGATCGAGGGGCCGCGCCAGATTCGAACGACGGCGAAGAGGGCGGCCGCGGCGAACAATGCCCCGGCTATGTAGACGATGATGCTCATTCGGGATAGCCTCCCTCGCTCGGGTACTGATCGACCGGAATGATCGGATGCTGCTCTTCCCACGCCCGCTGTCGACGACCGGTGACGACCGGCCCGAGAGACCGTTCGGCCCGTGAGAGGTTGACCCGGCGCACGTCGTCACGCGAGCCGATCGCGCGAACGATGCGCTCTTCGACCGCGACCACATCGGCGCGAGCTTTCTCGACGTCAGCCTCGGTTTCGGTGCCGAGAACGTGCAGGTACAGGATGTCGTCCTGCCGGTCGGCCTCGACGACCAGCGAACCGGGCACGAGCGAGACGGCAAGCGCGGTCAACGTGAGGCTCAGATCGGACTTCGTGGACAGCTGCACGGCGACGATGGAGCTGGTGGGCACGCGGCGAGGGTCGATCGCCAGCCATGCCACCTGGAAGGAGGCGCGCACCAGGTCGAACACGAAGTGCCCGACGAAAATGACGAGCCCCAGCGGATTGACCCGGTCGGGCAATTCGACGGGTGGCAGGTAGAACACGCGGGTCACCAGCAGGGCGAGCAGGATGCCGGTGACGACGCTGAGCACGGACACCTCGTCCCACAGAAGGGTCCAGAGCACGACGAGCCACACCAGCAGGGGAACCTGTCGCCAGATGGAGCCCTTCACGCCGCTCACGACACTCCTCCCTCGGGAAACACGAGCGAGATGTAGTCGGCGGGGCTCTCGAGAGCCTCGGCCGCTCGGGTGGCCATGGAATAGAGGGGGCCGGCGAAGACGGTGAGGGCGATGCTCACCGTGACCATCGCCACCGTCGCACCGATCATGATGCGAGGCGAGGCCTTCGTGTCCTGCACGTCGGAGGTCTCTTCAGGAGCCTCTTCGATGCGGTCGAGTGCCGGCGACTCCTCTTCGTGGGCTTCGCGCTTCGGCCGCCAGAAGGCCAGGCTCCACGCGCGCATCAGGGCATAGAGCGTGAGCAGCGAGGTGAGCGCGCCCGCGCCGATCAGCACCCAGACGAGTGGCGAGGGCGCCTGGGCACCCGCCTCGAACAGGCCCAGCTTGCCGATGAAACCGGAGAAGGGCGGGATGCCGCCCAGGTTGAGAGCCGGAATGAAGAACAGCACGGCGATGACCGGCGAGGCCTTGAGTAGTCCACCGAGTCGGTTGAGAGCGGTTGTCCCGCCCTGTCGCTCGACGAGTCCCGTTGCGAGGAACAGCGTGGTCTGCACCGTGATGTGGTGGATCACGTAGTAGATGGTGGCGCCGAGACCGGCCACTGTTCCGATCGCGATTCCGAAGATCATGTAACCGATGTGGCTGACCAACGTGAATGACAGCATCCGCTTGATGTCTGATTGCGCGACGGCGCCCAGAATGCCGATCACCAGAGTCAGCAGCGCGACGACGAGCAGCACGGTCTGCAGGGTGTTGCCGGGGAACAAGACGGTCTCGGTGCGGATGATCGCGTAGACGCCGACCTTGGTGAGCAGACCCGCGAACACGGCCGTGACCGGTGCCGGTGCCGTGGGGTACGAGTCGGGCAGCCAGAACGACAGGGGAAAGACGGCCGCCTTGATGCCGAAGGCCACGAGCAGCATGATCTGAAGCACGAGCTGGATGTCTGCGGGCAGCTCGCCGAGACGCACCGACAGCTGGGCGATGTTCACGGTTCCGGTGGCGCCATAGATCATGGCGATCGAGGCGAGGAACAGCATCGACGAGACGAGGCTCACGATGATGTAGGTGATGCCTGCCTTGATTCGAGCCTGAGTTCCGCCGAGCGTGAGCAGCACGTAACTCGCCACGAGCAGGATCTCGAAGCTGACGTAGAGGTTGAACAGGTCACCGGCGACGAAGGCGTTGAACACTCCCGCGGCCAGAATCAGGTAGCTCGGGTGATAGATCGACACGGGCGTCTCGCGATCGCCGTCGGCCATACCCTGACCCACTGAGAACACGAGAACGCAGAGCAGCACGATCGACGAGATCAGCAGCATCAAAGCCGAGAGCCTGTCGACCACCAGCACGATTCCGAACGGTGCCGACCAGCCTCCGACCTCGACGGCGTGGCCCCCGGTCTGATCGGTGAGGTAGACGAGCGCTGCGCTCGTGAGCACCACGAGCGACAGCACGGTGATCGAGAAGGTCACCTGCAGCTTCGGTCGACGGCCCGCCACGAGGGCGCCGGCGGCGCCGATGAGAGGAAGCAGGACGACGAGCGGAATGAGCGAATTCATCAGTGCGTTCACGGTGTCTTCGCCTCCGCTCGCCCTTCGAATTCGGTGTCTTCGCCCGAGCCGTCTTCAGCCTCGTTGCTCGCCTCGTCGTCGATCGAGCTGTCGGCGCCGCCCACGGCCACGTCGGCTTCGTCGCTCGTGATGACGTCGGCTCGGGCGATGCGCCACGAGCGGTAGATGAGTGCGAGCAGGAATGCGGAGACGCCGAAGGTGATGACGATGGCGGTGAGGATGAGCGCCTCGGGCAGCGGGTCGTGCATCTCGGATGGCTCGACGCCGTCGGCCACGATAGGGGCGAGGCCCGCGGGCCCCGCGATGATCAGGATGAGCAGGTTGGTGGCGTTGCCCACCAGCAGGAAGCCGAGCAGCATGCGCGTCATGCTGCGCCCGAGTAGAAGGTAGACACCGCCGGCATACAGCACGGCCATCAGCAGAATCAGAACCAGTGAGGCGCTCATCGTGGGCTCCTCTCGGTGGTGGGGGGCGTGTCGGGCGTGGGCTCGTCGGGCGTGTGGCTCAGCGTGTTGACCTCGTGGGCGCCGGGAATGCCGTCGTCGGGTGAGCTCTCGTCGCCGTGGTCTTCTTCTTGTTGCCTGTCGATCTCTGCGCCGAGACTTCGGAGGATGTCGAGAGCAAGACCCACGACCACCAGGTAGACGCCGATGTCGAACAGGGTCGAGGTCACGAACTCGATGTGGCCGATCACGGGGAGCTCGGCCTCGAACCACGTCGAGGTGAGCGCGTCGACGCCGAAGAAGATCGGCACGAGGGCCGTGCCGCCCGCAAACAGAACACCGAAGCCGAGCAGTTTTCCGGCGTCGATGGGCGCGGCCTCACCGAGTTCGAAGCGTCCTGCAGCGAGGTATCGGGCAACGAAGGCGAGCCCGGCGACGAGGCCTCCGGCGAATCCGCCGCCGGGAATGTTGTGGCCGGCGAACAGCAGATAGACCGACACGATGATGGCCGAGTGGAACAGCAGGCGCACGACGACCTCGAGAATGATCGACCTGTTCTCGGGTGCGAGCGTCTTGCCGGCGAGCAGCCACGGTGTGCGCTGGTTGCCTTTCTCCTGTGATGGAGCCGCGCCGTCGGGGGTCGCCCCAGCGCTCGTGGTCGCCTCGATCGGAGCCTCGGCCATGCGCTTGCGATGGGCGAACCAACGCGGTCGCTCGGTCTCGGGCCCCAGCCTCGGCATGTCGCTGCTGCGGCGAGACAGGAACACCAGGCTGGCGACACCGGTGGCGGCCACCACGAGCACACTCATCTCGCCCAGGGTGTCCCATCCGCGGATGTCGACCAGCAGAACGTTCACGACGTTGCGGCCGTGGCCTCCTTCGTAGGCGAGTTCGGGGAAGCGAAGCGAGATGGGCTCGGCGATGCGCGAGCCGAGGGCGACGACGGCGACGACAGACATCAGGATGCCGACGCTCACGCCGATGACCGCTCGAACGATGCGGTGTCGTCTGCCGTGATCCTGCCCGATGGCCGACGGAAGGCGGCGCAGTACGAGTACGAAGGTGACGAGGGTGACCGTCTCGACGAGGGCTTGGGTCAGCGCGAGATCGGCGGCGCCCTGCAATGCGAAGAGCGCGGCCATGCCGTAGCCGGTCACGCCGACGAGCACCACGGCCATGAAGCGCTTATGGGCGCGGGCGGCAGCGATCGTGGCGACGCCCATGACGATGGCGATGGGCAGCTGAGCGGGGGAGTCCCAGGGTCTGAACGAGCCGGGCAGTTCGCCGACCAGGGCGAGCGCCGTTCCTACAGCGGCCACGAGCACGACGAGGATGGTCGCGACGTAGATCGGCAGGGATCCCGTCTGAGTGAGGCGGGTGAGTCGCACAGCCCCGCGATCCACGAGGTGCACGATGCGGCTGTAACCACGCGCAGAGTCGATCAACGCCGGTACGCGGCCCTGGATGGCGGAGATCCGGGTTCGTGCGGCGAAGAGGGCTAGTCCGAGAACGAGGGTGACCGCCGAGATACCGAGGGCCGGTTCGAGACCGTGCCAGAGGGCGAGATGGGCCGCATCCGGAGTCTCTGCCGAGACAGCCGACGCTTCGCCGCTGAGCGGAGGCACGGTGTCGGCATACTGGCCGAAGAGCGGATCGAGCAGTGGTGAGGCGATGCCGAGGCCGAGGCTCATGACCGCCAGGATGGCCGGCGAGACGAGAAAGTCGACGTGCTCGTGCACGAACTCTGCGGGCTCGATGCCGGGCTTCGACGCGAACGCTCCCCACAGAAAACGGGCGGTGTAGGCGACGGTCAGTACCGATCCGAGGGCGACGCCGATCAGGGCGACGAGCCCGAGCGGGGCGCCGTGTTCCGCGTCTTCGAGCAGCGCGGTGAACACCGCCTCTTTCGCGACGAAACCGAGCATAGGTGGAAGCCCCGCCATCGACGCCGCCGCGAGCGTGGCGACGACAGCCAGGAGCGGCGCCTGCCGACCGAGCCCGCTGATCTTGCGCAGGTCGCGGGTGCCGAGGCGATTGTCGATGATGCCGACGACGAGGAACAGCGTGGCCTTGAAGAGGGCGTGGCCCGTGATCAGGGTGATGCCGGCGAGGGCGGCGTTGCGGGTGCCGTAGCCCACGACCACGGTGAGGAAGCCGAGCTGGCTGACCGTTCCGTAGGCGAGCAGCAGTTTGAGGTCGTGCTGGCGGAGGGCACGCCATCCGCCGACCAGCATGGTCAGAACGCCGATGCCGACAAGCAGCGGCCGCCATCCCGGTGTCTCACCGAACGCGGGAACCAGCAGTGCGATCAAGAAGATGCCGGCCTTGACCATCGCCGCTGCGTGCAGATATGCACTCACGGGTGTCGGTGCGGCCATGGCCGAAGGCAGCCAGAAGTGCAGGGGTACCTGGGCCGACTTTGAGAGGGCTCCGGCGAGTACGAGGAGCACGGCCACCGTGATGAGTCCGGATGCCTGCGGCGGGTCGGCGACGATCTCCGATACCCGGGTGGTGCCGGATTCGACGGCCAGGATGACGACGCCCACCAGCATGGCGAGGCCGCCGGCCGTGGTGACGAGCAGCGCCTGGAGTGCGGCGCCACGGCTCTTGCGCTTCGCTGTGTACTGACCGATGAGCAGATACGAGAAGACGGTCGTCGCCTCCCAGAACATGAAGAGCACGTAGATGTCGTCGCTGACGACGAGTCCGAACATGGCACCGGCGAAGGCGAGGAGCACACCGCTGAATCGGCCGAGACCGTCTTCGCCTCGGCGGAAGTAGCGACCGCAGTAGAGCACGACGAGCGCACCGACACCGGTGACGATGAGGGCCATCGTGAGTGACAGCGGGTCGAGCCGAAAAGCGAGGGCGAGATCGAGCTGCGGAACCCAGGGATGCAGTTCGGTGGGGGTCTCGCCGCGGACGACCGCGGGAATCTGCAGGAGCAGCCAGGCGAAGACGGCGGCCGGAACCGCGGCCGCGACCACGAACATCCGGGGGCCGAAGCGGGCGGTGAGTGATGGCAGAACAAGACCGGCGAGGGCGAAGCCGACGAGAGAGATGATCATTGCGGCTCCCTCAGATAGTCAAGCCGGGGAACGGTTCGCGCCCGGTCGCAAGCGGCCGTGTGGAGTTCCAGTCTACGGGCGCGAGGGAGATGAATGCCCCGGATGGCATAAGTTCTGCGAGATTGGCGACGAGGAGCCGCAGCCCGAGCAGCGATCACTCACGGGTCGAGCTGCGGCCTTGGCTCAAGCGGAGGGAGCGGTCGAGGTGAGCTGCGGGTACAGCGCCTCGAGCGGAGCCGAGAGCCCTGCCTTCACCTGAACGCTTGTGTCGTCGGCGAGAACTTCGAACTCTCGCGCTTCGAGACCGTCGTACGCTCGGGCGACGATGTCAGCCGGATCAGCTTTGGGGGCGGTGACACCCTCGGTCATCGGGGTGTCCGCGTAGCCGAGGTGCAGCCCGACCACGTGGGTTCCCTGGGGTGCCAGCTCCAGGCGCAGCGAGTTGGTCGCCGACCAGAAAGCCGCCTTCGATGCGCTGTAGGCGCCGGCCACTCCGAGCCAGCTCAGCGCCGAGTGCACGTCGACGAGTGAGCCTCCGCCGTTGCGACCGAGAACGTCGGCGAACTCTCGGGCGACCGAGACGGCGCCGAAGAAGTTGGTCTCGAACACGCGACGCAGTGCCGTGGAATCCCCGAGCATGGGCACGTCGCCTGCCACGCCGGCATTGTTGACGAGGATGGTCGTGTCGGACGCGATGCGGGCCGCCGCTCTCACGGAGTCTTCGTCGGTGACGTCGAGCGTCAGTGGCACGATCCGGCTGTCGGACCAATCGCGAGGCGTCCTGGCCGAGGCGTAGACCTTGATCGCGCCGCGCTCGAGCGCCTGGGTCACGAACTCGCGACCGAGGCCTCCGTTTGCCCCCGTGACGAGAACCACTGCGCCGCCGATGTCTGTTGTCATGATGTCCATCTTCTTTCTGGGTTGGAATTCACAACCTAGCACCCTAGGTAGCGATATCAAACCCAGGTGGTATCCTCTGAACATGACGACATCGGTTCTGGGCAAAGATCCTCTCTGTCCCGTGGCGCGCAGCCTCGAGGTGCTCGGCGAGAAGTGGACGATCCTCGTGGTGCGGGAAGCCTTGGCCGGGGTGACGAGGTTCTCCGACTTTCAACAGCGACTCGGGGTCGCCAAAGACGTCCTGGCGGCTCGGTTGTCGACCCTCGTCGAGTTCGACGTCCTCGAAAAACGCTCCTACCGTGCCGAGGGTGAGCGCGAGCGCTCGGAGTATCTGCTCACCGATGCGGGGCGAGACCTCGGCCTCGTGCTGGCGAGTATGGCGCAGTGGAGCGACAGACATCGGCCCACAGGGTTCGGCCCTGTCGTCGAGCACCGCGAGACCGCGACGAATGACACACTCCACATCGCGTTCGTGACGAGCGGAGGACGAGAGGTCGCTCCAGACGCGGTGGAGCGCGTTACCGTGCCGGCGCGCTCGCCTCGTTGAGCAGTGGAAGCTGGAGAGTCAGCCACGGACTGAACGCCCACGGTGTGCTGGCGACAGCGGAGACGAGAGAGCCCGCGTCGACCCAGTTCCATTCGGCGACCTCGTCGGGACTGGCCGCGATATCGTCGCGCGTGGTGGCGGTGAACACGGGGCAGATCTCGTATTCGACGATGCCGGATGCGTCGGTCGCCCGGTAGCGGAAGTCCGGCAGCACCAGGGTCACGTTCTCGAGCGTGATGCCCAGTTCGCGTTCCGCGCGTCGGGCGACGGCGTCGGTCATCTGCTCTCCCGGAGAGGGGTGGCCACAGAAAGAATTCGTCCAGACGCCCGGCCAAGCCACCTTGGCGAGCGAGCGTCGAGTCACGAGAATCCGACCCCGTTCATCGAAGACATGGCACGAGAATGCAAGGTGCAGCGCCGTGTCTGTTGTGTGCACAGTGGCCTTGTCGGCCGTTCCGATCGGCGTTCCCTCCTCAGAAAGGAGAACCACCTGTTCGCGAGAAGACATTGCTTCAGTCTGCCAGAGTGAGCGAATAGTCAGCCGACTGACTGTTCGGGCCCGGTTTCATCGAGCAGGCAAGCCGGCATTGTGCAATCCCCCTGTCGAGGCGGACTACTTAGACAGTCTCGTAAGTTAGCCTCGGACTGTGGATACGCATGATCTCGTGGTGGTGACTCAGCGGCGACGGCAGCATGTCGACGCGGTTCTCGACCGCTTCTTCGGGCTCGCGAAGTCGCGGGCCTCAGGCATCGGCCCGCGCTACGTCACCCTCTGGGAGACGCTCGAGAAGAACTCCGCCGGCGGCAAGCGCTTTCGGCCGTCGATGGTCCTGGCGGCGTACGAGTCGTTCGGGGGAACCGACTCCGAGACCGCCGCATATGTCGGAGCAGCCTTCGAACTGCTGCACACCGCCCTCATCGTGCACGACGATGTGATCGACCGCGACTTCATCCGTCGCGGCGGCCCCAATGTCTCGGGAAGCTACCGCGATCTCGCCCAGACGGCAGGAATCCCCATTCCCACCGCGGAGCATCGGGGGCTCTCGGTCGCCGTCATCGCCGGCGACCTCGCCCTCTTCAACGCCTTCCGCCTGCTCGATCGCAGCGGAGTGGCAGGCGAGCTGCGCGAGCGTCTGCACGAGATTCTCGACGAGGCCATGTTCGCCTCGGCCGCCGGCGAACTGCTCGACGTCGACTTCTCTCTGCACCCAGACCCACCGTCGGTCGACGACATCGTCGACATGGAGAGACTCAAGACGGCCGTGTACTCCTTCGAGACTCCTCTGCAGGCCGGCGCCGTGCTGGCGGGAGCCGATGACGCCGCGGTGCAGGCTCTCGGATCGTTCGGTCGCAATCTCGGCATCGCCTATCAGATCGTCGACGATCTCCTGGGTGTGTTCGGAGACGAGGGCGACACCGGAAAGTCCACACTCGGCGACCTTCGCGAGGGCAAGCGCACCGTGCTGATCGCCTATGCGGCGACGACTGAGCAGTGGTCAGAGATCGAACCGCTGTTCGGCGATCCCGACCTCGATCAGCAGGGCGCGAAACGCATCCGGGCTCTGCTTGAAGAAAGCGGAGCGCGGCGCTACGCAGAGGCTCTCGCAAGCGACTTCGCCAATCGAGCCTGGGAGCATCTGGCCTCGCCCTCTCTTCCCGACTCGGTTCGCGCAGAGTTCCGCGGCTTCGTGTCGACCGTGCTGGAACGGGCCAAATGACTCAGCAACGCTCGCTCTACGACCGCGTCGCCATGGAGGCATCGGCCGTCGTCATCCGTCGGTACTCCACCTCGTTCGGGCTCGCCTCCAAGCTCTTGGCCCAGCCCGTGCGCCAGCACGTCGAGAACATCTACGCTCTCGTGCGGCTCGCAGACGAGGTCGTCGACGGCGTCGCCGCCGAGGCGTGTCTCGCGGCGGATGCCATCCGGTCTCAACTCGACACTCTCGAGGCAGAGACCAACGAGGCCATGCGCTGCGGTTTCAGCACAAATCTGGTGGTGCACGCCTTCGCGCTGACCGCCCGCGAGACGGGATTCGGCGAGGAGCTCACGGCGCCGTTCTACGCCTCGATGCGCGCCGATCTGAGCCAGACCGCGCACACCCAGGACTCGTTCGAGCGCTACGTCTACGGCTCGGCCGAAGTCGTCGGACTGATGTGTCTCAAGGCCTTCCTCGTAGGACATCGCTACTCAGAAGCCGACGATGCCCGCCTCGTCGACGGCGCCCGCCACCTCGGCGCCGCTTTTCAGAAGATCAACTTCCTGCGCGACCTCGCCGCAGACTTCACCGCCCTCGGCCGCAGCTATTTTCCTGGCGTCGACGTCGACTCGTTCACCGAGGCGCAGAAGAGCGCGATCATCGACGATATTCAGAATGACCTCGACATCGCCTGCAGCACCCTCACGCTTCTGCCGTCGTCATCGCGTCGTGCCGTGGTACTCGCGCAGGGCCTCTTCGCCGAGCTCACCGGCCGTCTACGCGAAACGCCGGCGTCGGTATTGGTGACCACCCGCATCCGCGTGCCCAACCCCGTTAAAATGCGAATCGCGGCCCTTGCTGCCGCGGGACGTCTACCGAAGGAGCACGAGTGACTGTCATCCCCACCGGTGGAGAGACCGATCCGCAGGGCGTGCCGCGCCGTGCCATCGTGATCGGCGCCGGCATCAGCGGGTTGGCGAGTGCAGCGCTTCTCGCGCGCGAGGGCTACTCGGTGACCGTGCTCGAGAAGCAGGCGTCTGTCGGCGGCCGAGCCGGAGTCTGGAAGAAAGACGGGTTCACTTTCGACACGGGGCCGTCGTGGTACCTGATGCCCGAGGTATTCGACCACTTCTACAAGCTCATGGGCACCTCGGCTGCAGAGCAGCTCGACCTCACCCGGCTCGACCCCGGGTACCGCGTCTTCTTCGAGGGAGAAGAGACCACGGTCGACATCCGCAGCGATCTCGACTCCAACCTCGAGCTGTTCGAATCGATCGAGCCTGGCGCCGGGGTGAAGATGGCCGGCTACCTGGACTCCGCTGCCGAGACCTACGAGCTCGCCAAGAAGTACTTCCTCTACTCCACCTTCGAAGACCTCAAGCCGCTCGCGGTCGGCCCCGTGGTCTCGCGTACGCTCAGGCTCGTGCGCTTGCTCACCGAGACGCTGGCCAGCTTTGCCGGTCGCGCGGTGCACGATCGCAGACTGCAGCAGATTCTCGGATACCCCGCCGTCTTCCTCGGATCGTCGCCGTATGCCGCTCCGAGCATGTATCACCTGATGAGTCACCTCGACATGAACGATGGCGTGCTTTACCCCCAGGGCGGATTCGGTCAGGTGATCGCCAGCATCGCGAATATCGCGAGAGACGCGGGGGTCGAGATCCACACCGGAGCGACCGTCACCCGCATCGTGCTCGAACTCGATCCGGCTCTTCGTGCGCCGGAACCCGAGAAGAGCGTCTACGACTACGAGACCACCGAGTTCGACACGAACGTGATCGACCGCGACGAGTTGCGGCGCGTTCTGGCCGGCGAAGTGGATGCGCACGGCAACGGCGCGGCCGCGTCCCCGAGCGGGCCCGGCTCATCGACGGCCGGCGCAGGCGCCGCAGCCGATTCCGTGACCGCGCCACGCGCATCCGATCGCAGCCGTGTCGGCGGCGTGCACTACCTCGACGACGAGGGACGGGCTCACGAGCTCGAGGCCGACCTCGTCGTGGCGACGGCCGACCTGCGTCACGTCGAGACCACGATGCTGCTGCCCGAGCTGCAGACGTACCCCGAGTCGTATTGGCAGAAGAAGACGGCGGGCCCCAGCGCCGTGCTCGTCTACCTCGGTGTCACGGGCGAGCTGCCCGAGCTGGCGCACCACTCGCTGTTCTTCACCAAGGACTGGAAGGGCGACTTCGGCAAGATCTTCGGAGCGAGCAAGTTCGGACGTTTCGGACCGAAGGGACCGACCTCGGTTCCCGAACCCGCATCGATCTACGTATGCCGCCCCAGCGCCACCGACAGCGGCGTCGCTCCCGAGGGCCACGAGAACATCTTCATCCTCGTTCCGATTCCTGCCGACCCGGCCATCGGCCATGGCGGCGAGAACGGCCAGGGGGATGTGCGGGTCGAGAGGATCGCCGACGCTGCGATCGCACAGGTGGCCGAGTGGGCAGGCGTTCCTGACCTCGCCGATCGCATCGTGGTTCGGCGCACCGTTGGGCCGGCCGACTTCGTCGACGACCTCAACTCGTGGAAGGGCACTGCCCTGGGCCCGGCCCACACGCTGGGCCAGAGCGCGTTCTTCCGCGCAGGCAACGTGTCGAAGAAGGTCGACGGCCTTGTCTACGCCGGTGGGTCCACGATCCCCGGAATCGGGCTGCCCATGTGTCTGATCAGCGCCGAGCTCGTGATCAAGCGGCTGCGCGGCGACACGAGCACGGGGGCGTTGGCGGAGCCTGCCGACGAGACCGCCGAGATCGCGCCGCTGCCGTTTCCGGCCGACGCGTCGACGGACCTGCCAGCGGACGACTGATGGGCCTGCTCTACCTTCTGGCCCTTCTGGTATCGCTCACCGGCATGGTCGTACTCGACCGGCGCTTCACGCTCTTCTTCTTTCGTGACGCGCGGCGGGCATCCATCGTTCTGGTCGCCGGTCTGGTGTTCTTCGTCGGCTGGGATCTGGCGGGTATCGGCCTCGGCATCTTCTTTCGTGGCGAGACCTCGTTCATGACCGGGCTGCAGCTGGCTCCCGAGCTGCCCATCGAGGAGCTCTTCTTTCTGACCCTGCTCTGCTATCTCGCCATGAACCTGTTCGGGTTCCTGACGAGAGAGCGTGCGACTGCGGGCGCCTCGCGCCGACCGGCGGTGCGCTCGTGAACTACTGGGCGCTCAATGCGATCTTTCTCACGGTGGTCGCACTGATCGCGATCGTCGCGGCCGTGCGCATCCGGAGCGTGAGGCCGTGGGTCGCCGTGACGATCACCCTCGGTGTTCTGCTCGTGATGACCGCTGTCTTCGACAATGTGATGATCGGCGTGGGGCTCGTCGGCTACGAGCCCACGCTCATCTCGGGCGCATTCATCGGCATAGCGCCGCTCGAGGACTTCGCGTATGCGGTGGCCGCCGCCATTCTGCTTCCGTCGCTCTGGATGCTGCTGCCCGCGGGCTCGCGCGCATCCGGTGTCGACACGAGGCCCGGCGCATGATCCGCCAGCTGCTTCTGTCGTCGCGGCCTCTGTCGTGGGTCAACACGGCGTTCCCGTTCGCGGCCGGCTACCTGCTGGTCACGCGCGAGGTCGACCTCGTGTTCGTACTGGGCACGCTGTACTTTCTGATTCCGTACAACCTCGCGATGTACGGCATCAACGACGTCTTCGACTACGAGTCCGACATGCGCAATCCGCGCAAGGGCGGTGTCGAGGGCGCGGTGCTCGACAAGTCGTTGCATCGCATCACACTGTGGGCCGTCGTCATCACGAATGTGCCGTTCGTCGTGTTTCTCATCGCGGTCGGCTCGCCCCTGTCGTGGCTGGTGCTGGCCGTGAGTCTCTTCGCCGTGCTCGCCTACAGCGCCCCGAAGCTGCGGTTCAAGGAGCGCCCCTTCATCGACTCGCTCACCTCGAGCACGCACTTCGTGAGCCCGGCCGTTTACGGTCTCGTCTTGGCCGGGGCCGCGTTCACGCCTGCCCTCTGGGCGGTGCTCGCGGCCTTCTTCCTCTGGGGTGTGGCCAGCCACGCGTTCGGCGCGGTGCAGGACATCGTCGCCGACAGGGAGGGCGGCATCTCGTCGATCGCCACCGTTATCGGGGGAGCGGCCACGGTGCGCATCGCCTTCGTGGCGTATCTGCTGGGTGGCGTGCTCATGCTGTTCACCACGTGGCCCGGCCCGTTGGGAAGCGTGCTGGTTCTGCCCTACGCGCTGAGCGTTCTGCCGTACTGGTCGATCGCCGACGCGGATGCGGAGCATGCGAACACGGGCTGGCGCCGCTTCCTGACGTTCAACTTCGTCTGCGGGTTCGTGGTCACGATGCTGCTGATCTGGCTCTGGGTGCTGGTTCCCTAGGCTTCAGGTTCGTAGTGCAGGCCGGGCCATGTCGAGCTGCCAGTCCAGCCTCGCTTCTGCAGTTCTCGTTCGATCACGAGAATGATGTGGTGGGGTTGCTTCAGGTCTGAGCGCATCACGTCGATCGTTTTCCAGTCGATGTCGTCGAGGTTGCGTTCTCGTCGGATGTCGTTCTCCCATGCGTCGTGGCTCGTCGCATGCACGAATCCCTTGTATTCGATGCCGAGGTTGTAGCCGCGAACACGAAGGTCTGGGCAGGCGAGCACCCGTCCTGTGTCATCCCGGACGGGTTCGTTGACGATGAGCTCGGGAAAGCCTGCAGTCTGCAGAAGCAGCCGCAGTTCCGTCTCCTTAGGCGAGTCCACCCTCTCGCGTACGGCGTCGAGGGCGCGGTCGATCATCTTCCGGTGGCGGCGTCCTCGATGAGCTGCGGCCGCGTCGCGCAGGCGTCGAACCGTCGTGAAAGGACGTCGTGTGCCGTTCGGCTCCCGAAATCCGCGCAGGAGGTAATCTCCTGCCGCGACGAGTTCGAGGAAGTCCAGTTGTATCCCCAGCTCGAGCCAGGTCTGCTCCGCGGTCGACATCCGGAGCCCGCGCGAGTTTATGGGTGTGGCGCGGCCCGCGCCGACGGAATGGCCCACTACACGGCTCGCTCGGGGTGGACGGCGAGGCCGCACGACGGTGACGTGGATGTCTTTCGTCGTCTCGAGTCACCGCGGCAAAGGGCATCCGAACAGAAGCGCAGCCGTGGAATGGCTGACGTATGAGTCGGCCGGAGCGATGGACTGCCAGGCCATGCATCGTTGCCGCAGGCTGGTTGATGCCGACGGCAGCCGAGTGCCGTGAAAGGGGGCGTAGAGGTCGGATGCGCGGAGCCTGCTCCGAGTCACGCCTCGACTCTGCGCGTCGCTGACCGAGAAGGGGCCACCGCGAAGATCATCGGGCAGGGGTGAGGCGTTCGGCATCCGCCTAGCTTCGTCGAAAGCGTCTCGGTGCGTCCTCGGTTCTCCACAGGGGAGCGCCGCGAGCTCGCCGCGTGAGGTGACGTGAATGGCGGGCGCGAGCGGCCACCATGTCGCCATTTGCGACATCTCACCGTGAGCATGTCGCTCAAGTGGGTGCCGAACGGGCGCGGATGTCTGGGGCGGCTACTCCGCGGACGCCGTGGCGCGCAGATCGGGCAGCTTCACGAAGAGCATCAGCACGAGGCCCACCGCGACGACGAGCACGATGCCCAGGATGCCCCAGTACTGCGCTCCTGCGATGGCGATGAACAGCGCCCAGAGGCCGGGAGAGATGAAGCTCGCCGCGCGGCCGGTCGTGGCGTAGAGGCCGAAGATCTCGCCCTCGCGGCCTGCCGGTGACACCCGGGCGAGCAGCGAGCGCGACGCTGTCTGGGCCGGTCCGACGAAGAGACAGAGTGCCAAGCCGCCGATCCAGAACACGATCTTGCCGGCGTCGTGCAGGGCGAAGACGCCCGTGCCGGCCACGACCAGGCCGATGAGTGAGAAGAGAATGACGGCGCGCGGCCCGAAGCGGTCGTCGAAACGCCCGGAGATGATCGTGCTGACTCCCGCCACCAGGTTGGCAGCGATTCCGAATGCGACCACCTCGAGGAACTTGAAGCCGAAGGTGCCAGACGCGATGATCGCTCCGAAGGCGAAGACACCGGCGAGGCCATCGCTATAGACGGCGCTGGCCACAAGAAACCAGAACGTGTGACGGCTCTCGCGGTAGAGCTGTGCGATGTCTTTCACGAGAACGACGTAGCTCGCGAAGAAGCCGACCTTCGGGCCGACCGAACGTGCCGCCGGCAGCTCTGGCACGAAGACGAAGATGGGGATCGCGAAGATGATCGTCCAGATGGCACAGCCGACCGCGACGATGCGGAACGGCAGCCCGTCGTCTTGCGGCAGTCCGAACCAGTCGGCGCTGTAGGCCACGACGACGAGCACGAGCGCGACGATGCCGCCGATGTAGCCGAGCCCCCATCCGAGCCCGCTGACGCGGCCGATCGTCTTCTTGGTCGATACCTGTACGAGCATCGCGTTGTAGTTCACTCCGGCGAGTTCGCTGAAGACACTGCCGATCGCGACCAGAGATGCTCCGAGCACGAAGTAGCTCGGCTGCCCCTGCACGAAGAAGAGCGCGCCCATGCTCGCAATGAGCAGGATCGTATAGAGAAGCAGTCCCGCCTTGCGACTTCCGGCGCGGTCGGCGCGTTGGCCGAGTACGGGTGCGAGAACGAGGATGACCAGCCCGGCAACGAAGATGGCGAAGCCGAACCCGCTGGCGAGGTCGGCGAGGCCCGCGACCTTGGCTGGAGCATCGTCGGGCAGCGACGCGACATCGGCAGGGAGGAACACATCGGTGGTCAGGTAGAGAGCCGTGAAGATGAACGTGAGAATCACCGAGTTGTACGGCTGAGTAGCCCAATCCCACAGCGCCCACGACCGCACCTGCCGGGCGGGAACGGGAGTGACCTGCAGGTCGAGACCGATCGCGAGCGCGGCGCCGGTGTTGGCGACGGTGGGCATCCTGGGCGGTGCCGAAGGGTCGAGAGGGTCGGTCGTGTCGCCGGCCGAGTCACCGGCTGCACGGCCGGAATTCTGATTCATGCTCACACAGTAGTCGCGCAAGGCGTCGAGGCAGGAGACAACGCGTGCACGCCCGGTGAATCGTGACGGCGCCCATATCGTGGGGTCTAAGGTTGTGGGCATGAACCGGCACCGGGGGGGCCTCTTCAGCCGAGCGCGCGGCGGAGATACGGCGGATCTGCGCGAGCACAATCTCTCTCTCGTGCTGCGTTACCTGCGAGACAACGGGCCTTCGTCGCGTGCGCAGATCGCCGAGTCGTCGACGCTGGGGCTGTCGACCCTCACCGGCATGATCGGCGAGTTGAAAGCACTCGATCTCGTGCACGAGGGCCTCGCCCCGACACAATCACGCCTCGGCCGCCCTACGCACTCCGTCTCGCTCTCAGGCGACGCGTGGGTCGTCGCGGGGCTGCGGGTGGATGTCGATGGTGTGCAGGCGAAGACCGCCACGGTCGGCGGCGATCACCTCGGCAGCTACGCCGACAGAGCAGATCTGCGAGGCGGTGACGCGGCGCCGGCGATTCGGATGCTGCGGGCCGCGATCGACTGGATCATCGAGTCGATAGACCCGCAGCGCACCCTGACGGCGATCACCGTCGCGGTGCCCGGAATCATCTCCCCGTGCGGCGATTCGGTGGCGCGGTCGGAATCACTCGGCTGGAGCGACATCGATCTTCTGGCGGCCGTGCGAGAGCAGCTCCTCGCCGGCGGATGCGGCGGAGCCGTGGTCGAACTCGCCCGCGACAGCGCCGTGGCTGCTCTCGGACTCGCTCGAGGCGAGTTGCATGAGCGCATCGGGCGCCGCACGACGCTGTACTTCGGGGGAGAGCGAACCGTCATCGGCGCCGTCCTCCTCGGAGGTGAATCGCTGGTCTCCGGATCGCCGGGCGAAGCGGACTTCGCCGGTATCCGTGTCTTGGCCGAGGGCAGAGGCGTCGAGCGCCTCGACCGCGTCGTGGCGCTGTCGACGCTCCTCACGGATGCCTCGGTGCATGATCGCGACGCCGCGGTCGCCCTCGTCGATCGCTTTCCCAGAGATGCGCTCGCCTCATTCGTGTCGGCGTTGGCCGATGGGCACGACGGGGCGGCATCAGTTCTCGCGTCGGCCATGAGGTCGCTCGCGCAGGCCATCGAATCCGCCGTCGCGGTGCTCGGTGCCGAGGTCGTGATGCTCGACGGATATCTGGGTGTCCTTGCATCGCTCGTAGACCCGCCGGTCGACGCGGCGGTCGACGTGATCGCACTCGGGTCGCACCCGTCTCGAATCGTCGACGGCGCCGTCTTCGCGGCCAGAGACGCCCGCCTTGCTCAGCCCTTGCACATCCGGAACTGATTGCGCACGGCGCCGTACCGACGCACGATAAAACTTGAGTCGACCAAGCTCAACTTTAGCTGTGAGCGCTTGACATTGATTTTGGTCGCTGGCAAGCTTGAGTCAACAAGGCTCAACCCTTGTGCGAACTTATCTTTTCGGTCCCGCCAGCAAACAAGGAGAAATCACTCACATGGCTCGTGCAGTAGGAATCGACCTCGGTACCACCAACTCGGTGGTCGCGGTCCTCGAAGGTGGAGAACCCACCGTCATCGCCAACGCGGAAGGCTTCCGCACGACCCCCTCGGTGGTCGCTTTCACCAAAGACGGCGAGGTGCTCGTCGGTGAGACCGCGAAGCGCCAGGCCGTGACCAACGTCGACCGCACCATCTCCTCGGTGAAGCGTCACATCGGCACCAACTGGACCGTCGACATCGACGGAAAGCCCTACACCCCGCAGGAGCTGTCGGCGCGTATTCTCGCCAAGCTCAAGCGCGACGCAGAGAGCTACCTCGGCGACACGGTCACCGACGCGGTCATCACCGTTCCGGCGTACTTCAACGACGCCGAGCGCCAGGCCACCAAGGAGGCTGGCGAGATCGCGGGCCTCAACGTGCTGCGCATCATCAACGAGCCCACCGCCGCTGCCCTGGCCTACGGTCTCGACAAGGGTAAAGAAGACGAGCTCATCCTGGTCTTCGACCTCGGTGGCGGAACGTTCGACGTCTCGCTGCTCGAAGTCGGTAAGGACGACGACTTCTCCACGATCCAGGTTCGCTCGACCTCCGGCGACAACCGTCTCGGTGGAGACGACTGGGACCAGCGCGTCGTCGACTACCTGATCAAGCGCTTCAAGGACGCCACGGGCGTCGACGTCTCCGGCGACAAGATCGCCAAGCAGCGCCTCAAGGAGGCTGCAGAGCAGGCGAAGAAAGAACTGTCGTCGTCGACCTCGACCAGCATCCAGCTGCCGTACCTGTCGCTCACCGAGAACGGCCCCGCCAACCTCGACGAGACGCTCAGCCGTGCCAAGTTCGAGGAGCTCACCAGCGATCTGCTCGACCGCACCAAGAAGCCGTTCGAAGACGTCATCCGCGAGGCAGGCGTCTCGGTCAACGACATCGCCCACGTGGTGCTCGTCGGTGGATCGACTCGTATGCCCGCCGTCGTCGAGCTGGTCAAGAAGCTCACGGGTGGCAAGGAGCCCAACAAGGGCGTCAACCCCGATGAGGTCGTCGCTGTCGGCGCTGCCCTGCAGGCCGGTGTGCTGAAGGGCGAGCGCAAAGACGTTCTGCTCATCGACGTCACCCCGCTGAGCCTCGGTATCGAGACCAAGGGCGGCATGATGACCACGCTCATCGAGCGCAACACGGCCATCCCGACCAAGCGCAGTGAGACCTTCACCACGGCAGACGACAACCAGCCGTCCGTGGCGATCCAGGTCTTCCAGGGCGAGCGCCAGTTCACCCGCGACAACAAGAACCTCGGAACGTTCGAGCTGACCGGCATCGCACCGGCTCCGCGCGGCATCCCGCAGGTTGAGGTCACCTTCGACATCGACGCCAACGGCATCGTGCACGTGTCTGCCAAAGACAAGGGCACCGGCAAGGAGCAGTCGATGACGATCACGGGCGGCTCCAGCCTGTCGAAGGAAGACATCGCCCGCATGGTTCGCGAGGGTGAGGAACACGCCGCCGAAGACAAGAAGCGTCGTGAGGCCGCTGAGGTGCGCAACAACGCCGAGCAGCTCGCCTACTCGATCGACAAGCTCATCAAAGAGAACGAAGACAAGCTGCCCGAAGACGTCAAGACGAGTGTTCAGGCCGATGTCGACGAGCTCAAGACGGCGCTTGCCGGCGAAGACAACGACGAGGCCGTGAAGGTCGCGTTCGACAAGCTCAACGAGAGCCAGGGCAAGCTGGGCGAGGCCATCTACGCCTCGAGCCAGGCCGATGCAGCCGCCGAAGGCGATGCACCGACCGACGCTCCTCAGGACTCCGCGTCTGACGAAGACGTGGTCGATGCCGAGGTCGTTGAAGACGACGAGCCCAAGAAGGACAAGTAATCGTGACTGACAAGTCAAACCCCGAGAACGGGCCTGACGAATCGGTCGACACCCCGTCGACAGGCTCAGGGAACGAATCGTTCCCCGAGCCTGCCGAGGGGCAGCCCGTCGAAGGCGCCACCGAAGACATGAACTTCGTCGAGGCCGAAGGCCCCGACGTCGAGACTTCGCTGAGCGACGCCGACCTGAGCTTTCTCGAAGACGCGTCGACCGCGTCGAGCTCGACGGCTTCAGACGAGGTGCTGGCTGCTGAGCGGCTCGCCGATCTGCAGCGCGTCACGGCCGAGTACGCCAACTACCGCAAGCGCACCGAGGCGAACCGTGAGATCGAGCGGGAGCGCACGGTCGGCGAGGTCGTGAAGGTTCTGTTGCCGGTGCTCGACGATCTCGACCGCGCTGAGAAGCACGGCGATCTCGGAGACGGGCCGTTCGCATCCATCGCGCAGAAGCTGCGCGGCGGCACCGAGCGCATGGGCCTCAAGCCCTTCGGCGCCGCAGGCGATGCCTTCGACCCGCAGCTGCACGAGGCGATCTTCCAGCAGCCGTCGGCCGAGGTCGAGGTCGAGACGGTCGCCGATGTGGTCGAGACCGGCTACTACCTCGGTTCCACGCTTCTGCGTGCGGCCAAGGTCGTCGTCTCGGCACCCGTCAGCGCGTAAGCAATCCCCTGGTAGAGCCCCTTCGACAAGCTCAGGGAGCGGATCCCGCTCCCTGAGCCTGTCGAAGGGCTGAACAAAACAAGGACAAGAATGGCCAGCCAGGATTGGTTCGACAAAGACTTCTACAAGGTGCTCGGTGTCTCGAAGGACATCTCCGAGGCCGAGCTCAAAAAGACCTATCGCAAGCTCGCACGCCAGTATCACCCCGACTCCAACCCGGGCGATCCCAAAGCCGAGGCGAAGTTCAAAGAGATCTCCGAGGCCAACTCGGTTCTCTCCGATCCTGAGCAGCGCAAAGAGTACGACCAGATCCGAGCCATGGGCTCCGGAGCACGATTCCAGGCTCCGGGCCAGCAGGGCGGCGGTTTCGAAGACGTCTTCGGCGGCATGTTCGGCGGAGGCGGCGGAGGCGGGCGCGGAGGCCAGCAGTACACCTACACGCAGCCCGGGGCCGGCAGCCAGTACGACGATCTGCTCGGCGGACTGTTCGGCGGCTCGTCGGGAGGCTTCCGTGGTTTCGGCGGACCGACTCGTGGGCGTGATGTCACGGCTCGCGCGACCATCGACTTCCTCACCGCCACCAAGGGCGACACGATCAAGCTGCAGACGGCCGACGGACGTCCTATCACGGTCAAGATTCCGGCCGGCGTATCTGACGGCCAGAAGATCAAATTGCGCGGCAAGGGCGAAACGAGTCCTGACGGAGGCGAAGCAGGCGATATCGTCTTGACAGTGACCGTGCGCAAACACCCTGTATTCGAGCGCGACGGGTTGAACCTGCGCGTGAACGTTCCGGTGACCTTCGTCGAGGCGACTCTCGGCGCGACGATCGAGGTTCCGACCCTCGGCGGCGACCCCGTGAAGCTCAAAGTGGCCCCCGGCACTCCCTCAGGGCGAGTACTGCGGGTGAAGGGGCGCGGAGTCGAGACGTCGAAGGGCACGGGCGACCTGCTCGCCGTCGTTCAGGTCGCCGTTCCGGCGCACCTGAGCGCCGAGGCACGCGAAGCCCTCGAAGCGTTCCACGCGGTCGAGCCGCAGGAGAACCCGCGCCTCGAACTGCTCTCTAAGGCGCACGAGTAACCCCGATTCACTTCTTCATCCCACAGTAGCCAGACAGGAAGGCAGGCCATGGACGAGAACTCTCCGGTGTTCGCTATCGCCATGGCCGCCGAACTGGCCGGCATGCATCCGCAGACTCTGCGCCAGTACGACCGCCTCGGGCTCGTCAGCCCGACACGTACGGCGGGCAAATCGAGGCGCTATTCGATGCGCAACGTCGTTCAGCTACGCGAAATAGCGCGGCTGTCGGCCGAAGGGGTCAGCCTCGAGGGCATCGCCCGCATCCTGACGCTCGAGAACCAGGTCTCTGCGCTCACCGGTCGCGTGCGCGAACTCGAGAGCGCCCTGGCCGACGAGTTGCTCAATCGCCCCAACCGTCGCGTCTTCGCGGCGGATGTGCAGGGCGACGTGGTGTCTCTGAAGCACGGAACACGCACAGCACGCCGCACTGAGATCGTGATCTGGCGCCCGACGCGGGCAGAACTCGACTGACAGGTCGTTGCGCTGATCAGGTGACCGGGGTCGACACGAAGAGGACGCGGTCGCTCGAGACCAGCTCCCCGAGCGCGAATACGCGGTTCAGATCGTGGCCCGCTGAGACGGCCGTAGCCCGCTCCGACTCCGACTGCGGCGCCATGCAGCCCTGCATAAAACCTCCGAGTGAGCGCACGGCGCAGGCCGCGATGATCCCCTCTGGCGTGCCACCCGTTCCCATCACGGCGTCGATGCCCGACCCTGGTGTGGCTGCGGCGATGGCGATCGACACATCGCCCTCTCCGACCAGGTGCACGCGCATGCCCGCGTCTCGCAGCTCAGCGGCGAGGGATGCGTGTCGGGGCTTGTCGAGAACGCCGACGACCAGCTCGTTGAGCGGCTTGCCCAGCGCGTCGGCCAGCCGCGTGGCGTTCTGCACGGGCGTCGCGCGCAGATCGAGCACGCCGATACCCGCCGAGCCCGCAATGAGCTTCTGCA
This sequence comes from Agreia pratensis, assembly GCF_900177685.1. Classification (GTDB taxonomy): domain Bacteria; phylum Actinomycetota; class Actinomycetes; order Actinomycetales; family Microbacteriaceae; genus Agreia; species Agreia pratensis. Next base: position 324,826 of record NZ_FXAY01000002.1, read on the forward strand.
TATAGAACACGTCGCGCGGATCGAACATGCTCCCGCGAGGCGCCAGTGCGATCACCGCGACCGCGCCGGGCAGATTCTCTGCCGCCAACCGCGTTCCGTCGAGGGGATCGACTGCGACGTCGCACTCCGGCCCGATGCCCGTTCCGAGCCGCTCGCCATTGGCGAGCATCGGAGCCTCGTCTTTCTCGCCCTCGCCGATGACCACCGTGCCGTCGAAGGGGGCCAGACCGAGGGCATCCCGCATCGCCGCGACGGCGAGCTCATCGGCGGCGTTCTTGTCGCCCGAGCCCACGAGGGGCAGGCAGGCGGATGCCGCTGCCTCGGTTGCGCGAACAACGGCGGCCACGAGATCGGCCGGGTAGTTCTCTGCCCCGACGACGGTGGTGGGAGCGAGGGGAGGCGGTTGCGGGGCCATGGGTGAAAAGGCTACCGCTCGCTGCGTGCCCTAGACGGCGATCCCGGCGCTGCGCTCTTCGCGCAGGCGAGCGCGGCGTTCGAAGCGCGGCTCGGCACCGGCTGCACGGGCGCCGAGGTAGATCAACTCACGCACCGCCCATCCGAGAAGAACCACGACCAGCGCGTTGCGCCCCGTGAGCAGCAGGGCCACTCCCGGGTCTCCGGCGATGAGGGGCATGTACAGAATCGGGAACACGAAGGTGGTGAGCACCGAGATCGCGACCATCAGAAGAGCGGGGGTGCGCCACGCACGCCAGCCCTGTGTGATGCCCACGGCGATGATCGGGGCGAGCCACAGCATGTACTGCGGCGACCCCACCTTGTTGAAGACGACCAGCGTGGTGGCCAGCGCCAGCGACGCGACGAGCAGCAGCTTCTGGGTCTCGGCGCCGCGGTGCTTCGCCCAGACGACCAGAGCCAGCACGCCGACGACGGCGAGCGCCAAGGCGGGCGTCATCAGCGCGACGGCGAGGTGATCGTAGGGACCGACGACCTCACGCGTGGCGATCGCGGTGTTGTTGATGATGTGGCTGCCGGGCCGGTCGAAGATCGCGAGCCAGAGCCACGGCGTGGTCACAGGAGCCTCCAGCTGCAGACCCCGTGAGGTCTGCATCTGCGCGAAGCCGAGAAGGTACTGCAGTCCGCCCAGCGCCCACACGATCGCTGCGACGCCGATGGAGAAGGCGGCGCCCGTGGCGATCGCGATGCGGCGACGCGGGAATGCGCCGAGAATCGCGAGGAAGATGGCGGCGGGCCACACCTTGATCCAGGTGGCGAGTGCCAGAAGAGCGGATGCGATGATCGGCCGGCGCGCGATCAGAACGAGGGCGATGATCACCAGGGGAGCGGTGATGCCCTCGAGGCGAAGCAGCGCCACGGGGCTCAGGAGTGTGAGGATGCCGAGCCACCACCACGAGGCGAGGATGCCGCGGCGCGAGCGACCGCGGTCTGAGAGCACGACGATGGACGCGGCGTTGAGCGCAGCGATCAGCACGAACCAGAGCAGCTGGTAGAACTGCGGGCCGGCGACGTTCGAGATGGAGATCGGCAGGATCGCGCCGATCGGGTAGACCCACTCGAACTGGATTCCCGGCCACTGCCCGAAGGTCTCTGCGGCGACGGCCCAGCGGCGGTAGAGCGGCAGATCGCCCTCGACGGTTCCGGCGATGATGTTCGGCAGCAGGCCGAGGAAGTAGACGATGTGCAGACCGATGAAGCCCCACACCAGGGTGCGCGGCTTCTCGAAGACCTCGGACTCGGGGATGGCCGGCCTGACGAATCGGTCGTACAGAGTCGGTCGGGCGATGCCCGGTGCAGTCATTTCAGTTGTCGCCACTCTAGCGACCGTAGTGTCGAACGCCTGCGAACGAGCAGGGATTCACCTTGTGGTTACCTGACCGTCGCGCGCCGGACACCTTGCGGGGGCGTCCGGCGGGCGCGTTCTCGGCGGCTCACGACGCCGCCTTGACCGCCTGAATCGTGTAGCTGAGCGGCGCGACGCCCGCCCGCTGGTCGAGTGCGAACTCACCGTCTGGGCGCATCAGCATCTGCCCAGGAAGAGCTCGCCAGGGCACACTGTCGTGCTCGACGAGCATCGTGAGTGTGAGGCCGGCGGCCAGCAGGGCCGTCACGATCTCGCCGATTCCGTGGTTCCACTCGTAGGTCTTCGTGGCCGTGATCGGCTTGTCCGTCTCGACATAGCTCGCCTCGTCGTTCCACTCGAGGGGGTCTGCCTGCTCGAAGTACGGAAAGCGCAGGTGCAGGTCGTCGTCGAGTCTCTCGTCCATGGTCCAGAGAATCGGATGCCCCTCGCGGATGAAGAGACGTCCTCCGGGTGTGAGCAGGCTCGCGACCACAGCCGCCCATCGTTCCACGCTGGGGAGCCAGCAGAGCGCGCCGATGCCGGTGTAGACGAGGTCGAAGCCGCCTTCGCCGAGCGCCTCGACCGCCGAGTAGACGTCGGACTCGACGAAGTCGACGACATCGCCCGTCTCCGCGACCAGGGCCCGCGCCTCGTCGAGGGCGACCGGCGAGAAGTCGAGTCCTGTGACGTGGGCGCCGAGTCGGGCGAGAGAGAGCGTGTCGGTTCCGATGTGGCACTGCAGATGCGCGGTTCGCAGCCCCTCGATAGGGCCGAGGCGCTCGCGGTCGAATCTGACGACGTCGGAGATGAGCTGCCGGTCGTCGATGTAGCGCTGCACCTGGTACCCCACCCCGGTGCGCACGGCGTGCGCAGACGCACGGTCGTTCCAGTTCTCGCGGTTCGCATTCAGATAGTCGGTCATCGTCGGCTTCTTTCTGCCGCCGTCTGGCGAGCCGACCAGAATAACATCCGGTTCCCATCCCTGTCAGGATGGGGGGATGCCCGAATTCTCGTTCGACGACCTCCGCCGCTTTCCCGACGTCGAGGCTCCCAATCTGTTCGCTGTCGACGCGAGCGACCGGCTGATCCTCGACGAGGCGGCCGATGCTCTCTCGTCCGCGGCTCCCGGAGAGGTCGTCGTGATCGGCGACCGATACGGGGCGCTGACGCTCGGAGCGGCCGGGCTGCACGGCGCGACGCGCATCCGGGTTCAGCAAGATGCGCTCACGGGCGAGCGGGCGCTGGCTCGCAACGCCGACCGCACGCAGCTCGCGGGCACCTTCGAGTCGATGGCCTTCGACGCCTCGCTCGTCGAAGGGGCGACCGTTGTGCTCATGCAGCTTCCGCGCACTCTCGCCGCGCTCGATCAGGCGGCGGCGCTCATCGCGCGCCACGCGCATCCGTCGGTCGTGGTGTTCGCCGGCGGGCGCATCAAGCACCTCTCGATCAGCATGAACGAGGTGCTCGCCAAGCATTTCTCCGAGCTGCGGGTGAGCCTGGCGCGGCAGAAGTCGCGGGTGCTCGTCGCCTCGCGACCCATCGAGGGCGCGCACGAAGACACGATGCGAAGCGAGTTCCACGACGATCTGCAGCTGTGGGTGGCAGCGCAGGGCACCGCGTTCGCCGGCACGAAGCTCGACATCGGCACGCGCTTTCTGCTGTCGTTCATTCCGCAGATGCAGGTGCATCCCGATGTGGCCATCGACCTCGGATGCGGCACGGGCGTTCTCGCCGCCGAGATCGCCCGGGCCCGCCCTGAGGCGAGGGTGATCGCGAGCGACCAGTCGTCGTCGGCCGTCGCATCGGCCCGTGAGACGATGCGACTGAACGGGCTCGAGGGCCGGGTCGACGTGGTGCGAGACGACGCGCTGCGCTCGCAGCCGGATGCCTCGGCCGGGCTGATCCTCTGCAATCCGCCGTTCCACGTGGGCGCGGCCGTGCACGCCGACGCGGCCCTCGGGCTGTTCCGCGATGCGTCGCGTGTGCTCCGTTCGGGCGGCGAACTCTGGACGGTGTTCAACAGCTCGCTCTCGCACGCCACGACGCTGCGCAAGATCGTCGGGCCGACCGACGTTGTCGGCCAGAACACGAAGTTCACGGTGACGCGCAGCACCAAGCGCTGACGCGCCCGTCGGGTGATAGCGTCGAATCCGCAGCCCCGGGAGGTCAGATGTCGCGTTCGCTCGGCCTCACCGCGGAGGCTCGCTCCGCCGTCTTCGCGCCGCTCGCCGGCCCGGGGCGCAGCGAGCAGGTCGAACAGCGGATGCGCGAGGCCATCGTGCTCGGGCTGGTCGGGCATGGCGAGCGTCTGCCCAGAGAGACCGAGTTGGCCAGGCAGTTCGGCGTAGCGGTCTCGACGGTGCGCGAGGCGCTCGACGCACTGCGCAATCAGGGACTCGTGCGCACCACCCGCGGACGCGACGGGGGCAGCTTCATCACGTCGAGTGAGGAGGGGCAGCGGGAGCTCCTCGCGGCCCGTCTCTCGGGGTTCTCGCGGGCGCAACTGCACGACCTCGCGCTTCAGCTCGCAGCGGTCAGCGGCACCGTCGCGGCCGCGGCCGCGACGCGCGCCACGTCGAGCGACCTCGAGAACCTGCGCTCGATCACACAGTCGATCGACTTCGGCGACGAGGTCTCGGCCCGCCGAGGGGAGGCGCTGTTCCGCGTCGAGGTCGCGGCCGCCGCACAGTCGCCGCGGCTCGTCGCCGAGGAGCTGCGTCTGCAGGCGGAGTACGGCCCCCTGCTCTGGTTCGGCATGCGCGATCAGGATCTGCGCGATACTGTTCGGCGCGCGCAGCTCTCACTCATCGAAGCCCTCGGCGTGCGCGACGCCGCAACAGCACGGGCCATCGTCGATGGGCAGCTGTCGACGCTGACAGCCAGCGCCATCTCGTTCGCAGATCGATCGCGGGCAGGCGCAGACGACGACGCACAGCTCGCTCCTGTCGTTCTCGCCGACTGCGCATCCCTCGTCGTCGAGACCTTCGACACCGTCTTCACCACGCTGGGGCGGGCCCGCGACGCTTTCGCCACCACCCTCGCGAGCCTCGCGCATCCGATCACCAAGGCCGCCCTCGACGGCAGCGTGCGCGCCCTCGCCGAGGCAGAGCTGGCAGACGGCGCCCAGCTCGTGATCGGCGCCGGCTTCGTGGCCACCCCGGGATTCGTCGCCGACGCGGCCTGGCACCTCGCGTGGTGGGTGCGTCAGGCCGGCGATCCTCTTGTGCAGCGGCTGCCGCCTCGGCAGCTGGCTGTCGTCGAAGACCCGGAATCTGAGTTCTTTCGCGACTACACCCGACTCGAATGGTGGCGGGGCGTGGCGTCGGGCGAGGCGAGCCACATCACGGGCCCGTACGTCGACTACCTCTGCACCGACGAGTTCATTCTGACCCTCACCATGCCCGTGTTCGACACGTCGGGCGCGCAGCCGGGCGTCGCGGGCGTGGATGTCACGGTGTCGGCTCTCGAGGCCCGCTTCCTGGCCGCGTTCGGCCGGCTCGGCGAGCGCGTCACTCTCGTGAACGCGCAGTCGAGGGTTGTGCTGTCGACCGATCCCACGATCGCGGCGGGAACACTGCTTGCCGAGGGCGGTGAGCGGCTGCCCTGCGGAACGCTGCCCCTCGCTCTCGTGCGCCACTGATGTGTCGTGCTGCGAACGGTCGGTGAAGTGCGGAGAATGGCCGCTTCACCTCGTGTCGAAGCGGCCATTTCCCGCACCTCGGCGCGACGGCACCGCTCAGTCGGTCGATGTTCCGCGCTTCAGCGTCTTTCCGGTGAAGAACGCGGGGTTCACCGCGCGCATCACGAACATCAGTGCGACCCCCGCGAGCAGCAGGAATGCGCCGAGGATGAACACGAGGCCGAGTCCGCCGATGTTCGAGCCGCTGCCATAGTCGGGGTTCATCGAGTCGATCAGGGTGGTCACGAAGATCACCGCGAGAATCACCCCGCCCACGAGTGGCGCGAGGAACTTGAAGAAGAACGATCGGGCACTGGAGAAGGCCTCTTTACGGAAATACCAGACGCACGCGAGAGCGGTGACTCCGTAGTAGAAGCAAATCATCATGCCCAGCGTCAGGATGGTGTCGGTGAGCACATCGTTCGACAGCACCCGCATCACGGCGTAGAAGCCCCAGGCCACGACGCCCGCGATGATGGTGGCGAAGCCCGGTGACTTGAAGCGCGGGCTGATCGATGCGAACCGCTTCGGGAAGGCCTGGTAGTGGCCCATCGCCAGCATCGTGCGCGCGGGGCCGACGAAGGTCGACTGCAGCGAGGCGGCCGAGCTCGACAGAACTGCGAGAGACAGCAGGATGGCGAAGGGTCCCATGATCGGTCCGGCCAGCGCCGCGAAGACGTTGCCCGAGATGTCTTCGTTGCCGAGCCCGAGTTCACCGGCACCGATGCCCGAGAACATGAGGCTCGCGACCGCCACGAGGATGTAGAGAACGAAGATGATGCCGACGGTCAGTGTCGCCGCGCGACCCGGCGTGGTCTTCGGGTTCTTCGTCTCCTCGTTCATCGTGAGCGTCACATCCCAGCCCCAGAAGATGAAGATCGAGAGCGAGACGCCGGCCGCGAAGGCCGAGAATGAGGCAACACCGAAGGGGTTGAACCACTCGATACTGAAGGGCGTCGCGTCGAAGGCAGAGCCGTCGGCGAAGTGGACGATGGCGGCGATCGCGAACCAGACGAGCACCACGAGTTGGAAGCCGACCAGCCAGTACTGCAGTGACTTCGTCGTCTCCATGCCTCGATACGAGACGTAGCAGGCGCCCACCATGAAGACCAGACAGGTGAGGATGTTGATGGGCACGTTTGCGGCGAGATCTGCGATGTCGGGGTTCTGGCTTATCTGCGAGATCGCAAGATAGAGAAAGTCGACGGCGACTCCAGCGAGGTTCGAGAGCACCACCACCGTGGCGACGATCAGGCCCCATCCGCCGAGCCAGCCGAGCCACGGACCGAAGGCGCGCGTCGCCCAGGTGAACGACGTGCCGCTGTCGGGCATGGCGTTGTTCAGTTCGCGGTAGCCGAGCGCCACCAAAAGCATGGGCAGGAAGCCCACAAGGAAGATGCCGGGCATCTGCGTTCCGACGGCGGCGGCAGTCGGGCCGAGTGACGCCGTCAACGTGTACGCCGGCGCGATGCACGAGATGCCGATGACGGTGGCTCCGAGCAGACCGATGGAGCCGGCCGAGAGACCTTTCGACGAGAGACCCGTCTTCGCATCCGCGGCGTCGATGAAATCAACGCCGGCGTCGTTCCCTGAGCCTGTCGATGGGGCTGTGTTCTTGCGTGCCATGATCGAATCCTTCTGCTGAGAGGGCGCTACGCGGCGTCGTTGGGAACGACGATGAGGGGCACGGGAAGGGAGTGCAGCATGCGATTCGCCGTGGTGCCGAGGAAGATGCGGCTCGGGGATGCGAGTCGGCTCGACCCGACGAAGGCGATCTCGTCGTCGCGCCAGCCGAGGGCCTCGACGGCGGCCTCGACGGTGGGGCCCTCCGCGACCTCTGTCGAGAGGATGCCCTCGGTCTTCTCCCGCTCGGAGAAGTAGTCGAGCACAGTCAGAAGGTGCTCATCGCTGGTGACGGGGCGAGACTCTCCCGCTCCGACCTCGACCAGGGTCACGAAGCGTAGCTCGACATCGAGACCCTCGGAGATCGAGACCATCGAATCGAGCAGAGCCTGCCAGCCCGATCGCGTTCCGATCGCGCAGGTTATACGGCTGATGCGCTCCGGCGCTCGATAGCCGCGCGGCGCGAGTGCGACGGGCACGGGAGAGGCGTGCAGGAGGGCGTTCGCCACGCTGCCGATCGAGAAGCGCTGCAGGAGTCCCGAGCGTGCCGCACCGACGACGATGCGGTCGGAGTCGAATGCCTGGGCCGCTTCGATGAGGCCTTCCGAGGTGGACTCGGCCCACAGCACATGGGTCGTGGCCGTCACATCCGCGGGAACTTTCTGGATGGCCTCATCCAGCCACAGTTGCGCCTGCTGGGCGATGATGCCCTCGTAGTCTGCGGCGGATGTCGGCACCTTGGCGGGCACCCCGGTGCTCTGCGGCAGAACGAGGCAGATGCGGAGCTCGGAGTCGGTGAGCCGCGCGAGCGCGATGCCCAGTTCGATGGCCTCCCGCCCGCGCTCGGTCGCTTCGTATGCCACGACGTAATTGGCTGTGTGGGTCACTGGTGAGCTCCTTCGCTCTCGAGACGTGTGCTGCTCAGTGCATGTGACCGGGTGCGCAGTGAGCGCCCGGACTCGGCTCCACGTCGATCGACGGGTTGCGGTCGAAGAACGAGACGGGCTTCATCCAGAACGAGACAGTGTCGCTCGGCATGATCGGCCAGTCCTCCTGGCGCGTGATGTGGTGGATGCCGAAGACGTACCAGAGCACGAGGTCGGTGTTGCGGACGGGGCGTTCTGCCTGGATCCACTCGGGCAGGCCGTGGTCGACGCCGCTCTGGTTCACGAACTCACCGCTCGGCCAGCGCTCGTTCTCGTCGTTCGGTGTGACCCACACGGTGTGACCGATCACCTGTGCGCGTTCGAGAACGGCCGAACCGGGGGCGAAGAACGACGGGATCGCTCCTCCCGGAACCAGCTTGTAGGCGACCTGGTTGCCGATCGTATTGCGCTTGTTCTCGTTGACGACCTTCCACGCGCGCTGCGTGTTCCAGTCGAAGTCGTCGTGACCCTCGACCTCGATCGGGGTGTTCGCTTGCACCAGAGCGAGCCCGTGCGGGTTCTCGTCGGAGATCGGCACGATCTGCGTCTCGGAGCGTACGACGGTGTTCTCTGTGCCGTCGATGTCGAGGTCCATGCGGGCCACGATGAAGTGCTGGTGGAACGGCGCGTACGTGCGGTTGTCGACCAGCGTTCCGTGAGGGTGGGCCTGGCCCTCGTCGATATGAGTGACGACCATGATGCCTGTGGCACGCACCTCGCACTCGATGTTGCCGTCTTGGTAGAAGCGCCAGTAGACGAGATATTCGTAGTTCGCCACCGTCACGTGGAACGAAACGACGAGCCTGCGCATGCGGCGCACCTCGGCGCCCGCATCGTGGTCGACGTGCTTCCACAGCACGGCATTGTCTTCTTCGTGAACGCAGAACGCGTTCGGAATCGCGTACGGCTCACCCTTCGAGTCGTGCATCACGGCGTCGATGTAGCGGATCTCGCCCAGGCAGTCGCATCCGAGTTCGAGCGACGTTGTCATGAAGCCGAGGCCCCACTCGCCGATGTCGAACGCGGTGCGGCGGAAGTGGTCGACGCTCGGGTCGCGATACGGCACCACCATCTCGGAGAACGAGAGACGGTTCGCGATCGAGCGCACCTCGTCGCCGTCTTTGTACGAGATGGAATGCAGGGTCATGCCCTCGCGGTAGTTGAACCCCACTCGCAGCGACCAGTTCTGCCACTCGATGAGGTTGCCGTCGACCTCGACGCTCGTGCCCTCGGGCTGCACGATGTCGAGCGGCTTGAGTGGTGGACGCTTGTAGTGCTCGCGGATGCGCTCGGGAATCAGGTGCGGCACGTACTCGCCCATGATCTCGGGCTTGTCGACCGTGAAGCTGTCTTCGATCTCGAGCAGCTCCATGCTGTTGACGTCGATCACGCAGTGGAAGCCGTTCACCGGGCCGGCGTAGGGGTTTGCGCCGGGCTGCGACTTGACCCAGGTGTCGCTCCAGCCGAGTCGGCGCCCCTTGTACTTCTCCGGGATCACGGCTGCGCCGTACGTCCATGTGTCCATGAACACGAGGTCGAGGTCGGTGATGCCGCGCTTGGCGAGGGCTGCGATCACCTCGGGGTTGGCGCGCAGCACGGCGTCGGCCTCCTCCCACTCGTCGACGGTGAAGTTGGCCTGCACATCGGGCACGTGCGTGTACTCGAGCAGGGCGTCGGATGCGAGTGAGACGACCGCGATGTAGGTCGCGTTCTCGGCACGGTTCAGCACCACGAGTCGGGCACGACGGTCGGGAACCGTGCCGTCGGTCTCGAACTGCCTGACGGCGGCCTTCGATGGCTCGACCATCTCGATCGATGCGAAGCGCCAGCCGTCGCCGACGCCCTTCTCGCGCTTCAGAATGCCGGATGCCGCACGAAACTCGTCGGCGTTCAGCGGGTCGAGTGGGTGGAATGTCATGGGTTCAGTCTTTCTCTGTTGTCGCTGGTCGAGTAGTCGCGCGAGGAACGAGCCGGCGTATCGAGACCCGCCGCGGTGATCTCGATACGTTCGTGCCTCGCTACTCGATCAGCGCGTTCATGCGGACGGCGTCTTCGAGCACACTGATTCCCTCGAGAAGCAGCGCATCGTCGATGACCAGCGAGGGGAGGAGGCGGATGACATTGCCGTAGGTTCCGCAGGTGAGAATGATGACGCCCGACTCGAGAGCGGCAGCAGCGACGCGTCTGGTGATGTCGGCATCCGGTTCTGTGGTGCCGGGACGCACGAACTCGATCGCGAGCATCGCTCCTCTGCCGCGCACGTCGCCGATGACGCCGGTCGCATCGGCCAGGGCGTGCAGTCGGGGCAGCACGATCTCCTCGATGTGTCGCGCGCGGCCGGCCAGGTCGTGCTCGCGCATCTGGGCGATGGATGCGACTGCCGCGGCACACGCGATCGGGTTGCCGCCGTAGGTGCCTCCGAGGCCGCCGGGATGCACGGCATCCATCAGCTCGGCCCGGCCGACGACGGCTGCCAGCGGGAGCCCGCCCGCGATGCCCTTGGCGAGGGTGAGGATGTCGGGAACGATGCCCTCGTCGTCGCTGGCGAACCAGGAGCCCGTGCGGGCGAAGCCCGTCTGCACCTCGTCGGCGATGAACACGACTCCGTTGGCCGTGGCCCAGGCGCTGAGGGTCGGGAGGAATCCGGGCGCGGGCACGATGAAGCCGCCCTCGCCCTGGATGGGCTCGATGATGAGCGCGGCGACCTGGTCGCCGCCCAGCTGCTTCTCGATGGCGAGGATGGCCCGCTTCGCGGCGTCGACGCCCGAGAGGCCGGCCTCATCGCGGAAGGGATACGACATGGGCATGCGGTAGACCTCGGGCGCGAACGGCCCGAAGTTGGTCTTGTACGGCATGGCCTTGGCGGTGAGTGCCATGGTGAGGTTCGTGCGGCCGTGATAGGCGTGGTCGAAGGCGACGACCGCATCGCGACCCGTGGCGAGCCGGGCGACCTTGATCGCGTTCTCGACCGCCTCCGCACCCGAGTTGAAGAGCGCCGAGCGCTTCTCGTGGTCACCGGGAGTCAGCTCTGCAAGCAGTTCGGCGACCTCGACGTAGCCCTCGTAGGGCGTGATCGTGAAGCAGGTGTGCGCGAAGTGGGTGGACTGCTCGGTGACCGCCGCGGCGACGGCCGGGTTGGATGCTCCGACACTGGTGACCGCGATGCCGGCGCCCAGGTCGATGAACGAGTTGCCGTCGACATCGACGACGACCCCGCCGTCGGCATCCGCCGCATAGACGGGAACGAGCGACGAGACGCCGGCCGACACGGCCTTGCGGCGGCGCTCGGTGAGAGCGGCCGACTTCGGCCCGGGGAAAGCTCCCGTGATGCGCCGTTCCTGCGGCAGGCGATGCGTGATGGTCATGGGACTCTCCTTATTCGAGCGACGACATCACGTGCTTGATGCGCGTGTAGTCCTCGACGCCGTACATCGACAGGTCTTTGCCGTAGCCCGAGTACTTGAATCCGCCGTGCGGCATCTCGGCGGTGAGCAGGATGTGCGTGTTGATCCAGACGGCGCCGAAATCGAGATCGCGCGAGACGCGCATCGCGGTGGCGTGGTCGGTCGTCCAGACGCTGGAGGCGAGGGCGTAGCGCACGTCGTTCGCGAGCTCGACCGCCTCGTCTTCTGTGCTGAACTTCTGCACCGTGATGACCGGCCCGAACGTCTCGTCTTGAACGATGTCGTCGCTCTGCAGCACATTCGTGATGACGGTGGGCTCGAAGAAGAAGCCCGTGGTTCCTACCCGGTGGCCACCGGTAGCGATGACGGCGTGGTCGGGAAGCGACTCGACCTTGGTGACGACGTCGGTGAAGTGGTTGATGTTGTTGAGTGGGCCGAAGTAGTTCTCGCTGTCGTCGGCACTGCCTGTCTTGCGTTCTTTCGCCTCGCTCGACAGCGCTTCGACGAGCTCGTCGTGGATCGACTCGTGAACGAGCACGCGGGTGATCGCTGTGCAGTCCTGGCCGGCGTTGTAGAACGAGAAGTCGGCGATGGCTGCGGCCGTCTTCGCCACGTCGACATCGCCGAACACCACGGCGGGGGCTTTTCCGCCGAGCTCGAGGTGGGCGCGCTTGAGAGTCTTGGCCGCGCCGGATGCGACGGCCATCCCCGCACGCACTGATCCGGTGATCGACACCAGACCCGGAGTGGGATGATCGACGATCGCGGCGCCTGTGGAGCCGTTGCCGAGAACGATATTGAGCACGCCGTCGGGCAGAATGCCCTGGCTGATGCGAGCGAGCTCGAGCGTGGACTCCGGGGTGGTGTCGCTGGGCTTCAGCACGATCGTGTTGCCGGTTGCGAGGGCCGGGCCGATCTTCCAGATCGCCATGAGGAATGGGAAGTTCCAGGGGGTGACCTGGCCGACCACGCCGATCGGCTCGCGGCGCACATACGAGGTCGTGCCCTCGATGTATTCGCCGGCGCTCTTGCCCTCGAGCAGGCGGGCGGCTCCGGCAAAGAAACGGATCTGGTCTGCGCCGGCCTCGACCTCGTCGGTGCGAATGGTGTCACGGGGCTGTCCGGTGTTGCGATGCTGGGCCTCGACGAGCGCGTCGGCGTTGGCTTCGATCGCGTCGGCGAGCTTGAGCAGAGCGAGCTGGCGGGCGCTGGGCGTGAGCCGGGCCCACGGCTTGAAGGCGGCCTTGGCGGCCTTCATCGCGAGGTCGACGTCGTCTGGCGAAGAGACGGGAGCCTGTGCCACTGTCTCGCCGGTGGCCGGATTGACGATGTCGAGCAGCTCTGTGCCCCGCGGGTGAACGAACTGGCCGTCGATGAAGTTCTGGAGCGTAGGCGTAGACACGGATCTCATCCTCTGCATCGAGTGGTGGAACAACCGGGCGGCTGGGGCAAGTCTGGCATCACCCGCGTCGCTGCGGCGATCGGATCTATAAAGATTCGATTCCGAATGTTATCACTCGGTCGTCGTCATTCGTCAGAGACAGCGATCCACTTGTTTTTCACGCGCCGCGTCAGTTCGGGCGTGCTCAGCTGCGCGAGTTCACGCGCCAGAGAGAAGATGCCGAGCGCGACGTTTCGCGCATCCTGGTCGTCTTCGCCCGTGAACCGGATGACGACGCGCGCTTCACCGCGCACGACGGCGATGCTCGACGCCTCGACGATGGCGAGAGTGCGTGCGTCATCGGTGAGCTCGGGAAGCAGGCGGGCTGCCGCAACGCCCGGGCGCAGGGCGCCGATGGCAGCGGAGAAACGGTACGAGGGCACGGGTGCGAGTATGCCACTGCATCGGATGCCCAGCGCGGGAGTGTCCGCCGAGCGCGGCGCGGTTACAGGCGGTAGAAGACCGGGCTGCCCCAGAGGCTGTGCGCGTGCTCGACGTAACGACCGAAGTCGGGGGAGTGCACCACGCCACCGGCTCCGTCGTAGATGCCGATGTGCTCGCCGGGCCAGACGACGAGGTCGCCGGCGACAGCCTCATCCTGGGTGATTCGCGTGGCGAGCGCAGCCTGGTGGTCGACGCCTCGGGGCAGCGAGATGCCGAACTGGCCGTAGACGTACTGGGTCAACCCATCGCATCCGAAGCTGTCGTTGGGGTCTGCGCCCCAGCCGTAGGGCACGACGCCGACGAACTGCTCGGCGTAGGCGACGACGGCCTCGCCGCTGTAGCCGCCCTGCGGCGGTGCGAAGGTTCTGGGGCCCGACGGCGTCGACGCCGTCTCGACCGCTCTGGCTGCTGCGTCGACGGCATCGGCCGCGGCCTGGGCTGCCGCTGCTTCGGCGTCGCGCTGTGCCTGAAGCACGGATGCGTCGGTCGAGTTGTAGGAGTCGCGTGTCGCTGAGAGCGCGGTGACCTGGGCGTCGGCATCGACGTCGAGGGTCTGAGTGGCTGGTGCCGAGGCGTCGACGAAGGTCTGGCCCGCGTTGACCGTAGACGCCACCGGGTTGGTGCCGGTGGGCATCATCGCGTAAGCCGGAAGCGCCGTGACGCTGGCCATGCCGGCTGCCACGATGAACACGCCGACTCGGGCGAGATTGCGGATGCCGCGGCTCCGCAATGGCGAGGAGCCCGAGGTTGGGCGTGCCCGCGACTGGCGGGTCGCCTCTGCGAGGGCGGCTCTGGTCGGGGCCTGGAAACTCGTGCGCTGCCCCGTGGGTAGGAGGGCGGCGGATCGTGCCGAGCGTCGTGCACTCATGCGTTAGTACCTCAAGGATCTGTAGAACGTCGGGCAGGTATTCGGGTTTCCCCCCGTATGGACGCACCGCCCTGTCTCAGGTCGACGCGGCGACCGGCGGGGTGCTTTTCCAACCCGGGCGACGGTACAGGGGCGTCCTGAGTACAACCTGGCAGAGGTGAGCCCTGCTCAGGCGTCGAGCCCGCTCAGCTCTCGAGCAGACCCCGAATGTCGTCTGCCGTGAGCGCCTGGCTGAACGCAGCCTCGTCATCGAGCACGGCATCCGTGAGCTCGGCCTTCTTGGCCTTGAGCGCCATCACCTTCTCTTCGATGGTGCCCTCTGCGACCAGCCGATAGACCATGACGTTCTTCGTCTGGCCGATGCGGTGGGTGCGATCGATGGCCTGCGATTCGGATGCGGGATTCCACCACGGGTCGAGCAGGAAGACGTAGTCGGCCTCGGTGAGGTTGAGTCCGAAGCCACCGGCCTTCAGGCTGATCAAGAACACGGGCGCTTCGCCCTGCTTGAAGCGGTCGATGATGTCTTTGCGTCTGCGAGAGGAGCCATCGAGGTATTCGTAGGGCACGCCGAGCGCATCGAGTCGGGCTGCCGCCTTCTGCAGAAAGGTGGTGAACTGGCTGAACACGAGGGCCCGGTGCCCCTCGGCCACCACGTCGTCGAGCTGCTCCATGAGTGCGTCGAGCTTCGACGACGGAATGTTCGCGTACTTCTCGTCGATCAGTGAGGCATCGAGGCTGAGCATGCGCAGCAGGGTGATCGAGCGGAACACGATGAAGCGGTTCTTGTCGAGATCGTCGATGAGGCCCAAGAGCTTCTGCCGCTCGCGCTGCAGCACCACGTCGTAGAGCTTGCGGTGGCTCGGTGCGAGCTCGATCTGCAGCTCCTGCTCCTGCTTCTCGGGCAGCTCGGGCGCGACGAGCTGCTTCGTGCGCCTCATCATGAGAGGCCGGATGCGTCGGCGCAGCCGGGCGATCAGCTCGGGGGTCTCGCCGCGATCGATGGGGCGCACGTAGTCTTCGGTGAACCGGCGAGACGACGGGAAGAGCCCCGGCGCAGTGATGGCGAAGAGCGACCACAGCTCGAGCAGGTTGTTCTCCATGGGGGTACCCGTGATGGCGAGCTTGAACGGTGCCTTCAGGTCGCGGGCACAGTGGTGGATGCGCGACGTGTGGTTCTTGGCGAACTGCGCTTCGTCGAGAATGAGCCCTGCCCAGTCGACCGAGTTGTAGGCCGCGAAGTCGAGCCGGAACAGCGCGTACGACGTGACGACGAGATCGGCGCCGGCAGAGATCGCGGCGACCTTCTTCTTGCTCTTGGCCTCGGTGGCACCGATCGAACGCACGACGAGGTGCGGCGTGAACCGCTGGGCCTCGGCGACCCAGTTCGATACGACCGATGTGGGTGCGACCACCAGGAACGGCGCCTTCGCCTGGCCGGGCTCGTCGGACTGCGCCCGCGCATGGGCGATGAGCGCGAGCGTCTGCAGCGTCTTGCCCAGCCCCATGTCGTCGGCGAGGATGCCGCCGAGCGAGTGTGCGTACAGAAACGCGAGCCAGGAGAATCCGTCGACCTGGTAGGGGCGCAGCTCTGCTTGTACCGTCGCCGGCACAGCCACCGCGTCGACGCCGTCGGCCGCGTTGAGCCCCGACACCGCCTCTCGCCAGCTCGTGGCCTCGATGGTCTCTTCGGCGAGGTCTTCGAAGTCGGCCCAGAGGCTCGCCTGGTAGCGACTGATCTGCGGCTTGTCGGTCTCCCACTCGGCGATGCTGCGTGCCTCTTCGATGAGTTCGAGCAGCCGTTCGAAGACCGGCTGCTCGAGCGAGAGATAGCTGTTGTCGATGAGCTTGAGTTTCTTCTTGCCTTTCGACAGGGCGGTGAACAGGGGCCCGAATGGAATCGTGCGCCCCTCGACCGTGACCATGATGCCGAGGTCGAACCAGTCGCGCTTGTCGGTCTCGACGGTGGTGACCGTGAGCTCGGGAACCGCGGTGAGTTCGACGTAGTCGGGGCGAGTGCCCACCGTCTCGACCACCACGTCGTCGCGACCGTCGATCTGATCGACGACCTCGACCACGAACTGCGCCGCGTCGACCCCGTCGAACACGTTTTTCGACGCGAATGCCACGCTCGGGTCTGCCCCGCCCCAGCCGCGCGCAGTGAGTGTGTGCGAGAGCAGAGACAGGATGCGATCTTCGTCTGTCTCGTCGCGCAGTGCGCTGTCGGCGGCGGTTGCGTGCAGAGGAAGAAGCTGTGACCCGCCGTAGCGCCAGCCCCATGAGATGCGCAGTCGACCCTTGGGCTCGAATGTCGCCGTGAGCACCAGCGCAGCCTTCGCCTGCTCGGGCAGGGCAACCGACTCGTCGGAGCTCGTGATGGGCAGAAGCCGGCGCAGCCGAGGGTAGTAGTCGTCGAAGAACTCGGCCTTCTCGCCGCGCGGCACCTGGATCGTGTGCATCGGAGTGTCGAAGACGAGTCGACGCTGCTCGTCGGTGAGAGGCGCGTCGAGTGGTGCGAGAGCCACGCTGAATGTCGGGCTCAGAGCATAGGAATAGAGGCCGTGGGCGCCGATCGGTCCGATCGAGTCGACCTCGACCTCGGTGTCGTCGAAGGCGACCGTGGTGGCCAACGCGAGGCCGCCCGATTCGTCGGCCGAGGCATCCAGGCCGACGCTCGCCCGCCGAGCCACCGCGACCGTGCCGTCTTTCTTGATGCCGACCAGCGCGATGCCGAGGCGCGCGGCCTCGTCGAGCAGGTGCCAGAGCAGCGGACTCGCGAACTCGTCGAGGTAGATCCAGTCGAGGTCTTGACCCGTGTAGGTAGCTCTGCTCGCGCGCTGCACGGCCGCGAACTCGGCGAACCAGCGATGCTGTTCGGCGTCGAGATTCATGCGGTTGGCCTGGTGCACGACCGTGCCCCAGGTGAGGTTGTTGCGCACCCACGCGCCGGTGGATGCGCTGCGCACCACGGGCCGCACGCCCAGTCGGCGGGTTGCGGCCACTGCGGCAGAGGAGCGCGGCGACGCCGATGTGGATGTGGGGCCGCGCCAGCGGTCGTGCGTGCGAGCGGCCCGCTCTCGCAGTTCGAACTGCAGCGCCATCGGCACGGATCCGGCCTTCTCGGTCTCGACCGCCGGAGCGCCGGTCGAGACGCCGACGGCGGTGCCGAGCAGGCTCTTCCAATCGGTGGCGCCGGATGCCTCGGGCCGGCCGGATGATGCGACCAGCGGCTTCATGGCGCGCGCGTTGGTGTCGATGAGCGCGGCCGCGACATGCTTGCAGTCGATGCCGACGGGGCAGTCGCACATGCTGAAGATCGGACGGAAACCGCGACCCGTCGTGCCGAGGGTGACCGAGCAGGCGTAGGGGTCTGGAGCTCCGCCCTGGACGAGCGCGCTCACCACCCTCGTTGCGGGGTTCCACGCGACATCGACCACCGCGCCCTGGCGAAAGTAGGCCTGCCCGCGCTCGAATGCGCTTCGACCGACTAGCCGGCTGATCTCCGTCGCGTCGACGAGCGGAAAGATCGACTCGGGCATGCGTCCATGCTCCCACGAGCCTCCGACAGCGGATGCCTCACTCGAGCTTGCTGAGCGACCAGAGGTGGTAGAACGCTGCTGCGGACGCAGCGACGGGCACCAGCAACCAGGGCGTGGCATTCGTTGCATCGTCGCCGTCGGGCAGAACGCTCAGGCCGAAGTAGGTGATAGCCGCGGCGATGATCATGACGATGCCCAGCACGATGAGGGTGAGTCGCGGCCCACGGCCATGTCTCGCCCACACGTTCACCACGGTGACGAGCGCGCAGAAGATGGCGACCAGCAGCAGAACGAGACCGATTCGGGTCAGCGTGAGTCCGGCATCCAGAGCAAGTGGATATATCTCTCTGTCGCCGAACGACTCGGGGTCGTTCTGAAAGAAGTAGCCGAGCGAGCCGAAGATCCCCATGGCGTCGGTGACGGGGTCATCGGCGTCTGGTTGCTCGATGATGGCGGTCAGAGGCGCGACGACGGATGCGACAAGCAGGGCGATAAGCACTATTCGCTGCTGGATCAGCAGGAGTGATTGCAGCACAGCGACGCGTTCGCGCAGCAGATGTGACTGAACCTGGGAGCTTTCCGACGTATCCATTGTTCAAGCCTACAAAGACGGGTGCGCCTGGCATCAGTCACAGAGCCCGAGTGCGCCAGCTCGGGGGTCATGAGCCCGATGCGTTTTTCACCGACGAGCATGGCGCCATCGTGCCAGATCAGCCTCGGCTTTCGAGGTGTGGCATTTGGCCCTTCCAGGCGTGGACGAAGGGCGAAATGACGCCACTCGATCGCGAGTCGCTTTTTGAGTGGTGGCATATGGCCCTTCCTGAGGGCTGCGAAGGGCGAAATGACGCCACTCGACTCCGCACGGAAAGCTCTCGTGATCCATGTCGCGTCCGGCCTGAGGTCATCGAGGGAATGCTGTAGCGCCCACGCGGCGTTAACGATAAAGTTGAGTCAGCAAGACTCAAGTTTTGAGGGCGCCTCGCGAGGCCGCCCCACGAGAAGAAGAAGGACAGGCATATGCAGGCAGGGCAGGCCCCCGCTCAGGAGGACGCGAAGAGCGCCCTCGAACTGTATGGCGTCAACCTCACCGAGATCGCAGCCTCCGGCAAGCTCGACCCGGTGATCGGGCGCGACGCCGAGATCCGTCGGGTCAGCCAGGTGCTGACACGGCGCACCAAGAACAACCCCGTGCTCATCGGCGAGCCCGGCGTCGGCAAGACGGCCGTCGTCGAAGGGCTCGCCCAGCGCATCGTTGCGGGCGACGTGGCCGACTCGCTGAAGGGCAAGCAGCTCATCTCGCTCGACCTCGCAGCCCTCGTCGCGGGTGCCAAGTACCGCGGCGAGTTCGAAGAGCGCCTCAAGGCTGTGCTGCAGGAGATCAACGACGCCGAGGGACAGGTCATTACGTTCATCGACGAGCTGCACACCCTGATGGGTGCGGGCGCCGGCGAGGGCAGCGTTGCGGCATCCAACATGCTGAAGCCCATGCTCGCCCGAGGCGAGCTGCGCATGATCGGCGCCACCACGCTCGACGAGTATCGCGAGTACATCGAGAAAGACAAGGCGATGGAGCGCCGCTTCCAGCAGGTGCTGGTCGGCGAGCCCAGTGTCGAAGACACGATCGCGATTCTGCGTGGGCTCAAGGAGCGCTATGAAGCGCACCACAAGGTGTCGATCGCGGACTCCGCGCTTGTCGCCGCAGCCGCGCTGAGCAACCGCTACATTCCCGGCCGGCAGCTGCCCGACAAGGCCATCGACCTGATCGATGAGGCCGCGTCGCGCCTGCGCATGGAGATCGACTCGGCCCCCGTCGAGATCGACGAGCTGCGCCGCAGCGTCGACCGTCTGAAGCTCGAAGAGCTCGCGCTGAAGAAGGAGAAGGACGACGCCTCGAAGGAGCGCCTCGAGAAGCTGCGCGAAGATCTGAAGACCCGCGGCGCCACGCTGAAAGAACTGCAAGACCGGTGGGAGAAGGAGCGCGCGAGCCTCAACCGTGTCGGTGAGCTCAAAGAGAAGCTCGACGCTGCGCGCATGAAGGCGGAGCGTGCCCAGCGCGAGGGCAAGCTCGAGCAGGCCTCGAAGCTGCTCTATGCCGAGATCCCCGTTCTCGAGCGCCAACTGGCCGAGGCCGAAGCCGTCGAACAGGATGGCCCGATGATGGTGAACGACCAGGTGACCAGCGACGATATCGCGTCGGTGATCGCAGCCTGGACGGGCATCCCGGTCGACCGTCTGACGCAGGGGCAGACCGAGCGGCTGCTCGCTCTCGAGGCCGAGTTGGGCAAGCGGCTCATCGGGCAGAAGCGGGCAGTCGTGGCGGTGTCGGAGTCGATTCGGCGCTCGCGGGCGGGCATCGCCGACCCTGATCGCCCTACCGGCTCGTTCATGTTCCTCGGCCCGACCGGTGTCGGAAAGACCGAGCTCGCCAAGGCTCTCGCCGACTTCTTGTTCGACGACGAGAAGGCGCTGATCCGCATCGACATGTCGGAGTACGGAGAGAAGCACTCCGTGGCGCGTCTGCTCGGAGCCCCTCCCGGATACGTCGGATACGAGCAGGGCGGTCAGCTCACCGAGGCCGTGCGCCGTCGGCCCTACTCGGTGGTGCTGCTCGACGAGGTCGAGAAGGCGCACCCCGAGGTCTTCGATGTGCTGCTGCAGGTGCTCGACGACGGCCGGCTCACCGACGGGCAGGGTCGCACGGTCGATTTCCGCAACACGATCCTGATCCTCACCTCGAACCTCGGCTCGCAGTACCTGGTCGACCAGAACCTGAGCCTCGAGCAGAAAGAAGAGGCGGTGCAGGCGCTCGTGCGCCAGGCATTCAAGCCCGAGTTCGTGAACCGGCTCGACGACATCGTCGTATTCCAGGCGCTCACCCGCGAAGACCTCGCTCAGATCGTCTCGCTCTACGTCGATCGGCTGGCTCGCCGCATCGGCGACCGCAGGCTCGATCTGGCCGTCACACCGGATGCCCGTGCCTGGCTCGCCGAGAAGGGATACGACCCGATCTATGGTGCGCGCCCGTTGCGTCGCCTGATGCAGCACGAGATCGACGACCGCCTCGCCACCGAGATCCTGCGCGGAACGGTGCGCGACGGCGATACGGTGCGGGTCGACCTCGATGATGACGGCGAGGCGCTGACGGTGACGCCGGAGGGCAATAACGCGTAGCTCGTGCCGACGAGCGGATGCTGTCGGTGCGTGGGCGGCCGACCGCGACGGGTGCTACCGGGCGACCGGCAACATCCGTCGCCGCCGGCACCATGTGTTGGGTCCACCCCGCTAGGGTTCGGTTGCTACTTTCTGTAGCGTTTCTCAAGCGAAGAGGCTCCATGCTGCGCGATGTCCGC
Organism: Agreia pratensis; assembly: GCF_900177685.1. GTDB lineage: Bacteria > Actinomycetota > Actinomycetes > Actinomycetales > Microbacteriaceae > Agreia > Agreia pratensis. The sequence continues at coordinate 345,916 of NZ_FXAY01000002.1, forward strand.
TCCCATGCCCGTTTTTCTCGTCGTCGGCTGGGGAGCGCGTTCGCCGCGCTTGCCCTCTCGGGGGCGGCGCTAGGCCTCGGAGCGAGCGCAGCGGTTGCGGCGCCGGCCGGCAGTGCGCCGGCGGTCACGTCGACGTCGACCCAGACCGCTGTCCTCGACACCAACAAGGTCTACAGCAAGACCGGCAAGTACTTCTATCAGGACGGCGTAGTCGATCCCACGCGCAACGTACTCTATCTCTCCGACTCCACCGGCACTGAGGCGGACTCCTTCGAGACCGCGCTCGTACGCATCGACCTCGCCACCGGAGCGAGCACGGTGATTCCCCTCGGCGGTGGCTTCGCCGCATCCGATGTGGCTGTCTCGCCGCTCGACGGCACGGTCTACGTGGCCCACAACACGGCGCCGAACGCCAGCGTCTCGGTTCTCGACCCCAACGCCACCTATACGGACTCATCGCGGCCGCCGCAGATTCCGGTCGCAGACCACTCACAGCGTCTCGAGGCCGGCAGCGACGGTCGGATCTTCGTTATGGGCTCGGACACAGACGCCATCTCGGTGATCGGTGCCTCGACCGGCGCCGACCGCATGAACGTCGTGCAGATCATCCCCGGCGTCGAGACAGGTGCAGCCGTCACCGCGATGGACTCCGTGCATCAGCGCCTCTACGTTTCGAGCGAATCCACGAAGACCGTGACCGTCATCGACGCCGCATCGACGCCGGCCGCTGTGCTCGGGGTCATCCCGGTCGAGAAGACTCCCGTGGGCGTCACCTGGGACGCCAGCAGCGATCAGCTCGTGCTGACCTTCGACGACAACACCATCTCGTGGCTCGACCCGTCTTCCGACTTCACGTCTGCCGAGGTCACTCGTACAGAGACGCTCGCGCCGCTGCCCGAAGGCGCCGAGCCGTCGGTCTCTCTGCCGCGCGCACTGTCGGTGCGTGCCGACGGCACCGCGATGGTGCTCACCGAGGTCTGGCCCTCAGAAACCGGGCCCGAGAACATCACGTCGTTCGTGTCGGTCGTTCCGCCCGTGGTGGATGCTGCGACCCCGGTCGTTCCGCTGACCGTCGGCATCGACGGATTCGCTCTCATTCCCGACACCCGGGTCGGCGGCTCGGTCTACGTCACGAATATCGGCGAGGGAACGGTCTCGACCCTCGGCGATGTCACCTTGACCGGATACGCCAGTCGTCACGTGGTCGGTACCGACGGCGCTGCCACGGCGAGTCTGGTGCGCGCCGACGGCTTTCCGCTGGCAGCCTCGCTGAACTTCACCGACGCATCCGGAACCGTCTTCTCGGCTCAGACCGGCGCCGGCGGGTTCGCCCGGGCAGCCGTTGCAGGTCTGGCCGTGGGCGAGGCCGGGTTCGATGTGTCCGTCGCTGCGCCGGCCACCATCACGCTCGCGGGCGAGAGCGCGGTCACCACCACCGCTGCGGCCGCCACGCCGGGAGATGACCAGAGCACGTCGACTCCTCCCGGTGTGACGGGGCAGATCACCCCGTCTTCGCTAGCAGCCACCGGGTTCCCTGTGGGCGTGGCTGCGGCCGGTGTATTGGCGCTGTTCGCTCTTGGAGCTGCCGGCATCCTGATCTCGCGACGGGGCCGTGTGCGCGCCTGAGTGTGTCCGATCGGATGGGTGCCAGCGTTTCGACTTCGTTAAACGTTGGCCACCCTTCCGGGGGTGGCCCCCCGTTCGGGGCTAGTATCGCTTCGCTAGGACACCAGTGAAGCGATAGTTGAAACGAGGCAGACGATGTCCACAACAGACTCATCTACGGGAGATTCACACCCGGTCGAGGATTCTCCCCAGAAGCAGGACTTCTCGCATGAGCAGGAGGGGTATCACAAGACCCTCAAGCCCCGGCAGTTGCAGATGATCGCCATCGGCGGCGCGATCGGAACGGGTCTGTTCCTGGGCGCCGGTGGGCGGCTCGCGTCGGCCGGGCCGTCGCTCGTGATCGTCTACGCGATCTGCGGGTTCTTCGCGTTCCTGATCTTGCGGGCCCTCGGCGAGCTGGTGCTGCACCGGCCGTCATCCGGCTCATTCATCTCGTACGCGCGTGAGTTCTTCGGCGAGAAGATGGCGTTCGTGGCCGGCTGGATGTACTTCTTGAACTGGGCCATGACGGCCATCGTCGACGTCACCGCGGTGGCTCTGTACGTGAAGTTCTGGTCGGCGTTCACCGACGTTCCGCAGTGGCTGCTCGCCCTCATCGCCCTGGCAATCGTTCTGAGTCTCAACCTCGTGTCGGTGAAGGTCTTCGGCGAGATGGAGTTCTGGTTCGCGATCATCAAGGTCGTGGCCCTCGTGGCGTTCCTGATCATCGGCGTCGTGTTCTTGGCTTTCAACTTCCCGACCGACGTGGGCAACGGCCAGACCGGTTTCGCCCTTCTGGCAGACAACGGCGGCTTCTTCCCGCAGGGCCTGCTGCCCGCCGTGCTTGTCATTCAGGGCGTCGTCTTCGCTTACGCGGCCATCGAGCTGGTGGGCACCGCAGCAGGCGAGACCGCCGACCCCAAGAAGATCATGCCGAAGGCCGTCAACACGGTCGTCATCCGCATCGCTGTCTTCTACGTCGGATCGGTGCTGCTGCTGTCGCTTCTGCTTCCGTACACCGCATACAAGGCAGGCGAGAGCCCGTTCGTCACGTTCTTCTCGAGCATCGGCAGCCCCGAGGTCGGAGCCATCGCCGGAAACATCATGAACTTCGTCGTTCTCACGGCGGCCCTCTCGAGCTTGAACGCCGGGCTCTACTCGACCGGTCGCATCCTGCGTTCGATGTCTGAAGCCGGGGCGGCGCCGAAGTTCACCGGGCGCATGAACAAGTCGGGTGTGCCGTACGGAGGAATCCTGTTGACCGCAGCCATCACGCTGCTTGGCGTGGGACTCAACGCGATCGTTCCCGAGCAGGCGTTCGAGATCGTGCTCAATGTGTCGGCCCTCGGAATCATCAGCGGTTGGGGCACGATCATCCTCTGCCAGATGCGGCTGCAGAAGTGGGCGAAAGAGGGCAAGCTCGAGCGGCCGGCCTTCAGGCTGTTCGGTGCGCCGTTCACCTCGTGGCTCACGCTCGCGTTCCTTGCGACCGTGCTCGTGCTGATGGCCGTCGACTTTCCGGTGGGCACCATCACGATCTCGTCGCTCGTGCTCATCATTCCGTTGCTCATCATCGGCTGGTACGCCAGCCGCGACCGCATCAAGGCGATCGCGGCCGCTCGCGAGGGCTACACCGGGGCGTTCCCCGTGGTGGCGGAGCGCCCCGGCGACGGTCGCGGCACCAAGAAGTAGCGCTCTCGTTGCCTGTGGTCTCGATACGCCGGCTCGTTCCTCGCGCGGCTACTCGACCAGCGAAGGCCTCGCTGGTCGAGTAGGTCGCCCCGCGACCGTATCGAGACCCGGTCGGTTACTCGTTGACGAGAACGAGCTCGTCGAGGGGGAAGCGCTCGCGCGGAGCCTTCTCGCGGGCGATCGCGCCCTCTTCGCCGAGTGCCTCGGGGGAGTCGATGGTTCCGAGCGCAGTGACGGTGAGTGCGGTGAAGTTCTCGGGAATCGAGAACGCGTCGCGCAGTCCCTCAGCGATGATGCCGCTCATCTGGTGAACGTGCAGGCCTTCGTGGTGCGCCTGAACCGACATGTGGGCGACGGCCTGGCCCAGGTCGTACGAGGCCATGGGGCGCGGCTTGCCGTCGGGGTCGGTCGTCTCGGCGAGGTTCACGATCAGCGCGGCCGCGTTCGGGGTCCACGCCTGGTTGAAGCCCATGAGGTTCGACACGATCTTGTCGAACGCCTCGCTTCCGCGGCGGGCCACGATGAAGCGCCACGGCTGCGTGTTGGCGGCCGACGGCGACCAGCGGCCGGCTTCGAGAACGGATGCCAGTGCCTGCTCGTCGATCGCGACCGTCGGGTCGTAAGAGCGCGGGCTCCAGCGGGCGGCGAGCACCTCGAGAATAGGAGCGCTGGTCTCGTCGGCACGGGTGACGGCGGTGGTCGTGGTGAGGGTCATTGCGATGTTTCCTTACGGTGTACTTCGTCGCATCGCCATGAGCGGCGGATGCATGGCCGGGCATCCATTGCCCAGCTATGCAAACGCAGAAACGCGCACTCTATTCCCGACTGAGCGCCGCCCGCCCGCTGAGCGGCTTAGAGCAGATCACACGCGCGCCGTGCGAACGTCTTGTATGGTCAGTTCGAATGACTGTGACAAGAGGAGCGTCGATATCGTGATGAGTACGTCGGCTCAGGTGAACCGCCCGGCAGTACGTCCGTGGGGTGCTGCCATCACCTCGCTCGTGTGCGGAGTGATCGTGGCAGTCGTGGCGATCATCTCTCTCGCCAACGCTCCTTCCGACGGCGCCCTTCTCGGGGGCGGGCTGGTCGCGGCCGTCGTCGCCGTCATCGCGTTCCTGTTCGCTGCATACGGATTCCAGTTCGCTCGCTCATCGTCGGCGAAGCTCCCCGCATCGGGGCCGCTGATGCTGCTCTCTTTCGTCGTCGTGATCATCGGCGTCATCGGCAGCATGGGGGCTTTCGTGCTCAGCTCCGCACTGGTGAGTCAGAACGGGGTCTCCGTGTCCATCATCGTGCTGGTGCTGTCGATCGTCGTGACGATAACCGGGTTCCGCCTGGTGCGCGTTGCCCTTCAGCGCAGTCGGCGGATCTGATTCTGGGTCCGGGTTCTTGCGGTCAGCGCTCGGCGAGTAGCTCCTTGAGCCGCGCGGCGAACGCGTCGACGTCGGCCTCCGTTGTATCGAACGCGCACATCCAGCGCACCTCACCCGTCGACGGGTCCCAGTCGTAGAAGCGGAAGCTCTCGCGCAAACGGTCCGCGACCTCCGGAGCCACGATCGCGAAGACCGCGTTCGACTGCGTGGGCTGGGTGATCGTCACGCCATCCAGCCCCTCGACGGCCTGCCGCAGCCGCTGGGCCATCGCATTGGCCTGTGAGGCGGAGCGCATCCAGAGCCCGTCGCCCAGGAGCGCGATGAGCTGAGCCGACACGAAGCGCATCTTGGAAGAGAGCTGCATGTTGAGCTTGCGCAGATACGTCAGGCCCTCGGATGCTGCGGGGTTGAGTACCACGACCGCCTCGCCGAACATCAGCCCGTTCTTGGTGCCGCCGAACGAGAGCATGTCGACGCCGGCGTCGGTGGTGAAGGCGCGGAACGGAACGCCGAGGTAGGCGGCGGCGTTCGAGATGCGGGCGCCGTCCATGTGCAGGGTCATGCCGCGGGCGTGCACGTGATCGGCGATGGCACGCACCTCGTCGGGCGTGTACGCCGTGCCGAGTTCCGTGGTCTGAGTGATCGACACGGCGAGCGGCTGAGCGCGGTGCTCGTCGCCCCAACCCCAGGCCTCGCGATCGATGAGTTCGGGTGTGAGCTTGCCATCCGGTGTCGGAACGGTGAGCAGCTTGAGGCCTGCCACGCGCTCGGGAGCTGCGTTCTCGTCGGTGTGGATGTGAGCGGTCTGCGTGCAGATGACCGCACCCCAGCGGGGCAGCATCGACTGCAGGCTCAGCACGTTGGCGCCGGTGCCGTTGAAGACCGGGAACGCCTCGACGCCGTCACCGAAGTGCTCGGCCATCACGTGCTGAAGACGTGCGGTGTAGAGGTCTTCTCCGTAGGCGATCTGGTGTCCGCCGTTGGCCGCGGCGACGGCGGCCAGCACCTCGGGGTGCACGCCGGCGTAGTTGTCACTCGCGAATCCGCGGTAGTCGGTGTCGTGCAGGCGCAGGGCAGAGGAGGTGTCGGTCGAAAGGGTCACCACCCCAGTCTCGCGTACGAGCCACGCACGGGCGTTGCGTTCGACGCCACTTTGTTGCTGGCGGATGCACTGCGGTGCGGTGCTGTCAGCCGCCGACGCCGAGGGTCGGCCACGTGCCGGTTCCTGTCCACCCGCGCTGGCGGAGTTCGCGTTCGAGAGTGTGCAGCAGGTGGCCGGGATTGCGGATGTCGGGGAGGACGGCCTCGATCGACTTCCACTCGATGAGGTCGAGCTCGCGGCGGCGCACCACGTCACGTTGCCACTGCGATTTGTCGGTGCGGTGGCCGTCTCCCTGGTATTCGAGCCCCACGTTGTAGCCGGGGATCCGCAGGTCTGGCTGCGCGATGACCTCGCCCGCGGCATCCAGAATCGGCACGTTCACGACCGGATCGGGAAAGCCGGCGCTGTGCACGATGAGCCGCAGCCGGGTCTCATAGGGGGAGTCGACGCGCTCGCGGATGAGCTCCAGGGCTCTCACGATCAGTGCGGCATGTCGGCGATCGGCGTGCTCTGCTGCCGCTTCTCGGAGCTGCGGAATGGTCACGAAAGGAGCATGCCGGCCGTCGCGTTCGCGGAAGCCGCGCAGCAGATAGTCGCCCGCGATCACGAGGTCGACCAGCTCGAGTTGGCTCGCGAGCTCGAGCCACATGCGCGCGGCGCGGGAGATGCGCAGACCGCGGGAGTCGACCCACGGGGGCGCCCCGTCGCCCGGTGTCGAGGAGTGCCCGATGACGCCGGGGCGCTGCGGAGCGCGGTGGGGTCTCTCGACGGTGACATGAATCGTGTGATCACTCTGCAGCCGCCACGGCAGAGGCACCCCGTAGAGGCGAGCCGCAGTCGAGTGGCTGATGAAGCTCGTATGGTTCGTGACCGACTGCAGAGCCAGGCAGTGGTCACGAACCGTGCCAGCGCCCGACGGCAAGCGCGCTCCATGGAACGGCCTGTCGAGGTCGGAGGACATCAGCTGCTTCACCGTTGCACCGAGCCTCAGGGCTTCTCGTGTTGAGAACGCGCGACCGACCACGGCGGGCGGAAGTGGTTTTCGTCTGGTCACGCGTCCACAATGCCGTGCGACGTGGTTCGGGCGTTGAATCTGTCCACAGGCGGCGAAGTGCGGCAAATAGCCGTTCGAACCTCGTCGGAAGGGCAATCTTCCGCACATCGAACCGCACGACGCAGAGCAGGTGTGAGAAATCGACCTTGGTTTCGGAATCGAAGGGGCGTTTGCCGCATCTCGCCCGGCAGAGCCGAGGCGCGCAAGGGGGTGGAAGGCGCATCGGCGAGAGGACTATCGTGGCCAACTCGACTTCGCGCATCCGCGACCGATATCGAGAAGGAAGGACACGCATGGCGCTCAGCGAGCACTTCGATGTGACCAAGCACGATGACGCACCCTGGGAGGTGATCTTCGTGGGCACGCCCAACGTCGCGGGGCACATCACCCCTGAGGGAACCGGGCTGCGTCTGCACGACTCGGCCGACAACGACCTCGGACTGTTCGGCACTCTCGAGCACGCACTGACGGTGTTGTATGGCTCCGACTGAGCAGCGCGCGACCACGCTCTGGTCGCCCGCCCCGAAGGCCGTGCTGTTCGATATCGACGGCACGCTCGTCGACAGCAACTACCTGCACGTGGATGCCTGGGCCCGGGCCTTCGAGAAGGTCGGCCACCCGGTCGAGTCGTGGCGCATCCATCGATCGATCGGCCTCGACAGCGACCGCCTGCTCGACGCGTTGCTCGGCGATGAGGTCGACGAGTTCGGCGATCGCGCGAAAGATCTCCACTCCGAGTTCTATCGAGCATCCACAGGCAGGCTGCGCCCGCTCCCCGGTGCCGTCGAGCTGCTGCACGCGCTCAGCGACGCGGGCGTCCGCGTGGTGCTGGCGACCAGCGCGCCGAAAGAAGAACTCGAGATTCTGCTCGGCGTCCTCGATTCCGACGACGCCCTGCACGCGACCACCTCGTCAGACGACGTAGGCACCGCGAAGCCCGAACCCGACATCGTGAACGTGGCGCTCGAGCGCGCCGGGGTCGACGTATCCGAGGCGCTGTTCGTGGGCGATGCCGTATGGGACATCGAAGCCGCCGCACGCGCGAGCCTCGGCGCGATCGGCGTGCGTACCGGGGGCATCTCGTTGGGCGAGCTGATGGATGCCGGTGCGCTGCAGGTCTTCGACGACGCGGCAGCGGTGCTGGCCGACTTCGAAAGCCGACGCGCTGATCAGTGATCGCCGGTGCGCGGACGCAGCCTGGTCTCTTCGAGGTCGAGCATGCCCTGGGCCTGCGCGAGAATTCGTGACGGATAAGCGCCCCGGCGCCGAGCATCCAGAAGCCGTTCGCGTTCGGCGAGCACGACGGCCAATCGCAGCTGGCGGTACACGCGGTGCGGCGTCTCGTCTGCGCTCGTCGAAGCGGGCGACGCCTCGTGCGAGCGTTCCCAGGCGGCCTCGGCTCTGAGGAATGACGACTGGCGGACGCGTTCGACGACGTCGGGATCGACCTCGTTCGCGCCGTCGATCGATGCCGCGGGATCGTCGAGAACGGCGAGCCCCGCGAAGCTGATCTCGTCGAGCAGGGTGGCGAGTTCGCGGCGATCTTCCGCCTCGTCGACGCCCTGGATTCCGAGCAGCCGGATCAGCCAGGGCAGAGTGCCACCCTGAAGAATCAAGGTCACCACGGCCACGGTGAACGCGATGAGAATCAGCTGCGATCGATAAGGGATGTCGTAGGGCAGCGACTGCGCGGCGGCCAGCGTGACGACGCCGCGCATTCCCGACCAGCTCAGAACGATTCCGCCGCGCCAGTCGATGCTCTCGCGACGCAGCTGCTCGAGGTCGGAGCGTCGCCGCTGGTAGAGCCGCTCCTCGCGCAGGCGCCGCCGACCGGTCCACACGCCTCGGTGGGGGGTCTTGCGATAGTGGTACAGCGCGAGCAGATTCTTATAGGTGAGCTTCTCGGCGTGCTCCGCACGCTTCTTCAGCATGTAGACGAGCGGACCGATCCAGAGAAACCGCACCAGGGTCAACGCGACGACGGCGATGAGACCCAGCCCGATGGCATCCAGCACGCTCAAGACCTCGGGGTTCTCGACATCGTTGATGAGGGTGCGAATCTCGAGCCCGATGAGCAGAAAAACGCCGTTCTCGAGCAAGAACTGAATGGTGCGCCAGTTGATGCGGTCACTGATTCGTGCCTGCGCCGAGAAGGCCGACGGCGCATGATGCCCTGTGTAGAGGCCGGCCACGACCACGGCGAGAACGCCGGATGCGCCGAGCGCCTGGGTGGGCAGGAACGCCAGAAACGGCACGGCGATCGAGATCGCGGTGTCGAGCACGGGGTCGTTGAGCTTCGTGCGCACGAACACCGAGATGAGCCCGGCCAGCAGCCCGATCACGATGGCCACGAAGACCGCGAACAAGAAGTCGCCGACGGTCTCCCATGGCGAGAGCAGGCCGCCCGCGGCCGCGGCGGTGGCCGACCGCAGCAGCACCAGGGCCGTGGCGTCGTTTACGAGACCCTCGCCCTCGAGCACGGTCAGGATGCGCGGGGGCAGTCCCAGACGTCGGCCGATGGATGTCGCCGCGACCGCGTCGGGCGGGCTGATGATGGCGCCCAGCGCGATGGCCGCGGCGAGATTGAGGTCGGGGAGCATCGTGAACAGCAGGAAGCCCGTGCCGAACGCGGTGACGATGACGAGCACGACGGAGAGACTCGTGATGGTGCTGAAGTTGCGTCTGAAATCGACCACGGGAACGCTGATGGCCGCCGCGTAGAGGATCGGGGGCAGCACGACATCGAGCACGAGTTCGCCCTCGATGCGCAGTTCGGGAAAGCCAGGAAGGAAGGAGATGGCGAGACCCACGATCACCAGGATGATCGGCGCGGCCACTCCGAGGCGCTTCGAGAAGTACGCGACCGCGACGATGACCGCGATGCCGAATACTGCGTAGACGCCGAGTTCCATGGTCATCACAGGGTACCTGGGCTATGTTCCGCCCACATTTCGCGCCAGAGGGACCCAACTATATGCCTCGGCTATATAGTTGATCAGTGCCAACTTCTACCTCCCCCCAAACCGGATCCATTCTCAAGCAGCCTCTCGCCGTGTGGGCGGTGGCATTCGCCAGTGTGATCGCGTTCATGGGCATCGGCCTCGTCGACCCGATTCTGCCCGCCATCGCGAAGAGCCTGAAGGCCAGCCCTACCGAGACGTCTCTGCTGTTCACGAGCTATCTCATGGTCACCGGACTCGCCATGCTCATCACGAGCTGGATCTCGAGTCGCATCGGTGCGAAGAAGACGCTGCTCATCGGGCTCGCGCTGATCGTGGTGTTCGCTGCGCTCGCGGGCCTGGCCGGCAGCGTCGAGGGCGTCATCGGGTTCCGCGCCGGATGGGGGCTCGGCAACGCGCTCTTCATCTCGACCGCCCTGTCGACGATCGTCGGCGCCGCAAGCGGCGGAAGCGGAGCCGCGATCACCCTGTACGAGGCTGCGCTCGGCGTCGGAATCGCCGTAGGCCCCTTGCTTGGAGGAACGCTCGGCACGATCAGCTGGAGAGGTCCCTTCTTCGGAACGGCCGTGCTGATGGCGATCGGATTCATCGCTATCGTGACGCTCCTGCGCGAAGAGAAGTCGGTGGTGCGCACGCCCACAAAGCTCTCGGCTCCGTTCACCGCGATGAAGGTGCCCGGCATCCGCTACCTCGCCGGAATAGCGCTGTTCTACAACATCGGCTTCTTCGTGCTGCTGGCGTACACGCCCTACCCGCTCGGCCTCGACGAGATGGGGCTCGGCTACACCTTCTTCGCGTGGGGTCTGTCGGTGGCGTTCACCTCGGTGTTCGTCGCGCCGCTGCTCACAAAGCGCATGAAGCGCACCAGCGTGCTCAAGCTCGTGCTCACGATCCTGGCGCTCGACCTGATCGCCGGCGGCATCGTCATCGACTCGCAGGCCGGCCTGATCGTCTGCATCGTCATCGGTGGTCTGATGCTCGGAGTCGTGAACACCGTGTTGACCGAAAGCGTGATGGAGGCGAGCGACCTGCCACGCTCCGTCGCCTCGTCGTCGTACTCCGCCGTTCGTTTCCTGGGCGGCGCATTCGCCCCTCCCGGTGCTGCCGCGCTGGCCGCGGCGATCTCGCCGAGCGCCCCGATGTACGCGGGGGCGGCATCCGTCTTTGTCGCCGTGCTCATCGCGTTCGCCGGGCGAAAGGCGCTGCGTCGAGTCGATAACGGCCACGAGGAGAGCCTGCTCGCCGAGGCCGAGGCGATCACGGTCGGCGAGTCGCTCTAGCTCCGTCCCTGTTGCGTTGGTCGAGTAGGCCGCCCGCGGCCGTATCGAGACCACTGGCGGGTGGTCTCGATACGTCGACTCCTTCGTCGCGCGACTACTCGACCGGCGCAGAACGCGCACTCGACCCGCGGGCGGGGGCGGGTGACCTCGAAACGCCCGTAGCCTGAGAGGGTGCCACGCCTTCCCGCCCTTCTCCGCAGGCGCGGTGCCACCGCCGCCCCGCGCGAGCGCCTCTCCCGCGACGTCTACGTTCTCGGACTCATCGCCTTCTTCGTTATGGTCGGCTTCGGCGTGGTCGTGCCGGTGCTTCCGGTCTTCGTGCGCAGCTTCGGCGTGGGCTACGCCGAAGTCGGCGCCGTCGTCTCGGCTTTCGCGCTGATGCGCCTCGTCGCGAGCCCGTTCGTCGGAAAGCTCATCGACCTCATAGGCGAGCGAGTCGTACTCGCCGTGGGAATCGGCATCGTCGCCGTCTCGAGCGGACTCGTGGGCATAGCCGCCGACTACCCCCACCTGCTCATCCTGCGCGGCGTCGGCGGAATCGGCTCGGCCATGTTCACCGTCGCGGCCATGACACTTCTGCTCGGAACGACGAGCGCTGCGCATCGCGCCCGCGCCGTGGGCTTTTACCAGGGTGGCTTCCTCATCGGAGGCATGACCGGCCCCGCGATCGGCGGCCTTCTCGCTACGATCTCGCTCACCGCTCCCTTCTTCTTCTACGCGGGAACGCTGGCCGTCGCCGGCATCGTCGGACTCGTGCTGCTGCGGCCGCGCGCGAAGCTCGTCGACGGCCAGGCAGCCGCGGGCGTTCCGGATGCCGATGGCTCGGAAAATCCGCTGGTTCCCCTTCGCGACGTACTGCGGGATGCGCGCTTCCGCGCTGCCTGCCTGGCCAACTTCGCGCAGGGCTGGAACTCCTTCGGAGTGCGCAGTGCGCTGATCCCCGTGATCGTGGTCGAGGTCATCAAGGGACCGAGCTCGTTCACGGGAATCGCGTTCGCCATCGCCGCCGTCGCGCAGACGCTCGCGCTGGGACCCGCGGCCCGCTTCATCGACCGCGCCGGTCGCAAGCCTGCTCTGGTTCTCGCGCTCGCGCTCGCGGCCGTGCTGACCGTCGCGATCTCGTTCTCGGGCGATATCGTCACGCTCACGATCTTGCTGAGTCTCTACGGGGTCGTCTCAGCGTTCCTCGGAATCGCGCCCGCGGCATCCGTCGGCGATGTCGTGGGGCGCCGAGGCGGCCGGGGCGTCGCGATCTTCTCGATGAGCTCGGACGTCGGTGCGATCGCCGGTCCGCTCGTGGCCGGCGCACTCGTCGACGCGTTCTCGTTCCCTGTGGCGTTCGGCGTGGGTGCGGTCTTCTTCGTCGCTGCATCTCTGTATTCGCTGCGCATGCCCGCCTCGGTGTCTGCGGCACCCGCTAGCGTGAGGGCGACGACAAAAGGTTAGGCGTATCCATGTTTCTGCTCGACGACACGGTGGTCTACTCGGCCAGCGATCTCACGGCTGCGGCATCGTGCGAGTGGGCGTTGATGCGCAAGCTCGACGCCAAGCTCGGGCGCATCGACGCCGTCGTCGAGGCCGAAGACGACATGCTGCGCCGCACGGCGACACTGGGCGATCTGCACGAACTCGCCACGCTCGAGCAGCTGCGCGAGGCGGGCGGGGTCGTCGAGATCGAACGGCCCGCGATCGACCAGGTGGCTGTGGCCGCAGCCCAGACTCTCGAGGCGCTGCGTTCCGGCGCCGCCGTCGTCTTTCAGGGGGCCTTCTTCGATGGGCGCTTCCTCGGGTACTCCGACTTCCTCGTGCGCGACGACTCCGTGGCGGGCGCGCCCGCGTATTCGGTCTACGACACGAAACTCGCCCGCAAGGCCAAGATCACCGCGCTCCTGCAGCTCGCCGCCTACGCCGATCAGCTGCAGCAGAACGGTATCCCCACCAGCGAGACCGTGCACCTCATCTTGGGAACAGGCAAGACCACCTCACACCGGCTGCGCGACATCCTGCCCGTCTACCGCCGACGGCGTGCACGGCTGCAACAGCTCATCGACGACAGGGTGGCCGATCCGTCGCCCACAGAGTGGGGCGATCCGCGCTACACCGCATGTGGGCGTTGCGCCGCCTGTGCAGAGCAGGTTGAACGAACCCGCGACGTGCTGCAGGTCGCGGGCATGCGGCTCACGCAACGGGCGCGCCTGCGTGCCGCGGGCATCCAGAGCATCGACCAGCTCGCGGTGGCCGTGGGCCCCGTGCCCGGGCTCGCACAGTCCACACTCGACTCGCTCGCTGGCCAGGCGCGCATGCAGATCGAGCCGCCCTCTCCGGGGCAGGCGCTGAGCTGGCAGATCGCCGATCCGGCTCCGTTGGCGGCGATCCCCGCTCCCGACGCCGGCGACATCTTCTTCGACTTCGAGGGTGACCCGCTCTATCAGGAGGGGTCTGCGTGGGGTCTCGACTATCTCTTCGGCCTCGTCGAACCCGACGAGACGTTCGTGGCGTTCTGGGCGCACGATCTCGCCGAAGAGCGGCAGGCCCTCATCGACTTTCTCGACTACGTCGCCGAGCGTCGTGCTCGGCATCCCCTGATGCACATCTACCACTACGCCTCCTACGAGCGCACCCACCTGCTCACGCTCGCCGCCCGCCACGGTGTCGGCGAAGAGGCGGTCGACGACCTGCTGCGCCAGAACGTGCTGGTCGACCTGTACCCCATAGTGCGGCAGGGCATGCGCATCGGCACGCACAGCTACTCGCTCAAGAAACTCGAACCCCTCTACATGGGAGATGCCGAGCGCGCAGGCGTGGCCAATGCGGCCGACTCCATCACCGAGTACGTGCGCTCGCGCGAGCTGCTCGCCGCGGGCGACGTGGCCGGCTCGGAACGCGTGCAAGACGACATCGCCCGCTACAACACCTACGACTGCGTCAGCACGCTGCGGCTGCGCGATTGGCTGCTCGAGCGCGCCGCCGCGGTCTCTCGAGACTCCCTTCCGGATGCCGGCGGCCGGCTCGACTTCGACCTCCCGGTGCGCGAGCCCGACCCGGTCTACCTCGAACTCGCCGCGCTGTCGTCGGCCATACCACTCGCAGAACGCACGGCCGACGACACAGCGCTGGCACTCGCATCCGCCGCCATCGACTATCACCGGCGCGAGCAGAAGTCGTTCTGGTGGCAGCACTTCTCGCGGCTCACTGCCCCGATCGACGAGTGGGCCGACACCCGCGACGTGCTCGTCGTGACAGAGGCCGTCGTGCTGCGCGACTGGTTTCGCGAGGGCAGACAGCGCAGCGATAGGCGGCGGCTGGGTCTGCGGGGCATCCTCGCGCCGGGCAGCTCGATCAAGCCGGGGCAGAACCCGTTCATTCTCTACGACGCCCCTTATCCACCGATTCTGCGCGGTCGTGAGCCCGGCGCTCGAACCGCGCACAGTCGAGTCACGGTGGTCGAGACGCTCGACGATGGCACGATCGTGGTCGACGAGGTGCTCGAGAAAGAGGCGCCGCACTACGACGAGTTGCCGGTGGCTCTGACACCCGGCACGCCGCCGCCTGCCGGAACCCAGGTCGAGGCGATCTCGGAGTGGGGCCGAGCGATCCTCGACGCGCATCCCGAGCCTCTCGCCGACCCGGCCTACGACGTGCTGCGTCGTCGAGCGCCGCGCGCGACGCTGGCACCCGTGGTGACCGACGCGAATGGTGTGGGCGACGTTGCATCGGCTCTCGTCGAATCGCTGCTCACCCTCGAACACTCCTATCTCGCGGTGCAGGGCCCTCCGGGAACGGGCAAGACCTACACGGGGTCGCACGTCATCGCGCGGCTCGTGCACGAGCACGGCTGGAAGATCGGTGTCGTCGCCCAGTCGCATGCCGCGGTCGAGAACATGCTGCGCGCCGTCGTCGGCGCCGGCGTCGACCGCACGATGGTCGGCAAGAAGGCCTCGGCTGGCAGCACTCCGTCTGGCGATTCGTCGTCGAACGAAGAGCCCGAGTTCACCGTGCTCACTCCCACGGCCTTCGCCGGGTTCACAGGGCGAGACGGCGGCTACGTCGTCGGGGGAACCGCGTGGGATTTCAGCAACGCCTCCCGCATCCCTCGCCAGTCGCTCGACCTGCTCGTCGTCGACGAAGCCGGCCAGTTCTCGCTCGCGTCGACCATCGCGTCAGCGGTCTCGGCCCAACGACTGCTGCTGCTCGGCGACCCGCAGCAGCTCCCACAGGTGAGCCAGGGTACGCACCCCGAACCCGTCGATGAGTCGGCGCTCGGTTGGCTGTCGGCGGGGCACGATGTGCTGCCACCCGAGTTCGGCTACTTCCTCGCCACCTCCTGGCGAATGCATCCCGCGGTCTGCGCGCCGGTATCCGAGCTTTCGTACGAGGGGCGGCTGGTGTCGCATCCGTCAGACCGACGGCTCGAGGCAATCGAACCCGGGCTGCATCCGGTGCCGGTCGAGCACGCCGAGCGATCGACCTCGTCGCCCGAAGAGGCCGACGCCGTGGTCGAGCTCGTCGCATCCGTTCTCGGCCGCACCTGGTGGTCGAGTGGAGCCGCGCGCCCGCTCGACGAGCGAGATGTGATCGTGGTGGCGCCCTACAACGCGCAGGTCGAGCTGCTCAGGCTGCGGCTCGCAGAAGCGGGGTACACGTCTGTTCCCGTGGGAACTGTCGACAAGTTCCAGGGCCGAGAGGCGGCGGTGGCCATCGTGTCGCTCGCCGCATCGTCGGCCGATGACGTGCCTCGGGGCCTCGAATTCCTGCTCATGGCGAACCGGCTAAACGTCGCCATCTCCCGCGCGCAGTGGGCGGCATACCTCGTGTACTCGCCCGCGCTCACCGACGCGCTCCCGACAACCGAGCAGACGCTCGCCCAGCTGAGCGCGTTCATTCGCCTGGTGTCGTGAGGCATAGCCCGAGACGCCCTAGTGCGGGTGCGACGCCGGCTTCGGGTGACCGGGAATCGAGTCGCCGCTCAGATTGAACTCCGACGGGTCGACCTCGATATCGCCGACATCGTCGGGGCCTCCCGTGCCGGGAAGGACGAGGATCTCCGAGGGGTCCATGTCGGCGTCGACGGCATCGCTGTCGGTGACCGCCTCGTTCTCGAGAACCTCGTCGTCACGCTCGCTCGACGGACTGTACGACGTATCTTTCTCGAGGTCTTCTTCTGACGAAAGGTGGTGGTGCCGCTTCTCGTGGGTCATGCGTTCCACGCTACGGCGGCGCACCGGCAACAACCACCCCTTGCCAGGGACAGGCTGCGCTGTGAGTCAGGCGAGCGGAATGCGGCTGTCGTTGAGCTCGGCCGCGTCGCTCTGCCACAGGTCGACCACGGCCTGGCCGAGCGCATCCACGTGCGTGAAACCTGCGTAGGTCTTCTCGGGGTTGTCTCGCCGCATGTCGTCGTCGACGAGCGCCATGATCGAGAACCGAACGGCGGCGGCGCGCTGAGGCGTCGGATCGGTCTTGCTGCCCGACTGCGCCCGGCGGAAGCCGTCTGCGACGGAGCGCACCCAGCTCTCCGCGGCTGCCTTCGCCGCGGTGTAGCTGGCGCCTCCGGCCGTCGGACGTTCGACCGAGTTCGACGACACGATCGCCAGCCGACCTGCATCGCTCGCCACCAGCGCGTCGAAGAAGGCGCGCGAGGTGTTGCGCAGGGTAGTGAAGCCCGATTCCATCGCAGCCCAGTCGTCATCGCTCTGGGCCGTGATGCCCGCGGCGCCGCGCCATCCGCCCACGAGGTGGACGAGTCCGTCGACCGCTCCGAACTCCTCCGACACCGATGCGGCGAGCTCGGCGACAGCGGTCAGCTTCGACAGGTCACAGACCCGCGTAGCGGCATCCGGAACCGAGCGCTCGAACGCACTGAGCCTCTCGACATTCGACCCGACCGCCACGACCCGGGCCCCCGCCGCGACGAGGGCTCGCGCGGTGGCGACCCCCGAAGAACTCGTGGCCCCCGCGACAACAACAACCCGACCCGCGACGCTCATGACCGACCCTTCTGTAGGTACTCCTGCGGACAGTATGCCCCGGCGTGCCGGCACCTACTGTCCGCAGCGGGGACTGCTAGCTCTGCAATGACCCCGTGATTCCCTCTGTCGACAGGATCACGTCGCCGATCTTCTTCGAGAGGGCCTCGTAGAACATCGAGAGGGGGAACTCGTCGTCGAGGATCGCGTCGGTCAGAGCGCGAGGCGGGCCGTCGAGGGGTAGGGCCTCGGGCCCGCGAGCCCAGACGGATGCCGGGTGCGGCGTGACCGTCTCGGTGACCAGCTCGTAGGCGGCCAGCCAGTGCGCCACCTTGGGGCGGTCGATCGAGCGCCAGTACAGGTCGTCGATCCTCTGTCCGAGGGCGAGAACGCTGTCGGCCACTTCGGGCCAGTCGATGGTGAGCTTCGTGTCGGTCCAGTGCAGCACGTGGTGCTGGTGCAGCCACGCGAACAGAAGCTGGCCGCCGAGCCCGTCGTAGTTGCGCACGCGCGAGCCTGTGAGGGCGAATCGGAAGATGCGGTCGAACAGGATCGCGTACTGCACGAGCCGAGCGTGCTCGAGAAGGTGCGCATCGGCATCCGACAGTGTGCTCTCGCCGAGCGCCTCGAGCCTGCGCTGGATGCGCACCGACTCACGGAACGCGGTGAGGTCGCAGCGCAGCTCTTCGAGCGAGTAGAGGAAGAACGGCATGCGCTGCTTGATCATGAACGGGTCGAAGGGCAGGTCGCCGCGCATGTGGGTGCGGTCGTGGATGAGGTCCCACATCACGAAGGTGCGCTCGGCGAGCCCCTGGTCGGTGAGCAGGCGTGCCGCATCCTCTGGCAGTTCGAGCCTCGTGGTGTCGGCGGCCGCGCGCACGACCGTGCGGAATCGGGCAGCCTCCCTGTCGGCGAAGATGGCGCCCCAAGTGAACGTCGGCACACTGCGCGTCGCGACCGTCTCGGGAAAGAGAACCGCCGAGTTGGTGTCGTAGCCGGGGGTGAAGTCCACGAATCGAATGGGCACGAACAGAGCGTTGGAGTAGTCGCCCGCCTCGAGTTCAGCAACGAACTCGGGCCAGATGACCTCGATGAGCACGGCCTCGACCAACCGAGAGGCCGAGCCGTTCTGCGTCGTCATCGGAAAGACGACGAGGTGCCGGATGCCGTTCTCGCGATGCGCTTCGGGGTGGAAGACCACGAGTGAATCGAGAAAGTCGGGAACGCCGAAGCCGTCGGACACCCATCGCGAGAAGTCGCTGCGCAGCGCCGCGTGGTACTCGGCGTCGTGCGGGAAGGCCGGCGAGAGAGCTGCGATGGATGCCGAGAGAACGGCGACGAGCTCGGCTGCACGCGCGTGGTCTGCCGTGTCGGGCACCGAGCCGTCTTTGACCTGGAGCGCCTGGAGCTCGGTGGCCGCCGCCTTGAGCCCGAGCCAGGCAGCAGAGGATTCGGCCAACGACGCGTCTTCGACAACCTCGGGTTCGTCGCCGATCGCGGGAACGACGTACTGAGTGGTCGTTGTTGTGGGCATGGGGAACCTCCGATCCGAAAAGGGTGCTGGCGAGCGCTTCGTGCGCCGTGCTTCGAGGCTACGGTCGATCGGGCAGTGGTTTCATGTTCGTCGCATCGATTTGCTGCAGCAGCACCCACCGGGCGAGCACGAATCCTGCATCTCGCGCAGCTCTCTTGGTGCTGTCGGTCAGATGCGTACTCCCTTTATGATGAACGGCATGAGCCAGATGCCGCCCAATCAGCCCCCCGTACCCCCTTCTTCTGGTCAGGGAGCGCCCGTTCCATCTCCTGACGGGTATTCGAGCCCCACTCCGTACGGCGGATACCAGGGTGGCGGCTACCTGCCCGTTCAGGAGCCTCGCTACAACGTTCTGGCGATCGTCTCGTTGATCTCGGCCTTCTTCGTCTCGGTGGTCGCGGTCATCACCGGTCACATGGCTCTGGGTCAGATCAAGCGCACGGCCGAGAAGGGCCGCGGTCTCGCGATCGCCGGTCTCATCATCGGCTATGTCGGCATCGTGACCGGCGTCCTCGCCGTTGTCGCGTTCATCGTGACGACCGTTCTGGGGGTCAGTCTGATCGGTATGCTCGCCAGCCAGTACGACCCCGACGACTACAGCTACACGTCGGATCCCTCGACGGGCGGCGTGGGAGACGACCTCTCGTTCGAGGCGGGCAACGATCTCACCGCCGGCACGGTCGCGCAGTTCTCCGACCCGTTCGTCGTCGACTCGGACTGGACTGTCGTGAGCCCAGACGACGGCCAGGGCAACTGGTCGTACCTCGACCCGTCCGGGCTCTGCACCGTCTCGTTCCACCAGGGAGGGATGGGCGGCGAGGTCGCTGTCACGACGGGCGACGACCGTGCCACGACACAGGATTTCCTGGCCGTTGTGCTCAAGACGGATGCGTCGACCATCGCCGGCAAGGCGACAGACAGCACCATCTCGTACAACTTCGAAGACCTGGGCACTGTGGACACACTGCTGATGCAGGGCACAGACGACGACGGCTCGAACTGGAAGCTCGCGGGACGAGCATTCGGCGAGCTCGACAGCGGACTCTATGTCGATGTCACGTGCAAGCCCGGCGGCGACCTGGATTCCGTCTACGACACCGTCACGACGAAGGCTGCGATCACGGTCTACTGATCCATTGAGCGATGCGGCGGGTTGTGTGGGTAACGCACAATCCGCTGCACTCGTCGGTGACGAATACCGATCATGAGCCTCCTGCAGCAGAACCCCACCGACGGCACGTTCGGGCGTGGAGGAGACGAGCCCTATGCCCGCGCGATCCGCAATGAGGTTCCCGGTGGACTCGCTTTGCGCGAGGCCCGCCCGGGCTCAGCTGATACGGGGGCGCGACTCGATCTCGACTTCGGCAAGTGGACATCCGATGCCGACGCGGTAGATCACTCGCTCCTGAGGCACGCGCGCGGGCCGGTTCTCGACATCGGATGCGGTCCCGGGCGCATGGTGCGGGCCGCGGGCCGGCTCGGCCTCGTCGCCCTCGGTCTGGATGTCTCGCCCGAGGTCGTTGCGCTGGCTCGCGGCGGCGGGGTGGCCGTCGCTCTCGGTTCGGTCTTCGAGCGCGTTCCCGCAGAGGGGCTGTGGGGCACAGTGCTGCTCATCGACGGAAACGTCGGTATCGGGGGAGACGTCGCGGCGCTCCTCGTGCGCTGTCGCGAGATCCTTGCCCCATCAGGCGTTCTGATCGTCGAGGTGCACCCCGACGACGACCGCGATCACTCCTACAGCGCGACCGTTGTCGACACCGACGGGGCGCAAAGCGGCGAGTTTCCTTGGGCGGAGGTGGGTGTCACCCACCTGACCGACCTCGCCCTCGCATCCGGCTACACCGTCGATCGGGCGTTCACCGCGGGCACTCGCCGATTCTGCCGGCTGACGCGCATCTGAACGAAAAAGGCAGAGAGCTCCGCTAGCCCGCGGGCCCGAGCAGCACCGCGAGCATCGCGGCGGTGCCCCCCACGATGAACAGCATCGTTCCGAGCTGCATGGTGCGGGTCTTGTTGCGGTCGGCCGTGGGAACGTCGACCTCCAGGATCGGGCAGCCCGACCACCCGATGAGTCCGATACTCACCGCCACGAGTCCTGCGCCGATCCACCACAGCAGTGCCAGCCCCTTGGTCAAGAGTGCCGGTCGCCACCCGCTCGAGAGCAGCAGGCCGAGGGTGATCGCAGACGCCCCGACGGCGGCGACGAACCAGATGGTTCCCGTCCACATGATGCGTTGGACGTTCTTCTCGGGTGACATCAGATCGTGGCTCACGTAGATATCTTTCACCCGCGAGCCGCGCAAAACAAATTGATTTGTAGCAACTATCGCCGGATGCCATCAGAGCACGCTACAGAAAGCGCACCCGTCGCAGTAGACGGGTCACTCCCGGCAACACCCAATAGGCCATGATCGGCGTCAGAACCACCGTCGTGATGAGCACTTTCAGGGCCGTTGCGAGGTCGTTCCATCCCGGAAGAAGCGTCGTCACGAGCAGGGTGAACGCGAGATTCACCGGAAAGAAGCCGAGCCAGATGCTGGTCGCCTGTTTCCATCTCGGGGGCGCAACGGGCGGCCCGGCCGAGCCATCGGCATCCGATGCTCTGAGCGCTTGCGGTTCGTCGAACCAGCCCTCGATGCCCGTGCGCTTCTCGACGCGGGATTCGCGCACGAGCTCCCGACCGCCCTCGAGCCAGCGCCTGCGGTCCTCAGACGACTCCCACTGCTCGAGGAGACCGGCGTCGGCGAATCTGTAGAGCATGTGCCAGTGCACCGAGTCGGCGCCCTGTCTCACCCAGCCCGAGCCGAGAAAACCCGGATACCGGTTGGCGAGATTCACCCCCGCCTGCACCCAGCGGGTGACATCGGGGATGCGGTCTGGATCGACGGCGCGGGTGATGGACACGGTGATGGGAACGGAAGGCGATGCTTGTGGCTGCCCGAGTACGTTCTCCGACTCTTCTGGAGACATGTCCTCCAGTATCCGCCGCCGATGTTACGCGCGCATTAAGCGGCTGCCGGAAGTGTTACTTCTCGTCGTCGTCTTCGTCGGTCTCGTCGTACTCCTCGAGAATCTCGAGGGCTTCCTCGTCGAGGTCGTCGGGCTGGTGCCCGGCCGCGTGGCGCACGGCATGGCGGCCCAGGATGAGCAGCTCGCGCGTCTCCATGGCTTCCGCCAGCTCGTCACGATCGAGATCGTCGGCATCGTTGATGACCTTCGTGACCATCTCGATGCCCATGTCGAACCAGCGCTCGGCGTTGTGCGCGTCGCCGGCGGCGTCGTAGCTGTCGCCCAGAAACGAATAGACCATCGGGTCTTCGGGCTTCTCTGCGCGCAGCGCCTTCGCGAGCTCGTTGGCCTCGGCCTCCTGGCCGGTGCGCAGCAGTCCCTCGATCAGATAGACGCGCTTGTCGGGGGCCGCGTCTCCCGGCGCATCCTGTGCCTCGCGTGCTGCCTCGTAGGCGCGCAGTGGCAGAAGCGCGTCGTAGAAACTCTCGGATGCCGCGATGAAGAGAGCGGCGGGCGTCACGTCGTCGTCGTAGAAGGTCTCGGGGTCGCGGGCTGCGGCGAGGAACTCCTCGGCGACGGCGAGCGCCTTCTCGGGGTCGTCGGCTTTGAAGCTGGACTCATCGATGTAGTCCCAGGTCACGGTCGTAGGCATGTAAGCAACCTTAACGGCCCAGGCCTTATGGCTACCATGGGACGCGATATGGATATGACCCCGCCGCCCTCCCGACGGTCCCTCCGACGACGCCAGGCAGCGAGCGACCCCGCGTCGGGCGACGTGCGCGGAGCCGCCGGAGCCACGCCCGCCCCCACCCACTTTCTGCCGCACCTCCAGGGGCTTCGTGCGATCGCGGTGCTGCTCGTGGTGGTCTACCACTTCTGGCCAGGGCGCCTGCAGGGCGGCTACATCGGCGTCGATGTCTTCTTCGTGATCTCGGGCTTTCTCATCACCGGTCAGCTGGCCCGTGAGCTTGAGAGGTCGGGCCGCATAGGGCTGCCCGGCTTCTACGCGAAGCGCGTGCGACGGCTTCTGCCCGCCGCAGTGACCGTTCTCATCTTCTCGGCTCTCGCGACCCTGTTCATCTTGCCGCTGTCGAGCCTCGGCGAGAATCTGCGCGAGATCCTCGCGTCGACGTTCTATGTTGAGAACTGGGCGCTCGCGGCGAACTCCGTCGACTACCTCGCAGCCGCCAACGAAGCAACTCTGGTGCAGCACTACTGGTCGCTGTCGCTCGAGGAGCAGTTCTACCTGATCTGGCCGCTGCTTCTGCTCGGCGCCTCGTGGCTGGGCGTGAAGTATTGGAGCGGCAAACGCTGGAACGCTCTGCTCGCGCTCGTCGTGACCGTCAGCATCCTGTCTCTGGCGTTCTCGATCATCTACACCCAGACCAATGCGGCGCAGGCCTATTTCGTGACCTTCACCCGCATGTGGGAGTTCGGCGCGGGCGCGATTCTCGCGCTGCTGCCGCGGTTGCGGCCGACGAAGGCCTGGTTGTCGAATGTGCTGGGCTACGGCGGCATCGCTGTGGTTCTCGGATGCGGGTACTTCTACGACAAGGCGACGCCGTTCCCCGGCTACGCGGCCGTGCTGCCGGTGCTCGGAACGATGGCGATCATCCTCGCGTCGCATCGTGCGCGATGGTTCGACGCGGGCAGTGTGCTGAGTTTCCGACCCGTCAGCTTCATCGGCGACATCTCCTACTCGCTCTATCTCTGGCATTGGCCGCTCATCATCATCGCGCCGTTCGTTCCGGGCTGGGGTCTCTCGACGATCAACCGCCTGGTGCTGTTCGTGCTCTGCTTCGTGATCGCCTGGCTCACCAAGAAGTTCATCGAAGACCCGACGCGCGCGTGGCGGCCTCTGGTCACGCGCAAGCCTCGGGTGACCTTCGCTGTGATGGTGGCGGGCATGGCCGTGGTGAGTCTCGTCGTGGGTGTCACCAGCGTCGTGCAACAGCCGAAGTACGACGCGGCGGCAGCGGAGCTGCGCAGCACACTCGCAACGTTGCCCGACTGCTTCGGCGCGGCATCCGGCGGCACCGATGGGCTGGCGCCCATCGAGGCATGCTCGAACCCTGCACTCGCCGACCAGATCATCCCGAGTCCCGGCTTCGGCAACGCCGACCGGCCGCAGCACCCCGACTGCCTGGTCACGCTCAACGACTCCACGCTGACGACGTGCGAGTTCGGAGACACGACATCAGATACCGCGCCCCGGGTCGCGATCATCGGCGACAGTCATGCGTACTCGCTGCTCGACCCGCTGATCCAGCTCGCCGAGACCAAGGGCTGGCACCTCACCACTTACCTCAAGGGCGCCTGCCCCTGGAGCACGACACCGATCGCGGGCGGTGACGCCTTCGCCGCCTCGTGCGCCGACTGGCGCGCCAATCTCGACAAGGAACTCGCGTCGGTGCAGCCCTACGACGTGATCTTCACGGCCGCCCTCGCCGATCACACGCTGGATGCCGATGGCTCGGCCGCCGCCGCCGAGACCGCGGGATTCGTGGAGGCTTGGACCCCCCAGCTCACGCAGGGCGCTCCGGTCGTGACCCTCGTCGACAACCCGTCATGGGAGACGGATCCGAACAAGTGTCTGCGTATCTCCGACGCGGCCAGCTGTACGGAGTCTCGAAAAGACGGCCTCGGCGAGGTCGACCCCCTCGCATCGGCCGCCCGGCAGCTGAAGGCCAGCGGCTCCGACGTGACGCTGCTCGACTTCTCAGACATGTACTGCGATGCCGAGGACTGCTTCCCGGTGATCGGCGGAGCGAACGTCTACCGCGACCAGGATCACCTGACGCGCACTTTCGCCTTCACTCTCGCCCCCTTCATCGAGAGCGCCATCGACGCCGCCCTCGCTCGATCCTCAACGCGCTGAGGTAGCCATGGCCGGAGTTCTCACCGGATTCGCGATCATCGGTTTCGTCATCGCGGTCGGCTACGTCGTGGGTCGCACGAACATCTTGCAGGTCGACGCGCAGAAGCCGCTGAACCGCATCGCGTTCTTCGTGACCAGCCCGGCGCTGCTCTTCACGGTGCTCGCGCGAGCCGACGTGAGCGTCATCTTCTCGTCTTTCCTCGTGGTGACCATCATCACCGTGGCCACGTCGATCTCGCTGTACATCGTGGCGTCTCGGCTCTTCTTTCGGCGACCCGCGGCCGAGACCACGATCGGGGCGGTGGCCTCGTCGTACTCGAACGCCAACAACATCGGCCTGCCCGTAGCCATCTACGTGCTGGGAGACCCCCAGTTCATCGCTCCGCTGCTGATGTTGCAGCTGATCGTGATGGCGCCCGTGACGCTCACGGTTCTCGACACGGTGACGCGAGGCAGAGCATCCATCGGCTCTTTTCTTTCGCAGCCCGTGCGCAACCCCATGATCATCGCCTCGCTGATCGGTCTGCTGCTCAGCGTCTTCGGTGTCACGCTGCCCGACGCCGTGATGGCACCGTTCGATCTCATCGGCGGAGCGACGATTCCGCTCGTGCTCATGACGTTCGGCATGTCGCTCGCGGGACAGCGGCCGTTGGCGCCGGGAACCGGGCGTCGCGACGTCGTGACCGCCGCGCTGCTGAAGAGTGTGGTGATGCCGATCGTCGCCTACCTGCTCGGTCGGTTCGTCTTCGGTCTCGATTCGACGCATCTCTTCGGCGTGGTGGTTCTCGCCGCCTTGCCGACTGCGCAGAACGTGTTCAACTTCGCATCGCGCTACGAGCGTGGAGTGGTGATCGCGCGCGACACAGTGCTGATCACGACGGTGGCGGCGGTACCTGTGCTGGTGGTCGCCGCCGCGCTCCTCGCGCCGTAGCCGGGTAACGCGGCTCTGCGCTGGTCGAGTAGCGAGGAACGAGCGTATCGAGACCATCGTGACGTGATTTCGATACACCGGCTCGTCCCTCGCGCGGCTACTCAATCAGCGCAGGATGCCGGGCACGCAATTCACCAGAACATCGGGCGGTCGTCGTCTTCTTCTGTCTCGACATCGAGGTCGACCCAGACCGGAACGTGGTCGCTGGGCGCATCGCCCTTGCGCTCGTTGCGGTCGATGCCGGCATTGGTCACCTTGTCGGAGAACGGCTGCGAGCCCAGGATGAAGTCGATGCGCATGCCCTCGTTGCGGGGAAAGCGCAGCTGCTTGTAATCCCAGTAGGTGTAGCCGGTGGGGATGCGCGGACGCACCACGTCGGTGAGCCCGGCATCCATGAAGTCGTTGAACGCGGCCCGCTCGGGAGGCGAGACATGCGTCGAGCCTTCGAAAGCCTGGATGTCCCAGACGTCGGTGTCGAGGGGGGCCACATTCCAGTCGCCCATCAGGGCGAGCGGCTGCTCGGGGTTCGCCGCGATCCAGGCCCGGGTGTCGGCAGAGAGGGCGGCTAGCCAGCGCAGCTTGTAGTCGTAGTGAGCGTGGCCGAGCTCGCGGCCGTTCGGCACGTAGAGGCTCCAGAGCCGCACATCGTTCACCGTGACACCGAGGGCGCGCGCCTCGAGGGGGAGTGTGCCGTCGTCGGCCGCGACGCCGAAGCCAGGCATGTTCTCGAAGTCCTTGGTGACCTCGGTCATCGGCAGCCTCGAAGCGAAGGCGACGCCGTTCCACTGGCTCAGGCCGTGCAGTTCGACCTCATAGCCCGCAGCGGTGAACTGCTCGAACGGAAACTGATTCTCTTTGCACTTGATCTCCTGCATGGCGAGAACGTCGACGTCCTCTCGCACGAGCCAATCCGCGACCCGGTCGACCCGGGCTCTGATGGAGTTCACGTTCCAGGTCGCAATGCGCATGCGCCCCAGTTTATTCGCGTGAACGGCTCCCCTAAACTAGGGCGGTGACGAACGCGCGCCAGCAACTCATCGACTACATTTCCGCCGAAGCCGTGTTTCACGGCGACTTCACGCTCACGAGCGGAAAGAAGGCGAGCTACTACGTCGACCTGCGCAAGGTGAGCCTCGATCACCGCGTCGCGCCGCTCATCGGCCAGGTCATGATCGATGTCATCAAAGACATCCCCGACGTGTTCGCCGTCGGCGGCCTGACCATGGGAGCCGACCCCGTGGCATCCGCGATTCTGCATCAGGGTGCGGCACAGGGCCTGGCCTACGACGCTTTCGTCGTGCGCAAAGAGCCCAAGGATCACGGCCGAGGCAAGCAGGTCGAAGGCCCCGAACTCGAAGGCAAGCGCGTGATCGTGCTCGAAGACACGTCGACGACGGGCGGTTCGCCTCTTAAGGCCATCGAGGCGCTCGAGAAGGTCGGCGCCATCGTCGTGGGCGTCGCCGTGGTCGTCGACCGCAACACCGACGCACGCGAGCGCATCGAGAAGGCCGGCTACCCCTACTACTACGCGATCGGCCTGGCAGACCTCGGTCTCGAGTAGACGGTGATCTCGGGCAGACGATGACAGAGCCAGTGGATGCCGCGGGCGCCTCGGGCGTGCGTCGTCCGACGCCGAGATGGCTGGTCGTCGCCGTCGCGGCACTCGCCGCCGTGTTCGTCGTCGTGCTCTTCTTCGTGATCGGCCGGCACCTGCCCTGGTTCGACGAGGCCCAGACAGCGGCGCCGACATCCGGCCCCACCGCGTCGACATCGGCGACGCCGGCAGCTGCGACGCCCACGCCAACGCCTACGGCTCCGGAACCTGCTGCTGCTCCGACGGGGCCCGCCGCCGCGGGGGTTCATCCGTGGAACGAGCTTCGCGGGGGCGAGTGTCTCGATCCGTTCGGCACGCCGTGGGACGAGACGTTCACCGTCGTCGACTGCGCGGCGCCGCACGCGGCCCAGCTGATCGCGAGGGTGTCACTCAACCCCGACCCTGCTGCGGTGTATCCCGGCGAGGCCGCGATCACGTCGCAGCTCAACCTGGCGTGCACGGCTCCGACCGTGCTCGACTTCGCTGCCGCCTCGGCGTACCCCGACGTGCAGTGGCAGGCGAGCTACCCGGTCTCGGAGGCGCAGTGGGCGGCCGGTCAACGGGAGTATTCGTGCTTCGTCAGCCGATCGTCGGGCGAGAAGTTCACAGCTTCTGTGCAGGCGCCGCCGGCTGCCTGAGGCGGTTCCTGCGGGATCGGGCTGAAAGAAAAGCAGCTCACGTGGGCCGGTGAGCCGCACCTCCCGCGGTCGCTAAGCGCAGCGTGATCAGGTTCTTTGGCGGCTCGAAAAATAGAGACAGTGTGTAACCTTTTCGAGGGGGTCTGGATTTA
Source organism: Agreia pratensis (assembly GCF_900177685.1). Lineage (GTDB taxonomy): Bacteria > Actinomycetota > Actinomycetes > Actinomycetales > Microbacteriaceae > Agreia > Agreia pratensis. Next base: position 373,684 of record NZ_FXAY01000002.1, read on the forward strand.
ATCCTTCAGGGGTTGGCTTATCTGGGAAAGTGCCGATAGCCTCAATGGGACGCAGCATTCTCGCAGCATCGCCACTTTCGTCGGGAGAGACACCGACGATGATCCCCCTGCTCGCTTATTTCAGGAGAACAATGTCCCGCTCAATCCTTTCCCGCCTCGGCGCGGGCCTCGTCGCGGCGGCTCTCGTCGCTGGCGGCTCACTTCTCGTCGCCGCTCCGGCTTCGGCCGCCGGTGATGTTGTCACCCCCGGCTCGGTCGTCGAGAATTCGTGGGGCCACGACGGCAAGGTCACGGTCTCCGGCCAGGGCAACCCCGGCGACGCTCTGACCATCGACATCGTCGATGGCGGCGCCATCGGCACGGTCACGAAGAGCTACCTCTCCCCATCTGCCGTCACCGAGACTGTCGTACAGCCCGATGGCACCTACACCATCACGTTCGACGTCGCTCGCACGCCCACATCCGACTTCAGGGCGTTCCCGCTTCTCGGCGAGACGCCGTTCGCCGCGGTCATCAACAACACCGCCGACATCGATCCGATCTTCCTCCCGATCGGCGTCACCGCGTTCGCTCGTGCTGACCAGAACGTCGTGATCGACCCGATCTGCCTCAGCGGTGACGCTGTTCGCGAATCGGGCGTATCCGTGTTCGCCACCGGGTTCGACCAGTACGAAGACGGCAGCTACGTTGTGACCGACGCCGCCGGAGGCGTCGTACAGATTGATGACACGACGTTCACGGCTGATGAGACCGGCTCCGTCGGTCCCGCGCCACTGACGCTCTACTCCACGGCTGGAAACATCCCGGACGGCGTCTACACGATCACCTTCAGCAGCGCCTCGGTCGTCGGAACGGCCGGTCTCATCACCATCGGCAACTGCGAGACTCCCACCATCCCGTCCGATATCGTCGACCCCACCCCGCAGCTGGCCAACACCGGTTCGTCTGACGCCGGCATCCTCGCCGGTGGCTCCGCTCTGCTGCTGCTCGTCGGTGCTGCCCTCATGGTCGCCCGTCGTCGCCAGAACGCCGCTGCGTAACCTGCTTCACCCGCCGATCTGATCGGCACCCGGAGGGCCGAGACATCATGTCTCGGCCCTTCGTCGTATGCTCCATCTCCTTCGTTTTTGCGGCACCTTCCGTAGAGTGAGCAGCATGCGCCCGATCTTCCTGACCGCACTCGTCGTCATCGGATTGGGAGCGGCGGCTGTCGGCGGCGCTGCCTCGAGTGCCGCGGCCGAGGCTGTTGCCGCACCCGTCGCATCCGGTCTGTCGGCGGGAGTCGATGACTTCTCGTTCTCGTCGTACGACGCCGACTTCTATCTCGACACCGACCACGACGGACGCTCGACGCTGAAGACGGTCGAAACCTTCGTCGCCGAGTTCCCCGAGGCTGACCAGAATCGCGGAATCCGCCGTGCCATCCCGCTCGACTACGACGGTCACCCGACCGACGTCGACGTCGAGAGCGTCGTCGACGAGAACGGAGACCCGCGCCGGTTCACGGCCGAGAAGAACGACGATGGCGACTTTCTCGTTGTCACGGTGCGCTCCGACGAGTTCGTTCACGGAGCGCAGACCTATACCTTCACCTATACGCAGCACAATGTCACGAGGCACGACGAAGCCACCGACGTCGACGAGTTCTACTGGGACTCGGTCGGGTTCGATTCGCTGCAGAGTTTCGACTCCGCGACCGTTCGGCTGCACGTGCCCGAGCGGCTCGCTCCGTCGCTGACGGGCAAGGCCAGCTGCTACGCGGGGCCATACGCGTCGACCACTGCGTGCCCGATGACAAGTGAGCAGGGCGACGGCGAGACGATCTTCACCGCTGGAGGCGTGCCTCTCGGCGCACACGAGAACGTGACCGTGGCCGTCGGCTTCGCACCCGCGACGTTTGTGCCGCGCGACGATTCGTATCTCGGCGTGTGGCAGGGATGGGCTCAGCTGGCAGCCGCGTTGCTTGCTGTGACCGGTGCCGTACTCGCGATCCTCTGGCGCACGGCGGGGCTCCGGGATGCCCGAGGTCGTCCGACCGTCGTCGCCGAGTACACGCCGCCCCCGACAGCCGACGTCTTCACCTCGGCGGTGATCCTGAAGCGCACGAGCCGCGCCGCGGCATCCGGATTCGTCGCTCTGGCGGTGCGGGGAAATCTGCAGATCGTCGAGAAGCCGAGCGATTCCATGTGGTCGAAGAAGCCCGAGTACTGGCTCCACGCTGTGCACAGCGACGGGTTGTCTTCGCAGGAGCTCGAGTTCTACCGCATGATCTTCGACGGAACACCCGACAACCGGCGTGAACTCAAGAAGAACGACACGGCGCTCGCGACCGAGGTGCAGAAGTTCATCAAGAAGGTTCGCGCGACCGCGGTCAGAGACGGCTACTTCAAGAAAGGCACCGCGGGCCGGAGCCTTCTTCTCGCGATCTCGGTGTTCGCGGCCGGCGCCGCGACGATGGTCTTCGGCGCGATGCTGAACTCCGAGTCGCGCGGCGGTTCCCTTCCGTTCATTCCTCTGGCAGTCGGAGCGCTGTGCGTCGCCATCTCCTGGCTCACGGTCTTCCGCACGCCTCTGACGGCTGCGGGCGCCGAACTGCGGGACTATCTGAAGGGCGTTCAGCTCTACCTGACCGTGGCGGAGGAAGAGCGGTTCCGCATGCTGCAGAGTCCCGAGGGCGCACTCAAGACACAGGATGCTACGCCTGATGGCGGTCAGATCGTCGAGATCTACGAGAAGCTGCTGCCCTTCGCCGTGCTGTGGGGTGTCGAAGACGAATGGGCCAAGGTGCTTGGAACGTATTACGAGCGCACGCAGACACAGCCGCACTGGTACGGCGCATCGACCGGCTTCAACGCAGCGTACTTCGCAGCCAGTGTGGGATCGTTCGCAGCGACGTCGGCCGCGGGATATTCGGGCAGCGCCGCCAGCACCTCGTCGTCGTCGAGCGGCGGATCGGGTGGAGGCGGGTTCTCTGGCGGCGGCGGTGGCGGTGGCGGAGTGGGCGGCGTATAGCTCTGCTCGTGCCCCGTGATGTCCACCCCTAGCCAGGCGTAGCCGGCTCTCGTTAGCCTCGATCAATGACCAATTCTGCGAAGACCGCTGCCCGAACGGCCAAGAACAGTCGGGCGCTCGAGATCCTCGCACGCGCGGGTTACGCCGTTCTCGGGCTTCTGCACATTCTCATCGGCGCCATCGCGATCGGCCTTGTGGGCGGCTCGGGAGACTCTGCCGATCAGTCGGGCGCACTCCAGGAGCTGTCGTCGAAGCCCGGCGGCATCGTGGTCATCTGGATCGTGGCGATCGGTCTGTTCGCACTGACCGTGTGGCAGGTCGCACAGGTCTTCCTCCTCGATGAGTCTGATCCGAAGAAGAAATGGGGCAGACGTGTCTCCGAACTCGGCAAGGCAATCGCCTACGGAGCCGTCGGCGCCACCGCCCTCACCTTCGCGCTGGGCGGGTCATCGAGTTCGTCCGACTCCAGCCAGAGCCTCAGTGCACGGTTGCTTGCGAACCCGGGAGGTGTCGTCGTGCTCGTGATCGTCGGGCTCGTGGTGGCCGGCATCGGCGTTGCCTTCGTCGTGCAGGGGGTGCTCAAGAAGTTCGAGAAACACCTCGTGATTCCTGCCGGTACGACAGGCAAGGTCGTGAGGGGGCTCGGCATCGCTGGTTATGTCGCCAAGGGCATCGCGCTCTTCGTCGTGGGAGTGCTCTTCGTCGTGGCTGCCGTGACGGCTGATCCCGAGAAGGCCTCTGGTCTCGACGGTGCGCTGAAGTCTCTCATCGACCTGCCCTTCGGAAAGGTGATCCTGGTGCTCGTGGGCATCGGCCTGATCGCCTATGGACTGTTCTGCGCGGCCAGAGCTCGCTGGGCGAAGCTCTAGCGGGCATCCGCTCACGCTCGGATCCCCAGTCGGTACCGCTGCGGACTGTAGGTACCGGCGCACCGGGGACAACAGTCCGCGGCGGGTACTGCTGGTCAGCGGGAGCACGGGAGTCCTGCCTCAAGCAGGATGCGGCGAAGTTCACGTCGATTGTTGACATCGCCCGGGCTCCAGCGGCTTACCCCGTTGCCTTCCGCGCGAAGATGGTCCTCGCGAATCTTCTCCTCGACGACAGCGTCGCCGGGTGACATGCGGTCGAGGTACTCGGGTTTGAGGTACTTGCCCTTTCCGTCGAACTCTCCGATGCGCTTGAACTCGGGCCATTCGAAGTCGGCATAGTAATAGCCGCCTCGCGGGTTCACATGGCGAACCTGGAGTTCCGGTGAGGGGAATCCGAGTTCGGCGATGGCGATTCGGCTGTGCGTCTCGCCCGCGTTGTCTGCGCCCGAGCGACTGAACTCCACGGCTCGACGAGCCCGACTGAAGCCGCGCACGGCGTCGAGCGAATCGACGCTCTCGAGCACTGCCGACTTCGCAATCGGAGCGAACAGCGTGGACCGCCTCTCGTGAAGGGCGAAGTCGAGTGCCGTGACCGCGGTGACGAAGGGGCTCACGCGCGCGAGGTCGATGAGGGTGCGCAAAGGACTCGTCACCAAAAGGCCGCCGATCTCGACCACGTCTTCGTCGGAGAGGAGTTCTTTGTGCACGGTCACTCCGTTCTTCGAATGTGCACCGGAGCTCGGCGGCACGACCACGTGAACCGTCGACGGCATCGAGGGGCGTATGGGCATGCCCCAGAAGACGGCGGCCGACAGGTGGCCGATTATCGGCCGGATGCGCCGAGTCTCGACAATGGCGTGAATCTGGGCGATGTGCCTGACTCGCGGGGTCAGCGAGATCACCCGCTCGGTCTCGACATACACGCCTCGATGCAACCGCGTTGATGTGCCAGACCGATGGTCGCGTCTCACCTGACGGGCTTCGCTGGGGGTGATCGAGGGGGCGGAGGTCAAGATGAGGCCCGTGCGCACATCCCTAAGGTGTTCCGTCATACGCAGAGGCTGCCGTAATCACGCGGCCGGCGCGGGTCGACTCATGAATTCTGGGGACTGCGCGTGCAACGCTTCGCCCGGGTAGGAGTGGACACTGGCACGCAGCAGGTACCGCTGCGGACTGTAGGTACCGGCGCACCGGGGACAACAGTCCGCGGCGGGTACTACTGCGGGTGCCGTGCGGGCGCGAACGCAGCTGCGGGTCAGAGCTGGTCTGACTCGAAGGGTTCCGTGCGCAGCAGCTCACTCACGCCCGAGAGGATCTCGTCTGGGCGGAACGGGTACTTCTCTATCTCGGCCTGATCGCTGATGCCCGTGAGTACAAGGATCGTGTGCAGGCCGGCTTCGATGCCCGCGACCACGTCGGTGTCCATGCGGTCACCGATCATGCCCGTGTTCTCGGAGTGCGCGCCGATGCGGTTGAGCGCCGAGCGGAACATCATGGGGTTCGGCTTGCCCACGACATAGGGCTCCATGCCCGTGGCCTTCGTGATGAGGGCGGCGACCGCCCCGGTGGCCGGCATCGGGCCCTCGGCACTCGGCCCCGTCGCATCCGGGTTCGTGACGATGAACCGTGCGCCCGCCGAGATCAGCCTGATTGCGCGGGTGATCGCCTCGAACGAGTAGTTGCGCGTCTCGCCGACGACCACGTAGTCGGGGTTCGTGTCGGTCATGATGAAGCCCGCCTCGTGCAGGGCGGTGGTGATTCCGGCCTCGCCGATCACGAAGGCGCTGCCGCCCGGCATCTGCGACTTGAGAAAACTGGCGGTGGCCAGGGCCGAGGTCCAGATCGCTTCTTCTGGCACCTCGAGACCGGATGCTCGCAGCCGGGCACTGAGATCGCGCGGCGTGTAGATGGAGTTGTTGGTGAGCACCAGGTAGGGCTTGCCCTCGTCGCGCCACTGTTGCAGCAGTTCTGCCGCGCCGGGGAGCGCCCTGTTCTCATGAACCAGAACGCCGTCCATGTCGGTCAGCCAGCATTCGATCTCATCGCGTCGAGCCATGGGAGAGTCCTTTCATAGCCTGCATCGCCCAGCCTAGCGGCGGCGGCTATGAGGAGCTCAGGCCGGTGCCGAGATCCAGATAGACGAACCGCCGGATGCCGACACGGGCACGAGCGGGCCGCCGCCGGCATCCGAATCGCTCGCCCCGGCGACCCGCACGATGAAGCCCGCCGAGGCATCCCGTGACACGACCGAGAGCGTCGTCGATGGCCGGATGCCGGCGGCTGCGAGAGAGAGGAGCAGCGACGGATCCCTGTCGCTGATACGCACGACCATGCCGGAGGTGCCCACGGCCGCCTGTGACAGCAGAAGAGCGGGCGAGCTCTCGACGGTTCCGTCTGCCGAGGGGATGGGATCGCCGTGGGGGTCGCGGGTGGGATGACCCAGTCGGGAGTCGATGGCATCGAGGAGCCGGTCGCTGATGGAGTGCTCGAGCACCTCGGCCTCGTCGTGCACCTCGTGCCAGTCGTAGCCCATCTCATCGACCAACCAGGTCTCGATGAGGCGGTGGCGGCGGATGACGCCCCTGGCTCTCGCGGTGCCCTCCGGTGTGAGCGTCAGCGGCTTGTACGGCTCGTAGTTCACGAGCCCCGCGGTGCTGAGCTTCTTCGCCATCTCGGTGACCGACGACGGCGCGACGCCCATGGTCGCCGCGAGCACAGACGGGGTCACAGGGGCCGACTGCCACTCGGTGTGGTGGTAGATCGTCTTGAGGTAGTCCTCAGCGGCCGAGTCGGCGTTCGGCTGTGTTCGACGCGCGACGGGCTCGGGGATGCTCATGATGAGACAAGCTTATGGTCAGGCAGCCCGGGGCCAGAAAGAACAGAGTCACGCCCCGGTGAAGATGAGCACGAGCAGTGTCACGTTGAGGGTCACGAGAAGTACCGACGCGATGATGCCCGCGACGGTGGTGTGCCAACGGTTGGTGAACTCACCCAGCAACTCCCGGCGCGAGGTCAGCCAGACGAGTGGCACGAGTGCGAACGGAATTCCGAACGAGAGCACGACCTGGCTGACGACCAGCGCCCACGTCGGGTCGACGCCCGCTCCCAGAATGACGAGCGCCGGAACGAGGGTGACGAGTCGACGCCAGACGATCGGAACGCGCACCCGAAGCAGACCGTGCATGATCTCTGCTCCGGCATAGGCTCCGACCGAGGTCGAGGCGAGTCCGGATGCGAGCAGGCCGACCGCGAACAAGGTCGCGACGACGCCGCCCATGGCTTGACCGATAGCGGCGTGCGCGCCCTCGAGAGTGTCGGTTCCGGCGACTCCCTGAAGAGAGGTCGCCGCGAGCAGCAGGATGGCGAGATTCACGGTTCCGGCGATGGCGAGTGCGATCGTGACGTCCCAGCGAGTTGCGGTGATGAGGCGCTTCGTGGTGTGCTCGGCGGCGCGCACGACGAAGCGGTCGCGGGTGAGAGCAGAGTGCGCGTAGATGGCATGCGGCATGATCGTGGCGCCGAGAATGGATGCCGCGAGCAGCACCGAAGACGGCCCCTCGAAGCGGGGCACGAGGCCTCCGACCACGGAGGCTGCGTCGGGCGGGTTGATGACGACCCCCGCTGCGAAGCCGACAGCGATGATCACGAGCATCGAGATGATGACGCGCTCGAATGTCTTCTGGCGCCCCGAGCCTTGCAGAACGAGCACCAGCATCGAGACGGTGCCGGTGATCACGCCGCCGAGTAGCAGCGGCAGATCGAACAGCAGGGAGAGAGCGATGGCGCCGCCGATGATCTCGGCGAGGTCGGTCGCCATGGCCACCAGTTCGGCCTGCACCCAGAACAGTCGGCGCCCCCAGAGAGATCCGATGCGTTCTCCGAGAAGCTCGGGCAGGCTCTTTCCCGTCACGATGCCGAGCTTCGCCGACAGGTACTGGATGAGCCACGCCATGACGTTGCCCAACACGACGATCCAGACGAGGAGGAAGCCGAACGTCGCTCCGGCAGTCATATTGCTGGCGACATTGCCCGGGTCGAGATAGGCCACGCCGGCGACGAGTGCCGGCCCGAGCAGCCAGACGAGATGTGAGCCGCGCGGGCTGGCCGTCTTCGTCGTGGGTGCGGGAGCGTCGAGCATGTGGACACTGTAGCGAATTTTTAGGCGCGCCTAAAAATTCGATGTTCGTCGAGCCTGTCGAGACGCCCTTCGACAGGCTCAGGGAGCGGGCCGGTAGCCTGAGGGGATGTCCGATGACTCGATTCCCGCCGCGCAGAATCCGTCTGTCGAACTCACCACCAACGGAGTGGGCCCGTGGCAGGGCGAATGGCCCGACGACGATTTCTACGATTCAGAGCTGCTGGCATCCGGTGATTCGCGCAACGTCATTGACCGCTATCGCTACTGGCGCATGGACGCGATCGTCGCCGACCTCGACCTCACGCGCCACCCGTTCCACGTGGCCATCGAGAACTGGCAGCACGATCTCAACATCGGATCGATCGTTCGCAGCGCCAACGCATTCGGCGCCGACACCGTGCACATCATCGGGCGCAGACGATGGAACAAGCGCGGCGCCATGGTGACCGACCGCTACCAGCACGTGCTGCATCATCCAGACGTCGAGACCTTCGTGGCGTGGGCGGCGGATGCGGGCCTGCCGGTGATCGCGATCGACAACGTGCCGGGCAGCGTGATCATCGAGACCTTCTCGCTGCCGGCCTCGTGTGTGCTGCTCTTCGGGCAGGAGGGGCCCGGTCTCTCTGCACCCGCGCTCGAGGCTGCGGACGCGATCGTCGAGATCAGCCAGTTCGGTTCGACTCGCTCGATCAACGCATCTGCGGCCGCAGCCGTCGCGATGCACGCGTGGATCCTGCAGCACGTCGCATTCGCCGATGCCGCCCCGGATACACTGGCGAAGTGACGTCTAGAGGCTCGCGAATCGGGGTAGCGATCGCCATCGTGGCGCTCGCTGTGCCCATTGTCGCTCTCGGGGTCGTCTTCACCGGGCTGGTCACGTCGCCCGCCGCGTCGCCTGAGTCGGCGTCCGGCACCGATTCGGGCGGAGATGTCGTCATCGACAACCCACTCCAGGGCGACTCCTTCTATGTCGATCCCGGTTCACTCGCCGCGCAGGCCGCCGCCGCATCGGCGTCTGCCGACGCCGGTGGATCGGGTCAACCGGCCACGCCGTCGGCCGCCACCAAGGTACTCGACAAGCTCGCCGCTGCGCCGACCGCGATCTGGCTCGTGCCTGAGCGGAACCCGACCACCACTGTGGCCGCCACGGTGACCCAGATCCTCGATTCGGCCGAGGCAGAAGGGTCGACGCCGATCTTCGTCGTCTACGGGGTGCCGAACCGCGACTGCGGCAATCAGTCCGCCGGCGGCCTGACCGCGGCCGAGTACCCGCTCTGGACGGCCGAGATCGCCGGCGCTGTCGCCGACCGATCGGCCATCGTCATCCTCGAACCCGACGCGCTCGCTCTTTCGACGCAGTGCGGCAACGTCGACGAGCGCATCGCCCAGATCAAGGGAGCGGTCGACACCTTCGCGTCGACCAAGGCGACCGTGTACCTCGACGGTGGGCACTCGACGTGGCTTCCTGCGACTCAGATGGCAGATCTGCTGAACCGCGCGGGCATCTCCGAGACTCGCGGCTTCGCCACGAACGTCTCGAACTACAACGCCACGGTGAAGGAGCGCGCCTACGGCGAGAAGCTCTCGGCTCTCACCGGCGACTCCCACTACGTGATCGACACCGGTCGAAACGGCAACGGGTCGAATGGCGAGTGGTGCAACCCCACGGGTCGAGCGCTGGGCGTCACATCGAAGGTCGTCACAGACGCTGGCCACCTCGACGCGCAACTGTGGATCAAACCGCCCGGCGAGAGCGACGGCGCGTGCAACGGCGGGCCTGCTGCCGGAACCTGGTGGCCGCAGAGCGCGAGTGAGCTCGCCGCCAATGCCGGCTGGTAGCTGCACGCTTTGATAGGGTGCACCGTACGTCGAAGGATTGGGGATCGCTGTGAGCTTTGACGCGCAAGAGAGACGGATGGCCGTCATCATCGAAGATGATGCTGACATCCGGCACCTCCTCGAGAGCGTGCTCACCCAAGCCGGATTCGACGTGATCGCTACGAGCAACGGCCACGATGGCATCCAGGCCGTGCGAGCGTACGAACCCATCGTCACCACACTCGACGTGAGCATGCCCGGCATGGACGGCTTCGAGGTGGCCAAGCGTCTGCGCACGTTCAGCCAGACCTACATCGTGATGCTCACGGCGCGCGATGAGGAGATCGATACCCTGCAGGGTCTCGAGGCCGGAGCCGACGACTACCTGACGAAACCGTTCCGTCCGCGCGAGCTGCGAGCCCGCATCGACGCGATGCTGCGCCGTCCACGCATGGCTGTGGCCGATGTTCCTGTCGTTGCGGCTCCCTCTGCTCCGGTGTCGGCACCCGCTCCTGTCGCCGTCGCGGTCGTCGAGGCGCCGACTGCGCCTGCAACTGCGCCCGCGGTCGTGACCGCCGAGCCGTCCACACGAACGGGCGCCCATGCCGCGCCGGGTGTTCCTGACGCAGTGCCGGATGCCGCACCCCCGGTCGAGCGCGAAACGTCGGACGACGGCGGTGAGGGATGGATCGAGCACAACGGCCTGCGCCTCAACCGTGAGATGCGTCTCGCGTCGCTCGACGGCAGAGATCTGGAACTCACTCGCACCGAATTCGACCTGCTTGTGGCGGTCGTCGAATCGAGACGGCGGGTTCGCACGAAGGCAGACCTTGCCCTGCTGTTGCGTGGCGAGAGCTATGTGACCGCCTACTACGTGACTGAGGCCGACAAGCGAGCCGTCGAAGTGCACATGGGCAATCTGCGCAAGAAGCTCGGCGACAGCCTCACCTCTCCGCGGTGGCTCGAGACCGTGCGCGGCGTGGGGTACAGACTGGCCGCGGCCGACGAGTAGGCCTCAGACGTTCGAGTGGAGTCCGAACCGCTCGGCGAGTTCGACGCACGTCTCGCGCCCGACCTGATCGAGCCGGTCGAGATGACGGGCGCACCCGTCGATATCCTCGCGACCGAGCGAGCTGTGCATCAGAGATGCCGTTGCCTCGATGACCTGTGCGCCGATCATCTTGCTCGACGACCGGATGCTGAGGAGCACGACGTGTGTCTCCTCGGCGTCGCGACGGTCGAGGGCGTCCGTCAGCCTCTGGACACGGGTATCCCAGAGGCTGACGAAATCTCGGGCGAAACGGGTACGCGCCCCCTCGTCCCTGCCCACCGAGGTGAGCAGGTCGTGGAGGGCGTCCTCGTCGAGTAGACGACTCATACCTTGTATCCGTGGTGGCGTTTGACCAGCTTGGCGAACATGGTGAGTGTCTGCAGAACCGTGATGACACCGAGTACGGGCCACCCGATCCACAGGATGGTCGACTGGGCGACGATCGGCAGCTGCATCCAGATGACGACCAGCGCCACGACGATGCCGGCGGCGACGAGCAGCGGGGTGAGGTAGGCGTTGCCGGAGCCTCGCTCCGCCTTGGCCTGCTCGGCCCAGTTGTCGACCTGCTTGTTGCTGGCGAACTTCGACCATGCGCGAACGAAGTGGCCGATGCGAACCCACATGTAGAGCTCGGCGGGGAACAGCGCCACGGCGAAGAAGGTGTCCTTCCAACTGCGGTTCTTCATGGAGTACGCGGTGCGCCAGTTGAGCGCCATGGCGACGACCGGGGGGATCAGCCAGACCGGGCTGAAGACGAAGGCGCCGATGGAGAGCGAAGCGATGAGCAGCAGGAAGAACAGCCCGCGGGTGACGATGTTCGTCACCATCGAGAAGTTCTCGAGCCAGCGCAGACGCAGATTGGGGTGCAGGGGCTGGCCTTTGGTGTCGCCCCGCTGCCCGGGCCACATGAGTTCGATGGCTCCGAAGTTCCACTTGACCTGCTGGGCGTCGAGGCCGCGCAGAGATGTCATGCCGCCGACGTTTGCGCGGGCGCGGGCAGAGATCTTGGTGAGGTATCCGGCGCTCTTGATCTGCAGTGACAGGAGCGAATCCTCGACCTCGGAGTCCTTGACCCACGGCGTCGCCTGGTGGCTGTCGACCATGACCTCGCGCAGCGCCTTGACCGAGAAGATCGAGAACTGCCCACCGAGAACCGCCATATTGCGGCCGCGGAGCATGTTCTGCATGTTGAACGCGGCGAACTGTGCGCGCTGGCCCGAGATGAGGAACTTCGCCATGGTGCCCGTGATGGGCGCCTCGTCGATCGAGTAGATCGCAGAGATGCCGCCGATGCGGGTGTCCGACGCGATCTCGGCCTCGAGCGACTCCACCGCGGTGGGATCGGCCGTGGTGTCGCCGTCGACTCCGAGCAGGTAGTCGCATCCCTCGACGAGAGAGTAGCCGTAATTGAGTGCGCCGACCTTCTTGTCGGGGTTCTCACCGATGTCGTGGATGAAGACCTCGGTCTCCTGCGTCACGCCGTTGTCGGTGCGGCTGTGCGGGCCGGCGAACTCGCTCGCGACCTCGACGGTCTTGTCGGTCGAATTGTTGACGACCACGTGAATCACGTCGGGGAGACGTGTCTGTGCGAGGAGCGATTCGAGAACCTCGGCGATCGAGTCGGCCTCGTTGTAGGCCGGAACGATGCAGCCCACCATCGGGCGGTAACTCGGCAGAGCGTCGACGATGTCGATGAACTCGGTCGCATAGGCGGCGAGGGCGGGGTCGACGGCCGGCTGGGGCTTCACGTAACGGTTCGTGTCGGTCATGAGTGCAACTCTGTCGCACCGAAATCAGGCTTTCGGCAAGCCAAAGACAAGGTCTCCGCAAGATATGCTCAAGATTCGCGCATCCCGTATCTGGCGGTGCAACGCGATGGCACGGGGGAGCGGCGCATGGTTCGGACAAGCTGGAAGAAGGCGGTCGCGGCCGTGGCAGTCGGGTCTGCGCTCGTCGTGGGCATGAGCGGATGCGGCACGGCTCCGTGGGCGGCAGGCACGACATCGGCCGCCACATCGACCAAGACGCCGACTCCCACACCCAAGGCCACGATCGCTTCGATCGTCAACGAACTCGCGACAGGATCGGCGCAGCATCAACTCCAGGCGGGCGACGCCGCACTGACCGCCAACTACTGGTCGACGCTGAGCATGGATCAGTGGAAGGCCGACGCGAACAAGCCCGTCAGCTTCTCGTTGATCGGCGCCCTCGGCACCGATGAGGGGCAGGGTGTCTACCTCTCGCGCGTCAGTCTGGTCGTCGCCGTGTCCGGTCCCGCGGGTCAGCTGGAGGCTCCGGCTCCGTTGAGCGACCAGTCGACGGTCTCTCCCGGATACGACATCAAGTCGCCCTATAGCTACAGCCAGACGTTCATTCTGCCGGCCATCGATCCGACCGCTACGAGCGTCACTCTGTCGTTCACCTACGAGCTGCTCATCCAGACCACCCCGACCTCAGGCGCCTACGCCAAGCAGACGGCGACCGACCAGATCACGATCGCGATCGCGGAGTAGCCCTGCTCAGCCGAGTTCCACCGCACTGACCTCGATGCGGTTTCCGCCTGCCGCCTTTGCTGTGTCGATCGAGCGTATGGCCGCAGTCTCCAGCGCCTGAAGTGCGTAGCCGTGGTCGAACGTGTCCGCGATGCCGAGACTCGCTGTCAGCCTGATCTTCTGGGTGGCGGGCAAGGGGGTGTCGACGAGGGCGATCTGAATCTGCTCTGCGAACACCAGCGCTTCAGTCGCATTGGCGACCAAGACGAGGACGAAGAAACGCCCGGCAGAGGGGTGCCCTACGGCGGCCATCACCGGCACCGTGTCACGCAGGGTCTGCGCGAATGTGGAGATCGCCTCGTCGCCGGCCGAGCGGCCGAAGGCCGTGTTCACATCGGGAAGACGATCGATGTCGGCCCCGATGAGCGCCATGCCGGCGCCCCGGGCCTCGGCCCGTTCGAGGTGGTCGCGCGCGGTCTGCTCGAATGAATCGGCCGAGAGTACCCCTGCACGCGACAGGATGCCCACGCGGTGGTCGCCCACGGCGCTGTCGCCTCCCCGCTCCGCTCGAAGCACCGAGACGGTGATGGCCGCACTGATGATGACGGCCATCGTGAACATTGCAGCGACGCCCGGATTGAAATACAGCGCGAATGCTGCGCCATCGGGCCCGCCGACGAAGAACGCGATGACGCGGGCGGCCGAAAAGAACGCGAAGAGAAAGAGCACGATTCCGAGCGACCGCCCGTTCACATTGCGATGGAGCCTGCCGCGCTGAAACTCGAGCCCGCCCAGAAAACTCAGCGCGGCCAGACCGAGCCAGAGTACCGGCGCCCCCGCCCAGGTTCCGTCGCCGGGAGTCTGCACGATCGTCGCGAGCGCGACCACGGCCGCCACGGCGACGACGATCCCCAGAAGGGGGCGTCGGCCGTTGTGCAGCCGGGTACCGCACCACAGCCCTCCGACCGCTCCGATGTAGGCGACGTTCCCCACCACAAGACCCCACCAGGCGTCGGGAACAGCGGCCTCTACGCCGTAGCCGGCCGCCACGATGATGCCGCTGATGAACCCGAGGCTCCACATGCGTCCGGTCGGGTCGCTCCGCGCGAATGAGGTGTTGAGCACGAACGAGACGCCGCAGATCACGACGGCGAGGCTCGACATCGTCATCAGGGTGACGATGTCGAGGTTCATGGGGTGCCTTTCGATGAGGAGTCGGATTCGAGGGCTGCCTCGCGTTCCCGCATGGGCAGGGTGACGATCGCCGTCGTTCCCTTGCCGCGGGCCGATTCCAGCCGGAGTTCCCCACCGTGCTGGTGAATGATGTCGCGGCTGATGCTGAGGCCGAGGCCGGTACCGTGAACGGCCGAGTTGCGCACGGAGTCGGCCCGGTAGAACCGGTCGAACAGGTGTGCCTGCTCGGCATCCGTCATGCCGCGACCCGTGTCGTGCACACGCAGCTCGGCGAAACCGTGGTCTACCGTGCGCAGGGCAACCTCGATGCGGCCGTGGGGCGAGTTGTACTTCACGGCGTTCGAGAAGATGTTGTCGACGACCTGGCGCAGACGGAATGCGTCGGCATCGAACACGAGCGGCTCGAGTTCGTCGACGACGAAGGTGAGGTGGCTTTCGGATGCGACGGGCGTGATGGATTCGATTCCGTCGCGCACGATCTGGGCCAGGTCGCAGGGCTCGAAGACCAGAAGCAGAGTCTGGGTCGATTCGCTGGCCGCGGCGAGCAGATCGGCGACGATGCCCAGCATGCGGTCGGCATTGCGCGAGGTGATCTCGAGCATGCTCCGTGTGCTGTCGGGGATGTCTTCATCGAGCGCCAACTCTGTGTAGCCGACGATCGATGTGAGGGGGGTGCGGAGCTCGTGCGAGACCGATGCCACGAGGTCGTCGCGGGCTTTGACCGCTTTCAACTCGGCGGTGATATCGCGGAAGACGATGACGCCGCCGTCGTATGCGCCGTGTTCGTCGATCACGGGTCGCGACGAGGTGAGGATGGCGGCTTGGACCTCTCCTGGCTCACCGAACCACACGGTCTCACGGTCGACCGTCTCGCCGCGGAGAGCCCTCTGGAACGGCCTGTCGTATTCCTCGTAGGCGGTCGTTCGGTCTTCGCGATAGATGACCGACGGAAGGATGGAACCCTCACCCAGGCCGAAGGGTGTCGCCATCTCGCGTTGGGCACGGTTGATGAGGTTCACGCGACCGCTGCCGTCGAAACCGATCACGCCGAAGTCGACCGCGTCGAAGAGCTCGTCGAGGGTCTGCTTCTGCCGTCGGGAAGCCTGCAGGGCCTGATCGAACAGATCGGCCTGTTGCTGGAGCAGGGAGCGCTGCGCCGCCGCCCGACGCGTCGTCGAGTAGACGGTGGTGGCGACGAAGGCGAGCACAATCGGAACGACACCGAGGCGGGGTAGCACGGAGGGATCGATCGCCACCCCTCCATCGCGGATCAACTCGCCACCCCAGGTGAGCACCGCGGGAAGCACCACACTGGTGACGGCTCCCCAGAACCTGAAGTGCATCGACATCCAGATCACCGGGAACACGAAGAGAAGGGTGGCGCCGAGGAGGGGCTGATCCTGCCGGATGAGCCCGATAGCCAGAATGTCGAGCACAGGAAGAGCGGCGATCCAGATCTTCGGCACAAGACGCCAGGGAACGGCGGCGGCGAGGCCGGTGACGGAGAAGATCGAGACGACTCCGGCGAAGAACATGGGGGACGCGAGGTCGCTGGGAGCGACGATGAACGAGATCGCGACCAGCACGAGGGTCGCTCCGGTGACCAGAAGCTGGGAGAGAAAGACAGACCGCTCGACGGCAGAGCGGACGGCCGCCCCACTGTCCCCCGACACAGCTACCATCATCTGAGCGTAGCAACCGTGGTGCGGCTCCTCTGCTCAGCCGCGCTATCGGATTGGCGGCGTAGGGTTCACAGCATGCGCAAACAGTTGTCGGCTGCTCTTATCGGCGTGATCTCGGCGCTCGCCGTGCTTGCCACGGCCGAGGCGGTCGCGGTGTTCGTCTCGAGTTCGAGCTCACCGTTCTTCGCCGTCGGTCAATTGGCCATCGATCTCGCTCCCGCCTGGCTCAAAGAGTCGATGATCGCGCTGTTCGGCACCGGCGACAAGATCGCGCTCTTCGTGATTCTCGGCGTCGTCGTCGTGGTGTTCGCCGCACTCGCGGGTGTGCTCGAGCGACGGCGGCCCCCGCTCGGCGTGGTGATTCTCGTTGTCTTCGCCGCCATCGCCGTGATCGCCGTGCAGACCCGACCGGAGGCCAGCGCCCTGTGGGCCTTCCCGACCGTGCTCGGAATGATCGCGGGCGTGCTCGTGCTGCGCTCCGGCATCCGGCGCCTGGGTGCCTGGATCGATGCGCCGGATGCCTCACGCACGGGCATGCAGCGCAGACAGTTTCTGACGTACGCCGGTGTCACCGGCGCGACCGCTCTGATCGTGGCGATCGGCGCCCGGGCCATGAACGCCAGTACGGCGGCGGTCACCGCTATCCGGCAGGCGATCGCGCTGCCTGCTCCGGCGACGCCCGCGCCCGCGATCGACCCCGCCACCAGCCTCGATGTCGAAGGCATCAGCGCGCTGATCACTCCGAACGAGCAGTTCTACCGCATCGACGTGGCCCTCCAGGTGCCGCAGATCAACCCCGACGACTGGCAACTCAAGATCACCGGGCTCGTCGACACCGAGGTCACGATCGGCTACGCGGAGCTGCTCGCTCTTCCGCTCGTCGAGCACGTGACGACGATCGCCTGCGTATCGAACGAGGTCGGCGGCGGGTTGATCGGCAACGCCACCTGGCTGGGCTACCCCATCCGTGAACTGCTGGCGCGTGCCGGCGTGCAATCGAGCGCCGATATGGTGCTCTCCTCTGGGCCCGATGGGTTCAGCGCGGGCACTCCCATCGAGGCGCTCGCCGATCCGAACAGGCAGGCGCTCCTGGCGGTCGGCATGAACGGCGAGCCGCTTCCCACGGAGCACGGTTTTCCCGCTCGCATGATCGTGCCCGGCCTGTTCGGCTACGTCTCGGCGACGAAATGGGTCACCGAGATGAAGGTCACCCGTTTCGCCGACGCCGAGGGCTACTGGACCCCGCGAGGCTGGGATGCCCTCGGGCCGGTGGTGACCCAGTCGCGCATCGATGTTCCGCTGTCGGGCCAGACCGTCGCATCCGGAACCGTCGCGATCGCGGGCGTCGCTTGGGCGCCGCACACCGGAATCGCCGGTGTCGAGGTGCGCGTCGACGACGGCGCATGGCAGAAGGCCACGCTCGCGCCCGGCATCTCCGACGACACGTGGGTGCAGTGGGTTCTGCAGTGGCCGGCCTCGGCGGGCGCACACACTATTGCGGTGCGGGCGACGGACAAGTCGGGCTATACGCAGACCGATCGGCAGGCGCCTCCAGCCCCCAGCGGGGCGACCGGATGGGACACGATCACGGTCACCGTCGGCAGCTGACGCCGACGCGTTCCTCGCTTGCGCCACGCGGCGGGTACTGTGAACGACGGTACAGAGTGTGAGGGAGAGCAGCGTGTCTCGAACAGATGGCGTCGACGCTGGGGCATCGAGACCCTTTCAGGTCGACCTGCGTGGCGTGGTCGACCTTCTCTCGAGGCATATCTACTCGAGTCCGCAGGTGTTTCTGCGCGAGCTGATGCAGAACGGGCGCGACGCCGTCGTCGCCCGGCGTCAGCACGCGGTGGAGCCCATCGCCGGTGGCGGTGGAATCTGGATCACTCCCGCCGACGGCGAGGGCGCCGAATTCGTCTTCCGCGACGACGGCATAGGGCTGACGCTCGCCGATGTCGGCGAGCTGCTCGCCACGGTCGGACGGTCATCGAAACGGGATCTGTTCGACCTGCCTCGAACCGATTACCTCGGCCAGTTCGGAATCGGACTGCTGAGCTGTTTCATGGTGGCAGATCGCATCGTGATCCGCTCGCGCTCGGCGGCAGGCGGCCCGGGGGTCGAGTGGATCGGGGCCACCGACGGAACCTACACGGCGCGCGAACTCGATGAGCACGAGACCGCCGCTCTGGCCATCGGCACCGAGGTTCGACTGGTGCCGCTCGCCGGAATGTCCGAGCTCCTTTCGAGCGCGTCGGTCGTTGCTCTCGCCACGCGCTTCGGCGAATTCCTCGATCTGCCCGTTCGCATTGCCCTGCCTCGCGGGGGCGAAGAGACCATCAACCGCGATGCGGTCTTTCTGCAGTCGAACGCTGAGCCCACTGCAGAACTCGTCGCCTACGGTGCCGAATTGCTCGGCGCGACTCCCTTCGATGCCATCCCGCTCGTGGTTCCGGGCACCGCGACGCGGGGCGTTGCCTTCGTGCTTCCCTATGCGCCGCCTCCCGGATCGCGCCAGTCGACCCGCGTCTACCTCGGTCGGATGCTGCTCGGCGAGCGCATCGACGAGCTACTTCCCGACTGGGCGTTCTTCGTTCGCGCGGTGATCGACACCGAGGGTCTGCAGCCCACCGCTTCGCGGGAACAGCTGGTCGAGAACGAATCGCTCGAATACACCCGCTCGGAGCTCGGGGCAGCGCTTCGGCGATGGATTCTGCAGAAGGCGCTCGCCGAACCTCATCGACTCGCCGAGTTCGTCGCCATCCATCACGTCGCGCTCAAATCGCTCGTCGTGCACGACGATGAGCTCGCCGGAGTCTTGGCGAGATGGCTTTCGGTTGAGACGTCAGCGGGACCGATGACGCTCGATGCAGTCATGCAGCGCTCTGCGCACGTGCGTTATGCCGAGACGGTCGACGAATTCAGACAGGTGGCGGCGTTCGGCGACCGGTCGTCGCCCATCGTGAACGGCGGATACATCTACGACGCCGAAATCGTGCGTCGGCTTCCCGACATCGTCGCCGGGGTGACCGTCGAGCGGGTCACCGTGCTCGGCGAACTCGACAACCTCGATTCACCGCCCATGGCAGATCGGCCCCTCGCGCACACTCTGGAGGAGCGAGCCGCCGAAGCGCTGCGCCAGGTGTCGTGCGATGTCGACGTGCGGGGCTTCGAGCCGGCCGACCTGCCGGCGCTCGCGGTCGCCGACCCCGACGCCCTGCGGTCGATCGGCCGTGCCGCCGCGCAGGAGACCGCACCTCCGCTGTGGGGTTCCGTTCTCGGTCGCGTCGACAAGGCGGCCGCCGCGCATCGAGGCGCACAGGCTTCGGGCCGCCTGAGACTCTGCCTCAACTGGAACAATCCGCTGGTGCGCACCCTCGCGGCGACCAACGACGACGCCGTCTTCAGCCGAAGCATCCAGCTCGTGTACGTTCAGGCCCTACTCGCCGGCCACCGGCCCCTGCAGGCCGCCGATCGTCGGATGCTGACCTCGGCTCTGTCGGATCTGGTGCACCTCAGCGTCGGCCTACCTGGTTATCCCTCTCAAGAAAGCGATCCTTCGTAGATGTCACGCAGCACGATCCTTGAGTTGTTCGCATAGATCGACACCCTGCCCTTCGGTGCCGCCGAGCGGTCGCTCATCGACCAGGCGATCGCCCTGGCAGACGACGCAGGAGAAGACGCGCTCGCCTACGAGGCGCGGCTCAGGCTGACCGCGTCGGCCAAGATGACGGGTGACACCGACACCATGCTGGCCTCGTTCGGCTGGTGCCTCGGCAAGCACGACAGTGATCCGGCCCGCTTCCCGTTGAAGGTCGGCGAGCTCGATCTGCTGTGGCAGTTCAAGTGGATGGCTGGCACGCTCGGTGCATCGCCCGTCTTTCCGCGCGCCGAGATCGAGGCTGTGCTCGACGAGATGGAGACGCGATACCGCAGAGCGGGAGTCGGGCAGAGCGGCGTGCTGCAGGCACGCTTCGACGACGCGGCCGACAACCTGAGCGATGCAGAGGCCGAGAGCGCCAGGGCGGCGCTGCGCCGCGAACCGCGCGACGAGTACAGCCACTGCGACGCCTGCGTGCGAAGCGAGGACGCCGCGTATCTCGCGTCGGTCGGCCGAGAAGCGGAGGCGATCGAACGCTTCGACGAGATCGTGGAGCAGGGCCTGAGCTGCGGCGAGGAACCGGAGACCGCCCTGAGCCGCGGATTGCTCTCCTGGCTGCGCGCCGGCGAACTCGACACCGCGAAAGCGGCCCATCTGCGCAGCTACCGGTTGGCGCGGTCGAACTCGGACAACATCGGCATCATCGCGAATCACCTCGTCTTCTGCGCCGTGACGGGCAACGAGGCACGCGGGCTCACGCTGCTCGAGCGCCATATCGGCTGGCTCGCGCATGACTCGCTCAATGCCCGAGCGCACTTCGCCGCGCTGCGTTCATTCGGTGTTCTGCTCGATGCGGTCGTTCGGAGCGGTCTCGGAGATGCCGCCGTTCGAGGATCCGGCGTCGCCGCACTCGAGCCGTTCTTCGGCCCTCATGACGGTGATTGGAGCGCGGAGGGCCTCGCCGCTGCATCCTGGCTCGCCGCCGAACGGCTGGCGTGCGCCTTCGACGAGCGCAACGGCAACGACCGGCACAGCAGAATCGTCGAGCGGTCCCGGGCCCTCTCCGAAGAGCACTACGACCTGCCGCTGCAGGGCGAAGGCTTTCTCCCGAGCATCCCGGCTGTCGCAGAAACCGATCCCGTGGATGCCGCGGGCTGGCTCGTGCGCGCTCGGGAGCTCTTGGGCATGGGTGCGTACCCCGATTCGGTGACCGCCGCCCGGCGCGGGCTCGAGGCCGACCGACTCGAGAACGTGCCTGTCGACCGGAGCCCGGCCGGACGCATCCGGTCGTTGCTGCACGCCGTGCTCATTCAGGCTCTCATCGCGGCGGGCGACCTCGATGAGGCGGCGGCTCGGCAGATCGATCGCATCGCGGTGCTGCGCGACATGGGCTGCGACGACCAGGCCGACATCGAGGTGGTGCTCGGGCTCATCATGCTCGGCACGGCGGTCGACGACGACGTGCACGTTCTCGAGATGACGCTGCAGGCGGCGGATGCGCGGGGTGCCGACGCTGAGACCCGCGCCGATCTCGCACTCACGCTCGGATCTGTGCACCTGCAGGAGGGGCGCGCCGAGGAGGCGCTCGTTCTCTTCCGTCGCGCGGGGGAGCTGCTCGACGAGGCGCCGGACAGCCCCATGCGGATCTCGGCTCTGATGTTCCTGGCGCACGCGCTCGCCAGAACCGACGAGCTCGCCGAAGCGGTCTCCACGCTGGATCGCCTTCTCGAGTTCGACCTCGACCGCGCTTTCCGTGCCACAGCGCACCATCTGCTGGCGCAGCTCGCCGGCGCGGAGGGCGAGATAGAGCCCGGTCTGGCGTCGGCCGACGCGGCGCTGGCACTGTGGACTCGTCTGGGCCACCGCTCCGGCATGGTCGACTCCGCAGTGCTCAGCGCGTCGCTGCTGCGCGACGCGGGTCGTCTCGACGAGGCCGTGACCCGATGGCGTCTTGCTGTTCGCGAGGCCGAGTTGGCCGAGAGGCCGGATGTCGACGGCCTGCGTTACGGGCTGGGCCGGCTGCTCGTGCAGGCGGGTCAAGCCGAGGCCGCCGCAGAGGTGCTCGATGAGGTGTACGCCTCGGAGGTGTCGTCTGATGCGCTGCCGGGAGCCCGAGCTGAAACGTTGTTCTGGCTGGGCCAGGCGCACAGACAGTCCGGCGACGGGTCCGCGGCCTACGGAGCCTGGAGCCGCGCGATCGAGCTGTACACCGAGGCCGGTGATCCGATCGGGGCGACGCAATCGGGCATCGCGCTCGGTGGTCTCCTTCTGACGTACGACGACGAGCAGTGCATCCAGGTGCTGGAGGAGGCGTTGGCCTCGGCCCGCGGCGCTGACGAACTGCAGCTCTTGGTCGAGGCGCTGCACTCGCTCGGTCGCGCACGCTGCCGCTTCGGAGACGATGCCGGACTCGCCGAGCTCGACGAGGTGCTGGCCATCGCGCGGGCCGAGGAGGCGGAGTGGCTCGTCGCAGACGTCACCGATTCGAAGGCGAGGGCGCTGCAGCAACTCGACCGTCTCGCCGAGGCCGTGCCCGCGGCACTCTCGGCCGCCGACGGCTATGCGGCATCCGGCGATGAGGTGGCCGCAGGGCTCGCCGAGCTGCTCGCCGCACGCATGCTCGTCGCGCAGCAGAACGCGGAGTCCGCGGTGACGATCTACCGGGGCGCCTTGGAGCGTCTGGGCGATGTTCCGCAGGCCCGCGTCGCTGCAACACTCGAGCTCGGAGACGTGCTCGAGCAGCTGGGTCGCCACGCCGAGGCAGCCGAAGCTCGCGCCTCGGTCGACGAAAGCTAGCCGAGAACGGGCGGCGTCAGCCGATCAGCGACGGGCGCAGGTCTCTCAGAGTGCGCGTTCTCGTCATTCGACGTGCGCCGATCCACGACAGGGCGAGCGCTCCGAGCATGAACGCGAGCAGTACGGCCACGTCGGCCCACGCCAGCGCGAGGTTGCCGCCGTACATGAGCTGCCGGATGCCGTCGACCGCGTATCCCATCGGCAGCGCATGGTGCAACGCGGCAAGCGGGCCAGGCAAGGTCTGCCACGGGAACGTGCCGCCGGCGGTGACGAGTTGCAGCACCATCAGCACGAGCCCCAAGAACTGACCGACGCTGCCCAGCCACACGTTGAGCGCGAGAATGATCGCTGCATACGTCACCGAGGTCACGATCATGAATCCGAGCATGCCCAGCGGGTTCGCCACCTGGTACCCGAGGGCGAGAGTGACGATGCCGAACACGGCGATCATCTGAACGGCGCCGAGGATGCCGGGGGTCATGAGGCCTGCGGCGGTCACCCGACCGGGCTTGCGGAGCGCCGTGAGCGCGCGCTTCGACAGCGGCTTGATGATGAGGAACAGGGCGTAGATGCCGATCCAGGCTGCAAGGCTGATGAAGAACGGCGCCATTCCCGCGCCGTAGGTGCTCGCCTTGGTGACCGCGCTCGTGTTGATCGCGGCCGGGTCGGAGATGACCGAGGCGCTCTTCTCACGCTGCGCGGCTGTCTCGATGGGAAGCTTGCCGAGTCCCTCCGTGAGCCCGGTCGACAGCTTGTGCGCCCCGTCGTCGAGCTTCAGGATGCCGGTCTGCAGATCGGCGGCGCCCGATGCGAGGGCGGGAGTGCCAGCCGCGAGGGTAGCGCTGCCGTCGGCGAGCTGCTGGGTTCCGTCGGCCAGCGTGGATGCGCCTGCCGACGCGTCGGAGATTCCCCCGGCCAGGGTCGGAGCCGAGGCCGCGAGAGTCGCCGTGCCGTCGGCTACCTGCTGACTTCCGGAGGCGAGGGCGGCGAGCTTGCCGTTCAGATCTTGGATCTTCGTGTTGGCGTCGACGACCTGCTGCCCGATCGGGTCGAGGGCCGCGAGCAGCTCGTCTGCCTGTTGCTGGGTGATGACCTTGTCTTGGACGAGCTTCGCCACCTGGTCGGTGAGCTTAGCCTTCGTCTGCGGCAGGTCCGTTGCGATGGTGTTCGCTTGGGCGGCGTAGGTCGCTCCCGTGGTTGCGAGCTCTGCGTTGCCCGCTGCCACCTGCTGGGCACCGGTATTCAGCGCTTCCGTGTCTGCAGGCAGGGTCGACGTCGCGTTCGCCAGCTGCTGCAATCCGGTGCTGAGGTCGGAGGCGCCCGTGTTCGCCTGTGACGCGCCGGTCGCGAGTTGCTGCGCCCCGTCGTTCGCGGAAGCGGCGCCAGCAGCGAGCTGGGCCGATCCGTTCGCGGCCGTCGTCGTGCCGTCGGCGAGCTGGTTCGCTCCGTCGATGGCGGTCTCGAGGCTGGTACCCACGTCTGCGAAACCATCGAGGAACTTGAGTGCGGCCTCTTTTCCGACCTTCTCGGCGATCGACGAGCGCACCTTCTCCGCGACGTTTCCGGCGATCGTGGTGGCCAGGAAGCTGTTCGTATCGTTCGTGGTGAGCTCGACCGACGCCTGCTTCGGTGACGTGGTGGTGGGCGACGTGAGGTCGGTCGAGAAGTCCTTGCCCAGGGTGAGCACGAAGTCGAACGTGCCGTCGCTGACCCCGGTCTTCGCCTCGGCCGACGTAGCCTCGATCCACTTGACGCTGTTGTCTTTCAGCAGCTCGTCGCGCACCTCATCGCCGTAGTTCACGGTCGACGCGGTTCCGTCGGCATCGGTCTGCTTGGCGCCCGTGTCTTCGACGACGAGGCCCACGGGCACATCTTTCAGATTGCCGTAGGGGTCGTTGTTGCCCCAGAGGTAGAGACCGGCGTAGATGATGGGAACGCACATCAGCGCGATGAGCGCCAGGATTCCCATCTTCGAGGAGGTGAGTCTGCGCAGTTCCGCGCGGACGAGCGTGACGATGGTCATTTCGTGTCTTCTTCTTCTACGACGTCGAGCTCTTCTACGATCTCGGGTTCTTCGGTAATTTCGGGTTCTTCGATCACGTCGGGTTCATCGATCACGTCGGGTTCTTCGATCACGTCGGGTTCTTCGATCACGTCGGCAACGGGCGATTCAGGCAGCACATGTTTCGGTGCCACCGTCGCCTCGGGTTCGGCGAGCGCCGCGTCGAGCAGTGCCACCGAGGCCGCGCCCGCGATCACTAGCACCGCGTAGCCGCGCTCGGCCAGGCCTTCGGCGATCGGGTACCACTCGAGCGGGTGGCCACCGTGTCGATCGGGAGAGGTGAGCACAAGGGCCTCCACGTTGTCGCGCATGGCGGCCAGCTCGGCCAGCACGTGCAGTCGAACGGTGGCGGGCACGTGTTCGATGGGCATGCGGGCGAATTCGCGGGCGCCGAGGGTGTCGAGCGTCTCGAGAACGGCCTTCGACGACGATGGCATCTCGGCGAACATCAGCTCCTCCTGCACGATGCCATCGAGACGCAGACCGCTGGCCGGCTCTGAGATATCGGGGGCGTCGACGACAGCCACGGATGCGCGCAGCTCGTCATCGCTCATCTCGGGGTCGCGGGTCACCGAGCCCTGCTCGGGCACCATGCGCCCGCTCGCGATGAGCGCGAGCAGTGTCGGTCGCTGTGCAGTCTCCGTCGCCACGAGGGTGACGGAGCCGCTTTCGAAACCGACGGTCGTCGCGGGGAGCGCATCAGCGCCCTCACCCGCGGTCACGTCGATGAGGTCGATTCTCATGGTCTGGCTCCTGCTGAACGTTCTGAAAGGCGGCTGGATGCTGGGGGCTGCGCCTCGAGGGCGAGCTCGGGCGAGGCGTCGATGAGTTCGGCCGCCTCGCGCCACGACAGACCGGCGGTGCTGAGCGCCACGAGAATGACGAGGCGGTGGCCCTCTCCGTGAGAGATGTCGTCGCGAACAGCCTCGTCGAGCACCGAGAGGGCAGCGCCCTCGATGAGTCGAGCCAGTGTGCGCGGCTCGATGTCGGTGCGCAGCTGGCCCGCGGCGACACCCTGCTCGACGATGGCGAGAACTCCCCGGCGAACGGGATCGAGCCCTTCGGCCACGATCTCTCGGCGTGGTCCGCGGATCGCGAGTTGGGCGGTCACGCGCACGTCCTCGACCTCGCTCCAGAGGCGAGCCCCGACGAGGGCGAGTGCCACGCGCGCGTCGTCATGCCGGATGGGAGCGAGCGCCGCGGTGACCCGGGCGATGCCGCGATCGTTTAACTCCGCGACGAGCTCGTCGCGAGTGCTGAAGTGCCCATAGATCGAGCGTCGCGACAGACCGGCGGCCGATGCGATCGTCTCGAGCGACGCATCCGGGTTGTGATTGAGCTCGGAGATCGCGGCGTCGAGAATAGCGATTCTGTTCTCGGCGGCGTCGCGCCGAGGGGCGCGAGCGGCTCGATGAGGTGAGGTGCTGGTGTTGGTCACTGGTCGATTCTAATAACTTGCACACTCATGTGCAAGTTATCGACATGTGACGGTTAGCCGAGGTGGCGGGCGAGCAGGGTCAGCACCTGGTCGGCTGTCGGCACGCCGGATGCTCGGGCGAGCTCCGCACCCGATTCGTCGCGAACCACGACGGTCGGGGTCGCGACGATGTTCGCCCGTTCGGCGTCGTCGGGGCTCGATGCCACGTTCGACTCGCTGAACTCGACGCGCTCACCCACGAGGGGCTGCACCTGCTCGAGAACGCTTCGGGTCTGTGTGCACGCGCCACAGAAGCTCGAGCTGTAGAGGTGTACGGAGAGCGGCATACAGAGTGCAACGGTATTCGGGCCCCGGGATTCCCGACGACCCTGGCGTACCATCGAGTTATGAGCGGCGACAACCTCCTCGGCCTGCCCGAGACACTCCTTTCTGAAGACACGGCTGTTATGGAGGCGCTCGCGGAGCGTTCTCCCGCGACGGCGGCAGATCTCGGCGAACTGGTCAAGCGGTTCCCCACCTCGTCACTGCTGTGGGCGCTGTTAGCTGAGGAGCTGTGGGCGGTCGGAGCGGTTCTGCCCTCCTACGCGTACGCGCGGGTCGGCTACCACCGCGGCCTCGACGCGCTCCGCAAGGGCGGCTGGCGTGGGCAGGGGCCGGTTCCCTGGTCGCACGAGCCCAACCGCGGGGTGCTTCTGTCGCTCTACACGCTGCGTCGCGCTGCGGAGGCATTCGGTGAGGTCGACGAGGTCAAGCGGCTCGGAGACTTCCTGCAGATGTCAGATCCCCGAGCGATCGACGCCATCGAGGCGACGATCCGGCCCGTCAACGATCAGCCGGTGACCGAGGCCATCATCATTCGCGGTCAAGACTGACGCCGGATCGCTTCTCGTCCCACGCGCCTGCTGTAGACGATCGCGAGTGCGGCCAGTCCCAGCAGAACGATGCTCAGCGCCACGATATAAGCGATCGCGCTGCCCCATCCGGCGGTGGCCGGGTCGAGGAACGGGTACGGGTAGATGCCGTTCGATACGGCGCCGCGCAGCAGTGAATACGCGAGCCAGGCAACCGGGTAGATCATGACGATCCGCAGTGTGCGCCAACTCAACGCCGGGCGACCGGGCGAGATGAGCCAATCGAGAACGATGAGAATCGGGATCCAGACGTGGATGACCTCGTTCGGCCAGCTGAGTCCTTGGAATCCGTTGTACGGCACGTTGCGCAGCAGCAGGTTGTAGACGCCCGCCGTGATGATCGCGTAGGTGAGCGTCGCCATCCGAACGGTGGTGAAGAGTTCCGTGTCGCGCGACACTCGGAGCGCGAGAATGCCTCCGACGATGAAGACGACGATGTTCATCAACGAGGTCTCGATGGTGAAGTAGCTGAAGTACTCCCACGGATCGAAGGCGTTGTTCACCACCCGGTCGTTGATCTGGATGACGATGGTCGCCAACAAACCGATGCCGGCAAGAAGGCGCACGGCACCCACAACTCTTCTGCTCATGATATCGATTCGTAGCAGACCAGAATGCGGGTTGGCCTTGTCGGCGAAGTCTCAGACATCCGCCTGGAGTTACTATGGGGTGGAATCTCTTAGCGGGTTCCGGCCACTCCTCGACACCGAGGCTTCTGACCGATAGGACACATTCATGCCAGCGATCGTTCTCATCGGCGCCCAGTGGGGCGACGAGGGCAAGGGCAAGGCCACCGACCTCCTCGGCGACCGGGTCGACTACGTCGTCAAGTTCAACGGCGGCAACAATGCCGGCCACACCGTGGTCGTCGGCGACAAGAAATACGCCTTGCACCTGCTGCCGTCAGGCATCCTGAGCCCCGGCGTCACGCCCGTCATCTCGAATGGCGTCGTCGTCGACATCGAGGTGCTCTTCCACGAGCTCGAAGCCCTCGCCGCCCGAGGCGTCGATGTGTCGAAGCTGCTGGTCTCGGCCAACGCCCATGTCATCACGGCCTATCACCGCACGCTCGACAAGGTCACCGAGCGCTTTCTCGGCAAGAAGCAGATCGGCACGACCGGTCGCGGCATCGGCCCGAGCTACGCCGACAAGATCAACCGCGTCGGCATTCGCATCCAAGACCTGTTCGACGAGGGCATCCTGCGTCAGAAGGTCGAAGGAGCGCTCGATCTCAAGAACCACATTCTGGTCAAGGTCTACAACCGTCGCGCGATCACGGCCGACGAGGTCATCGACGACCTGCTGAGCTACACAGACCGTCTTCGGCCGATGGTCGCCGACACGTCGCTCGTACTCAACCGCGCGCTCGACGAGGGCAAGACCGTTCTGTTCGAGGGCGGCCAGGCGACGATGCTGGATGTCGACCACGGCACGTACCCGTTCGTCACGTCGTCGAATGCCACGTCGGGCGGCGCGGCCACCGGTTCGGGCGTCGCTCCGAACCGCATCGACCGCGTCATCGCCGTGGTCAAGGCCTACACGACCCGCGTCGGCGCCGGACCGTTCCCCACTGAGCTCTTCGACGAGTCGGGCGAGTTCCTGCGTTCGCAGGGCTTCGAGTTCGGCACCACGACCGGGCGCCCCCGCCGCTGCGGCTGGTACGACGCGCCTATCGCGCGTTACAGCGCTCGCATCAACGGCGTCACCGACTTCGTGCTGACCAAGCTCGACGTGCTCACCGGTCTCGAGAAGATCCCCGTCTGCGTCGCCTACGACGTCGATGGAGTCCGCGTCGACGAGGTTCCCGTCTCGCAGTCCGACTTCCACCACGCCGTGCCGATCTACGAAGAGTTCCCCGGCTGGAGCGAAGACATCACGGGTGCCCGTGAGTTCTCCGACCTGCCGATCAACGCGCAGAACTACGTGCTGGCCATCGAGAAGATGAGCAACGCCCGCATCTCCGCCATCGGAGTCGGCCCGGGTCGCGACGAGATCGTCGTGCGCCACGACCTGCTCGAGTAGCGACGGTGCGGTGCACGCGGCCGCCCTTCGGTGGCGTCTTGGAGGGGCGTTTCGTCTCGCTCGAGCCGCTGACCCGGCAACTCGTGCCGGAGCTGTTCGCGGCCATCGGGCATCCGCAGATCTTCGCCGGCGGCTACGGCGGCGGGCCCGCCGCCTACCGCGACACGCTCGAGGGCTTCACCGAGTTCGCCGAGTCGTATTACGCGTGGGATGCCGCGAATGTGCACGCGGTGCGCCTCGTCGGCGGGCCGCACGACGGGCTGCTGGTCGGCACGTCGACGCTCGGCGACTTCGATGTGTCGCTGGGCTACGCGCACCTCGGTTGGACCGCCTACGACCCGCGGGTGTGGGGAACGGTGGTGAACGCCGAGGCGAAGCTGCTGATTCTCGGCTCGGCCTTCGATAGTGGATTCGAGCGCGTCAAGATCCAGGCCGACGTGTTGAACACTCGATCGCGCGCGGCGATCCAGAAGCTCGGTGCGACGTTCGAGGGTGTCGCCCGCCACGACATGCGTCGAGCAGACGGAGCGTGGCGCGACTCCGCCATCTTCTCGATCCTGAGCAGCGAGTGGCCGGGCATCAGGCGGCGTCTCGAAGAGCGTCTCGACAGCCAGGGCGGGCGACCGGTCGAGCTTCGGCAGAGCGCACAATAGTCCCTGCAAAGACACATTGTATGACGCTGCATCCGGCGCCGTTTCATGGTGGACTTGTCTTCATGGACGCTCTCTACACTGCAATTGCCCACGCATCCGGCGGTGGCCGCGATGGCCACGTTCGAAGCGAAGACGACCGACTCGATTTCGACACCAGGCCCCCTGTCGAGATGGGTGGAAGCGGCGAGGGTACGAACCCCGAGCAGCTCTTCGCCGCCGGCTACTCGGCCTGCTTCCTCGGTGCTGTTCACGCCGTGGGGCGTGAGATGAAGCTCGACACCAAAGATGCCGCAGTCTCAGCCAGCGTCTCGATCGGTCCGAGCGCCGACACCGGCTTCGAGATCGCTGCCGAGCTCGACATCTACATTCCGAACGTCACGGCCGACGAGGCTCGTACCATCGCCGAAACCGCCCACCGCGATATCTGCCCCTACTCGAAGGCGATTAACGGCAACGTGCCCGTCGTTCTCAACATCGTCGAATAGCAACCCCGTCGAATAGCAATCCCGTCGTTCCCTGAGCCTGTCGAAGAGCATCTCTTCGACAGGCTCAGGGAACGTACGTGCTTAAGTCGCTAAAGTTCTGGTTATGTCTGACACCGCCGCCGCACCCGACGATGCCCTCCGCAAGCTCGAAGCCATCAGGCAGTCGATCGACAACATCGATGCGGCCCTGATCCACCTTCTCGCCGAGCGGTTCAAGTTCACGCAGGGTGTGGGCGAGCTCAAGGCCGCGAACGGACTGCCGCCGGCAGATCTCGATCGCGAGGCGCGTCAGATCAAGCGCCTGCGCGCTCTGGCCGAGGAGTCTCACCTCGACCCCGACCTCGCCGAGAAATTCTTGAACTTCATTGTGGCCGAGGTCATCCACCACCACCGGCGTATAGCCGGAGAGGCTGAGTAGGCGCGCAGCCTAGAACTGATTGTTCTTGTTGTGGCGGCGCAGAGCGCGGGCCACGATGAAGAGCGCTGCTCCCACGAGCAGCACCACGAGTCCGAGCACGATGTAGGTCGAGACGGGCAATCCGGTCTGGGCAAGTTCAAAGGGCATGTGTGGGTCTCTTTCTCTCGAGATACTCTCTCATGAGTGGCCTCGCTGGGGCACCACGGTGTCTCGGTTGCGGAGCGTACGGGGTAGTCCCCGCGCTATCCGCAACTTCTGCGCGCGACGCTCCTTGGCGTAGTAGACCCAGGAGAAGATGGGGAACGCCAGGAATCCAATGTAGGTGACCCACATGTAGGGCTCCCACGGCGTGGATTTCTCCGGCGCAGGTAGGAGGCCGGCATCTTGGGCCGCAATTATCGCTAAGAGTACACCGACACCAACGGCGGCCGCGGTGAGGATGATCGACAGAGCGAGTAGTCCACCCGCAGAGTTCACAGGAAGAACCAGGCTGCCTTTTCTCCCCTTGTAGACGCCATACTCCTCGAGAGTCAGCCCACGGGCGGCGGCATCTTCCTCGGAAAGGCGCGCATAATATCCGCGGCGGGGCCGGGGCTGTTCATCGGTCACGACAACGGGGTCAAGGTGTTGCGGAGTTCCGCAATCGCGTCACGCAACTCGAGGTCGGTAAGGCCGATACGTTCCATCACGTCGGGGTCGCCCTCGGTGACAGTACCGACGGCCCAGTTCGCGCCATCCGGTCGCACAAGCAGAAGCGACTCCGCCCCATCTACGCGGGCACGCAGCATCGCTGTACCTTCCGGATACTGTCGCACGTGCTCCTGCAGGATTTCGAGTTCGGCGTTCGGGCCGGATACATCGGGATCTTGCGCGAAGACGAACCAGGTGAGCAAAGTGCGCGGCTGCATCAGCAGGCTGACCGGGTCAGACTCTACGTGCACGACGGTGTCGGCGATCTCATCGTGGATGAGAGTGATCTCGGTCCACAGGGTGGCGCGTCCGAGGGCGTACGCGACGGGCAGTGCCGCCTCTTCAACCTCGATCTCTTCGTCGACGACCGTGGCAAAGCCTCGGCCCAGGAGGGAGGATGCTCCAGCGACCGGAAGAACATCGGATTGCATCTCTTCCGTGAGACGTAGTACTCGTGCGCTCATCTCGGATTCGGGGGTCGACATGCGCTTGAGTAGGTAGGCGATCTCGGCGTAGCCGAAACCGATGGCGTCGGCGGTCTTCTCCGCGGTCTGGTCAGTCATCAATTAGTCCTTTCGGGGGAGTTAGAGCTTACAAACCGAGGAAGTTCTTCACGCCTTCCCCCGCATCCTTCAAATTGTTTGCGACGTCGTTCGCGAACTTGCCTGGGTCTTTCACGGCGTTCGAGACCGTGTCGGCCACGGCTTTCGCTCCATTGTCGACGAACTCTTTCACGGCGGGGATCTCGTAGACAGCGATTCCGAGGCTCACCACCCCGGCTACGGTGCCGGCGGGAGGAGGAAGGAACGAGGCTGCCCCTAGGGCTGCTTTGGTCGCGGACCAGGCGGCGTCACCGTATTCACCCTTGGCGGCGCTGGTGACCGCGTCGTACGCGTCGAGGCCCACGCCCAGTGCGCCGAGGCCCTTCCCCAGGCCGCCTTCGCCCACGAAGTTGAGGACCCCGTTCTTCACCCCCATCAGCCCCGTGCTGGAGTTGAGGACATCGTCCGAAATGTTGAGGGCTGGAATGTACTTGTTGAGGTTGTCTAACTTGATGACGTCGGCCATCGAGTCCAGCAGTCGGTATGGAGCGGTGTTTCCGGCGAACATCGGCAACCCGCGGAATCCCCAATCGGTGGTTCCTCGGGCGACTTTCCACAGATCCGCGTAGGTCGTCAGATTCCCGTACTTGCTCCAAGCATCGCGGAACGATGATCCCGGTTCGAAGAATCCGGGATCGCTCGGCGATTTCGGTGTGCCTGGCCCAGGACCTTTATCGCTGCCATTGCCGCCAGGTCCGCCGTTGCCGCCCGCTCCACCATCGACCTGGCTCGTCGCAGTCTGCTCGTCTGCGTTCTTGATGAGCGTGGTCGAACCGAGCTCCAGCGCGTGCACGACCGTGTTGCCGAGCTGCTTGACCTGAGAGTTCCACCGCTGCTGAAATGCGCCGGCGTCGGGGCCCTGCCAGCTTTGCGTGGAGTTGACCAGAGACGACACCGTCTCAAGAGATGAGCGGATCTGGTTCGAGCCCGACGAGAATTGCTTCGCCAGCGCCCTGAGCTGTTCGGGATCGGCGCCGTAGAACCCTTGTGCCATCGTGATCCTCCGTGCTGAATTCGAACGTGTTGTTGTCGGTTCAGGCTATCGGCGGTCTTTATGGAACTCGATGGGGAGAACTCCCCATGCCGTCACGCGGCCATCAGCATGACCTCGTCGGTGAGGCGAGCAGACGCCGCTCACAAGCCCGAACGGCCCACATCCACAGACACCACGGTTCCGTCTGGTCGCAGGGTGACGAGCAGCGACGCCTCATCCGACGCTGTCGTCGTGCGTGACAGCGGGCCGCTGCCGTCGGGGGCCTGGCTGTACGTGATCGTGCGCGAAACCCCGAGGTCTCCATCGAGCAGCTCGTAGAACCCGATGAGCTGGGTCTCGCCCCCTGCCGACGAGTCGGACGACATCGGACCGAGTGCAAAAGACCCGCTGTCGCTCCTGGTGGGCGATGACGTGATGGTCACGACATCTGAGCTGCGCGCCATTGCGGGGAAACCGTCGGGCACTTCTGGAAGACGGCAGTTCAGGGGAGCGACCGCCTCTCCGCTCGCGCAGAGGTCGAAGTCGCGCGAGACGGCGTTTTCGACCAGGTCTTCGAAAGCGGGGGTCGGTGCGAGGACCTGTTCGAGGGATGCTCTCTTATCTGAGGTGTTCGACGACACCTCGATCTGCGACGCGGTGGTGAACAGATCCGTTTCCGGGCCGGTCAGGGCATACTCTCCGGGATACAGCGAGAGGCCGCCCGCAGGGGCAGCGGTGCCGCCCACCGTGAAGTCCCACCCGGCGCCGGTCGGCAGCTCGAGGGGCTGGGCCAGCGTGTCGTCGACCTTCCACTCGCCACCCTGCTGCGACATGGTGAACCTCGCCTCAACTTTTGTGCCGCCGAGACTGTAACTGATGGATGCGAGTCGTCCGGACACACTGGCGTGGGCATCGGCAATGCGCAGGGTCGCGTCGTCAAGCCTTTCGGCCGCGGTCGCAGACGCGTCGGGATCCGACTCGAGCGCCTGCGCGGCCTTTCCGTCGCCACTACTGAGTGCATCGAGGTAAGCCTGCGCAGCGCCTTGCGCGTCACTCGATGGCAACAACGCGCATCCGCTCAGCGCGGAAAGGAGCAGCCCCGCACTTGCGAGCGCACCGATCCCACGCACGCAGAGTGCCGCTCTGAGATCTCGACGTTCTCATGCCTCGTCCGTCAGTTCTGCATCACCGAGCTATCCGATTCACGGTATCGCAGGGGTTGAAGGACGTCGCACCGAAATGAGGACACCGTGTCTCAAACGAACGAGAGGCGTTTGATCGCGCTCGCGGAGAAGCATCGCCTCTCCGCTAGCGCCTCAGTAGCCGACGACGTCGCCGAAGTGCTGCTGCAGCGTTGCCCGGTGCGTTCCGCGCAGCTCGTCGAGCGACACGTCGAACTGGCCCTGAATGCTGATGCCCGGCTCGGTCGAGTCGGTCACGCCGACCCGGATCACCGGGTAGCCGCGACCGTCGCACAGGCCGATGAACTTCACGTCGTCTTCGCGTGGAACGCTGACGAGCACGCGCCCCGTGGTCTCGGAGAAGAGTGCTGTCGTGATGTCGACTCCGTCGCGCAGCATCAGCTCGTCGAGGAAGACGCGCGCGCCAACGCCGAAGCGCATGACGCTCTCGACGAGTGCGGTCGCGAGACCGCCGTCGCTCAGATCGTGCGCCGAGGCGATGATCGACTGCTGGGCGCCCGCGGCGAGCAGGCCGGCGAGTGTCGCCTCGTTCGGCAGCGAGACCGCGGGCGGACGGCCGCCGAGGTGGTCGTGCACGACGCCGGCCCAGGCCGAGCCGTCGAACTCCTCGGTCGTGGTGCCGAGCAGGTAGATGTTGTTGCCCTCGTCTTGCCAACCGCTAGGGATGCGCTTGGCCACGTCGTCGATCACGCCGAGAATGGCGACCACCGGAGTCGGGTGGATCGGCTTGGTTCCGGTCTGGTTGTAGAACGAGACGTTGCCGCCGGTGACGGGGATCTCGAGTTCGAGGCAGCCATCGGCGAGGCCTTCGACGGCCTTCGAGAACTGCCACATGACCTCGGGGTCTTCGGGAGAACCGAAGTTGAGGCAGTCGGAGACGGCGACGGGGGTCGCGCCGGTCGCGGCGACGTTGCGGTACGCCTCGGCCAGGGCCAGCTGCGCGCCCTGGTACGGGTCGAGCTGGCAGTACCGGCCATTGGCATCCGTAGCGATCGCGAAACCGAGGCCCGACTCCTCGTCGACGCGAATCATGCCGCCGTCGTCGGGGAAGCTGAGTGCCGTGTTGCCGAGCACGTAGCGGTCGTACTGGTTGGTGATCCAGCTCGGGTCTGCGAGGTTCGGCGATCCCAGCAGGCGCAGCAGCTGGTCGCGCAGCTCGTCCGATGTCGTGGCGCGGGGGAGCGTGGCGGCGGTATCGGCCTGCAGTGCGTCGATCCAGCTCGGGTAGGCGACGGGGCGGGTGTAGACCGGGCCGTCGACGGCGACGGTGCGCGGCTCGACGTTGACGATCTCCTCGCCGTGCCAGTTGATGATCAGACGGCCCGTGTCGGTGACCTCGCCGAGAACGCTGGTCTCGACGTCCCACTTCTCGACGACCTTCAAGAAGCCTTCGAGCTTCTCGGGGGTCACGACGGCCATCATGCGCTCCTGGCTCTCCGACATCAGAATCTCTTCCGCGGTGAGCGAGGGGTCGCGCAGCAGAACCTTCTCGAGCTCGATGAACATGCCGCCGTCGCCGTTGGAGGCGAGCTCGCTGGTCGCGCACGAGATGCCCGCGGCTCCCAGGTCTTGGATGCCCTCGACGAGCTTCTCGCGGAACAGTTCGAGGCAGCACTCGATGAGCACCTTCTCGGCAAAGGGGTCGCCGACCTGAACGGCCGGGCGCTTGGTGGGGCCGCCGGCAGAGAACGTGTCAGAAGCCAGAATGGATGCTCCGCCGATGCCGTCGCCGCCGGTGCGGGCTCCGAAGAGCACGACCTTGTTGCCCACGCCGCGCGCGTTCGCGAGGTGCAGGTCTTCGTGGCGCAGCACGCCCACGCTGAGAGCGTTCACGAGCGGGTTGCCCTGGTACACCGGGTCGAACCAGGTCTCTCCACCGATGTTCGGCAGGCCCAGGCAGTTTCCGTAGAACGAGATGCCCGAGACCACGCCGTGCACGACGCGAGCCGTGTCGGGGTCTGAGATGTCGCCGAAGCGCAACGCATCCATGACCGCGACAGGGCGCGCGCCCATCGAGATGATGTCGCGCACGATGCCGCCGACGCCGGTCGCGGCGCCCTGGAACGGCTCGATGTAGCTGGGGTGGTTGTGGCTCTCGATCTTGAATGTGACCGCCCAGCCCTCGCCCACGTCGACGACTCCGGCGTTCTCGCCCATGCCGACCATGAGGTTCTGCTTCATCTTGGGCGACACCTTCTCGCCGAACTGCCGCAGGTAGATCTTGCTGCTCTTGTACGAGCAGTGCTCACTCCACATGACCGAGTACATGGCGAGCTCGCCCGAGGTGGGGCGGCGACCCAGGATCTCGCGCACCTTGGCGTATTCATCGGGCTTCATGCCGAGGGCCGCGTACGGCTGTTCCCGGTCTGGAGTGTCGATCGCGTTCTGCACGGTATCGGCGGCGGCGCGGGCGGAAGTGACGGCAGCGGATTCAGACACGCGGAAAAGGCTCCTTAGTGGGGCAGGCGGTGAGCGCCTCAATCCTATCTGTCCCGGGAATGCTGCGGCCCGGGGCGGGGTTTGCTCTGACGAAGTAGCGTTAGACGTTGGGCTTGCCCGCGCCATCTCCCGAACCAGTGAAAGTTGACCCGCCTTCATGACTGTCACCGACGCATCCTCGCTCGCATCCGGCGCGGAATCCGCGCCGCTGACTCTGGCCGAAGTCGACAGGATGCGCGCCGACTTCCCGATTCTCGACGAGACCGTGAACGGGCATCCGCTTGCCTACCTCGACTCGGGCGCGACCTCTCAGCGCCCGCTGCAGGTTCTGGATGCCGAGCGCGACTATCTGCTGCACCGCAACTCGGCTGTTCACCGCGGAGCGCACACCCTCGCGGCCGAGGCGACCGAGAGCTTCGAGGGCGCCCGCGCCAGGGTCGCCGACTTCGTGGGTGCGCGCGAGAACGAGATCGTATGGACGTCGAATGCGACGGAGGCCATCAACCTCGTGGCCTACGCGTTCTCGAACGCGAGCCTGGGTCGAGGAGCGCCCGCGTCGTCGCGATTCGTGCTCGGCCCCGGCGATGAGATCGTCACCACAGAGGGCGAGCATCACGCCAACCTCATTCCCTGGCAGGAACTCGCGGCTCGCACGGGGGCCACTCTTCGGGTGATCCCTATCGACGACGACGGCCAACTGCAGATGGTCGCCGCCGAAGAGATCATCGGATCACGCACGCGTATCCTCGCCTTCACCCACGTGTCGAACGTCACGGGCGTCATCAATCCCGTCGAGCGGCTCGTGGCTCTGGCGCACGCCGTCGGCGCGCTCGTGCTTCTGGATGCCTGCCAGTCGGCCCCGCATCGCCCGCTCGACCTGGGTGCGTTGGGCGTCGACTTCGCCGTGTTCTCGGCCCACAAGATGCTCGGTCCCACCGGCATCGGAGTTCTGTACGGGCGCGGCGAGCTGCTCGACGCCATGCCTCCTTTTCTCACAGGCGGCTCGATGATCACCACGGTCACGCTCGAGAAGGCCGAGTACCTGCCAGCGCCGCAGCGCTTCGAGGCCGGCACCCAGCGGGTGTCGCAGGTCATCGCGTTCGGTGCCGCCGTCGACTACCTCTCTCAGGTGGGCATGCAGCGCGTCCACGACTGGGAGGCGGCCCTCGGGCAGCGTCTCGTCGAGGGACTCGAGTCCATTCCGGGAATCACCGTGCTCGGCCCCGGCCCGGGCGTCGAGCGGGCCGGTCTCGCGAGCTTCGTCGTCGAGGGGGTGCACGCGCACGACGTGGGTCAGTATCTCGACGACCTCGGCATCGCGGTGCGAGTCGGGCACCACTGCGCCCAGCCCCTGCACCGTCGCTTCGGCGTCACCGCCTCGACGCGCGCGAGTGCCTACCTCTACAACACGCCGGCCGAGGTCGACGCGTTTCTCGAGGGCGTGCGCGGCGTCACCGCATTCTTCGGCGTCGTGCCGACCCAATACCCACAAGGAAGTCAGCTGTGAGCAGTTCGTTGGAGAGCCTCTACCAGGAGGTCATCATGGATCACTCGCGCACCCCGCACAATCACGGGCTGCGTGAGGGCGGATCGGCCGAGTCGCACCAGCTCAACCCGACGTGCGGCGACGAGGTGACCCTGCGCATCCATTCGCAGGGCGACACCATCACGTCGCTCAGCTGGGAGGGCCACGGCTGCGCCATCTCGCAGGCGTCGGCCTCGTTGCTGTCAGACGTGATCGTCGATCTCGACCGGGCTGCCGTGCAGGAACGCATCGACGCTTTCCGTGAGCTGATGCGCTCGAAGGGCACGCTCGAGGGTGACGAAGAACTGCTGGGTGATGCGGTCGTTCTCGGTGGTGTCTCGCGCTACATCGCACGCGTCAAGTGCGCGATGCTCGCCTGGGTCGCGCTCGAAGACGCTCTGGCGAAGAGCCCCGCCGCCTGAGCCTGCCGGAGGGCATCCGCTGGTCGAATATCGACCCAAATCTGCCCGGTTTGGTCGATTCGTGACACATGGATGCGCGTGACCCGCGCTCACGGGCGCCATCCCGCGCGGAGCAGGGCCGTGCGCACTCGCTCCACGGTTTCGGCGGGATAACGTAGGCCTCGCTTGCGTATGTACACGCCATTCCAGTGCGCTTGACGAAAACGCTCGCGCCGAGCCATGTCCTTCTCGTACTGCGCCGTGTTCGTGCGGTGTTGGTCACCGTCGTACTCGACGAGCACCTTCCAACGACGCAAAACCATGTCGCCGCGACCGAGCCATTCGCCGTCGTCGCTCCACACCTCGGGATTGATCTCGGGTTCGGGCATGCCCGCATCGACGATCATCAAGCGCACGAGGGTCTCGGGCCTCGACTCGACTCCGAGCCGCACCCGTTCGAGGGCCGCCGCAGCCCTTCTGCTGCCGGGTCCGCTGTACGCGGCGACCCTGCTGCTCAGCTCGTCCAGAGTGACGTACGGTCGGAGCTCCGTCGGTTCGGGATAGACCGGCGTGAGCACGAGATGGTCTGCTACGGCTACGAGGTTTGCTTCACCGAGGGTACGAGCGAGCTGCAGCCAGGTGGTCGCGGGGTCGGCCGTCGGGAGCCCGAATCGGAGCCGCACCGACGCGAGCGGATCGGTGACCTGATGCCCGGTGATGAAGCGAGATCTCGGCGCGCGGTGAGGAGCTCTTGTGGCGACGTGCAGGTTCTCGGTCGGATCGAACTCGTAGGGAAGCGGCGCGCGCCACAGCTGAGCCGCGGTCCAGTGACTGAAGAACTGACCGGCGCCGAGCCTCGGTTCGTAGGCGCGGCAGAAAGAGAGAAGTGTGTCGCGCGAACCACCGGAGGAGCGCACTCCGTGAAAGGGGCGTTCGAGATCCTTGCCTCGTAGTCGTCCTTCGCCTACGCCGGCCGCGCGAGCATCACCGACAGCGAAGGGCTTCCGCAAGAACTCTCGAGGGAGAGGGACACGACGAGGCATCCCGACATGATGCATCCTCTGGCCTGGGGCCCGCGCGCGTTATCCACAGATGGCCGCGCGCGGAGCCGGCCCCGCGCATCCATGTGTCACGAATCGACCCATCCTCGCGGATTTAGGTCGATCTGCGCCCAGTCGTAGGCAGCGCCGACTCTCATGTGTCACGAATCGACCCAAGACTCGAAAGTCAGGTCGATTTGCGACACATGGATGCGCGCAGCCGACCCGCAGCCTGGCACTACGCGCGGGCGAGCAGGCCCTCGAGCGCGGAGGTGAAGAACGTGAGCCCGTCTACTCCCGAGCGCATCGCATCCGGGGTATCGGGGCCGAAGCCCGGCTCGACCGCGTGTTCGGGGTGCGGCATGAGTCCGACCACGTTGCCGCGGGCGTTCGTGATGCCGGCGATGTTATTGAGCGAACCGTTCGGGTTCACGTCGAGGTAGCGGAAGACCACGTGGTTCTCGCCCTCGAGCCGCTCGAGCTCTGCGGCCGACGCGATGAAGCCGCCCTCGCCGTTCTTGAGCGGGATGGTGATCTCCTGGGCCTCGGTGAAGCCGTTGGTCCAGTCGGTCGACGTGTTCTCGACGCGGAGGCGCTGGTCGCGACAGATGAACGAGCCGTGATCGTTGCGGATGAGGCCGCCGGGCAGCAGGTGCGCCTCGGTGAGCATCTGGAAGCCGTTGCAGATTCCGAGCACGGGAACGCCGCGATCGGCAGCCTGGATGACCTCGGCCATGATTGGCGAGTGGCTCGCGATGGCGCCGCAGCGCAGGTAGTCGCCGTAGCTGAAGCCGCCGGGCAGCACGATGGCGTCGACGCCGTCGAGGTCGTGCGTTCCGTGCCACAGGGCCACGGGCTCGGCACCGGCGATGCGCACGGCGCGCTGCGCATCGCGGTCGTCGAGCGAGCCGGGAAAGGTGACGACGCCGATGCGCATCAGACGGAGGCTCCGGCGGGCGCGGCGGTCTCGACGACGTGGATGCCAACGACGTCTTCGATGACCGAGTTCGACAGCATCTCGTCGGCCAGAGTCGCCACCTCGGCGAGAACCGCGTCGGTGACCTCTCCGTCGACGGTGAGCTCGAAGCGCTTGCCGACTCGAACCGAGCTGAACTGCGACTGGCCGAGACGCGTGAGGGCGCCGAGCACGGCCTTGCCCTGGGGATCGAGAAGTTCGGCCTTGGGCATGACCTCGACGACGATTGTGGGCACCGGAGAACTCTTTTCGAGAAGTGACGGGTGGATTCGACCCCAGTCTAAACGCTGGGCGTCGGCTTCTCGCCCGAGCGCGGCACTTGGCAGGAGAGCCGCTCGACCGTAGCCTCGGAGTCTGAGGTCAATGACGACTGGAGATCGTGATGAGTGAATCCGTGAGCCCCGCTGCAGCAGCCGCCCCGACGGGGTACGCGACCGTCTCGGTCGCCGCCATCCTCGCCGAGACAGCGGCACGCCGGCCCGACAAGATCGCGCTCATCGTTGGGGAACAGAGCATCAGCTACTCCGCGCTGTGGGAGGAGACTCTCGCTTACGCCGGGGCCCTTCGCGAACGAGGGGTCGGGCGAGGCGACCCCGTCGCCATCCTGATTCCGAATGTGCCTGACTTTCCCCGTGTCTATTACGCGCTCCTGGCGCTCGGCGCGATCGTCGTGCCGATCCATGCGCTTCTGAAGGCCGAGGAGATCGCGTTCGTGCTGCGCGACAGCGGAGCCACCCTGTTGGTCTGCTCGGCGCCGCTGCTCACGGAGGGCGCGAAGGGCGCCGCGCTGGCGTCGATCGACGTCGTATCGCTCATGATGCCGCCGCACTCGGGCGACGAATCATTGGATGCCGTGGGTTTCGATCGCCTCGAAGACCTGGCCGAGCAGGCGGTTCCGCTCGAGACCTACGTGGCCTGTGCGCCCGGCGATACGGCGACCATTCTCTATACCAGCGGCACCACGGGCTCGCCGAAGGGCGCAGAGGGCAGCCACTTTGCGCTCGTGGAGCAGACGAGCACCCTGCTGCTCGACACCTTCGACATGACGAGCGACGACGTGCTGCTCGGATGCCTGCCGCTGTTCCACACCTTCGGCCAGACGTGCGTTCTGAACACGGGGTTTCGCGCGGGTGCGACGATCGTGCTGATGCCGAAGTTCGATGGGGCGGGTGCGATCGAGCTGATCAAGCGGCACGGGTGCACGATCTTCTTCGGTGTGCCCACGATGTACATGGTGATCCTTTCCGCCGCCGGAACCGAGCCTGTTCAGACGAATCTGCGGTACGGCATCTCGGGCGGTGCCGCCATTCCGGTGGCCATCATCGACAGGTTCACGCAGCTGTTCGGGGCTGACATCCACGAGGGCTACGGGCTGACCGAGACGTCACCCGTGGCGAGCTTCAATCAGAGAGGTGTGCCGCCGAGGCCCGGCACGATCGGCAAGCCGATCTGGGGTGTGGATGTCGAGATCGCCCGTGCCGACAACGACGATGCGATCGAGTTGCTCGCTCGAGGCGAGCTCGGTGAACTCGTGATCAGGGGCCACAACCTCATGAAGGGATACCTTCACCGGCAGGAGGACACTGCTCGCGCGGTTGTCGACGGCTGGTTCCGCACGGGCGACCTCGGAACGAAGGACGACGACGGCTACCTGCGCATTCTCGACCGCAAGAAAGACATGATTCTTCGCAACGGCTACAACGTGTATCCCCGCGAGGTCGAAGAGGTGCTCGCCGGTCATCCGGAGGTCTCGATGGCCGCGGTCTACGGTATTCCGCACGAGGTTCATGGCCAGGAGGTGGTGGCCGCTGTGGTGCTCGTTCCCGGAGCGAGCGCGACCGGTGCGGAACTGGTGGCGTTCGCCGAAGAGCACGTCGCGGCCTACAAGTACCCCCGTCAGATCGCGATCGTGGAGGCTCTGCCGATGGGGCCGAGCGGCAAGGTGCTGAAGCGAGAACTCGTGGCGCGCCACGAATCGTAGTCCTTATGGGCTACTCGACTGGCGCAGACCCCGCCGCCACGATCTTGATCTGGTTGTCCCAGGGGTCTGAGACCATGAGGGAGCGGCCATCGTCGCGGGTCTGCAGCCCATAATGCTGGAGTCGTTCGCCGACCTGGCCCACCTCATCCGACGTGGGTACCGCGATCTCGACGAGGCCCAGCCCGAGGGCGAGCGGTCGGCGCCCGGCTCCCTTCGACTCCCAGACGTTCATCGCCATGTGGTGGTGGTATCCGCCGGCCGAGACGAACAGGGCGGAGCTGCCCATCGCGATCGTGGTCTCGAAGCCGAGCCTGTCGACGTAGAACTCCTTGGCCGTGGCCACGTCGCCCACAGAGAGGTGCACATGCCCGACCGTGGTTCCGCCCAGTCGCGGATTGTCGACCAGCTCGGGCGTCACATGCTGCTGCAAGAACTCGTTCGGGTCGAGATAGACGGTTCCCATCTCGATCTGACCGTGCGCCCAACTCCATTCGGTGCGGGCGCGATCCCAATAGAGTTCGACGCCGTTTCCTTCGGGATCGGTGAAGTAGAAGGCCTTCGACACGAGGTGGTCGGCGCTCCCGGTAAATGTTCCGGGCGCGTGACGTGCCACCGAGTACAGCGCGGCGGCGAGCGCGGCCTCAGACTCGAACAGGATCGCCGTGTGATACAGCCCCGCCGACCTCGGCGCGGCATGCCTCAGCTCGGGGGCGTGCTGCAGGATGACGACGGGAACATCGCCCCGGCCAAGAACGGCCACGTCGCCCGCCTGGCTCTGCAGCTCGAGTGTCACCGCGTCGCGGTAGTAGGCGA
The DNA here is from genome assembly GCF_900177685.1 of Agreia pratensis. Lineage (GTDB taxonomy): Bacteria > Actinomycetota > Actinomycetes > Actinomycetales > Microbacteriaceae > Agreia > Agreia pratensis. Next base: position 416,965 of record NZ_FXAY01000002.1, read on the forward strand.
CCATGGCGTCGAGGTCTCCGACGCGCAGGGTCACGGCTCCCATGCCGGTCTGGGCCGACAGCAGATCGTTACGTGTGCTCATGTCGAGGACAACGACGCCGTCGATCTCAATATTCCTTGTAGCTACAAGTAACAGGACGTCCCCACAACGGGAGGTTGCGCGGGCTGAGATCTTGTCGATTGTGAACAGTTGATTTCGATTTCTCTATTCCGTTGACTGGGCCGCAGGTGTCGCATTTGCTGGGAGTTGTCCTCGAATTCGTCTGGAGAATTACACCCATGCAGCCCCACCGCCACCGCAGCCGATTCGTGCGTTCGGCCGCGCTCATCGTCTCGTCCACCATCGCTCTCGTCGGCCTGGGGGCATTGCCCGCCGCCGCCGCGCCCGGTGATCTCGCGATCGATGTCTACACGATGAACGACTTTCACGGGCGCCTCGAGACCGTCGGCGGATCGAACCCCATTGCGGGAGCGGCCACGCTGGCCACCGCGTACAAGCAACTGCACGCCGCCAACCCGAACAGCACGCTGGTCTCCGCCGGCGACAACGTCGGAGCGTCGACGTTCACCTCGTTCATCCAGAATGACGACCCCACCATCGACGTTCTCAACGCCATCGGTCTCACTGCCTCGACGATCGGCAACCACGAGCTCGACAAGGGCACAGAAGACCTCGACAACCACATCATTCCGAACGCCGATTTCAGCTTCTTCTCGTCGAACCTGCTCAAGAAGGGCACGCAAGACTACGCGTACGCCCCTTACGACATTCAGGAGTTCCAGGGCGTGAAGGTCGGTTTTATCGGGGCCGTCACCGAGGACCTCGGGTACCTCGTGAACCCTGCTGGGATCGCGACGCTCGACGTCGCTCCCATCGTCGACAGCGTCAACCGCGTCGCCGGTGAGCTGAAAGACGGTGACCCGTCGAACGGCGAAGCCGACATCCTGATTCTCGTCGTGCACGAGGGCGCCTCGTCGACAAGCGCGAGCGTGACAGACACCAGCACCGTATTCGGCAAGATCGTCATGGGCGCCGGTCCGAACCTCGACGCGATCGCATCGGGCCACACTCACCAGGCCTACGCGCACAACAACGTCGACGTCGGCGGCGGTCACACCATCCCGGTGATCCAGACGGGAAGCTACGGCAGTAACCTCGGCCACCTGGCCTTGTCGGTCGACTCAGAGACGAAGAAGCTCGACTCGATCACGGGGTCGCTGATTCCTCTGCTTGCCGCGGGGGTTCCCGCCTACCCTGCCGATCCGGATGTCGCGGCCAAGGTCGCGACGGCCGTCGCGATCGCCGACGAGAAGGGCAAGGTGCGGGCCGGCGACATCACCGCCTCCCTTACCCGGGCGGTGCAGACGGATGGCACCGAGAACCGTGGCGGCGAGTCGACCCTGAGCAACCTCGTCGCCGATGCTCAGCTCTGGGCGACCAGTCGACAGGGAACCCAACTGGCGTTTATGAACCCGGGCGGGCTGCGCGAGAACATCGCCTACGCATCCGCGGCCGCCGGAGACGCCGATGGCAACGTCACCTACAAGGAGGCGGCGATTGTTCAACCGTTCGCCAACACGCTCGTCACCTCCACGATGACCGGCGCCCAGGTGAAGACGGTTCTCGAGCAGCAGTGGCAGCCCGGCAAGAGCCGTCCCATGCTCAAGCTCGGCATCAACTCCGACCTCAGCTACACGTACGACCCGTCGGCTGCCGTCGGATCGCACATCACAGGGATCTTCTACAAAGGGGAACCTGTCTCACCTCAGCAGACGTTCACGACAGTGACGAACAGCTTCCTCTCTGCCGGAGGCGACAACTTCACCGAGTTCGCCAATGCTCAGCAGGCCGCCGATTCGGGGCAGGCCGACCTGCAGGCATTCGTCGACTACCTCGCGGCGAACTCCCCCGTATCACCCGACTACGGGTCGCGCTCGATCGGCGTCACGCAGACATCGCCCGCCGCGACTCCGGGCGCGCCGATCGATCTGGGCACAGTGCAGCCGTCTACATCCCTCGCGTTCGCACTGAGCTCGCTGGTGCTGTCGGGAGTTCCTGTTCAGGACTCGGCCGTCTCGATTCGGTTCGACGGTGTCGAGATCGGTACGGCAGCGATCGATCCGGCCATCGTCGATACGACCGATGAGCAGGGCAAAGCGGCGGTGACGGTCACGATTCCGAAATACACCCGAGACGGCGACCACGTTGTGAGCTTCGCGCTTCCGGCCACTGGTAGGTCGGTGTCGTTCCCGGTCACGACGACGGGCGAGATCCCGTTCGAGGTTCCGGATGCGCCGGCCGCGCCGAGCCTGAAGGCTGACGGTTTCTCGGCCGTGACGGCGTCGTGGGCGCCGCCGACCGTGGATGGCGGAACGCCCGTCACCGGTTACGAGGCCACGCTCTACGCAGACGGCAAGAAGGCCGACTCTGCCGCGGTCGACGCTGTCGCCACATCGGTCGGGTTCTCGGCTCTGAAGACCGACACCGACTACACCGTCACAGTGAAGGCGGTCAACTCCGTGGGAGCGTCGGTCGAGTCACCGCCATCGAATGTCATCACGACCCCTCTGCCGAAGCCGACGACGGTTCCCGCGTTGCCGTCGGCCGATTCGCTTCCGGTCACCGAGACCGACGCTTTCAGCCTCAGCTCAGGCAGCGCCTCGAACGGGCAGACGGTCACCGTATCCGGGCTCACGCCGGGGGAGTGGTACTACGTATCGGTCTTCTCCGATCCCGCGCGACTCGGCTGGTTCCAGGCCGACGAGTCCGGCGCGTTCTCGGTGACGATCAACGGAGTCCCGGCCGGCACGCATCGCCTTGTGATTCAGGATCGCGACGGCAACGTCATCGGTTACCGCTCCATCGTGGTCGCCGCAGACGGCACCGTCACGATCGTCGACTCGGCTGGTACGACCGGCGCTACCCCGTCCGGGCTGGCGGCTACGGGCGTGGATGCGACGCTGCCACTCGTCGGAGCAGGCCTGCTGCTCGCCGCGGGTGCGCTGCTCGTGCTGCGCCGCCGCCGTGCGGCGAGGTCGACTTCGTAGGATCAGAGCTCCCACGACGAAGGCCCGGGGTTCGCACCCCGGGCCTTCGTCGTTGTCGAATTCTAGGAGCGCTGTGTCGCTTCGACCCAGGCGAGGTACTCCGGGCTGACCGTTCCCGTGACGTATTCGCCGGTGAAGCAGCTCATCTCGAGGTTCTTCACGTCGCTGCCCTCGATGATGGCGCTCTCCATATCGGAGATCTCCTGGTAGATCAGGTGGTCGGCTCCGAGCTCCCTGGCGATCTCCGGAAAGCTGCGTCCGTGGGCGATCAGCTCTTCGCGCGAGGGCATGTTGATTCCGTAGACATGCGGGAAGCGAACCGGGGGAGCGGCCGAGGTGAATGTGACCTTGTTCGCGCCAGCGGCCCTGGCCATCTCGACGATCTCTTTCGAGGTCGTTCCGCGCACGATCGAGTCGTCGACGATCAAGATGTTCTTGCCCTTGAACTCTGTCGACATGGCGTTGAGCTTCTGGCGGACGCTCTTCTTGCGCTCGGCCTGGCCGGGCATGATGAAGGTGCGGCCCACATAGCGGTTCTTGTAGAACCCCTCGCGGTATTCGACGCCGAGCTTTTGAGCGACCTGCATGGCGGCGGGTCGCGACGAGTCGGGAATCGGCATGACCACGTCGATATCGCCCATCGGGGTGAGATCGGCGATGGTGGTGGCCAGACGGTTGCCGAGTCGAAGCCGTGCCTCGTAGACCGAGATTCCGTTCATGACGCTGTCGGGTCGCGCCAGGTAGACGTACTCGAATGAGCAGGGCACGAGCACGGGGTTCTTCGCGCACTGGCGCGAATACATCTCGCCGTTCTGCGTGATGAAGATGGCCTCTCCGGGCGCAACCTCGCGCACGACCTCGTAGCCGGATGCCTCGAGCACCAGAGATTCGCTCGCTACGATCCACTCGTCGCGCTGCACGCCCGGGAGGGCATTGGCATCGCTGCGCTTGCCGAGGACGAGTGGTCGGATGCCGAACGGGTCGCGGAATGCGAGAAGACCGTGGCCGGCGATGATCGAGATCACGGCATAGGAACCCTCGATGCGCTCGTGCACATTGGCCACGGCATCGAAGACCTGATCGGGTTCGAGGTCGAGTCCTGAGACCTGCCCCTGCAGCTCTGTGGCCAGCACGTTGAGCAGCAACTCGGTGTCGCTCGAGGTGTTCAGGTGTCGGCGGTCGATGTGGAAGAGTTCCTGGTTGAGCTCGCGGGTGTTCGTGAGGTTTCCGTTGTGGATCAGCACGATGCCGTAGGGCGCGTTCACATAGAACGGCTGCGCCTCCTGCTCGTTGCCTGCGGCACCCTTCGTCGCGTAGCGCACATGGCCGAGACCCACGTTGCCGAGCAGCGACCGCATGTCGCGCGTGCGGAACGCCTCGCGTACCTGGCCCTTGGCCTTGACGATGTGAAACCTCGAGCCGTCGGCCGTCGCGATGCCGGTCGAATCCTGCCCGCGGTGCTGAAGAAGAAGGAGGCTGTCGTAAACCTGTTGATTGACCGGACCGGACGAGACGATACCGACGATGCCGCACATACCGGGCGGGCTCCAGACGCTGTAGAGAAATAGGCCGTGCCCTATTCTACGTGAGCAACGGATGCCCGAACCCCTCGGCGTCAGGGCGAGGGCGCGTCGGCGATCTCGACTGACAGCAGGCGGTATTCACGGCTGCGGCCCGGCCGTGTTGCCGAGCAGGTCGACAGGAGCGGCTCCGACAGTGTCTCGGCCAACATCACCTTGATCGTGGCCGCTGGGTAATCGAGTTCGATGCGCCAGACGCCGTCGGTGAACTGCGCGGTTCTCGGGCCGAGGATGTCGATGCGTTCGTCGTCGAGGGTGGCTCGGGCGTGGTGCTGGGCGGCCTGCACGGCATTCGGCAGTGAGCTGCGGCCGCGGAAGAAACGTTCGTCGACCCGGCCCTCGAGGTACCGGGTGACGAGACCCACCGCATCCGCCCCGTCTGCCCGACCGTAGTAGAGGCCGTGAGGCAGCAGCACCAGAGTGCCCGCGAAGCGGTCTCCTCCGAGGTGGGAGCACTCCCACGTCTCATCGGGAAAAGCCTCGGCGAGCGTCTTCACGACCTGCCTGCCGCGCACGGCGCAGCACTGATCGTGTCGAGCGTGGGCGCAGACAGCGATGATCGGCTTGTGCGAGACGACGCCGACCGAGCCGTCGAGAGGAACGTCGAGCAGCTCCTCGGCCGTCTCGACCCATCCCCACTTCACACCCTCTGAGCCAGGCCTGGAGTCGACGAGTGCCCAGCGGTAGCCGACCTGCGGCTCGCGCTTGCCGGTTCTACGAATGGCGAGTGGCCGCATGCCGAGCGACTCGACTCGCTTGACCAGCGCGCGGCCGACCTCGGTCGGCAGCGTGGATTCGAGAAAAGCGTGCTGGCCCCAGGCGCCTGAGATCTCGACGAGAAACCACTCCGTTCCGCGAGACCCCGTGCCGGGCAAGGGGTCGCCGCGCTCGCGGGAGCGGTCGCTGCAGGGGCGCCAGTCTGGCAGCACCTGTCGCGCGCTGAGGTCTGTCACGCCTCGAGCACCAGAACGCCCTCGCGCACCAGCCGGCGGCACACCACGATGGCGTCTTCGTCGTCGAGGCCGGGCAGGGCCCCTACCGGCGTCGACTCTCCGAGGAGCAGCCGTTCGAGTGCTGCGTGGGCTACGACGGGCAACGAGAGCGTGCGAGTGCCGGCGGTGAGGCTCACCGTGGCGCCACGAGCCTCGACTCGGCCCGCGAGCCCGAGCCGCCAGCGAACGACGGATGCGACGTCGAGATGGGCGAGACCCGCGACCGTCGCGAGGGGGCGCACCGGTTCTGGCCGGGTGATATTCGTGAGACGGCGGGCGAGCGATGCGGCCGCGGCGTCGGGGGTGATCGGATCGCGCTGGATCGCTGCGACCAGATCGGCCAGCGTCTCGGCGAGAACGCCCGCCAGGGCATCCGGCTCGTCGAGGTCGAGGCCCAGCGGCAACGACGAACGCAGGGATGCGTCGGCGCGGGTCTTCGTGATCACGTGCGCCACGAGGTCGGCCCGAGTGAAAGCGCTCATGCCGATCGTGAGGTGCACCGACGTGTCGCCGAGCGCTTCGGCCGAATGGATCCAGCCTCGGGGAAGGTACAAGGCATCGCCGGGCCGGAGCACCTCATCGATGACGGGTGCGTTCGTCGCCTCGTCGGCGACCGCCTTCGAATGCTGAGACCAGGGCTGATCGGCCAGTGGGTCGGGATGCACGGGCGAGTGGATTCTCCAGCGCTTCTCGCCCGCGATCTGCAGGACGAACACATCGTGCACGTCGTAGTGGGGGTCGAAGCCCCGAGACGACGCAGGGGTGACGTAGGCGTTGACCTGCACCGGATGCCCGAGGTCGGCCACGAGGTGCGTGGTGAAGTCGATGATCGGCGGCCATGTGCGGTGCAGCCCTTGCAGCACGATCGTGGCACCGGCCGCGAATTCGGCGAGTACCTTGTCGCTCGAGACCTGGTCGGCGACCTCTGCCCCGAAACCGCCGGGAGCGGTGAAGCGATCTGTGGCGAGGACCTTGCCCTCGGTGGCCATGCGCATGAACGGAGTGCGAAGGCCGCGCTCCGAGACGAGCTCGTCGACCGCATCGCTCGAGAACAGGTCGGAGAAGTCGCGCTCGAGGCTGTCGGCCCGAGAGAGAAGAGGGCCGCGCCCCCAGTAGTGGGCGGCGAATTCAGCGGCGTCGATGTTGATGCAGCGAGAAAGCGCGGGCCGGTTTCCCGACCCGCGCTCGGCCCTCGCTTCGTGAGGGCTAGGGTTCATCACGCCGATCCGTCGGCGCCGCCGTCGTGGCCGCCGGGGTTGGCGCCGCCGTCAGCGGTGCCTTCTCCTTCATTGGCCGATCCGTCGGCGCCGCCGTCGTGGCCGTCTGGGTTCGCGCCGCCGTCTGCCGGGCCTTCGCCCGCAGAGGCCGCGCCGTCCGCGCCACCGTCGTGTCCGCCTACGTTTGCTCCGCCGTCAGCGGGGCCTTCGCCTGCGTTGTCGGTTCCTGATGTGATGTCCTCGTCGTTGATACCCATCGGTTCTCCTCCCACGGTGGATGTCTGGCCACCATCGATCAACACGCTACTCCCGTCGACCGACAGTGCGGCAGGGGGTTTACAGATGTTGCTACGACCGTCGCAGGTGGCGCACATAGGGAAGAATGAACAGTATGAGCAACAGCTATGCCCAGGCCGGCGTCGATACTCACGCCGGAGACCTCGCCGTCGAGCTGATGAAGGCCGCGGTCTCGAACACGCATGGCCCTCAGGTCGTGGGTGGATTCGGCGGATTCGCCGGCCTCTTCGACGTCTCCGCTCTCAAGCGGTTCGATCGGCCCCTGCTGGCCACGTCGACCGATGGCGTGGGCACGAAGGTCGCCATCGCACAGGCCATCGACAAGCACGACACGATCGGGCAAGACCTCGTGGGCATGGTCGTCGATGACATCATCGTCGTCGGCGCCACACCTCTCTTCATGACCGACTACATCGCCTGCGGCAAGGTCGTTCCCCGGCGCATCGCCGACATCGTCGCCGGCATCGCGCGGGCCTGCTCCGACACGGGCACGGCGCTGATCGGCGGAGAGACGGCGGAGCACCCCGGCCTGCTGGGCCCCGACGACTACGACGTGGCCGGCGCTGCAGTCGGCGCCGTCGAAGCCGACGGCCTGCTCGGAGCGCACCTCGTCGAAGACGGCGATGTGGTGCTCGCACTCGCCTCGTCGGGGCTGCACTCGAATGGATTCTCGCTGGTTCGGCACATTCTCGCGGGTCGCGGCATCGGCTACTCCGACGCCTCGGCCGAGCTCGGCGGCGTCGTCGGTGAGGTGCTGCTCGAGCCGACCCGGCTCTACACCTCGCCGTTGTTGCGCGTTCTCGGCGACCCCGCGCTGGCCGGCGCCATCCATTCGCTTTCGCACGTGACCGGCGGCGGCATCGCGGCGAATCTCGCCCGCGTGCTTCCGCAGGGCTCGTGGGTCGAGGTCGATCGATCGAGCTGGTCGCCCGCCCCTGTCTTCCGCGTTCTGTCAGATATGGCGGGCTCGACCCTCGAGAGCTCCGAGGGCACCTGGAACCTCGGCATCGGCATGTTCGCCGTCGTAAAAGCGGATGCGGCCGGCGCCGTATCGGCGGCCCTCACGGCCGATGGCATCCCCACCTGGCAAGCCGGCGTCGTCTCGCTGGGCGCTCGCGACCTCGCGGGCTTCGAGCAGGGTGCCAAGGGCGTCGACGGCGGAGCAGTGCGCCTCGTGGGCACCTACGCGGGCTGATTTAGGCCTCCCGCAGCCTTCATATGCGGGCGCAAGAATATAACAGAAATGTAACGAGACCTTGAGATCGTCGGACCCCAAGCGCTACTGTCGGTGAGCACGCCAACCCGGGCGTCCACAATCTGAGGAAGGGAGTTGATGGCAATGGACAAGAACAACGCGAATGCGACAGGCAATTACTGCGCAAGCACCCTTATCCCGGCGCTCCTCCCTTCGGTAGTCATCGACTGAACCAAGCCGAGCAGCGCCTCCACATCTCTCGGAGGATACTCTCGTGTTCCGTTCAACCACCGGCTCCGACCTCGGCGCCGTTCTCTCTTTCTCGTCTCCCGGTCCCGGCCCGTGGGTAGACGCTCTGCAGTTCCTCGCCGGCCAAGACTCCGGCAACTATCGTGACGAGTGGACCTGGCTTGCCTTCCTCGACGGCCGCCCGCTAGCCCGAGGCATCTGGTGGGGCCCGGCGCACTCGCTGTATCCCACTCGGCTCGACTGTCTGCTGGTCGACCCGAGCGTGCCGCATCCCGAGGTGTGGAGTGGGGCGCTCGAGCGCTCCGCCACCCGCGCCTTCATCGAAGCGGGCGCTCCCATGCTTCCCGAGGAGGCACACGTTCCACGCCCCGCGCTGATCTCGGCGAGACGACTGTGATCCAGAGCGACTGTGATCCAGAGCGCCTGTAACCAGAGCGACGGATGTTGCCGGTCGGCCGGCGGCATCCGTCGCCACCGGCAACGGGCGGAGACCGGGGCCGGCTACGTGGTGAGTCGCGTCAGCAGCTCGCGGTAGCGCGCGGCGGTGCGCTCGACGATCTCCGTCGGAAGCTCCGGGGGCGGGCCGGCGTTCGGGTCGGTGGTGTTCCAGTTTGCCGAGAGCCAGTTGCGCACGATCTGCTTGTCGAAGCTGGCGAGTCGATCGCCCGCGGCGTAGGCCGAGGCATCCCAGTAACGGCTCGAATCGCTCGTGAGCACCTCGTCGGCGAGGGTGATCTCGCCCGAGATGCGATCGGCGCCGAACTCGAACTTGGTGTCGGCGAGGATCACCCCGCGTGCCTCGGCTATGTCGGATGCGCGCCTGTAGATCTCGAGCGAGAGGTCGCGCAACCGCGTGGCCACCTCGAATCCGACGAGCTCGATCGTGCGCTCGAAGGTGATGTTCTCGTCGTGTTCGCCGAGCTCGGCCTTGAATGCCGGCGTGTAGATGGGCTCGGGCAGGCGATCGCCGTTGACCAGCCCCGCGGGAAGCGTCACGCCGCACACGGACTGCGTCTTCTGGTACTCCAGCCATCCGCTGCCAGAGAGATACCCCCGAACGACGCACTCGACGGGGAACATGTCGAGCGGCTTCACGAGCATGGCGCGGCCCGCGACCTCGGCGGGCACATCGGCCTGCAGGCCGACGAGGTGGTTCGGGATGCCCGAGAGCTGCTCAAACCACCACAGGCTGAGGGTCGTGAGCAGTTCGCCCTTGCCCGGGATGCCCGGCTCGAGAACATGGTCATAGGCGCTGACCCTGTCGCTCGCTACCACGAGCAGGGTGTCGGCGTCGTCGATCGACACAGCGTCGGTGGGAATGTAGAGGTCGCGCACCTTGCCGCTGTAGACGGCGGTGAAGCCCTCGATGTCGATGGTCATTCTGGGACGACCTTCACTGCGATGTCGCTTCTGTGCTGCGAGCCCTCGAGACCGATGAGATCGACGGCTTGATATACGCGCGTGCGTGCCTCGGCGAAGTCGGGCGCCGTCGATACGACGCTCAGCACACGCCCGCCGGATGCGACGAGCTGGCCGTTCTCGACGGCGGTAGCGGCGTGCGCGATGTGCGTGCCCGGCACCTGCTCGGCCTGCTCGAGCCCGGTGATGACGCGGCCGGTGACCGGAGTGCCCGGGTAGTTCTCGCTGGCGACCACGACCGTGACCGCGACATCGCTCGAGAACTCGGGTCGGGGTTGGTCAACGAGGGTGCCGCTCGCTGCTGCGAACAGCAGCTCGCTCAGCGGGGTTGTGAGGCGGGGGAGCACGACCTGGGTCTCGGGGTCGCCGAACCGAGCGTTGAATTCGATGACGCGGATGCCGTCGTCGGTGAGGATCAGTCCGCAGTAGAGCAGACCGATGAACGGCTTCTCCTCTGCCGCGAGCTGCCTGATGGTGGGAAGCGCGATGGTCTCGATGACCTCGTCGACGAATGCGGCCTCGCTTCCGAATGATTCGTCGAGCCAGGGCAGAGGAGAGTATGCACCCATGCCGCCCGTGTTCGGGCCGGCGTCGCCGTCACCCAGTCGCTTGTAGTCCTGCGCGGGCGAGAGGGGGCGAACGGTATGTCCGTCGCTGAGCAGGAACAGCGACACCTCTTGTCCGGCGAGGAACTCCTCGATGAGAACCTCTCCGTGACCCAGCCAATGCCGAGCGTGCTCGAGCGCCGCATCGCGGCTCTCGGTGACCAGAACGCCTTTGCCTGCGGCCAGCCCGTCGGCCTTGACGACGTAGGGCGCGCCGAATTCGTCGAGGATGCGCTCCGCGTCGGCGACGGTGCCCGCGAGTTCGGCCCGACCGGTCGGCACCCCGGCCTCCGCCATGATGTGTTTCGCGAACGTCTTGCTGCCCTCGAGAGCGGCAGCCTCTCGGCTTGGCCCGAAGACGGGGATGCCCCGACTGCGCAGCGCGTCGGCTACCCCGGCCACCAACGGCGCCTCGGGCCCGACGACGACGAGGTCGATGTCGCCGTCCTGGGCGAAATCGACCACGGCATCCGGGTCTTCTGCATCGATGCCGACGACGGGAACGACGAGGGCGATGCCCGCGTTGCCCGGTGCCGCGACGATGTCGTGTTGACCGGGCTCAGCGAGGAGCGCGGTGATGATGGCATGCTCGCGCGCGCCGGATCCGAGGACAAGAATCTTCACAGCCACAGTTTAGCTTCGAAGAAATTTTCAGACCGCGCGTCATACTCTGAGAGCTATGGCAAAGACACGCATTCGGGCTCTCGATGGAGAAGCGGCTATTGCGGCCACCACTGCAGAAGGAGCCACCGCCTCGCGCGATGCGACGGCGACGGCGACGCGTTACCTGCTCCAGTGCCTCGCAGACGCGGCCCAGGGCAACACCGTGGAGGTTCGGGTTCCGCCGTTCGGCGCGGTGCAGTGCATCGAAGGCCCCGGTCACACGCGGGGCACTCCGCCGAACGTCGTAGAGATGGATGCCGCCACCTGGCTCGATTTGGCGATGGGGCGCCTGTCGTGGGCCGACGGTGTCGCTGCCGCCCGCATCCACGCGTCGGGACAACGCGCCGATCTCACGGGCTATGTGCCGGTCGAGCGACCGTAGCGATCAGTCGCGTACGGCCGCGATCGCCTCGACTTCGACGAGCTGATTCGGGTACCCGAGCACGGTCACGCCGAGAAGTGTGCTCGGCGCGTCGTGTTCATCGAAGGCCTCGCGCACGACATTCCATGCGGCCACCAGATCGGGCTGTCGGGTCGTCGCGACGAGCACGCGGGTCGACAGCACGTCGTCGAGATTCGCTCCCGCCGCAGAGAGAGCCGACTCGAGGTTCTGCATGCAGGTTCGGGCCTGGGCGGCGATGTCGCCGCGAGCCGTGACGTCGCCGTCTGCATCGAGTGGGCAGGCGCCGGCGAGAAAGACGAGCCGCGCATCGGCAGGAGCCGTCGAAGCGTACGCGTACGGGGCCGATTGGCTCAGGGAGTCCGAGCGGATGAGCGTGACAGCGGTCATGCGTGCAGCCTAGCGACACGGGGTTCCGCGAACTCAGAACCCGACGGCCATCCGGATGCCGAGGGTCAGCATGACCACGGCGATCACGGCATCGAGAATGCGCCACGAGCTCGGTCGAGCGAAGAACGGTCGGAGCAGACGTGCTCCGAATCCGAGTGCGCTGAACCACAGCACGCTGCCGACCATTGCGCCACCGGCCCACCACCACCGCTCGGCCGCGCCCTGCTGGTTGGCGACCGAGCCGAGAAAGACGACGGTGTCGAGGTAGACGTGGGGGTTGAGCCAGGTGAGCGCCAGCGTGGTCAGCGCTGCTGTCGTCAGCGAGATCGACCCGTGCTGGGCGGCGGGTTCGAGGGCCTGCGGGCGCAAGACGCGACGGGCCGCGAGGAGTCCGTAGACGATGAGAAAAGCCGACCCGACGACACGGATGACCACGAGGGCTACCGGCGCCTCCTCGATGACCACGCCGATCCCAAGCACTCCTACTGCGATGAGCACGGCGTCGGATACGGCGCAGATCGTGACGACCACGGCGACGGTGCGTAGCCGACCCGCGATGCCGAGCCGCAAGACGTATGCGTTCTGGGCGCCGATGGCGACGATCAGCGCAAGTCCGGTGCCGAGGCCGAACAAGGCGGAAAGCAGCGTGGTTTCGAGGTGCATGTTCCGAAAGTAGGAGATGGGCTGGCCGAGGTACAGCTAATCTTTCTTAGCAATGATTAGGAGAGCTAATGACTGCCTTTCAGCTCGACCATCTCCAGACGCTTCGTGCCGTCGTAGAGGAAGGGAGCTTCGATGCCGCCGCTCGTCGGCTCCGAGTGACGCCCTCTGCCGTGTCGCAGCGAATCAAGGCCCTCGAACAGTCCTCGGGACAGATTGTGCTTCAGCGCACCACACCGGTGGCGCCGACCGAGGCTGGCGAGGTGGTCCTGCGGCTGGCCAGGCAGGTCTCGCTTCTCGAGGCGGATGCTCGGGCGGCCCTCCGCATCGACGAGCGCGAGGGCTCGTTTCCCCTCGCGGTCGCGGTCAACGCCGACAGTCTGGCGACCTGGTTTCTCGAGGCAGTGGCGCCACTGGCTCGAGCGGGCGACGTCGTGTTCGACATTCATCGTGAAGATCAGGAGCACACGACGTCGCTGCTGCGTTCGGGAACCGTGATGGCGGCGGTGACCTCGACGCGGGATGCCGTTCAGGGGTGCTCCGTCGAACCGCTTGGAGCCATGCGATACCGGGCGGTATGTGCGCCCCGGTTCCAGATCGATCACGCGATCGAACCGGGCGACGCCTCGTCGCTCGCGCGAGCGCCGCGAGTCGATTTCGACAGGCGCGACGAATTGCAGGCCGAGTTCGTTCGTCGCGGCAGCGGCGGCGCCGATGCGCCGGCGCAGGCTCGGCACTTCGTTCCCACATCGAGCGACTTCGCCCGAGCGGTCGTGCTGGGCTTCGGCTGGGCCATGCTCCCAGAGCGGCAGTGCACGGCCGAGCTCGCGTCGGGCCAGCTGATTGACCTGGCGCCCGGCGAGTTCACCGAAGTCCGCCTTTTTTGGCAGCGCTGGAACCTCGCATCCGCCATTCTCGATGCGGTGAGCGACGCCGTTCGCCGTGGAGCGCGTGCGTCGCTGCACCCCTTCGATCGGCCCTAGCGCGGATTCGTCGAGATCACTATCGAGGTGTCGTAGTCGTCGGAGTACTCGACGCGGCTTGTGAGCCCTGCCCGCTCGAACAGCTCGACCGATCGCGGTGCCTGCTGTGCGCTTGCCTCGACCAGCACATGGCCGCCCGGCGCGAGCCATGCGCGGCATTCGGCCGCCACACGGCGCTGCACATCGAGGCCGTCGTCGCCGCCGTCGAGCGCCAGCGCCGCCTCGAAGAGCCGGGCCTCCGGCGGCATCGAGCCGATCGCATCCGTCGGCACATACGGGGTGTTGCAGACGAGAACATCAACGCGCCCGCGCAGCGTTCGGGGGAGCGGCTCGAACAGGTCGCCGCAGACGACGACGGCCGGATGCGGAAGGTTTCGTCGAGCGGTCGCCACCGCGGCCGGGTCGATATCGGCGGCATGGATTTCACACTGACTCGTCGACAGCGCCAGCGATTTCGCGATCGCCAGCGCGATAGCCCCCGACCCGCAGCAGAGATCGAGAACGACCGGACGCTCTGTCTCGTGCGCCAACTCGGCGGCACGCGTCGCGAGGAACTCGGTTCGGCGCCGAGGGACGAAGACGCCCTCGTCGACCAGAACCCGGAATCCGGCGAACTCGGCCCAGCCGAGGAGGTGTTCGAGTGGTACGCCTGAGACGCGTCGGGCAACGAGGGCGTCGAGCGCATCGAGATCGATTGCCGAACCCGTGCTCGTCGCCTCGATGAGCAGCCGTGCCTCGTCTTCTGCGAAGACGCAGCCCGCTGCACGCAGGGTGAGCACGGTGCGGTCGAGATCCATCAGACGATTATGCTCTCGGGGCACGTCGGCCACCCGGCAATGTGCGAGACAATGGGGTGTGGCTCATCCCGACGACTCGACTTCTTCTGCCCCTGTCAGCGCAACGCACGACGTGGTGGTGAGGCGATCGCCGCGCTTCGTACGGTTCATCGCCGTCGGCATCGTTCTCGCGATTATCATCACTCTGATTCTGACGTTCGTGTTTCCTGAAGAGCCGAATTACTCGCGAGCGCAGGTGTTCGGTTTCGTCGGGATCATCATGGTCATCGTGTTCGTGGGGCTGTCGGCCGCGGTTGCCGTGGCCGTCGACCGTGCCTCGACTCGGCGTGCCCGCACCGTCGTCATGACGACGAGCGAACGGGTCGAGGGCAACGCTGAGGTCGGCACCGCCCCGGACGACTCCGATGATGTCGAGCCGAACGAGGGATCAGCGAACTAGGCGCGCTTCTGCCGAGGCTCGTCAGAATCGAGCAGCTCGGGGTTCACAACAGAGACGCCATCGAGTTCGGACTCGTCTTCGTCTTCGTCGATCCACTTGGAGTAGTCGGGCTCACCGTCGGAGGGGTGGCTCAATTCGCGCTCGAGCGCGGAGTAGTTGGTGTCGGGACTGAAATACTTCAGCTCGCGAGCAACCTTGGTGTGCTTAGCTTTTTGACGGCCGCGCCCCATGCGAGACCCCCTCACCTCTCGGGCCGGGGGATGAGAACGCCACCCGGGAGTCGAATAACTTACAAAACTTGCGTCAGTTTAGCACCTACTGCTGATGCGACTTCGCGTGCCGCCGTTCCTGGCGAGGCGTGCGAGCAACCGGGCGCACAGGCTCGCCTCGGCGTTCAGCTCCGGGCAGAGGGCGCGACCTGCGGCCGTAGATGACTTCGGAGGAGTCGAGAAGCCAGGGCACCAGGGCAATCGTGACGCCGTGCACCAGCATCAGACGCTTACGGATACGACGCGCCTTGTGATTGTGCAGGAGGGTTTCCCACCAGTGGCCGACGATATAGATGGGCGTGTAGACGGTCACGACCTCGGAGCCGTGGATCGTGCGTCGCTTCGCGATGTACTGGCAGAGAGGCTCGGCCACGTCGCGGTAGGGCGAGACGATGATCTTCAGGGGCACCTGGATGTTCATCTCTGCCCAGGCCTTTTCGAGCGCGTTCGTCGACTCGTCATCGATCGACAGGTGCACGGCCTCGATGCTGTCGTGCTGGGCCGCGATCGCGTAGTCGAGCGCTTTGAGCACGGGCTTCTGCATGCGCCCGACGAGCACGATGGCGTGGTCGCCATCGGCGCCGAAGGTGGTCGTGGCGTCGACCTCGATCTCTTTGTTCACATCGCGGTAGTAGCGGTTGACGCCGAGCATCAGAACGTAGAGCACGGGCATGATCGCGAAGACCAGCCAGGCGCCGTGGGTGAACTTCGTGATGGTCACGACGATGAGCACCACGGCGGTGAGCAGGGCTCCGAACGCGTTGATCACCAGGCCGCGCCACACGGCTCCGCGGTTCGAGCATCCGCCCTTCAGCAGCCCCCACCAGTGCTTGACCATTCCGGTCTGCCCCAGTGTGAACGACACGAAGACGCCGATGATGTAGAGCTGGATCAGGTGGGTGAGGCTGGCCTGGTAGACGACGATGATGAGCGTGGCGAACAGTCCGAGGATGAGCACACCGTTCGAGAAGACGAGGCGGTCGCCGCGGGTGAGCAGCGATTTCGGTGCGTAGGAGTCTTTCGCCAGAACGGAGCCGAGCAACGGGAATCCGTTGAAGGCGGTGTTCGCTGCGAGGAGCAGAACCGCGGCGGTGGCGGCCTGGATCACGTAGAACAGCACGGAGTTGTTGCCGAAGACGGCCGAGGCGATCTGTGCGATCAGGCTGCGCTGCGGCTGCCCTTCGCAGTTCTCGAAGCCGATGAGATGGCAGGCGTCCTCGGCGTAGTGAACACGCGCGATGAGTGCCAGCGTCACGAGTCCGGCGAAGAGCATGATGGCGATGCTGCCCATGAGAACGAGGGTGCGCTGGGCGTTCTTCACTTTGGGAGTGCGAAACGCGGGTACACCGTTGGAGATGGCTTCGACGCCGGTGAGGGCGCTGCAACCGCTCGAGAAAGCCCTCAGAAGAAGCAGGATGACGGCGGCCTGGCCGAGACTCTCGGCCTTGACGCCGTAGTCGGCCGATTCGGCGACGGGAGCGTGGCCCAGGATCGCCTGGACCAGACCCGTGATGATCATCAGCGCGACGCTGCCCACGAAGAGATAGGTGGGAATGGCGAAGGCCTTGCTCGACTCGGCGACGCCCCGGAGGTTCACCGCGGCCAGCACGATCACGAAGAAGACGGCGATCTCTACCCGGTAGTCATTGAGGAAGGGGAGGGCCGAGATGATGTTGTCGACGCCCGAGGCGACCGAGACGGCCACGGTCAGAACGTAGTCGACCAGCAGCGCAGAGGCGACGACGAGCCCTGCCTTCTCGCCGAGGTTCTTGTGTGCGACCTCGTAGTCTCCGCCGCCCGAGGGGTACGCCTTCACCAGCTGACGGTACGAGGCCACGACGACCACGAGCAGAATCACGACCGCCGCTGCGACCCAGGGTGCGAAGCTCAGAAACGCGAGACCGCCGATGAGCAGGATCATCAGCAACTCCTGCGGCGCGTACGCCACGGAGGAAAGCGGGTCGCTGGCGAAGATGGGCAGCGCGAGCCGCTTCGGAAGAAGCTGCCCTTCGAGTTTGTCGGTCGGGAGCGGTTCGCCGATAAACCAGCGTTTTGCCGACTTGACTTCGTTAGTCACGAGTGAGAACACTACTCCGCGCGAACCTCATGTCAATGTGGCCGAGGTGAGCTCGTCGTCGTGATTCACTCCGTCGACAGGCCGAGCCGGGGATAGAGGGTCTCGAAGGCGTGGCGCAGGCCGTATTCGAGCGTCGCGCCGCCGTGAGACGTTCCGGGCGAGATCGCGAGACTCGTCGTCATCCCCGCGGCGGAGGCATCCTTCTCGAGAATTCTGGATGCACCGAGGTACGGCTCGTCGAATGCGCCGCTGGCGAAGATCGCCCAGGTGTCGGTGAAGCGGTGCGTGGCCAGGATCGACGTGGGCTTCGCTCGCTTGTATGCCGCGCTGTCGCCGTCGAAGCCTGTGTCGATCGTCTTCTCGACCGAACCGAGATCGGGTTGCAGTTCGCCGGAAACATCGATGATGTTGCCGAACGTCTCTGGATAGAGGGCTCCGAGGGTGAGCGCGCAGATGCCGCCATTCGAGAACCCCGCCACTGTCCAGGCCTCGCGTGCATCCTGCACGTTGAAGGTGGACCGGATGAACGCGGGCACATCGGTCGACAGATACGTTCGTGCGTCTCCCTGATATCCGTCGATGCACAGCGGGTTGTTGGTGTCGGCGCCACCGAGCTGATCGACGGAGACGACGATGGGCGCGAGTCCCGAGTGGTGAGCAGCGAACTCGTCGAGGACATCTCCGATGATGTCGACGCTGGGGCTGCCGGGCTGACCCATCATCATGACGACAACGGGCAGATCGGGCGGGTCGTCGACGAGAGCGGCCGGCGGCAACCACTCGACGGCGTCTCTTGCCGCGAAGTCAGAGGAGATGGCAGGGATGACGATGCGACCCGTTCGCGATCCCGGCAGCTCCGAGGGCGGCATCCACCGGTCGGCGAGAGGAATCGTGCTGTCTGCATCTGAGGACGTGCGTGGAACGAGAGGCGGAACCGCCAGCGCTGGCTGCGTTTCGATTCCGATGAGATCGCCGATCGTCGGCTCGAGACCGAATCCGGCGTTCACCCCGAGAGCCGCAGTGACGAGAAACCAGGGAACGGCGAAGACCCCGACGGCTCGACGCCACCCGCGGGTCACCCACAGGCTCGCGGCGGCGAGTCCGCATGCGGCGG
This sequence comes from Agreia pratensis, assembly GCF_900177685.1. Lineage (GTDB taxonomy): Bacteria > Actinomycetota > Actinomycetes > Actinomycetales > Microbacteriaceae > Agreia > Agreia pratensis. The sequence goes on from NZ_FXAY01000002.1 coordinate 435,359, forward strand.
AGGCCGCGTAGATCCAGAGTCGAGACACCACGCTGATGGGGGAGTTGAATACGTCGAGGAGATCCTGCACGACGAAGACGACGGCCAGGCCGACGATCAGGCCGACGAGCGCGCCGAGGCCGGCCACCAGCATCCATCGCCGAGCGGGACGGCGTACGACGAGCGCCGCCAGCGCAGCGAGGGCCAGGATGTCGGCGATCCAGAGCCCGGGACCGGTGCTGATGTCGAGATCGAGCAGTGAGGTCATCGGGTGCCTCGATAGGTCGCGGCAACCGTGACAAGCGGCCTCATCATCAGAATGGCCAGTGCTCGGTGTCGCGGTCCCCCATGGCCCCTCCCATAAGATTGTGGCTTATCCACCCGCTGGCAGCCGGCCGGTGGGCGACTTACGGAAGCCGTTATGCCCACATCTCCTCTTGATTCTGTCATTGCCCTCGCCAAGCGCCGAGGATTCGTCTTTCCCACGGGAGAGATCTATGGCGGCACTCGCAGTGCCTGGGATTACGGCCCCCTCGGCGTGGAGCTGAAAGAGAACATCAAGCGGCAGTGGTGGAAGTTCATGGTTCAGAGCCGTGACAACGTCGTGGGCCTCGACTCCGCTGTCATTCTTCCCCGCCAGGTATGGGAGGCCTCGGGCCACGTCGAGGTCTTCAACGACCCGATGGTCGAGTCGCTCGCGACCAACAAGCGCTACCGCGCCGACCACCTGCTCGAGGCCTACGAGGCCAAGCACGGGCATCCGCCGGTCAACGGCCTCGCCGACGTGCGCGACCCCGACACAGGCAACGTGGGCCAGTGGTCTGAGGTCAAGAAGTTCTCGGGAATGCTGAAGACCACCCTTGGCGTGCTCGAAGACGAGTCGGGCATGGCATACCTGCGACCCGAGACCGCTCAGGGAATCTTCGTGGACTTCGCCACGGTGCTCAACACCTCGAGGCAGAAGCCGCCGTTCGGTATCGCCCAGGTCGGCAAGGCCTTCCGCAACGAGATCACGCCCGGAAACTTCATCTTCCGCACCCGCGAGTTCGAGCAGATGGAGATGGAGTACTTCGTGCAGCCCGGCACCGACGAAGAGGCGCACCAGTACTGGATCGACCAGAGCTGGGAATGGTTCATCGGGCTCGGAATCAACCCCGAGAACATCCGCCAGTTCGAGCACCCGCAGGAGAAGCTGTCGCACTACTCCAAGCGCACGGTCGACATCGAGTATCGCTTCCAGTTCCCGGGCAGCCAGTGGGGCGAGCTCATGGGTGTCGCGAACCGCACCGACTTCGACCTCAAGACGCACTCCGAAGCCTCGGGCACCGACCTGTCGTACTTCGACCAGACGTCGAACGAGCGTTGGATCCCCTATGTGATCGAGCCGTCGTTCGGTCTGACCCGGGCGCTCATGGCGTTCCTGGTCGACTCGTATCACGAAGACGAGGCGCCGAACTCGAAGGGCGGCGTCGACAAGCGCACCGTGCTGAAGCTCGACCCGCGAATCGCGCCGGTCAAGGCCGCCGTGCTTCCTCTCTCGCGCAACGAGGCCCTGTCGCCTCTCGCTCGCAAGGTGGCGCAAGACCTGCGCCAGAGCTGGAACGTCGACTTCGATGACGCCGGCGCCATCGGCCGCCGCTACCGTCGTCAAGACGAGATCGGCACGCCCTTCGCGATCACGGTCGACTTCGAGTCGCTCGAGGACAACGCGGTGACCGTGCGCGAGCGCGACTCGATGGCGCAGGAGCGTGTGTCGCTCGACCGCCTGCAGGCGTACCTCGCCGAGAGGCTCATCGGCGCGTAGCCCGTACTGGCTCCGCCGCATCACAAACTGCGGCGGAGCGCTAGCCCCCAGCACCGATCCGTCGATGAGCGCTTGGCGCTTCTAGTCTGCGATAGCGATAGCTTCGCTCTCTTCAGACAGGATCACCGATGGCCTCCGCCCGCTCCCTTCCCTACCCCCTCGGCTTCTCCCTCATCGACGGCCGCTACAACTTCGCCCTCTACTCCGAGACGGCCGACGTCGTGTTCGTGAGTGTCTTCGACGAGAACGGGGAAGAGAGCCGCGTCGAACTACCTCAGCGCACCGGACACGTCTTCCACGGATTCGTCGATGGTGTCGGCGTCGGTACCCGATACGGCATCCGAGTCGACGGCGAGTGGAATCCGGCCGCGGGGCTGCGTCACAACGTGAACAAACTGCTCCTCGATCCGCACGCCACCGCAATCGAGGGCGGTTACGACTGGGCCGCCGACAATCAGTCGTTCTTCGGCCACGACATGAACTCTCCCGATGAGCGAGACGACTCGGATTCCGCACCGCACTCTCCGCGCTGCGTCATCACCGATTCCGAGTTCGACTGGCAGGGCGACACCGCCCCGCGCACCCTGCTCTCGGAGTCGGTGATCTACGAGACCCACGTGAAGGGGTTCACCAAGCTGCATCCCGAGGTGCCCGAGGAGATCCGAGGCACCTACGCGGGCCTGGCACATCCGGCCGCCCTGAAACATCTCACCGATCTCGGCGTCACCGCCGTCGAGCTGCTACCCGTGCACCAGTTCGTGCAGGACAGCCACCTCACAGAGAAGGGGCTTCGCAACTACTGGGGCTACAACTCGATCGGGTTCTTCGCGCCGCACAACGAATACGTGTCGGATGCCGCGGGCCAGGCGGGTGGGCAGGTCACCGAGTTCAAAGAGATGGTCAAGGCCATTCACGCCGCGGGCCTCGAGGTGATTCTCGACGTGGTCTACAACCACACAGCCGAAGGCAACGACCTGGGCCCGACGCTCAGCTTCAAGGGCATCGACAACGCGGCGTACTACCGACTGGTCGAGGGCGACGAGGCGCACTACTTCGATACCACGGGCACGGGCAACAGCCTGAACGTCAGCCACCCGGCCGCACTCGGCCTGATCATGGACAGCCTGCGCTACTGGGTGACCGAGATGCACGTCGACGGATTCCGTTTCGATCTGGCCACGACGCTGACCCGCCAGGGCGGCGACGCCGAGTTGCACAGCGCCTTTCTCACTCTCATCGCGCAGGACCCGGTGCTCGCGCCCGTGAAGATGATCGCCGAGCCCTGGGACACCGCGGGCTATCAGGTGGGCGGATTTCCCGCCGACTGGTCGGAGTGGAACGGCAAGTTCCGCGACGACGTGCGCGACTTCTGGAACGGAAGCGACTCTGTGCTGGGCACGGTCTCGCAGCGCATTCTCGGGTCGCCCGACGTCTACGAGGCGTCACGGCGCTCGCCGCTCTCGAGCGTCAACTTCGTCACCGCACACGACGGCTTCACCCTGCACGACCTCACGTCGTACAACTCCAAGCACAATGCCGCCAACGGAGAAGACAACAACGACGGCGAGAGTGACAACAAGTCGTCGAACGGGGGAGCAGAGGGACCGACCGACGACGAGGCAATCAACGCACGGCGTGACCGGAAGCGGCGCAATCTGCTCGCCACGCTGCTGCTCTCGGCCGGCGTGCCCATGCTGCTCGGGGGCGACGAGCTCGGGCGCACCCAGGGCGGCAACAACAACGCCTACTGCCAGGACGATGAGATCTCGTGGTTCGACTGGGAGCACGCCGACCACGAGCTGTTCGAGTTCACCCGCTTCCTGATCGCTCTCCGCGCTGAGAATCCGGCGCTGCGGCCCACCTGGTTCCGTCAGGCCCCCGAGGTGCTGTCAGAGGTGCCGGATGCGATCGCCTCCGACGCCGTGGAGATCGTGCGAAGCGATGGAGAGAGCTTCGACGACCACGACTGGGACAACCCGAACGCTCGCACCGAGACGCTCGTGTTCACTCACGAGGGCGCGGACTCGTTCGCCTTGCTGTTGAACGCGGCCGAGAACGGCGTCGAGTTCCAGGTTCCGGATGCGCCCGGATCGGAGTGGGAATTGGCTACGTCGAGCGATCCCGCGCAGGTCGTCGCTGGCCCGGTCACCACCCTGATCGTCTCGGGTGGGTCGTTCACGCTGCTGCGCTCGCGGGCCTGACGCACCGAACTTTCTGGTCTGACGCCTACTTCAAGCTGACCCCGTCGATCACGGCGGGGTCGGCAGGCTTTCCGTCGCTGGCGCCGCTCTTGGTGCCGTCATCGGCGATTTTGGTGACCACGTCGAGTCCGCTGGTGATGGTGCCGAGCACCGTGTAGCCGCCCGCGGCATCCGAGGGGATCGTCGAATCGGCGTAGACGATGAAGAACTGGCTGCCCATGCTCTCGCCGTCGCCGCCGATGCGCGCCATCGCGAGGGTGCCGGCAGGGTAGACGTCGTCTTTCGGGGCGTTCTCGATGGGGCCGTACGAGTATCCCGGGCCGCCCGTTCCTGTGCCCGTGGGGTCGCCGCACTGCAGCACGTAGATGCCCTCGGTCACCAGCCGGTGACATGAGGTGCCGTCGAAGAAGCCGTCGTCGCTGAGCGAGAGGAACGACGACACGGCCTGCGGAGCGGCGGCTCCGTCGAGCGTGACGCCGACGTCCTGACCATTGATCGTGATGGTGCCCGTCCAGTCGCGGTTCTCGGCGAGTGAGGGAGACGGGGCGCCGTCGACCGCGCTCGTCGACGGAGCCTCGGTCGACGATGACGACGGGTCGCGCTCGTTGTCCTGGATCTGGTCGCCGATGCCAGACAGGCTCGTGATGACCAGCACGATCGTGATCGCTCCGGCGACGAGGCCCGCGTACCCGATGACGACGCCCGCTATAGCGAGCCCGCGTCCCTTGTCGCCGGTGCGCTTGATCCGGTGCAGCGCGATGTGGCCGGTGATGACGGCCGCCAGCGAGAGGAAGAAGGCCGAGACGAGCGAGACGATCGCCAGGGGGTCGGTGCGGGTGTTACCTGGCCGGTACGGGTTGGTCATCGGGACTCCTCTGTGGTGGAACGGGCGTAGCGAACCAGAGCAACAGCATCCCATGCGGTCGCCAGAGGGTAGGAGCGCTGCACGACATCGACGGCGGACTGGACGCCAGGCGTCCGTTGCAGCGCGGCAAGAATTCGCTCGCGAAGGGGCGCTCCGGCCTCGCTGAGTAGCCTGGCGGCCGATGGGCCGCCCATCTGTCGAGCCCACGACGCACGGCGTGCCGGCAGCACCAGACCTCCCCTGCTGGCCGCGAGCATAACGCCCACGATGAAGCAGAGCCACGCGGCGATCAGGCTTGGACCACTGTCGTCTGACGTCAGCGCCACGACGAGGCCTAACGCGGCGAGGGCCACGCCGACGATCGCGAGAACCCAGCCCAGGGCCGTCAACGCCGACGGTGAGAGCCGTTCGAGGCGACGGGAGAAACCGCCATGATCGATCGGCTCGAAGTGTGCCGCTGCGTCGGTTCCCGCAAACGCCCCGACAGCATCCGGATCATCGCGCAAGCCCGCGACGCGGTGAACGATGTCGACACTGGCAGAGCCCGGAAAGAGGGGAAAACGAGTGGTGACAAGGCGGACGGTCGCGAACCGGCGCATCGACTGCGTCGTGATGATCTCTGAGAGATACCCGACATCGATGGTGCGAAGCGCGAGGAGAGGATCGGAATTGAACGTGTCGCGGTACCACGCGGCGGCTGCGTCCTGCTGCAGGGCGGTGTAGGCGAGCAACCATATGGCCGCGGCCAGTGATGTGCCGCCGAACATGAATATCAGGTTCGTGCGCGACGGGGCTAAGGCGAGGATCGCGATGCCGATCAGAATGACGGCGACCCAGAAGGCCACCGTGAAGATGCGCGCGCGCAGGGCGAGCATCTCGAATGACGGCGCAGGCTCGGAAGCACGTGAGTCGGGAGTCACGATGAGGCCGCCATACGTGCGCCGGTCGGCCAGCTCATACCGTCAGTGCTGACTCGAATTGGTCCAGACATGTCGCCTCAACTCGTCGTCGGACAGAACAGGATTTCCGTCTCAGGAGGGCAACCATCACCCCTTCTCAGGGGAGTCTAGTGGGTGGCCGACCCGAGTCGATCGGAGAGCGGCACCTCAGTCGATTGCTCTGGGTTGGCGCCGTGCGCGCCTTTGATCGCGGGCCGACGCACGCCCATCAAGGGGAGAGTGATGTTGCAGAGCGGGCCGATGAGCAGCGCGAACGCGAGCGTTCCCAGGCCGACATTGCCGCCCAGCAGCCAGCCGATGAGCAGCACCGTGGCCTCGACGCCGAAGCGGCCTACCCAGATCGGCCATCCGAGACGATTGTGGATGCCGGTCATCAGCCCGTCGCGCGGCCCCGGCCCCATCTGGGCGCCGATGTAGATGCCGCTCGCGACGGCGAGTAGCACGAGCCCAGCGGCGAACATGCCCGCCTGGGCCCATACGTTCGGCATCGACGGCAGGAGCCACACGCTCAGCTCGATGATGGGTCCGATGAGCAGCACGTTCAGTACGGTGCCGAGTCCGGGCCTCTGCCTCAGTGGGATCCACAGCAGAAGCACGAGCGCGCCGATGATGTTCGTGAGCAGGCCGTAGCCGAGGCCCGTCTGAGCCATGAGGCCCTGAGCGAAGACAGTCCACGGGTCGACTCCGAGAGCGGCTCGGATCATCAGGGCGTCGGCGAAGGCGTACAACGCGAGACCGGTGATGAGGCGAGCGAGACGACGAGCGAACGAAAAGGTCATTCATGCATCCAATTGCAGAATTGGCCCTGGATCAAGAAGCCAATCTCGCTAAAGTGGTTTCATGTCTGATGCTCTTCTCGGCACACGCGCACTACGTTCGCTGCTCGGCGACTGGAAAGACGGTGGTGGGCCGCTGTATCAAGCGCTGTTCGACCGCATCCGCCTTCTCGTTCTCGACGGCCGCATCCCCGCCGGCACGAGGCTCCCCGCCGAACGCGAGCTGGCGCAGGCGCTCGAGGTGAGTCGCACCTTGGTCACCAGCGCCTATCGCGAACTGCGCGAGGGCGGCTACACCACGAGCGTCAGAGGCTCGGGCAGCGTCACCCGAGTACCCGGCCGGGCACACCTCGCCGTCGACGCAGAAGGAGGGTTTCTCGATTTCACGAAGGCGGTCATGCCGGCGAGCCCGGGCATCGCCCTGGCGACGCAGCAGTCGATGGACGACTTCGGTCGTTATCTGCAAGGCCCGGGCTACAACTTCGAGGGAATACCGGAGCTGCGCGATGCCGTCGCTGCACGCTACACGGCGCGGGGGCTGCCGACGAGCAGAGAGCAGATCCTCGTAACCACGGGTGCGCAGGCCGCCATCGCCCTGCTGTCGCGGGTGCTGCTCAGCCGCGGCGATCGGGCTCTCGTCGAGTTGCCGAGCTATCCGCACGCGTACGAGGCCCTCGCCCTGGCCGGGGCACGACTCGTGCCGGTGAGCGTCACGCCGGGCGAGGGGTGGGACGAGTCGGCGCTCGAGCAGCTCATGCGCCGAACGACTCCCGCTGTGGGCTACCTCATGCCCGACTTTCACAACCCCACCGGCGAGTCGATGTCCGACGAACTCCGCGAACGCACCATAGATCAGGCGATGCGAGCGGGAACGACGCTGCTCATCGACGAGACCTCGGGCGAACTCGATATCGACCGCGAGGGCAGTTATCTTCCGTTCGCCGCCTACGCGACGCCGGGAGACGAACGCAGCGTGGTCTCTATCGGCTCTGTCGGCAAGACCATCTGGGACGGCCTGCGTGTGGGCTGGATCCGCGCGGAACCCGGGCTCATCCGAACCCTGGCGGCGGCCCGACCGGCCAGTGATCTCGGCACGCCGGTTCTCGAGCAGCTCATCGTCACGCGCATGCTCGACGACATGCCGGCGATTCTCGAGGGTCGTCGCGAGCAGCTTCGGGCCGGGCGCGATCGCCTGCAGCAGCTCGTCGCCACCGGCTTTCCGGAATGGAGCGCACCGCCTGTGGTCGGCGGCATCGCGAGCTGGGTGGCGCTCGGGTCTCCCGTGTCGTCTCAGCTCGCGCTCGCGGCGCGAGCCGAAGGGCTCCTCATCACGGCCGGGCCGCGATTCGGGCTCGACGGGGCCCTCGAGCGATTTCTGCGCATCCCGCTCGGCTGCCCGATCGCGCAACTCGAACAGGGCATGGATGCGCTCGGCCGGGCCTGGCAGGCGATCATGCGCAATCCGGTTCCCGGTGCGCAGGCGTTCGGCGACGTGGCCTGACGCGTCAGGCCACGCGGATCAGGCCAGCGGCGGGTCAGGTACTTCGGTGGGTTCGTCGAGATCGGGGTAGTCCGAGGTGTTGCTCGACGCCACGGGCTTGGGTGCCTGCAGGTGGCTGGTCCTCTCGCGGATCTTATCCACGAGTTCTGGGTCTACCGGGTCTTCGATCGGGGTCTCGACCTCTTCGACGATGAACTGGCTGGCAGGGCCGAGCAGCAATTGGGTGTGGACGAGCTGGCCCGCGTCATTGATGCTGGGCACGTCCAGCGTGTCGCTGGATTCCTGTCGGGCGAGCTCACTTGCGTACTCGAGGATGGCATCCGCCACTTGGTCGCCGGTAACGACGCCGCCGCCGCTGTAGAGGATACGTTTCATGTTCCGATACTGGCGGGGATGATCTCGAGTCACAACGCCTTGCATTGCTGGGCTGTTCGCCGTAAGCATGGCCTCGCGAGTGCGGCCACCCCGAGGCCGGATGTCATAGTTGACTAAGCGAAACGGTCGCTGCGCCGCTCGACAGAAGGTACCCCTGTGCATTTTCTCGCCATTCTCAGCATGAAGAACCGTGCGTTGATCGCGCTCGTCACCATTGTGGCGGCCGTCTTCGGCGGTCTGGCGCTGACGAGCTTGAAGCAGGAGCTCATCCCGTCGATCGAGTTTCCGCAGCTCGCCGTGCTGACGAACTATCCCGGAGCATCGCCCGAGGTCGTCAACGACGATGTATCCGTTCCGATAGAGACCGCCATTCAGGGCGTGGCCGGCATCGAGACCACCACCGCGACATCGAGTACGAATCTCTCGATCATCAGCGCCACCTTCACCTACGGCACCAACCTCGCGACCGCCGAGCAGAAGATCAACCAGGCGATCAACCGCATCAAGTCGAGCCTGCCCGAAGACCTCGATCCTCAGGTCTTGTCGGGTGGAATCGACGACTTCCCGGTCGTGCAGATCGCTGTGACTCCGGCGGATGGCACCACCGATACCAAAGCGCTCGCGGCACTGCTTCGGGCTAACACTCTTCCTGATATCACCGACGTGGCGGGTGTTCGTGACGCGCAACTGGTGGGCGACATCGGTCAACGGGTGACGATCACGCCCGATCCGGCGAAGCTGGCCTCGGCCGGACTGTCGACCCAGGCGATCCGGGATGCCGTCAAGAACAACGGGCTCCTGATTCCGGCCGGCTCGCTCACAGAGAATGACAAGACCCTCTCTGTGCAGGCCGGAACGAAGCTCACGAGCGTCGCGGACATCCAGGGCCTGCCGCTCGGGGGAGCGCCGAAGCCGGAGGGTGGCGTCTACACGATCGCCGATGTGGCGTCGGTCGCGCTGACAGACAACCCCGTCACCTCGATCTCGAGGGTCGACGGCAAACCCGCCCTCACCATCGCCATCACGAAGCTGCCCGCGGCGAACACGGTCGAGGTGTCGAACGCCGTTCAAGACCTGCTGCCCAAGCTCAAGACCGCTCTCGACGGCGCCACCTTCACGGTGGTATTCGACCAGGCCCCCTACATTCAGCAGTCGATTCAGGCGCTCACCGAAGAGGGCCTGCTCGGTCTCTTCTTCGCCGTCGTGGTGATCCTCGTGTTCCTGTTGTCGATCCGGTCGACGCTCGTGACCGCGATCTCGATTCCCACCTCGTTGCTCATCACCTTCATCGGTCTGCAGACCGCGGGGTACTCGCTCAACATCCTCACCCTCGGTGCGCTCACGATCGCCATCGGACGAGTGGTCGACGACTCCATCGTCGTGATCGAGAACATTCGAAGGCATCTGGCGTCGCCCGAGGGAGTGGCCCGCATGCAGGGCGGCACCGACCGGGCGGGCGCGGCGAGAGCCGCCATCATCGTCGAGGCCGTTCGCGAGGTGGCCGGTGCCATCACCGCGTCGACGATCACGACCGTCGCCGTGTTCCTTCCGATCTCGTTCGTCGAGGGGACGACAGGCGAGTTGTTCCGGCCGTTCGCTCTGACGGTCACCATCGCGCTGCTGGCCTCCCTCATCGTGGCGCTCACGATCGTGCCCGTGCTCGCCTACTGGTTCCTCCGCTCACGCAAGACGAAGACACACGCGCACGACATCGCATCCGCTCCCGTCGTGCCGGTCGACGCTGCCACAGGGCTCGAGTCGCGCCGCGCCAGGCGGCAGGAACAGTTGGTCATCGAGGAGGAGAAGCCGTCTGCGCTGCAGAAGCGCTACCTGCCGATTCTCGAGGGCACGCTGAAGCGACCGGTCATCACGCTCGTGTCGGCGACACTGCTGCTGCTGCTCACTCTCGGCCTGACCCCGTTCATGAAGACGAACTTTCTCGGGTCGAGCGGGCAGAACACCCTGACTGTCACGCAGACGGTGCCCGTCGGCACGAGTCTGGATGCGCAGAACACGGCCGCACAGTCGGTCGAGAAGGCGCTGCTCGGCATCAAGGGCATCACGACCGTGCAGCTCAGCATCGGCTCGAGCGGTTCCGCGCTTCGAGACGCCTTCGTCGGCGGCGGAGCCGGAGCGATCACCTACTCGATCACCACCGACGAGAGTGCCGATCAAGACGCCCTCGCCGAGACCGTTCGCACGACGCTCGAGAAGACCAGCGACGCCGGTGACATCCAGGTGGCGGCCTCGGCCGGATTCGGAACATCGAGCGACATCGCCATCGACGTGACCGCGACCAGCGCGGCCGACCTGCAGACGGCATCCGATGCCATTCTGGCCAAGGTCTCGAAGCTCGACGCGATCACACAGAGCGAGAGCAATCTCAGCAACTCGCGGCCCTATATCGCCGTCACCGTCGACAGGGTCAAAGCGACGGAGGCGGGACTCAGCGAGACCGTCGTGGGCGGAATCGTGTCGCAGGCGATGCAGCCGCAGACTCTCGGCACGATCTTCATCGACGACACCAGCTACACGATGTACATCCAATCGCAGACCTCGCCGGCGACGGTCGCAGACCTCGCTGGGCTGCAGATTCCCAGCGCGGCGGGATTGGTTCGCCTCGACTCGGTCGCGAAGGTCGAGACGGTCGACGGGCCGGCATCGATCACGACGGTCAAGGGTGTGCGTACCGCCACCATCACGGCGACGCCGGCGAGCGACAACCTCGGTACGGCGAGCGCGGAGGTGCAGGCGGCTGTCAACGACACCAAGCTCCCCGCCGGAGCGACCGCTACTCTCGGCGGGGTGACCAGCGACCAGGGAGATGCGTTCAGCCAGCTCGGAATCGCGCTGCTCGTCGCCATCCTGATTGTGTATGTGGTGATGGTCGCGACGTTCCGCAGTCTGCTGCAGCCGCTCCTGCTGCTCGTGTCGGTGCCGTTTGCGGCAACCGGCGCGATCATCCTGCAGCTCGTGTCCGGTATCCCGCTCGGCGTGCCCTCGATCATCGGTGTGCTCATGCTCATCGGAATCGTCGTGACCAATGCCATTGTTCTCATCGACCTCGTGAACCAGTATCGCGAGAAGGGGCGCTCTGTGCGCGAGGCTCTGATCGATGGCGCGAGCCGCCGACTTCGGCCCATTCTGATGACGGCGTTGGCCACGATCTTCGCGCTCCTGCCCATGGCGGTCGGGCTCACAGGTCACGGCGGTTTCATCTCGCAGCCGCTCGCGCTCGTCGTCATCGGTGGGCTGGTCTCGTCGACGGTGCTCACGCTGCTCGTTCTGCCGGTGCTGTACTCCGTGGTCTACGGCGCACTCGAGCGGCGCAAGGCGCGGCGTATAGAACGCGAAGAAGGACGTGTCGCGTAACAGGCGACTGTGTTCTGTCGCGACGTGCGACGTGTCTCGTATGATTCATCGTGGACTCCCACAAGGTCGCGCCTTGCGCGCGGTTGTGTGAATCCACGATGCCCATCACGCGGGCCAGGTAGCCGCCGACGGAACCGTGGAACCACCCCGGATCGGCTTTTATATTTGTTTTGCTCTGCCGTGGCTGTTCTTGCTCGTCTCAGCGGTGCCGACGATCGCTCTCTTTGTTCGCCGCCTGCACGACAGCAATCTGTCGGGCTTCTTCGCATTTCTCGTGTTCGTGCCGCTCGTCAACGGACTGATCGTGCTGATCTTGGCCGTGCGACTGTCGGTGCCCGAGGGCGCGCGCTTCGATCGATAGCGTGACAAAGGCGCGGCCGGCGTGTAACGTTTACAAGTCGGCTCTAGACACCGCGATTCTGTCGCGGAAGGGTTTGTAAGTCTGGTGGGCCGGTTTTCCTTTGTCAGCGTATGGACGCGCTGGCCAGCGGTCATTCGTGTCGTATACGAATATCCCCGTTGCTCACAAGGAATTGTCAACGTATGACACGGCCCCGGACTGAAGATATTCCGGGTTCTAGCGAAGTTACAACCAATTCCGGTTGTCGTTTTGCCATGCAATCTAATAAAACCCGGAAAGTACCATGCCTAAAACCAACAAATCCGGCGGCTTCAAGCCTGCCAAGAACTACGTGCCGAACGGCTCGAAGTCCGGCAGCAAGTCGCCCGGACACCGCGGCTACCAGGCCGCCCCCGCATCCGGCGCCCCCAAGAAGGCCCGCTGGAACGCCGACGAGCGTGCAGCGCGCTCCTCTGAGCGCCCGGCATACAGCAACAGTGAGCGCCCGTCGTATGGCGATCGCCCGCAGCGTTCTGAGCGTCCGTCGTATGGTGACCGCCCGCAGCGTAGCAACGACCGTCCCTCGTATGGTGACCGGTCTGCTCGCACCGAGCGTCCGTCGTACGGTGATCGCCCGCAGCGTTCAGAGCGTCCTTCCTACGGTGACCGCACCGAGCGCCCGTCCTACGGTGACCGTCCGCAGCGCAGCAACGACCGTCCGTCGTATGGCGACCGTCCCCAGCGCAGCAACGACCGCCCGTCGTACGGTGACCGGTCTGCTCGCACCGAGCGTCCGTCGTACGGCGACCGCCCGCAGCGTTCCGAGCGTCCGTCGTACGGCGACCGCCCGCAGCGTTCCGAGCGTCCTTCGTACGGTGATCGTCCGCAGCGCAGCAATGACCGCCCTTCGTATGGCGACCGTCCGGCGCGCACCGAGCGTCCGTCGTATGGCGATCGTCCGCAGCGTTCCGAGCGTCCGTCCTACGGCGATCGCACAGAGCGTCCCTCGTATGGTGACCGGTCTGCTCGCACGGAGCGTCCGTCCTACGGTGACCGCCCGCAGCGTTCTGAGCGTCCGTCGTATGGTGACCGTCCGCAGCGCAGCAATGACCGCCCTTCTTATGGTGACCGTCCGGCTCGCACCGAGCGCCCGTCCTACGGTGACCGTCCGGCGCGCACCGAGCGTCCCTCCTACGGTGACCGCCCGCAGCGCAGCAACGACCGCGGATCCGACTTCTACCCGAAGCGCGACGACCGTCCCAGCGCCGGACACGCGCCGGTAGACGATGTCGTGCTGGAGCGCCTCGAGGCCCAGGCCACGACCGCCGTCGAGGTCGAAGGTGTCTCGTTCAAGGACCTCGGTCTCGGAGACAACATCGAGCGCCAGCTGCAGTCGATGGGTGCCCTCAGCCCGTTCCCGATCCAGGCTGCGACCATCCCCGACGTTCTCGCCGGAAAAGATGTGCTCGGTCGCGGCAAGACCGGCTCCGGCAAGACCATCGCCTTCGGTGCACCCGTCGTCGAGCGTCTTATGGAGAACGGTGGAGCGAAGGGCCGCAAGCCCGGTCGCCTTCCCCGCGCCCTCATCCTTGCTCCGACCCGTGAGCTCGCCATGCAGATCGACCGCACGGTGCAGCCCATCGCTCGCGCCGTCGGCCTGAACACCACCACGGTGTTCGGAGGCGTGCCGCAGTTCAAGCAGGTCTCGGCTCTGCAGCGCGGAACCGACATCATCATCGCGACTCCCGGCCGTCTCGAAGACCTCGTGGAGCAGGGTCGTCTCGACCTCTCCAAGGTCACCATCACGGTGCTCGACGAGGCCGACCACATGTGCGACCTGGGCTTCCTCGAGCCGGTGCAGCGCATCCTGCGTCTGGTCGCCGATGGCGGACAGCGTCTGCTGTTCTCGGCAACGCTCGACAAGGGCGTGGCCCAGCTGGTCAACGAGTTCCTCGTGAACCCGGCAGTGCACGAGGTCGCCGGTGAAGACCAGGCTTCCTCCACGATCGACCACCGCGTGCTGCTCATCGAGCAGCGCGACAAGCGCGAGATCATCCAGCAGCTGGCCTCGGGCCCCGGCAAGACCCTGGTCTTCGCCCGTACCCGTGCCTTCGCCGAAGAGCTGGCCGACCAGCTCGACGACGCCGGTATCCCCGCCACCAGCCTGCACGGTGACCTCAACCAGTCACGCCGCACTCGCAACCTCCAGCTGCTCACCAGCGGCCGGGTCAACGTGCTCGTCGCAACCGACGTCGCTGCTCGCGGAATCCACGTCGACGACATCAACCTGGTCATCCAGGCCGACGCGCCCGACGAGTACAAGACCTACCTGCACCGCTCCGGCCGCACCGGCCGCGCGGGCAAGAAGGGCATGGTCATCACGCTCATCAACCGTTCGCGCCAGCGTCGTATGGATGAGCTGCTCGGCCGCGCAGAGATTCGCGCGAACACGGTGAACGTCCGTCCGGGCGACCAGCTGCTCGACGACCTGCGCAGCGTCTAATCACTCGCTCGCAGTAATGAGCACGCGGTAATACCTGCCACAGCGGCAACGCGAAGCGCCCTCCTCCCGTCAGGGACGAGGGCGCTTCGTCGTTGTTGCTGCGGCCGCGGGCCCATCCGCCGATCGACGTGGCGCATATCGACCCACAATCGCGAAGTGAGACAGTTATGCGCCAAGCGGACGCTACGCCCGGGGGATGAGCGGCTTATCGGCGCGGATCTTCATCTCTTGCACTGCCCAGCTGTTGCCGTCGGGATCGTCGAAGAAGAAGAACGTACCGCCGTCGCGCTCTGCGTCGAAGATGCTGAGCTCGCTGACCTCGACGCCACGAGAGAGAAGCTCCGCCCGGGCGGCATCGGCATCTGACACGACGAGCTGCAGGCCATTCATCGAACCGGGCTTCATCTGCGACATGCCCAGAACGATCGAGCAGCCCGATCCTCGCGGAGTGAGCTGCACTACCCGCATTTGCGGCGTCTGCGTATCGTGGTCGAGAGTGAAGCCGAGTTGGTCGCGGTAGAACGCGATCGAACGTTCGACGTCTGCGACAGGCAGCACGATCACTTCGAGTGTCCAGTCCATATCTGAGCCGTCCCTTCTGTTGGTTCCCCTCGACAGGCTCAGGGAGCAGCGGGCGATTGGCCCTCGTGAGGGGCGGGGTCGTCGATCTCTTCGCCGCGGAACTGAGTCATGTATAGCGTGTAGTAGGCGCCATGGGCCTCGAGGAGTTCGTCGTGGTTGCCCTGCTCGACGATGCGACCACTCTGCATCACCAGGATCGTGTCTGCATCGCGGATGGTGGAGAGCCGGTGCGCGATCACGAACGACGTGCGATCGGTGCGCAGGGCGGCCATGGCGTGCTGTACGAGAAGTTCGGTGCGAGTGTCGACCGACGAGGTGGCCTCGTCGAGAATGAGCAGCGACGGGTTGGCGATGAACGCGCGGGCGATGGTGATGAGCTGTCGTTCTCCTGCCGAGACGCTGCCACCGTCGGCGTCGAGCACCGTGTCGTAGCCGAGGGGTAACTGACGCACGAAACGGTCGACCATGGTGGCCTTGGCCGCCTCGACTACCTCGTCGTCTGTGGCATCGAGACGCCCGTAGCGGATGTTCTCGCGGATCGTGCCCTCGAACAGCCATGCATCTTGGAGAACCATTCCGACGCGAGAACGCAGAGTGCCACGAGAAAGCCGGGTGATGTCGACACCGTCGAGCAGGATGCGCCCGCCTGTCAGCTCGTAGAAGCGCATCACGAGATTGACCAGAGTCGTCTTGCCGGCTCCGGTCGGGCCGACGATCGCGACAGTCTGACCAGGCTTGGCCTCGAGCGAGAGCGACTCAATCAGCGGCTTCTCGGGGTCGTAGCTGAACGAGACGTCGTCGAAACGAACATGGCCGTCTGTGCGGATCGGCAATTCGGCCGTGACCTCGTCGGGCTGCTGCTCGTCGGCGTCGAGGAGCTCGAATGTGCGTTCGGCCGAGGCCACACCCGACTGCAGCATGTTCGCCATGCCGGCGATCTGGCCGAGGGGCTGCGAGAACTCGCGCGAGTACTGGATGAATGCTGTCGCGTCACCGAGGGTCATTTGCCCGGATGCGACGCGCAGCCCTCCGACCACGGCGATGAGAACGTACGACAGATACGAGACGAAGGTCATGGCGGGCATGATCATGCCCGAGACGAACTGCGCGCCGAATGATGCGTTGTAGAGCTTCTCGTTACGCTCGTCGAACTCGGCGATCATCTCTTTGTCGCGCCCGAACACACGCACGAGCTCGAGGCCCGAGAATGACTCCTCGATGTGCCCGTTCAAGGCGCCCGTGTTCTTCCACTGAGCGGCGAAGAGCTTCTGTGAACGTGCACCGATGACACCGGCGATCACCGCAGACAGCGGCAGGGCGATCAATGCGATCAGCGCCAGCTGCCACGACACGATGAACATGACGATGACGATGCCGATCACGGTGAGAGCCGATTGCACGAGCTGCGAGAACGCCTGTTGCAGCGCGGCCTGGATGTTGTCGACGTCGTTCGTGACTCTCGACATGGTGTCGCCGCGCTGCCGGGAATCGAAGTAGCTGAGCGGAAGCTTGTTGAGCTTCACCTCGATGTCTTGACGCAGCCGGAAGACCACCCGCATGACCAGTCCGTTGAGCACGTAGCCCTGTGCCCAGTTGAGAGCAGAGGCGACGATATACATCAGCAGCACGACGATGATCAGTCGCCCCAGAACGATGAAGTCGATGCCCTGGCCGGGAACGATGGTGGACTTCTCGAGCAGGTCGGCGAAGTCGTTGTTGCCGGAGGCCCTGGTCTCGGCGACGATCTGGGCGAGCGGCACCCCTGCGGGCAGCTGAGATCCGATGACTCCGTTGAAGATGGTGTCGACGGCCTGGCCGAGAATCTTGGGCGCGATTACGGTGAGAACGACAGAGATGACGACAAGGCCCACGACGATGCTCATCTTGACCCGCTCGGGCCCGAGAAGCCCCATGAGACGCTTGGCCGACGGCCAGAACTGCTGGGCCTTCTTCGCCGGCGCACCGCCGAACATGTCGCCGTCGGCCTCGGTAGGCACGAAGTCTCTTTCGTACGCGTCGCCTTCGAGCTCGTCGATGACAGTGGGGGTCTCGTCGGCAGCCTGGTTCTTCTTCGTCTTGCGGGCCATCAGGCAACCCCCTCGATGCTCATCTGCGATCCGACGATTTCGCGATACGTCTCGCTCTCGTCGAGCAGCTCGTCGTGCGTGCCTCGGGCCACGATCGCGCCATCGTTGACGACGAGGATCTGGTCTGCCGATCTGATGGTCGAGATGCGCTGGGCCACGATGATCACGGTCGCGCCCTGCGTGGCCTGGAACAGGGCCTCCCGCAGTCGCGCATCCGTTGCGACGTCGAGCGCCGAGAAGGAATCGTCGAACAGGTACACCTGCGGATCGGCCACGAGCGCCCTGGCTATGCAGAGTCGCTGCCGCTGCCCGCCGGACACGTTTGTTCCGCCCTGCGAGATCGGATCGCCGAGACCCTTCTCCTTGGCTCTCACGAAGTCTTCGCCCTGGGCCACGCGCAGAGCCCGCCACAGATCGTCGTCTGTCGCGTCGGGTCGACCGAATCGCAGATTGGATGCGATGGTTCCAGAGAACAGATAGGGCTTCTGCGGCACCAGCCCGACGAGATGGGCGATCTGGCGGCGGTCGAGGCCGGCGACGGGAATGCCGTCGATGGTGATGCTGCCCGCCTGCGCGTCGTAGAGGCGGGGAATCAGGTTGAGCATCGTGGTCTTGCCCGCTCCGGTCGAGCCGACGATCGCGGTGGTCTTGCCCGGCTCGGCGACGAACGAAACGCGATCGAGCACTGGGCGCTCGGCGCCCGGGTAGCCGAACGTCACGTCGGTGAACTCGACCCGACCGGCCGTGGGGACCCGCGGCGCGGGCTGAGCAGGCACGGCCATGCTCGGATCGGTCGAGAGCACCTCGGTGATGCGCTCGGCGCAGACGACGGCTCGGGGGATCATCATCACCATGAAGACGCCCATCATGACGGCGGTGAGGATCTGCAGCAGGTACTGGAGGAATGCGGTGAGCGAGCCCACCTGGATCTCGCCCGCGTCGACCCGCTGCCCACCGAACCAGAGCACGGCGGCGGTGGCGAGATGGAGGACCATCGTGATGACGGGGAACATCAGTACGAAGATGTTGCCGACCTTGATCGAGACCACGGTGATGGCCTCGTTGGCGCGCTGGTAGCGCTCGGATTCGAACGGCTCGCGCACGAAAGCCCGCACCACGCGGATGCCCATGATCTGCTCGCGCAGCACGCTGTTGATGCCATCGATGCGGTCTTGCATGAGCCGGAACAGTGGAAGGAGGAGGAAGACGAGGAACCCGACGATGATGAACAGCAGAGGCACCGAGACCCAGACGAGCCACGAGAGGCCCGCGTCTTCGCGAAGGGCGAAGATGATTCCGCCGATGCACATGATGGGCGTCGACACCATGAAGTTGAGCATCATCAGAACCAGCATCTGCACCTGCTGCACGTCGTTCGTGCCGCGGGTGATGAGCGTGGCCGTGCCGAACTTCGCCACGTCGATGGCTCCGAGCGAATCGACCTTGCGGTAGATCTCACGCCGAAGGTCGCGGCCCACCGCCATGGCAACACGGGCGCCGAAATAGATGCCCGCGATGGCCGTGACCACCTGAACGAGGCAGGCGACGATCATGGTCATGCCGGTCGACCAGATGAAATCGGTGTCGCCGGTCGAGACGCCCTTGTCGATGATCTGGGCATTGAGGCTGGGCAGGTAGAGCGCAGCGAGGGTGGAGACGAATTGGAAGACGACGACGGCCACGACCCAGCCCGTGTAGGGCTTGAGGTGGTGGAGGATGAGGCGGACGAGTTGCACGGGGATTCCTCACGATGACGACGAGCGAAGCTGTGTGCGTCAATCGTAGGAGGCACCGGTGACGCTCGATGAGAACGGTATTCCTACTTGGAACAATTCACAAGAGCGGCTTGGTCACAGCATGACGACAAGCGCGGTCAGTGCCCAGAAGACGGCGATGAAGACCCAGTCTCTCGCACGGAACGCGATCGTATAGCGCTCGGTGCGGGTGGAGTGTGCGCCGAATGCCCGCGAGTCCATGGCGAGCGCGACCCGCTCTGCATGCCTGATGGCGCCCGCCAGCAGGGGAACGACGTAGCCGGCCGTGCGCGCGACCCACGCTATCGGGCCCCGCCCATCCGAGATGCCACGAACGCGGTGCGCCTGCCTGATCACGTCGAGCTCGTGCCTGAAGCGCGGCACGAAGCGGAACGCGGCGAGCGCGGTATAGCCCAGCCGGTAGGGCACACGGAGCTGTTGCACGAGAGAGCGCACCAGATCGGGGCCCGTCGAGGTCAATCCGCCGACAAGGGCGAGAAGCACGATCGCCGTGAGTCGGAGTGCCGTGGCCAGACCGACGAGCCAGGCGCCGACGGTGAAGAGCACAGGCCCGGCCTCGATGAGAACGGGGGAGTCGCCGACGCGGGCCGGGTCCGTCCAGATGCCGAAGCTCACAGACATCACCGCGACGATGAGCGGCATACCGACCAGGAGCACGAGGAGTGTGCGAGCCCGCAGATGCGCACCGATCACGAGCATGACGAGGGTGACGACGCAGAAGATCAGCGGCGTCGCGATGTCTCGGGTGAAGAGAAGCAGGGCCATGGCGGGCAGCGGGGCAGCGATCTTCGACAGGGGATTGAGGCGGTGCAGAAAGCGGATGGGCCCGTAGTCGGGCGGCGCCGCGTACGGATCGGCGATCTGGCGTGTCACGGATGCGGTTGCCGGGCTCACGATGGCGCCCCGGCCGGCAGATCGGCGAGGCGGGTGACGGCGCGCCAGGTCGGATGACGCACGACCTCGCGAAATGCTCGCGCGAGCGGCGGCGTGCGCAGCCCGGCCGACTCGAGGGCGCCTGACGCGAGCACCGTCGCCGTGGGGCCGTAGGCCGCGACCCTGCCTGAGTCGAGAACCAGAATGTGGCTGCTGTGCTCCGCGACGAGCTGCAGGTCGTGGGTCACGACCAGCACGGTCGTGCCGTCGGCGTTGAGCGCGTCGAGCAGTGTCAGCAGCTCGGATGCCCGCGCCCTGTCTTGGCCGAAAGTGGGCTCGTCGAGGGCGAGCAGGGGCGCTCCGTCGATGAGTGCGGTGCCGACGGAGAGTCGCCTCTTCTGTCCGCCCGACAGCAGAAAGGGATGCTCGTCGCGCAGTTCCTGCAGCCCGAACCGGTCGAGCATGTTCGAGACACGCGCCTCGATGTCGTCGGTGGCCATCTTCTGCAGCTGCGGTCCGTGCGCAAGCTCGTCGGCGACGGTTCCTTTGATGAACTGGTGCTCCGGATTCTGGAAGACGAATCCGACGGTGCGCGCCAGGGTGCGAGCGTCGGCCTTGGCAGGATCGATTCCCAGAACCTGGATGCGACCGGCCGGAGCGCGGATCACCCCGGCAATCGCCTGCAGCAGCGTGGTCTTGCCCGCCCCGTTCGTGCCGACGATCGCCACGAACGAGCCGCGCTCGATCGAGAGATCGATGTCGTTCAGGATGCGGGTGCGCCCGCGATCGAGGTCGAGTCCGGTCACACGCACGGCCGGCTCGGCATGGCCGGCGGCAGCATGGCCGGCCGCGGCATGGCCTGAGGCGTTGGCAGCGGAATGCGGTCGCAGAGTGGCCAACGGGGGGAGGGCATCCTGGGCATCGAGCGACGCCGTCAGCTCGCGCGGGGTGAGGGGCAGTGGATCGATCGGGACGCCCGCACGTCGGAGGCGCAGGGCTGCGAGCAGTGCGACGGGCAGCCAGACGCCGAGGCTCAAGAGTTCGTCGACCCGGCCGGTGAGAATGTGCCTGGTCGGGCCCTGCATGGCCAGTCGCCCCTGTGTGTCGAGCACGATGACCCGGTCGACGAGTTCGATCGCAGCATCGAGGTTGTGCTCGACGAGAACGATCGCGTGTTCGCCGGAGTCGACCAGCTGCCGAAGAACCGCGTAGACCTCGTCGATTCCGGCAGGGTCGAGATTGGCCGTCGGTTCGTCGAGAACGAGAATCGGTGTCTTCATGGCGAGCGCGCAGGCGATGGCGAGCCGCTGGCGACCTCCTCCCGAGAGGACGTCGGGGTTGTCGCCACTACGCTCCCACAGCCCCACCTGGCGCAGGCTCTCTTCGGCTCGCGCGAGAACCTCGTCGCGGCCGACGAGCAGATTCTCAGGACCGAATGCCACCTCGTCGAGCAGTGTTCCCGTGACCATCTGCGAGTCGGGGTCTTGGAAGACCATGGCGACCCGCTCGCTCAGCCGGGCGACCGTCGCCTCGGCCGTGCGCATCCCACCGACGGTCACGACGCCCGTGAGTTCGGCGGGCACCGCGTGGGGAACGAGTCCGTTCAGCGCCAATGCGAGCGTCGACTTGCCGGAGCCCGATGGGCCGAGGATCAGCACGACCTCCCCGGGTGCCACGTCGAAAGTCACGTCACTCGGCGTGGATGCCGCGCGACCGTCGTGCTGGATGGAAACGGACTGCACGCTCACGATCGGAGCGGGACGCTCCTCGATCGGGGGCTGCGCGAGCTCGGCGCGGTCGTCGGTCACGCCGAGCGGGTGACGCGAGTGTGCTCTGCCCGCAGTCCACGTGCCACGCCCGTGCGCACGAGGGCTGCACCGAGAAGCACCGCGATCGCCGTGAAGACGACGGGGGCGACGAAGTATCCGGTCATGAGAATCGCTCCCGAGGCGGCGTCGAGGGCGTCTTTCGCGAGGGTGCGATACATGCCCGCGGCGCAGACGATGCCTGCCACGATGCCGCCCACGATGAAGAGCCAGGTGTTCCAGCGACGGTACCTCGTGATGAGGAAGGGCAGCTCTTGGAAGGCACCGATGGCGATCGCGATCAGAGTCGCCCAGAAGCCGATGGGCTGAAGCGGCGCGGTCACGAGCCCGGCGATGGCCGCAGTGAGAATCGCGACTCCGCCACGCCTGATCACATACTGGGCCACAACACCGGGCAGGAAGTAGACGCCGATCGTGAACCCGTAGAAGAGGGGAGCGAGCGCCGCGACGGTGCCGCCGATCCAGGCATTGAGTGCGAACACGAGACCGCCAGCAACGCCGATCGCGGCGCATGTCAGGAGCAGGCGCGTGCTCACGTTTCTCATCAGACCTCCACAGCCCAGCTTAGGGCAGCATAACCAAACTAATCGGCGATGATCATCGCCTCAGGCGAGCGACAGCATGCCCGCCGCGGCGATCGCGAGAACGAGCCCGACGATCTGCAGATGAGCGATGCGCTCCTTGAGTACGAGGGCCGCCAGCACGATCGTTCCTGCCGGGTAGAGCGCGACGAGCACCGACATCACCGAAAGTTCTCCGAGCCGGAGCCCGGTGAGAATCAGGCCGTTGGCCGCCGCGTCGGCGACGCCGCACGCGAGGGCCAGTAGCAGGGCGGTGCGAAGGCCGGCCCGCGCGGGCGCGTCGGATGCGGCGGGTGGCCGGGCGGCGGCATCCGATCGCCGGCGCGCGACCGCGAGAGTCGTCACCACGATCGCAACCATGATGATGCCGTTCACTGCTCTGTTGAACATCAGAGGTACGAGCCCCGAGTCGGCTGGCGCGATGTCGATGGCGACGAGGAAGATACCGATCGTCGCGCCAGATCCTATGGCCATGAGAACCCCACGAAGGGTGGGACGCACAGCCCCTTTCTCTGGGACGAAGCCCACCAGGACGACGGCGACCAGCGCAAGAGCGAGGGCGACGTAGCCGACGGGCTTGAGCGCATCACCGCGGCTCAGACCGACGGCAAGGGGAACGACGGCGGAGACGACCGCGGTCAGAGGCGAGAGGATGCTCATGGGCCCGATTGCGAGGCAGGCGTAGAGCAACGAGATGCCGATTGCTCCGGAGAGCCCTGAGATGCTTCCCCAGAAGGCAGCATCGGCAGACCATTCGCCGCCGACGAGCGGGTAGACGGCGAGCAGCACCACGAGCCCCGAGAACGCCGCGATGCCGGTGACGGCGAAGGGCGAGAGGCGCTTGGAGGCCAGACCGCCGAGGAAGTCGGCCGAGCCGTAGACGAACGCGCCGACGAGTCCGAGCGCTGTGACGAGCATGGAGATCGAGCCTAGTCGCGCGCGCTCATTGCGCGCTCGCGAGAGCGACGTCGCCGAGCGCGGGAGTTCGCGCGCGGCGCGGTGGTTGCGCCGCCGCGTTCGGCGGGAACACCCGCGCTCGCAGAATGGGTGTTCGCGTGGCTCCTCTCCATCACAGGTGACGAACGGAGACGGGCTTCCACAGTTCAGCGTCGTCCGCGTCGTGCGCAGTTGCTCTCCGACAGGGTGAAGCTATGACTGCGCCAATGATGCATCTCGAGGATGCGCTTCTTGTGACCCGAGACCGCAACCAGTTGATGGGCGGTGACTCCCGGCTCAGTCGTCTCGCGGCTCGTGGGGAGCTCCTGCAAATCCGTCGAGGTGTCTACATTCCTTCGTCGACCTGGAGATCGATGGACTTCGACGCGAGATACCGCATGCAGGTTTTTGCGGTCGCCCGCACCCGACGTATCGAGCCCGTCTTCTCCAGCTACTCAGCGGCCGTGCTGTGGGGGCTTCCGATCGTCGGCCCCTGGCCGCGAGACGTGCATGTTCTCGCGGAGCGCTCGTCCGGCGGTCGATCCGATCCAGGGATTCGTCGTCACGCGGTAGGGATGCCGTCGACGCTCGTCAGAACCGCAGAGGGCCTCGTCGTCACCGATATCGCGCGAACGATCGTCGACGTCGCTGCACAGTCGACCTTCGTCTCTGGCGTAGCTGCCGCCGATTTCGCCCTGCATCGCGGCTTGGTGACCCGAGAGGAGCTTCGCTCCGTGTTGAGCGAGCTGTTGCCCCTCCGTGGTTCGCGTCAGGCTTCTGGCGTCATCGAGTTCGCGACCCCGCTCAGCGGTTCTGTCGCCGAGTCGGTGAGTCTCGTCAACATGGCGCGGCACCGATTTCCTCGGCCGATTCTTCAGCAGGAGTTCGTGCACCCCTCGGGCCACTCGTACTTCGTCGACTTCTGGTTTAAACGGTGCAGACGCATCGGGGAGGTCGACGGACGGATCAAGTTCACCGATCCGGAATACCTGCGAGGGCGCACACCTGCGCAGGCTCTCTGGGACGAGAAACAGAGAGAGGACTGGCTGCGAACTCAGAGCGACGGGTTCGGGCGCTGGCCGTGGGAGGTGGCGAACAGTGCTGGCGCTCTGTGCCGTCGGCTTCTCGCGCTCGGAGTTCCTCAGCTTCCCTTCGGCCACCCCGACGGTTTCCTCGTTATGCCGCCGCGGTGAGTGATCGAGCGCGGGAGTTCTCGCCCGGCGTGGTGGTTGCGCCACCGCGCTCGGCGGCAACACCCGCGCTCGCGGGAGCGACGTCGGATCGCCCCGGTAAACTTCGGAGCGTGACGTGGAACGCTGAAATCCCCTGGGACCCGCAAGCGGAGCCACCGCCCCTCGATGAAGAGCCGCCGTACGATCCGTACTACGACGAAGGTCCTTCCCTTCGACAAGCTCAGGCAACGCAAGTAACGCAGGCGCCGCCGCCGGTTCACCTTCCCGTCGCCATTCCAGAGACGGCCGTCGAGGCCCTGCAGCGGGTCTTCGGGTACGAGACCTTCCGCGGCGACCAAGCCGCGATCATCCAGAACGTCATCGACGGCGGCGACACGGTCGTGCTCATGCCGACCGGCGGCGGCAAGTCGCTGTGCTACCAGATTCCGTCGCTGGTGCGCCCGGGCACCGGCATCGTCATCTCGCCCCTGATCGCCCTGATGCAAGACCAGGTCGACGCGCTGACGGCGGTCGGCGTTCGCGCGGCCTTTCTCAATTCGACGCAGGATGCCGCAGAGCGGGCACGCGTCGAGAACGCCTACCTCAGCGGGCAGCTCGACCTTCTCTATGTCGCGCCGGAACGTCTTTCGAACGAGGCGACCAAGCGTTTTCTCGCGCAGGGAGAGATTGCGCTCTTCGCCATCGACGAGGCCCACTGCGTGTCGCAGTGGGGCCACGACTTCAGGCCCGACTATCTCGCTCTCTCCGAGCTGGCCGAGCGGTGGCCAGACGTGCCCCGTATCGCCCTGACGGCCACGGCCACCGAGGCCACGCATGCCGAGATCACCGAACGCCTGGGCATGCAGCAGGCCAAGCACTTCGTCGCCAGCTTCGACCGCCCGAACATCCGCTACCGCATCGAGAACAAGGGCGAGGTGCGCAAGCAGCTCCTCTCACTCATCAAGGGCGAGCACCCCACCGACTCGGGCATCGTCTATGCCCTCTCGCGCAACACCGTCGAGAAGACGGCACAGTTCCTCGCCGACAACGGGTTGAAGGCGCTGCCGTATCACGCGGGCCTCGACTCGCGACTGCGGGCAGCCACCCAGTCTCGCTTTCTGCGCGAAGACGGCATCATCATCGTCGCCACCATCGCCTTCGGCATGGGCATCGACAAGCCCGATGTGCGCTTCGTCGCCCACGTCGATCTGCCCAAGAGCGTCGAGGGTTACTACCAAGAGACGGGTCGCGCCGGCCGCGACGGCCTCCCCTCCACGGCCTGGCTCGCCTACGGTCTCCAAGACGTCGTGCAGCAGCGTCGAATGATCGACGAGTCTCCCGGAGACCTCGCCCATCGCCGGCGGCTCTCCGCCCACCTCGACGCGATGCTTGCGCTCTGCGAGACCGTGCACTGCCGCCGGGTCAACCTGTTGGGCTACTTCGGCCAGCAGTCCACTCCGTGCGGCAACTGCGACACCTGCCTCGAGCCTCCCGAGTCGTGGGACGGCACGGTCGCAGCGCAGAAGCTGCTGTCGACCGTCGTGCGGCTGCAGCGCGAGCGCAACCAGCGATTCGGTGCAGGTCAACTGATCGACATTCTGCGAGGCAAGGTCACCGACAGGGTCACCCAGCTGAATCATCAGAGCCTCTCGACCTGGGGCATCGGACAAGATCTCAGCGATCAACAGTGGCGAGGCGTAGTTCGCCAGCTGCTGGCGCAAGGGCTGCTCGCCGTGAATGACGACGGCTACGGAACCCTGGTGATCACCGAGGCGAGCGGCGAGGTTCTCGCGGGTCGGCATCCGGTGTCGATGCGGCGGGAAGCCGAACGAGCTGCGCGCAGCGTGCGATCGTCGGGTTCGTCGAAGTCGAAGGCGGCGACGGCTGAACTGGCGCCGGCCGATCAAGAACTGTTCGAGAAGCTGCGAGCGTGGCGTGCGGGCGAGGCTCGAGAGCAAGGGGTTCCTGCTTATATCGTCTTCGGCGATGCCACCCTGCGGGCTGTCGCCACCCAGCGGCCGACCTCGCTCGCCCAGGCGGGAGGCATCACCGGAATCGGCGAAGCCAAGCTGCAGAAGTATGGCGAAGCTCTGCTCGCCGTCGTCGCGGGAGACGCAATATCCTGATCCGAGCATAGATACAGTGCGTATCGCAGAGCATGCCCTGAGAGCTATGGGTGCTCTGCGAGACTGGGCGGATGCTTACCCTCCTCAGCCGCGCCTTTCTCGCTCCCGTGGCTCGAGCGGTGTACCGTCCCAAGGTGACCGGCCGTGACAACGTGCCACGCACCGGTCGCGTTGTCCTTGCGAGCAATCACCTCAGCTTTATCGACAGCGTCGTTCTCACTCTTGTCGCTCCGCGCAACGTCTCGTTCCTCGCGAAGTCGGACTACTTCACCGGAGAGGGCGCCAAAGGGTGGCTCTCGAAATCGTTCTTCTCGGCTATCGGCGCGGTGCCCGTTGACCGTGGTGCAGGTCAGGCCGCGCAAGACGCTCTAGACGCGGGACTCGCCATCCTCGAGCGTGACGAGGCATTCGCGATCTACCCCGAGGGAACCCGGTCACGAGACGGACGAATCTACAAGGGGCGCACGGGCGCGGCCTGGCTGGCAATGAGTTCCAACAGCCTCATCGTTCCCGTCGCACTGATCGGCACAGAGAAGCTGCAGCCCGTGGGTTCGACGATTCCCCGGCTGCACAGAGTGTCGGTCGAATTCGGTCGTCCCATCGACGCATCCGAGTACGGCCAGCCGAATTCCGCGCGCGCGAGACGCAAGCTGACCGACGCGCTGATGGAGGACATCCAGCGTATGTCGGGCCAGGAGCCGGCCGGTGTGTACAACGAGGTTCCGGCGGCGTCGGCGATCGAGAAAGTCAAGCGCGCACTCGGCCGCAACAGACCCTCCTAAGGTGGGGTGAGCGCGCAGAGACGACAAGACGGGGAACCGAATGTTCAACATGAAGAGACGCCGCACCCCAGAGGTGCAGCAACCCCAGTCCGACATCGTCGTTCCCGGTAGTGCGGCCCTTCCGCCGGTCAGGGTCAATGCGTTCCGCATCGGGCTCGTCGGCGGGCTCGGAGTGCTCGTCTCGATTCTCATCGGCGGGATCATCGGGCAGCTCACCACGGTTCTCATCTACGTGGGCGTTGCGCTCTTTCTCGCATTGGGGCTCGACCCTCTCGTGTCGTGGCTCGAGAGAAAGCTTCCCCGCTGGGCGGCGATCCTGGTGGTGTTCGCCGGCGTCATTCTTGCCTTCGCGGGCCTTCTCCTCACGGTGATCC
This sequence comes from Agreia pratensis, assembly GCF_900177685.1. Classification (GTDB taxonomy): domain Bacteria; phylum Actinomycetota; class Actinomycetes; order Actinomycetales; family Microbacteriaceae; genus Agreia; species Agreia pratensis. The sequence continues at coordinate 463,148 of NZ_FXAY01000002.1, forward strand.
CCGTGATCGTGGAGCAGGTGTCGAATCTCATCGCCAATTTCCCCGACATAGTCAATCGCGTCGTCGACAGCGACTTCGTGAAGACGACGGAACGGCAGCTCTCCGGGGTCGTCGACTTCGACTCGGTGGCCAAGAGTGTGACCGACTTCGTCAGTGACCCGAACAACTTCGTGAACCTGGGCGGCGGCATCCTGGCGGTGGGCGCAGGAGTCGCGAGCGGTGTGACGGGCGCGATCGTCGTCCTGATTCTGACGTTGTACTTCCTCGCCTCGCTGCGTTCGATGAAGCGCGTCACGTACCGATTCGTTCCGGCCAGCAAGCGCGCGGGCTTCATCGATGTGTCTGAGGACATCACCTCAGCGGTCGGTCGCTACGTCGTCGGGCAGGTGTCGCTGGCTGCGGTCAACGGTGTGCTGAGCGCGATCTTCCTATGGATCATCGGAGCGCCCCAGTTCGTACTTCTGGCCTTCATCGCCTTCCTCTTCTCGCTGGTTCCGCTCGTCGGAACGCTTACGGGCTCGATCATCATCGTTCTGACGTGCCTCTTCGCGTCGCCGTTGACCGCTCTGGTCGCCCTCATCTGGTACCTGGTCTACATGCAGGTCGAGGCGTACTTCCTGAGCCCACGCATCATGAACCGCGCTGTCTCGGTCCCCGGCGCGGTGGTCGTGATCGCGGCCGTCGCCGGAGGAACTCTGGGCGGGATTCTCGGTGCCCTGGTGGCGATCCCGGTAGCCGCCTCGACGATCATCATCATTCAGAAGATCGTGTTCCCCCGTCAGGAACAGAAGTAGGAGTCACGTCGGTTCGCCTCCGCAGGGTTGTGGAGGAGCGCCTGCGTTCTGCGTGTTCGTCTGTAGATTTCATCAACGCCGCGCCTCGCTCGGCGAAGGGTCGTTGTAGGGCACGGACGGTGAATTTTCGTGACCGAGAGGCCGCTCGTAGCGTGGATGCAGATTTGCTGACAGCGCACGGAAGAGGCCAATGATGGTGGACGCGGTGAAGAACCAGACGAACAGCGACAGCTCTACGCAGCTCGCAGACCGGATCGAAGACAGCGAGAGGCTCGACGAGGCGTCGGGCAGCATGACGATCGACAAAGCGGATGCTCGCATCGACACGGCCGCGCTCGGCCAGTACCTGCTGGGCACCTGGGCGGATGCTCGCATCGCCGCTCGCGCGCTCACCGGGCGCCCCGAGATGCAGCGGGTCGACGGCCAGACGCTCTCGGAGCACCGCGACACCGTGTTCCACCAGCTCGGATTGCTCGTCGAGCACGGGGGAGTGCACAAGGCATTTCCCAAGAGCCTCGGCGGCGAAGACGACCACGGTGGCAACATCGCGGGCTTCGAAGAACTCGTCACGGCCGACCCGTCGCTCCAGATCAAGTCGGGAGTGCAGTGGGGGCTCTTCGGCGCTGCGGTGCTGCATCTCGGCACGCAGTATCACCACGAGAAGTTCCTTCCCGCGATCATGAGCCTCGAGGTTCCCGGCGCGTTCGCCATGACCGAGACCGGTCACGGCTCCGACGTCGCCGCCATCGCCACGACCGCGACCTTCGACGTGGGCAGCCAGGAGTTCGTGATCGACACTCCGTTCCGCGGCGCGTGGAAGGACTACCTCGGCAACGCCGCTGTTCACGGAACGGCCGCCGTTCTGTTCGCCCAGCTCATCACCGAGGGCATCAATCACGGGGTGCACGCCTTCTATGTGCCGCTGCGCGATGCCGATGGGCAGTTCTTGCCCGGTGTCGGCGGCGAAGACGACGGCCTCAAGGGCGGACTCAACGGCATCGACAACGGCCGACTGCACTTCACGAACGTGCGAATTCCGCGCGAGAACCTGCTCAACCGTTACGGCGATGTCGATGTCGACGGCACGTATTCGTCGCCCATCCAGAGCCCAGGCCGCCGCTTCTTCACGATGCTCGGCACCCTGGTGCAGGGCCGCGTCTCGCTCGACGGCGCCTCGGTCGCCGCCGCCAAGGTCGCGCTGGCGATCGCCGTTCGCTACGGCAATGAGCGTCGCCAGTTCACCGCCGGCAGTGACACCGATGAAGAGGTGATCCTCGACTACCAGGTGCACCAGCGCCGGCTGATTCCCCTGATCGCAACGACCTATGCGGCGAGCTTCGCGCACGAGCAGCTGCTCACCAAGTTCGACGGCGTCTTCTCGGGTGCTACAGACACGGATGCCGACCGGCAGGATCTCGAGACTCTCGCCGCCGCGCTCAAGCCGCTCTCGACGTGGCACGCTCTCGACACCCTGCAAGAGGCACGCGAGGCGTGCGGCGGCGCGGGCTTCTTGGCCGAGAACCGTCTCGTCGGACTGCGCGCCGACCTCGACGTGTATGCCACGTTCGAGGGAGACAACCACGTACTGCTGCAGCTCGTCGCCAAGCGCCTGCTCACTGATTACAGCCGTCGTTTCGCCAAGGCCGATGTGGGCGTGCTCGCCCGCTACGTGGTCGAGCAGGCCGCCGATCGCACGGTCAGCGGATCGGGCCTGCGCACGCTTGCGCAGAACCTGTCTGACCGGGGATCGGTAGCCCGAAGCGTCGAGCAGCTGCGCGAGCCCGGAGCCCAGCGCGCCCTGCTGACCGATCGCGTCGAGACCATGGTCGCCGAGGTGGCCGGCCGGCTGCGCCCCGGAACGAAGGCGTCGAAGCAGGTCGCCGCAGATCTCTTCAACGCCAACCAGAGCGCCGTCATTGACGCGGCTCGAGCCCACGCAGAGCTGCTGCAGTGGGAGGCGTTCACCGACGCCCTCGACCACATCGACGACGAGGGCACCCGCGTGGTGCTCACCTGGGTGCGCGACCTCTTCGGTCTCGGCCTCGTCGAGAAGCACCTGGCCTGGTACCTCATCAACGGACGCCTCTCGCCCAAGCGAGCCCAGGCAGTGACGGCTTACATCGATCGTTTGATCGCGCGGCTCCGGCCGCACGCCCAAGACCTGGTGGATGCCTTCGGGTACGGCTCCGAGCACATCCGCGCGTCGATCGCGACGGGCGCCGAGGCGACTCGCCAGAAGGAGGCACGCGACTACTACGCCGAGCAGCGAGCCTCGGGCGAGGCTCCCATCGATGAGAAGACCCTGTCGAAGAAGCAGAAGGAACGCATCTAGCTCCTGGGCTAAGACGCCTGCGCGATCTGGATGAGGCGAGCCGGCTCCGCACGCCGGATGATTCGTGCACGGCCCGGCACGGCGGGGGTCGCGTGCACGCCGGGCCAGAGGGGTCCTTCTGCTCGTTCGCCCGAGAGCAGAATTCCTGTGGCGCCCATGTCTTTGATGGTCTGCAGAGTGTTCTCGTAGAGGGCTCGGGCTGATCCGGCCACGGGCCTTGTGAGGATGATGCTGAGGCCGAGGTCGCGTGCCTGTGGCAGGAACGGCAGAAGCGGGTCGAGGGGGCCGGTGTTGCCGGCGGCGACGATGTCGTAGTCGTCGATGACAGCGACGATTCTGAGGGTGGTGGGAGACTCGCCTCGCTGTCGCTTGGTGAGTTCGAGGGCGAGAGCTGCGGAGAGTTCCTTGGCCGTGGCGCCGTTGGTTGCGTGGCCGCCGAGGTACTCGTCGGGAAGGGTGGAGGCGAGATGGCCACGCGGTTCCATCAGGGCGATGACGATCTCTTCCGGAGTATTGCGTGAGACGAGTCCATTGAGGATCTGGCGAATCAGGGTTGTTTTTCCGGATTCGGGATCGCCGAGTACGAGGAGGTGCTGGTCGCGGCCCGCGAAGTCGACGAGCGCAGGCTCCATGGTGTCTTGGCGCAGACCGATGGGAATGCGGTCGGGTTCATCGAACTCGTCGGGCAGCTCGCTCGGGTCGAGGTTCGCGGGCAAGAGCCGAATCGGTGTCGCCGATGGCCCGCTCCACGATGCTGCCGTTCGTGTGGCAAGAGCGGTGAGTGCGTCTCCCGTCTGTTCGTCGGGCACATCGTCGATGGTGGGCATGGCGAGCTGGGCGAAGAGACTGTCGGTCGTCAGGATGCGTCCGGGCTGCTTGAGCGTCGTCGACAGCTTGCGAGAGATCGTGGATTCGGAGGGGTCGTTGAGGCGAAGCTCGTATTTGTTGCCGATCAGAGGCTGGAGCCTCATCGGCAGTTCGGCCCAGCGGGTGAGGGCGACCACGAGGTGGATTCCGAACGAGCCGCCTCGAGTGAGGAGGTCGGTCATGGAGGTCTCGAGGTGCTCGAAGTCGCTTCGGATGAGTCCGTAGCCGTCGACGAGCAGAATCACATCGGGTGAGATCAGTTGGGGCAGTTCTCCGCGTTGGTGACGTGCTCGCAGTTGCGGCAGAGACTCGATGCGATGCTCGCGGAACAGACGTTCGCGTACGGCGAGCATGGCGTGGAGTTCCTCGAGGAGCCGAACCTGGTGTTCTGTGTCTTGCCGGGTCGCGATGCCTCCGACGTGGGGGAACGGTTCGAGCCGGGCCAGGCCTGATCCCGTGAGATCGAGCCCGTAGATCGTGGCCTGGGTCGGCGTGTGGGTCGTGGCGATGCCCGCCGCCATGGTGCGCAGAAATGTGGAGCGCCCTGATTGGGGTGCGCCGATGATCGCGTGGTGTCCGCCGGCGGCTGCAAGATCGATGTTCCACGGGCCTTGATGCTGGTGGGTGGGATCGTCGATGAGACCGATGGGAACACGCAGCAGCCGCTTCTTGGTCTCGTTGAGCACGTGGAAGAGGGGAAGTCGTTCGGGCAGGGGGGGCAGCCAGACGGGAGTTGTCGGCGAGATGCCAGGCTTGAGCCGGGCGACGGCGTCATCGATGAGAGCCGGTCCGTCGTTCTGGATAACGGGCGCGATGCTTCCGCGGGAGGCAGCGAGTTGAGCTTCGATGGTATTCGTCGGCGGCAGCGCGAATGCGCCGATGGAGTCGTCGTCGAGGTCGATGGTCGGGCCGGGCGTCGGGCCGGAGACGTAGCCTGAGACGAATCGGGTGTAGACGGTGGTGTCTACTTTGAGATAGCCGTAGCCGGGAACGGGTGGCAGCCGGAAGGCATCCGGGGTGTTGAGCACGACCTGCGACTCCTGCTCGGAGAAGGTGCGGAGGCCGATGCGGTAGGAGAGATAGCTGTCGAGGCCCTTGAGTTTGCCCCCCTCGATGCGCTGGCTCGAGAGCAGCATGTGCACGCCGATGGATCGACCGATGCGGCCTATCGTCAGCAGGAGTTCGATGAATTCCGGCTCCGCAGTGAGGAGTTCTCCGAACTCATCGATGACCAGAAAGAGGTGCGGCATCGGGGGCAGCGAGGGGTTTTCGGCGCGCGCGGCCCGATATTCGGTGATGGATGCGAGGGCTCCCGCGTCTTTCAGCTGTTGCTGTCGGCGCACGACCTCACCGGCGATGGATGCGCGGGCTCGCTCCACGAGGCCGGCTTCGCCCTCGAGGTTGTCGATGAGACCGGCGATGTGAGGCAGGCTGGCGAAGGGGTTGAACGCGGCGCCACCCTTGTAGTCGACGAGGATCATGGAGATGTCGTCGGGGCTGTGCTGCGTTGCGAGAGCCAATACGAGGGTGCGCAGAAACTCGCTCTTGCCCGAACCGGTCGCGCCGATGCAGATTCCATGCGGCCCCATGCCGCCGTGCGCGGATTCCTTGATGTCGAGAAGCACAGGATTGCCGGTGTCATCGCCGCCGACGGCCACTCGCAGGAATTCTGCCGCCGTGCGGGGAGCCTGCCAGCGGCGAGGGTCGATCTCTGAGACAGCATCGACGCCGAGGAGCTCGAGGGCGTTGATGTCTCGTACGGTGCCGGCCTCGTGGCGAGATGCCGTGGTCAGTTGAAGCGGAGCGAGCATCGACATCAGCCTGGAGAAGGCGGCGACGGGCAGCGAGTCAGGAGTGATGTTCTCGACGTTCGGCTGGTCGGTGGTGCCGGGGTACTGGATCGTGACGGTGCCGCTCGCCTCATCGGCGACGATGCGAAGCGATGTCTCGCCGGGTTCGTGCAGTCGGTCGGACACGACGGCGATGACGACGACCCCGATACGAGTGAGTGCATCGAGCGGCATTCCGAGGGAGCCGACCGGTGACGTGCTGTGGTCGATGACGAGCGCGAGCGGAGCATCCGGCGTATCGCTGCCGCCTCGACTTGCGGCCATTCTGGTGAAGCGGGCGCTGAACTCGTCTCGAAGCAGAGCTCCCAGACCCTCGGTTGTCGTTGCCACACGGCGAAGGGGCAGCGGGCCGTCCCACTGCCCATCGATCTGCGCGTGCGGAAGCAGGTCGGCGCCGTCCCACGCGCCTCGGGCGTCGGGAGGAACAACGAGCCCGAGCTGCAGATCGTCGGGGGAATGGAATGCCGCCAGCTGCGCGACGATGGTGCGGGCAATGTGCCGGCCCTGCTCGGGCGAGGCCACGATCGAGACGACCGGCGTCGCCGTGAGGTCGATCGAGACGGGCATGCCGCCGATATGCGCGTAATTCGACGAGACCCCGCGTGCTTCTCTCGCCATGATCGGATCGAAGGGCTGCACGGGATTGGGGTCTTCTGGGACGCTCAGAGTGAACCAGGTGCGGATCCCCGTGCCGATGCGGGCATGAAGAAAGTCCGCGTCGGTGCGTCTGCGCTCCCACACTCGCGCCGGGTCGGGAACGACATCGAACAGCTCCGACGGCGCTGGGTGAACGGTCAGAGCTTGACGCCGGATGCGAGAGCGTGAGCTGCGGAGCTCGCTGCGAATGTTCTCGAGGTAGTCCAGATAGCGTTCGCGGGCGTGACGGCGGGCGCGAACCTGCCGACCCCGCGAAGACAGCGCCATCCCGACCCCGCCCGTCAGGGCGACGACGAGAACCATTGCCCCGACGACGACCATGATCGGGTTGGAGCGCAGGACGACCATCATGGTGATCGACGACATCGACCCCAGAACCGGCAGTAGGGACTGCAACGGCAGCCCTCCCACCGGCGCATCGCCGAGCGGCGGCGGCACCGCGAGAACCTGCTGCTCTGGCGGAGTGACGGGTTCGGTCACGCGGGCTGGGCGGTGGATCATGATCGCGCTCATCGTTCGACCTCGTGCGCTCTGGCCGGCGACGGCGCACCCGGTCTCAGGCTCGCCGTCAGGAGTGCAGCCGCCAGATAGGTCAGGCTTCGTTGATTTCTTCTGCGCATGATCCTGCTCTCGGGGCCGGTGAGACTGCGGTCGAAGACGATGCTCGGCACAGAGAGGTAGGGCCCCACGCTGCGCGCCCAACTACCGCGCTGCCGGGTCGCGTTAGTGAAAGCGATTACGGTCGGCGTGCTGTCGGTTCGGGTTGCAAGAGCCGTCGCGAGGGCGACTGCGCTCTCTGCTGTGGGTCTGTCGAAGGGGGCGACGACGCAGATCGCATGGGCGGAGGCTGCAGCCTCGAGCGCTCCAGTCGCCGGGCCCTGCATTCCCCAATCGATGCAGTGGATGTCGAAGAATCGGTCATCGATGTCGGGATCGGCAACCCAGACGAGGCGGTCGAGGCTCAGACTCTCGTGCAGCGACGTCGGCAACGCTGAGAGTTGCTCTGCCGAGGGGATCGAGTGGGCGGCGATCTCCGGCCCGGCGACCTGGCTCGTGGTGACGACTCGGCCCGACCGGTGTCTCGCAAGGGTCTGCGCGGTCAGCCGACAGACCGACGCTGTGTCGACGTCGGCACTGGGCGTCAGAAAAGCTATTCGTCGCACGGTGGGCACTGACACAGCAACGTCTGCGAGGGATTTCTCCAGTGCGTTCTGACTTGTTGCCGTCTCCCACAGAGAAGTAGGCGAGAGCGCGTTGGGCTCACTCATCAGAACACGCCGAGCATGAATTCGTAGACGCCGAAGACGCCGAGAACCGAAGGAATGAGAGAGAGCGCGGCGAGCGTCTCGAGCTGATCGCCGAGACGACGCAGCCGGATGCGCCCCTGAACCGATGGGCTGGCTAGGGTCGCTGCGACCACCGCCGCCGCACAAACCCCGAGAATCACGACCTGAACCCAGCTCGGCGCGGCGGAAGCCGACACGATTCCGGCGAGAACTCCGACCGCCCCGGCCGCCCATACCGGCCACGCCTGCGTCGCCAGGGGCATCACGCGGGTGCGGAGCAGTGTCACCACGACTATGCCCGCGCCGAGCAGGGGCGACCACACGTCGGGTTGGGCGACCAACCAGGCGGCCGTGAACGCGAGCCAGAAGGCGATCGCGTACACCGTCCAGGCGAACACGCCGTATGCGGCCGTCACCGTTCGTTCGACGGTGTCCCTGCCCGGGAGTAGACCCGCGATGACTCGGTCATCCAGAGCTGTCGTTCCCGAAACGGTCAGCGCCAGAGCGGGGAGCATCCCGAGAGCGGCCACCGCGACGAGGCCGATGATCGCCGCCGAATGTGTGACACCCACACCGGTGGTCAAGAAGATGACGCTGAGCGCCGAGAAGAGCACACCAATGCCGGCGCCGACTCCTGCTGACAGCTCGCGGCGTCCGACTCCGAAACAGCAGCCCAGGGCGAACCAGACGAGGCCCGACAAGACTGCGACGTAGAGCGGTGCGAAAGCGGCGACTCTTGAGAGATCGGTCGAGACCAGCGCCGCCAGAACAACGGACGAACCGAGAGCACCGCCCGCCATCAGCAGGCTTGCGGCCCGAAGCCGCGCGAGACCGAGGGCCGCAGAGCCGAAGGCGAGCACGATGAACGCGCACCACGCGATCCAGGCGGCGGAGGGCGTGACGGTCGACAACGAGACTGCCGCGAGTACAGCGGTCGCCATCGCTCCGGCCGTCGTCCTGTGTCTATCCGACCAGGCGCGTGCGGTGGTGTCTCGGAGCTCGGCGACGGCATCGGTGACGTCGGTGATCTCAGGAGGAGCCGGCGCATCCTCCGTGCGAATCAGAAGTAAGACGTTTCCGTCGACGACCTCTTGATCAGAGAGGGTCAGTGCGGAGTCGATTTCGACTCCCACCGGGGTCACCAAGGTCAGTGCACCGGCCTCTGCGCCAACGGGCTCGTCGAGTAAAGCCGCGATGTCGACCAGATGAACTCCGACCGGCTCGCTCGAGGGCAGAACGAGAGTGGCCTTCTTCACAGTGCCGATGACGGTGATTCGAGTGAATGTGCTCATCGCTGGGGTTCCTCGCTGGGGGAAGGCTGGGGGCTGATCACAGATGTGGTGTTCTGCTGAGTCTGCTGTTGTTTGCTGAGCAGGTCGGTGACGAACCCGACTCCCACGCAGGCCGCCGAAGCCACAGCTCCGAGGATGACGCCGACGATCAACCGCATAACGAGCGAACGTGCGCTGCGTCGGGCGCCGAGCGCTCCGTGCAGGAAGGCGCCGTGCAGCCGCTCTCGGTGGGTTCGCACAGACTCCAGCAGAGCCTGGTCGTCGTGTTTCGCCACTACTCACCACCTCGCCCGGTGCTGGTCTCCGGTGCCACGAAAGCGAGGGTGTGCTCACCAATGCGAAGAACATCCGACAGCTCGAGTCGAGTTCGGGTCTGCGCAATCAAGGGCAGCAGGGTCTCTTGTGGCGCCCTGACCAGCGTGGTTCCATTCGTCGACCCCAGATCAGTCACGAAGAGATCGCCTTCCGGTGTGGTCTCGAGGAGTAGATGGTTCTTCGACATCATGCGCGATAAGTCGGCAATAGCGACTATCGAGTGACCGGGAGCAGCCGTGGGATTTCGCCCAACGAGAACTCGCGGAGCCATCGTGTGTCGCGACTTGCCGTCGACCACCACGATTCGCCGCGCATCACCTCGGGCGGGCCGGAGAATCGTCAGGTCTACGTCGGCCGTATCCGATCTGCTCTGAGCTGTTCGGTGATCGACGTTCGCCCGCGGAGCGGGTGGCACCTCGGAGACAGTGAACGAGGGAGTCCAGGATTCGGTGGTGTTCCCAAACTCCGCATACGGGAGTAGCGCGGGTACGGCAAGTGTCGGAGTGATCGGGTCGCGTCCCTGCCGGATGTCTGCGAGCCACGTCGGCGGCGGCGGCACGAGCTGTGCGTAGCCCAGTGGGGCGCCGTCGTGATCTGTCACCTGTCGAATCCCTGCAAGCATCCAGCCCCAGGTCTGACCTCGGGATGCCCAGAAATGAAACTGCACACCGGCGATGAAAAGCAGAGCTACCAGAGCGACAGAGCCCGCACCTTTCCCCGCTCCTATGAATGCGGCGACGCATCCACCGATACAGATCATGGCGATGAAGATGTCGATGCAGACCCCGTAGACGATCTGCTCCGGGCGCGCGCGGGAAACGTCTCGCGAGGGCGAAATTGCAGGGGAGCCCAGGCGCGACGGACCCGGCTTTCGCAGTGACCGGCGGCTGGGCGCAGAGTGCGAACTCGACGGATCGAGATGAGTCGCTCGGCTCATTAACTATTCCTTCCGCGACCCCAGTGGCAACAGTATGACATTCGTCACTTTAGATTTGACACCCGATTGGGTTACGCTCAGCTTCGTTATCAGCATCATCACCGTTCTGGGGAACAACAACCGGAGGTTGGATCGATCGTGAAATTTGCCATGGGAGCCGATGTGCTCACACAGCTCACCAAGAAGACGTCGACATCGAGCGATGACCTCGGTGCTCTCGTGCGCCAGCTCGCGGAGGCGGGTGCGCCGCTCGAAGGAAAGTTCAATGGTGCGGGCCGCGCTGCGTTCGATCAGTTCAAAGCGAACACCGACCAGATCTCCGCCGAACTCAACGCCGCACTCGCTGCTGTGCTCGCCGGGGTCGCCGGCATGGACCGCTCCTTCCAAGAAGGCGACCGCGACATGGCCGACCAGACCCGCTCCACGCAGGGATCCGTCAGTTTCGACGCCGCCCGTTTCAGCGGCTCCCATTAAGCAGTAGCTAGCGCACAGAGATTTTAGGAGACAACCATGTCCGGTAACCAGACAGACCGTCGCGACTACGACGTTGCAGCATCCCAGAACGCGCAAGACAACTTCCTCCAGACCGCCGCGCGCCTCGAGGCCCTCATCGACCAGCGTGATGCCGACGTGCGTAACGCCATGGCCGATTACCAGGCCGACGGTGTCTCGGACGAGTATGCGGCGAAAGAGCTGCGTTGGAAGAACGCGGCTGCTGGCGTGAAGCAGATTGTCGACACGGTGCGTAAGAGCCTCGAGCAGAATGACGAGTCGGCACAGTCGGCCATCCAGAAGGCGAAGTCTGCCGTCGGCAACATCGGCTGACAAAGCCGACGGCGTGCACGAACCCGAAGCATGTAACTCGTGCCGGGCGGTTCGTTGGACGACACTCGGAAATACTCACGATGATTGATCTTGATCCTCAGCCGACGCCATTGAGGCATCCCTTTGTTGACGAATACGGCGACGGGTGGATTGCATTCTTCACGGACCGTGAACTCGTCCACGCCTCTGTAGCGCGAATCGGCCTACTCGTCGACGCCAACCGTGCCGGCGTCGTACCTGTCATCGTGACGCAGGCGTACGCGCGCCTGACTTGGCCGATGCTGCAATATGTCGGCGAGTTCGGTGCCGTGTGGCTGGTCCGTGGCTTGGACGGAGGCTTCGTCAACGGCCTTACGGGGGTGGAGACATCCACTATTCATGACGCCGTATCGCAACGTACCGCGCCGATACTGGGTCCTACAGGTGCACTCGCTGCGAACCGTGACAGCGGACACTCGACCGCTGCCAAGCTGGTGCTGCTGACCCTGATTGTCCACCACCGCGCTCGTTTCGAAACGATTCTTGGCGGGGCTCTGGAGACTCTCGCGCTACCGATGACGGGCTCACCACTCTCGTCATGGGGCCAGTTCGAACCCCTGCCACATGAGTGGGACGCGCAAAAATTGACCGAAAGCGTTCGGACGCAGATGCCGGAGACGGTGCGCTACGTCGCTGCTTGCGGCAACGCCGTCGGCCGTCTCTCCGCGACTGCCCGAGTCTCGCGGACCGAACATGGTGTCTCCGAAAACCTGCGGGTGCTCGTGTCGGTCCCGACCACAATCCCCGTTGTCCCGACGATCCATACTCTGTTCGAGAGCCTTGCGACGGAACACCAGATCGTGTTCGGATCAGCGTTCAGTGTGCATGGCCGCCAGGACTTAAGCTTCGGACTCGCCTCAACAGGCGCGCCTGTGCCTATTGCGGTCCTCATTGGTGCACGCGCAATTCGAGATACCGCGATCAACGTCGCCAACCTGGCCGAGGAACTCGACGCCGTCAGCCTTGGGCGACCTCGCACACCAAGCGCACTCCTTACTTTCGACCAAGAGCCGGCCACCGCCTGGGAGCAGCTCAATGCCGCCGCGTCCCATTTCGATCCGACACTGGTTGCTCGCGCCATGGGATTTGGAGCTACCAATGCCGCATGAGTACATCCTTCAAACCCAGCTACCTGTTGGGCTGCCCGAGATCCTTCTGGCAGCGAACTCCGTCGACCCTGACTACGGCATCCGCGGAATCGGAGGAACTGACACGCTTCAGATCAGCCTCCCTGACGGTCTGCCGCTTGTGACTATCCTCCCGAGCGCCGAACTCTCACGCAGGGTGGACCCCATCACTCTCGGCGCATCAGCAACGGAACACAGCGAACGATTCTGGACCGAAGCACTCGCACCATGGGAAAGCAGCCCCCGAGACGTGGCGGTCCTGTTAGAGCGAGTCGCCACGGCGTGCAAGGGGCGTGTGACCGCAAACCGCCAACACTTGTCTGAAAGCAGATCATGACCTACAACATCGATCCGGCCGGCGTCCAAGGCGTACTTGCGAAAGTCATGGAGCAGGGAACCACTCTGGCGACGACGCTGTCAGGCGTGGCCACCGTAGACCTACCGCAGTCCACAGGACTTAACGATGACCTGGGCGCGGTCGGCGCCGCATTGAGCAGTCTTCTTGAGCGTGAGCAGGACACAATCGCATCCATTAGCAACTGCATTGCAGCCGGCGTCAACGCAGCAGTTACGACAACCATGGCGTACATCCAGGGTGACGAGGAGATGGCGGTCAACGCGGTGCACGCAGCCGAGCAGGCCGCCCTCGACGGAAACTTCGACTACTTCACCACAGGCGCCGGCCGCTACATCCCACCTGAAGCACCCGAAGAGTCAACGACTGCGTCCTATGCCGACGGAGCGGATCCGTCTGACGCGGACAATCAAGCGGTTGTGGCGGGAGCCTCATCTTCCACGCCGGATAGCGCTCAGAACGGGGTCTCGATGGCCGGGGGATCTGCGGGTGTCGTTGACTCGGGCATTCGGGAAGCCACGTTCCTGATTCCTCAGGAGCCAGACCAGGCGGCGTCGAGCTCGGAACTTGAGTTTGAGGGCGGGCCCGTGGTGGTTGAGCTTCGCCCTGACCAGTTAGCATCGGTTTTTCCTGAGAGCACCTCGGCCGACGTGTCTTCCGCGGATCATGTGGCGTCAAGTTCGGGATTGGTGTTTGATGGCGGGCCTCTGATCGTTGAGCTTCGTCCTGACCAATCCATCCCAATACTGCCTGACAACGCCGCAGCCGACGTGTCTGACGCGGACCATTCGGCGTCGAGCTCGGAACTTGAGTTTGAGGGCGGGCCCGTGGTGGTTGAGCTTCGCCCCGACCAATTAGCCCCGGCTTTTCCTGAGACCAGCTCGGTCGACGTGTCTCCAGCGGATCATGTGGCATCGAGCTCGGGATTGGTGTTTGAAGGCGGTCCCTTAGCGGTCGACCATGGTCCCGATCAGTCAATCTCGACTTCGCTCGGGGACGCCGCGGCTGGCGGACCTCCCGCGGATCATGTGGCGTCGAGTTCGGGATTGGAGTTTGAAGGCGGCCCCTTGGTGGTCGAGCTTGGTCCCGATCAATTAAGACGACTCTTCGGTGGAGGACGCCATGTCTGACGGGCCACTCCCCACGTATGACCTCATCCAGCCGGAGAAAATCCCCGGACGTTCGATAGAGGTCAAAGACATTCACTCGCTCGCCGACAAGTTCAACACCGCCGCTATATCGATACGCGAGCAGGGTGTGCAAGTCGAAACAGAGTGGGGTGGGCTGGCGGGAGTGTATGACGCGCCTGAGGCCCCGGAACTGTTCATGATCGTCAAAGGAAACCGTGGCGTTGGCGTACTCACCGGCGATCTCGCCACGGCATACAGCAAGGCTTCCAGCGCCATAAGCACACTTGCTTATGCCCTCACAGGTCCAGTGAATCAACTCAAAGACCTCTATCAAGATGCCACAACGTTTGTTTCCACGATTCACGGAGGCATGATCGAGCAGTCGGCCAGTAGCAGTACGACTGGAGTCGCGAACTACACCAAAGATGTCCTGTGGTCCGACGACATCGCCACGAAGCGGCGAAACACTGAACTGATACACGCTGTCAACGCGGAAGTCGCCAAGCTTGACGAGGCCCAAGCAGAAGCAGTCAACGCGCTCAACGCGATCGATCCAACCGTGCAGGAACTATTCAAGGCGCCATACGTACCGACCAGCCTTGACGATCTGAACACGCCGGGCGTGCCGCTCTCTTGGGGGCCATCGCGAACGCCACCGTCATGCGGCGGCGAAAACATAGGAAATGCCATCGGCCAATGGTTCGGCGACAGCGTGAACAGCATCACATCGCTGGGCGGATACGACATCTACACGGGGAAAGAATCGTGGGACACGGCCGGAGCGGCCTGGTCAGGGCTGGGGATGACGGCTGCAGGGCTCCTGCTATTCGCATCACCCGCCGGATGGGCATGGCAGGCCTCAGCAGCAGCCTCGAAAGCGATGGGCCAAGACCGTCCCGAGCTACTCAAACCGGTAGATGATTTCGTCAACGGAGCGGGCAATCAGCTGGCAGGTGCTGTTGGTGGCTTCACTCAATGGGACACCTGGCGGACCGATCCCGGTAAGGCGGCGACGAATGTGATCCTGAACGTCGGTTCGCTTGCAATTCCTGCGGGTGGAGCCGGGGCTGCGGCCAAGGCGTTGGCTGGCGCCAAAGTTGGAGCGCTCGTCGAGAAGTTCATCGATGTCGGTTCGAAGATACGCGGCCCGGCTGGTGAAGCGATCTCGGGTGGTCTCAGGGCAGGTGCGAACGGCGTCGGCGATGCGTTGAAAGTGCTCGAAGCCGCCAGGCAGGCACCCGCTGCTCTCGCGCGTGAGATGGCTGCGGCCGTGAAACCGCATCTACCCGTCTGGCAGCCCAGCATCGCCGGTGTTGGAGACGGCGTGACGCACATGACCGGCGACGGGGGAGTGGGTACTGCCTCTGGGGTGGGGCATGCCGGCGGCAGCGGTGGGTCCTCGGGTACGCACGGCACGAGCCCATCCGATGGCTATGATCCGCGGAACTACAACAGTGACGGCACGATCAAGGAAGGCAAGTACGGCGAGCTCAGTCCCGAACGCCGTCAAGAACTACTAGACCAGCAGGCCGCGCACGATGCTCAGATGGCGGGCTCCACGCCGGGCGAGCATCAGAGCGACCCAGCGGTTGGTCACGATTCGGGGCATGACGAAGCAGGCCATGCTGGGTCAGACGGTGCAGCTGGCACGGGCCCCGATCATGCAGGGACGAACGGTGGGGCGAGTAATCACGGGCCGGACCGTACCGTTGAGGATGCGTTGCCGTGGAACCCTACTTCTGAGGTGCTTGACCCCAATAGGACCTATACGAATATCGAGAAGAGCGAGTTCGGTGAGGCCCAGTCAGACGCATACATGCGCGCTAAGGGGTACGAGCGGATCGATATTCCACACACCAACGTTTCACATAACGGAATCGACGCCATTTACCGGAGTCCTGATGGTCACTTTGTGATCGTTGAGGCGAAGTTCGGAACGGCAGGGCTGAAAGGCGGCGCACTCGATGGGCGCCAGATGTCAGAACCTTGGCTTACTGGCGGAGGTGCCGGAGGAATAGACCGCATTTCTAATGCTGTCCAGGGAAACAAGGAATTGGCTGACGCGATCAAGGGTGCCCTCGAGAGGAATGACGTCACGCTCGTGATGACCAAGATTGATCGGTTCGGTGTCGTGACGCCGAGGCTTCTAAATTATGGGGGCTACGTGGTTCGGGGAGCGACTCCGAAACTGTGAAAATGAAGTATTCGTCGCACACGGTTAGGAGGCCTTCTGATGCGCATGAGAGACACTCGGGCGAGTGAAGAGTACTTCGAGAAGTACCGAAAGAATCAGGAGTACGGTGTGAGCCGCAGTCTTGCCGTTGTGAATGGCCTCGTGGATGTGGAAAGAGAACCGCGCAAAGCTCTGGACAAGATTCGAGGTTACGCGAGTTCGCATCTCGGGCTTGTGAAGTATGCCTACTCGATGGGCTTTCCCGTCAGTGATATCCGTGAGTTGGTGCCCGCAGCGATCCGTGCGCTGGTCATCGAAAAGGCGACAAACGTTCGGATTCTTCCGGCTGAAACAATCAAGATTAGGCATAATTTCAGCACTCAGCGCGATAACTACATTGACGCATTAGAGATTTTGTCGCTCGCGGTGATCTTCGATCTGCCTACCGGTGAGATTAGTGAAGCGACCTCGGATGCGGGCGGCGACACCTTGTTCGAGTTGATTGCGTCGGGGCAGACATCGTTGGCGGCGGATGCTCCGGTGCATTTGGCGTGGCCGCGGCCGTATGGCCGGTTGTTGGCTGTGTTTCAGGCGGAGGAGTCGAAGCGGCCTAAGTTGATGCTGGCCTTCTTGAAAGTGTGGCATCAGCAGAACAAAGGCGTGACGTGGTGGAAATCACACGAAATCGTTGACGTCGGTGGCCTGTTTTATGGTGGGTACTGGTGTTTCGAAGCTGCTGCGGTGGTGAAGTTGCTGGGTATTGATGATTCGTCGTTTCGCGACAACGAGTTTTATCCCGCTGATCTTGTCCATCCTGATGAGGAGTGAAGAGTGAGTGGTCTGAGTTCTGTTCCTGGCAGCTTTGCTGAGGCTCGGCCGTGGTTGCTGCCTCGCGTGTATGGGGCGGCTCAGGCATCCATCGAGTATTTGGAGTTGGTGAGCTCCAAGGCTGAGTCCGGGTATCCGGCGTTGCAGCCGGTTACGCGGGATCTTCAGCTGGGTGTGTCGGTGGGGCTGGAGTCTGGCTACGCCAAGGTCAGTGCGGCCACACTTTCTCAGTGGGGAGTGACTTTGGAGCAGGCCCTCGACGGCGCCGTGAAGAATTCGTTGGATCGTGAGCTCGATTTGGCCCTTCTGGCTGAAGGCACTTTTCTGATCAACGACGAGAAGTACGCGGCCGTGTGGCGGCACCCGGTTCTCGCGGAGTCGTTACCCATCGCGGGCGCACCGATTGTATTAGCTGCCACCGCCTCGATGACCGTGGTGTGCGGTGCGGATTCCCCCGATGGGCTGCTCGTGATGGCCGCAACCGTGGAGCAGATATTGCGTTCGGGCGTGCGCGTCGAGTCGATCACCCCGCAGCGGTGGGACGGGAACTCGTGGACTGCCGTGGAATGGCCTGTTGAGG
This sequence comes from Agreia pratensis, assembly GCF_900177685.1. Taxonomy (GTDB): domain Bacteria; phylum Actinomycetota; class Actinomycetes; order Actinomycetales; family Microbacteriaceae; genus Agreia; species Agreia pratensis. Next base: position 480,535 of record NZ_FXAY01000002.1, read on the forward strand.
TTGTCCGGAATGGTACGGCCGGGGTGATCTCTCGTTTGTTTGCAGCAGGTTTGTATTCGAGACAGCGCCCAGCGTTAGCCGGTGTCTACAAGGGGCAGGGCCATGACGTGTATGTCGCTGACTATCAGTTGGTGAAGAACCCTGAAGGGCAGATGCTGTCGATTGCGTCATGGACCGAGGGCGCGTGGATCGCTCTTCCGATCGTTGACGAGATTGTGCTGATCAGACCTGGCGGTGAAACGGTTGGTGTTGCGTGGGATCGTGCTCAAGCTGTCTTCGGATCGCTGCTGAAGCCAGCGACAACCAACCCTGAGCGGTATGTCACGCAGGGGTTCCCCACCCGAGACCAGGTCAGACAAGCGCTCGGCTAGTCGGCCGGCCGCCACTGGATGCAGCTTTTCGGATGAGAGCGGTGAATCGGCCAACGTCAGATGATGAACTGGCTGTAATTCTTGGCGAGAGGGCCGAGTTGCCGTTCAACAAGGAGCAAGAGGTCGCAAGCAATTAGGTCAACTCGAGTATCTGCGAAGGGGCGAGGAAGACTCCGAATGCTGACTTGAATAAGCCGCAGCCGAATGTGACGTATGACGTGACGGCGAGTTCGGGCAGTCATCATGTGTTTGTGACGGATGATTTGGTTCGGACAGTGTCGGCTCAGGTCGATGACTTGACGTTGGGTGACGCTCCCCGTTCCGGATGGATTCAGTCGCAGATCGCGCGGCTGGGTGGGTTGCGCTTCGAGGGTGGTCATCTGGTTTCGAACGCGACGGCGGGTGGTCGTGAGTCGATTAATATCATCGCAATGTTGAGGGATGTAAACCGCGGCTCGGGTGAGAGTTTCGGTAATCTTGAGTCAATGCTCCGTGAGGCAATTCGCGGTCGCGAAGGGGTCCCTCCCGCACATGTCTCGTTCGAGATATATCCCCACTACCCAGCGGGCGGCGGCAAAGTGCCGGATTTCGTTGAGGTTCAATACAGCATCAACGATGGTCGAATAATCAAGAAAGCATTCCCAAATGTCTGATGAAACCGGTCTTTACGCACAAAAGGAAGCATTTAACGAAGTTGGTGTTCTTCTGTACCGACTCTTGGGCGATGGAGATACTCGAATTCAGTATGTGGCCACTCTTCTCGCTCCAGTGACTTACGAGTACGTCGATGCATACAACCCTGCAGGGAAACTAGAATCACCGGATGGCAAGTTTCGGTCGGTACGGGTATCGACGGAGTTATCAAAGGCGCTTGCCGAGCTCAGGGCCGCGTCTTACCGGGAGGGCGCCGGGACCTGGTTCAGTATCAAGATCACGGTGACGGCTGCTGGTGCTGCAACGGCTGAGTATAACTATGACGAGGAGCCGGAGTGGGATGCGCCTGTTGATTCGGTTGCGTATGTGGCAGATCAGGAGAAGTTTCCTCGTGATGTGGATAAGCAGCCGGAGTGGTTGAAGCAGAAATTGGCCGAGGGGCGCGCGGCGTTGGCCGCGCGAGGCAAATGACGAACGCTTCCGGCAACGAGCTGGGCGGGATTCTTGGTGAGAGGGTCTATTTCGAGGAGACAGCTAAGGCACTCTTTTCGTTGATCCCTTCGGGGTTCGAGCGTGTTGAGTTGAGGATGAGGGCACTTGTCGGCTTTAACAGTGCCTCGGCTCGGATTCTTCGAGCTGATGGTTCCCGTGATTCTTTGAAGGATTTTGACAGTGCGACGGACGCGGCGAAGCGGTTACGTGAGGCTATGTATCGGGAGGGTGCTGGTACGTGGTTCAGTGTTCTTTTCGTGGTGACGGTCGAGGGCAAAGTTGATGTGGCATACAACTATGACGAGGAGCCGGAGTGGAAATACCCGATCGATCCGGTGTTGTATGTGCAGGATTTTGAGAGGTTCCCGCGTGACCCGGAGAACATTCCGGAGTGGTTGCAGAAGCGTGTACTTGAAGCGAGAAGCTGAGGCGACGTAGAGCCGAACAGTCGGAGTCCTGGGCCGAGCGCAGTTCACAACAAAGCGCGGAACGACCGGCTGGGGCGAAGCGGAGATTTGCTGTCGTGAAACTCATCGTGTTGCAGAAGCGGTACGCCGAAATCGAGCGGAGCGAGGAAGGTCTGAGGATTTCGGAGAGTCGAAACCCCGAGGGGGATCTCGTCTAAGCCGTTTGCGCCTAACATTCGAAGAATGGTTGAGCCGGGGAACGTCATCGTCCAGAAGGAAGCTTTCGAGAAGGTCGGGTCGCTCTTATATGGCCTCCTGTCGAGTGGCGATGAGCGAATCGAGTTGACGGTCAGCTCCGTCGGTCCCATTAGCAGCCCGCGCCTACGCTCCTTCAATCCCAATGGGAAGTTCTCGACGCCGGACGGGCCTGCCAATTCTGTTTTTGGCCCATTCGAACTAAACCAAGCGATCGACGACCTTCGGGCCGCCTGTTACAGGGAAGGTGCGGGGACGTGGTTTTCGACAAAGATCACGGTCACTGCGGGAGGAAGTGCTAACGCGGAGTACAACTATGATCACGAGCCGGATTGGGGAGACGTACCAATCGACTCCGGCGCCTACCTCAGCGATCTTGCTGCTTTTCCGCGAGCCGAAGACAAGTTGCCCGATTGGCTGAAGCTCAAGTTGGCTGAGGCTCGCGCCCGATAGCTGTCAGCGTGTGACGGTGTCTCACAAGCGCAGGTAGTACCCCGGTACGACGCGCTCCGATCAAGACCGTCCCCGCGGGCGATTCGCTCGTCTTCGCCGACTTCTACTGTCGAAGAAGTGGGGGAGGGTCGGCCTCCTCCACGTCAACTTCACTGACGTGAATCGACAGGAGATCGACATGATCGAAGCACAGTCCCTTACCAAGCGGTATGGCCAACGAACAGCGGTGGATGCCGCCAGCTTCACGGTGCGGCCGGGCAAGGTCACGGGCCTCCTGGGCCCGAACGGCGCGGGCAAGTCCACCACGATGCGCATGATCGTGGGGCTCGACCGGCCCACGTCGGGCAGCGTTCGCGTGAATGGCCACTTCTATGCCGAGCACTCGGCCCCTCTTCACGAGGTCGGCGCCCTGCTCGACGCGAAGGCCATTCACTCGGGCCGCTCGGCCTACAACCACCTGCTCGCCCTCGGAGCCACCCACGGCATCGGAGCTGCCCGGGTTCGCGAGGTCATCGACCTCACCGGTCTGCAGGCCGTGGCCGGCAAGCGCGTCGGCGGTTTCTCGCTCGGTATGGGCCAGCGTCTCGGCATCGCGGCCGCTCTTCTAGGCGACCCGCAGACCCTCATTCTCGACGAGCCCATCAATGGTCTCGACCCCGAGGGTGTTCTCTGGGTGCGCGGGCTGCTCAAGCACCTCGCCGCAGAGGGCCGCACCATTCTGCTCTCGAGCCACCTCATGAGCGAGATGGCCATGACCGCAGATCACATCATCGTCTTCGGCCGGGGCCGCGTCATCGCGGATGCCCCGGTGGCCGACATCGTCGGGCAGGGCGCGGTCACATCGGTGCGCGTCTCGAGCCCGCAGGCGGCCGAGCTCGCCCGGCTGCTGGCCGCTCCGGATGTTCAGATCACGAGTGCGAGCGGCTCGACGCTCGACGTGGCCGGCGTCTCGGCGGCGACCATCGGCGGCGTCGCCGCATCCAACGGTCTGGTGCTGCACGAGCTGACCACCGTCACCGGCTCTCTCGAAGAGGCCTACCTGCGTCTCACCGCAGATGAAGTCGAATATCACACGCAGTCCGTCACCCCGGAGGTTGTCCGATGAGTACCCTTGCCCAACCCAGTCTCTCCCGTTCGAGCCACATCGACGCGTCGAACCGGGGTCTCAGCGCCACCGGCATTCTGCGCAGCGAGTGGATCAAGCTGCGGAGCCTCCGCTCCACCTGGTGGTCGTTCGGAATCATCGTTGCCATTCAGGTGGGCCTCGCAGTGCTCATCGCCCTCACTGCGGTGAAGCCCACCGGTCAGCTGCCTGCCGACGCAGCGACCGATGCGGCTATCTCCACGATCTCCGCCGGGCTGCTCTTCGGTCAGCTCGTTATCGCCGTGCTCGGCGTGCTTGTGATCAGCGGTGAATACTCGACGGGGCAGATCCGCTCGTCGTTTATGGCCGTGCCGAGCAGGTTGCCCGTGCTCGCGGCCAAGGCTGTCGTCTTCGCGATCGCCACCTTCGTAGTGGGATTCGCGAGCATCGTCGTGAGCTACTTGGTGACCATGCCCATCCTCGCCGAGGCCGGGGTGCAGGCCAACCCCGGTGACCCCGCCCTGTGGGTGCGGCTCGCCGGTGCAGCCGGTTACCTCGTTCTGATCGGATTGGTGTCGTTCGGCATCGGCGCGGCCCTGCGGTCGACCCCTGGTGGAATCGCGGCGAGCCTCGGTCTTCTCCTCGTTGTGCCGACCGTATTCCAGCTGATCTCGGCAAGCTGGGCCACGACCCTCGTCGAATGGCTGCCCAGTTCGGTGGGTTCGGGCCTGTTCTACTGGGGCGGAACGTTCGAACCGTGGCAGGCGCTGCTCGTTATGCTCGGATGGGTCGCCGTGTTCATCGCCACTGCGGCAGTTCTGATGAAGCGAAGGGACGCGTAGCTCTCGTGTCGACCGATCCAGCCGTGGTGCCCCAGGCCCAGGCTGGATCGTCGCGCGTTCTGCGCCCGAAGCGGGTCGAGGAGTACGACCCTCAACGACTCGGACTACCGAAGCCCCCCGGTTTCATCCGCACGTTCTTCCGCCGCAACCCGTGGATCATCGACGCGGTGCTGATGGGGCTGTTCTATTACGCGTCGATTGGCTCGCTCTTCGCGTCGGCGAACAGCCACGCTTTGGTGCCCGAGGTCCTGACCTCGGTCGTCCTCTCGCTCGGCACGACGGCGGCCATCCTCTTCCGCCGCTTCATCCCGCGCATCCTCGCAGGAATTTCGAGTGCGCTCCTGTTGGCGATATTCCCGGGGAGTACGGGTTCGTCGGTCGGAATCATCGCGATGCTGATCGCCCTCTACGCGCTCGCGGTTTATCGATCTGCGAGATCGGCGTGGCTCTGGACGATCATCGGAACCATCGCCGCCACCCTCGGCGCACTCTCGGCTGGCCTTCTCGACGTGGGAGTGGGGCTGGTCGCTTTCCTTGGCTACGGCATGATGTTCGTGATCGCGACGCTCATCGGCATCAGCGTCGGCAACCGGGTGCGCTATATGGATGCGGTGTTCGCTCGCGCGGCCCAGCTGGCCCGCGAGCGAGACCAGCAGGCGCAACTCGCCACGGCATCCGAACGAGCCCGCATCGCCCGCGAGATGCACGACATCGTCGCCCACAGCCTCACCGTGATGATCGCCCTCGCAGACGGCGCGACGCGCGCCGCGACCAGCGATCCAGACAGGGCGAAGGATGCGATGGCGCACGTCTCCGAGATCGGCCGCACGTCACTCACCGACATGCGCCGGGTGCTCGGAGTTCTGACTGAGGCATCCGGCGACGGCTCCGGAGATGCTTCATCCGGGGGAGGTGCAGTCCCTCTGGCTCCGCAGCCCACGTTCGACGAACTGCGTCCGCTGATCGACTCGTATCGCGCCGCAGGGCTGCCGATCACATTGACCGTCTCAGGCGCCGTGCCCGACGACTCTGCCACGCAACTGACGGTATTCCGGGTGGTGCAAGAGGCGCTGACGAATGCCCTGCGCTACGCACGAACGCCATCGCGAGTCGAGGTGGCCGTCGATTTCACTGCGGCAAGCCTCACCGAGGTGACCGTGAGTGATGACGGATTCGAAGCCTCGGCCGACTCGGCACCTGTCTCGGTCGGTTCGGGCCGAGGGCTCATCGGCATGCGTGAGCGCGTCGCGCTCTATGGAGGCACCGTCGAAGCCGGCCCCATCGAACCGCGCGGCTGGCGAGTGCACGCGAAAATTCCCATGGCAGCCCACCCCTCAGATCGTTCATCCTCAGAAGAGAGCACCCCGCTATGAGTCTCGCCCCCGATCCCGCCGGCCCCGTCGAGTACCCGGCCGTGCGCATCCTGCTCGTCGACGATCAGGCACTGCTGCGTGTCGGCATGCGCATGGTGCTCGAGTCGGAGCCCGGCTTCGAGGTCGTGGGCGAGGCGGGTGACGGCCGCGACGCGATTCGGCAGGCGCGCGCCTTGCGACCCGACGTGATTCTGATGGACGTGCGGATGCCTGTTCTCGACGGCATCGAGGCGACGCGCGAGATCGTGCGAGAGCAGGCCGCGAGCCGCATCATCATCCTCACCACCTTCGACCTCGACGAGTACGCGTTCGCGGGTCTGCGCGCCGGAGCCAGCGGATTCCTGCTCAAAGACGCGAGGCCGACCGAACTCGTCACCGCGATCCGGGCTGTCGCATCCGGTGACGCGGCCGTGTCGGCGCGCATCACCCGTGAGCTGCTCACGATGTTCGGCGACAGCCTTCCGGATGCGTCGGGCGGGCCCTCGCAGACGGCCTCGGCCGCGCGGCTGGCCGTGCTCACCGAGCGCGAACTCGAGGTGCTCACCGCCATCGGCGAGGGGCTGTCGAACATGGAGATCGCGGCACGCTTCGTGCTGTCGGAGTCGACAGTGAAGACCCACGTGGGCCGTATTCTGCAGAAGCTCGAGCTGCGCGACCGCGTGCACGCCGTGATCCTCGCCTACGACACGGGGCTCGTGGGACGGTAGCGCTGTGGTTCCCTGAGCCTGCCGAAGTGCGGTGTCTTCTAAAATCAGTTCATGCGAACCCTCTACCCCGAAATCGAGCCCTTCGACTCCGGTCTTCTCGACGTCGGAGACGGCCAGTCGATCTACTGGGAGACATCGGGCAACCCCGACGGCAAGCCCGTCGTGTTCTTGCACGGCGGACCCGGCGCCGGATCGGGCCCCGCGCATCGACGGCTCTTCGACCCCAGCCGCTACCTCATCGTCGTGCTCGACCAGCGCGGCTGCGGGCGCAGTCTGCCTCATGCCAGTGAGCCGGGTTTCGACCTCGCGACGAACACCACCTGGCATCTTGTCGCCGACCTCGAACTGCTACGCGAGCACCTCGGCGTCACCCGCTGGCAAGTCTTCGGGGGCTCTTGGGGCAGCACGCTCGCCCTCGCTTACGCCGAGACGCATCCCGACCGGGTGACCGAGCTCGTGCTGCGCGGAATCTTCACCCTGCGCCGCTCCGAACTCGCCTGGTTCTACGAGGGGGCCGGCGCTCACGAGGTGCTTCCCGACCTCTGGCCAGGCTTCCTCGCGCCGGTTCCCGTCGGTGAACGCGGCTCGCTGATCCAGGCCTACCACCGCCTGCTCAACGACCCCGACCCGGCCGTGCACGGGCCGGCGGCCGTCGCGTGGGCGACGTGGGAGGCATCCGCCATCACCCTGCTGCCGCGCCCGGAACTCGTAGCGGCGTTCGCAGACCCCACCTACGCGCTGGCGTTCGCACGCATCGAGAACCACTACTTCGTGAACGAGGGCTGGATGGAGGAGGGGCAGCTCATCGCGAACGCCGCGGTGCTGCGCCAGATTCCGACCGTGATCGTGCAGGGCCGCTACGACCTCTGCACGCCCGCGGTCACCGCCTGGGATCTGCACGAGGCTCTGCCCGAAGCGGAGTTCCGGCTGATTCCCGACGCGGGCCACGCCTTCGACGAGCCCGGCATCCTCGACGCGCTGATCGAGGCGACAGACCGCTTCGCCGTGTGAGCGGATTCTCCTCGCCGGTCGAGTAGGCCGTCCGCGGCCGTATCGAGACCATCGACAGGGATCTCGATACGTCGGCTCGTTCCTCGCTCGACTACTCGATCAGCGCAGCGTCCGACTCGTCGTCGACGAAGCCGCCGACGGCCAGCTGCAGCGCGCGAGAGAACGCGTGCGCGCGGTCGGGTTCGACGACGTAGCGGATGCCTCCGGTCGCCACGGGCGTCTCTCTCAGCGCACCCGAGACGGCCAGCTCACCGAGTACAGCGACGGTTCGCTCGGAGGCGTACTCGTTCGACAGTCGATGCACCTCGGCTGAGAGTTCTTCGTCGTCGTCACCGAACAGCCCCTCGTCATCGGGATCGTCGTGATCGGGGAGAGCGTCGTCGAAGACCAGATTGAGTGCGTCGACCGACGCGCCGGGCAGCAGCTCGGGTGAGAGGGCCACGCAGAGCTGGCCGATGACCCGGATGGTGACCTCCGAGCCCAATTCGGTGTCGGCATCCAGTTCTTTGGTGAGCCACCACGTGAGGTAGTGGCGCACGAACGCCACGCGCAGGTCGAGGGCCGCGGCTGCGTCGCCGTCGCCCCAGGAACCGAAGCCTGAGCCGGCGCGCAGCGAGGTGCCGTCGAGCACGATGATCTTCGACTCTGCGAGGGCGTACCACCAGGCCGAGATCGGCTGCGAATCCCACATGCTGCCGCCCGGCACCTGGCGCTGCGGCGGAAGCCCGAGCATGGCCTCGACGACCGAGATGTCGGCCGTGCGGAGCGCACCCGTGGCGGTAAGCGTCTTCTTGTCGCCGACCCACGCGAGGAACTCGGGGATCGCGGCGATGACAGACCAGCGGTCGAGAGAGGCGATCTGTGCGTCGACGGGAGCTGCCTCGACGGTCTCGAGACTCTCGACCAGCAGGGTGAAGAAGCCCGACGCGGCGCCGCCCTCGTCGCCGGTGAGCTCGTGGATGATCTCCGAGCTCTCCTCGAGCTCGGCCGTCGTGCCGCGCCAGCGCTCGGTCTCGATCAAGAAGTCGAGCAGATGGTCGAGCACGTCGACGACCGACGCACCCTCCCAGATCGGGTCATCGAGTTCGACCTCATCTGCGTCGTCGAAGTGATCGAGCAGGGCATCGAGGGTGTCGGGCACCGGATGCGCGAGGGTGCGCTTTCCGGGCAGGCTCGCGGTGATCGTGTTGAGCCGCGAGAAGGAGGAGAGCATGGCCTCGGGGGTCGGGTGGTCGTCGAGGCCGTCGACGTGCGTCTTATACCAAGCGCCGAACGCGAGGGTCAGGGCCGAGATCGCGGTGGGCGAGGTGCCGACGGAGCGGGACACTCCGGTGCGCTTCTTCGCGCTGGATCGCTTCTTGCTGGTGGGCATGCGGGGCTCTCCGTAGGTGCTTGGGACGGGTCGTTCCATCGTAGAGCGCGGCCAGGCGGGCCTGATCGCTGAGTGCGCCGATATCGTGGTGCGGGTGATGTTGGATACGAGCCCGCTGACAGCCCCGATCGACAGACGCGAGCTTCGGGCGTTTCGCCGAACCTTGCCCTCCTCTGTCAGACCGGGCATTGCATCGTTCTTTCTGCCTGTCGCCTTCATCCTGCTGTTTCCCGTGCTGCTGATCTTCCTCGACGGCGGTTGGGCCTTCGGCGACGATCTGAGTTCGCTGGATCTGAGCGGGCGGATCGTGCCATACCTTGTGATGCCGCTCTTCGGAATCGTGCTTCTTGCTCGGGCTCTGTTGCGCCGCAATGGCGTCAGATCATTCCGGCTAGACCGCTTCGCACGCGCGAACTCCTTTGCATACACGGCGAGGGTAGACGGACCGCGGCTGCCGGGCATGATCTTCGCTCGACAGGGCGAGACGTCGGCGTTCTCGACCGACCTCGTTCGACGCGAGAGCGACCCGTCGTTCGTTGTCGCCAATCACACGCTCGCGACAGGATCCGGCAAGGAACGCAAGGAGTACCGCTGGGGCTATGTCGCGCTCCGGCTGAACACTCCTCTGCCGCACATCGTCCTCGATGCCCAACGCAACAATTCCTGGGGTAAGTCGTCGTTGCCGGTCGCGCTGGTGTCACGGCAGAGGCTGTCTCTCGAAGGAGACTTCGACCGCTACTTCGCTCTCTACTGCCCCGAGGGCTATGAGGCCGACGCGCTTTACCTCTTCACCCCCGACATCATGGCTCGGCTGATCGACAGTGCCGCGCTCTTCGATGTCGAGATCATCGATGACTACGTGTTCCTCTACAGCACGGAAGAGGTCTCGACGCTTGACCCTGCCCGATGGCAGCAAGTGCTCGCGGCTGTCGACATCTTTTCCCGTCGGGTCGCGCAGTGGGAGCGTTGGAGGGACGACCGGATCGAGGTCGATGCCCGAGCGGAGAAGAAGGGCGACGCGGTGCCGTACTCGGCGCGCAGAACGGGTGTCGCGAGTCAGGGGCGACGTCTCGCCCGCCGCTCGAACCTCTGGCACATCGTCCTCATCATCCCCGTGCTCATCGTTCTGTACGGCATCTTCAGCGCCATGTTCCGGTAGCGCGAGACGGCAGCCTCAATGTCCGCGACAGGGCATCGCTATGCTCAGCGGATCGAAGCAAAGTTCCTTGTTGGGGGTATCGATGGATGGTCGCTATGACCATGATGGGTGGACCTATACGGACCGGCCATCCTCAGCTCTGCCTGCGCTCGGGTCAGCAGCGACCTTTTTTGTTGTGGCTAGTGTGAACGCGGCCATCTGGGTACCGGGCAATCTGAGCCTCTGGCATTTCGTTCTCGCGGGGGCGGTGGTGGGCGCCCTAGTGGGAGCCTTTGCTGTGTTCATAGGCGTATTTCTCGTGTGCAAGGCGGTGGTCCAGGTCATTCGACGACTTCCTGTGTCGATGACGATGAAGATACCTGATCAGGTGGTTTGGGTGTGGATGAATCACAGAAACCGGGTCTGTGGAGGACAAGACGTGGGCGAACACCGGCGCCCTTCGACAGGCACAGCGAACGGGGATGGTCTCGATACGCGCTGCTCGTTCCTCGCGACCGCTACTCGACCAGCGCAAGCGGGAACGAGCGCTGACCGACCAGCGCAGGTGAGAACGAGCGCTGCTCGACCGGCGCAGGAGAGGGCGAGCGCTGATCGACCAGCGCGGGTGAGGGCGAGCGACGGTCGACGCGGCGCGGAGTTTTCTGCGTTGGTCGAGTAGCTCGCTCAGCGAGCGTATCGAGACCAGCTCCGCAGAACAGTGCCGTCAAAGCTCGGTATCCTCAATGGGGGTTTTCCCAAGAGGCTAGGAGCAGCTGTGACCGTTGCGACGCTCGACGACTCGGTGCGGCTCGTCAGTGACGAGCGCTCGGGCGAACACGCCGTGCTCATCCTCGACCGACGCATCTTTCCCGAGCGCACCGAATGGGTGCGCGCGGAGACTCCGCTCGAGGTCGCCGAGGCGATCCGCGCGATGGTCACGCAGAGCTCCGGCCCCCTCTACGCAGCGTATGCCGGGCTCGAACTCGCCGCCCTGCAGGCCCGCGGCCTCGCGGTCGACGCGGCACGCGCATCCATGGCCGCCGCCGGCCACGCGCTCGCCACGGCCCGGCCTACCAACGGGCACCCGCGCGAGGCCGTCGATCTGGTGCTCCACGGGATCCAAGCCGCAACGACCACAGCCGAGCTCGTCGATCGGGCGATCGCCGCAGTGCGCGAGGGCCTCGACGAGTACCACGCCCGCAGTCGCCGACTCGCCCAGCACGCGGTAGCGCTGCTGCCCGACGGTGCGACGATTCTCACGCACTGCTGGATGGACTCCTACCTGATCGAGCTCGTCGGCGCCGCGAACGAGGCCGGCAGACACTACGACTGGGTGGCCACCGAGACGCGTCCGTACCTCCAGGGAGCCCGACTCACCGCGCACACACTGCGCGAGCTCGGCCAGAACGTCACCCTCATCACCGACGGCATGGGGGCGGCAGCGCTCGCCCCGGGCTCCTCACTGGGCCCGATCGATGCCCTCGTGACTGCCGCCGATCGAGTCAGCCTCGACGGCAGCATCGCGAACAAGGTCGGAACCCTCGGCCTGGCGATCGCCGCGAACGCATTCGAGGTGCCTTTCTATGCGCTCGTGCAGACACCGGATGCGACGCTCGCGTCAGGCGCGGACATCGTGATCGAAGACCGCGACCCGGCCGAGGTGCTCTCGACGCTCGGAACGCGCACCGCATCCGGTCTCGTCACCGACGCGTGGTACCCGGCCTTCGACGTGACGCCGCCGCGCTTCGTCACCCGCATCGTGACCGACCGCGGCGACTTCGCCCCCGACAGCATCGCCGACTATTTCGCCGGAGAGCGCTCGTGACCGTCGACTATGCCCTGCTCACGAACCGCGACGAGGTCGTGGGATACCTGTCCCTCGTCGGCCTTGTCGACTCCCTTGCGTCTGATGCCGCTGATGTGACCGTGCGCGAGGTGACGGCGGGCAACATGAACCGCGTGTTCATCGCCGCGGGTCCGCTCGGCAGCGTCGCGGTGAAGCAGGCTCCGCCCTTCGTTCAGGCCGCCGGCCCCGAGTGGCCCATCGACCCCGCCCGAATCGGAGCGGAGGCTCGCGCCTACGAACTGCTGGGCCGGCTGGTTCCGGATGCCGTGCCCTCGATCGTGCATGTCGATCTCGACCGCTTCGTGATGGTCATGGAAGACCTCTCGGCCCTCGAGGTACTGCGCGACGAGCTCGTGCGCCAGGTGCAGGATGCGACGGCCGGGCGGGCGGTCTCGTACATCGACTTCGGCGGCGTCGGCGACGTGGTGGGTCGGTTCGTGGGCGAGCTCAGCCTCGCCACCAGCGTGCAGCTTCTGGGCACGGCAGCGCACGAAGCCCTGGTCGCTGATTCTGCCAATGCCGAACTGTGCCAATTGACGACCGAGGTCGTGCTCGACGAGCCGTTCCGAGCGCACGAGCACAACTGGTGGCACCCCTCGCTCGACGAGCGGGTCGCCGGTCTCTATAAAGACGCCGAGGTGCAGGCCGGAGTCGCCCTCGTACGCGAGCGTTTCGAGAACGCCGCCGAGGCTCTGCTGCACGGCGATCTGCACTCGGGATCCGTGATGATCGGATCGACTCCCGATAAGACACAGAAGGTCACCGTCTTCGACCCCGAGTTCAGCTTTGTCGGGCCGATCGGTCTCGATCTCGGGCTGTTCTGGTCGAACCTCGCCATCGCATCCATCGCCGCACGGGCCGCGGGCCACGACGGGCTGGCCGCCGCGCGCGAAGATGCCATCGAGGCGAGTTGGCAGGCGTTCGTCGAGGTGTGGGACGAGAACGATTCGGTCACCTTCGACGACGACTTCTTCGAGTCGGTTCGCACGGATGCCTGGCGTTTCGCCGGCGTGGAGGCCATGCGCCGGGTGGCCGGCTGGTCGCACGCCGCCGACCTCGAGAGCCTGCCATCCGACGCGGCGCCCGCAGCCCAGCGCGCCGTCTTCGATGCCGCCCGGCACTGGATCGTGGCCGGAACCGCAGCGCCCCTCACCCTGACCGACGACCCGACTTCGCACGATAATCCAGGAGCAACACCGTGACCGACACCGCACCCCTCTCGCTGACCGCACGCACCCTCGTGGTCGATCTGGAGGGCACGACGAGCGCCGCCGGGTTCATTCTGGGTGACCTCTACGACTACGCACGCCCGCGTCTGCAGAGCTGGCTCGACGCCCACGCGAACGATGCGGCCGTGGCCGAGGCGCGCGCGCAGGCGATCGTCGACGCGGGGCTTCCGTCGGGCGCCGACACCGAGCAGGTGGTCGGCGTGCTGCACGACTGGATGGCGCAGGATGTGAAGGCCACGCCTCTCAAGACGCTGCAGGGTCAGATCTGGGCCGAGGGATTCCGCCGCGGTGAGATCAACTCGCACTTCTTCGACGACGTCATTCCGCGCCTGCGCGCGTGGCATTTGAATGGCGTCGAGATCGCTGTCTTCTCGTCGGGGTCGGTCACGTCGCAGGTGCCGTGGTTCCGGCACTCGCCCGACGGCGACCTCACGCCGCTGATCACCGACTACTTCGACACCGTGAACGCCGGCCCAAAGAAGGTGGCGTCGTCGTACGACGCCATCGCGGCACGGCTCGGGGTAGACCCGGGCGAACTCGTGTTCTTCACCGACAACCCCGACGAGGTGCGCGCCGCCCAGAACGCCGGATGGCAGGTGGTCGCCTTCTCGCGCGAAGGCGAGCCGTTCTTCGGTGCCGACTTCGGGACCGCCCCCGTGGTCTCGTCGTTCGAGCACGTCGAGGTCACGGCGCCGTGAACGTCTTCGAAGAGGGTGCGGTCACAGACGAGGTGCTTGCTCGCGCAGGCGCTCAGCTGGCCGCCGAGAGTGCGCGCTTCGCCGCGCGAGGGTGGATGCCGGGAACGGCCGGCAATCTGTCGGTGACCGTGGGGCGAGACCCGCTTCGACTGGCGGTCACGGCATCCGGTCTCGACAAAGGCGAGCTGGCGTCTAGCGACATCGTGATCGTGGATGCCGACGGTGCCGGGGTGCGCGGCGAGGGCGGATCCGAGCAGCGGCCGTCGGCCGAGGCCGGGCTGCACGCGCGCATCGCGGCGGTCACCGGCGCGGGGGCGGTTATTCACGTTCACGCGCTCGCGGCCGTGACGGCAGGGCACCTCTGGCCCGCAGGCGTCGTGCTTCGCGACCTGGAGATGCTGAAGGGCATCGGGCACTCCGCGCACGGCGAGACGGTGACGATTCCCGTGGTCGCCAATGGGCAAGACATGACGGTGCTCGGCGACGCGTTCGAAGCGCTCTACGTACGGCCTGCTTCGGGTAGCAATGATGTGCCCGCCCTGATCGTCGCCGACCACGGAATCTACGCGTGGGGCCGCGACTTGCGCCAGGCCCGTTGGCACCTTGAACTCACCGAGGCTCTGCTGCAGATCGCGCTCGCGCGGCGTTAGCGCCGGGATTCCGTTCAGTCTCAGCCTCTGCTCGTCGCTATACGACGAGGATCGCCCGACGGTGCACAGAATAACGGAGGAGCCGCGTCAGCCCGCGATGCTCGGCAGGGGCGTGAGGCCGAGGAAGGCGCCGGCGACCACGGCGCAGCCCGCTGCGACGACGAGGAACACCCCGACCCAGACGATGCCCGGGATGTGCGTGAGGCGCGCGAGCTGGTCGGCATCCGAGTTTCTCGCCCTGCCGCCCCGTCTCACCCGCTGCAATTCGACTGTGGCCCGCAGCGCGCCCAGCAGCATGAAGGCCGCGACGGCGGTGGCGACGAGTGCACGCCAGCGCTCGTCGAGCAGCCAGGTCGCGGCGAACACGAGTGCGCCCGTGACGAGCACGCTCCACAGGCCGAACCAGTTGCGCACCTGCACGAGTACCAGGGCGAGGGCGGCGAGCAGCGCCCAGAGCATGCCGGTCGCGTAGCCTGCCCCGAGCATCCACGATGCGCCGAGGCCCAGGACCGCGGGCGCCGTGTAACCGGCGAGCAGGGTGGCGATCATGGCCGGCCCTCGCGGCCTGCCGCGACTGACCGTGACGCCCGACGTGTCTGAGTGAAGCCGGATGCCCGACAGCTTTCGGCCGGTCAGGGTCGCGACGAGCGCGTGGCCGGCCTCATGCGCGATCGTCACGGCGTGCCGGGTGAGTCGCCAGCTCGGGGGAAAGAGAACGATGGCGGCCGCGACCGCGATGGCGATCCAGCTCTCGGTAGGGGTCAGGGCGGGCTGCTGGGAGGTCACGCGCTCCCAGAACGCGAGCAGTGCATCCACCCGACGAGCCTAGGCGACGGATTGAGGAGCGCGCTGGGTGCGCTGGTCGAGTAGCCGCGCGACGAAGGAGCCGGCGTATCGAGGCCACCCGCCATGGCATCGATACGGCCGCGGGCGGCCTACTCGACCAACGCAACAGTGGCACGGCGCCTACTCGACCGGCGGAGGGGACGCATGGGTCAGAACTCGAAGCGGGTGACCGTTTCGTGCAGGATCGCGGCGGTCTCTGCCGAGAGTGCTTCGACCGTGTCGAGTGCCTTGCGCTCGAGGATCAGCGCGCGACCGGCGCGCAGTACCCCGCGGGCCGCGCCCTGCCGCAACACGGGATCGAGGGTCTCGATGTCGCTGGCCTTGGCGAAGCCGATGATGCGCCGGATGGCCTTCGCGCCAGCGTAGACGGCGGCATCCTGCCTGAACTCGGCGATCAGCGCCTCGAGCACGTCGTCGCCCCAGACGCGGTCATCGCGGCGCGACGGCCACAGCGATCGGAACTCCGCCTCGAAAGCACTCCAGAGCGACGCAGGCAGCGAGAGGATCTCGGAAGCGCGCTCGGGCGAGCCCAGCGCCAGCGCTCGGGCCGCCGCGATCACGAAGTTGCCCCAGAGCGCTCCGAGGTCGAACCCGGTGGGCCCGAAGAATCCGAACTCGCTGTCGAAAGCACGAACAGACGCCGAGACCCCACCGGAGGCATCGCGCACGAAGACCGAGCCCGTGTGCAGGTCTCCGTGGATCAGCGACTGCGCGCTCGTCATAAAGCGGTACTTGGCGATGCCGATCTCGGCCAGCAAGGCTCGGTCGGCACGCAGAGCAGCCACGTCGGGCTCGTTCGCGGGCAGCACCGCATTGTGCGGGTGCTCGATATAGGGCTCTGTGAACACGAGGTCTTCGGTGATCTCGCACAGCTCGGGGTTGATCGACGCGGCGGCCAGCTTCTTCTGCTCGATCGGATCGAGCCCGAACACCGAAGTGTGAAAAGCTGTGCGCGCGACGTAGCGCCCGATCTCCGCCGCGGCGAAACCGTGCACCCGCCCCTCGTTCAGCTCGCTGCGCCACACGGAATGGTCGCTGAGGTTCTCGATGGCGAGCACATAGTTCGAGTCGTCGAAGTCGTACAGAGCCGGCACGTGCTCGGCGTCGGCCGACTCGTGGGTCCGTAGCACGAGGGCCTCGCGGGCACTGCGCTCGCGGGTCATCGGCCAGCTCGGATCGGTGCGCACGTGCGGCAGCGACTGCTTGAGCACAAGCGACGCACCTGCAGCGTCGTGCACGATGAACACGAGATTCAGGTTTCCGTCGCCGACCTCGACCACGTCGACCGGCCCGTCGGTGCGGATGCGCTCGGCGAGCGCGGGTCGCTGGGCCAGATAGGCGGCCACGGTGTCGACGGTGAGCTGGCTGAAATCGGTCATGACGACAAGTCTCTACGACGAGGTGGTGCTACCGGCGGTGACGACGGTGCGGCGGCGCGAGAACGTGAAGCTGAACAGCAGCGCGATCAGCAGCACGATGCCCTTGCCGAAGTCCTGCGCGTAGTACGGCAGCCCCACCATGGTGAAACCGGTGACCATGACGGCGATGAGGATGGCGCCGAGCGCGGTTCCCCAAGCGTTGGGCCTGCCGATGCCGAGAACCGAGACGCCCACGAGCGCCACGGCCACGGCATCCAGAAGAAGCGAGTTGCCCGCCGACACGTCGCCCTGGCCGATGCGCGCGCCGAGCAGCAGGCCGGCGATCGAGGCGAGAAGGCCACAGCCCATGTAGGCGACGGTGCGGTAGAGCTGAACCCGGATGCCGGCAAGCCGGGCGGCTTCGGCGTTCGCGCCGACGGCGTAGAGGGCGCGTCCCCACCGGGTGTGCTCGAGGATGAACCAGAGCAGGGCGGTGATGGCCACGAAGATGATCACGGGAATGGGAACCGGCCCAAGGCTGCCCCGATCGAGCCAGAGGTAGTCGGCCGTGAACTTGCCCGGCGCGGTGGTGCCGTCAGACAGCGACATCTGCGACGAGATCGACTTGCCGTCGACGATCAGCAGCTTGAGGCCGACGATCACGAACGAGGTCGCCAGGGTGGCGAGCAGGTCGGGGATACGGGCGACGACGATGAGGAATGCGTTCAGCCCGCCGATGAGGAGGCCCCCGAGCAGGACGACGCCGATCGCGACGCCGCCGACCTGGTTACCGATCACCATCGTCCAGGCGGCGATAGACACAGCGAAGCCGGCGGATGCTCCGACCGAGAGGTCGATGCCGCCGACGGTGATCGCGAGCATCACGCCCAGGCCAGCAATCGCGGTCGGGGCGATGAACTTGAGCATGCCGAAGACGTTGTCGACGGTGCGGAAGTTAGGCTCGGTGATCACGAAGAACGCGATGAGCGCGACGGTCACGGCGATGAAGCCCCAGCGCACGACGAAAGCGGCACCGCGCTCGGCGAACGATGCGGTCTTGGGGGCGAGGGAGGCGCTGGTCATTTCGGGTGTCCTTCGGGCGGAACGGCGGAATGGTCTCGGGTGCGCGCGCCGAGGAACGCCCCGACGATGCTCGCCCTGTCTGTCTCGTCGGCGTAGGCGTCGAGTTCGACGACTCCCGCCACGAGCACGATGATGCGGTCGGCCACCTCGAGGATCTCATCGACGTCGCTCGAGAAGACGACAACTCCGGCATCGCCGGATGCCACGAGGTCTTTGAGACGACCGCCGATCTCGCGGCGCGCAGAGATGTCGACGCCGCGGAACGGTTCGTCGAGAAGGGCGAGGCGCGGGCCAGCCGAGAGCCAACGGCCCACCACGACCTTCTGCTGGTTGCCGCCGGAGAGGTCGTCGATCGACGCATTCGGCCCCGCGGTGACGACGCCGAGCGAATCGATCACCTGCTGCGCGCGGGCGGTTTCGCGTGCCCCGCGGAGGGTACCGAGCGCGGAGGAGAGCTTGAGGAACGGGATCGAGATGTTGTGTGCCACAGACCAGCCGGGCAGCAGGGCCTGGCGCTGACGGTCTTCGGGAACGAGCACGACTCCTCGGCGCAGAGCGTCGGACGGCCGCTTCGGCGCGTACGGCTCGCCGCCGAGCGACAGACTTCCGGATGCCGGTCGCGCGAGCCCCGCGAGAAGCTCGGCCAGTTCGGTCTTGCCGGCTCCGATGAGTCCGAGGATGCCGAGTACTTCGCCCGTACGCACCTCGAGATCGAGCCGAGGTGCTGCGGCAAGGAGGGGGACTCCGCTCACGCGGGCCACGACGTCGTGCCCGCGGCGGACATCCACTCGCGTCTGTTCGAGCTCGGTCGCGCGACCGAGCATGTCGTGCAGAATCTCGTGCCACGCGAACGGCCGCTCTGAACTGTGCTGCACGACGCCATCGCGCAACACCACGACGCGATCGGCGAGGGCCTCGATCTCACCGAAACGATGGGAGACGTAGACGATCGAGAGCCCGGTGTCGCGGAGGGCTCGGAGCACGGTGAAGAGACGCTCGGCCTCGGCGGCGGTCAGGGCCGAGGTCGGTTCGTCGAGGATGAGGAGTCTCGGCGTGCCCCTGAGCGCTCGGGCGAGAACCAGGAGCTGGGCATCCGAGATGCTGAGCCGTGCGGCGTCTTGCGCGAGGAGGGAATCTGGCCAGTCGAGACCGAGGGTGGCGAGGGCGGCGCGGGCGTCGAGAAGTGACTGCTTTGAATTGCGAAGCGGATGCCGCGACGCGTTCGCCAGGTCGTCGAGCACAACGTTCTCTGCGATCGACAGCCCTGGCACTATGCCGTCGGCGACCTTCTGGTGCACGGTCGATATACCGTGCGCCTTGGCGAGTACAGGGGAAGAGAGGTGCAGAACGGTTCCGTCGACCGCGATGTCACCGGAGTATCGGGGGTTGGCGCCCGAGAGCGCCTTGATCAGCGTGGACTTGCCCGCACCGTTCGCTCCGAGCAGCGCGGTGATGCGACCAGGGAAGAAGTCGAGCGTCACATCGGTGAGGACGACATTCGATCCGTAGGCCACGGAGACGCCCGAAAGGGAGACGACGGGCGACAGCGTCGCCTGGTCGTCTCCCTCAGGGATAGACGATTCGATCACGAGTTGGCGGGAAGCCAGTCTGCAGTGACCTGGTCGGCGAGGTCGAGGCTCGGCTCGTTCTCGCGCAGCGAGGTCACGTTGTCGATCGAGTTGTCCTTCAGGAACGACTGCGTGATCGTCTTGGCGGGGAACTGCACGTCGTCTTCGTCGAGCTGCCCAGCGAGCTTGAGAGCGAGTGAGCGCACGACGGCCGCTCCGACGGCGGAAGGGTCGGTTGCCGAGGTGGCTACCCAGGGGCTGCCGTCTGCGGTGATGACCTCGATGTCGGCGTTCGAGATGTCGATGCCGTAGACCTTGACCTTCGAGCCGAGGTTGTTCTGATTCACGGCCTGCACGACGCCCTTGGTGATCTCGTCGTAGGGCGCGAAGATGGCCTTCACATCGGGGTTCTGTTTGAGGGCCGCATCGACGAGCGGGATGTTGTCGGTCGCGGTCGACTCCGAGACCTTTCCGGTCGAGAACACGACGTCGAGTTTGTGGTCGGCGACGTACTTGTTCCAGACGACGGCGCGGCGGTCGAGGGCGGCGAAGCCCGTGGCCGAGACGTAGCCCACCTTGGCGCCATCGCCGACATCGTCGATGAGCTGGTCGAGAACGCCCGAGGCCATTGACTCGTCGGACTGCGAGGTGGTCACGACGCCGGTCGCGTCGGTCAGGGCGAGATCGTAGACGACCACGGGGATCTTGGCGGCGACAGCCTGCGAGATGAGCGGCTGCAGGGTGTCGGTCTGGCCATGGTCGACGATGATCGCGTCGGGCTTGGATGCGATGGCCTGCTCGAGGTCGCTGGCCTGCTTCGCGTTGTCGTTGCGGGCGTCGGTGACGGTCAGGTCGATGTTCGCCGCCTTGGCCTGCTTCGCCGCGCCGGCGCCCCACGCCTCGAAGTAGTCGCCGGCACCGGACTGGCGCACGAGCGCGACCTTGACCGGGTCGCCGTTGAACGGCGCAGGCAGGGCGGCGGATGCGGTGGCCGGTGCGTCGGTCGAGGCGTTCGACGTGGTGCCGTTCGACTGGGCGCAGGCCGACAGCGCGAGTACTGTCGTCGCGGCGAGCACGAGTAAGGGGATGCGGCGCGAGATGGCCATGGTGTCTCCTGAAAGCTGTGGGCAGGGCAAGCGAGTCGGGCCACACTGCGAAGGGTCGGAGTGTGATGATCAGATTCAACCAGCCGCCGCCTTCACGTTTACTCCGTATGACCTCGTATTACTCGCGTGGCCCGGCCCGTGGCCTGATCGTTACGATTGGCCTATGACCCTTCTGACCGTGTGGGACGAGAACGACGCCTCCACCCCCGAACTCCAGACCCGCGACGCACAGATCATCACCGATGTGCTCTCGACCCTCGGCGCTCGGTTCAGCCGATGGGAGCTCAAGGAGCTCTCGGCCGAGCCGACGCAGGAGGACGTGCTCTCCGCCTATCGCGACGAGATCGACGCCGTGAACGCCGCTCAGGGATACACCCTCGTCGATGTCGTCTCCATCGTCGACGACAACTCGCCCGAGTACCTCGAGCAGGCGGCGACCGCCCGGCAGAAGTTTCTAAGCGAGCACCGCCACGACGACGACGAGGACCGCTTCTTCGCCCGCGGTAGTGGCGTCTTCTACCTGCGCGCCGGTGGCAAGGTCAACGCCGTGTTCTGCGAGGCGGGAGACCTCATCTCCGTTCCGGCGAACACCACGCACTGGTTCGATATGGGAACGCGCCCCGAGTACGTCTCGGTGCGGTTCTTTCACGACGACGACGGCTGGATCGGAAACTTCACCGGCAGCGAGATCGCGAAGGACTTCGCGACCTACGACGAGCTCGCAAGCGTCTCGGCCTAGATCTCGATACGCGCTGCTCCTTCGTCGCGAGCGCTACTCGATCAGCGCAGTGCGTTGGTCGAGTAGGTCGCTCAGCGACCGTATCGAGACCCGATCAGCTGTAGGCGCTCGGCGTCGGAAACTCGCCCCTGAGCGCGAAATCTCCCACCTCCTGCGCCTTGTACACCACGGGGTCGTGCAGGGTGATCGTTCGCGCGTTCCGCCAGAACCGGTCCATCGCGGCCGACTCGGTTGTCGCCCGAGCGCCCATGAGTTCGAACGCGGTCGACGCCACATGCAGCGCCGTGCGCGTGGTCACGACCTTCGCCGCGGCGATCTCCACCGCCGCCCGGCCGCGCTCCTCGTCGCCGAGTTCCCACCCTTTGTTGGCGGCGTCGACGAACAGATTCGTCGCGCTCCACGTCAGTGCATCCGCCGCTCTGGTCTGGGCGGTGAGCTCGCCGATCGTCTGCCGAATGTATGGGTCATCGACGGCGTTCTCGACGCCCGAGGTCGCCCACGCGCGCGTCTTTGTGCGCGCGTAGTCGGCAGCCTCGGCGAGGGCGCCTTCGGCGAGGCCCACGTGGATGTGGTTCATGGCGAGCTGGAACGCGAGGATCGACAGCGAGCCATAGGGGCGATACAGCTCCCCGTCCTGCTCGTTCGGGCCGAGCACGTGAGCGTGTGGAACGGCCACCTCGGAGAACGACACCGAACCGGATGCGCTGAGGCGCTGGCCGATGTTGCTCCAGTCGTCGTGGTGCACGACGCCGGGGGCGGTCGCGTCGATCACGATGGCGAGGCGCTCGCCGGTGTCGACACGGGTTCCACTCGCGGTGACCCGGTCGGCCAGCTGCGCGCCGGTGGCGAAGAACTTGCGGCCCGTGACCGTGAAACCGCCGGCTGTGGGCGTCAACTCGAGTCCGGCATCCCGCGGGTTGCCTGCCCCGCCCCAGAACCACGATGACGCAGACAAGCCACGGTAGAGGTCGTCGATCGCGTGCTGGTTCTCGTTCAAGCGGATGCGCCACGAGTTCACGAAGTGGTACGCGACCACGTGCCCCAGGCCGGCATCGGCGCGGATGATCGGGCGCAGCGCCCGCAGCACGGTGTGCCAGTCGAGCCCGCCGCCGCCGAGTCTCGCCGGCACCAGCGCAGGCAGCAGGCCGGATGCGCGCAGAGCCGCGATCTGCTCGAACGGCGCGCGGCCGTCGGCGTCGGCGCGGGCGGCATCTGCTGCGAACCGTTCGGCCAGCGACTCGGCCGCGTCGAGGGCGGCTTCTTCGGAGGTGATCACTGTGGGGGAGTGCTGGTCTGACACGGCGGGCTCCGGTCGGGTGCGATGGGTGAAATTCGTTCATTACCACTATGCCGTGCCCGGCTGACGGGGGCTGCCTGCGGCGTCACCGAAGCGCTAGCTTCTTGTCATGACGTTCAACGACAACGCCAAGCTCGACACCAGTCGCGTGTCCAAGCGTGGCCGGAACACGGGAATCGCGGTGGGCGGTGGCAGCGCGGTCGTGGTCATCGGGCTCTTCCTCCTCTCGCAGTTTCTCGGAGTCGACCTCACAGGTTTGGCCGGAGGTGCGCAGCAGGGCACGCAGAGTGAAGAAGATCTGAACTGCCAGTACGGATCCGAGGCGAACGCCGACATCGAGTGCCTGATGGTGGGAGCGGAGAACTCGCTCTACGACTATTGGACCGATGAGGCACCGAAGCTCGGCGCGCAGTTCACTCAGCCCAACGACTTCGTCCTCTTCACGCAATCGACCAATACCGGCTGCGGCCAGGCTTCCAGCGCCACCGGCCCGTTCTACTGCCCGCCCGATCAGTCCATCTACATCGACACCTCGTTCTTCGACGAGCTGCGCACGCAGTTCGGCGCCTCCGGCGGCACCCTCTCTGAGATGTATGTCGTCGCGCACGAATATGGCCATCACATCCAGAACCTTCTCGGAGTGATGGAGCAGACCGATCGCACCGACACCGGTCCGACCTCCGACTCCGTGCGCACCGAGCTGCAGGCCGACTGCTACGCGGGGGCGTGGGTCGCCGCGGCATCCACGACCGAAGATCAGGATGGTGTCACGTTTCTCAAACCGGTGACGGATGCGCAGATCGCCGACGCACTGAATGCCGCGTCGGTCATCGGCGACGACCGCATCCAGGAGATGGGCTCGGGTCAGGTGAATCCCGAGACCTGGACGCACGGGTCGAGCGAACAGCGCGAGAAGTGGTTTCAGATCGGCATGAAGAACGGTGCAGGCGGCTGCGACACGTTCTCGATCAGCGGGTCTGAGCTGTAGCGCTGAAGCGCTGGGCGACACGGATGCCGACGGTCGCGATCACGACGACGGCCGCGGCCACGATTGCGGCGATCATGGCGGGCTGCGAAACGAGTTCGCCGGTCGTGCGAGACACGGCGACCCAGGCGAGACCCCAGGTGAGCGACGCCGCTGGTGCAAGGCGGCCGCGGCCGCGGATTGCGATGAGGACTCCGACCAGCGCCGCGACGGCGAGCACCACGACAGCCCAGACGTCACTGCCCCAGCCGAAGCCGTCGAAGCCCGCAGCCGTCAGTCCGGCGGCGAGGTTGGCCGCCGTGGCGATCGACACCCAGCCGAGATAGAGACCCATGGTTCCGTCGAGCACGATCGTCTCGACGACACCTGCGGGACGTCCGTCGACGAGGAGGAGGAACGTGCGGGCGAGCACGGCCAGCAAGACCACGATGACGACACACGACAGCGCGAGCTGGTCGAATTGAACGCTGAGGATCCAAGCAGCATTCAGGACCAGGGACGCGGCGACCCAGTACCCGACGAGACGTTGACGCGGGGCGTTCGCCTGAGCGGGCAACAACTGCCACACCGCGTAGGCCAGCAGGCCCAGGTAGATGACCGACCAGATCGAGAACGCAGGGCCCGCGGGCGCGATCGGAGTCGAGTCGGCGGTGAGAGCGCCGTTCGCGGCATTCTGGATGGGCGTGCCGCCCGCCGCTCCCGAGCCGATGTACGCGCCGACGACGGCGATGACGGCGCCGACCGCAACGACGACCTGTCGAGTTCTGTCGGCGGTGGTGACATTGGAGGGTGTGGACATCGGGTGCCTCTCGATTAGTCAGCTAGCTTACTAATCGACGGTAGCCTAGATTTGCAGAATGAGCGATGAGTCGGTGAATGAAGTCCGTAGGGCTTCCCCTTCCGGCCCGAATATGCAGGAGTGGCCCACGGGTCGGCTACTGGCGACCGCGTCGCGGCTCGTCGAACACGCGTGGACCGAACGGCTCGATGAAATCGGCCTCACGCACGCGGGCCTGGTGGTTCTGCATCTGCTGCAGGAGACCCCCCGGAGCCAGAAAGATCTCGCCCGCCTTGCTCGCGTCGAGAACCAGACGATCTCGCGCACCCTCGAGCGCCTGCAGCGTGAGGGCTTCGTGGAACGGGTGTCCGACCCGAGCGATCGCAGGCGGCACATCGTGACGGTCACCCCTGCCGGTATCGATGTCTGGAACTCGGCCCGCACGCTGGAGCGCGACATGATGCCGGAGGTCGACGAGCCCGAGGTCTTACGTTCCGCCCTTCTGGCGATCATCGCATCCTCTGCTGCGAAGCGCTGGGAGCCGAACGCCTGAAGCGCAAGCCCTGTGGGCATGTCGGGCGTTCGTGTCACTCTGTAGACACCGCATCTTCTGAGTAGAAAGAAGCTCACCATGGCAGCACGACTCATCTTCGGACTCGGCGTCGGCCTCGCCGCCGGCTACGTTCTCGGCACCAAGGCCGGTCGCGCCAAGTACGCCCAGATCAAGTCCCGTGCGAACGAGGTCTGGCACGACCCGCATGTGCAGAAGGCTGTGTCGGATGCCGGCGATCTCGTGCGCGAGGCTGCTCCCGTGGTGCAAGAGAAGATCGCCGATGTGGCCAAGGCCGCTAAAGAGAAGGTCACGGGCTCCTCGTCAGATGGCCCGTCGACGTCTGCCGACTCGACATCGGCCAATTCGTCATCTACCAGCTGAATGGCTGACGCAGAGGCGACCGCTGCCGACAAGCGGCACGATCAGCTGACCAGCGCTCCGAAGTCGACCGAGCGCGATGCCGACCCCCGCATCGACGTGTCGAAGCACGATGGCGCGACGCGCATCGATATTCGCGACGATGCCGCGTTCCGACCGGGCGCGGGCGCGGAGCAATCATCCGATTCGTAGACTGAGGCCATGAAGGTCAACCCCTACTACTCGAAGAAGCCGCAAGACACGCATGTCTTTCACGACGATCGCAACTGCGAGGTGGGCAAGGCGATTCCGGTCGAGAACAAGAAGTTCGGTACCAACGGCTACCCGCACTGCTCGCAGTGCACGGCGCTCGCCGGCAAGTAGCAGCCGACTACGACCAATCGATCCGGTCGAACTCGCGTCGAAGCCGCTCTCCCCGCGATGGGCTGACGCTCTCGACCCAGGCCAGCCTTCCCAGGAGATGAGCCCGAAAGTCGGGGTGGCCGGCCCTGTTCTGACTGCGTGGGCCGTGTGCGGCGCAGTTGTGCAGAATCGCCTTCAATTCGTCGAAGTAGGGCCGGTCGACCGCCACACTGTCGTTGACGACGAGACCGGTCACGGTCTGCCGGGCTCCGCGACCCGCGATTGACGTCTTCGATCCATTGAGCAGGTGCCCCTCGTCACGCACGATCCGCTCGGCGCCGGCAATGAATGCGGCGGCGGCTCGCCCGCGCATCCCGTCGCCGCTGAAGGCGAGATCGTCGGCGTAGCGGGTGTACGTGGCACCGGATGCCGCAGCCCAGCCGCTCAGCCGCGAGTCGAGGCGGCGAACGGCCAGGTTCGACAGCGCCGGCGAGGTCGGCGAGCCCTGGGGCAGGTGCGACGCGGAGATGGCGCGTCTCAGGGCCGCGCGATTCTCGCTCGAGCCGCCCGCGGGCATCCGAGCGCCGACCCACGGAGGAACCGCGTGCGTGCAGAGCCCGGTCAGGGCGTGGGCGACGCCCTCGGGGTACCCGGCCTGTCGAAAGACGGAGAACACTCGTCGAGCGGGCACGCGCGCGAAGAAGGTGCGGAGATCGAGGGTGATGACGGTCTGAGCTCCGACGTGGGCCGCGGCGCCGGTCGCCGCGGATCGGCCAGGAACGAAGCCGTGGGCGGCGTCGTTCAGGGGGAGCCGGCCCAGGATCTCGCGGAGAACGAGTCGCTGCACCCGACGCATACGCGGGGTCGGAACCTCGAGCAGGCGAGGCGTGCGCCCCGGTCGCACGAGCCAGTCGTAGCCGTAGTGGTGAAGTCGCCCGCGGGGTGTGCGTCGATTCCAGTGCACGGTGTCGGTGAGCCAGTCGAGCTGACTCGGCAACACCTCGAGAAAGTCGGCGAGTTCGCCGAGCCCGGCGATGGATGGCACGGCCAGCGAGGTCGGCGCCATGCTGGCCGCGACCGTCTCAAGGCGCGCGAGAGTGATGACTCGTCCGGCCTCCCGCGCGGCCACGAATGCGCTCTGGAAGTCGTCACTCGCCTCGATCCACAGGGCGAGCTCGCGGTGCGCATCCAGGGGCGGACGGCGGTATGCGCCGAGGACTCCGTCGACGAGGGGCCACAGCCAGCCCGGGCGCACCCCGAGAGCGCGGCCGCAGGCATCCACCAGCGCGTCGAACGCCCACTCGGGGCAGGCGAGCATCGCGTGCGAGAGCCCCACCGCGACGGAGCGCTGTCTCATGCGGTTCCGGTGAGGAAGCGACGAACCACGGACGACCAATCGATCGGTGCGGGCACGCGGCCGCGCGAAGCGCGGTGGAGTGCCTGCGGTTGTGCGCTCGGGCTGAGATTCATACCCCGGGGTGACCCCGGAGAGGGTGTCCGTCTGTCGACTCCACCCACCTCGTCCGCAGTTCGTCGCATTCACCCACGCTAACTGCCGGTGCGATCGCCGTCGAGCACTGAAGTGCGGAGAACGGCCGCTTCACCGGGAATCGAAGCGGCCATATCCCGCACCTCAGTGCGCCAGGCGAGTGAGCATCGCGCGAAGTTCCTCGAGAAAGCGCGTCGGATCATCAAGATCGGCCTGCGTGTACTGCAGTTCTGTCCACCCCTCCGCCTGCAACGCTCTCGTGCGGGCGATGTCTTTGCGCCACTGCCGTCGGTCGGTTCTGTGGTGGTCGCCCTGGTACTCCAGAGTGAGCTTCAGGTGCGGGTAGCACAGATCGACTCTGCCGAGGAATTCACCCTTGGCAGAGAAGATACGCATGTTGACTTTCGGTTCGGGAAGCCCTGCGAGAACGATGGCGACACGCAGCAGAGATTCGCGCGGCGACTCAGCCCGGTCCGAGAGCAGCGTGAGGGCTCGGCGCAGATTTCGGATGCCGCGCCGCGACGGGTAAGTCGCCACGGCTCGCTCGAGGGCGGCTCGGGTGGTCTGCGGAAGGCGTCGAGCGATCAGCTTGTCGCCGGCGGCGACGAGTTCAGGCAGAGCGAGCAGCGAGGACAGATCGCACCAGGTGCGCTCCGGAGTCGTGACGGCAAATCCGAACCTCTCGTCCCAATCGTCGACCGTGAGGCTTGTCTTGTGCCCGACGATGCCCTTCGCGTCGACTGCGCGTCGCGACGCTGGAACGGAGACGTGCAATTCGGGTGCGGTGCTGAGCCGCACAGGCAAGGGAATTCGGTAGAGCGCGGCTGCCGTGACGTGGCTGAAGACACCATCGCGAGGCATCCGAGGGAGAAAGGCGCGGCAGCGATCGTCGAGAAACCTCGTTTCTGTGGCCGCGACCCGGATGCCGTGAAACGGCTTGTCGAAATCGAGAGCCCTCAGCCTGCGCCGAGATACGCCATGGCCGCGCGCCTCGCGCACGGTGAAGGCGCGGTCGGGGTGCGGAAACGGCTTAGGCGCTCGCGGACTCATGCCCACATGGTGGCAAGTTTTACGTTGCCACCGCTTCCGCTCTCCACAGGGCGCGCTGAGGTGCGGAGTATGGCCGCTTCAGAGCGCGGCGAAGCGGCCATTCTCCGCACTTCGGGGTGGTCTCGACACGCGCTGCTCGACCAGCGCACGGGAGCGGGCGGGAATAGATGGCGCTCTGTATTGTTGAGTTGAGTCGAAGGCACTCAAGTTTCACAGGAGGTTACTTTGCCCGATCGTTTCGACCCCAACTCTTCCTCGGACTCCGACGGATCCGGGAGCAACTCTTTCGACGAGTTCCTCGCCCGCTACCTGCAGGGCGAGCGCGCGGCCCAGGCCGGGCGTTCCATCGACATCAGTCGGCTTATGAGCCGGCGCACCCACGAGGTTCTCGCATCTGCGGGTCGCTTCGCCATCGAGCACGGCCACCGTGAACTCGACGCCCTGCACATTCTGCGTGTGCTCGCCGAGACCGAGCCCGCCGCCGAGGTCATCGGACGTCTGGGCGTGCGACCGGCCGACATCGCGAACGCCGCGGAGCAGCGCCTGCCTCAGGCCCAGTCCGCGCACGCGGTCGAGTCGCCAGTTCTCACGCAGTCGGCCCAGCGCGCACTGTTCCACGCGTACCAGGTCGCCCGCGCCTCGGGCTCGACCTACATCGACCCCGAGCACCTCTTCTTCGCGCTCGTGATCAGCCAGGACTCTCCCGCCGGCCAGGTGCTGTCGGCGGCGGGCATCACGCCCGAGGCTCTGCAGTCCGGCATGCGCGAGACCATGGGCGAGCAGGCGACGAGCGTGCAGTCCGACGCGCCCGCGGCATCCGAAACGCCCATGCTCGACAAGTTCGGCACCGACCTCACCGCAATGGCTCGCGACGGCGGCCTCGACCCCGTGATCGGCCGTGCCGACGAGATCGAGCAGACCGTCGAGATTTTGTCGCGCCGCACCAAGAACAACCCCGTTCTGATCGGTGAGGCCGGCGTGGGCAAGACCGCGATCGTCGAGGGACTGGCCCAGCGCATCGCGTCCGGTGACGTACCCGAGCAGCTGCGCGACAAGCGCGTGGTCTCGCTCGACTTCGCGGCCATGGTCGGCGGCACACGCTACCGTGGCGACTTCGAGGAGCGCCTCACGACCCTCATGGACGAGATCAGCGCCCACAAGACCGAGCTCATCGTCTTCATCGACGAGCTGCACACGGTCGTGGGCGCCGGCGGCTCTGGCGAAGGCGGTATGGATGCCGGAAACATCCTCAAGCCTCGACTAGCCCGCGGCGAGCTGCATGTCGTCGGCGCTACCACGCTCAAGGAGTACCGATCGATCGAGAAGGACTCCGCGCTCGAGCGCCGGTTCCAGCCCGTTCACGTCGGCGAGCCCTCCATCGAAGACGCCGTCGCGATCCTCTCGGGGCTCCGTGGCGCCTATGAGGAGCACCACGGAGTGCGCTACACCGACGAGGCCATCCGCGGCGCCGTCGAGCTGTCGGCGCGCTATGTCACAGACCGTTTTCTGCCCGACAAGGCGATCGACCTGATCGACCAGGCCGGCGCGCGTCTGCGCCTCAGTCTCGGTTCCCGGGTCGACACCTCGGCCCTGCTCGAAGAGCTGAGCGAGCTCGAGGCGTCGAAGAATGCTGCCGTCTCGCTCGAGCACTACGAGGAGGCATCGCGTCTACGCGACCGGATCGAGGCCGTGCACGAGAAGCTCGCGGCGGCCAAGCCGGCACCGTCCGCAGGCGATGCCGCCGAGGCCATCGTGGGCGAGGCCGAGATCGCAGCCGTGATCTCGCGCGCCACCGGCATCCCTGCCGCCCGTCTGACCCAGGTCGATCGTGAGCGCCTCGCGGTGCTCGAAGACGAACTGCACGGGCGCGTCATCGGTCAGAACGACGCCGTCTCGGTCGTCGCCAAGGCTGTGCGACGCAACCGCACGGGCATGGGCGATGCCAACCGTCCCGTGGGCAGCTTCCTGTTCCTCGGCCCGACCGGCGTCGGCAAGACCGAGCTGGGCAAGGCCCTGGCCGAGTCTCTCTTCGGTGACGACAAGGCCATGGTGCGCTTCGACATGAGCGAGTTCGGCGAGCGTCACACGGTCTCGCGTCTCGTCGGTGCCCCTCCCGGATATGTCGGTTACGACGAGGCCGGACAGCTCACCGAGCGAGTGCGGCGCAACCCGTACTCGGTCATCCTGTTCGACGAGATCGAGAAGGCCCACCCCGACATCTTCAACCTGCTTCTGCAGGTTCTCGACGACGGGCGCCTGACCGATGGACAGGGTCGCACGGTCGACTTCCGCAACACAGTCATCATCATGACGTCGAACATCGGCTCGGAGTTCCTCGCGAGCCGCGGAGGCCCCATCGGCTTCGCGGCCCCGAACGCCGCAGACGGATTCGGCGATGACAAGGCGTTGCGCGACCGGGTCATGAGCAAGCTGCGCGAGGCCATGCGCCCCGAGTTCATCAACCGCATCGACGAGATCGTGCTGTTCACGAAGCTCGACCAGCCGCAGTTGCGGCAGATCGTGGCCCTGCTTCTGGATGCGACCCGCTCGCGTCTCGAGGCCAGGAACGTCTCGCTCGACGTCAGCGAATCGGCGATCGACTGGATCGCCGAGCACGGTTACGAGCCCGAGTACGGAGCGCGTCCGCTGCGTCGGGTGATCCAGCGCGAACTCGATGACCGTATCGCCGAGCTGCTGGTCAACTCTGCGGTGCTGGATGGCGGCTCGGTCTCGGTCGACGTCATCGACGGCCAGCTCAGCGTGGTCTCGGCCACCGCGGAGCTGCCTGTCGCCGCTTAGCACTCAGGCCGGATCGGCCGAAGATACTACGAGAACGCCCAGCCCGCGCAATCCCATTGGGCTGGGCGTTTTCGCGTGCCAGAGTGGCCTCAGCCCCAGACGGGCTTCTGACGGAAGGACGCCACCATGGCGAAGAAGAAAGATATCGAGCAGGCCGCATTCAACCCCATCCGCACGGCGCATGACCTGGGTCTGCGCAGCGAGTACGCCTATCTGGCGGGCTTCGCTTCCATAGTTCTCGCCCTCTTCGCATGGCTGGGATCGCGCGCCAAGAAGTCAGACGACAAGGCTCAGTCCGACCGGTGGGGCATCTTCATCGGCCACTGGGCACCCACATTCTTCGCGATCGGTCTCGCGCTCAAGACCGAAGAGTAGTCAGAAGAGCGGCCACGGCACCGCGGGCATATGACCCCGCGGTGCCGGAAATCTCGTCGTCCGCAGCAGGCGGTCGCAGCGCGCGTCGAGTGCATCGAGTTCGTCCGCTGTGATGAGCTCGGACAAGGCGTCGCCGAGCTCGGCGTAGAGCGAGGTGCGCACGCGATCGACGGCGGCGATCTCCTCGGGGCGCAGATCGTCTCCGGTGAAACCCCAGAGCACGGTGCGCAGTTTGTGCTCCGCATGGAATGTAAGGCCATGATCGACTCCGTGCCTGTGGCCGTCGGGCATGGCCAGGATGTGGCCCCCTTTTCGATCGGCATTGTTCGCCACGACATCGAAGATCGCCATACGCCGGAGCGCGTCAGTGTCCTCATGGATGAGGGTGACCTCGCGGTCCTCCTCGTCGGTACCATCGAGCACTCGACGCCATCCGGACTCAGGTAACCGGTCTGCGGTGACCAGGTCGACGGCATCCTGTTCGGGGTCGATGTCCTGCCACAACTGCACCATGCCTACGCCCATCGGGCCGCTTCTCAACCATGTGCGGGGAACGACGTTCCAGCCGAACGCTTCAGAGACGAGGTATGCCGCCGCCTCACGCTGAGCCAGCGTGCCGTCGGGAAAATCCCATAGGGGATTCTCGCCAGCGACCGGCTTGTAGACGACAGCGGTGTCTCCGATCTGGGCGAGGAAGGTCGCGTTCGACGCCGTCGTGATGCGTCCCGTGATCACGAGCTCGCCGCCCTGCCCGTCGGCGGAGCCGATCGCCTCTGTCGCCATCTACAAATCCGGTGATGGGTCGCAGACGTGCCCATCGGCATCCATCGGCATGCCACAGAGTGGGCACAACGGACGGCCCGCGCCGACCACCTCAAGGGTGCGCTTGGCGAAGGCCCGGGCTGAACCCACCGGGATACGCACGACGAGCATCTCGTCGGGTTCGACGTCGGTGAGGTCGAGCTCGAGTTCGTCTTGATCTTCGTCGATCTCGATCTCGATGATCGGGAACGCCTGGATCACGACCTGGGCGGTCGAGGGATCCCAGCCGAGGCTGAGCGTGCCGGTGCGGAACTCTTCTTCGACGGGATCGAGCGGGTCGTTGTCGACGAGCTCGACCGGGGTCGTCGCCGGAACGCTGGCCGGATTGCCCTCCTGGCTCATGAGCTCGTCGAGGACCTCCTCGATCTTCTCGGCGAGTGCGGCCGACTGCTGTTTCTCGAGGCCGACGCTGACAATGCGCTTGCCCGTGCGGGCCTGGAGGTAGAAAGAACGGGCGCCGGGTTGGCCGATCGTGCCGACCACCACCCGGTCGGGCCAATCGAAGGCGTGGACGAGGGGAGCCATGGTTCTAGTCTACGAGCGCTGAGTGCCGTCAGGCCGGGCCAGCGCCTCCGCCGACGGGAGCATCTGCCGTCGGCGGCGCAGTGCGAAGCCAGGAGAGATCGCCGGATTCGGTGTTCGTGGCATGCACGCTCGGCGCGCCGGCGCCGTAGCGGACGATCGAGACGGATGCGGGCCCGACGCTGATGCGCTGGAAGAGGTCGAGATGCATGCCGTAGGCATCGGCGAGTATCGACTTGATGATGTCGCCATGGCTGACCGCGGCCCAGACTGCGCCGGGGCCGTGCTGCTCTTCGAAGTACGCGTCCATGCGCCTCACGGCGGCCACAGATCGGGCCTGCATGGCCGCGAGGGACTCTCCGCCGGGGAATACGGCTGCCGAGGGGCTCGACTGCACCACCTTCCAGAGCTTCTCGGTGCTGAGCTCCTTCAGGGTTCCGCCCTGCCAGTCGCCGTAGTCGCACTCGGTGATGTCGTCGTCGACGAGAAACTCGGGGGAGCCCTCCTGGCGGTCGAGAATCAGAGCGGATGTCTGGCGACAGCGATCTAGCGGGCTGGAGACCACGCCGACGAGGGGGACCGACATCAGGCGCTCTGCTGTCGCGGCGGCCTGCTCGCGTCCGTGATCGTCGAGATCGACTCCTGCAGTGCGCCCCGCGAGGATGCCGTCGACGTTCGCCTGGGTGCGGCCGTGCCGCACGAGAATCAGTGTGCCCATGTGATCAGACTAGACAGAAGGCCTGGTCTGGCCGGTCAGCAAGCGTGACGTACGTCGCGAACCGCTCGTCATAAGTACTAGCGCACTCGCGCCAAGACACACGAAGGTAGGGACCAAACGAAGGAGGAATGATGCCCACAGGAGACGTCGAGACATTCCACGAGGGTGGTGCCTGGTACAACCGGGTCGACGGTGAGAAGGGAGCTACCGGCCCGTATCGATCGAAGGCTGACGCGATCGGTGAGGGACGTGAGCAGGCCCGTCGGCTGCGACGGGAGCACGCCGTTCGCAATGAGGACGGAGAACTCGACGATCGCACCGCTTACGGAGACTAGCCGACTGGATTCAGGCGCTGGTCGGGGGACGCTTAAACAAAAAAGTCCCACCTCGCGTAGAAGCCGCGGGATGGGACAGTGCCTCCGACCGGCGTCGATCCGGTGACCTTTCGATTTTCAGTCGAACGCTCTACCAACTGAGCTACAGAGGCGAGTGACCGAAGTCGCTCACAGACAAAAAGCCCTTCCTCTCGGTTGGGCTTGTCGCCTTGGCGACCCTGACGGGACTTGAACCCGCGACCTCCGCCGTGACAGGGCGGCGCGCTAACCAACTGCGCTACAGGGCCATACTGGTGAATCTGAACTGCCTGGTGAATCTGTACTGCTTGTTAAGTTGTCGTGGTTGTGCTGCTTTTTTCTTACTGGTGATTCTTCGTGCTGTTACCAATGTGACCCCAACGGGATTCGAACCCGTGCTGCCGCCGTGAAAGGGCGGTGTCCTAGGCCTCTAAACGATAGGGCCGTTGGTGACAACTCAACGAGTATGCCACACACTTCTCGCTCTCGCCAATTCGGGTCGGCGAACCCGCTTCGAGATGCGACTCGACGCGGAATGAACCGGGAATTCCGCGGTCGGCAGGCCATGATCTTGGGGAGGCCCAACGCTCTGTTGTTAGAGTGGCCCCTGTTACTACTGTTACTAGAGTGATAAAAGCTTGCTCGTCATCACCGCCCGGGGGAATTGTGAAAGCCACGAAAAGTCGACGTCGACACCGCGGCCCCTGGACTCTGCGACACCTCATCGGGTCGATCACGGTATCGGTTGCCCTGGTGGCCACGGGATCGGTGCTGGCAGCGCCGGCCTACGCCGACGACTACCCCACGTGGGAAGACGTGCAGGCCGCTCAGGCCAACGAGTCGAGCAAACAGAGCGAGATCCAGCGAATCCAGGGTCTGATCGCGTCGCTGCGAGACGCGACCGCGGCCGCCCAGTCGCTCTCGATCCAGCGCGGAACCGAGTACCAGGAAGCACAGACCAAGTACGACACGGCCTCGTTCAAGGCCGACGAACTCGACTCCCAGGCGGCGGCGGCCCAGGCGACGGCGGATGCCTCGATCAAGCAGGCGGGCCAGCTCGCTGCGCTGATGGCCAAGTCCGGTGGCAACGGTCTGTCGGTGAACCTCTTTACCAGCGAGTCGAGCGAGGCCGACGGCCTGCTCTACCAGCTCGGCGCGATGAGCCAGCTCACGGGATCCGCCTCGAAGCTCTACGCCACGGCCGAACAAGACAAGAACACGGCCCAGTCGCTCACCGACCAGGCCGTCGTGGCGCGCGATGCACTGAAGGCTCTGGCCGATGAGGCCGAAGCTGCTCGCAACGAGGCGATCGCCGCGCAGAAGTCCCTCGAAGAGTCTCTCGCCGCCCAGCAGACGCACGAGGTTCAACTCGAGACCCAGCTCGCGGTTCTCACGCAGAACCGCCAGGCGACGGAGGCCGACTACAACGCGGGTGTCGAGGCTCGGCGCGTCGCCGAAGAGGCGCGCAAAGAAGCCGAGCGACAGGCTGCTGCCGCTGCGGCCGCCGCGGCAGCGGCATCCGGTGGCGGTGGCGGTGGTGGAGGCGGCGACAGTAGCGGCCCCGGCCCGGTGTCGAGCGGCTGGGCCAGCCCGTTCCCCGGCTCCTACTCCACAGACGAGTACGGCATGCGCACGAACCCTGTCACGGGAAACTACACGCTGCACGCGGGTCTCGATCTCAACTACAACAGCGGCACCTGTGGCGCTCCCGTCTATGCAGCGGCGGCCGGTGAGGTCAGCTATGCCGGCTACAACGGCGGCTACGGCAACTTCGTCGAGATCAATCACGGTGGCGGCGTGCGCACCGGGTACGGCCACAACACGAGCCTCAACGTGGGTTCAGGCCAGTACGTTGCCGCGGGCGAGATCATCGCTTTCGCCGGAACGACGGGCAATTCCACCGGATGCCACGTGCACTTCGAGGTGCGTGTCGGCGGGGACCCCACCGACCCCCGGCCTTTCATGGCCGATCGCGGCGTCTACTTCGGCTAGAGCCCTGCGCTGATCGATGAGGTCGCGAGCGGCTGCATCGAAAAAGGCCCTTCGACAGGCTCGGGAATGAGCGTCGAAGGGCCTTTTGTCGGCTGAGGTTCTAGTGACCCTCGACCTTGAGCTTCTCGATGCCGTCGAGCACGATCTGCTCGGCGGCGGCGGCGTTCTGCCACCCCTCGGTCTTGACCCACTTGCCGGGCTCGAGGTCTTTGTAGTGCTCGAAGAAGTGCTCGATCTCCTTGCGGGTCGACTCGGGAATGTCGTCGATGTCCTGGATGTGGGCCCAGCGCGGGTCCTTCGCGGGAACGGCGATGACCTTGGCGTCAGAACCGCCGTCGTCGGTCATGTTGAACACGGCGACGGGGCGGACAGAGACGCCGACACCCGGGAGGAGCGGGTACTCGAGCAGCACCAGCACGTCGACGGGGTCACCGTCGAGGCCGAGGGTGTTCTCGAAGAAGCCGTAGTCGGTGGGGTAGACGAACGAGGTGAACAGCACGCGGTCGAGAAAGACCCGCCCGGTCTCGTGGTCGACTTCGTACTTGTTGTGGCTTCCCTTGGGAATCTCGATGATCGCGTCGTAAGCAGCCATGCCGGCGGTTCTCCTTCGTGGGTCGTGAACTGCAATAACGTTACTGGATGCCCCTCGAGACTCCATCCGAACGTCGCCCCCGCCTGACCCCGGCGATCGCCGACGTGCGGCGGGCAGTGCGCGACTTCCTCGAGGCGTTGCCCGCATCCGATGACGCCCCGCTGGTGCTCGTGGGCCTCAGCGGCGGGCCGGATTCATTGGCCCTCGCGGCTGCGGCCGCGTTCGAGGCGCCCCGTCGCGGAATGCGGGCGGGAGCCGTGATCGTCGATCACGGTCTGCAACACGATTCCGCCGCGGTCGCCGCCCGGGCTGCTGGGCAGGCGTTGGACTTGGGCCTCGACCCGGTGCTCGTGCGGCTCGTGCAGGTGGATGCCGGCCCCGGCTCGGGCGGGCCCGAGGCCGCTGCTCGCAACGCTCGGTACGCGGCCCTGGATGCGGTGCGTCGCGAGACCTCGTCGGTCGCGGTTCTTCTCGGCCACACTCTCGACGACCAGGCCGAGACCGTGCTCCTCGGCCTGGCGCGCGGTGCCGGCGCATCCAGCCTGCACGGTATGGCGCCCGTCTCGGGTGTCTTCGTGCGCCCGCTGCTCGGCATCCGGCGCTCGACCACCGTCGCAGCCTGCGCCGATGCGGGGCTCGAACCGTGGCTCGACCCGCACAACGCCGACACAGCCTTCTCGCGCGTCAGAGTGCGCCAGGCCGTGCTGCCGGTACTCGAGAGTGAGCTCGGACCGGGCATCGCCGAGGCTCTGGCCCGCACCGCCGAGCAGCTGCGCGAAGACGGCGACGCCCTCGATCACATGGCCGAGGAGACGATCGAAGAGATCGTGGAGCACGCCGAAGCGGGTATCGCCATCTCGGTCGGGGCTCTCACGGCGAATCCCGCCGCTCTGCGCAACCGCATCATCCGCCACGTCGTGCTGAGCGAGTTCGGCGTCAGCCTCAGTCGCGCGCAGACCCTTGCCGCTGCCGCCCTCGTGACCGATTGGCACGGGCAGAAGGGCGTCGACCTGCCCGGCATTAGAGTTGTCAGGGTCGCCGGGAATCTCGTGTTCCAGGCTGCGTCAGACATCTAATGTGAAGGAGCCCCGTGCTTTCGAGTGACATCGCCGACGACCTCACCAGCGTGCTGTACACCGAGGCCGAGATCCACGCGCGCATTGCGCAGCTCGCTCGCAGCATCGAGGCCGACTACGAAGGAGAAGATCTGCTTCTCGTCGGCGTGCTGAAAGGCGCGGTCATGGTCATGGCCGACCTTGCTCGCGAGCTGACGCTTCCACTGAATATGGACTGGATGGCGGTCAGTTCCTATGGAGCGGGTACGCAGTCCTCCGGTGTCGTGCGCATTCTCAAAGACCTCGACAGCGACCTCTCGGGTCGCAAAGTGCTGATCGTCGAGGACATCATCGACTCGGGCCTGACCCTGTCGTGGCTGCTCGGCAACCTGCGCACGCGCGGAGCGGCGAGCGTCGAGATCTGCGCGCTGTTCCGCAAGCCGGAGGCCGCGAAGGTCGAGGTCGACGTGCGTTACGTCGGCTTCGAGATCCCGAACGATTTCGTGGTGGGATACGGGCTCGACTACGCGGAGCGCTATCGAAATCTCCGCGATGTCGCGGTGCTCGCGCCGCACGTGTACTCCTGATGGTGTGATCTCGATACGGCCGCGGGCGGCCTACTCGATCAGCGCGGACACCTCGTTACGCCCACGGGGAACATGCAGTCGGTGTGCAGCCAGGCACCGATAGCCTTGCCACTATCTCAATTGCTCTCGAGCAACACACCCTCTCGACATGATGAAGAGACATGAACGCTAAAAAGATCGTCCGATCTCCCATTCCGTACATCCTGCTCGGCGCCATCGCGCTCTGGATCGGCTTCAGCCTCATCACGGGTGGTGGCTTCAAGCAGATCGACACGCAGGAGGGCCTGCAGCTGCTGAAAGACGGCAAGGTCAATTCGGCAACCATCATCGATGGTGAGCAGAGAGTCGATCTCACGCTCGCGAAGGCCGACAAGGACTACGGCACGCAGGTGCAGTTCTACTACGTCGCGCCGCGCGGCGAAGAGGTCATCAATGCGGTCAACGACGCCGCGCCCGCCAAGGGGTACAACGACGAGGTGCCGCAGACCAACTGGTTCCTGTCTCTCATCGGCATCCTTCTTCCCGTGCTGCTCATCGGAGCCTTCTTCTGGCTCATGCTCTCGGGCATGCAGGGCGGCGGCTCGAAGGTCATGCAGTTCGGCAAGTCCAAGGCCAAGCTCGTCTCAAAGGAGTCGCCGAAGGTCACGTTCGACGATGTCGCCGGCAGCGACGAGGCGCTCGAAGAGCTCGAAGAGATCAAAGACTTCCTGAAAGAGCCGGCGAAATTCCTTGCCGTCGGTGCCCGCATCCCCAAGGGCGTGCTGCTGTACGGCCCTCCCGGAACCGGTAAGACGCTGCTCGCCCGCGCCGTTGCAGGTGAGGCCGGCGTTCCGTTCTACTCCATCTCGGGTTCCGACTTCGTCGAGATGTTCGTCGGTGTCGGTGCGAGCCGCGTGCGCGACCTGTTCCAGCAGGCCAAAGAGAACTCTCCCGCCATCATCTTCATCGACGAGATCGATGCCGTCGGTCGTCACCGCGGCGCCGGCATGGGCGGTGGCCACGACGAGCGCGAGCAGACACTCAACCAGCTGCTCGTCGAGATGGACGGCTTCGATGTCAAGACGAACGTCATCTTGATCGCCGCGACCAACCGCCCCGATATCCTCGACCCCGCGCTGCTGCGCCCGGGCCGCTTCGACCGCCAGATCGGCGTCGATGCTCCCGACCTGCAGGGTCGCAAGAAGATCCTCGAAGTGCACGGCAAGGGCAAGCCGCTCGCCGCCGGTGTCGACCTCGAGGTCGTTGCTCGCAAGACACCCGGCTTCACCGGTGCCGACCTGGCGAACGTGCTCAACGAAGCCGCGCTGCTCACCGCTCGCTCCAACGCCCAGTTGATCGACAACCGCGCCCTCGACGAGGCCATCGACCGTGTCATCGCCGGCCCGCAGCGCCGCACCCGCATCATGCGCGACCACGAGAAGCTGGTCACCGCCTACCACGAGGGCGGCCACGCTCTGGTGGCCACGGCCATGAACAACACCGACCCGGTCACGAAGATCACGATCCTTCCCCGCGGTCGTGCCCTCGGCTACACGATGGTCCTGCCGCTCGAAGACCGCTACTCGGTCTCGCGCAACGAACTGCTCGACCAGCTGGCCTATGCAATGGGTGGTCGTGTCGCCGAAGAGGTCGTGTTCCACGACCCCACGACCGGCGCATCGAACGACATCGAGAAGGCCACCGCCACGGCCCGCAAGATGGTCACCGAGTTCGGCATGTCATCCGACATCGGTGCCGTCAAGCTTGGCGCCGCTTCGGGCGAGATGTTCCTGGGTCGCAACATGGGTCACGAGCGCGACTACTCCGATCGCATCGCCGAGAAGGTCGATGAAGAGGTGCGCCGACTCATCGAGGCAGCCCACGACGAGGCCTGGGGCGTTCTCAACGAGAACCGCGACATCCTCGATCGTCTTGCCCTCGAGCTGCTCGAACACGAGACGCTCGACCACGAGCAGCTCGCGGTGATCTTCAAAGACGTCAAGAAGCTCACGCCTCGCCCGCAGTGGCTCTCGAGCGACAAGCGGCCCGTCTCGCAGCTGCCTCCGGTGGCGTTCCCCACCCCGAAGGCGCCAGTCGATGCCGGCGCAGTCGATGGCGGAATCCAGTCCGAGCCGGAGCAGAAGCCCAAGCGTTCGCCGCAGGCTCCGCCCCGTCCCGCAACCGCGTAGCTCTCCGAGCGCGTGACAGCATTCGACCGGGCTCGTGTCGAGGCGGCCGTGCACGACATTCTCATCGCCATCGGTGAAGATCCATCGCGCGGCGGCCTCGATCGAACCCCGGCCCGTGTAGCCGACGCCTACGAGGAGTTCTTCTCCGGTCTGGGCGTCGACGCCGTGTCGATGCTCGGTGACACCTTCGCCGTGCCCGAGGGCGCCGAGGCCGAGCCCGTTCTGGTGCGCGA
Organism: Agreia pratensis; assembly: GCF_900177685.1. Classification (GTDB taxonomy): domain Bacteria; phylum Actinomycetota; class Actinomycetes; order Actinomycetales; family Microbacteriaceae; genus Agreia; species Agreia pratensis. The sequence goes on from NZ_FXAY01000002.1 coordinate 520,905, forward strand.
CATCGAATTCCGCTCGGTGTGCGAGCATCACCTGCTCCCATTCACCGGTGTCGCCCACGTGGCGTATGTTCCGTCGAATCGACTCATCGGCCTCGGGCGCATCGCGTCTGTGGTCGACGCCCTCGCATCACGGCCGCAACTGCAGGAACGACTCGGAGACGAGATCGCCTCCGTGATCGAGGACGGCGTCGACGCCCGCGGTGTTCTCGTCGTCCTCGACGCTCAGCACGACTGCGTCAGAACACGAGGGCCACGGCAGACACGCAGTTCGACCGTGACGGTGTCGAGTCGCGGTACGCTGTCGCAGCCCGCGGAGCGCGCGGAGCTGATGAGCCTGATCGGAGCCACGACGTGAGAACGAGCGACGTGAGTGCAACCGGCCCGACCGCCCACGGGGGTGGCCGACCCGCGTCCGTTCGCCGCCGCATCCGGTCGTCGACGGCCGCGCGCGGAGTGCCGCTCACGGGCGAGCGCACCCTGATCATGGGCATTCTGAACGTGACGCCCGATTCGTTCAGCGATGGTGGGCGGTTCAACACGCTCGACGCGGCTCTCGAGCACGCTGCCGATCTCACAGCGCAGGGCGCTGACCTCATCGACATCGGCGGAGAGTCGACCCGACCCGGGGCAGAGCGTGTGCCGGTGGCCGAAGAACAGCGCCGGGTGCTGCCGCTCGTACGCGAGCTCGCGCGCGGCGGCATAGCGGTGAGTGTCGACACGATGAACGCGGCGACCGCTCTGGCAGCGGCGCACGCGGGCGCGGCCGTCATCAACGATGTCTCCGGGGGACTCGCAGATCCCGACATGACCCGCGTCGCGATCGAGACGGGCCTGCCTTTCGTGGTGATGCACTGGCGAGGTCACAGCGCCGAGATGGCTGCCAAGGCGAGTTACGCCGATGTGGTCTCCGATGTGCGTCGCGAACTGGAATACCGCGTTGCCGAACTCATCGTGCGCGGGGTCGATCCAGCCAAGATCATCGTCGACCCCGGTATCGGCTTCTCGAAGAACGCAGAACACAACTGGGCCCTGCTGGGCCACTACGGCGAGCTGGCCTCCCTCGGACTGCCGGTGCTCGTCGCGGCATCGCGCAAGGGATTCCTCGCCCCGCTCGTCGCCGAGGGTGCTGCTCCGGATGCGCGGGACGCGCCGTCGGCCGTCGTCGCAGCGATCGCGGCCTCGCAGGGTGCCTGGGCCGTGCGCGTGCACGACGTTGCCCAGACGCGCGCCGCCCTCGACGTAGCCGATGCGTGGCGAAAGGGCGCCCGATCATGACCCACGACCTCGTGCCGATCGACGAGCTCGACACCCTCACCCTCACGGGCCTCGAGGTTTTCGCGCACCACGGCGTATTCGACTTCGAGCGCGCCGACGGCCAGACCTTCCTCCTCGATCTCACCGTGTGGCTCGACACCGCACCGGCGGCAGAGGGTGACGATCTCGCTCAGACCCTGCACTACGGCGAACTGGCCGTCGAGGTCTCCGAGGCTGCGGCTTCGGAGCCGGTCGACCTGATCGAGACGCTCGCCGAGCGCATCGCGACGCTCGTTCTCGCGCATCCGGTCGCTCGACAGGTCAGAGTCACGGTGCACAAGCCCGACGCACCCATCCCCGTGCCCTTCGCCGACGTCTCGATCACCATCGTGCGGCCCCGCGGTCGTCTCCGCACAGCGAACGCCGAGGAGGCGCGATGAGCGCGCACGAGTTGGGTGGCACCCGCGCCGTGCTCGCTTTCGGAAGCAACCTCGGCAATCGCGGAGAGACGATCAACGACGCGATGGCCGAGATCTCTGCGTTGCCCGGTGTCGTGATGATCGGAGAGTCCAGCCTCTACGAGACCGTGGCCGTGAAGCTCCACGGCATCGACCCCGATGCCCCCGCCTACCTCAACGCCGCAGCGATCATCGAGACCACGCTGGCGCCGCACGCGCTGCTCGACGCACTCAATGAGATCGAGCTGAGGCACGGCCGGGTGCGCGAAGAGCGCTGGGGAGATCGCACGCTCGACATCGACGTCATCACCTACGGAGTGCTCGAACTCGACGACGAGAGACTCACGCTGCCGCATCCGCGGGCCTGGCAGCGCGACTTCGTGCTCGCCCCGTGGCTCGAGCTCGATGCGGATGCGACGATTCCCGGCCGTGGCCGGGTCGACGTACTGCTCGCGTCGACCGACGACACGGCCCGCCGAACCCGATCGGAGTCGATGTGAAGCGCACCACCCCGTTCCCTGTGATCGCTCTCGCGCTGGCGGGCGCCATTGTCGGGTTCCTCCTGCAGATCGGCCTCGCGTCTGGCGGCAGGCCGATCCTCGTTCCGCCGGTTACGCTGCCGATCACACTCGCCGCTGCCGCGGCCCTCGTACTCGCCTTCGCTATTCCCGTCTACCGAGCCATCCGCGGGCCGGTCCGGCGCGAGGTCAACCCGTTCAGAGCGATGCGGGTCGTGGTGCTCGCGAAGGCGTCGAGCCTCGTCGGCAGCCTCGTGGCCGGGTTCGGGCTGGGATGCACGATCTATGTGCTCTCGCGCGCGATCGTTCCCGAGGTCTCGTCGCTCTGGCTCTCGATTGCCAGCGCTGCTGGCGGAGTGGTGCTGCTCGTCGCTGGTCTCATCGCCGAACAGCTCTGTGCACTGCCGCCCGACGACTTCACCCCGGAGACCTGACATGTCCGACCCTACGAACGTCGCCGGTCACGATGCGCAGCACCCCTCCGACTCCTCGCCCGTCACGAAGCGCGTCGAGATCGGCGGCGATTGGCGACGCGTGAGTCCCAAGTACATCGGTGTCGAACTCGTCGGCGTCGCCCTCTTCGGAGTGGTGGCCATCGGCGCGACCGCTGTCTTCGCGCTCACCAAGTGGTTCGCGGAGCCGCTCGGATGGATCCTGGTCGGTGTGGCCGTCGTCGTCACGCTCGTGATGTTCGTCATCGCTCCGCGGCGCGTGCGTTCGATCGGCTATCAGCTTCGCGACGATGACCTGCTGTTCCGGCGCGGCATCATGTTCCATCGCGTCGTCTCGGTTCCCTATGGCCGCATGCAGCTCATCGACATCAACAGGGGGCCGGTCGCCCGCTTCCTCGGCCTCGCCGAGTTGCGATTCGTCACGGCCGCGGCGGCCACCGGCGTCACGATCCCCGGTCTCGCAGACGCCGATGCCGACGCGCTGCGCGACGCCCTCGTATCGCTTGCCGAGACGCGCCGGGCTGGGCTGTGACAGAGCCCGTCGCTCCACCGTTGCCGGGCGGCGGCGACTGGCTGCGTCTGCATCCGGCGACTCCGCTTCTCAAGGGAGGCATCGGCCTCATCGCGGTTATCGGCTTCGTTTTGGCGAACGTGCGCGAGCGACTCGTCGAGATGTTCGTCGGCGGCCCCGATAGCGGCGACCTGTTCGATGAACTCAACAGGCGCGGCCACCTCGGCTGGGCGATCGCCATCGTGGTCGGGGGTCTCGTTCTCGGTGTCGCGGCCTTCTATCTCTCGTGGCGCATGCACACCTACCGCATCAACGACGAAGCGGTCGAGGTGCGGAGCGGCATCCTGTTCCGCACCCATCGCCAGGCGCGGCTCGATCGCATCCAGGGCATCGCCATCACGCGCCCGTTCATCGCGCGCCTGTTCGGCGCAGCCCGGCTCGAGCTGAGCGTCGCAGGGCAGGACGCGAAGGTGCAGTTGGCGTATCTGCGCGGCAGCGACGTCGATCGACTGCGGCACGACATCCTTCTGCTCGCTTCGACCAGACGGGCAGAAGAAGGCGCGGGCGCCCCGGCATCGGATGCCTCCGGCTCGGCCGGCATCATCGGCCGGCGGGTCACGGAATTGCTGGCCCCTGAGCTCGATCCTTCTGAGGCTCCGCCGGAATCCGTGGTTCGTATCTCGCCGCTGCGGCTCGCGGGATCGCTGTTCGCAAGCGGCGCCACGATCTTCACGATCGCCGGCATCGTGGCCCTCGGCGTGCTGGCTGCGAGCGGCCGTGAGCTTGGGTTCGTGTTCCTCATCGTGCCCGCGATCCTCGGTAGCGCCGGATACTTCGCTCGTAAGGTGACGCGCTCACTGCGATTCTCGATCGCTGCGACACCCGACGGCGTGCGCGTCGGTTACGGACTTCTGACCACGTCGAATGACACTCTCCCGCCCGGTCGGATCCATGCGATCGAGGTTTACCAGCCTCTGCTGTGGAGGCCGTTCGACTGGTGGGCGATCCGCATCAACAGGGCGGGTCACGCCTCGAGCGGCTCCGGCAGCCAACCGGCGACGACGATGCTGCCGGTCGGCACCCGAGCCGACGTCGACAAGGTGCTCGGTCTGCTCCTTCCAGGGCTGGCGAGTGCCGACACCCGGCATCTGATTCTGGCCGGGATGGTGTCGTCGGGGCCCACCCCGGGCTTCGCCGTCGACTTCGTTCCCGCTCCGCGTCGCGGCCGATGGCTGCGTCCGTTCTCGTGGCGGCGCACCGGGTACGCGCTGGCGGGCGACGCGGTTCTGCTGCGCAAGGGCCTCGTATGGCGGCAACTCGTCGCGGTGCCGGCGGCACGCATCCAGAGCCTTCGTATCGAGCAGGGGCCGCTCTCGCGCGCCCTCGACCTCTGTTCTCTGACCCTCGACACTGTCGCCGGGCCTGTCTCCGCGACCCTGTCGGTGCTCGACAGGGCTGGCTCGATCAGCGCGTTCGACGCCATCAGTCGAGCGGCGACGGCGGCGGGTGCCCTGGAAGACGGCTCGCGCTGGGCGAACGGCACGTCGTTCGGCGGCCCCGGCTCGGCAGACCCTCACCCGCAACGACCGGAGGATGTTCGGTGAATCCTGCACAACGAAGTGGACGGCTCGGAATCGGCATCGTCGGCGCCGGACGAGTCGGCCCTATCTTGGGCGCCGCGCTTGCGGGCGCGGGCCACGCTCTCGTGGGCGTTGCCGCGATCTCCGATGAGAGTCGCGAGCGGGCCGATGCCATTCTTCCGGGAGTACCGATCCTCGAGATCCCGCAGCTCATCGAGCGCAGCGAGTTGGTCATTCTCGCGGTTCCCGAGTCGGAACTCGCGACGCTGGTGCAGGGGCTCGCCGACACGGGCAGCTGGCAGGCCGGCCAACTCGTCATGCACACGGCTCCAGGGGTCGGCGTCGGCGTACTCGCGCCGGCGCTCGCGCAGGGCGTGATTCCGCTCGCCGTGCACCCGGCCATGCAGTTCACCGGGGCGAGCGTCGACATCGCGCGGCTCGTCGGCACCTGGTTCGCTGTCACGGCGCCGGGCCCGGTCCTTCCGATCGGCCAGGCCCTGGTCGTCGAGATGGGCGGCGAACCGGTGGTGGTGGCGGAGAACGACCGCAAGGCCTATGCGGAGGCCATCGAGACGGCGACGACCTTCTCGAGCGCCATCGTCGACCAGGCGACGAGCTTGCTGTCGGGCATCGGCGTTCCCGCGCCCGGACTGGTGCTCGGCCCCCTCGTGCGGTCGGCCGTCGAGAACGCGCTGCACCGCGCGCGCGGCGACGACACAGGAACCCACTTCGACTCGATCGGTGGCTGAACCGCGGGATCACGGGTCTCGGACAGGCACTAGCATCGAGGGTGGCGGCGAGCGGAACCTGCGCCCGTCGTCACGATTAAGGAGTCCCCAGTGACCGAAGTAGCCGATTCGATCGCGGGCGTTCGAACCCTGATCAGCGATGCAAAGAAGGCGCTAATTGCCGAGGGCATCGCCTCTCCGACGGTCTCTCTCGTTCCCACGATGGGAGCGCTGCACGATGGTCATCTCGCTCTCGTCGACAAGGCGCGCGAGCGGGGTCACATCGTCGTGGTCTCGATCTTCGTCAATCCCACGCAGTTCTCGGCCTCCGAAGACCTGCAGCGCTACCCGCGTGATCTGCAGTCCGACCGTGCGATCCTCGATGGCTCGGCACGAGAGGGCGATCGATCGATCATCGTGTTCGCGCCGTCGGTCGACGACATGTATCCGAACGGCCCGACGCAGACCACTGTCACCGCCGGTCGTGCGGGCTCGACGCTCGAGGGCAGAAGCCGTGCGGGTCACTTCGACGGTGTGCTCACCGTCGTGGCGAAGCTGCTCAACATCGTGGCCCCCGACACTGTCTTCTTCGGCCGCAAAGACGCCCAGCAAGCGTTTCTCGTGGGGCGCATGATCGCCGATCTCGACTTCACCACCGCCATCGAGGTCGTGGCGACCGTGCGCGAGAACGATGGTCTTGCACTCTCGAGCCGCAACCGGTTCCTCGATGAGAAAGAGCGTCGCGCATCCCTCGTGCTCTCGCATATGCTCGAGGCCGCCGAATCGGCCGCCGACAGGGGAATCGACACGGTCATCGCGGCCGCCCAGTCTGTGGCCATGGGCGAACCCCTGGTGCAGGTCGACTATCTCGCGGTCGTCGATCCGGGCACCTTCCTTCCTGTCGACGACGACTACCGGGGCAAAGCCGTCGTGCTCGTCGCGGCGCGCGTCGGAACCACGAGACTCATCGACAACGAGACCATCTACCTCGGCTGAGCGCCGGGGTTCGCCGAACGCACCCGGTAAACTCGTGTGCGAACCGAGGAGAGATTCGCCCGCATGAGTGACGCACCCAACGACCACGAGCTGACCGACGACGAGCAGCGGGCCGAGGTCGCGGAACAGAAGCTCGTGCGCTTGGCCAAGCGCGACCGACTCATCGCATCCGGAGCAGGCGCCTACCCCGTTTCGGTGCCCATCACGACGACGATCCCCGCTCTGCGCGAAAAGTATGGCGAGCTCGTCGCAGACGACACGACCGGCGACATCGTCGGCGTCGCGGGCCGCGTCGTCTTTGCTCGAAACACCGGCAAGCTCTGCTTCGCGTCGCTGCAGGCCGGCGATGGCAGCCGCATCCAGGCCATGGTGTCGCTCGCGCAGGTCGGCGACGAGTCGCTGGCCGAGTGGAAGGAGCTCGTCGACCTCGGCGACCACGTCTTCGTCTCGGGCGAGGTCATCTCGAGCCGCAGAGGCGAACTCTCGATCATGGTCGCCGAGTGGCAGATCGCCTCGAAGGCCCTGCTGCCTCTTCCGAACCTGCACTCCGAACTGAGCGAAGAGACCCGGGTGCGCAGCCGCTACCTCGATCTGATCGTTCGCGATCAGGCGCGCGAGGTCGTGCGCACGCGGGCCAAGGCCGTCGCCTCGCTGCGCCAGACCTTCGCCGAGCGCGACTACATCGAGGTCGAGACCCCGATGCTTCAGACGATGCACGGCGGAGCCTCGGCGAGGCCGTTCGCCACGCACAGCAACGCGTTCGACACCGAACTGTTCCTGCGCATCGCACCAGAACTGTTTCTCAAGCGCGCCGTCGTAGGCGGCATCGACCGGGTCTTCGAGATCAACCGCAACTTCCGCAACGAGGGCGCAGACTCCACACACTCGCCCGAGTTCGCCATGCTCGAGTCATACGAGGCGTATGGCGACTACAACACCATGGCCGAACTCACGCAGACGCTCATCCAGAACGCGGCTCTCGCGGTCGCCGGGTCGCACGTCGTGACCTGGGCAGACGGCACCGAGTACGACCTCGGCGGCGAGTGGGACCGCATCAGCATGTACGGCTCGCTGTCGGATGCGGCCGGAATCGAGATCACACCCGAGACCTCCGTCTCCGAACTTCAGGCGCTCGCCGACCGAGAGGGCGTCGAGGTGCATCTGCCCAACCACGGCAAGCTCGTCGAAGAGCTCTGGGAGCACTTCGTCAAGGGCGGGCTCACCAGGCCCACGTTCGTCATGGACTTCCCGCTCGAGACCAGTCCGCTCACCCGCGCCCACCGCTCCGTACCCGGCGTCGTCGAGAAGTGGGATCTCTACATTCGGGGGTTCGAGTTGGCGACCGCCTATTCCGAGCTCGTCGACCCGGTCATTCAGCGCGAGCGCTTCATCGAGCAGGCGCGGCAGGGTGCCGCGGGAGACGTCGAGGCGATGCGCCTCGACGAGGAGTTCCTGCGTGCGCTCGAATTCGGCATGCCGCCTTCGGGTGGGCTGGGCATGGGTATCGATCGATTGCTGATGGCCCTGACCGGCCTCGGTATCCGAGAGACCATCCTCTTCCCCCTGGTCAAGTAAGGTCGGCATCATGAGCTTCTTCGGCGGAAACAAGAATCCTCTCGACGACGAGGGCAAGAAGAAAGACGGCCGAGTCAGCAACTCCAGACTGTTCGTGTGGATCGTCGTGACCGCCGTCGCGCTTTATCTCATCGGCACCGGCGTCTACGGAATCATCACCAAGGGCAGCTGAGCTGGTCGACCGCAGAGGGCTTCTCCTCGGCATCGGCTGCTAAACTCGCGGATCATGGATGACTTTCTCGCCGGGCTGGGCGCCCTCGCCCCCACTGTGCTCGTCGGACTCGTCTTCTGGCTCGTGATGTTCGTGATTCTCCGCGCCGACAAGCACGAACGCCGCGCCTTCTCGAAGATCGAAGCAGAAGAGCGAGCCAAGCTCGCCGCGTCGAGCGCTGCCCCGATCGACGCCTCCGCGCCCCGCAGCTGAACGACGCGTTCGTCGTCTCCTCGGGGCGGCCCCGACACGCTACGGTTATCGTCGGGGCAGTAGTCGAGGGGAGCCATCCGTGTTCGGAATCAATGCCGCGGGCTGGATTCTCATCTTCGGCGTGCTCGTCGACTTTCTCGTGCGCGTCACCGCGATCATCGTGGTTCCGCGCAATCGCCGACCTGCCACGGCGGTCGCCTGGCTCATGGCCATCTTCTTCCTGCCCTACATCGGTGTGCTCACGTTCCTGCTCATCGGCAGCTACAAACTGCCCAAGAAGAGGCGCGACAAGCAACAGGCGATCAACCAGTTCATTCTTGAAACGACCGAGGGCATCGACCTCGTCACCAAGAACCACGCGTGGCCGCCTTGGCTCGAATCGGTGGTCGAGCTCAACCGCAATCTCGGAGCGATGCCGCTCGTCGGCGGCAACAACGCCAGCCTCATCGGAGACTACGCCCGCTCGATCGCCGCAATGGCTGCTGATGTGGGCAAGGCGCGCCGCTACGTTCACGTCGAATTCTACATCATGTCGTACGACACGGCGTCGGAGGCGTTCTTCGATGCTCTGGGAGCCGCCGTCAAGCGCGGCGTCACCGTGCGCGTGTTGCTCGACCACATCGCATCCATCAGATCGCCGCATCACCGCAGAACGACCAAAAAGCTCACCGAGCTCGGCGTTCAATGGTTGTTCATGCTGCCCGTGCAGCCGTTGCGCGGCAAGTACCAGCGCCCCGACCTGCGCAACCACCGCAAGCTGCTGATCATCGACGGCAAGATCGGCTACATGGGGTCGCAGAACATGATCGACCGCAGCTACAACAAGCGGGGCAATATCCGCCGCGGCTTGCAATGGCAAGACCTCATGACGCGCCTCGACGGCCCGATCGTCGCCGGCCTCAACGCTATTTTCATCACCGACTGGTACAGCGAGACCAACGAGTTGCTGATGCGCGAGACCGACCCGATCACTCCCGACGTGGTCGAAGAGGCGCCCGATTCGCTCGACTGCCAGGTTGTGCCGTCGGGCCCCGGGTTCGAGGGCGAAAACAATCTGAGGCTCTTTCTCGCACTGCTCTACTACGCGCAGAACCGCATCATCGTCACGAGCCCGTACTTCGTTCCCGATGAGGCGATGCTCTACGCCATCACCACGGCGACGCAGCGCGGAGTCGAGGTCGAACTGTTCGTGTCGGAGATCGGCGATCAGGGTCTCGTCTATCACGCCCAGCGCTCGTACTACGAGGCCCTGCTCCGTGCTGGAGTGCGCATCTACATGTACCAGGCGCCCTACATTCTGCACGCCAAGCACTTCACGATCGACGACGACGTGGCGGTCATCGGATCGAGCAATATGGACATGCGATCGTTCAGCCTAAATATGGAGGTCTCGCTCATGGTGCGCGGCCGTTCGTTCGTCTCTGAGATGCGCGAGATCGAAGACGGCTACAGAAAAGTCAGTCGCGAACTCACCCTCGATGACTGGCTCACTCAGCCACTGCGCTCGACCATTCTCGACAACCTGGCCAGACTCACCAGCGCCCTGCAGTAGCTCAGCGCCGACGCGGCAGAAGCCGCACGGTCGGCAGGGCAGGCGCAGGGAGGGCCGAGCCCGTGTATCCGTGGCCATCTCGTGTACCGGGGTCGCCATGCGTGCTGATGAAGCGCGGCGCGTGCGCATCCACCTCGCCTGAGCCGATCGCCTCGGCCTGCCACGCGGTGCGGTAGGCCACGATGTCTTCGTGGGTGCGGCCCACGAAGTTCCACCACATCACGATCTGCTCGCCGAAGGGCTCGCCGCCGATCAGAATGAGGCGGGCGTCGTCTTCACCCGTTTCGATGGTGAGGGTGGATGCGCCGTGCTCGATGAACGCGAGTTGGGTTCGGGCGAGCTGCGTGCCGTCGATGGTCGCTGACCCTCTGTCGACCAAAATGCCGTGTTCGTCGCGCGGGTCGACCGGGAGTTCGATGCGCGCGTGCTTCGGAAGATCGAGTTGTGCTGCGAGCACACGGGTGAATGTGGTGGCCGTGGCGGATGCCCCGGCGACGGTGCCGAGGAAGACGGTGATCGTGGCGTCTCCGAGCGCGCTTACCGCGGCCGGGTGGCTCTCGAAGAACGGCTCTACCTCACGGGAATCTTCGGGCAGCGCCAACCACAGTTGCACCCCGTGCAGAAGAGTCGTATTCTCGGTCGACACCTCGGAGTGGCTGATGCCTCGCCCGGCAGTCATGAGGTTCAGTTCGCCCGGTCGTACGAACGCGTGGCTGCCGACACTGTCGCGATGCTCGATCTCGCCGTCGAACAGCCAGCTCACCGTCTGCAGCCCTGTGTGCGGGTGGGGTGGAACCACCATGCCCGCGCTCGTGCGCACGTCGGTGGGGCCGTAGTGGTCGACGAAGCACCAGGCGCCGATCATGCTTCGTTCCCTGCTCGGCAGGGTGCGGTGCACGGTCATGGCTCGTGGGCCGCCGAGCGGCACCTCTCGCGGCGCCAGGATCGTGACGAGGCGCGGCTCCGTGCCGAGCAACTCGTCATCATCGCCGATGAGGAGCTCGTTCGGATGCTTCTCGAGATTGCTCACAACTGAAGCCTATGCGCCCGTCGATGCAGGCGTATCGACAGCGGCGACATCATTGCGCCGCGCTGATAATCTGGCGGTGCCGCCGGGGGATTCGTGCGGCATCAGGCAACGATCCTCTGGGGGACATCATGGACTACTCGTACGAATATCAGCCCGATCCGATCGGCACCACGCTCAGCCTGATCTTGGCCGTCATCGCGATCGTGGGGCTCTGGGCCACATTCGTCAAGGCCGGGCGTCCCGGTTGGGCCGCTATCATTCCGATCTTCAACATCTACACACTGGTGAAGATGGCCGGGCGTCCCGGATGGTGGACGATCCTGTTCTTCATTCCGATCGTCAACATCGTGATCCACATCATCGTGGCCCTTGATGTCGCCAAACGCTTCGGCAAGAGCGGCGTCTTCGGATTCTTCCTTCTCTTCGTTCTCGGCTTCATCGGGTACCCGATCCTCGGCTTCGGCAAGGCGCAGTACACCGGCGCTCCGAACGCCTAGCCAGGCATACAGGCAGGCTCACGAGACGGTCTTCGTCTCGTGAGCCTGCCGATATGTGGTTCGGCAGCCGCTATGGCGTCGGCATGCCACCGTTCACGTGCAGGGTCTCGCCCACGACGTAGCTGGATTCGTTCGACGCGAGGAAGACGTAGGCCGGGGCCAACTCCGCCGGCTGTCCCCACCGGCCGAGGGGAGTCTGCTCTCCGACGCTGGGCAGCTTCTCGGGCGGCTGACCACCGGCGGTCTGCAGGGGCGTCCAGATCGGGCCGGGTGCGACGACGTTGACCCGGATTCCCTTCGGAGCCAGCTGCTGGGCCAGGCCCTTGGAGAACGTGTTGATCGATGCCTTCGTGGTGGCGTAGTCGACGAGCATCTCGCTGGGCGAGTAGGCCTGGATCGACGAGGTGTTGATGATGGCCGAGCCCGGCTTGAGGTGGGGCAGCGCAGCCTTGGTGATCCAGAACATGGCGTAGACATTCGTCTTGAACGTCTCGTCGAACTGATCGTCCGAGACCTCATCGAGTGTCTCGCGGAACTGCTGCTTGCCCGCGTTGTTCACGAGGATGTCGAGGCCGCCGAGGCCCTCGACCGCCGTCGCGACGAGCTCGCGGCAGAAGGCTGCATCGACGATGTCGCCGGGGATAGCGATGGCCGTGCGTCCGGCCTCTTCGATCAGGCCGACGATGCGCTGGGCGTCCTCTTCCTCCTCGGGCAGGTAGGAGATGGCGACGTCGGCGCCCTCACGGGCGTAGGCGATCGCCACGGCCGCTCCGATGCCGGAGTCGCCTCCGGTGACGAGAGCCTTGCGGCCGGAGAGGCGACCCGAACCGCGGTAGGTCTTCTCGCCGTGATCTGCCTTGTCTTGGAGTTTTGCGTCGAGACCCGCGCCCTCTTGATACTGCGCTTCCGTGTCGATGTCGGCGTACATCGTGGTGGGGTCCTGGAGTGTGTACTGGTCAGTCATACCTCCAGGCTAGGCATCCGGTGGATGGCGCCCCGGGGTGGTTGCGCCATAGCGGTCACGCATGGTTCACTCGCGCCCGCGGGCGCTAAAAAAGCCGGCCCCGGGAATGATCCTGGGGCCGGCTTTTCGTGCAGGGCGTGTGTTACGCGTTTCCGCCCGAGCGACGAGCCGAGAGGACGCTCGTTCCAGCGAATGCGAGAGCACCGAAGGCGAGGGCTGCCAGCGCGGTCAGCGCCAGGGGAGCCACATCGCCCGAACCGGTGTTGGCCAGGCTCGCGGGAGTCTGCGGGGTGTCCGCCTTGGCGACGCCACCGTCGAGGGTGATCGCCGTGACGACGCGGCCGAAGGCGTCGTACGAGGCGAGCGTGTGCGGCTGGGTGGTGTACTCGACCGGAACGACGTAGCTGTAGGAGCCGGCGGCGATGGTCGAAGCGCTGATGAAGACCGGGTCGCTGTAGCCGTAGTTGTTCACGGCGACACCGTTCAGCGTCTCGCCGGTAGCAGCCAGTGCGACGTCGGAGAAGGTGACGGTGAACGCCTCGCCCTTGGTGAACGACGTGGGCGCGAAGTTGAAGTCGGCGATGGGCTGGAGCTTCTCCAGGTCATCCGAGTTCGGAATGACCGGGGCGGGAGCCTCGCCGACGAGCACGGGCTGGCCGTCGACGATCTCGTAGTTGACGGTCGCGCCGCGGTAGATCGCCGCGTTCGGAGTGTAGGAGCCGGTTTGGGCCAGATCGGCAGAGGGTGCACTGCTCTGTTCGGTCGACACCGAGACCGGGCCGGAGAAGTTCGTGATCTCGACCTTGCCATCTTCATTCGTGGTCGCGGATTTCGGGAGGAACTTCGTGGATCCGGGGACCTCTGCGATGACGGTGACGGTTACTCCTGCGGTATCACCGACATCGATGGTGATCGTTCCGCTGTTCGCGGCGATGATCTCACTGTCTGACGGTGCGGCGGATGCGCTCGTGGCGCCGAGAGTGAGGCCGAGGCCGACGATTGCAACGGTTGTGGCGCCGGCAATACCCGTGCGCAGGGCTGCTGAATTAAATGTCATGAGTGATGGAACTCCCCGAGAGCTGTGATGGCCGAATGAGTACCTCGGCAGCAACGCCGCGGTTCGGGTCAATTCTGTGGGGGTTGTAAGCAAACGTCAAGGTTTTGGGTCTATGTCTTTTGACCGCTGCTCGAGCTCAGTCGCCTGCAGGCACAGCGCAGACCGCCTCGCTTACAGCGATGGCCTCATCCTCCGCCGTCGAGCCATTGCCCGTGGGCTCGCCTGGCGACCCGCTCCCAGACGTACCGTCGGACGTCTCTTCCGGAGTCGGCGCGAAGAGTGACGGAGGATCGGGCAGCGGCTTTTCGGCCAGTGCCGCGGCGATAAGGCGGGCGACGAAGTCGAGGTCGGGAAGCAACGGATTGACCCGTGGTTCGTCGAGCTCGATGCGCCCGAGCGGGTAGTTCTTCGCCCGGACAGCCAACTCGCCCAGTCGACCGAGCGAGGCGCGGGGGATGTCCGTCTCGATCAGATCGTCTCCCGCGTCGAGGATTCCCGTTCCTATTCGGAGTATGGCAACGGGGTCGCTCTGGGAGAACAACGCTCGCTGCAGGCAGCCCTGACGCTGCAATCGTTCGGAATCACTCGAGTTGAAGCGAGAGCGCGCGAACCACAGGGCGGTTTCGCCGTCCATCCGCTGTACCCCGGTAGGGATGTCTCCACCCGCCACCGTCGGGGCGTCGCCTTCCGCGTTGGGCACGCCTGTGCGCGGGACCGGCTTCTTCACGTCAATCTCGACCCCGCCCAGCGCGTCGACGAGCTGAACGAAACCCTGCATTTTGACGACGACGAAGGCTGAGATGGAGAGTCCGGTGTACCCGGTGACCGCCTCGGTCAAGGCCGCCATTGCCGGATTGTCGGAGTCGGGGAAGAGTTCCGGATGCTCCTGGCCGTAAAGATAACTGTGATTGATATTGCATCCGGTGCTGCAGAAATTCCCCTCGGGATAGACGGATGCCAGCGCGGAGCCCGCAGGGAACGGAAAGTTGATGGTGCTTCGAGGGATCCCGATGACGACCGTTCTGCCGGTGGACGCATCGACGCTCACGATCGAGATGCTGTCGGGCATAGTCGCCGAGCGGTCTGGTGCAGTGTCGGCACCGACAAGAAGGATGTTGATGCGACCATCGGTCGCTTCGAGGCCGGCGCCGTCGGCGAAGAGGGCGTCCACACGGCGGCTTTGCTCGTCAGTGACAGCGGCCGCTCCGGCAAACGCGCCGGCGCCGAGCAGCGCTGCGACGGTCGCGGTGGCCACCACGGCACGAAAGGGAAGGGGGCGGCGCACGAGGTGGCGCACCAGGTGGGCGACAGTGGCCAGGATGACGGCGCACCAGACGAGCGCGACGAGCGACAGCATGGTCAGTGCCCCGGGGCCGGCGAGAAGGCCTGCCAGCCATGCGGGATCGAGTACTGCTGTGATGGCTGCTGCTATGACGGCGGCCACGGCCGGAGTGGTCGCGCACAGCAGGATACGACGTGCTGCCGTGACGCCGACCAGGAGATGTCCCGAGCCGGGCACGACCACATCGAGCACAATCGCGGCCAAGGCTCGACCGAGACTCGAGCTGGTTGCGGATTCTCGGGTAGTGGCGCTCACCCTTCAGGCCCTTCTGCGCGCCGACAGCGACGACGTGTTACGACTGGTCACGCCGAGGGCGAACAGGGAGGTTTTTGTTCGCGCCGGTGCATAACATCAATGTATCGGACGCCATCCCTGCCCTGGTGTTCAAGGAGACAGACATGTTTGAGAGATTTACCGACCGAGCTCGCCGCGTCGTCGTTTTGGCCCAAGAAGAGGCCAAGATGCTCAACCACAACTACATCGGCACCGAGCACATCCTGCTCGGACTCATCCACGAGGGGGAGGGCGTAGCCGCTAAGGCACTCGAGTCGCTCAACATCTCGCTCGATGCGGTTCGCGAGCAGGTTCAAGACATCATCGGTCAGGGCCAGCAGCAGCCCACCGGTCACATCCCGTTCACCCCGCGCGCCAAGAAGGTGCTCGAGCTCTCGCTGCGCGAGGCTCTGCAGCTGGGGCACAACTACATCGGCACCGAGCACATTCTGCTCGGACTCATCCGCGAGGGCGAGGGCGTCGCAGCCCAGGTTCTCGTGAAGCTGGGCGCCGACCTCAACCGGGTGCGCCAGCAGGTCATCCAGCTCCTCTCTGGCTACCAGGGCAAGGAGCAGGTCGCCGTTGGCGGAAACGACGCCACTCCCGACAAGGGTTCGCAGGTTCTCGATCAGTTCGGTCGCAATCTCACGCAGGCTGCGCGCGACAACAAGCTCGACCCGGTGATCGGGCGCGAGAAAGAGATCGAGCGTGTGATGCAGATCCTGTCGCGCCGCTCGAAGAACAACCCTGTTCTGATCGGTGAGCCCGGGGTCGGCAAGACTGCCGTCGTCGAGGGCCTCGCCCAGGCCATCGTCAAGGGCGACGTTCCCGAGACGCTGAAAGACAAGCAGCTCTACTCGCTCGACCTCGGATCGCTCATCGCCGGTAGCCGTTACCGCGGAGACTTCGAGGAGCGCCTCAAGAAGGTCACGAAAGAGATCCGTACCCGCGGAGACATCATCGTCTTCATCGACGAGATCCACACTCTCGTGGGAGCTGGAGCAGCGGAGGGCGCCATCGACGCCGCGTCGATCCTCAAGCCGCTGCTGGCTCGAGGCGAGCTGCAGACGATCGGTGCGACCACCCTCGACGAGTACCGCAAGCACTTCGAAAAAGATGCCGCCCTCGAGCGTCGCTTCCAGCCGATCCAGGTAGCCGAGCCGTCGCTGGCGCACACGATCAACATCCTCAAGGGGCTGCGTGACAAGTACGAGGCCTTCCACAAGGTCTCGATCACCGACGGCGCCATCGTCTCGGCCGCGAACCTGGCCGACCGCTACGTGGCCGACCGCTTCCTGCCCGACAAGGCGATCGACCTGATCGATGAGGCCGGCGCCCGCCTGCGTCTCTCGATCCTGTCGGCGCCTCCGGAGCTGCGCGAGTTCGACGAGCGCATCGCTGGCGTGCGCGGCCAGAAAGAGGCCGCGATCGAAGACCAAGACTTCGAGAAGGCGGCGAGCCTGCGCGACGAGGAGAAGAACCTCCTCGGCGAGCGGCTTCGCCTCGAGAAGCAGTGGAAGTCGGGCGATGTCAAGACGTCCGGCATCGTCGATGAGGGTCTCATCGCCGAGGTTCTGGCCCAGGCCACCGGTATCCCGGTGTTCAAGCTCACCGAAGAGGAGTCGTCGCGACTCGTGTTTATGGAGCGCGCGCTGCACCAGCGTGTCATCGGCCAGGAGCAGGCCATCGAGGCGCTCTCGCGCACGATCCGCCGCACCCGTGCCGGTCTGAAAGACCCGAAGCGCCCCTCGGGCTCGTTCATCTTCGCCGGCCCGACGGGTGTCGGAAAGACCGAGCTCGCCAAGGCGCTCGCCGAGTTCCTGTTCGACGATGAAGACGCACTCATCTCGCTCGACATGTCGGAGTACGGCGAGAAGCACACGGTCTCTCGACTGTTCGGTGCCCCTCCCGGATTCGTCGGCTTCGAAGAGGGCGGCCAGCTCACCGAGAAGGTGCGCCGCAAGCCGTTCAGCGTGGTGCTGTTCGACGAGATCGAGAAGGCTCACCCCGACATCTTCAACTCCCTCCTCCAGATTCTCGAAGAGGGTCGTCTGACAGATGGACAGGGTCGGGTGGTCGACTTCAAGAACACCGTCATCATCATGACGACGAACCTCGGCACGAAGGGCATCTCCGGAGCGCCCATCGGTTTCCAGAGCGACAGCAACGTCGAGACCACATACGAGCGTATGAAGGCGAAGGTGAACGAGGAGCTGAAGCGTCACTTCAAGCCCGAGTTCCTCAACCGCGTCGACGACACCATCGTGTTCCCGCAGCTGTCGAAGGGCGAGCTGCTGCAGATCGTCGATCTCTTCATCAAGCGTCTGCGCGACCGTCTGCTCGATCGCGACCTGTCGATCGAGCTCACTCAGAGCGCCAAGGAGCGCCTCATCGAGGTCGGCTTCGATCCGACCCTGGGTGCGCGTCCGCTGCGTCGCGCCATTCAGAACGAGGTCGAAGACCGCCTGTCGGAGCGCATCCTGCACGGCGAGCTCAATGCGGGTGACCACGTGCACGTCGACTTCATCGGCAACGAGTTCGTGTTCACCACGAGCCGTCGGCCCGGCGTCGACGACGAGTTGGCGCCTGCCGGCGAGATCGCGGCTTCGTCCGCGGCCGCAGCCGCATCCACCGGCCCGACCGACGCCGCCTAAGAGCGACACGTAACGAACGCGAATGCCGCGTTCCGATCACCGAACCCCGGTGTCGGAACGCGGCATTCGTCGTTCCATGCCGCGCTCGATCGTCCCTACACTGGGCGGATGCCAAGCCGTGTGCAGTTGCGCTTCTACCCCGCCCGTCGGCTCCTGGTGCGAGAACATCCGGTGGCCGTTCTCAGCACGATCGCCGACGTGTTCGTCTCCCGGGGGTTCCACCCGCCGAAGGCCATCGACGAGTCGACGATCGAGCTGGAGATCGGCTCGGCAGCGCGTGAGTTCTGGCTCGGCGACTCGATCCTGGCCGACGCAGCCCGGTTCGTCCTGCCCGCCCGCGCTCGGGCGCTCGTCGTTCACGGATTCGCCGTCGCCCAGGTGAATCCGTCCGAGTCGGCGGGCAGCGATCATCCGGAGACCTGGCTCACGGTCTCGGCGGTCAGCGGCCTCGAAACCCACGACGACGTCGTCGACGCCGTCGCCCAGTGCATTGCCCACTTCGCGAGCAACGGGCTGCTGGTGGATGCGGGTGAACCCATCAGCGCTCTCGAGCTTCCCGCCGATTCGCCGTGCAACCCCAAGGGATTCCGCGTGTGGCGGCGGTCGAGGCGACGGGGTTGAACGTCGCCGAGAGGGAATGGCCGGCGCGCCTCAGGCGTTGTGACGCTGTGGCCCATCCGTCTGAGAGAGAAGGCGCACCGTGGATGTTCTGAACTGGCTGTTCAACGCACAGCTGCACATCGGCGACCAGTCCATCCTGTGGCGTGAGGTTCTCGGCAACGTGTTCGGGCTGCTCAGCGCGCTGGGCGGGATGCGACGCAAGGTCTGGGCGTGGCCGGTCGGCATCGTGGGCAACGCCCTTCTCTTCACCGTGTTCCTCGGCGCCGTGTTCGGCACCCCCAACCCGGTGAACCTGCTCGGCCAGGCCGGTCGGCAGGTGATGTTCATCGTCGTGTCGATCTACGGCTGGGTGCGCTGGCAGCAGGCGAAGCACGACGGCGGGGCGGCTGTCAGCCCGCAGTGGGCCGGGTGGAAGAACAGGATCTGGCTCGTGGTGGCGCTGGTCGGAGGCACGGCGATCGTGACGCCGGTGTTCCAGCTGCTCGGGTCGTATGAGCCCGTCTGGGCCGACGCGTGGATCTTCGTCGGCTCGCTTCTGGCCACCTACGGAATGGCCAAGGGCTGGGTCGAGTTCTGGTTGATCTGGGTGGCCGTCGACCTCGTCGGCGTTCCGCTGCTCGTGTCTGCCGGCTACTACGCCTCGGCGTTCATGTATGTGTTCTACGGGGCGTTCACGATTGTGGGCTTCATCGTCTGGGCGCGCGTCCGTCGGGGCGAGAGGCTCACGATCGAGACGCGCTTTCCTGATCCCACAGTGCACACCGATGGCCCGAACTGGCAATAGGCTGGTTCGATGCCTGAAGTGACGAAGCCCGCCCCCACCTTCACGGTGCGGCGCGCGCAGACGAGTGATGTGCCGTGGATCAAGGAGCTCGTGGAGCCCCTCGTTCAGCGACGAATCCTCCTCGGCAAGGAACTCGTCGTCTTCTACGAAGCGGTGCAGGAGTTCTACATCGCCCTCGACGACGAGGGCAACCGCATCGGCTGCGGAGCCCTGCACGTGTTCTGGGACGACCTCGGCGAGGTACGCACTCTCGCCGTAGCCGACGATTGGCTCGGCAAGGGCGTGGGCCATGCCTTGCTCGAGGCTGTGGAGCTCGAGGCTCGCCGTCTCGGCCTCACCCGGCTGTTCTGCCTCACATTCGAGGTCGGATTCTTCGAGCGCAACGGGTTCAAGGCATCGCCGCTGGGCCTCGTCGATCCCGACGTCTACTCCGAGCTGGTTCGCTCGCCCGACGACGGCGTCGCCGAGTTCCTCGACCTCGCCCGCGTCAAGCAGAACACGCTCGGCAATACCCGGATGCTCAAGCACCTCACCTCGTAACATCCCGAACATAAAGGGCGGGTAGCCTGCTGCCATGTCTCCCTATCAGGTCTGTGTCTGCTTCATCACTCGCACAGACGACGGGGGAGCGCGGCAGGTGTTGCTCGGCCGCAAGAAGACGGGGCTGGGGCTCGGCAACATCGTGGGGCTCGGCGGCAAGATCGAACCGGGCGAGACTGCCCTCGAGGCGATCGTGCGCGAGATCGAAGAGGAGTCGAGCCTGATCGTCGAGCCCGCGGCGGTGAGCGAGGTGGGCTTCATCCGCTATGCCTTTCCGCACCGCGAGAACTGGAGCCAGGATTCGACGGTCTTCGTCGTCGACGGCTTCTCGGGCACTCCGATGGAGTCGGACGAGGTGGTGCCCGCCTGGTACGACGTCACAGACCTGCCGCTCGACGAAATGTGGGACGACGCCAAGTACTGGCTGCCCCAGGTTCTCGCCGGAGAGACGGTGCACGCGAGCTTCACGTTCGGTGAAGACCTGAAGACCGTCTCCGAGTCGTCGTTCGACGCCGCGTGACGACGCGAAACGAGTATCCTCGACGATAGGGTCGGGTGCTCGCAGCCGGCTCACGAATATCGTTCGATCAGCGTTGATTGGCACCTTTTATGACGAGTCCCTGGCTCGCGCAGCCCGAGGCTGCGTTGAAAACTCCCCGACCTCTGGTCCGGGCCTCCTGGAAGCGCGCGTTCGATAATCATCTTGATCCGGATCTGCCGCTCGCCTCGCTCGAGGTCGCCGAAGACGAGCTGGGCGACTATCGCCTCGCGCATCCGCTCGCCTCGGTGCTACCGGTCATCCGACGGCTTCTCGTGCGAGATGCCGACGACGACTCAGGGCTCCTGGTGGCGGTGGGGGATGCGATGGGCCGCCTTCTGTGGGTCGATGGCGACCGGGCGCTGCGGCGCCGGGCCGAGGGCATGCTCTTCGTCGAGGGCGCCGGGTGGGCGGAGAGCCGAGTGGGAACATCGGCTCCGGGAACGGCGCTCGAACTCGATCACGCGGTGCAGATCTCTGGGGGTGAGCATTTCAATCGACTGGCGCACGCGTGGAGCTGCACCGCCGTGCCCGTGCACGATCCCGAGACCCGGCGCATTCTGGGCATGATCGACATCACGGGCGGAACGCAGGCGGTCGACCCGCACACGCTGCCGCTGATGGAGGCGACAGCGGCGGCGGTGGAGTCGGAACTGATGGTGCAGCGGCTGCGGGCACTACGCGATCGGCCCGCCCCACGTCGCCCGACGCGACGCACCGTGACCGTCGCACGGCCCGTGCTGAGGGTGCTCGGTCGCGACACGGGGGAGCTCAGTTCGGGAACCACCCGCGTGGAGCTCTCGGCGAGGCACACCGAGCTTCTCACGCTGTTGGCATGGCATCGACAGGGGCTCTCGGCGAATCGTCTTGCGGAGCTCGTGTACACCGAGGGCGAATCGGCCGTGACGCTGCGCGCCGAGATGGTGCGACTGCGCAAGGCGCTGGCGGGCTCCCTCGACGGCCTCGGCCTCGAATCCCGTCCGTATCGGCTCACCCAGCCGCTCGAGTTGGATGCGCAGCACGTCGTCGGCCTGCTCGATCGCGGGGCGCACCGAGTCGCCCTGGCCACGGCCGTGGGTGCCGTGCTTCCGGGGTCGACCGCGCCCGGCATCGAGCAGATTCGCGAGGAGATTCGTGCGCGCATTCGAGAATCGGTGTTGAGCGATGCCTCGGTCGACGTGCTGCTGCAGTTCGCGCAGACGCCCGACGCCGCCAACGACACGGAGGTCTGGAGTGCGATCCTTCGACTTCTGCCACGCCGCTCTCCGAAACGCGCCGGCATCGTGGCGCATCTCGAGGTGATCAGCGGCTGATCAGGCGTCGACGAAGGTGCCCAGTGCGTGCCGGTAGCCGGCGCTGTCGTCTCGGGTGGCGGTGGTGACGAGCAGCGCATTCGCACCGACCTTCCTTGTGTGCGCGCCAGCACACGGAATGGCGACGACCCTCGTGAGGCCCGCTCGCCACGCGGGGATCACGGCCTCGAGATCGCGGCGCTCCGGGCTCTCGTCGAGACTCTTCGGCAGCGCGGCGTGGTGCGCATCCATCCCGCGTCTCGACCACTCCACGTATGCGTCGGTGTCAAACGCCTCCGGGCCCATCGCGTCGCGCCAGGTGGGGCCGAACATCCTGCCGATCAGCTCCAGCCGCTCGGCCGATCCGGCCGCCGTCTGTGAGACCGCGTCGAAGAGACCTGGGTCGACGTCTGTGCCCGCGTGGGCCAGGGCTGAGTGCCAGAGACGAGGCCACGCGCTCTCCCACTCGGTTCGGGTCTCCTGCACGATGCTGTTCTGCTGAGTGACCGCATGGCTGGCAGAGAGGAGGGGCGGAAGATCGTCGCCAGAGGGATTCAACTGGTAGGTCTCTCTGATCCACAAGAGATCCAGCAGTGCGCTGGGGTGATCCTCGATGGTGAGCACCATGTCGTGTGGCCACGGGTTTCCCTCGATCGGGTGGATTGATCGCATGTGTCCTCAGCCTTCACTATCCACGCAATCCTGCGTCGACTCGCAACGTACCGCAACCTTGCCGGGCGTAGCGTCGAAGGAGTCTGAACCACAGGCATCCGACAACGACGTCGAAAGGCACACACGCATGACTGTCTACGCGAACCCCGGAACAGACGGGGCCGTCTTCTCTTACAAGCCGCGTTACGACCACTTCATCGGAGGTGAGTATGTTGCGCCGGCCAAGGGCCAGTACTTCGAGAATCCAACCCCTGTCACCGGCCAGAACTTCACCGAGATCGCGCGCGGAACGGCCGAGGACATCGACCGTGCCGTCGACGCCGGGTGGAAGGCGTTCGACGCTTGGGGCAAGACCTCGGTCGCTGAGCGGGCGGTGATCTTGAACAAGATCGCCGACCGCATGGAGGAGAACCTCGAACTGCTCGCCGTGGCCGAGACGTGGGAGAACGGCAAGCCCGTCAGGGAGACGCTCAATGCCGACATTCCTCTGGCCATCGACCACTTCCGCTACTTCGCCGGTGCTATCCGCGCGCAGGAGGGTGGCATCTCCGAGCTGAACAACGACACGGTCGCGTATCACTTCCATGAGCCACTCGGTGTGGTGGGCCAGATCATCCCGTGGAACTTCCCCATCCTGATGGCGGTGTGGAAACTGGCTCCCGCGCTCGCGGCAGGAAACTGCATCGTGCTGAAGCCGGCCGAGCAGACTCCCGCGTCGATCCACGTGTGGCTCGACCTCGTGAAGGATCTGCTTCCTGCCGGAGTTCTCAACATCGTCAATGGCTTCGGCATTGAGGCGGGCGCGCCCCTCGCGTCGCACCCGCGCATCCGCAAGATCGCCTTCACCGGCGAGACGACCACCGGCCGACTCATCATGCAGTACGCCAGCGAGAACCTGATTCCCGTGACGCTCGAACTCGGTGGCAAGAGCCCGAACGTCTTCTTCGCCGACGTGGCCGACGAGAAGGACTCGTTCTACGACTCGGCTCTCGAAGGGTTCACCTTCTTCGCCCTGAACCAGGGAGAGGTCTGCACCTGCCCATCGCGTGCCTTGGTCGATGCGTCGATCTACGACGGTTTCGTCGGCGACGCCCTCGAGCGCGTCAAGCTGGTCAAGCAGGGCAACCCGCTCGACACCGACACGATGATCGGCGCCCAGGCATCGAACGACCAGCTCGAGAAGATCCTCAGTTACATGGACATCGGCAAGCAGGAGGGCGCGAAGCTGCTCATCGGCGGCGAGCGCAGCGACCTCGGCGGCGAGCTGAGCGGGGGCTACTACGTGCAGCCGACCGTCTTCGAGGGCGACAACTCCATGCGCATTTTCCAAGAAGAGATCTTCGGACCGGTGCTCGCGCTGACGAAGTTCAACGGCTACGACGAGGCGATCGAGATCGCGAACGACACCCTCTATGGCCTGGGCGCCGGGGTGTGGAGCCGCAGCGGAACCCAGCTGTACCGCGCGGGCCGTGCCATCCAGGCCGGGCGGGTGTGGTCGAACACGTATCACCAGTATCCGGCGCACGCGGCGTTCGGCGGCTACAAGCAGTCGGGTATCGGGCGTGAGAACCACCGCATGATGCTCGATCACTACCAGCAGACCAAGAATCTGCTGGTGAGCTACGCGAACAAGGCGCAGGGATTCTTCTGATGCCTCGTTCGATGCGCTCATGAGCCCGCGCGTCGAGGTGACAGATGCCGCAGCTGACATGCTGCGGCACCTGGCCACCACGTATGGCCCGCTGATGTTCCACCAGTCGGGCGGATGCTGCGACGGATCGAGCCCCATGTGCTATCCGGTCGGCATGTTCCGCACCGGTGGCTCGGACGTGCTGCTGCAGACCCTCGAGATCGAGGGCCTCGACCCGATCGAGTTCTACATGTCGGCCAGTCAGTACGAGTACTGGAAGTACACGCATCTCACGGTCGACCTCGTCGATGGACGCGGAAGCGGCTTCTCGGTCGAGGCGCCGGAGGGCAAGCGCTTCATGATCCGCTCCAGGCTGCTCACCGACGGTGAGCTCGAGGAGTACGGGGTAGAGGCGCGGAGCTAGGCGTGTTGGGCGGAGATTCCGGCGGTCCGAGCGGCAGAGAAGCTCGGATGCTCGAAATCTCCGCCCGAGATGCCGTTCGGGTTTGGCATCTCCGCCCGAAACGGGAGGAGATCTGCGTATCCGACGTAAATACAGCAGCGGATGCACGAATCTCCTCCCGTTCTACGCGTGGGCGACGGCAGCGTCGTTCACGCGCTCCGGGAACAGTGAGGTGCTAGTTGCAGTTCGACTTCCAGATATACGGCAGGTCGATCCAGAGGCCGTTTCTCTCGCAGTTCCACCCACCGATGAGCTGGGAGCCTCCGGCGAGAAAGACACCGACGAGTGCGCAGCTCACCTTGCTCAGGTCGAAGGTGCCACACAGGGAGGCCGCGCCGATTGCAGCTCCGGAGACGACGATCCATTTCACGACTGCTCCACTGATGTGGAACCAGTGGTCGGAGGGGATGAAGCGATTCCACCAGTGCTTGTCCTCGGTGATACCGGACGGGTCGGCGGCGGGGGCCGACGGGGTGGCGATGACCGAACCCTTCAAGTCGTCATACGCTTCGGCTTTCAGCGCAGGGTCTGCTTCGAGCTGGGCTTGTGCCGAGTCTGCCTGCTGCTGCTGCGCTGGCGTCAGGTCGATCCAGTTGTCGATGTGGTGGCCGTTGACCGTGATGCCTGTGCTGGCCGCGGCCTCGAGTTGGGCATCGGTGATGGCACCGGACTGAAGGTCGGTCATCAGGCTTCCGCGCTCGATGGACTGCTCGACGGCGGACTGCGGGGTCTTCTCTGCAGCGAACGCCATATCGGCGGGAACCGACAGGACGAAACCGAGAGACGCGACGGCGGCGACGGCGACGGATGCCAGGAGTAATCGCGGCGACATCTTGGCGGTCTTGGAGAGAGTGAACATTCGGGTGATCCTTTTCTCAGGGAGGCGAAGGCCGCCTCGCGTTGAGAGTAGAAGTCCCCGACAGTCCAAAGACCGATGGTTTTGCAACGGCACGATGAACGCCCAATGTTAATCAGACGATCGTCTAACGGAATTTCACGCCGAGAGTTCGCGGCGCAGAAAATCCACCAGATCGGCGGATGCGCGCCGCGACACCCGCATGATCTTCGGGTAGGTCACCCAGCCGTGGGGCGCCTCTGCATACGTCTGAACGTCGACCGATGTTCCCTCAGCCCTCAGCCGCGCTGCATAGGCCAGCGCTTGGTCACGCAGCACGTCGTGGGCCGACACCTGCACGAGCGCGGGCGGCAATCCAGAAAGTGACAATGCTCGAAGAGGCGAGACAGACGGGTCGTCGTCGGCCCCGTGCTGGCGCGAGGCGCCCAGATAGTAGCGGAAGAAGGCATCCATGTCGGCGCGATGCAGCACCGGCTTCCGGGCGTTGGAGCGCATCGAGTCGTCGTCGAGCGTGGTGTCGGTGACGGGGTAGATCAGGCCCTGGGCTCGGATGGCGGGACCGCCCGAGTCTCGCGCTCGCAATGCCATGACGGCTGACAGATTGCCGCCGGCGCTGTCTCCGAAGACGGCGAGCCGCGATGGCGAGGCTCCGAGCTCCTCGGCGTGCTCAGAGGCCCAGGCGACCGCGGCCAGGCAATCGTCGACGGCCGCAGGGTATGGATGCTGCGGCGCAAGTCGGTAGTCGACGGCCACGACCACGGCGCCCACTTCTGCAGCGACCCGCGAGGGCAGCCAATCGCAGACATCAAGTGCCCCGAAGAGCGTCCATCCGCCGCCGTGGAAGTAGACGGCGATGGGCAGGCCGTGTGCGTCCGGGCTCGAGTCGCGCGGCCGGTACACCCGCAACCCGAGTTGCCCGTGCGACGTCGCGATCGACAGATCACGCACCTCGACACGGCTATCCCTCGCCCCGAAGATCACTCGCCTCACCGGTGCAGGGATGGTTCGCATCGATTGGTTGTGCTCGATGTCGGTGGGACTCATCGTGGCGATGTGCATGGAGCGGAACCTGTCCATGAACCAGCCCCACGCGCGAACGCGAGCGGGAATCGGAGTCGGCGTCACCGCGCTGGGTCTGTCAGTCGAGGTGAGCGGGGAACATGCTGCGTCTCTGCCACACCGGCGCTGAAGACAGAGAGTGCGACGTCGCTGCGTGCAAGGCCGAGCCGCTTGCGCAGCGCGCCGTGAGCGGCGGGCGAATCGATGAGTTCGGAGTGCGGTGAGATGGCGATGCCCTGGCGGTGCGCGTGCAGCCAGAGGCGTTGAAGCACGCGTCCCGCCTCGAGGGCGTGCGGCTCGGAGACGCCGATCCGGCTGTCCATGGCCTCGGTGATGCTCAGGATGTCGTCGATGCCGGCCGCGCGCGAGTTCGCCACGAGCACGTGGTGTGTCGGCGCCCCCTTCTCGTCGGCCACCGCGCTGGGAAGGCTGGCGTCTCGTCCGAGACCCTCGAGAAATCGGGCCACGGGACCCGCCACGGCCACGAGAGGGTCGCGGAGTCGGGCCCTTCGCGTGAACGGCGCTGCGATGCGGGCGAGCGGCCTCGGCATGACCAGCATCGAGTCGGTCATTCCGTCGCGGTGATAACGCGGATGCCGTGGGTCGAGGCGCAGCCAGTGCAGCAGCTCGTTCGCCACGGTGGCGCGCGACGCGGTGAAGGCGATGCCGAGCGTGCTGAGCTGCTTCATCGCGGCGTCGTCGAGCGAGCGAACTCTCAACCACGCCGGCAGCTGCAGAGAGTCGAGGTGTACGAACACCTCCGGCTTGCCCACGAGCGTGCCACGGTACACGCGCCGCTCCCGCACGTCGTCGGTAGTGAACGGAAGAAGGCCCGCCGCGCTCGCCGGCGTATCCGTAGCCGTGGCCGAGGGCGACAGAGTGATTCGGAAAACGGGTCGCGTCGCATCAGCCGGCCCCGCGATCGGCAGCGAGTCGAGCTCGGAGAGGGCGGGGAGAACTTCGACGTCGGCGGCATAACCCTTCTCGGCGGCTCCGATCGCGCAGCTCTCGATCCAGGCGCCGAGCGCCATGATCACATCGCGAAACGTGGGGTCGCCGGCGGGCAACGTGCGCCCGGGAACGATGGACACCTCGATGCCTCCATCGACGATCCGGGGCGACCAGGGCTGGGTGTTGTGTGGTGAGGGCGACCGGCTGGCGAGCAGAATCAGTTCGTTCAGCAGCTCGGAGGAGGGCTTCTCTGTACTCATGCGATTCCTTCGTCGGGGCCGGTCGGTGTCGGGGTCGTGGATGCGGGGGATGTCGGCCGCCTGTAGAGCGTCGAACCGTGCAGCGGTCGGCCGCCGAAGCGTGAGAACTGCCGCGCCGAACCAGTGTTGTCGAGGCCGACCGTGGTGGTGCGCAGCCGTCGGTACCCGCCTTCGGCGAGGTTCACCTGCAGCTGGCGGCTGAGCAGTGTGAGGATTCCGCGGCCCTGTCGCTCGGGCTCGGTGCCCTGGATGATGAGGATGGCCTCGCGGCGGTAACGCCCGCGAGTCAGAAGCAGTTCGAGCTGGCGTAGGGGACTGAGTCGGCCTCGCACCTTCTGTACGAAGGGAGAGATGTCGGGAAGCACCAGGATGAATGCGACCGCCTCACCGGAACCGCTGTCGCGTGCCAGCAGCAGCAACCTCTCGTCGAGCAGAAATGACAGCCCGTCGGTGGCCGCTTTCATCTCTGCTGGCGTGATGTGCGTGTAGTAGGGCAGCTGCTCGAATGAGCCGTTCAGCACGGCGAGCAGCTCGGGAATCAGCGTGTCGGTCTTCGACTTGTCGCCGTATTCGAGCCTGATGCCTGCCGCGGCGAACTCTGCAGCGGTCGGCGCCGTCACCTCGACGGCGCCGACATCGACACTCCACGTCTGCGCCTCCTGCGTTCGCACGAATCCCGCTGCCTCGTAGACACCGGGAACCCACTCCGGGTTCCAGGCCGAGTCGACGAACCCGCGCTCGTCGAAACCTGAGGTGATGACGCCGGCCGACTGATTGGGCAGAAGAGAGACCGGGCCGACGATCTGCTGTTTTCCCGCCGCCCGCGCTGTCTCGTCGAGGTGCTCGAACAGGGCGGAGGCCACCTCGGCGCTCGCGAAGTCGGTGGCGCCGAACAGCTGCGACGTCACTCCGAACTTCTCGTCGAGCCGTGCGTCGGTGTGCACCGTCGAGCGCCCGACCACGCGCCCGTCGTCGTTGCGCACGACCACCAGCCGAATGGGTTCCGGATGCGCGCTCGTGCCGCGATACCAGGCGCGGATCGTCGATTCGAGAAGAGGCACGGCGAGGTCATGAGGCCAGAGGCGGCTCGGCAACTCGATGAACTCTCGAAAGGCCGCGTCATCCGCGACCGTCTCGACCCTCACGAACCCGACCCCGTGGCATCCGCAGACGCATCGAGAGGCGCCGTGGCCTCAGGGTCACCGTGCAACCGGATGTAGCCGGCCGTGCCGTTGCGGGTGTCCTTGGTGATCCACTGCATGAGGTGTCGGTGGCCCGGCATGCGCGCGAACGCGAGCAGATCGTCTCTCCGTTCGAAGAAGGCCAGGGTGCCGAGGGTGAAGGGGAACTCGTAGTAGGTCGTGAACCAGACGTAGCCGCGCATCGTGACCATGCGGGCGATCATCGGGTAGTAGATGCGCGCCAGGGCGATGAGCGCTGAGGGGCCGGTGTATTTCGTCGCGCCCACGAACATGGCGTGTGCGTCGGCTATGGGCCGCGACTCGCGCTTCGACGGTCGCGGCTTCGACGGGCCTTGGCCCGCCGGGCGCTCGGTGGATGCGGCGTCGACCCGGGGCGGCTCGGTTCCACGGCCGGCCTCGACCGAGGTGGGGGTGAAATGCTCTATGTGGCCCATGCGGCCGTCCTCGGCGCGCCAGACTCCGTTCGTGTATCCGGATGGCTCGGCCTCGAGAACGCGGCCCGTCGGATGCGTGCCGCCGAGCCTCAACCACGGCTCGAGACGCGCGGGCGCGGTGACGAGGGCGTGGTCGAGCGCGTCGCGGGTAGAAAAGTAGGAGGCGATTCCGAGGGCGCGCGGCGACCGACCGTAGTTCTTCTGCCAGAGAAAGCCGGGGGAGTCGGCGAAGTGGGTCGCCAGATCGCGGCGGGCTCCGCGGGCGCGCCGCGCATCCGTCGCAGTGTCGAAGCTGCGCTCGACGACGACCATCGCGCGCGCCCGGCCCTGTGGCGGCGCGAGCGAGAAATCGGTGGAGCGCATCAGGTGGCCCTCGTCATCGCGCTGTCGGGGCGGGGTCGGGCACGCCGCCGCGGTCGCCTTCGTCGACGAGGTAGACGTTCTTGATCTTGCGCGGGCCACCCTCGAAGACGCCTGAGCCGAACGAGTGCACTTCGATGCGCACGTCGCTGGCGGTCGGATCCTCCTCGAGCGACTGCG
Source organism: Agreia pratensis (assembly GCF_900177685.1). Lineage (GTDB taxonomy): Bacteria > Actinomycetota > Actinomycetes > Actinomycetales > Microbacteriaceae > Agreia > Agreia pratensis. The sequence goes on from NZ_FXAY01000002.1 coordinate 550,612, forward strand.
CGATGTCGCGGGAGACGGATGCCAGGTGGGTGAGAACCCCGGCGGCCGAGCGGGTCTTCAGATCGTCGGTCTCGACATCGTCGAGGGTCACACCCTCGCGCAGCTGCAGGTGGATGACCGGTCGCTGCTCGAGGTCGCCGATGTCGAGAAGGCTCAGTTTGAACGACTCGATCTCTTTGGCGTGCGGGTTGTCGAGATAGAGGCCGTTCTCGACATCGAGCGGGTAGATGTTGGCGCCCATGTATGAGATGGTCGAGTCTTTGCGGCCGAAGAGCAGCACGAAGGGCAGCTTCATGCGCTGGGTCGAGAAAGCGCGCTCGAAGGCGAAGCCGAGGCGCGGATACTTCGAGGTGATGGCCTGCATCTCGGGGAACGTGACGATCTTCGCCTCATCTCCGATGTTGTAGCGCAGCTTCGGACTCATGATGGCCATGGAGTTGAGGGTGACCAGGAGCTCGTTGTCTTCGGTGGTCTCGAGGTAGGTCTCGAGCGGGTTGTACTGAAAGATCATCGGGGTGCGCTGTTCGCTCTCTCCCAGAACATCGCGCCGGAGAGGCTCGTTGGCGACGAGCGCCCGCCGCAGCCACACAGAGAGGTCGCTCTCGCCCGACATGCCGATGGTCAGGTCGGATGCGCCGTAGCCGGAATAGACGCGCGTGAATCGGTCTTCGAGGTAGTCGCGCAGGCCCTCGGTCAGCGCCTCGCCGCCCACGAAACCGTTGAGGTTGTGCGCATCCCAGTCGAATCCTTCGGAGTCGAGTCGATCGCGGAGGTGCTTGAGAAAAGGCGGATAGGCGCTGATGAGGTAGACGTAGCCGGGGCCGAAGTGCTTCAGGGTGTCGACGATCTTGTCGATGTCGGGCCCAGTGTTCTTGACCATCGCGATCTTCGACATGGCGAGTCCGGTGTTGGTACCCGTCGCCCACGCGCCCATCGAGAAGGCGTTGATACAGAAGATCTTCTTCGTGCCGAACAGCAGCGTGATGTAGCCGGCCACGTTCTTGTGCACGGTGTCGAGCTCGCGCTTGGAGCGCATCCAGTTGTAGGGCTTGCCGCTCGAACCGCTCGATTCGTCGACGACGGTGCCGACGGTGACGATCTCGCCGTTCCAGCAACGCTCGGCCTCGGGGTATCTGTTCACATAGTCGGTTTTGGATGTCGGGCGGTAGTTGGTGAGTTGCCACCAGCGGAACGAGAACTCCTTCTCGTCGAGGTAGCTCTTGTATGCGGGCACGTCGAGGTATGCCTGCTGGCAGACCATCCACGCGTTGAGCCTTGCGAAGCGCTCCATCGACGGGTGGTAGTGCCTGGCGGTGAAGCGCCAGAGTGCCGGGTGAAGCCGATAGATCGCGTACGTCGCGGTCACAAGCGCTGTCGCGATGCGCAGCGCGGTCTGTCGCAGGGCACTCGTTCGTTGGGGCCTGGCCACGGGAGTCCTTCCGTCGGAGAGGTAATTCACCCTACAGCCGCGCCAATGCGGGTGTCGGGAGCATGAAGCTCGTAGCCTAGGGTCATGTCGACGATCAAAAATCCCGTCGGACCGGAACCGAGCAAGGTCTACTGGCGCCGGCGCGTGATCGTGCTCGCGGGTCTTCTCGCGGTCATCGCCATCATCGTGCTCATCATCGTGCGGCCCGGCTCGTCTTCCACCGTCGGAAGCTCGGCCACCCCGCCCGCGGCCACGACGACTGCTCCGCAGACGACAGCGCCGCCGTCTGGGTCGGGCCAGCCGCAGAATGTCGACGCCGCACCTCCCGCCGACGGTTCGACGCCCGCGTGCGATGCCGCAAATATCGTGGTGACCCCGGTGACCGATGCCGACACCTACGCCGCCGGGGTCAACCCGCAGCTATCGCTCAGCATGACGAACACGGGTGGAACGGCCTGTTCGGTCAACGTGGGCACGGCGCAGCAGGTCTACACGATCCGGAGCGGCGACGAGAAGTACTGGGTGTCCACCGACTGCCAGGCCTCCCCCACCGACATGCCCACGGTGATCGAGGCCGGAGCGACGCTCGCGTCGACTCCGTTCGCATGGGACCGCACCCGCTCCACCGCCGACACGTGCGCGTCGACGGACCGGCCGCAGGTTCCCGCGGGAGGCGCGTCGTACCACCTCGATGTGTCGATCGGCGGATTCGCGTCGGCCGCCAGCAAGCAGTTCATTCTCGGCTAGTTCAGGCCCGCTCAGCTCGAGATCGCCGCTACGCGCGGCCTCCCTTGCATGTCATGCCCTCGGAACGAATTCGCGTGCGCGACCGTGCGGCGATGAGCGCACCGCCGGCCAGCAGCATGCCGAGCGCACCGAGGGGAAGAAGCGGGGGCAGTGTCGCGCCGGTAGCCGCGAGAGTGCTCGCCGTTGCGGAGTCTCCGGGGTCTCCTGCGGCGTCACCGGCAGCAGGGGTGCGGTTCAGCAGATGCACGGCGCCGTCGCGAAGCACAACGCTCGGCGTGTAGCCGGCGGGCAGACCCTCGAAGCTGAATGACGCGAGGTCGATGTTCGACGCGGAGCCCGTGTAGGTGGCGATCACCTGGTCGTCGGCTGGCACGAAGCCGTTCGCGAAGGTGGTCTTCACCTTTCCTGCGACGGCCAGATTGCCAGCGATGTTCATGGCTGCGGCCGACGAGTCGATGCTCAGATCCAGCTCGCCGCCTGTGAGAACGGCGAGGTTGCCGCCGATGACAACCGGTGCGGTCGCGCTCTCCGACAGGATGCCGCCGGCAACGCTGACGGAGCCGGTGCCGAACGCGGTCGGAGACGTTGCCGCGAGCTGGCCGCCCTCGACGACGGTGCCGCCCAGGTAGGAGTTGTCACCGGTGAGTGTCAGAACGCCCGTTCCCTGCTTGGTCAGCGAGCCCGCGCCGTCGATGTCATTGCGCCAGCTATCGGCACTGCTGAAACCACCGTCAGCCGCGTTCATGTCGACGGTGACGTCGGTGGAGAAGGCGCTGTAACCATCTGCCGCGGCGAAGAGGTTCAGCCGGCCCCAACCCTCGGAGTCGTCCAGCAGCGCGTAGCCGGAAGGCAGCGCGGTGGACTGGAGTACCCAGCGGCGCTGGTCTGCGCTCAGGTAGGGCTGCCTCGTCTCGAGCAGAACCTCTGCGCCCTTCGGCACGACCGCCGACTTCGTGGTGTCGCCCACCCGGGGCAGACCGTAGGTGAGTCGCTGCTCATAGAGCTTCTCGTTGCTGCCGCGGTCGGCGAACGCGTCGCTTCCCGACGGAGTGGTGGCGAACAGAGTCGCCGCGTTCGCGCGAGCACTCTGCTTGAGAGCGGCGTTGCCGGGCTGGTTCAGAGCGGCCGCGGCCACGGCGGTCGACATGATGCGGCCGCCGATCACGTCGCCAGGGGAGTGCATGCCAGCCACGATGCGGCTGTTGCCGATCTCCGACGCGCTGGTCAAGATCTGCTGGAACCGCTCCGGCGCCGCGTAGGCGAGCGCATAGCTGGCCAGGTAGCCCGCGTTCGTGTGCCCGCTGGGGTAGCCGCCGTCGGACTGCCACTCGGCATCCGTCTTCTCGGCGGGAACGAGCGTGGGCAGAACCTCGACGCTGTCACTCCAGCGGAAGGGGCGGGCGTAGTTGTAGTAGGCCTTCGCCGGGTTCGTCGAGGCGGCGCTGTTGCGGAACTGATTCACCAGGTCGACCATGGGGCCATAGGTGGTGCCGGAGTCTGCCCAGGCGCCGTTCGAGTTGCCCGCATCGTCGTACTTCACGGTGGTGGCGTCGGTGGGGATCTGGTCGGGAATCGTGGTTCCCGCGTTGGTGCCCGCGCGGAAGGCATCGGCATAGGGGCCGAGTCCGTTGATCGCCGAGTAGTTCTGGTTTCGACGATCGATCAGGTAGGCCTGGGTCGACTGTTCGGCCGTGCGCGACTGGGTGATGCCCGCAGCCGTGGCGATGTTCGCATCGAGCACGGCCTGATTCTTGATCGTGCCCACGCTCGAGGGGATGAACTTGCCGTTCGCATCGAACTGCGCCGTGGGGTTCGCATCGGGCGTCCAGTACTCGAGCATCGGCGAGAGCAGGCCGATCGCGACGTTGCTCTGCGGGGTGGTGTTGCCCGTGGAGTTGCTGGCCCACGCGTCGACGAAGTAGCGGCCCCAGGCATCCGGCTGCGCGACGATCGAGTCGGTCGGCGCTGCTTGGGCGGGTGCGGCGACGCTGCAGGCGACGGTCGCGGCAAGGGCCGCCGCAACAGCGATGCGGATGCGACGGGTACGACGCGTGGGGGACGGTGCGTTCATCGGGTCATGCTCCAGGAAAGTCGTTGCCCGTGCCAGCGCACGAGTCCGGCCCAGTGAATCCGACCAGGGTTACGCCGATAGGAACCGCGGGTTAACAACCCGTGCGTTCATCTGGCACGTCTAGCATCGGGGCATGGTCGAGCGAAACATGTCACAGAATCTCGACGTGCGGGTCGCCCAGGGAATCGCGCGCGGCGTTCGCGAACGAGGCATCGAGGCGTGGCGCAACCTTCCCTATGCCGAGGCGCCGATAGGCCCCCTCCGGTTCAAGGCTCCGCGGCCTCCCGTTCCGTGGGCCGGCGTGCGTGATGCGTCTGAGTTCGGACCGGTGCCCTGGCAATCGTTGCAGGGGCACTTCGTCGGTGCATCGAAGAAGCAGACCATGAGCGAGGACTGCCTGACCCTCAATGTGCTTCGGCCTGCCGGCTCGGTCGGCGGGGGATTGCCCGTGATGCTCTTCATTCACGGCGGTGCCTATGCGGTTGGCTCCAGCGCGGAGTACCCGCGCAACGGCGAGGCTCTCGTGCGAGATGGCGGAATCGTCTATGTGAGCATCAACTATCGACTCAGCGCGTTGGGGTATCTCGACTTCACGCGTTTCTCGACACCAGAGCGCGCCTTCGATTCGAACCTCGGGCTGCGTGACCAGGTGGCCGCGCTCGAGTGGGTGCGTGCCAACATCGCAGCCTTTGGAGGCGACCCGAACAACGTCACCGTGTTCGGTGAATCCGCCGGTGGCAATGCCGTGACCACTCTCATGGCGACGCCTGCCGCGCACGGTCTCTTCGCCAAGGCGATCGCCCAGAGTGCTCCGACGAACGCCATCTATCCTCCGGAACAGACCCATCGATGGGCCGACGAGTTCGTGGCGTTCCTCGCCGATCGCATCGAACCGGGCGGGGTCGAGACCACCTCCGTCGACGACGCTGGCGATCTGCTCGCCCGGGCCGACGCATCCGATCTGGTCGAAGCCGCCGTCTCTCTCACCCTGCTGGCACCCGATCGCGACCCGGGAACCATCGCACTCTGCCCCGTGATCGACGGCGACTTTCTGCCGGAGCGCCCGCTCAAAGCGTTCAAGCACGGTCGCGCCGCGCGCATTCCCCTGATCATCGGAACGAACGACCGCGAGGGCTCGCTGTTCACGGGGCGTCTGGACATTCTGGCGACGACCCCGCCCCGCATCCGGGCCATCTTCTCGCGCACCAAGAAGAAGGCTCGCAAGGCGATCAAGGCCGAGTATCCGGGTCTGCCCGACAAGCGACCGGCCGCTGACTTCGCCGGTGACTACGCCTTCTGGTACCCCACGGTGAAGGTGGCCGAGCGGCACTCGCGCTACGCCCCGGTGCACTTCTACCGCTTCGACATCGCTCCTCGGCTCGTTCGACAGCTCGGCTTCGACGCCACGCACGGGCTCGAACTCTTCGCCCTGTTCGACCGCATGAACGGCTGGTTCGGCCGGGCGATGGGGGCGTTGGGCGGGCGGCGAGCGTTCATGCGCACGGGCGACCGGATGCGGCGGCACTGGATCGACTTCGCCCGCAGCGGGCAGGTGGCCGGCTGGCCCGAATACGACGAAGAGACCCGCGCGACCATGATCTTCGACAAGACAGACCGCGTGGAGAACGACCCTCGGAGCGCGCGCCGCGTGGCCTGGCAGGAGTTCGTGCCACACGTGTGACGACGCTCTGCGCTGATCTCTTCTGCGCTGATCGAGTACGTCTCCTATGCGCTGGTTGAGTAGGTCGCCCAGCGACCGTATCGAAACCCGCCTTCGTCGCGAGCGCTACTCGACCAGCGCGGGTGAACTAGTCGCGGTCGCGGTCTGTCTCGACGAGCCGAAGGGGAGTGCTCGGCGCCTTCTTCTGCGGCGGCTTCGTCGGTGGCGTTCGCGACTGCACGGGGAACGACCCCGTCGACGGATGCGCCGGGCTCACCCGGGAGCCCGTGGCTGGCTGCTTGTCGAAGGCCACGCGGAACGCGCGACGGATCTGCGTTTCGTCGGGGCCGAGGATATCGGTGAAGCCGAGCCGCCTCGCCTCGGTGACGCGCAGGCTGGAGGACGCGACGGGACGCACCTCGCCTGCGAGGCTGATCTCTCCGAACGCCGCGAAGGTATGGGGCAGAGAGAGATCGCTGTTGGCCGAGGCGATGGCGAGGGCGATGGCGAGGTCGGCAGAGGGGTCGACGAGGCGCACGCCCCCGACCGTCGACACATAGACGTCGCGGTCGCCGAGAGGAATGTTGAGCCGGCGCTCGAGCACGGCCAGAAGCATGGCGACCCGCGACCCGTCGACCCCATTGGTGACCCGGCGAGGGTTGGGTGCTGTGGTCTTGACGACGAGGGCCTGGATCTCGACGGGCATCGCCCGCCGGCCGTCGAGAGCGACGGTGACACAGGTGCCGCTGACCGCCTCGCCGCTGCGACTCAAGAACAGGCCACTGGGGTCGGGAACCTCGGCGATGCCCTCGGCGGTCATCTCGAAGCAACCGACCTCGTCGGTGGGGCCGTAGCGATTCTTGAGGGCGCGCACAAAGCGAAGACTGGTGTGGCGGTCGCCCTCGAACTGGCAGACGACATCGACGAGGTGCTCGAGAACGCGGGGGCCGGCGATCGAGCCGTCTTTGGTGACGTGGCCGACCAGAATGACGGGGAGCGAGCGTTCTTTGGCGACCCTGATGAGGGCGGATGCGACCTCGCGCACCTGCGTGGGACTGCCGGCGGCGCTGTCGATGGAGTTGCTGGCGACGGTCTGCACCGAGTCGACGATGACCAGGTGAGGCTGCACTGCGTCGATCTGGCCGAGCACGGTCGAGAGATCGGTCTCGGCGGCGAGCATGAGCGTAGGCGAGAGGGAGTGGGTGCGCTCGGCGCGCAGCTTGACCTGACTGACCGACTCTTCGGCGCTCACGTAGAGAACCCGCAGGTGCTCTTCGGCCGCCTTCGCCGCGACTTCGAGGAGCAGGGTGGACTTGCCCACGCCCGGTTCACCCGAGAGCAGGATGGTGGCCCCGGGAACGAGGCCGCCGCCGAGAACGCGATCGAACTCGTCGATGCCCGTCGCCCAGTGACTGGCGGCCTCGGTGGAGATCTCGGTGATGGGCTGAGCGATGCGCGTCTCGCTGAGCTTCGCCGCTTTCACCGTGCGGGCGATGCCCTCGTTCTCGGCGCTCGACACGACCGTGCCCCACGCCTGGCACTCGCCGCAGCGCCCCACCCACTTGACGCTCTGCCAGCCGCACTCCGTGCAGCGGTAAGCGGTGGGTGTTCGTGAGGCCATGCATCCACGATAGACGCGACCGACGACATCCGATCACCGCCTGTGGAGAGTGGTAGGCGTCAGCCCCGCGTCGCCTCGATGACCATGTTGTCGGTGGAGGGAGCGCCGTCTGGACGCTGGAGGCAGGTGATCACCACGAGACGGCCCGGTGTGTCGGCCCAGACCGACTGGTCGTGAGAGATCTGGCCCTTGTCGACGGTCTCGGTGCTCACGACGTGGTACTCGACATCGTCGACGACGATCGACGCTCCTGACGCGATGCGGGCTTTGCCGTCATCGACGTCGATCAATGCGTTGCCCGGCCCCTCGCCGCCGTTCCTGAGCGAGTGCATGACGACGAAGACGGTGCCGTTCGCGCTGTCGGTCGGAGCGACACCGAGGTTTCTCACCCAGTACGCCGAGGTGAACCCGGGCGGTTCGAGCTCGTTGTCTACGACGTCGAGCGAGCCGAGGGGCACATCGAGACCGACAGATGGCGCCTGGAAGCGTCCCGTGCCCGAGGGCGTGGCCGACGCGCTCGGATTCGGGGTCGATCCGTCGAACTGCACGGCGTTGCCTGCGAGGTCGGTCGGATGCGAGTCGGCATCGCTCGTGCGCTCATGCGGCGCGAGAAAGACAGCCGACATGACGACCATGCCCGACGCGACGACGACCGCGCTGGCGGCGACCATAGTCAGTCGCCGCCAGCGCGGGGTCGATCGCGGCGAGTGCCGCGAAGCCATCTACCGTTCCAGCTTGCTGCGGGTTCGTCGGTAGACGAGGGCGACCGCAGCGAGCAGGGCGAGGCCGAGTGCTCCCAGGCTGACCGCAGGCCAGGCAGAGGGCGGCTCGACCAGTGTTCCGCCCGTCGCAACCGATGGGCCGGCAAGTGATGCGGCTGCACCGGTACCGGTGTCCGTTGTGGATGCCGCGGCGACCACGGTCACGGTCAGCGGGTCGCTGACAGCGTTTCCGGTGCTGTCGGCGAGGAACACCGTGTGTGAGCCGGCCTCCAGGTCGGCCGGAAGAACCGCGCTCGCCGTGATCGTGCCGTCGGAACCGGCGGTCGCCTGGCCGATGACGGTCGGAGTGGAGTGGACGACGATCTGGTAGACCGCACCCGGCGTGAATCCGCTGCCGGTCACGGTTACCGTTGCGCCGGCCGTGAGCGAGTCGCCCTGGGCGATGGCGATGACCGGCTTCGCGACCGTGATGCCGTAGTGCTTGGTGGTCACGCCATCCGGAGCCGTTACCGTGACGTCGACCTTCTGGCCCGACACGGTCACTGTCGACGTCGCATCCGCGTTGCCGGTGACGACCTGCACATCGGTCGGCGCGAGGCTCGGGCTCGCGAGCGTGATGGATGCTCCGGCGTCGGTCGCTGCGGAGTCGAGCGGCACAGAGACCCCGCCGATGGTGATCGCCGAGGCGCTCGCGTCGTTGGAGACCAGGAACCGGTTGCGAAGGGCTGCGATGTCTTGGGACGTGACGCCGATGGTCTTCGACAGGTACGAGTCCATGCCGGAGTACTTGGTGGCGACGTCGCTTTCGAAGGTGCCCTGCAGCAGGTCGGCGGTGGCCCAGGTCACGCCGAGCTGCGTGTTCGAGAGCAGATAGTCGTGCAGGATGTCTGATTCGGAGACGCCGAGGATGTGGTCGAGCATGTCGACGACGGTTCCGGTGCGGTCCATGCCGTGCGAGCAGTGGATGAGCACGGTGCCGCCGGTGTGCGTGGCGAGAAGGTGCAGGATCTGGCTGTACGCGCTGATCATCGGTCCGGGTGTTGCCGCATCGACGTAGCCCTTGTCGACGAGGTCGTGATACATCGCTGTGTCGTCGCTGTAGTCGCCATCCGCGCCGAACATCGAGATGTTGACGCTCTGCGCACCCGGGATGGGAACATCCGGTTTGGTGGCGACCTGGCCGGGCGTACGAAGGTCGATGACGAGGTCGACGTGGTAGGTGTCGGCGAGCGTCTGCGCGCCGGCCGTCGTGATCTTGTCGAGCGACTCGGAGCGGATGAGGCGGGGCGCATTCAGGGTCTGGCCGTTCAGGCCCGTGACCGCATTGAGCTCGCGCCCGTTGACGAGGCCGGGTACGTCGGTGATGGCGTGATCCTGAGCGGTCAGCGCGGGTTGTGCGGGTGTGGCTGCGCTCGCGCTGGTGGCGGAGAGGCCGACGGCGGCGGTGGCGCAGAGCGCGACCGCCGTCAGACGGAGGGGGAGCGAGAGGCGTTGGGCATGGGTGTTCACGAAAGATCCCCGTTCGGGTTCGGGAGTGTGTGCCTGCGGTGTTTAGGCGGTCGGCGGGACGTCGAGAACGCTAAGCACGCGCGATGCTGCGGCAGCAAACATCCGGTGAACGGAGAGCGACGAGCGGCTGGGAAAGCACCCAGCACGCGTCACACAGTCGATCTACAGGTGAGGCTATGCCTCGGGGTCTTCGCCGAAGCCGTCGTCATGACGGCCCTTGGCGGCGAGAGCGGCAGCGCGCTCCGCGAGGCGTTGGCGCACCTCGGCCTGACCCTCTTCGATGATCTTCGCGTCGAGCGGCGCATTCACGTTGTGTGGGTTGCCGTGGTACTTCTCGATGTAGGCGTCGAGCTCGGGGCCCGAGGTCCACGAGGTGATCAGGCAGTAACGCGGCTCGGGGCCCTTGTGCCAGACGGCGTGCCAGAAGCGCTGCGTGTCGACGATGAGCTGCGCGCCCGCGGGCAACGCGATGCGCACCTCGGTGTCGGGGTCGAAGCGGTTCTCGCGCAGGATCATGAACGACTCGGCGTCGTCGGAGAGGTTGAAGAAGCCGCGAACGATCCAGCCCGTGCCGTCGGGGTTGAGGCGGTTGTTGTCGTCTTGGTGCAGGTTGTACAGGGCGTTCGCGTAGCTGTTGGGCTGCAGCTCGATCACGCGGCAGCGGCCGATGTTGGCTCCGGGCTCTTCGGCGCGGGCCTTGAGGATGGGGGCGCGGTCGACATTTGCCTGAACCCAGACGCCGTCTTTGTCGGTGCGCGGGGGAGTGTGGTTCCAGAAGCCGTTGCACTCCATCTCGCCGAAAGCCGAGGCGAGAGGGGCGAAGCGTGTCACACCCGACGACTTCCAGTCGACGTATTCGAGGTCGAGCCACTCCTGGGGGTCTGCCGCCTGGTCGTAGCGGTCGAGAACCACGTAGCCGGTCTCTTCGAATGCTGCGGAGCGGATGTAGCTCATAGAACCAGGACCCTTTCGGAAGTGAGGGCGCGCGGGGTTTGTCGCGCCCAACTAAGGCAAGGCTAACACTTCGGATGCGCCGGATTTCGGCTCCAGGCGGCTTCTCAGGGCGGCATCCGCGGTATCTCGGGCATCGATTTCTACACGCTGTAGATTCGCGCGAACCCCAGGTCTGCATTACACTCGTCCCCGGTACCGTGTCCGAGCGGCCGAAGGTGCAACTCTCGAAAAGTTGTGTGCTTGAAAGAGCACCGTGGGTTCAAATCCCACCGGTACCGCCACGATCAAACCCCCTGAATCCCTTTGTTTACAAGGGAGTCAGGGGGTTTTCTCGTTCGAGATCGAGCCGCTCGCACGCGAGGTGGACACATCCGAGTTTCGCTTTGCGTTATCTCGGCTACCGAGACGGCGTCAAGGTCGTTGCTAGAAGCCTTTGGGGAAGCCGATAGGGCGCAACTCGGGGGCTAGGTTCTCCCACTGCCAAGCCCGCTCCGTTTCTCGATCGTTGTCGTTACTGTAGAGGCCAACGGCTTTCGCGGCGTAGGTCGCAGCGTGCGGCGAGTGATCGAACATATGGGCTCGTTCCTCGACGACCACCAGACAACGCGTCAGATATTCACGATCGTGGGCGGAGCGGTCCTGATACTTTTTGGCCTTACCTCGGGCGCACGAACCCTCAGGTCGATACGCAGACCCGTGACCTCTTCGCAATCGGCACGATGGCTCATACCGTGGTCATTCATTGCACTCGTCACGAACCTCAAGGCACTGACTCTCTACGTCGTGGCCGTTCCACGCCTGCACTCGGATGACCCGGGAGCAGGTGCACTACTACTCACGTTCGCAGCCGTTCATATACTGATGCTCCCTGCATGGCAAGCTCTGCTTGGGCAAGGAATCCGGCGCATCCCTCGCATCGGCACATCGCCGCGATTACGCGCTTGCATCGCAGGCCTCACCGCGGCCTCACTCATCGCGATGGGCGCTCAGGCTCTCATCGGGGCGTCGCGATAGAGGTCAGGTCGCGATCCGCCACCGCATCAGCCGCGGGACGACATCAACTGCCGCGATGACTGCGCGAGTTACCGCCGCAAGTTAAAGGAACGAGTTTCGGACCGTGAATCGCAGCACTAAACGGCCGCGTTCCTGCAGCCCTATCTGTCACCCCTGCTGCACGTAAGCCGATCCCTCAGCGGGCGCTTGAGGTAGTGGACTGTTTCGGCGATGCTCGAAGTGCCACTTTTCACGCTGGCGTATTACTCATAGCAATTCGTTCCACTGTCCGGCATGCTTCGAGGATGAAGCGATGGGGAGTTGCCACACTAGGCATGATCTTTTCTGCGGTGCTGCTCACGGCCTGTGCAGGGGCACCATCAAGCGTCTCGGATCGCACGTACTCAGGAACGGTGGAAACGAGCGGCGGCCCCGACGAGGGGATGGAGTCCTTTGGTTCTCCGCGAGGCGTTTGGCTGAAGCGGAACGATACTTTCGCCATCACCCTCTGGGGTAGCTCCAGCTGCCCGCGCGTTCCGGCGTCGATGGAGCGCATCGCCGACGATGCGGTGACGATAAATTTTGAGGCCTCACCGCAGGATCCGTGTACGGCTGACCTGTCGCCGACTACGCACGAGTTCACTGTTCCAAGTGGTTCGACCGCGACCCCACTGACGGTCACGTTGACCTACACGGACGGGGGCGGCGCTGACTCACTAACTCTGGATTGAGCACCCACGGTATTTCGGATGCAGCAACTATCGGGAGAATCTGAACTAGCGAGGACTGACACTGGCTGAGCGCCCGATAGGGATCCTTCAGGGGTACTCGGCTTCGAGCGGGCAGCTAGATATTGGCGCGGTCCGACTGGCCTTGGCTCATCTGAATGAGCAGCCAGGTTAGATCAAGTCGCCGCGCGGGTGGAAGCACGATGTCCGCTGGATGAATGACGGCGTTTCGGTCGCTCACGGCTTGTCTCCCGGAGGGTGATTGCCGTACTGGGTTCCGCCTTCGGGGGCGGCGTCGACGACTGTCGTAGTCACCGCAGTAGATGACGATGCCGTGCCCGCGGGTAGTCCGTTCTGGGCATCGAGGCTGATTTCACGCTCACCAATGAATTGACCTGTTTTGGGGTCAATGATGATGTCCTGCCGGGCGTTGGTGACAGTTTCAACTCGGCCGATCGCGATACCCGTTGTTCCGTCGAGCGTGGCTTGCTGCTCGGTAATCGTGACACCGGGAATTTCAGCAGCCGCTTGGTACAGCGCAGCCCGAAGGTCTGCGGGTACGGTGCCACTGCGCAGCACATCGGCAATCCAGACAAGAGCTGCACCGTCACGGGACTGGCCTTGACCGTCAGTCTTCGCATAGATGGTTTGCAAGAGCTGGGAGGGGTCACGGGGCAGCGAGTCGTAATCTCCGCTTATTTCCTTTGGTGAACCGCCGTAAAAAGTGCCGGCTGGAGCGCGAAGTAGTTCGTCTTCGTAGAGAGGCTGCATTTCTGCAGCGAACGCTTCCGATGCTGGCCCGAAAGTCTGCACTGGCGTGTGGGCGTACCGCATCCACACCCAGTCGTCGTCCTGGTCTGCCGGGACGTAGAGCTCATCCCTGTAGCCGTCTAGATAGGAAGTGATTTCTCCATTTCCGTCCGCCCCGTGGGACGCGTACACGGCGTCTGTCTGAATGAGCAAATATTGTCCCGGTCCGACAACAGGGTCGGTAACGCCCAGCGTCGCGATTGCGGCGGAATTCAAGACGTCTGCGGCCGCGGCGTCAGCGCCGCCACTCCATGCCCCCAGGCCAAGCACGTTGGTGGCGACAAGTGTCACGGCAAGAGCGCCAGCACCAAGAACGGAGAAGGCAATCAGGGGTGCCCTGCGTCGCCGTACTGGCGACGTCACGCCGCGTAGCGGTCGGACGGATGCTTGAGAGAGTTCGACCGCGAGCTGGGTCATTCTTCGCTGCTCGGCAGGCGTCAGTTCGTTCGCGGGTGCAGGATTCAACGCCCGTACTTGCATGAGAATGTCTGGTTCGGTCATGACGTTCCTTCGTAGGGTTGGAGGTGTTGATCGGCCCGAGAGGGCTCCACGGCTGGTCTGAGAATTTTGGCGAGGCGGCGCTTCGCTCGACTGAGCCGCATTGTGTAGGTGGCTCGCGTGCATCCGAGAACAGCTGCCGCCTCTTGGTCGCTGAGTTCTTCCCAGGCATGAAGTGCGATCGCCTCTTGGTCTTTGCGCGCGAGTTGACGCCAGGCGGCAATGACGTCCAACCCTTGGACTAGGTCAGCGCCGGTGTGTGGTGGCTCCCATGAGCGAAGTGCGACGTTCTTGTGGCGAGCGTCGCGCCGGGCTGTGCTCTTCATCACATTCGAAGCTGTTCGAAAGAGCCAGGCCCTTGGTTCTGCCGGAAGTGCGTCGCGGCGGCGCCATGCGACGGCGAAAGTCTCAGCCACAACATCATCGACGTTCGCCGGGGAGGCGCGGCGCTGCACGTAGCGCAGCACATCGGCGTAATTCGAGCTGTACGCGGCAGAGAATGCAGAGTCCTCGTCGCTTGGCATGTTCCCCCTCAATGGACTGAACTATCAGCCTTACTCTCTACATGCTCCTGGACACCGGTTCTGCAACAGGCCGCCCGGCATTTCTTCTGCCGATGAGTCGGAGACGAAACTGCAAGGCGAGCCCATCTCACACTTGGTACGAGGCTGTCGAAATCCTCCAAAGAGCGGAGCGCATTGAGAATCGATCGTTTTCGGGTCAATCAGGGTCTGCGGAAACCGCACATTAGCCTTGTCACATGACGACACGGGACGATCAAGGGCGCTCCATCGACCAGGCCCAGGATGCTCTTCACCAAGCCATGCGCGGTGGCGACGTCAGCCAGCTTCGCGAGTTGCTATACGAGGGCCTGGCCTTCGAACTGCCGGGCGACTCAGTGATAGGCCGTTCAGCCGATCTCGATGCTCATACCTCGGGTGCAACACGATTCGACAAGCTGTCGGAGCTTCATCGGTCAACTCTGGAACATGATGGTCATGGCCGGACATCGTCGCTCGTGGACATCGTCGTATTCGATGGAGGCCACCGAATCGAGGCTTGCATGATGTACCGCCGCTTTTGGTCGATCATCGAGGGTCGTTGGCAAGTAGTGGCGGGCAGCGCCGAACCGTCCGCATAGAGCCGGGGCGTTCACACGAGAGGAAGCGTCACCCAGATCAGCAGACGACGCGACGACGGAATAGTGGACACACCCACCGGTACCGCCACGATCAAACTCCCTGCATTCCTGTATTTACAAGGGATTCAGGGGGTTTTCTCGTTCGAGATCGAGCCGCTCGTACGCGAAGTGAACTCCTCTGACCCTTTCCTAGTCGGACAGGACGGGCCACCGGTGCGGTACCCTCGTCGCAGAGGGAAAAATCCCGTCAGGCTCCGGCCGGCGGAAACGCACAAGCGTCTCATGGGAGTCGCCACTTCTTCATCGAAGGAGTGCGCCCATGTACGAACCCACGACCTCTCCGGCCACAGAAGCGCCACCGCCCCGTCTCCGCGACGAGTGGATTGCGCTGGCCGGCCTTTCGGCGGTGTTTCTGTTCGAGATGCTCGACAACTCCGTTTTGAACGTCGCACTTCCGACCATCGGTCGCGAGCTCACGGCGTCGACCGCGTCGCTGCAATGGGTCTCCGGGGCGTACTCGGTCGTCTTCGGTGGCCTGATGCTGCTGTTCGGTGCGGTCGCAGACCGTGTCGGTCGGCGCCGGGTCATGCTCGTCGGCCTGACGCTGCTGGCAGTGGTGAGCATCCTGACCGTGTTCGTCACCTCGGTGGAGCAGCTGATTGCCGTGCGGGCTCTGATGGGGATCGCCGCGGCGATGACAACGCCCGGATCAATGGCGCTGGCATTTCGCCTGTTCGATAGAGACGATCTGCGCGTGCGTGCACTGACCGTCATCTCTACCGCCGGGCTGGTCGGCCTCGCCACCGGGCCCACAATCGGCGGATTCGTGCTCGCCGTGGCGCCGTGGCAGGTGCTGATCGTCGCCAACGCTCCCATCGCGGCGATCGCTTTTCTGGGCATCCGGGGCGGGATCACCGCAGATCAACGAACCGACCTCCACCGCGACCCCGTCGACCTGATTGGCGCCGTCCTCGGTACGGCGACCGTGATCGGAGTCCTCCTCACACCGACGCTGTTCGTCGCCGGCAACGACGTCGCCCTTGCCTGGGGCGCAGCAGCGGCCGCGGCGGCTGGCGCGGTCGGCTTCGTGCTCAGGGAGCGCACCGCGCTCCACCCGCTGCTGGATCTCCGTCTCGTCGCACAGCCACTGGTTGCCAGCGGTCTGGCCTACAAGGCGGCGGCAGGCCTCGCGATGGCCGGGCTGTCGTACATGGTCACGTTGCAGTTGCAGTTCGCGTGGGGGTGGCCGCCGGCCCTGGCCGCAGTCGGCACACTCCCGCAGGTCGTGGTGCTTCTCGCGAGTGGCCGCTTCGTCGGCCCGTTCGTGAAACGAGTGGGTCTTGATCGAGCGGCCTGGATGAGCGCCGCGGCCGTGATCGCCGGGCTCGCCGTGTTCGCTCTGCTCGGCAGATTGGGCTACCCCTGGGTCCTGATCGCTCTCGTGCTTGTCGCCGCCGGGATGCGAGTGGTTGGCGTCGTCGCCGGTAATAACGTGCTTCGTGGTCTGCCCGACAACCGCACCTCCATCGGGGCGGCCCTTGTCGACACGGTCAGCGAGATCGCGACCGCGGTCGGCATCGCCGCGACAGGCACGATCCTCGCCGCTCTCGTCGGTGGCAGCATCACGACGATCACTTTCACCTCGGACCATCTCGCGTCATTCCAGGAGGCGATCCTCATAGCGGGCCTGACCATCACCGCTATCGCCGCAGCGCTCGTCTGCATCGGCATCAACCGTTCGCGCCGCACCCCCGCCCAGCCCACCAATCAGGAGCCTTCCTATGTCTGACCTCATGCCCCGCCCTCCGTTCGATCCGGAACTCTCCACGTTCCTCACTGCCTTCGAGGCACGCGGCCCCTTCACCCTCACCACCGAGATGCTGCCGCACATGCGAGGCCTCGACACGACCGAAGAAGCGCTCGACGAGCGGCTAAGGTTGCGCGGGTATGAGCGGCGCACGATCACGGTGCCCGGCCACCTCGGGGATCCGATCACGCTTGCCGTGATCCAGCGGATCGGCCGCACCGGAGCCACGACCGCGGTGTACTCGATCCACGGCGGCGGCATGATGTTCGGTCACTACCTCGGAAACCTCGATTCGTACGACGACTGGCTGCTGAACGACCATGACGTCGTACTCATCAGCGTCGACTACCGTCTCGCCCCCGAATACCCCGACCCATATCCGGTCGAGGACTGCTACGCCGGACTCGTCTGGGTGCACGCCCACGCAGAGCAACTCGACATCGACCCGAACCGCATCGTCATCGCCGGGCAGAGCGCCGGCGCTGGACTCGCCGCCGGTATATCCCTGCTCGCTCGCGACCGGAGTGGACCGTCGATCCTCGCGCAGATCCTGGTGTCGCCTATGCTCGATGACCGCGACTCCACCGTGTCGACGAGACAGATCGATGGCATCGGGGTCGCGGATCGGCAGATGACCCGCTTCGGCTGGGACGCCTACCTCGGCTCCCGCCGAGCCGGCGAAGACGTGTCCGTGTACGCTGCACCGGCACGAGAGACCGACCTCTCTGGGCTTCCGCGCACCTACATCGACTGCGGAAGCGCAGAGGTCTTCCGCGACGAGACGGTCGCCTACGCCAGCGGCTTGTGGGCCGCCGGTGGTGACGCGGAGTTGCACGTCTGGCCGGGTGCTTTCCACGGCTTCACGAGCATGATGCCCACCGCCAGGATCTCGGTGACCGCCACAGCAGCTCTGGCCGATTGGACCAGGCGGCTTCTCGGAGCAGGTGCGCGCTAGGGGAGCGGATGAGCAAGTCAACCGTCGTGACGTCGAGATGCACGAGATCGCGGTGCGGTACCGGCATGACTGCGTTAGCGGGCCCCTTGCTCCGTGGGAGGATCAAAGGGTTTTGTTTCGATGCGTTTCGTGAGGACGAGGCCGTCTGATAGATCGAGGAGGGGCACGCGTGAGCGAGGAGCTGACCCCGGGTGTCGAGCCACAGCGCGGACCGGATAACACGGAGCCGGACGGCCCGACAACGGGTCGGGCGGCGGGACTGGGCATCGTCGCGCTCCTGTTCGCGCTGCTCGTGGCGAGTTGGTTGATCCAACTCTCGTCGTTTCTGCAGCGGGATTTCGGGCCATTTGAAAAGAGGCTGAGTGACGGCGGAGTGGTTGTCTGGGTCTCGATCGCTGCAGCGATCGCGATCCTGTCGCCCATCGTTGTACTCATCCTGCAGGCGCGCGTTCACAAGCGAAATCCGCGACACTCGATCGCCGCCGTGCTCGGGGCCGTGGTGGTGCT
Organism: Agreia pratensis; assembly: GCF_900177685.1. GTDB lineage: Bacteria > Actinomycetota > Actinomycetes > Actinomycetales > Microbacteriaceae > Agreia > Agreia pratensis. The sequence goes on from NZ_FXAY01000002.1 coordinate 568,764, forward strand.
CGTGATCGCGGTTCCGACGAACACCATAGTTGTCGGCTCCCAGGTAGCCAACCTCGTGACGGAACTCAATCAAAAGGCGCAGCCACCGACCGCGGCCGAGACCTTCTTCGAGCGCACTGGCGGCGATCCCCGCAGCAAAGTTCTCGAGTTGGGCGACGAGACAGTTCGGCTTCTGGGCGGAGACCCGACCGCGGATACGAAGGACTCCGACGCTGATTTTCGCGTGTCCAGCGATGAGTGCGAGCTCGACAACCGCAACCCCGGCATCATGTGGTCTTATCACTACGACGCTGGGTCGCAGGTTGATGCCACCGGTCAGCCGCTCGTGCCCGAGGGGTCTAAAGACCTGCCGACGGCGACGCACGACATGGCGGGTGTTATCGCCTACTGGGCGAGCCACGGCGTCACCGCTACAAAGGATGAAGACGTCAGCTCCGACGAGCAGTACCGGGCAGAGGCCGAATGGTTGGGCTATGACTCGTGGAGCCGCCCCGCGCCCGACGTGCGGTTCGATACGATCTGCCTCGTCGACTGAGAAGGCCGCTCGCCACCGGCACGGGCTGCGTAGACTTTTTTGATGGGCTCTGCAGAGGAATTCACCGTCACTACGGATCTCGCACGGATCGACCTCGACACGGTGCATCATTGGCTGTCGAGGAATGCGTTCTGGGCGCTCGGACGCAGTCGACAGACCGTGCAGGCGGCGGCGGAGGGCTCGATGAACTTCGGAGTCTTCGATTCTCGCGGCTCGCTCTGCGCATACGCGCGAGTGGTGACGGACAGTGCGACGTTCGCTTGGCTGTGTGACGTCTACGTAGACCCCCGCCGGCGCGGTCTCGGCATCGGACGGTTGCTGGCGGGTGCGGTCGTGGATGCTCTCGTGCCCATGAACCTCAAGAGGATCATGCTGTCGACGCTCGATGCTCACGGGCTGTACGAACAGGTCGGCTTCGTCGCGTTCCCCGACCCTGAGAAGTTGATGGTCCTCGGGCCCTTGCTTCCCGGCTGAGGTCAGAGCGGGCGCAGCTGATCTTCGGTGATGGGAAATGGCAGTGAGTAATAGACCTGCGTTGCAGTCATGTCGCCCCAGTCGTCTTTCTTGACCCGGATAGCGGAGGGAGACACCTCGGCGATCCGAACGCGCAGCCACGATCCATCGTCGAGTCGAAGCTCGTGCGGGTCGGCGAGGTAGGCCAGTCCGAGTTCATCGAGTGTCTCTTCGGCCACCATCCAGTCCACTGGTTCCGTCCGGCGGCGTCCGAGCAGATCGATGGCGACGAAGCCGTCGCCGACGGGCTTCATCCAGCCCACGAGCTCACGGTCGTCTGATCGACGATGTTCGATCCAGTCGCTTTCCATGGTTAGAGGGTAGCTCTCGAACGGTGCCGGCCCCGGATGCCGCGGACTGCCGCGATCGGTTTCACCCAGGCGATCTCGCCGAACCGGTAGTCGCGCGCCGCGACGAGGCGCTGGGCGAGGTCGGGTCGCTGCTTCCAGAGGTAGGCGCGTGCCTTCTCGGCGTGCATGCTGTTCGACGCGATCTTCACGGTATCGAACTCCTCCAGAAGGTCGACGACGTTCGCGATGTTCTCCCACGTGGTGCGGCTGAGACGGTCGAGAAGGTAAGCACCGGCGTATCCGTGGCGAGCGCGAGCGTACTCGAGCAAGAGATCTGCTTCGGGCACATCGCTGCCGACTCCGCCTCCGCAGAAGATCAACACGGTCTCGGTCGCGTCAGGATCGATCGATCGCAGGGCTACGCGTACCCGGTATCGGTTGAGGTAGTTGGCGCGCGAGCCCCGGTTCCGGCATCCGAGCACGATGATGGCCTGTCTTCCTGGCCCCGACGCGCGATTACCGAGCCTGCGCTTGCTCGCGACCCAATGCATCCATTCGGCCCACCCGATGACCGGCGCGATAACCGCGGACGAAAGGACGATCGGAAACAAGCGCACCGTCCCAACTTATCCACCGTTTCTCGACGTCGGACTAGTGTCGGGGGCAGGCGAGCGTCACAAAGCGGTGACGCAGAACGAGGGGGAGCCCATGCACCGAAGAGTCGGCAGCATCGCACTGGTGATGGCGGTCGCGCTGGCGTTTGTCGTCACCGGGTGCACTGCGCCTGGTCCGAGCTACTCGATACTCGACCGAGAGGCGACGAGCGAAGACGTCGTTCCCGACGCCCTCCCCGGCTATGCAGGGGACAGTGCTGTTCTCGACACGAGTCGATTCGTGGCAGAGCGTGATGGAATCCGGATCTGGCTGCTGCGAGGGCAGGAGAGTTCGACCGTCTGCCTTCTCGCGTTTCCCGGCGCCGAGGACTGGGTCATGGCGTGCGGAGGAGATCACGCCCCGGCAAGTATGAGCGGGCCGGCTGGCGAGTACGTGTATCAACCGGATGGCTTGCCGGCGCCGAAGGATTCCACTCGTATCTCAGAGAATGTCTTCGCCGTCGACGATCGATGAGCACGTTCAGATGTCGACCCTGTAGCCGAGTGCGAGGTCCGCTCCATTGACGCCTCTGATGCCCCAGTTCACTCGCGGAGTCTCGGTGATGGTGATCTCCATGCTGTGAGGCGGGATGCCGGCTTCGGCGTCGAGGCGAGCGAAGAGTTGCTCGATGAGGGCGCGTTTCGCCGAATCGCTGCGCCCGTCGAACATCGAGATCTCTATGATCGTGTAGTTCTCGCCGCGATCGTCGGGGTAGACGAAGTCCTCGGCATCGAGCGCGATGAACCGGTGGAACCGCTTCTCTGCGGGGTACTCGAGCGCCGACATGACCGCTCCGTGGATCGCGTCGGAGATCGCGGCGCGACGCGCCTCGATGAGCTGCCGCCGCGCGTAGATAGTCACCTGTGCCATGCGTCACAGCCTATGGCGACCGTTTCTGCTTCGTAGACTGAATGTGTGCTCGTCGTCTCTCTCGAATCCCCGCGTGGCGACGACGTACTGACGCTTCTGCAGCAGGCCGACGACTTCGCATTGGGCTTGTACCCCGCCGAGAACTATCACCGGCTCGACATCGACGACCTCGAGAAGGCAGACGTCGGGTTCTATGTCGCGAGAGAAGACGGCGAGGCGCTCGGCACGGCTGCGATCGTCGATCGGCGTGATGGGTCGGCCGAGCTGAAGCGGATGTTCGTCACGGCATCTGCACGCGGGCTCGGTGTGGGCAGGGCGCTGATCGGCGCAGTCGAGGAGCACGCGCGCCTTCGGGGCATCACACTCATTCGGCTCGAGACGGGATTGCCTCAGACCGCGGCGATTGCTCTATACGAGAGATCGGGATACCGCCCCATCCCCGCCTTCGGCCCGTACATCGGCGACCCCACGAGCTATTGCATGGAGAAGTCGCTCTAGAGAAGCGCTCTGCCTGGCCAGGAAGTAGAGATCAGCGCTCGGGGCAGTGCAACTGCGTGCGCTCTCCCGAGCGGTCGATGGTGTGCAGGGCCATCGACATACCGCAGAGCGGGCAATGCGGGTCGGCCGGCGGAACGTACGGGTCTTCTTTTCGACCGATGCCAACCTGTGCCGGGCCGGTGAACGTGTAGACGATGCGGTTGAGGTTGTTGATGAACCCCGGCTTGCCGTCGAACGGGTTCATGGGGTTTGGCGTGCGGGCTTGCCTGGTCAACGGGGTTCCTCAGGTGCTGAGTGCTGCAATGATTAGTGCCCTAAGTATATCGCGAACCGGGAGAGTTCGGGGTGTCAGGCCCATGCGTCGTAGCCGTGATCGCCAGCCTTAATTCGTGAGCCGATCACGCCCGGCATCATGACGACCCCGTTGCCCATTGGAAGGGGCGCGTACCTCGTCGAGGCCGTCCATGTTCGACCGTAGGCCGATTCGACGACCGTCTCGAACTCGGTCGATTCCTCTCCACGGCGCACCTTTTCGTGAACCCGGCCCGCTGCTGCGGCCGCGAGCATCTCGCGCAGCTCGACGGCGTGCTCCACGTCGGCATCGAGGGAGAATCGACCTTCGCCCACCTTCACCGAGATGAGGTCGGAGCCGGCATAAGTCGACCGTGCCCACGAGATGCCCGCTCCCTCCGCAGAGAGCGGTTCTATCGTCACGGCCGCGCCCTCCTCGGATTGTTCGATCGTCGCGACCGTCGAGTAGGCGGCCAGCGCGTCATCGGCGATCGTGTCGAGCAGACGACCGAGAGAATCTGCCCTCTGCTGTGCTGCGCGCTCCTGCTCGCGCGCCGCGCGCTCTGCGGCCGCGCGACTCTCGTCGCTCACGACATAGGCAGGCAGCGCCGTATCGTCGTCGAGGTCGATCAGAAGAAGAAGTTCGCCGAATCCGCCTGTGTCACGGGCATCGACACCGTCGAGCTCAGCCGATGACGCAATCGCGTCTCCTCTTTCGAAGACCGGATGCGGGCCCGGTCTGCGTCGCTGTTGGTAGCTGACGCCGGTAATGCGAGCGACCGTACCGGTCACATCCCATTGCGGCACATCGGCCGGCGTCTGGCCGTGGTGTTCCTCGAGAAACCGGGCCGGGGCATCCGCTGCGGTCTGGCCTGGATCGAGCGCGACGATCGAGACCGTCGTCGTCTCGCCTCGCCTGAACGCCTTGCCGCAGCAGTGCTGTTCCCACCCTGAAACCACGACCTCGATGTGCATGTGCCCAGCCTAGAGAGCTTGCGCGCGGAGCCAGCCGCTGAAGCGAGAGAATCGTCGTAGTCTGCTGGCATGGATGAGATCCCCTCCGAGCAGGTGCGGCGCCTGGTGCGGCGCGCCGTCGAGTCGCTCGAGGCCCAGAACGTGCATGACGAGGCCCTGGGCGTCATGCGCGAGCCGCGCGGCTTCTCGGTGTTCAAGACCGCGCCGATGATCGTGCCCGCGGGCCGGGCATGGAGGCTCGGCGTGCTGCTGGTCGACCGCGAGGGAGGCGTCTACGAGACCGGCGACGTGACGAGGGCCATCGAGCCGCTCCGCGCGGTGACCAACCGGTCGGCCGAAGCCGAGGCGCGGCGAGATGATCGCAGGGCCGCCGCGCGTGGAAAGTTTCCCGAGGGCGAGGTCGTGAACCACCGCTACGCTCCGCTCGCCCTCGACGACGAGAGCCTCATTGCCGGATCCGGCCCCTTGGAGGTGCGCGACGGAACGGTCGTGGTGCACTGGGACCGATCGAGCCCGGGGCGTGGTGTGTCAACGCTCGACCGCTACCTCACCGACCGGGTGAGCGTGCTGACGCTCGACTGAGGCTCAGCGGTGGATGGCGCCGGCGTCTGGGCCCGCGCCCGGCAGAGGCGCCGCCACCCACGAGGTGGTCGCAACGCCTCGCGCATCCGAACGCGCGCTGAACAGCCCGCCCGCATGGGGCCAGCGCATCCGTTCGGCCTCGTCGAGATCGCGTGACGCGCTCGTGATGACGAACTGGTCGAGCTCGGGCCCGGCGAAAGCGATGCTCGACGAGTGCGGGGGCGGGATGCGTGCCCCGAGATCCGTGAGTTCGTCGCCTCGGTCGTCGAAGACTCGAACCCCGTGGCCGCCCCAGATGGCGACCCACAGTCGACCCGACGCGTCGACCGTGAGTCCGTCTGGATACACGCCCTCGTCGAACACGATGAACGGCTCACGCGGGCCGATGTTCTCGGCGCCGTAGTCGCGGCGGTAGATGGTGCACGCGTCGGTATCGGTGGAATAGAACACGGTGCCGTCGGGCGACCAGCCGAGACCGTTGCTCAGGCCGAGATCGTTGTCGAGAACGGTCAACTCGCCCGTCGCTTCGAGTCGAAGCAGCACGTTGTCTTTGGCATTGCCGACGAGCGAAAGCGACCCCACGACGAGGCGCCCCTGCGGATCGATCGATCCGTCGTTCAGTCGCTGGTGCTCCGGGAGCAGCTCGGCGCTTCGTTCTACCGAACCGTCGGCTCCGATGATCGCAATGCTGCGGGTCAGAGCCACCAGCATCCGGCCGTCGTCGAGCGGGATGGCGCACCCCACGTACTCGCCCAGCTCGATGCGGCGGGTGACTTCGATGTGCCCGCGCTCGTCGAGTTCACCGCGCAGCACGAGCCCGCCCTCGATGTCGACCCAGACGAGGGTGCCGCTCGCGGCGTGCCAGACGGGGCCCTCGCTCAGAACGTAGTTCGGTGTGCCGGCTGGCTGCGCATCGATCATCGGCTGCGCTCGAATCCCGCGGCGGCGTAGATCGAGTCGATGGCCTGCATCTGGGCGACCGAATCCTCGCCCTCGGTCAGCAGCTTCTCGCCGGTGGCAAGGCCGTCGACGATGGCGGCGAGCTGGTGGTCGTAGGTCTCGAGGCCTGCGACCGTGTAGTTGCGGGTGATGCCGTCGCGCGTCTCGCTCACGAAGTGCCCCTTCGACGGAAAGACCATGTTGTCGACATGCAGCGTCGCGAGCGTGCCGACCACGTCGAGCGACGAGTTCAGCTCTGCGCCGTCGACCATGCTGCAGGTCATGCGCGCCGTCGCGCCGGATGCGAAGCGCAGCGAGGCGTCCATGCTGAGATCGGCGCCGAGCGAATTGACCGTGGCCGTCGCATCCAGAACCTCGGGCTCATCGGCCATCAGGGCTCGCAACCAGTGCACGGGGTAGCAGCCGAGATCCATCAGCGACCCGCCGCCGACGGCCGGGTCGTGCCTGATCGATGCGGGGTCGAAAGGAATGGATGCGGTGAAGTCGGCGTGTGCAGACACGATCTCGCCGAGGCGCCCAGACGCGACCACACGGTCGATCTCGGCGCTCAGCGGGTGATACCGATCGTGGAAGGCCTCGATGAGGCGCAGGCCTGTGTCACTCGCGGCCGTGGTCATCAGTCGAGCCTCGTCGGCCGACATGGCGAAGGGCTTCTCGCACAGAACGTTCTTGCCGGCCTCGAGGGCGGCTATCGACCAGCGCGCGTGCTCAGACGGGGGCAGGGCGTTGTAGACGAGGTCGAAGTCGGGGTCGGCGAGCAGATGCTCATAGTCTCCGTATGACCGAGGGATCGAATGCGCCGTGGCGTAGGCGCTCGCCGACGATGCGCTTCTGGATGCGACGGCCACGATCTCGACGTCGTCGCGGCGCCGCGACGGGGTGATGATGGCGTTGGGGGCGATCCCGGCTGCGCCGAGGATTCCGATTCTGAGCATGCAACCAGCCTGACACAATGGCGGCTGCAGCGTTCCCTGAGCTTGTCGGAGGGGCCCTTCGACAAGCTCAGGGAACGAAGGCGGTTAGACGCCCAGCGCGTTGAGCGAGTCGTCGACGATCGTGAGGCCTTCGAGACCGGGGAGGCCGCTGATGGCGGTGTCGATCTTGCGCGCGGCCTTGCGGCCTTCCACGCCACCCATGAGGTGACCCATCACGTGCTTGACCTCGTTCTTCTCCATGATGCTGGAGCCGACGGGAGCCCAGAAGTTGCTCAGCGCGAAACGGGCGAATTTCTGCGCCTTCGTGCTTTTCGCCAGACGCTCGCGGGCCTGCGACGTGTAGAACGCCACGTGGCGAGCCTCTTGTTTCGCGATGCGCTTCAGGAGCTCGGCGAGCACAGGGTCTTCTTCGAGCGCGGCCATGCGGTTGTACGCGGTGATCGCCGACCACTCGTTGGCAGCGCCCCACGCCATGTGAACGGCTACGAAGTCGGCGCCGACGACCTTGCCGATCACCGACTGCTTGATCGGGTCGAGCTTGTCGCGCCAGCCGAGCTTCAACCGCTTGGCCTTGAGTTCGTCGAAGTCGACATGGATTCCATGGATTCCGAGCACGGTGGCAAGTGCTTCACCGTGCCAGAACTCCTCGCGGTTCCACATGGTCATGAACGCGCCCATCTCGGCCTCTTTGTGCGAGGGCGTGGTGAGCAGGTCGCGGGTGTAGCAGACGGTGTGATATTCCACATCGGCCATATAGCGCAGGGTGCGCAAAGAACCCTCGGGTAGGGGGTGCTCGCGGAACCGCTCGAGATCGAGATCGTCCCAGTTCACGCTGACCGAGGTGGCCGTGTATTTGTCTACGTCGAATGCCATGGTGTGGGGAGAGTTTACTCTCCGGTTCCCTTCGCGAATTGCGGCAGAGCGGAAGCTCCGCGAGTGCCGCGTTTCCAGTTGTGGATGCTCCATCTTCTTCGGAGCGCCTCGCGAGAAAGATTGGTGTCGGGGTTGATGGCGGTGGGGTTGCCGAGCAGCTGAAGCCACACGAGGTCGGAGTGGCTGTCGCCGTAGCCGTACGACTTCGACAGATCCATGCCGTGCGTCTCGGCATAGCGCCGCAACCAGGCGGCGCGCGCCTCATCGACCAGGGGAGGCTGAGCCAGATAGCCGGTCAGTATGCCGTCGCGCTCATGCATCGATCCGGCCACGACGTCGTCGAAGAGCGCCGCGAGCGGCGAGGCCAGGATGCCGATGGATCCGGTGACCAGCACGGTGCGGTGGCCAGCGGCCCGGTGCTCTTCGATGCGAGCGATCGCAGAAGGCATCGTGTGTCGCAGCAGCGTCTCGCGGTAGCCGCCGGAGACGACCTTCTCGAGTCGTTTCGCGGGCATACCGCTGTAGCGACGCAGGAACGCTCGAATGAACTCGCCGCGGTCGCGGTGCTCGGCCTTCAGGTAGCCGGGAAGAGACGTGAGGAGGCTGGCGACCTCGCTGGGCCATGCGGCCTTGCGGAAACCCGCGGAGCGCACCCAGAGGTACTGCTCGACGATGTTTGAGTCGACGACCGTGCCCTCGAAGTCGAAGACGGCGAGCACATCGCTGCGCTGCGGGAGCGCCTTCGCGACCCGCTCCGATGCCGCCGGGCGCAGCGCGAACGCCCGAGTCAGCGCCGTGATCGACGGGAAGTGCACCTTCTGCAGGTAGTCCTCCCAGTCGATGGCTGTCACATCGAAGCCGACGTCGTCTCGCAGCTCGGCGGGCAGCGCATTGTGCAGCGCCCGCGTGTTGCGGTCGTCGAAGATGATCTCGGTCTGCACATAGGCGCGGTAGAGCTCGACGAAGGTGCGCAGGTTCTCGAGGTCGTCTTTGCGCTTGAGGGCCTTCTTGACCTGAACGCGCGTGCGTTCGGTCGAGGGCAGACGCTCGAGGGCCCTCTCGAGTCGCGCGTTCCAGACCTCCTGGTTGTGCAGCACACGGTCGACTTTGCGCGTTCCCGGGAAGGTCCAATACGGAACCTCGATGTGCCCGTCGTTCTCGTGCGGCAGGGGCGTGGCCGTGAAGAATTCGTTCATGTTCGTGAACATGCGGTGGATCGGCAGCGGATTCCGGGCGCCGGAACTCACGTGGTAGTACGCGGAGTCGACCTCGGCGTCCGGTTCAGTCGGATTCGCGGCGACGGCGAGGATGACGTTGACCACGTAGTCGACGGGAATCACGTCGAGCACGGTGTCGGGCAGGGCCGGGAACTGCGTGAGGTTGCCCCGGGCGTAGGCGAGAACCAGGGGATCCGCGACCTTGAATCCGTCGATCCACCCCGGATACGGGTGGCGCAGCGCGCTCTCGATGATGGCCGGGCGAACGACCGACAGTCGGTGACCGGTGTCGCGCCAGAGCTCTTCGGCGGCCCGCTCGGCGAACGACTTGGTGAGCGTGTAGACGTCGGTCCAGCCGAGGCTCTGGGCGCGGCTCCGCCCGTAGTCGACGAGTCGCTCGCGCACCCACTCGACGCGTCCGTTCTCAGCGGCGGTCGCGACCGCCTGAGGGCCTTCCTTGCCGTGGACGACGCGCGCATCGTGCATGAACGTGCGCAGCGTCTCGGGCTGGCGCGATGCCATCTCGACGCGCACCCGGGCATCGCGGGCGGCAGTGAGCTCTGCGCGCCAGTCGACCTCGTGCTTGAGTCGTCCCTCGGGAACGATGCCCTTGCGCAGCCCGCCGACGTAGGCGGTCGAGACGTGCACGACGTGCGGATCGCCGCCGGACTCGACAAGCGCGGTGTAGAGAGCGATCGCTCCGCCGAGGTTCGTCTCGAAGGCCTGATCGATGGGCGGGTCGAACGACACGGTGGATGCGCTGTGGATCACGACGTCGAGATCGGCCGGCAGCGGCGGAACGTTGGCGAGGTCGCCCGGAATCACACGCAGTCGCTCACGCACGGCGCGCTCGACCTCTTCTTCGCCGACGCGCTCTCGCCATGGACCGAACACGGGCTTGCGCAACAGGGTGCGCAGCCGGTCTTCGGCGGTCGTGCTGCCCTTGGTGCGGATGAGCAGCGAGATCGTGGTCGCCGGATGCGACGAGAGAAGCCTTTCGACGATCGCCTGGCCGACGAAACCGGTTCCTCCGGTGATGAAGACGTGGGCGTCGCCGAGCTCGGAGGACGCTGTCCACGACAGCGTGTCACTCACGGTGCTGGCCACCGCGTCGCTCACGATCGCAGCTTTCGGGCGACGGCGTCGCCGGTCTGCGGGGTCAGGCCGGGAAGTTCTGCCACTCTGTTTCCGATCGTGGTTGCTCGCTGGAGTCCGTCGGCACCGCCGAAGACGGTCTGTTCGAAAAAGGTTCTGTCGGCGTCGGAACGATCGACCGCTCCGATCGGCCAGGCGGCGTGGGCCAGTTGGCTCGTCGCCTGTTTGACGGTCTTGGACGATTCGGCGAGGCGGCGCCGAGCCTCCTCGGCGAAGAACAACTCGTGCCGGCTCTTGATGTCGCGGATCGTATCGAGTGTCGCGCTGAGCGTCGGGTGCCCGGCCACAGCATCCAGCCGTTCGTAGGCCGTGGCCATGACCCACTCGTCGATGAGGCCGGCCGTCATGTGAACGCCGGTGAGCGGCACGCCTTGGCCCATGGCGAGGATGGCGCGTCGGATCGGCCCGCGGCGCTCGGCCGACTCGGAGCGATCAGCGCGTGGCGCACCCTCGTCGCCCACCTGCGCGCCGGTGCTGCCGTTGGCCACGAGGATCTGATCGATCGCGTCGGCGATCCAGAACTTCTCGAAGGCCCAGGTGACGAGAAATGCCGTGACTCGGGCGTCTTTGTGGGTAGCCGTCACGAGAAGGTTGCGCAGCTGCTCCATGGTGGCACTCTCGAGCCGACCGAGGTAGCGCAGCAGATGAACGGCATCGGCCGAGAGCTGTGCGCCCTCGTAGCCCTCGAGATGCAGCTCGGGTCGGAGGTTTCCGCGGGCTGTGCTGGCGAACTGTCGCACGTCGAACCGCGCTCGTGAAGTTGCGTCTGTGGATGTCATGAAAGCCCTGCCGACCGGTCGAAAACCTGCGTGCGTAAACGACGCCGTGAAGAGCAGACTAACCTAACCCCATGGCTGTAGCTCTCGTTACGGGAGGAACGTCTGGCATCGGTGCTGCGTTCTCCCGGTCCCTCGCTGCGCAGGGATATGACCTCGTTCTCGTCGCTCGAAGCGTTCCGCGACTGGAGGAGATGGCCGACGAGATCCGTGCCCTCGGCCGTTCTGTCGAGATCTTCCCGGCCGACCTCGCCGATCGTGACGACGTCGCCCGCGTCGCCGAGCGACTCGAAGATGCGTCGAGACCGATCGACATGCTGGTCAACAACGCTGGATTCGGCGTGCACACGTCGCTCATCGACGCCGATGTCTCGGCCCACGACCGCGCCTTCGAGGTCATGTGCCGAGCCGTGCTCGTTCTCTCCGGCGCCGCCGCGCGTGGGATGCTGCCACGCGGCTCGGGAAAGATCGTGAACGTCTCGAGCACGGCGGGTTTCGTGACCATGGGCGCGTATTCGGCGCTCAAGGCGTGGGTCACCTCGTTCACGGAGGGGCTCGCGGTCGAGCTGCGCGGCACGGGTATCGGCGTGACGGCCCTCTGCCCGGGCTGGGTGCACACCGAGTTTCACGAGCGCGCCGGAATCAAGGCGTCGAGCATTCCAAACTTCTTGTGGCTCGACGCCGAACAACTTGTCACGGCATGCTTGCGCGACGTTGACCGAGGCAGGGTAATCTCCATACCGACTGTTCGGTACCGAACCCTCATCTGGTTGGCTCGCCACGCACCGAGGAGTGCGATTCGCGCAGTCTCCGGGTCGATTTCCTCGAGTCGAAAGAAGCCGGTCACCTAGATGGCTGAATTAGAACCCGCGTCAGCAAGACGCCCCGGCGATGTCGCCGGTGAGCGTGATCGATTCAACTCGCCCGGAGTCGCGGCGGCCCGTTTCGTCGTGCAGCGCGGGCTCTTGAAGCCCCTCATCTGGTCGCTCACCCGCGTCACCGTGATCGGCCGGGAGAAGCTCAAAGACGTAGCCGGGGGTTTCGTGGTCGTCGCGAATCACTCTAGCCATCTGGATGCGCCGCTCATCGTCGGCTCGCTCCCACGCCGCCTCGCGCGCTACCTTGCCACCGGCGCCGCAGCCGACTACTTCTTCGCGGTGTGGTGGAGACGCGGTCTCACCGCCCTGTTCTTCAACGCTTTTCCCGTGAAGCGCATGGAATCGAAGGCCAAGTCGATCAGCGCACGCTCGCTGCTGTCGCGTGGAATCCCGATCCTGATCTTCCCCGAGGGAACACGATCGAAAGACGGCGAGGTCGGAGCGTTCAAGCCCGGAGCCGCGGCGCTCGCGGCGTCGTGCGACGTTCCGACCATTCCCATGGCTCTCATCGGTGCCCATGTCGCCCACCCGCGCGGAGCGAACTGGCCCCGTCGGGGCCGTCACCCGGTCGGCGTCGTCTTCGGTGAGCCGCTTCGCCCCGTCGCGGGGGAGACCCCGGGGCATTTCGCCGAGCGCACGAAACAAGAGATCCTGCGCCTGCGTGACCTTCATTCCGCGACTATCCTTGGCCAGTCCCCACGATCTAGAGGAGCCCTGCAATGAGCGATGTCAAGCACATGAAATGGTGGGGCTGGGGCGTCGACGGCGTCGCTTTCCACCACGAGAACAAGCCGGGCTTCGCGCCGTTCGTGAAGAAGAACCTCGGCCTCGACCTCAAGAAGACCAAGGGCGAGCCGCCGACATTCGCCGACATCGATGTTCCCTCCAGCCGCGCGGCGGAGTCCTTCGTTCTACTTCTGGCCGGAATCGTCGGGGACGAACATGTCGAGACCGACGACATGTCCCGGGTCGTGCACACCTTCGGCAAGAGCATCCGCGACCTCATCCGCGTTCGCACCAGCGCATTCCCGCGCGCGGTCGACGTTGTCGTATACCCGGCCAACGAGGCCGAGGTCCGCCTCATCGTCGACGCGGTCGTCGCATCCGACGCCGTGCTCATTCCGTTCGGTGGCGGCAGTAACATCGCCGGCAGCCTCGAGCCGCTCGCGGGCGAGGAGCGCACCGTGGTGTCGCTCGATCTCGGTCGACTCAACCGCGTCATCGAGCTCGACGCCGATTCGAGCCTCGCGCGCATCCAGGCCGGAGCCCAGGGTCCTGACCTCGAGGCCGAGCTGAATGAGGCCGGCTGGACCCTCGGACACTTCCCCGACAGCTTCACCCACTCCACGGTGGGCGGCTGGGTGGCGACGCGCTCATCCGGAATGCAGAGCGACAAGTTCGGCGACATCGCCGACATCGCGAAAGGCCTGCGTGTGGTGCGCCCCGGCGGAGTGCTCGTTCTGCGCCCGCTGCCCAGCACCTCGACCGGCCCCAGCGTGCGCGAGATGATTCTCGGCAGCGAGGGGCGCCTCGGCGTCATCACCGAGGTCACCGTGCAGATCCACCGCATCCCGGCCAAGCGCGAGATCCTCGCCTATCTCTATCCCACCTGGGATGCCGGACTGGCGGCCATGCGCGAGATCTCCGAGAGCGACGCCACGCCCTCGATCACCCGCGTCTCCGACGGTAATGAGACGCTGTTCTCGTTCGCCACGTCGAAGAAGAGCAAGGGTTTCTCGGCGCTCGCCACGAAGGGCCTCGGCGTCTTCTTGAAGGCCAAGGGCTGGGACACCGAGAAGATGTGCCTGTCGTTCGTCGGCAACGAGGGCGGCGAAGAGCTGGTGGCGACGAACCAGAAGATCATCGCCGGCATCGTCAAGAAGCACGGCGGCATCACGGTGGGCAAGGGCCCGGGCGTGCTCTACGACCAGAAGAAGTTCGACACCCCGTACATCCGTGACTGGTTCCTCGACTGGGGAGGGTCTGCAGACGTCTCCGAGACGGCGGCTCCGTGGTCGAAGCTTCCCGAGCTCTACCGCAACGTGATCGCCAGCGCCAATCACGCGTTCGACGAGATCGGCGTCAAGGGCTGGATCATGGCGCACCTCTCGCACTCGTACACCTCGGGTGCCTGCCTGTACTTCACGTTCGCGTACCTCGACACCGGCGACGCCATCACGAACTACGACGTGGTCAAGAGTGCGATTCAGCAGGCGTTCATCGACGCCGGCGGAACGCTGTCTCACCACCACGGCGTCGGCCTCGAGCACGCTCCGTGGATGGAACAGGACATCTCGACCGAGGGCGTGAAGGTCATGCGCGGTCTCTTCGGAGCTGTCGACCCCGGTCGCCACTTCAACCCGGGCAAGGTTCTGCTCGACGAATGATGCGTGCCCGTCTCGGCGGCCCCGTCGGAGCGGCGGGGCTCGTCGTCGTCGGGCTCGCGTGCCAAGAGGTGGGTGCGGCATTCGCCGTGCTGCTGTTCCCGAGCGTGGGCGCGCTCGGGATGGTCGCGCTGCGCCTGACCTTCTCCGCCCTCATCCTTCTCGCGATCGCGCGACCGTCGGTGCGAGGCCGCAGCCGCGGCGACTGGATGACGGTGGTGCTGTTCGGCGTGGCCCTCGCGGTGATGAACGGGTTGTTCTACGAGGCGCTCGCGCGCATCCCGCTGGGCGCCGCGGTGACCATCGAGGTTCTCGGGCCGCTCGTGCTCTCGGTGGCCACGAGCCGACGCGCATCCAGTTGGCTCTGGGCGGTGCTCGCCTTCGTCGGCGTCTTTCTGCTGGGGCAGGGCAGCTTCGGCGAGCTCGACCCCGTGGGCGTGCTCTTCGCCGCGGGGGCCGGAGCGAGCTGGGCCGGCTACATCCTGCTGTCGTCACGCACGGGCAGTCGCTTCGCCCGGCTCGACGGCCTCGCGCTGGCCATGACCATCGGTGCCGTTCTCACCCTTCCGCTCGGAGTCGCCGCCGCCGGCCCCGTGATCGTGCGACCCGACATCCTGCTTCTCGGGGCGGCTGTCGCAATCCTGTCGTCGACGATTCCGTACGCCCTCGAGCTGTTCGCGCTACGACGCATCCCCTCGTCGACCTTCGCGATTCTGATGAGCCTGGCCCCCGCGATCGCAGCTCTCGCCGGTGTCGTGCTCTTGGCTCAGCACATCTCGCTTGTCGGAGTTCTGGCCATCGCGCTCGTCGTGACCGCGAGCATCGGAGCGGTGCGCAGCGCGGGGCCGGGAGCTACTCCCGTCGCTCGTGCCGACGTGGTTTGAGCCGCGCTGGAGCATCCAGAGCATCGGGGAAATCGCAGCTGAAAGTGCCCTCGTAGCCGAAGAGGAAGCCGAACCAGCGATTGCGTACCTCGAGCTTCATCCGATACAGCCGAGCCTCGTCGTCGTAGCTCTCGTGCAGCTCTGCGCGCCCGCTGAACAGCATCGGAAAACGGAACGCGAAGGGGCCTTCGTAGAAGCGCTGCGCGTCTGAGAGCAGCACCAGGGAGCCGTCGTCGTTCACCGTGAGATCGAGGTCGACAGCCAGGTGCTGGTGTGTGCCGAGGTAGTCGATTACGCGCCCCGCACGCTCGCTGTAGATCATGGTGGCGTCGAAGCGATGAGGTCGCGGGCCCGCGCCGTAGCTCCGCACGAACGTGACCGTCTCGCGCCCGAACGGATCGCGATAGGGGTAGTTCTCGATGCTGAACGGAACGTTCTCACCCTGAATCGGCACGAGGATGTTGCGGATGCGGCCGATCCAGAGAAAGGGCACTGTCCACCAGGGCCCTCGTCGGATGCGGGTCATCGTGCCGGTGCCCACGCACCCGTAGCCCGCGTCGAGTCCGACGCCGAACCGCTTCTGCATCATCGGGTGCAGCCGCTCGAATTGCTCGCCGAGCGCCAGCGCGAAGACGGCGGTCACTTCTGGACCAGCCCTGCAAGCGACGCGGGGGCGTCGGACATCGCGTCGTGGTCGCGTGGGGCGCGCGCCGGGCGGGAGCGGCAGCGCGAGGCCTTCGGCCTATCTGCCCTCCAGAATGCTGCGACGGATGCGATCGGCCAGGATTCCGGCGGCGTTCCGGTCTCGGCCCAGATGCGCAGGCGGTCGAAGCTCCATGCGGTCATCCACCACACCACGCGACGCAGCACGACCCGGTCGAGCAGCGCTCCGGCTCGACCGGCGAAGGGCACGTAGTCGTAACCCGTGGTGAACGTGGTCGAGCCGTCGGCGTTCGGCACATAGCGCCAGTAGCCTCGGCCGGAGGCCAGGGGCGAGAGCGGATCGCGGGTCGAGAACACGAGCGCTGAGGTTCGGGCGCCGCCCGTGCCGGTGCGCTCGCCGAGGGAGACTCCGGTGCCGCGAATCGTGTGGAACGGCAACCGCCGCTCATAGCGGAACCGAGAGGGCGAGTCGGTTCCCTCGGATCGGTCGGCCTCGGGCGCGATCAGGCTGAATCGAAGGTCCCAGCGCGAGTGCAGTTCTGGGGTCTGCGTGAGGCGCCAGACTTCGTCGATGTCGGCCTCGATCGTGGTCTCGACGTACAGTGCGCGGTTCTGCCGAACCATAGCGTGCTCCTTCGAATCGTTCCGTCTGCCAGCGTAGTGTCGGTGCAGCAGACCGTCGACGTAAGGAGAACCCCGATGCCACTGACAGGCGAGTACGAACCGAGCACCTCTGACTGGGCGCGCAAGCAGGTCGAGGAGTACGAGGGCTCGGGAGGCACCAGCGGCACGACGATGCGGGGCATGCCGGTGATCGTGCTGACCTCTGTGGGCGCCAAGACAGGCAAGCTGCGCAAAACAGCCCTGATGCGGGTCGAGCACAACGGCGAGTACGCGGTCGTGGCATCCCTCGGAGGCGCCCCGAAGCATCCGGTCTGGTATTTCAATCTTCTGGCCGAGCCGCACGTCGAGCTGCAGGATGGACCGGAGAAGCGTGACTATCTGGCCCGTGAGGTCACCGGCGAGGAGAAGGCGCTCTGGTGGGAGCGGGCAGTCGCGGCCTACCCCGACTATGCGGACTACCAGGTGAAGACCGAGCGAGAGATCCCGGTCTTCGTGCTCACGCCCATCGACTCCGACGCTCGGTAGGCGCGCGCTCAGCCAGCACCTATCTATGCTTGAGGCACCCCGTGTAGCGCGAGAACCGCCAAGGAGACACCATGTCGTACCCCCCGAGCACCCCTCAGACCCCCGCCGGTTGGTACCCCGATCCCTCGGGAACAGGCCGCCGGCGTTGGTGGGATGGCCACGGCTGGACCGAGCACTATGAACCGGCGGTGAGCGAGACGACCTGGCCCGTGAACGGTGCTGCAGCCGGCTACGCGCAGAGCGCTCAGGTGGGATCCAACCCTGCCGCGGCGTACGCGCCGGTCGGCGCACCTCGACCAGTGGCTCAGGGCACCCCGGTGTACACGGCCTTCATCTGGCTGATCACTCTGCTTCCACTGCTCTCGATCATCGGCGTCGCGCTGTGGGATACCGATGCCTATATGCGCGCCTCGCTCAACTCCGCGAGCGATCCGTTTGCGCAGTACACCGACCCGGGCTACCTGCTCATCCAGGGTCTTGGATTCGTCATCTACGGCGTCTCTGTGCTGCTGGCCTACTTCGACTGGAAAACGCTGAAAGCACGGGGATTCGATCGACCGTTCCACTGGGCATGGACCTTTATCGGCGGAACCGTGTACATCATCGGCCGAACAGTCGTCGTTCGGCGTCGGGCGGGCGGCGGCGCAATGGCGCCTATCTGGATCACTATCGGCGTCGTCGTTCTGTCGCTGATCGTGGTGACGGTCAAGATCGTCGCCATGGTGAATGTCGCGGTCTCGTACGTGAATTCCTACTGACGCCGAATTCTCCCAAGTCGCCTGGTTGGTCGGCCATGCACACGTGCAGGGCCTATCGTCGAGTCAAGGGTCATCCGGGCTCTCGAAACGAGGATGCACCATGGGCGAGAAATCAGCACGCAAGGCCGTCGCCAAGCCGGCAGCACGCTCTCTCAAAGAGAAGCGAGCAGATAAGAAGACCAAAAGCGGAGCTGCGAATCACTCCTCCGACGCTGTGACCAACGTCAAGAAGAAGTAGCCTCCGCGGTTCAGAACGACAGCGGCGAGCTCGCTGAGAACCCCGGCAGGATCAAGAAGGTCGCGCTGCCCGTCGGCGTGGCGTACTTCATCAGATCGTCGTTCTCGTCGAGCCGCTGCTGCGTCGCAACGAACGTGCGCAGGGTGTTCTGAAAGCAGATGAACGCCAGGCCTGCATCGGCCTCGCCGTTGGGGAGCAGCCCGTCGTCGAAAGCGTAACCTCGTCGCAGCATCAGCGATGATCCTGTGAACGACGGGTGTGCCGCGCGCGCGTGACTGCGCAGCGGAGTGATGAATTCGCCCTCCGGTGTCTTCGCGTTCAGATCGACCTCGCCGTCTTTCAGCCCGCCTGAAAGCGGAGTCCCGTCGATGCGCTCGCGCCCGATGACCCGCTCCTGCGCGGTCGTTTTCAGGGCGGCGAAGCCGGCGGTATCGAGCCGCAGCCGCCGGATGACGCAGATGGTGCCCGCGGCCAGCGCGGCGACGGCGGTTCCCGTTCCGATCCACACGTTCTCGGCGAGTTCTTCGTCGCCGTGAGGCACGATGATGCCGTCGAGGAACCCGAACGGGTTGCGCACGACGCCGTGCTCGCCGTGTCCGCGGAACAGGCGCTGGCGCCAGCGCGGGGTGGCACCCGGCACGAGCGTCAGCAGATCGTCGCCCACAGCCGTGAGCACGCTGGGGTCGTCGGAGTAGAGAGCGAGCAGCAGATCGCCGCCTCGGCGGTGCGACTCGATCGTCTCGTCGCCGGCGAATGAGGGAAGGTCCTCGGCGCCCGGCATCGAGGAGTCACGTGCCGCAACGATCCGTGGCCCCAGGCCGACCGTCACCGTCAGATCGCCCGGGCCGTCGGGCAGCACGTCGGTCGGCTTCGATGTCGTGGTCAGCTCGAGGATCCGCTGGCCGAGTGCACCGAGCCATGAGGTGTCGGTGCTGTCGAGATCGCAGACGAGCAGCAGGCCGAAATGCTGCGGGGTCGCGGGACGCGCGATTCCCGCCTGATATCGACCGCTCGCGGGCACCGGCTGGCCGGAGGATCCTGCGGGCGTGCCACCGGCATCCGATGGTTTTGTCTCACCGGGCCAGGAGCCCGTCGCCGTGAGCGCGCCCGCGGCACCGGCGGCGCCAGCACCGACCGCGACACCGAGTGCGCCGAGCAGTGCGCGACGGCTGGGGCCCTTGGGCGCTTCTGCGCCTGTCATCGCGTTCCCGTGCTGCTGGCGAGCAGATCTGCGGCGGGAAGCGCGGCGCTGGACGCGTCGAACGAGCTCGCGGGACCGGTCTTCGGCAGAGCATCGGGAACTGTGGTCAGCTCGCCGTCGATGTTCGGCTGCGGAATGGGCTGGCCCACCTTGAGGAACGACACCCCGGCGGGCGCCTGCACGGCAGGCAGAGCCGAGGCGGGAACGCCGGCAGAAGCGCCGGCCGAGCAGGATGCCGCCAGGTCGGCGGGAAGCACGGTGAGACCTGCGTCGGGGGTGATGCAGGTCGTGGTCGTGGGGCTCCGAGCAGCCGCGACATCCGCGACGTCGACCCCGTTGCCCGAGAGGGAGTTGTCTGTCAGGCGCGTTCCTGTCGTGGCGATGTCCTCGGTATTCGACAGTTGCACGCCCGACACGCTGTTGCCCGAGATGATGTTGCGTTCGAGGGTGTCGCTCTGCGCTCCTGAGAGACCCACGCCGATGCCGAAGCCGCCTTGCGCTTGAGCTGGGGAGTCGGCGGAGTTGTTGTCGGAGATCACGTTGCCGACCACCGTTGCGCCGCGCTGTGGAACGAAGGCCTCCTGGTACCAGCTGAGCAGGGTGAGTCCAACGCGGTTGCCCGAGAACCTGTTACCCGTGATGACCACGGAGTCCGAAGCGTTCGCGTTCTCATATCCGATGGCGTTGCGCTCGGCCACATTGCCGGCGACGAGGATCGAGCAGTTCTGGCACTGGCCCACATAGAAGCCGGAATCCGCCGAACCCGAGGCGTAATTGTTGCTCAGCACGCCGTTCTGCGAGTTGAAGGCGTAGATACCGTAGAGGCCGTTGTTCGTGGCTGTGACGTGGTCGACCTCGAAGCGCTGCAGGGGAGGGAACTTCTTGGGGTCGAGCTTCTGATAACCCGTGAGGTTGTGTGCCTGAGGGCCGTTCTCGTCGTGCATCCCCGTGACGAGTACACCGTTGAAGGTGTGCCTGGTCACCGTGAGGTTCTGCACTCGAACGCCGTCGGCGATCACTTGGATTCCGTTGGCGCGGAGACCCTCTCCGTCGATGATCACGCCGTCGCGGTCGAGACCGCGCAGAGTGATGTTCTTCGTCTTCACCGTGACCTCTTCGGTGTAGGTGCCGGGCGAGACGAGAACCATCCCTCCTTCGGGCACCTTATCGACGGCATCCTGAATCGTGGCGGCATCGGCCGGCACGCGCACGGTCGACGGCGAACCGTTGGTGGGGCCGGAGGGGGTGCTGTCGACGGCGCAGCCGCTCAGGGCGGCGACGAGCGCGAGTGCCAGTACTGCAGGGAGGATGCGAAAATTCACATCGCGAGTTTATCGTCACAGGATCGGCTATTTGGTGACAGACCGAACTCAGGCGCCCGTCGTACCGAAGAGGAGTCCGAGCAGATAGGTGACGGCCGCTGCACCGTAGCCGATGGCGAGCTGGCGCAGCCCGCGCTTGAGCGGGGAGGCGCCTGAGAGAATGCCCACGACAGCGCCGGTTCCGAGCAACGCAAGGCCCACGAGCGCCGCGGCGATCAGCAGCGCGGGCAGACCTTCGATGCCGAACAGATAGGGCAGAACGGGGATGACCGCTCCCGATGCGAAGAAGCAGAAGCTCGACAGGGCGGCGCTAAGTCCTGTGCCCACCGCCTCGTGCTCGTCGCTCTGCGCGTGCACAGCGGGGTCGGCCGTGAGCGCGAGGTCGTGAGTGCGCAACACCTCGCGAGCGTGCTCGTCTGCCTCGCTCTCGCTCATGCCCCGTGCTCGGTACACGAGGGCGAGCTCATTGGCATCCACGTCGAGGTCGGCGACGGCGGTGCGCGCCTCGGGATCGGGAGTGGACGACTCGAGCAGCTCTCGCTGCGAGCGTACGGAGACGTATTCGCCCGCCCCCATCGACAGGGCGCCGGCCAGGAGACCGGCCACTCCTGTCAGCAGCACCACATGTGTCGGCGCACCGCTCGCGGAAATGCCGATGACCAGGGCGAGGTTCGATACGAGTCCGTCGTTCGCGCCGAAAACCGCGGCTCTGAATGTTCCCGAGAGTCGCATGCGCCCCCGCGTCGCGAGTCCACGCACGACCTCTTCGTGGATGCGTTCGTCTGCTGCCATCGCGGCCGTCGCGTCGGAATCGCTGTCGTAGGGAGAGCGCCCCTCGGCTCGCTGCGCGAGCGCCAGGACGAAGACGGATCCGAACCGCCGAGCCAAGAATCCGAGCACTCGGGTACGCAGAGCGCCACGCATCGTCGCCCCTGCTCCGTCTCCGAGAAGGGCGCGCCAATGCGCTTCATGCCGTGCCTCCGCGTCAGCGAGTGCCAGCAGGATCTCTCGTTCTTCGCCCGAGCGCCGCTGCGCCAGGTCTCTGTAGACGGCCGCCTCCAGCTGCTCGTCGGCGAGATAGCGCCGCCACCGTCGGATATCGGCGGCACTCGGCGCAGCGGAGACCGGCCGTTCAGGAACCGATGCGCCCACCGTGGGTCAATTCGAGGCTGCGGCGGCGCGCTGGCTCTCCTGGCGAGCGAGGTGGGCTGCCTTGCGGGCCTTCTCCTCGTTCAGCTGCTTGACGCGGGCTGCTTCGCGGCGCACTTCGGCCTGCGTCGCGCGCTCGCGCACGAGCCACTCAGGACGGTTCGCCAGCAGATCCTGGATCTCGGCGGTGGTGAGCGGCTCGGTGACGCCGCCGCGGGCGAGGCCCGAGATGGTGACTCCGAGCTTCGACGCCACGATCTGGCGCGGATGCGGGCCGTTGAGTCGCAACTGCACGACCCACTCCGGGGGTGTGGCGAGCAGTTCGTCGAGCTCGGTGCGCGACACCGTGCCCTGCTGGAAGTCGGCGGGCGTCGCATCCAGAAGCACGCCGAGCTTCTTGGCCGCGGTGGCGGGCTTCATTGTCTGGGGGGTTTTCGCGGGCGTCATGATGCCAAGGGTAGCCTGAGACCTGACCGGCTGCCCGGTCACAAGCCTTCGAGGAGCCCTGTGGACATCGATCCGACCACCCTGAGATGGTTTTCCGCCGTCGCCACGGAGCTGCACTTCGGTCGTGCGGCCCTCTCGCTGGGCATTGCCCGAACCCGTCTGAGCAAGGCCGTCGTCGACCTCGAGGCTCAGCTCGGCTACCCGCTGTTCGACCGCGAACAGCCCGGTACACAGCTCACGGATGCTGGTCGCTCGCTTCTCGAGGCTGCTCCCGAGCTGATCGTGGCGGGAGACGAGCGGGCCGCCCTTGCGGCGGAAGAGGCGGCGCGGCCGGTTCCGTTCCGGATCTCCTTCGTACCCGGTGTCACGATCACGAAGTGGACGACGGAGTGGGAGTCGCGCTACCCCGACATTCCTCTGGTGGTGCTTCCGACACCCGGAGACGAGGCGGTGTCTGTGCTGCGCGAAAGCTCCGTCGACGTCGCGTTCGTGCGCCTGCCTATCGACCGCGACGGGCTCAGCGCCATCCGTCTCTATGACGAGGTGCCCGTCGTCGTCGTCGCGAAAGACAACCCTCTTTCGACGCTCGAGGAGGTTCGCCTCGCTGAGCTCGCAGACGAGCACCTGATTCAGCACCCCGACGAGGTCGACGGCTGGTCAGACATCGCGACCGAGATGATCGAGGGGACTCGGCCCGATCTGCCCGAGCCGGCCTCGGTCGAGGACGCACTCGATCTGGTGGCCGCGGGAACGGGCATCGTCGTGCTACCGCACTCTGTCGCCCGGTTACACGCGCGCAAAGACGTGGTGGCCAGGCCGGTGCTCGACCTGCCCGAGACCCAGATCGCGCTCTGCTGGCTGGCCGGCGACCCGAGCGATCGCATCGAGGAATTCATCGGAATCGTACGCGGGCGGCGAGCCACGAGTTCTCGCGCCCCGGCGCCCGCTGCCACTCCGGGTCAGGGCAGCGACGAGAAGACAGCGAAGGCAGAGCCCAAGAAAGCTCGCACCGGCGCGAAAGGAGCCAAGGGAGCGAAGGGTGGCGCGAAAGGCGCGGCCGCCAAGACACCGCGCCCTCTGGGAACGGCGCGCAAGCCGCGACCCTCGGGTGGTTACCGCCAGAAGGGTCGCTAGCCACGCGCTCGACGTACGGAAGAATGAGGCGGGTGACTTCCTCTCGCCATTTCGGACTGCTTCTCGACGTCGACGGGCCGATCGCCAGCCCGGTGACCCGTTCCATCAACGTGCCGTCGATCGGTCGTGATCTCGTGGCGTTGGCGAACGCGGGGGTTCCGGTGATCTTCAACACTGGGCGCTCGGATGCGTTCATCGCCGACGAGGTCGTCGCGCCGTTGCTGGCAGCCGGGCTGCAGGAACACGCGCGCGTCTTCGCCATCTGCGAGAAGGGCGCGACCTGGTTCGCGATCACGCCCGAGGGCGCCGGGGAGCTGTCGATCGATGCCTCGCTCGCGCCGCCGCCCGGATTCGATGACGACGTGCGAGCGCTCGTAGCAGGGCGCTACGCAGATCTCGTCTTCTACGACGAGACCAAGCGCGCGACCGTGACCTTCGAGCAGCGCATCGACGTGTCGAAAGAGTCGTTCCTCGCGCGCCAACTCGAGATCGACGAGGCCGCGATCGCGCTCCTGAACGCCCGCGGTTTCGGGGCGCGACGCGGCGCGGTCGACTATCCCGACGCATCCGGGGCTGTGCAGTATCGAGCCGACCCGTCGATCATCTCGACCGACTTCGAGTCGCTCAGGGTCGGCAAGGACTTCGGGGCGGAGCGCGCACTCATGCTGCTCGAGGGAACAGGACCGATGCCCGCGGAGTGGCGCACCATGGGCGACTCGCGCGGCGACTATGCCATGGCCACCTGGCTGCACGAGCGGGGCGAAGCCGTAATGCACGTCGACGTTCGCCCGGAGGACGGGATCCCCGAGACCGCCTACGCGGTGCTCACGGCCGGCGCGCTCATCCACGACGACGCGGGCGCGGCGTTTCTCGCTCGCTGGGTCGAGATGCTCGACGACGAGAGGCTCAGCGACGGCGACCTCGCCTGACGAAGGGTGCACTGGGAGCCCGAGCTCGTCGAATAGCGACGAGGTCGTGCTGAGGCTGCACCAGATCGCGACCCTCGCTACGGGCGTCGGATGCGCGCGGCCGTTCCCCGAGTCACGGCCAGTAGATCCGCGGGCGCGAGCTCGATGTCGAAGCCGCGACGACCGCCCGATACCAGGATCGTGTCGAATTCCAGCGCCGAGTCGTCGAGCACTGTCGCAAGCGCGGTTCTCTGACCGAACGGGCTGATACCTCCCACGACGTAGCCGCTCTTGCGTTCGGCGAGCGCGAGATCGGCCATGGCTGCCCTCTTTCCACCGAGGGCCGACGCCAAGGCTTTGAGGTCGAGCATTCCGCTGACGGGCACGATGCCGATGCCGAGCCCCGCGTCGGTGTCGACCATCAGCGTCTTGAACACCCGCTCGGCGTCGATCCCGAGCGCCGTAGCAGCCTCGGTGCCGAAGTCGGTGACCGCAGGATCGTGCGTGTAGGCGTGCGGAACGAACGCGACGCCTGCTCTGGTCAGTGCCGCTGTGGCCGCGGTCGTGGGACCTGCCGCGGAAGGCTTCTTGGCCATCGCGCCTACGCCTCGGCCGCGACCAGCAGCGTCTGATCGAGGAACTCGCGCACTGCCGTGATCTCGTCGCCCACGATGCCGTGCCCGGCACCCGGGTACAGCCGAGCGTCGACCTCAGAGTGTGTCTCGAGCCACGTGGTCGTGCGAGCCACGGCCGACGGGGGAATGATCGGATCGCGCTCATCACGCCCCCAGAACACCCGGGGGCGCAGCGACTCGAGGGCAGCGTCGGCGGGCGCGTCGCCCGAGACGACGAAGCCGGAGAGGTTCACCGCGGAGGCAAAGCGCTCGGGCGCGTGACGCAGCAGCTGCAGGGCCATCGCGCCGCCCTGCGAGAAGCCGAGCGTGGAGACGGCAGCGGGCGCGCCATATTCGGTGGCGAGACCGTCGAGCCAGGTGAGCACCCCGCGCGCAGCGGCATCCACCCCCGCCGGCTCTGGGTTGCCGGGTTCGCCGATCTGGAACCAGGCGAAGCCGTTCTGGACAGGGGCGGGCGCGATGAGCGGTGCGCGCAGGCTCGCGCAGACGATTCCGCCGGGCAGGTACTGGGCGAGGGAGATGAGGTCGGCTTCGTGCGAGCCGTAGCCGTGCATGATCACGAGGAGCGGAGCGCCCCGAAGACGGGTCGCGACCTCGTCGCGGGGAATCGACCACACCACGGCCGAATCGTCGATGTGCGGCTGCGTGGGAGAGAAATCGGTCACGCGAACGACGTTACCGGATGCCCGCGTGAGCGCCGGAGGTCAGGAGCGGTTGCGGCTGAGCTCGTAGATCTTGACGAGCTCGTCGATGGCGCCTTCGCGGGTCTCGCCACCCGCCTCGAACATGTCTGTCACGTGGGTCTTCAGGTGGTTCTCGACCATCAGCTTGTTGAGGGAGCCGAGCGACTTCTGGATCGCGAGCGATTGCGTGATGATGTCGAGGCAGTAGTCCTCGCTCTCGATCATCTTCTCGAGGCCCCGAAGCTGCCCCTCCAGGATGCGTGTGCGGTGCAGGGCGCGCTTCTTGATGTCGTCGATCACCCGGCCAGAATACCCGCCTCGGCGGCGTACCTCCCCGGGGTACGCCGAAGCGTTATGTCTGGCATCGCGGGCACCAGTACACGTCACGCAGTTTCAGCTCGTCGGCACCGAGCTTGCCTGCCCGGATGCGCGTGCCGCAGCGACGGCACGGCTGGTTCTCGCGGCGATAGACCCAGCTCTGCCTCCCCGCGCGCAGGTCTCCGGTCGTCGACCGCTCGGTGCGGTCGCGGTTGACGAGAATCGCGCGGTGGGCGAGAGCGACCAGCGGCGGCACATCGACCGCAGAGACGGGGCGCGAGGGCAGTACGCCTCTGAGAAAACAGAGCTCGTTGGCGTAGACATTGCCGAGCCCGGCCAGGTTGCGCTGGTCGAGAAGGGCGACGTGAATCTCCTTCTCGGGGGAGGCTTCCACGAGAGCGACCGCGTGGGCTTCAGACGCAGTGCCCCAGTCGGGCGCCAGCACGTCTGGCCCCAGGTGACCGATGACGGAACTCTCGTCGTCGCGGTCGACGACATCGATGGTGCCGAGATCGAACCCCACGGCCACCCATTCGTCGGTGGTCAGGATGAGCCGGGCGGTCGAAGCGGGGCGCTTCCACCTGGACCCGTGTCGATAGAGGTGCCATGAGCCCTCCATCTTCAAGTGGCTGTGGATGCTGACCGTGTCGACCCTGGTGAGCAGGTGTTTTCCGATGCTGACGACGCTGTCGATCGTGCTGCCGGAGAGATCGATCTCCGCATAACGGGGTACTCGGAAGTCGGAGCTGAGGAGCGTTCGGCCAGCAAGAGCTGCATCCAGATGACGAGCCGTGCGGTAGACGGTATCTCCCTCGGGCATGGCTCCAGACTACGCGGACTCGGACCGCCCTGTTCTGGGGAGAGACATGTCTGGCCGGGGTGAAATCGCGGGTGAAATCACCCCTGTTCGAGCGCTACGGCCGTTTTCGGCGGCAAAAGTCGGCATATTCTCAGCTTTCAACTGAGAAAACCTCGAGTGTTTTCGCCCTGGCTATGCCGCCTTCGAATCATCCTTCCGACGGAAAGAACTGTCTTGCCTATCAACGTCCAAAAATCTCCCCGTACGCGGGGTCAGCAGCGAGGAAAGGCGGCGATCGCTCTCTCGGTCGTCACCGCCCTCGTCGCTGGCGGAATCCTCGCCGGGGCGAGCACCCCGGCCCTCGCTGCAGAAGGCAGCGTGACGGGTCGCGTCTATCGCGACTTCAACTCCAACGGCACCTTCGACTCCGGGAATGGTGCCGAGACCGGCATCGCGAACGACAAGGGTCTCGGTGGCATCACCGTGACTGCGACGGATGGGCACGACAAGACCTGGTCGGCCACCACGATCGCTGATGGAACGTATTCCATCCCCGTGAAGGACTCGTTCGGGTCGGCGCTCCGAGTGGAGTTCACGGGTGTGCCTGACGAGTACAAGCCCGCCAGCCACGGAACGGACAACGGCACGAGCGTGCAATTCGCCTCGGTCGGCGACAGCGATGTGGACTACGGAGTGAACGCTCCGGGCGACTTCTCGCAGGGCAACCCCCCGGTCGTCACGGCGATCCAGTACTCGGGGCTCAGCAACTCGGATGGCCTGTCGAGCACCCCGGCCATCGTTGCGCAGCCTTGGGGTACGAACTTCAACACGGGCACCCAGAGCCAGGCCGCGGGCGCCTACCCGAACCGGATCGTCCTCGCCACGGTTCCGGAGGTCGGAAGCACCTGGGGCTCCTCTTTCCAGGCCAGCACAGGCACTCTCTTCGCTGCCGCCACATACAAGCGTCACGCCGGTCTAGGCCCGAAGGGCCTCGGCGGCATCTACCGCGTCACGGGAGCTGTCAACGCCGACGGTAGCCTGGCGCCATCGCGGTCGGCGAGCGTCGACTCCTGGTTCGATGTGTCCACCGTCGTCAACGTGGGCTCCGTCCCCGCAGACGATGCACCCGCTTCTGCGGGAGGCCGCGGCCTGGGCGCGCCAAACAGCCCTGCTGTCGATGCGGACGCGTTCGCGCAGGCAGGAAAGGTCGGCATCGGCTCGATCGCCGTCAGCACAGACCAGAAGTCGCTGTACTTCGTGAACCTCTTCGACAAGAAGATCTACCAGCTCGACATCAGCAACCCCGACGCCGAGCCCACCCTCACGGGTAACACCGCAGGCATCGACCTCGGCCTCACCGCCGGACAGCGTCCCTGGGCACTGACCGTGCACCGCAACCAGCTCTTCGCCGGCTACGTCGACAGCGGCGAGCAGGTGTCGGTTCCGACGTCTGCCGCTGATGCAGACATGCAGCTCCACGTGAAGAGCGCTCCCGAGTCCAACCTCGCTGCGTGGACCACCGTGCTCAACGGGTCTCTCGGCTACGCCAAGGGCGACACGTTGAACAAGGCGAACGTCTCGGATGAGGAGAGAGCTCCGATTCTGCGTTGGAACTCCTGGGTCGACCAGTGGTCGGGTGCGTGGGGATCGGTCTCGCGCACGGCGTGGAACAGCCCCGTACAGGACTACCCGCAGCCGGTCCTCACCGATATCGATTTCGACACCGATGGCTACATGACGTTGGCTATGGCCGACCGCACGAGCATCCAGGGCGGAAACCGCAACTACAGCACGAACTCCGGCGACACCAAGTACTACCAGACCGTCGCATCCGGTGACCTTCTCGTCGCCGCTCCCACGGCAACGGGTTATGCGCTCGAGAGCAACGGCAAGGTCGGCGACCGACCGGCGTCCACTAACGCGGGCAACAACGAAGGGCCCGGCGGTGGCGAGTACTACGACGACATCCAGGGCCTCGGCCAGCCCGATCCCCAGTCCAAGAGCCACCACGAGGTCGCTCTCGGCGGCCTCGCCACCCTCGCCGGAGTCGACTCGATCGTGGCAACCACCTACGACCCCCTCAGCGATGTGCGCGTCACGGGGCTCAACTGGTTCCAGCCCTCGACGGGCGATGTGCTTCGCGGATACCAGCAGATCGCCGACGCGGGATCCAGCAGCACACCGAGTGCCTCGGGCACCTTCCAGAAGGGTGGCGGCCTCGCGGTTGTGCAGGCTCTCGCCCAGCTTGCCCCCGTGGAGATCGGAAACCGGGTCTGGTTCGACGCAGATCGGGATGGCATCCAGGATGCCGACGAGCCCGCTTTCGACGGAGTGACGGTCGAACTCGTGAATGCCGAGAACGAGGTCATCGGAACGACCACGACCAAGAACGGCGGGGAGTACTACTTCTCGACCACCGACCCGGCGCTCGAAGCCGCTGGCTTCGTTCCTGGCAGCGGAAACTACACGGTTCGTTTCGTGAAGCCCACGACCGGCAACGCCTTCACCGACGATGAGACGTTCGGCACGGTCAACTGGAGCGAGGTCAGGTTCACGACGCCCAATGTCGGACCCGATGACAGCATCGACTCCGATGCCCTTCCCAACGCAGACAACTCGTCGGCCACGATCGGGATCACGCTCGGCGGCCCGGGTGAGAACGACCACACCTACGATGCAGGTCTTGTAGCCGACGGCACCCTCGCCGTGGTGAAGAAGATCTCTGCCGTTGGAGGCGTCGCCCCGGCCGGAGCCACCTACACGGTCAACCTTGCCGCCACGGACTTCCGCGGCGACAAGCTCGACGTCGGCACTGACGCGAAGATCGTCGTCGACCCGACCGACGACGATGGCAAGACGGTGACCCTCCCGGTCGGCGCATCCGCAACGATCACCGAAGGCGACGACGCGCGGGTGAGGAACTACTCGGTGAGCCCGACGGGCGCCGTGAAGGTGACGGGAACGCGCGCTGCGCCGACCCTCATCACGGTCACGAACACCCTGGTCGCCGATGGCTACTTCGAGGTACTCAAGACGGTGACGGGCACGGCCTCCACATCGGTGTCTGCCGACCAGAAGTTCACGGTCAACTACACCTACCCCGGTTTGGCAGAGCCTAAGACGCTCGTTGTCACGGCCGGTAATAAGGCCAAGTCGGATGCGATCCCGTTCGGCACGGTCGTGACCGTCAGCGAGGCGATCCCCACCGGTGCGCCGGCGGACGTCAGCTGGCAGACACCGATCTGGACGATCGACGACGGCACCCCGGCCCCGGGCGCCTCGACCACACTGACCATCGGCGATGGATCGACGGTCGCCGTCGATCTGGAGAACCCGACGCTTCAGCTGGTCAATGGCTTCTCGGTGACGAAGCAGGTGACGGGTGACGCTGCAGCGTCCGTGCCCGACAATTTCGCCTTCACGGTGAACTACACGACGCCCGGCCAAGCTGCCAAGCAGCTCACGCTGACGAAGGCCGATTCGGTCAAGACCGTGTCAGGTCTTCCGCAAGGCACAGTGGTGACCCTCTCCGAGGTGGCACCGGGTGAAGCAGCTCCCGACGTGAAGTGGGGAACACCCGTCTGGTCCGGCCCCGGAGTCACTGCGAACGCCGATGGCACAGCGAGCTTCACGATCGGCGAGACCGCCGTTCAGGTCGTGCTCACGAACCCCACGGAGCTTCGTCTCGGGTTCTTCTCGATCACGAAGGACGTCACCGGCCCCGCCGAGGACACGCTGACCCCGGGCTTCACCTTCACCGGCACGTACCAGGCGGCGGGCGACACCGTGGCGACGCCGTTCTCCGTGACGAATGGCTCGACCTTCACCAGCCCGGCACTGCCGGCCGGTACGGTCGTGACGCTCACCGAGAACGCCCCGCAGGGCGGTCTGCCGGAGCTGTCTGGCTGGGCAAAGCCGATCTTCCTGGTCAACGGCCAGCCGATCGGAACAGACGGACCGGTCACGATCACGATCGGCGCGGACACCACCGTGGCAGTGACGCTCGAGAACCCCACGACGGTGACCCCGCAGGTCTCGATCGTCAAGGGTGATGTCGTCGCCGGTGTCTTCCACGACGCCGACACGATGGTCGACGGCGAGTTCTACCAGCCCGGTGAGACCCGCCAGATCAGCATCACGGCGACGAACACGGGAACCGACAGGCTGCGCCAGGTTGTGCTTCACGATGACACCATCTCGGGTGCAGACATCCAGTCGCTCGTCTGGGCCTTCCCCGACGGCAGCACGGCCGCGGCCAGCGTCGTCGATGGAGAGCTCACGGCTCGCTGGGACGCGACCTTCGCCCCGGGCACCGCAGAGTGGATGCCCGGCGCGACCATTACGGGAACGGCGACTCTGACGGTTGCCAACTCGGATGCAGCTGCGCATGTCGACCGCGTGACGGTGGATGCGACGGGATCCGCCACCGGAACCCCGGTCACCGACAACAACGTCTACAACGCCTACACGGCGGCCATCCAGGTGATCAAGTACGACGGATCGCTCGCCGACCCCGCCGTCAAGGATGCGGCCGGCAACTGGATCGTGCCGGCC
The DNA here is from genome assembly GCF_900177685.1 of Agreia pratensis. Classification (GTDB taxonomy): domain Bacteria; phylum Actinomycetota; class Actinomycetes; order Actinomycetales; family Microbacteriaceae; genus Agreia; species Agreia pratensis. The sequence continues at coordinate 599,992 of NZ_FXAY01000002.1, forward strand.
AAGCCGCTCGCCTCTGCTGCGCAGGACGCGAACGACGCCGACCACGCCGTGACCTACCAGCCGGGCAAGGCCAAGCACGTGCGCTGGGTCGTCACCAACACCGGAAACACCTGGCTCACCGAGATCAACCTCGCCGACGCGACCCTGTCGGGTCCGAAGATCACGAACTGGACGAGCGATCTCAGCGCGTTCGGTGGATCGAGCTCGTACAGCTTCGTGAACGACGGAACCTGGCACGGCATGCTTCCCCCCGGAGCATCGTTCTTCTCGGACGGCACCCTGACTCTCGGTGAGAACGCGTCGCACGCCGACGACGTCACGGTGGTCGGAACGCCGATCGTTCCCGAGGTCGACGAGAACGGCAAGCCCACGGGCAAGCCCCAGCTCGACGAGAACGGCAAGCCTGTGCTGTCGCGCAACCCCGATGGAACGCCTCGCACGCTGATCGATCACGACCCGTTCCACGCGGTCACCCCGGCTGGGGCTGTGACGTCGGCACTTCCGAACACGGGTCTCGACCTCGGTTCGGGACTGCGGGTCGGTCTGCTGGCACTTCTGACAGCGATCGCGGGTCTCGGCGCCCTGCTGTTCGTGCGTCGGCGCCGGCGCCAGGAGTAGCCGAGGCCAGGAGTGACAGGCTTTCGTAGCTGAAAGCGGAGGGGCCCAGGGAACGCACGTTCCCTGGGCCCTTTGCCTTCGCCTACCGAAGAGAACCGACAAGCCCTTGCGGCTTCAGGATGCGCGAAGTCGAAGCCCCTGCGGCGTGGCTCCGAACCCGGCGGCCTCGAGTGCGCGGCCGATCTCGGTGCCCACGGCATAGTGCCCGTTGACCTTTTCTACGGTGAGCTTGGCGACGCGGCCGCTGATCACGGTCGCTGCGAGGCTCGCACTCGCGTTCGCGAGTTCGTCATCGTTCTGAGCGAACGAGAGCAGCGTCTTGCCTCCCCGTTCGACGTAGAGCACGAGCCGCCCGTCGACGAGCACCACAAGGGCACCGGCTTTGCGGCCGGGACGATGGCCCGTGCCTCCGGGCCAGGGCAGAGCGGCGCCATAGGCATTGGCCGGGTCTGTCGCGGCCAGCGTTACAGCCCTACCGGTCTCCGCTCTCTCGCCACCCTTCGCATCGTTCGTTCCATGACGCCGTTCGGCCATCGCTTCGGCCGTGAACGAGCGCAGGCGATCGATCGTGCCGCCGGTGGCGAATTGGGATGCGCCGAGCGTCTCGACGAAATATCCGCGACGGGCACGCCCGGTCTCTTCGAAGCCCGAGAGCAGTCGGTACGCGAGCGCGAAGCCACCTACGATGCGCTCGGCCATGACAGCACCCTTGGTGACCACCCCGTAGCGCTCGAGCAGCATGTCACCGAGCGCGTGCCCCCGAATCGTCGCATCGGTCTCGGGGGCGGGCAAGAGCGACCAGCGACCGCCGGCGGTGGGCGGACCGACCCGCGTGACCATGGTGGGCCGAGCATAGGAGCGACCCCGGTAGAGCCGTGATCGGGGTGCGCTGCGCTTGGTGCTGTGCGCGGTCTTGCCACCGCCGGTGAGCGAGCGGAGCGGGGCGAGTGTGTCGTTCGTGATGCGGCCCGCCCACACCAGATCCCACAACGCGGTCACCAGCTCTGCATCGTCGACGGCCGAGCCGAGGGCAGTGCTGACCGCGTCTGAGAGAGTGCGGAAGAAGAATGCGCCCCCGCCATCCAGAGCGCCGAGCACGGCATGCTGCAGCGTCGTCGGTTCGAGCGGTTCGGCGAGAGGAATCGTGAGAGGCGCGGTCTCGGCGAGATGCAGCGCGACCCAGCCGTCGTTGCCCGGCAGAGAGCCGGCCCCCGACCAGATGACCTCGCCCGTAGCCGTGAGCTCGTCGAGCATGGCGGGGCTGTACTCGCGCACGCGACTGGGCAGAATGAGGGTCTCCCAGGCGGAGGCGGGAATCGGCACCCCGGCGAGCTGGTCGATGACCGTGGCCACGCCGTCGATTCCGCGCAGGCTGCCGCCCACATGCTGCCACGACGGCAGGAAGCGCGCGAGGGTCGTCGTGTCGACGGGTTCGACCTCGTGTCTGAGGGCGGCGAGCGAGCGTCGCCGCAGTCGACGCAGCACCTCGACATCGCTCCACTCGGTTCGCGCAGCGCCCGGAGTGTCTGCGCCGAGCGGCCTGAACTCGCCTTCGAGTACGCGACGGGCGCTTTCGAGCCGGCGCAGCGCATCCAGAACGACGGCGGAGCCGAGGCCGTAGCGAGTCGCCGCCTCGGCCACGGTGAACGGCGCGTGAGTGCGCGCATAGCGGGCCACGAGATCGGCCACCGGGTCGGCGACGGGCTCGATGAACGCGTCGGGAACTCCATAGGGGATGGGGGTGCCTAGGGCGTCTCGCAGCCGACCGGCATCTTCGATGGCGGCCCAGCGCTGGTCGCCGGCAATGGTGACGATAAGGGCGCGACGCGCGTCGACAAGGCCGGCGAGCAGCTCGGATGCGTGGGGTGCGGCCTCGTCGACGAGCCTCGCCGTGACCTCGGCCAGAGACAGCGGGCCGAGTACTCGGATGAGATCGGCCACTCCCTCGACGTCGCGGGCCTTGCGCTCGGGGGCGAGTCGCTGCAGCTCGAGTTCGGTCTGAGCGATGACGCCGGGGTCGAGGAGCTCGCGCAGTTCGGCGCGCCCCAGCAGTTCTGACAGCAGCGTCGGATCGAGGGAGAGCGCGGCGGCTCGGCGCTCGGCCAAGGGGCTGTCGCCCTCGTAGACGAACGACGCGACGTAGCCGAACAGCAGCGACTTGGCGAACGGCGACGGGTCGTGCGTCTCGGCCTCGACCACTCGGATGCGACGCGCTTCGAGGTCGCGGGCGAGACCGATGAGTGCGGGCAGGTCGTAGACGTCTTGCAGGCACTCGCGGATGGTCTCGAGAATGATAGGGAAGGTGGGGAACTTCCGGGCGACGTCGAGCAGCTGAGCGCTGCGCTGACGCTGCTGCCAGAGCGGTGAACGCTTGCCCGGGTTCTGTCTGGGCAGAAGGAGAGCGCGCGCCGCATTCTCTCGAAAACGAGAGGCGAACAGTGCCGATCCACCGACTTCTTGGGTGACGATCTGCTCGAGCTCATCGGCCTCGAAGAGAAACAGCTCGGCGCCGGGAGGCTCGCTCTCGGTGTCGGGCAGCCGCAGAATGATGCCGTCGTCGTTGGCGACGGATGCGCCGTCGATGCCGAAGCGCTCGCGCAGGCGTGCTCCGATGGCCAGAGACCAGGGGGAGTGCACCTGCATGCCGAACGGCGAGTGCAGAATGACGCGCCAGTCACCCAGTTCATCGCGGAATCGCTCGATGACGAGCGTCTTATCGCTCGGTACGTGCCCGGTGGCCTCGCGCTGCTCTGTAACAAAGGTGACCAGGTTCGTGGCGGCGCGCTCGTCGAGTCCGGCGCTCGCGGTCATGCGCGCGGACTCCTTGTCATCTGCCCCTGCCAGCTTGCGCGTGAACTCGCCGATGGCCCGGCCGAGTTCGGCAGGGCGCCCCTGGCCGTCGCCGCGCCAGAACGGCAGACGGCCCGGCTCACCGAAGGCGGGCGTGACGAGTACGCGGTCGTGCGTGATCTCTTGAATTCGCCAGCTCGTGGCGCCCAGCGCGAAGACGTCGCCGACGCGCGACTCGTAGACCATCTCTTCGTCGAGCTCGCCCACACGGTTGCCGCCCTTGGCGGTGGATGCAGTACCAGAGGCCTGCTCTGTCGCCGCGCCGCCGACCATGAAGACCCCGAAGAGTCCGCGGTCGGGGATGGTGCCACCGCTCGTGACCGCCAGGCGCTGTGCACCGGGCCGGCCGGTGAGGGTTCCTTCGTCGCGATCCCACACGAGCCGGGGGCGCAGCTCGGCGAATTCGTCGGAGGGGTACCTGCCGGCGAGCAGATCGAGCGTCGCCTCGTAGGCCGAGCGGGGTAGACCCGCGAAGGGCGCGCTGCGCCGAACGGTGTCGAACCACTCCTCGACATCGATCGGCTCGAGTGCGCAGGCGGCCACGGTCTGCTGGGCCAAGATGTCGAGGGGGTTCGTGGGCACGGAGAGCGACTCGATGAGACCCTCTGTCATGCGCAGCGAGGCGACGGCGGAGTGCAGGAGGTCGGCCCGATGCTTGGGGTACAGGATGCCGCGAGATACCTCGCCGACCTGGTGCCCGGCGCGGCCGACGCGCTGCAGGCCGCTGGCGACGCTGGGTGGCGACTCGACCTGAACCACGAGGTCGACCGCGCCCATGTCGATGCCGAGTTCGAGGCTCGAGGTGGCGACCACGCAGCGTAGGCGGCCCGTCTTGAGGTCGTCTTCGATGACCGCCCGCTGCTCTTTCGAGACGGAGCCGTGGTGAGCCCTCGCGAGGATCGGCTCGTCGGCGCCGTCGCCCGCTCGGGCGCTGACACTTGCCGGGAGACCCTTCGTCTGGCCGGCCTGGCCCATGATCGCGGCGGGCGGGCGCTTCGCGGGAGCCTCGGTCGACTGTTCGAGCCGCTCGAGGTAGATCTCGTTGAGCCGGGCTGTGAGCCGCTCTGCCAGCCGGCGGGAGTTCGCGAACACGATCGACGAGCGATGGGCCAGGATGCGGTCGACGATGCTCTCTTCGACATGGGGCCAGATCGACCCCTGTCCTCCTCCGGAGCCGTCGTCCTCTCGGAGCGCCCCGGCGGCGCTGCCCTCGCGCTCACCGGCCGAGGGCAACGCGGTCATGTCGTCGACGGGAACGACGACCCGCAGATCGAACTTCTTGGTCGAGGTGGGCGCCACGATCGTGACGGGGCGTCCGCCGGCGAGAAAGCGAGCCACTTCTTCGCGCGGGCGCACAGTAGCCGAGAGTCCGATGCGTTGCGCCGGCTTCTCGAGGAGCCCGTCGAGTCGCTCGAGCGAGACCGCGAGGTGCGCGCCGCGCTTGGTGGCCGCGACGGCGTGCACCTCGTCGATGATGACCGTCTCGACCATCGAGAGTGACTCGCGCGCCGCCGAGGTGAGCATAAGAAAGAGCGACTCGGGAGTGGTGATGAGAATGTCGGGAGGGTTCTTCGACTGGTTGCGACGGTCTGCCTGCGTGGTGTCGCCGCTGCGCACCCCCACCTGGATGTTCGGTGGCTCGGTGCCGAGACGCTTCGCTGTCTGTGTGATGCCGACCAGCGGAGAGCGCAGATTGCGCTCGACGTCGACCGCCAACGCTTTAAGAGGAGAGATGTAGAGCACGCGAACCCCGGCCTTCGCAGGCGGAGGCTCGGAGGTGAGTCTGTCGATCGACCAGAGGAATGCCGAGAGCGTCTTGCCCGAACCGGTCGGAGCGACCACCAGAGCGTTCGACCCTGATGACACGGCCTCCCATGCTCCGAGCTGTGCGGGTGTTGGCGCGCTGAATGCCCCGCGGAACCATTGCTGAGTCGCGGGGGAGAATCTGTCGAGCACATCGCCCATAGGGTCCATCCTCACGCATACCGCCGACAGTGTGTCCTGCGGTGCCGACGGCTGGCCACGTGGGGTAAGAATGGACTATGAGCGTGAGAACTCCAGACCCCGATCCCGAGTGGACCCCCGAGGGCAGCAACATCCCGCCCACACCGTCGCAGAACTCGAATCCAGGCTGGCTCAGCGACGTCGAACTCGCCGAGATCAGACGGCGTCTGCCTCTGCTCTACGTCGAGGCGGTTCCTGTGCGGGTCGACGGTCTTGGTCAGGTGACCGAGGTGGGCATGCTGCTTCGGGCCACGCCAACGGGGTCGATCACGCGCACGCTGGTCTCCGGCCGGGTCATGTACGGCGAAACTCTTCGAGATGCGCTCTTCCGCCACCTCGAGAAGGACCTCGGGCCGATGGCGTTCCCGCAGTTGCCCGCCAGTCCGATTCCGTTCTCGGTCGCCGAGTACTTTCCGCTTCCGGGCGTCACCCAGTTCTACGATGAGCGCCAGCACGCGGTCTCGCTTGCCTACGTCGTGCCGGTCACGGGAACGTGCGAGCCGCGGCAGGATGCCCTGGAGGTCACGTGGATGTCTCCGCAGGAAGCTGCGTCTGATGAGCTCTCTGCCGAGTTCGAGGGCGGCCGCGGTTCGCTGCTGCGCGCGGCGCTCGCCTCGGTCGGCCGCCTGATCTAGCCTTCGCCCGAATCAGCGGCCACCGGCCGTGCCCGGCGCATCCGACTGCAGAAAGCGATACCGGATGCCGCGGAGCAGGTGCTCGGCGGCTCCGCGATCGGGCGCGTCCGGCAGCACGCTGGGCATGGATGCGACAGTCTCGAGGCGCTCGCGAACGAGCTCGTGCAGCCGGTCATCGCTCAGCACGGGAAGGTCGTTGAGGTAGAAGTGCGGATCGGCGACCGCGACAGCGACGCGGCCGGTCGACAGCAGCGCCTGCGCCTGCTCGAGCAGGCGGATCGTGTGCCGGATTCCCTTATGAACGCGCCGATCGAGACCGACATTGCCGTGTTCTATCGAGGACTTGCGAGAGCAGGCCCTCTTCCACTGCGCCTTCGCGTAGCCGAGGTAGGCATCCCGCACGCTGTCGGTGCCGAGGAACGACTCCCTGATAGCGATGAGTTCGCGACCCGAATCGGTGACGACGTCGTATTCGTCGAGCCAGAGCACCTCGAGGGCCGCCGGATTCGACGTCAACGCGAGGCGCAGGAACTTCTCGATCTCGTGCAGCGCGCTGTCGGGATCGTGGGTCACCACCGAATCGTTCGGACGGTCGAATGTGAACAGAGCATCGGTCGGATGAGCGAACACACCCGACAGGTCGCGATCGCTCTCCGTCGACGCCAGACCGTGCGCCGTCGACCCGACCGCACCGAGCAGCAGAACGTTCTCGGGCGCGATCATGAAGCATCCTGTCGTCGGAGTTGAGTATGCAGCCAGTGCAGAGCCGACGCCCGGTCATCGATCACACCCTCGTCTTGTGCTTCGACGGAGGCCGCGAGCAGCACGGAGAATCGTGCTCCGGGCCGGAGGCCTGCATCGATCAGGTCGCGGCCAGTCACTAGCGGAGCCGTCGGTGTGCCGCCATAGCGCCTGGCAGCCTCGACCCAGGCGGCTGCCCTGCTCGGGATCGCGCTGACGCCGCGGCCCGCGCAGTCTGCGTCGACGACGCGCGCCCACTGGTCAATCGTCGGACCGGTGCCGTGCGCGCCCGCAAGGCGGCGCATGAGTCGGCGAACAGCGGATGCGCTCGGCCCGTTTTCGCCGACGCTCATGGCGACCATGTGCTCGCGAACGAGGGGACCCACGGCGCGCACGAGTTCCGCGGGCGCGCCGATGCGTCGTAGGAGCGCCATGGCCGGCTCGACGCCCGCCGTTTCGTGCCCGCGCGAGGTGATTCGCGCATCCGATTCGCTTGAAGCGGGCTCGATGACGGTTGTCGTCACCTTGCTGAGGTCGTGCAGCAGCGCGGCGGCCACGCACAACCGCCGATCCTGGGCCGAGAGGTCGTCGCGAACCGCGAAAGCGGCGGCCGCGTCGGCTGCGAGGCCCAGATGGGTCCACACATCGCCCTCGGCGTGCCAGCGCGCGTCTTGGGGAATGCCCTGCGTCGCGGCGAGTTCGGGCACGAGCGAGTCCCAGGTGGTTTTGCGGAGAATCGTCAGGGCGGCGCTCAGGTACACGCCCCCGGTGAGGATGCGCTCGAATTCGTTCCACACGCGTTCGACGGGCAGCGATGCCGCGCGCGGTTCGAGCGACCGCGCAAGCTCGACCGTCTCGGGCGCGACTTCGAAGCCGAGAAGGGCCACGAAACGCACAAGCCTCAGCACGCGCAGCGGGTCATCGGCGAAGCGATCGGAGACATGACGCAGCACGCCGTCCTCGAGGTCGCGGAGGCCACCGACCGGGTTGTGGAGTTCGGCGCTCGCGGGATCCCAGGCGAGCGCATTGATCGTGAGGTCACGTCTGGCGGCCGATGCAGACAGGTCGAGCTCGCCGGGCAGATCGCTGTGCGCGATCGTGAACTCGTAATCGCTTGCCTCGATGCGCACGACGTGGGTCTCGAAAGCGACACCCCGGGAGTGCACGGAGAACTCCTGGCCCAGTGCCGAGATCAGCTGCTCGGGGCTCGACGCGCCGTGCAGCTCGAGGTCGATATCCGAACTACGCAGAGCAGCCGCGTCGTCGTCGTGGCGCCGGAGGAGGGCATCGCGCACGGCTCCTCCCACGATCAGGGGCACCGCTCCATTCGCGCGGCAGGCGGCGACAAAGCGGTCTAGGCCGGTGGGAATGGCGATCAGCCCGGGGATGACGGTGGACATTGTGTCTGATCTCTTCTCGACTGTCGAAGGGTGCACCCGCCGGAAGGCAAGTTGACCAGACTACACACCCCGCGTTCCCGAACGCACGAACGGGCGGAGATTCCACAGCACCGCGGCTCAGAGAGCGTCGGTGTGCAGGAATCTCCGCCCGTTCAGGCGAAGCGTGGGCTGCTAGCCCTGGGCGCGGCGTCCCTGGCGACGAGCGCCGGCTCCGCCATTGCCACCGGATGCGGCGGCGCCGGCAGCGTAGCCACCCTGTCCGCCGGTCGACGTCGAGTACGTGCGCGAGGAGCCTCCAGCGGGAGCCGCCGAGCGACCTCCACCTGAGCCGCCGCGACGAGCTCCACTCGCCGACGCCGGGGCGCCTGCAGCAGCGGGGCGACCCGAGCGGTCACGACGGGGACGACCCTCGCCGCCACCGGCCGACGGCGAACCGTCGCGCTGGGCGCGCTTGCGCTGAGCGTTGGCTCCCTGCGATCCGCCCTGGCGGCGCGGGGTTCCCTGAACCTGGACGGCGGCGCGGGGAGCGGGCTTGACCCACTCGGCCAGCTCGCCGACCAGCTCGGTGACTGCGGGGGAGTTGGCGGTGACGCGCTGCGGGGTGACCTGGATGGCCGCCTTGCGCAGCAGATCTGCCGTGTCCTTCTTCTGCGTCGGCAGCATCACGGTGACGACGTCTCCGGCGCTTCCGGCGCGAGCCGTACGACCCGAGCGGTGCAGGTACGCCTTGTGCTCGGCCGGCGGGTCGACGTGGATGACGAGCTCGATGTCGTCGACGTGCACGCCGCGGGCTGCGACGTCGGTGGCGACGAGGACCTTCACGTCACCGGCGCTGAACGCGGCGAGGTTGCGGTCACGAGCGACCTGCGAGAGGTTACCGTGCAGATCGACGGCCGGGATTCCGGCGTCGATCAGCTGGCGGGCCAGCTTCTTGGCGTGGTGCTTGGTGCGCATGAACAGGATGCGGCGGCCGGTGCCCGAAGCGAGCTTCTGAACGAGCTCGGTCTTCGCGGTGGCGCCGTCGACCTCGAACACGTGGTGCGTCATGAGCTCGACGTGGCTGGTGGCCTCGTCGACCGAGTGCAGCACCTCGTTCTGCAGGAACTTGCGAACCAGCTTGTCTACGCCGTTGTCGAGCGTGGCCGAGAACAGCAGGCGCTGTCCGCCACGAGGGGTCTTGTCGAGGATGCGCGTGACGACGGGCAGGAAGCCCAGGTCGGCCATGTGGTCGGCCTCGTCGAGCACGGTGATCTCGATCGCGTCGAGCGACACGAAACCCTGCTTCATGAGGTCTTCGAGGCGGCCGGGGCAGGCGACGATGATGTCGACGCCGGCCTTGAGCGCGGCGACCTGGCGCTGCTGCGAGACGCCGCCGAAGATGGTGGTCGACTTCAGGCCGTAGGCGTCGGCCAGGGGCTGAAGCACGGCGGAGATCTGCGTTGCGAGTTCGCGGGTCGGAGCAAGGACCAGTCCGAGCGGACGACCGGAACGGCGCTGGCCACCGGAGAGCGCACCGCCGAGGCGGGCGACCATCGGGATGGAGAAGGCGAGAGTCTTGCCCGAGCCCGTCTTTCCGCGACCGAGGACGTCGCGTCCGGCCAGGGTGTCGGGAAGGGTGTCGAGCTGAATGGGGAACGGCTCGGTGATTCCGGCGTTCGTCAGTGCGGCGACGACGGGCGCGGGAACGCCGAGCGAGGAGAAGGTGGGTGTTGACATAGCTGTTTCGGTGCCTTTCAGGCATCGGATCCGCAGCGTGACTCGGCGGCATCGCACAGAGCTTCTGTTTCGCACAGACTCTCTCGGCAATGCCGCGACTGTGCGGAAATGATGGCGAAGGTGCCAGTAGGCACTTCCGTTCGCCGTGAGAAAGTTTTCGCGAATTTCAGGCACGAGGCCCGAACCGCAAGGTGCGTTCTACGACGCAGGGAGCGCACGATCGCGCTCGCAAGTGATTACAGCCTAGCGCACATACAGCTCGCCGACCGGGATGTTGCCGGATACACGGTTTCCGAGCGGTGCCAGCGGGCAGGCCCACGCCGGGTCGTAGGCGCACGACGGGTTGTAGGCGAAGTTGAAGTCGAGAACCAGAGAGCCGGGTGTGCCGCCGGTGCCGAGGTGTGCGCCCTTGATCGAATCGATGAGGTAGCGGCCACCGCCGTACGTTCCACCCGTCGTGCCTGCGAGACCGTCGCGCACGGGAATGAAGAGGCCACCGCCGTACGAGCGCAGGCGCCACACGTCGAGACGGCCCAACTCCGGAATACTCGCATGGCCGACCAGCTCGAAGGGCACGACGCCGTCGGTGCCGGTCTCGAAGTCGAAGCCGCCCGGCGCATCCGGGGCCGTGATCTCGACCTCGAATCGCCAGGCCGGGTCGTAGGGCGCGACGGGCAGGCCCGTGAAGCCGGGGCGGTCGTCAGCCAGTAGGGGGGTCTGCGGATGCGTGCGGAACAGTTCGTCGCGGCCGTCGCGCCAGACGCCGTGCGCGGCTTCAGGATTGACGAGGGACAGCACGCGCACCTCGTCGTAGAGCGCGAAGACGCGCTGACGCCAATCGGCGACCTGGATGGCTGATTCGGCTCTCGTCACGAGATCAGGCTACGCGGCGATGTCGGGGTCGACGCCTTCGACGCCCGAATCGGGGGTGGGCTCGGGATCGAATGCCCAGCTCGGGGCGAGCTGGCGCAGTCGCGCGCCCCTCCACTGCCAGAACACCCACATTCCATACCAAGCGGCGGGGGTCAACGCCCCGGCTCCGATGATGAGCCGGTCTCGGTACAGCGTCTTGCCGGTGCCCGCTGGATCGGGCGAGATCGCCATCTGGTGATCCCAGGTGGTGGGGATGGCGACGGCACCAGAGACTCCCCGCCCGGAGTCGCGGACGATGCGCACCCCGTCTGGTCGTTCGAGAAACGAGAGCCTGATGATCTGCTTGCCGAGGGGGATCAGACCGCCGCCCTCGATCTCGACCGGGTGCTGACCCTGCTGCCAGATCGTGGGGAACCCGTCGGCGCTGAGCGAGCGGATCTTGAGAAACGGACTCGACACCTCGCGAAAGACGGCGGGGCTCCGGATAGCCCGCCACGCGGCATCCGGATCTGTGTCGAGCACGAATTTCAGCAGAACTCTCATGGTGGCCTCCACTGCCTAAGTCTGGGCGGTGGAGGAAACTTTCGACAAGTCGTACTCTGTGCCATTGCACACGTGCTCAATACGTCGTAATGCAATTGGCCTTTCGGGCAGTGAGGTGCCAGCGTTGATTCCATGACCCAGAGCCTTCCCGTCCTCGACTTCTCCCGCCTCGATGCCTCCCCCGAAGAGGCTGCTGGATTCCGTGAGGATCTGCGTCGCGCTACGCACGATTACGGCTTTTTCTATCTCACCGGTCACGGCGTTCCCGAGTCGTTGGTGAGTGGCATCCTCGAGACCTCGCGGCGCTTCTTCGAGCTTCCTGAAGCCGACAAGCTGTCGATCGAGAACGTGCTGAGCCCCCAGTTCCGCGGTTACACCCGCGTCGGCGGTGAGCTCACGCAGGGAAAGGTCGACTGGCGCGAGCAGATCGACATCGGAAGCGAGCGCGAGTCCGTCGAACGCGGCGAGGGCGTGCCCGACTATTGGCGGCTCGAGGGGCCGAACCTGTGGCCTGAAGCTCTGCCCGAACTGCAGGACGTCGTCACCCGATGGCACGACGAGTTGTCAGCCATCAGCATCCGGCTTCTTCAGGCGTGGGCCCAGTCGCTGGGAGCAGACCCGCATGTCTTCGACGCCGCGTTCGCCGAGCGCCCGTCGACGCTGATCAAGATCGTGCGCTATCCCGGAAAGAGCGACCCGACTCCGAAGCAGGGCGTCGGGGCGCATCGTGACGGGGGTGCCCTCACGCTGCTGCTCGTCGAACCCGGGAAGGGTGGCCTGCAGGTCGCCTACGGAGACGAGTGGATCGACGCGCCTCCGGTGCCCGGCGCCTTCGTCGTGAACATCGGAGAGCTGCTCGAGTACGCCACGAACGGCTATCTGAAGGCGACCGTGCACCGCGTGATCTCACCGTCGATCGGCAGCGACCGCATCTCGATTCCGTTCTTCTTCAACCCGGCGCTGGATGCGTCGATCCCGTCGATCCCGCTGCCTGCGGCTCTGCAGTCTGAAGCGACAGGAATCACGCCCGATCCCGACGATAGCCCGATTCTGCGGGTCTACGGAGAGAACGTGCTGCGCTACCGGCTGCGCGCCCACCCTGACGTCGCGGCTATCCATCACGCGGATCTGCTCTAGCACTGTTGGTCGAGACGCACGCAAGAGGGGCCCGTCGCTTGTCGCGACGGGCCCCTCTTCGTGTATCTGATCAGTAGGTGCTGGTGCCGACCATCGACGCGGCAGCCGTGAAGGAGATGATCGAGACGATGATGCCGAGAACGAACAGGATCGCTCCCACGATGATGCCGATCTTTGCGGGCGTGTTCTTGAAGCCGGCGGCCTTCGACTGCTGCAGGGCCACGATGCTGATGATGAGGCCGATCAGGTTGAAGACGATCGCCAGCACGAGGCCGACGATGCCGAGGGTCTTTCCCGGGTAGTCGGTGCCGGGCGTCGGGGTCTGGAGGTTGCTCACGGTGCGTCCTTTGATCGTGTTGAGATACGTGGTTTGGGACAGAGGCGTGAGGCTTGCACGAATGCACCGCATCGCCGTTGTCCCCATCTTTCTAGTGGAGGCAGGCTCTGGTCGTCAATCGGCATCGTCGGATTGCTCTCCATGAGCTTTCCGAATACCCACTCGAGTCGGTCTCCGCAACGGCCAATCGACTCCGCTACATTCGAGCAATGACACGAGCCGACATGCGTTCGCCGGGCAGGCGACCCAACACCGCGCCGCGAATCCGCTCGACGCTCGGCAGGGTGCCCAACAGGCGAGCCGAGGAAGATCGTGTGCCCCAGCGGCGCATCCGATTCAATCCCTTTCTCATCGGCCTGCTGGGGGCGCTCGGCGCCTGCGTGGGGCTCGGGGTATGGGGGGCCCTCGGCTCGCTGTCGACCGTATTCGTCTACATCGGCATCGCATTCTTCATCGCGCTGGCCCTCGAACCCCTGATGAAGCTGGCCGAGCGGCACAACATCCGGCGTTGGGTGGCATCCCTGGCCGTGGCCCTGCTGGCGCTCGCGGTCATCGGAGGCGTGGCTCTGGCCGTCGTGCCGAACCTCGTGCGCCAGGTGAACTACCTGATCACTCATGCGAGCGAGCTGACCGATCGACTCCTCTCCCAGCCGTGGGTGACCTGGATCAGCGAGCAGCTGGGCACATCGCTCGACCTCGACTCGATCATCAAAGATGTCACCTCGTTCCTCTCCGACCCCGACAAGCTGCTCTCGATCGGCGGCGGGCTTCTCTCGGTCGGATCGGGGGTCTTCGAGGGGGTGACCGCCGTCATCGTCGTGACCGTGCTCACGATCTACCTGACCCTCACACTGCGCGGTGTCATGGCGACCGTCTATCAGGCCGTGCCCAAGTCCCGACGAGCCGGCTTCATCGAGATCACCGAGGAGATCCTCGAGTCGGTCGGCAAGTACGTTGCAGGCCAGTTCGTGCTGGCGCTGGCCAACGCCACGATCACGCTGATCCTTGTCACGATCGTGGGCGGTCCAGCGCCGCTGCTGCTCGCCCTGGTCGCTTTCGTCTGTGCTCTCATCCCGGTGGTCGGTCCGATTCTGGGGGTGTCGATCGGTGCCGTCTCTGTTCTGACCGTCAATCCGATCGGTGCCCTGATCTTCGCGATCATCATGCTCGTCTACCTTCAGGTCGAGGCCTACGTACTCACGCCGCGGGTCATGGCAAAGGCCGTCGCCGTGCCGGGGGTTCTCGTGATCGTGGCGGCCATCGGCGGCGCGGCCCTTGGCGGCATCCTCGGCGCTCTGGTCGCGGTTCCCGTGGTTGCTGCGGGCATCCTGATCTTCCAGCGCGTGATCCGCCCGATCCAGGACGCCAGATAGCCCCGAAGGCGTAGCGTGGCTGCAGGAGGTTTCATCATGAAAGCAGTCGTCAACGGCACCGTCATCGCCGAGGCACCCAAGGAAGATCTGATCGCGATCGAAGGGAACTGGTACTTTCCCCCGTCGAGCGTGAATTTCGATCTGCTCACACCCACCGATACGCCGTACACCTGCCCGTGGAAGGGCGAGTGCCAGTACTTCAGCGTGCGAGACAGCGGCGTGAGTCTCAAAGACCGCGCGTGGAGCTATCCCAAGCCGTATCCCGCGTCGTTCGACCGCGTGGGCCAGGACTACAGCAACTATGTGGCGTTCTGGAAAGAAGTCCAGGTCACCGAGTAGCTGCGGCTGAAAATCGTGGCATATTGACCGGCCGGGCAGAGATGCCCGGCCGGCACTGTCAGTAGCGTCGACTGCATGAGTGAACTTCTGCAGCTGCCCACGGGAAACACCGCGCTTCGCGCACTCGACTGGGTGCAGCGCACCGCGGAACTCTCGATCGCCAACCACAGTGTTCGCACCTTTCTGCATGCCCGTGTCGTGGCCGCATCCGATGGTCTCGTATCGGGTCAGGACTACGACGCCGAGCTGCTCTTTCTCGCCTGCGTGCTGCACGACATCGGAACGACCGACGAGGCCGACGGCGATCTGCGCTTCGAGGTCGATGGGGCAGACGCCGCGGCCCGCTTTCTCACGGCCCAAGGACTGCAGCCGGCCGAGACCGATCTCGTATGGGAAGCGATCGCTCTGCACACGTCTCCGCAGATCGCCGAGCGGCGCGGTCCCGTCACACGGCTCACCCGACTGGGCGTTCGTGGAGACTTCGGGCTGGAGACGGTCACCGAGAGCGAGCGACGGCTCATAGAGGATGCCTATCCGCGCCTCGACGTGGAGAAGCATCTCGGCGACGCGGTACTCGAGCAGGCGCTGCGCAAGCCGGAGAAGGCTCCCCGCAACTCCTGGCCAGCGAGCCTGGTGCGCGCACACCACGACGACCCGCACAACACCGGAGTCAGCGAGGCGTTCTGATCGTCGTTCCCCAACCGCGGATAGTGTTGTTCTCATGACCAAGCACATCGGCATCCTGCTTTTCGACGGCGTTGAAGAACTCGATGCGGTGGGCCCCTGGGAGGTGCTCTCGTGGTGGACCCGGACGAGCCCTGACGACGGGTACGACGTGTTTCTGCTGGCCGACTCGCTCGAACCGGTGAACTGCGCCAAGGGCATGCGTATTTTGCCCGACGTGACACTGGATGCCGCGCCGCCTCTCGACGTGCTCATCTACCCGGGCGGCCGCGGCACCCGCGGGCATCTGCTCGACGAGCAGCGGCTCGAGTGGGTGCGCGAGCAACGCGAGACCGTACCTCTGATGACGAGCGTGTGCACCGGTTCGCTCGTCTTCGCCGCCGCGGGCATCCTGCGAGACCGAGCGGCGACGACGCATTGGGGGTCTCTCGATCGGCTCGGCGAGCTCGACACGAGCATCGAGGTGCGGCCCCACGACCGCTTCGTCGACGACGGCGACGTGATCACAGCGGCCGGCGTCTCTGCGGGCATCGACATGGCTCTGCATCTCGTCGCACGCCTTGCGGGAGTCGACCGCGCTCGCGAGGTGCGCCGCGGCATCCAGTACGACCCGCAACCGCCCGTGTGACGGGAAGGTCAGCCGCGGAACGCAGCCTCGCGGCGGCGCGCGGGATCGATGTCGCGACGCTGCCACGTGATCACATTGGCCGCGTCGAACCGCTTGGAGCACGTGCCGCACGCCAGGGTGCGGGCGGGCTTTCGATAGCGGAAGTGTTGGTGGCCGGCGGGGCAGACGCCCGCCCAGGGCGCCAACTCGTCGGCGACCGACCCGGTGTGCGTGCGCGAGCCCACATATCCGATGGATGCGGCGATGCGCTGCCACGACGGACCGTGCCCCGCGCGGTGACCTGCCATCGCGTGCGCGACCTCGTGCAGCAAGACCTGGTGGATCTCGTCGTCGTCGAATGTTGCGGCCAGGTAGCGCGAGACCGTGATGCGCTTGGTGGTGAAGCTGCAGAGGCCCGCGCGGGTCTTGGCGTTGTCGAAGCCGAACGACCAGACGCGGGGGTCGAGGTGCAGCGCAATCAGAGCGTCTGCCCAGACGCGTACCTTCGAAAGATCAGCCACGCAAAGACACTAACCCGAGCGTGCGACATCGCCGCCCGAGCGCGGGCGAACGTGTGATCGAGCGCTCAGGGTTCTAGCGCCCAGGCTCTGTGAGAAACGACTCGGTGACCGCCACGGCCACGAGCGAGCTCTCGAGCTGGTCGAGAGACGCGCCCATCTTCTCGTAGAGAAAGACCGTGGCTTTGAAGTCGACCAGAGCGGCCTCGTAGTCGCCCATGTCGAAGAGCACCTTGCCTCGGGTGAGCTGCGATGCTGCCTCGAGCGGACCCCACTCGTGCACCTTCGCCTCATCGACGCAGAGAGACAACTCAGAGAGGGCAGCCTGCAGTTTTCCCTGGTACTGCTGCACCTGGGCGCGGCGAATGCGGGCTCCGAGCAGCTGCTCCCGGTCTCCCGAGAAGCGGGTGTGTCTGACCGCCTCGTTCGCGACGGTCCACGCCTCGTCGAGTCGTCCGAGCAGGCGGTAGAGCCCGACCTTCTCATTGAGGGCCGAGAGGCTGCGCAGTTGGCCCAGCTCGCCGAGTCGTGCGGATGCCGCTTCGACGTCGATCTTCTCCCTGAGGTTGCGAGGGTCGTAGCCGGTGATGATGCTCACTAGGTCAGGTACTCCGTTGGTTGGCGCGCGGTGCTGCCGCGGTCGATGTTCTGAAGTCTCGCGGGCTGCGAACAACCCTATCCGGAGGTCGACGCGAGCGTGACTCGATACAGCGTGTCGTCCCCCGAACGGGGCTCTCCCCGACCGTCGGTGTTGTTGGTTATCAGCAACAGACTTCCATCGCCGGCTGAGTAGACGTCACGAATCCGTCCGAGTCGACCGGCGAAGTACTCCCGAGTCTCTGCTCCCTCTGTCGGATCGATCGTCCACAGCCTCTCGCCACCGAGGCCCGCCATGAAGACCGTGTCGCCGACCACCGCGATGCCGCTGGGGCTGGCGTCGTCGGTCGCCCATTGTGCGATCGGGGCGACGAAGCGGGCGTCGGCGGAATCGATTCCCTCGACATCGGGCCAACCGTAATTGGCCCCGGGTTCGATGATGTTCATCTCATCCCAGGTGTCCTGGCCGAATTCCGCGGCGAACATCGTGCCGTCGGCGCCCCAGGCGATCCCCTGCGGATTCCGGTGGCCGAGGCTGTAGACGGGCGAGTTCGCAAACGGATTGTCGGCTGGGACCGAACCCGCGGCATCCACCCGCAGTATCTTGCCGCCCAGATAGCCGACGTCTTGCGCTCGATCGCGTTGGTTGGCGTCACCCGTGGTGATGTAGAGCAAGCCGTCCGGCCCGAAGGCGAGCCGGCCCCCGTTGTGATTCGATGCCTTGGGCAGACCGGTGATCACTTCGGTGGCTGGCCCGAGCGAGAGAGATGCGCCGGTTCCCGTGAGCGGGAACGACACGACTCGGTTGTCGTCGGCGGTCGTGAAATAGGCGAAGAGCCGGCGCTCGGTGCCGTCGCCCTGAACCGCGAGGCCGAGCAGACCTCCCTCTCCGTTCGCCGCGACCCCGCCCACTCCGCCGATGGCGCGCTTCTGCCCCGCTGGGTCGATGAGCACGATCTGCGCGGAGTCGCGCTCCGAGATCAGGATGCCGTCGGCTCCGACGGGCGCGATCGACCATGGGGCGGCGAGGTCGTTGGCCAGCGCCGTGAGGTCACCGGTGGGCGAGTACGGGCCGACGAGCGGGTCTACCGCCTCTGTCGGAGTGGGGGAGGGCTCTGGCGTCGCAGCGACCGGAGGCGTCGCGGTCGTGACCGTGCGCTCGGGTCGTGGCGCTTCGCATCCGGCGAGCAGGAGCATCGCGACCGCCGTAGCGATCGATGCGGTGGCGGTGCGTCGGACGCTCATCGTGCTTCTCCTGTCTGATATCAGTTCAGGGCTTGAGCTGAAAGATGCTGCGCCCCGGGGGAGGCGACTTGACGGCGGTCTGATCGGTGACGACGGCCGCGCCGGCGATGAAGTTGCGCAGCTCTGCTCCGGCGACGACTTTGGATGCGACGGGGTCGCCTGCTACCAGCCGCGGCATGCGCTCGAACGGCAGAGGAGTGCTGGAGCCGAACAAGACCACGTTGCCGAACCGCTTGGCCTTCAACATCTGCGAATCGAGAACGATCGAGACGTGCTCGAAGACGCTCGACAGCGTGGCGGCCTGCCCTCGGGCGAAGGCGAGGCCGGCGCCGTCGGCGACGTTCACCGCGATCATGCCGTCGCTCGCCAGGAGGGTGCGGCCCAGTGTGTAGAACTCTGCGCTCGTGACGTGAGCCGGCGTGCGCGCGCCCGAGAAGACATCCACCACCAGCAGATCGACGTTGCCCACCAGCCCGGGTGGGAACGAGGCGAGCTGCTCTCGCGCATCGCCGTGCCGGATGCGGATCTGCGCGTCGCGGGGCAGGGGCAGCTCCCGGCGTACGAGATCGACCAGCTCGCTCTCGTACTCCACGACCTGCTGGCGTGAACCCGGGCGGGTCGCCGCGACGTAGCGGGGCAGAGTGAAGCCGCCGCCGCCCAGGTGCACGGCAGTGATCGCTTCGCCCTCGGGTCGCAGCAGATCGATGCCGTGGCCGATGCGACGCACGTACTCGAAGTTCAGGTGGGTCGGGTCGTCGATGTCGACGTGCGACTGGGGAGTGCCATCGACGACGAGCAGAAAGCTGCCGGGCGAGTACCGGTCGGACTCGATCTGGGCGTGGAAGCCGCTTTTCGAGAGCGTCGCCGATGGATGCCCGGGCTCGGCCCGATCGGCGCCTCGCGTTGATCTGCTCATGGCTCGATTATCGCCCTTCGACGAGCTCAGGGAACGGCGAAAGGTCGTTCGCCGAGCTTGTCGAAGCGAGGAAGAGGGCGGTTATACCGGAGATGTGGAAACTAATCAAGAAAAGCGGTGGACAGGCGCGTCGGATACGCATATAGTTGACCTTTGCGCTCCCAGTAAAACCATGCCCTCATATCGCGGTCGGCAGCCATGGTCTTACATCCCCGAACTTCTTGACAAATGTAGGTCGAAGCCGGGTGCGATCGCAAACGAAACATCCTTATTAGTCAACCGACAGTACTGAGACCCGACGGGGTCCACGGAGGTTATTTCCTTGGCTGCTGCGCGCAACGCAACCACCAACTCACCCAAGACCGGGAGAAACGCATCGCGTCTCTCGTTCGCGAAGATCACAGACACTCTGACGGTCCCGGATCTGCTCGCTCTGCAGACCGAGAGCTTCGACTGGCTCGTCGGCAACGACATCTGGAAAGAGCGCGTCGCCGAGGCGAAGAAGGCCGGTCGTCAAGACCTGGCCAACAACTCGGGACTCGAGGAGATCTTCGAAGAGATCTCCCCGATCGAGGACCTCGGCGAAACGATGCAGCTGAGCTTCACCGCTCCGTTCCTCGAGCCTGAGAAGTACACGATCGACGAGTGCAAGGAGCGCGGCAAGACCTACGCGGCTCCCCTCTACGTCGAGGCCGAGTTCATGAACCACCAGACCGGTGAGATCAAGACGCAGACCGTCTTCATGGGCGACTTCCCGCTCATGACCGAGCGCGGCACGTTCATCATCAACGGCACCGAGCGCGTCGTCGTCTCGCAGCTCGTGCGCAGCCCCGGTGTGTACTTCGAGCGCGCCCAGGAGAAGACGTCCGACAAGGACATCTACTCCTCGCGCATCATCCCGAGCCGTGGTGCATGGCTCGAGTTCGAGATCGACAAGCGCGACCAGGTCGGCGTTCGCATCGACCGCAAGCGCAAGCAGAGCGTCACCGTCTTCCTCAAGGCCCTCGGCCTCACAAGCGAAGAGATCCTCTCCGAGTTCAAGGGATACGCATCCATCGAGGCCACCCTCGAGAAGGACACGATCCTCACGAAAGAAGAGGCGCTGAAGGACATCTACCGCAAGCTGCGCCCGGGCGAGCAGGTCGCTGCCGAGGCTGCGCGTGCGCTGCTCGACAACTTCTACTTCAACTCGAAGCGCTACGACCTGGCGAAGGTCGGTCGGTACAAGATCAACCGCAAGCTCGGCATCGAGAGCGCGCTTAGCAACTCCGTGCTCACGGTCGAGGACATCATCGCCACGATCAAGTACCTGGTCGCTCTTCACGACAACCAGACCACGATCCCCGGCACCCGTGAGGGCAAGAAGGTCGACATCCGTCTCGACGTCGATGACATCGACCACTTCGGAAACCGTCGTATCCGCGCCGTCGGCGAGCTCATCCAGAACCAGGTCCGCACGGGTCTGTCTCGTATGGAGCGCGTCGTCCGCGAGCGTATGACCACTCAGGACATCGAGGCCATCACCCCGCAGACCCTGATCAACGTGCGCCCCGTCGTCGCCGCGATCAAGGAGTTCTTCGGAACCAGCCAGCTGTCGCAGTTCATGGACCAGAACAACCCCCTCGCGGGTCTGACGCACAAGCGTCGCCTCTCCGCGCTGGGCCCGGGTGGTCTGAGTCGTGAGCGTGCCGGTGTCGAGGTGCGAGACGTTCACCCGTCGCACTACGGCCGTATGTGCCCCATCGAGACCCCTGAAGGCCCGAACATCGGTCTGATCGGATCGCTCGCATCGTTCGCGCGCATCAACTCGTTCGGTTTCATCGAGACCCCGTACCGTCGCGTCGTCGACGGCGTGGTCACGGCGACCATCGACTACCTCACCGCCAGCGAAGAAGACGAGTACATCGTCGCCCAGGCCAACGCGCCGCTCACCGGCGAGGCCCGCTTCGCCGAGTCGCGCGTTCTCGCCCGCCGCAAGGGTGGAGAGGTCGACCTGTTCCCGGCCGAGGACATCGGCTACATGGACGTCTCGCCGCGCCAGATGGTGTCGGTCGCGACCAGCCTCATCCCCTTCCTCGAGCACGACGATGCGAACCGCGCCCTCATGGGTGCCAACATGCAGCGCCAGGCTGTTCCGCTGCTGCGCAGCGAGAGCCCGCTCGTGGGTACCGGTATGGAGGGCTACGCGGCTATCGACGCCGGCGACGTGGTCACCACGCTCAAGGCCGGTGTCGTCTCCGAGGTCTCTGCAGACGTCGTCACCATTCAGCTCGACGAGGGCGGAACGCAGGACTACTACCTGCGCAAGTTCGACCGCTCGAACCAGGGCACCAGCTACAACCACCGTGTGATCGTCGCCGAGGGCGAGCGGGTCGAGGTCGGCCAGGTTCTGGCCGATGGTCCCGCCACCGAGAACGGCGAGCTCGCGCTCGGAAAGAACCTGCTCGTGGCATTCATGCCGTGGGAGGGCTACAACTTCGAAGACGCGATGATCCTGAGCCAGAACCTGGTGAAAGACGACGTGCTCTCCTCGATCCACATCGAGGAGTACGAGGTCGACGCGCGCGACACCAAGCTGGGTAAAGAGGAGATCACCCGTGACCTCCCCAACGTCTCGCCTGAGCTGCTCGCAGACCTCGACGAGCGAGGCATCATCCGCATCGGTGCCGAGGTCCGCCCCGGCGACATCCTCGTCGGCAAGGTCACGCCCAAGGGCGAGACCGAGCTCAGTGCCGAGGAGCGCCTGCTGCGCGCCATCTTCAACGAGAAGAGCCGCGAGGTTCGCGACACCTCGCTGAAGGTTCCCCACGGTGAGCAGGGCACGATCATCGCCGTCAAGGAGTTCTCCGCCGAGAACGACGACGAGCTGGGCTCGGGCGTCAACCAGCGTGTTGTCGTCTACATCGCTCAGAAGCGCAAGATCACCGAGGGCGACAAGCTCGCAGGCCGTCACGGCAACAAGGGCGTCATCTCCAAGATCCTTCCGGTCGAAGACATGCCGTTCCTCGCCGACGGAACCCCCGTCGACATCGTGCTGAACCCGCTGGGAATCCCCGGTCGAATGAACTTCGGCCAGGTTCTCGAGACGCACCTCGGCTGGATCGCCAAGCAGGGCTGGGAGGTCGAAGGCAAGCCCAAGTGGGCTGCCGAGCTGCCCGAGCAGGCCCGCAAGGCCGCTCCGAACACGAAGGTCGCGACCCCCGTGTTCGACGGTGCGTTCGAGGAGGAGATCGCCGGTCTGCTCGATTCGACGACTCCGACCCGCGATGGCGACCGGCTCATCGGTTCCTCCGGAAAGGCCCGTCTCTTCGACGGCCGCTCCGGCGAGCCGTACCCCGAGCCCATCTCGGTCGGTTACATGTACATCCTGAAGCTGCACCACCTCGTCGACGACAAGATCCACGCGCGTTCGACGGGTCCGTACTCCATGATCACGCAGCAGCCGCTGGGTGGTAAGGCACAGTTCGGTGGACAGCGTTTCGGTGAGATGGAGGTCTGGGCTCTCGAGGCCTATGGAGCCGCGTACGCGCTCCAGGAACTCCTGACCATCAAGTCCGACGACATCCTCGGCCGCGTCAAGGTCTACGAGGCGATCGTCAAGGGCGAGAACATCCAGGAGCCCGGTATTCCCGAGAGCTTCAAGGTGCTCATCAAGGAGATGCAGTCGCTGTGTCTGAACGTCGAGGTCCTCTCGGCCGACGGAACAGCAGTGAGCCTGCGCGACACGGATGACGAGGTCTTCCGTGCAGCTGAAGAGCTCGGCATCAACATCTCCACCCGGTTCGAGTCGTCGTCCATCGACGACATTTGATCCGGCCTAGTTACTTAGCTGACGCAACCTTCAGGAGAAGAGAAAACATTGCTGGACGTTACAACATTTGACGAACTGCGAATCGGTCTTGCCACGGCAGACGACATTCGCAAGTGGTCACACGGTGAGGTAAAGAAGCCGGAGACGATCAACTACCGCACGCTGAAGCCTGAGAAGGACGGTCTCTTCGGAGAGCAGATCTTCGGGCCGAGCCGTGACTGGGAGTGTTCCTGCGGCAAGTACAAGCGGGTGCGATTCAAGGGAATCGTCTGCGAGCGCTGCGGCGTCGAGGTCACCAAGTCCTCGGTCCGTCGTGAGCGCATGGGCCACATCGAGCTCGCCGCCCCCGTCACCCACATCTGGTACTTCAAGGGCGTTCCGTCGCGCTTGGGCTACCTGCTCGACATGGCGCCGAAAGACCTCGAGAAGGTCATCTACTTCGCCGCCTACATGATCATCTCGGTCGACGAGGATGCTCGCCACGAAGACATGCCCGGCCTTGAGAACGAGCTCCGCCTCGAGATCAAGACCCTGTCCGACCAGCGTGACTCCACGATCGCGAACCGCCTCCAGCGGCTCGAGACCGATCTGGCAGCCCTCGAGGCCGAAGGCGCCAAGAGCGACCAGAAGCGTCGCACGAAGGACTCCGCCGAGAAGGAGATGGGACAGACCCGCAAGGCGTATGACGAGCAGATCGGTCAGCTCGAGCGCGTGTGGGAGGACTTCCGCAGCCTCAAGGTCGGCGAGCTCAAGCCCGAAGACGCCGTCTTCCACGAGCTCCAGGACCGCTATGGCCAGTACTTCAGCGCCTACATGGGTGCCGAGGCCATCAAGAAGCGCCTCGAGGCCTTCGACCTGGTGACCGAGGGTGAGAACCTTCACCTGCAGATCGCCGAGGGCAAGGGCCAGAAGAAGATCCGTGCCATCAAGCGCCTGCGCGTGGTGTCCTCCTTCCTCGCAACCGGCAACTCGCCGGCCGCCATGGTGCTCGATGTCGTTCCGGTGATCCCGCCGGAGCTGCGCCCGATGGTGCAGCTCGACGGTGGCCGCTTCGCAACAAGCGACCTGAACGACCTCTACCGTCGCGTCATCAACCGCAACAACCGTCTCCGCCGTCTGCTCGACCTCGGTGCTCCCGAGATCATCGTGAACAACGAGAAGCGCATGCTGCAGGAGGCCGTCGACGCCCTGTTCGACAACGGTCGTCGTGGACGCCCCGTCACCGGTACCGGCAACCGCGCCCTCAAGTCCCTGAGCGACATGCTCAAGGGTAAGCAGGGTCGTTTCCGCCAGAACCTGCTCGGAAAGCGCGTCGACTACTCCGGTCGTTCGGTCATCATCGTCGGTCCGCAGCTGAAGCTGCACCAGTGTGGTCTGCCCAAGCAGATGGCTCTGGAGCTCTTCAAGCCGTTCGTGATCAAGCGCCTGATCGATCTGAGCCACGCTCAGAACATCAAGGCCGCGAAGCGCATGGTCGAGCGCAGCCGTCCGCAGGTCTGGGACGTGCTCGAGGAGATCATCCGCGAGCGTCCCGTGCTGCTGAACCGCGCACCCACCCTGCACCGACTGGGCATCCAGGCTTTCGAGCCCCAGCTCGTCGAGGGCAAGGCGATCCAGCTTCACCCGCTGGTGTGTGCCGCGTTCAACGCCGACTTCGATGGCGACCAGATGGCCGTGCACCTTCCGCTGAGTGTCGAGGCCCAGGCCGAGGCGCGCATCCTGATGCTCGCGTCGAACAACATCCTGAAGCCGTCCGACGGCCGCCCGGTGACCCTGCCCACACAGGACATGATCATCGGTCTGCACCACCTCACCACGGTGAAAGAGGGAGCAACCGGCGAAGGCCGTGCGTTCTCCTCGGTCGCCGAGGCGATCCTGGCGCACGACCAGAAGTCGCTCGACCTCAACGCACCCGTGAAGATCCGTCTGCACGACGTGCACTTCGGCGAGAACGAGGGCCCGGCCGACTACGTCGACGGTCCCGTCATCGTCGAGACCACGCTGGGTCGCGCCCTCTTCAACGAGGCGCTGCCGGCCGACTACCCGTACATCCAGGCCGTGGCCGACAAGGGCCAGCTCTCGGAGATCGTCAACGACCTCGCCGAGCGCTACCCCAAGGTCGAGGTCGCTGCATCGCTCGACCGCATCAAGGACGCCGGCTTCTACTGGGCCAGCCGTTCGGGTGTGACCGTTGCGCTCTCCGACATCCTGACTCCGCCGAACAAGCGCGAGATCGTTCAGGGCTACGAGAAGCAGGCCGCCAAGGTTCAGGGCCAGTTCGAGAAGGGTCTCACGACCGACCTCGAGCGTCGCCAGGAGCTCATCCAGATCTGGACCAAGGCAACCGAAGAGGTCGCGCAGGCCATGCGCGACAACTTCCCGAAGGACAACACCATCAACCGCATGGTGACCTCCGGTGCTCGTGGTAACTGGCTGCAGGTGCGCAACATCGCCGGTATGCGAGGCCTCGTGAACAACCCGAAGGGTGAGATCATCCCTCGCCCGATCATCTCGAGCTACCGCGAAGGACTCTCGGTCGCCGAGTACTTCATCGCGACGCACGGTGCCCGTAAGGGTCTGGCCGACACGGCCCTCCGTACGGCCGACTCGGGTTACCTCACGCGTCGTCTCGTCGACGTCTCACAAGACGTCATCATCCGTGAAGACGACTGTGGCACCACCAAGGGTCTCGATCTCCCGATCGCGATCGAGGGTGCCGACGGCAAGTGGACCAAGGACCCGAACGTCGAGAACTCGGTGTTCGCCCGGTCGCTCGCGGCCGATGCAGTCGACGCCAAGGGCACTGTCGTGGCCGAGGCCGGAGACGACGTCGGAGACGTTCTGATCGACAAGCTGGTTGCGGCCGGAGTCAACATCATCAAGGTGCGCTCCGTTCTCACGTGTGAGTCGGCCGTCGGTGTGTGTGCTGCCTGCTACGGTCGCTCGCTCGCCACGGGTCTGCTCGTCGACATCGGTGAGGCCGTCGGTATCATCGCGGCCCAGTCGATCGGTGAGCCCGGAACCCAGCTGACGATGCGTACCTTCCACACCGGTGGATCGGCATCTGCAGATGACATCACGCAGGGTCTGCCCCGTGTGCAGGAGCTGTTCGAGGCTCGTACCCCCAAGGGTGCGTCCCCGATCGCCGAAGCCGCAGGCCGCGTGCACATCGAAGACACCGATCGCAGCCGCAAGGTCATCCTCACGCCCGACAACGGCGACGAGCCGATCGCCTACCCGGTGCTGAAGCGTTCGACGCTTCTCATCGAAGACGGTCAGCACGTCGAGCTCGGACAGCAGATCATCATCGGTGCCGTCGACCCGAAGGAGGTTCTGCGCGTCAAGGGTGTCCGCGAAGTGCAGAAGCACCTCGTGGGCGGCGTCCAGGGCGTCTACCGCTCGCAGGGTGTTCCGATTCACGACAAGCACATCGAGGTCATCGTTCGTCAGATGCTCCGCAAGGTGACTGTCGTCGAGCACGGTGACACCGACCTGCTGCCGGGCGAGCTCGTCGACCGGGCGCGTTACAACACGCTCAACCGCGAGGCGCTCACCCAGGGCAAGAAGACGGCATCCGCTCGTCAGGAGGTCATGGGTATCACCAAGGCGTCCCTCGCGACCGAGTCGTGGCTGTCGGCCGCGTCGTTCCAGGAGACCACGCGTGTTCTCACGCAGGCCGCCATGGAGGGCAAGTCCGACCCGCTGATGGGTCTGAAGGAGAACGTCATCATCGGAAAGCTCATCCCCGCCGGAACGGGACTGCCGCGTTACCGCGACGTCGCCGTCGAGGCGACCGATGAGGCGAAGGCGGAGCGTTACCCGAACCGCATCTTCACCGATGACGCATCGTTCTCAGAGGCCGACCTGTCGTTCGTCGACTTCGACAGCTTCTCGAGCGATGACTACACCCCGGGAACCTACAACTAAGTAGTTCTCGCACTGAAAGAGCCCCTCACCGTTCGCGGTGAGGGGCTCTACTCGCGTTAGGCGACCCGCCAGGCGACCGGATGCGGTCCGGCGGCCGCGAGGGACGGCATCCGCTCGACGATGGCCGGGTCGGATCCGGCGAGAAGCACGATATTGCCCGCCTCTCGCCCGTCGAGCAGAGCGGAGGGGCCGATCATCGCGACACGAGGGAACACCGCCGACATTGCCGCGATCTGGGCCTCGCTGCGAGCGAGATCGGCGTCGTCTGCCACGTTCACGAGCACGGTGCCGCCTGGCGCCAGAATGCTGTGCACGGCCGTGAAGAAGGCCGGCGTCACGAGATGGGCAGGGGTCTCGAGGCCCGAGTACACGTCGCAGACCACGACGTCGGCCCGCGCTCTCCAGTGCGAACCGACAGCTGCGAGCGTCTCGAGGGCATCGAGAGCATCGCTCTCGATCAGGTCGACCGCGGCGGATCGCGGCAAGGGAGCCTCCTCGAGCACGAAGGGCACGAGCCCTCTCTCGCCCTCCACCGCGAGTTGGCGAGACCCAGGTCTCGTCTCGGCGACATAGCGGGCGAGCGTGAGCGCCCCGGCGCCCAGATGCAGCACGGTGATCGGCTCCGCCGCTCGGGCTGCCAGATCGATGGCCGTTCCCATGCGCCTCATGTAGTCGTAGAACAGATGACGTGGATCGCGCAGAGAGACGTGCGATTGGGGCACGGAGTCGAGGCTAAGGGTCAGCGCCCCGGCGACGAATGGATCGGGTGTCAGCCTGGCGACGGTCTTCGACGGGAGAACTCTTTCAACGGCCTCTGACACAGCACGAGCATAAGCCGTCGGCGCCGGGAACGGGGGCGAGCTATACCGTAATAAACTGGGCCGAGACAGGCGACGACGACCGTCGACGGCAGGCGGGAGTTCAGGTGGGTGCTGGAGTGATGCGCGTCGAATGGGATGCGCCGGTGACGCTCCATATCTACCCCGATGTCATCGACCCGAAAGCAAGCCAGCTTCGTCGGTCCGCCGACGGGGCGGTGCAGCTGTTGCTGGGGGCCGACGTGTCCGTGCTGGTCCGGCTGCAGAATGCGGGAGCGCCGGTTTCTGCGCACATCGGCCAGGTCGTTATGGGCGTTACCGCTATAGAGCTCGACGACGCGGTCGACATCGACGACGACACCGTCCTGCACGCGGGCTCGATCGTCGCCGCAGATGACGCGTCTGTGCAGCCGCTGACCCGTACCGGCAACGATGTCGACGACACGATCATCGGTCAGCCGGCCATCGCGGGGGCAGCTGGCAGCCATGCCGACGTAGACGAGCAGACGATCCTGGGGCAGCCGGCGCCGCTGGCCGACGTGATCGATGACCCGGATGCTTCCGCCGATACGGTCATCGGCCCGGGTCGCTCCCGTCCAGAGTCTCGACCAGCGCCGTCCGCTCAGGTCTCCACGCCGGCCGCGGTCAGTGCGCCTCTTCTGCCACCCGCACTGCCGGCTATCCCCGCCAGCGCGCACGTGAATGCCGGGGCTTCCCCGACCGCCAGCCGACGAACGCGAATCGAGCCGACCCGCGCATCCGATGCCTCCGGCACCTTCGCCGTGGCTTTTCCCGACGGGCGCACGGTCGCGCTCGACCGTGCCGTCTACGTCGGCCGAGCCCCGAAGAGCCCGCGCATCACATCTGGAGTGGTGCCCGAACTCGTGGCTGTACCCTCGCCGCGACGCGAGGTCAGTTCGACCCATGTCGAGATTCAGCAGGAAGGTCGTGCCGTCGTGGTGCGCGACCTCGGGTCGACGAACGGCACCAGGGTGCGCGCCCCGGGCGCAGCCCCGTCGCTGCTCAGCCCCGGAGCGAGCCGCGTGGTCGCCACCGGAACGCTGCTCGACCTTGGCGACGACGTCGTGCTCGAGATCGTCGAGCGACCGAGCGCGCTGCCGGCCCAGGGCGGGTCGTGGTGAGCGCCGCCGCCTCGACCGTGGGCGCCAGCACCGTCGCGCTTCCCGACGGCGGCGGCCAGCTCGCGCTCTCGTGGGCGGCCCAGACGAACACGGGGCTGAAACGCTCGGGCAACCAGGACAGCTACCTTGCCGCGGCACCCGTGTTCGCGGTGGCCGACGGCATGGGAGGACATGCGGCCGGCGACGAGGCGAGCGCCGCGGTCGTCGCACGACTGGCCGAATACATCTCGGGTGACTTCGCGTCGACCGACGAGATCGCCCAGGCGCTCCGTCACGCGAGCGACGACATCGGAGAGATCGCCGGCAGCCACGATCGAGCCGGCTCAGGCACGACCGTCACCGGTATCGCTCTCACCATTCAGGGGCAGCGACCGTATTGGGCCGTCTTCAATATCGGCGACTCCCGGGTGTATTCGCTCCTCGACGGTGTTCTGACCCAGCTGACCGTCGACCACTCTGCCGTTCAGGCGATGGTCGACGCGGGCAGCATCACCGCTGTCGAGGCGGAGTCGCACCCGAACCGGAACATCATCACGCGAGCTGTGGGCTTCGGCAAGAACCCTGTTCCCGATCTCTGGTTCATCCCCGTCGCGGAGGGCTCCAGGCTCTTGATCTGCTCCGACGGATTGACGAAAGAAGTCGACGCCGACCTCATCCGTCTCCTCCTGTCTGAGGCCATCGACGCCGACGACGCAGCCGGTCTGCTGCTGGAGGCCGCGCTCGCGGCGGGCGGGCGTGACAATGTGACCACCGTCGTCGTCGAGGTCGTCAGAAGCGACGAAGCAGCCGACGCCGACGCGACTCTTCCTCGCTTCGACTGAGTCGTGTCACCCTGATTGGGGGCACTCCGTCAGGCGTTCGGAGTACACGATGCCGGTGATGGTCTATGTACAGTGGAGGGACGGCTTTCGGGGGACAGTCAAGAGGTTCTCGCCCCGCCCCACGTACCCGTCTCGAAAGAGGAACGCCCATGGCTCGCAGGCTGCCGTCACAGCCGCCGGTTCTCGCGGGCTACACGCATCTGCGCGCGCTGGGCAAAGGTGGTTTCGCCGACGTCTTCCTCTATGAGCAGGCACTGCCCCGAGCCGACGTCGCCGTCAAAGTCCTTCTACCGGGCGTGGCCAGCAACAGTGTGCGCGCGATGTTCCTCTCCGAAGCCAACCTGATGTCGCAACTCGCGACGCATCCATCGGTCGTCACGGTGCACGCCGCGAGCATCGCTCCCGACGGCCGTCCCTACCTCGTGATGGAATACTGTCCTTCATCTTTCGGCACGAGGTACAAGACCGAACGCATCCCCCTGGCCGAGGTCCTGACCGCTGGCGTCAAGATCGGCAGTGCGCTCGAGAGCGCCCACAGGCTCGGCTTTCTGCATCGCGACATCAAGCCGTCGAACATCCTCATCACGAAGTACAACCACCCCGTGCTCGCAGACTTCGGCATCGCGGCCACCGTTGCAGAGGCCGATCGCGATGAGGCCGAGGGCATGAGTGTGCCCTGGTCGGCGCCCGAGGTGCTGCAGTCCGAGACACGGGGAACGGTGCGCAGCGAGGTCTGGTCGCTGGCCGCCACCCTCTATTCCATGCTCGCCGGTCGCAGTCCCTTCGAGTATCCGGGTAAGACCAACACCCGCGACGACCTTCAGCGCCGCATCGTCGGCCGCGATCGTGTGCCACCCACGGGCCGGCCGGATGTTCCGGCCGAGCTCGAGACGCTCCTCGCGTCGTGCATGTCGAAGAACCCCGCAGCCCGGCCCGCGAGCGTGCTCGAGGTCGTTCGCGGTCTGCAGCTGATCGAGTCGACCCTCTCGCTGCCGCAGACATCGGCCGACATCTCCGATGAGGCGTTCCCCAGCCAGACACAGCGAGCGGCGGCAGCAGCACCGCTCACGAGAGCGGCGCAGGGCGGCATCTCGGTGCGCGGTCGCGGCGAAGCCCGCGCGCGGCACCGCGGGCGCCAGGGCGACACGTCGCGTGACTCGACCGATTCCAGCGTCACCGTCATCAGACAGGCGACAACCGCCAGGGCGAAGCCATTGCGCAGGCCCGGAGTGATCGTCGCGGTCGTCGGCAGTGCGGTGGTGCTCGTGGCTGCGATCGTCGCCGCGGTCGTGCTCGTCTTGGGCGCTCTCAACACGTCGATCCCAGTCGTCAGTGACATCCGCGCCAGCGCCGGAGCCGATTCCATCGTCTTCTCCTGGCGCGATCCGGGGCTCGCAGACGGTGACCTCTACGTGATTCGCTCTGCAGACGGCTCGGCGTCCACTCAGTCGGCCAACGAATTTACGGTCCAGGCAGATCCTCTCGTTCCCGACTGCATCACCGTCCGCGTCTTGCGAGACGGCCGACTCGGCGAACCGTCGGCCCAGAAGTGCGCTTCGGCTGGAGACGGCGGATGATCTTTCGCTGGCTCCGTGCGCACGCCTCCCAGGCGATCTCCACGGCGAGTGTGCTCGTGGTCACCGCTGTCGTACTGGCGATCGCGCTCGTGTCGACGGGCTACACCGAGCAGAAACTCGAACTCGACGACGCGTCGGTCTGGGTGACGAACGGCGCGCGTCAGGTGGTGGGGCGCGCGAACACCGATGTCTTCGAGCTCAACACGGTGGTGACGAGCGAAGGCAGTGACATCGACGTGCTGCAGCGGGGCGACACCGTGCTCGCCCACAACCACACGAGCAACACGCTCCAGGTCATCGATCCCGCGTCTTCGCAGGTCACCTCGACTATTCCGCTCCCGGCGGGAGACCCCGACGTGATGCTGGCCGACGGCCAGATCGTCATCCATTCTGGAGCCACGGGCGAGGTGTGGGCGGTGCGCCAGGCCAATCTCGATTCGTTCGACGAGTCGGCGCAGCCGCTGCTGAGCCTCGATGCGGGCAGCGTCGTGGCCGTCGACGAGTCCGGCACGCTGGTGGGCTTCGATCGTCAGTCGCAACGACTCGTGACAGCGGATCTCTCGTCGGGTGCCGAGCCCAGCTCCGAGCCCGTCACAGGTCTCGATGTGCAAGACACCGACGAGCTTCAGATCGCGCGCACCGGGGGTGTCACATCTGTTCTCGATGCCACCAGCCGGCAGATGGTGGTCGGCGGAAGACAGATAGACCTGTCCGACCGCGTCACCTCGTCTGCCGACCTTCGACTCGCCGCGTCGAGCACTGAGGGCGGGGCACTGCTGCTTGCCCACACGGGCGGGTTGCTCGGAATCGACACCTCGTCGGGTGCCGTCGAGCAATTGGTGGATGCTGCCGCCGGCAAGCCGACACAGCCGCTGGTCGACGACGGTTGTTCGTATGCGGCGTGGGCCGATGGCTCGACGTGGCAGCGCTGCGGGTCGTCGGATGCCGTGCGCGGCCAGCTGGCCGGTGTCGCGGCCGACGACGACCTGGCGTTTCGCAGCAACGGACGATACGTCGTTCTCAACGAACGCGGCGCTGGCCGGGTGTGGGCTGTGCAGCACGAGAACAGGCTCATCGACAACTGGGACCAGCTGATCGACAAGGACGATGATCCGCAGCAGGACGACGAGATCGACGACGATACGCCGCCCGAGCTCGTAAAGGATCAGCAGCCGCCCGTGGCGACCCCCGACGATTTGGGGGCCAGACCCGGTGTGTCGAGCATCCTTCCCGTGCTGCTCAATGATTACGACCCGAACGGCGATGTTCTCTCGATCACGGCGACCTCCGAGATCGATCCCTCGATCGGGCGAGTCGACCTCGTCAGCACGGCTCAACAACTCCAGGTCACCCTGACGCCGCAGGCATCCGGAACGTTCTCGTTCGACTACACCATCTCGGACGGACGGGGCGGCACGGCGTCGAGCACGGTCACCGTCACGGTGCGTACGCCCGGCGAGAACTCGGCCCCCGTTCAGGCGAGGACCACGAGGGCGACCGTGGCCGCCGGGGGAGCTTTCACCGCACACGTGCTCGGTGACTGGTATGACCCCGACGGCGACCCGATGTATCTGGAGGATGCGCAGGCGGGTGAGCCCGACCGTGTGTCTTTCTCGCCCGGTGGCGAACTCGACTTCCGTGACGGAGGCACTGCGGCGGCCGAGAAGGATATCGGGCTGCAGGTATCCGACTTCACCCTCTCGGGCACCGGTCAGGTGAAGGTCGCCGTCCTCGATCCCGGCACCGTTCCGATCCTCACCGATGGATTCCTCGTGCAGGGCTACACAGGCCAGGAACTGCAGATCTCGCCGCTGGAGCATGTGCGCGGAGGAACGGGAGCCATCCGCCTCAGCAACGTCGCCGATTATCCCGAGACGAAGATCACGCCGAACTATTCCAAGGGAACGTTCCGCTTTCAGGCGCAGAACGCCGGAGTGCACTATCTGTCGTACTCGGTGACGGACGCGGCGCAGCAAACGGCTACCGGCATCATCCGTGTCGACATCGCTGCTGCACCGGATGCCTCGACCAAGCCGATCACCGTTCCGACGGTCGCGTTCCTCTACCAGCAGCAGACGGACACCGTCGACGTGCTCGCCTCCGATATCGACCCCGCCGGTGGCGTTCTGAGCATTGCGGGCGTGGCCGGCGTGCCGTCTTCATCCGGTGTGGTCGTCGAGGTCATAGAACATCGCATCCTGCGCGTTCGCCTGAACAACCCTCTCGACGCTCCCGTCACTTTCACCTACACGGCGACGAACGGCTTCTCGAGCTCAGATGGCACCGTCACGATCTACCAAGTGCCCGAGCCGAAGAGACTGCAGGCGCCTGTCGCGGTGCCCGACAGCGTCTCGGTGCGCGTGGGTCAGGTCATCGACATTCCCGTGGTGGCCAACGACGAGCATCCGAATCGCAAGCCGCTCGTGCTCGATCCCGACCTCGTGCAGAACGTACCGTCTGGCGGCGGTCTGCTCTTCGTCTCCGGCAATCGCCTGCGCTATCTGGCACCCGACGAGCCGGGCGACTACACGGCCATCTACCGGCTGGACACGACGGCCGACGTGCAGTTCGATACAGCGCAGGTGACGATCGCGGTCAGAGAGGCAGACGCCGCGACCAACACGGCCCCGGTGCCGCCGACCCTGTCGGGCCGCGTTCTCGCGGGTGACAGTGTGACGATTCCGGTGCCCCTGGGTGACATGGATGCCGATGGCGATTCGGTGAGACTGGTGGGTGCCGCGTCGAATCCCTCGCAGGGCAGCGTGACGGTCGCCGGTGACGGATTGACCTACACGGCGGGTGCCGCGTCACAAGGAACCGACACCTTCTCGTACGAGGTGGTCGACAGCCTCGGGGCCCGCGCGACGGGTACCGTGCGGGTAGGCATCAGCCCGAGTTTCGACACTGCGAGCCTTCCTGTCGCGGTCGACGACGTCGTCGTCACGACCCCGGGCACCGCCATCACCGTGCGTGTGCTGGAGAACGACTCGGACCCGAACGCGAGCCCGCTCAAGGTCGTCGGCGCGGAGTCCGCTGTCGCCACCGTCGACGTGCCCAAATCGGCCGACCGCATAACGTTCCACGCGCCGGAAAACGAGGGCGACTATGCGGTGCTGTACACGATCCAGAACGACGGCGGGCAACAGGCCTCCGCCTGGCTTCGTGTTCGTGTCGATGCCAAGGCGCCGCCCGTGCGGCCCGAAGCCGACGACACGGTGCTGAACCTGACCGACATCCAGGGCCGTGACAACGTCACCGTCGACGTGATGCGCAAGGTCTTCTACGCCGAAGGAGACGTCGGCTCGCTCACCCTGTCGTTGGTGCCGGGATACGACACGACGGCATCCGTGATGCCGAACAACCGGGTGCGCGTCGCCGTGCAGCAGAAGGGCCAGATCATTCCGTTCGTCGTCTCAAGAGCCGACGACGCCAGCGTGAGTGCCTCCGCATTCATCTGGGTGCCCGGTCTCGAGGATGCTCTGCCCGAGCTGCGAACAACGGCCAAGCCCCTGCAGGTGCTGAGCGGCGACACCCTGTCGATCAACATCAACGACTACGTGGTCGCCGCAGGCGGCAGACAGGTTCGTCTGACCGATGAGGCCACGGTCAAGGCCAGTAATGCCGATGGAACGAACCTCGTGGTCGACCCGCGTACTCTGCGATTCACGAGTCGCGACGGGTATTGGGGCCCAGCATCGCTGTCGTTCGAGGTGACCGACGGGTCCGGGCCCGATGATCCCAACGGGCACAAGGCCGTGATCGTGCTCGCGATCACCGTCACTCCTCGAGACAACCAGCCTCCGGTCTTCTCTGGCGCGCAGCTAGGGCTGCAGCCGGGAGACGACCGTGTGATCGAGCTCCGTGACCTCACGAAGTACCCGTATCCGGCCGACATGGATCAGCTCGTCTACGAGCTGAACTCTCAGCCTGGCTCAGGGTTCTCGGCGTCGCTGTCGGGCACGCAACTCACGGTCGCTGCTGCCGCGGACGCCAAGGTGGGCAGCGGGTCCGAGCTCACCGTGGGCGTGCGCGACGCGAAGAACGAGGGCAAAGCCGGGATCGTCAGAGTCTCGGTGGTCACCTCGACTCGTCCGCTCGTGAGCCCGGGGGCCGACAGCCTCACCATCCGACGAGGTGAGACGGCGAGCATTCCCGTGCTCGAGAATGACTCGGCCACCAACCCGTTCCCCGACAAGCCCTTGACGGTCGTGGCGGTGCAGGGCGCCGTCCCGGCCGGTGTGCAGGTCACCCCGAGTGCTGACAAGAGCACGCTGTCTGTCGCGGTGTCGCCTCAGGTCGACCTCAAGGCCACGGGACAGGTGACGATGCAGTACCAGGTCGACGACGCGACGAAGGACCCGACGCGCGCCACCTGGGGAACGGTCACGATCACGATCGTCGACGTGCCAGATCAGCCGGTGGCGCCGGTGGTCTCGGGAGCAGGGTTCGTCAACGGGCAGCTCAGCGTGTCGGCAGCGCCCCTTCCGTACCCCAATGGAGCCCCGATCACGTCGTTCATCATCCGCAGCGACGACAACGGCGGATACTCGAAAGACTGCGGAGCTTCGGCGACCTGCCTGCTCACCGATCTGCAGGCGGGAAAGAACTACACGTTCTACTCGATCGCCGTCAACCAGTACGGCCAATCGGCCCCGAGCGCCCGCAGCGTTCCGATGCGCAGCGACTACATTCCCGCGCCACCGCAGCAGGTCACGATCGCCCGCGAGGCCGCCGACCAGGGGCAGTCGAACGAGGGTTACGTCGTCGTGTCGTGGAAGCCCATCGCCGACC
Organism: Agreia pratensis; assembly: GCF_900177685.1. Classification (GTDB taxonomy): domain Bacteria; phylum Actinomycetota; class Actinomycetes; order Actinomycetales; family Microbacteriaceae; genus Agreia; species Agreia pratensis. The sequence goes on from NZ_FXAY01000002.1 coordinate 636,012, forward strand.
CGAGTCCGGGCAGTGCGGTGCAGCGTGTTCGGGTGCAGATCGGGGGCTCGACGATCGACGTCGACAGGTCGGCCACCTCTCTTCGGTACAAGGGAGTTCCCGGCACCGAGTACACGGCGGAGGTGTGGGCGGAGAACGGCGCCGACGCTCTCTACCCGGGTCAGATCCCCTGGAACAGATCGAACTCGGGCACGGTCACTGCTGCTGGTCGCCCTTCTGCGACGGCGGTCACGGCAACGATCGTCGACGACGCCGGATCGGTGCGGGTCGACTGGTCGGCATTCGGCGCCAACGGTGGATCGGGCGTGAGCTACTCCGTGGCGCGCTACTCGGCGACAGCATCCGTGCCGAGCTGTGGCCAGGCATCCGGTTCGCCCAACGTCTCGCCGGGCGTCGTCGTACCCTCGGCCGCGGGCGATGTCGGCTCGCGCTTCGTGTACGTGGTCTACGCCGACAACGGTTGGGGTTGCTCGTCGGCGCAGACCGGCAGCGTTCGAGTGCTGATTCCTCCGGCTCCGCCGACGGTGACCCTGAAATACCAGCAGCCGGTCGCCGGTCGCTACGGTGTCGCTGTCGACCAGGCGACGCCGGTGAAACTGCCGAATACCGCCGATTCCGAGTACACCATCCAGGTGTCGGGGGGCGGGGCGGTCTCGGCCGGATCACCTCTCACGGGGCCGGGCCCATGGACGTTCACGTCGTGCATTTCGAGCGACGGGACCACCCGATGTAGCGAGGCCGCGCCGCCCACAAGCGCTCTGACCCCTGTGAACGCGAATGCGACCGTCGTGTCGTGCGTGGCCGGAAGCGCAGTGTCTGCGACGCTCGAGAGCCCCGGCTCCGTCTCCTGGACCTTCCAGTACTCCTTCAGATCGTCGCTCGGCGGCATCCCCGGATTCTGGTCAGCCTGGTCGGACGACGCCACGGCACCGGCGCTGAGCGGCCTGGCAGACTCCCAAGAGGTGGTCGTTCGCACGATCGGCAATGGGGGAGACTTTACGAGCGGTACAGACCAGAACGAACTGCGCCAGCGCGGCAGCGGCAAGGTGTGCGGCTGAGGCCCCGGCGATGACGACATCAGGAGTACGACCATGACCATGACCCGCGAACAGGCCGTCTGGTTCGCCGATGTATTCGGCAGACTTGTGTCGAACGTCGAGCGTGTGGTCTTCGGCAAAACCCACGTCGTGAAGCTGGCCTTCACCACGCTGTTGAGCGAGGGACATCTGCTTCTCGAAGATTCGCCGGGAACGGGCAAGACATCGCTAGCCCGAGCGATGGCGCAGACCGTGCAGGGAACGTCGAGTCGCATCCAGTTCACCCCCGACCTTCTGCCGGGTGACGTCACCGGCATGAGCATCTATGACCAGAAGCAGGGCGTCTTCGAGTTCCACCGTGGGCCGATCTTCGCGTCGATCGTTCTGGCCGATGAGATCAACCGAGCGAGTCCCAAGACCCAGTCCGCGCTGCTCGAGGTCATGGAGGAAGGACGCGTGACGATCGACGGCGCCACACACGGGGTGGGCCGACCGTTCCTGGTGGTCGCCACGCAGAACCCGATCGAGCAGGCAGGAACCTACCGGCTGCCCGAGGCTCAGCTCGACCGTTTCATGATGAAGGCGTCGCTCGGCTACCCCGATCGATCATCGACCATTGCGATCCTCGAGGGCGCGGCGACACGCACGCACGACAGCACCATTCCGGCCGTGGTGACGAGCGCGAACATCGTCGAGATGGCTGATCTCGCCCGCACGGTGCATGTCGGGCACGCCGTGCTCGACTATGTCGCCGACATCGTGGATGCGACGCGGAGCGCCGTCGAGGTACGTCTCGGTGCGAGCGTGCGCGGCGCCGTGGCCCTGGTGCGCACCTCGAAGACGTGGGCTGCGGCTCAGGGCCGGCACTTCGTGACGCCCGACGATGTGAAGACGCTCGCAGAGAATGTGCTTGCGCATCGCCTCGTGCTCGACCCTGAAGCGGAGTTCGACGGCGTCACGGCCGCCAGCGTCATCGGACAGATCCTGCTCGAGACACCGCCGCCCACCGACAGGGCGCAGGCGGGGTGAGTGACGAAGCACGGCGTATGACCGGGGCCGACGGCCCCGGTGCGCCTGAGCGAGCGCGGCGCGCCGTGCGCGCCCGCAGAACGGCGTTCGGCCGTCGAGCCGCGCTCCGCGCACGCGGGCAGTCGGCATCCGGAACGACCGAATCACAGCGCGAGCTCACCGGCCTGACCGGCACCCACGCGTACACCAGAACCCGTGCGGGAGGCAGCCCTGCCGATGACGTCCGGCTCACCGCACGTCTGCGGATGCGCCGCGCGGCCCGTACGATTCGACGATCGGCGGAGCGCGCCTGGCGATGGATCTCAGCCACTGTCACGGGTCTCGGACTGTCGATCGCTGTGGTGGTCGTGCTCGGCGCACTCTTCGGCTACCTGCTCGGCTGGATCGAGCTCGTGGTGCTCGCATTCACGGGCTTCGCGCTTCTCGTTCTCGGGGTCTTCTTCCTCCTCGGCCGCAACTCCTACGACATCGGCCTCTCGATCGACCGAGACCGGGTCGTGGTCGGAGAGTCTGCGCGCGCCAGTCTGACGGTCCGCAATCCCAGTCGTTTCCGGCTGCCGCCCGTGAAATCGGAGGTGCCCGTCGGTCGAGGCCTGGCCGAGTTCTATCTCGGAAGCATCGCCCGAGGCGGCGGGACGAACAGAGACTTCTCCGTGCCCACGTCGCGTCGCGGAGTGATCAGGATCGGCCCCGTACGAACCGTCAGAGCGGATCCGGTCGGCCTCCTCCGCAGAGAATACGTATGGACGTCACACCTCGATCTGTTCGTGCATCCCGTGACCGTGCCCATTCCCGCGACCAGCACCGGTCTCATTCGCGACCTCGAGGGAAACCCCACGCGCGACCTCACTGATTCCGACGTCTCGTTCCATGCCCTGCGCGAATACGCCCCGGGCGACGATCGCCGGCATATCCACTGGAAGAGCACGGCCAGAACCGGCCAGCTCATGGTTCGTCAATTCGAAGAGACTCGGCGGAGCCATCTGGTGATTGCGCTGTCATTGGCCAGCGCCGACTACCACTCCGAGGAAGAGTTCGAGCTCGCCGTGAGCGTGGCCGGCTCGATCGGGATCCGCGCCATCCGCGATGCGCGCGACGTCTCTGTTCTCGCCAGCGACGAAACACCGGAGTTCGCACGCCGAGCAGTGAACACTCCGAGGCGGCTCAGCGCTCTCAGCAGGTCGAGACTTCTCGACGACCTCGCGCGTGTCGAGCACAGCCCGCTCGCGTCGCCGTTGGTCACCCTCGCGCGCGGCAGTGCCGAATCGGTCTCAGGGGCCTCCGTGGCCATCATCGTCTGCGGGTCCGAGCCGACAGCCGCGCACCTGCGAAGTGCTTCTGCAGCGTTTCCCCCCGGAGTGGAAGTGCTCGCGGTCGTGTGCAATCCCGGCATCGTTCCCAGCCTTCGCCGGGTCGGCGAGTTGCGCGTGCTCACCATCGGATACCTCGATGACGTGCAGAAGGCTCTCGCGAGGGCTGCATCGTGATCAAGCCGGCCTCTTTCGACCGGCGCTCCGCCGCGGCCGACACCATCTTTTTCGTGGCGCTGATGGCTGTCGCCGCCTCGACGCTGTGGCCCATCTATCAGACACCTCGGCTCATCGTTCTGGCTGCAGCGGCACTCGTTCTTGGCGTCGTCGTCGCCTGGACGGGCGCTCTGCTGAGATGGCCGGGTTACGTCGTCTTCGGCGCCTCCATTGCCGTATTCCTGATTTTCGGCGTGGCACTCGCCGTTCCCGGACGGGCGATATTCGGCGTACTGCCGAGCTTCGACGGCCTGCGCGATCTCGTGACCGGAACCGCCCTGGGGTGGAAGCAGCTCGTCACCGTCGATCTCCCGGTGTCGAGCTATCAGTCGCTTCTGGCGCCCGCGCTCGTGCTTCTCCTGGGCGGAACGGTGCTTGGTCTGTCGATCGTGCTGAGAGTGCGGCGGAGCGACGCGGCGGTGCTCATTCCGATAGCCGTCGCCATCGCGGGCCTCGCGCTCGGACCAGAGGTGGCGTGGTCTCCGTTTCTGCCGGCGATCGCATTTCTCGTCGTGGCCATCGCGTGGATGACCTGGCGGGCGAGGCGCACTCGACGACGCTCCATCGCGTTGCTCGCGGGCCAGACCGAATCGGGATCTCGGGCTTCGGAGCCCCTCGCTGAACGACGCGGCTCGCTTCGCCCGGTGCTGGCGGCCGTCCTCGTCCTCTCCATCGCGGTGGTCGCCGGAGTATCGGCCGCCGGGGCGCTCGCGCCACAGGGATCGCGCGATGTCGTGCGGGCGGCCGTCGAGCGGCCGTTCGACCCCCGCGATTACGCGAGTCCGCTCAGCGGATTCCGCTCGTACTGGAGCGCCGATGCGCCGGATGCGCCGCTCTTCGACGTCGAGGGTCTCCCAAACGGCGCGCGCATCCGGATAGCCGCACTCGACACGTACAACGGCGTGGTCTACAGCGTGGGCGACGAAGCGAAAGACAGCGCATCGGGCTTCTTCGCCCGGGTACCGTCGACGATCGATCGGACAGGCGAATCGGGCATACCCGTGTCAGCCTCGATCGTCGTGGCGGGGTATCGAGGGGTCTGGCTCCCGACGGTCGGCGATGTCGAGAGGGTGTCCTTCGACGGATCGCGCGCGTCGCAGCTGGCCGACTCGTTCTACTACAACCGCACGTCCAACACGGCGGCCGTGTTGGGGGGAGTTCGCGAAGGTGACAGCTACACGATCGAGGCGGTCGTGCCGTCGGCGCCCTCCGACGACGAGCTGAGATCGGCTCAGCCAGGCGACGCGTCCGTACCGGAGCCGAGCAATGTTCCCGACGCCGTCGCAACCGCGGTCGCCGCCGATACACAGGGGCTCGACGCACCCGGCGAGAAGCTGGCCGCCGTCGTCGACGCGATCAAGGCATCCGGATATATCAGCCACGGCACCGACGACGGCCGACCCTACAGCCGCTCGGGTCATGCCGCCGATCGCATCACGGAGCTGCTGACCTCACCGTTGATGCTGGGCGATGCCGAGCAGTATGCCGCGGCGGTCGCGCTCATGGCCGGTGAGCTGGGTTTTCCGTCGAGGGTCGTCATGGGCTTCGCGCCGCCGGCGGGTACCGGTGTGGTGACAGGCTCGGATGTCTCGGCCTGGGTCGAGGTGAATCTCGCCGGATACGGATGGGTCCCGATCGATCCGACACCCGAGGACCGGCCGATCCCCGAGAAACTGCCGGACACGAAGCAGCAGGTCTCGAGACCCCAGGTGGTCATCCCTCCGCCGCCTGCCGCGGACGATACGCCGGTCGAGCCCAACCGGCCCGAAGTCGATGAGCCGAAGGCGAACGACCCCGATGCGTTCTGGCCTCTGGTGCTGAGCATCGCGCGTTCGGTCGGAATCGTCGCCCTGGTGCTGTTGATCGTCTGCGCGCCCGTGATCGTCATTGCGAGCGCAAAAGCGGTACGACGGCGAAGGCGCCGACGCCGATCGGATGCCGCTTCCCGGATCGCCGGCGGATGGCAGGAGATCGTCGATGCCGGCCTCGACTACGGCTACGACGTGCCCGCGACGGCGACCAGGCTCGAGGCCGCACGGGTCGTCGGCGCCGTCGACCTGGAGACATTCGCCCGTCGAGCAGATACGGCGGTCTTCGCCGAGGAACGGATCGAGACTCGTGAGGCCGACCAGTACTGGTCGGACCTGGCGATACTCAGGGCAGCGTGGGCGAAGGAATACACTCGGTGGCAACGCATCCGCGCGGCCGCCCGACTCCGATCGCTGTCGGCGCACGCACGGGTGTCCGGCAAGAAGGGGGAGCGTCGTGGCTGAGCCCGGACTCCCTCCTTTTCCCGGTGCATCGGAGACAGGACTCTGGGACGCGCGGTCCTCGAGGATTCCCTATATCGAGCCGTCCGCGCCGCCGCCGGACAGTGCGGAGCCGGTGCTCTCTTTCGTTCTCGAGTTCAGCACCGGACAGGTCGTCACGGTAACGGGCGGCGGAATCATCGGACGGGCGCCGCGCGAAGGGGGAGACGACGAGTCGCTCCAGCTCGTGAGCGTCGACGACCCGGGACGTTCGGTCTCGAAGGTGCACGCCCGATTCGGGATCGATGCTCGCGGTCTGTGGATCGAGGACCTCGCATCGGGCAACGGCACCGTGGTGGTGCAGCAGGGCGGACCTCCGGTCGCCCTCAGACCGGGAGAACGTGTTCCGGTCGGCGTCGGCGCCGTCGTGCACCTCGGTCGCCAGTCGTTCAGCGTGAGCTGATGCCTCAGCAGACATGTGCGCATGCGCATGTCGTGCGCCGCGCCTGCTGGCGAACCGGTACCACGGGAGGCAGGATGGCCTTATGAGCACCAGCAACGATCCCGACCGCGACCCGCTTTCCCCGGACAGCCCTGAGAGCAGCCGGCGAGAGTCGCACACCGAATCCACCCGAGAGTTCGTCGTGGCAGAGCCCTCGAGCGTCGAGCCCGGCACTCTCGAGCCCGTGGTCGTGCGCGCCGCGGCCGAGCCTGATCAGAATTCAGGGGCGTCGCAGGGCTGGACGAGGCCCGCGCAGAATGAGGCGGTGGAGGATCCCAATCCCTACGTCGTTCGCACCACCGTCCCTCCGATGAACCCGCACACCACGGGTGCTCCTCTCGCACAGCAGACCGGCTCGTCAGCTCCGCCCGCCGATCCTGCGGTGGCCCCGGGTATTCCCGGCGGAGAGATCTACTCGCAGGCACCGGCGCCGGTCTACGTTGCGCGCCCCGCCCAGCCCGTTCGCAGAGGCAATCGTCTCTTCGGCACCGTCATCGCTCTCGTGGGAACAGTCGTTTTCGCCGTGGTGTACGCCGCGGTGGCCTCGGTGTTCTTCGCGTTCAACCCCGCGGTCGAGAACGCCGTATCGACGCTCACGCGATTCCTCGTGAACTTCGCCTTCATCGTTCCTGTCGTCTTCTTCGCCATCGCGTTCGTCCTTCTCGTACTCATTCTCAACCGTGCGGGATGGTGGGCGTACATCATCGGCGGCTTCGTCGTGGCCGCTGTCGTCTACGCGGGTTCCATCGTCGGCGCATATCTCGCTGTTCAGGGCTGGACGATGACCCAGGACGCCCTCGGAGAATTCCTGCGCTCGCTTCTGATGGATCCGCTACCGATCGTCGCTGCGATCGTGGCCCGCGAGGTATCGGTCTGGACCGGCGCATGGGTCTCGTCCCGTGGCCGCAAGGTCAAAGAACGCAACCAGGCCGCGCGCGAGGAGTACGACAAGACGATGGCCGAGGCGCCGGTTACGGCGCCGCAGGGCTCACCGGCCTGGTAGCCGCCGTGCCGAGCCGAGGCCTGCGCTACGGCCGGTCGGTCTTCGCGACCGCGCTGTTCGTCGCCCTCGTCGTCGCAGGCTGGGGCTTCGTCAGTCTTCTGGCCGAGACGGAGGTGGTGGCCGATCCCGACGTGGGTCCGATCGTCGCTCCTGTGTCGGTAGCGGTCAGCGCCGTGGCCGTTCTGTTCGCCTTGGCGTCGCCGCGCTGGTCGACCGTGACCGGTAGAGGCCTCGGGGCCGTGCTCGGATCATCGGCCGTCCTCGCTCTCGGGGCGGTCGCCGTGCAACTCGCCACTCTGGGCCTTCTTCAGTTCGTGGCGACCGGTCGGCTCACGGCGCTCCTGCTGGTCATCGCCGCCCAGGCTCCCACTCCGTTCACGATCGTGGTGGTCGGGGCGGCTTTCGTCTCGGCCATCGGACTGTCGCTGATCGGAGCGGGACAAGGCGGGGCGTCCTGGCCGTGGGAGAAGGACGACGAATGACAGAGTCGACGGTTCGGTAGCGTAGCGGCGGCCGATCTCTGCTTGGATGGTCATCCGGGATTCGAAGCGAGGAGCCCTCGATGTCAGACAACACACTTCCCCCCGTGCCCCAGGGTGCGTCGTCCGTTCCGCCGGTGCCTCCCATTCCTTCGGTGCCCGTTCCGCCTATGTCGGCACCGCCCGTTCCACAGGCGCAGAACTATCCCGTCCAGCCGCAGTTCCAGTTCGCCCAGCCGCAGCCCCAGCCCGTCCAGCCGCAGCCCCGCCCTCAGCAGAGCGCTCGCAGATCGCGCAAGGGTCTGATCATCGGCATATCCATCGCGGCGGCGGTCGTGATTCTGGGTGGCGCCGGATTGGCCGTCGCCGGCGCATCCATCTCGTCGAGCGTCGCGCCCGACACCCAGGTGAAGACATTCCTGCAAGACCTGGTCGACGGCAGAGCAGAGTCGGCACTCGAGGTCATGGGAGAGAAGCCATCAGGGCTGCTCACCGACGACGCCTACAACGCTTCCTCCAACCACATCACAGGTTTCAGCGTGGGCAAGGCGAAGACGACGGGCGACACGGCCACCGTCACCGCCAAGATCACCCAGGGGGGAACGAGTTACACGCAGGAGTTCGAGCTGCAGAAGGCCGGCAAGACGTTCGTCGTCTTCGATGTCTGGCAGTTGCAGCCCCTGCCCCTCGGCGCGGTGGATGTGCAGGTTCAGGGGCCGGATGGCCTCGCTGTGCAGGTCGACGGCAACACCGTCGAGGGCGCCGACGAGTCGGGCCTCCGCGCTTTTCCGGGTGACTACGAGGTCTCGGTGGTCGACGACAGCGACCTCTTCGACGCAGCGCCAGCAACGGCGAACGTCGTCGGTCTCTCCGACGCCGCTGCGGGAAGCATCGCAACCGCGGCGGTGGCCACCACGCTCACCGAGGCCGGCACCGCGGCCGCCCGCGCCGCGGTCGACGCGTACGTCGACGGATGCGTGGCGCAGCAGAGTCTCGCGCCCACAGGCTGCGGCTTCCAGGCTCGAGCCCAAGACGGTGTCAGCTACTCGAATATCCGCTGGACACTCACGGCGAGGCCCACCTACTCCATCGGCGACTGGGCGGGCAACGGCTGGTCGGTCTCGACTGCGACGGCAGGAACACTCGACGTCGTGGCGGACTCCGTCGACAGTGCTGGTCGGTCCGGGCAATCGGGCACGAGTCTGCCGAACTACCGGCCAGCCGGCACGGTTTCCGTCGTCGACGGAGCGATCACGTTCTCGTCATCGGCGCTGCCGTTCTAGCGGTCGACCTCGCTTGACCGAAGCGCCGCTTCGGGCTAATATTGCCGGGTGTGTGCATTCTTGCACGCCCACTTTTCAACTCGGATTCGTCCGAGACGAGATTCTTGCGACAGATCAGTCTGGGGCAAGGCAAGGGCAGGCCCTCTCTGGGGCAGGCCCCCACGGCATACCCACCATCACAATCTCTGCAGACGCTCGCGTGTGCAGGCGGCGGGTCCACAAGAACATCGGTTGAATCCCGCACGCGGGCGCTACCGATTGCTACGCGAAAGCAAGCTGTCACCGTGCAGTAGAAAATAGGAGAAGTAGTGCCAACCATTCAGCAGTTGGTCCGCAAGGGCCGAACTCCGAAGGTCACCAAGACCAAGACGCCGGCCCTGAAGGCCAACCCGCAGCAGCGCGGCGTCTGCACCCGCGTCTACACGACCACGCCCAAGAAGCCCAACTCGGCTCTGCGCAAGGTCGCCCGCGTCAAGCTGTCCAACGGCACCGAGGTCACCGCGTACATTCCCGGTGAAGGCCACAACCTGCAGGAGCACTCCATGGTGCTCGTGCGTGGCGGTCGTGTGAAGGACCTGCCCGGTGTGCGTTACAAGATCGTCCGCGGCGCCCTGGACACCCAGGCCGTCAAGGGCCGCAAGCAGGCTCGCAGCCGTTACGGCGCGAAGATGGAGAAGAAGTAATGCCTCGTAAGGGACCAGCACCCAAGCGCCCCGTCGTCGCAGACCCCGTCTACGGTGCGCCTATCGTCAGCCAGCTCGTCAACAAGATCCTTCTTGATGGCAAGAAGGGCCTTGCCGAGCGCATCGTCTACGACGCACTCGAAGGGGTCGCTGCAAAGAACGGCGCCGACGCCGTCGTCACCCTCAAGAAGGCGCTCGACAACGTTCGCCCCACGCTCGAGGTCAAGTCGCGCCGCGTCGGTGGATCGACCTACCAGGTTCCGGTCGAGGTCAAGCCTCACCGTGCCAACACTCTCGCACTCCGCTGGCTCACGAGCTACGCGAAGAGCCGTCGAGAGAAGACGATGACCGAGCGTCTCACCAACGAGATCCTCGACGCGTCGAACGGCCTCGGTGCCGCGGTCAAGCGCCGCGAAGACACCCACAAGATGGCCGAGTCGAACAAGGCATTCGCTCACTACCGCTGGTAATCGCGTGTGCTGGTCGAGAGGCCGGTTCGCCCCGCGAACCGGCCCCTCGATCGGTGCCGCCATCGTTCGACAAACCCCTTAGTAAACAACCGGAGGCAATCTGTGGCACAGGACGTGCTCACCGACCTGAACAAGGTCCGCAACATCGGCATCATGGCTCACATCGATGCCGGCAAGACCACCACCACCGAGCGCATCCTGTTCTACACGGGTGTCAACCACAAGATCGGTGAGACCCACGACGGCGCATCGACGACCGACTGGATGGAGCAGGAGCAGGAGCGTGGCATCACGATCACCTCTGCTGCAGTCACCTGTTTCTGGGACAAGAACCAGATCAACATCATCGACACTCCGGGTCACGTCGACTTCACCGTCGAGGTGGAGCGTTCGCTCCGCGTGCTCGACGGTGCCGTGGCAGTCTTCGACGGCAAAGAGGGCGTCGAGCCCCAGTCGGAGACCGTGTGGCGACAGGCCGACAAGTACGAAGTTCCCCGTATCTGCTTCATCAACAAGATGGACAAGCTCGGAGCCGACTTCTACTTCACGGTAGACACCATCATCAACAAGCTCGGCGCGAAGCCGCTGGTCATCCAGCTGCCCATCGGTGCCGAGAACGGATTCGTCGGGGTCGTCGACCTCGTCGAGATGCGTGCTCTCGTCTGGCCTTCCGACTCCAAGGGTGACGTCACCATGGGAGCCAAGTACGAGGTTCAGGAGATCCCGGACGACCTCAAGGAGAAGGCGGACGAGTACCGCCAGCTGCTCCTCGAGACCGTCGCCGAGACCGACGACGCTCTGCTCGAGAAGTTCTTTGCCGGCGAAGAGCTCACGGTCGCCGAGATCAAGGCTGGCATCCGCAAGCTGACGGTCGCCAGCGAGATCTACCCGGTTCTCTGTGGCTCCGCCTTCAAGAACCGCGGTGTTCAGCCGATGCTCGATGCAGTCGTCGACTACCTGCCCAGCCCGCTCGACGTTCCCGCCACCGTGGGAACCGACCCCCGCGACGAGGAGGTCAAGGTAGAGCGTCACCCCGACGCCTCGGAGCCTTTCGCCGCTCTCGCGTTCAAGGTCGCGGTGCACCCGTTCTTCGGTCGTCTGACGTTCATCCGCGTCTACTCGGGTCGTCTCGACTCCGGTGGACAGGTCACGAACTCGACCAAGAGCAAGAAAGAGCGCATCGGCAAGATCTTCCAGATGCACGCCAACAAGGAGATCCCCGTAGACAGCGTGACCGCAGGTCACATCTACGCTGTCATCGGCCTGAAGGGCACGACCACGGGAGACACGCTCAGCGACTCGAACGACCAGGTCGTTCTCGAGTCGATGACGTTCCCGGAGCCGGTCATCGAGGTCGCGATCGAGCCGAAGACGAAGGCCGACCAGGAGAAGCTGGGTGTCGCCATCCAGAAGCTCGCTGAAGAGGACCCGACCTTCCGCACCGAGCAGAACCAGGACACGGGCCAGACGGTCATCAAGGGAATGGGCGAGCTTCACCTCGACATCCTGGTCGACCGTATGCGCCGCGAGTTCAACGTCGAGGCCAACGTGGGCAAGCCCCAGGTCGCGTACCGCGAGACGATCCGTCGCGTGGTTCCGAAGCACGACTACACCCACAAGAAGCAGACCGGTGGTTCGGGTCAGTTCGCCAAGGTTCAGATCTCGATCGAGCCGATGGAGGTGACCGCGGAGAAGATCTACGAGTTCGAGAACAAGGTCACCGGTGGTCGCGTTCCGCGCGAGTACATCCCCTCCGTCGACGCGGGAATCCAGGATGCCCTCCAGGTCGGCGTTCTCGCCGGCTACCCCATGGTGGGTGTTCGGGCAGCCCTGCTCGACGGCCAGTTCCACGACGTCGACTCCTCGGAGATGGCGTTCAAGATCGCTGGTTCCATGGCGTTCAAGGAAGCCGCCCGCAAGGCGGACCCGGTCATCCTTGAGCCGTTGATGGCAGTCGAGGTGCGCACCCCTGAGGAATACATGGGTGACGTCATCGGCGATATCAACTCGCGCCGTGGCCAGATCCAGTCCATGGAGGACGCGACCGGTATCAAGGTCATCCGTGCCCATGTACCGCTTTCGGAGATGTTCGGTTATATCGGTGACCTGAGGTCGAAGACCTCGGGCCGCGCGGTGTACTCGATGACCTTCGACAGCTACGCCGAGGTCCCCAAGGCTGTTGCCGAAGAGATCATCAACAAAAACAAGGGCGAATAGTCCTGTATCGTGTTCCGGTGCTCAATATTGTTACGAGCACCGGAGCGCGTAACATCAACACACAAACACCCCCGCTCTTCACCCGGTAGTTTTTTGTCCGGATGCGGAGCAAGAGAGTCCTGAGGAGGACCCAGTGGCCAAGGCCAAGTTCGAGCGGACCAAGCCGCACGTAAACATCGGAACGATCGGTCACGTCGACCACGGAAAGACCACGCTGACTGCAGCGATCTCCAAGGTCCTTGCCGACAAGTTCCCGTCCAAGACCAACGTTCAGCGCGACTTCGCGTCGATCGACTCCGCTCCCGAAGAGCGCCAGCGCGGCATCACGATCAACATCTCGCACGTCGAGTACGAGACCGAGAAGCGTCACTACGCTCACGTCGACGCCCCGGGTCACGCTGACTACATCAAGAACATGATCACCGGTGCCGCTCAGATGGATGGCGCGATCCTCGTGGTTGCCGCTACCGACGGCCCGATGGCTCAGACCCGCGAGCACGTTCTGCTCGCCAAGCAGGTCGGCGTTCCCTACCTGCTGGTCGCGCTCAACAAGTCCGACATGGTCGACGACGAGGAGATCCTGGAGCTCGTCGAGCTCGAGGTTCGCGAGCTGCTGTCCAGCCAGGACTTCGATGGCGACAACGCTCCCGTCGTTCGCGTCTCGGGCCTCAAGGCTCTCGAGGGCGACGAGAAGTGGGTCGACGCGATCCTCGAGCTCATGCAGGCCGTCGACGACTCCATCCCGGAGCCCGTCCGCGACAAGGACAAGCCCTTCCTGATGCCCGTCGAGGACGTCTTCACGATCACCGGTCGTGGAACCGTCGTCACGGGTCGCGCCGAGCGCGGAACCCTCGCGATCAACTCCGAGGTCGAGATCGTCGGCATCCGCCCGACCGTCAAGACCACGGTCACGGGTATCGAGATGTTCCACAAGCAGCTCGACGAGGCATGGGCCGGCGAGAACTGTGGTCTGCTGCTCCGCGGCACCAAGCGCGAAGACGTCGAGCGCGGCCAGGTCATCGTCAAGCCGGGTTCGGTCACGCCGCACACCGGTTTCGATGGAACCGCCTACATCCTGTCCAAGGATGAGGGTGGCCGCCACAACCCGTTCTACACGAACTACCGCCCGCAGTTCTACTTCCGCACCACCGACGTGACCGGCGTCATCACCCTCCCCGAGGGCACCGAGATGGTCATGCCCGGCGACACGACTGACATCAGCGTCGAGCTGATCCAGCCCATCGCCATGGAAGAGGGCCTCGGCTTCGCGATCCGTGAGGGTGGCCGCACCGTCGGTGCCGGTACCGTCACGAAGATCACCAAGTAGTCGATTCTTCACCAGTAGTACTCAGCAGGGCCGCACCTTCGGGTGCGGCCCTGCTGCCGTTTAAGTCCGCCCGTTCCCTGAGCTTGTCGAAGGGAACAGAATGGAGCGTGCCCTTCGTCAAGTCCAACCCCCGCGCGCCAGATGGCTTCTTCGAGGCGGAGGCCGCCGGGCTCGCGTGGCTGGCAGAGGCCGAGACTCAGGGCGGTGCGAGAACGGCGCGGGTCGAGTCCGTCTCTGCTGGCCGTATCGAGATCGCGCAGCTCGAGTCGGCGCGACCGACACCGGATGCCGCCGCGCGGTTCGGCCGGGCGCTGGCCGTCACCCACAGGGCCGGCGCGCAGGCCTTCGGCTCGGCACCGCACGGGTGGAACGGCCCCACCTTCATCGGAGCACGCCCGATGCAGTGCAGGCCGGAATGCTCGTGGGGGCGGTTCTACTCCGAACAGAGGGTCCGGCCGTTTCTCGAGATCGCCTTGTCGGTCGGTTCCATCGACGCGGGAGCTGCGGATCACGTGTTCGCCGTCTGCGAGTTGTTGGAGTCGGGCGCGGCCGATGACGGAGAACCCGCGCGGCGCATCCACGGCGACCTGTGGAACGGAAACGTCATGTGGACGAGCGACGAAGCGGTGTTCATCGATCCGGCGGCGCACGGTGGGCATCGGGAGACCGACCTCGCCATGCTGACCCTCTTCGGCGCGCCCCATCTCGATGTGATCGTCGACGCCTACGACGACGAGTTTGCTCTGCGACCTGGATGGCGGGAACGGATCGCACTGCACCAACTGCATCCGCTCGCCGTTCATGCCGCGGGCCACGGAGCATCATATGGACATGCCCTCGCCGAGGCTGCGCGAAAAGCCCTCGACTTGTTCTGACGCCTGGGAGCAGAATGGGCCAACCGCCTCGAATGCGGGGCCCGATCAAAGGAGAATCATGGGACTCGAAGACATCACCAAGAAGGCGCAGGAGTTCCTGGGCGACAACAAGGTGCAGGAAGCCCTGAAGAGCGAGAAGGCCGAAGACCTCAGCGACAAGCTGCTCGACGGTGTGGCCGGCGCGGTCAACAAGATCACGGGCGACAAATTCGACGAGCAGGTCGAAGGCGCTCGCACGGCCGCAGACAAGGCTGTCGGAACCGAGTAGTCGCGCCGCCTGTCAAGCCCCGGGGCCGGATGCGTCTGGCCGGCCCCGCGGGACTCACAATGGGTGAATGGTGAGGCTGAGGCGAAGCAACTCGGCGGGCGCAGGCCTGCACAGGGTTCGTGCTGGGCGGGGGTTTTCGTACCGCAACCACGACGGCACGGTCGTGGCAGACACCGAGCTGAGAGAGCGCATAGAGAAGCTCGCCATTCCTCCTGCCTGGACCGATGTGTGGATTGCGCCGTATGCCAATGGCCACATCCAGGCCACGGGCATCGATGCGGCGGGGCGCCGACAGTACATCTACCACCCGACGTGGCGGGAGCAGAAGGATCGCATCAAGTTCGACAGGGCTCTCGCTCTGGCCGAGTCGCTTCCGACAGCACGTCGCGGCGTCACCATCGACCTTCGTAGTGCGGAGCCGACGAAAGAGCGGGCGTTGGCGGCGGCCTTTCGGATGCTCGACACCGGCTCGCTGAGGGTCGGCAGCGAGCGGTACGCCGAATCGAACGGCAGCCACGGGTTGTCGACGCTGCTCGGTGCCCACGCTCGCGTCAGCGGCGACACCGTGCATCTGGCGTTCCCTGCCAAGAGCGGGCAGGCATGGGAGAGCGACATCACCGACGCAGATCTCGCTGCGGTCGTGCGCGCCCTGAAACATCGCGGGCCGCGGGCACGCCTGCTGGCCTGGCGCGCGGGAGCCGGCAACTGGCATCCGATCGCCGCCGACGAGATCAACGACTATGTGAGAGACAAGACGGGTGGGCAGTTCACGGCGAAAGACTTTCGCACGCTGCACGGAACGGTGGCAGCGGCCGTGAGTCTGGCGAAGCACGGCCCGGAGCCGCGCGCGACCGCACGGTCGCGGGCCCTCGCGCAGGCCATGCGAGATGCGGCGGAGGTGCTCGGCAACACGCCTTCCATCGCCAAAAAGAGCTACGTCGATCCTCGGGTCGTCGACCACTACGTAGAGGGAACGACAATAGATCCCGCACGATTGGGTTCGGCTGAATCAGAACTCCGGGCACTCCTTTTCGAGTGACCGTGCCGAAGCTTCGATCTGCGGAACGGCGCGACACGCCCAACGCGACACGCCCGGGTTGCACGATGCCCCTCGGGTGTGGCAAACTCGTCTAGTTCAACATTTTCGTGCCGCCTTGCGTGCGCGGAATCACTGCCAGGCAGTGCACAGCTAGCCCACTGGGTCTTCGTGATCCGAGGTTGAGAGCTGGGCCGCGGGTAGCAGAACACACTTCAATCCTTTTTCTTTGTATCGCAGATCTACTCTGCGCGCGGGGCGAGACGGGTTGGGTCCGCGAGGACATTGACAGAAGAACAGTGGTGCGACCGACTGCGGGCGTATCGAGCACGGGCTGCAAGGCTCGGGCAAGCAAGCGCGTCCAATGCTGCCTACAGGCGGTAAGACGCAAGACAAGAGAGTGAGTCACACATGGCGGGACAGAAGATCCGCATTCGACTTAAGTCGTACGACCACGAGGTCATCGACTCCTCGGCGCGCAAGATCGTCGACACGGTGACCCGCGCGGGTGCGACCGTCGTCGGTCCGGTACCGCTGCCGACCGAGAAGAACGTGATCGCAGTGATCCGTTCGCCCCACAAGTACAAGGACAGCCGCGAGCACTTCGAAATGCGCACGCACAAGCGTCTGATCGACATCATCGATCCCACGCCCAAGGCCGTCGACTCGCTCATGCGTCTCGACCTGCCGGCTGACGTCAACATCGAGATCAAGCTCTAAGCGGGGGACTGAACACTATGTCTACGCCTACACAAGCAGCCGCCACCAAGACCAGCAAGGGTCTCCTCGGCAAGAAGCTCGGCATGACCCAGGTCTGGGACGAGAACAACCGTCTCATCCCCGTCACGGTCGTCGAGATCACGCCGAACGTGGTCACGCAGATCCGCACCGTCGAGCGCGACGGCTACGTGGCCGTTCAGATCGCCGCCGGCCAGATCGACCCCCGCAAGGTGAACAAGCCGGCCACGGGTCACTTCGACGCCGCCGGTGTCACGCCTCGCCGTCACATCACCGAGATCCGCACCGCCGACGCGGCCGACTACACGGTGGGCCAGGAGCTCACCGTCGACGCGGTCTTCGAAGCCGGCAAGAAGGTCGACGTCGTCGGCACTTCCAAGGGCAAGGGTTTCGCCGGTGTCATGAAGCGTCACAACTTCCGAGGCGACAACGCCTCGCACGGTGCCCACCGCAACCACCGCAAGCCCGGTTCCATCGGCGCATCCTCGACCCCGTCGCGTGTCTTCAAGGGCATGCGCATGGCCGGTCGCATGGGTGGAGAGCGCGTCACCGTGCTCAACCTCGCCGTGCACTCCATCGACGCCGAGAAGAACGTCATCCTCATCAAGGGTGCCGTTCCCGGAGCTCGTGGCCGTCTCGTTTTCGTTCGTACCGCAGTGAAGGGGGCCTAGTTCATGGCTACCGCAACTACCACGGTTGACGTCGTCGACGTCAAGGGCAAGAAGGCCGGCACCGTCGACCTTCCCGCCGAGCTGTTCGACGTCCAGACCAATGTCCCGCTGATCCACCAGGTCGTGGTCGCTCAGCTCGCCGCCGCCCGCCAGGGAACCCACAAGACCAAGCGTCGTGGCGAGGTTTCCGGTGCCGGTCGCAAGCCGTTCAAGCAGAAGGGAACCGGTCGCGCTCGTCAGGGCTCGATCCGCGCTCCTCAGATGACCGGTGGTGGCATCGTCCACGGACCGACCCCGCGCAGCTACGACCAGCGCACCCCCAAGAAGATGATCGCCGCAGCTCTGCTCGGTTCGCTCTCCGACCGCGCACGCGGTGGACGCGTTCACGTGGTCGAGTCGCTTGCTCAGGGCGACACGCCCTCGACCAAGGGTGTTCTCGAGCTGCTCAGCCAGGTCGCGACCTCGAAGCACGTTCTCATCGTGCTCGAGCGTGACGACGTGCTGAGCCTGAAGAGCGTTCGCAACATCCCGACCGTGCACGTGCTGCCGGCCGACCAGCTGAACGCATACGACGTGCTCGTCTCCGACGACATCATCTTCACCAAGGCTTCGTTCGACGCGTTCGTCGCAGCCAAGTCGAAGAACACTGCTCAGGAAGAGGTCTAGACATGAGCAACGCTGCATTCAACAAAGACCCGCGCGACATCATCCTGTCGCCGGTCGTCTCCGAGAAGAGCTACGGCCTGATCGACGAGGGCAAGTACACGTTCATCGTCGACCCCCGCTCGAACAAGACCGAGATCAAGCTCGCTATCGAGAAGATCTTCAAGGTCGAGGTCGCGTCGATCAACACGCTCAACCGTGTCGGCAAGACCCGTCGCACCAAGTTCGGCATTGGCAAGCGCAAAGACACCAAGCGCGCCATCGTCACGCTCAAGTCCGGCACCATCGACATCTTCACCGCTGTCGGCTAGGGCCAGAGGGATATAGAAATGGCTATTCGCAAGTACAAGCCCACCACCCCGGGTCGTCGCGGTTCGTCCGTCGCCGACTTCGCGGAGATCACCCGGTCGACGCCCGAGAAGTCGCTGCTGCGTCCGCTCTCGAAGACCGGTGGACGTAACAACGCAGGTCGCATCACGACGCGTCACATCGGTGGTGGCCACAAGCGCCAGTACCGTGTCATCGACTTCCGTCGCAATGACAAAGACGGCGTCAACGCCAAGGTCGCTCACATCGAGTACGACCCCAACCGCACCGCACGCATCGCTCTGCTGCACTACCTCGACGGAACCAAGCGCTACATCCTGGCTCCGAACAAGCTGGCACAGGGCGACATCGTCGAGTCGGGAGCGTCTGCCGACATCAAGCCCGGCAACAACCTGCCGCTCAAGAACATCCCCACCGGTACCGTCATCCACGCGATCGAACTGAAGCCGGGCGGCGGCGCCAAGATGGCCCGCTCCGCCGGAGCCTCGGTTCGTCTCGTCGCGAAGGACGGCCCCTATGCGCAGCTTCGTCTTCCCAGCGGTGAAATCCGCAACGTCGACGCTCGCTGCCGTGCAACGATCGGCGAGGTCGGCAACGCCGAGCAGTCGAACATCAACTGGGGAAAGGCCGGCCGTATGCGCTGGAAGGGCGTTCGCCCGACCGTGCGTGGTGTCGCCATGAACCCGGTCGACCACCCGCACGGTGGTGGTGAGGGAAAGACCTCCGGTGGACGTCATCCTGTGAGCCCTTGGGGCCAGAAGGAAGGCCGCACCCGGCACATCAACAAGGAAAGCGACAAGCTCATCGTTCGTCGCCGTACCGTCGGCAAGAAGCGTAAGTAGGAGTTGTAGAAGATGCCACGCAGTCTCAAGAAGGGCCCCTTCGTTGACGACCACCTGTATCGCAAGGTTGTCACTCAGAACGAAGCCGGTTCCAAGAACGTCATCAAGACCTGGTCGCGCCGATCGATGATCATCCCCGCGTTCCTCGGCCACACGATCGCCGTCCACGACGGTCGTAAGCACATCCCGGTGTTCGTCACCGAAACCATGGTTGGGCACAAACTCGGCGAGTTTGCTCCCACCCGCACCTTCCGTGGTCACGTGAAGGACGACAAGAAGGGCCGTCGCCGCTAACGCGGTGGCGAAAGGAGGAGAGAAATGGTGGAGTCAATCGCACGTGTGCGACACATCCGCGTCACCCCCATGAAGGCTCGTCGCGTCGTCAACATGATCCGCGGCAAGCAGGCAGTCGAAGCGCTGGCGATCCTGAAGTTCGCCCCGCAGGGTGCGTCCGACCCGGTCTACAAGCTCGTCGCGTCCGCCATGGCGAACGCTCGGGTCAAGGCCGACGCGTCGAACAGCTACCTCGACGAGCAGGACCTGTTCGTCTCGGCTGCGTTCGTCGATGAGGGAACCACCCTCAAGCGTTTCCAGCCCCGTGCACAGGGCCGCGCGTTCCAGATTCTGAAGCGCACGAGCCACATCACGGTTGTGCTGAACACGCCCGACGAGGCAGCAGTGGCAACGTCCACGAAGAAGGCAGGTAAGAAGTAATGGGACAGAAAGTAAACCCGTACGGCTTCCGTCTCGGTATCACCACCGACCACGTGTCGCGTTGGTTCTCCGACTCGACGAAGCCGGGACAGCGCTACGCGGACTTCGTTGCAGAAGACGTCAAGATCCGCAGGCTGCTCAGCACCTCGCTCGATCGTGCCGGCGTCGCCCGCATCGAGATCGAGCGCACCCGTGACCGCGTTCGCGTCGACATTCACACCGCCCGTCCGGGCATCGTGATCGGTCGTCGTGGAGCCGAGGCCGAGCGCATCCGCACCGACCTCGAGAAGCTCACGGGCAAGCAGATCCAGCTCAACATCCTCGAGGTCAAGAACCCCGAAGCCGAAGCCCAGCTCGTGGCCCAGGGAATCGCGGAGCAGCTCACCGCTCGCGTCGCGTTCCGCCGTGCCATGCGCAAGGGGATGCAGGGCGCTCAGCGCACCGCATCGGTCAAGGGTGTTCGTATCCAGGTCTCCGGCCGTCTCGGCGGCGCCGAGATGAGCCGCTCGGAGTTCTACCGTGAGGGTCGCGTGCCGCTGCACACCCTTCGCGCGAACATCGACTACGGCTTCTACGAGGCCAAGACCACCTTCGGCCGCATCGGCGTGAAGGTCTGGATCTACAAGGGTGACATCACCAACAAGGAGCTTGCCCGCGAGCAGGCCAACCAGAAGTCGACGCGCCCCGACCGTCGTGACGACCGCCGCGATGGCGACCGTCCCCGTCGTGGTGCTGCCGGCACGAATTCAGGCGCTGGCGCCTCCGCCCCCAAGGCAGAGGCTCCCGTTGCAGCAGGAGTTGAGGCATAACCATGTTGATTCCACGCAGAGTCAAGCACCGTAAGCAGCACCACCCGGGACGCAGTGGCCACGCCACCGGCGGCACCACGGTGAGCTTCGGCGAGTACGGCATCCAGGCCCTTACCCCTGCATATGTGACAAACCGCCAGATCGAGTCCGCTCGTATCGCCATGACGCGTCACATCAAGCGTGGCGGAAAGGTGTGGATCAACATCTACCCCGACCGCCCGCTCACCAAGAAGCCCGCCGAAACCCGCATGGGTTCCGGTAAGGGTTCACCCGAGTGGTGGATTGCGAACGTCAAGCCGGGTCGCGTGCTCTTCGAGCTCAGCGGCGTCAGCGACACGATCGCACGCGAAGCCCTCACTCGGGCCATCCACAAGCTGCCGCTCAAGGCACGCATCATCAAGCGCGAGGAGGGCGACGCATAATGGCGATCGGTTCCAAGGAGCTCGCCCCTGTCGAGCTCGACACATTCGAAGACGCCCGCCTGGTCGAAGAGCTGCGGAAGGCGAAGGAAGAACTGTTCAACCTTCGTTTCCAGTCGGCTACCGGCCAGCTCGAGAGCCACGGCCGCCTGCGCGCCGTGAAGCGCGACATCTCGCGCATCTACACGATCATCCGTGAGCGTGAGCTGGGCATTCGTGCCACGCCCGCTCCGGTTGCAGTGGCTCCCAAGGCAGAAAAGAAAAGCAAGGCCAAGAAGGATGCGACCGCTTCGGCGGACGCCCCGGCCGCTGAGGCTGAGGAGGCCAAGTAATGGCAACGGTTAAAGATGCGGCTGCAACGCCGGCCGACGAGACCAAGGCAGCCGCTCGCGGCTACCGCAAGTCACGTCGTGGATACGTCACGAGCGACAAGATGGAGAAGACCATCGTCGTCGAGGTCGAAGACCGCGTGAAGCACCCCCTGTACGGCAAGGTCATCCGCCGCACGTCCAAGGTCAAGGTCCACGACGAGGCGAACTCCGCCGGCATCGGTGACCTCGTCCTCATCAGCGAGACCCGTCCCCTCAGCGCCACCAAGCGCTGGCGCCTGGTCGAGATCCTCGAGAAGGCCAAGTAGGCCTCGCGCTTACTTCGCCTAAGGAAGAGTAGAAAATGCTGCAGCAGGAATCCAGAGTCAAGGTCGCCGACAACACCGGCGCCAAGGAGCTCCTCACGATCCGCGTTCTCGGTGGCTCAGGCCGCCGGTACGCCGGTCTCGGTGACGTCATCGTCGCCACCGTCAAAGACGCGATCCCCGGCGGAAACGTCAAGAAGGGCGATGTGGTCAAGGCCGTCATCGTTCGCGTGAAGAAGCAGACCCGTCGTCCCGACGGTTCGTACATCAAGTTCGACGAGAACGCCGCAGTGATCTTGAAGACCGACGGTGACCCCCGTGGTACCCGTATCTTCGGCCCCGTCGGCCGCGAGCTTCGCGACAAGAAGTTCATGAAGATCATCTCGCTGGCGCCGGAGGTTATCTAAGTCATGGCAAACATCAAGAAGGGTGACCTCGTTCAGGTCATCACGGGCGCGACCCAGGCCCGCGGCGGAGACCGCGGCAAGCAGGGTCGTGTTCTCGAGGTACTGGTCGAGAAGAACCGCGTTGTCGTCGAGGGCGTGAACTTCATCACGAAGCACGTTCGCGTCGGACAGACCCAGCGCGGTACGAAGACCGGCGGAATCGAGACCCACGAGGCCCCGATCCACGTGTCGAACGTCGCGATCGTCGATCCCGAGACCAAGAAGCCGACCCGCGTCGGTTTCCGCACCGAAGAGGTAACGAAGGACGGCGTCACCAAGACGGTCCGCATCCGTTACGCCAAGAAGTCAGGTAAGGACCTGTAATGACCGATACTGCAGTGGTGTCTGGCAAAATCCAGCCCCGTCTCAAGCAGAAGTACCGCTCCGAGATCTCGAAGAAGCTCCAGGAGGAGTTCGGCTTCACGAACGTGCACCAGGTGCCCGGACTCGTGAAGATCGTGGTCAACACCGGTGTCGGCGAGGCCGCCCGCGACGGCAAGATCATCGATGGGGCCGTCAAGGACCTCACCGCGATCACCGGCCAGAAGCCGCAGGTCACGCTCGCCCGCAAGTCGATCGCTCAGTTCAAGCTGCGCGAGGGTCAGCCCATCGGTGCACACGTCACGCTTCGTGGCGACCGCGCCTGGGAGTTCCTCGACCGTCTTCTGTCGCTCGCGCTTCCCCGCATCCGCGACTTCCGTGGTCTCAGCGACAAGCAGTTCGATGGGCGTGGCAACTACACGTTCGGTCTGACCGAGCAGTCGATGTTCCACGAGATCGACCAGGACAAGATCGACCGCGTTCGTGGTTTCGACATCACCGTCGTGACGACCGCCAAGAACGACGACGAGGGTCGCGCGCTGCTCAAGGCGCTCGGGTTCCCGTTCCGTAACGCGGAGAACACCCCCGCATAGTCTCGTCCAGCGCGGTTTTCGGCCGCGTGGGATAAGCTTTGTTGTTTGCCGTTTCGCCTGGGCCGTGTCTCACGGCCCAGGCGTAACGCATGCAGCGAAAAGCTCCGCAGGTTTTGCGGAGTTCACCACCAAAGGTCGGCTCCCTCGTAAAGGGTGTCGAAACCAGGCGAAAGGCACTACACAATGACAATGACAGATCCGGTCGCAGACATGCTGACCAGACTGCGCAACGCGAACTCGGCATATCACGACACCGTGTCCATGCCGCACTCGAAGCTCAAGTCTCACATCGCAGACATCCTCAAGGCCGAAGGTTACATCTCGGCGTGGGACGTCAAAGACGCAGAGGTCGGCAAGACCCTGACGCTCTCCCTCAAGTTCGGACCGAACCGCGAACGCTCCATTGCGGGCATCAAGCGCGTGTCGAAGCCGGGCCTTCGGGTCTACGCGAAGTCGACGGAGATCCCCACGGTTCTCGGTGGCCTCGGCGTTGCAATCCTCTCGACTTCCTCCGGTCTGCTCACAGACCGCCAGGCTTCCAAGAAGGGCGTAGGTGGGGAAGTCCTCGCCTACGTTTGGTGATCACTGATGTCACGTATTGGACGACTTCCCATTGAGATCCCTACGGGGGTCGAAGTAAAGATCGACGGCCAGGCCGTCGCCGTCAAGGGACCGAAGGGTGAGCTCGCGCTCACCGTTGCAAGTCCCATCGAGGTCAAGATCGAGGATGGCCAGGTTCTGGTCACCCGTCCCGACGACGAGCGCGAATCGCGTTCGCTTCACGGTCTTACCCGTACCCTGATCGCCAACCAGATCATCGGTGTCACCGAGGGCTATTCCAAGAGCCTCGAGGTCGTCGGAACCGGTTACCGCGTTGCAGTCAAGGGCGCTGGCGTCGAGTTCGCGCTCGGCTACTCGCACCCCATCACCGTCGAGCCGCCCGCGGGCATCAGCTTCTCGGTCGAGGGCGTCAACAAGCTCACGGTCACCGGAATCGACAAGCAGGCCGTCGGTGAGGTTGCCGCAAACATTCGTAAGTTGCGCAAGCCTGAGCCCTACAAGGGCAAGGGTGTGCGTTACGCCGGCGAGGTCGTTCGCCGCAAGGCCGGAAAGAGTGGTAAGTAACCATGGGTCTCGGAACTAGAGGAAAGAGCAAGTCTGCTGCGCGTTCGCGCCGGCATGACCGTCTCCGCAAGAAGGTCGAGGGCACTGCCCTCCGCCCCCGTCTCGTCGTGTCTCGCTCGGCTCGTCACGTCTTCGTGCAGGTCGTCGATGACGCCCTGGGTCACACCCTGGCGTCGGCTTCGACCCTCGAGGTCGACATGCGTTCGTTCGATGGCGACAAGACAGCCAAGGCGCGCAAGGTCGGCGAGCTCGTCGCCGAGCGCGCGAAGTCAGCCGGCATCGAAGCAGTCGTCTTCGACCGCGGCGGGAACCGTTACGCAGGACGCGTTGCGGCTATCGCCGAGGGCGCTCGTGAAGGTGGGCTGAACCTGTGAGCACCGAAAACACTACTAAGGAGAACGCTGTGGCTGTTGAAGCCCCGGTAGAGACCGCCGCATCGACGGAGGCAAACCAGACCGAGCCCCGCGAGGCTCGTCGCGGAGGCCGTGAGCGCAACCCCAACCGCGGAGATCGCGGAAGCCGTGACGCCGACAAGAGCCAGTTCCTCGAGCGCGTCGTCACGATCAACCGCGTGTCGAAGGTCGTCAAGGGTGGTCGTCGCTTCAGCTTCACCGCACTGGTCGTCGTCGGAGACGGCAACGGACTCGTGGGCGTCGGCTACGGCAAGGCTCGCGAAGTTCCTACCGCCATCTCGAAGGGTGTCGAAGAAGCCAAGAAGAACTTCTTCCGCGTCCCCCGCGTCGGCAACACCATTCCGCACCCGGTTCAGGGAGAGGCCGCCGCAGGCGTCGTTCTTCTTCGTCCCGCGGCTGCCGGTACGGGTGTTATCGCAGGTGGCCCCGTCCGCGCCGTGCTCGAGTGCGCCGGTATCCACGACGTCCTCTCGAAGTCGCTCGGTTCGTCGAACACGATCAACATCGTGCACGCAACCGTCGAGGCTCTGAAGATGCTCGAGGAGCCCCGCGCCGTCGCCGCACGTCGTGGTCTTTCCTACGAAGACGTGGCTCCGGCCCGTCTGCTCCGCACCGAGGCAGCGCTTCGCGAGGCCGCGGCAACTGCGAAGGCAGGTGCATGATGGCCGCGCGCCTCAAGGTAACCCAGATCAAGTCCAAAGTCAGTGAGAAGCAGTACCAGCGCGATACCCTTCGCAGCCTGGGACTCAAGCGCATCGGCGACGTCACTATCCGCGAGGACAACTCGCAGAACCGTGGCTACGTCAACACCGTCGCTCACCTGGTGAAGGTTGAGGAGATTGACTAATGGCTGAAGAAGCTAAGAAGGAGACGGCCGCCAAGGCTGCTCCGAAGAAGGCCGCTGCTCCCAAGGCAGAGACCGCTGCGAAGGCCCCCAAGGCCGCGAAGACCGAGGCCGCCCCCAAGGCGGAGAAGGCTGCTGCTCCGAAGAAGGCCGCAGCCCCCAAGGTTGACAAGGCCGAGTCGGCTGCCGCTGCTCCCAAGGCTGCGGCGAAGGCCGCACCGAAGGCCGCGAAGACCGAAGAGGCCGCTCCCCGTGAGCAGGTTCTCAAGGTCCACCACCTTCGCCCCGCACCCGGTGCCAAGAAGGCGCGTACGCGCGTCGGTCGTGGTGAGGGATCCAAGGGTAAGACCGCCGGTCGTGGAACCAAGGGAACGAAGGCTCGTTACCAGGTCCGCGTCGGGTTCGAGGGTGGGCAGATGCCTCTGCACATGCGTACGCCGAAGCTGCGCGGGTTCAAGAACCCGTTCCGCGTCGAGTACCAGGTCGTCAACCTCGAGAAGCTCGCCGAGCTCTACCCGTCGGGCGGAGAGGTCACGATCAGTGACCTCGTCGCCAAGGGTGCCGTACGCAACAACGAGAAGGTCAAAGTTCTCGGACAGGGCGACATTACGGTTAAGCTGAACGTTGCGGTCGACAAGGTCTCCGGTTCAGCTGAACAGAAGATCGTTGCCGCCGGTGGCTCCGTAAAGTAACGCACCTTCCGGTGCTGTGAGTGGTAAATCGCTCGCACGCTACGGTTTCGACGAGAGCCCCCGATAGACTCCCTGAGTCTGCCGGGGGCTTTCGCGCCATCACTTTCGCCAATTAGCAGGAGGCATTTTTTGTTTAGAGCCGTCGCGCGGATCTTCCGCACCCCGGATCTCCGCCGGAAGATCGGGTTCACGCTCGGCATCGTCGCACTGTTCCGTCTGGGATCGTTCATCCCCGCACCATTCGTGGACTTCGGAAACGTGCAGTCGTGCCTCGCTGCGAACCAAAACACGTCGGGCCTCTACGAGCTCGTCAACCTCTTCTCCGGTGGCGCTCTCCTGCAGCTGAGCATCTTCGCGCTGGGCATCATGCCGTACATCACGGCATCGATCATCACCCAGCTGCTGCGCGTGGTCATCCCGCACTTCGAGACACTCCACAAAGAGGGCCAGGCGGGCCAGTCCAAGCTCACGCAGTACACGCGCTACCTGACCATCGCGCTGGCGGTGCTGCAGTCTACGACGCTGATCACCGTGGCACGCTCCGGTGCGCTCTTCGGCACCACGACGGTGGCGGAATGTACTCAGCTCATAACCGACGACGCGTGGTACGCGATCATGCTCATGGTGATCACGATGACCGCCGGAACCGGATTGATCATGTGGATGGGCGAGCTCATCACCGAGCGCGGCATCGGCAACGGAATGTCGCTGCTCATCTTCACGTCGATCGCCGCTCAGTTCCCCAACTCGCTGTGGAGCATCGCTCAGGCCAAGGGCTTCGAGACATTCCTTCTCGTCATAGCCGTCGGTCTCCTGATCATGGCGGCCGTGGTGTTCGTCGAACAGTCACAGAGACGCATCCCTGTGCAATACGCCAAACGCATGGTCGGCAGGCGAACGTACGGTGGCAACAACACCTATATCCCGATCAAGGTCAATATGGCGGGCGTCGTGCCGGTCATCTTCGCCTCGTCGCTCCTGTACCTGCCCGCGCTCATCGCCCAGTTCAACCAGCCGGCTGCCGGCCAGTCGCCTGCGCCCTGGGTCACCTGGGTCACGAACTATCTCACCAAGGGCGATCACCCGCTCTACATGATTCTGTACTTCCTGCTCATCGTCGGATTCACCTACTTCTACGTCGCCATCACCTTCAACCCCGAAGAGGTGGCCGACAACATGAAGAAGTACGGCGGCTTCATCCCCGGCATCCGAGCCGGTCGTCCTACTGCCGAGTACCTCGACTACGTGCTGACCCGTGTCACCCTTCCCGGATCGATCTACCTCGGTCTGATCGCCCTGATTCCCTTGGTGGCACTCGCGATCGTGGGGGCCACGTCGAACTTCCCCTTCGGTGGTGCTTCGATCCTGATCGTGGTCGGTGTCGGCCTCGAGACGGTCAAGCAGATCGATTCGCAGCTGCAGCAGCGTCATTACGAAGGCCTGCTGCGATGACCTCGGTCGACACGCTTGCGGGAACCGTGCGGCTGCTGATCATCGGTCCTCCCGGGGCCGGCAAAGGCACGCAGGCGGCGAAGCTCGCCGAGATCTACGGAATCCCCGCGATCTCGACCGGTGACATCTTCCGCGCAAACATCAAAGAGGGCACCGAACTGGGCAAGAAGGTGCAGGCGCTCGTCGAGTCAGGCTCGTATGTGCCTGACTCCCTGACGAACGACCTGGTTCGAGACCGGCTTCTGCAACCTGATGTGGCGGGCGGGTTCTTGCTCGACGGCTACCCTCGCACGACCGAGCAGGTCGACGAGCTCGATCGCATACTCGCCAAGGCCCACGCGCATCTCGATGCTGTTGTTCAGCTCGTGGCCGACGTCGACGAGGTCGTCGAGCGCCTGCGCAAGCGCGCGCTCGTCGAGGGTCGCGCCGACGACACCGAAGAGGTATTGCGACACCGACAAGAGGTCTACGCCGACCAGACGGCGCCGTTGATCGATGTGTACGCGAGCCGCGGGCTCGTTGTCGCGGTTGACGCGCTCGGCGAGGTCGACGAGGTCACCGAACGCATCGTCACGGCACTCGCCTCTCGATGAGCTTTCGCAAGAACATCTACAAGACGCCCGATGAGCTGCGGCTCATGGTGCGCCCGGGTCTGGTGACGGCGGCATCGCTCGACGCGGTGCGCGCCGCCATCCGGCCAGGAGTGAGCACGCTCGAGCTGGATTCGATCGCGGAGCGCGTGATCGTCGAGGCCGGGGGAGTGTCGAACTTCAAACTCGTTCCGGGCTACCGACACACGATCTGCGCTTCGGTCAACGACGACGTCGTGCATGGCATCCCGGGTGAACGCATCCTGCAGCCAGGTGACATCGTCTCGATTGACAACGGCGCAGAGGTCGAGGGCTGGAACGGAGACTCCGCGTTCACCGTGGTCATTCCCGACGAGACGAGACTCGAGCTCGTGGCAGAACGTCAGCGGCTGTCCGACGTGACGGAGGGTTCGCTGTGGGCCGGTATCGCCCGCCTCAGCACGGCTCGCCACCTGAACGAGGTCGGCGAGGCGATCGAAGAGTACATCGAGGCACAGGGCACCTTCGGTATCGTCACCGATTACATCGGCCACGGCATCGGCCGCAGCATGCATGAGGCCCCGCCCGTCTTCAACTATCGGGTGCGCGCCAAGGGTCCCGATGTGAAGCCGGGACTGGTGGTCGCGATCGAGCCGATGGTCACGCTCGGATCGATCGAGACGTACGTGCGCGAAGACGACTGGACCGTCGCAACCGACGACGGAAGTGTCGCGGCGCATTGGGAGCATTCCGTCGCCGTGCACGCAGACGGAATCTGGGTCACCACGGCCCACGACGGCGGCGCAGCGGGCCTGGCTCCATTCGGCGTCACGCCGACGCCCATCCGGTAGCGTCCGCGGGCCCATTCGACCGGCGCAGGGAACGGATTGCGGGCTACTTGTCCATGATGTGCACGAGCTCGTCGATGAAGCTCGGAAAATCGACCGCGCGCTTGATGATGCGCTGCACATCCTCCCGGTCGGAGAACACCTCGACGAACTGATCGAAGACCTCCTGGAACGATGTGCGACCGGTGGCAGCGAACGCGATGAACGCGATGACGTTCACACGGTTCTCTCCCCACGCCATCGCCGAATCGTTGATCACGATCGCGATCGAGGTGCGACTGGCCGTCATCGCCATCGCGTGAGGAACAGCGATGCTGTCGGTGAACGCGGTCGACGACATGAGCTCGCGTTCGATTGCTCCGTCGACGTATGAGCGGTCGATCACGCCATGCTCGACCATCCGCTGGCCGAGAGTCTCGATCATCTCCACCTCGCTCGATACGTGCAGCTCCCTGAAGAAGAGCGCCTCGTCGAAGTAGAGCAGCAGGTCGTCCTTGATCTGCATGCGGCGGGCATGCCGACGCACGCGGCTGATTGCACGGCGAACGTTCTCGATATCGCCGTCGGTCAGAAATGGCTGGATGACGACTTCGTTCTCGCGCGGAGCACGGGAGGCGATCGTTGAGAGCACGAGGTCTGCGTCGAGTTCCGACCAGTCGACGTCGGTTCGGGTGATCACGATCGCCACGTCGAGTTCGTCGCCCAGCGCCCTGGTGATTCGCTCGGCCAACATCTCGTGCATGTCGTAGTAGTTCGGGCACACCACCGCACAGCGCAGCCTGTCGCCCCGGCGCTCCTTGCGCTCGAGGTAGGAGCCCACGTGCAGTGCGATGAACGCGATCTCGTCGTCGTTGATGTGAATTGCCGCGCGGCGCTGAAGCTGACTCGCGATGAACACCGAGAGTTCGTAGGTCATCGGGTACGAGGTCTTCATCGATCGGGTCAGAGGATTGACCGAATAGGCATTCTCGTGAGCACGCGCCACGAGGTTGCGCACGTGCAGCGACAGTCGAACCATGAACTCCTCGTCGGCGAGGTCGATCAGGTACTCCTGATGCACGAGCGCGACGATGTCGCGCACGGTGGCGAGCACATCGGCGTCGACGTAGTTCTCGACCACCTGCTTCGTCGACTCGTCGTGACCCGGCGTCACGACCCGAGTGGTCAGCAGCACGGCGAGGTAGTCGAGGTCGGGGGCGCTGAGCGACACAGCGAAGTGGTTCACGACGAGACCGGACAGTGCCGCTGCGATCTCTGCAACCCGCGGGCCGGAGGCTACGAGCGGCACCTCGGACTGCGCACGATCCTGCCTTTCGAGAGCGATCATCAGGTGCAGCAGCACGTTGTTCAGACCGTACTCGTTCACGAAGTAGCCGTGTGCGTCGAGCATGTCGATCAACTCGGTCTTGAAGCTCCCGAGGTTCTCGGATTCGAATTCACGCTGCACTCGCTCGAGCTCGAGGAACCCCTGCGCGCTCTCCTCGCGGAACATACGACTGAGCAGCCGACGATGGTTCGCCTCCGATCCCACGATCGAGACGAGGTTGTCGCGCCTCACCAGTGACAGGTCATCTGCTTCGACGAGCAGCTTGACCTTGCGCAGGTCTTGTTCGAGGGTCGAATCGCTGACGAACAGGCGGGTGGCAAGGCTGCGAGCATCGAGACCCTCGGGCGCATTGCCGAGAAGACGCACGAGCTGGTAGATGCGGTCGCGAGGCGTCTCGGGTTCGACAATCCGACCCTCCGCGCGGAACGCGCTCAGCGCGTCGCGGTCGACGCGGTAACCGAGCACACCGGACTGAATCGTCTCGTGGGGATGAGATGCGCTCTTGGCGGCCGTCACGTAGCTGCGCACGCTGCGGCTGGTGACGCCGAGTTTGTCGGCCAGCTCGGCGGCGGTCACCCAGCCATCGGCTTGGGACAGATAGTCCAAAAGCCGTTCATACTTCTCATTCATGTGCTGGTCGCTCCCGACCTGAGTCAACCATCCCGGGCGCCTCCAGACTAATTGCAACCAGTCGGCTTCCTCCCCAGCGGAAACTTTTCTGCGGCGCAACCCGGCGCGAAGCCGCGACTTCTCCGAGAGTATTGAACGTAGGTCGCAAGGAGGCGAGAGATGCACAGAGTTCTGATTGTCTGCGGTGCTGGTGCATCGAGTACTTTTCTGGCCCATCGCATCCGGGCCGCCGCCCGCCGTCGCGACATCGACGTGAGCGTTTCGGCATCCAGCACAGCGGGGCTCGCCGAGCGAATCGGCGCGATCGATGTCTTGCTCGTCGGCCCCCACCTCGCGACGCGGTTCGACGAACTGTCGCACCTCGCCGACGCGGCGGGCGCGGTGAGTGCCCTCCTGCCCGACACGATCTTCGGCTCGGGAGGCGAGGAGATCGCCCTGGATCTCGTCCTGAATCGTGTCGCCGACACCGCCAGCTCATCGTGACCCACCCAACGAACCACGAAACATCAAGGAGAAATCATGGCTGAACGCACTGTCACCATCGCGTCGACCCACGGGCTGCACGCGCGTCCGGCGTCGATCTTCACACAGGCCGCGGCCAAGGCGGGAGTTCCCGTGCAGCTGACGAAGGGCGACAAGTCCGTGAACGCGGCCAGCATCCTCGGTGTGATCTCGCTCGGCATCGACCACAACGACGACGTTGTGCTGTCTGTCGAGGGCGACGACGCCGACGCGGTTCTCGACGAACTCGCGGCCCTGCTCACCACCGACCACGACGCCGCGTGAGCGCCATGACTTTTCAGGGAGTAGGAATCGGTCGCGGCATGGCGATGGGAACGGTGCTGCAGATGCCCGCACCGCTGCCCGAGCCTCAGGATGCGCCGTCGACCCTGAGCGTCGACGCCGAGAAGGAGCGAGCCGCCGTGGCGCTGGCCGCCACCGCGGCAGGCATCCGGGCCAGAGGTGAGCGTGCAGGCGGATCGGCCAAGGACGTGCTCGAGGCCCAGGCCTTCATGGCTGAGGACCCGACGCTCTCCGATGACGTCAAAGCCCGCATCGGCACGGGTAAGACCGCAGAACGCGCGGTGTTCGAGGCCTTCGCGAGTTTCCGTGACCTGCTCGTGAGCATGAGCGGTTATATGGGCGAGCGGGCGACCGACCTCGACGATGTGTCTCAGCGCGTCGTCGCCCAGCTCCAGGGAGTCGAAGCGCCCGGCGTGCCCGACCCCGACCATCAGTTCGTCCTCGTTGCGCGCGACCTCGCTCCCGCCGACACCGCTCTTCTCAATCTCGACAAGGTGCTGGGTCTGATCACGAGCGATGGAGGACCCACATCGCACACGGCGATCCTCGCGCGTGAGAAATCGATCGTCGCCGCTGTCGGTGTCGCCGGAGCTCTCGAGATCGCGAACGGAACCACCGTCATCGTGGATGCCTCGACCGGCACGATCACGGTCGACCCGAACGAAGACGAGCGGTTCGCCGCCAAGATGGCCATTCAGGAGCGCGCCTCACTGGCCAACGCGCCGGCCGGGCCCGGGCGTCTCGCCGACGACACCGAGATCCCTCTGCTCGCAAACCTCGGTTCCGCGGGCGGAGCTGAAGAGGCCGTCGAGCTGGGTGCCGAGGGCGTCGGCCTGTTCCGCACCGAGTTCCTGTTCCTCGACTCGGCGCAGGCGCCGACCGTCGAGGAGCAGCAGTCGCAGTACTCCTCGCTCTTCGCCGCATTCCCAGGCAAGAAGGTCGTGGTTCGCGCATTGGACGCGGGAGCAGACAAGCCGCTGAGCTTCTTGAACGACGCTCCGGAGGAGAACCCGGCCCTCGGCCTTCGTGGTCTGCGGGCTCTGCGGGCGAACGAGCAGATCCTGCGTGACCAGCTCACCGCCATCCGCAATGCCGAAGCCGAGAACACGGCCGACGTCTGGGTCATGGCGCCCATGGTGTCGACCCTTGAGGAGACCCGGTACTTCACGTCCATCGCACGCGAGATCGGTCTGAAGACCGCCGGTGTCATGATCGAGGTTCCGTCGTCTGCTCTGCTGGCCGATCGCATCCTCGTCGACGCCGACTTCGCGTCGATCGGTACCAACGACCTGACCCAGTACACGCTGGCCGCCGACCGCCTTCTCGGAAGCGTCGCGTCGTTCCAGGACCCGTGGCATCCCGCTGTGCTGCGCCTCGTGGGCGAGGTCGGCAAGGCCGGAGCGGCGTTGGGCAAGCCCGTCGGCATCTGCGGCGAGGCTGCAGCCGACCCGCTGCTCGCGGTCGTCCTCGTCGGTCTCGGAGCCACCAGCCTCTCGATGTCGCCCGCAGCGCTCGCCGATGTACGCGCCGAACTGCGCCTCTACACGATCGAGCAGGCGCAGCACTTCGCCGAGCTCGCCCTCAAGGCGAACAGCGCGATGGAGGCCCGCGCTGCGGTGTCCGCCAGCGCGTCCTCCTGACGTAACACCCGCACCACACACCCAACAATCACACGCACCCCTCAACACAGAAACAAGGAGAAACACTCATGACGACGACGTCAGCTCCCGCCAAGCCGGGAGGAGCCCGAGTTCGCGTTCAGCAGCTCGGCACATTCCTCTCGGGAATGGTCATGCCCAACCTCCCCGCGTTCATCGCCTGGGGCCTCATCACCTCGCTGTTCATCTCGGCCGGCTGGTTGCCCAACGGCATCCTCGGCGGTTTCGGTGACGCCGCCGCAATCGGATGGCCGGGAGCGGCCACGACGATCGCGGTCGGTGAAGACGGCAAGAACTTCCAGCAGTACGCGGGTCTTGTCGGTCCGATGATCACCTATCTGCTGCCGCTGCTCATCGCGAACACCGGTGGACGCATGGTCTATGGCCAGCGCGGCGGCGTGATCGCGACGATCGCGACAATGGGCGTCATCGTCGGAAGCACGATCCCGATGTTCCTCGGTGCCATGATCGTCGGCCCGCTCGCTGCATGGATCATGAAGCAGATCGACAAGATCTGGGACGGCAAGATCCGCCCCGGCTTCGAGATGCTCGTGAACAACTTCTCAGGCGGAATCGTCGGCGGCCTCCTCGCCATCGGCGCGTTCTTCGGTGTCGCCCCTCTTATCCAGGGGCTGACCAACATCCTGAGTGCCGGAATCGATGCGCTGCTCAATGCCGGTCTGCTGCCGCTCACCAGCATCATCATCGAGCCTGCAAAGGTCCTGTTCCTGAACAACGCCATCAACCACGGCGTGATCACCCCGGTCGCGACGCCCGAGGCGCTTGCGAATGGCAAGTCGATCCTGTTCCTTCTCGAGGCCAACCCCGGTCCCGGCGTCGGAATCCTGCTCGCATTCGCCGTGTTCGGAGTGGGCGCAGCCCGTGCCAGCGCTCCCGGCGCCATCATCATCCAGTTCTTCGGTGGTATTCACGAGATCTACTTCCCTTACGTGCTGATGAAGCCGCAGCTCATCGTCGCCGCGATCGGCGGCGGCATGACCGGCGTTGCGACGAACGTCCTCTTCAATTCGGGTCTTGTCGGTCCGGCAGCGCCCGGCAGCATCATCGCCGTGCTCGCCGTGACGGCGAAGGACAGCTATATCGGTGTCATCCTGTCGGTGATTCTGGCTGCCACGGTCTCGTTCCTCATCTCAGCTGTGCTGCTGCGGGCCAGCCGCAAGAAGGACCTCGCCGCAGAGGCGGCCGGCGACGACGCCTTGGCCGCCGCAGTGGCCCAGAACGCCGCGAACAAGGGCGGCGAAAGCAGGGTCGGCGCGCTCCTCGGAGGTGACGAAGTGGTCGACCACGGCCAGTCAACGGTGCTCACCGAGACGAGGCTGCAGAACATCGTGTTCGCCTGCGACGCCGGCATGGGATCGAGCGCCATGGGTGCGTCTGTGCTGCGCAACAAGCTGAAGAAGGCCGGCATCTCCGACGTGAACGTCACGAACGTGGCGATCGCCAATCTGGACGACGATGTCGACCTGGTGATCACGCACAAGGACCTCACCGACAGGGCCCGGCAGAAGACGCCGAACGCCCAGCACGTCTCGGTCGACAACTTCATGAACAGCCCGAAGTACGACGAGGTCGTGAATCAGGTCGCAGCGCAACACCCGCAGGAGCAGGCATAGCCTGCTCCCTCTCCCAGGACGCCCCCGGCTGTCGGAGCACGACTCCGGCGGCCGGGCGGCCCGGGCGCACCACCCTACGAAGCCTTACGAAGTGAACGAAGAGGACGTCATGAGCGACAACGTATTAGATCTCGAATCAATCAGCGTCACCGGCACCGCGACCACGCAGGAGGAGGCGATCCGCGAAGCGGCATCCATTCTCGTGGCCGCCGGCGCCGTGACCGACGACTACGTCGACTACATGCTCGAGCGTGAGAAGAGCGTCTCGACCTACATGGGCAACTTCCTCGCCATTCCCCACGGAACGAACGAGGGCAAAGACACGATCCTCGATTCCGGCCTGTCGTTCGTGCGCTACGCGACACCGATCGACTGGGCGGGCAACGAGGTGCGTTTCGTCGTCGGCATCGCCGGCAAAGACAACGGCCACCTCGACATCCTCTCGAAGATCGCCATCATCTTCTCAGACGACGACGAGGTCCAGAAGCTTCTGGATGCGCCTGACGGCCCCGCGCTCTTCGCTTTGCTGGGCGAGGTCAACGAATGAAAGCGGTTCACTTCGGCGCAGGCAACATCGGCCGGGGATTCGTCGGGCTGATCCTGCACAACGCCGGCTACGAGGTGGTCTTCGCCGATGTGAACGCCGAGCTCATCGACGCTCTCGCCGAGACACCGAGCTATCAGGTGCACGAGGTGGGCGCGGCGTCGAAGAGCTGGACGGTCGACAACTACCGCGCACTGAACTC
The DNA here is from genome assembly GCF_900177685.1 of Agreia pratensis. Classification (GTDB taxonomy): domain Bacteria; phylum Actinomycetota; class Actinomycetes; order Actinomycetales; family Microbacteriaceae; genus Agreia; species Agreia pratensis. Next base: position 671,915 of record NZ_FXAY01000002.1, read on the forward strand.
GGCAACCCATGAAGCAGACGTGGTCGCCGAGATCGCATCGGCCGACATCGTCACCACGGCGGTGGGCCCGAATATTCTGCGCTTCGTCGCGCCGCTCATCGCCCGTGCGATCAACGAGCGCGATCACGCGTTGAAGCCGCTCGCCGTCATGGCGTGCGAGAACGCCATCAACGCCACTGATCTGCTGAAGCAGGAGATCGTGGCGGGTCTCGACGACGCGGCCCTCGCATCCATCGATTCGCGTGCCGTGTTCGCGAACACGGCCGTCGACCGCATCGTTCCCGGCCAGGCCGCGGATGCCGGGCTCGATGTGACGGTGGAGGACTTCTTCGAGTGGGCCATCGAATCGGGGCCGTTCGGCGGCGATGTTCCCGATATCGCCGAAGCCCACTTCGTGGATGACCTGGCGCCGTACATCGAGCGCAAGCTCTTCACCGTGAACACGGGTCACGCGACGACGGCGTACTTCGGATTCCTGGAGGGGGCCGCAACCCTGGCCGACGCCATGCAGAGCCCCGAGGTTTTCGCCCGGGTCGCTGCCGTTCTCGACGAGACCAAGACGCTGCTGATCGCGAAGTACGACTTCGATCCCGAGGCGCAAGAGGCGTACGTTCAGAAGAACCTCACGCGGTTCGCGAACCCCTTCCTGCCGGATACGCCCGCCCGGGTGGGGCGGCAGCCGATCCGCAAGCTCGGGCGCCACGAACGCTTCATCGGTCCGGCGGCGGAGCTCTCCGAACGGGGAGTAGTGCCCGACGCCCTTCTCGGAGCGATCGGCGCGGCCCTGCGCTTCGATCTGCCTGAGGACGCGCAGAGCGTGGAGCTGAAGGAACTGCTCGCGACGTCGTCGGCCTCCGACGCGACGTCACGCCTCACCGGGCTCGAGGCGTCGCACCCGCTCTACGCCCATGTCGTACGAGTCGTAGAGCGGGTGCAGAAGAGCTAGACGGCTCAGTCGTCGCTCTCGAGAATCAGCTTGAGGTTGTCGAACATCTGCTCGATCGTGTTCTGGTTAATGCGGTCGAGCAGAGCGGCGTTCACGACCTTCTGCAGAACGGTCGGCTCGATCTCGTAGAGGATCTCGGTGGTGATGCGCGTCGTGCCGTCGCCGAGATCGTCGAACGTGTAGTCCCAGGTGGCGTTCACATCACCGGTGAGGCGCAGCGTGACCTTCTTGTCGACCTCGAACGCGATGCCCTCGGCTTTGCCGCGAAGGTCTGCACCCGCCATGTTGAAGCGCCAGTCGAACGTCTGGTCTACCCCGGCCTTCTCAGGCGTGATATTCGTGTTCTCGTTGAGGTTCGGAATGAACGCCGGGCCGTTCTCGGCGCTCGCGGTGTACTCGAACACCTCGGAGATGGGCTTTCGGATGACGATGAGTGCTTTGGCGCTGGCCATTGCGGTTCCTTCCTTCGTTGCCGGTCAGCTTCGACCGAGGGAGTAGTTCTGAACAGTCTTGCGTAAGACGTTGCGGAACAGGGCGATCTTCTTGAGACCGGTGTCGTTCGAGGCGCTCACGCGAACGGTGACCGTCTGGATGCGCGGCGCAAGCGTGCGTACGATCAAGGTCGAGCGCTCGCCCATCACGAACGTGCGGTCGTCGACGATCGTGCGCTTCACGCGCACCATCGTGGATGCTTTGACCACGGCAGTCAGAACCTGCTCGGTCGCGAGGCCGAGCACCACCCAGGGGCGCCAGACGCGCGCGACGACGAACTGCGCGATAAGCAGGAGCAGGACCGGCAGCATCCATACGCTGATAAACGCCACGGCTACAATGGCCAAGGCGACGAGCGCATAGGCCTCTGCCCCGCGGAGAAGAACGGGTCGGCGTTTTGCCAGGGGGAGAATCACGAGGTGCGCCAGGATCGCCAGAACGGCGCCGAACGCACATACGGAGACGATGATCATCGGCACAACACTATGAGGGGCGCGCGGATTTATCTACGCGAGCGGTTTCCCCTCGCACTCGTCTCTCTGATGTCGGCCTCCTTCGCTGCGGCGTCGCTCGGGCTCCTCGCCCCTGCTGGCTTGACCGCGGCCGACGTGTGGGCGGCCGCGATCCTGCTCTTCGTGATGTACCTCGCCTTGCTGCTGCGCTACCGGGTCACCGACGAGTGGAAGGACTTCGCACACGACAGCGCCGTCTATCCCGACCGCCCGGTTCAGCGCGGCGTGATCTCGCCTCGCACCCTCCTCGTCATCGGCATCGGGGCTTTCGCGGTCGAGCTTCTCTGCGGGCTGCTGCTCGGCGGCCTCGTCGGGTTTCTGCTCTACCTTCCGGTTCTCGCCTATTCGGCCCTCACAGTATTCGAGTTCTTCGCGGGCTCGTGGCTCGACCGACACTTCACCCTGTCGTTTCTTCTGCACGAGGCGATCTACCTGCCGCTCTTTGCCTGGGTTGCATTCGTGCTGGGCGCGAGCTGGAGCTGGCGGACCGTGGCCGGCATCCTGGCGTGCACCCTGCTGTTGGTCTCGGTCGAGCTGGCCCGCAAGTTCAGTCCGCGCTTCGACACCGCCGGCGCGGTGGTGCTCGACACGTATTCGGCGGTCTGGGGCAGGGGCCGTACGCTGGGGGCGATGGTCATGCTGGTGGTTCTGAGCGGGGGGCTTGCGATGACGGCGGGTGCAGGCCTCGCCTCGCTCGCGATCGCCGCACTCTCGGCGATCGTCATAGTCGTGCGGCCGGCATCCGACCGCTGGGTCACCGCGGTCGTCGCCATCCATCTCCCGCTCCAGGCGGCGGCGATGCTCTCGTGAGCGCCCTGACCACGGTGTCTGACTCCTCGATGGGCAGCAAAGCCTTCGGCCTGGTCGAGCTCGATCGTCTGTACCCCGGACTCGTCCCCTCGTTCATCGTGCTTCCCGTCGAGGACCTCGTCGAGAACTGGCACGACCTCCGTGCCGCGGCGCACACCCTCGTCGCCGAGTACTGCGCCGGAACCGTCGACGACGCCGCGTACGCCGAACGATCGGCGCGACTCGTCGCATCCCTCTCGATCGCCGGTGACGTCGTCGAAGCCGCCCTCGCGTCGTGCGGTGGCTGGGGCTCGGTCAGCGTGCGCACCTCGGCGCTCGCGGAGGACGGGGTCGAGCACTCGTTCGCGGGGCAGTACGAGACCTCGCTCGATGTGCCGACCGAGTCGCGGCCCGTTCGCGATGCGATAGGCGCATCGGTCGCCAGCCTGTTCTCGGCTCGGGTGGCGGCCTACGCTCGGGCGCGGCGAATGTCATCGCTCGAGATCGGCGGATCGGTCGTCGTGCAGCAGATGTTCGTCGGCACCACGAGCGGAGTCCTCTTCAGCGAGAACGGCCGTGGTGAGCTCACGCTCGCGTGGAGCCGGTCGGCCCGCAACACCACGGTCGAGGGTGAGAACGCCCACGAACTGCGCGCGTCGAAGGTGTCCGACTGGCCGAGCGGTCTGCCCGCGCCTGCGAGGCTTCTCGACATCGCGGTCGATTCCGAGGCGCGTCTTCGTCGTCCGGTCGACATCGAGTGGGCCGCGCGCGGCTCGCAGCTCGCCCTGTTGCAGGTGCGGCCGCAGACCACGGTCGCTCTCGACTACGAGCTGGCGTGGGACTGCACGAACATCGCCGAGAACTACCCAGGCATCACGCTGCCGCTCACCTACTCGTTCATCCGCGGCCTCTACTCGCGCGTGTACCCCGCTTTCTTTCGCAAGCTCGGTGTGAACCAGAAGGTTCTGGATGCGAAACAGCAGGTCTTCCGCAATACCCTCGGCTACCTCGGCGGGCACGTCTACTACCAGATCGATAACTGGTACGAGATGGTGCGCCTGATTCCCGGTCCGAGCAGCAACCAGGCGTTCTTCTCCGCCATGCTGCAGCCGCAGCGCACACCCGGCGATGCCCCTCGGCGTCGGCTGGGGCTGCGAGGCGCGCTCACGATGGCGCCGCTCGTGGGCCGGCTCGGCGTGCTGCTTCTCCGGTCGAATTCGATGTCGAAGACCTTCAGCCGCACCTTCCAGAAGCGGTTGAAGAGATTCGAGGCGGTCGACTGGAACACGCTGCACGCCGACGCGATTCTCTCGACTCTCGAGACGATGCGGGCAGAGCTGCTCACCCTGTGGGCGACGCCCGTCTTCAACGACCTGCGCGTCATGATCTTTCACGGGCTGCTGAAGACCTACAGTTTCAGTGCCGAACAGCACGCCGACTACCTCGGCTATCTGCACGGCCTCAGCGATCGGGCATCGATCGCGCCTCTGACGGCTCTCGGAGTTCTCGGCAACCGACTGCGTGAGCGCCACGGCGAGGCGGCGACGGCCGACGGCATCCTGTCATCGCCCGACTGGATGGCGACGCGTGTGCTGGTCGACGAGTATCTCGCGCGGTTCGGTGGGCGCGCGCCCGACGAGCTGCAGCTCGAGAACCCACGCCTCGCCGACGACTACGCATCGCTTCTCGCGCTGGCGCTCGGCACCGACCCCGAGGGGCGGCCGCCCGTGGATGCGTCGGCCCGATCGATCACGGGCCGTTTCGGCACCCGGTTCATCGGCCGCAATACCCGTCAAGCCATCGACTGGAGGGAACGCTTCCGGTTCAACAGGGCTCAGGTCTACGGACTCGCGCGGGCCGCGTACCTGGCTCTCGGGCAGCGACTCGTCGATGCTGAGTTGCTAGAGACAGCGAACGACGTGTTCTGGCTCACCGAACAGGAACTCGACGAGGCGGTGTTCGGCCACGCCTGGAGTTCGGACCCCCGCTCGACGGTCGCCCGACGCCGGGCGGAATTCGGCACGTTCGAACAGCGCTCGCTTGCCCGCCGAGTGGTGGGCTCGGGCCTCATCGCGCCCGCAGCGCTGCGTGACGACGAACAGCGATCCGCCTCGGGCATGGCAGCGGGCATGGGTGTGTCTCCCGGAGTGCTCACCGCCGAGGCGATCGTCGTGCACGCGTTCGATCCGACCATCGACGTGCGCGGCAAGATCCTGGTCACGAGCCACATCGATCCCGGCTGGACGCTGCTCTTCGTGCAGGCCGCCGGCGTCGTGACGGAACGGGGCAACGCCCTGTCGCATGTGGCGATCATCGCCCGTGAGCTGGCTATGCCCGCCGTCGTGGCCGCGATGGGCGCCGTCGATACGCTGAGCACGGGTCAGGTCATCACGATCAACGGAACCACGGGAGACATCGATGCCGCGCTCTAGCTATTGGCTGAAAGCCATCGGTCCGGCGGGCTCGGTCTCTCTCGCCAGCCTCCTGCTCGCGTGGATCGCGATCGGTCTCGCCGTCTCGGGCTCGCTGCGCGCGAGCGTGCTGTGCGCCCTGGGGGCTTTTCTGCTCGACATGCTCGATGGCTTCGTCGCGCGACGCCTCGGCGTCTCGAGCGAGTTCGGGCGGCAGCTCGACAGCTTCATCGACGTCATCAACTACTCGCTCTACGCCGCGGTGCTTGTCGGCTTCCACATCATTCCGGGCGTGGCCGGCTGGGCTCTCGGCTTCGTGATCGTGGCAACCGGAATCCTGCGACTCATCCGCTTCAACATCGAGGGGTTCACCGACGACGAGCCCATCAAGTACTACCGGGGCATCGTGGTGTGCCATCTGTCGCTCTGTGCCATCGTCTTCCTGATTCTCACAGAGCTCTTTCCCGACACCGGCTGGATTCCGTGGCTGGCGGCAGCGGCCCTGATCGTGCTCTCGTTCTTGCAGCTCTCGTTGATCCGTATCCGCAAGACCGGGCGCCAGGCGTGGTGGGCCGCCCTCGTCGTGCCGCTGGCCGCCGGCGCGCTTCTGTGGTTGACGTAGGCACGGTGTTCGCGGCGGAGCTTCATGAGGGGCTCGCCGCGGAGATCCGATCCATCGCACGCGCACACCCCGAGGTGTCGGAACGGAGCGCCAGGCAGCTTCGTCGCGCGTTGCGCGCCGACCGTCTGGCTGTCGCCACAGACGACGGGCGCGTGGTCGGCTGGTTCCTTTCCGAGTCGGGAATGGGCGGAGCGCACGAGCTCGGTTACCTCTTCGTCGAGAGCTCGTTCCGCACGGGCGAGGTCTTCGACCGGATGCTCGCGCAGCTGCTCGAGATCGAGCGGCGGGCAGTCGCGGTGACGTTCAGGCCAGGCCTGGCCGATTGGCTCGAGCGGTCGTACGGTTTCGAACGGGCGAGTCTCGGCAGTGTGATCGCTCTGTCGCGAGGAACTTTTCTGATGAGACGTCTGAGCCCGGTTCGGCTGCGAGCCGTGGCACGGCACACGAGCGAGGCCACCCCTATCTATCTCACCTGGACGAGGCAAGGACTGTGACGGCCGAGCTGTCTTCCGCGCTGATCTTCGGCGCGGCCACCGTCGCCCTCGCGGGATCTTTCGTGGTGCTCGAGCGCCTCGTGCGGGTCAAGAACGTACCCACCGAGATCACGCGCCGCGTCGCACACGTTCTCGCCTGCCTCTTCGCTCTCGTCGTGCACGCGGTTCTGCCGTTCTGGCTCTTCATCGTGTGCGCAGTCGCATTCGCGGGCCTCATGTGGCTCTCACGCCATTTCCACGTCTTCACGTCGATTCACAAGGTGCGCCGCCGTTCGCTCGGCGACGTCTACCTTCCGCTGGGTATCGGCATCGCCGCCCTCATCGGGCAGAACGACGCCGCTGTCTTCATCGCCGCTGTGCTCATTCTGGGTCTCGCCGACGTCGCAGCGGGATTGGTGGGCGACTACCTGCGCTCCGCCCGCAAGACGTGGTGGGGATCAGGCGCATTCTTCGGGGTGAGCGTCATCGTGCTCGCGCTCTGCGGGTTCGGCCTCGTTCCCGTGATTGTCGTCGCGCTGCTGGCCACGGCGACCGAACGCTACTCGCCGCTCGGCACAGACAACGTCAGTATCCCGTTCGTCGCCGCGGGCCTCCTCGCCGTTCTCTGACGCCGGGGCGTCGCACCGATGCGTGGCTAGTGAGACTTCAGTCGCAGCCGGTGCATCATGACGTCTGTGCCCGCGTGCACCGCGACACCGACTCCAGCGGTGGCAGCGACGAGCACGGGAGCGGCGCCCAGCGCGAGCAGGAGCACCGACACCGCGATGATTCCATCGGCCAGATCGGCGAGACGTTGCAGCGCACGCCAGCGCGAGGTCGTCTCGGTGCTCGAGTCGATGCCGACGCGCCTCTTGACGAAGCTGTTCACGAGTTCGCCGAGCACATAGACCGCGCCGATCGCGAACCCGACCGCCACGGAGCGAGGTCCGCGCAGAATCGGCGCGACCCACTGGTGCAGATCGGGGTGGCCTAGGATTCCGGCGACGATCGACGCCCCGCCGACGTAGATGACGACGCCCAGCCAGGTCTTCGTACGGCCGAAGACGGGGCGGCCATCACCCCAGGTCGAGCCGGCATCGAGCGGAATCGCGAGCCGGCGCATCCAGCCCTGCTTCAGTACGACGATGAGGGCGATGCCGGGCACGAGAACGGTGGCGAGCAACGAGGCGAGCTGCGAGGCGAAGACGAGGGCGGACATCCCTTGAATCGTACCGGGAGCGACTTGCCAGAAAGGCTCATATCACCTAAGCTCGATCTTTGGTGTTTGTACGCCCTTTTCGGCGTGCCGCGTTCGGAGTCAGATCCGGCGCAATCACCCATCCAAACGCACGACCAGCAATCAACAACTTTAGTGATAGTGAGTAATGGCCAAAAAAGACGGTGTCATCGAGATCGAAGGCGCAGTGGTCGAGGCTCTGCCCAACGCGATGTTTCGTGTTGAGCTGACCAACGGACACAAAGTACTCGCCCACATTTCGGGCAAGATGCGTCAGCACTACATCCGGATCCTCCCTGAGGACCGGGTGATCGTAGAGCTGAGCCCCTACGACCTGACCCGCGGTCGGATCGTCTACCGCTACAAGTAACGCTCATCCGAGCGATGTTGATCGCTGGAAAGTAACGGCCCGGGGCATCCTCCGGGTACGAAGACAGCGAAAGCAAGGAATCACCATGAAGGTCAACCCCAGCGTCAAGCCGATGTGCGAGCACTGCCGTGTCATTCGTCGCAACGGCAACGTGATGGTCATCTGCAAGAGCAACCCGCGCCACAAGCAGCGCCAGGGCTAAGCAGCCAGTTCCACCCGTTTCACCCTCACAACACAACAGCAGAACCAGATCCGATGGGCCGAGAGGCTGATCGGGGACACCCGCGGTCGGAGGCCGCGGCACCGGTTCTGCTGCAGACCTCCACACACAAACAGGAGCCACCACCATGGCACGTCTAGCAGGCGTAGACATTCCGCGCGACAAGCGCGTGGAAGTCGCACTCACCTACATCTACGGAGTCGGTCGCACCAGTGCGCTCAAGACTCTCGCCGACACCGACATCTCGGGCGACATCCGAGTCAAGGATCTCAGCGATGACCAGCTCATCGCGCTGCGCGACTACATCGAAGGCAACTTCAAGGTAGAAGGTGACCTTCGTCGTGAGGTCGCAGCAGACATCCGTCGCAAGGTCGAGATCGGCAGCTACCAGGGTGTTCGTCACCGTCGTGGACTGCCCGTTCACGGACAGCGCACCAAGACCAACGCTCGCACCCGCAAGGGCCCGAAGCGCACCGTCGCCGGCAAGAAGAAGGCCCGATAGCGAGAGGCCCCAGAGCCTCACGCATCGCCATAAACGTTTTAGGAGAAAACAATGGCAGCACCAAAATCGGCCGCTCGTAAGCCGCGTCGTAAAGAGAAGAAGAACATCGCCGTGGGCCAGGCCCACATCAAGTCGACGTTCAACAACACCATCGTCACCATCACCGACCCCCAGGGTGCTGTGCTGAGCTGGGCTTCGTCGGGAACCGTCGGCTTCAAGGGATCGCGTAAGTCGACCCCCTTCGCCGCACAGCTCTCCGCCGAGTCGGCCGCGCGCCAGGCTCAGGAGCACGGCGTCAAGAAGGTCGACGTCTTCGTCAAGGGTCCGGGTTCCGGTCGCGAGACCGCCATCCGCTCGCTCCAGGCCGCAGGCCTCGAGGTCGGATCGATCAACGACGTCACCCCGCAGGCGCACAACGGTTGCCGCCCGCCGAAGCGCCGTCGCGTCTAACTCGCGCAGCGAGCTAGACGCACGACGGCGGGTCGAGTAACGAGCGCCAGCGAGTGTATCGAGACACCGGTGACGGGTCTCGATACGCTCGTTCCTCGCTACTCGACCAGCGCAACTTCACGATTTCACACAACTCAATAACCAGTCGGGCCCGCCACCCGGTTGTCACTGCACGGTGTCATATAGCGGACATCTGGCCGAAAGGAATCAATAGTGCTTATTGCACAGCGCCCCACGCTCACCGAAGAAAACATCTCCGAGTTCCGCTCACGGTTCGTCATCGAGCCCCTGGAACCCGGTTTCGGTTACACGCTCGGCAACTCGCTCCGTCGCACCCTGCTCTCGTCGATCCCCGGAGCCGCTGTCACGAGCATCCGTCTCGACGGTGTTCTGCACGAGTTCTCGACGATCCCCGGTGTGAAAGAAGACGTCACCGAGATCATCCTGAACATCAAGGGTCTGGTCGTCTCGAGCGAGCACGACGAGCCGATCACCGCCTACCTGCGCAAGCACGCGTCGGGCCAGGTCACGGCTGCAGACATCTCGGCTCCGGCCGGTGTCGAGATCCACAACCCCGAGCTCGTGATCGCGACGCTCAACGAGAAGGCCAAGTTCGAGCTCGAGCTCATCATCGAGCGCGGTCGCGGATACGTCTCTGCCACGCAGAACCGCAGCGAGTTCTCCGAAGCCGGCCAGATCCCGGTCGACTCGATCTACTCGCCCGTTCTCAAGGTGACCTACCGCGTCGAGGCGACTCGTGCCGGTGAGCGCACCGACTTCGACCGCCTGGTCGTCGACGTCGAGACGAAGAACGCCATCACCCCGCGTGATGCCATCGCCTCGGCCGGCCGCACGCTGACCGAGCTCTTCGGTCTGGCACGCGAGCTGAACACCGCGGCAGAGGGCATCGAGATCGGCCCCGCGCCGGTCGACGCCGTTCTCTCGAGCGAACTCGCTGTTCCGATCGAAGACCTCGACCTGAGCGTGCGTTCGTACAACTGCCTCAAGCGCGAGGGAATCAACACGGTGAGCGAACTGGTCGCCCTGAGCGAGACCCAGCTCATGAACATCCGCAACTTCGGACAGAAGTCGGTGGATGAGGTCAAGGACAAGCTCGTTGAGCTTGGCCTGTCGCTGAAGGACACGGTTCCCGGTTTCGACGGAGCCCACTTCTACGGCGGCTACGACGACGAGAACATCTAGTCGCGCCCCGATCGCCGACTCGAACCTACTTACCTGAACTGATTCTGGAGAAACACCATGCCTAAGCCCACCAAGGGACCCCGCCTCGGTGGCGGACCGGCGCACGAGCGCCTGCTGCTCGCCAACCTGGCCGCTGCCCTCTTCACCCACAAGAGCATCAAGACCACCGAGACGAAGGCCAAGCGCCTGCGTCCGGTCGCCGAGCGTCTGATCACGTTCGCGAAGCGCGGAGACCTGCACGCTCGTCGTCGCGTCCTCGGTGTCATCGGTGACAAGAGCGTCGTGCACGAGCTCTTCACCGAGATCGCTCCGCTCGTCGCCGAGCGTGAGGGCGGCTACACCCGCATCACGAAGCTCGGCTTCCGCAAGGGTGACAACGCCTCGATGGTTCAGATCGAGCTCGTTCTCGAGCCCGTCGTGAAGACGCCGTCGAAGTCGAAGTCGAAGAAGGCTGCCGATGCTCCCGTCGCCGCACCTGTCGAAGACGCCCCGGTCGAGGAGACCGAGACGATCGAAGAGAGCGCGCCCGTCGAAGACGAGGTCGTGACCGACGCCGCTGCAGAGGTCGAAGCCGACGCAGCAGCAAAGGCCGACGACGCCAAGTAGTCAGCACCACCTGCGAACGCCCCGCCATCCACTCGGATGACGGGGCGTTCTCGCGTTCTATGCTCGTTGACGATGACCGACCGGAGAAGTGATATGACGCTCATGCCGAGTTCCGAAGACCTCGTTCGTGTACGCCTGGGCATCGCCTACGACGGCACGGCATTCTCCGGCTGGGCGAAGCAGCCCGCTCTGCGCACCGTTCAGGGTGTGCTCGAAGAGGCCCTCGACACCATCTATCACCGACATGGGCCCGCTCCGATGCTCGTGGTCGCAGGGCGAACGGATGCCGGGGTGCACGCGACAGGGCAGGTCGCACACCTCGATCTGACGCCGGCTCAGGCTGCGCGGGTGGCGCCCGCGGCTCTGGCTCGCCGCATCAACGGCGTGCTCGGCTCGACGTCGGATGTCGTGGTCACCTCGAGCGCGCCGGCCGATGAGCACTTCGATGCGCGCTTCGCGGCCACGTGGCGGCGTTACGAATATCGTCTGGCCGATGCGTCGACCGAGCGGAATCCACTTGAACGCACGTTCACCGCCGCGTACACCGGCGCTCTCGACGTCTCTCTGATGCATGACGCCGCTCAGAGCCTCCTCGGCCTGCGCGACTTCGCGTCGTTCTGCAAGCCGCGAGAGGGGGCGACGACCATCCGGTCTCTTCAATCGTTCACCTGGCACCGCGATGACGAGGGCGTGCTCGTGTCGAGGCTGCAGGCCGATGCGTTCTGTCACAGTATGGTGCGGGCACTGGTGGGGGCCTGTGTCGCTGTGGGGGAGGGGCGCTTCGACACGGTCGGACTCGTCTCGTTGAGCGACGCCCTCGAGCGAACGAGTGCCTTCAAGGTCATGCCAGCACGCGGCCTGATCCTGCGTGAAGTGGGCTACCCGGAAGGCTCCGGTCTCGCCGACCGTGCCGCGCAGACCCGCGCCAAGCGCGCGTGATGTGCGCCCGACAGTCGCGGTGCGGCCGCAAATAGGCTAGTCTCGATTCTTGGTGTCCACGCAGCTTCGTGTGGCGCCCGAACTTGAGCCCTCCACGGGCCGCGTTCCCGGGCTTCTTGCCCGTGGTCGGCTGAGTCGATCGAGGAACACGCCACCGGAGTGGGATTTCACGGACTCCTCATTTCGACAAAGAAAGCAGTAATACTGTGACGCGCACTTATTCCCCCAAGATCAGCGAGGTCACCCGTAACTGGGTCATCATCGACGCCGAAGACGTAGTCCTCGGCCGCCTCGCCAGCCACGCAGCGGTCATCCTCCGCGGCAAGAACAAGGCCACCTTCACCCCCCACATGGACATGGGTGACTTCGTCATCATCATCAACGCCGAGAAGGTCGCCCTCACGGGTAAGAAGCTCGCGCAGAAGCTGGCATACCGCCACTCGGGTTACCCGGGCGGACTGTCTTCGGTGACGTACGCCGAGCTCCTCGAGAAGAACCCGACTCGCGCAATCGAGAAGGCTGTTCGCGGAATGCTCCCGAAGAACTCGATCGGTCGCGCCCAGCTGACGAAGCTCAAGGTGTACACCGGCTCCGAGCACCCTCACGCTGCCCAGCAGCCGACGCCGTACACCCTCGACCAGGTCGCCCAGTAGCGACCGGCCCAGACACTTCTTCTAAGACAAGCTAAGGATTCGTAACCATCGTGGCGAAGATCGCAGACCAGATTGACGTTGCTCCCACCGAGGAGCAGCAGAGCTATTCCACCGAGACGCCCGCCGAGGCAGCCGCACAGGCAGCCCCGCGCCCCGCGCTCACCGTTTCAGGAGCGGCCGTCGGCCGTCGCAAGCAGGCCATCGCCCGCGTGCGCCTCGTTCCCGGAGCCGGCACCATCACGGTCAACAGCCGTGAGTTCGCCGACTTCTTCCCGAACAAGCTGCACCAGCAGCTGATCACCGACCCGTTCAAGGTCCTCGATCTGCTGGGCAGCTACGACGTCGTCGCCAAGATCTCCGGCGGTGGCCCTTCCGGCCAGGCCGGCGCTCTTCGCCTGGGCATCGCCCGTGCGCTGAACGAGATCGACGAAGAGAACAACCGCGCGACGCTGAAGAAGGCGGGCTTCCTCAGCCGCGACGCTCGCGTCAAGGAGCGCAAGAAGGCCGGTCTCAAGAAGGCCCGCAAGGCTCCTCAGTTCTCGAAGCGCTAATCGCAGTCGTTCCTCGACTGCCTTCGAATACAGCAACACAATGCCTCCCCGTCTGTTCGGCACGGACGGCGTTCGCGGCCTCGCGAACGCCGACCTCACAGCCGACCTCGCACTCTCTCTTGCCCAAGCCACCGCGGTGGTTCTCGGTCAGGGGCGCAGTGCGGCCGCTCGCGCGGCGACGGGGAGGCGTCCTGTTGCGGTGGTCGCCCGCGACCCCCGCATCTCAGGAGAGTTCATTACGGCTGCGGTAGCCGCCGGTCTGGCCAGTTCCGGCGTCGACGTGCTCGATGCGGGAGTGATTCCCACACCCGCGATCGCGTTTCTGATCGCAGACATCGACGCCGACTTCGGTTTTATGATCTCGGCCTCGCACAACCCGGCTCCCGACAACGGCATCAAGATCTTCGCCCGCGGCGGCACGAAGCTGCCCGATGAGGTCGAAGATCGCATCGAAGCCGCCATGGCTGGCCCGAAAAAGGCGCCCACGGGCAAAGACGTCGGCCGTATCCGCCGCTTCGCGGATGCCGAAGATCGCTACGTCGTCCACCTCCTTGCGAGCCTCCCGCACCGTCTCGACGGCCTGCACGTCGTGCTCGACTGCGCCAACGGCGCGGCCGCCGGCGTGTCACCGCAGGTGTTCACGGATGCCGGTGCGCGCGTCACCGTGATCGGTGACGACCCCGACGGCCTCAACATCAACGATGGAGTGGGTTCCACTCACCTCGACAAACTGGCCGAAGCCGTGTTGCTGCACGGGGCCGATGTGGGCATCGCGCACGACGGCGATGCGGATCGTTGCCTGGCCGTCGATCGCGACGGCAACATCGTCGACGGCGACCAGATCATGGCGATCCTCGCGATCGGCATGAACGAGCGCGGCGCTCTGCGCGACAGCACTCTCGTCGCCACGGTCATGAGCAACCTGGGCCTTCTGGTCGCGATGCGCCAGAACGGCATCGAGGTCATCCAGACGAGCGTGGGCGATCGCTACGTGCTCGAAGAGATGAACGCTCACAACTACTCGCTGGGCGGCGAGCAGTCCGGACACGTGATCATGAGTGACTTCGGCACCACCGGCGACGGCATCCTCACCGGCCTTCACCTCGTCGCCGAGATGGCCTGGCGCGGCAAGACGCTGGCCGAGTTGGCCGAGGTAATGACGGTGTTCCCGCAGATCATGGTCAACGTCAAGAACGTCGATCACCACGCCGTGCACACCGATGAGGTGCTCGCGGAGGCTGTGCGCGAGGCAGAAGCCGAGCTCGGCGACACAGGTCGTGTCCTCCTTCGCAAATCGGGCACGGAACCGCTCGTCCGGGTGATGGTCGAAGCTGCCGATCAGACGACGGCCGATCGAATCGCGCACTCGTTGGCAGACGTCGTACGCGAGCGTCTCGGCCTCTGAGCCGTCCGCTGAACGCGCGTTCGGCGTAGCCTTGGCGGCATGAACGCATCTGCTGCCTCTTCGCTGCCGTTGGCCGGCCGCACGGCTCTGGTCACCGGCGTCTCGCGTCATCGGGGAATCGGACTCGGTGTAAGCCGTCGTCTCGCCGAACTCGGGGCGAGCGTCTTCGTGCAGCACTATTCTCCACACGACGCAGACCAGCCGTGGGGTGCAGACGACATCGACTCCGTGCGCGCAGCGATCCGGTCGGCATTGACTTCCGGCGCGGATTTCGGCGATTGGGGCCTCGACCTCGCGGAGCCGACAGCGCCTCGCCGCCTGATCGACGCCGCGGTCGACGCGTTCGGCCACCTCGACATCCTCATCTGCAATCACGCGCGAAGTGGCGGAGATGGTTCCATCTTCGAGATGACTGCCGAGACTCTCGATACACATTGGTCCGTCAACGCGCGCTCCACACTGTTGCTGACCCGCTACTTCGCCGAACAGTTCGCCCCCGATTCGTTCGCTCCGATCGACGAGCTCGCGACGGGACGGGTGATCTGGATGACGTCAGGTCAGCACGAGGGACCCATGCCGGGGGAGGTGGCCTACGCCACGAGCAAGGCCGCTCTCGCGGGCATCACTCCGACAGTCGCCGCCGAGCTCCTGACACGCGGAATTCTGTTGAACACTGTGAATCCGGGGCCGGTGAACACCGGATACCTCGACGACGAGCCGACCGACAGATCGGCGGAGATCAAAGAGGGCGTAAAGAACTCCATGCCCTTGGGTCGGTTCGGGCTGCCGAGCGATCCCGCCCGTCTGATCGCGTGGCTGGTCTCGGAAGAAGGCCGGTGGATGGTCGGTCAGGTTCTCACGAGCGACGGCGGCTTCTCGCTGAGCTGAGCCGCGGAGTCGATTCAGATCTTGCGCAGCAGGACCCTGTCGACGGCGTGCGTCGATGACTTGCGCAGCACCAGTGTGGCCCGCGATTTCGTGGGTTGAATGTTCTCGACGAGGTTCGGCTCGTTGATCGAGCGCCAGATCTCGGCGGCCGTCGAGCGGGCGTCGTCGTCGCTCAGACCGGCATAGCGATGAAAGAACGAGTTCGGGTTTGCGAAGGCCCCCCGCTTGAGAGCCAGGAAGCGATCGACGTACCACGTGGCGATATCGCTGGTGCGGGCATCCACATAGATGGAGAAGTCGAACAGGTCGCTCACCGCGAGACCCTGACCGGGCTGTGGGGGCTGAAGCACGTTGAGTCCCTCGACGATGAGGATATCGGGCTGTCTCACCACGATCTGGGCCTCGGGAACGATGTCGTACGCGAGGTGCGAATAGAACGGAGCGCGGACCTCGGGCACGCCGCTCTTGACCGCGCTGATGAAGCGCAGCAGGGCGCGCCTGTCGTAGGACTCGGGAAACCCCTTGCGGTGCATGATGCCGCGCCGGGTGAGTTCGGCGTTGGGATAGAGGAAGCCGTCGGTCGCGACGAGCTCGACCCGCGGGGTGTCCGACCAGCGAGCCAACAGCTCACGCAGCAGGCGGGCGATCGTCGACTTGCCGACGGCCACCGACCCGGCGACACCGATCACGAAGGGTGTGGCGGTCTGTCTGTCTCCCAGATAGTCGCTGGTCGACGCGTGCAGTCTCTTGGCCCCGGCCGCGTACAGATTGAGCAGTCGGCTCAGCGGCAGATATACCTCGGCGACCTCGGTCATGTCGAGTGGTTCCCCGAGTCCGCGCAGCTGAACGATCTCCGTCTCGGAGAGCGGTTGGGGAGTCGAGGGCGCCAGATCGGCCCATTCTCTGCGGGCGATATCGCGGAAAGGAGTCGGGTGGCCCGTGGATTGGGGGGAATGCCCGGTGTCAGCCATAGATCCCCTATTGTGCCCCACGCCCGATACAGGCCGTAAACTCGAGGGATGTGTGGAATCGTAGGTTATGTCGGTAACAACTCCAGTCTCGATGTACTGATGGGCGGGTTGGGTCGACTCGAATACCGAGGGTACGACTCCGCGGGCGTCGCGATCATCACCGAATCGGGCGAGCTGGTCACCCGCAAGCGGGCCGGCAAGCTGGCTGTCCTCGCCGCCGATCTCGAGGCATCCGCTCTCACCGACGGCCGCACCGGCATCGGGCACACGCGCTGGGCAACCCATGGTGGGCCCACCGACGTGAACGCGCACCCGCACCTGAGTGCCGATGGTCGCATCGCGCTCATCCACAACGGCATCATCGAGAACTTCGCCGGTCTCCGCGACGAACTGTTGGCCGACGGATACACCTTCGAGAGCGAGACCGACACCGAGGTCGCCGCCAAGCTCCTGGGCCGTGAGTACCTCGAGGGCGAGGGTGGCCTGGCCGCCGCGCTCGGCCGCGTCGTGGCACGTCTCGAGGGAGCCTTCACACTGCTGGCGCTTCACCAGGACGAGCCCGGCGTCGTCGTCGGTGCTCGCCGCAACTCCCCGCTCGTCATCGGCCTGGGCGACGG
Organism: Agreia pratensis; assembly: GCF_900177685.1. Classification (GTDB taxonomy): domain Bacteria; phylum Actinomycetota; class Actinomycetes; order Actinomycetales; family Microbacteriaceae; genus Agreia; species Agreia pratensis. The sequence continues at coordinate 688,772 of NZ_FXAY01000002.1, forward strand.
CGAGAACTTCCTCGGCTCCGACGTGGCCGCGTTCATCGAGCACACCCGCCGCGCGATGGAGATCGGACAGGATCAGATCGTCACGATCACTCCCGACTCCGTCTCGGTCACAGACTTCGCCGGCAACGGTGTCGAGGCTCACGAGTACGAGGTGTCGTGGGATGCCTCGGCCGTCGAGAAGGGCGGCTGGTCGAGCTTCATGGCGAAGGAGATCAGCGAGCAGCCCGAGGCCGTCTCCAACACCCTTCTGGGTCGCATCCACAACGACCACGTGGTTCTGGGCGAGCTCGAGGCAATCGACGAGCTGCTCACCGAGATCGACCGCATCGTGATCCTCGGATGTGGCACCGCGGCCTATTCGGCCATGCTCGGAAAGTACGCCATCGAGAAGTGGGCACGCATCCCGGTCGAGGTCGAGCTCTCGCACGAGTTCCGCTACCGCGACCCTGTGGTCAACGCATCGACGCTCGTGATCTCGATCAGCCAGTCCGGCGAGACCATGGACACTCTGGTGGCCGTGCAGGAGGCGAAGGCCAAGGGTGCTCGCACTCTGTCGATCTGCAACACGCAGGGCGCCACCATTCCGCGCGAGTCCGACGCCGTGATCTACACGCACGCCGGCCCCGAGGTCGCGGTCGCGTCGACCAAGGCCTTCATCGCTCAGATCACCGCGCTCTACCTCTTCGGTCTGCACCTCGCTCGTGTTCGCGCGACGCTCGACGACGAGACCATCGCCACCTCGATCGTCGAGCTCCAGGCGATTCCCGACAAGATCCGTTGGGTGCTCGAGCAGCACGGCGAGATCACCGAGCTTGCGAACTGGATGAGCGACTCCCGTGCCGTGCTCTTCCTCGGCCGCCACGTCGGGTTCCCCGTCGCGCTGGAGGGCGCTCTGAAGCTCAAGGAGCTGGCGTACATCCACGCCGAGGGCTTCGCCGCTGGCGAGCTCAAGCATGGCCCGATCGCGCTGATCGAGCCGGGTCAGCCCGTGTTCGTCGTCGTGCCTAGTCCGCGCCACCCCAACTCGCTGCACGCCAAGGTCGTGTCGAACATCCAGGAGATCAAGGCTCGCGGCGCCAAGGTGCTCGCGATCGCCGAAGAGGGCGACGTCGCTGTGCTTCCGTACGCATCAGATGTCTTCCGCATCCCGCTGGCGGGCCCGCTGTTCGAGCCGCTGCTCGCCGTCATCCCCCTGCAGATCTTCGCCATGGAACTCGCGACGGCCAAGGGACTCGACGTCGACCAGCCGCGCAACCTGGCCAAGTCCGTCACCGTCGAGTAGGTTTCGTCGGTGATCGTCGGCATCGGCGTCGACCTCGTCGACGTGCCTCGATTTGTGCGCTCGATCGATCGCACCCCGGGTCTCGTCGAGCGACTGTTCGCTGAGGGCGAACGCGGTCGTGCACCGCGCTCTCTCGCAGCGCGATTCGCCGCGAAGGAGGCGCTGATCAAGGCGCTCGGCGACTCGTCCGGGTTTCGCTGGCACGACATGGAAGTGGTGACCGATGACGACGGCAAGCCCTCGTTTCTGCTCGGTGGGCAGGTGGCCGAAACGGCTCGGGCTCGCGGCGTCGGGGCCATCCATCTCTCGCTCAGCCACGATGGCGACTCTGCATTCGCCTTCGTGATCGCCGAGCGTGCCGAACAGAGTGGCAGCGCCGCGCGATGACGACCCCCGATATCGGCACGACCTCGGCGCCCGACTCGGTCGCCACGATCGACCTCGCCGCAGTTCGTCACAACGTGGCCCGATTCGTCTCCCTCGCCGAGGGATCCCAGGTCATGACCGTCGTCAAGGCGAACGCGTACGGGCACGGCGCGGCCCCGATCGCGCGTGCCGCACTCGACGGCGGAGCCACCTGGCTGGGCGTGGCCGATCTCGCTGAAGCTTTCGAGTTGAGGGATGCGGGAATCACGCAGCCCGTGCTCGCGTGGCTGCACGAGTCGCACGACGACTTCGCCGCAGCGATCGAGGCCGGCATCGACATCGGTGTGAGCGATCTCGGTCAGCTCACGTCGCTTGCCCATGCCCAGCGCGCTGTCGGGGGAGCCCCCGCGTCGGTGCACCTCAAGCTCGACACCGGTCTGGGACGCAACGGCGCAGACGAGTCGATCTGGGGCGCACTCTTCGACGAGGCGCGACGACGGGAGCTCTCCGGTCACGTGATCGTCAGGGGCATCTTCAGTCATCTCTCCAACGCTGACGACGACGAAGACGCGCGTCAGCTCGAGCGTCTGCATGTCGGCGTGGAGACCGCTCGACAGAGTGGTCTGCGGCCGCAGCTTCGGCATCTTGCCTCGACCGCCGCCGCGCTGCGATTGCCCGCCACGCGGCTCGACCTCGTGCGTGTCGGCATCGGCGCATACGGACTGTCGCCTCTCGACCACGTGGGCTCTGCCGAACTCGATCTTCGCCCGGCGATGACTCTGCGCAGCACGATCGTCGCCGTCGCGCCGTCGTCCGACGCGGATTTCGTAGCCCGATCGGGCATCGTGCCCCTCGGCTACGGAGACGGTGTTCCTCCGCAGGCCGCAGGCCGCATCCACGTGACGGGCAGCGGCGGGCGATTTCTCGTGACGCGCATCGAATCCGACCACCTCGTCGTGGAGCCCGTCTCGGCTGGAACCGAGGTGGAACGCGGCGATCTCGTGACGCTGTTCGGTGATACGGCCGAGGGTGTCGCCTCCGCCGACGACTGGGCGCGGGCAGCCGACACGATCAACTACGAAATCGTCACTCGTCTGGGCGACCGGGTTGCCAGAGAGTTCATCGCATGAGCCCGCTCGATTCCACTATCGACCCGACCGGCCTCGGCCGTGACGCCGCGATCGACCTCGGCGTATTCCGCGCCAACGTGTCGATCCTCGCGGCTCGAGCCGTCGGCGGTCCGCTCGTGATCGACATGACCGCGGATGCGTATGGTCACGGACTCGTTCGCCTCGCCCACGCCGCGGTGGAGTCCGGGGTCGACATTCTGAGCGTGCGCGATCAGGGGGACGCCCGGATGATCGCCGACGCCGGCATCGGAATCGATGTGCGCTGCTGGCACACGTCGAGGTTCTCCATCCCGCCCGCGGGATCGGGCATCGCAGCGTTCGGTTTCGGTATGGAGCTCACCGACGGCGCGCCCGCCGGCATCGTTCCCGTGATGACCGTCTCCGCCCCGGTGCTCTCGGTCAAGAGGGTGCCGGAGGGGCACGGAGTCTCGTACGGATTCGTCTATCGGACCCGGAAAGAGACCACCCTCGCGCTCGTTCCGCTCGGCTATGCAGACGGAATCCCACGCTCTGCGACAGGCTCGGGACGCATGGCGATCAACGGTCGCCAGTATCCGATCGCTGGACGCATCGCCATGGACCAGGTCGTGCTCGACGTGGGAGATGCGCCCGTGGTTCCGGGCGATCGCGCCATCGCATTCGGGCCAGGCCTAGAAGGAGAGCCGACCGCCGCGGATTGGGCGGAATGCTCCGGCTCGACGGCCGGCGAGATCCTCGCGCGTATAGGCCGTCGTGTTCCCCGCCGCTATATCGACCGGGAGGTGGCGCGGTGAGCGCTCTGCACAGAGAACTCGTGATCGCGGATCCCGAGCAGATGGCGTCCCTCGCCCATGAGATGGCCGGGCTGCTCTCGGCCGGCGACGTGATTCTGCTCACCGGCGAGCTCGGCGCGGGCAAGACGACGTTCACGCGGGGTCTCGGCGAGGCGCTCGGGGTCCGCGGCGCGGTGACGAGCCCCACCTTCGTCCTCGCCCGAACGCACCCCCGGTTGGATGCGGGCCAACCTCCGCTCGTGCATGTCGACGCCTACCGGCTCTCGAGCGCTGTCGAGCTCGATGACCTCGACATCGACTTCGACCGCTCCATCGTCGTTATCGAATGGGGCGCGGGCCTCGTCGAGGAACTCACCGACTCGTGGCTCTCGATCACCATCGATCGGCCGCGCGGCGCATCCATTGATTCGGATGCCGAGGGCCGCGACGACGAGGAACCCATCGAACCACGCCGGGTCACCATCGACGGCGTCGGCCCACGCTGGCAGTGAGCGGAGGGGCCCCGACGCGCTCGCGGGCGACTAACCTATAACTCGTGCTTCTGGCCATCGACACCTCCGCGGGTACCTCCGTCGCCATCGTCGACCCGTCGACCCGTGCCATCGTCATCGAGCGGTCGACTCCCGACACCATGAGACACGCCGAGGTCATCGGCACGCTGCTCGCCGAGGCCCTCTCGTTTGCGGGTATACGGCCCTCGGCTCTCGACGGTGTGGTCGTGGGAATGGGCCCCGGTCCGTTCACCGGCCTCAGGGTCGGCATCGCCGCCGCGCGCACCTTCGCCCTGGGGGCCGGCCTTCCGCTTCACCCCATGGTCAGCGCTGATGCCGTCGCCCGCCAGGAGGCGCTCACGGGCGCATCGGACACCGTCATGGTGGTCACCGATGCTCGCCGCAAAGAGGTCTTCTGGTCGCTGTACGACCTCTCGGCTGCCGAGCCGGTGCGTCTCGATGGGCCTGGGCTCGCCAAGCCCGATGCCCTTCCGCACTCCGACGCCCGAAGAGTGGATGCCGCGGAGATCCCCGCCGCCCAACTCGCGCTGGCGGCCGCGGGGCTCCTCGCAGCCGGACTCCCGCTCGCATCGGATGAGGCGCTCTACCTGCGCTCTCCCGACGTGACCATGCCATCCGGAATCAAACGGGTAACGCAGTGAGCTGGCAGCTGAGGCGAGCGGGTATCGACGATCTCGACGCGATCATGCAGATCGAGACGAGCGTGTTCACGACCGACGCGTGGACGTCGGATGCTATGCGCGCGGATCTGGCGAGCGCGCACTGCTACTACCTCGTCGCGCTTGGCGCCGACGATTCGCCGAACAGCGCGACGATCGCGGGCTACGCGGGTCTGCTTGCGCCCCGGGGAGCCAAGGAAGGCGATATTCAGACGATCGCCGTGGCGCCCGAAGCCCGGCGGCACGGTCTGGGCCGCGTGCTCATGACGAGTCTTATGAACGAAGCCAGGCGGCGGGGCGCTCGCGAGATCTTTCTCGAAGTGCGCGCCGACAACCCGAGTGCCGAGGCGTTGTACGCGTCGTTGGGCTTCGATCGACTCGGTGTGCGCCCCGGGTACTACCAGCCTGACAACGTCGATGCCATCGTGATGCGCGCCGCCGTCTCCGACTCCCAGACGCGCTGGGCCGGCATCGGCGACCCCGAGGAGATCGAATCGTGAACACTGACAATCCTCTCGTTCTCGGCATCGAGACGTCGTGCGACGAGACCGGCGTGGGAATCGTGCGGGGCGCCACCCTGCTCAGCAATACCATCGCGTCATCCATGGACGAGCACGCCCGCTACGGGGGAGTCGTGCCCGAGGTCGCCGCGCGGGCGCACCTCGAGGCCATGACACCTGCCATCACCTCGGCGCTCGCCGATGCGGGGGTCACCCTCGACGAGATCGACGCCATCGCGGTGACGAGCGGTCCCGGTCTCGCGGGAGCACTGATGGTCGGCGTTGGAGCCGCGAAGGCACTCGCGCTCGCCATCGAGAAGCCGATCTACGCGGTGAACCACCTGGTCGGACACGTCGGCGCCGACGTGCTGAGGGCGCCCCAGCAGGAGTCCGATGAATCGAGCGAGGTGGATGGCGGCCGGATTCAGTACCCCACGATCGCCCTGCTCGTCTCGGGCGGACACACCTCCCTTCTGCTGGTGCGCGATCTGGTCTCCGATGTCGAGCTTCTCGGTGAAACGATCGACGATGCGGCGGGGGAGGCCTTCGACAAGGTCGCACGCCTGCTCGGGCTGCCCTACCCCGGCGGGCCCGAGATCGATCGCGCGGCTGTCGGCGGCAACCCGAAAGCCATCCGATTCCCCCGCGGACTGAGTCTGCCTAAAGATCACGATGCCCACCGCTACGATTTCTCCTTCTCCGGGCTCAAGACCGCGGTCGCCCGCTGGGTCGAGAAGAAACAGGATGCGGGCGAGGAGGTGCCGCTTGCCGATGTCGCTGCCAGCTTCCGCGAGGCGGTCGTCGATGTCCTGATCACGAAGGCGCTCGCGGCCTGTGCAGAATACGGTGTGCCTCGACTTCTGCTCGGTGGTGGAGTCGTGGCGAACGCTCGCGTTCGCGAGGTCGCCGCCGTGCGGGCCGAGGCCGCAGGCGTGGCCCTGCGCATCCCACCGCTCAGTCTCTGCACCGACAACGGTGCGATGATCGCCGCCCTCGGCGCGCAGCTCATCATGGCGGGCCACGGGCCATCAGGGCTGGGCTTCGGGGCCGACTCGACTCTGCCGGTCACCGATATTCAGGTCGGATAGGCTCGGTCCATGTCGAGTCAGCCTGCCTACGCGCCATATTCGCCCGACCCTTCGGCGGTTCCTGCTGGCTTGCAGGCCGCGTCCCCTGTTCGCGAACGCCGCACGCTCAACATGCCGGCTCTCTTCTCTCTGATCACCGGGGTCTTGCTCATCTCGCCCGTCGCGATCGTTCTCGGCCACATCGGCATCGCACAGGTGAAACGACGTCGGCAGTCTGGCATGATCCTTGCGGTCGTCGGTCTCGTTCTCGGGTATCTGGGCTTGATCGCGACAATCGGTGCCCTGGTCGCTCTCGTGATGTTCGTCAATTCCGGCCCTACGCCGCAGACCACGTTCTAAGCCGATAGGCCCGATGAGCGGGGCCAATCGGGGTGTCCCGTAGATGTGGGTGACTGAGCTTCAGTAGTCTTATCCCATGACTGATCCCAATACCCCGTCGACCGAGGGCACGCCGTCGGTCCCGCCGCTGCCTCCTACGGCCCCGTCCACCCCGCCCGCACCCAGCTACGGTGCGCCGAGCGCTCCGTCGGCTCCGCCCGCCTACACGCCGCCCGCCGCTGAGCCGTCGACTCCGTCGTACGGGGCGCCCAGCTACCAGCAGGCTCCGCCGGCCAACCCCTACGCTCAGGCCCCGAACGCGGCTCCCTACGGACAGCCGTACTCGCCGGTCGCCTCGGCCCCGAAGACGCTCAGCCTCATCGGCATGATCGCCGGTATCCTCGGCCTGGTCATCTCGCTGTTCAGCGGCGGGTTCGGTCTGATCTTCTCTATCGGTGCAGTCGTTCTCGGATTCCTCGGCAAGAAGCGCGAACCGGCAGCCAAGGGCTTCTGGCTCACCGCGCTCATCACCGGTTTCGTCGGAATCGGCGTCACGTTGGTCTGGGTGATCATCTGGGTGCTCATCTTCGCTTCCGCGGCGGCTACGTCGAGCTACAACAGCTACTAAGCCCTCTCAACGAAACGCCCTCCGTCGCATGGCGGAGGGCGTTTCGTTCGTTAAGACGTCGGGTCTACACCCGTTCGGCGAGGATCGCGGTGTGGCGGCCTGCCACCCGGGTCATTACGAGAGTGGCCTCCGCATCTCCCGACAGCGACAGCCGTCGGCGAAGCGCGGCCGGGTCGATGTCGACGCCGCGCTTCTTGATCTCGAGGCGACCGATGCCGCGTCGACGCAATTCTTTCTTGAGCTTCGACTCGTCGGTCGGCAGGGTGTCGAGAACACGGAAGGCTGCGACGAACGGCGATGAGACGAGGTTGTCGGAGGTGAGATAGGCGATCTGCTCGCTCAGCATGTGAGCATCGAGAGAGCGGGCGAGGTCGCCGATCAGCCGAGCGCGGATCACCGATCCATCGGGCTCGTACAGATACGTTCCGAGTTCGGCCACGTCGGCGTCGACGCTGTCGCCCGCCGCGACCAGTTCGGCGCTGTTCCCGCCGCGCAGCACGAGGGCGCTGCGGGTGATGCCCGCACGGGCAAGGGCGCCGAACCACAGGCTGTTCTCCACCAGCTGGCCGTCCACCGAGATCCACTGCGCCTCCGCCTCGTCGGGGATGAGCTCGCGATCGAAGCCTGGCCCGAGCTTGACGCCCGTGGGCAGTGTGCGCGCCACACCGAAGGCGAAGTCGAGCGGCGGAGAATAGTCGCGCGGGTCGGTCAGACGACGCGTCTCGGAGTGCCCTGATGTGCGCCGCGCCGGGTCGAGGTAGACGGATTCGACGCCGGCGAGGTCGTATTCGGCTGCGTCTCGGAGGCTGACGGTGACATTCGTGAAGGGCGCCAGATTGTATGAGGCGATCGCTGCCGTCACCTCGTCGAGTTCGACGGCCTGCACCTCGAGGTCGAGAGCAGCGAAGGCGAGGGCGTCGGCTCCGATGCCGCAGCCCAGATCCGCGACGCTCCGGATGCCGGCGGCCTGGTATCGCCCGGCGTGCAGGGCGGCGACTCGCAGACGTGTGGCCTGTTCGAGGCCCGCTTCGGTGAACAGCATGCGCGAAGCGAACTCGCCGAATTTTGCCGTGGCCTTCGCCCGGAGCCGCGACTGTGTGAGCACCGCCGAGACGAGATCGGCTGGGTTGCCGTCGCGACGCAGATCGGCGACAGTCTTCACGATGTCGGTGGAATCGCTGTATTCGGGCAGTGAGTCGAGCAGCCGAAGGGCTGCCGAGGTCATCACAAGGCCGAGCTCGTCTTTGTTCATTCGCTGCGCCTGTTCACCCAGTCAGCCTAGACGGCAGTCGGTGCCGAGTCGGGTGCCACGACGGTTGGCACTCGGATTGACCGAGTGCCAGTTCACCCCCTAAACTCGACTTAGCACTCTCGGTGTGAGTGTGCTAATCAGACGTGAAGAAAGAAGAGGTCAACCGTGTCGGTCTCCATCAAGCCGCTCGAGGATCGCATCGTCATCCGCCAGGTCGAGGCGGAGCAGACCACAGCCTCGGGCCTGGTCATTCCTGACACTGCTAAAGAGAAGCCCCAGGAGGGCGAGGTCGTGGCCGTGGGCCCCGGTCGCGTAGACGACAATGGCAACCGCGTTCCGATCGACGTCGCTGTGGGCGACAAGGTCATCTACTCCAAGTACGGCGGAACCGAGGTCAAGTACGGCGGAGAAGACCTTCTCGTGCTGTCGGCTCGCGACGTGCTCGCCGTCGTGGTTCGCTGAACCTAGACAAACAGACAAAGACCCGGGTGGCTCTGCCATCCGGGTCTTTTTTGTCGCCAGAGCCATTCGGGTAGTCCAGCCCGGAGGTAGCATTCATCAGTGTCTCGCCCCGTCGTCCCTGCCGTCTCAGCCCCCGCCTCCGGTGACCAGCCGTCGCGTTCGGGCATCCTCTACGCCATAGGCGCCTATACGATGTGGGGTTTCCTCCCCGCCTACTTCCTCCTGCTTCTGCCTTCCGGTCCCTTCGAGATCGTGGCAGTGCGCATCTTCTTCTCGCTCGCTTTCTGCGTGGTGATCATCACAGCGACCCGCGCCTGGCCGGCTTTCATCGCCATCGTGCGGCAGCCTCGTCTGCTCTTCACGATGGGCCTCGCCGGCCTGCTGATCTACGTCAACTGGCAGACCTATGTGATCGGCGCCACGAGTGGCAATGTCGTCGAGACAGCACTCGGCTACTTCATCAATCCGATCGTCACGATCCTGCTCGGCGTCGTCATTCTCGGAGAACGACTGCGCGTGGTGCAGTGGGTCGCCCTCGGCATCAGTGTGGTCGCCGTCGGCGTGCTGACAGTGGGCTTCGGATCCGTTCCGTGGATCGCCCTGATTCTGGCCTTCTCGTTCGGACTGTACGGCTTCGTCAAGAAGCGCATCGGCCCCGTGGTCGACCCGGTGTCGGGACTCACCCTCGAGACGTTGTGGCTTCTCCCGGTCGCCGCCGTGCAAACGGTCATCGTCTCTGCCACCCCGGCGGGGCTCGCCTTCGGCTCCTCGGGCACCGTGCACGTCGTTCTGATGGTCGGTGCGGGGGTCATCACCGCGGTTCCGCTGCTGCTCTTCGCATCGGCGGCGAAGAGGCTTCCGCTCATCTATATGGGGTTCATCCAATACATCGCACCGATCCTGCAATTCCTCTTCGGGGTCTTCATCATGCGAGAGCCGATGCCGCTCGAGCGGTGGGTTGGATTCGGGCTCGTCTGGCTCGCACTGATCGCGCTCACAATCGACATGGTCAGAACGAGCCGATCGGGGCGGATGCCTGTCGCTGAGCCGGTCTGACGGGGCAAAGGTAACGATTGGGTCGCGTTACACGCCCGTAACAGGAATGTATTGTCGGTGCGACTTTGGGCCGTTAGCTTTACAGGACGGCCAACTTCGTTACGCCGTGCACCACAAAACAATCACATTCAAGGAGCATCATGGGCGTATTCGCCAAGACCGGTTCCCGGTCGCTGAAGACCACCCTCGGTGGCGCGGCCATTCTGGGAATCAGCGCGCTCGTTCTCGTCGGCTGCTCGAGCGGCTCGACCAGCGGCGGCAGCGACTCCGGTGACCTGTCCCTCAAGATCGGCACGATTCTTCCGCAGACCGGTACGCTCGCCGTGCTCGGCCCGCCCGAGATCGCGGGCGTCGACCTTGCCGCGAAAGACATCAACGATGCCAAGGCCGGCATCTCGATCGACGTCACGCAGAAGGACTCGGGCGACACCACGACCGACATCGCAACGCAGTCGGCCACCTCGCTCATCGCCGACGGTGTCTCCGCCGTCATCGGTGCGGCCTCCTCGGGCGTCTCGAAGACGTTCATCGATCAGGTCACCCAGGCCGGTGTCGTTCAGATCTCGCCCGCCAACACCTCGCCCGACTTCACGTCGTACGAAGACGACGGATACTACTGGCGCACCGCCCCGTCCGACGTTCTCCAGGGTCGTATCCTCGGAAACAAGATCGTCAAGGACGGCAAGACCAACGTCTCGATCCTCTACATGAACGACGCCTACGGCACCGGTCTTGAGAAGAACGTCAAGGAGGCCCTCGAGGCCGGCGGAGCGAAGGTCGGCGCAGAAGAGACCTTCGAGCCGGCTTCCACCGACTTCAACTCGGCGCTCACGAGCGTTCTCGCCACCGACCCCGACGCGCTGGTCGTCATCTCGTTCGACGAGATCAAGACCATCGCCGAGCAGCTCGCAGCCAAGGGCTTCGACTTCTCGAAGCTCTACGGAGCTGACGGAAACTACGGCGTGATCACCGACAAGGACACCAACGTCGACATCGCCGGCGCGCAGTTCACCAACCCCGGTGTCGAGGCCAAGGCCGAGTTCCAGGAGAAGCTGCAGGCACTCGTCAAGGATCAGGGCAGCGACCCGCTGACCGTGTTCAGCTACGCGGCCGAGTCCTACGACGCGACAACGCTGCTGGCTCTGGCCTCCCTTCAGGGCGGCGCGACCGACGGCGCGACCATCAAGGACAACCTGCAGGCGGTCTCTGAAAAGGGCACCAAGTGCGAGTCGTTCAAGGACTGCGCCAAGCTGATCAAGGACGGCACTGACATCGACTACGACGGCATCTCCGGTCCGATCACCTTCGACAAGAACGGTGACCCGACCGAGGCCTACGTCTCGATCTACAAGTACTCGACCGGCAACAAGACGTCGTTCGAAGAGCAGGTCTTCGGCAAGCTCGACTAATTCCTCGAAGAGGAGTAGCGAGGGGCTCGGTCTTCGGACCGGGCCCCTTCGTTTATGCTTCAGGACGCCTCAGAGGCGTCGTCGTCAGCTCCAGCGACAGAAGTCATGAGCGATGTAGTCGTAGATCTGGCCGCGCACTGCGTCGCTGACGCCCACGTAGAACGTGCCGGTGCCGCCCTGACTCGTCGAGACCTGTACCGGAAAGAACGTTCCGCGCTTGTCTTCAGCGACCGTGTGCGTGTTGCAGTTGTTCGGCACGATGTCGAGCGTGACCAGGGCGGGATCACTCTGAGCAGAGAACGTTTTGCCCACCGGCCAGAAGTCGGTCGCGGGCGGCCTGATCAGCACGGTGCGCCCGAGTGATTCCACCGTCACTGTTCCAGCCGCGCCCGATGATGCGCGAGGCGTGATCGCGACGTCGAGCTGGGCGGTCGGGGTGCCGGCGACATCCACCACGCGCAGCGTTTCAGACGGCACGATGTCGACGATCGAGAGGGTGGTCTCCTCGAGGCAGTCTTGCGCGTGCACGCGCGCGATGGCGCCGAAGGCGTCGCCGGGCGTCACGACGGCCTCTCCGGACTGCCCATCCGGCATCCGAAACTGGAGCCTCACACGAGTGTCTTCAGCTGTTCCTGGGGCGCACACGGTGTCTTCGAGCGTCACCTTCAGGTCGCGCGTCACGCCCGTCGGTATTTCCGAGCTGCGCTCCGTCGACGTGTCCGCCGCGAAGACGGCGCTCTCCAGGGTCGCGCGGGTGACCGTGATCTCGTCCTCGCCGTCGTTGGTGACGGAGATCTCGAGGCGCCGGGGGCCGTAGTCGTCGCGATTCTGATGGATGCCGACGGTCACACCATCGGGGAGCGCCTCGAGCGGCGGTGCTGCCTGGCACGCGGAGAGGCCCAGCACCCCGGCCGCCACGACGCCCGAGAGGGCGATGCGTGGGCCTCGGGTACTGGGCCTCTTCATGGTGCGGGTCGTCAGCCACCCACCGTCGGCGTCGAGGTGGTGACCTCGTTCGTCGTGGCGAGAGTGCCGAGGTAGAGCTCGATGACCTTGGGGTCATTCATCAGTTCGCGGCCAGGGCCCTCGTACGCGTCCTTGCCCTGATCGAGCACGTAGCCGCGATCACAGATCTGTAGCGCGCGACGGGCATTCTGCTCGACGATCATGATCGAGACGCCGGCACGGTTGATGCGCTGCACGTTCACGAAGGTCTCGTCCTGGCGCATGGGGGAGAGGCCTGCACTCGGCTCATCGAGGAGGAGCATGCTCGGGTCCATCATCAGTGCCCTCGACATGGCGACCATCTGCCGCTCGCCTCCCGAGAGAGACCCGGCGCGCTGCTTGAGTCGCTTCGACAGCTCGGGAAACAGATCTTCGACGAACGCTAGACGTGTCTTGAAGAGTTTGGGCTTCTGATACATGCCCATCTCGAGGTTCTCTTCGATGGTGAGCGAGGGAAAGACGTTGTTGTTCTGAGGCACGAAGCCCACGCCCTTGGAGACCAGCTTGTCTGCCTTCAGCCCGGTGATGTCCTCACCGTTCAGTTCGACGGAGCCGCTGCGGATGTTCACGAGGCCGAAGATCGCCTTGAGCAGTGTGGACTTGCCGGCACCGTTGGGGCCGATGATGCCGACGAGCTCCCCGCGCTTCACATAGACGTTGGAGCCGTTGAGGATGTTCACGCCTGGAACGTATCCGGCGAAGAGCTCCTTGGTGACGAGGACGCGATCGGTCTCGGTGCTCACTTTTTTTCCTCTCCGTCGACCGGGGTCGACGCGGCATCGGTGCTGTGCGCGGGCTCGTGGGTCGGCACGGCTATGCCGGCCGCCTCCGCATCCTGTTCCACCTCGGAGCGGATCAGGTCGGATTCCATCTCCTCCGCCACCTCGAGCTGGCCCTCGATGGTGCCGAGGTCGCTCGCGTGGTGGGCGCCGAGGTAGGCATCGATCACGGCGGGATCGGACATCACGGTAGACGGGGGGCCTTCGGCTACGACCTTGCCCTCCGCCATCACGACCACCCAGTCGGCGATCGTGTTGACCATGTGCATGTCGTGCTCGACGAAGAGCACGGTCATGCCCTCGTCTTTCAGGTTGACGATGTGTCCCAACAGCGACTGGGTGAGTGCTGGGTTGACCCCGGCCATCGGCTCATCGAGCATCACCAGTTCGGGGCTCGACATCAGAGCGCGGGCCATTTCGAGCAGCTTCTTCTGCCCGCCGGACAGGCTCGACGCGTAGTCGTCTTTCTTGGTGTCGAGCTTGAACTTGGCCAACAGCTGCATCGCACGCTCGGTGATCTCATCTTCTTTGGCCTTCCACAGCGGCTTGAAGAGAGAGATGAAGATGTTCTCCCCGCCCTGCTTCGTGGCGCCCAGACGCATGTTCTCGAGAACGGTCATTCCGCTCAGCGCCTTCGTGAGCTGGAACGTGCGAACCATGCCCATGCGGGAGACCTTGAATGCCGGAACACCCGCGAGGCTCTTGCCTTTGAACGTCCAGTTGCCCGTGTTCGGCTTGTCGAAGCCGGTGAGCAGGTTGAAGAACGTCGTCTTGCCGGCGCCGTTCGGGCCGATGAGAGCGGTGATCGAACCACGCGGGATCTCGAGGTGGGCCACGTCGACGGCCGTGAGACCGCCGAAGCGACGGCTCACTGCGTGCGCGACGACGATGGGGTCTTTCTTCTTGACGCCCGGAACGATCACATCGTCTGTGATGTCGGATACGAGAGTTTTTTCAGGCAAAGTGCAGATCCTTCTTCTTGCCGAAGATTCCTTGCGGACGGAATATCACGAGGAGCATCAGAGCGACGCCGACGATGATGAATCGGATCGGACCGGTCTGGGTCGTCGTGAGCGGGAGGACTCCGGCTTCGATGCCGAGGCTGAGGAGCCCGTCGGTGAGCGACAGTGTGACCCAGAAGAGTATCGATCCCACGACCGGCCCGAAGACGGTCGCTGCTCCACCGAGCAGCATGATCGTGTAGAGGAAGAACGTCAGCTGGGTGCCGTAGTTATCGGGTTGTAGAGACCGCGGCAGGATGAAGACGACTCCGGCAAGACCACCGAGCACGCCACCGAGGATCAGCGCCTGGATCTTGTAGGAGAAGACGTTCTTGCCGAGCGAGCGCACGGCGTCTTCGTCTTCGCGGATACCCATGATGACCCGGCCCCACGGACTGCGCATCAGAAGGAAGACGAGCAGACAGGCGAGCGCGACGAGGCCCCAGCCCACGATGCGGACCCACCACTGGTCCTGGTTGTAGACCAGGGGAGTGCCCATCAGGCCCCATCGGCCCTCGGGAAGGGGATTCACGTCGTTGAACGCGCGGGCTGCGCCGTTGATGCCCTCCGAACCGCCCGTGACGTCGGAGAACTCCGGCGTCTTCACGGATAGCCGGATGATCTCCGCGGCAGCGATGGTCACGATACTCAGATAGTCAGCCCTGAGTCTCAGCGTGGGTATACCGAGGATGAGAGCGAAGACGGTGGCCGCCAGGATAGCGGCGAGGAACGACGCCCACAGCGGCCAATCGTAGATGACCGATGTGATCGCGAACGCGTAGCCGCCGACGGCCATGAAGCCCGCCTGCCCGAAGTTGAGGAGGCCGGTGAAACCGAAGTGGATCACGAGGCCGATCGTGGCCAAGGCGTATGCCGCCACGGTGGGGTCGAATATCTGCCCGATTGTGAGCCAGATGAAATTGCCGTTCATAAGGACCTTCCCTAGCCGACGCGCTCTTTACGGCCCAGGATGCCCTGGGGCCGAACGAGCAGGATGATGATCATGAGCACGAGCGGGGCGACGAACTTGAGGTTCTCCGGGATCCAGAGCGTCGACAGGTTCATGATGAGGCCGATGATCACGGCTCCCACGAGCGCGCCATAGGCCGAACCGAGGCCACCGAGTGTGATCGCCGCGAAGATCAGCAGCAGGATCGACGCTCCGGTGTCCCAGCGGAGCGACTGGTAGTAACCCACGTAGACGCCGGCCAGAGCTGCGAGCGCACCCGAACCGACCCACACGACTCGAATGACCCGCTCGACGTTGATGCCCGAGGCCGAGGCCAGGGCACGGTTGTCGGACACGGCGCGCATGGCCTTGCCGATCTTGGTCTTCGTGAGCACCAGAGCAACACCCAGGATGACGACGATCGCTATGACCGCGCCCGCCACGTCGGTGAACTTCAGGCTGACCGACCCGATCACGAGGAAGGGCTTCGTGCTGTTGGGAAGGGTGAGACGGTCGGGCCCGAAGAGAAGAACGAACACGTAGCGCAGCGCGAGCGAGAGTCCGATGGTGACGATCATCATCGGGATCAGACCGAGGCCGCGCTTGCGGAGAGGCCGCCAGATGCCGGCATCCTGCGCCCATCCGAACAGCCCGCCGAGGATCATCGCCGCAGGGATCGCGATGACGGCCGGCAGCCCCATGACTCCGGAGAACAGGTAGGCCATCAGAGCGCCGAAGGTCACCAGCTCGCCGTGGGCGAAGTTGTTGAGTCCTGTCGTTCCATAGATAAGGGATGCACCGATGGCCGCGAGTGCGATCAGCAGACCGAAGATCAGGCCGGTGACCAGCTGCGGCCAGAATCGCAGCCAGAAGGTGTCGACCGTGACCGGAGCGGTCGTGGTGCCCGCTCCAGCGTCGCCGGTCGCGCCGGGCGTCGGCGTGGAGGTCGACTCGTCGGAGGGGGCGGCGACCGCGCCCTTCGCGTTGTCGGGCGACAGGAAGAAGATGGCGGGCACCTCTGTATTGCCCTCGAACACCTCGACCTTTGCCGGGTTCGTCGACGGGCGTGGATAGCCGGTCTCGGCCGGGAGGGCGTCTTCGTCGATGGTGACCGTGTAGGTACCGGGTTCACTTACGGGGATGACGGCCTTGCCGTCTGCGCCGGTGACCCCCGTTTCAGCGCCGCCATCGCCGTCGACGCTGATCGAAACGTTTGGCACACCGACTTTGTCTGCGTCGGTGCGCACCCAGACCAGGATCGATTGCTCGGTTGCGGTGGATGTGGAAGCGGTCGTCTCAGCAGCTGATGCGCCGAGGGCGGATCCTCCGAGGACGACGGATAGACAGAGAACGACAGACGCGATGAGCATCGCGATCAATCGAGCCGACTGCCCGGGTCTTATGCCAGCGAGCAAGGGTGCACCTCCTGTGGGAAGCCTCGGACGTATCCGGGCTCCGTATCTATGGTCGAGCGACGTTGCTAGAACATAGCGCCCGTTTGTTGCCTCCATGTTTCGACGGAGAAGAAACCTCGGGGCGCGCAGGTACTTTCTTACACCGGAATAACGCGGGCGCCTAACCGTTACTCTGGACAAGAGATTTTTTCCTACGAGGCGAGGTGTCATTTGGACCAGGCGGATCCCTTTGGTTTTATCGGATTGACGTATGACGACGTGATGCTCCTGCCGGGCCACACCGACGTCATTCCGAGCGAGGCGGACACCTCATCGAGGCTGACACGTCGCATCGAAGTCTCGACCCCTCTCCTCAGCGCGGCGATGGACACTGTCACCGAGTCGCGCATGGCCGTCGCCATGGCCAGGCAGGGCGGCCTCGGCATCCTGCATCGCAATCTGTCGATCGCCGATCAGGCGAGCCAGGTCGATCTCGTCAAGCGCAGCGAATCAGGCATGGTGACCGATCCCGTCACCACCACAGCCGACGCGACCGTCGCCGAGGTCGATGCGCTCTGCGGTCACTTCCGTGTCTCGGGTCTGCCTGTCGTCGACCAGGCCGGCGTTCTCGTCGGAATCATCACGAATCGCGATATGCGCTTCGTCTCGCCGTTCGAGAAGGCCACCACTCTGGTTCGCGACGTGATGACGAAGGCTCCTCTCATCACGGGGCGCCAGGGCATCGACCCCGACGACGCCATTGCGATCTTCGCTCAGCACAAGATCGAGAAGCTGCCCATCGTCGACGAGCAGGGCCGACTCACCGGTCTCATCACGGTCAAGGACTTCGACAAGAGCGAGAAGTACCCGAACGCGACCAAAGACCCGGCGGGCCGCCTGCGTGTCGGCGCTGCCATCGGATTCTTCGGCGATGCGTGGCAGCGAGCCACGAGCCTGCTCGAAGCGGGCGTCGACGTGATCGTTGTCGACACCGCCAATGGCGACAGTGCCGGAGTGCTCGACATCATCCGTCGTCTGAAGCGCGACAGCGCCTTCGAGGCCGTCGACATCATCGGCGGCAACGTCGCGACCCGCTCCGGCGCCCAGGCGCTCGTGGATGCCGGTGCCGACGCGATCAAGGTCGGTGTCGGTCCGGGGTCGATCTGCACCACGCGCGTCGTCGCGGGTGTGGGCGTGCCGCAGGTGACGGCCGTCTACGAAGCATCGCTGGCGGCCAAGCCGCACGGCATCCCGGTGATCGCCGACGGCGGCCTGCAGTACTCGGGCGACATCGCCAAGGCCCTGGTCGCCGGTGCCGACACGGTAATGCTCGGATCGCTTCTCGCCGGCTGCGACGAGAGCCCGGGCGATCTCGTGTTCGTCAATGGCAAGCAGTACAAGAACTACCGGGGCATGGGCTCGCTCGGCGCACTGCAGACGCGCGGTGAGAAGACGTCGTACTCCAAAGACCGGTACTTCCAGTCAGACGTACCGAGCGACGACAAGCTCATCGCCGAAGGCATCGAAGGCCAGGTTCCCTACCGGGGTCCTCTGGCCAGCGTCGCCTACCAGCTCGCCGGAGGTCTTCGCCAGTCGATGTTCTATACGGGTGCACGCACGATCGCCGAACTCAAAGAGAAGGGGCGCTTCGTGCGGATCACGGCAGCGGGCCTCAAGGAGTCGCACCCCCACGATGTGCAGATGGTCGTCGAGGCGCCGAACTACCGCAGGTAGCCTCTCGCTCGACCGGTAGGGTTGTCGGGTGAGTATGGAAATCGAAATCGGCCGCAACAAGCGGGGCCGTCGCGTCTACGCATTCGACGACATCGCGGTGGTGCCCTCGCGGCGCACCCGCGACCCGCAGGATGTCTCGATCAACTGGACGATCGACGCCTATCACTTCGAGATGCCCGTGCTGGCGGCGCCCATGGATTCCGTGGTCTCACCGGCCACGGCCATCCGTATGGGGCAGCTCGGAGGCCTCGGGGTGCTCGACCTCGAGGGCGTGTGGACACGCTATGAGAACCCCGAGCCGATCCTCGAAGAGATCCGTTCGCTCGATGCGGCAACGTCCACGGCGCGCATGCGCGAGATCTACGCCGAGCCGATCAAACCCGAACTCGTCACGGCCCGCCTCGCCGAGATCCGGGCCGCGGGCGTCACCGTCGCTGCCGCCCTGTCGCCGCAACGCACGCAGGAGCTCTACGAGACGGTCGTCGCCGCGGGCGTCGACCTCTTCGTGATCCGTGGAACGACCGTGTCGGCGGAGCACGTCTCGAAGAGCACCGAACCGCTCAACCTCAAGAAGTTCATCTACGAGCTCGACGTTCCTGTCATCGTCGGAGGTGCCGCGACCTACACGGCCGCTCTGCACCTCATGCGCACCGGCGCTGCCGGAGTGCTCGTCGGTTTCGGCGGGGGAGCCGCCTCGACCACCCGAGCAACCCTCGGCATCCACGCCCCCATGGCCACCGCTGTCGCCGATGTCGCCGGTGCACGCCGCGACTACATGGACGAGTCGGGCGGACGCTACGTGCACGTCATCGCCGATGGTGGCCTCGGCACCTCGGGCGACATCGTGAAGGCCATCTCGGTCGGCGCAGACGCTGTGATGCTGGGCACCGCCCTGGCTCGCGCGACAGACGCGCCCGGTGGCGGCTACCACTGGGGCAGCGAGGCTCATCACACTCAGCTTCCCCGCGGCAACCGGGTGCACGTCGGCCAGGTCGCGCCGCTCGAGGAGATCCTCAACGGTCCGTCGCCCGTCGCCGACGGAACGGCCAACCTCATGGGTGCGCTTCGACGCTCGATGGCGACGACGGGATACTCCGACCTCAAGGAATTCCAGCGCATCGACGTGGTCGTCGCGCCGTATCTCGCCCACTGATCGATAGCCTCCGGGTAAACTGAGGCCACCGATTCTCTATGACGAGGAGGCCTGAAAATGGCTGAAGCGAACAGTGTGTCCAGGTCTACGAAGCTGGGCCCCGAAGAACGTGAAGCCGCGATCGAGGCACTGAAGAACAAAGAACTCGACATTCTGGTCGTGGGCGGAGGCATCGTCGGCGCAGGCGCCGCACTCGATGCTGCGACCCGCGGACTCCGCGTCGGAATCGTCGAAGCCCGCGACTGGTCGAGTGGAACGAGTTCGCGCTCTTCGAAGCTGGTGCACGGCGGTGTTCGCTACCTCGAACAGCTCAACTTCCGCCTCGTGCGCGAAGCCCTGATCGAGCGCGGCCTCCTGCTGCAGCGCATCGCCCCGCACCTCGTCAAGCCTGTGCGCTTCCTCATTCCGCTCAAGCGCCGTTTCATTGACCGCTTCTACATCGGCGCCGGCATGGTGCTGTACGACCTCTTCTCCTATACCGGAGGCCGCCCGCCCGGCGTTCCCCACCACCGCCACCTCACCCGCGGCCAGGTTCAGCGCGCGATCCCGAGTATGGCTCACGACGCACTCATCGGTGGCATCACGTACTACGACGCGCAGGTCGACGATGCGCGCTACGGCGCCTCCGTCGTGCGCACCGCGTCGTTCTACGGAGCCCACGCGGCGAGCCGGGTGCGCGTCGAGGGATTCATCAAGGTCGGGCAGCGGGTCGTCGGGGTTCATGCCCACGACCTGCAGACCGGTGAGAAGTTCGACATTCGCGCGAAGCAGGTCGTCAACGCCACGGGGGTCTGGACCGACGACACCCAGGCGATGGTCGGAGAACGCGGACAATTCAAGGTGCGGGCGTCGAAGGGCATCCACCTCGTCGTGCCGCGCGACCGGTTCCAGTCCTCCATGGGACTGCTTCTGCGCACGGAGAAGAGCGTGCTCTTCGTCATCCCGTGGGGTCGGCACTGGCTGGTGGGTACTACGGACACCGACTGGCACCTCGACAAGGCTCACCCCGCCGCGACCGCGGCCGACATCGACTATGTGCTCGAGCACGTCAACACGGTGCTGAACGTGCCCCTCACCCGCGACGACGTCGAGGGTGTCTACGCGGGCCTTCGTCCGCTGCTTGCCGGAGAGAGTGACCAAACGTCGAAGCTGTCGCGCGAACACCTCGTCGCGCACTCGGTTCCGGGCCTCGTCGTGATCGCCGGTGGCAAGTGGACCACCTACCGTGTGATGGCCAAAGACGCGATCGACGCCGCTGTCTCTGCGCTCGACGGCAAGATCGCCGGAAGCGTCACCGAGGACATCGCGCTGCTCGGTGCGGAGGGCTACCAGGCCGCGTGGAACAAGCGCAGCAAGATCGCCCGCAAGTTCGGTGTGCACACCGTGCGTATCGAGCACCTGCTCAACCGCTTCGGCACGCTGACCGACGAACTGCTCGATCTCATCTCGTCGAACCCTGAACTCGCCGAACCCCTTCCGGGCGCCGACGACTACCTCGCGGCCGAGGTCGTCTACGCTGCCAGTCACGAAGGCGCCCTGCATCTCGAAGACGTGCTCGCGCGTCGAACTCGCATCTCGATCGAGGCATGGGACAGGGGAGTCTCTGCGGCGCCGGTCGCGGCCCGACTCATGGCCGGAGTGCTCGGCTGGGACGAAGCTCGCATCGAGCGGGAGGTCGCGAACTACCTCCGCCGGGTGGCGGCGGAGCGTGCGAGCCAGGAGCAGCCCGACGACGAATCAGCCGATCGCATCCGGCTCGAGGCTCCGGACATCGCGGCAGAGGTGTAGTAGCTCCTTCGACCGGCGCACGGAGCGGTCGCGCCATTCCGTGCGCGGGTAGAATGAGGTAGTCCGCCCGCACGATGCAGCTACCCGAGGAGTTCAGTCATGGTCGATGTCCGACGGGTCAAGCTCCCCGGCGTCGGTGTACTGCACACCTTCATCACGGCAGACGGCGGCAAGGTCGGAGTCATCGCTCACCGCTCGGGTCACAGCGATCTGATCACGTTCTCCGACGAAGACAACACCTCAGACGCGGCCAAGGTGTCGCTGCGTCTCAGCGAAGACGAGGCGCGAACTCTCGCCGAGCTCCTGGGCGGCACGCAGATCACCGAGTCGCTCACGGCGCTCGACCAGATCCCCGGTCTGAGCATCGACTGGTTCACTGTCGACTACGAAGACCACATCGCAGGGCAGCCTCTGGGCAATACGGCAGAACGCGACATCGTCGGCCTCACGGTCGTCGCCGTCGTGCGCGGCGAGTCGGCGAACCCCGCCCCCGCCCCCGACTTCAAGGTCTTCCCCGGCGACACCCTCGTTGTCGCCGGGTCACCCGAGAAGGTCGCGAAGGCCTTCAACTTCTTCCGCACGGGCGAGATGCGCTCCAAGAGCGGCGCCGCCGACGGCTCTCCCGGGCGTTAGGCGATGCACTTCGGGCCCGATCTCCTCATTCTGGGCGCCCTGTTCATCATCGCCTACGTGCTCGGCCGGCTCGGCAAGAGCATCGGTCTTCCCGCGATTCCGATCTACATGGCCGTCGGACTGCTGGCGAGCCCGAACTTCCATCTCTTCCCCCTCGAGTTCGTTCACACGGAGTACATCGAACTCATGGCCGTGTTCGGCCTCGTCCTGCTGCTGTTCAACCTCGGTCTCGAGTTCGATCAAGACGAGTTCTTCTCTAACGCGGGAAAGCTGATCATCTCGGGCGGCTCCTACATCGCGCTCAACATGGGCGCGGGGTTTGCGTTCGGCTTCATGCTCGGATGGGGAACGCGCGAAGCCCTCATCGTGGCGGGCATCACGGCCACGAGTTCCAGCGCGATCGTCACGAAACTGCTCATCGAACTCAAGCGCCTGGCCAATCCCGAGACGCCGATGATCCTCGGCGTCACCGTCGTCGAAGACATCTTCATCGCCATCTACCTCGCGATCGTGTCGGTCGTGCTGTCGGGCGAGACGGAGATCTGGCCTGTCGTGGGCAAGCTGGGCATCGCGTTCCTTTTCCTCATCGTGATGTTCACCGTGGCCCGGTGGGGCGGACGGGTCGTGTCGCGGCTGTTCCGCACCAAAGACGACGAGCTCTTCACGATCCTGTTCTTCGGCCTGGCGATCATGTTCGGCGGCATCGGCGAGATCCTCGGTGTCACGGATGCGATCGGCGCGTTCCTGATCGGTCTCGTGTTGGGCGCGACCAGATACCGCAATCGCATCGAGAACATCGCTATACCGTTGCGTGACGTTTTCGGCGCCTTCTTCTTCCTCAACTTCGGGCTCGGCCTCGATCCCACCAAGTTTGCCCCGGTGATCGTGCCCGTTCTCGGGGCTGTGCTGATGACGGTGGTCTTGAACGCCGGAGCGGGCCAGTTCGTGGCGTGGCTGAACAAGCTCGGTCCCCGTGCCGGAATCAACGCCAGCGTGATTCTGCAGAACAGGGGAGAATTCGCCCTCATCCTCGCGACACTCTCGTTGTCTGCGGGACTCGACGAACGCATCCAGCCATTCGCCGGTCTCTACGTTCTGATCATGGCGATCATGGGCCCGATCCTCGCAGCGAACTCCGAGAAGATCTCGTCGTTCATTCTTCGCCCCAGATCCGCCGCGGCAAAGGCGAGGGGCGCGCAGAAGAGTCGCGATCCGATGCTCGACGAAGAGATCGCGCTCGTCGCCGCCGTCACCGCAGGGCAAGACGTGTCGCTGCCGAGGGCGGACGACGATTCGGAGCCCACACTCGATACGACGCCGCGCGGTCAGGCTGTTTCGCAGGAACCGGTGACGGGCGATGTGGATGCCCTCATTCAGCAGGCCATGCGGCAATCCGATGACCTCGGACCCCGCGATCGCGCTCCGCGCGAGAGAGACAGCGAATATTGACCCTGTTCAGCGTCATGCGGCGACCGCGATGGATCGCCGCCCTCGTCCTCGCCCTCGCCATCGCCGCGATCTTCGCCGGCCTCGGCCAATGGCAACTCGAGCGCGCCGTCTCGAGTGGTCAGGTCGATGACCGGCCCACCGAGACCGTGAAGCCGCTCTCGGAGGTCGCTTCTCCGCAGCAGCCGGTTCTCGCCGTCGAGGCTGCGCAGAAAGTGCAGACCCAGGGCATCTTCGAACCCGCCGACTACGGGATCCTGGCAGACAGGCTGAACGGAGAGCGCTCGGGATACTGGGTCATTGCGCACCTCGCGGTCGACGAACCCGGTGCCCCGGCTCTCGCTGTGGCTCTCGGGTGGGCTCCCGATCGCGACGCGGCCATCGCCGTGCGCGACAGGCTGGCTGCCCAGCCCCGCGCATCCGGCCCCGTCGCGGTCGAGGGGCGCTATATCGACCCTGACGCGCCCACCGTCGACGACGCTGAAAAGGCCAAGGGCGGCGACTACGACCTCACGACCATGAGCCCGGCCGCGCTGGTCAACGTCTGGACGGCCCTCACCGATTCGACGGACGTCTACGGTGGCTACGTCATCTCGAGCTCGGCGCCTGACGGGCTGGACGTCATTGCCGCGCCCGAGCCCGATCGCTCTGTCGAACTCAACTGGCTCAACATCTTCTACGCCGCTGAATGGGTGATCTTCGCGGGCTTCGCCGTCTTCCTCTGGTATCGCCTCGCCCGCGACGCCTGGGAGCGCGAGCTGGAAGAGCTCGAGGAAGCGGAGAGCGACCTCGACGACCGGAGCCTCGTCGAGCACGGAATACACTAGAGACATGGCCCTCGAACCCAAACCCCGCGACTTTCCGCGCATCCGAAGCGCGGTCAAGCTCTACCGGGTCTCGTCCATCATCACCGGTGTGATGCTGCTGCTTCTGTGCCTCGAGGTCGTGCTCAAGTACGTTCCGGTATTCGGCGTCGAGCTCGAGCTCGGCGGACCTCAGGGCTTTCTTGCGCTCGTGCCTGCGGGCACCGTCACAGCGGTCAACCTCTCCACGGGCATCCTCATCGCCCACGGCTGGTTCTACGTTCTGTACCTGTTCGCCGACTTCCAGCTCTGGAGCCGCATGCGGTGGCCTTTCTGGAAATTCGTGCTCATCGCTCTCGGCGGCATCGTGCCGCTGCTCTCCTTCTTCCTCGAGGTCAGAATCGCCCGCGAAGTGAAGACATACCTGGCCGGCCGCGAGGCCGAGCTGTCCGCATCCGCCCCCGTGGAGGTCACCCATTAGCACGCCCAGCCCCGACAGCCAGTCCCGGCCTGTCCTCGTCGTCGACTTCGGCGCGCAGTACGCCCAGCTCATCGCCCGTCGGGTGCGCGAGGCCAGCGTCTACTCCGAAGTCGTTCCTTCGTCGATCACCGCTGAGGAGGTCGCCGCCAAGTCACCCGTGGGAATCGTGCTGTCGGGAGGCCCGTCGAGCGTCTATGAGCCTGGCTCGCCCGAGCTCGACCCCGCGATCTTCGACCTCGGCGTGCCTGTGCTCGGCATCTGCTACGGATTCCAGGTCATGGCTCGCGCACTCGGTGGCGAGGTGGCCAACACGGGACTCCGCGAGTACGGGTCGACCGACATGACGGTCACCGGCGAGGGCGGATCGCTCCTCGGCGGCCAGCCTGAGTCGCAGACGGTGTGGATGAGTCACGGCGATTCGGTGTCGAAGGCGCCTGAGGGCTTCGAGGTTCTCGCCAGCACATCGTCGACTCCTGTTGCGGCGTTCGGTTCGAAGGAACGACGCATGTACGGGGTGCAATGGCACCCTGAGGTGAAGCACTCGGAGTTCGGCCAGCGTGTGCTCGAGAACTTCCTGCACGACACCGCAGGCATCCCCGCAGACTGGACAAGCAACAACGTCATCACCGATCAGGTCGCTCTGATCAAGAAGCAGGTCGGCGACGGCAAGGTCATCTGCGCTCTCTCGGGCGGAGTCGACTCCTCGGTGGCGGGCGCGATCGTTCATCAGGCGGTCGGCGATCAACTCACCTGCGTCTTCGTCGACCACGGCCTTCTGCGCCAGGGCGAGCGCGAGCAGGTCGAGATCGACTACGTCGCATCGACCGGCGTCCGGCTCATCACGATCGACGCGCGCGATCAGTTCATGGACGCCCTCGCCGGTGTGACTGACCCCGAGCAGAAGCGCAAGATCATCGGCCGGGAGTTCATTCGAAGCTTCGAGGCTGCCGCTGAGGCTCTCGTGCTCGAGGCTGCTGCGACCGACGGTGAGCCCGTCAAATTCCTCGTGCAGGGAACTCTGTACCCCGACGTCGTCGAGTCCGGCGGCGGGACCGGTACCGCCAACATCAAGAGCCATCACAACGTCGGAGGCCTTCCCGAAGATCTCCAGTTCGAGCTCGTCGAGCCGCTTCGGGCTCTCTTCAAAGACGAGGTGCGTGCCATCGGGCGTGAGCTCGGGCTTCCCGAGGCCATTGTGGGACGCCAGCCGTTCCCTGGTCCCGGCCTCGGCATCCGGATCGTCGGTGAGGTCACGTGGGAGCGGCTCGAGTTGCTTCGTCAGGCCGACGCCATCGTGCGTGCCGAATTGACCGCGGCTGGTCTCGACGACGAGATCTGGCAGTGCCCGGTCGTGCTTCTGGCCGACGTGCGTTCTGTCGGTGTTCAGGGTGACGGCCGCACCTACGGTCACCCGATCGTGCTGCGCCCCGTCTCGAGTGAAGACGCGATGACCGCCGATTGGACTCGACTGCCCTACGACCTTCTCGCCCGCATCTCGAACCGCATCACCAATGAGGTCGACGGCGTGAACCGCGTCGTGCTCGACGTGACCAGCAAGCCGCCGGGAACGATCGAGTGGGAGTAACGCCCGGACTCAGCTGACCCGGGCCGCTGCGCCCCGTGGAGTTCTCCACGGGCGCCGCAGCGACATGCGCGCGAAGACCCATTCGAGCGGACCCTGTGCGAAGCGCAGTCGCCACAGGACGGCGAATACGAGCGAACCGATCGTGAGGCCGAGGAACAGTGCCCACGAGAACGCGTCGTCGGGTTCCTCCGGGTGCAGCGCGCCGACCACTGCGATGGCGAGTACCTGCGCGGTGTAGATGCTGAGAGGCATCGCTCCGGCCGCGATCAGGGGTGAAAAGACCGTGCGAGCGACGGTGTTTCTCACGCGCCCGACACCGGCGATGAGAAGCCCGACCACCGCGAGGGCGAGCGCTCCGGAGGAGATCGCCTCCATGGTCGTGTCGGTGTGCGCCACGACGGGTTCGCCGAACGTGTTCGACAAACCGTATCCGAGAGCGGCGGCGGTGAAGCCTCCGATGATCATGGTGAGCTGAACTCGAGGGCGAGTGACCCCGAACCTGGCGACGGCGAGGCCCGCGAGCACGTACGCCAGCCACACCGGTGCGGGATAGTACGAGTCGAGCCAGGACAGGGGGACGGCCAGGAGGTTGTCTGCGGAAATCGGCAGTGCTCCGTCCCACGCGGTGACGGCGACGAGCGCCTCGACGACGGCCGGTCCGATGAGCGCGCAGACGAGAGCCGCAGCAGCCAGCACCCAGCGGTTCACGAAGAGCAGCGGCACACAGACGAGGAACATGAATCCGTAGGAGTCGAGGATGATCGCGATGTTGGTCTCGAGTAGCCAGATGCCGAGGCCGAGCGCGATCAGAAGAAGTGCCCGGATGACGATCGACAGTCGGGCGCGGGTCCGTGATGCTGCCGCAGCACGGGCGAGCGGATGCTCTCCTCCCGTCATCAACCCGAGAGAGATTCCCGCGAGGGTGGCGAACAGGATCGAGCTGCGGCCGTCGTAGAACGAATTGCCGTCGCCCGGCAGAGTGTGGGCGGCGAGCATGCCGAGAATGGCCAGCCCGCGCGCTGCGTCGAGACCCGGGATGCGCGTGACATCGGGTCGAGGAACGACGACGGCGGGGCCGCCCTGAAGGACGGCCCCGCCGTTGATGTCTGCCGACACGTTGCTCCGAGAAGCTAGTTGCGGAAGATCGCGATGAGACGAAGCAACTCGACGTAGAGCCACACGAGCGTGACCGTCAGACCGAAGGCTGCCGACCATCCGTACTTGCGCGGCGCTCCCGTCTTGACACCCCGCTGAACGAAGTCGAAGTCGAGTACCAGCGAGTAGGCCGCCATGATCACGGCGAGCACGCCGATGATGATGCCGAAGATTCCGGAGCGGAGGCCGAACACGTTGTCGGCGGGGAATACGCCGGCGATCATGAGCACGAAGTTGAGCAGCGAGAAGACCGCGTAGCCGATCATGGCGATCAGGAAGATCTTGGTGGCCCGCTTGGACGCGCGGATTTTACCGTTGGCGAAGAGCGCCAGCGTGGTACCGAAGACGGCGAGCGTGGCGAGCACGGCCTGCACGACGATGCCCTCGTACTTGGTCTCGAAGAACGCCGAGATTCCTCCGACGAAGAGACCTTCTGCCGCGGCGTAAGCGATGATCAGCGCCGGCGACGGCTCGCGCTTGAAGGAGTTGACGAGGCCGAGCACGAGGCCGACGAGGGCCCCGACGATGAACAGGCCGGGCACGATCCAGCCGACGACGGCGCCGGCAAGCAGCACGCCGAACAGCAGCGCGGTCTTGACGATCGCGTCGTCGTAGGTCATGCGCGAGGTGTCGGCCGGTGTGGCAGACGGGCGCTCGTAGAGATCTTGCAGCTGTGTGCTCGACATCGTAGGCGCAGCATCAGCAGCGCCCTTTCCGTTGAAGACAGGGTTGCGTGTGAACGCGGGGTTCGCCGACGGCATGAGTTCCTCTTGTACGTAGGTGGACGGAGTTCAAATCTACCGGGTCGACGCGCAGTCCTGCCCGTGAATGTGGCCATTTCGCAGGGTTTTCGCGCAGGGCGGAGTCGATCCCGGCTACCGTGGTGGCGTGACTTCACCCCGTCTGCCCCTCGTCATCGGACATCGAGGTGCCCCTGGGTACCGCCCCGAACACACCAGCCCGTCGTACGAGCTGGCCATCGCACTCGGCGCCGATGCGGTCGAACCCGACATCGTCGCATCCAGAGACGGAATTCTCGTGCTGAGGCACGAGAACGAGATCTCAGGGACCACCGACGTTGCGTCGCGCGCCGAATTCGCGGCACGCCGCACCACGAAGACCATCGACGGGGCGCGGCAGACGGGCTGGTTCACCGAGGACTTCAGCTGGGCCGAGTTGCAGACGCTGCGCAGTCGCGAGCGTCTGCCGAAGATCAGACAGTCGAGCGCATCGTTCGATCTGCAGTCACCGATCATGCGCCTGTCTGACCTGCTGCACCTGCTCGATCGCGCCGGCGACGAGTCGGGCCGTGCGATCGGGCTCGTGGCGGAGATCAAGCACGCCACGTACTTCGAGTCCATCGGGCTCTCGCTCGATGAGTTGGTAGCTGCCGAGTTGACGGACGCAGGATGGAATTCCGGTGACGGCCGTCTCACCGTCGAATCGTTCGAGAAGACGGTGCTCGATCAGCTGAGGGGCCGTGGTATCCGGTCGAAGAATGTCTTTCTGCTCGAGGCGGCCGGCTCGCCACCCGACCTGGTCGCCCGGTTCGGCTCGGCCGCAGACAGCTACGCGTCGTTCCTCACCCCTGACGGGCTCCGGATGCTGCGGCGCGACGTCGAGGGCATCAGCGTCGACAGGCAGATGATTCGTCCCCGGACGAATGCGGAGTCAGGGACCGTCTCGTCGGTGCTCGTCGATGATGCGCACGCCGCGGGTCTCGAGATCTACTGCTGGACTCTTCGGCCAGAGAACAGGTTCCTCGATCGTGCGTTCCGTCGAGGCAGCGACCCATCGTCTTTCGGCGACTGGCAGAGAGACTTCGCACTGGTTCTCGCTGCAGGCGTCGACGGGGTGTTCGCCGACCATGCCGATCTCGCGATCGCCGCGAGGGATGCGGTGGTGACGTCGTTCTCGTCGCGTGGAACTGTCGGAGGTTCGGCTTAAACTGGAGCCGACATGACAAGCCTCTTCGATCTCCCCTCGACCGATTCCGGCGCCCCCGGCCTGAAGCCCGTCATTCTCGACGGGCAAGGGCAGAGTGCTGGGCAGAGCGACCTGCTCGATGGCCTCAATCCCGAGCAACGCGAGGCGGTCGAATACCGTGGGCCCGCGCTGCTGATCGTCGCGGGCGCCGGGTCGGGTAAGACCCGCGTTCTCACTCACCGCGTGGCGAGTCTGATCGAGAGCCGCGAAGCCTGGCCGAGCCAGATCCTGGCGATCACCTTCACGAACAAGGCCGCAGCCGAGATGCGCGAGCGCGTCGAACAACTGTTGGGCCAGGCATCTCAGGGCATGTGGATCTCGACCTTCCACTCTGCGTGCGTGCGCATTCTGCGCAGAGAGGCCGAGAACTTCGGCTTTACCAAGAGCTTCACCATCTACGATTCGGCCGACAGCCGTGTGCTGATCAAGCGCATCATCAAGGAGCTCCAGGCCGACACCTTCGGCTTCACTGTCGGCTCTGTCTCGGCCAAGATCTCGAAGCTCAAGAACGAACTCGCAGACGTCGAGAGCTACGCGCGCACCGCGAACTTCGCCGACCCCCAAGAGGCGCTGTTCGTCGAGATCTTCCGTCAATACACGCGCAGCCTGCAGGCGGCCAATGCTTTCGACTTCGACGACCTGATCAGCCAGACCGTCTTCCTGTTCCGCGCCTTCCCTCGCGTGGCTGAGCAGTACCGCCGCCGTTTCCGGCACATCCTCGTCGATGAGTACCAAGACACGAACCACGCGCAGTACTCGCTCATCCACGAGCTCACCCTGTCGCCGGGGTCTGTCGACCCCGGGCAGCCACCCGTCGAGGGCGCGTCGCTCACCGTCGTCGGTGACTCCGATCAGTCGATCTATGCGTTTCGCGGGGCCGATATTCGCAACATCGTCGAGTTCGAACGCGACTATCCGGGCGCCAAGGTCGTGCTGCTCGAACAGAACTACCGGTCGACCCAGAACATCCTCTCGGCTGCTAACGCCGTGATCTCGAACAACTTCGACCGCAAAGACAAGAAGTTGTGGACCGCGATCGGCGACGGCGACAGGATTCTCGGCTACACGGGCTATTCCGGCCACGACGAGGCGCAGTTCGTCGCAGACGAGATCGCCAAGCTGCACGACGCGGGAACGGCATATAAAGACATCGCCGTCTTCTACCGAACGAATGCGCAGACCCGTGCGCTCGAAGAGATCTTCATCAGATCGGCGCTTCCATATCGAGTGCTCGGCGGCACGAAGTTCTACGAGCGGGCCGAGATCAAAGACGTCATGGCCTACCTGATCTCCGTCGCCAATCCGCAGGATGCGTTGGCGCTCAGGCGCATCCTGAACAGCCCCAAGCGCGGAATCGGCCCTGCGACCGAGACCCAGCTCGCGAGCTTCGCCGAGGCGAACGAGATCAGCTATCGCGAGGCGATGCGCCGGGCGCCTTCGCTCGGGCTCGGACCAAAGGTCACATCGGCGATTCTGCAGTTGGCCGGTCTGCTCGACGAGGCGTCCGAACTCATCGATCCGGAGCGTGAACAGGGCCCTGCGCCCGTGTTCGATGTTCTCGCCCTTCTGCTCGAGAAGAGCGGTTACCTCACAGCTCTGCGGGCAAAGCGCGACCCACAAGACGAAGCGCGGGCCGAGAACGTCGAAGAACTACTCGCGGTCACGAAAGAGTTCGGCAAGAACAACCCCGACGGCGGCCTCATCGACTTTCTCACCGAGGTGTCGTTGGTCGCAGCAGTCGACGACCTCGACGACTCCAGTGGAACGGTGTCGTTGATGACGCTGCACACCGCCAAAGGTCTCGAATTCGAGGCGGTGTTCCTCACCGGCATCGAAGAAGATCTGCTGCCGCACCGCATGTCGGCGAACGAACCGGGTGGCCCCGCCGAGGAACGCCGCCTGTTCTACGTCGGCATCACCCGTGCACGCAAGCGTCTCTACCTCTCGCTCGCCATGACCCGTGCCCAATACGGCGAGACGGCAGTGGCGATGCCCAGCAGATATCTGCAGGAGATCCCGGCCGAGCTGATCGAGTGGGTGCAGTCTCCCGGCATGGCCACGTCGCGCGGAGGCACGCAGCCTCGCGCGCTGAATGCGAACCGCTCGTCTCGTCAGGGCTGGGGATCGACCGGATCTCAGTCGACGAGCGACTTCCCCGCTCTGCCGCCGCGTCCGAAGGCGGAGTGGGCGAACACGATCACCAACAAGGTACGAGACAACGGCGACCTCGAGCTGGCCCCGGGCGATCGCATCCGGCACAGCGATTTCGGAGAGGGCCGGGTGAACCAGGTCACGGGCGAGGGCACGAAACGGGTGGCACATGTGCTGTTCGAGAGCGCCGGAGCCAAGAAGCTGCTGATCAAGATCGCCCCCATCGAGAAGATCTAGCGTCTCGAGAAGATCTAGCGTCTGCTCGCAGCCGCGCGGTCTACGTCGACACAGCCCTCAGCGTGCGGTCGCGGGGCAGATGCCTCAGCGCACGCGGCAGTCGCGGATACACGAAGCGGGTGATCGCCACCAGGCCGTTGAACAGCCGCCGTCGCCCCGGTGACCACGGCAACTGGAACGCAACCCGAACCGACTCGGGCAGAAGCCCCGACGTGACCAGTCGAGCGACAGGCATGGCCACTCTGAGCCAGAGCGGGCCCGCAACAGGGTGGAGGAGGGCCGTGGCGACCCGCCTCGTCGTCTCGTCTGCGACCAGTGTCTCGAGCTCGCTCGAGAAGTACGCACGAAATGCAGCTCTGTCTGCGGGCCACATCTCTCGGGGAACCTGGAGTGCGGTTCCGAGCACCGCGTAGTCCTGGTAGATCTGGTCGGCAGATGCATCGTCGAGGCGCCCGTAGACGCGTTCGTGCATGTCTATCGCCGAGTCGTAGAGCGTGGCTGCAACCCACAGCTGCAGGTGCGGATCGAAGGCGGAGTACGACGGGCCGGAGGCATCCGCTACCCCGCGCACCGGCCCGTGCGCACGAGAGACCGACCGAACTACAGCGTCGACGTGCTGCGGGTCGCCGTAGACGACGGTGTACACATAGTCGAGGGTGCGCACGAGCCGATCGAGTGGACGGGTGGCGAAGTCGCTGTGTTCGGCCACCCCGCGCCCGACTGCCGGATTCGCGAGCTGCAGCAGGATCGCGCGCCCTCCGGCGCCGACGAGCACCGATTCCGCGGCGATGTCTCGGATGCCCAGCGTGCCGAGCCGTGCACGTGACGGGGTATGGGCCACGGGGTTCCTCCCTCTCGGGCATCGGATGCGGCGCGGGATCGGAGAGGAACCCCGACGGCTCAGTCTGTCGTCGGCTGCCTGACGCCCATCGTCAGCCGACGACGCCACAGTACCCCGACACCGAGGAGGGTACCCAGAGAGAGCGCGGCGCCTGCGGTCAGGAGCAGGGTGCCGGTGCCGGCATTTCCGGTCTCAGCGAGCACGGGTGCCGCTGCCGGCGCGGCGGGTGCAGGAGGCGTCTCCGGCGTGGGCGGCGGAGCGACGAAGGTGACCTCGCTGGCCGTGCCGAAAGCCGACTGCCACGGCAGGATCCGAGTTCCTCCCTGTTCGACCGGCGTTCGGGAGGGGCTGATGCGCTCGACCCACACGAAGTAGCCGCTGCTGGGAAGGACGCAGTCTGGTGTCCGATAGGTGCCGGGGCCGGTCTCGATGCGCACCTCGACCGTGCAAACGACCGGAGCGCCGGCCGGCGGTTCAGCTGCAGGCTCGATCGGATCACTGAACGGCCCGAGGAGCGAACTCTCGACCACGACCGGGATGGGCAGCATGCCGTTCTCGTCGACAGCGGGGACGGCGCCGGCAGCAGGGGGAGTCGACGGGTGGTAGACGCCCCAGTCGGGCAACAGATCGTCGCGGCTCTCGTCGACGAGTGCAGAGACGACGAGCTCATCGCTGATCGCCGCTCCCGCTCCCGCCGTCGCCGCGCTGGTCTTCGTGGACACAACGGGCTGGAACTTCTTGGTCGACGGAACGGTGGAGGTGATGGTGGCGCTGCCCGAGGCGGTGCCTGGGCGGGCGACGAGTACCTGCTGGACGTCGTCACCGGCGTGGCCGGCCGTGAACCCGGAACCATAGGGGAGGTCGTTGTAGCGCACCGTTGCCGCGATCGACGATGTCGGGTCGGTGCCCGTCGTCGTGATGGAGAGTGTCTCCCCGTTCGATACAGTGCGTTCCGCCTTTCCATCGTCGAAGACGGCCCCGGACAGGCTCATCGTGCCCGAGTGGCTGCCAGGCGCCAGCGCCGTCGGCCCGGTCGCCAGAAAGTCGACTGTCAAACCGCTCGTGACGGTCATGCGGCCGTCGTCGTCTGCGGCGGTCAGCGAGACGGAGCCCGTGACCGCCCTCGACGCACCCGACGGCGCATCTGCCGCCGCGAGAAGTTGGCTGCTTTTGTCGAGGACAGCCTGCCCGGAGGCGCCCGCCCGCTGGGCGTAGGACTCGGGGCTGCGGCCGTCGAGGCCTGCGATTCTCCAGGTCGCCAGCTGCCCGCCTGCAGCCTCGGTGGGATCCGCTGACGGTGCGGCAGTGCGTGAGATGTAGGCGAGGCGAGCGAGATCGTCTGGGGCGAAGCGGCCGAGCGCTGTCGCATCGACGAACTGATAGTCGTGCCCCGTGGGGGCCTTCTTGCCCACTTCGAGGCAGAAGACGAGCGAGCCGTCGTCGAGCCGGTACGAGCCGATCCATGAGAAACCGTTCTCGGAGAGATAGCCGACTCCGTGCCCTGTGGACACGGCGGCGGTTGCGGGAGGGGCACCCGAGAGGAGTAGCCCGAGGGTCGTCGCGACCGTGGTGAGTGCGGTGAGTATGGCGGCGGACCGCCGGCGTGGTTGTGTCATGCCGATCACCCTCGCGGCTCGGGTCGGAGCCGTGGGGCCGGTGCTCTGCCTCGGTGGAGTGCGCCCTCGAGCACGGGGCTGTGGAGGACGAGGCGTCGGCCGAGCCTCGCAGGTGGCCCTCTTCTTCGGGCGGTAAGGTGGCAGACGGCGAAAGTCTGCGGCGGAGCAGCCAAATCTGTTAGCCGCAGCTCGCAGGAGTACTCAGGAGCCGAGCACAAACCCCCGTGCCGGCTGAGACCTAAGCGGATTGGATGAGCGTGGATCTGTTCGAATACCAGGCACGAGACCTGTTTGAAAGCTATGGGGTTCCGGTTCTTCCGGGAATCGTGGCGGACACCCCGGAAGAGGTGCGTGCCGCGGCGGAGAAGCTCGGTGGCGTGACGGTGGTCAAGGCGCAGGTCAAGGTCGGTGGCCGAGGCAAGGCTGGCGGCGTCAAGGTCGCTAAAGACCCGCAGGCCGCGTTCGAGGCGGCTCAGTCGATTCTGGGACTCGACATCAAGGGCCACGTGGTGAAGCGGGTCATGGTTGCGGGCGGTGCTCGCATCGCCGAGGAGTTCTACTTCTCGGTCCTACTCGACCGGGCCAACCGGTCGTACCTCTCGCTCACCAGCTACGAGGGCGGCATGGAGATCGAACAGCTCGCGGTCGAGCGCCCCGAAGCCCTGGCTCGCATCGAGGTCGACCCGATTGCGGGAATCGATCTCGAGACGGCCAAGTCGATCGCGGTCGCGGCCAAGTTCCCCGCCGAGTTGGTAGACAAGGTCGCTCCGGTCTTCGTGAAGCTGTGGGATGTCTACACCGGTGAAGACGCCACGCTCGTCGAGGTGAACCCTCTCGTGCTCACCGAAGAGGGCGACATCATCGCGCTCGACGGCAAGGTGACGCTCGATGAGAATGCCGGATTCCGGCACCCTCAGCACGAGGCATTGGAAGACAAGGACGCGGCAGACCCGCTGGAGGCCAAGGCCAAGGCCGCCGACCTCAACTACGTCAAGCTCGACGGCGAGGTGGGAATCATCGGCAACGGCGCCGGACTCGTGATGTCGACGCTCGACGTCGTCTCCTACGCGGGAGAGAAGTACAACGGTGTGAAACCGGCCAACTTCCTCGACATCGGTGGCGGAGCCTCCGCAGCGGTGATGGCCGCGGGCCTCGACGTCATCCTCGGCGACGCCCAGGTCAAGAGCGTCTTCGTCAACGTCTTCGGCGGAATCACCGCGTGCGACGCAGTGGCCAACGGAATCATCGGCGCGCTCGAGGTGCTCGGCGACACCGCCACGAAGCCCCTCGTCGTTCGTCTCGACGGCAACAAGGTCGACGAAGGCCGTGCGATCCTCGCTGCGGCCAACCACCCGCTCGTCACTCTGGCGACCACCATGGACGAGGGCGCCGACAAGGCCGCCGAACTCGCCTCCCTCTGACGATTCCTCGCGAGAAGTAAGGACCACAAAAAGAATGTCGATTTTCCTCAACAAGGATTCCAAGGTCATCGTGCAGGGAATCACCGGCGGCGAGGGCACCAAGCACACCGCCCTGATGCTCGCCGCGGGCACCAAGATCGTGGGCGGAGTGAACGCTCGTAAGGCGGGAACCACCGTCACCCACGGCGACCTCGAACTGCCGGTCTTCGGAACCGTCGCCGAGGCCATCTCCACGACCGGCGCCGATGTCTCGATCGCCTTCGTTCCGCCGGCGTTCGCGAAGGACGCGATCATCGAGGCGATCGATGCAGAGATCCCGCTGCTGGTCGTCATCACCGAGGGCATCCCCGTGCAGGACGCGGCCGAAGCCTGGGCGTACGCCAAGCAGAAGGGCAACAAGACGCGCATCATCGGTCCGAACTGCCCCGGCATCATTACCCCCGGCGAGTCACTCGTGGGCATCACCCCGGCGAACATCACGGGCAAGGGTCCGATCGGTCTCGTTTCCAAGTCGGGAACTCTGACCTACCAGATGATGTTCGAGCTGCGTGATCTCGGTTTCTCGACCGCTATCGGAATCGGCGGAGACCCCATCATCGGCACCACGCACATCGATGCGCTCGCGGCATTCGAGGCCGACCCCGAGACGAAGGCGATCGTGATGATCGGTGAGATCGGTGGAGACGCAGAGGAACGCGCCGCGGAGTTCATCAAGGCTCATGTCACGAAGCCTGTCGTGGGATACGTCGCCGGTTTCACCGCTCCCGAGGGCAAGACCATGGGCCACGCCGGCGCCATCGTCTCTGGCAGTGCGGGAACGGCGCAGGCGAAGAAGGAGGCCCTCGAGGCCGCCGGCGTGCGTGTCGGCAAGACGCCGAGCGAAACCGCTGCGCTGCTGCGTGAGGTCTACGCGGCTCTCTGATTCCCCGCACAACCCGCGGCGGGCATCCTCTTCTTTATGATGAGGGTGCCCGCCGTTCGTGCACGCCGCGCGGGCAGGGAGGAAGGGGTGTCGATGTCCGATTCTCTGGGGGCAAACCCGGCCGAAGAGCCGGCCGTGCAGTCCAGCCGGTGGCAGCGCATCCGGCACGCTCTGGTCACGCCGGAGCTGATCTACGGAACGATCATCAGTTCGGCCGTGATCGCGGTCGCCGATGAAGACGACGACGATTTCGACGTGTTCGTCGTGACGGTCGTCAGCATGGTCGTGTTCTGGGCGGCCCACGTATTCGCGACCGCCGTGGCGAATCACGGCCTCCGCAACGGTCGGATCATCGGAATGGGCCAAGCCTTTCGCGAGGGGGTGCATCATTCGAAAGGGCTTCTGTACGCGTCGATCATCCCCCTGGTCTTCCTCATCCTCGGCGCGACAGGATTGCTCGACGAAGACGCCGCCTATTTCATCGCTCTTCTGGCCGGCACGGTCTTGCTGGGAGTTCTGGGCTGGCTGGCCTTTGCAGACAGGGGTAGCCGGTGGCCCGCGCGGCTGCTCGGCGGCCTGGGAACGGGCCTGTTCGGACTGGTCATCATCGTGTTCAAGACGGTCCTCCACTAGAGCGGCGAGGTGAGGTGTCGACTCAGCCGACACGGGGTACGCTCGGCACGGCATGAATCGACCATTTACCGCATTCCTCGCGTTCCTCGACGCGCTCCTCGTCGGGGCAATCGGCCTCGGGATCCTCCTGATTCCGCTGACGATCCTCTGGCTGACCCAGTTCGAGCTTGCGGTCGACTACGGCGCTTTCTGGCGCGTGGCGGCCAACTTCTGGCTGCTCGGAAACGGCGTCGATCTGCTCGTCACCATCGATCCGACGCTCGCACTGCAACTCGCTCTGCAGGGTGCGGGCGTGCCCTTCGACATCGGCTTCGCTCCTCTGGGCGTGGCCGTGCTGACGGTGCTGCTCGGCTGGCGATCTGGGCGCCGCCTCGCCGACTCGGATCATCGCCTGCTCGGCGCCGCCGTGGGCGTTCTGACCGTCGCGGCGATCGGATGGCTGGTCGCCAGCGGGGCCGGCTCCGACAGTGCCCGGCCGTCGGTTGTACAGGCGTTGGTCTTCCCCGCGGTCATCTACGCGATAGGCATGGCGACCAGCCTCTTCACCCGCGCTGACTTCTCGACCGCCACCGATCCCGCGGGCCAGGCCGTCGACATCCTCGCCCGTAGTCTTCGGGGGATCGTGGATCGGGTGCCGACACCCGTCGCGACCGTCATCTCTCTCGGAGCTCGGGGAGGCGCAATGGCGGTCGCCGGTGTCATGGGCGTCGCCGGACTTCTGGTCTGTGTGCTGATTCTGGGGCATTACGGGCAGATCATCTCGCTGTACGAATCCCTCCAGTCGCAGCTCGTGGGCGGTATCGCTCTGACCGTCGGTCAACTCTCGATCGTGCCGAACATGGTCATCTGGGCGGCCTCGTGGTTGCTCGGCCCCGGATTCGCCCTCGGCACAGGCAGCGTCGTGTCGCCCCTGGGAACACAGGTGGGTCTGATTCCTGCGCTGCCGATTCTCGGCGCGCTGCCGCAGGGGGCTCCGGCGCTCGGCTATGCGGTGATCGTGGTTCCGGTCGTCGTCGGCTTCGCAGTGGGCGTTCTTCTCAAGCCCCGGTTGACGTCGGCGGGCACTGCGTCGTCGCCGGTGGTTCTTGTGCTCTCGGGCATCATGGTCGGCATCGTCGGCGCCAGCATGCTCGCCCTGCTCGCCATCTGGTCCGGCGGAGCCGCAGGACCTGGGCGGCTTGTCGACGTCGGCCCGGATCCGGCCGCCGTGTGGCTCTGGTCGGCGCTCGAACTCGCTCCCAGCGCCGTGCTCGGACTCACCGTAGGGCTCACCCGACGCCTGTTCTCGTCGTCTTCCGGAGGCGTCGGGGCGGGGCGCGCTGCTGAGGGCGACGGCGACCGCACGAGCGCCGAGGCGGATACCAATAAACTGTGACGGTGCTGTCGCTGGTCGTACTCATCTCCGGCGGAGGATCCAACCTCCGCGCCCTCCTCGACGCGCAGTCGGACGCCGAATTTCCGGCGCGGATCGTCGCGGTCGGAGCCGACAATGACGCAGCCGGTCTGAGTCACGCCGAAGAGTTCGGAGTGCCCACGTTCACGGTGCCACCCACGTCGTTCGAGTCGCGCGCCGCGTGGGGAGACGAGCTTCTCGAACAGATCGAGGTGTGGAACCCCGACCTGGTGGTCTGCGCCGGCTTCATGCGCATTCTTCCCCCTCGGGTCGTCTCTGCCCTCTCTCCATTTCTCATCAATACGCACCCGGCACTCTTGCCCGCCTTTCCTGGCGCCCACGCGGTGAGAGACGCTCTGGCGGCGGGTGTCTCACAGACCGGCGTCACCGTGCACATCGTCGACGAAGGCGTCGACACCGGTCCGGTCATCGTGCAGGAGGCCGTGACGATCGAGCCCGGCGACACCGAATCAGAACTTCACGAACGAATCAAGACGATCGAGCGCCGTCTGCTTACCCAGGCCGTGCTCGACATCGCGAACAGCAGAGTCAACCTCAGGGAGCTAGCCACAGCATGAGCGGTCCAATCCACGATCCGAACCTCTACACCCACCGCGACGTCGTGCGCATCGAGCGCGCACTGATCTCGGTGAGCGACAAGACCGGGCTTCTCGAGCTCGCAGCGGCCCTTGCCGATTCCGGGGTCGAGATCGTGTCGACGGGTTCGACAGCGAAGACGATCGCCGACGCCGGCTTCCCCGTCACGGAGGTGAGCCAGGTCACGGGCTTCCCGGAGTCTCTCGACGGGCGCGTCAAGACGCTGCACCCCGCCGTGCACGCCGGAATCCTCGCCGACCTCCGACTCGAGTCGCACAAGGCTCAGCTCGACGAGCTCGGCATCCGCGCGTTCCAGCTCGTCGTGGTGAACCTGTATCCGTTCCGCGAGACCGTCGCCTCGGGAGCCGAGAGCTCCGCCGTGATCGAGCAGATCGACATCGGAGGACCCGCGCTCGTGCGTGCGTCGGCCAAGAACCACGCCAATGTGGCGATCGCCGTGTCGCCGTCGAGTTATGCCGGCATCATCGAATCGCTGCCCGCTGGAACCACGTTCGAGAGTCGTCGGGCCCTTGCAGCCGAGGCGTTCGCTCACACAGCCGCTTACGACACGGCAGTGGCCGCGTGGTTCGCCGACACGACGACGGATGGCGAAGCTGTCGACACGGCCGGTCTCGGCGACGCAGTCACGATCGAGGGCACCCGGTCGGCCACCCTGCGCTACGGCGAGAACTCGCACCAGCCTGCCGCGCTCTATGTTCGTGAGAACGGCGCGGGCATCGCGCAGGCGACCCAGCTGCACGGCAAGGAGATGTCGTACAACAACTACGTCGATGCCGACGCTGCCGTGCGTGCGGCCTTCGACTTCTCCGAACCGGCCGTCGCCATCATCAAGCATGCGAACCCGTGCGGCATCGCCGTTGCACAGCCGACCGACGACGACGCGATCGCGGGCGCTCACGCCCGGGCTCACGCCTGCGACCCCGTCTCCGCATTCGGTGGCGTGATCGCGGCCAATCGCACGGTGACGCGCGCCATGGCCGAAGGTGTCGCCGAGATCTTCACCGAGGTTCTTGTGGCCCCCGACTTCGAGCCCGAAGCGCTCGAGATCCTGCAGATCAAGAAGAACCTGCGACTGTTGAAGCTTCCCGCCGGGTTCCGCCGAGATGAGACGGAGATCCGTCAGATCAGCGGGGGCTTCTTGGCGCAGAAGCCCGACGGGTTCGACGGCTTCAGCTCGGTGAAGTGGCAGCGCGTCGCGGGAAAGCACGTCGACGACGCCACGCTTGCCGACCTCGAGTTCGCCTGGAAGGCGTGCCGCTCGGTGAAGTCCAATGCCATCCTCCTCGCGTCCGACGGCGCATCCGTCGGTGTCGGCATGGGGCAGGTCAACCGAGTCGACTCCTGCCATCTGGCCGTGACGCGCGCGGGTGACCGTGCCGCTGGATCCGTCGCGGCATCCGACGCCTTCTTCCCGTTCGCCGACGGTCTGCAGGTTCTCATCGACGCTGGCGTCACGGCGGTCGTTCAGCCGGGAGGGTCGGTTCGCGATGCCGAGGTGATCGAGGCTGCGCAGGCGGCAGGCGTCACGATGTACTTCACAGGGGAACGCCACTTCTTCCACTAGAAACCCTCGACGTGCGTACAGTAACCCGAAGTAAGGTCGCACCCATGCCCCTCCTCCGACCGAGACCGGTCATCGCATCCGCGGTGGCGGCGCTGCTCGTCGCAGCGATCACCCACCTCGCCACGATGCTGTCGTTCTTCGTCGGCAGCAACCCGCAGTCGGGCGTGCTGCTGCAGATCAACAACTTCTTCGTGCCGTCCACCCTTGTCTTGCTCGTGCTTGTCTTCGTGTTCGCCATGGTCACCCGGCTGACACGCTGGTACACGGCGGTCATCGCCGGTCTCGTGTCGGGTGTCCTCGCGGCCGTCGTGGGCACGGGCATCCAGACTCTGCTGCAGGGCAACGCGCTCGACGGCCCGGTCATCGCCTACGTTCTCAGTACCCTCGGCAACATCAATCTCATCTTCGTGTTGACCGCCACCGTGGCAACGGCCACGCTCGGTCGCCGGGTGCACTCGGCCCTCAGTGATTTCGAGGTGCCGCCGCGCGCAGTGTCGGGAACGGTTCTGGTGCGACGGCCATCCGACAATCTCGCCGAGGGCATCGTGACGCATCTCGAACGCACCGAGGTCGACACGGAACTCGCCGATGAGCAGTGGGAATCGTACGTGGCCGCCCTGATCGGGGCCGGGTGGAAGCCCGTCGAGGTCGAGCGTGCCGACGGGCTTGCCGATTCGGTGTTCATCGAGGACTCCGTCGTGATGTTCGGCCGCCTCGCCGTACTCGCGAGCCCTGCGGCACCGACCCGCGTCGCAGAGATCGACGAGGTGGAGAAGAGCGTTCGCTCGCTCGGCCTCGACGTCACACGTATCGTTCAGCCTGGAACCCTCGACGGGGGAGATGTGCTGAAGATCGAGAAGCGTGTCTACGTCGGACGCGGGGGTCGCACGAACGCCGAGGGAATTCGGCAGCTCCGCCACATTCTGAGCCCTCTGGGTTACACCGTGATCGCCGTGCCGATCTCGAAGGTGCTGCATCTCAAGAGCGCCGTCACGGCACTGCCCGACGGCACGGTCATCGGATATCCGCCGGTGGTCGACGACCCCAAGATCTTCGACCGATTCCTCGCCGTTCCCGAGGAGGCGGGGGCCCACGTCGTGATACTCGCCGACGACACGGTGCTGATGTCGTCGGCCGCGCCCGAGTCTGCTCAGCTGATCGAGAGTCTCGGATACAGGGTGATCGCCGTCGACATCTCGGAATTCGAGAAGCTCGAGGCCTGTGTGACGTGCCTCTCGGTGCGCGTGCGCTGAAGTGCGCGCTGGACGTTGCGCGAAAGCATGACTCGCGAGTAGCCTAAAAGGCTGCCCGGAATCGGGTGGATCCCCACCCCCTTCTCTCGAGGTCTCTTCGTGTCAACGCCCCCGCCCCCGTCCACCCTGGCCTCCCTCGGCAGGCTGTATCGCTATGCGAAGCCGGCGATGCCGCGCATCTATGTGGCGATCGTGGCGTCCCTGCTGGCGAGCCTCGTGGCGCTGGCGATTCCGCAGGTGCTGCAGTGGCTGATCGACGGACCTCTGACGGGAACCGACGTCTCGCTGGTGTGGTTCTCTGTGGGCCTCGTGCTCGCTTTGGGCGTCGCGGAGGCGGGACTGATCGCGCTGCGCCGCTGGCTGGTGCTGACCCCGGGAACCCATGTCGAGGCGCACATGCGAAACAGCCTCTACCGACAGCTGCAGCGCCTTCCCGTCGCTTTTCACGACCGGTGGCCGAGCGGACAGCTTCTGTCGCGCGCGATCGGCGACCTCAACCTGATTCGTCGGTGGATGGCGTTCGGCTTCGTGATCCTCATTGTGAACTCGCTGACGCTCGTGATCGGGTTCGTGATTCTGGTCTCGCTCAATTGGATCCTCGGGATGATCTTCGTCGTCGCGTCGGTTCCCGTGCTGATCTACGGGTACGCGTTCGAGAAGCGCTACTCGCGTGCGGCTCGGCGCGGACAGGATCAGCAGGGCGACCTGGCGACGGCCGTCGAAGAGAGTGTGCACGGCATCCGGGTGCTCAAGGCGTTCGGGCGCGGATCGCACGCTCTCAAGCGGTTCGAGACGCAGGCCGAAGAACTGCAGGGCACAGAGCTCGAGAAAGCCCGTGCTGTTGCCGGCATCTGGTTGTGGCTTCTCCTCGTTCCCGACGTCGCGTTCGCAGTGGCCCTCGTCGTCGGCGTATGGCTGGCCCAGTCCGGCTCATCGAGCGTGGGTGAACTCGTGGCTTTCTTCGCGACGGGCACGGTGCTTCTCTTCCCGATTCAGTCGATGGGGTACTTCCTCGCCATGACGATCGACGCGAAGACCGCGACCAACCGTTTCTTCGAAGTGATGGACGAGGTCAACACGATCGTCGACCCGATCTCGCCGAAGACGATCGAGAAGCCCCAGGGGCGACTGGTCTTCTCGGATGCGCACTTCCGCTACCAGGATTCGCCGAGCCGCTTTCCCGATCTGCTCGATGGAATCGACCTCGTGATCGAGCCGGGCGAGACGATGGCCCTCGTCGGTCTGACCGGGTCGGGCAAGACGACGCTCACTGCTCTGCCGACGCGTCTCTACGACGTCACCGGGGGCTCGGTGTCCCTCGACGGCGTCGACGTTCGCGATCTCGCGCTCGACGAGTTGCGTGCCCACATCGCGATGGCGTTCGAAGACGCGACGCTCTTCTCGGCGACGGTTCGCGAGAATGTGCTGCTGGGCAGACCGGATGCGACGGAGGCCGATCTCGAGGAGGCGCTCGACATCGCACAGGCCCAGTTCGCCTTCGACCTGCCGAACGGGCTCGACACCCGTGTCGGCGAGGAGGGGCTGAGTCTGTCTGGAGGACAGCGACAGCGCCTCGCTCTCGCCCGTGCGGTCGCTGCTCGGCCATCGGTGCTCGTACTCGACGACCCTCTCTCGGCTCTCGACGTGACGACCGAGCAGTTGGTCGAGGCGGCTCTTCGTCGGGTCCTCGCGTCGACGACGGCCTTGATCGTTGCTCACCGCCCCTCGACGGTGTCTCTCGCAGACAGGGTCGCGCTCATGCAAGACGGGCGCATCACAGCGGTCGGCACCCACAGTGAACTCATCGCGAGCAACGCGCACTACCGCTTCGTGATCTCGAGTCTCGACAATCAGACGCAGGCTCAGCCTGCACACACGGAGAACGTCTCATGAGCCAGACCAGCGTCACCGGCACCAGCGGAGAGGAGCGCGACGACTTCTCGCGCGCCGAGAGCCGTCAGATCCGCAGCCGCAGCCTCCGCCTCCTCGGCTCGCTGCTCGAACCCCTGCGCGCACGTCTCGTCGTCGGCATCGTCGTGATCATCGTGTCGACGGCCGCTCAGGTCGCCGGCCCCGCTTTGATCGCGTTCGGTATCGACAGGGGCCTGCCTTCCCTGATGAAGAACGATTGGATGCCGCTGGCGCTCGCCGGTGCCGCATACCTCGCAACCGGCGTGATCGGTGCCGCCCTGGTCGCCTGGTTCACGGTCCTCTCCGCTCGCATCAGCCAGGCTGTGTTGCTCGATCTGCGGCGCAGGGTCTTTCTCCAGACGCAGCGGCTCAGTCTCGAGTTCCATGAGAGTTACACCTCGGGCCGCATCATCTCGCGCCAGACGAGCGACCTCGATTCGATCCGTGAACTGCTCGACTCGGGAATCAACAACCTGGTGCAGGGCGCGCTGTACATGGTCTTCGTCGGCCTAGCGCTGCTTCTGGTCGACCCGCTGAGCGCGGCGGTGCTTCTGGTGTCGCTCGTGCCTCTGGCGATCCTCACTCGCTGGTTCCAGCTTCGATCGCAGCGGGTGTTCAGGCAGACGCGAACGGCGTCGGCCAATGTCATTGTCAAGTTCGTCGAGACGATGACGGGCATCCGAGCGGTGAAGGCGTTCCGCACCGAGACTCGCAACGAGGGCGATTTCGGTGAACTGGTCGAAGACTATCGCCAGGTCAATGCTCGCGTGATCCGGCTTTTCGGCATCTACAACCCAGGTCTCGTACTCATCGGCAACGTGACCGTCGCTGTCGTGCTGCTCGTGGGAGGCCTGCGTGTGTTCGAGGGCCAGCTTGCCGTGGGTGCGCTGCTCGCCGTGGTGCTCTACACTCGCCGCTTCTTCGATCCGATGGAGGACATGGCGATGTTCTACAACTCC
The DNA here is from genome assembly GCF_900177685.1 of Agreia pratensis. Lineage (GTDB taxonomy): Bacteria > Actinomycetota > Actinomycetes > Actinomycetales > Microbacteriaceae > Agreia > Agreia pratensis. The sequence continues at coordinate 733,618 of NZ_FXAY01000002.1, forward strand.
TATCAGTCGGCGGCGGCGGCCCTCGAGAAGATCTCCGGTGTTCTCGAGGAGCAGCCGAGCGTGCCCGATCCGGCCGCACCGATCGATCTGTGGACCTCGAAGGGGCATGTGCGGTTCTCCGACGTGGAGTTCGCCTATGCCGGAGATCGTGTCATTCTGCCGACGTTCGACCTCGACATCCCGGCGGGTCAGACGGTCGCCCTCGTCGGGTCGACAGGCGCCGGCAAGTCCACGCTGGCGAAACTGGTGTCGCGGTTCTACGACCCGAGCACGGGCGAGGTCTCGCTCGACGGCATCGATCTGCGATCGCTGCATCCGAAAGATCTGCGCCGGGCCATCGTCATGGTGACGCAGGAGGCATACCTCTTCTCCGGCACCGTCGCGGACAACATCGCCATCGGCAAGCCCGATGCGTCATTCGACGAGATCACCGCCGCTGCGAGAGCGGTCGGCGCCCACGAATTCATCGAAGGGCTGCCGAATGGCTATGAAACCGATGTGAACAAGCGGGGAGGGCGTGTCTCGGCGGGCCAGCGGCAGCTGATCTCGTTCGCGCGGGCGTTCCTCGCTGACCCGGCGGTCCTCATCCTCGACGAGGCGACGGCGTCGCTCGACATACCGAGCGAGCGGCTCGTGCAGAATGCGCTGCAGACACTGTTGGCCGACCGCACGGCGATCATCATCGCGCACAGGCTGTCGACCGTGGCGATCGCAGACCGCGTTCTAGTGATGGAACACGGCCGGATCGTCGAAGACGGAACACCGGCGGACCTCATTGCAGGAACGGGTCGATTCGCGGCGCTTCACGCCTCCTGGCGTGAATCGTTGGCGTAAGCGAGGCCTACGGAGTCCAGGCGTAGATGTTCTGCCCGGCTACGTAGATGTGCCACGCTCCCGAGCAGGTGATGGCGGCGTCGGTCGGAATGGACTCTGCCCACCAGGTGTCGTCGAGGGCCGGCGTGCTGGGGCTGGTGCACTCGGTGCCGATCGGCGCGGCCAGGGGAGCCGGGATGCTGTATCCGAGGATCTTGGTGTTGTCGGTCGTGTTGGTCTTGATGCGGATCGTGGTGGCATCGGCCTGCACGAAGTCGGGCAGAGCGACGCTGTCGGTCGCTCCCGCGGCCTCGGGCTGGGTCGCGTAGATTGCGCTCTCGATGGGCGGGTTGATCGCATTCGCCAGCGTGCACCCTGACAGGAGCGCGGTCATGGCGAGGATGGGGGCGGCAACAAGCAGACGACGCTTCACTGCTGCTCCTTTTTTCGTTGGCGTACGGCTTAGGTCGGGGGTTCCGTCGGAATCCACCGTGCTACAGCGTAGTCGACACGGTAGCCACAGCCTGTCGCCGTGCGCACGAGCGGGGTGGATTCGGCCAGGTAATGCTCGCGGGCGCGTGCTTCGTGGCCCGTCGGCGGATGTCCTCCGGACCGGAGCACCCGCCACCACGGATGACCCGAGCCGGACTGGCGCAGAACGGTGCCGACTGCTCGTGATGCGCGAGAGCCGAGCATGGCGGCGAGGTCGCCATAACTGAGCACATGGCCGGGAGGAATCGAATCGACGAGGTCGAGTACATCGAGAGCGAACTCGTGGCCTGCCCCGGCGGACGGCGCCATGGCAGGGGTTAGAGAGAAAGCGCGGCGATGGTCTCGCCGTACTGCGTCTCTCCGATGCTGGAGAAGCCGAGGCGGTAGAAGAAGGCTTCGGGGCCGTCTTCGCCGGGCTCGAACATCACCGTGATGCGGTCGTAGCCCCGGGAGCGCGCCTCATCGGCTAGCGAGAGAACAGCGAAGCGGCCCACGCCTCTGCCCTGAGCTGCCGCTGCGACGTTGATGCTCCAGATGCAGCCCTTGAACTCTTCGTGGTCGCTCTCGGGGTCGAAGTTGCCCTGAATGAACCCCACAACCTCGTCGTCGTCGAGCACGACGCGCGGCCACGCGGTGATCGGGTTGACGTAGGCCTCGGCGATCGAATGCGAAACGGGTGCCACGTATTGCTCTTGACCGGGCTTGAGCGTGAGCGAATTCGCCGCCACGATGTTGCTCGCCGACAACTCAACCAGTCTCAGTTCACCCATGGGGCAAGGCTAGCCCGCCTCGAACGCGCCCGCCACCTTCATATCTACGAAGAGATATATATCTCGACGTAGAGATATATCGGTGAACGGCTAAGCTGTGGAGCAGTCCGAAAACACGCGAAGGAGTGGCCGTTGTCCAAGATCAAGGTTGAAGGAACCGTCGTCGAACTCGACGGAGACGAGATGACACGAATCATCTGGCAGGCGATCAAGGACACTCTGATCCATCCCTACCTCGACATCGATCTCGAGTACTACGACCTTGGCATCGAGAACCGCGACGCGACCGACGACCAGGTCACGATCGACGCGGCCCACGCCATCCAGAAGCACGGGGTCGGCGTGAAGTGCGCCACGATCACGCCCGACGAGGCGCGCGTGGAGGAGTTCGGCCTCAAGAAGATGTGGAAGTCGCCGAACGGCACGATCCGCAACATCCTCGGCGGTGTCATCTTCCGCGAGCCCATCATCATCTCGAACATCCCGCGTCTCGTGCCCGGATGGAACAAGCCGATCATCATCGGTCGTCACGCGTTCGGCGACCAGTACCGCGCCACGGACTTCGTGTTCAAGGGCAAGGGCAAGCTCACGGTGGAGTTCACGCCGGAAGACGGCTCGGAGCCGATGAAGTTCGAGGTCTACGACGCGCCCGACGACGGCATCGCACAGGTCCAGTACAATCAGGACGCCTCGATTCGCGACTTCGCCCGCTCGAGCCTCAACTACGGCCTCAGCCGCAACTACCCGGTCTACCTGTCGACGAAGAACACGATCCTCAAGGCATACGACGGTCGCTTCAAGGACATCTTCGAGGAGATCTTCGAGACCGAGTTCAAAGAGAAGTTCGAGGCTGCAGGCCTCACCTACGAACACCGCCTCATCGACGACATGGTCGCCTCGGCCATGAAGTGGGAGGGCGGTTACGTGTGGGCGTGCAAGAACTACGACGGAGACGTGCAGTCGGACACCGTCGCCCAGGGCTTCGGCTCGTTGGGTCTGATGACGAGCGTGCTCAGCGTGCCCGACGGATCGGTCGTCGAGGCGGAGGCCGCGCACGGCACCGTCACGCGCCACTACCGTATGCACCAGCAGGGCAAGCCCACGTCGACCAACCCGATCGCCTCGATTTACGCCTGGACCCGGGGTCTGTCGCACCGTGCGAAGCTCGACGGCAATCCGGCCCTCGCCGAATTCGCCGAGACTCTCGAAGATGTCGTCATCAAGAGCGTCGAGGCCGGCCACATGACGAAGGACCTGGCGCTTCTCGTCGGTCCCGAGCAGAAGTGGGAGACGACCGAGGAGTTCCTCGACACGCTCGACAAGAACCTCGCGGCTCGTCTGGCCTAGCGAACGTCTGCAGAACGAATCGGCGCCGTGCTTCCCGCGAGGGAGGCACGGCGCCGATTCCGTTAATCAGGCGGCCACCGTCACACCAGGCGGAGACCGTTCGCGAACACCGCTGTGGATCTCCATCGCTCATCGAGCAGTACAGCGTCGGCGGCGTAGCCGGGGCGCAGATAGCCCAGCCGCTCGTCGAGCCCCAGGGCGCGCGCGGGGCTCGCCGTGACGGCCCGAACGGCCAGGACGGGATCGATCTGGGCGAGCTCGATCGCATTGCCCAGGGCGACGTCCTGCGTGAGGGTCGATCCAGCCAGAGTGTCGGTGCCGCTCAGCATCGCCTCACCCTGCGACACGGTGACATCGAGCGAGCCGAGCCGGTACTCACCGTCGGGGGCTCCCGCCGCCGCCATGGCGTCGGTGACCAGAACGATGCGATGAGGCGCCGCCAGAAAGGCAAGCCGAACGACCTCGGGGTGAACGTGCACGCCGTCGAGGATCAGCTCGAGGGCGACTCGCGGGTCTTCGAACGCCGCTATCACCGGACCGGGAGCTCGGTGGTGGATGGCCCGCATGGCATTGAACGCGTGGGTCAGAACCGTGGCGCCACGATCGAAAGCCTCTTTGGTGATGTCGAGCCCCGCGTCGGTGTGCCCGACCGCAACGACGACGCCTGAGTCCACGAACCGCTCGATGGCGTCGAGCGCGCCCGGCAGCTCGGGCGCGATCGTGACCTGCCTCAGGGCGCCGCCGGATGCCTGCAGCAGCGTCTCGACGGATGCCGGGTCGGGCGCGATCAGGTGGTGGGGCTCGTGAGCGCCGCGATGCAGCGGAGAGAGGAAGGGGCCCTCGAGATGAGCGCCGAGGACGAGCGGGTCGCGTGAGGCCAAGTCTGCGATACCGCGGAGGCTCTCGGCAAGAAGCTCAAGGGGATTCGTCACGAGGCTGAGTACAGACCGGGTCGTTCCATGAACTCGGTGCACGGCGAGGGCCGTGCTGATGGCCTCTGCGCCGTCGTCGAACGAGGATCCTCCTCCGCCGTGCGCGTGGAGGTCGATGAATCCAGGGGTCAGCCAGCGGCCGCGTGCGTCGACCCGTGCGTTCTCTGCAACCGACGGTGCGAGGGCCTGCCAGCTGTCTCCGGTGCCCGTCGTGGCGATGGTGTCGCCGACCAGCAGCATCCAGAAGTCGTCGACGATTCCGTCGGCATCGAGCTTTCGAGCGCCGTGCAGCAGCATCAGCTGAGTTCTTTGCGGCCCGAGATCACGCCGCTGATGGTCGCGGCGACGCCGAAGACCGCGGCGACGACCGGCTGCCCGAGTGCGAGCCAGGAGAGCGCCGCCGATCCCATGATGACGATCTCGATGAGTGCTTTGCCGAACGCGTCGAGCTTCACGACGGCGCGGGGTGAGCGGAACAGCGCCCACAGCAGGATCGCGAACAGGGGGGTGCCGATGCAGAGCACGATGTTGAGCCATGGCCCGGGCCACGCGAGGAATCCCCAGATGCCGAGGCTCACGAACGCGAACAGTTCGAGTACGAACCGAATCACGTCGGCGGTGCCGATTCTGCCGACGGCGGTCTCTGTCTCGTGATTCACGGTTCCCAGCGTACCGACCGTGTCAGCGGAAGATGATCGTGCGGGCGCCGTCTTGCAGCACCCGGTGCTCCGAGAACCACTTGACGGCTTGAGTCAGCGTGCGGCTCTCTTCGTCTTGACCGATGGAGACGAGTTCGGAGGCCGTGCGCGAGTGGTCGACCCGCACAACATTCTGTTCGATGATCGGGCCTTCGTCGAGATCGCTCGTCACGAAGTGCGCCGTAGCGCCGATGAGCTTCACGCCGCGCGCGTGGGCCTGTTTGTAGGGATTCGCGCCCTTGAATCCGGGCAGGAACGAGTGGTGGATGTTGATGGCCCGGCCAGCGAGAGCGGCACAGAGCTCGGGGGAGAGGATCTGCATGTACCGCGCGAGCACAACGAGTTCGATGTCGTGCTGCTCGACCACCTCGAGAACCCGACGCTCGAACGCGGCCTTGCCCGCGGCATCCGTGACCGGCATCGACTCGAACGCGACGCCGTAGAACCCGGCCAGCTCGGCGAGAACCGAGTGGTTGCTCAAGACCAGGGGGATATCGACGGCGAGCTGGCCCGCACGCTGACGGAACAGCAGGTCGTTGAGACAGTGCGCAGCCGTGGATCCGAGAACGAGGGTGCGCAGGGGGCGACCGACGACATCGAGCTGCCAGTGCATGTCGTAGCGCTCGATCACGGGAGCGAGTGCTGATTCGAAGACGGATCGATCGGAGTCGGACTCGACCTGCAGACGCATGAAGAATCGGCCTGTATCGGCGCTCGAGAACTGCTGGCTCTCGGTGATATTGCCGCCCGACTCCACGACCGCGCCGCTCACGGCGTGCACGATGCCGGGGAGGTCGGCGCAGACGAAGGTCAACACCCAATGGGAACTCGTCAACGCTCTCGCCTCTTCCATACGATTCTGCCTCCCGATACACTAGCTGGTGGCCGACGGATATCGTTCGGCCCCGGGCATGCACGACGTCGTCATCGGTTCCTGAGGTCGATTCCCCGTCGTGCGGCGTCGTCCGATCCTTCCGATGCCGCCCTCGTCAGGTCGGCGTGACGCCGCCTCTGTTCGCCTTCTTTCGTTAGTTTGGTTCGTTCTTTCTCAGTGACTCAGCCGTTCACCTCTCCTATCGCCGTCGTTCCCTCGGGCGCACCAGGGCGTCCGTTTCCGTGGGGAGGACTCCTCGTTCTCGCCTCGGCCGTTTTTCTCTCGGTGACCGCCGAGATGCTGCCCACCGGCCTGCTGCCCGAGATGAGCACCGAGCTCGGGGTCGGTGAGTCGCAGGTGGGTCTTCTCGTCTCGGTCTTCGCATTCGCCGTGGTGCTCACGAGCATCCCGCTGTCACGACTGACCCGCAGCGTGTCGCGGCACCGCCTCATCGTGCTCGTTCTCATCGTGGTCTCTCTTTCGAGCGCGGTCACCGCCATCGCTCCGACCTTCGAGATCCTCGTCGGTGCTCGCATCGTCGGGGGTATGGCTCACGGACTCTTCTGGGCCGTCATGGGCGCGTACTCGGGATATCTGGTTCCCAAGGAGCACCTCGGGCGGGCCGTCGCAATCACCACAGGCGGCGGCACCCTCGCGTTCGTGCTCGGTGTGCCTCTCGGCACCGTTCTAGGCCAGGCGATCGGGTGGCGCAGCGCCTTCGGTGCGATCGCCGTTCTCTGCATCATCGGCGCCGCGCTGATGCTCTGGCTGCTGCCCCGTGTGGAACGCCCGGCCAAGTCCGATGCGCTGCCCGAGCGGCATCCGTCGGGCCGGCGAAAGCTGGATGCGACGGTTCCCGCAGTGGCCCTGCTGTGCCTGCTGGCCGCGGTCATCATGATCGGTCACTACTCGTTCTACACCTTCATCGCTCCCTATCTCACGGGCGAACTCGGTGTCGATTCCAGCCACGTCGGCCTACTGCTCGCGATCTTCGGGCTGGCGGGTGCGGGAGGACTTCTGCTCGCCGGCACGGTGTTCGGTCGTCGGCCCACTCTCGGCGTCGTCATCGGGGTCGCGGTGACCGCCGTCTCCGTGACCGTCATGGCGGTGTGTGCAGCCAACCCCGTCATCGCGATTCCTGCATTCGTGCTGTGGGGTCTCGTCTTCGGAACTCTGCCGCCGCTTCTCGGGGCCCGGTTGCTGCACGTCGCGTCGGTCGATATTCGTGACACCGCCAGCGCCTTCTACTCGACGTCGTTCAACATCGGCATTGGTGGGGGAGCGCTCGTGGGTGCAGCGCTGCTCGACGGGTTCGGCTTGACGTCGCTGCCCGTCGCCTATCTCATCACTCTGGCGTTGGCGGGAGTCCTTCTCATGGCCGCGGAGGTCACGTCTCGGCGCAGGGCTGCACGCGTCAGCTGATCGTGTACGAGACGAGTCGGGTCAGACCGTATCGTCCTGATTCCGGGTCGACGTAACGCATCCCGAGCGCGATCGGCCCCGGGGCCAGTGATCCGTAGGTCTCCGACCACATCCCGGCGGCGTCGAGCGTATGGACGTCGGGGCGTATCTCGCCGTTGACGATGCGCTGGAAACTCGCGCCCGGTGCTCCGATCACGGTGACGTCATAGTCGTCGCCGAGCGTGATCGTCGAACCTTCGATGGGGTTCTGAACAACAGGCGGGTCGAGGACAACGAGACGCTCGGGGGCACTCGACTGGGAGGGGATGCCGTCGACCAACTGCCGAACGACCACCTGACGACCGGCGGGGTCGCCCGTCATGCCCGAGCCGAAATCGGAGATCGCCCAGGCTCCCGTGCCGTCTGCGGTCGTGGACGCGAGGACAGTGCCGGTGGCATCGAGAATCTGCACGGACGCCAGAGCGTCGGCGGTGCCGCTGAAGAGGGGAAATGTGAGGTGGTCGGACGTCTGCACGACGGTGACCGTGGGAACCGCCGGCCCCGGTTCCGGCTCGACCGGCGGGGTGGGTGGCGCCTGCACCACGACAGGATCGGACGCGGTGACGGGATCCGGCTGAACGGGCGGGCTCGGCTCCGTCGGCCGTGCCGGATGCGCAGAGTCGTCAGGCGAAGGAGCTGGCTCTGTCGGCGGTGCCGGTGTGCTGCTCGGGTGCTGATCGGCGGCGGGCGGCGCTGCGACCTTGCTGATGTCTGTCGACGAGTCGCTCGAGGCTGCTGAGGAGCCGCTCGAGTCGGAGGTCGTGCCCGCGGGTGGGTTCCAGAGCCCGGGACCGAGAGTCACCGCTGCGACGAGCCCGGCGGCCAGCGCCAATGCTCCGACGATGCGCCCGACGATGCTCGCCGCGCCGATTCCCGCGCCGCCGCCAGAGGAAGAAGACGACGAGGACGAGCGGGCCGGCGCCACGGTGCTCGGCGAGCCGCCGCCGACGATTCTGGGCATGGCGGCGGCTGCCGTCATTCCGCCCGCCGTGCCGCTGCCGGCCTGGAGCCATGACAAGAATCCCGCGGCTCCTGAGACGCCGGCGGCCAGGGGGAGAAGAACGAGAGCCAGGCGTGACCCGACCTGTCGTGCCTCATCTGCGACGATCGAGCACGATGTGCAGCCGGTGAGGTGATCACGCACGCGCTTCGACTCTCGTGGGCCCAAGGTTCCGCGGGTGAACGAACCGAGACGCTCGATTGCTACCGCGCACTCGGGGTCGGTCGTGCGCTTGAGGTGGGCTTGGATCCAGGCCTGTCGCAGGCCCTCGCGTGCGCGGTAGGTCAGAGCCGAGACCGCGTTGGCCTTCATGCCGAGGAGGGGCGCGATCTCTGCAGAGGTGAGCTGTTCGACCTCGCTGTACCAGAGCGCCTCCTGCCAACGCGTGGGCAGGCTACGGAACGCCGTCACCGTGAGGCTCCTGTCGAGTGCGGCGAGAGAGGCGTCTTCTTCTGTCGACGGATCGGCGATGAGGTCGAGATCTTCGCTGGCGTCGGCGCTCTTGGCTCGGGCCCACTGCATCGACACGTTGCGGATCGTGGTGAAGAGGTAGGGGCGGAAAGCTGCGGTCGGCCCACCACCCGCTGAAATGGCCTGGAATACCCGAGCGAATGCCTCGGAGAGGAGATCGTCTGCATCGAAGCGATGGCTTCGTGCCACCGCTCGGCCGGCGCGGGAGTGGCGAGCCCACAACTCACTGAACGCGGCTGAGTCACCCTCGCGGGTGTATTCGACCAGCTCCATGTCCGACGCGTCGCGGAGCGATCGGAACTGCGGATCGAGGTGGGCGGCCATCAGGCGCACACTCCTTTTATCAAGGGGAAATGGGACAGGAATCCAGGGGTCCCCATTCCCCCCTCACGTTTAACGACACGCGAGGGCGGCGTCTATGACGCCACTTGTACCAGAAATCTTACTGGATGCCTGTTGTAGGCTTCCTTCTGTCGCAACTGGCGTTCAGATGGTCACCATCGGGAAGCGACTGACACGAATTCGGCCGCGCGCCTGGGTCGATCCGGATACTGCATCACCCCGTCGTTTGCGCGGCGGCATCATTTCCGTTTCTGTCACTTTTAGGAGCCAGCCTTGTCTGATCACACGTCCTCCTCGTTCAACGAGCCCCTCGAGATAGTCGATCCCGAGATCTACGCCGTTCTCGAGAAAGAACTCGGTCGCCAGCGCGACACGCTCGAGATGATCGCCAGCGAGAACTTCGTTCCGCGAGCCGTGCTGCAGTCGCAGGGCTCTGTTCTCACGAACAAATACGCGGAAGGGTATCCGGGGCGCCGCTACTACGGTGGCTGCGAATTCGTCGACATCGCCGAGGAATTGGCCATCGCCCGGGCGAAGAGCCTCTTCGGAGCCGAGTACGCCAACGTGCAGCCGCACTCCGGGGCGACAGCGAATGCTGCCGTGCTCTCGGCCATCGCCACTCCGGGAGACACCATCCTCGGACTCGAGCTGAGCCACGGTGGACACCTCACCCACGGCATGAAGCTCAATTTCTCCGGCAAGCTCTACAACGCGGTGTCCTACGGGGTCGACCCCGAGACGTTCCTCGTCGACATGAACGTGGTGCGCGACAAGGCCCTCGAGCACCGCCCGCAGGTCATCATCGCGGGCTGGTCGGCGTACCCGCGCCACCTCGACTTCGCGGCTTTCCGTGCCATCGCCGATGAGGTCGGCGCCAAGCTCTGGGTCGACATGGCGCACTTCGCCGGTCTCGTCGCAGCGGGCCTCCACCCGTCACCGGTACCCTTCGCCGATGTCGTCTCGTCCACCGTGCACAAGACCATCGGTGGTCCGCGTTCCGGGTTCATCATCAGCCGCGATACCGAGCTGGCGAAGAAGCTCAACTCGAACGTCTTCCCAGGCCAGCAGGGCGGTCCGCTGATGCACGTCATCGCTGCCAAGGCGACGGCTTTCAAGTTGGCAGCCGAGCCCGAATTCCGTGACCGCCAGCAGCGCACCATCGACGGCGCGCGCATCGTCGCCGAGCGCCTGACCGCCGAAGACTCGCGCGCCGGTGGCCTCGACGTGCTCACTGGTGGAACAGAGGTGCACCTCGTTCTCGCCGATCTGCGCAACTCGCCCCTCGACGGGCAGCAGGCCGAAGACGTGCTGCACGAGGTGGGCATCACGGTCAACCGCAACTCCGTGCCGTTCGATCCTCGCCCCCCGATGGTCACGTCCGGGCTGCGCATCGGCACGCCCGCGCTCGCGACTCGTGGATTCGGAGACGTCGAGTTCACCGAGGTCGCCGACATCATCGCCGAGTCGCTCAAGCCGGGCGCCGACACGGCTGCACTGCGCTCCCGCGTCTCCACCCTGACCGAGGCATTCCCCCTCTACCCGGGACTCGTCCAGTGACGGCCGTCGTCCTCGACGGCGTCGCCACAGCCTCGGCCATCAAGGCCGAGCTCGCGCAGCGCGTCGCAGAGCTGAAGAAGCAGGGCATCCACCCGGGCCTCGGAACGCTTCTGGTCGGCGACGATCCCGCATCCCGTTCGTACGTCGCGGGCAAGCACCGCGACTGCGCCGAGGTCGGCATCGAGTCGATCCGAGTGGATCTTCCGGCCACTGCGAGCGAACACGATGTGCGAGACGCCATCGCTGCGCTGAACGCCGATCCGCTCGTCACGGGCTATATCGTGCAACTTCCGCTGCCGAACGGCATCGATGAGAACGCGATGCTCGAACTCATCGATCCGGCCAAAGACGCCGATGGCCTCCATCCGACGAACCTCGGGCGTCTCGTGCTCACAGTCGATCCCGCGTCGAGCACCGGACGCCCCGCGCCATTGCCCTGCACGCCCGCCGGAATCGTAGAGATGCTGCGTCGGTACGACGTTCCGCTGAGCGGCCAGCACGTGGTGATCGTCGGTCGCGGCCTCACCGTCGGTCGTCCGCTGGGGCTTCTGCTCACACGCAAGGGCATCGACGCCACGGTCACACTCACGCATTCGCGCACGCGCGATCTCGAGGCCGAGGTCCGTCGGGCCGACATCGTCATCGCGGCGGTCGGGGTGCCCGGGCTGATCAAGGCCGAATGGATCAAGCCCGGTGCCGCAGTGCTCGACGTGGGCATCAGCCGAGTCGTCGATGCTGAGACGGGCAAAGCCAGGCTGCGCGGTGACGTCGATCCCGGCGTGGCCGATGTCGCCGGGTTCCTGTCACCGGTTCCGGGTGGAGTAGGTCCCATGACTCGGGCGCTGCTCGTGCAGAACGTGGTCGACGCCGCGACGCCGTAGTCGAGGCGATTGGGCACGACCCCACCAATGAAGGAGGAACGCATGACGAACCAACATCCCATCCCTCGCGATCCGGGCAAGAAGACGGTCGACGAGAAAGAGGACACCGTTCTCGAAGAGATCGAGGACTCGCTGCCGACCGATCCGGAGCCGACCGACGGGCCTGCGCCCGCCGCATGACTCAGGTTTCGCCCGGCTCCGGCATCCGGATGCTCGGGGCCGGGCGACACCGTAGGCTTGTGCCGTGAGAGCAGCGACAGGCACCCAATTTTCCGTAGCGTTCGGCGATTCCCGAGCAACGATCACTGAGCTGGCGGCGGGCCTGCGAGGCCTTGTGCTGAACGGCGTCGAGGTGGTTCGTGAGTACCCCGAGCAGTCGTTGCCGCCCATGGGCCAGGGCATCGTTCTCGTTCCCTGGCCGAATCGCATCGCCAAGGGCGCTTGGGTACTCGACGGGGTCAAGCAGCAACTCGACATCACTGAGCCCTCGACGGGCAATGCCACTCACGGGCTGCTCCGCAACACGGCCTACTCGGTTGCCGAAGAGGGCGAGGGATTCCTCACCCTCCGTGCCCGCGTCTTTCCTCAGCACGGCTACCCGTTTCTGCTCGACACCTCGGTGAGCTACGAGATTAGCGAAGCGGGACTCACTGTGACGCACGCCATCACGAACGAGTCGGATTCGCCCGCTCCGGTAGCGGTCGGTGCGCATCCGTACTTCGTCATCGGTTCCACTCCGGCCGAGGATCTGACCCTCACCATCGCGGCGGACACGGTATTCGAGTACGACGACGCGTTCATCCCGACCGCTGAGGTTCCGGTCGACGATGCCGGGCTCGATCTGCGGGCGGGGAGACATCTGTCGGAGGTCGACCTCAACCATGCGTTCGGTTCTCTGACCGAAACGGGAGGGCAGAACATTCACACGCTCGTGGCGCCAGACGGACAACGAGTCGAACTCTGGACGGACTCGAACTTCGCCTATGTCCAGGCGTACAACCCTCGCGAGTTCCCCTTCGAGACGGGAACCGGGATGGCCATCGCACTAGAACCGATGACGGCCCCCGCCAACGCGTTCAACACGGGCGAGGGCCTTCACTGGGTCGAACCCGGAGCATCATGGATGCTCAGCTGGGGCGTGCGGTACCGCCCCGCGTCGTAGACGCGTCAGACGTTCCTGCGACCGGTGAGCGAGCCGTAGCGGGCGGAGGAGGCGGAGTAAACCCCTTGTTGGGGGGTGGCGCTGGCGCCTAGCCTCAAGACATCAAGCAGCTCTGAAAGGAGTGGATTAATGTCTCTCGTTCTCGACAGCATGCCGTCGGCCCCGACCACACCCGACTCCGTCACGACAGAAGGCTCTGCGACGCAGCTTCGCTGGCACCTCGTATTCGATGGGGTGTGGCTCGCCCGACGCGACGGACGTTTCGCCGGAATGGCGCAAGGATTGCCGGGTCACCCCGCGAAACTGACGGATGCCTGCGGCAACCTCTGCGGTCTCTACAGCTCGATCGATGACGCGAAGGGAGCGCTTCTCGTCCTCTCGCGCTAGATTGATCAGCAGATCGCATGGCACACGTTGCTCTGAATTGGCAACCCTGTAAATCGGGCTTTATGGGCGACTAGCTTTGTAAGGGAGCTCACGTGGAATTGGATCCACGTGGGCCCTTTGTCAGGAATGGACGTTTTTAAGTATGGGCAGACTGATCTACGGCACCGGAGACACCGACGTCGAGTTCGAGGATCGGCTGCTCGCCCACCTCAAAGTCGTCATCTCCACGAAGCTGCGACGCAATGAGGCGTTCATGCTGTCGTGGGAGCACGGATCGGAAGAGGGCAGCGGTCGCAGTACCATCTGGATCCATCCCTCGATTCCGCTTCACTTCCGGTTCTACGGAAACAAGTCGCCCGCGCTCAACCGGGTCTGGATCGAAGATCTGATGCTTGCTGCGAACAGCACTGGTGGCCTCAGGCCGGTTCCGGAGCCTGACGAACACGCCGAGCCCGGGGCGTCATAGCCCGACGGCCGGCGGGTCTTCTTCTGCGAGCGCTTGCCGCGAGAGCAACGCCCCACCGGCCACCGCAGCGGGCATGACGAAGACCGCTCCGAATGGAATGAGGAACACGAGGTAGCTCGCGACTCCGAAGCCGAGTGCCGTCGGTCTCATCGCGGCGAGTGACCGCCTCCTCTCGCGCAGCGTTCTTCCGCGGGCATCGAAGGCTTTGCCCGTCAGCTCCACCGTGAGGAACCATCCGGCAATCGCCGCACCCAGCACGGGAACCACGGTCTGGCCGATGAGAGGGATGAACCCGAGAGTGAAGAGACAGATTCCTATGAGCGCGGTGGCGATCAGGATGCGTAGAGCGTCGAGGACCCCGCGGAGAACAGACGGCCAGAAGGCCAGCTCCACCTCGTTCGGGATGCCGCCGAGACGGTTCTCGACGCTCCGCCAGATCTTCTCGTAGAACGGGTCGCCGACGGCGAGCGTGATGGCGGTGTAGGTGTAGACCACGAGGAGCCCGCCCAGCGCGAGGAATGCGATGACGGCGGTCACTCGCACAGCAGTCCGCCAGCCTTCGTCCCACTCATCGGCGAACGGGGTCGCCCATTCGGCCAACGCCGGGGCATTGAGAAAGAGCACGATGAGCACGGCGAGGTAGACCGTGGCCACGATGAGGGCCGGAAGCGCGCCGAAGAGCATGAGCCGGGGGTCGCTGCCCCACATGCGGAGCCCACGGCCGAGATAGGCGACGCCGTCGAAAAACTGACGGACGACGCTTCGAGCGGGTGCGGGCGACATGGGTCTTCATCGTACGGGGCCGCGGGCGCAGAACGAAAGCTGCGAGCCCTGCTACCTCAGTAACGCGATCATCACAATGCCCGGGCGCGAAAGGTCACCATGAGCGACCCTGAAGAGATGAAAAGGATGAGCTACGCGGGTGGGACGTTCGTCACGAGCGACGAGGTGGCCGATGCACTGGTGCACTTCGTGGCAATCGTTCCGCGCAATCGTCGCAATCAGGTAGTGATCGTTCCTGGCTTCGATGCTGGAGGAACGCCTTCCCCGGTGGCGCTCGTGCTGGGGCCGACGAGCCAGATCATGAGCCAGCACGAGGCTGTGTCGTACGCCGAGCCCGAAACTCAGGGAGTCGCCGATCGGGTGCGTGAGCAGGCGCGTTCGCATGAGAACACCGCGCGCATCGATAGCAGCAATGGCAAGGCGAATCTCGACTACGACGTGTTCTGAGGTGTCGAGGGCCGGTTTCAGGCCGAGCACGCCCCGGTGCTCACGGGTGCCGTCAGACCCGGTGCCTCTGCGGCCACAGGAGAGAGTTCCTGCATCGTGAGCGCGTAGCCCACATTGCTCACCGTGCTGGCCTTTGCGAAGACCACACCCGCGACCTTGCCGTCGACCGTGAGGAGCGGGCCCCCCGAATTGCCGGGCTCGATGTCTGCGGCGAGCGTGTAGGCATCCCGAGTGGTGCCGGCGGCGCCGTCTGAGATCAACTGGAGGGGGCCGGCGGCCAGTACCTCCGCCCCCGCGATCGAGAAGGGCCCGCCGAACGGATAGCCGGCGACGATCGCAGGGCTCGAGGGCTGCAGCGTGTCGCTCAAGCCAAGTGCGTCTGCGGGCAGACCGTCGACCGCGATCACGGCCAGATCCGCCGCTGGGTCGAAGTAGACGATGCGGCCCGATCGCGGAGATTGGCCGGGGACTTCGACCACGGGCTCCGAGATCCCCGCCACCACATGTGCGTTGGTGACCACTCTGTCTGGTGCAACCGCGAAACCGCTTCCCGACATGGTAATGCCGCACGCATATGCGGTGCCCGTGATGCGCACGACCGATCTGGCCGCCGCCGTGAGCGCCGGGCTGTCGGTGCTGATCGTCGGAATCGACGGAGCAGCGCTCGGAGCGCCCAGTGCGTCGATGACCCACGGCGCGCCCTCTGTGACCGCGGTCGTGCGCAACTGGGCCAGGAACGTCGTGACCTGAGGGGGAACGATGCCGTCGATGGTGCGCAGAATCGATGACGACGCGATCGCCTGAGTGAGCGGGGCGACGCCGAGCGTCGAGACACCGGATGCGACGGTCACCACGACGAGAGCGGCCGCGACGCCGCTGCCGACGAACCCGAGTGCTCGGTCGACGAATCGGAGTTTCGCTTTCGCGACGCCTCGACCTAGTGCCCGTCCGATGGTGGCTCCGACGAGGTATCCCGCGGTGACCAGCACGAAGGCCGTGCCGATGACGCCGGCGATCCGCCACTCCGGCGCAGGAATCCAGGCGACGACCGCCGGGATGGCGAAGTACGCGCCCACGCCTCCGGCGATGACGCCGACGAGGCCCAACAGCGACCTCACGAGTCCCAGGCGGTATCCCGCCACGGCACCCGCGATGAGAACGATCACGACGATGACATCGATCATCGGAGGAAGCCCTTCGCTCGGGCGATCCAACTCTTCTTCTGAGGTGTCGGCTCCGCGTCGGGCACAGAGCCGACCACCTGCAGATCGATGTGCACGCCGGTGAGGCGACCCTCGGCATCCCGCGTTTGGACGACGGGGTAGAACCCGTCGCCCCAGCCCGAGTGGGCGAGGATCACATTCTCGCCCGCCGGGGCGAGCGGCATCTCGATGTTCGCGGTGCCCGCAGGCAGCGGCATCTCGGAATCCATGATGTCGAACCACGAGCCGGGTTCGCCCGTGTCGAAGACCTCGTCGTACCAGTTGTCGCCATCGCCCGGCATCGATGATGTGACGGCGGCGGCGTCGAAGAACGCGACCGTTCCCGCGTCGACGGCGACTCCGAAGTACGAGCCGTCTTCGGGAGGACCGTCGGGGCCGGGGACCGGTTCGATGGTGGCTACTGGGGTGTCGGAGAGGATGAGCGACAGATAGGCCTCACGAAGGTGCGAGCCGTCTTGCTCGGTCGACACATCTGCGACAGTGACAGTCACGGGGTAGGCGCCTGGCGGAACCTGCACGGTGATGGGCAGGTCGAGGGCGACGAAGGGGTCGGCGGCTCCGAGAGACCCCGACGGAATGCGCAGAATGCCGAGGTCGTGCACTCTCAATGCGCCTCGCGAACCGGTGACGAGTGGGGCAGGGCCCGAGGCGCCGGCGAAGAAATCAGAGAGCTGCACCAGACAATGATGCCAGCACGGGTTGTGCGTCTACTTCGCGATGAGCAGGTCGCTGAACCTGAAGCCTCCGCGTGGTGGCAGAGCGGCGCGGATCTGCTCTTCGGAGAAATCGAGTCGGGGCTGAAGATCGACCGGGAGCTCGGCCGTTGGGGGAGCGGCAACCGACACGCCCTCGGCCAGCATCGTCGCCTGTGCTTTCGCGATCAGGGGGACCTTCATCGTCCACTCTGTCAGCTGCGCGACCACCCGGATGGCCCACACCGGTGCGGGGACGATCGCGACGCGACGACCGACGAGACGTGCGACCCGCCGTACGGCCTCGCTCAACAGCAGTTCCTCGTGTCCGGTCACCGCAACGGTCACGTTCGGCAGGCGGCCCTCGACGGATGCGACGAGCACGTCGACCATCTCGCTCACGGGAATCGGCCGGATGCTCTTCTCGCGCAGCCCGACGGTGGCGAAGAGAGGCAGAGTCTGAACGGAGTGGCTCAGGTGATCCACGAGGTGGTCGCCATGACCGTAGATCATGCCGGCCTTCAGCACGGTGAACTCGAGGCCCGACGAGCGGATCATCTCTTCGGCAGCCCATTTCGACTCGTGGTAGGCCGAACCGCAGTCAGGGCGGGCACGAAGAAAGCTGAGCATCACGATGCGAGAGACGCCGGCCCGCTTGGCGGCCTCGATGACGGCGCGGGTGCCTTCGATGTGCACTTTGTCGTACGTCTGGTCACCGATCTCGCGATTGATGCCGGCGCAGTGCGCCACGGCGTCGCATCCGGCGAACGCGGCGGCCAGAGCGTCGACATCGGTGACATCGATGCCGGTTCGGCGGGAGACGAGTACGACGTCTTCGGGTGCGAACCGCTCAGCGAGGTGGCGGCCGAGAAACCCGGCGCCGCCGGTGATCGCGATTTTCATATGACTCCTCATTCGCACAAGCAGTGCGGAAAAGCCGCGAATACGGTGGGCCCCGCCGGGCTCGAACCGGCGACCCGCGGATTAAAAGTCCGATGCTCTACCAACTGAGCTAGAGGCCCGCAGCGACTAATCTAGCGTGTCTTTGCGCTGTGATCTAACCGAGGCAGGATGGATGCATGACAAGCGAGCATCGCAAACCCGCACTCTTCGGCGGATCGGAGTTCGAGGCGTTCAAGGGCGGCGAGGATCCCGCACAGATCTCACGGCTCGCGCACGACACGGCCAGCGCACTGCTGGGCAGGGTTCGTGCCGATCCAGACCCGGGAGTCATCGACCGGCTCATCGAATACACCGACCTGCACGGCATCGATGCCATCGCCGAATTGTGGTCGCGAGCGGCGTCGCACAGCCTTCCCGGTGCCCTCTGGCGCATCTACCTGCTTCGCGCACTGATCCGCCAAGATCCAGAGCAGTCGAGTTTTCTGTTCCAGAAGGGCAGCGAGCTCAGCGTCACCATCGACCCGGTGGTCGCCGGCGCGACCTCGCCGACGGGCCCGAAGGAGATCACCGAACTCGCCGACCAGATTCTGCGCGGCATCTTCGATGGCGACTTCGCCGTGGCCCTCGAGAGGGCGGCCGCTTTCTGCCGCATCATGTCTCTCGGAGCGGCGGCCGAGGCGGACGACACGGAATCGGATTCCGCCCAGCGGGCATCCGAATTCACGGTGCGCGCCAACCGGTTCGCCGAGACGGCATCGGAGTTCGCTATCTGCGCAAAACTGTGGAGAACGGACAGCCTCGACTGAAGTCGGGTAAAGTCGTATCTCGCCGGGCCGTGGTAACCCCGGGCTCCAATTTCCGCCGTTACGAACGGCCTTCCGCCGAGAGGCGTTCCGCGGCCTGGCACTACTTCTGATCGTCGGCCTCGAGGCCGAGTCACCGGGCGGGCGCATCCTCATGGCATTCCGAGTCGCCGCCGTCATCTGGACAGCAATCGCGCTCGCGGTGATCGCGATCGTTCATTTCTCGCTCGCTCCGCAATTCGATCTGGTGCAGACACGGCTCGAAGGTGGCTTCGTCGCGACCGTGGGCCAGCTCTTTCGCGTCGCGGCGGTATCGAGTGCCGTCCTCGCCGTGCTCATCCTCGTGCGGCCCCGCCGGTGGTCCGCGCTCGTCGTCGCAGCAGCATCGGCAGCAGGACTCGCCCTCACGGTGGCGAGCACCGTCATGCCCATCGAGCTCCCGTTCGGACTCCCGACGATTCCGGTCGGCCCCTGGCTGCAGCTGCGCATCCTTGCGGCGGGCGCAGAGATCTTCGCCGTCGTCGGCTCGCTCATGATTGCGGGCAGACGACGCCGCTGATCGCGCCGGGTGCGTAGGGCAGCTTCGTCGGTTTGGCAAGGGTCAAAATGGCCCCCGCGTTCGGGTGACATGCTGTGCAGACGCCCGACGAATCACGTCACGCGGCGCAATCAACCCACTGAACGGAGGCGGCTATGACGAGCCTTCTTTCGCATGCGGGCCGAGACGGCTCGGTCCCCGAGCATTCCGTCGTGAGTGGCATCCGTCCCGCTCTCGAACCGCAGCTGGTGCGGGTGGCGTCGGTGCCGGCATCCCATGTCTACGTGCGTCACATCTCGCCGATCGATGGCGATGTTGCTCAGCCCGGCGGCCCGATGGCCGCCTCCATCGACGGCGGCGTACGGGTCGTGCGGCTGGCCGACCCCGATCCCGACGACCCGAGCCGCTCCGCCGAGCAACGCTGGTGGCCGCCGACCATGCTCGACGCGGAATGGGTGCGCGCGCACGCGGACGACTTCGACATCTTCCACCTGCAGTTCGGATTCGACGCGCGAACCCCCGAGCAGCTGCGCGAGCTCGTCACCGAGTTGCGTCGACAGGGCAAGCCCCTCGTCTACACGGTGCACGACCTGCGCAACCCGCATCACCACAGTCCGGCCGAACACGATGCTCAGCTCGACGTCCTCGTTCCCGCAGCCGACGCGGTGATCACGCTGACAGGCGGGGCCGCCTATGAGATCAAGCGTCGCTGGGCCCGTCGCGCCATCGTGCTGCCGCATCCGCACGTGGTCGACGTCGAAACGATGCGTCGGGTGCAGCACACGCGGCACGACGCGAGACCCGACAGTGGCGACGCCGAATACCGCATCGGTCTGCACCTGAAGAGCCTTCGCGCGAACATGAACCCCATACCGGTCGTCGAGGCGCTGCTCGACGCGGTCGACGGGCTGCCCGGTGCGGTTCTTCAGATCGACGGCCATCGCGATCTCCTCGAGCCGACCGGTCCTCGCTACGACGAAAGCCTCGCCGACCTTCTCCGAGAGGAGGCGTCCGCCGGTCGCATCGATCTGCGCATCCACGACTACTTCGATGACGCGCACCTCTGGGAGTACCTCGCCTCACTCGACCTCTCGGTGTTGCCCTACCGCTTCGGCACCCACTCGGGCTGGCTCGAGGCCTGCCGTGATCTCGGAACACCGGTGCTCGCGCCTACCTGCGGCTACTACCGCGACCAGGCTCCGGTGATGCTCTACCTGCACGACGACGACGGCCTCGACGCAGACTCGTTGGGATGCGCGGTCGCTCGCGCCTATTACGATCGACCGTCCTTCTCTATCACGGTCGACGAGCGTCGCCGCCAGCGTGAGTCGGTATCAGACGCGCACGCCGCGCTCTATCGCGATCTACTTCGATGACGGCGGCCCTCCGCATCTGTCTGATCGCCTCGAGCCGCTTTCCTATCGCGGAACCGTTCGCGGGCGGCCTCGAAGCGCACACGCACAGTCTGGCGAGCGAGCTGATGAGACGGGGACACGAGGTCACCCTCTTCGCAGCGCCCGGTTCGGACCCTGGCCTCGGCGTTACCGAGATCGACGTCGAGCCTTTCAGCAGCAGTCCCGCGGCTCGCGCTGACGTGGGAGCGCGTCCTGAGCAGTGGATGCGGGAACACCATGCGTATCTGAAACTGATGCTCGACCTGAGCCGGAACCCGGGCCGCTACGACATCGTGCACAACAACAGCCTCCATCACCTGCCCGTCGCCATGGCGGAGGCGACCGGGCTTCCGTTCGTGACCACGCTGCACACCCCTCCGGTGCCGTGGCTCGAATCGGCAGCGATGCTCGCGTCGCCCAGCCTCACCTATGCGTCGGTGAGTCGGCACACCGCGAGAGCGTGGAGTCACGTCGTCGACAGTACGGTCATCTGCAACGGGGTCGATACAAGCAGATGGATGCCCGGGCTGGGCGGCGGGTCCGCGATCTGGTTCGGGCGCGTGGTACCAGAGAAGGCTCCGCACCTGGCGATCCGTGCGGCGCACGAGGCGGGGGTGTGCATCGATCTGGCAGGCCCGATCCTCGATCAGAGCTATTTCGATGCGGAGATCGCCCCCTTGCTCGACGACCGGACACGCTACATCGGGCATCTGCGGCACGAGCAACTGATGCGAGCGGTCGGTCGCGCGAGCGTTTCGGTGGTCACGCCGGATTGGGACGAGCCGTACGGCCTCGTCGCGGCCGAGTCGCTGGCCAGCGGCACGCCGGTCGCCGCCTTCGCGCGAGGTGGCGTGCCCGAGATCGTCGATGAGCGCTCAGGTCGCCTTGCCGCCCCCGGCGACGTGGCCGGGCTCGGCAAGGCGATGATCGAGGCCGCTCAGCTGTCCCGTGAAGAGGCCCGACACCGGGCCGTGACCTCATGCTCGCTCGAACGGATGGTCGACGACTACGAGCTTCTCTACGACGTGATGATCGAGTCTGAGATCGCCGCATGATCGGCTACTACATCCACCACCAGGGCCGTGGCCACCTGAACAGAGCTCTCGCGATCGCTGCTGAACTCGATCAGCCCGTAGTCGGACTCTCGTCGCAGCCCCGCCCGCTCGGGTGGATCGGCGAGTGGATCGAACTGCCTCGCGATGACGAGGCGGCCGAGCCGCGCGATGTCGACGCCGAGGGCCGGCTGCACTGGGTGCCCCTGCACGATTCCGGGCTCCGAGCCAGGATGGCGCGGATTTCGCAATGGATCTCGGAGTTGAGCCCGCGGCTGATCGTCGTGGATGTCTCGGTCGAGGTCGCTCTCCTCGCCCGGCTTCTCGGCGTGCCGGTCGTCTCGGTTGCGCTGCCCGGAATCCGGGCTGATGAGGCGCATCGGCTCGGCTTCGACATCTCGACCGCGATCATCGCGGCGTGGCCGCAGGAGGCGGACGGCATGATCTCGGGTCTCAGTGCGCCCGCTCGACGTCACCTGAGTTGTGTGGGTGCGATCTCGCGTTTCGGTTCGAGGGGTGGAGAGGACCGCCTCGAGTCTGGCGCTGGAGCGCCGCGTCGCGTTCTTCTTCTCGGCGGAGCCGGCGGCACCTCTCTCGACGCCTCGATGATCGCGGCGGCGCGTGCCTCCACCCCCGACTGGCTGTGGACCGTGCTGGGGAGCCATGGCGGTCGGTGGGTGGAGGATCCCTGGCCCGAGATCTGTGCGGCCGATGTCGTGGTCACGCACGCGGGCCAGAACGCGCTCGCGGATGTCGCCGCCGCCCGCCGGCCGGCCATCGTGATTCCAGAGTCGCGACCGCACGACGAGCAGGTCACGACCGCCTCGGTGCTGGCCGGTAGCAGCAGGTGGCCCGCGATCGTGCGGTGGGGCTTTCCCGAGACAGGATGGTCGGCGCTGCTCGAGGAAGCAGCAGCGCTAGACGGTGATCTCTGGCGCACATGGAACGACGGTCATGGAGCCCAGGCGGCTGCGGCGGTCATTCAGCGCGAGTTGTCGGATGTCGCGACCTGCGAGGTCGCATGACCCGCGTGGCCGTCGTCACCGTCGTGCACGGTCGGCATGCTCACCTTGCGCTGCAAATGCAGGCTGTTGCTCGCAGCATTCGGCGGCCCGACGACTACATAGTGGTAGCGGTCGACGACGAGTTCGTGCCTGAGCCCGTCGACAGCCGCGGTCGCGTCGTCCAGCTTCCTGCACATCCGCTCGGTCTGCCTATCGCGGCCGCGAGGAACGCCGGAGCAGAGGCCGCGTTGACTGGCGGCGCCGACGTGCTCGTCTTCCTCGACGTCGACTGCGTTCCGGGGCCCGAGCTGGTGGGGGCTTACGAGACCGCCGCGGTATCGCCCGACTTGCGTGACGACATCCTGTGCGGGCCCGTGGCCTATCTGCCGCCCGCGCCGCCGGAAGGCTACGACCTCGAGAGCATTGCGACGCTCGCCGCGCCGCATTCGGCTCGCCCGGCACCGCAGCCCGGCGAGGTGATCCGCGGGGGAGACCACGACCTTTTCTGGTCGCTGTCGTTCGCGGTCACTGCGGCTACGTGGAGAAGGCTCGGTGGCTTCGACGAGGCCTATGTCGGGTACGGCGGCGAGGATACGGACTTCGCAGCCTCGGCGGCCGAGAAAGGCATCGAGCTCGCCTGGATCGGTGCCGCACGCGCCTACCACCAGCATCACGCGGTCGAGTCGCCTCCCGTCTCTCATCTCGACGACATCGTGCGCAACGCGGTGTTGTTTCACGAGCGGTGGGGCAGATGGCCGATGATCGGGTGGCTCACCGCGTTCGAAGAGGCAGGGCTCATCACGCACAGTCCGATTCGCGGCGTCTACGAAAAGCTCTGACGCACGACCAATCCGACATCGTACCCGCGCCGAATCATTGGTGTGAACGGACCACGAACAACATGCCTCAGGTGGGAAACCTGTCATGCTTAAGCTCGTGACCTCTGATATCGACCATGACGGTACTCCTGTGGAGGCACTCGACTCGGTCGAGAGCCTGCTTCTGCGGGTCGCCGACGGCGATCAGAGATCATTCGCCGAACTGTATGACCGGGTAGCACCGAGGGTTCTCGGCCTCATCAAGAGACTGCTGATCGACCACGCGCAGTCTGAAGAAGTCGCCCAAGAAGTGTTTCTCGAGATCTGGCGCACGGCTACACGGTTCGACCCGCAACGCGGCGCCGCCCTCTCCTGGGTTCTCACCATGGCTCACCGCAGGGCTGTCGACCGCATCCGGGCGTCGCAGTCCTCCCACGACCGCGATATCAAGATCGGTATCCGCGACGTAGACCGTGAATACGATCAGGTGGCCGAATCGGTCGAGATCAGAATCGAACATGAAAGGGTGAAGAGAGCAATGACTCAGCTGACTGAATTGCAGCGCGAAGCCATCTCTCTGGCGTACTACGGGGGATACAGCCATAGCGAGGTCGCGAAGATCTTGGCGATACCGATCGGTACCGTCAAGACGCGACTCCGAGACGGCATGATCCGCCTCAGAGATGAAATGGGAGTCGCCTGATGGCCACGAACGATGACTCTCGCATGAACACCGGAGCTTTCGCTCTCGGAGCGCTGAGCCCTGACGAACTCGAGCGGTTCATCGCCGCCGCCGAGTCCGATCCTGAACTCGCTGCGGAGGCAGACGGCCTCAGTGCCACTGCGGTGCTCCTCGGTCTGGCGTCCACTCCGGTCGATCCCTCGGCGAAGCTCAAAGTCGACTTGATGGCCGCGATCGCATCCACTCCACAGTTGCCTCGCGAGACCGTCACCCCGGTCGTCGACGTGCGCGACGCCGAGCCGTCGGCATCCGCCCGTGTCGAGGATGCCCCGCCGCGGCCGGTCGAGGCCGGTGCGGCCGAACAGAAGGCCCGCACCCGCTGGTTCGCCAGGCCCGCCACACTTCTCGTTTCGGCTGCCGCGGCGATCGGCCTGTTCGTCGGCGGAGGCTTCGTCGGTTCGGCGCTGACGGGAGATACTCCCGTCGTCGTGGATCAGCAGGCAGCCGGCCTCGCTCAGATCTATGCCGCCTCCGACGTGCAGTCGGTTCGTAGCGAGGTCGAGGGCGGCGGCGTCGCCACCCTGGTCTGGTCTGGTGAACTCGGTCGCTCGGCCGTGGTCGTCGACGGTCTCGCCCCCTTGCCTGCCGGCAGTGTCTATGAGGCGTGGTACATCAACGACGCCGGAGCGGCTCCCGCAGGAACCTTCGATGCCACCGGCGCCCACAAGACGTCATGGCACCTGCTCGACGGAACGATGTCGGCCGGAGATACCGTCGGTGTCACCGTCGAGCCGGCCGGTGGATCCAAGACACCGACCACAACGCCCATCGTGGCGATCGCCAGCGCCTAGTCGCCGTTCCCTGAGCCCGTCGAAGGGCTCGGCAATAACGAAGGCCCCCTCGGTACCGAGGGGGCCTTCGTTATGCGCTGCTGCCGGATCTCGCTATCCGAAGCGACCCGAGACGTAGTCCTCGGTGTCCTTGACAGTGGGGTTGGAGAAGATGGTGGTGGTGTCGTCGTACTCGATGAGCTTGCCGGGCTTGCCGGTGCCGGCGATGTTGAAGAACGCCGTGCGGTCTGACACGCGGCTGGCCTGCTGCATGTTGTGCGTCACGATGACGATCGTGTACTCCTCTTTCAGTTCCTTGATGAGGTCCTCGATCGCCAGGGTCGAAATGGGGTCGAGGGCCGAGCACGGCTCGTCCATCAGAAGAACATCGGGGGAGACGGTGATCGCGCGTGCGATGCAGAGTCGCTGCTGCTGGCCACCCGAGAGACCGCCGCCGGGAAGGTTGAGTCGGTCCTTCACCTCGTTCCACAGGTTGGCGCCGCGCAGGCCCTTCTCGACCATGTCGTCGCCCTCGGACTTCGAGATGCGCTTGTTGTTGAGCTTGAGTCCCGCGAGCACGTTGTCGCGGATCGACATGGTGGGGAAGGGGTTCGCTCGCTGGAAGACCATGCCGACCTGTCGACGGACCATGACGGGGTCGACGCCGGGAGCGTAGAGGTCGTTGCCGTCGATGATGACCTCGCCTTTCACGTGCGCGCCCGGGATGACCTCGTGCATGCGGTTCAGGGTGCGCAGGAACGTCGACTTGCCGCATCCGCTGGGGCCGATGAAAGCGGTGACGGTGCGTGGTTCGATGGTGATCGATACGCCCTCGACGGCGAGAAAGTCACTGTAGTAGACGTTGAGGTCTTTGACCTCGATGCGCTTGGACAATTCGATTCCTTCGGATTCTGTGGTGCGAAAGGGGGAAACTCGGGGCGGAAGGCTAGCGGGAGCCCTTGGGGGCGAACACCTTCGCAATGACGCGTGCGATCAGGTTGAGGATGACGACCAGGATCACCAGCAGCAGTGCGGCGCCCCACGCGGAGTTGTTCGACGCGGTGATGTCGGTACCGGGAAAGGCGAAGCCCGTGTATGCCATGACAGGCAGCGTCTGCATCGGCCCTTCGAAAGGGTTCGAGTTGAAGTTGTCGGTGAAGCTCGCCGCCATGAAGATGGGGGCGGTTTCTCCGATGACGCGGGCGATGGCCAGCATGATGCCCGTCACGATGCCCGCGATGGCCGTGGGGAGCACGATGCGCACGATGGTCGCGAACTTCGATACGCCCAGCGCATACGACGCCTCGCGAAGGTCGTGCGGCACGAGGCGCAGCATCTCCTCGCAGGCCCGGACGACCGTGGGGATCATCAGCACGGAGAGGGCCACCGAGGCGGAGAAACCGCTGAACGCCTTCGGGCCGAGGATGATCGTGAAGAGAGAGAACGCGAACAGACCGGCGACGATCGAGGGGATGCCGGTCATGACGTCGACGAGGAAGGTCACCGTGCGCGAGAGCCACTGGCCGGGGCGGCCGTATTCGACCAGATAGATCGACGTGAACAGCCCGATGGGCACGGAGATCAGCGTGGCGATGCCGGTGATGATCAGCGTTCCGACGATGGCCTGAAGGGCTCCCGGCGTGTTCGTGACCTCGAGCGTGTCGGGGTTGAATGCCGAGCCGCCGGTCTGAGTGATGAATTGGAACGACAGCGCGCCGATGCCCTTGGAGACCACGGTGAACAGAGTCGATACGAGCGGAATGATGGCCAGCAGGAAGGCGACGGTGACGAGGCCTCGAACGAGCCTATCGACGGCCTTGCGTCGGTTCTCGACGAGGCTCGAGAGAATCCCGAGGAGCACGAGGTAGACGACCGCGCTCAGAACGAGCCAGCCGATCACGTCGAAACCGATCAGCATCAGCAGCACGCCGGAGACTACGGCGGATGCGCCGAAGATGTAGAGCTCGGCGAAGCGGGGCAGCTGCCCGGTTGTCAGCGAATTGGGAACGGGCCCCTTTTCGACGGTGCGAGGACTCAGCGCGGTCATGCGGATGCTCCTTCAGGGCCGGCGGCAGTGTTCTTGTCGGCGACGAGGTCGCGCGTGAGGGTCGAGGTGGCGTCACCCGTCGGCACGACGAGTGGCTTCGGCCGGGCCTTCTTCTTGCCGCCCGTTTTCGACGAGCCGCGAGAGACGATGGATCGGGCGATCATGTTGACCGCGAGCGACACGACGAACAACAGGAGACCGGTGCCGATCAAGGCCTGGCGCTGCAGTGTCGAGGCGATGGGGAAGTTCAGTGCGATGTTGGCCGCGATGGTCTGCGAGTTCTGGCCTTCTGTGACCACGAGGAACGAGACGATGACGGCGGGGGAGATGATCATGGCGATGGCCATCGTCTCTCCGAGCGCCCGGCCGAGGCCCAGCAGCGTCGCGCTGACGATTCCCGACTTGGCATAGGGGAAGACGGCGAGCCGCACCATCTCCCAGCGCGTGGCGCCGAGAGCCAGGGCTGCCTCTTCGTGCAGGCGAGGCGTCTGCAGGAAGATCTCTCGAGAGATCGAGGTGATGATGGGAAGGATCATGACGGCGAGCACCACTGCTCCCGCGAGGATGGTCGAGCCGGTCGTCGTGACCTGGCCGCCGAAGATCGGGATCCACCCCAGGTAGGTGTTGAGCCAGTCCGAGAGCGGCAGCAGGAATGGGCGGATGACGATGATGCCCCAGAGGCCGAAGACGACGGAGGGAACCGCTGCGAGCAGGTCGACGACGTAGCCGAGAAGGCCCGCGAGGCGGCGAGGTGCGTAGTGCGAGATGAAGAGGGCGATACCGATGCCGATCGGTGCGCCGAGAACGAGGGCGATGGCGGCGGACCAGAGGGTTCCGAAGAGCAACGGTCCGACGTAGGCCCAGAAGCTGTCGAACGCCGAGGTGAAGCCGTCGTTGAGTTCGGGGTTGCTCTGCCAGTTGGCCACGATGGCCGGCATGCCCTGCACGATGAGGAACAGGGCCACACCGGCGAGGATGACCATGATGAAGATGGCGCTGCCGGTGCTCAGCCCGCGGAAGATCGCATCCGCGGGCCGAACCCGACTGGCGCGCTTGGGGGAGGCTGCCGGTGCAGGCGTGCCGCCCCCAAGCGGGGTGGTGCTGTCAGACTTCGTGTTCTGCCGAGGCTGCGTCGAGGAAACAGATTCAACTGAGGTTCGGTCGCTCATGGCGGTCTTTCTCGAGAAGGTCGGAAGAACGGTGTGGTCTGGCGGGTGTTACTTGACGAGTGCCAGGCTGGCGGTGATCTCGGTGAGGAGCTTCTCCGGGATCTGGGCCGCGCCGGCGTTCTTTGCCGCGACCTTCTGGCCGACGTCGCTTCCGATCCAGCCGAGGTAGGCGGTCGTCAGCTCCTTCTGCTTGGCGTCTTTGTACGTGGTGCAGAGGATCCCGTAGGAGACCAGCGGAATCGGGTAGGCCTCGGTGCCGGAGATGGCGGTGAAGTCGACCGTCTGAGCGAGGTCGCCCTTGATGCCGGTGTCGGTGGTCGACGCGGCAGCCTCGAACGCGGAGGTGACAGCTTCGGGGCTGAACGCAACGAAGTCCTTGCCCTTCACGCTGACGGAAGCAGCCTTGAGCTCACCGATCGCGCTGTGGTCGGCGTAACCGATGGTGCCGTCGCCGGCCCCAACCGCCTGCACGATGCCGGAGGTGCCCTTCTGGGCGCTGGTTCCTGCGATCGGCCATGCGCTGTCGGCCGGGTAGGTCCAGACATCCTTGGCCGTCTGGCTCAGGAAGTTGGTGAACGTCTTGGTGGTTCCCGATCCGTCGGAACGCGTGACGGTGGTGATCGGCGTCGCGGGCAGCTTGGCGTCGGGGTTCTCCGCCGCGATGGCCGGGTCGTTCCAGGTGGTGATCGCCAGCGAGAAGATCTTCGCGAGGGTCTCGGCCGAGAGGTTCAGCTTGTCGACTCCGGCGAGGTTGTAGACGATGGCGACGCCGTCGAGGTAGATCGGCAGGTTGATCGCGCCGTTGGGGCCACAGAGGGTCGCAGCGGTCTGCTGGTCCTTCGTCAGGGGCGAGTCGCTGCCGGCGAAGTCGTAGCTACCAGCGGTCCAGTTGGTGACACCGCCACCGGAGCCCTGCGACTTGTCGTAGTTGATGGTGACGCCCTTGGCCTGGGCGGTGAATGCGGTGGTCCAGGCAGCCTGGGCGCTGGAACCGCCGGCGGTGATGGTGCCGGAGAGCGAGCTGTAGTCGACGGCAGCGGCCGACGGCGTTGCTGAGGCCGTGGCCTCGGGGGTGCTGCTGGCGCAGCCAGAAAGTGCGATAGCCGACGCGACCAGGATGGCCCCCGCCGTGGCAACATTCTTGAACTTCACTGTGTGTGGTCCCTTCAAAGTGGGTAGTGCCGGGTGACGTCTGAGACCACTTGCCGATCAGAAGATCGTTGAATGAAGCTGGATTTCAGAAATGCACACTGGCGGGCCGGTGCTGGCCCTCAGAAAACGTAGCCGTGCATCGTGGCCAGATTGGCGCATTTCGGTAAACGGGAGGTGAACAGCGAGGAGTCCTCACTGAGGAGTCCTCAGTGAGGGACGTGCGTCTCCACCGAGATGATCCCGGAACCCGGACGTTCCTTCGACAGATGGATCACCGTGTAGCCGGCGACGGGCAGATCGCCCGCCCGCGCAATGGAGGCGGGTTTCGTCGTGCCGGTGGCGAGCGCGACCTCGCGCATGATCTCGGGCAGCACGGGACCGTGGCTGCACAGAATGGCCGTGGCCCGGCGACGCACGCGCTTGCCGACGATGCTCCGGATGTCGCTGGTGCCGTTCTCGAAAGCGTCCTGGCTGATCGAGTCGGTCTTCTTCACGGGCAGGCCGAGAGCCTCGGCGGTCGGGGCGATCGTCTGCTGGCACCTCAGCGCGGTCGACGAGCGCAGAACTGTGGGGCCGAACGCGCTGATCCCGGGAACGATGAACCGCGCCTCATGCAGCCCCCGCTGGGTGAGCGGCCGTGCCGAATCCCTTCCGTCGAAGTCGAAGGCGGGGATGGCCTTGGCATGACGCAGGGCGATGATGGCGAACGTGCTGAGGATACCGTCGTCGACGAACGCCTGGAAGCGTTTGAGGATCTCGGCGTCGCGCTTGTAGCTGATGGAGGAGAGCGCTCGACTCACCGGCATCCATTCGAGCGCGGCGACCTCGCTGTTCGGCACGAACGTCGACGCGAGGACGGCTTCTTCGGTGACCTCGGCGGCCCAGTAGTGAACGACCTTCTCGCGATGGTTCGGCATGACGTAGTTGGTGACGCCGAGAGGCAGGCCCAGATGCACCTTCAGCCCGGTCTCTTCGGCTATCTCGCGAACAGCGGTCTGCGGCAGAACTTCTCCGGGATCGACCTTTCCCTTGGGGAGCGAGACGTCTTTATGGCGCGTGCGATGAATGAGGAGCACCAGGATCTTGCCGTCGACGACGCGCCAGCAGACCGCTCCTGCGGCGAAGACGGTCACAGCGACCGTTCCCCCGCCCGGCTCACCGGCTGATTCCCGTTCGCTTGCGACGCTTGGTGATCTGCTTCATGACCACGTCTTGAAGATCGACGAGAGGGTTGCCGTCGGCGTCGATGCTGCGCCGAACCCATTCTCCCTCTGGGCCGAGCGTCCACGACATGGTGTTCTCGTCCATGGCGAGGTCGAACAGCTCGCTGATCTCTCGCAGATGATCGGTGCTCGTGAGCCGCACCAGAGCCTCGACGCGGCGGTCGAGGTTGCGGTGCATCATGTCGGCGCTGCCGATCCAGGTCTCGGGCTCTCCCGCGTTCACGAACGAGAAGATGCGCGAGTGCTCGAGGTAGCGGCCCACGATCGAGCGCACCGTGATGTTCTCGCTGAGCCCGGGAACGCCCGGCTTGATCGCACAGATTCCTCGCACCCAGATCTCGACGGGAACGCCGGCCTGGCTTGCCCTGTACAGAGCGTCGATGATGGCCTCGTCGACGATCGAGTTGACCTTGATCCGGATGCCGGCAGGCAGTCCCTGCTCGACGTTGCTCGCCTCCTGCGCGATGCGCTTGAGCAGTCCCTTGCGCAGGTGCAGCGGTGCGACAAGCAGGCGCTTGAACTTCTTCTCGATCGCGTACCCCGAGAGCTCGTTGAAGAGCCGGGTCAGATCTTTGCCTACCTGGTCGTCGGCCGTCAGCAGGCCGAAGTCCTCGTAGATGCGGCTGGTCTTGGGGTTGTAGTTACCGGTTCCGATGTGGCTGTAGTGGCGCAGCACGCCCTTCTCGCGGCGGATCACCAGCGCCAGCTTGCAGTGGGTCTTCAGACCGACCAGGCCGTACACGACATGCACGCCGGCCTTCTCGAGCTTGCGAGCCCACGAGATGTTCGCCTGCTCGTCGAATCTCGCCTTGATCTCGACGAGGGCCAGAACCTGCTTGCCTGCCTCGGCTGCGTCGATGAGAGCCTCGACGATGGGGCTGTCGCCCGAGGTGCGGTAGAGCGTCTGCTTGATGGCAAGAACGTGCGGGTCGGCCGCGGCCTGTTCGAGGAACGCCTGCACACTCGTTGCGAACGACTCGTAGGGGTGGTGCAGCAGCACGTCCTGGCGCGCGATCGCCTTGAAGATGTCGGGCTTCGCATTGGGCTCCGACGGCTGGAGGGCGACCGAGGTGGTGGGAACCCGCTTGGGGTAGTGCAGCTCGGGGCGATCGATCTTGGCGAGGTCGAACAGACCGGACAGATCGAGCGGCGCGGGAAGTCGATAGACCTCCTGCTCGGTGACGTCGAGTTCACGAACGATCAACTCGAGCGTTCGGTCGTCCATGTCCTCCGTGACTTCGAGACGGATCGGCGGGCCGAAGCGTCGACGCAGGAGTTCTTTCTCGAGCGCCTGGATGAGGTTCTCGGTCTCGTCTTCGTCGACCTCGACATCTTCGTTTCGGGTCACCCGAAAGACGTGGTGATCGAGCACCTCCATGCCCGGGAAGAGGTGGCTCAGGTGGTTCGCGATGAGGTCTTCGAGCGCGATGAGACGCACATTCGTCTCGTCTTCGGTCTCGTCGACGCGAATGAAGCGCGGAATCACCTGGGGCACCTTGAGACGGGCGAACTCCTCTTTGTCGATCTTGGTGTTGCGCACACGGATCGAGAGGTTGAGCGACAGGCCGGAGATGTAGGGGAAGGGGTGCGCCGGGTCGACGGCGAGCGGCATGAGCACAGGAAAGATCTGCGTCGAGAAGTACTCGCTGAGCCGGGCACGGTCGTCTTCGTCGAGGCTGTCCCACGTGACGATGTGCACGCCGGCCTCGTCGAGCGCCGGCTTCACCAGGTCTTGGTATGCACGGGCGTGCCGCAACTGCAGCTCGTGCGCGGCCCGCGAGATGTCGCCGAGAACATCGACCGGCTTGCGGCCGATGTTGGTGGGAACGGCGAGGCCGGTGGCGATACGACGCTTCAGCCCGGCGACCCGAACCATGAAGAACTCGTCGAGGTTCGACGAGAAGATCGCCAAGAAGTTGGTGCGCTCGAGCACCGGAAGCGTGGTGTCTTCTGCGAGTTCGAGTACGCGGGTATTGAACGCCAGCCAGCTCAGTTCGCGGTCGAGATAGCGGCCTTCGGGAAGAGACGGGTCGTCGAGGATCTCGATGATCTCGTCGTCGTCATCGAAGTCGGAGCCGAAGTTCGAGTCAAGGAGGATGTTGTCGCCGCTCATGCAATCATCATGTCACTCGGCGACTGGGCGCCGGTACTGAACATCGACCGTATGGTCGGTGAATCCGAGCGAGCGGTACAGGTGAACCGCACCGACGTTGTCGGCATCGACGTAGAGTGCCGCCGTCGAGATGCCCCGCTCGCGCAGACGGTCGAAAGCGCGCTGCATGAGCATGCGCCCGAGGCCGCGCCCTGCATAGTCGCTGTCGACTCCGACAACGTAGATCTCGCCCGGTTCCTCGGCGCCTTCGATCTTGAGCCAGTTGTAGGCCACGACCCTGTCTGCCTGGCGAGCGATGAGAAAGTCGCCGGCGTCGAACCACGGCTCCGCCATGCGCGCGTGCAGATCGTCGACGGTGATGGAACCCTGCTCAGGATGATCGGCGAAGACACGGGCATTGAGTTCGACCCATGCGTCATCGTCGATACCGGGGCGGAAGGCCTCGACAACGATCCCCTCGTTCCCCGACCCGGCCCCCTCGTTCCCTGAGTCTGTCGAAGAGAACGCGGGCACGGGCATCCGAAGCTGATACAGCGTGCGAATCGGCTCGAACCCGGTGCGTTCGGCCAGGATGCGACTGGCCGGGTGATCGCCGTGCGCCCAGCCGGCGATGCCGGGCTCGGCGCCGTCAAGAATGCGGTCGAGCAGAATCGTGCCGAGACCGTTGCGGCGGAACTCGGGGTCGACGACGAATTCGAATTCGCCCTCGCCCACGAGGACCGCTCCCGCGATCACATCGCCGTGCTCGGCGACGATCAGGCGTCGAGCGCCGGATGCCGCGTCGACGAGAGCCTGGTCGTTGAAAGGCGGTTGGCCGTCGACCATTAACGACCGCGAGATCAGCCGAGTGAAGGCCGCCCCGAGTTCGGCGGGGCTACTTGCCCTGAGTTGCAGCGATGCGCTCATTGTCGTCTTCGAAGAAGTTGAATCGGTAGCCCACGTTGCGCACGGTGCCGATGAGTGACTCGAGGTCGCCGAGCTTTGCGCGGAGGCGCCTCACATGCACGTCGACCGTGCGCGTGCCGCCGAAATAGTCGTATCCCCATACCTCGGAGAGGAGCTGCTCACGAGTGAACACCCGAGAGGGGTGCATCGCGAAGAACCTCAGAAGTTCGAACTCCTTGAAGGTGAGGTCGAGGGGCCGTCCGTGCACTCTGGCGGAATAGCTCGCCTCGTCGATGACGACGCCCGAGGCCTGAATCTTCGACGTCGACTGGTCTTGCACCTGGCGGCCGATCGCCAGCCGGATGCGTGTGTCGACTTCTGCGGGGCCGGCCGTCTCGAGCACGACGTCGGCCGCGCCCCAGTCGGCACTGACCGCGGTGAGTCCGCCCTCGGTGATGATCAAGAGGATCGGGACCCCGATACCGGTCGTCGTGAGGATCTTGCAGAGAGACCGGGCCGATGCGAGATCGGTGCGTGCGTCGACGAAGATGAGGTCGCAGTTGGGGGTGTTCACCAACTGAGCGGGTTCTGCAGGGATCTGCCGCGCGCGGTGACTCAGGAGAGACAGTGCGGGCAGAACCTCGCGGTCGACCGCAGAGGTCAGTATCAACAGCTGCGCCACGTATGGTCCTCCAAGAAAGCCTGCCGCCATACTATCGGGCAGAATGGGAGGGTGAGCCTCCTGATGAAGAGCGTAGTGCCGGTCTGGCTGGTGGCCGTGCTCGGCGCCGTCTCAGTCGCCGTGCTCGCCGAACCCGAGAACTATCTCGTCTTTCTTCCCGTGGTACTGGGGGTGACCACCCTGCTGACCTTCGGCATCCAGTTGGGCATCAGGCGCAAAGAGGGGTATGTGAATCGCGTGACGGCGAGTGTCACCGGCGCTGTCGTCATTCTGATCCTGGCCACAGTCGTGCTCGCGCCCATCTCTTTCTCCGCGTGATCTGAGAGCGCCCCTCGATAGGGGAGTCGGGTTAGGATCGAAGCATGGAATCCTATGTGGCGCTCGAACTCTTCTTCGTGGGACTGCTCGGCCTCGCGAGCCTGGCCATCGCCTGGATCTCGGGCATGGTCATCTTCAAGCTCTTCCGCGGCCAGCGCTGACCGTGATCGAGCTGCCCATCGGGCTCAACGCCGAACTCGTTCCGCTCTCGTGGCTCATCGGCGTCTGGGAAGGCACGGGAGTTATCGACTACACGGTCGGTGACGAGAAGATCACCCGGGAATTCGGCCAGCGCGTGAGCTTCAGCCAAGACGGTCTTCCCCATCTCAACTACAACTCGTATGCCTGGCTGATCGGCGAGGGTGATGACGAGCCCACGCCGCTCGCCACCGAGACCGGCTATTGGCGCCTCAGCAGGCCGCTGGTCGACGCCGATCCCGGTCCCGGAATGCTGCCCGGCGCCGAGCAGAAGCCGTTCACGACCGCCGACGAGGTCGAGACTCTGCGCAACGCCACGAACGGATTCGACGTCGAGGTCGCGCTCGTTCACCCCGGGGGAGTGATGGAGCTCTATATCGGCCAGGTCGCCGGCGCACGCATCGATCTCTCGACCGACGCGGTGGTGCGCTCTCACGGCGCCAAGGAGTACGCGGCCGCCACTCGCATCTACGGGCTCGTCGACTCTCACCTGCTCTGGGCGTGGGACATCGCAGCTCTCGGACAAGACCTCCGCACTCACGCATCCGCTCGTCTCGCCAAAACAGATTGACCTCGATGACTTCCGCAGGCTCCCCGTTCCTCGCGCTTCCCGGCGCAGTCGATTCGGCGGCAGCCGACCAGGGTGTTCCCGCCCACTACGGCAATCCCGTCGCCGAGCAGCGTGCGTTGCTCGCCGGGGCGATCGTCGACCTCTCGCATCGCGGGGTCATCTCTGTCAGCGGCGCCGACCGTCTCTCGTGGCTGAATTCGCTCACGAGTCAGAGCCTCACGAGCCTCGCTCCAGGCGAGTCGACGGAGTCGCTGCTGCTCGGAGTCTCCGGCCGAGTCGAGTTCGACATGCGCGTCGTCGACGACGGCGACACTGCGTGGCTGCTCGTCGACGCCGACGAACTGCCCGCGTTGCTCGCCTGGCTACTCAAAATGCGCTTCACGCTGCGGGTCGTCATCTCCGACCGAACGGCCGAGTTCGCGACCGTGGGTTCGATCGGCGTCTCGAACGCCGTCTTGGATGCCGCGGCCGCGGCCCCCAACGGCGTCGCGCTGATCTGGCGCGATCCGTGGGCCTCTGTCTCAGAGGGCGGGCACCAGTACGCCCAGGTGGTCGACCATCCCGGAGCGGAGTGGCTCTGGCGCGAGACCCTCGTGAGCCGTGAGTCGCTGGCCGCACTGGCCGATCGGGTGCGCGACGACGAGGTGGGCGTTGCAGGTGTTCTGGCCGCCGAAGCTCTGCGGATCGCCGCGTGGCGGCCGCGTCGCGCCACCGAGGGCGACGAGAAGACGATCCCTCACGAGCTCGACTGGATGCGCTCCGCCGTGCACCTCTCGAAGGGGTGCTATCGAGGTCAAGAGACGGTGGCGAAGGTGCACAATCTCGGTCACCCTCCGCGTCGACTGGTCTTCCTTCATCTCGACGGAACAGACAACGTCCTCCCCAAGCCCGGTGACGACGTGGTGCTCCCTGCTCAAGCCGGTGCCGCCGTCGGCGAGCCCGATGTGGTCGGCCAAGTGACCTCGAGCGCCATCCACTACGAGCTCGGACCGATAGCGCTCGCCGTGGTGCGTCGCTCGACACCGGTCGATCCCGACCTCGGCGTGCTCAGCGACGGCATCGTCGTCGCAGCAGGCCAGGAGGTCATCGTGCCGCCGGAGGCCGGAAGCGTCGTCGGTCGCATCAGGCGCATGCCTCGACTCGGCGTGATGCGGCGCTAAGGCGCCGTGCCAGACCTTCCGAAGCCGGGCGCGGCAGCACGCGGATTACGGCGAGCCGTCGCATCGACCGGTCTGCCCGGCACCGGGTACGCGCCGGGAGCATCGATCGACAGGCTCACGACGAGCATGCCCGCGATCGTGCAGATCGTCATCGCGGTCGTCATCTCGTTCTCGATCTCTCGTTACCTGCTCGGTCACCCCGCCCCCGTGACCGCGGTCACGGTCACGATCTCCAGCCTCGGTTTCATGCGGGATGCCCGTCCGCTTCGGGTGGTCGAGACGGCTCTGGGCGTCACCCTGGGCATCGCTCTGAGCGAGGCGATCGTGCTCGGTTTCGGTCAGGGCGTGTGGCAGCTCGCTCTCGCTCTCGGGGTGACGCTCACCGTGGCCCGGCTGCTGTCTCCGGCCGCATCGTTCGCGATCGTCGCCGGTGTGCAATCGGTGCTCGTGGCCGTTCTGCCCGTGCAGGCCGGCGGCCCGTTCACTCGCACGATCGACGGCGTGATCGGCGGAACGATCGCGCTTCTCTGCACCGCGCTGATTCCTCGCGACCCTCGGCGTGGGGCGCTGCGCGACGCGAAGCGGTTCCTCTCCGCCTACATCGATGTGGTGGCCTCTCTCGTTGCCGTGCTGCGCGTCGGCAGCGAAACCGAGACAGACCGGGTGCTCGAACAGGCCCGCCGCACTCAACCCCTGGTCGACTCGTGGCGTACCTCGCTCGACTCGGCGATGGCTGTCGCGCGCATCTCGCCGTTTCTGCGCAAACACCTCACCGAGCTGCAGCGGCAGCACGTGATGCAGCAGAACATGGATCTCGCCATGCGCAACTTGCGGGTGGTCACGCGTCGGCTCGCCGTGCTCGACAGGGACGGTCGGCCCCGGCCCGAGATCGCTGAGCTTCTGTCGGGCGTCGTGAGCAGCGTCAACCTGCTCTCGCAGAGTCTCGCCGAACCCGAGCTCGTGCCGTTGGTTCGACAGAATCTCATCCTCATCGCCGTGCGGCTGCATCCGGCGAAGCTGCTTCCCGGGCAGCCTCTGGCCGAGACATCGGTGGTGTTCGCCATGAGACCGCTCGTGATGGATCTTCTGATGGCCTCCGGGCTCAGCGCCGACGAGGCGCGGGCGGCCATGCCCGACATGTCGATCTGACGTCCGACGTCAGACGGGTTGGACCTCTGCCCACGGAACCGTCAGCTCGCCGAGCCGCCTGCGCGAGCGCGCGCCGAGAACCGACCAGCCACCGGCATCCAGGGCCTCGACCGAGGCGAGCCATCGCTGGGTCGCGCCGTACACGCCGACCCCGGCGTTGTGCTGCCACGCCCTGTCGAGATCGCTGAGCAGCGTGTGGATCGGCTCGCCGGGCACGTTGTGATGGATGAGCGACTTCGGCAGCCTCTCGGCGACGATCGACGGCTTCTCGAGCTCGGCGAGACGCAGCGAGATCGTGAACGTCTGCGGTCCGGCCGCTGTGACCGTCACCCAGCTCGCGACGCGACCGATCTCGTTGCATGTGCCCTCGACGAGAACCCCGTCAGGCTGCAGCCTTGCGACCATGCGCGTCCACGCGTCTCCGACCTCGGATTCGTCGTATTGGCGCAGAACGTTGAAGGCGCGGATGACGGATGCTCGTCGGCCGCGGTCAAGCGGCGTCTCGAACCCTCCGAGCGCAAACGAGACGCGAGTGTCTGACGCGAATGTGGTGGAGCCCGATCGCACCGCCGCGAGCTGCTCGGTCGCCCGATGCACCCTGTCGGGCGAGATCTCGAACCCGATGACCTCGACGTCGGCGCGAACCCGGGCGAGGCGCTGATGCAGTTCGAACGCGGTCACGCCGCTGGCCCCGTAGCCCAGGTCGACGACAAGAGGGTCGATCGTGCGACGAAGCACGGGCAATGTCGTGATGAAACGGTCGACTCGGCGCAGACGGTTGGTATTCGTCGTCCCCCGAGTGATTTCACCGATCGGCATGCATCCAGTTCACCACGAAAGCGCACGGCTGCCGCCCCTAGACTTGTGAGCATGTCTACGCCTTATACCTTGATATTGCTGCGCCACGGCAACAGCGACTGGAACCAGAAGAACCTCTTCACAGGCTGGGTCGATGTTCACCTCAGCGAGCAGGGAGTCGCCGAAGCGAAGCGTGCCGGCGAGCTGCTCGCGTCTTCGGGCGTCCTGCCCGACATTCTGTACACGTCTGTGCTGTCCCGCGCCATCGAGACCGCCAACCTCGCGCTCGCGGAGGCCGACCGGCAGTGGATCGACGTCAAGCGCAGCTGGCGCCTCAACGAGCGCCACTACGGTGCACTGCAGGGCAAAGACAAGGCGCAGACGCTCGAGGAGTACGGTCCCGAGAAGTTCCAGACATGGCGCCGCTCGTTCGACGTGCCGCCGCCCCCCATCGACGATGACGCCGAGTACTCGCAGGTGGGTGACCCCCGCTACGCACACATCGATGGCGAGGTGCCCCGCACCGAGTGCCTGAAAGACGTCATCGAGCGCATGCTGCCCTACTGGCACTCCGACATCACCGAAGACCTCGCTGCGGGCAAGGTCGTGCTGGTCACCGCGCACGGCAACTCGCTGCGTGCGTTGATCAAGCACCTCGACGGCATCTCAGACGACGACATCGCCGAGCTGAACGTTCCCACCGGAATCCCGCTGGTCTACAAGCTCGACGAGAACTTCGTTCCCATCGAGCCGGCCGCGTATCTCGACCCCGAGGCCGCTGCCGCCGGCGCCGCCGCTGTCGCCAATCAGGGCAAGAAGTAACCTCGCCCAGAGCTGTTCAGATGACCGGTCCGCGTTCTGCGGGCCGGTCATTCTGCTGTGTGTGCGCGGGGGGAGACTGTTGCGGCTGGCCGATGTACGGCCCGGCGGCTGAGGGTGCAGGCGCAGAGGCTGCACGATCGCGGCCGAACAGCCGTGACGCGATGACTCCGGCCCATCCGATGGCAGCGGTCACGCTCGCGCTGAGCAGCAGCATCACGAGCGAGCTCGTCGCCGAGTCGGCGCCGAAGGTGAGAAGTGCCCAATGGACGAGCGCGAGGATGATCACCAGAACGAGCGCGGCGAAGGTCAGAGCAGGGCGATATCGCACGACAAGCCACGCGGCGCCGAGGGCCAGAGGCAGCATCACATAGGGGTCGGCGACGGTGAATGCGACGAACGCCGTCGCGCCACCGAAGCCCATAGAGAATCGCACCGCCTGGAATAGGGCGACGACGATCACGGCCGCGGTCACGATTCCGGCCGCGAGTCCCCGTCTAGCGAGTGAAGCGGTGGCGAAGAACAGACCGAGCAGCACAACTGCCAGGGCGAAGAGAAGGTCCAGAGTGAGGAGCAGCCCGAAGGAGAATCCGAGGTCGCGCATGTACTCGGCGCCCGAGAGCACTTGCGTGACCTGGCCACTCAGGCTGGAGAGCAGCAGGTAGCCACCGAGAGACGTGGTCACAAGCGACAACAGCCAGCGGTTGGAGTGCGCGGTGCCGGCGGCCTGGGGTTGCCCGAGCTTCGGTCGGGGAACGGGAGCGGCGTACTGCTGCGGGGGAACCGTGTTCTCGGAGTAGCTCATATCTCTCAGCATGGGGGACTCCGGTTCTCGGAAGCAACCCGCGAGTGCCGACGGCCTGGGCCCAGACGACGAAAGGACCGGCCGCTACGAGTCGGTCGGTCCTTTCGAGGAGTGTTCGGGTGCTACTCGGCTGCGCCGGCCCAGTCACCCGTGGCGAGGTACTGCACCTTCTTGGCGATGGCCACGGCGTGGTCACCGAATCGCTCGTGGTACCGGCTGGCCAGAGTCACGTCGACCGTGTCGACGGCGCCGCCCTTCCAGGTCTCTCCGAGCACGGCGTCGAACACGCTCACGTGCAGCTCGTCGAGCGAGTCGTCGTCTTCGCGGATGACCTCGACGAGCGCGAGGTCTTCGTTCGTCAGAAGCACGGTGAGGTTCTTCGCCATGTTGACGTCGAGACGGCCCATCTCGGTGAATGTGCCGCGCAGGCTCTTCTTGACGACCTTGTCGGGGTAGCGGTAGCGCGCGAGCTGGGCGATGTGCTCGGCGAGGTCACCCATGCGTTCGAGCGAGGCGGAGATGCGCAGGGCGCTCACGACGATGCGCAGGTCGCGGGCGACCGGCTGCTGCAGGGCAAGGATGTTGATGGCCAGCTCGTCGAGGCTCACGGCCAGGGCATCGATCTTGTGGTCTTCGGCGATGACGGACTCGGCGAGCGAGACGTTCGACTCGTTGAACGCTGTCGTGGCGTTGGTG
The DNA here is from genome assembly GCF_900177685.1 of Agreia pratensis. Taxonomy (GTDB): domain Bacteria; phylum Actinomycetota; class Actinomycetes; order Actinomycetales; family Microbacteriaceae; genus Agreia; species Agreia pratensis. The sequence continues at coordinate 774,225 of NZ_FXAY01000002.1, forward strand.
ATCGCGACGGTGACGAGAGACGAGATCTCGACCAGGCGGTCCTGTACCTCCCGCAGCTCCTGCTGGAATACTTCGCGCATGCGTAAGGTCCTTTCACGGATTCGTCTCGACGCTCGGTTGAACGACTTTTGTGCAGCATCGAGGGGAGAGGCGTCGACTGACGCCCGGATCATTCTGGCGAGAACAGGTTAACGGATGGTGCCGAAGACCTGAACAATCGGGAAAATGGGCCCCGATACTCGTCGCTCGTGAATTGTCCCATGACTCGAGTCGTTAGTGTGGGGTTCATGGATTCAGGCTGGCTGGTGCTGCTTTCCGTGGCATTCGGCCTGGTCGTTGGGGGCGGATTCATGGCGCTCTTCCACGTAGCTGAACGTCGGGGAAACTCGGCCGTCGATGTCGTCAATCCTGCGGTGCCAGACGGCGTCGGTCAAGTCATCGACGCGCTGGAGTCTGCCGGCGTTGTTCTCGACCCGTCGAACAACGTCGTCAAGGCGTCGCCAGGCGCGCTGGCGACCGGGCTCGTCTCGCAGCAGGTGCTGGTGCATTCTGAGCTCATCGAGTTGGTGAACAGAGTGCGCTCCACCGGCGAGCCCATCGTGCAGCCGGTCGAACTGGCGCGAGGTCCGTTCGGCGACGCGAGCATGCATTTTCTCGTGCGCGTGGCCCGGCTCGGGTCGAGGTACATCCTCCTTCTCGCCGAAGACCACTCCGAGACATTCCGTCTCGACGAAGTGCGTCGAGATTTCATCGCGAACATCAGCCACGAGCTGAAGACGCCCATCGGGGCGATCGCTCTGCTCTCCGAGGCGCTCGATCCAGCTGCCGACGATCCTGAGCAGGTGCGCCGTTTCGCGAAGCGGCTGCATACCGAGGCGGCGAGACTGACCAGAATCACCCAGGAGATCATCGAGCTCTCTCGGCTGCAGGCCGCCGACACTCTGTTGTCGGCTGAGCGGCTCGATGTCGACCATCTGATCGCTTCGGCGATGGATCAGAATCATGTGCAGGCAGAATTGCGCGGCACAACGCTGGTCAAAGGCGGCGCCAAACACGTCGAGGTGTTCGGTGATGAATCGCTGCTCATCATGGCCCTGCACAACCTCGTGGGCAACGCCATCCAATACTCGCTCGACAACTCGCGCGTCGGGATCGGGGTGCGCGTCGAAGACGGTGTCGTCGAGATCGCGGTCACCGATCAGGGCCTCGGCATCGCGAGCGAAGATCTCGACCGGGTGTTCGAGCGGTTCTTCCGCGTAGATCAAGCGCGTTCGCGCAATACCGGTGGCACGGGCCTCGGACTGAGTATCGTCAAGCACGTGGTCGAGAATCACGGCGGCGATGTCAGGGTGTGGTCGCAGCTCGGCCGAGGTTCAACATTCACGATCAGGCTTCCCGAGGCGTCGACCGTCGCCAACGCACCACAAGGAGATTCACGATGACCCACATTCTTCTCGTCGAAGACGAAGACGCACTCAGCGAGCCTCTCGCCTACCTCCTGCGCCGTGAAGGCTACACGGTGACTGTGGCGGCCGACGGGCCCTCCGCCATCGCCGAATTCGACCGTGGCGGCGTCGAACTCGTGTTGCTCGACCTCATGATCCCCGGCATTCCGGGAACCGAAGTGTGTCGGGAGATCCGCACGCGCAGCTCTGTACCCATCATCATGCTCACGGCCAAGGACTCCGAGATCGACATCGTGGTCGGGCTCGAACTGGGCGCCGACGACTACGTCACCAAGCCGTACTCGACCCGCGAGCTGCTGGCGCGCATCCGGGCGATCATGCGCCGGCAGACGGAACCGAGCGATCTCGCCGAGCCTGTACTCGAGAGCGGTCCCGTTCAGATGGACATCGAGCGGCACACCGTGCGGGTCAATGGCGTCGACACCGCCATGCCGCTCAAGGAGTTCGAACTCCTCGAGCTGCTGCTGCGTAATGCGGGCCGGGTTCTCACACGCGGTCAGCTGATCGACCGGGTCTGGGGCTCGGACTACTTCGGCGACACCAAGACCCTCGACGTGCACATCAAGCGCATCCGCTCGAAGATCGAGGATGTTCCGTCGGAGCCCACTCTGCTCGTCACGGTGCGAGGGCTCGGCTACCGCTTCGAAGCGTGACCTCGACCGGGTGACCGAGACGGCAGAGCCGCTCGGTCACCGGTCGATTACGGCGCCGGGGTCGCGTCGGGCGCGGGCGCCTCAGGGGTGCCGGTGGGCGTGGGCGTCGCAGACGGAACGGGCGTCGGCGTGACGGTGGGCAGGGGAGTGGGGGCGAGGCCCGTGTACTCCTTGAAGTCGGTTGTCAGCACGGGGAGAAGGAGCTGCTCGCCCTCGGCGTCGCCGTACTGGAAGTAGACGGGGAAGAGTGAACCGGCCGTGGCGGTGATGCCGCGCAGCACGACCTGAGTCTCGCCGTCTGCGCCAAAGCTCGTGTTGCCGTTTCCGGCCACGGGAACGGTGAGTTCCGTCTTCGCGCCGTCTGCCTCGTACTGCAAGGTGAGGGCGCGGCTCTCTTTGGCGCTGTTGCTGAAGGTCACGAGCAGGCTGGCGTCTTCGCCGTCGTCGCTGATGAGCGTCGCATTGCGGATGTCGATGGTCCCGACTTTTCCGTTGACGCCGTTCGCCGTCTCGACCTCTTTGGTGGTCGCCTGCGGGGTGATGAATGCGCAGCCGGCCGTGCCGACCACAAGAAGGGCGGCCATGGCCAGTGCGGCCCCGAGTCGTGCTCTCACAAGTTCCTCCAGAAGTGGTTCGGCGCGGACTCCTCTGGAGGCCGGACGCGGACTCCCCTAGCCTACCGAATCGCGGGCCATGCAATCGGTCGTCCCATACGGCGGGCGAGGCTGCGAGAGCCGCTGACGGCGGGGGTGAAAAGGTGCGCCGTGGTACTCTGGAGGTCGTTGAAGGGATTCCATCGATGATTTTCGAAGTCGGCGAGACTGTCGTCTACCCCCACCATGGTGCGGCTACGATTTCCGAGGTCAAGACCCGCATCATCAAGGGCGAAGAGAAGATCTACCTCAAGCTCCGGGTCGCCCAGGGCGATCTCACCATCGAGGTCCCCGCCGAGAATGTCGAGCTGGTGGGCGTGCGCGACGTCATCGGCAGAGAAGGCGTCGATCGCGTGTTCGATGTGCTGCGTGCTCCTTTCACTGAAGAGCCGACGAACTGGTCGCGCCGCTACAAGGCCAATCTCGAAAAGCTCGCATCGGGCGATGTCATCAAGGTCAGTGAGGTCGTGCGCGACCTGTGGCGCCGCGATCAAGACCGCGGACTGTCGGCCGGAGAGAAGCGCATGCTGGCCAAGGCTCGTCAGATCCTCATCTCCGAACTGGCGCTGGCCGAGAAGACCGACGAAGAGAAGGCATCCCTGGTTCTCGACGAGGTTCTGGCCTCCTAGGTCGTGACTGTTCCTACTCCGGCGCCTCGCGTCGCGATCATCGTCGTGGCCGCCGGCAGCGGCACCCGCCTGGGCGAGCCGCTCCCCAAAGCATTCGTCGAACTCGACGGGCGCAGCATCCTCTCGAGATCTCTCGACCCCGTTTTCGGTCTCGCCGACCCCGTGCAGATCGTGGTGGTCGCTCCGCTGAGTCATCTCGAGCACGCGCGCGACATCGTCACGCAGAGCGCGGGTTCGGCATCGGATGCCTGCAGCGTGGTTGTCGGAGGTGACTCGCGCCAGGCGTCGGTCGCCTCGGGTCTCGCCGCTCTCCTTCCCTCGATCGAGACCGTGCTCGTGCATGACGCGGCTCGGGCTCTTGCCCCAGGGCCGCTCTTCGAGCGGGTCATCGCCGAGGTCGACTCCGCCGGACGCGGAGTGATCCCCGGTCTGGCCGTGAGCGACACGATCAAGCGGGTCGACGCATCCTCGACGGTGCTCGAGACCGTAGACCGATCTCAGCTGTCGGCCGTGCAGACCCCGCAGGCTTTTCCCCGTGCCGAGCTCGTCGCGGCGTATGAGGTGGCTGATCGCGAGTTCACCGACGACGCAGCGTTGATCCAGCACGCCGGCGGAACGGTCGCGATCGTCGACGGAGATCCGCTCGCGTTCAAGATCACGACCCCGTGGGATCTGCGCCGGGCCCAGCAATTGCTGGCCGAGGGGTCGCACTCTAGCCCGCCGTCGGCATCCGCGTTGTCTATTCGAACCGGTGTGGGCGTCGACGCGCACGCCCTCGATCCCGCCCAGCCGCTCTGGCTCGCGGGCCTCTTCTGGCCCGACGAGGCTGGACTCGCCGGTCATAGCGATGGCGATGCCGTCGCTCACGCACTGTGCGATGCGCTCCTCTCTGCCGCGGGCCTCGGAGACATCGGCGGCATCTTCGGTGTCGACGACCCCCGCCTCGAGGGAGCCCACGCCGATGTCTTCGTGCTCGAAACGGTGCGACTTCTTGCGGGTGCCGGATTCGCGCCCTCGAACGTCTCGGTGCAGCTGGTCGGTAATCGCCCCCGGTTCGCGCCGCGCAAGCAGGAGGCCGAGAAACACCTCTCGGCTCTGGTCGGCTGCCCTGTCTCTGTGTCGGCGACGACGACCGATTCGATGGGTTTCACGGGCAGAGGAGAGGGCGTCGCTGCCATCGCCACCGCTCTGATCGTGGCGGCTGCTCGCCCCACTGCTGGCTCGGGCACGTAACACGTGTGCTGCGCCGCCTAAACTAACTGGGTGGCGCTTCGACTTTATGACTCGAGAAGTCGGACCTTGTCCGACTTCGTTCCCCTCGTTCCTGACCAGGTGGGGATCTACGTCTGCGGACCCACGGTGCAATCGTCGCCGCACATCGGACATCTGCGCAGCGCATTGGTCTACGACCAGCTCCGTCGCTGGCTTGCCCACTCAGGACATCACGTCACCTTCGTTCGCAATGTCACCGACATCGACGACAAAGTGCTGGTCAATGCTGCGGGCAGCGACGAACAGTGGTGGGCTCTGGCCTACCGCGTCGAACTCGAGTTCACCGCTGCCTACAACGCCATCGGCGTGCTGCCGCCCACCTATGAGCCTCGCGCGACCGCGAGTATCCCCGAGATGCACACGATCATCGGCAGGCTCATCGAGAAGGGCTACGCCTATCCGGCCGACGACGAATCGGGCGACGTGTACTTCGATGCCCGAGCGTGGCCGCAGTACGGCGAGCTCACTCACCAGAGCCTCGACGACATGGCGCCGGCCGCCGATTCCGACCCCCGTGGCAAGCGCGATGTGCGCGACTTCGCTCTCTGGAAGGGGCGTAAACCCGATGAGCCGGAGTCGGCGTCGTGGCAGAGCCCATGGGGCGCTGGACGTCCCGGTTGGCACATCGAGTGCTCGGCCATGTCGACCAAATACCTCGGTGCTCAGTTCGACATCCACGGTGGTGGAATCGATCTTCGGTTTCCCCATCATGAGAACGAACTCGCTCAGTCGACGGCAGCGGGTGACCCGTTCGCGAACTATTGGCTGCACAACGGACTCGTTTCGGTGTCCGGACAGAAGATGTCCAAGTCTCTCGGCAACTCGATCTTTGCCGCAGAGCTCATCGCCTCAGCGCGTCCGCTCGTGCTGCGCTACTACCTCGGCGCAGCCCACTACCGCTCGACTCTCGAGTTCCACGATGGAGCCCTGGCCGAAGCCGAGGCCGCGCTCGGTCGCATCGAGGGGTTCCTCGAGCGTGCCGAGCGTCGTCTCGAAGACACGCGTTTCGCCTCTGACGCCGTGCAGATCATGCCCGACGAGTTCATCGCGGCCATGGACGACGACCTCGGTGTGCCCCAGGCGCTCGGGGTCGTCCATGACACGGTTCGAGCGGGCAACGCGGCCCTCGACAACGAAGACCTCGTCGAGGCGGCGCACGCACTGGGCGCCGTCATCGCGATGACGAGCGTGCTCGGCATCAACCCCCTATCCAGCGAGTGGTCGACGAGCTCGAGCGGAGCGACCGATGTCGCGCTCGCTGCGCTCGTCGAACGACTGCTCGAAGACCGCCAGGCTGCCCGGGAAGGGCGTGACTTCGTCACGGCCGACCGAGTTCGTGATGAACTGAACGCAGCCGGCATCACTATTGAAGACGGTCCCTCGGGATCGCATTGGAGTCTCGATGGCTAAATCAGGAGCGAACAAGCCCACAAGGGCCGGCGCGGTGCGCAAGGCGAGCCGCGGAAAGGCCGTGGGGTCGGGCGGCCAGGGCCGTCAGGCGCTCGAGGGCAAGAAGCCGACGCCCAAGGCGGAGGACCGCCCGTACCACCCCGCCGGAAAGGCGAAGGCTGCCAAGGAGCGGTTCATCGCGGCCGGTGGCAAGGGTGGCCGTGGAGGCAGCAGCCGAGGCGCATCGCAAGACCCGAACCGCAAACCGGCTCCGCGTCGCAGCGCGAAGAACGAAGAGTTCGAGGTCGTGACCGGGCGCAACTCGGTCGTCGAGGCGCTCCGCGCCAAGATTCCAGCGACGGCCCTCTATCTCGCGACTCGAATCGACATGGACGAGCGGGTGAAAGAGGCGCTGGCGCTCGCGACGAACCGCGGCATCCCGATTCTCGAGGTCATGCGCCCCGAACTCGACAGGCTCACGAGCTTCGATTCAGTGCACCAGGGGCTCGCGCTCAAGGTTCCGGCGTACGAGTACGCCCACCCGGTCGATCTGCTCGACCAGGTCATCTCGAGCGGTGAGACGCCTCTCTTCGTCGCGCTCGACGGCATCACCGATCCTCGCAACCTCGGCGCGATCATCCGCTCGACCTCGGCATTCGGCGGCCAGGGTGTCATCGTGCCCCAGCGTCGATCCGTGGGCGTCACCGCATCCGCTTGGAAGACATCCGCCGGCGCCGCGGCGCGCACCCCTGTCGCCATGGCCTCGAACCTCACGGCCACGCTCAAGGCGTTCAAGCAGAAGGGCGTCTTCGTGATCGGCCTCGACGGCGGGGGAGACGTGTCACTGCCCGGTCTCGCGTTCGCTGATGGACCGGTCGTGATCGTCGTGGGCAGCGAGGGCAAGGGACTGTCGCGTCTCGTCACAGAGACCTGTGACGCGATCGTGTCGATTCCCATCACTGCAGCCACCGAGTCGTTGAACGCCGGAATCGCTGCGAGCGTCACGCTCTACGAGATCTCCCGGTTGCGGGCGGCCAAGAAGTAGCTCTCCCCGCCGGTCGGCCATCCTGCGCCGGTCGAGTAGGCCGCCTGCGGCCGTATCGAGACCACCGTGGGGTGGTCTCGATACGCCTGCTCGTACCTTGCGCGGCTACTCGATCACCGCAGAATGGCGCTAGACCTTGAGGCGCCAGTCCTCGTCGTCCTCCGCCTCGACGGCGACCGAACCGGTCTGCACGTCGATGGGCAGAGTGATCGTGCCCGTCGGCGGATCGATGACCGTCGCCTCGTCACGTCGATGACGCAGCACATCGTTGATGTAGGCGTTGAGAGCCTCGGCCAGAGGAATGTCTCGCCCCTGCTGTTCGCTCATGAACCAGCGGTGTTCGAGTAACTGGTGGAACAGCTCGGCCGGCTCGAGCTTGCGCTTCAGATCGCGCGGCACGCTGCGCACGACGGGTTCGAAGACCTTGGCGACCCAGTCGTGGGCCATCATCTCTTCGTCGTAGTCGTCTTTGCTGTAGCGGGCGCTGAAGTCGTCGAGGTCGTTGAGCAGGCGCCTCGCCTGATTCTCTTGAGCGTCGACGCCGGTGAGCCGCAGCAGTCTGCGCTGGTGGTGGCCCGCATCCACGACCTTCGGCTGAATGCGCACGGTCGTGCCCTCGTCGTCGGTCTTGATATCGAGTTCTTCGATATCGAAGCCGAGCTCGTTGAGGCGGTCGACTCGCTGGTTGATTCGCCAGCGCTCGCTCGATGAGAACGACTCCTTGCCCGTGAGCTCGGTCCAGAGCGTTCGATAGGCGGCGAGGATGCCGTTGCTCACCTTGATCGGGTCGAGTTCGTCGTCGACGCGTCCGCCCGCTTCGAGGTCCATCAGCTCACCCGCGATGTTGACGCGAGCGATTTCGAGGTCGTTCTCGCGTTGACCGTTCGAGAGACCGCCCGAGAAGAGCTTGCCTGTCTCTGCATCGACGAGGTAGGCGGCGAAGGCGCCGGCATCGCGGCGGAAGAGCGTGTTCGAGAGGGAGACGTCGCCCCAGAAGAATCCGATGACGTGCAGGCGCACCAGCAGCAAAGCGAGCGCGTCGACGAGGCGGGTCGCGGTGTCGGGTCGCAGCTGTTGTGAGAAGAGCGCACGGTAAGGCAGAGAGAACTTGAGGTGTCGAGTGACCAGAACGCTCGGCAAGGGCTCGCCATCGTCGTTCGTGCGATCGGTGATCACCGCGAGGGGATCGACGCAGGGGATCTCGAGGCTCTGGAGCAGTCTGAGCATCTTGTACTCGCCGCCCGCCATGTCGTCGGTCGTCTCTTTGATCGCGATGACGTGACCGCTGAGATGAGCGAAGCGCACCAAGTGTCGTGACAGGCCCTTGGGGAGGGCTGCGATGTACTGGTCGTCCCACTCGCCGAGGGGAACATCCCACGGCAGGTCGAGCAGGGCGGGGTCGGTGATGGCCGACGTGATGGTGAGGGAACCCCTCATTGCTGCTCCTTGCGGGTGTGCGAGATCGAACGCCGTCTGAAACGCGCGATGCGGATGTTGCGAGGACAAAAAGATCGAGCTCGTCGCCCGTGCACCGTGCCGTTGGGCCGGTGCATCAAGCGACGAGCTCGACTGTGGTGTTCGTGAGAAGCGTCGGTCGGAGACTAGCTCGAGACGACTGCCTTGTTGCCGAGGCGTTCGCCCGACTCGGTGTCGAACACGTGCACGTGGTTCGGCGTGGCCGTGAGGTACACGGTGTCGCCCAGCGACGGGTGCGAGCGGCCATCGACGCGCGTCACGATGTCGGTGCGCTTGCCATCGATCTCCGAGTGACCGTAGAGGTAGCCGTCGGCGCCGAGCTCCTCGACGAGGTCGACCTCGACTGCGAGGCCCTGCCCCTGGGTGGTCGAGACGATGATGTCTTCGGGGCGCACACCCACGGTCACGCTCTTGGCTGTGGCCTGCGACAGCGTCTCGCGGTCGACAGGAACGACCGACGAGCCGAACGCGATTCCACCGTCGACGATGTCGGCGTTGAACAGGTTCATTGCCGGGCTGCCGATGAAGCCGGCGACGAAGACGTTGTTCGGCTTCTCGTACAGGTCACGCGGGGTGCCGACCTGCTGCAGCAGGCCGTCCTTCAGCACCGCGATGCGGTCACCCATGGTGAGGGCTTCGGTCTGGTCGTGGGTCACGTAGACGGTGGTGACGCCCAGGCGGCGCTGAAGGGAGGCGATCTGGGTGCGCGTCTGCACGCGGAGCTTGGCGTCGAGGTTCGACAGCGGCTCGTCCATGAGGAACACCTGCGGCTGGCGCACGATTGCGCGACCCATGGCGACGCGCTGACGCTGGCCACCGGAGAGCGCCTTCGGCTTGCGGCTGAGGTAGGGCTCGAGGTCGAGGAGCTTGGCGGCCTCGAGAACGCGAGTTGCGCGGTCTTCTTTGCCGACGCCCGCGATCTTGAGCGCGAAGCCCATGTTCTCGGCAACCGTCATGTGCGGGTAGAGCGCGTAGTTCTGGAAGACCATGGCGATGTCGCGGTCTTTCGGCGGAACATCGGTGACGTCGCGGTCGCCGATGAGGATGCGACCCTCGTTGACCTCTTCGAGGCCGGCGAGCATACGCAGCGTGGTCGACTTGCCACAGCCGGACGGGCCGACCAGAACGAGGAACTCGCCGTCGGCGACCTCGAGGTCGATCTTGTCGACCGAGGCGCGGGTTGCACCGGGGTAGATGCGGGTAGCTTTGTCAAAAGTGACAGATGCCATGGGTGTTAATCTCCTTCACCGGCAGGTACGTGCCGGACGATCCGTTGTGATGGATTGAACTGAACCGACATCAGTGGCGGTCCATCGCTCATTATGTCACGGATCGAGGCCCCCGAATGAGGCACCCCTGCTGGGCTGTTTGGATATTTCCCAGTTAGGCCCTCTACTCTGGAGTTTCCGGCCGCTTTCGGCCCGATCGATTTTCTCTTCTCTCACCCGGAGTTCTACACGTATGTCTTATGGCTCAGCCGGAGATGGTCGTCTCTCTAAGAACGAACGACGCGAAGCCGCACGCGAAAAGGCGAAGGTTCTTCGCGAGCAGCAGCGCAAGAAAGACCTCCGCAACCGAATCTTCCTCTTCGGAGGCCTCGGAGTCGTGGTCATCGCGATCGGCGTCGCCGTCACGCTGATCATCGTCAGCGCGATCAAGCCGGCCGGTCCCGGCCCCATGAACATGGCCAGCGACGGCGTCACGGTGAGCAAGGGATTCGTCGCCACGACGGCGCCGGCCCAGCCGGCCGATGCCGAACCCGTGGTTCCCACGCCCGACTACTCGAACGGCGTCGTCGATATTCAGGTCTACGTCGACTACCTCTGCCCGTTCTGCGGTCAGTTCGAGTCCACCAACTCCGAGCAGATCGGCAAGTGGATCGATTCGGGTGCGGCGACGCTCACCACGCACCCGCTCGCGATCCTCGACCGGGGATCGCTCGGAACGAAGTACTCGACGCGTTCGGCCAATGCTGCGGCGTGTGTCGCGAACTACTCGCCCGACAGCTTCTTCGCGTACAGCGCGCTGCTGTTCAAGAACCAGCCGGCCGAGAACACCGAGGGTCTCGATAACGCTGCCCTCAAGGGCTATGTCACCGATGCCAAGGCCGACAAGGTCTCGCAGATCGAGAAGTGCATCGACGACACCGAGTTCAAAGACTGGGTGAGCGCGTCGACCGCGCGTGCGCTCAAGGGTCCGCTGCCGAACACGAAGGTCGAGAAGGTCGAAGGAACGCCGACGGTCTTGGTGAACGGCCAGCAGTATTCGGGTTCCCTGACCGACGCCGACGCGTTCTCCGCGTTCGTGCTGCAGGTCGCCGGCGAGGCCTACTCCACGGCCACGCCCGCCCCGACGCCCGAGCCCACCGTCTCGCAGTAGCGAGTCACCAGGAGCGCCTCGCTCGATCGCCGCACATGGCTAGAATGAGGTGTTCCATCTGCCGGCGTGGCGCAATTGGTAGCGCACCGCTCTTGTAAAGCGGGGGTTACGGGTTCAAGTCCCGTCGCCGGCCCCACACACCGCAATGCCCTCGCATCTCCTGAGATGCGAGGGCATTTTTGCGGCCGCGAATGGCCCGTCGAGGTGACGCACATGGCGACCTCCGCGTGAATCGCGCCCGCCATGTGCGACATCTCGCACCGGTTTCGGTCGTGGGGAGTCCGCGACGGTTCAGCCTCTACGGCCGGCGCGACGATCGATGCCGAGCGAGATGAGCAGGATGCTCACGCCGATGATCGACAGGCCGATACCGACCCAGGCGGGCGCGATGTATCCGAACCCCGCTGCGATGACGACGCCGCCCACGAACGCGCCGAGCGAGTTGCCGAGGTTCAAAGCCGAGTGATTGAGGGCCGCAGCGATCGACTGGGAGTCGTGCGCGACATCCATGAGCCTTGCCTGAATCGTCGGGGAAGCGGCCGAGGTGAATGCGCCGATGAAGAAGATCGAGATGAACAGCCCGGGGGCGCTCGATGCCGTGAGTCCGAACGCCAGGCACGCGAGGCCGATGCCCGGCATGAAAATAAGCAGCGCGCGGGAGACGGACTTGTCGGCGGCCCAACCTCCGATGAAGTTTCCGAGGGTCATGCCCACGCCGAACGTCACGAGAACGAGCGGCACGACTTCGGAGCCGAGACCCGTGACGTCGGTCACGACCGGAGCGATGTAGCTGTACACGGCGAACATTCCGCCGAAGCCGATCGACGCCATAGCCAGCGTGAGCCAGATCTGCGGGCGAGAGAACGCTCTGAGCTCGTTGCGGATCGTGCTCTCGGGATTGCCCGCCTGGAGCGGCACGGTGGCGATAATCGCCACGAGCGTCGCCGCGAAGATCACCGTCACGAGCCAGAACGCGCTGCGCCAGCCGAAGTTCTGCCCGAGGTAGGTGCCGATCGGCACGCCGATGACATTCGCGATGGTGAGACCGGAAAGCACGAACGCTACCCCGCGGGCTCGTTTGCCCGGACCCATGAGCGTGGCGGCGACCAGCGAAGCGATGCCGAAATATGCGCCGTGCGGCAGGCCGGAAACGAAGCGCGCGGCGAGGACCCAGCCGAACGATGGCAGAACCGCGGTGGCGAGGTTGCCGATCACGAAGCAGGCGACCAGCACAGTGAGCAGACGCTTGCGAGGCCAGCGAGCCGCGGCTGCCGCGATCGTGGGCGCTCCGACGACGACTCCGAGGGCGTAGGCAGAGATCAGGTGGCCGGCGGTGGCGTTTGCGTCGGCGGAGTTCGAGGCGTAGAGCGTCGGAAGGAGATCCTGCGCGATGTTCGGCAGCAATCCCATCGACACGAACTCGGTGACCCCGATGCCGAAGCCGCCGAGGGCGAGGGCGAGCAAGGCGAACCATCGGCGCCGCGGCGAATACTGCAGATGCCCGACGCGCGACGCGCCGACCGCAGCGGCGTGCCCCTTGTTCGCGGTGCCCGTCGATCGGATGGTCTGGGTGGGTGCGTCGGATTCAGTCACGAGAACTCGATCTTATCCCTTGGAGGGCCGGGGTTCGAATCGATTCGACCGCCATCGGATCACAAGGTCGAGACGTGTCTCCGCACATCGATCCGCGAGCGGCGCCGATCTCTGGGCCGATCGGGATGCCGGCCCGTATAGATCCAGCCCAGCATCTGTTCGCCGGGCTCGAGACGGTGCGCCATTCGCACGGCATCGCTGCGCGTCTGGATGCCCGTGCGCCACATCGCGCCATAGCCTCGCTCGTGCAGCAAAAGGGTGAGCGCATGGGCGACGCCGGATGCCACGGCCTCCTGCTCCCAGTACGGCACCTTCACGCTGGGCCGGGGAGACACGACCACGGCGAGCAGCAGGGGAGCCCTGAACGACTTGCGGATGCTTTTCTCTGCGTCGTGCCCGTGCAGTCCGGAAGCCGCGGCGAGGCTCTCGCCGACTATGCCGCGGGAGTCTCCTCGGATCTCGATAACGCGCCACGGGGCCAGCCCGGAATGGTCTGCGACCTGGCCGGCGGCTTCGACCAGCTCGAGAATCTCTTCGTGGCTGGGCGCCTCGTCGGTGACCTTCGAGCTCGAGCGCCGCTCGTGCAGAGCATCGAAGACGGATGACACTGCGCTACTCGGCGGGATCGAACTCGAGCGAGATCGAGTTCATGCAGTAGCGGTCTCCCGTGGGCGTCTGCGGAGCGTCATCGAAGACGTGCCCAAGATGGGAACCGCAGGCGGCGCAGCGCACCTCGGTGCGCACCATGCCGAGCGTGGAATCGGTGATCAGTTCGACCGCATCGGTCGACGACGGATCGTAGAAGCTCGGCCACCCACAGTGGGAGTCGAACTTCGTCGTGCTGCGGAAGAGCTCTGCACTACATCCCTTGCATCGGTAGATCCCTTCACGGCCCTCGTCGAGCAGTTCGCCTGTCCACGGGCGCTCTGTAGCGGCCTGACGCAGCACGGCGTACTCGTCGGTCGACAATTCCGCGCGCCAGTCCTGATCGCTCTTCTGAACGTCGTAACCCATCGAAATGACACTCCTTCTTCGCTCTCTGATCACGGTGTCGCGATCGGTGAGGCTCTTCCATCATCACAGTAAACTTCTGGCCCATGCCCCTCGAATCCATACCCGCGATCGTGCAGAAGACCTGGAACGAGCTGACCACGACCGAGCTCTACGAGATCATCAAGTTGCGCACTGATGTGTTCTTCGTCGAACAGAGAGTCGATGAGAGCGAACTCGACCGCCGCGACAGCGAGCCGACAACGGAACATCTGTGGATCCCCGGTGAGAACGGCGACGTCGCCGCCTACCTTCGTGTGCTGCGCGACGAGGTGGCGGAGTATGGCGACGCGTATCGCCTGCCCGGCCGTGTGGTGGTCGGTGCCGCTTATCGTGGGCGAGGGCTCGCTCAGCGCCTTCTCGCCCGGGTTGTCGAGATCCACGGCGGGGAGTCCATGCTGTTGCATTCCCAGAGCTACATTCAGGGCCTCTACGCCGCTTTCGATTTCATCGCGGTGGGTGAGGAATTCACCGAGGGCGGTATCCCGCACCGCACCATGTTCCGTGCTGCCAGGTAGGCATCGCGGCATGCCCTGCTCATTCGGCGGATACAGAGGATGCAAACCATAGGATGTGACGACCGGGGCCGGACGGCTCCCGGGCACGATGTGGAGGTCGCGTGGGAGCCGCGAAGAATCTCGATGAGCTGCATGCCAGCGACGCCGCTGCGTCGCAGCTGAGCGCTCGCGATATCGCGATGCTCACGTTCGAGCGCACGTGGTGGAAGCATGCCGGCGCCAAGGAGCAGGCCATCCGCGACGAGTTCGGTCTGTCGGCGGCCCGCTACTATCAACTGCTGGGCGCTCTCATCGATTCGCCCTCCGCCCTCGCCCACGATCCGATGCTCATCAAAAGACTGCTTCGTGTGCGGGATGCCAGGACGGCGGCACGTTCAGTGCGCCTCACGTCCCTCGACGACTAGGACCCGAGACCACACCATGGCCAAGCCTCCATCAGATCGATTCGACACGATCCCTGCCGACCTTCACCGCACCGGCGCGCACCGTGGGCCGCGGCTCAAAGGCAGAGGGTGGATCGCGTTCGCCTGGGCTGCTCTTGCGACAGGCATCATCGTGGCCGGCGGTGTGATCACACTCGCGGTCATCAACGACAGCATCAAATTCGACGACATCCTCGGCGGCACGACGGCGTCGACGCCCACTCCGACCCCCACGCCCACCCCGGAGATCACGCCGGTCCTCGATCCTGCGGTCACGGTGACCGTGCTCAACGGCACCGAGACGGTGGGGCTCGCCGCGAGCGTCGGCGACTCGATGCGCGAGGCCGGATGGGCGGGCATCGGATCGACCGCAAACGCGAGTGCCACCGACTTCAAGACGACAACGGTCTACTACGTCGACCCGGCACACGAGGCTGCCGCCCTGGGTCTGGCGGACTCGCTTTTCGCCAAGGCTACGGCCGATGCTTCAGCCAACGGAGTCACGCTGTCGATCACCTCCATACGGGTCGAGCAGTCCGACCAGTTCCAGGGAGCACAGCTCACGGTCGTGCTCGGTGCAGACTTCCTGGAGCCGTCCGCAGACGGCTCGACGGACGAGCCGGTCAAGTAGCCACCGCAGCTCTGACGCCGGGCTCCATATTTCCGCGATGTTTCCGTCATGTTGAGATGCGGAAACGGATATTCGGTTTCGCCGTCAACGCCTGAATTCGGGTCATTTCGCTGATTAGTATCGGCCTTGGTCGCCCGTGTTCCTGCGGGTGCCCTGACGACACACATTCGGCAATGGGGAGTAACAATGGCGAACGGAACCGTGAAGTGGTTCAACGCTGAAAAGGGCTACGGTTTCATCACCGTCGACGAGGGAGGACAGGACGTCTTCGTGCACTACTCGGCGATCGAGATGGGTGGCTACAAGGTGCTCGAGGAGGGCCAGCAGGTCATCTTCGAAGTAGGTACCGGATCGAAGGGGCCCCAGGCCGAAGCCGTCAGGCTCGCCTAAGCCTCGTCGCTGCGCAACGCGTCGCCGAGAAGCGACGCCCGACACTCTGAACGCCGTCCGCAAAAGCGGGCGGCGTTCGTCGTTGCAGCTTGCACTCGCCTGCCCTGAGTGCCAATATTGTCTTAGCACTCTCTCCAATGGAGTGCTAATTCTTTGATTGTCTCCGGGAGGGACAGAAACACTTATGGCAAAGATCATTGCTTTCGATGAAGAGGCCCGTCGCGGCCTCGAGCGTGGACTGAACATTCTGGCCGACGCCGTCAAGGTCACGCTTGGCCCGCGCGGTCGTAACGTCGTCCTCGAGAAGAAGTGGGGCGCTCCCACCATCACGAACGACGGTGTTTCGATCGCTAAAGAGATCGAGCTCGACGACCCGTACGAGAAGATCGGTGCCGAGCTCGTCAAAGAGGTCGCCAAGAAGACCGATGACGTCGCCGGCGACGGTACGACCACGGCCACCGTGCTCGCCCAGGCGCTCGTCCGCGAAGGCCTGCGCAACGTCGCGGCCGGCGCCGACCCCATCACGCTGAAGCGCGGCATCGAGAAGGCCGTCGCCGCTGTGACCGCCGAGCTCGTCGCCAACGCGAAAGAGATCGAGACGAAGGAAGAGATCGCCGCTACCGCATCGATCTCTGCTGGAGACCCCGAGATCGGCGCGCTGATCGCCGAGGCGATCGACAAGGTCGGCAAAGAGGGCGTCGTCACGGTCGAGGAGTCGAACACGTTCGGCACCGAGCTGGAGCTCACCGAGGGCATGCGCTTCGACAAGGGTTACCTGTCGCAGTACTTCGTGACCGACCCCGACCGCCAGGAAGCCGTCTTCGAAGACCCCTACATCCTGATCGTCAACAGCAAGGTCTCGAACATCAAGGACCTGCTGCCGATCGTCGACAAGGTCATCCAGAGCGGCAAGCAGCTGCTCATCATCGCCGAAGACGTCGACGGCGAGGCTCTGGCCACGCTCGTGGTCAACAAGATCCGTGGCATCTTCAAGTCGGTTGCCGTCAAGGCGCCTGGCTTCGGTGACCGCCGCAAGGCTCAGCTGCAGGACATCGCGATCCTCACCGGTGGACAGGTCATCTCTGAAGAGGTCGGCCTCAAGCTCGAGAACGTGACCCTCGACCTGCTGGGTAAGGCCCGCAAGGTCGTCATCACGAAAGACGAGACCACGATCGTCGAGGGTGCCGGCGACGCCGACGCCATCGCCGGACGCGTTCAGCAGATCCGCAACGAGATCGACAACACCGACAGCGACTACGACCGTGAGAAGCTCCAGGAGCGTCTCGCGAAGCTCGCCGGTGGCGTCGCCGTCATCAAGGCCGGAGCCGCGACCGAGGTCGAGCTCAAGGAGCGCAAGCACCGCATCGAAGACGCCGTGCGCAACGCCAAGGCAGCAGTCGAAGAAGGCATCGTCGCCGGTGGTGGCGTCGCCCTCATCCAGGCCGGCAAGACCGCGTTCGAGAAGCTCTCGCTCACGGGTGATGAGGCGACCGGTGCAAACATCGTTCGCGTTGCCATCGATGCTCCGCTGAAGCAGATCGCTCAGAACGCAGGCCTCGAGCCTGGCGTCGTCGCTGAGAAGGTTCGCAACCTGCCCGTCGGACACGGCCTCAACGCCGCGACCGGCGAGTACGTCGACATGCTGGCCGCCGGCATCAACGACCCGGTGAAGGTCACGCGCTCCGCGCTGGTCAACGCCGCGTCGATCGCCGGTCTGTTCCTCACCACCTCGGTGGTCGTGGCAGACAAGCCCGAGAAGGTCGCGGCTCCGGCCGGCGACCCCACGGGTGGCATGGACTTCTAAGTCCCCTCGTCTGATCAGACACTGGTCTGAAGAGACAACACAAGCGGGCGACTCCTTCGGGAGTCGCCCGCTTCGTCGTATGCGGCGACTGAACCGAGGCTCTGCCCGCTAAGCCGAAAACATGCGCACGTTCTGCAGTTCGACATCGGCGTAGGTCTGAGCCGCCGCGGAGAGCGCCTGCGTGATCGAGGCGAGGCTTTCTTCGACCCGAGTCTGGGTGCCTCGCCAATCGAGCACGACAGCCTGAAACGCCACCGCTGCCTGGCCGGTCCAGCTGCCTTCGAGAGCGGTCAACTGACCGTGCATTGCGGTGACGTCGGCCTGAATGCGTTCGATCGTGCTTCGGATGGATGAGGCGCTGGCGCTGACCGCCTCGCTGTCGACCTGGTACTGACTCATGATGAATGCCTGCTCTTTCGTCTCTGCTGCACTGACGCCGATGGATCGATCGGCAGCAGCAACGGTAGACGCGAGGGGCTTCAGGTCAGGAGATCGAGCCGGAGTCTGTGGATGGGTGCGCGGAGTTCTGTTCTATGAGGAGAGGAAGCGATACGCGGAAGGTCGCCCCACCGCCCTCCGTCTCGAGCGCACGAACGGTGCCGCCGTGAGCGGCAACGATCGACGAGACGATCGCGAGGCCGAGGCCACTGCCGCCTGTTTCGCGAGTACGTGAGCTGTCGGCCCGCCAGAAACGCTGGAAGATCTTCTCGCGGATCTGGGGTGGGATGCCCTCTCCGTGGTCGATGACGTCGACCGTGGCCAGCCGATTGCGCTCGTCGACGCTGACCGCCAACTCGATCGGGCTGTCGTCCGAGGTGAATCGCAGCGCGTTGCCGATGAGGTTGGCGAGCACCTGGCGGATCTTGTTCTCTTCGGCCATTACGAGAGGTTGAACCGCGTCTTCATCGTCGGCGTGCTCGAGCTCGAATGACGGAGTCACCGTCGCGGGCAGCACAACACCGTCTGGCGTGGTGGGAGTGGTGGGCCCCGGTCGTCCGCTGCGGCGGCGAAGCCGAGCGAAAGCCGACGAGAAGGGGATCGACCCCGTAGAAGCTTGGTCGGGCGATGAAGCGCCACCGGCCTCGCCCTCGCCCTCGCTCTCGAGCGACACGGCGACCGCCGGGTTGAACGTGATCACGGGGTCGGACGGACGAGAGGTGGAGACGCGGATGACGCGTCCCGGACTGGAGGCGCGCGCGTCGAGGGCGGCGTCCATGGCGATGGGAATGAGGTTGACAGGGCTGAACTTCAGCGGCTTGGTCTCGTCGAGGCGCGCGAGCTCGAGAAGATCCTCGACGAGCGAGCCCATGCGGATGGCCTCTTTCTCGATGCGGTCCATCGCCTGGCCCACGTCCTCGGGAGTCTGCAGGGCACCCATGCGGTAAAGCTCGGCATAGCCGCGCACCGACACCAGGGGAGTGCGCAACTCGTGGCTGGCATCGCCGACGAAGCGGCGCATCTGCTCGATCGTCCGAGCTCTGTCGTCGAAGGCCCTGTCGATGCGGCTCAGCATGGTGTTGAGCGATCTGTTGAGCCGCCCGACTTCTGTATTGGGAGTCTCGACCGCCATGCGTTGGCTGAAGTCGCCGCCGTCGGCGATTGCGGCCGCTGTGCGCTCGACCTGCCTGAGGGGAGCGAACGTGCTGGTGACAAGGAGCCGAGTGAGCATTGCACCGAGCACGACCACACCGATGCCGAACGCCAAGAAGATCGAGAGGTAGGTCGTGGTGGTGTTCTCTGTGTCTTCCAGCGACTGGGCGATCACGAGCGTGTTGTTCGTGCCATAGCCGTCGACCGGCAGAACCAAGGAGACGGCGAGCCAATCCGCAGAGCCCTTGGTGCTGTGCACGGTGAATCGGGCGC
The DNA here is from genome assembly GCF_900177685.1 of Agreia pratensis. Taxonomy (GTDB): domain Bacteria; phylum Actinomycetota; class Actinomycetes; order Actinomycetales; family Microbacteriaceae; genus Agreia; species Agreia pratensis. Next base: position 793,458 of record NZ_FXAY01000002.1, read on the forward strand.
TGCCCAGGGCCGTGGCAGTCGCCATGTCGATACCCGTGACTTGGGGAGCAGGCATGCCGGTGCCGCCCCAATTAGTGACCTGAGGCTGACCGTCGGCATCGAGCAGAGCGACGAAGTAGGTCTTGGGGGCCGAGCGAACGTCGTCGCGGTCGAAGCCGCGCTGGGTGGCACCCGGACCGAGCACCGAGGTGGGCTCCGCATACGCGTTCTCCAGCCGCTGCTCTACCTGATTCATCAGATAGGTGCGCAGTACGGCCATGGTGCCGATGCCCGACACGACGAGACCGAAGGTGAGCATCAGCACCGTCACGCCGGTGATCTTGTTGCGCAAGGAGATCGCGTTCCAGCGCCTGAGGATTATGTGCTGCATGTCGCAGATCAGATTACGCCAGGCGGCTGGGTAAACCGCCCTATGCCTTCGATACCTTCAGCATGTACCCGAAACCGCGCTTGGTCTGAATGAGCGACTCCTCGGAATGCGCATCGAGCTTGCGGCGCAGGTACGAGATATAGCTCTCGACGATGCCGGCGTCGCCGTTGAAGTCGTATTCCCAGACGTGGTCGAGGATCTGAGCCTTCGACAGGACGCGGTTCGGATTCAACATCAGGTAGCGCAGCAGTTTGAACTCGGTGGGACTCAGCTCGATGGCCTCGTCTCCCACATAGACCTCGTGGGTGTCCTGGTCCATCGTCAGTTCGCCGGCGCGGATGATGGCGTCTTCGTCGGCCTGCATCGTGCGACGCAGAATCGCCTTGATGCGAGCGACGATCTCATCGAGGCTGAACGGCTTGGTCACGTAGTCGTCGCCGCCGACGGTGAGGCCGGTGATCTTGTCTTCGGTGTCGTCCTTCGCCGTGAGGAACAGGATCGGGGCGGTGTAGCCGGATGCTCGCAGCCGCTTCGTGACGCCGAAACCGTTCATGTCGGGCAGCATCACGTCGAGGATGATGAGGTCGGGTTCCTCTTCGAGGACGGCGGAGATGGTCTGCGCGCCATTGGAGACGGCGCGCACGGCGAAGCCAGCAAAACGCAGGCTCGTGGTAAGCAGGTCGCGGATGTTCGGTTCGTCATCGACGATAAGGATTCGGGGTCCAGTCATGAGATTAGTATCTGCGGGTATTCTGAACGTTATCTGGGAGTAGTTGGGGAACAAAAGTCAACTTTCCTGGGAGCCCTGATGGCGTTGGTGGTGCGCGCAGCCGCGGACTACGATCGTGCGGTGCCTTTCTCCACTGCCCTGACCGATGAGATCACTCTGCGGCTACTCCGAAGCGACGATGCCGACGCGGTGGCGCAGGCATACAGCCGCAATCGGCGGCACCTCGCTCCATGGGAGCCGGAGCGCGCACAAGAGTTCTTCACCGCCGCGCATCAATCGACCGTCGTGGCAACCCAGCTCGCCCAATACGAGGCCGGAACAGGGCTGCCCCTCGTGCTCGCGTCAGGTGATCGTGTCGTCGGGCGGGTGAATCTGTCGAACATCGTGCGGGGCCCGTTTCAGAGCGCCAGCGTGGGCTACTGGATCGACGCGTCGGAGACGGGCCGAGGCCTTGCGACCGCTGCCGTCGATGCCCTTGTCGCCCACAGTCGAGACGATCTGGGGATGCACCGCCTCGAGGCGAGCGTCCTTCTCCACAACGCGGCATCGCGGCGTGTGCTCGAGCGGGCGGGTTTCCAGTCGATCGGAATCGCCCCGAACTACCTGCAGATCGCGGGTCGCTGGCAGGACCACCTGCTCACGCAGCGCATCCTGTACTGATGCTCTCGCGTCAGAGGGCAGGCTGCGGACTCAGCGCGTCGGCGTCGAGGATCGTGTAGCTGTAGCCCTGTTCGGCGAGAAAGCGCTGGCGGTTCTGAGCGAAGTCTTGATCGACCGTGTCGCGGGCTACCAGTGTGTAGAAGTTGGCGGAGAGCCCCGACTCCTTCGGTCGCAGCAGGCGACCGAGGCGCTGTGCCTCCTCCTGGCGCGACCCGAATGATCCCGACACCTGAATGGCGACGCTCGCCTCGGGCAGGTCGACCGAGAAGTTGGCCACCTTGCTCACCACGAGGATGGGCTCGGTTCCGTCGCGGAACGCCTCGTAGAGCCGCTCGCGTTCGGCGACCGGAGTGGCGCCGGTCAGCGACGGTACACCGAGCTCCGTTTCGAGCTGCTGCAGCTGGTCGAGGTATTGCCCGATCACCAGGATGCGCTCGCCGGAGTGTTTCTCGATGAGCCGTTTGACGACATCCAGTTTCGCGGGAGCCGTCGCGGCGAGTCGATACCGTTCGTCGTCGGCCGAGGCCGCGTACTCCAGCCTCTCGTTCTGAGGCAGGTCGATGCGCACCTCGAAGCACTCCGCGGGCGAGATGAAGCCCTGGGCCTCGATCTCCTTCCACGGGGCGTCGAACCGCTTGGGGCCGATGAGGCTGAACACGTCGCCCTCGCGCCCGTCTTCGCGAACCAGAGTGGCTGTCAGGCCGAGGCGGCGGCGGGCCTGCAGCTCTGCGGTGAGCTTGAACACGGGCGCCGGCAACAGGTGCACCTCGTCGTAGACGACGAGTCCCCAGTCGAGGGCGTCGAGCAGTTCGAGGTGCGCGTAGGCGCCCTTTCGCTTTGCCGTGAGGATCTGATAGGTCGCGATGGTCACGGGCTTGACCTCTTTGAGCTGGCCCGAGTACTCGCCGATCTCGTCTTCGGTCAGCGTCGTGCGCTTCAGGAGTTCACTGCGCCACTGGCGAGCCGAGACCGTGTTGGTCACGAGAATGAGGGTATTCGTCTTCGCGGTCGCCATCGCTCCGGCGCCGACGAGGGTCTTGCCCGCGCCGCAGGGAAGGACGACGACGCCGGATCCCCGCTCGAAGAAGTTGCTCACGGCGAGCTTCTGATAGTCGCGCAACGCCCAGCCGTCTTCGTGGAGAGCGATCTCGTGAGGAGTGCCCGGCGTGTATCCGGCTCGATCGTCGGCCGGCCAGCCGAGCTTGGTCAGTTCTTGCTTTAGCTGGCCGCGTGCCCACGGGGCAACCGCGTATGTGTCGGGTGAGCGTCGCTCGACGAGCAGTGGCGCGATCTTCTTGCCGGATGCGATCTGGCTGAGCACCGCGGAATCGGTGGCGCGCAGCAGGAGACCGCCCTCGTCGTCGCGCTCGATGATGAGACGCCCGTACCGTGCAACGGTCTCTTCGATGTCGATCGAGACGGCCTGGGGAATAGGGAACTTCGAGTAGCGCTCGAGGGTTCCGAGGATCTCGGCTGCCTCGTGGCCCGCCGCTCTGGCGTTCCACAGCCCCAACCGCGTGATGCGGTAGGTGTGGATGTGCTCGGGAGCGCGCTCGAGCTCGGCGAACACCGCGAGCTCGTGGCGGGCGCTCTCGGCGTCGGGATGCGCGACCTCGAGAAGGACGGTGCGGTCGCTTTGGACGATCAATGGGCCAGACGGCATAACGAACGAGTCTACCGGCTGCAGGACCCGACGTGCCCTTGACGCATGGGGCTTGCGTGTTACGGGGCGGGAGCTACGGCGGTGATGTTGCGCAGCGGAAGCGTGCGCTCCACTCCGGCCTTTTCGTCGATCGCCCGGAGTCGGCCGGCCGCCAGAGACAGGGGAGTGACGAGGAAGACCACGGTCTTGTCGTCGGGCATGCCCACGCTGACCGCGAGGGGACTCTTGGCCTTGATGGCGACGTCGAGCTGGCGAGCAATCCACGCCTCGGGCGCGTCATCGACGGCATGCGCGGATTCGCGCAGCCGAGCGACGAGATCGACGAAGGGGCGCGGCTTGGGGGCAGGTGCCTTCTGCCACGTGCGGGCGCGCACCGGCGCGAAGGTGGCTCCGGATGCTTGTTCGGCCACGATGGGATACCTCGCGTCGGAGATCATCCAGAACAGCGTCTCGAAAGGGAACCGGCTCGTGAGTCTGTCGCCGCCGTCGTGCTCGAGGCCGAGGGAGGCGAGGCCATGGTCGACCGCAAGGGTGCTGAGCAGGGCGTCGTCGTCGCTGCGCACGTAACTTCCGATGCCGCGGAGTTCGTCTTCGGGGCTCGCCGCTCCCGCCCGCAACCTGCCGTAGCGCGAGCTGGCCTCGGTGACCAGGTATTCGACGGGCTGGGGAACGCCGGTGAGCGACACCGCGCGGAAGAACGCGAGGATGCCCTCGGCCGTCTCGCCCTCGGCCAGCGCGCGGGTGACGCTCGCGGCTGAGATGCGATAGGTGGATGCGAGACCGCGGCCCTCGATGTCGGCCAGCGTTCGCAGCCGCACGTCGACATCCGGAGTCAGCGGCCCCGGAGCGATGACGGTGAGGTCGTGCTGGAGATAGACATTCGACACCTCGGCCGGCAGGAGCGCGGCTGCGACCTCGGAGAGGGGCTCGGTGGTGTTGTCGAGGAGTGCTCGAGCCGCGGCGCCGGGGTAGCCGTTTGCCGTGATGCCGAGATATTCGGCACTGTCGAGCACGAACGCGACACGTCGACGGAGCGGTTCTCCTCCGGCGGGATAGAGGTAGGCGATGGTGCGCTGGGCGTCGTCGCCCCAGGGGCGGCGACTGCGGGAGCGCAGAACCTCGCCGATGTCGTGGGCGAGAGCGTCGAGCCACGATGTCGCGAGGGCGATCCACCTCTCGGCAGAACCCTTCAGCAGCCAGGGCAGGGCGTCGTCGGTCGCCGTCCAGAGAAGATCGTCGAGGGTCACGAGGCCTGCTCGGCGAGCGATGCGCAGCAGGGCATCGAGGTCATTGGGCTCGATGCCCAAAGAGGCGAGCAGCCTCTTCGCATCGGGCGCGGCGACGCCTCCCTTAGCGAGTTCTCTCACGGGAGTCGCTCGGAGTTCGTGCAGCAGTTCAGCGATGCCCGCCGTCGCGGTGAACGCGCGCTCGGCGGCCATCCGGTCGCTTGTGTCGCGCTGAGGTGCGAGGTCGGTGTCTTCTGGAGCCGGCTCGTCGGCAAGCTGCTCAGGCGACGGAAGACCGCGGGACGGCCACGACTCGAGAACGCGGGTGACAGCATCCAGGGCCCGGCCCGGCGTCTGACCATCGGTCAGAAAGAGGCGAGCGGCCGGCTCGAGGTCGGCCGGCACGGCCGCAGACGACGGATGCGCGAGGGCCGCGAGAGTGCGGCGGGGGAGTGTGGCGAGTGCGGTGTCGATGGAGGCCGAGTCGAGGAGCCGGTCGGCGAGGTCGAAGAAGTCTTTGATGCCGCGGGCATCATTCAGGCGCTGGGAAACGAGCGCGACGAGTGCGTCGTCTTCCAGGAGCTGGAGTCGACCGGCGAGAGCGAGAGTGTCGCTCATCGAGGCTTCGGTGCCTCCTTGGCACGGCGGCGAAGATTCATGAACAGCAGCACGAGAATGAGCACCAATCCGATGGGGAGCCCGATCAACGGGAAGATCACCACGATGGGCCACACGCCCTGCGACAACGCCTCGCCGCGTACTCCCGCCAACGATGCGATGAGGAACGACGCGAAACAGAGCAGCGACGCCCCGATGATGCCGGCGATCATGAAGGCCAGGATGCGCTCGCTCGAGCGAATAGGCGGTGTCTCGTTGTCTGTCACACCTCCAAGGATACGGTCTCCGCGCAGGCCGGTTAGGCTATCGTGTGCCCGCCAGCCACGTGGCGGTCAGTATTCACACGAGGAGATCCGCGAATGCCTACCGGCAAGGTCAAGTTCTACGACGACGAGAAGGGCTTCGGCTTCATCAGCTCCGATGACGGCTCAGAGGTGTTCCTGCACGCGTCAGCCCTGCCCGCAGGTACGACGGTCAAGGCGGGCACCAAGCTCGAATTCGGCATCGCCGACGGCAAGAGGGGTGCGCAGGCGCTCTCGGTGCGCGTGCTCGAAGCGCCGCCCAGCCTCGTGAAGCTCAGCCGCAAGCCGGCCGACGACATGGCGATCATCGTCGAAGACCTGGTCAAGGTGCTCGACGGCATCGGAACGAACCTCAAGCGGGGCCGCTACCCCGACACGGCGCACAGCCGCAAGATCGCTGCGCTGCTGCGCAAGGTCGCCGACGAATTGGACGCGTAGACACCGGTGCAGCACTCCGACCCGACCCCCGAGGAGTCGTCTGACGACCAGGTCGAGGGCGAGACCGTAGAGACGACGCGCGTGTTCGAGGCCGACCCTGTTCTTCTGGCGGCCGTCGATCAGGCGCGTGCGGCGCTTCTCGAGATCACTCCCGCGTCGACCATCGGCGCGGTCGTCGGGCACACCGCCCACGACGAGCACGTGCTCAGCCTGCATTTCGCCTCGCTGATGCCCGGTTACCCCGATTGGCACTGGACAGCGACGCTCTCGCGGATCGACGCCGACAGTGAGCCCGCGGTGCTCGAGACCGAACTGCTGCCGGGTGAGAACTCCGTTCTAGCGCCCGAGTGGACGCCGTGGTCGGATCGCCTCAAGGACTACAAGCTCGCTCAAGAGCACGCCGCTGCGCTCGCGGTGGACGACGATGAAGACGATGTCGATGACGACTCCGACGACGACTCCGACGACGATCTCGATGACGACGAGCTCGACCTCGACGACCATATTCTCGACGACGACGTGCTCGACGACGCCGTTCACGAGCACGCCGAGGCGGCTGTGCTCGACGCGTCTGTTCTGGTTCGCGGCGACGAAGCGCCCGCCCCGGCAAAGGCCGAGCAGACGGTCGATGTCGACGAAGAGGGCCTCACGGTCGTCGAACTCGACGACGCCGCGCCCCGCTCAAGCGTCTACTACGACGAAGACGCTCCCGAAGACCTGCGCTGATCAGCGGCACCGCTCCCTGAGCGAGTCGAAGGGCGATTTCGGCGAGCTAGAACTGAAACGGGCGGAGATCTGACTATCCGAGGCGCTATTCGCGTCGGATGTGCGATTCTCCGCCCGTTCTCTGTGCTCCGGGCTGCGCTGGTCGAGTAGCGCAGGCCGCCCGCGGCCGTAGCGTATCGAGACCGCCGCTTGGGCGCGCTGCGCTAGAGGTTCTCGACCACGTATTCGATCGACGAGATGAGCGCGCGCACGTCGGACGGCTCGATCGCTACGAATGTGGCCACGCGCAGCTGGTTGCGGCCCAGCTTGCGGTACGGCTCGGTGTCGACGATGCCGTTGGCGCGCAGCACCTTGGCGATGGCAGCGGCGTCGATCGCGTCGTCGAAGTCGATCGTGACGACGACCTGCGAGCGGTGCTCGGGGTTGGTGACGAAGGGGCTCGCGTAGTCGACGGAGTCGGCCCAGTCGTAGAGCGCGCTCGACGACTCGGAAGTGCGGGCCGAGGCCCATCCGAGGCCGCCGTTGCCGTTGATCCACTCGATCTGGTTGTCGAGCATCACGAGCGTGGCGATCGCCGGAGTGTTGAGAGTCTGGTTGAGACGCGAGTTGTCGACCGCGTTCTTGATGCTGAGGAACTCGGGGATGTATCGATCCGACGCCGCGATGCGCTCGACGCGCTCGAGGGCGGCGGGCGAGAAGAGGGCGAACCAGAGGCCGCCGTCCGATGCGAAATTCTTCTGGGGTGCGAAGTAGTAGACGTCGGTCTCGGCCGCGTCGAACTGGATGCCGCCGGCCGCGCTGGTCGCATCGACGACGGTGAGCGCGTCCGCGTCGCCGTTCACGCGCTTGACCGGCGCCATGACGCCGGTGCTGGTCTCGTTGTGAGGCCAGGCGTAGACATCCACGCCTTCGACGACCTCGATCTCACTGCGCGAGCCGCCGGCCGCGTTGATCACGTGGGGAGCGTCGAGCCACGGGGCCTTGGCCGCGCCGGCGAACTTGGAGCCGAACTCGCCGAAGGTGAGGTGCTCACTGCGCTTCTCGATGAGACCGAAGGCTGCTGCGTCCCAGAAGGCGGTCGATCCACCGTTGCCGAGAACGACCTCGTAGCCCTCGGGCAGTGAGAAGAGGTTCGAGAGCCCGTCGCGAACCGATCCCACGAGGTTCTTGACCGGTGCCTGACGGTGTGACGTTCCCAATAGAGAGGCCCCGCGAGTGGTCAGATCGACGAGCTGCTCAGGGCGGACCTTCGAGGGGCCGCAGCCGAAACGGCCGTCGACGGGCAAGAGGGCGCTGGGAATTGTCAGTTCAGGCATGATGTTGAGTCTAGTGAGCCGAGCCTTACCCAGCGCGTCAAAACGTTATGGTGGAGGCGTACGTGCGCAACTTCCTAAGGAGTGATCGTTGGCCGATCTCATTGACACAACGGAGATGTACCTCCGCACGATCCTCGAACTGGAGGAGGAGAACATCATTCCGCTGCGCGCACGCATCTCTGAGCGCCTCGGACACTCCGGCCCCACCGTCTCCCAGACGGTCGGTCGCATGGAGCGCGACGGCCTGGTCGTCGTGTCGGGCGATCGCCACCTCGAACTCACGGGCACGGGCCGCACCAAGGCCGTGCACGTTATGCGCAAGCACCGCCTCGCAGAGCGTCTGCTCAGCGACGTCATCGGGCTCGACTGGGAGTACGTGCACGAAGAGGCATGCCGCTGGGAGCATGTCATGAGCGAGCAGGTCGAGCGCCGCATCATCGAGATGCTCGACCACCCCACGGAGTCTCCGTACGGCAACCCGATCCCCGGACTCGACGAGTTCGGTGACGCCGCGGCGGTGCCCTTCACTCGTGGAGTCGTGAATCTGCTCACCCTCGTTCACGGAGCCGTCGGTCCGCAGACCAAGGTCATCCGACGCCTGGGCGAGCCCGCGCAGGTCGATCCGGAGCTGTTGCTGCAGCTCAAGCAGTTCGGCGTCGTTCCGGGTAACACGGCCGCGTTCTCGCAGGTCGGCTCGTACATTCTGGTCGAGGTCGAGGGCTTCGCCGAGGGCCTCGAGCTTCCCAACGAAGTGGCGGGGCACATCTTCGTCGGCATATGATTCACCGGCCCCGATCCTGGCCGTGCGCTGGTGGCGCACTGTCAGCTAACCGTGCCAGAGTGACAGAGGGGTCAGATTCGCATACCCTCGAACAGTTCCCCCGCTCTTCAGAGCGGCGGAGCACCGGATCAGGATGCGCCCTCCGACTGTCTCCTGAGCTAACCGGCCCCGTTCTGCGCTCAGACGGTCGGACACGTCTGCCATCAATGGCATCGAAGGATACTCAGCCCCGTGGTCGAACCCACCGAATCGCAGAAGAACGTCGAGCACACTCGACGACGCCGCGATTCACGGTCGGCGCAGCCTGCCACGGCACTGAGCCGTCGACAGCTACGTGATCGCGAGCAGGCCGAAGCCGAGGCCGAGGCGCAGCACCGGGCCGCCGCTGCGCAGGCCGCCGCCGGGCTGAGCCGCCGAGAGCGGCGCGAGCGCGAGTACGAGGAGCGATACAGCGAGCGACGCGACGTCGCGGCAACTGCTCCGGATGCCGCGGGCGCCCCTCGCGCGGAGGTTGCAGCGGAGCCTGTGGTCGCGCCGGAGCCCGAGCCTGCGGTTGAAGCGGAACCTGTCGTCGAGGCGGATCCCGAGCCCGATCCAGCGGTTGAGGCTGTCCTCGTCGAAGAGCCAGAGCTAGATCCGGCGCCCGCTCCAGTTGCACCGACGTCGAGGCGGGCTCGCCGCGCACGGATAGAGACGCCCGCCGTCGACATCGAGAACACCCCTGCCATCGAGGTCGAGAAGACGCCCGTCGTCGAGTCCGAGAAGACGCCCGTCGTCGAAGACGAGCTCGTGGCGGAGCCATCCGTCGAGCCTGCGATCGATGAGCGGATGCTCGCGGTCGCCAGTCTCGAGACGGTGCCGCTCGAGATCGAACTGGTGGCGCAGCATCCGCTGGTCGAGATCGAGACGGCCGAGCACATCGCCGCCGAGACTGTCATGAGCGCCGAGGTCGACTTCGCTGAACATCACGTCGCCGCTGAGCCGACGACGATGAGCACCGAGATCGACATCATCGCGACGCATGCAGCTCCCGAAGCGATCTCGGCGCTCGCCACGTCGGGCGACAACACCCCCGTGCGCCCGGTGCCGATCGCATCGCCGCGCATCAAGCGCTCCCTTCCCGTTGCCGAGCTGCTGTCGTCGTCGAGCGGCACGTTCGTCTCGCACGCGCGGTTTCAGCCGATCAAGCGACGCATTCTCGCGGGCTTCGTCATGATGATCGCCGCGCTCTTCGTCGTCTCGATCTCGATTCCCTCGCTCGGGTTCGCGAGCACGTCGGACTTCGCAACCAAGCAGACACCCGGCGACGTCACGGACAGCCAGAACCTCTCTGTCGGTGAAGGCCCCGCGCTGAACGCCGTGCGCGATGATTTCTACGCCGAGGGTGCCCCCGGCTCGCTGTATTCGACGACGAACAGCTATGTATCGAAGGAGTCGCAGAAGCTGGCTCAGGAGCTGATGGCTGCCGTCGCAGCGGGCAAGCTCAAGGGTTCGGTGCCCGACCACATTCCCGAGATCCAGGCACTGGCCGATGGTGTCGTCAAACCCGACTGCGGCATCGACCTGCGCATTCTGCAGGTGATGGTGATCGCCGTGCGCACCTTCGACACCGTGGCCGTGAGCGATATCAACCGCAAGTGCACCAACCAGATCGAGGGTGCCGGAACAGGGTCGTCGCACTACACCAACGGCGGTGGTCACGCCGTGGACTTCTATCTGATCAACGGTGCTTCGCTTCCTGGCGCAGACCCGAACACGATCAAGTTCGCCGAGCTTCTCGACCCGATCATGCCTGCCGGCTCGAACCTGGGTCAGAGCGAGTGCCGAGCGTCTGCCGGAGTCTCCCTCAACCTGGTGAACTTCAAGGAGTTCCCCGACTCCTGCACCCACATGCACATCGACGTCGGCAGCACGACAGGAGCGCTGAACGTGAACCTCGACAGGGACTTCAAGTAGCCCGTCGCGCTGAGGTTTTTTCATTCCCGCCGTTACCAATCCGTTAAAATTGCTGTCATTTAGGTGACAAACAGGTAACGGTCACGTACCATCGGACAGGTCCACACCGCCGAATAATGGCGTCTGGGCCGCGCCGAGACACCTCTTTCCCCGTCTCTCGGAGCGCACAACCCGCAGACAACTCAGTGGGACGGGACGGCACCCTAGACGCCGCGCGAGGTGCCGGAGGTACAGACTTGACCGAATTTCGTGAGTCGCTGGACGCCCCGAACGGCCAGCTCGCCCCGAACAACTCGATCGACAGAGCAGCCGGAGCCAACAGCACAGCGGCGACGACAGGCTCGGAGCGCGATCTCGAGAGCGATATCGTTCCCGCTGTTCCGCGACCCATCGCTGTGGTGACCCGCTCTGTCTCGCCGGCGATCGCGGCGCCCCGCGCATCCGCCCCTGTAGCCAAGGCCGCGCCGACGGCGCCGCCGCGTCGCTTCAAGAAGCCCACCAAGCGCAACGTTGCCGGGGGCGTCGTCATGGCGTTCGCCGTGGGGCTCATCGCGACGATGGCTCTTCCTGCATACGCGTTCGGCAACGGCAATGCGGCTTTCGATGCGAAGAACTCCACCGATCTTGCCGGCGGCGTGCAGAGCATCACCGTCGACGATGCCACTGCTGCCTTGGCTGTGAGCCGCGATGCCTACACCGCTCCCACGAGCGCCGAGCTGCAGGCCGCCCGCGATGCCGCGGCCGCCGCGGTCGCCGCGACAGAGGCGAGCACGGCATCCGCTTCGAACACCCCCACTGCCGGAACCTTCGCGGTGAACCCGCCCTCTGGCTCCTACAGCGGACAGGCCGTCGTCGACTACGCCCAGCAGTTCGTCGGTGTCGTTCCCTATAGCGCCGGTGCCACCCCCGAGGCCGGTTTCGGATGCGATGGGCTGACTCAGTATGTGTTCGGCCAGTTCGGCATCTACCTGCCGCGCATCGTCGGAAACCAGGCGGCCATGGGCATTCGCGTCTCGCCCGAAGACGCTCAACCCGGTGACCTCGTGGTGTGGCCGATGTACCATATCGGCATCTACGACGGCGCCGGCGGAGTGATCGACTCGCCCGACTGGGGCCGAATGGTCGAGCACCGTGCGCTGTGGGGCAGCTACTACTTCGTGCGCATCGTCTAGACAGAATCGTCGCTGGCCGGTTTGTGAACAATCGGTTACAGCTCACCCGAACGGCGTGCCACGAATTTGTGGTACGCCGTTCGTGGGTTAGCCTTACTGCAATTATTCGAGCCTTCAGGAGAGACCTCGTGATATCTGGCAGGAGCATCCGCACCACGGGTTGCCGCCTGCTGAGTGTCAGGAGGCACACGAGTGGACGTTGTCTGAGCCGGGTTCGGCTTGGTTAGGGTGCTGTCATTTTGACGGTGCCCTTTTTTTGTGTCCATTTGCTCCTCTGATCGCGAAGAAAAACGATGGGTGACACATCGGGTCCCTGCAAGCCGTGCAGGGCAATTCGAAAGGGCAACAATGCGAACACTTGTTTTGAACGCGGGATACGAGCCACTCGGAGTGGTCTCGTTCAAGCGCGCCATCGTTCTCGTGATGAACGAGAAGGCGACGATCATCGAGAGCGATGAAGAGCATCCGGTCTGGGCAACCTCGGGACTGTTCGACCGACCGAGCGTCATCATCCTCACGCGCTACGTGCGCATTCCCTCGACCAGACTTATGCCCGTGTCGCGCCGCGGAGTGCTGCGCCGCGACGGCATGCGCTGCCTGTACTGCGGGGGATCGGCCACCACCATCGACCACGTGATGCCCAAGTCGCGGGGAGGCAAAGACACGTGGGAGAACCTCGTGGCCTGCTGCCTGCGCTGCAACAACATCAAGAGCGACCGCACTCCGGCCGAGATGGGCTGGACTCTGCGCGCCACTCCGAAGATGCCGCACCAGTCGGGGTGGACGGTGCGGGGAGCGGAGCGCGCGGAGCCGGCCTGGGAGGGCTACATAGAGAGCGCGGCGTAGCTCGCTTCGCGATTGAACGGCTTCGCCGTGCCCTGTTCATGGGCAGCCCCGCCGCGGCTTCAGCTCTTGCGCTGGTCGAGTAGCCAAAGGCCGCCCGCGGCCGACGCGTATCGAGACCACCCGACCTCCGCCTCTAAGCTAAACTCCTAAAGGCCAGCCTCTGTAGCTCAATGGAAGAGCAATTCCGTCCTAAGGAACAGGTTGGGGGTTCGAGTCCCTCCAGGGGCACCCTTCGGATCGGTCAGTATCCGCGGTAGCGGGAGCTGAGACCAGTCAACGTACAACGCGTCACCCTAACGATGCCCGGCCTGAACGCAACGTGAGCGGTGTTCGATACTCTCTTCTCGTGATTGCTCGAGTCTCTGGAACTGGTCGTCCGATTGTGGCGATTCACGGCTTTGGTGTAGATCACCGAATCATGCTCCCTTTGGAGGAGGTTCGGGCACGAGTTTCGGTAATCTTGAAACAATGCTCCGCGAGGCAGTTCGTGGACGCGAGGGTGTCCCTCCCGCACATGTCTCCTTGGAGATATATCCCCATTACCCGCCGGGCGGAAAAGTACCCGATCTTATTGAGGTTCAGTACCAGATTGATGATTCGGAGTGGGAGAGTGATGAGTTTATCAACGTCGGATGATGAGTTGGGTGGGATTCTCGGTGAGAGGGTTTATTTCGAGGAGACAGCAAAGGCACTCTTTTCACTAATACCTCCGGGGTTCGAGCGTATTGAGTTGAGGATGAGATCTCTCGTCGGCTACAACAGTGCCTCGGCCAGAACTGTGCGAGCAGACGGGACACGCGATTCGGTCAAGAACATCAAGATTGCAACCGATGCGGCGAAGCGGTTGCGTGAGGCTATGTATCGTGAGGGTGCTGGTACGTGGTTCAGCGTTCTTTTCGTGGTGACTGTCGAGGGCAAGGTTGATGTGGCGTACAACTATGACGAGGAGCCGGAGTGGAAGTACCCGATCGATCCGGTGTTGTATGTGCAGGATCTTGAGAAGTTTCCGCGTGATCCGGAGAACGTTCCGGAGTGGTTGCAGAAGCGTGTTTTCGAAGCAGAGGCTGAGGCGAGGTAGAGCCGCACGGTCGGAGTCCTGGGCCTAGCGACTTCGACAACAAGGCGCGGACCGGCAGTCCGTCGGCGTCGACAAGTTAGTGAATCGTCGTCGAGAGGCCGCCTATGGATCGGCCCGTGATCTCAAGCTCGGGTCCATTTCGTATCTCGAGTTTCTTCAAGAGACTGCGCACAGTCTTCGGGTCTCTGCCGACACGTTTACCGATCGCGTTCGCCGATACTCCTGCTTCGAACAGCTCCAGTATTTGAGTCACTTCGTGGTCTCCGATCACGTTGCGCAGTGTCACGCCGGCTTGCTTGAGATGTTTCGTTACGGTCTCTCGATTGATACCGAAGGATGCCGATAGTTCATAGACAGTCGCACCTTGTTGATACTGCGATACGAGGAGACTCACGTTTGTGTCACTAAGGCGCCTCTGTGGCGGAGTGCTTATTCGGTCGGCTCGCACTGACTGGAACAGGAGTTTTCCATACTCGCCTGAATCAACTAATCGAATCAAGGCTCGAACGGGGTAGAAAGGTTTGCGAGCGCCTCCCTTCGGTGCACCAGTTCGGCCTCGAGTGCTTACCGGTTCAGCTCAAGCGAGCACCTCGTCGAAGAACGCCTCCATCGCCTTCCAGCTGCGGGCGTCGGCTTTCGGCCTGTAGCTCGGGAGCATCGGCTGGGTGAATGCGTGCGGGGCTCCGCTGTAGCTCACGACCTGCCAGTCCAGTTCGGGCGCTGTGCGCAGCTCATTCTCGAATGCGATGACGGCCTCGTCGGGCACGACCGGGTCGTCGGCTCCGGTGAGCACGAGCAGGGGTGCGCGGAGGTCGGCCACATCAGCAGGCTCGTGGGTGATGAGTCCGCCGTGGAAGGAGACCGCGCCGGCGATGGGTGCGCCCGTGCGCGCGAACTCGAGGGTGGCCGAGCCGCCGAAGCAGTAGCCGATCACCGCGATGCGGTCGGGGTCGACTCGGGAATCCGAGCGCAGGCGATCGAAACCAGCTTGGACCCGGGCGCGAAGCAGCTGCTGGTCCCCGTAGAACGCGCCGGCCACGGCGGGTGCCTCGTCGCCCTGAGGGCGCACGCCGGCTCCGTAGATGTCGGCTGCGAACGCCACATAGCCGAGTCGGGCAAGCATATGGACTCGGGCGTGCACATACTCGCCCTCCCCGTACCAGTCGTGGATGACGAGCACGCCGGGCCGCACTTCTGCGTCAGAAGCGTCCCAGGCGAGGTACCCCTCGAGAGCGGAGCCGTCGTGGTCGTATGAGATGCGCTCCGACCGGATGGAACTGCCCTCCCGGAGAGGAACGCTATTGATCAGGGCTTCGTGTTGCGGGCTGAAAACTAGGGACGTACCGATTGTCGTCATGAGGCTGGAATCTTCTCTCTGAATAGTCGTGTTAAGCGTGCCGTTGAAACTGTCTCTCTCCAGTTCAGCATGGTCACCCGTCGTACGCGACAACTACAGAGGGCCGACCATCGCCGAGCTAAACGGCTCACTGAGCCCGGGGGACACCATCGACCTCGACCCCCTCCCGCGCTAGCCAGCCGCGCGCAGGATGAGCTCCGCGATCCGCTTCTCTACCGCAGGCGTGATCTCGGTCACCGCAAACGACGTCGGCCACATCTCCCCGTCGTCGAGCGCTGCATCTTCGCTGAAGCCCAGGGTGCAGTACCGTGTCTTGAACTTCGCCGCGCTCTGCACGAACAGGATGACCTTGCCCTCCTTGTTCGCGTAGGCGGGCTGGCTGTACCAGGTCTTCGGCATCAGCTGCGGCGCGTGTTCCGCGACCAGTTCGTGGATGCGGCCCGCGATAGCGGCATCCGATTCGGGCATCTCGGCGATCGCCTTCGCCACGGCCTTCTCGCCCGCCTCACGGTTCTTGCCGGCCTTGGCCTCGTCGCGCAACTCTTTCGCGCGATCCTTGACCGCGTCACGTTCTTCTTTGGAGAGTCCTCCGGCGGTGTCCGTTGCGGCCATGCTGTGCTCCTTCAGTCGTAGTCGTCAGAGTCGCGGCGTGCGCAGCCTCGTTGTCGGGATAGGGAATCGGCGATGCAGCCCGCTTCTCTGATTCTGGCCGAGAGGCGCGGTTCTTGGCGAGAGCCTAAGAGACGAGGGTCGCGAGGCCGCGCGCCACGGCGAGTGCCACGATCGGCGTTACCGCCCACAGCACGATTGTCGTGATGGCCAGGCCCTTGCGTGGTTCGCGCTTCGCCAGGGCCGTGATGGCGAAAGCCAGCCCCACCGTGCTGAGCGGAATCGCGATCAGGCTGGCAACGACGGGAAACGTCACCGACGCTCGGATTCCCATGTCTGTAGGGAGGGTGTCATTGAGGGCTATGCCGAGAATCGTGGCCGCAACAACCAACGCGATCGCGGCTGCCCACAACCAGAAGCCGAAGACTGCCCAGCGAGACTTGGCTCGGGGCGCAGCAGCGGTGCGTTCGTCAGACATGAGGCTCTGCTCCTGGGATAGACGGGATACGGGGGATGCCCCCGCGCTTGAGTCTGTCAGATGCCGTCAGCAGTCGCAGGGGCCTGCCGAATCTGATCGAGAGAGGGGAGCGCGAGGACGCGGCGCGTGTCGAGCGGCTGCCTCGGCGCGTCGACCACGGCGTTGTAGCGCAGGCGCGGTGGCTCCGCCTGCAGAGACGCGATGCTCGACGCCGAGATCTCGAAGGGGAACGCGGTGAGCAGCTTGCCGTTGACGGCGTAGAGGAGCGCCGAATGTCCGCTACCCGGATGCCGCACCAGAACCGTCGTGGCGGTGACGCGATCCGAACTCTCGTGCGTCACGAACTCGACGCCGGGTGTCTGCTCGGGAGCGTCGAAGATGGGCGACAGCGCAGCCGTCAGCCTGTGCAGGGGAGTGCCGTCGGAGGCGGGCCCGAACCACGGAGTAAAGATAGAAGGCTCGAGGCCGAGCGCGCGCGCCACATCGCCGTTCACCCATCGGTCGCGCTTCAAGCCGTAGGGCGTCGACACGGTCGACAGCAGATAGCCATAGACATGGATGAGCCCGGCATTGCCGACAGGCCAGGTCGCGTCGAGGCCGGCCAGTCGGTGCAGCTCGGCGAAGAGCGCGGGCGAGATGACCGGCGTGCCCGTGTTCTCGTCGACGACGGTCGAGAGCCCCCACAGGGAGAAGCGGTCGGCGGAGGCATCCTGTGCGATCTGGGCGGCGAGAAGCGAGCCCTCGAGCACCGACCGCGGTGATTCACCCGCGTCGATGCGAGCGGCAGCACCCAGCAAGTCGTCGATCGTCACGTCGTAATCGTAGGTGGCGACGGCCGCTCGAAAAATCGTTTACACGCTGTTCACCCAGCGTGGTCATTGCGTCTATACGCTCTACCTATCATGGACGCTGTGTCCACGAGTGAAAGGAAAAGCGTGCCGTACCGCGACAAGACCCTGCTGTTCGATTTCGATGGGACGCTCTCCCTCGGGGTTGGGCCGGTCGTCGCGTATGCCCGTGCCGCGGCGCAGCAGCTGCCTGCCGACGAGGCCGACGCCTTCGTCGAAGCAGTCATTGCGACGCTCGACGAGCACCCCTCCGGCCAAGCGCCCGGCACGAGCGCCATCGACGGATACGACCTGGTGCGGCTTATGTCGGCCGACCACGGCATCCGGCCCGAGACCCTCGGCGAGGCCTATCTGGCCAGCCGCGAGCACCTCGGCTCGACGCTCGCCCCCGTCGTGGCGCCCGACGGCCTCGTCGGTTTTCTGAGCGAGGCGCGCCAGTACGCCAACGTCGTTGTCGCCACCAACGCACCCGACATCCGCATCGACGCGGCGCTTGAGATGCTCGGACTCGCGGGCCTGTTCGATGCCACCTACACCTCAGTCGGCAAGCCGAACGGCATGACCGCTGTGCTCGACGAGTGGCTGCCCCGCGGCCAGGTTCTGAGCATCGGCGACGTCTGGGTCAACGATCTCGCCCCCGCGCACGCTCGCGGTGCGCTGACAGCTCTCGTCGGCTCGACCTCAGACGAGACGCCCGACGAGACGCAGGATGTGACGCCCACGTTCACAGCGCACCACCTGCACGACCTCTACCCGGCCATCACCGAATGGCTCCGTGCCTCCTCTTCTCCCTTCTCACCCGCACCTCTCACTACACCCTCCGAAAGGTAATTCCATGATCTCTCGCAAGCGCCTCACCTTCGCTGGGGCGGCCACCGTCGCCCTCGCCACGGTCGCCCTCACCGGATGCTCGGCCTCCGGCTCGACCGACGGCTCGACCGACGCGGCCCAGGCCGACCCCACCTCGCTCACGCTGGCCCTCGTTCCCTCGCAAGATCAGGGCGCGCTCGTCGACACCGCCAAGCCGCTCACCGACATGCTCACCAAGGCCCTGGGCATTCCCGTGACCGGTGTCGTGTCGAAGGACTACCAGGCCGCCGTCGAGGCCATGGGCGCGGGCCAGGCGCAGATCGGCTTCCTGCCGTCGCTGCAGCTGTGGCAGGCGAGCGACATGTACGGCGCATCCGTCGTGCTGCAGACCGAGCGCAACGGCAACATCACCTACCCGGCCCAGTTCATGACGAACAACCCCGACAAGTACTGCGACGACAAGCCTGTCGAGCGCGACGGCAAGCTCTTCTGCAATGGCGCCGACGCGCTGAAGGGACCGGCCGGTCTCGACTCGATCTCGAAGATCAAAGACGGTGTCAAGGTGGCCATGCTGGGCCCCGGATCGCCCGCCGGTTACATCTACCCTGTGCTCGCCTTGCAGGAGGCCGGCATCGACACCGACAACGACATCAGTGCACTGCCGGTGACCGCCAACGACGCCAGCGTTCTCGCCGTCTACAACGGCGACGCCGAGGTGGGCTTCAGCTTCTGGGATGCCCGCGACATCGTGAAGAGCGACAAGCCCGACGTTGGCCAGAAGGTCGTGGTCTTCGCCCTCTCCGACGAGATTCCGAACGACGGCGTTGCCCTCACCAAGGATCTGTCGCCCGCGCTGCAGGACAAGATCACCAAGGCGCTCGAGGACTACTCGAACACCCCCGAGGGCTCGAAGGAACTCACCGCGATCTACTCGATCACCAAGCTGGCCCCGGCCGACCCGGGCTCGCTCGACGTCGTCGCTCGCGCGGCCGACAAGCTCGGACTGAAGTAGCGT
This sequence comes from Agreia pratensis, assembly GCF_900177685.1. Lineage (GTDB taxonomy): Bacteria > Actinomycetota > Actinomycetes > Actinomycetales > Microbacteriaceae > Agreia > Agreia pratensis. Next base: position 812,457 of record NZ_FXAY01000002.1, read on the forward strand.
GACTCAGCACACTGCGGAGGTCGGGGCAGTCGCCTCGGCCTCCGCGCCGTGGGCCATCCGCATGCGCGATGTCAGCGTGCGCTACCCTAACGGCGTCGTCGCACTCAAGAGCATCTCGATGGACATCGAGCCGGGCGAGATGGTCTCGGTCGTCGGTCTGTCCGGCTCCGGCAAGTCCAGCCTCATCCGCACGATCAACGGTCTCGTACCTATCACCTCGGGTCAGCTGACCGTGGGCGGGCACCGCCTCGGAGAGGCGAAGGGCCGTGAGCTTCGTCGCCTGCGCGGTGAGGTCGGCATGATCTTTCAGGGGTTCAACCTGGCCGGCCGCACGAGCGTTCTGAACAACGTGCTCGTCGGCCGTCTCGCGCACACGCCGACCTGGCGCACGCTGCTCGGGCTGCACACCACCGCCGACAGGCAGATCGCGTTCGACGCGCTCGAGCGGGTCGGCATTCTGGCCAAGGCATGGGATCGCGCCTCGTCGCTCTCGGGCGGCCAGCAGCAGCGGGTCGCGATCGCGCGCGCCCTGTCGCAGGAGCCGCATCTCGTGCTCGCCGACGAGCCCGTGGCGAGCCTCGATCCGCCCACCGCGCACGCCGTGATGCGTGACCTGCGTCGCATCAACACAGAGCTCGGCATCACCGTACTCACGAATCTGCACCTCGTCGACCTGGCGCGCGAGTATGGCACCCGGCTCATCGGCCTGCGCGCCGGCGAGGTCGTCTACGACGGCTCTGTCGACGACGCGAGCGACGCCGTGTTCGAAGAGATCTACGGCCGCTCGATTCGGGCCGAGGACGTGCTCGACCGATGACCGCCCCCGCATCCGTGCCCGCCCCGGCCGCGACGGCGAAAGCGGCGGCATCAGCGGCCGCCACCCCGCCGCCGCGGCCCGCCGGTCGCTGGAAACCGTGGCTCGCGTTCGGCGTGATCGCCGTGATCACGGCCGTCACGCTGAGCCCGCAGCTCGGGATCGCGTTCTCGCTCGACGCCATCGCGCGCAACTGGCAGAACGGCGCCGCCAAGATCGTTCAGCTTCTGCAGCCGGACTGGTCGTTCTTTCCCCGCACCATCCCGCCCATGCTCGAGACGCTCGAGATGGCGGTCATCGCCACGGCAGTGAGCACCCTCATCGCGCTTCCGCTCAGTCTCTGGGCCGCACGCCTGACCAACCCGCACTGGGTCGGTCGCGGAATCGTGCGTGTGATTCTCAACATCGTGCGTGCCGTGCCCGAGCTGCTCTACGCCGCGATCCTCGTCGCCATGGTGGGCGTCGGCGCGCTGCCCGGAATCCTGGCGCTCGTGCTGTTCAACGTCGGCATCATCGTGAAGCTCGTCTCCGAGGCCATCGAGTCGAACGACGCCGGCCCGCTCGAAGCGGCTCGTGCGGCCGGCGGCACGCAGGCTCAGATCAACCGCGCGGTCGCCCTGCCCGATGTGTGGCCCAGCTTCGTGAACCAGGTGCTCTACGTGCTCGAGCTCAACGTGCGATCCGGCACCGTTCTCGGTCTCGTGGGCGCAGGTGGCATCGGCCTGCTCATCGACGCGGTGCGCACCTACTTCCGCTACGACCAGCTGTCGGTCATCATCCTCGAGGTCCTCGTCGTCGTCATCCTGCTCGAGCTCGTCTCGAGCGCCATCCGGAAGAGGCTCGTATGAGTGCCGTCGCCCCACCCCGCCCATCCCGCACGCGCGGCCGGGTCGTCGCATCCATCGTTGTCGTTGTCGTGGTCATCGCCTTCTGGTCTGTCGACATCAACTGGGCCAGGCTCGGCAATCTGCCCGCCGAGATCGTGCGCTACCTCTGGCTCATGTTCTCGGCGCCCGACTGGTCGAAGCTCGGCGAAGCGCTCTATCAGACCTGGCGCTCGGTCGAGATGGCCTGGGTCGGCACCGTGTTCGGCATCATCGTCGCCACGCCGCTGAGCTTCCTTGCCGCTAAAGGATTCGGCCCGCCGCCCGTGCAGGCCGCGCTGCGCGGAGTCTTCGCCGTGATCAGGGCGGTGCCCGAGATCATCATCGCCATCATCATCCTGTCTGTCACCGGTCTCACGCCTCTGACCGGCGCGCTCGCGCTCGCGGTCGGCGGCATTGGAACGCTCGGCAAGTGGGGCTTCGAATCGATCGACGGGGTGCCCCGCGGCCCGATCGAGGCCGTGCGTGCAGCAGGTGGGTCGACGTCGCAGGTGCTGCGCTGGGGTGTCTGGCCGTCGGCGAGCCCCGAGTTCCTGTCGTTCTGGCTCTACCGCTTCGAGATCAACGTGCGCGCCTCGGCGGTGCTCGGTCTGATCGGTGTGGGTGGCATCGGAGACATGCTCACCTCCTACACTCAGTATCGGCAGTGGGGCGTGGTCGGAATGCTGCTGATCGTCGTCGTGATCGTGACGATCGCCCTCGACGCGATCTCGGGGGCCATCCGCCGACGGATAACCGAGGGAGCACCCGTACATGACCTGGAGCGGTAGCGACGACGTCACCCCCACGACGCGCATCGCCACGGTGATCAACTCGCTGCTGCCCAGCGAGCGCCGCGTGGTCGAACTGATCCTCGCTGATCTCGAAGGCATCGTCGAAACGACGGCGCAAGACCTGGCCGACCGCGCGGGCGTCGCGAGGTCGACGGTCATCCGCACCTGCCAGAGCCTCGGCTACCGCGGTTATCCGCAGCTGCGCGTTGCGCTCACCCGTGAGCTCGCCCAGGGCGAGGGCCGCGAGCGCGATCGCGACTACGGCTCGGGAGCCCTCGGCAGCATCCGGGCCGACATCGACGCGCTCGCCGCCTCGCTTCCGCAGATCGCCAGCGTGCTCACCGACGAGTCGGTCGAGAAATCGCTCGAGCTCATCGTGGGAGCAGCGCGTCTTCTCGCCATCGCGAACGGGCTGTCGTCGCCGCTCGCGCTCGATCTGGCCATGCGGCTCACCGCCGTGGGGCGCCCCACCGAGTTCGTCGCAGACCCCATCGGCCAGCAGATCGCGGCGCGTCAGCTGAGCCCGGCCGACACCTGCATCGTGATCAGCGGCAGTGGCGCGAACGAGTCCAGTCTTCGTTCGGCGCGCGCCGTGCGGGCCGCGGGTGCGCGCTTGGTGGTGGTCACGTCGTTCGCGCGATCACCGCTCGTGACACTCGCCGACGCCGCCCTCGTGGTCGCGCCGGCCAGCGGATCGTTCAGACACGAACTCGAGCACACCTCACGCATCCCGCACGTTGTGCTGCTCGAGTCACTCGTCGAGGTGGTCGCAGCCCGACTGGGCGACGTGGCGCGACAGTCGCGCTCGACCGTGCTCTCGATTCTGAGCGACAACCTCAGCGACTGACTCCCCAAAGGCGTCTTTCGCTCACCGTCGTGCATCGCCGTTGGAAAGCTTCGTCTTCGCGGCGAACGTCCTTTAGCACGGAGACGAAGACGAGTTAGCGATAGATTCGTGCAGCACAGACGGTCCACCGACGAGTGTCACGATGGCTGGGGTTCGTGAAACGACCAGGTCGTGCAGCGGGACAGGGACGCAGGATTGCCTCGTGAGATAGAGCGATCCGTCGCCAAGGCCAACCACGACTGCCGCCGCGAGCGCGTCAGGATAGTTCTCGCCTGATGCGAAATATGCGTGTGGATGCTCGCCCGTGAACCGGTTTATGGCTTCTGACGTGCCGTATCGCGAATCGCCTGCGAACCTCGTCACTGATGAGGGCAAAGTTCGGACTGAGGTTTCGATTCCTGTAGACACAGCGTCGGGCCCGCCCGCGATCATGATCGAGGTGCAGTTCATCCTCAGCAGGGCAGCTTTAGTCTCGGCGGTGAGTGCCGAGGACGATCCATCGACAAGGATCAGTGGGCCCCGGAAGTTTGCAGCGACCGGGCTGATGGATAGGGCGTCGGGATAGTTGAGACCGCTTGCGATAAATGCAGCAGAGCAGGATGTGCGCGGGAGATATTCTGCTACCGCCAGCGATGTCGCAAAGCGATCGGCTCCGGAGATGCGCTGCACGCTCAGTCCCAACGACTGCGTCTCCGTCTCGACTGTCTTGCTTATGGCGGCAAGACCTCCAACTATCACCACTTTTTCTGGCGCGAGCCGGATCAGTTCGTCCTTGACGGTCTGGGGAAGACTTTCGCGAGCGGTGAGGAGGAGCGGCCCGCCCTCGAAGGCAGCAGCAGGTGCGGCACTCAGAGCATCTGCGAAATTCGTTCCACTGACCAGATAGACCGCAGGCACGCCTGTGTCGAACGCGCTGCGAGATACCTGGACGGCTGTGTCGTAGCGGTCCTCGCCCGCGATGCGAACGGTAGACGGCGCCAAAGGATTTCGTTCGAAAGGCACGGTCGTGTCGACCACGAAATTCTGACCGGCCTCCAGGTTGACTCCGTTGTCTCCTGAAAGAATCCCGCCCGATTCGCCGACGAGCCAAGATTCGGTGTTGGATCCGATTTGAATCGTGTACTTGCCTGCGGGAATTCCCGAGATGGTGAAGTGCCCTTGCGCATCAGGTTCGGCAGAGCGGTCCACCGCCCCGCCGTACGGGTAACTGTAAACGCGGACGTAGTGCTGCCCAAGCGCGGGTCGATTGGGGAATTCCGGTGACCGCAGAACGCCGCTGACGGTTGCTGTAGCCGGCGCATCGGCAACTACCGTCGTTGCACTCACCGGGCCAGCGCCGGCGAAGACCACCAGGCACAGCGAAACGGAGACGACAACCGACACTGCGGCGGCGATGATGCTGCCAGCGCGGCGCCCCGAAATCAAAACTCGCATTATTTCCCCTGTTCGAGTTGGTATTCCAGAGCATAGAGGTCTGCCGGTCTAGACAGGCAAAGGTCATTCCAGGGCAGAGATATTCATCTCCGCCAAATAAGGCCACGCGCATCACCGTTAGCCCTGCGTTCATCTACAGGAATCAGCTCGTTCACCGACCGGATGCCGCCGGCTCTTAGCGTCACATCATGAATCGACGACGGACGCTCGCATGATCGGCCACGTCGACCCCTTCATCGGGTCTGAGCCGACCGATCTGACCGCGCAGACCGGCCTCGCCGCCACCTGGTGGTGGCCGAAACCCCAGATCGGCAACACGCATCCGGGAGCCACCTACCCGCTCGGCATGGTCTCGGCCTGCGCCTATTCCGGCGCATACCCGACCGGCTACGGTCGCTACGACCTGAGTCTCGAGGGCGTGCCCTCGACCCTGCACGACCGAGCCACGGCATCCGGTTTCACGCATTTTCAGCAGTCGGGCACCGGCGCGATTCGCAAGTACTACAACTACTTTCGCGTCACGCCCATGGTCGAGCCACTGGATGCGTTGGGCCGGCATTGGGATCTCACAGACGAGACCGCAGAGCCCGGCTTCTACGCCGCCACGCTCGACTCCGGCGTGCGAGCAGAGTTGACGGTGGGACCGAAGAGCGCGGTGCATCGGTACACGTTCCCCGAAGATCCTCGGGCGCGCGTGGTGATCGACTTCTCGCTCGGAGGGCTGTCGATTCCGTATGGCGCGACGATTCCGCTGAGGGCTCAGCTCGAGACGCTCGAGCCTGGAGTCGCACAGGGCGAGATCGTGGTCGAGGGAACCCCGATCGCCGTCTACATCGAGTGCGACACCCCGCAGTGGCGGCAGATGCTGTTCTACGACCGCCGTCTTATGCCCGGCGGCAAGCGACTCGACTTCGACCACATCAGACCAACGACCCTGCGCCCGTTCGGCCTCATGTGGGCGGGGCCGAGCCGGGCGGGGGAGACCATCGAGCTGCGCATCGGATTCTCGTTGCGCGGCGTCGAGCAGGCCCGCCGCAATCTGCGAGACGACTGCGGCGAAGGGCCGGCTCGCTTCGATCATCGACGTGAGAAGACGAAGCGCCACTGGCGAAAGCAGCTCAAGTCGGTGAGCGTGAAGACAACGTCGACCGAACGGCAGACCGTGTTCTCGACAGCTGTCTACCACTCGATGATCAAGCCGTGTCTTGCACCATCGGAGAGCCCGTTCTGGCCGAGCGACGGACCCTTCGCCTTCGACATCAGCACGATGTGGGACATCTATCGCACCCAGCTGCCGTTGCTCACCGCGCTTCAGCCCGAGCGGGCCGTCGAGCTCGCCAACGCGTTGCTCACGATCTGCGAAGAAGAGGGCAACTTTCCGATCGGCTACCGCATGGCCAGGGGCAGCGACCGCTTCTCGCGCCAGGGCAGCGCCCTCGCCCACACCTTTCTCGCCGACCTCTGCCAGCTCGGGCTGCCCGGCATCGACTGGGAGTGGGCACTCGTGCACATGTCGGACGACCTGCGCCGCACCTACGGCGAGGAATTCCTGCTGCACGGCGAGACGCATCCGATCAGCCATACCCTCGACCTCGCTTTCGGCTACTGGGCCACGGCCAAGGTCGCGCGCAGGGTGGGCGACACGGCGCTCGCGGAGCAGTTCGAGGGTCTTGCCGAGCGCTGGGTCAACGCGTTCGATCCGGCGAGCGGGCTACTGAAGGACTCCACCTACTACGAGGGCACCCGGTACAACTACTCGTTCCGCTTGCTGCACGACATGGCCTCGCGCATCGAGCTCAGCGGCGGCGCCGAAGCGTTCGTGGCGCAGCTCGACGAGTTCTTCGGCTTCGGAGCGCCCTCGGTGACCCAACCCGGCAACAGGCCGGCAGTCGCCGAGATGAAGGCGGGCTACGCGCTCGGCCGCTTCGAGGGTCTCAACAACGAGCCCGACATGGAGGCGCCCTGGGCGTATCACTACGCCGGACGCCCCGATCGCACCGCCGAGGTCGTGCACAACGTGCTGCTGCAGCAGTTCGGAACGGGCCGCGGGGGACTGCCCGGCAACGATGACTCGGGCGGACTCAGCTCGTGGAACGTGTGGGCCTCGCTCGGGCTGTTTCCCGTGGCCGGCCAGAACATCTTCCTCGTGAACGCTCCTCTGTTCTCGTCGGCGACCATCGCCATCGGCGACGAGAGCTTCAGGGTGCGCACCACGAACTTCGTCGAACCCGTTCACGGCGGCCCTGTGCAGTATGTGCAGTCGATGCAGCTGAACGGTGCGCCGCTCGAGCGCAGCTGGATCAGCGGATCGGAGCTGCACCGCGGCGGCGAACTGCTCGTCGAACTCGGCACCGAGCCCAGCGCCTGGGCCACCACGAATCTTCCCCCATCGCGTTCCGGTCCGGTTCGCGATCCCTTCACCCCAACACACCCGGGAGCCAAGCCATGACCACCATCGACAACCGTCTCGTGATCATCGTGCGAGCAGATCCGGTGATCTGCGGGCACTCCGTCGAGGCGCGTAATCTCGCCGAGACCGCCCTCGAGCGCGGCTTCGACGAGGTGCGCATCGTGACGTGGCCCATCGACGTTCTCGAGCGCGCCGGCCTGCCGCTCAAGCCGCTCGACTCCGTTCTGCCCTACAGCGACGGCATCTTCGTGGAGCGCCCGGCCCCGGTCGGCGATTACAAGGTTCCCGACGGCCGACACCTCGCCGGCATCACGGGGCGTCTGGTCGAGCTCTTCACCGACGGCGTTCCCACCGTGTGCCTGTCGCTCTACCTGAGCCCCCACACCATCGCCGCGTCCGACGCCGTTCGGGCCGCTCACGGAACCGGCCTGCCCGTGAACGTCACCACCATCGCGGAGGCTGTCGGCTCCGACGTCACCAACGTCGTGCGCACCGCCGTGGAGGAAGGCCGCCTCGGCGCCGCCGCCCACATCCTCACCAGCTACCTCAGCCAGGACTACTGCGTCGCCGTTTCCGACTACACACGCCAGCTCATCATCAGCGAGGCCGAGCGCGTCGATGCGCAGCACGGAACGCGTTTCGCCGAGCAGTGCCGCGCGAAGATCACCGTCTCGTACCCTGCGATCGATGCCGACGCGTATGTCGATCTCGACGACGGGGTGCTCGACGATGTGCTGCGCGCACGGGGGCTCGAACGCGACGGCTACGTGCTCTTCCTGTCACGCCTGACCCACGCCAAGGGCGTCGAGGAGCTCATCGAGGGCTTCGAGCGCAGCGGCGTGCACGGCGACAAGACGCTCGTGATCGCGGGCCGAGGCCCGCAGGCCGACGCATTCCGCGCGGCCGCCGCGGCATCCGGTGTCTCATCGCGCATCCGCTTTCTCGATGATGTGGGAGACGCAGAGAAGCCGTATCTCATGAAGGGATGCGCCGCGTTCGTTCTGCCCAGCAAGCCGCGCCCCGAATTCGTCGAGACCTTCGGCATCGCCCTGGCCGAGAAGATGCTGGCCGGCGGTGGCCCCATCATCACCACGCTGACGGGCGGCATCGGCGAGGCGATCGGCGATCACGCGATCGTCGTTCCCGTCGAAGACCCGGATGCGATCGCCCGGGCTCTCGTGCGCGCCATCGTCGAGACCACGGCCGACGAGCGAAACGAGTGGGCCGTGCGAGCCCGGGAGTACGCGCTGCAGTTCGATCGCAGGGTCGTGTTCGACCGCATGTTCGAGCCGGTGGTGCGCCGGGCGGTCTCCGTTCGGTAGGCGCGGGCAGTGACCGCGACTCGGCTCGCGTGGGTGGATGCCGCGCGCGGCCTCTGCGTGCTGTTGGTCGTTCTGCTGCACGTGCGCATCTTCGTGTACGAGCCGCTGTCGCCGCCGAGCAACGGGGTCGAGGTCTGGACGCAGCTCACAGAGTTCTTCGGTGCGTTCAGACTGCCGCTGCTCTTCGTGGTCTCGGGTCTTGTGGCGTCGCGTCGGGTTCGCGCGGGGTGGAGCGATCGACGAACCGTGCTTCGGGCCGTATCGCTGTATTGGCTCTACGTGGCCTGGCTCACGGTGTACGCGGTGCTCTCGATCGGGGTGATCGATCCGGGCATCCCGTTTCGTGTGATGACTCCCTTGCACTACCTCGAGCAGCTGTTCGTTCCCGACTCGATGCTGTGGTTCATCTTCGCTCTCGCGGCCTACGTCGTGGTTCTCAGCAGCCTGAACCGGGTGCCGCCCGTCGCGATACTGGGCGTGCTCGCGGTGCTGTCCGTCGCATCCGGCGCCGTGCCGGTCACTCGCGACGAGGCGCTCTGGCTGCACGTCGTCTACTACGCGGTGTTCTTCGCCGTCGGCGTTTATGCGGCCTCTGCGCTGCAGGCGCTCGCGCGCGTTCGCAGCCCGTGGGCACCCGTGCTCGGCATCGTCTCTTTCGTCGTGTGCGAACTGGCCTGGCAGCAGAGCTCAGAGGGCACCCTGCTCGAGACCGGGCTTCGCTTGCTGCGCGACAGTGCCGCGGTCGTGCTGTCGATCGTGGTCATCGCTCTGCTCGTGCGTTGGCCGCCGTTCGAGAGGGCGGCGGCCGCTGTCGGTCGGCGCACTCTGCCGATCTTCGTGCTGCAGCTTCCCCTGATCTGGGTGCTCTTCCTGCTGCCTCCCGTCGAGTGGTCGCTGGGGTTCGCTCCGGTGCGGTACCTCGCTCCCGTCTTCGGAACTGCACTCATCGTGTTGGCTGCTCTCGGAATCCATCGGCTGCTCATGCGCGGACGTACACGGGTGCTGTTCGGGCTGCCTGAGGCGTGGCGAAACAGAATTGTCGGCGAAAAGGAGCCCGCCGACGCACACTGACTCGTCGGCGCGGCGGATTGCCTTCGATTCGGTGCAGCTGCAGAGCCACCTCGTTGCTATTCGACGAGCGCAGCCTGAGCTTGCACCGAATGAGTGCGCTGGGACGCCGATGCGTCGACGGCAGCGAAGATCTAGTGGTGAGAGCCGCGATGCCGGGTGGAGTCGATCGCGAAGTCGTACATCCACGGCATCGGCGTCGTTCCTGTTGCGGACGAGCGACGGTCCGTCAGGGGGAAGATGATGCGATCTCGCACGAGTGAGCCGATGGGCCCGAGCAGCTTGGCTCGGTCGAGCGCAACACCCTGAGCTCCGATTTTCGTGACGCGCTTCGTTCTGCGGCGGGCAAGCTCAGGAACGATGTCGCGAGGCGAACCGCCCTCGCGAACGATGTCACCGAGGATCACGGCATCTTCGAGTGCAAGAGAGGCACCTTGCCCTGACGTGGGCGGAATGGCGTGGGCCGCATCACCAATCAGAGCCACTGAGTCTCTGCCCCACAGCACGGAATTGCTCCGACCCGCAGCGGCCCATACGTCGAGCGCGGGCGTGCCTTCAACCAGATGCTGGATCGGCAGGGCGTCTCGAGCGGCAAGAGCGGCGAGAGCTTCCGGCCACGCGGCCGATGACATTCCGGGTACTGAGGCCGCGCCACCGGGTAACGCAGTCAGTCTGGGGTTGACGAACCACCATGTCCGCCCGTCATCCATCCCCACAGATCCGACGAAGCAGTCTCGGCCGAAACGGAACTGCAGAGAGCCCGCGGGTGTCTCGAAGTTCGGCGGCAGCGAGCCTGCCTCAGCGACGCCGCCGACGCCGACCAAGTCGGGCGTGGTTCTCTTCGCGTGAGTCTTCTCGCCTATGAGCGACGCGCGCACCGCGGAGTCGATGCCGTCTGCGCCAATGACCAGGTCGGCGGAGTAGGTTTCGGCCGAGCGGGTATGCACCCGAACCAGCGTTCCGATCTGCTCGGTGCTCACGACACGTGCACCGCGGATCACCTCGATGCCGAGGCGTTCGACCTCCTCGCGGAGCACGCGGTAGAGGTCGGATCGGCGAACCGATCGCCCCGCAGGTCCCTCTCCTGGGCGCTGGCCGAGTGGCGTATCCGCCGTGATTCTGCCGTCTGGCGCGAACGTCGTGAGACGGGTCGTCGGGCTGCCTATCTCGCCCGTGGCTTCCCCGAGCCCGACAGCCTCGAGCGCCATCATGCCATTACTGGCGATTTGCAACCACGCGCCCACATCGTCGGCCGTGCGGTCGTATCGCTCGAGCACGCGTGTTTTCTGGCCTGCTTGGTGCAGCGAAACGGCAGCGGCGAGGCCCGCGATACCACCGCCCACGATCAGCGTGCGCATGTGACCTGCCGAGTCGAGCAATCACCCATACCGCGAACCTCTTCCCATTTATCAGACGATCGTATAGCAAGATTTTGGGAGCAACAGCGTCGCTGTCTGCGCAACGAGAGGCCTTCTCTACGTGCTCGGCGGCCTCCATCGTGCACAAGGGGGATGCGCGTCGCATCTCCTGCTGTCAGGCTGAGGTTCAGATGCGTTCAGAGCGACGGAAGGGGGCCGGACATGGCTTGGAATCCGTTCCGCCGCGCGCCGGCGCCGTCACCGGATCCGCAACGGCCCGCGCAGGCCGAGCCACACGCATCCGATGACGATGGAGCCGCCCGCTGGCGCGAGCTCGCCTCACTGCTGTCGCCGGATGTCGGGCTCGCCGAGGTCGTGCTGCAGGCCTACTCCTCGCCGTCCGAATACTTCGAGGCTCATTCCGCCGAGGCGGAGAACAGGGGCATCGAAGACGACGCCGTCGATCCGTGGTTCGCTCTCGTCGACTGGCTGATCGAGAACGAGCTGGCGCACGAGCTCGATTGGAAGGACAACGCCGCCGAACTCGCGTGGGCGCTCAGTCGCATGAGCGCCGTGTTGTCGAGCGGCGTCGATCTGCAGTCTGTCGACGACGCGGATGCGCACCTCACGTTCGGCATGCTGCGCGCGAACGCGCTGCTCGCCCCGGCAGGCCTCGAGCTTCTCGTCTTCGACATCGACTCCGACTCGTACACGATCGTTCTCGTCGCGAGCGCCAACCGAGACAGGGTCGTGGCGCTCGCGGCAGAGCTCGGGCACCGCGTCGATGCCATGACGCTCGATCATGCGCGGCACTCCGGCGGGCGCGACTACGGCGACGGTATCGAGCTCTGAAGCGCGGGGGCCATTCGCGGCGCTTCGATGACCGCATAGTTCTCTGCGTCGAAGCGCGACAGCCGTCGCTGAAAGGCGTAGGCGAAGTCGGGCCACAGCAGGGTGAGTCGTCTGCTGCGCTCGTCGACGTACCAGCTGTCGCATCCGCCGGTCAGCCACACGGTCGACGCGGCCTTGGCGTCGATCTCGTGCGTGTAGGCATCCTGCGCCTCGAGTGACACGTCGATCGCATCGACGCTGACTGCGTCGCGATGATCGAGCGCGGCGAGCACGTAGTCGATCTGCGCCTCGATCATCACCACCGCGCTGTTGTGGCCGAGGCTCGCATTGGGCCCATCGAGCACGAACATGTTCGGAAAACCGTGCACGGTCGTCGATGCGTGTGCCCGCATGCCGTCGGCCCACGCATCAGAGAGACGGATGCCGTCGGCCCCGTAGGTGCGCGCGGCGAACGGCGGGCGGGTCGACTCGAATCCGGTGGCGAACACGAGCACGTCAAGCTCGAATGACGCGCAGCCCGCCGACGTCGCCACCCTGTCGGAGATCGAGCGCAGCGCCGACGGTTCGAGTGTGACAGAGGGGGAGGCGAGCGCGGGGTAGTAGTCGTTCGAGATGATCACCCGCTTGCAGCCGATCTCGTAGTCGGGCGTGGCCGCGGCTCGCAGCGAAGGGTCGTCGAGCTGGGCTTCGAGGTGGCCGAGCGCGCGATCGCGCAGCCGATCGATGAAGCCGGGCACACGCATCCGCTCGGCGAAGGCCGTCTCTGCACCCCAGAAGAGCTCGTCGCGCAGTGCCTCGTGCGCAGATGGATCATCGGCGAAGCGACGCTGCTCGTCGAGGGTGTACTCGCGATCGGGGCGCGGAACGACATAGGGCGCGCTGCGCTGGAACACGACGACGCTCGCGGCGACATCCGCCAGCCGGGGGATCAGCTGTGCGGCGGACGCTCCCGTGCCGACGACTCCGACGCGTCGTCCGCGGAGCTCGACGGAGTCGTCCCACGTCGACGAGTGCATGACCGGCCCCGCGAAGGAGTCGAGCCCCGGCACATCCGGCATGCGGGCGTCCGAGAGCCGGCCCGCGGCGACGATCAGCGTGCGGCAAAGGTATTCGCCCGAGCTCGTCGTCACCCGCCAGCGCAGCTCGTCTGCGAGCCAGCGCATCTCGAGCACCTCCGAGCGCAGCCGCAGATGCCCTTCGAGGCCCTCCGAGCGCACGGCGTCGCGCAGGTAGTCGTGAATCTCGCGGCCGCTCGCGAAGAAGTTCGACCAGTCGGGCTTCGGCAGAAACGAGAACGAGTACAGATGTGAGGGGATGTCGCAGGCGACGCCGGGGTAGGTGTTGTCACGCCAGGTGCCGCCCACGTCGCCCGCGCGCTCGAGGATCACGAATGACTTGTCGCCACGCCGTGCAAGACGGATGCCGGCTCCCAACCCCGCGAATCCCGCACCCACGATCACCGTGTCGACCTCTACTGCGCTGGTTGAGTGGTCGCGCAAGGGACGAGCCTGCAGGTCGACATCACCCACGGGTGGTCTCGATACGGCCGCGGGCGGCCTACTCGACCGGCGAGAGGGAGGTTTTGCGTCATCGAGGAAGTCTTCGATCGTGCTCAGGATGCGCGCCGGGCGCTCGCGCAGCGTGCCGCGCACATCGCCGAGCCCCGGCTCGCCCGAGGCGAGAACGAGCACGGGGAGAGCACCTGTCTCGGGTGCAGTGCCATCGAACTCGGGCTCGATGAGCACGAGTCGGCTGACGACTCCGCGCGTATCGAGCGTCGCTCGCACGGCCTCGTCGGCGTGCGCACCGACCGCGATGACGCAGCAGTCGTCGCCCGCCTCGGCGAGTTCCCGGGTCCATTCGTCGGAACTCCGCTTCGAGGTCACGCTCAGGTCGACGATCACCACGCGGCGATTACGTGCCAGCGTCGGGCCGAGGAACGCGAAGTCGTCGTCGCCCGAACCGCGCAGAAGAACGACCGTCGCACGCCCCGAGGGCTGCGTCATGAGCGCGACGTCTGGAGCGAGCTGCGACGCTCGGAGATCGGAAGCTGCAGTCGAGTGGCCGGTGGCGCGTCTGATCGGCGGGCGAACGCCAGCTGCTCGGGCGTCGGAGAGTCGTAGCTCGTCGTGCGCTGCCGCACGCCGCGCCCGATCTCGCTCGCAGTGCGCTCGAGGTCGGCGATGGTGAGCGAGCGGTGCGCTTCAGCGCCGGCCTCGGGCTTGGTCGTTCCGTCGAGCAGCAGCCCGCCCAGGTCGTCGGCTCCGCCGCGCAGCACCGACTGACTCTCGGCGAGTCCGAGCTTCGTCCACGCAGCCTGCACGTGGTCGATGCGCCCGTGCAGCAGTAGCCGCGCGACCGCGTGCACCGCGCGCGTCTGTCGCGCATCCGGGCCGGCGACGCGGGCGACGTTCGCCGGAGCATCCAGCCGCACATAGGGCATCGGAATGAACTCGGTGAATCCGCCCGTCTCGTCGTGAATGCGTGCGAGCGTGCGCAGATGCGCGAGCTGCTGAAGCGGGGTCTCGACATGACCGTAGATCATGGTCGAGGTCGAGCGGAGTCCTGCTCGGTGAGCCGCTGTCATCGACGCGATCCACTCGGCGGCTGCAGGATCGGTGCCCTCGCTGAGAACGCGGCGAACGTCGTCGTCGAGGATGCGCGCGCCCGTTCCGGGCACGCTGTCGACTCCGGCCTCGCGCAGGGCCTCGAGGTAGTCATGAAGCGGCAGGCCGAGGCGACTCGCTCCGTCGGTGATCTCGGTGGGGCGGTAGGCATGGAGGTGCAGGCCAGGCTGCTTGGCCCTGATCGCGCGCACGATGTCGAGATATGCAGTAGAAGGCATGTGCGCGGGAACGGCGCCTTGAATGCAGAGCTCGGTCGCTCCGAGGGCCGCGGCCTCATCGGCGAGTGCGCCGATCGTCTCGAGCGTGATGCCGCCGTTCTCGGGATCGATGCCATACAGCGACGAGTCGATGTTGCGGTTGATCACGAAGGTCACGTCGTCGCCCACGGCGTCGAAGCGAATGTCGTCGGCCAGAGCGGTGAGCGCGTCGAGTTCGGTACCGGATGCCTGGAGAAGATCGACATAGTGCGCGTCGCTGAGGCCGCTCGGGTTCTTCTCGGCTGAGAGGAGTGCTTCGTTGCCCTTCGACACGTTCAGGGAACGGGGGCTCGAGTGCGCGGCACGCGAACGGGGACGACCGACGACCGGGGCGTCCTCCCGGGCGAGGCCCGACGGCGCAGCCAGGGCGTCGACGTGCGGCCGGATGCGCGCGTCGATCCATTCGTCGGGCTCGCGCACGAATTGCGGATGCGCGGTCAGCCGTTCGCGCAGCTCGAATCCGGCGTCTTTCGTCAGCGCCGCGAGGGTGTCGAGCTCTGGCCAGGGGCGCTCCGGGTTGACGTGATCGGCGGTGAGCGGGCTCACCCCGCCCCAGTCGTCGATGCCGGCGCGCAGCAGCAGACCGAGTTCGTGCGCGTCGGTGAGGTTCGGCGGCGCTTGGATCGTCGCATCCGGGCCCATGACGACCCTGGCCACGGCCACGGCGGCGACGTATTCCTGCAGCGCGAGATCGACCTCGTTCTGCATGGCCGTTCGAGGCTTGGCGCGGAAGTTCTGAACGATCGTCTCCTGGATGTGCCCGTGGCGCTCGTGCGAGGCCCGGATCTCGAAGAGCGCCTCGGCGCGCTCCGCGTTGTTCTCGCCGATGCCCAGCAGCACGCCCGTGGTGAACGGAACCTTCGATCGACCCGCGTCGTCGAGCACGCGCAGTCGCAGCGCCGGATCCTTATCGGGCGAGCCGTAGTGCACGCCGCCCTTCTCCGACCACAGCCGGGTGGCGGTGGTCTCGAGCATCATGCCCATCGATGGCGCGACCGGTCGGAGCGCCTGTAGCTCGCTCCACGACATCACGCCCGGGTTGAGGTGGGGGAGCAGCCCTGTCTCCTCGAGCACGAGAATGGCCATGGCCCTGATGTAGTCGATGGTCGACGCATAGCCGTGGGCATCCAACCATTCGCGCGCAACCGGCCAGCGGTTCTCGGGCCGGTCGCCGAGGGTGAACAGCGCCTCCTTGCAGCCGAGCGCCGCGCCCGCCCGCGCCACCTCGAGAATCTCGTCGGGCGACATGTAGATGGGCTTGCCCTTGGTGGCCAGCTTGTTGGGCGTCTCGACGAAGATGCAGTAGTGGCAGCGGTCTTGACAGAGGTGCGTGACCGGAATGAACACCTTCTTCGAATACGTGATGATGCCCGAGCGGTCAGCGCGGTCGAGCCCCTCGTCGCGCAGCCGGCTCGACACCGCGAGCAGCCGATCGAGTTCGTCGCCGCGGGCGGAGAAGAGCAATTCTGCGTCGAACTGCGACACGTGACGGTCGCGCTCGACACGACCCAGCGCATCCTGGATCTCTGAGATCGCGGGGGTGGGCGAAGCGTCTGTCATCAGCGTCTTTCTGCGGGGGGAAGGGTGGAACGAGCACTCGACGGAGTGCCGGTGGGCCCAAATCCAGGCCCGCGCGCTGATTGCCTTCAACTATACGCGCGGGCCAGAGTGGCGGTCCGCGACGGTGCCCGTCATGCGGCGTCACGGAATTTTCTCGCTGCTTCGAGCGCTGGCTACCCTGAACACCTTCAGTCACACAGCAAAGGACCACCCCGTGAAACGCTCCTCCTCTTTCGTCGCGCTCATCTCGCTCGCCGCAGCCGCAACTCTTGCCCTGGGTGCGTGCGCGAGCCCGTCGTCGACATCTGGCGGCTCGACGAGCGAGGGCAAGCTGAAGGCCAACTCGCTCGCCGCGATCAAGGAGTCTGGAGTTCTGACGGTCGGCACCGAGGGCACCTACAAGCCTTTCAGCTATCACGAAGACGGAACCGGCGAACTCACCGGCTACGACGTCGAGATCATCACGGCTGTCGCCGACAAGCTCGGAGTGAAGCCGAAGTTCGAGGAGACCCAGTGGGACGCGATCTTCGCGGGTCTCGAGGCCGGCCGCTTCGACGTGATCGCCAACCAGGTCTCGATCAATGACGAGCGTTCGGCAAAGTACGACTTCTCGAAGCCCTACACGGTGAGCCCCGGCGTCATCGTCGTGAAAGACGACAACACCGACATCACGTCGTTCGCCGACCTCGCCGGCAAGACCACGGCGCAGTCGCTGACCAGCAACTGGTACGAGCTGGCCCAGAAGAACGGCGCCAACGTCGAGGCCGTCGAAGGCTGGGCGCAGGCCGTTGCACTGCTCGAGCAGGGTCGCGTCGACGCCACGGTGAACGACAACCTCACCTTCCTCGACTACCAGAAGCAGAAGGGCGACACCGGCCTCAAGATCGCCGCCGAGACAGACGACCCCTCGCTCAACGCGTTCGTCTTCGCCAAGGGAAACACCGAGCTGCAGCAGGCCGTCGACAAGGCGCTCGATGACCTTCGCGCCGACGGAACGCTGGCGAAGATCTCCGACAAGTACTTCGGAAGCGACGTCACCCAGTAGGGCTGTCGCGAAAGAGGGTCGGGCGATGACGCTCCCGTACGGAAAGATTGACGAATGACCGAATCGCTGTGGGATCTGCTCCTGCGATCGCTCCTCCCCATCGTGGGAGGGGCGCTCACGGGTACCATCCCGCTGGCGTTGATGTCGTTCGTGCTGGGGCTGGTCATCGCGCTCGGAATCGCGCTGATGCGGCTCTCGCGCATCTGGATCGTGTCGGGCGTCGCGCGCGCGTACATCTCGATCATCAGGGGCACACCGCTGCTGGTGCAGTTGTTCGTGATCTTCTACGGGCTGCCATCGATCGGCATTCTCGTCGACCCGTGGCCGAGCGCCATCATCGCCTTTTCGCTCAATGTGGGCGGCTACGCGGCCGAGGTGATCAGGGCGGCCATTCTCTCGGTACCCAAGGGGCAGTGGGAGGCCGGCTACACGATCGGCATGTCGCGGGGGCAGACGCTTGTTCGCGTCATCCTTCCGCAGGCGGCTCGGGTCTCCGTGCCTCCGCTGTCGAACACCTTCATCAGCCTCGTCAAAGACACATCGCTCGCGTCGCTGATTCTGGTGACAGAGTTGTTCAGGCAGGCGCAGCAGATCGCGGCGTTCAGCCAGGAGTTCATGGCGCTGTACATCGAGGCCGCCGTCGTCTACTGGGTGATCTGCCTCGTGCTCTCGAGCGCCCAGTCCGTGCTCGAGAAGAGGCTGGATCGCTATGTCGCCCACTGACCCCCTGGCTCCGGAGCCGGCCGACGCGGTCATCGCCGCGCCCCTTCTCACGGCTCGCGGCATCCGCAAGAGCTTCGGCGACGTCGAGGTGTTGAAGTCGATCGATCTCACGGTGCCGCGCGGAGACGTCGTAGCCTTGATCGGGCCGTCGGGCTCTGGAAAGACCACCGTGCTGCGATCGTTGAACGGCCTCGAAGTGCCCGAGGCGGGCACGGTCGAATTCTCGGGCGGTAACGTCGTCGACTTCTCGAAGGCCCCCTCGAAGAGACAGCTCGCGTCGCTGCGCGACCGCTCCGCTATGGTCTTCCAACAGTTCAACCTCTTTCCGCACCGCACGGTTCTCGAGAACGTCATCGAGGGCCCGGTGCAGGTGCAGAAACGGCCGAAGGCCGAGGCGATAGCGGATGCGCGTGTGCTGCTCGAGCGCGTCGGTCTCGGCGCGAAGGCCGATGCGTATCCGTTCGAGCTCTCCGGAGGCCAGCAGCAGCGGGTCGGCATCGTGCGCGCCCTGGCTTTGAAGCCGCAGCTGCTGCTCTTCGACGAGCCCACCTCGGCACTCGATCCCGAACTCGTCGGAGACGTTCTCGACGTGATCAGAGAGCTCGCGACAGAGGGGTGGACGATGGTGCTCGTCACGCACGAGCTCGCCTTCGCCTCACACGTCGCCGACACGATCGTGTTCATGGACGGCGGTGTCGTGGTCGAGTCAGGGCCGCCGACCGAGGTGCTGCAGAACCCCCGCGAGGCGCGCACGAAACAGTTCCTGCACCGCCTGCTCGACCGGTAGTCAGTCGACGAGCGACTTCTTGCGCTGCTTGAACCAGAGCACGAGCATGAAGCTGAAGATCACCAGCACCATCCACGAACCGATCTTGCTCGCGTGCACCAGCGTCCACCCGGCCTCCTGGCCGGGGTAACTCCACGCCCCGAGGATCGTCGCGATGTTCTCGACGAACCAGATGAAGAAGCCGATGAGCAGGAACGAGACGAGCAGCGGCATCCGGTAGACCGTCTGGCGAACCCTGAAGCGCACCCAGGTCTTGCGCATGAGCACCGCGACCACGATCAGCAGCGGCCAACGAGCGTCGGGCAGCCAGTGGTTGGTGAAGAAGTTCACGTAGAAGAGGATGGCCGTGATCATCGTGGGAACCATCGGCACGGAGTCGATGTCGAGATCGAATCGACGCCACGCCTGGCAGATGTAGCTGGCGATGGCCGCGTACATGAACCCGCTGTAGATGGGAACGTCGCCGATTCGAAGGAACCCCGCATCGGGGTAGCTCCACGAGCCGACGGCGACTTTGAAGACCTCGAGCGCGAGGCCGAGCACATGGAACATGCAGATGACGAGCAGTTCGTCGCGCGTCTCGATCTTCGTCGCGAGCAACACGATCTGCACGATGATGCACCAGACGAGCATCGTGTCGTAGCGGGCGAGCCCGAAGTCGACGAAGTGGGTGATGGCGAGGCCGACGACGATCGAGACGGCGAAGAGGCACGACAGGGCCTGCTTGTAGCCGAAGTCGAGCAGATCGAGCAGACGAGACCCTGCCCTCGCCGTCGTTGTAGTCATCGCCGGAGCATAGCGCGGACGGGCGTCGGTCTCTCTGAGATCCCGGTCCAGCATGCCCAGCCATAATGGCTGCATGATCACCGTCGAACTCGCCCGATCACTGCGCGATGCCGGGCTGGTCTGGAAGCCGGCGTCGGGGGATCGCTTCTCGATCGATACGCCCGCCTTCGACCCCGAAGCGCTCGACGCCGAGGTCTTCACCGTCAGTGACATGACGATCGAGGCCCAGCACTACCCCACGGGCACGATTCTCGGCTTCAACGGCACGACCGAGTGGGCGCTCGACTCTGTCGAGCTGAACGAGGCACTGTGGCTGCCGCGCGAAGATCAACTCCGCGAGATGCTTCGAGGCGCGTTCCGCTCTCTTGTGCGCCTCGAGACCTCTGAGGATGCAGCCCCCGAGTATCGTGTCGACATCGTTTTTCGGGGCGCACCTTCGAGCCACACGGCCGCCGACCCGGCCGAAGCCTACGGGCGGGCCGTGCTGACGCTGGTGTCGGCATCCAGCGCTGCGCTCTGAGGGGGTGGACGCGGGGCCGTTCGATCCGAGAAACTGAGGTCAACCGGAACTCTCTCCGGAATCGACAAAGGGGTTGGATTCCATGGCTGACACGTATCGTGCACTGCTTCAATCAGGCGGACTCTCAGAAGGCAAGGAGACGGTCGAGCACTTCGTCGACGGCAAGCCTCGCGAGACGATCGTCGAGGTCTTCGATGCTGAGGGCGAGTCGCAGGAAAGGGTCTGGAGACTCGTCGTTCCCGTCACTCCTGAGCCAGTCTCCTACGAACTGATCGGTGACACTCCGCAAGAGATTCCGAACTGACGAGCTTGTCCTTAACGGATCGTCGGAGGCCTCACAACCCCCATTTGCCCTGGTCTCTCGAGGCGTAGCGTCACCTACATGCCGGAACTCAAAAGGATTCCGGCACGACGAAAGGTGGATGCCATGGGATTCGACGACAAGGTCAAGAACGCCGCAGACGACGTAGTCGGCAAGGCGAAGGAAGCCACGGGCAAGGTCACTGACAACGAGCGACTCGAAGCCGAGGGCAAAGCCGACCAGGTGGGCGCCGACGCCCGCAAGGCCGGAGAGAACGTCAAAGACGCTTTCAAGCACTGACGGTCGTCGCGCAGCCGTCGGCTGACGTGCATGACCAGGAATGCCGGGGCACCGTGGGTGCTCCGGCATTCGTGGCGGATGGGGGAGTTTCAATGACGCAAGGAGTAGTGAGTGTCGCTCGCTGAGTCTCTCGAGTTCTGGGCAGCGGAGGCCGCAGCGGTTGAGGGCGATCCTCAGCGGGCCGTTGAGCTCGCCCTGTCGATCGGCGAGGTCGCGCCGAGACCTGGCTCCGGCACGACCCCGGCCCTGTTCGATCTGTTGCGTGCGCTGGGCCGTGCTGATCTCACGGCGGCCCGGGTCGTCGAGGCGCATCTGGATGCTCGTGCGATCCTCGCCGAGGCCGGGCACGAACCGCGGGCAGGTACCTGGGGCGTGTTCGCAGCAGAGGGGCCGGGCGTGCGACTCGATGCTCTCGAGTCGAACGGGCGCTTGCGCCTATCGGGCACGAAACCGTGGTGTTCCATGGCGGCGCTGCTCGATCATGCCCTGGTGACCGCCCACACTGCAGAGGGTCATAGGCGACTGTTCGAGGTGGATCTTCGAGCTGAGGGTGTGGAGGTGCGCCGCGGCGAGTGGATCGCACTGGGCTTGCAGGGAGTGCCGAGCGGAGCGGTCGATTTCGACGAGGTCGTCGCATCTCCCGTGGGAGCCGACGACTGGTACCTCGACAGGCCCGGATTCGCGTGGGGTGGAATCGGCGTCGCGGCCTGCTGGCTGGGCGGGGCAGAAGGTCTCGCACAGCGACTGCTTTCGGGCGCGAAGTCGACGAACCGTGAGCCGGATCAGATCGCGCTGATGCATCTCGGCGCGGTCGATGCGGGGCTGTTCGCCGCGCGGGTCGCGTTGAACGACGCTGGCCATCGCATCGACGACGGCAGAGCCGACGCAAGCGAAGGTCGCATGCTGGCCGCCCGCGTGCGAATCGTCGTGGCGACCGTTGTCGACGATGTGCTTCGCCGCGTCGCACACTCGCTTGGACCGGCGCCCCTCGCTCTCGAGGCGGAGCACGCTCGGCGCGTGGCCGATCTCGAACTGTACGTGCGCCAGCATCACGCAGAGCGTGATGAAGCGTCACTGGGTCGACGCATCCTCGCAGAGGAGTCCGCGCGGTGACCTTCGACCATCGAGACGCGGGCACCACGAATTCGGCGTGGCTCGCCTCAGAAAACTGGGCGAGCGTTCCGTCGCTGAGTCTCGACGATGTCGGGCTGCTCGTCGTCGTCGCCGCCCATCCCGACGATGAGACGCTCGGAGCGGGAGGCCTCATTGCGGCGGCGCATGCGGCGCGCATCCCCGTGGCCGTGATCGTCGCAACCGCGGGAGAGCGGTCGCATCCAGAGTCGACAACCGTCACGCCGGAGCGCCTCACCGTGATTCGGCGCGCTGAGGTCGTCGGAGCGATCGACGCGCTCGCGCCGGGGGCGTCGATCCAGCTCCTCGGTCTCCCCGACGGGGAGCTCCGCCAGCATGGTGATTCACTGACGAGTGCTGTCAGGGCCGCGATCGGCGACCATTCTGGGGTTCTGGTCGCGTCACCCTGGCGCGGCGACGGGCATCCGGATCACACCGTCGCGGCCAACGCGGCGGCAATGGCGGCCGAAGCCGCCGGCGCGACACTCGTCGAGTACCCGATCTGGGGTTGGCATTGGGCTGAGCCGAGCTCGCCACAATGGCCGTGGGAGAGACTCCGCACCCTGCCGCTGAGCGCCGAAGCCACCGCGGCGAAGGCCGCTGCGCTCGCACTCCACCGCAGCCAGACCGAACCGCTCTCCGATGCGCCGGGAGACGAAGCGATCGTCTCGTCATCGTTCGCTGCGCATTTTCGTCGCGACTTCGAGACCTTCGTCGTGGCCGACGAGTCGGCCGCGGCGCTCTCGGGCGAGTCGTTGGAACAGAGCTACT
Source organism: Agreia pratensis (assembly GCF_900177685.1). Classification (GTDB taxonomy): domain Bacteria; phylum Actinomycetota; class Actinomycetes; order Actinomycetales; family Microbacteriaceae; genus Agreia; species Agreia pratensis. Next base: position 835,027 of record NZ_FXAY01000002.1, read on the forward strand.
TCGATACTTTCTATCAGGGCCGCGCTGATCCCTGGGGGTTCGAGACGCGGTGGTACGAGGAACGAAAGCGGGCTCTCACGCTGGCCGCCCTCCCACGACGCCGTTTCGGTTCTGCTCTCGAGATCGGCTGCTCGATCGGCGTGCTCACGGCCGAACTCGCCGATCGCGCCGACGATGTGCTTGCCACAGACATCGCCCAGGCGCCGCTGGATTTGGCCAGGGAACGCCTGGCCGGCCGCTCAGAGGTTCGCCTTGAACGCCGTGCCCTTCAGCAGGAATGGCCCGATGAGACCTTCGACCTGATCGTCGTCTCCGAGGTGGGGTACTACCTCGCTGCCGATCGCCTGGATGAACTCGTGAGTCGAGCCGCCGCAAGCCTGAACGACGGAGGCATCGTCGTCGCCTGCCACTGGCGGCACCCCGTCAGCGACTACCCCATGCGCGGCGACGATGTGCACGGGGCGTTCCATCGGTCGGCCCGCCTCAAGTGCATCGGGGGCTATGCCGATGACGACTTCCTTCTCGATGTCTTCGGCCTGCCGGGCGCGGTATCGGTCGCGACGGCTGAGGGGCTCGTGTGACGACCCTCATCGGACAGCTCGTCATCGTTGTTCCCGCCCGCGACGAAGAGAAGACGATCACGCGCTGCCTCGACGCCCTCGACGCAGCGGTGGCACGGCTCCGCAGCGCGCGCCCGATGGATGGCCCCGAGGTGCGCATCGTCGTCGTGCTCGACAGGTGCATCGATGGCACGGCCGCCATCGTCGCTCGTCGGCCGAGCGTCGACGCGATTGCGATCTCGGCGGGCGCGGTGGGCGTCGCGCGTTCACGCGGCATCGAACGTGCGCTGGCAGGCGGTGTCGTACCACCGGAGAACGTCTGGATCGCGAACACCGACGCGGACTCGGCGGTCTCCGCCGACTGGTTGTGCGTGCAATTGGAGGCGGCCGAAGCGGGGCACGGCGTCCTGCTCGGTGCTGTCCGTCCTGATGACGAGGGGCTCGAGGCCGAGCGGCTCGCGCACTACCTGCGGCGGCATCCGCTGCGCGAGAGCCACCGCAATGTTCACGGCGCCAATCTCGGAGTGCGGGCCGATCACTACCTGGCCGGGGGAGGGTTCGCCCCCGTATCGACGGGAGAAGACGCTGCGCTCGTAGCGTCGCTGGAGAGCCTCGGGGTCGACGTGGCCAGCACGGCACGCGCCGCCGTGCTCACCTCGTCGAGAGTGCTGGGTCGAGCGCCTGGCGGATATGCGGGCGTCCTCCGCGCCGTCGCGGGCTAGCCGCAGCGATCGCGCACACGCGAAGGGCTACGGCCTCTGCTGCGCCGCGAGAAGCTCGAGGGTGTGTTCCGCTCCCAAGCCGACGCGGGCGTCTTGGCCGTCGTGGTCTGAGGCGATCGGCGACACCATCACCTCGTCGACTCCGTACTTCGCGGCAAGTGCGGTGAGGCGCGGCCACGCGGTCTCGGGCGTTCCGATGATCCATCGTGCCGACTGCTCGGCCACGAGATCTTCCTCCATCGGGTTCAACGTCACGGCCTGGGCCTGCTCGACCGTCATGCGAGGGCCGAGCGCGCCGCCGGAGCGGAGCCTGGCCATCGTGATGAGCTGCGGAAGAGCGAGTGCCTCGGCCTCCTCGTGTGTGTCGGCCAACACTGCGTTGACCGTGAGGAACGTCGTCGGCTTGACGAGCCCTGGAGATGGCTGGAACTCGCGACGGTAGAGGTCGAGTGCGGTGTCGATGCCCGTCTGCCCGAAATGGTGGGCGTAGACGAAGGCGATTCCGAGGCGCGCCGCCAGCTGTGCGCTGTAGGTGCTCGAACCGAGCAGCCAGAGCATGGGGGAGGATTCCGTGCGCGGGGTTGAGCGCAACGCGTAGTCGCGACCGCGCAGCGGAATCACGACGCCGGGTTGCGCGCTGGCGTCGAAAGCGTCGGTGATCGGCGTGTCGTCGGAGCCGAGAAGTCCGGCGACCAGCTCGACGTCACCAGGGAACGAATCCACTCCCGACTCTTCGGCGCGCGCACCACGCAGCATGTACGCGGTCACCGGGTCTGATCCTGGTGCCCGGCCGATGCCGAGGTCGATGCGACCAGGATGCATCGCTTCGAGCAACGAGAACTGCTCGGCCACGGAGAGAGGCGCGTGATTGGGCAGCATCACTCCGCCCGATCCGACCCGGATTCGGCTCGTGTTCCCCGCCAAATGGGCGATCAGCACGGCCGGAGAGGTCGCCGCGACCGCCTCCATATTGTGGTGTTCGGCCACCCAGTATCGGGTGAAGCCGAGCTCGTCAGCCCGTTTCGCGAGAGAGACGGCCGCAGCGACGGAGTCGGCCGTCGTCTGGTCGGTGCGCACGGGCAGGAGGTCGAGAACGGAGAGTTTCAGCATCGTTTGAGTCAACGCTTCGGATGTCCGCCGGTATTCCGTGGTCTCGAATGTGTCGCACGAAACCGGGCAAATGCGGCGAAACCCCTTGCAGATGCCAGGTTTTCGGGCGTGGCCCGCTTAAGGTAACCGTGTGTGGCGCGCCGATAAGAAACTAGATGCAGACGGAATTCCGACTGCGGCCGACGACAACTCGTCGGCCTGGGGTCACCAGACCGCGCCTGAAAAGGCCGGTCGACCTCTCACCAACCTCTCCAGCGAAAGCCGGGTCGAGCCCAATCGAGAACGCTGGCGAGACGAACTCAGCAGGGTAGGCGGAGTATCTCCGCTCATCCACTTCGACGACTCTCCCCGCAACCGCATCGACCTGTCGGCCACCCACCCCGGAGGCCTCGCACAGTTCATCACCGGCAACGCCACGTTGCTCTCGAGCCTCATCCGCGACGAACTGGCCCTGCGCACGGCCCGTCTCGCGGCCGCCGCGATCACCGACAAGGGCGTCGAACTGCGGAGCGTGCGCGGCATCGATGCCGTCAACCTCGGGATCGGCTTCGCCGAATGGCGACTCGAGCAAGAATCCTTCAGCGCTCCCGTGCTGCTGCGCCCTGTTTCTGTGCGCCGCTACGGACGAGACTTCGAGCTCAAGCTGCGCGGCGGCCCCACGGTCAACCCCGAGCTCGTTCGCGCCCTGTCCGAGCAGTTCCAGATCGAACTCGATGCCGACGCCCTCGTGGCGCTCGCGGTCAACAACGGCGTGTTCAAGCCGCAGCCCGTCATCGACCAGCTGCGCGGCCTCACCTCGCAGCTCGCGTGGTTCAGCGTCAGCCCCCGGCTCGCCGTCTCGACGTTCGCCGACGTGAGCCACGCGCTGGTCGACGACGCCGTCGACCTCGCGCATCCGGTTCTCGACGCGCTCGCGGGCAACGTCACCGCCCGGCGCGGTGTGCAAGACGGCTACCACCCGGTCGACGCGACGCCGCAAGACCAGCGCCCGCCGTCGACCGACACGCTCTTGCTCGACGCCGACCCCGAACAAGAGAACGTCATCGCGCAGATCGGCGCGGGTAACTCGCTCGTCGTCAAGACTCTGCCTGGAACGGGCGGCACCCAGACCATCGTCAACGCCGTCGGTGCCCTCATCGCGCAGAACAAGCGCGTTCTCGTCGTGAGCCCTCGCCGTCTCAGCCTGCGCGGCATCGCCCGTCGCCTCACCGATGTCGGACTGCCCGGCGTCGCCGTGTCACCGCGCACGCTTCGCCGTGATCTGATCCAGTCGATCGGTCGCAATGAGAAGGCACGGCAGCCTCATGTCGCCGATGTCGACGAGGCCCTGGTGCGCCTTCGCGGCGTGCTTCTCGACTACCGCAGTTCGCTCGGCCGGGTCGACCCCGTGCTCAAGGTCTCGGTTCTGGATGCGCTTCGCGAACTCGCTCGCCTCGAACTGCTCCAGACGCCTCCCTCCACGAAGGCCCGACTCGACCGTCATGCTCTCGAAGGCCTGGCCTCTGGCCGCGTTCAGGCAGCGAAGACCCTGAGCAAAGCTGCAGCCCTGGGCGAATTCCGCTACGGGCCCGACGATTCGCCCTGGTACGGCGCCGCGTTCGCATCGTCCGACGATGCTCACAGCGCCCACCAGCTCGCCAAGAAGCTGCACAAGTCCGATCTCCCCACGCTGCTCTCCGGCGCCTGGGAACTGATCGGCCAGACCCGCATGCGGCCCTTCGCCACGCTCACGGAGCTCGGCGTCTATCTGCGTCTCCTGCTCGATCTGCGCGAGACGCTCGACAAGTTCCTTCCGGTCGTGTTCGACCGCCCGCTGACCGAGTTGATCGCGGCGACGTCTAACCGTCGCGATTCGCCGCAGCTCTCGTCGACGAGCCGACGTCGCCTGCGCGGCCTGGCGCGCGAGTACGTGCGACCCGGTGTGCACATCGGAGACCTCAATGAGTCTCTCAAGCACATTCAGCAGCAGCGCACCCTCTGGTACCGCTTCGCGGCTGCGGGGATCCCGCCGGAAATCCCCATCGGCATTGCCGACGTGCAGGTCGCCTACCAGCGGGTCACCGAAGACTTGGCTCAGCTCGACGTGCCGCTGGGCACCGTGGGCACGGCCAGGCAGCTCACGAGCCTTCCCATCGACGAGCTCGTATCGATGGTCGAAGGGCTCGCCGCAGACTCCGAGGTTCTCGCCAATCTGCAGGAGCGCACGGCGCTTCTCGACACGCTTCGCGAGCACTCGCTCGACCCGCTGCTGACCGATCTCTCGCAGCGGCATGTGCCCGAGAGCGCTGTGGCCGATGAGCTCGAGCTCGCCTGGTGGCAGTCGGTCCTCGAGCTCATGCTCGCCAACGACAGGGCCCTGCTCGGCGCGAACACCTCGGTGCTCGATCGACTCGAGGCAGACTTCAGGCTGGTCGACGAGGCACACGCCTCGGCGAGCGGCGCCCTCCTGGCCTGGCAGCTCGCCGAGACATGGAGCGTCGGGCTGGTCGACTACCCGGAAGAGGCCGCGGCTCTCAAGAAGACCCTGCGCACCGAGGGCGTCGACGCACAGGCGTTGCACGAAGCGGCTCCCCATCTGGGCCGCGTTCTCGCTCCCGTCTGGCTCGCGTCTCCCTACGAGATCGCAGAGATCTCCGACTCACTGCACTTCGACACGGTCATCCTGGTCGACGCCGGGGCGACCACCCTGGCAGAGAACGTCGGAGCCATCCGACGCGGACGCCAGGTTGTGGCATTCGGCGACCCGGTCACGCAGACCCCGTCGCGCTTCGACATCGCCATCGCGGCGACGCCCGAGTCGGCGAACCGGGCTCAGGCCGAGCAGTCCGTCGAAGAGCTGCATGCGGAGTCCGCGCTGGCCCGTCTGGCTGAACTCGTTCCGACGCTTCCTCTCACACGCAGCTACCGGGCGGGCGGCGAAGACCTGGCAGAGCTGGTGAACCACCGCTTCTACGGAGGAAAGATCGATTCTCTGCCCTGGGCGGGAACCTTCCTGGGTCATGGCAGCCTCGCTCTGCACTATGTCGAGGGTCGCGGCGGTATGCCCGATGCCGAAACCGGAGCGGTCGAGAGCGTCGACGACGAGGTCGATCGGGTCGTCGCGCTGGTGCTCGACCACGCCATCAACTACGCCGGCGAATCGCTGATGGTCATCACAGCCAGTCCGCGTCACGCGGTGCGCGTGCAGCAGGCGGTTCTCTCTGCCTTCGCCAAGCGCAGCGATCTGAGCGACTTCATTCTCAAAGACCGGGCCGAGCCGTTCATGGTCGCCACTCTCGACCAGTCGGTCGCGCAGAGTCGGGACCGTGTGATCTTCTCGGTCGGCTACGGCAAGACCACGCACGGCCGGGTGCTCACGAACTTCGGAGCCCTGGGCCGCCCGGGTGGAGAACGCCTGCTCGCCGTCGGCATGACCCGTGCTCGCCGTTCCATGGACATCGTCAGCTGCTTCCACCCGCATGACATCGACGAGGAGCGCATGGCCCACGGCATCGTGGCACTGCGACAGATTCTCACCGAGGTCGAATCCGGGCCTACGCCTGACACGTTCTCGAGTCCCGGCGATGCACTGCTGATCGACCTGGCCCGACGGCTCGGGTCACGCGGGCTCGACGTGGCTTTCGAGCACCGCGGCAAGCTCACGCTCGTGGCTTCGCACGACGGACGGGCCATCGCCATCGAGACCGACTCCGTGGTGCACGCCACGAGCCTGCGCGAGTCTCTTCGTCTGCGTCCCGACATGCTTCGGCGCCTGGGGTGGCACTACCTGAGGGTGCACAGCTTCGAACTGTTCAGTGATCCCGAGGCCGTCGCCTCGCGCATCGCCCAGATCATCGGAGTGCGTGAGCTCAAAGCTGTAGACCGGCAGCCGATGTCGCCCAGCACCGACGAGACGGCTCCGCTTCCGTTCTCGAGATAGGCTCCCGTGGTGCCGAAAGAGACGAACGACGCCGATTCCGCGCTGCCCGAGCTCACGGTTCGCCGAACCGGGCGTCGTCGGGTTACGACGGATGCCGTGGCCGGCTCAGACCCGGAACCCCAGCGAGCCGACGGCTCGGCCGTAGAGAAGGCCGACGAAGACACGGACGCCTCGTGGGGCGACCCTTCGCCGCGCGGCAGCGACAAGAACGACGACAGGCTGAAGCTCGAGAAGCCGCCGCACTGGTGAGTGCGACGCCAGTCTAGAAGCCTCAGGCGTCGGGGGTAGTGCCTGACGACGACGCCTGCTGCTTGGCCAGCAGGTCGCGGATCTCGGTGAGCAGCTCCGCCTCGCTCGGGGGAGAGGTGACCGCGTCGTCGGGCGTCGGCTGCTGCTTCTTGATGAAGGCCACCTTCTTGAGGTGGTTGATCGGCAGCACGAACACGAAGTAGACGACCACTGCGACGATCAGGAACTTGATGACCGCGGCGAGCACGGTGCCGAGCTGGATCGCGCTGTCTCCGATCGGAATCGGAAGCGCGCCCACGAGATCTTCCGCATGGAATGCTGCCGCGATGATCGGATTGAACACGTTCTCGACAATCGAGTTGACGACGGCGGTGAACGCTGCTCCGATCACCACGGCGACAGCCAGATCGATGACGTTTCCGCGGAGAACGAACTCCTTGAATCCCTTGAGCATGGTGTATCCCTCGTTTCTCTACTTGGCTGAATTGCTGGATGCGGCCGGTGTCGACGATCCACTTGAGCTCGACGAGCCGCTCGAATTACCGGAGCTCGACGAGGTCGACGGCGCCGAGGGCGTGGATGATGACGACGAGTCGCCCGACCCACTCGCCTTGCCCGTGCTGCTCGAGCCGCTTGAGCTGCCCGATTTGTCGCCCGCGCGCGAGTCGTTGCGGTAGAAACCCGACCCATTGAAGGTTACACCGACCGCACTGAACACCTTGCGAAGCTTTCCGGTGCACACCGGGCACACAGTGAGCGAGTCATCGGTGAACGCCTGGTGGATGTCGAAGGCGTTGGTGCACTCGGTGCAGCGGTACGAATAGGTGGGCACGGAAGAAGTCTCCTTGAAAACGATGGAACGGCGTGCCGATCGGCGCGGGTTAGAACGTGTGGATCTGCGTGGGGGTGACGACGCCGTCGACGGGCTGATCGTGGATCTCGCGAGGCACGCTCTCGAGCAGCTCGTCGTCGAAGATCAGCGCGTAGACGGGAGGACACTTCTGCATGCTTCCCAACGTCTTGTCAAAGTATCCCCGACCCCAGCCGAGTCTGACCCCGGAGGCGTCGACGGCTGCGGCCGGGACGATGATGAGATCGACATCGTTGATGATCATGGGGCCGAGAATCTCGCCGACGGGTTCGGGCATGCCGAACAGCCCCTCGGCCTCGGATTCGCCGTCGCCCTGGGTCCAATCGAGCAGCCCGTCCTCCCTGGCGATGGGAAAGAGTGTGCGGATGCCGTTCGCTTGGGCCCAATTGAGGAACTCGCGGGTGTTCGGCTCGTGAGTGGCCGACAGATAGCACGAGATGAAGCTCGCACCCGAATCTGTGACCAGCTTCTGCAGGTTACGGGTGAAGCCCTCGGTGGCGGATGCCCGCTCGACGGACGTTCGAGTTCGACGTCGCTCTCGAAGCTCGGCTCGAAGTGCACGTTTGATGTTGCTCGGGTCGGTGACCATCTAAGAGATTTTAGTTGCATGGATGTATCGACCGTGTTTCGCAATCCGGCGCACCGACCTTGCGGCATTGGATAGCCTTGGCTTTATGGGGACAAAGATCACAAAAGCCGTCATTCCTGCAGCCGGACTGGGAACACGCTTCCTGCCCGCCACGAAGGCACTTCCAAAAGAAATGCTTCCGGTTGTCGACAAGCCGGCAATCCAGTACGTCGTCGAGGAGGCCGTGAAGGCCGGGCTCGACGACATCCTGGTGGTCACGGGCCGCAACAAGCACGCGCTCGCCAACCACTTCGACCGCGTCACCGAACTCGAGGCCACCCTCGAGTCGAAGGGTGACGGCAACAAGCTGCGCATGGTCAACGAGGCCACCGCGCTTGCCGAGATGCACTACGTGCGCCAGGGCGATCCACGGGGGCTGGGTCACGCTGTGTCGCGCGCACGCATGCATGTCGGCCACCAGCCGTTCGCCGTTCTCCTCGGAGACGATCTGATCGATGCTCGCGACGAACTCCTCTCTCGAATGATCGAGGTCGCAGAAGAACGCACCGCCACTGTCGTCGCGCTCCTCGAGGTCGACCCCTCTGTGGTTCACCTGTACGGCGTCGCGTCGATCGAGACCACAGACGACGACGACGTCGTGCGGGTCACCGGAATGGTCGAGAAGCCCTCAGCAGAAGACGCGCCGTCGAACTACGCCGTCATCGGTCGCTACGTGCTGCAGCCCGAGATCTTCGACGTGCTCGAGACGACCGCGCCGGGCAAGAACAACGAGATCCAGCTCACCGATGCGCTCGAGACACTCGCAGCAGACACCTCGATCGCCGGTGGCGTCTACGGCGTGGTCTTCCGCGGCCGCCGCTACGATACGGGTGACAAGCTCGACTACATCAAGGCCATCATCCAGCTTGCGAGCGACCGCGAAGATCTGGGAGGCGACCTGCGCCCCTGGCTCAAGGAGTACGCCAAGGGCCTCTAGCGGCCTCTTCAGCTTCACGACCACTTCAGAAGGAATGACTGTCACCGCCGATGTTTGTTCCCACCCTGTCCGACGGACCGATCGTCATTCGCCCCATCAGGGTGCGGGATGCGCGAGCGCTCGAACGTGAGCTGATGGAGAACCGCGGCTGGCTGCGCAAGTGGGAGGCGACCAACCCGCACGGGCCGATGTCGTTCGACACGAGGGCGAGCATCCGGTCTCTGCAGAGCAACGCGCGAGCTGGCTACGGATTGCCGTTTCTGATCGAATACAACGGCGAACTGGCGGGCCAGCTGAACGTGTCGTCGATCAGCTACGGCTCCGTGTCATCGGCGAGCATCGGCTACTGGGTCTCTGAGCGGTTCGCGGGTAAGAACATCACCCCGACAGCGGTCGCCCTGGCCTCGGACTACTCGTTCTTCCAGGTCGGTCTGCACCGCATCGAGATCTGCATACGGCCAGAGAACTCACCGAGCCTTCGTGTCGTCGAGAAGCTGGGCTACCGCTACGAGGGCCTCCGTCGACGGTTCATCCACATCAACGGCGACTGGCGCGATCACTTCTGCTTCGCTCTCGTCGCCGAAGAACTCCCCGTCGGCGTGCTGGGTCGGTGGAAGAACGGCCAGGTTCCCGCCGGTGAAGGCTCCGTTCCGCTCGTCGATCGCGAGGCGGCGCAACGGGCCATCGAGACGATTCCTCGCTGACCCACGACGAATTGGCTTGCGGGTGTTCGCGACACACGCAGCCAGACGCCGTCAACAGGCCGTCGCTCTCATACCGTAGAGCCATGACAACGGACTGGCTGGGCGGAGGCCTCATCATCGCCGTCGCAGCTGGGCTGTGGCTGATCTACTTCATGCCGACCTGGTCTCGGCGCCGAGAATATCTCGCGACCGAGCGCAACGCGGTGCGACTGCAGCAGACACTGCGCATCCTCGCCGAGACGAGCGAGGTTCCCGACGAGATCCGCGCATCCACGACGGCGCGCAGTGTGGCCGAGCAGCAGCGCTATCTGCGCCAGGTGTCGCAAGACGCCACGCCCGTGGCCGTGCTCATCGCTGCCCGTATCAAGCGTTCGCGGGCCGTGACCAGCGCGATCTTCCTGCTCTCGGTGACGGTGGCCCTCCTCGCGGGGTTCCAGATCACCCTCGCCGGTGCATGGGTCGTCGTCGCCATTGGAGCCTCTGTCGCCTCCCTCTGCGTCGTCATGCTGGGCAAGCTCGCTCAAGCGGGACGCAGTCTCCGCCTCCCCGCTCCTCGCCTCACCGTGCACGACCAGACTCTCGTCGACCACGGGGGATCGTTCCTCGAGGCCGAGCCGGTGCCGGTCGTCGAGCCCGTCGTTCCGAGCGAGTGGACACCGATCCCGCTTCCCAAGCCCCTCTACGCCGCACGCGTCGCTGCGCCGGGCCTCGCGACCGCGTTGCCCTCGGTGGCTCGTGAGGTGTCGCTCGAGATCGAGGCCGATCTCCGTCGGGCCGCATCGGATGCCGAAAACGCGCTGCGCGCCGCGGCTTCCGCCGGGCCCGCAGTGGCGCCCATCGAGCTTCCGCTCGCCCCCGCCGAGCCTGTGGCGCCCCGCCCACCCAGCCGTTTCGCATCCATGGGCATCGTCGACACCATCGACGGTTCTCGCCTCGACCTCGACGAGGTTCTCGCACGCCGCAGGGCAGGCTGAGCGTCTCGTCCGGTTCGGAGTCGCTGCCGCGGTCGTGATAGTCTTCCAAGGCAGTTCCGGGGCATTGGCGCAGTTGGTAGCGCGCTTCGTTCGCATCGAAGAGGTCAGGAGTTCGAATCTCCTATGCTCCACCAGAACAGCACTGAAGAAGCCCCGGTCTTACGACCGGGGCTTCTTCTCTATCAGGGGGAACGACCGCATCGTCTCCGGGAGACCTTCCGCATGGCTACTTCACTCTTCTCGACTAGCGACGACTTCTTTACACACGTCATTGCACCGCGTCCGCTGACGCTGGCCGCACGAGATGCTGTGCTCGACGATTTCTCGCATCGCGGATATATCGCCCGTCAGGAACCCACCGGAATCTCTGTGATCTCCAAGTTCATGATCGGCAACATCTACACGGCTCTCTCCGAGGGAGCAGCCGATGCGCCCGGTCACGTGCAGGTCGTGATGATCGCTCATCCGACGCAGACCGACGATGAGTTCGACTCTTGGGTCGACGTCGTCCAGTCTTGGTCGGCTGCGCTTCCGGCTCGAACACAGGTTGCTATCTCTCGAAAGATAAGGCAGCTCAAACACGTCGAGCGTGGCGTGCCTCTGTCGATACTCCACGATGGTCTGCCCGATCAGATACTGCTCTCGTATCGGCGCCCGAGTGAGTTCGTCGCGGTGATCGAAGGCGACAGCACAAGCCATCGAAGCATCTATGCGACGAAGGGCATCGGATAGGGGCACGTCCTCCCGACGCGGAGGTAGCGTGGAAAAATGACGCGTCCACTCATCGCCACTGTCGGTCAGCTCAAGGCTTCGGGCCACGAGCAGAAGTCCCTTCGATCAGAGATCCGCGACAATCTCCTGGCGGCTCTCCGCGACGGTCGCGACCCGTGGCCGGGCCTGCACGGATTCGAGGCCACGGTCATCCCTCAGCTCGAGCGAGCGCTGATCGCGGGGCACGACATCGTGCTGCTCGGCGAACGCGGCCAGGGCAAGACCAGGCTGCTGCGCACTATTGTGGGCCTGCTCGACGAGTGGTCGCCGGTGATCGAGGGGTCGGAGCTGGGCGAGCATCCGTTCGACCCCATCACCAGCCAGAGCGTGCGTCGTGCCCAGGAGCTCGGCGACGACCTGCCCGTGTCGTGGCGGAGGCGCGAGGAGCGCTACGCGGAGAAGCTCGCCACCCCCGACACCTCTGTCGCCGACCTCATCGGCGACGTCGATCCCATGAAGGTGGCCGAGGGTCGCAGCCTCGGAGACCCGGAGACGATCCACTTCGGTCTCATTCCACGCAGTCATCGCGGCATCGTGGCCATCAACGAGCTGCCCGACCTCGCGGAGCGCATCCAGGTGGCCATGCTCAATGTCATGGAGGAGCGCGACATCCAGATTCGCGGCTACGTTTTGCGTCTGCCCCTCGACGTGCTCGTCGTCGCCAGCGCGAACCCCGAGGACTACACGAACCGCGGCCGCATCATCACGCCCTTGAAAGACCGCTTCGGCGCCGAGATCCGCACTCACTATCCGCTCGAGCTGGCCGACGAGGTGTCGATCATCCGCCAGGAGTCGGATCTCGTAGCCGAGGTGCCCGACTACCTCGTCGAGATCCTCGCCCGCTTCACTCGCGCACTGCGCGAATCGCCGTCGGTCGATCAGCGCAGCGGCGTGAGCGCCCGCTTCGCGATCGCCGGAGCGGAGACCATCGCAGCGGCGGCCATCCATCGCGCAACCCGGCAGGGCGAACCGGATGCCGTGGCCCGGCCCGTCGATCTCGAAACGGCCGTCGACGTGCTCGGCGGCAAGATCGAGTTCGAGTCGGGAGAGGAAGGTCGAGAAGACGAGATTCTCGACCACCTGCTGCGTCGCGCCACGGCAGAAACAGTGCACGGATATTTCAGAGGTCTCGACTTCAGAGCGCTGGTGACCGCCGTCGAGGAGGGCGCCGTCGTCACAACAGGCGAACAGGTCCCGGCGCGAGAGTTCCTCGCAGGGCTTCCGCGCCTCGGCGAATCCGAGCTCTACGACCAGATCGCAGACCGGCTCGGTGCCAAGAGCGACGGCCAGCGGGCGGGCGCGATCGAGCTCGCCCTCGAGGGACTCTTCCTCGACCGACGCATCAGCAAAGCCTCGGGCGGAGGCGAGACGATCTATGGCTAGGGCGAATCGACGACTGACGCGGGCATCGCGCTACGGCAAGTACGCAGGCGGCCCCGACCCGCTCGCCCCACCCGTCGATCTGCGCGAGGCGCTCGACGCCATCGGCAACGACGTGATGGAGGGCTACTCGCCCGAGGCATCGTTGCGAGAGCTGCTGCGCCGCGGCACGCGGGATCGCCCCGGACTCGACGATCTTGCTCGCCGCGTGGCCGAGCGCCGCCGCGAGCTGACCGCGAAGCACGACCTCGACGGGACGCTGAACGAGGTGAGACGGTTGCTCGACAAGGCCGTGCTCGAGGAGCGCAAGCAGCTTGCTCGAGATGTTCAGCTCGACGACGATTCGCGCGCCCTCGCCGAGATGCAGCTCGGCGCTCTGCCACCGTCGACCGCGGCCGCCGTGAAAGAGCTGGGCGACTACTCGTGGCGCAGCACCGAGGCTCGGCAGGATTTCGAGCGCATCAAGGATCTGCTCGGACGAGAGATGCTCGATCAGCGGTTCGCCGGAATCAAACGCGCGCTCGAGAACGCAGACGACGACGACCGGGCGGCCATCGCCGCCATGCTCGCCGACCTCACCGCGCTGCTCGACAGTCATGCTCGGGGCGAGGCGAGTCAGCAGCAGTTCGACGAGTTCATGAATACGCACGGCAAGTTCTTTCCCGAGAACCCTCAAACCATCGACGAACTCATCGACACGCTGGCCGCGAGGGCGGCGGCGGCCGCTCGAATGCGCAATTCGATGAGTCAGGAGCAGCGCGACGAACTCGACGCACTCGCATCCAATGCCTTCGGCTCGCCCGAACTGATGTCATCGCTCTCGCAACTCGACGAGCAGTTGAAGGCGCTGCGCCCGGGTGCAGACTGGAGCGGGTCGGAGCGCATGTCCGGCTCCGACAGCCTGGGCCTCGGCGATGGCACGGGTGTGTTCCAAGACATCGCCGAACTCGACGAGCTGTCGGAGCAGCTGTCGCAGGGCTATGGCGGCTCGCGCCTCGACGATCTCGACCTCGATGCACTCACGCGCCAGCTCGGCGACGAGGCCTCGGCAGATGCGCGCACCCTCGCTCAGCTGGAAAAGGCCCTCCGAGACTCGGGAACCATCAAGCGCGCGTCTGACGGAACCCTCAAGCTGACACCGAAGGCGATGCGGCTTCTTGGCCGCTCTCTGCTGCGCGACGTCGCGCATCGGCTGTCGGGTCGCCAAGGCAACAGAGACGTGCGCCAGGCGGGTTCCGCCGGTGAGCTGTCGGGTGCCACACGCGAGTGGTCGTTCGGCGACACAGAGCCGTGGGATGTGACGCGCACGATCACCAACGCCCTGTCACGAACCGCGGGTGGCGGGGCAGCCGCGGGAGCGGGCATCCGGATCGAGATCGGCGACGTCGAGGTGCAGGAGACCGAGGCGAGAACGCAGGCCTGCGTGGCGCTGCTGGTCGACACCTCGTTCTCGATGGCCATGGACGGCCGATGGGTTCCGATGAAACGCACAGCCCTCGCGCTTCACACGCTCATCAGCAGCCGATTTCGCGGGGACGACCTGCAGCTGATCGCGTTCGGTCGTGCGGCTCAGGTGATGGAGATAGAGCACCTCACCGGCCTCGAGGCCGAGTATGAGAAGGGCACCAACCTGCATCACGCTCTGCTGCTGGCGAACCGGCACTTCCGCCGGCATCCCAATGCTCAGCCCGTGCTGCTCATCGTCACCGACGGCGAGCCGACCTCTCACCTGGAATCGAGCGGCGAGGTGTTCTTCGACTACCCGCCGCATCCGCTGACGATCGCGGTCGCCGTTCGCGAGCTCGAGAACTCGATGCGGCTCGGGGCGTCGGCCACGTTCTTCCGCCTGGGTGACGATCCGGGGCTCGCCCGGTTCATCGACCAGATGGCGAAGAGGGTCGGCGGCAGCGTGGTCTCGCCGGAGCTGGACGACCTCGGCGCGGCAGTGGTCGGTTCGTATCTCGGCTCGCGCGACGGGTCAGGATTCGGGGCGGGGTGAATTCGGAGCTTGCGCTCAGCGTCTTTGCGACCGACGACCGATGCTGCCGACTACTCTCGACCTGGTGAGTGAGGTCGAGGAATGAGTGCTAAGCGTCGCAACAAACGCGTCGTCGCGGTGGTCATCGCGGGCTCGATGCTCGTGTCGGCGGCCATTGTGTCGGTCGCCGTGCAGAGCGTGACGCACGGTTCCGGAGAGCACATCCACATCAACTCGCGATCGGCCGCTCTAGCGGCAACGACAGCACCGACCGCGCCGCCGTCCGGCGCTGTGGAGCCCGCGTCGGAACCCGGCCCCGTGGTCGTGGCCATCGGCGACTCCATCATGGACGGCCACAACGTGAAATCGAGCCATGCCTGGCCGCAACTCATCGGTGCGGCGACGAATTGGCAGCTCACCGACCTGGCTGCCGATGGCAGCGGCTTTGTCGCCGTCGGTGACGACGGAGGCACTTTTCAAGATCAGGCTGTCGAGGCCGTCGAACTGAACCCCTCCATCGTGATCATCGCCGCGAGCAGCAACGATCTCGACGAAGACCCAGACGAGGTCGCCAGCCAGACGATGAAGACCATGAGCTATCTGCGCGACGAACTGCCCGAGGCGCGCATCTTCGCGCTGAACGCGTTCTGGGGAGACACCACCCCGCCCGATGAACTGGGAGAGCTCGACGCCGACATCCTGAGCGCCTCAGAGGCGGTCGACGCCGACTACCTCGATATCGGCCAGCCTCTCGCCGGCCAGCCCGAGCTCATGCAGTTCGACGACATCCACCCCGTCTCGAAGGGACTCACCGTGATCGCGGCCGCGGTGGCCGCGGCCATTCGCGAAGCGGGCTAGGCCTGCTATTTCAGCAGTCTCGACAGCACACGATCGGCCAGGGGTTTTCCGCCTGTCTGACAGCTCGGGCAGTACTCCAGAGTGCGGTCGGCGAAGATCACCTGCCGCACGGTGTCACCGCAGACGGGACACTCTTGGCCGGCCCTGCCGTGCACACGCATGGCGGTCTTCTTCTCGCGTTTCAGGTTCGACGCGCCAACGCCCTCTGAGCGTTCGATGGCACCCTGCAGTGTCTCGCGCATCGCGTCGTAGAGTCGGGATGCCTCGTCGGGCGTCATCGAGGCCGGCTTGTAGGGCGACATGCGGGCGACGTGAAGGATCTCGTCGGAGTAGGCGTTGCCGATACCGGCGATACGCGACTGATCGCGCAGGACACCCTTGATCTGCATTCGCCCGGCCGAATCGAGAATCCGGGTGAAGACGTCGAGGGTGAACGCCGCGTCGAGTGGGTCGGGCCCGAGCCGCTCGATCTGAGGGATCTCGTCGGCGCTCCGAACGATCCAGATAGCGACGCTCTTCTTCGTTCCCGCTTCGGTGATATCGAACCCCGAGCCGTCGTCGAGAACGAGGCGGGCGGCGAGAGGGCCCGACGTGGGTCGGGTGCGTGGCGCCGGTTCGCCGTCGCGCCACCGTATCCAGCCCGCACGAGCCAGATGCATCACGAGGTGCAGATCGCCGACAGAGATGTCGAGGAATTTGCCGTGCCTCTCGATTGCCGTGATCACTCGATTGCTCAGAGCGGAGACGGGCGGATCGAAGGTCTTGAGCGCGGCGAACGACACCAGATCGAGGCGCGTAAGAGTACGACCGACGAGCCGGGTGCTCAGGTCTGTGACGAGCGCGTGGATCTCGGGAAGTTCTGGCACTCCTTCAGTCTCGCCTGAGCCACCGACGTTGGTCTACGTGCGCTCAGCGAAAGTCGCGGGAGCGGGTGCGCGTCTGCAGGGGAAGTTCTTCGAACCGGTCTGCAACCAGATTGATGATGCCCTCGGGTGAGCGCTCGAGGATTCCCCGCACGACGAGCGCGGGTGCCTCTCTCGCCAGACGCCGGTAGCGGTTCCAGACGCCGGTGCTGACGATGACATTGAGCAGGCCGGTCTCGTCTTCGAGATTCATGAAGATGATGCCGCCCGCGGTCTGCGGGCGCTGGCGATGAGTGACTGCGCCACCCGCACGAACGCGCCGGCCTGATTCGGCTTGGGCGAAGCTGGCGATAGGAGACACCCCGCGGGCGGTGAGAGCATCGCGCGCCTGACTGATCGGATGGTCGTCGGGGGAGATGCCGGTCGACCAGATGTCGTAGGCCAGTCGTTCAGACGATGTCAGTACCGGCAGCAGCGGTGGTTGAATGCTGACAGAGGAGCCCGCGAGTTGGTCTGCACGTTCGGCGGACGCCTCGCCGGCCTGCCAGAACGCCTCACGCTGGCTGATGCCCAGCGAGTCGAAGGCTCCGGCGGCGGCGAGTGCCTCGAGTTGCTCGGTCGACAGCCCCACCCGACGTGACAGATCGGCGAGGTCGATGAAGTCGCCCGACTGCAGCCTCTCATCGACGATGCGCTGAGCGAGATCAGCGCCGATGCCGGTGACCGCCGCCAGACCGAGCCTTACGGCGAAGCGGCCGTCTCGACGATGGCTCGCCGAGAGATCGGGCGCTGCGCGATCGAACGCACCGACCGGGGGCTGATGAGGGTCGCAGCACTCCGGACGGGTCTGCGCGTGAGCGGCACTGACCGAGTCGAGCTCTTCGAGCGTGGCGTCGGCCAAAGACCGCTGGATGCTCGGTCGGCGTACCTCGACGCCGTGCCGACGCGCATCCGCTGTGAGAGTGAGGGGCGAATAGAAGCCCATGGGCTGGGCTCGAAGCAGTGCCGCCAGAAAGGCGGCCGGGTAGTGCAGCTTGAGCCACGCACTGGAGTACACCAGAAGGGCGAAGCTGAGGGCGTGGCTCTCGGCGAAACCGAAGTTGGCGAATGCCTGGATGCGCGAGTAGATGTCTTCACTGGTTGCGAGGTCGAGTCCGTTGCGGGCCATGCCTTCGAACAGGGTCGCCTTCAGCGACTCGATCCGTTCGACGCCGCGCTTGGAACCCATGGCGCGGCGGAGCAGATCGGCGTCGGCGGCAGTGCAGCCCCCGACCGCCACCGCCATCTGCATCAACTGCTCCTGAAAGAGCGGCACCCCGAGCGTGCGTTCGAGGACGGGCTCGAGCAGTGGATGCGGGTAGGTCACTGCTTCCTCTCCCGTCTTTCGCCGGATGTACGGGTGCACCGCACCACCCTGGATGGGACCCGGCCGGATGAGGGCGATCTCTATCACGAGGTCGTAGTAGCGCCGGGGGAGGAGCCTCGGAAGCGTGCCCATCTGTGCCCGACTCTCCACCTGGAACACGCCGATGGCGTCGGCCCGGCACAGCATGTCGTACACCCCGGCCTCCTCTTTGGGAATGCTGTCGAGATTCCACTGCTCACCGGTGTGTTCTGCGACGAGGTCGAAGGTGTACTGCAGGGCCGCCAAGATACCGAGACCGAGCAGGTCGAACTTCACAAGGCCCATCCAGGCGCAGTCGTCCTTGTCCCACTGCAGAACCGTTCGGTTCTCTTTGCGCGCGTGCTCGATGGGCACGACCTCGCCCACAGGATTCTCGGTCAACACCATTCCGCCCGAGTGGATGCCGAGGTGCCGGGGTGCCTTGAGCAGCTGCTGGGCCAGCTGAGTCACAGCAGGGGGAATGTCGTGATCGTGGGTCTCATTCAGGCTTCCCCACCGTTCGATCTGCCGCGACCACGCATCTTGCTGCCCCTGGCTGTAGCCGAGCGCCTTCGCCACATCGCGAACGGCGTTCTTGGGGCGGTAGCTGATGACATTGGCCACCTGCGCCGCATTCCGTCGGCCGTAGCGCGCATAGACGTACTGGATCACCTCTTCGCGACGGTCGGAATCGAAGTCCACGTCGATGTCGGGCTCCTCTTCGCGGAGTGCCGACAGAAAACGTTCGAAGGGGAGGCCTCGCGCGATGGAATCGACGGCTGTGATTCCGAGCACGTAGCAGACGGCCGAGTTGGCCGCAGATCCTCGCCCCTGACACAGGATGCCTCGGCCCCGGGCGAATCCGACGATGTCTTCGACGATCAGAAAGTAGCCGGGAAAATCCTTGTCTTCGATCACGCGGAGCTCGCGCTCGAGCCGGTCGTGGATGTCGGGCGTCGCATTCGGGTAGCGCTTCTGGGCACCCTGTCGCACGAGTTCGCGCAGCCAGCTGATCGGTGTGTGCCCGGCCGGAACATCGAGTTTCGGAAGATTCGGGCGCGCCGACCGCAGTGAGAACGACAGATCTGCAGCGATCTCGACCGTTCGTTCGACAGCTCCGGAATAGCGCGAGAATCGGGAGGCCATTTCGGCCCCGCTCCGCAGGTGCGCGCCCGTGGATGCCGGCAGCCAGCCATCCATCTCGTCGAGGCTGCGGCGTGCGCGGATCGCCGCCAGGGCCGAGGCGAGCGGATATGTCTCTGGGCCCGCGAAGTGCACGTTGTTCGTCGCGATCACGGGCAGGCGTGCACGGGCGGCCAGGTCTGCCAGGGCATCGTTGAGGCTCGACGCGCGAGGGTCTCCGTGATCGAACAGCTCGACCACCACGTTGTCTCGACCGAAGAGATCGATCAGCTGATCGAGCTCTCGCGCAGCCCCTGGCGATCCGTCGCTCTCGAGGGCCTTTCTCACCGCTCCCTTGCGGCATCCGGTCAAGACGAGCCACGAGTTCTGCGCCGCCCGCGAGAGCTCGTCGAGTGAGTACACCGGGTTCCCCTTCTCTGCTCCAGGGGCCAATTGGGCGGTCGTGATGGCGCCGGCCAACCGGTGATAGCCGGCTTCTTTTCGTGCCAGAACCACAAGGTGTTCGCCTTCGGGGTCGGCGACGCCGTTCTGGGGAGCCTCCAGACCCAACGAGAGTTCGGCGCCGAAGACGGTCATCAGATCGATGCGCTCGGCGGCCTCGGCCATGCGAACGATTCCGTAGAGACCATCATGATCTGTGAGTCCGAGGCCGCTGAGCCCGAGACGCACGGCCTCCTCGACGAGATGTTCGGGCGACGAGGCGCCGTCGAGAAAGCTGTAGTGCGAATGCGCGTGCAATTCGGCGTACGGCACGACCGTTCCGGTGGGTCGTGCGGCTCGGGCATGCGGTTCATAGGGTGCGCGTTTGCGTGACCAGGCGGGGCTGTCGCCTCCATCTGCTCCGTGCGGGCGATTATCGCGCCGTGTCGTGCCCGACGCGATGCGTTCGAATTCAGACCACGGAATGGGCGGATTGGCCCAATTCATGGCAGAGCTCGCTCAGTCATAACGGGCCTCTGCTGCCCACTCGTGATCTTCGAGAATCATCAGCCAGGCCATGCCCTCGGAATCGATCATCTGGAATCGATGCGCGCTTCGGCGTGCCTCGGCATCCCACCATCTCTGTGTCACCGGCCACGGTCCGGCCCACGATGAGACCTTCATCGCGGGGGATCGGCCGAGTGTCAGCCAGGCCGGAGGAGCGGTGGTCGTGCCTCGGGCATCGACATCGATCGGCTCGCCGCCCGGGCCGCGCACGTCGGCCGGTCGGGGCTGTGTGAAGACGGTCGCTGGAGCGGGTGGGGGGATACTGCCCGGCCAGGGCAGAGTGCGCTTCGATGGCGGAGTCTCGTCTCCCCAGGCGACGAGCACCTGTCTCTCGCTCAGAAAGCGACCTCCGCCGAGCGACGGGGTGGAGACCGCTCCATGGCCGAGCATGCTGTGCAGTCTGGCCAGTGCGTGGTGCACTCGCTCGTCGAGCGAGGTGCCCCAGAGGCCGGATTCGTGGTGTGCGCTTGTGTCGACCCGAGCGGGAGACAACTCGACTCGCTCGACCGGAGATGTGGGCCCCGCGTTGACACCACCCGACCCTTGAAGCTGCCAGCGTACGCGGTCGACCACGTCGGCGGCTGAAAAATGGTGTGGATGCGACCAGGATCGCTCTCGTCGCTCGCCGGATTCGCTGGTGACGGTGATGCGCAGCGCTGTGCAGACCAGACCGCTTTCGGCAAGCCGATCGATCATCGACTCCGATGCTGTTCTCACGCCGAAGGCGATCTGATCGACACGATCGAGTGCCGGTTCGAAGACCGCATCGGCGCCGAAGTCGATCTCGGGCGTGTGTTCGGCTCCAGAAAGCCTGTCGACCGCGGATGCTCGGTCGTGAGCGCGCAGTCCGGCCTCTCCGAATCTTGCTCCGACCGCCACACGGTCGAGGGCGGCGAAGTCGCCGAGGCTGTGCAGCCCCAATCGGCGCAGCACGGGCACAAGAGTCGAGTCGTCGAGCGTGGAGATCGGTGCGGAGGCCAGAAACTGCCGCGTTGTGCCCAATGCGACGATCGATACGGGGGTGCTGTCGTTCGTCTGCAGAGCGGCGCGTTCTGCGCCGAAGACGCTGTCGGCGATCCCTAGTCGCGCGGCGATGTCAGCCTTCGCCAGCGCCTCGTGAATCGTCGAGGCAGCGCGTTCCTCTCCGCCATAGAAGCGAGCTGGCCCTCTCGCTCTGATAGCGCACAGTCCGGGGCGGAGAATGCGCACGCCGGGAACCAGGTCTTCGAGAGACGCCACAACCGGTTCGAAGGCACGGGCATCGACCTGAGGGTCGTAGGTGACGACGAGAAGCTGGGGGCATCTGAGCTGCGCCTCTCGAACGGCGAGGCCTCGCTGCACACCCGACGTTCGCGCATCGCTCGAGCAGGCGAAGACGACACCTTTGTGAATGAGCGCGAGTGGCTGTTCGGCGGGCAGCTCGAGGCGACGTCGGGCGGCGATGATCGGCCAATCAGGCAGCCAGACCACCAGGACACGTGCGTCTGTCGAGGTCATGGAAGCGTCGCCGCCGGTACTCGAAGCCGCGACCGCCGGGGTGGGCCTGCGCTCTGACCCTGCCGTACCTCGAGCTCGAGGTGCCGATCGGTGAGATGACCGTAACCATCGCCCAGGCCTGTCCACGTCGACGACACGACGCGGATCTGCGACTCCGGCTGCGGCCACTCGCCGAGCACGAGCATCGTCGATCGGGTCTGCCGCAGCCGGGCGACCAGTCGGGACGCCTCGGCTGAGGTGACCCGTGCGGGAGCCCTGACGATCACCAGGCCGAGCACATCGGCCATCGAGCCGACCGTCGACATCCACCGATCGCCCGGATCGGCGACCCAGACGAGTCGATCGAGGTCGATTCCCCAGCCCGCCGCGGCCTCGAGCCCGAGATCGGGAACGTCGAGCACGCCACACCATTCGCCGCTCTGCGATGCAGCGGCGACGAGGGCCAGGGCGAGCGAGGTCGACCCCGAGATCGAATAGACGGTTCCCCGCCGAAGGCCGCGGCCGAGTACTGCCCGCATCATCGGGAGCACGGGGAAGGCGTCTTCGTCGAGCCGGGTGGACTGCATCGAGCTGATGCGCGCCTGCAGAGCCTGCCTCACCGAGGCAGGAGACTCGAAGGCGGCAACCGAACTCATTCTGCAATATTCGAATATATGTTCGAATAAGTCAATCGGGTCGCGAGTGTCGGTTAGGCGCTCGGCCCAGCAGAGGGCAGGATCGATACATCATGACCGTGACTCTGCCTGACGCCGCCGACAGCGACGACGCTGTCGCATCGGGCGGCAAAGACGAGAGCGCTTCTCTCCTGTCGCTCCTTCCCGAGAAATTCGACGAAGACACGGTTTTCAGCGCCTTCGAGACATGGGCGAGCTCACGAGGCATCACCCTGTATCCCGCTCAAGAAGAAGCGGTCATCGAGATCGTCTCCGGGGCGAACGTGATTCTCTCCACCCCCACGGGCACAGGAAAGTCCCTCGTCGCGATCGGGGCGCATGCCGCGGCCATCGTGCGCGGGCAGCGCAGTTACTACACCGCTCCGATCAAGGCCCTCGTGAGCGAGAAGTTCTTCGCACTGGTCGACGTGTTCGGGGCGGCGAACGTGGGCATGGTCACCGGCGACTCGTCGGTGAATCCGGATGCGCCCATCATCTGCTGCACGGCCGAGATCCTGGCGAATCTCGCCCTGCGCCATGGCGCCGACACCGACGTCGGGCAGGTCGTCATGGACGAGTTCCACTTCTACTCAGACCCCGAACGCGGTTGGGCCTGGCAGGTTCCGCTGCTCACCCTTCCCGGTGTGCAGTTCGTGCTGATGTCGGCCACGCTCGGCGATGTGACCTGGCTCGCGAAGGATCTCACCGCTCGAACCGATCGTGAGACCGCCGTCGTCACGGGTGTCGAACGGCCGGTTCCTCTGCACTACTACTACGCCACGACGCCCGTTCAAGAAACGGTCGAGGAGCTGCTCGAGACCCATCAGGCGCCGGTCTACATCGTGCACTTCTCGCAGCTCGCCGCCCTCGAGCGGGCGCAGGCGCTCACGAGTATCCGCGTCGCAACCAGGGAGCAACGCGACGAGATAGCCGAGGTCATCGGTGGATTCCGCTTCACCACGGCCTTCGGCAAGACGCTCAACAGGCTGATCCGGTCGGGCATCGGAGTGCACCACGCCGGCATGCTGCCGAAGTATCGTCGACTCGTCGAGCAGCTCGCTCAGCAAGGGCTGCTGCGCGTCATCTGCGGAACCGACACGCTCGGTGTCGGCATCAACGTGCCTATTCGCACCGTGCTGCTCACGGCGCTCACGAAATTCGACGGCGTGCGGATGCGCCAGCTCAACGCCCGGGAGTTCCACCAGATAGCGGGTCGCGCCGGCCGCGCCGGCTACGACACCGCCGGCACCGTCGTGGTGCAGGCGCCCGAACATGAGACCGAGAATCTGAAGGCGATCGCGAAGGCCGGCGACGATCCCAAGAAGAAACGCAAGATCGTCAAGAAGCGTGCGCCCGAGGGCTTCGTCTCGTGGGGCGAACCCAGTTTCTTGCGGCTCGTCGACGCGGAGCCCGAGACCCTGTCGTCGAGCATGCAGGTGAGCCACTCGATGGTTCTGAACGTCATCGCTCGTGAGGGCGACGCCTTCACCGAGTTCAGGCAGCTCATCGAGACGAGTCATGAGCCCCGCGCGAAACAGCTGGCGCACCTGCGACAGGCGCTTGCCATCTACCGGACACTTCGCACGGCCGAGGTCGTCACCCAGGTGCCGCAACCGGGCGGCGGGCCCGATCGCATCCGGCTTACCGTCGATCTGCAGCCCAATTTCGCTCTGAACCAGCCGCTGTCGCCGTTCGCGCTCGCGGTCTTCGATCTGCTCGACGAAGACAGCGAGACGTATGTGCTTGACATGATCTCGGTGGTCGAATCAACACTCGAGAATCCTCGGCCTGTTCTCTCTGCCCAGCAATTCCTTGCCAGGGGCGAGGCCGTGGCCTCGATGAAGTCCGAGGGCATCGAGTACGAACAGCGCATGGAACTGCTCGAGCAGGTGACCTGGCCGATGCCGCTCGAACAGCTGCTCGGTGAGGCCTTTGAGGTCTACAGTGCTTCGCAGCCGTGGATCGGGGACTTCGAGCTGAAGCCGAAGTCTGTGGTGCGCGATCTCTATGAGAGAGCGATGACCTTCGGCGACTTCATCAACTTCTACAAGCTCTCTCGCTCGGAGGGCCTTGTTCTGCGCTACCTGTCCGACGCCTTCCGCGCGGCCAGGCAGACGATCCCCGATGAGGCGAAGACCGAAGAACTCCATGACCTCATCGAGTGGCTCGGCGAACTCGTTCGCCAGGTCGACTCGAGCCTGCTCGACGAGTGGGAAGAGCTGATCAATCCGAGTGACGACGGCGCCAGCGTCGAGAATCCGGGCATCGTGCCGCCGGCACCTCGACTACTGACCTCGAACACACGAGCTTTCCGCATCCTGGTGCGCAACGAGATGTTCCGCCGGGTTCAGCTCGCGGCGCTCGAGAACTACGAGGCGCTCGGCGAACTGGATGCCGCGGCCGGCTTCGATGCGGATGCGTGGGCCCGCGCCATGGACGACTACTTCGACGAGCACGATGAATTGCTCACGGGTGCGGATGCGCGTAGCGCCGCGATGCTCATCATCGACGAGCGGCCGGGGGAGTGGTCGGTACGCCAGATCTTCGACGACCCCGCCGGCGATCACGACTTCGGCATCTCCGCGACAGTTGATCTCGCAGAGTCGAACGAACAGGGCGTCGCCGTCGTGCGCGTCGTGTCGATCGACAACAGCCCCCGCGTTTCTTGAGCCTACCGTTCCCTGAGCTTGTCGAAGGGCACAGGATCCGCGGGATTCCGCGGATGCCAGCGGCGACACGCCCGGGCTGCACCCCGGTTTTGACGAGCGCCGAGTGTTTCCGTAATGTTTCCTCTTGTCACCCCACAGGTGCGGAAAGCCGAAGAGCTTCCGGCCTCAAGCGGGACCATCCCATAGTTTCAGATCAGAGTCTATAAACGACTCCGCATCTCCTTCTAGGATGTAAACCTCACCCTGTCGAAGGTCGTTTAGTTCGATTCGGTGCGCCTGATTTCGATCCGGTCGCTCGAATTGCTCGATTTGACAAGAACTTCAACAAGGTCTAGGTTTGAGAAGTTGCCCCGAGTTGAGGCTGCGCCGGTTGGTGTGGTGGATGTTCGGGTGCGTCCGATCTTTGAGAACTCAACAGCGTGC
>NZ_FXAY01000007.1 GCF_900177685.1 Agreia pratensis
ACAAGACCTTCAAGACCGACGCCGTCAAGGCCGGCCTCCTCGTCGGAATCGCCAAGATCACCGTCAACACCAAGTAACACCCCAGCACAACCAGAACGGCCCGCCACAAACGTGGCGGGCCATTCTGCTACCCCCGAACATTCCCAGCCCGATGATGCAAGGATCAATCAGTGAGAACAGTCCTGACCCTTGCCGCCACCGCGGCCATCGCGGCAGCCATCGGCTTCGCGACGACCCAGTTGCAACTGTTCACTCGCGCTGACGCTCCCGCTTTCATCGTTGTCATCGGAGCGGCCTGGATCTTCTTCGCCCTCGCCTTTCTCGCCCTCAGAAAGGTTCCGGCCCGTCATGTGACGGCGGTCATCATCGCCGGATCCCTCGCCATCGGCGGAGCAGCGCTGCTCGGGCCGCCGAACACCAGCACCGATTCCGCGCGCTATGCCTGGGACGGCATCGTCACGAACGCCGGAGTCTCCCCCTACGCCCACATTCCGGTGGCCGACTCCATAAAAGAGTTGCGCCCAGACTGGCTCTTCCCCACCCCCGCGGGCACCGCCGTCGCCGACAGCGCCGCCGCCGGCAAGAACGACGTCGATCATGACGCAGACTGCCCGGGCGTCGGAAACCGGTACAACGACACCAAGTCGTCGCCGTCGCGAGAACTGCTCTGCACCGCCATCAACCGCCCGCACGACCCCACGATCTACCCGCCGATGGCCGAGCTCTACTTCGCCAGCGTGCGCTGGTTCGTCGATCCGAGCGTCCAATACTGGCCTTTCCAGGTCGGCGGCCTCCTCATCTCGCTCGGCATCACCTGGATGCTTCTGGTTGCCCTTCGCCGCCGCGGCATGGATCCGAGATGGGCGGCCCTCTGGGCCTGGTGCCCTCTGGTCGCGACGGAAGCGGTCACCAACTCGCACGTAGACGTTCTCGGCGTGGCTCTCGCCCTCGCGGCCAGCCTGCTCGTGGCATCCGGCAGACGCGTCTGGGGCGGAATCGCCCTCGGCGCGGCCATCGCGACCAAGCTCATTCCCGTGATCGTCGCTCCGCCTCTGCTCAAGAAGCGGCCACTCACCCTGATCCTGGTATCCGTCGCCACGTTCGCGGCGCTGTACGTTCCCTACGTGCTGAGCTCGGGCATCAAAGTGCTCGGTTATCTTCCCGGCTACCTGTCCGAAGAGGGCTACGAAGACGGGACCAGCTTCGCCCTGCTCTCGACGATCCTGCCCGGCAAGTCGGCCGTGATTGTGGCCGCGGCGCTGATCGCCGTGATCGCAGGACTCACCTGGTGGCGCGCCAGCCCGACCTCCCCCTGGCTGCCGCAGTTGGTTCTCATCGGAAGCATCCTCATCATCGTGAGCCCCCGCTACCCCTGGTACGCGCTGCTGCTCATCCCCTTCATCGTGCTCAGCCAGCATTGGGAGTGGTTCGCAGTCGCACTGGCCCTCACCGTGCGTCTGTTCGTGCCCACCGTCGACGTAATGCGCGGCGGGCTCGCGCTGGCCACACTGATCGTCGTCGCCGCATGGTTCTACCGACAGCGCCTCGCGAGGGGCGGCGGCGGTCTGCACCTACCGGGCAGAGGGCAGCCGTCGACCCGGCCCGACGCATCCGGTCGCATTCAGGAGGTGTCATCGTGACGCGCATCACAACACTGTTGGCTCGCCGCATCGAGATCCCTCTTCTGGCTTTCGCGGCCATTGTGATCGTCGCCATCGGCCTCGACACCCCGTCGATCTGGTACGACGAGGCAGCCACCATCGTGTCGGCCACGCGCACCTGGCCCGAACTGTGGGCGATGCTGCACACCGTCGACGCGGTGCACGGGCTGTACTACGCGTTCATCCATGTCTGGTTCGACATCGTCGGCTACTCGCCGTTCACGCTGCGACTGCCGAGCGCGATCGTCTCGGGTGGCACGGTGGCGCTCACGATGCTGCTCGCCTCGCGCTTCGGAACCCGCGGCTTCGCGCTGCTCGCTGGAGTCGTGCTCATCACGATCCCCCGCTTCACGTGGGCGGGTGGCGAGGGCCGCTCGTATGCCCTGACCGCGTTGCTCGCGGTGGCACTGACTCTGCTTCTGATGAGGGCGCTCGATGCCGCGAGAGCACCCTCGACCCGATGGGCGGCCGTCTGGCCCTGGCTCGTGTACGCCGCTGTCGGGCTGTTCTCGGTGGGCATCTTCGTCTATCTCTCGCTCGTCGTGGTGGCGCACGCCGTGACCGTGGCCGTGCTCACCATCTCGGGCACTCTCACCCGTCGACAGCTGTTCGCGTTCGGGCGCACGGTCATCCCGCTCGGAGTGGTCTGCATTCCCTTCGTGCTCGTCGTGGCCGGGCAGTCGGGCCAGCTCTCCTGGATCGACCCGATCAGCCAGCGCACCCTCACCGGAATCCTCGTCACCCAATTCGCCCCGAACAACGTGCCGTTCGCGATCTTCACCTGGGTCGTGGTGCTCGTCGGAATCACCACCTTCGTCGTGGCCCGGCACTCGTCCGCGGCCCGCGCCCGTGCCGCCCGCGACCTCATGGCCTGGGTTCTGCCGTGGCTGGTCGTGCCGACCGCGGTGCTCGTGCTCACCTCGGTTCTGATCACCCCGCTGTACTCGCCGCGCTATCTCACTTTCCTCATGCCGGCGCTTGCCGTCGCCATCGCGGGCGGCATCGTGGGCCTCGGCCGGTTGACCCGTCGGGCCGCTCGGCTCTCGACGGGGCCGCGTGCGGCCCGGATGCGATCGGTTCCGTGGACGGCATTGGCCGCGGTCGCCGGGGTGCTTGTTCTAGCCCTGCTCACTCAGCCGAGCTACGAGGGCCAGCGAACAACCGGCGCGAAGCAGAAGTCCTCGTGGTCGCAGGCGGCCTGGCGCGTGGGAGAGGTCACCTCGACCCTGCCGGCCGACGCAGACCCGGCCGTCGTCTTCGGAAGCGTCGCGTGGCATCCGACCGCCACCGCACGGGTGGTCGAGTACTCGTACCCATGGGCGTTCACCTCGCTCGACGATGTCGCCCTCGACAAGCCTGTCGGCTCACTGCCTCGACTCTGGGAGACGTCGCGCCCGGTCGACACACAGATGCTCGAGGGCCACGACACGGTGATCCTGGTGTCGAGCGGCCGCGACCGCGAGGTCAACGAGCAGGCGATCGAGGATGCGGGCTTCGTCGAGTCCGACAGCTGGCACTACCCGAACCTCTGGGTGATGGTCTTCACCCGCTGACGCGATCGATCTGACGAGAAACTGTGCAGCCTGAGCCTGCCCGTGTCGATATACGACGAGGATGGTCTCTACGTGAACAGAATCTGCACAGGGCGGGACTCACGACGAAGGGACTGGCCCCGTCGTCGATCCCACGTGGAGTTCGCACGTGAACGCGATCGGGGTATCGGGGCGCTCTCCCGCTAGCAGCGCGGTGACCGCGGCCCCCGCGGCGTGGCCCTTCGCGCTGGCGGGCTGCACCATGGTCGTGAGATCGTGCGCGAAGCCGTCGATGCGGATTCCGTCGAAGCCGATCACACTCACGTCGACCCCGACCACCAGCCCGAGTTCCTCGACCGCCTGGATCACTCCGACGGCGAGCAGGTCGGCCTGCGCCACGATCGCGGTCGGCCGCTGCGACGCTGCGACATCGAGCAAGGCCAGCGCCGCACGGCGACCGTCTTCGGGAGTGTTGTGCACCGACGAGTATGCCGGCGCATCCGGATATACCTCGCGGGTGCCCAGAAGTCTCTCGCGAGTGACCGACACCGCGATCGCCACGTCGTCGGTCACGGGCCCGGCTTCGTGCCCGTCGGCGATGCCCAGGGTGGCGATGCCCACGAGCTCGTGGCCCAGCGACTGCAGGTGCCGGGCAGCGACCACCGAGGCGGCGCGGTTGTCGAGGGTCACCTCGACGAGCTCGGGCCGAGACGGCCCCTCGACCGAGACGACCGGAATGTCGCGACGCCCGAAGACCTCGATCGAGTGGTCGACACGAGTGGAGCATCCGAGCAGGATCACGGCGTCGACCGCGGCCGTGTCGATCGTGGCCGCTCCCTCGCCCGAGTCGGTGAGCAGCAGCAGGCCGGCGCCCTGCGGGCCCAGCGCGGTGGCGACTCCGTCGAGGGTGATGGATGTCACGGGGTCGCGAAACGCGTACAGCAGGCTGCCCTCGAGAACGACGCCGATGACGCCGCTTCGCCCCTGACGCAGCGAGCGGGCCCGGGGGTCTGGACCGTCGTAGCCCAGCGAAGCCGCGGCGGCGAGCACGCGCTCGCGCGTCGCATCCGACACCGGGCCCGACCCGCTGAACGCGATCGACGCGGTCGAAACGGAGACTCCGGCGGCCTTGGCCACGTCTGCGAGAGTGGGACGGCGGGTGTGTTGATCGCTCGCGGTCATGTTGGTAGCGTAGTCGAATCGATTCGATCTCGCGCGATACCGCTCTCCAACGCATTCAGGACACCCCATGACCACTCCCACGAGCGACGTCGCCGTGCATCCTCCACGGACTCTCATCTCGTGGCGCAACGCAGTCTTCGTGATCTTCATCCTGAGCGGGGTGAGCATCGCCAGCTGGGTCGCTCGACTTCCTGCCGTGCGCGACGACCTCGAGCTGAACACGGCCAATGTCGGCGTGCTGATCTTCGGCATGTCCGCCGGATCCGTCGTGGGACTCATCGTGGCCCCGGCGATTCTGCGCCGCTTCGGACCGCGCGCCGGCATCACCTTCTGCATCTCGCTGATCTCCTCGGGACTCGTGCTCATCGGAGTCGGCGGCGGACTCGCACCCAGCGTGACGGTCGCCTTCATCGGCCTGGTGCTCTTCGGCTTCGGCAACGGAGCCTGCGACGTCATGATGAACGTTGAGGGCGCGGCTGCCGAGCGGGCTATCGGCAAGACCCTGATGCCGCTGATGCACGCCATGTTCTCTGGCGGCACGGTTCTCGGCGCCGGCATCGGCGCCCTCGCCTCGGCTCTCGCCATCCCGGTCTTCGCCCATCTGATCACGATCGCCGTTATTCTCGTCGTCGCGGTGATCGCCGCCGTCAGGTTCATCCCGCACGATCTGGATGCCGCAGATCAGGCCGACGCCGCCGGCTCGGCCCCGCGCATCCCGCTCGGCCAGCGACTCAAGGCGAGCCTGGCCGTCTGGGCCGACGCCCGCCTTCTGCTCATCGGAGCGGTGATGCTCGGAATGGCGTTCGCCGAGGGCAGCGCCAACGACTGGATCGCGATCGCGACGGTCGATGGCCACGAACAGTCCAACACCACGGGCGCCATCGTCTTCGGCATCTTCGTCGCGGCGATGACCGTCGGTCGCGTGGCGGGCGGCCCCTTGCTCGACCGCTTCGGACGGGTTCCGACGCTGCGCGCCACCGCCGTCGTAGGCATCGCGGGTCTGCTGCTCTTCATCCTCTCGACCGACCTCTGGGTCACGATCATCGGAGCGATCCTCTGGGGCATCGGCGCCTCGCTCGGATTCCCCGTGGGCATGAGCGCAGCCGCAGACGACGAGAAGAACTCGGCCGCACGCGTGAGCGCCGTGGCGATCGTGGGGTACACCGCGTTCCTCGCTGGCCCGCCGCTGCTCGGATTCCTCGGCGAACACTTCGGCATCCTGAATGCCCTCTACGTGATTCTCGCGCTACTGGTGCTGTCGTTCTTCGCGTCGCCGGCGACCCGAGAGCGCACGTACACGACATAGGTCCCGCGGGTCCGCGCAAGATTCCCACTTTCGTCACCGCGTTGCGGGTTCGCGTCTGACGCGGCACCACCAGGTGCGGTTGTGCCATGTGGTACAGAGATGGCATGAGTCTTTCCGATGACCCCTTCGCCGGACTCGGCGGCAATGGCAGTGCATTCACACCCGAAGAGCACTCGGGCTGGTATTCGCCAGGACGGCAAGATGCCTTCTGGACTGTCGCGGCCATCGGCACGGTGGTGGTCTGCCTGGCGTGGTTCTGGTACGGACTAGCGTTCTCCGAAGAAATGACCGAGCAGTGCAAAGCGGTGATGGCAAGCTCCTCGATGGCCGGCACAGGACTGCTCCTGGGCGGGGTTCCGTTGGTCTTCGCTCATCTTGCCGTGCTGCTCCCCCTGCTGCTGATCGCCGCGAAATATCGCTCGCCGCGCCGAACGGGGATTCTGGTCGCGGTTGTCGTTGTTCTGGTGGCGAGCGCTCTCGGTATCGCGGTGAATGAGTTGGTGTGGTCTGGCAACTTGTTCGCCATGTCTGCCGATGCCGCTCAGTGCTCGTGAACTGAGCCGACCCCGTACTCTGGGTTGGTGCGTCTTGTCATTGCGAACTGTTCCGTCGACTACGCGGGGCGGCTCTCCGCGCACCTGCCGTTGGCCACCCGACTTCTGATGCTGAAGAGCGACGGTTCGATCCTCGTGCACTCCGACGGCGGCAGCTATAAGCCGCTCAACTGGATGAGCCCGCCCTGCTACATCACCTTCGATGAGCCCGACCAGACGCAGACGGATGCCGGGATCACCCAGGTCTGGAAGGTCACCCAGAAGAAGACCGACGACGTTCTGGTCGTGAGTATCTACGACGTGCTGCACGATTCGTCGCATGAACTCGGCATCGACCCCGGCCTGCAGAAAGACGGCGTCGAGGCGCACCTTCAGAAGCTGCTCGCAGAGCAGATCACCCTGCTGGGCGACGGGCACACGCTCGTTCGTCGCGAATACATGACCGCCATCGGACCCGTCGACATCCTGGCCCGTGATTCGGGCGGTGCAGCGGTGGCCGTAGAGATCAAGCGTCGCGGCGATATCGACGGGGTCGAGCAGCTGACCCGCTACCTCGAGCTCATGAACCGCGACCCCCACCTGTCTCCGGTGCAGGGAGTCTTCGCGGCTCAAGAGATCAAGCCCCAGGCTCGCACCCTCGCGCAAGACCGCGGCATCCGCTGCGTTGTGCTCGACTACGACGCCATGCGCGGCCTCGACGACAGCGACTCCCGCCTCTTCTGATCTAGCCGAAACGGCCCGTCTCATCTGACCCCTTGCGCTGCCCAGGATCGCGACTATATTTCCTATAGGATCTTTTCTTGTGTTCACCGACGAACGCATCGAGCGCAATGGAGCACTGATGACCAAGACAACGACAGGCAGCGCGTCGACCACCGAGGCGAGCAGCGGAGCCCAATCCTGGGAGGGCGTCGACTGGAATCCATCCAACTGGACAGCCGAGACGTGGCCGATCGCCACGTGCCTGCACGGAATTCCTCCGGTCGGCCGCGATGGCGTCGCCCTGCACGACGCGGCTCCGGAGGTGTGGGACGACATGTTCGCTCAGGTGGAGGGCGTCGGATTCACCCTTGCCGAACTGGCAGACAGCCACGTTCGCCCCGCAGACCTCGAGCCGTCGCGCCGGGACGAGTTCCTGTCGATCGCTCGCTCTCACGGCATCGGTATACCCTCGGTGCACCTCCAGCGCCAGAGCGTGATCATGCCGGGTCACGAGGAGAAGAACCTCGCATACGCGCACCGCACGATCGACGCTGCAGCGGAGTGGGGCATGAAGGTCTTCTCGACCGGACTGCACCAGCCCTTCAGCGAAGCGCAGAAGCGCGCCCTCTGGTTCTGGACAGCAGAAGGCCCCAAAGACCCCGACGACGAAGAGGTCTGGAACGCGGCCGTCACCCGCATCCGCGAGTTGGGAAAGCACGCGGCCGACGTGGGCCTGCCCCTCGCCCTCGAACTGTATGAAGACACCTACCTCGGCACCGCCGACAGCGCCGTGCGCCTGGTCGAGGAGATCGGCCTCGACAACGTCGGCCTCAACCCCGACGTAGCGAACCTCATCCGCCTGCACCGTCCTGTAGAGGACTGGCGAGAACTGTTCGCGAAGACACTTCCGTACGCCAACTACATGCACGTGAAGAACTACACGCGTGACGAGTCCGCCGACGGCAGCTGGGCCACTTCCGTGCCCTCGACCATGGAGGCGGGTCTCATCAACTACCGCCAGGTGCTGCGCGATGCACTCGCGGGAGGGTTCCGCGGAATCATCCTCGCCGAGCACTACGGCGGCGACAGCCTCGGCATGTGCTCGACCAACCAGACATACATCCGCTCGCTGCTCCCCCGAGCGGCTCAGGCTTAGAGAAACGGACTCATCATCATCATGAACACACGCACCATCGCCGTCGTCGGATCCGGCTACATGGGCGGCGGCATCGCCCAGGTTCTCGCTCTTTCGGGTGCAACCGTCGTGATCGCCGATATCTCCGAAGAGATCGCCCGCAGCAACTACGAGCGGCTGCTCACGGAGACGGCCCAATTCGTCTCGGACGGCCTGTTCCCGGTCGACGCCGTCGAGCGAATCCGCGCTCATGTCTCGCCAGCGGCGTCGATCGAAGAGGCCGTCGCCGACGCCGACTTCATCGAGGAGGCTGTCCCCGAGAAGATCGAGATCAAGCACGCCACCCTGCGCCGAATCAGCGCCGCGGCCAGGCCCGATGCGGTCATCGGCTCCAACACCTCGACCATTCTGATCGACTCGCTGGCAGAGGCGGTCACAGGGCCAGAACGCTTCCTCGGTGTGCACTTCTCGAACCCGGCTCCGTTCATTCCCGGAGTCGAGCTCATCCCGCATGCCACCACGTCTGAGAGCTCGATCGCGCTGGCAGAGGAGATCGTGGCTGCAACCGGCAAGGAGACCGCGCGGGTCAAGGACAGCACGGGCTTCGTACTCAACCGTCTGCAGTACGCGCTGTTCCACGAGGCCACCCAGATCGTCGAGGAGGGCATCGCGACTCCCGAAGACATCGACACCATCGTGCGCACCACCTTCGGTTTCCGCCTGCCGGTCTTCGGCCCCTTCGCTATCGCCGACATGGCCGGCCTCGACGTGTACGCCTTCTGCTACGCGTCGCTGCAGACCCGCTGGCCGGAGCGGTTCGCGACGCCGGAGTCACTCAAGACCCTGGTCGACGCCGGCAAGTTCGGCACCAAGTCGGGCGCCGGATACCTCGACGTTCCGGCCGAGCGCACGGCGGAACTCATCGCCTACCGCAACAAGGCCTATGTCGCCATCAAGAAGCTCATGGACGAGCTCGGCCCCGCTCCGATCGGCTGAGCTGCCACCTCACTCTCACCCCCTTCGCATCTCCGACACCGTCGTCAGAAAGGCACGCACATGACCGCGTTTCCCCCATCCAGAACCGTCATCCTCACGGGTGCAGCCTCCCCTCGGGGCATCGGTCGTTACTCGGCCCACTACCTCGCCGAGCAGGGCTGGAACATCGGGATCATCGATCTCCGCTCCGAGGACGCCCAAGAAGTGGCTGCCGAGATCGCTGCCGAGCACGGCGTGCACACCGCGGGTGCAGGCGCAAACGTGGCCGATAACGCCCAGGTGCGGGCAGCTTTCGATGCCCTCGAGGCCGCGCTGCCTCCCGTGATCGCCCTCGTGAACCTGGCCGGCGTCGCCTCACCCGTTCCCTATCTCGAGGTCACCCCGGAAGAGTGGCAGCGCGTCATCGACATCAACCTCAACGGAGTGCACTTCAGCACTCGCCGCGCGGTCGAGTCGATGGTGGCGCTCGGCGTCGGACGCGTCGTCAACCTGTCATCCGTCTCCGCCCAGCGCGGAGGCGGCACCTTCTCGAAGACCGCGTACTCGGCAGCCAAGGCAGGCGTCATCGGCTTCACTCGAAGCACGGCCCGTGAGCTCGGCGAAGCGGGCATCACCGTCAACGCGATCTCGCCCGGCCCCATCGACACCGACATCATGGGCGGCACCCTCACCGACGAACGCAAGGCCGCGATGGCCTCCGACGGTGTCCTTCCCCGCATCGGCACACCCCGCGACATCGCTGCAGCCATCTCCTACCTCATCAGTGAGGACGCGGGCTTCGTGACAGGCCAGACCCTGAACGTCGACGGCGGCCTGTACATGCACTGATCAATTCCCCCCTCCCCCAAAAGAAAGGAACCACATGAACAGATACGTCGGAACCTGGTCGATCGGCCGATTCATCTTCCTCGGCGTCGGCATCATCCTCGTCGGCCTTGCCGCCGCGCAGATCGTGCCAGCCATCATCGCCTGACGCTCGGGGCGACTGCCGTTCGAGGCGACTGCCGCCATCCCCTCTGCACTCATGAATCTCAAAGGAGAGACCATTGTCCACACCGTCGCTGTCTGCGGCTATCGGCTCGACGCGCGATCCCGCGCTCAAGTCCGCGATCGCCAAGGCGTC
Source organism: Agreia pratensis (assembly GCF_900177685.1). Taxonomy (GTDB): domain Bacteria; phylum Actinomycetota; class Actinomycetes; order Actinomycetales; family Microbacteriaceae; genus Agreia; species Agreia pratensis. The sequence goes on from NZ_FXAY01000007.1 coordinate 10,192, forward strand.
CCGGCATCTCATGCCCATGCTCGTCATCCTGTACTTCGTCGCCTTCCTCGATCGCACCAATGTGGGGTTCGCTGAGGAGGCCTTGCGCGTCGATCGCGGAGTCTCCGACGGCGCCTTCGCGCTGGGCGCCGGAATCTTCTTCATCGGTTACGCGATCTTCGAGATTCCGAGCAATCTGTTGCTCAAGCGATTCGGGGCACGCTTCTGGCTCGCGCGGATCGCGGTGACCTGGGGAATCGTCGCAGCCCTGTTCGCCTTCACGACGAACGACACCATGTTCATCATCCTGCGCTTCCTCCTGGGCGTGACAGAGGCGGGCCTGTTCCCGGGCGTGATCATGTTCCTGTCCGAGTGGTTCCCCAACAAGGTGCGCGTGCAGATGTTCGCGATCTTCTACCTGGCGCAGCCTTTCTCACAGATGATCGGAGCACCGCTGAGCGGTGGCCTGATCAGCATCGGCAACCAGGTCACCCCGTGGGAGGGGTGGCAGGTCATGTTCTTCTCCGAAGGAATGCTGGCCGTGTTGGCCGGTCTCGCGGCGCTGAAGTTCTTGACCAATTCGCCGCAGAAAGCGAAATGGTTGTCGCAGAACGAGAAGGACTCGTTAACGGCCGCGATGAAACGAGAAGACGACGTGCGTTCCGCCGACGGGCCGAAGGGTGTCTGGCGCGCGATGGCGAGCGGCAAGGTCTGGTACTTCACCATCATCTACTTCTGCCTGCAGATCGCGGTGTACGGAACCACCTTCTACCTGCCGCAGCAGGTGTCCAACCTCATCGGCCAGGACGTCGGCTTCCAGGTGGGACTGGTTTCGGCCATTCCCTGGCTTGTCGGACTCTTCGCCTGCTACTTCGTCGGCCGACACGCGAACACCATCCGTCGTCGCCGTTCGTGGGGCAGCCTGTTCTACATCTTCACCGGACTGTCGATCTTCGGATCAGCCTGGGCGGGAGCGAACGGCCTGCCGATTCTCGGACTGCTCTTCATCACCCTCGCGGTGTCGAGCTTCCTCGCCGTCGGTCCGATCACCTGGGCCTACCCGACCGCATTCCTCACCGGAGCGGCCGCCGCGGCTGGCATCGGCCTCATCAACTCGCTCGGCAACCTGGGCGGCTTCGTCGCACCTCTGATGCGGAACGGCTTCAACGAGGCAGTGCCCACCGACAGCGGCGTGTGGGGAGTCGTCTCGCTCGGCGTCTTCGCCTTCCTCGCAGCCGGGATGATGTTCGGCACTCGGTTCTTCCGGGGCGCGAAAGCAGACGAGCTGCTAGAGACGACCAGCACGCCGGCGGTGCACTGACACCGAGAGGATCAGAGCACGGAGTCGCTGCGCGAGCGTTCGCGTACCCGTTCGATATGGGTGCGCATCGCGAGCGCAGCGGCATCCGCGCCCTCGGCGAACGCGTCGACGATCGCCCGGTGCTCGCGCACGGCGTCATCCGCGTCGCTGACCCCGGTCTGCAGCGTCTGGCGCATCCGGTGCACGCGCGTCGAGATGCCCGCGGACATGTCGATGAGAAAGGGATTGTGCGTTCCTTCGAAGATCAGGTGATGAAAATTCCAGTCGACGGCGAAGTAGTCGCGCAGCAGGTCGACGGGTAATTCGCCTGCGGTGGATGCCGCACGCACCACCGCGGTCATCGCCTCGTGCTCGGCGAGAGCGGCCCGCAACCGCGGCACGAGCGCGACCTCGTGGGCACTGGCCAGGGCTGCCGCTCCGCTCTCGAGCACGAGTCGGGCGTCGAAGAGGGCATCCAGCTGGTCGTCGGCGAGCTGCGGGGCCACCCGATATCCCTTGTTGGCCTCGCGCGTGACGAGACCGGTGCGCTCCAGCAACACGAGCGCCTCCCGCACGGGCGTGGGTGATACTCCGAGCTCGCGGGCCACCGCCTCGATCGAGAGCCGCATGCCAGGCGTGGTGTCGGAGCGCAGCAGCACGTCGAGCACACGGTCGTAGACCCTGTCGCGCAGCCCGCGCTGCTTGATGACGTCGGCACTCGCGAGGCGGAACACGGAGTCGGTCATCACAGCCTCGCGGGATCGTACGGCAGGGGAAAGAAGACCGCCATCACTGGCACGGCCCTGACGACAGCATACTTATATGCGCGAAGTCGAAGCCGAGAGACTCTCGATCACCGCTGTCACGACCGCTCGTAGGTGACGATCTCCTGCACTTTCTCGTTCGACGCACTGCTCGAATCGAAGACATAGCCGAGCCACTCGCGCACGTTTCGTCGGGCGAGCTCGATTCCGATCACGCGCTGTCCCATGCAGAGCACCTGAGCATCGTTCGAGAGCACGCTTCGCTCGACCGAGTAGCTGTCGTGCGCGGTGACGGCGCGGATGCCTCGAACCTTGTTCGCGGCGATGGCGACTCCGAGGCCGGTTCCGCAGATCAACACCGCGCGATCCGCCTCTCCCCTCGCGACCAGCTCGGCGGCCGTCGTGGCGACGGTGGGATAGGCCGTATGTCCGTTCGCATCCACACCGATGTCGACCACGGAGACGACACGGCCATCGGCCTCCAGGTCGCGCTTGATGATCTCCTTGTAGTCGTAGCCGGCATCGTCCGAGCCGATGACGAGTCTCCACGCGGTGCTCACGATGTCTCCTCCGTCGCTCCGCTCGTCGAGGGTGCTGGCGTGTCGAGAAGCGGGGCGACCGTCTCGACGATCAGAGCGAACGAGACCGCTCCGGGGTCGGGCGTACCGAGCGACTTCTCACCGTGCAGGCGGGCACGGCCGAGGCCGGGCATCATGTCCGCGGTGGCATCTGCGGCCTGACGGGCGGCACCGGACGCGGCCACCCACGCTGCCGACAGCGAATCACCCGCGGCAACCCGCGCATCCAGAGCGTTCGCAAAGGGCTCGAGCGCGTCGACCATGGTCTTGTCTCCCACGCTCGCCTTTCCGTAGGCCCGTACGGCATCGGATGCGGCGGTCACGCCGACACTCACCTCGGCGGCCGTCACGGCCTGGTCGTCGCCGAGGGCCTCGCCGAGGGTGCGCAGGATCTCTCCCCACAGCGCTCCCGAGGTTCCGCCGGCTCGATCGGACCACGCGTCACCCGCACGGACGAGCAGCGACCGGGCTCCGGCGCCGCGCTCGAGCACCGCCTGCGCCTCCGTTGCCGCAGCGCGTGCACCGCGCTGCATGCCGATGCCGTGATCGCCGTCGCCCGCGATCGAGTCCAATCGCCCGAGCTCGTCGGCGTTCTCGTCGATCACGTCCCGGATGGCGCCGAGGGCCTCAGCGGCGCGGGTGGCCGCCGCGCGCGACTCGTCACTCGCCTCTCCCACAACCTCGTCGACCGCGTCGTCGTCGGAGTCGACCACAGCGACGAGGGCACCTCCGTCGACCGCGCCGGTGCGGAAAGCGGGGGTGTCGCTGGGCGCGCTCCAGAGCGTCTCCAGCTCTTCGTCGACCCAGAGGAGAGTGAGCGAGGCACCGGCCATGTCGAAACTGGTGCAGAACTCCCCGACCTGCGGGTCGACGATGGTGACACCCCGCGCCTCCAGCAGGTCGGCGACCGTACTGAACACCACGAACAGCTCCTCGCTCTTGACAGATCCGAGGCCGTTGAGAATAGGCACCACCCGCGCACCGTCGAGGGACACCCCATCAGGGATCTCCGCCTCTGCGAGCAGGTGCGTGACGAACAGCTCGCCGAGTTCCGCGGCACTGGGGATGTCGACCTCGTCGGTGCCGGGCTCTCCGTGGATGCCGAGACCGATCGCCATCTTGCCTTCGGGCACCGAGAACAACGGCTCATCTGCGCCCGGAAGGGTACATCCGGTGAAGGCGACGCCCAACGAACGGGTACGGGCGTTGGCCAACCCAGCGACTCTCTCGACGCCGTCGATGTCATAGCCCGCCGCAGCCGCGGCTCCGGCGACTTTGAAGACGGTGAGATCGCCCGCTATGCCACGACGGCGGTGCGCCTCGCTCGGAGGGGCACTGAAGATGTCGTCGGTGACCACGACCGTTCGGCAATCCACACCCTCGGCTCGCACCACATCTTGCGCCGCGGTGAAGTGCAGAACGTCGCCCGCGTAGTTTCCGTAACTGAGCAGAACCCCACGGCCCTGCTCGCTGGCCCGAATCACGGACTCGACCTGGTGCGCCGACGGGGAGGCGAAGAGGTTGCCCATGGCCGCCCCGTGCGCGAGACCGGGCCCGACCAGGCCGGCGAAGGCGGGGTAGTGTCCCGATCCTCCGCCGATGACCACAGCCACCTCCGGCTCGTCAGAACGGGTGGAACGCGAGACGCCACCGTGCACCTTGCGCACCCAGCGCCCGTTCGCGCGGACGAAACCGTCCACCATCTCGTCGGCGAAATCCGCCGGTTCGTTCCATAGACGGGTCATGCGCGTCAGCTCCTCATCATCGAGTTCAGCGGCCCGAGGGCCAGACATAATCGATCCTATAGGATTCTCATGCCGGCGACCACCGACATCCGAGCCCCACGACACTCACCGCTGATTCGGCGCGACGACCCGGATGACGGCCGAGTCGTCCTCTGCCGCGAGACCGTTGGCCGCGCCGAGGATGTAAAGCTGCTCGGCCGCTGCCGCGACGGGAGTCGCTACCCCAGCAGATCGCGCCGCGGCCGTGACGATTCCCATGTCCTTCACGAAGATGTCGAGGCGGCTGAGAACCTCGGCGCCGCCTTCGTCGTAGGCCTGCAGCATCCGGGGGCCGCGATTGCCCAGCATGAACGAACCGGCAGCGCCGGCGGCGAGAGTCTCGAGGGTGGCGGCCGCGTCGAGCCCGAGAGCCTCCGCCAGAGCAAGCGCCTCGGCACCCGCGGCGATATGCACCCCGCAGAGCAGTTGGTTCACCGTCTTGAACGCTTGGCCGTCGCCAGGGCGATCGCCGATGACACTCAGAGTCGAGGCGAGCAGGTCCAACACGGGCTTCGCTTTCTCCCGGGCCACGGGCGTCGCGCCCACGACGACGAGGAGGTCGCCCTCACCCGCGCGAACCGGCCCGCCGCTCAGCGGAGCGTCGACGAGGTGCACTCCGCGCTCGGCCAAGAGATCACTGACGGCCACGACATCGTCGATGCCGACGGTACTGGTCATGATCACGACAGATCCGTCCAGGAGCGTCGAGGCGATGCCGTTCTCGCCGAACAGCACGTCTCGCAGCTGTGAGCCGTTGCGCACGGCGAGCACGACGGCATCCACCCCCGCAACGGCCTCTCTGGCCGAACCGAAGGGGGTGACGCCTGCGTCTGCCGCGAGCGCGAGTCGCGGCTCGGCGATGTCGAAGCCGTGCACGGTCAGTTCGGTAGCTAATCGGGTGGCCATCGGCAACCCCATGGCCCCCAGTCCGAGAACGGCGACGGAATACGAAGTGGTTTCGGGCATGATCTTCCTTACGTCTAGAGCGGTCGGTGCGTCAGCGTCGAGACGACGGTCGCCAGCGAGTCGTCGTCGCCCACGTTTCCGGCGAACACGACATAGGGGATTCCCTTCGCCGGGCCATCCACTGGCTCCCAGAGCGAGACCAGGCCTGGCAGCATCGGCCCCCGCACCATGGCATGCCGGATGCCCAGCCCGGCCGACGCGACGTCGCTCGACGTGATGCCGCCCTTGGCGACGACGAAACGCGGCGCCGTGCTGGCGAGGATGCGCTGCACGACGGCAACGACGGCCGCAGACACCGTTCGTGAGATGGCGAGGCTTTCTGCGGGGTCGTCGGTCTTCACGAGCATGCGGCTGGTGTGCATCGCGACGTCACCCAGGGCGAGGGCGGCGACGGCGCGCGCGCTGACGTCGTCGAGATGGGCGTCGATCGTCTCTGAATCGAGAACGAGCCCTGTGTCGATCTCGATCGTGTCCTCCAGTCGTCCAGCATCTCGGAGCACCCCGAGTTGACGCGAGGTGAGCCCCACATGCGACCCGACCACGATCAGCCCGCCGATTGCCCGGGAGCCGTCACCGTTGCCGAAGATCTCATCGGCCCTGAGCGGCGGTCGAACGGCCTGGCCGATACGAGCCCTCACGAAAGGAGGGCCGACTCGGTAGAGCAGATTCTTTCCGAGGTTCTCTGCTCGGGCGACGCCGAGCGCGAGCAGACGCAGATCGTTCTCGGTGACTGCGTCGACCACGACAGGGGTCGCGCCGCGCAGCCCGAGCAGGGCTTCCGTGATCGCATCCGGCCCGCTGCGGATGGTTGCGAGATCGAGCGTTACGACGGCATCTGCGGGCCAGCGCCCGTGCGTCTTCTCCTCGACCCACACGCGGAGGTCGGAGTTCTCGTAGCCGAAGGTCGCGTCCAGGGCGAACTCCGTCTCGGCGATCGGGGTGAGGCCGCCGTCGCCCCGCATGTAATGAACGCCGCCGATCGTGACGCGGCCCGCGTCAGGGAAAGCGGGGACGATGATCACCGCATCGACACTCTCGCCCGTGCCGGCGAGGACGGCCTCAGCGATAGCGTCCGTCTCGACCGGGTAGTGCCCGCGCAACGTGGAATCGCCCCTGCTCACAAAGGCGAGGCGCCGCCCCAGCGGCCCGGCCGCGCGCGACGCATTCTGCACGACCTCCCGATTGCGTGCGGCAGCAGCGTGCGGGTCGAGGCTGCGGGTGTTGGTGAGCACGTAGATCGCGGGCGTGTCCTCACCGAGCGCCCAGGCGAAGTCGCTCTGCTGCCACTTCGTGAGCACGGGCAGGTCGGCGACCGACTGCGTTCCTGTCGGATCGTCGTCCAAGACGATCAGGGTCGGACTCGATCCGGAGACCTCCGACGCGACGTCGCCGGCATCGACGGCGACCTCTTTCGGATACTCGGCCAGAAGGCTTTGCTCGTCGATCACCAATACTCCTGACGTGTCGTCGCAGCTCTGCAGTAGACACCAGCGATCCTACGAGTTCCGTCGACACTGTCAACACAGCACGATGCCCGTACAGTGGTTCGAAGCAGACCCCGACCCTCCGGAGCCTTCGATGCCCAAGCGCCCCATCCCCTTTCCACGCAGCTATGTCAACACCGCTGTGCGCGACGCCCTCGCCGCTTTCGAGGCCGAGCCGAGCGTGGCCGGCATCGAGAAGGTTCTGTCGCTGGCGACGGCGGGCGGGTTGGTTGTGGATGTGACGGGCTCGACCCCCGAGTCCGGCCCGCGTGTGCGCACACTCACCTCGACAGACGGCCAGCTGGTGCTGCCCCTGTTCACGAGCCTCGCCGAGCTCGGGCTGGCGGTTCCCGAGGCCGAACGCGCCGAGGTGCAGGGCACGATCCTGGCCGGTCGCGATGCACTCGCGATCGTGCAGAGCGCCGATATCGTCGCCGTGCAGTTCGATCCGGGCAGCCGTCAGGTGATCGTGAAGCGCAGCTTCGTCGACGAGGCGCTCGGCGCGCAGTAACGGCCCGTCTCCGGCTCAGCGGCGTTCACCCCTGGCCGGAGGCTCTTTGGCGCGCCTCGAGGCCAGTCACTCGCCAGTTCGTGCGCTTGTCATTTTGTATCCCAAATTTGAATCGCCACAAAATAAATGCGTGCGACAAGCCCGCTTGAATGCGGATATAATCAATTCGTAGCATGCAGGAAACCTGCCCGAAACAGCATCTGGGATACAAAGTAACTACACAGCGGAGATCAGTCCGATCAGGCCGCGCCCATACCTCACACGCTGGGAGTTACACATGACTGCTGTATCCCGCACCACCCCCGCGACAGGATCCACCTCCCCGACGACACCCTCCGTTGGGTCGGGTCACTCCGTCGCCTCCGTCCTCGACTCGATCGGGTTCACCCGCGCTCAGTTCTGGATCTTCCTTCTGATCCTGGCCGGGGAGTTCTTCAACACCCTCGAGCAGAACTCCGTCGGCGCGATGGCTACAAACATCAAGGCCTCATTGCAGATCGGCGATGTTCAACTCACCGCGATCAACACAGCTACCGTCGTCGGCGGCCTGATCGGTCGCGTGCTGGCAGGCTTTCTCGCCGATCGTTACGGTCGCAGGTTCTCACTCAGCCTCAACCTTCTCATCTACACGCTCGGCGGGCTCCTGAGCGCTCTCTCGTTCAATTACGACATGCTGCTGGTCAGCCGCCTCACCGTAGGTATCGGCATCGGCGGCGAGTTCATGATCGGCATCGTCATGATCTCCGAGATGGTGTCCACCCGCTTCCGTGGCACCGCTATCGGAGCGATCAATGTGGGGGCCGGCGGCCTCGGCAACTTCATCTCATACGGCCTGTTCCTCCTGTTGCTCGGTCCCCTCGCGATTCCGCTCGGAGGAGACGACACCGTCTGGCGCTGGTCGTTCGTGATCCTGGCCGTGCCCGCCCTACTAGTGGTGTTCTATCGCAGGCGACTGCCCGAGACCCCGCGCTTCCTGCTCTCGAAGGGTCGCGTCGACGAGGCGAACCGCTCGCTGGCGATCATCGCCTCGAACTCGCTCAAGCCCTCCGGCGCACGTCCCCCGGTCGAGCTCACGCCGGAGGACCTGCCGCCCGCTCAGATGCACTCCAACCCGGCCGTCCTGTTTCGCCGTCCTGTTCTGCGACGCACTGTCGCTCTCGGCGTCGCCTCGTGGATGGCCTTCGGATCACAGGTCACGTTGAACTTCCTTATGCCGACCCTGCTCGTCGAGCGCGGCTACTCCGTCTCGGAGAGCCTGCTGTACACGATGATCATGAACATAGGCTCACTCCTGGGAGCTACCGCCGCAGCTCTAATCGCAGGCAAGGTAGGCCGTCGCCCTGTTGTCACCACTGCAGGGGTGCTCGGATGCGTCACCGCCCTCTCGTTCGCCGCGTTCGGCAACGCGACGGGATCGATTCTCGTACTGGGAGCCTTGTTCCAATTCTTCACGATGGTCACGAACACGACCCTCGCCACATGGACCGCCGAGGTCTTCCCGACCGCCATCCGGGCATCCGGCGCATCGATCGTGAACGGAATCGGCAACATCGCCGGTGCAGTGATGCCCTTCCTCGCCGTCGCCCTCTACGGCTCGTTCGCCTTCGCAGGGGTCTTCGGACTCGCTGCAGTCATGTACGCGGTACTGGTACTCGCAGCCCGCTTTGCACCGGAGACGCGGGGTCGCACGCTCGAGGACGTCAACGAGAACGCCTTCGCGGCAGAAAGCACCACGCAAACGGCCGACACGAAGTAACCGAATCCACCCGAATCACCGACCATCCGAACCACCAACCCCTCCCGGAGGAACCCCATGGACCAACTCAACATCTCGGCCACCGCCAACGGCCTGAACTACCTGCCCGAGTACGTCGCGGACGTCGGCGGACTTTTCGCAGCGAACGATCTCTCGGTCACAGCTACCGCCTGCGACCCGTGGACGGGTGTGCTCGATGACCTCGAGTCTGGCGCTGCCGATCTGGCCCTTGGCGGGCTCTGGGTTCCCGGCATGTACGCCGGCATGGATCGCCGCCTCACTGTCGTCGGTCAGCTGAACCACGCCTTCCCCATGACGATCGTCGCCCGCGAGGCTGAAGCTCCGATCTCGCTCGACTGGCTCGCTGGCCGCGTCGTTCTCGCTCCGGGAGCCGGCGGCAGTGCACCGTTCGAATTCACCGCAGGCCTCATCCGCGAGGCAGGGCTCGACGTGGCCGCGACCCGGTGGGTGCGCGACCTGTCCACCGCCATGCTCATCGACCTCTACGAGGGCGGCCTCGGCGACGCGATCATCCTCGACCTGTTGTCGGCGAAGGAACTCGTCGCCGCGGGCCACGGCACGATCGTGTTCCAGCACCTCGATGCAGGCGTGATGCCGAACAGCGTCTACTACTGCCTCACCGAGCGCGTCGAGGAGCTCAGCGACCGCACTGCCCGATTCATGGATGCGATCGCCACGGCCATGGACACGATCACTGCAGGTACGGCGACCGACGCCATCGAGACGGTGTTGACCCAGCGCTTCGGTGACCGTGATCGTGGCCTCCTGCGCGAGGCCGCGGCGGAAATGGCTCTCGGCGGCGTGTGGGACACCACCGTCATCGACCCGGACGCATCTGATCGCTGGATGCGGATCCTCGCCGAAGCCGGCCTCATCGTTCGGGCGCCGTCCCTCGCCGAGCTCACGGGAGCTCGCCCCGTCGGCGCCTCCTCGTGACGCTCGTCCTCGGTGCCGACCAGCTCGCGGAGCTGGTTGGCACCGTCGACGTTCTCGGGGCGGTTGAGGCGATCTTCGCCGACCTCGGCACGGGCTCTATGCGGCAGCCCGCGCCCACAACCCTGGCGGCTGCCGGGGGCGGCAACGCATCCGGCGGAGATGCCATCCTGCTGCCGATGGTTGCCAGATCAGACAGGCTCGGCCTCGCCGCGGTGAAGTTGATGGCCGATATCCCCGAGAATGCGGGCCGGAATCTTCCGACCCAGCGCTCGACCATCATGGTCACCTCCGTAGAGACAGGCGAGTGCATCGCAGTTCTCGACGGCGCGATCATCACCCGGATGCGCACAGCGGCGGCGTCCGCGGTCGCCACCCGTCATCTCGCACGTCCTGAAAGCCGCGTACTCGGCCTCATCGGCGCGGGCAATCTCGCGATCGAACATGTTCGCGCACTCCGGGCGACAACAGGGATCGACGAGATCGTGGTCTGGTCTCGCTCGGCCGCAACCATCGAGCGTTTCAGAGTCGCGCTCGACTCGGGCCTTCGAAGCATGACGGTCGCCGCAGACCCCCGCTCCGTCGTCGAGAACTGCGATGTGCTGTGCACGTTGACACCATCGGTCGAGCCGATCATCGAGGGCGACTGGCTGCATCCCGGCCAGCACGTCAACGCGGTGGGCGCGCGACCACGGCCGACGCATCGTGAACTCGACGGCGCGGCAATCGCTCGAGGAACCCTGATCGTCGACAGCGCGGCCACGGCCCTGGCGAAGTCTGGCGACCTGCTGCAAGCGATCGCCGACGGAGCGGTGCCCGCTGACGCGTCGCTGCGCGAACTCGGCGCCGTCATCGCCGGCATCGAACCTGGCAGAGTCAGTGATGACGAGATCACCGTCTTCAACTCCGTCGGGCTCGCCGCGCAAGACCTCGCGGTCGCCGCCGAAGTGATCGAGCTGGCGCGACATCGCGGTTGTGGCACCGAGATCGCGATCTCGGCCGCGCCCTCGTTCGGGTGGAACCGCCCGGCGGTGAACGCATGATGCGCATCGCGGTCGTCAACTGCAACACCACGGAGTCGATGACAGAGACGGCCGCAGCGCGGGCCCGCCTGGCCGTCGGGCCCGACACGACCGTGGTCGCCATCACCCCGTCTTGGGGTGTCGCATCCGCCGAGGGCTGGTACGACAGCTTCATCAGCGCGGCCGCAGTTCTGCACACGCTCGAGCGCCTCCCCTCTGATATCGGCGGGATCGTGATGGCGGGGTTCGGCGAGCACGGCCGCGAGGGCGCCAGAGAGCTGCTCGACATTCCTGTGGTCGACATCACCGAGGCATCCGCCCATCTAGCCATGCTGCTCGGTCGCCGATACGGCGTCGTCACCACGGTTCGCCGAGCTGTAGGTCAGATCGAAGACAGCCTCATGAGTGCCGGATTGCTCGGCCACTGCGCCGCGATCGAGGACACGGGTCTCGGTGTTCTCGAGATCGATGCCGACCCCTTGGCAACAGCGGACGCGTTTGTGGCGGCGGGTGAACGTGCCATCGCACGAGGCGCCGAGGTCATCTGTCTCGGCTGCGCAGGCATGGCGGGCCTCGAGGAGCACGTCCGTGATCGACTGCCTGTTCCCGTGATCGACGGGGTCGCAGCTGCGGCCGCCCTGGTTGAGACCCTCATCCGGCAACGCCTCACCACAAGCAAGCTCGACAGTTACGCCCGACCCCTCGCCAAGGCACGTCGATGGCCCGGTGCCGACGGCTGAGAGTGTTAGATAGGAGCGTCGCCTATCGAAGGGAGTTCCACATGACCGTTCTGGCCCCCGAGGACTCTCTTGCCGAACAGACATACCGAACGCTCCGTCGCAACGTCATTCTGGGCCACTACCCTCAGGGATCGCGACTGGTGGAATCGGCGCTGGCGTCCGAGCTCGATGTATCCCGCCTGCCGATCCGGGAGGCGCTTCCGCAGCTCGAGAACGAGGGGTTCGTGCGCTCGCTTCCCCGCCGCAGCTCGCGCGTTATGCTCTGGACCGTCGCCGATGTCACCGAACTCTATGACGCCCGGCTGAGCCTCGAAACGCTCGCCGCTCGACTGGCCGCACGCGCGGTCGCAGCGGGAGCCTCGCTCGATCCGTTACAGGCGGCGATCGACGCCGAGCACCGCGCGCTCGACAGCCAGGACTGGTTGGAGGCGGCCGAAGCCTCGACGGTGGTGCACGAAGCGATCGTCGAGATCGGAGGCAGCACGCTTCTGACCTCCCTCATGCGCGGCATCTCCGGTCGCACTACCTGGCTCTCGTACCTCACCTCGAGCCGGGATCAGCATGTGCAGTGGGCCGGACATCACGGTCTCCTCGACGCCATCCGCACCGGCAACGACCGACTGGCCGAGTCGATCGCCTTCGCGCACATCGAGCAAGGACGCGAGCCGTCTCTCGCGATCCTCGCAAAGGCGTAACCGCGCCTGGCCAGCGATACGCCGTCGACCGGGTCAGACGAGGTCTATTCGCAGAGTCGATGGCGTCAGGGTCGAGCCGGAGAGCAGGATTCTGGTGCCGGGAATATCGTCGTTTCCGCCGACGTAGCCGAACACCTCGCCCTCGTCGAAGTCGGGACGCACATCGTCGAAGCCCGCGGCCTCGATCGTGGCGCCAAAACCCGAGCCTGCGAGCTCGGCGGCACTTCTTCGAAGCCACCAGCCCGCTCTGTCGTCTGAGCCAGAGAGCGGTTCGGCCCCGCTCACCGTGAGCTCACCGTCGAAGACGAGCTCGACGGCGTAGCGGGTGGCCACTCCCTCGAAGCCGACGTCGATGCTCACGCCGTGGTCATCGACGGTGGCGGTCACGATCGTCGTGAGCGACATGGCATCGATCGAACGGTTCTCGAAATCCATCGATGCGAAATAGCGCCCCTCGGACACAGGCTCGGACAGGTCACGTGGCGACCCCGCACCAAGTGGCTCGTAGTAGCCGGACCGGCGCGTCTCACTGAGAACCGCCCCGTTCTCGATCCGCTCCAGGCGCTGCGGGCGGACGCAGCCCATCGAGAAGAAGGTCGGGGCGAGCCGAACGGAACGGAGAACGGCGCCACCGCGACGGGCCCTCACCAGGGTCGCCGAATTGGCAAGCCCTGAAGCGATGCGCCCGGTGCGCGAGAAGTCGCTGCCGGCGAAGAGCGACGCCGATACCGGTCCTCGGCGCACGCGCAGGAGTCTGCTCTCAGGGTAGAAGGCATCCTCGGCACAGGGCGATCCAACAGCGACCGGCAGGTGCCGAGCCAGCGCGGGATGCCGAAGGATCTCGGCGAGGTGTCGCCCGGGGTGTCGCAGGCCTCTCGAGACGATCCCCGAAGCCAGCGCGGCCAATCTGCCGTCGTCGTGCTCGATCGCCAGCTGGCGCAGCGGAGAAAGGAACAGTTCGACGTCGTAGGCGAGCCGCTGATCCTGCCTGCGGGAGTGCACGTTCTCGACCTCGCCGTCGTCTTCGACGAGCCCCGTATAGGCGAGAAGATTGCGCAAGACCACGTCGCGTAACTCCGGGCGGTCGAGGTTGCGTGCGATGTTCAGGAGGCTCGGGTTCGTGACCTCGGCGGCATAGATTCCGCTTCGTTCCGAATAGAGCCCGTCGGCGTCGATGTCGATGCCCTCCGCCAGCCAGAGTTCGGCTCGAGCGCGCACCCTGTCGTCGGGCCAGAGAGAATTGAGGCCAGCGAGGGCGCTCGCCACCTCCCAGCGATGGTTGGGCGTGTGCACGCCTCCCGTGGCCAGAGCCGGGGCCGCGCGAAGCGCGATGTCTTCGAGCTGCCGCCGGATGCCCGACCATCGGTCCCTTTCGGGGTCATCGGCCCCGTCGACCAGCGACACGGCCGAACAGAGGTCGTTGATCGTGAACGCGGTGTCGGGCGGCGAGTCGAGGTTTCCCTCGCTCGAGAACAACCCACCGTCACCCTGCATGCCCGCGAGGGCATATACGAAACGTTCTGACGCCTCTAGCCACGATGACAGGCGCCCCGCGCCGTGCGCGATGTCTGTCGCGAGGAGGACGAGGACGGCACGCATCAGCTCACGATGCCCCCACGTCGCCACCTCGTCTGCCCCGGTCGTCGTCAATTCGGCAGCCTGGTCGAAGGCTCCTTGGAGCAGAGCCGATACAAAGTCCTGGTCGATCAGCGCCTCGTCCTCTCCGAGAATCCGCAGAAGGCTCGTGCTCGTCGTGTTCGCGCTCATGCGTTCTGGGCCTTTCGGATGCGGAGTGTGACGACCTCGAAGGGTCTCAATTCGAGGAGGAACCCGCCGTCGGGTTGGGCGGGAACTGCTGCGCCATCGGCTCGTGGACGTTCGAGGAGATCGACGATCGCGCACGACTCCGTAGCGAAGCCCGCCTCGATCCTGACACTCGATCGCCGCCCCTCGCTCTCGTACAGCCGCACGATCACATCGCCCGACGCATCTGCCGCCAGTTTCACCGTCTCGGCGATGACCGACGTCACCGTGCTTCCGGCCGGTGCGACTGCAGCGATGAGTCGGGATGGAACCCGGGCTCCACGCACGACGCGAGTCGGCGCATCCGCCGCTCGCCCGGCCCTGATCGCGTCGGCGATATCAGGGGCCACCGTGAGGGTGCTGGTGATGATGTGGTCGCCTTGATCCGCCTCGGGGTCGGGGAAGGTCGGCGCGCGCAGGAGGGACTGACGCACCACGGTGACGACGCGGCCATCGTCGACCTGGCGCGTGACATCGTGACCGTAGAGTCCGTCGTTGGCTATGGCGGCGCCGAATCCCGGCTCACCGACGTGAACCCAGCGGTGGGCGCAGACCTCGTAGCGGGCGGCATCCCATGACGTGTTCGTGTGAACGGGGCGACTCACGTGGCCGAACTGCGTCTCGTAGGCGGCTGCGGGCGCGTGCAGATCGAGTGGGAAGGCGAGCTTCAAGAGCTTGCGACGCTCGTGCCAGTCGATCTCCGAGCGAATGCGCACCGTCGGCGCGTCACCGTCGAGCTCGATGCGCTGCACGACACTGCTCGAGCCGAACTGTCGTCGAACGATCACGGCGTCGCCGTCGCGCACGGCAGTTCCCTCGATGAGATCGTGGGAACTGGCGCGGTACGAGGCGTCGAGATCCCAGGCGTCCCACTGGTTCGGTTCGTCTCGGTGCAGCTGCAGAAGATTCGCCCGTCGACCGTCGGCGATCAGATCGCGCCCGGTGACCTTGTCGCTCATGCGACTGATCGTGCCGTCGGCCTCGACCACGACCACGACCACGTCGTTCTCGAGTACGAACGAACCGGCTCCGCTGTGAGCGGGGGCGCTAGCGCTTCCCGTCATTGCCGATACCTGAGCCGCGTCTTCTTCGACGACGCGTGCCGCGCGCGCGCGGATGCCCCGCACGGTGACCGGCGAGGCGTTCAGCGCGATCGCCACCTCGCCCTCGCCGGTGAGGTGCCGCAGCGCGGTCGCGATGATCTTCTCGAGCCGTTCGGTGGTCTCGGCGTGGCTCGCCTCGGCCTCACGGTGAACCCAGGCGATGGCCGTTCCGGGCAGGATGTCGTGGAACTGCAGCAGCAGAACGGCCCGCCACAGCTCATCGAGCTCGGCGCCGGGGTAGGGCGCCCCCGTGAGCACCGTGGCCGCGGAAGCCCAGGTCTCCGCCTCGGCGAGCAACCGCTCGTTGCGACGGTTGCCGCGCTTGGTTCGGGCCTGGGAGGTGAAGATGCCGCGGTGGAACTCGAGGTACATCTCGCCCGACCAGACGGGTGGGTCGACATACTCAGCCTCGGCCTCGGTGAAGAACTCGCGCGCGGTGGCGAAGCGCAGCTTCGGCGATCCCTCGAGGTCGCCCTGCAGCCGGCCGGCCGCCATCATGTCGCGGGTGGGCCCGCCGCCGCCGTCGCCGTAGCCGAACGGCATCAGCGAGGTGCTTGCCATGCCGTGGTCGCTGAAGTTGCGGTTGTCGCGTGCCAGCTCAGTAGGGCGCATGTCGCCGCTGTAGGTGTTCACCGGCGGAAAGTGCGTGAAGATGCGCGAGCCGTCTATGCCCTCCCAGACGAAGGAGTGGTGCGGCATCGCATTGGTCTCGTTCCAACTCATCTTCTGAGTGAAGAACCAACGCAGGCCGGCCTGTCGAAGCAGCTGCGGCAGCGCACCGGAATACCCGAACGAGTCCGGAAGCCAGCCCACGTCAGCGGCTTGGCCGAACTCCTCGATAAAGAACCGGCCCCCCTCGAGGAGCTGACGTGCAAGCGACTCTCCGCTCGGCATCGTGACGTCGGACTCGACCCACATGTTTCCCACTGGAACGAAGCGCCCCTCGCTCACCCGAGCGGCGAGACGAGAGAACAGCTCTGGATCGGCGGCCTTCACCCAGGCGTACTGCTGAGCCGACGAGCACGTGAAGTTGAGTTCGGGATCACGATCCATGAGGTCGAGCACGTTCGAGAACGTGCGGATGCACTTCCGCACGGTTTCGCGGGTCGGCCACAGCCACGCGGAGTCGATATGCGCGTGCCCGGTCGCGACGATCCGATGGGCGGAGTGAGCAGCGGGCGCCGCAAGGACGGGCTCGAGGACGGCCCGACCCGCCGACACACTGCCACCGAGGTCGTCGGGATCGAGGGCGTCGAGCGCAGCGCCGAGGGCGAGGAGGATGCGGAGTCGACGCGGATCGGAGTCGGCGAGTTCGGCCATCAACCCCCTGAGCACCCTCAGCTCGAGCTCGAACGACTCGAGTTCTACGTCGATCAGTCGCAACTCCAACCGGCCCAGCGTGTATAGCTCACCCGCCGGCGCAGTGCTGCGGTCACCGAAGGGGGTCGGGGCGAAGGCCCGCTGGCTCTTGAAGTCGTCGCCGCCCGAGAGATCGGGATTGGAGGCGGCTTCGACATAGAACTCGAACGTCTCCCCCGGCAGCGCATCGAGGGGCACGTGGTGGTTGCGCGGCTCCAGTCCTTTGACCGCACGGCCGGCGGGGGTGCGCACGAGTCCCTCGCACTGGAATCCCGGTTTCGACTGAGAGAACCCGAGATCGAGGGAGAGTTCGATTCGGTAGCGACCGCCCTGCGTCTGCCACCGTTCGGGCACCGTTCCCGTGATGTGCAGCCAGGTCGTGCCCCACGGCTCGCCCCACCGGGTTCCGCTGGCCATCGGCGTGAAGTCCGCGTCGCGCGCTGCCGAGAACGGCACCGGTTCGCCCGCGACCGTCCAGGCTCCGGCAGCGACCGGCACGGACTCGTGGACGATGGCCGTGGGCAGGTATTCGCCGAGAAAGCGATCCACCCGTGCGGCGGACTTGTCTTGATCGAGGTGCATGAACGTCAGTCGCGGAGGCCCGTGTTGATGTCGGAACTGGTGATGTATTTCTGAAACACCAGATAGAGGAGTACGAGCGGAATCATCGAGATGACAGAAGCGGCCAAGAGGATGGCCCAATCGATGTTCTCCGACCCGAGCAGGGTGCGCAGCGCGATCTGCAGCGTGAAATTCTTCGGGTCGCTCAGAATGATGAGCGGGAAGATGTAGTCGTTCCACCGCCACTGGAACGAGATGATCGCCAGCGTCAGCATGATCGGCTTTGCGAGGGGCAGCATGATGCGGAAGAAGATCGACAGCTCGTTCGCGCCATCGATTCTGGCCGCGTCGAGCAGCTCGTCGGGCACCGTGATGAAGAACTGCCTGAACATGAATACCCCGGTGGGCGTCAGGATCGAGGGCAGGATGACGCCGATGAGCGAGTTGTAGAAGCCCAGGTCACGCACCACGGAGAAGGTCGGGCTCAGGATGACCTCGCCGGGCAGCATGGTCATCGACAGAATGCACAGAGCGAACACGGAGAGCCACGGAGCGCGGTACTTCGCGAGCGCATACCCCGCGGTCGCGCAGAAGAAGACGGTGAGAGCTGTCGTGAGGGTGGCCACGACGATCGTGTTTCCGAAGTAGCGCACGAAGTCGATGCGCTCCCACGCACGCATATACCCGTCGACCGTCCACTCTCGAGGCAGGAAGGAGAGCGGATAGGTGAAGAGCTCGCCGCCTCCCTTGAAGGAGGAGAGCAGGAACCACAGGAGCGGAAAAGCCATGAGGATGGCGAGCACCCAGAGCATGGTGGTCGGCAGGATGGACCGACGGATCTCGCCGGACTTCTTGCGCATGACAGCTCGGGGTGATCGACGGAATCGTGAAGCTGTCGCCTGGGGCATCGTCTCGGTCGCCATTAGCGAGTGGCCTTCCTGTTGATCGCGATCTGGATGAGTGCGATGACCATCAGAATGACGAGAAGCACCATCGACGCCGCGCTGGCGTAGCCCACATTCGATTGGGCGAAGCCCGTCTGGTAGATGTACTGCACGATGAGCTGGTTCGAGGTACCCGGGCCACCGTTGTTCAGGGCCTGGATCATGGCGAACTCCTTCATCTGACCCAGCGTCGACAGAAGGATCACCAGAACAGATGTGGGGGCGATTCCGGGGAGCGTGATTGACACGAAGCGCTGCCAGCCGTTGGCCCCGTCGAGTTCAGCGGCCTCGTAATACGACTTCGGCACGTTGTTCAGAGCGGCGATGAAGAGAAGCATGTTGAACGCCGCTCCGGCCCACGCTGAGGCCACGATGACCACCATCAGCGACAGGTTGGGGTCTGACGACCAGGGCACCGCGCCGCCACCGAGTGAGGTGATCACGTAGTTCACGAACCCGAAGTTCTCGCCGAACATCCAGCGCCAGATAACACCGGTGACGATCGGCGACACCAGCCAGGGCAGGAAGAAGATGATGCGGGCCGCCGTCTTTCCTCGCGCCCGCAGGTTGGTGAGGGCGACTGCGAGGGATAGCGACAGTGCGTATCCGAGTGGCACGGAGAAGACGGTATAGATGAGCGTGCGACCGAGCGCTGCGTAGAACGTGGGATCGCTGGCCAGCTTGGTGTAGTTGTCGAGGCCGATGAAGGTCATCGGCCCGAAACCCTTGTACGAGGTGAACGAGTATGTGAGGCCGAGCACACCCGGCCAGATGAAGAAGAGCGCCATGAGGATGATCACCCCGGCCGACAACACGAGAGGCGTCAGGCGATAACGCCGCTTCGCTCGGCGACGGCGAGGCTGCACCGTGCCGGTACTCACGTCGCCCGGCTCATCCTGGGCCTCTGCACCAACGACGCTGCGCATCGTGCTGGTCATGTTCTCTCCTCGGGTGGGGTGTACGGATGGCTCACGAATGCGACGTGCGACGCACGACCGCGGCCGGGTTCCGGTGCGCCGTGGGGACGGCGCACCGGAACCGTTTCTCAGCCGAGGGCTGCCTTGGTGGCCTTGGTGATCGCGTCGATCGTCTGGTCGATCGTCTGCTCACCGCTGAGATACTTGATGGTCTCGTCCTTCAGCGGCTCGACCTCGAGGCTCTTGCCCTCGTACCCCTGGCGCAGCTGATCTGTTGTCTGCACCGCGGACACGTCCGGTGAGGCCGCGATCTCCGCGTTGTACAGCGCGAATGCGTCGGCATTCTTCGGGTACGAGACATTCAGTCCGCTCACCGATGGCAGGCATCCCGCGATTTCGCAGTACGCGGTGTAGTTCTCAGGCTGGTACAGCCACGAGATGAACTTCGTCGTCGCCTCGTCTTTTCCTCGCCCGCTGAAACCGACGATCCACGATGCGGCGCCGTAGTTCGTCGCCTTGACCGGCTGCTGCGGAGTCGGAACGGAGGCCCAGGCGAAGTCGGTGATGTTGGCCTGGAAGTCCGCGATCTGCCACACGCCGGAGTAGTACGCGGCGACCTGTCCGCTCTTGAAGGTAGCGCTTGCGTCGTCGCCGGCTGTCCAGACCGACTTCGGCATGAAGCCGTCGTCGTTCATCGACTTGAAGTACTCGAGGGCGGTCTTGCCCTCATCATCGATAGAGAAGTCGTCGCCGTCCTGAACGACGCCCTGGCTGCCGAACTCGTAGAGGAACGAACGCAGGCGGTGGGCCGAGGCATCCATCGTGAGCCCGTACTGGGCACCCGCTCCGGCCTGGACCTGCTTGGCCTTGGCCACGAATTCGTCCCACGTCCACGTCTGACTCTCGTCGGTCGGGTAGCTCACTCCGGCCTTGTCCCACAGGTCTTTGTTGATGAACATGCCCACCGAGGTGAGGCTGGAGGGAAGAGCCTTCACCTTCTTGTCGGCCGGGTCCTCGACGGTCAGGGTGGGAAGCACATTGGCATCCTTGGAGATGCTCGTGAGGTCGAGCAGCTGGTCCTTCCACAGCGGGTCGACGTTTGCCGCCGCGGCGATGTTGGGAAGGTCGTCCGCCTGGGCGCTGTTGCGCAGACGCGTGGTGAGGTCGTCTCCCGGAACGTCGACGATCTCGACCTTGGTGCCGGTCTCCTCGAAGTACTTGTCGGCCATCTTCTGGTAGCCGCCGCCCTGAGTCGCGTCGCCCGAAAGCACGAACTTGAGGGGGGCCGAGTCGTCACTCGCACTGGAGCACGCGGTCATGGATGCCAGCAGCGCACCGAACGCGACAACTGTCGCAGCGACGCGAATTCTGTGATTCACAAGGAGCCTTTCATGGGGCGGGTGAGGGCGAAGCGCTGTAATTCATCGCTTCTCAGTTGATCTTTTGTATCAGTGCAAGGGTTATCTGGTCAACGACCAAAAGCACGCGAGTCCGCGAACTTCTTCGGCTTGAAACAGGCGTTTACACACATGAAACATTTGTTCTCACCTGTAAGGGCGTGATCTTCAGGAAGCTTGCAGTGAACGGAAGAGCGTGCTTTATTATCACTATGAGGCAATGATGCAGCCGATCGCCTCGCGAAAGGATGGACCTCCTCACCCGCTACTGACGAACGAAGAGAACCGGAGAGTCGTGCTTTCAGGCGCCCAACCACCCCGCCACCCGTCGTCGAACCCGAATGCGGGTGGTGACGAGGTGTCGCTCTCGGTCGTCGGGATCGATGTCGGTGGAACGAAGACCCACATCCGCGCCATCGACTCATCGGACTCCACGAGCGAGATCGTCGTGCCCTCCGCAGAGTGGAGACGCGGCTCACTCTTCTCTGATGACGACAATTTCGTTCGGCTCAGCGCGACCGTGCGCTCGCTCGGCTCTGTCACCCGAGACACGGTCATCGTCGCCGGCGTGCACGGATGCGACACCGACGAGCAGATCATGCTGGCCGAGGCCAGGCTCGGATCCCTTTTGGACGCCGAGGTGACCGTCGTCAACGACGCCCTGCTGTTGCACCACGCCACGACCATCCGACCGACAATCGAAATGATCGTCGGGACCGGCGCGGTGATCAGTGGAACGACCGCGGCCGGCACCCGTGTGACGGTCGACGGCTATGGCTGGCCCCTCGGCGACAAGGGGAGTTCTCACGATCTCGTCTCTGCGGCCCTGCGCGCCACCCTCGCCGCCGCAGACAGGGGCGAAGTCGATCAAGACTCCTTGTTCAGCGCGATGCTCGGCGCCTTTCGCGCCCGCGGTGCAGCAGAACTGGCGGAACAGGCGTCATCGGGCGCCAGCGGAGCGGCCTGGGGGCGGCACGCATCCATCGTCTTCGATCAGGCGGCAGCCGGCTCCCCCGCGGCGGCGGCGATCATCGACCGTGCCGCACTCGCCCTCGCCGAGGGTGCAGCACACGTGATCAGAAGAGGCGCCATCGGTCGCACCGTGGTGGCCGGCGGTGGCGTGATCGTCAATCAGCCGAGCTACGAGGCCGCGGTCCGCGCTCACCTCGAGCGGATTCTGCCGGGTGTAGATCTCCTGGTCGTTCGCACCCCTCCCGTGCAGGGCGCGGTGCAGTGGGCCGGCGAACGACGAGCCGCGCTCGCCGAGCGATCGGTGCTCGAGTCATGAGTTCCGCTTCTCTCGCTCGCCCGCTCACCTCGCTGAGGGTCTGCGTCGCCTCAGACGCCGAGGCCGCGGCAGAACTGGCGGCCACTCGCATCCTGGCCCTTCTCAGAGAAAAGCCGACGGCATCACTCGGCGTCGCCACCGGCTCTACGCCCTCGCCCGTCTATCGCGCCCTCGCACGGGCCATGCGGTCGACGCCCCTCGACCTCTCGCGGGCGAGAGCCTTCGCCCTGGACGAATACGTAGGCATCGACCCCCGCCTGCCCCAGAGCTACCGCAGTGTCATCGACGCAGAGGTGACCGAACCGCTCGGATTCGACCGCCGTCTCGTCTCCGTGCCCGATGGTTCGGCCACCGATCTCGCCGCGGCCGCCAGCGCCTACGAGGCAAGCATCGACTCGATAGGCGGTGTCGACCTGCAGATTCTCGGCATCGGCCACAACGGCCACATCGGATTCAACGAGCCCGGCTCCGCACACGACTCGCTGACCCGTGTCGTAGACCTGGCCGAGGAGACCCGAGAAGCGAACGCACGGTTCTTCGACGGCGACGTCGACCTCGTGCCGCGCCAGGCCATGACCCAGGGAATCGGCACGATTCTCAAGGCTCGTTCGATCGTGCTGCTCGCATTCGGCTCCGGCAAGGCCGAGGCAGTCGCCCAAGCACTCGAGGGCCCGATCGACCAGGCCAGTCCCGCGTCCGCGCTCCGGCGGCACGCCGACGTCACCATACTTCTAGACAAGGCCGCAGCGTCGTCGCTGAGCTGAGACCGCCGATACCGGGCCCGCTGTCGAAAGAAGAGATCGATGAACATGAAGAAGCGAACAGCAACGACCCGGGTCGTCACGCAGATCAACCGAACGGCGATTCTCGATTGCCTCGAAGAGAACGGGCCCCTCTCTCGCAAACAGATCGGTGCAAAGACCGGGCTGAGCCCGGCCACGGTCGAACGGCTCAGCGCGGCGATGCTCGCCGAAGGCATTCTGGCTCATGAGGGCATGCAGCAGTCCTCGGGCGGACGCCCATCCAACCTTCTTCGAGCCGCCGGCGAATCGCGAGTGATCGCGGCAATCGAGGTGCGGCGCGACTCGGCTCACGGGCTCCTGCGCGACTTCGGCCGCAAGACCGTCACCACCGAGGTCGTCGAATTCGACGAAGATCCGGCCACCGGCGCCGTTTCCGCCTCCACCCGGCTCGCAGGCACTCTCGCCCTGACGCAGAGACTCGTCGAGGCGGCCACGAGCGAAAAACGCGAGCTGATGGGGATCGGCATCTCTGTGCCCGGCATCGTGCACGACGGGCGGGTGATGAACACGGCTGAACTGGGCTGGCGCGACATCGCGCTCGCCTCGATCGTCGCGAGCGCGACCGACCTTCCCGTGCACGTCGAGAACGATGCCAACTGCATCGCCTTCGGCGAGTGGGCCCTCGGAGCGGGCAGGGGAACCCAGAGTGTGGCGTCCTACCTCCTCGGAGAGGGTGTCGGCGCTGGCATCGTGAACAACGGAGAGATCTACCGGGGGTTCCGCTCCGCTGCCGGCGAGGTCGGCTTCCTCTTCACCGAGCGCGGCGCCCTCGCTCGTTATTTCACCGACCAGGGAGACCTCGAATCGAGAATCGCGGGCGTCGCAAGCAGCCACGGTCAGGTGCGATTGGCGGCGCCAGAGGCGATGCAGAGGCTCCTCGACGATGCGGCCGACAAGATCCCCTCGGCAAAAGACGCCGCCGACGAGCTGTTCGACCTGCTCGCCTTCTCGTGCGGAGCGCTCGCGACCGTGCTCGACCCCGAGGTCATCATTCTCGCCGGACATCTCGCTCGGCATCCGGCTTTCGCGATTCGCGAGATCTCGGCTCGTCTCGTGGGACGCATCCCGTTTCCTCCGCGCCTCGTGGCGGGAACTCTCGGAGATGACGGAGCGCTCCTGGGTGTGGCGGAGATCATCACGAGACAGGTAAGAGGGTCAACCTATCTTGCGTGATTCGACCGTCAGGACGCCGTTCTCCTCCGTGCGAATCGGCATCCTGCTCGCCTATTTCTTCAATGGTCTCGCCCTGTCGTCGTGGATGGTCCGGCTTCCGGGAATCCGCGAGGGTCTCGACCTCTCGGTTTCCGAGGTCAGCCTGTTTCTGAGCGCCGGAGCCATCGGAACGCTGGTGATGGTGACCTTCGCCGGTGCAGCCGTCATGCGCTTCGGCCCGCTTCTGACCTACCAGATGGCCACCGGCGCTTTTGTGCTGGCGTACCTGCTGCTCGGCCTCTCCATGGATGTCGGCGGACTGCCCATCCTGCTTCTTGCGAACGTGCTGCACGGCGCCGCATTCGCCCTCACGAACGTGCCGCAATCGATCCTGGCAGCGGCGAACGAGCGATCCGTGGGGCGCACGATTCTGCCTCAGTTCCACGCCGGCTACTCGATCGGCTCGGCCGTGGGCGCCGCCACAGGAGGCGCCGCGGCGGCGCTCGGCGTGACTGTTCTTCCACAGCTCTTCGGACTCGCGGTCGTGGCCGTCATCATTCGCCAACTGGTGGCCCGGCTCGTGCGCCCGCTTGCACTCGAGGTGCAACAGAATCATGTGGCCGCAGCGCAAGCGCTTCCCATCGCCAAGGGCGCGTCGCTGCGCGTCTGGGGAGAGTCGCAGACACTGCTGCTCGGAGTGATCGTCTTCGCAGCCGCGCTCTCGGAGGGCACGGCGAACAACTGGGCGGCCCTCTCCGTGGTCGATGCCTTCAGCGCGCCCGAGAGCGAGGGCGCCATCGCGCTGACCGCGTTCCTCATCGCGCAGACCGTGGTGCGCCTCATCGGAGGGCCGGCGATTGACCGCCTCGGCCGACTGACGATGCTCCGGCTCTCCGGCGCCGTCTCCGTTCTGGGCCTCGGCATCTTCGCACTGGCGCCCTCGCTGCCCCTGGCCATCTGCGGGATGGCCTTGTGGGGCGCAGGGTCGGCCCTGAACGTGCCCATCGGAATCGCGCTCGCCGCCGCCGACCCTCTACGAGGGCCCGCCAAGGTCGCCGCGGTAACGTCGCTGTCGTCGATAGCGAACATCGTCGGCCCGCCGGCGGTCGGAGCTCTGGGCGAACGGATAGACATCCGGCTCGCCATGGCGTCGATCATCGCCGTCATAGCCGCGGCTGTCTCGGTTTCCGGTCGCGCCGTGCGGTCGCTGCCTCGGCCCTGAACCACTCCCCCGCATCCACCACCACGAGAAAGAATCTCGCCATGACAGAATCCCCCGATCACGAAACCTCTCTGTCGTCTGCCGATGCGCTCGTCGCGGAGCTCTCCGACCCGGGGCCCGGCCGCGGGTCGCTCGCGCCCCGCGCTCATCTGCAGAGCGACGCGCCGAAGCGGAGCCTCGACGGCGAATGGATGTTCCGCCGGTCGCTTTCTGCACGAACGGCACCCCAGGATGGCTGGATCCACGGCGCTGCCGCGAGTGGCGATGCCTCATCGAGCGCCTGGTCACCGATCACCGTTCCCGGCCACTGGAACCTCCAGGGACACGGCTCTCCCGCCTATTCGAATGTGGACTTCCCCTTCCCCGTCGACCCCCCGTACCCGCCCGACGCCAACCCCATCGGCGACTACCTGCTGGTCTTCGATGCCGAGCCGCAGTTTCTCGTCTCCCCGAGCATCCTGCGCTTCGACGGCATCGAGTCGGCCGCGACGATCTGGCTCAACGGCGCGGAGCTCGGCACGACTCGGGGCAGCCGACTGACCCACGAGTTCGACGCGAGCGCCGTGCTTCGCGCGACCGGCAATGTGCTCGCCGTGCGGGTGGCTCAGTTCTCAGCGGCGTCATACATCGAGGATCAAGACATGTGGTGGCTGCCCGGCATCTTCCGCAGCGTCACCCTCGAGGCGAGGCCGGCCGGCGGCATCCGCGACGCCCAGGTGCACGCCTCGTTCGACGCGGCAGACGGCTCCGGCCGACTGCGAGTGGATGTCTCGCTCGAGTCGGGCGCAGAGGCGCCGATTGCCCCGAACACCGACGCGCTCGTGTGGGCGCCGGCCCTCGGCATCCACGGATCGCCCGCTGGTGTGGAGCACGTGATCGCCGGGGTCGAGCCGTGGACCGCCGAGACACCGACGCTGCACGAGGTCGTTGTGAAGACAGCGAGCGAGACGGTCACGTTGCGCGTCGGATTCCGCTCGGTCTCGACCCGAGACGCGGTGCTGCTCGTGAACGATGCGCCGATCACGCTGCGCGGGGTCAACAGGCACGAGCACGACCCCGAGAGAGGGCGCGTCGTCTCTCTGGAGGCCGCGCGCCGTGAGCTGCTCCTGATGAAGGCGCATAACATCAATGCGATCCGCACCTCGCACTACCCGCCTCACCCCGACTTTCTCGACCTGGCAGACGAACTCGGCTTCTGGGTGATTCTCGAGAACGACCTCGAGTCGCATGGCTTCGAACCCGTCGGGTGGCGAGAGAACCCCAGCGATGTCGACCAGTGGCGCGAGGCCTATCTCGACCGCATGCAACGCACCGTCGAGCGCGACAAGAACCACCCCTCGGTCATCATGTGGTCTCTGGGCAATGAGGCAGGAACCGGGGCGAACCTCGAAGCCATCGCCGAGTGGACCCACCGCAGAGACTCCTCGCGGCTCGTGCACTACGAGGGCGACTGGAGCAGCACCTACGTCGATGTCTACTCGCGCATGTACGCCTCGGTCGCGGAGGTCGAGGCGATCGCACTCGAGCACGATGCTCCGGCACCGCCCGACGCCAGCCCCGAGGAGCTGCACCGCCGCGGCCTGCCCTTCGTACTGTGCGAATACGCGCATGCCATGGGCAACGGCCCGGGCGGGCTGACCGAGTATCAGCGCCTGATCGACGAATCGCCCCGTGTGGCGGGAGGATTCATCTGGGAATGGGTCGAGCACGGCCTCGCGGTCAGGGGCCCCGACGGACGACGCGTCATCCGCTACGGCGGGGATTTCGGGGAGGCGGTGCACGATGGCAACTTCGTGATCGACGGACTCGTCAGCGCCGATCGTGAGCCTCGACCCGGTCTCGCCGACTTCGCACAGCTCACGGCGCCCGTGAAGATCGAGGTGGATGCCGATGACCTCACGGTGACGATCGGCAACCGCTACGACACCGTCGCGCTCGACCACCTCGAATTCCGCTGGCAGCTCGAAACAGAAGACGGAGTGCTGCGCTCGGGAACTCTCGATGTTCCTCCGGCACCGGCACACAGCCGCATCGCGGCCGCGCTGCCTCCCGAAGCGCGTTTCGCATCCGTCGACGGGGGCCGGATGCATGCCGTGACGGTCCTCGCCATGCTGCGGCAGGCGACATCCTGGGCCCCCGCGGGCCACGTCGTGACCTGGGGCCAATCAGCCGTGCAATCGGTGGATCTCGACGCACCGGCACCCACGCGCGAGGCGAGCCTCGCTGTCAACCCACCAGCGGTGGCTGCCGACGGTATCGCTCTCGGCACCAGCCTGATCGATCCCGCAACCGGCCGACTCCTGCGGCTGAACGGCGTCGCCGTGAGCGGTCCTGCGGTCGGTGTCTGGAGGGCACCGGTCGACAACGACCGCGACGTCGGCTGGGACGAGCCCGAGCTCCCACCTCTCGCTGATCGCTGGCGCGACGCGGGCCTCGACCGTCTGGTTCCGCGCGTGCGCGGCATCCGCCTGGACGGCGACACGATCGTGGTCGACACCCGCTGGGCCCCGCCCATGCGCGACGTGGGCATCGACACCAGCTTTCGGTGGCATCAGACCGCGGAGGGGCTGCAGCTCGACGCGTCGTTCGAGCCTGTCGGCCCATGGCTCGTCGACTGGGCTCGGCTCGGAATCGACCTGACATTCGATGAGCCGACGAGCCGACTCGACTGGGTCGGGTTGGGCCCGGGAGCGGGCTACGCCGATACCGGCCAGGCAAATCGCTGGGGACACTGGTCGGCGGGGCTGGATCAGCTGCGCACCGCACACGTTCGCCCCCAGGAGAGCGGCGCGCGGCGAGGCGTCAGCGAGGCGCAGCTCCACCTTGTCGACGGAAACGTGATCGAGGTGCGCGCGCACGACGCCGAGACGCCGGAACAGGCGTTGATCGTGACCGTGTCGCCCTGGTCGAGGCAGCAGCTCGACGCGGCTCTCCACGCCGATGAGCTGGCCCCGAGCACACGCACCCACCTGTCGATCGACGTGCTGCAGAACGGGGTGGGCACCGCGACATGCGGTCCGGGTATCCTGCCCGCCTACCGTGTCGCGCCGCAGTCGGCGCGCCTCTCGGTCACCTTCGTGGCGCAGGGCGTGTGACAGTAAGCTCCCACCCATGGAACCAGAAAAGAGCGCGCTCAAGCTGCTTCCGAAACCGATCGTCAACAGGCAGGCCCGCGTCGCCGCCGTCAACGCCACGCTCGCGGGCACCCTCGCCGCGATCGGCTTCATCGTGCTCTGGGCGCCGCTCTATCTGCTCCGCGCAGACGGCCAGCTCGTGCTCGCGCCCTTCGTCTTCATCTCCATCCCGGTGATCTGGTACTTCGCCATCCGCGCGATCGTCTTCGCGCGACGCGGCCTGCGCTGGGCGACAACTCCCGAGGCCGCCGGAGCCACGGGATTGGGTGTCCGCGCCGCTCGCCGCAGCCTCATCGGAGGTATCGCAGCTGTCGTCCTCCCGGTGCCGCTGTTCCTCTTGGGCGGGCTCCCATTGACACTGCTCGGTCTCGGCTGAGCGAGACAGCGCAGCTGGCGCCCATGCCCAGAAGGGCACGCCCGGAACCCTAAACCGAGCGACTCACCCTGCGGGAAGGATCGCTGAGCTGAACTTACCCGGCGACGAGACCGCCGCCGCGGGAGTAGACAGAGACTCCCCCACGCGCGCGTGGGCGTTCGCCACGATCTCTTCCACAGACGAAGGAATACGGCCACCACGCGTCGGCTCGACCCACGACCCGGCCGGGCTTGACTCGACCTCATCCAACACGACCACTGTCATCGGGCCGACCTGGAACTGACTCAGCGGACAGAGCAGGAGGCCCGGAAGAATCACGACCTCTTCATCACCCGCCTCACGTGAAAGAGGCCCCAACACTCGGCCGTTCGCACTCACGATGCACAACAGCACCGGAGAAGTGAAATTCTCACTCGCCACGCGCGGATTCTGAGAAGCCGGCAGCAAGCCATTCGTCACAAACGGAGCCACCGCCGCCGCAAGAGCCGGGTGCCCCCGGAACACGAGGTCTTGCACCCGCGGCAGGCTCCGCACAATCTCCATGAACTGCTCAAAATCCGGATTAGCCACGATGTTCCTTTACTCGTTGGTTCTACGCTGCAGACAGGGCATCAGCAACGCGGGTGATCGTCGGCAGGCCCTCGAGCCGCGCGACAAGACCGGCGGGCAGCGCCTCCTCGCCGTGCAGAGCGCCGAGCAGGTTGCCGCAGATCGCTCCGGTCGAGTCGCTGTCGCCGGAGTGGGAGACCGCGAGCGCCAGCGCATCCAGAATCTGGTGCTCACGCGGATACACCAAAGCGCAATAGACGGCGATGCCCAGCGCCTCTTCGGCGATCCAGCCGCCGCCGAACTCCTCGATGCGCTGCGGGCTCGGGACACCCGTCGTTGCTGCGTGCAACGCCCACGACAGAGCCTTCGCCGTGGCCTCGTCGCTGTAGAGACCGGTGCGCACCTCGAGGCTCAACAGTCCCGCGAACACGCTCTGCTGCAGATCGCCTCCGGCGAGCAGCAGCCGCACGATTCGAGAGAAGACACCTGCCGAAGCGGCGGCAGTGGCGTGGCCGTGCGTGATGCGGGCTGCATCGGCGGAGTGCCGGGCGGCCTCATCCGGAGTCCAGTCGGCCACCAGCCCGAAGGGCGCGCTCCGCATGACGGTGCCGCATCCCTTGCTGTCATTGACGGCATCCGGCACCGGTGTGCCCACGGCTCTGGATGCGGCCCGGTCGAGCGCGCCCATGATCGTTGTGCCCGGCGCGCGTCGGCTGTAGAGCCAGCGCTCGGCGAGCAGGCTGTCGGCTGGCGCCGACACCGCTCGGCCGAGCGAACCGCCGAGCTGCGTGTCGTACCAGTCGAGGTAGGCCTCGGCCTCGGCGTCACGCAGGCTCGTCGAGCCGTCACCGCCGTCGAGGAGGCGACTGATCGCATCCGCCGTGAACAGGGTCATCTGAGTGTCGTCACTGATCGCACCATCGGGCAGGCCCGAGATGGGCAGGTAGTCGCGTACCGCCCCTCCCGCCCGGTTCGTGAGCGCCGCGAGCGAGTCGAACTCCACGGGAAACCCCAGCGCGTCGCCGACAGCGCCGCCGAGCAACGAGCCGCGCACACGAGACACACGCCCAGGCCAGGGAGACGACCGCCGCACGTGTTGCTCCAGCGAGTTCTGCGTGATGTACGCGATCGTGTCATCCACAGACATGGCCCCGGCAAGCGCGACCAGTCGGGCCTTCTCCTCGTCCTCCGCGACAGGCCAGAATCCGACGATGCCTGCGGGCGGCTCGACGACCCAGCCCGGAGACCACGGATGCGTGGACGGCGAGATGGTCAGCGGCTGCCGCGGACGAAGAGGGCCCTCGAGCACGGGGATCCCTGCGGCAGTGGCGGCCAGCACAAGAAGCACCCGCGCGTAGACCTCGTTGCCCGAGAAATCCGCGACCGTGGTCAACTGCTTCGCAGAGCCGATGCGCACGATCTTTCGCCCGATTTCGAACGCAACAGCGACGACACCACCCGACGCAAAGCTGAGTGTGACCGTCGCCTCGTCAAGCGCCAGGTCGGTGCCGTCGAAGAGGTCGGCTATATCGAGCAGAATCTGCGCCTGGTGACGCATAGCGCGCTCCCACTCCGCAACGCCGGTTCCATCGTCGCCGCCGAAACCGTCCTCGCCCATCCACTTGCGAAAATCCTTTCCGTGGATGGCGCCGCCGTTGTAGTCGAAGCGGATGCGGGTGGCCAGCAATTCGCCGAGAGCAGCCGCGTGCGCCGTGACCTCGTGTCCGAATGGCATCGCGGCGCTCACGAGTTGAACACGATCCAGGCAGGCCACTCGGCCGGGTCTGTCACGGACACAACGAACACTCCGTGGATCGGTTCTTCAGGCCGGAAGCCGAATTCATAAGACGCGATCGTGTCATCCGAGAAGGTCTTCTTCGCATAAGCCATAAAAGCCATGGATCAATCCTCCACCCAGTCGGTCAGCTCACATGGACGTCTGGCCTGCGCCGCGGATTCGGCTCCGCGCGGCGCAATACCTCTCGGGTGACCGGGGCCACCTCGCCGCCGCCCGTGATGAGGTACTTGAACATGTTCGAGATCGGGTTTCCCTCTGTCCACTCGAAGTAGATGTCGGGCACCGTTCCCGTGAGGTCGCGGATCTCGAGCAGCACCGTGGCGACCGTGTTCGGAATATTGCCGCTCGACACCTCGAGCACCCGGTTGCCGTGCTTGACGACCCCACGCACCTCCAGGTCTTCCTCGAAGTTCGACGAGTCGGTCGGGTACACCTCGAGAAAGATCACAGGTCGGCGCTGCGGAATCCCACTGTCGCGACGCTCGTCCGAGATCTTCTGCCGATACTCGTGAGCGCTGCCGTCGTCGGGCTCGTTGGCCACGATGAGAACCTGGTCGTACGCATCCGCGTCGGCCAGCACGAAGTCTTGCGCCGTCGCATCCAATGTCACGCTCGTCGCGCGCAACTGGAACGAACGCTGCACCCGCGACACGATCGACACCACGAGAATGCCGAGGATGAACAGCGCCGCGATGCGCACGCCATCGGGCCGCTCGAAGACATTCGTGATGGTCGTATAGACGAAGACCACCGCGATCGCGCCGAAGCCGACCGTGCGCTTTCGCTGCTTCTTGTTCAGGGCAGACAGCGTGACGGCCACGGATGCCGAGGTGATCAGCACCAGCACGCCGGTGGCGTAAGCACCGCCCTGCGCATCGACGTTCGCCTCGAACACGATCGTGATCACGAAGGCGATCAGGGTGAACACGATCACCATCGGACGCACGGCCCGCGCCCACTGCGGCGCCATTCCGTAGCGCGGCAGGTAGCGGGGCACCAGGTTGAGTAGACCGGCCATCGCCGAGGCGCCGGCGAACCACAGGATGCAGATGGTGCTGATGTCATAGGCCGTGCCGAACGCGGGCCCCAGGTATTCGTGCGCGAGGTAGGCGAGGGCACGCCCGTTCGCCTCGCCGCCGGCCTTGAACTCCTTTTGCGGAATGAGGAACGTCGTCACGATGCTCGAGGTGATGAGGAACGTCGACATGATGATCGCGGCCGTCGTGAGCAGCCGCTGCGCGCCCCGGATGCGACCGGCCGGGTTGGCCTCGGTGTCGCCGGGCTTTCCTGAGATCTGCGGCATCACCGCCACTCCCGTCTCGAAACCGGAGAGGCCGAGAGCGAGCTTCGGGAAGACGATGAGCGCGATGCCGACCATCACGACCGGGTTGCCATGCTGGGCCGTGAGCGCCGCCCACCAGTCGGTGATCACGACGGCGTTCTGGGCGACGTGCCCGATCGAGACAGCGATGACGATGGCGTTGAGCACGAGGAACACGGCGACGAGCACCACGGCGATGTTGATGGCCTCTTTGAATCCGCGCAGGAACACGGCGGCGAGCAGCGCCACGAGAACGAGCGTGATCACGACCTCGTTGCCGTGGAACCAGCTCGGCGCGAACGGGTTTTCCACGGCGTGCGCCGTCGCATCCGCGGCCGACAGCGTGATCGTGATCATGAAGTCGGTGACGGCGAAGCCCAGCAGCACGAGCACGAAGAGCTTGCCACCCCACCACGGCAGCAGGCGCTCGAGCATGGCGATCGAGCCCTCTCCGCGGAAGCTCTCGCGGGCGACTCTTCTGTATACGGGGAGGGCCCCGAAGAGCGTGAGCAGCACGAGCACGACAGTGGCGAAGGGCGAGAGCAGGCCCGCAGCAACGGCAGCGATCGCCGGCTGGTAGCCGAGGGTCGAGAAATAATCGACGCCGGTGAGGCACATCACCCGCCACCACGAGTGCGTCTTCTCGATCTTCGCCGCGTGCGGACCCTGATGCGCACCGGAATCGTCGGTCAGGCCATCGAGAAGCCATGCCCCGAAGCCGCGACGCCGCGCAGAGGTAGTCGTCATATGTACAGCTTGCATGGTTCTGATGAAGCGGATGCGCTCAGATACTCAGCATCACTACAGTCCTAACGAATTCCTAACGGGCCGACCCGCGTACCGTTCCTCGCATACTCTTGGCTGATGGGCGCCGAATCTGCAGCCGCGCGAGCACCTCGGCGCCGCGTGACGCTCGCGCAGGTCGCTGAACGAGCGGGCGTCTCTCGCAGCGCGGTGTCGTTCGTATTGACGGGCCGAACCGACCAGCGGCTCTCGGTCGAGACGACGGAACGTGTGCGCAAGGCGGCCGAAGAACTCGGCTATCGACCCAACATGACGGCCCGCACGCTGCGCACGGGCAGGTCGGGCACGGTCGCCCTGGTGTCCGACTTCGTGAGCAGCACGTCGCATGCCAACTCGATGGTTCGCGGAGCGCTCGACGCCTTACGTGAGCGGGACACCATCCTGTTCACGGTCGATACGCAGGGCGATGCCGGCCAAGAGAAACAGGTGATCGACAGCCTGCTCGACCGCACGATCGACGGGGTGCTCTACGCCTCCATGTTCACCCGTGCGGTGACCCCGCCTGCCCTGCTCACCCAGGTTCCCTTCGTGCTGCTGAATTGTGTTCCAGCGGTCGGCGTCGCGCGCGCGGTGGTGCCGGATGAGGTGGCCGCTGGAAGAGACTCAGCCAACGAGCTCCTTCGGTTCGGCCACCGCGATCACATCTGGTTCATCGGAACCCTCCCCCCTGGCGTGACCGGGGGTCTCTCCTGGCGCGGCTGGGCGCCGCTCGCCCTCTCCGAGCGACTCGAAGGCATTCGACAGGCTCTCGCCGATGTCGGTGCGGAGCTGGCCGGAACACAGATGGTCGACGACGACTGGACCACCGAGGACGGACGGGAGGCGGTGACCCGGCTACTCGCAACGGGCGCCCACCCGTCCGCACTGATCTGCGCGAACGACGCCGTGGCGGCGGGCGCATACCAGGCGCTGCACCGGGCCGAGTTGCGCGTGCCCGAAGATGTGTCGGTCGTCGCCTTCGATGGCAGCCCGATCAGCCGGGCGATCGATCCGCCTCTCACCTCGATCGCACTGCCCCAGGTCGAGCTCGGTCGACGTGCCGTCGAACTCCTTTTCGATAAAGAAGCTCAGCCGGTCATCCATCGCATCGCGATGACGATGGTGCGTGGCGGATCGGTCGGCCCAGCCCGCTGAAGACACCCGATAATTTTCGTGTCGATTTCTCAGCTATATCGATATAGCATCTGGTCTGACGCGGATTGCACTGAGCTCTCAGACTGCGGCGCGGCTTATACAAAGGGGTATGACATGACGACGACGGCACCGACGCGGAGCGGCCCGAATGCGTGGTGGGTGGGATTCGTGTGCGGTATGGCCACGTTTGTCGACGCCGCGGCGACGACGGGCATCGGCATCGCGCTCGTTCTCTTCTTGGCTCCCGGGCCAGGCGCACCCGGCCTCACGAACGATCAGCTCGGCCTTCTTACCGGAGTGCTCACCGCTGGCGTCGCAGCCGGAGCGCTGATCGGCGGCCGTCTGGGCGACCGATACGGTCGCCGAAAGGTGTTTCTGGTCACGATGTCCATCATCGTGATCGGCGCGGCCACCCCCTTCATCGGCGTCTCGATAGCAGTGCTGCTACCCGGGGTCGCACTCATCGGCCTGGGCGTCGGCGCAGATCTTCCCGTCGCGCTCGCGACGATCTCAGAGGCCGCCACCGACAAGAATCGCGGCAAGATCCTCGTCTTCTCGAATCTGCTCGGTGGCTTCGGCATTCTGCTGGCCGTTCTCATCGGCATCTTCTTCGGCTCCGCCGGAGCCACCGGCGGTCACATCATGTTCGCCTCTTTCGGCATCGTCGGCGTCGTCGTGCTCGTGTTGAGGCTCACGATCCCCGAGTCGGCCTCCTGGTCTGTGGCCAGAGAGGAACGCATCGAGGGCGTACGAACCGTGCGTGCCCAGCGCGGGCGCATCGCAGACTTCGGCCGACGCCCCTACCGCAGGGCCTTCATCACCCTGCTCATCTTCTACACGCTCACGTCGATCTCGATCAGCGTGGCCGGCAGCTTCGGCACGTTCGTCGCTGTCAGTGTCGCCTCCATCCCGGTCAATGAGTACCAGTCCTGGACCATCCTCGCGATGCCCGCAGCAGTGCTCGGCGCGCTCTGGTTCATGAGCGTCGCCGACACCCGGTTCCGCATGAAGTACTTCGTCATCGGCTCGATCGCCGTCGTCGTCTTCAACCTCGTGCCCGTCGTGTTCGGCTTCACCCTGCCCACGCTGGTCGTCTCGGTCGTCGGCTCGACGTTCGCCGGTGCCTTCTGCTTCGAGACGATCATGAAGGTGTGGACCCAGGAGTCCTTCCCGACTCTGCTGCGCTCCACCGCTCAGGGCACGATCTATGGAGTCGCGCGCTTCGCTACCGCGGGCTTCAACGTCGTGACGCCCGCTCTCATCATTCTCAACCCACAGGCCGTGTACGTCGCCGTCTCGGCCGTCGGAGCCGCAGGATTCCTCATCGGCTGGATCGGCTTCCGGCGTGGAACCGGAACAGCCTTCGACACCGAAGACCACACAGTGCCGCTCACCGCGGCGACTCCAGCAGTGCACGCGACCGCGTAGAGATCGTGACGCAGAATGATCGACACAACAACCTATAGAGGAAGCACCGTGAACATCCGACCCTTCGAAGCCCGAGTTCGCGGTCTTGCACTGCGCGGGTCCCACCACCTCGTTGATCAGCCGGGGCAGCACCCCACAGCAGTGTTGATGCACGGATTCGGCGGCTCCCGAGTCGAGACGACCGGCGTCTTCGTCGAGCTCGCTCGGCGCCTCGTGCGATCGGGAATCGGCGTCGTGGCATTCGACCGTGCCGGCCACGGAGAGAGCGACGGCGACTTCTTCGACACAAGCGCATCGGGAGACGTGGCCGACACGCTCGCGGTGCTGGAACAGATAGCGGCCCTGCCCGAGGTCGACGCGCAGAACCTGCACCTCGTGGGCATGAGCCTGGGCTCCGTGATCTCTGCAACGGCGGCAGCCCGCGTGGCCGAGCAAGAGGGCGGCGGCGGGCCAGGCATCCGGTCGCTCACGATGTGGTCGACGGCGGCCGTCTTCGTCGACGACATCCGAGGCGGGTCGATTCAGGGCCGCCCGCTCGACAGCCTCGACACCCTCGGCTATTTCGACTTCGCGGGCATGCGCATGGGCCCGGCGATGCGAGACGACGCGCTCGGATTCGACCCCTACGCCAGCGCCGCCGCGTACCGGGGGCCGGCGCTGCTGCTGCACGGCACGGCAGACTTCGTGCCGGTCTCCTACGCCGAGGCCTACCTGGCGCCAGACGTCTTCGCAGATCGCGCAGAACTCGTGGTGGTCGAGGGCGCGGATCACGGCTGGGCCCAACTTCCTCAGCGCGACGAGGTGCTCGATCGCACCGTCGCGTTCGTCCGTGCGCACGCCGCCCCGGTGGCCTCATGACGGGCGAAGCAGCAACGGCCACATCCGCTCTGGTCGTCGAGCTCGGCGGCGGTTCCGTTCTGCTCGAGGGACACCTCGACGTGATGCCGGTGGCGGGCGGCGTGCGACCCGTGCGGCTTCCGCTGGATGCCTGGAGATTCTTTCCGCCCGCCGGCGAGCTGCTGGGCGCGACGGTCTCCACCGCCAGCGGTGTGCGCATCCGCTTCGATACCGATGCCCAGCAGGTCGAGCTGCGTGTGCGCTGCACCCGGCTGCAGTACGACGAGTTGCCCGGGCCGCGGAATACCTTTGTGGCCGAGGTGAACGGGATCGATCTCGAACCCGTCGACGCTCCCATCGATGCGCTGCGTCGCATCACGATGCTGGGTGACCAGGCGACGGATCTGCCGAGGAGCGAGTCTTCAGCCGTTGTCCTCGATGGCCTCGGCACACACGAGAAGAGCGTCACGGTGTGGTTTCCGCAGGGTCTGATCGTCGACCTGCTCGATGTCATGGCCGCGACACCCGTGCGAGCATCGGCGCCCTCGGCGGCTGCGCGCTGGATTCATCACGGCAGCTCGATCAGTCACTGCGTCGAGACACCCCACCCCACCGGAACCTGGCCGGTGGTCGCCGCACGACGGGCGGGCCTTGATCTGGTGAACCTCGGCTTCGGTGGTCAGTGCATGCTCGACCCGTTCGTCGCCGATGCCATCGCCGCGCAGCCGGCCGACGTCATCTCGCTCAAGGTGGGCATCAATATCGTGGGGGCACGATCCATGGATCAGCGCACCTTCGCCCCGGCACTGCACGGCTTCCTCGACCGGGTACGCACCGGCCACCCCGACACACCGATCGTTCTGGCCTCATCGATCTTCTGGCCCGGCAGTGAAGACACTCCCGGCCCTCCCGGGGTGGAGTTCGAGGAAGAGAACGTGCGCTGCTTCGCCGCCGGCGACCCGACAGACGTCGCCAAGGGCGCGCTCACTCTCGCGCAGTCACGACTGCAGATCGAGCATGTCGTGCGCGTCAGAGAGGCCGCGGGAGAGAACATCCACTACCTCGACGGACTCGCGCTGTATGGCCCCGACGACACCGATCGCTTCACCCTGCCCGATGGTCTCCATCCCGACGCCGCACTCTACGCAGAGATGGGCGCGCGCTGGGCAGAACTCGCCTTCGGGGCACGCGGCCTGGTGCCGATGTCGGCTATCTCGGGTCGAGCCCGTGGCGCACGTTCAACACCATCGTTCGCGAGAGCGAATCGTGCAGACCCTGATGCCGCCCCGACTTGTCCCGCACCGCGGTGACGAGCAGCATCACCAGCCAGGGCCAGAAGAAGATCGGGAGCAAGAGGATTCCGCGCCCCAGTGCGCGCCCGATACCGGCTCGCATCAGCGTGTCTTCGCGAACGACCCGCAGGCCCAGAATGATCAGGCCCGGGGTCCATCCGGCCAATCCGAGCGTCACGATCAGAGCGATGAGGTAGGCACCAATCACAATTCCGAGAGCCGTGAAGATGACCCCGCCTTCACCCGACGTCGATCCATTGATGAGGGCTCCGACTCCAACCCCGATGTTCGCGACGATGCCGAGAAAAACGATATCGAGGGCGAACGCGATGATCCGCGCTCCGATGCCGCCGACGACGAGTTCGGTTTTCGCAGAGTCAACAGTCACCGTGGCATCGTAGCGAACGACGCTCGGCAGTAGTTCCCGACGCGGACAAGATGTACCAGTGTGCCGGCAACTATTGTCCGCGTCGGGGACTAGTGGCTGCCGGCGACCAGCCAGAGCGCAAGCGTCGCCAACGGCACAGTCAGAAGCACCACTCCGAGGCCGGCCAGCATGAACTTCGGCCACGACAGTGTCACCCCGAGGCCGGTGATCTTCTGGTGCCAGAGCAGAGTC
Organism: Agreia pratensis; assembly: GCF_900177685.1. Taxonomy (GTDB): domain Bacteria; phylum Actinomycetota; class Actinomycetes; order Actinomycetales; family Microbacteriaceae; genus Agreia; species Agreia pratensis. Next base: position 48,566 of record NZ_FXAY01000007.1, read on the forward strand.
GCGAGCGAAGCCCAGGGGGTCACGAGCGGGCCGAGATTCACGCCGATCAGCAGCGCGGCGAGCCGCACGGGCGAGTGGCCGATCGGTTCGAGCACGAGATAGGCCGGCAGATTGTTGATCGCGTTCGACGAGACCGTGCCGAGAGCCGAGAGCTGCAGCAGGCTCAGCAGATCGGTTCCGTTTCCGCCGATGTTCGATATGAAGGCCGTGAGCCCGCGAGCATGGGCAGTCTCGACGAGCACGAAGAGACCTGCCGCTATGCCGAGCGGCTGCCAGGGCACGAGGTTCACGCTGAGGGCGCCGGGGCGCCGGATGCCGAACAGCACCACGATCACTACTGCAGCGACGGCGGCCGGAATCCAGACGGGAAGACCCGACACCAGCAGCGGAAGCAGCGCCGCGACGACGATCGCGCTGACGAGGAGGAGAGTGCGATCGGGAGCGCGCTCGACCGGCGGCGCGGAGTAGCGCCCACGCAGCTCCTTGCGGAACATCAGGCTGAGCACGATCACCGGAACCAGGATGCCGACGGCGGCAGGAGCGGCGACGAGGGCAGCGAATGCGGCCGGGCCACCGACATCCATTCGCCCTTCGGCGAGCAGATTCGTGAGATTCGACACCGGCAGCAGCAGCGATGCGGTGTTCGCCAGCCACACCGTGGCGAGCGCGAACGGCAGCGGCGGCAGACGCGCGTGCAACGCGAGCAGAACGACCACCGGCGTCACGAGAACCGCCGTGGTGTCGAGCGAGAGGAAGATCGTCGAGACCACCGCGAGCGCCAGCACGAAGAGCCAGAGCAGGATGCGGCGACCGCGACCCCAGAGCGCCAGTCTGCCGGCGAGCGCAGAGAAGACACCGGCCTCGGCAGCCAGCTCGGTGACGATCGTGATCGCGGCCACGAAGCCGAGAACGGGCACGACGCGGTCGGCCAGCACAAGGGTGTCGCGCCACGGCAGGATGCCTGTGGCGATCACCACGAAGGAGGCCGCTAGGAGAGAGACGACGACAATGAGACCGCGGCGACCGGGGGGCTGTGGCGTGGAGGCGGAATCCGACGCGGCCGAGGAGTGCTTTTCGATGTCGCGATTCTATGACTCCGACGCTGACAAGAGAGCGAGTCTTCGCCCATGCGGCGACTACCCCAGTTGCGCCGCCCCGAATCCGACGCTGAACTGCACGCACCAGAGTGACACGCTGCGGTAGGCGCTCAGGTCGACATCAGCGGGAATCTCATAGAGCTGGTTGCCCTGATTGCCCTTGATGACGCCGAGGTCGACGTAGGCGGCACCGCCCGCCAGGAACCAGCCGTCGTAGCCCTCGACCGCATCCGCCGCACTCAGCCAGACGTGAACATCCGGACCATTGCTGGTGTCGAGATTCTCGATAGCGAGCACGCGCGTGCCATCGGGGTTCTGGATGATGGTGGCCGTGCCCGTGGTCGAATGCTCCTGGCTGACGAACGAGCCCGAGGCGAGCGCTACGGGCACCGGATCGGGAGTCGGCGTTGCCGACGGTGGCGCGCTGGCGTCTGGCGTTGCGACCGGTTCTGACGTTGCCGCGGGTTGAGAACGCTGCGCAGTGGGCAGCGTCTCGTCGACCCGCACGTCAGTGAACAGCAGCCACGGCTTGAACACGACCAGCCCGACAACCAGGGCGGCCGCGATCACAATGCCGCCGATGACCAGAACTGACCGCTTCATGGCTGCAGTGTAACGGCGCGACCTCCGCCCCACGATCGTGCAAGAGGGACCTCGCCGTGCCGCCCAATAGGATGTCTGCGATGACTAGCCACGCCCCCTCCAAGCCCTGGTCGACGATTCTGTTCGATCTCGACGGCACGATCACCGACTCGGCCCCGGGCATCCTGCACCGGTTGGCGCGCACCCTCGAGATACTCGGCCATCCCGTGCCGCCGCCCAGCGACTTGGTCAAGTTCGTCGGCCCGCCGATTCTCGACGGCTTCCGCGCCGTCGCTGACATCGACGCGGAGGGCGCCCAGGAGGCGCTCGTCGTGTATCGCGAGCTTGCCGCGACAGACGGGCCCGAGGGCGACAGCGTGGTCTACCCCGGAATTCTGGGGATCCTTCGCGAGATCCACGCGGCGGGCATCCCCCTCGCGATCACGACCTCGAAGTCCGAGGTACAGGCCGTGCGCATTCTGCAGCACCTCGGCATCTCCGACCTCTTCGCCACCATCACCGGCTCGAGCGAAGACGAGACGCGCAGCGCCAAGGCAGATGTGGTGGCCGAGGCTCTTGTGCGGCTGCGTGCCAAGAACGTCGACCTGTCGAACACGGTTCTCGTGGGCGACCGCCACCACGATATCGAGGGCGCGGCCGAGCATGGCATTCCCACGATCATGGTGGAGTGGGGCTACGGCTCCCCCGCCGAGGCGGCCGGTGCGATCCACATCGTGCACTCGATGGAGCAGCTGCGCGGGCAACTGCTCTAGTCAGCTGCCTTAACCGGCGCGGATGCCCAGGGTCGCCACGACCGGGCGGTGATCGCTCCCGGCCGCGTCCTCCGTGCTCAGAACCTGAGCCGCGGCGGCGTGCCAGTCGCCCGTCGTGAGCACGTGGTCTATCGGGGATGAAAGAAGCGGCGGCAGCGACGTGGGCCAACTCCCCTCAGCACCGGCGCCCGCCTCGGCGAGTGCGTCGGAGCATCCGCCCAATGGGCCGAGGTGATCGAGCGTCGCGTTGAGGTCGCCGCCGAGAACGAGGTCGGGCTGGCCGCAAAGCGACAGCACCCAGTCGAGGTCGCTGCGCCATAACGACATGATCGAGGGCAGCGGGGGCATCGGATGCGCCGCCACGATCACGGGGCCGGTGCCGTCGGCGGGCCGCGCCACGACGCTCGGCATCGTGCCCGTGTCGCCGAGCTCGTCGGTGATCTCGTAGGCGCCCAGCTCGTCGGACACGAGCAGGGACGTCGGAGGGGTCTCGGCGGGATCGCCGCGCTCGGCTGTGAAGACCTGCATGGGCCGGCCCGCGGCATCCATGGCACGCCCGACGGCCTCGGCCGTCTCGCGCGAGGTCTCGGGCAGCGTCACCACCGTCGACCGCTCGGCGAGGGCCACCCGGGCGATGTCGTCGGCGGTGACCGTGTCGTAGGTGTTCCAGGTGAGAACGCGCATGCTCGTGGCCGGGTCTGCCGCGTCGGTCACCGATGCCGGTGCCGCGTCTGATCCGAATCCTCGGCCCGCCTGCACGGCGATGTTTCCACCCGCCGCGAGCAACGCGATCGCGGCCAGCCCGGCGACGACAGGGCGGGCCGTGCGCGCCCGGCCCCGCAGCATCCAGAACAGCAGCGCGCCGACGACGCCGAGCGCCACGAAGCCGAGCGCGAGAAGCCCGCGGAACGCGATCAGCTGCGCGAACACGAACTGGCGCTGCAGCCCGAAGAGTCCGGGTGCACTGACGAGAAACACGGTGCCGGCGAACACCACGAGCAGAACAATCCGACCCCACATGCCGCCCGACCCTACCGGCTCAGCATCCGCGCGCGCACCGCCGTCGCCGCGCAGACGACCACGACCACCGCGCCCAGCCAGACCAGCAGATCGAGGCGCTCGCCCACGATGAGGGCCGACCAGATGATGGTGAGCACCGGTTGCACGAGCTGAATCTGGCTGACCTGGGAGATCGGCCCGATGGCGAGACCGCGATACCAGGCGAAGAACCCCAGAAACATGCTCACCAGCGCGAGGTATCCGAAGGCCAGCCAGTGCGAGGCCTCCGCCTGGGGCCAGCCCTTCGCAGAGACCGAGACCGCCGTGAGCGGAATCATCACCGGCAGCGCCACGAGCAGCGCCCAGCAGATCGTCTGCCACGAGCCGAGCTCGCGCGACAGGAGAGCGCCTTCGGCGTAGCCGATTGCCGCCAGGACCACGGCGCCGAGCAGCAGCAGATCGCTCGGATGCAGCCCCTCGAGGCCACCGCCCGCGAGGGCGATGAACGCGATCACCGCCGCGACGCCGGCGCCCGACGCGATCCAGAAAGCAATGGATGGCCGCTCTTTCGCGCGGATCACCGCCGCGATGGCCGTCGCCGCCGGCAGCAGGCCGATGACCACGGCGCCGTGCGCGGCCGGAACCGTCTGCAGCGCGAAGCTCGTGAGCAGCGGAAACCCGACGACGACTCCGATCGCGACGACAGAGAGGCGCAGCCATTGAGCACCTCTGGGCAGGCGCTGCCTGCTCGCTGCGAGCACCAGTGCGGCGAGGGCAGCGGCCACGATGGCGCGACCGGCGCCGATGAACAGCGGATCGATCTGTTCGACCGCGATGCGGGTGAACGGCAGCGTGAACGAGAACGCGAGAACCCCGAGGAATCCGAAGACCAGGCCTCCGCGGGTCATGTTCGGTCTCGATAGCGCTGGTGAAGCGGAAAGAGTAGCGCTACTGTCATTATTCATGAACGACGATAGCACTTCACTGGTCGAGCGCCATCTGCGGCGCCTCGTGGAGTCCAGCCCGGCGGGATTCCGCCTGCCCTCGACCCGTGCGCTCGTCGCCGAGCACGCGGTCAGTCCACTCACCGTGCAGCGAGCGGTTCAGCGCCTGGTCGGCGAGGGTCTCATCGAGACCCGTCCCGGCGCCGGTAGCTTCGTGGCGCGACCGCGGGCCGTACGGCAGGCCGACTTCGCGTGGCAGACTACCGCGCTGGGAGCGCCCCGGGTCGACACCTCCGCTGTCGGCACGGCCATGGCGGCGGTCGGGCCCTCAGTCATCGCGATGCACTCGGGGTATCCGGCAGAGGAACTGCTTCCCGGCCGCCTCGTGCGCGCGGCTCTCGTGCGCGCGGCGCGCGGCGCATCCGCTCTGGCCCGCGGCCCGGTCGATGGCCTGCATGAGCTGCGCACCTGGTTCGCCGCCGAGATCGCGCCGATCGGGGCATCCGCGCCCGCGCCCGTCTCGCACGACGACGTCATGATCACTCCCGGTGGGCAGAGCGCACTCGCCTCGATCTTTCGTGCGTTGGCAGCCCCCGGCGACGCGGTCGTCGTGGAGTCGCCCACCTACTGGGGCGCGATCGCCGCGGCCCGACAGGCGGGTCTACGCATCATTCCCCTGGCCCGCGGCTCGCGTGCCCCGTCTGCGGCCGACCTCGACGAGGCATTCGCGTCGACCGGCGCGAGACTCTTCTATGCGCAGCCGCACTTCGCGAACCCCACGGGCGCCCAGTGGAACGCAGAGGAGCGGCGCGACATCATGTCTGTCGTGACGGCGAGGGGCGCATATCTCATCGAAGACGACTGGGCGCACGACTTCGCCATCGAGGGTGACGTTCTGCCACTGCTCACCGAGGATGCCGACGGTCACGTCGTGTACATCCGTTCGCTGACCAAGAGCCTCAGCCCGTCGTTACGGGTGGGCGCGGTCATCGCGCGGGGGCCTGCGCTCGCGCGCATCCAGGCCGATCGAACCGTCGACGACCTCTATGTGAGCGGCGTGCTGCAGTCGGCGGCGGTCGATGTGCTGCGTGACCCGGGGTGGCGCAGCCACCTCGTTCGCCTGCGTTCCCAGCTGCGCGACCGACGCGACGAGCTCGCCCGCCAGGTCGAGGCGCACCTCGGGCCCGACTCGCTGACGTTTCTGCCGCGCGGCGGGCTCAATCTCTGGGTCCGTCTCGCCGACAACGTGGATGTCACGGGGCTCGTCGAGCGCAGCCGGAACGCGGGCGTGATGGTCGCGCCGGGCGCAGACTGGTTCCCGGCCGAGCCGACCGGGGCGTTTATTCGCCTGAACTACTCGGGCGCCAGGCCCGAGCAGTTCGCCGGAGCGATGGAGACGGTGGCGGCTGCGCTAGTCGAGTAGGCCGCCTGCCGCTATGCGTCGTTCGGCTTGTCTTTCTTGGAGCGGGACTCGCGGGCCTCCTCGTGGGCAGCCCGACCTTCGGCCTGCACCTCGCGAAGCACGGCAATGCGCTCCCGGTACTCCGCCGCGTCGATCTCGCCGCGGGCGAAGCGCTCGGCGAGAACGACCTCGCCGAGGTGTCCGCCGAGTCCTCGTGCACCGCGGAAGCCGCGCGGCCCGAAGTGGCCGCCACGCCCGCCGAAGCCGGGGCCGCCGAACGGGAAGCCGGGGCCGAACCCTGGCCGCTGGCCGCGTCGATCGGAGTTGCTGTTGTCTGTTTCGGGCTCGTGGCCCTCATCGAAGTTGTGTGTCATGACTTAGATATTCCTCCGATCGCTCGAAAACGGAATCCTCCCGCGGGATGCACCTCGCGCACTCCCCCGGCGGTAGCTGCCTCCTCTACTTCTGGGCGTCTGGGCGCAGGCGCAGGTCCTGCATCCCTCCGTCGACAGCGATGCTCGTGCCGGTGGTCGAGCGACTGCGCGGGCTCGCCAGGTAGCAGACGGCATCGGCGACCTCGGATGCCGCCACCAGGCGACCGTGCGGCTGTCGCGCCTCGAGCGCCAGGCGCTCGGCCTCTGGATCGTCGGCGCTGTCGAGCAGGCGACCTACCCACGGAGTGTCGGCGGTTCCGGGTGACACACAGTTGACCCGCACGCCCTCTCGCAGATGATCGGCTGCCATCGCGCGCGTGAGCGAGAGCACAGCCCCTTTCGATGCGGTGTACAGCGCGCGCTGGGGCAGGCCGGCGGTGGCGGCCACCGAGCACGTGTTCACGATCGCCGCCGATGACGAGCCGCGGAGGTGCGGAAGGGCAGCGCGACTGACCCGGGCGATGCCCACCACGTTCACGTTGAGCACACGCATCCACTCGTCATCGGAGTTGTCTTCGACGGTTCCCTGGGCGCCGATGCCGGCGTTGTTGATGACGATGTCGAGCGATCCGTACTCGGCGACAACGGCGTCGATCGCCGCCCGAACCGAGGCGTCGTCGCCGATGTCGGTCTGCACGGCGAGAGCATCGGCGTGCACGCCCTCGGTCTTCAGATCGAGTACGGCGACCCGAGCGCCACGATCGAGCAGTTCGGCCGCGATCGCGGCTCCGATGCCCGAGGCTCCTCCGGTGACGAGCGCCACGAGTCCGTCGAATTCCTGCGCGGTGAGTTGCTGCGACATGATCTGCTCCTATGCCTGGCCGAAGAGCTGACGCTGGCGGCCGAGGCCCTCGATCTCGACTTCGACCACGTCGCCTTGCGCGATGTAGGGGAACCGGCCAGAGAGGGCCACGCCCTCGGGTGTGCCGGTGAGAATCACGTCGCCGGGGTCGAGTGCCAAATACTGACTGAGGTGCCAGACGAGGTAGTCGACATCGAAGATGAGATCGGCGGTCGTCGAGTCTTGACGCGCTCCGCCGTTGACCCAGCTGCGCAGTCGCAGCTCGCTGGCATCGACCTCGTCTGCCGTGACGAGCCACGGGCCCAGAGGTGTGAAGCCGGGGGCCGACTTGCCCTTGCTCCATTGTCCGCCCGACTCCGCGAGTTGAAAGTCGCGCTCAGAGAGGTCGTTGGCTGTGACGTAGCCCGCGATATGACGCGCCGAGTCGGCCGGTGAGTCGAGATACAGAGCACGCGTACCGATCACCACTCCCAGCTCGACCTCCCAGTCGGTCTTCACGCTGCGCTTCGGAATGTCGACCTCGTCGAACGGCCCGCTCACCGAGTTGGTGGACTTGAGAAACAGAATCGGAAGCTGTGGCGGCTCGGCGCCCGACTCGGCAGCGTGCGCCGCGTAGTTCTGGCCGATGCACAGGATCGCCCCGGGCCGCGCTACGGGCGCACCCACACGCAGATCCGCCGCTCCGTCGAGCACGGGCAGGGTCGCCGCGTCGCGAGCGGCCGCGATCTCTTCGAGCACGGCGGATGCGAGGTGTGCGCCGTCGAGATCGGTCACGATGCCACGCAGATCGAGATGGCGATCGCCATCGATCAACACGGGGATCTCGTGGCCGACGGGGCCCAGTCTGGCGAGTTTCATCGGTGCTTCCTCATCATCAGTCTCGACGGTCGAGCAGGTACGACGTCATCGAGGTGGAGAGCTCGACGTCGATCGAGCGCTTCACACCGTCGAGCCTGTTGATAGGCACGGCCTGTCGCACGCTCGACACCAACCACAGCGCGTCTGCGGAAAGGAGATCGGCGGCCGGGATGACCGCGTACTCGGTGTTCATGCCCTCAGCTTGGGCGAACTCGAAGACGCTGGCCTGGGTTGTTCCAGGGAGAATGCCCTGATCTGTGCGAGGGGTCACGAGCGTGCTGCCTTTTCTCAGGATCACGTTCGCCGTCGGGCCCTCGAGAACGAAGCCGTCGCTCGAGACGAAGATCACGTCGTCGGCGTCACGGCGCTCGGCCTCGCGCAGCGCGGCGCGGTTCACCGCGTACGACAGCGTCTTCGCCCCCTGGAGCAGCCACGGCGAGGTCTGCGCCACATCGTGCCTCAGCCCACGATCGAGGGTGACGGCCCGGATTCCCTCTGTGCGCGCAGTCGTGAAGTCGGCGGCGGCGGCCGCGTAGACCCACCCGGTCGGCACCCCCGTGCCTTCGATGCCCCGGGTCATCACGGTCTTGACGTAGAGCTCGGCGAGGTCGTCGTGGGCCTCGATCGCAGCGAGAATCGCCTGGCGGTAGAGGCCGAGATCGGGCTCCGGCAGGTCGAGGAGTCGTGCCGAGCGGGCGAAGCGGTCGAGGTGCGGCTCGAGCGCCTGGGCGCGGCCGTCGCACACACTGATCGTCTCGAAGATTCCGTCGCCGCGGGTCACCCCGAGGTCCATGACCGACACGTGCGGCGCGTCTGGATCGGCCCTCACGCATCCGGAATCGGCAGAGACGAGAAAAAGTACGGGGTGCGGCGAATTCATATCACGAAGGTACTCGCACCCTGCGACGTCCAGAGCTAGCATCGAGCCATGATCGTCGTGACAACCAATGAGATCCCAGGCCACCGCATCGATGCCGTCTTCGGCGAGGTCATGGGCCTCACCGTGAGATCGCGCGACATCGGCGCGCAGTTCACTGCCAGCTTCCGTGCTCTCGGGGGTGGCGAACTCCCCGAGATGACCAAGGCTCTTTATGAGAGCCGCCAGGAGGTCATGCACCGCATGGTGGTCGAGGCCGAGTCGAAGGGTGCGAACGCGATCGTCGCCATGCGCTTCGACACGTCGGAGATGGGCACCAACTGGACAGAGGTCTGCGCCTACGGAACCGCCGTTTTTGCGATTCCCCTTGGCCGCGGAGAGGCCGGCGCCACGGGTCAGTCGGCCTACCTCGTCGAGGCCGCCGCGGGCGCACAGCCCCCGGCTGCCGCCGCCCAGGCGTGACCTGCTCGTAAAGAGAGGCGTCGAGGCGTCGTTCGGCGTAGTTTTGTAGTCATGCGCGAAGAACAGGCCCACATCATCGAGGCCCTCACCGTCTTGCCCACGATCGACGCCGCAGCTGAGATCGAACGCCGCACCTCCTTCCTCGTCGACTACCTGCGTCGAACCGGGGCGAAGGGCCTTGTGCTCGGCATCAGCGGCGGGCAGGACTCGTCTCTGGCGGGTCGGCTGTGCCAACTGGCGGTCGAGAGACTCCAAGGCGAAGAGGTCGAGGCGACGTTCATCGCCGTGCGTCTGCCCTACGGAGTACAGGCCGACGAAGACGACGCCCAGCTCGCCCTGAGCTTCATCAAGCCCGAGCGCGTTGTCACCTTCGACATCAAGCGCGGCGTCGACGGCATCGCCGCCGAGTTCACCGACGCGGTCGGAACACCGATCACCGACTTCAACAAGGGCAACGTCAAAGCTCGCGCCCGCATGATCGCTCAATACGCGATCGCCGGCGATGCGGGCCTGCTCGTGGTGGGAACCGACCACGCCGCCGAAGCCGTGACAGGCTTCTTCACGAAGTTCGGCGACGGCGGTGCCGACGTGCTTCCGCTCTCCGGCCTCACCAAGAGACAGGGCCGAGCACTGCTCGAAGCACTGGATGCGCCCGAGCGGCTGTATCTGAAGGCCCCGACGGCAGATCTACTCGACAACACCCCCGGCCAGACCGACGAGGCCAACCTCGGTCTCAGCTACTCCGACATCGACGACTTCCTCGAGGGCAACGAGGTCGACGACCGCGTGGCTGACGCGATCATCGCCCGGTACTCCGCGACAGAGCACAAGCGCTCCTTGCCCGTCGGCCCGGCCGACTCGTGGTGGAAGTAGCTAATGCCCACCACCACGCAACGCGGACTCACCCCACTCGCCGCCACCGCATCACTGATGTTCGGGCTGTTCGCCCTCACCGGCTGCAGTGTCCTCGACACTGTCATGCCCAAAGACGAGGCAGTGCGCGACGACAAGACCAGCGAGGTCACCGAAGCCGGCCAGGCCGATGTCTTCACGATCGCGGTGGGCGACTGCTTCAACGACGTCGACGCAGAGGAGATCAGCGAGGTTCCCGTGGTTCCCTGCGACCAGCCGCATGACTACGAGGCTTACAGCGCGTTCGACCTCGCCGGCGATGAGTTTCCCGGCGACGAGGCAGTGACTCAGCAGGCCGGCGACGGCTGCACTCCGCCCTTCGCCGAGTTCAACGGCGTGAGCTACGACGACTCCACGCTGTACCTCGGCTACCTGCTTCCCACCGAAGACAGCTGGACACAGCAGGATGACCGCGAGGTGCTCTGCTATATCTACGAAGAAAACGTGCAGACCACGGGAACCCTGAAGGGTGCCGCTCGCTGACGAACGTTACGCGCGCCAGGCTCGACCGCGGCGACCGACGACAGTGAGGATGCCGCCCGCCAGGCCGATGCCGAGGCCCGTGGCGGCAAGCAGCCCGAGCGCATCGAAGCCGGTCGACGACAGCTGACCGGAGCCGCCGGAACCACCGGAATCATCTGGATCGCCGGGCGTGGTGGTCTGTCCCGGTCTAGGTGTGATCTCCACGTGCACCCCGACCCCGTCGTCGTCGATGCCTGCCGCCGCAGCGGTGAGAGGCGCGGGACCTGCCACGATGGCCAGCATCAGAGAGCCGAGCAGCAGCATCCGGGAGCCTCTCGAGGCCCGTGTCGTCGCGCGTGATTCGTTCATAGGTTGACCACCGATCTTCTGCCTTCTTCTCGAGCCGCCTCGAGCAGCTTCTCCACGTGACGTCTGCGGCGCATCCGGCCCCACAGCAGGCCTCCCACGATGAGCAGCACCGCCAGCAGTACGACCAGCTGCGACCACGGGATCGCCCACACCTCGATGTTCTGCTGCAGGGCCGCAGCGGGTTCGCTGACGTCGTTCGGCAGAATCACCGACTGCTCGACGGTGAGCGGGTAGCTCAGCAGTCCGACAGGCCAGGCGCCCGGAACCTCGATCTGAAGGGTTCGACGATCGCCCGGCAGCAGTTCCACGGGTGCGGCGGCCTCGCCAGAGGCATCCGGCAGACGAACGCCCCCGGCGACCGTCGAGCCGCTCACCGAGAGCCGCGCGTTGCCGGTGTTTTCGAGCGTGTAGTCGATGCGTGTCGAACCGGGTTCGAAGGGGTTCCACGATGAGCGGTACGCGGCCTTGCTCGAGGCGACGGCCAATGAGGGCGCGATCTCTCCGCTCACCCTGGTCAGAACCCGGAACCCCACCCTGCTCTCGACGCCGACCGAGGCTCCGCCGTCTGACCCTTTGGAGAAGATCGACGCGGCGAGCCCCGCGGCGTGATCTCCCGGGGTTGCGTTGGAGGGGATGGTGACGGCGACGGGAACCACGGCCATACCGCCCGGGGCCACCGTGACGTTCTCCTGAACGCCGACCCACGTGCCGGCGTCGACCGACTCGGTGCCGTGCGGAAGCATGTTGAACCGGCCCTTGGACGTGAAGTAACCGTCGGCGGCGTTGAGAGCGAAGGTCACCTCGGTCGTGCCGAGATTGCGCACCGCGAGGTGCTCTTGGATGGTCTGGCCCGGGTCTCCCTCGAGCTCCATCCAGGACCGGCCGTCGGGGCCGGCGGCATCGGCGGGTGTCACAGACCACGTGACGGTGGGCTCGACCGTGTCGGCCGTCGTCGAGACGGCCGCGGCCGATCCCGCGCCGGCCAGCGCAAGGCCGGATGCGACGGCGAGGGCGATGAGGGCGGATGCGAGACGGGCGCCGAGTGCGGTTTCTCTGGGTTTCACGGGCTGAAGACCTCGAATGATGAGCGGCTAGGTGATGAGATCGAGCGGGGCTGCACGGTGTGGGGGGAAGTGCAGCCCCGCTCGGGTGATTACTCGAACAGAGACAGAGTCAGAGTCGAGCTGTAGCTGCCGGGCGCGACGGTCGCCGGTGTGCGCAGGAAGAGGTTGGCGTTCGCCGTCCACTGGCCCTCGCTCGCGACGGCGCCGGAGTCGATGGCGAGCGCGAGCAGTTCCTGGTCGACGAGTCCCACGCCATCGTCTCCTCCGTCGATGGCCGTGTCGACCGGGTCGCCCTCGGCGACCAGGCCGGATTCGCCGCCGTCGATGAGCGCCGGAATCCAGCCCAGATACTCGGCCCCGATGGCCGTCTGGCCCGCATCTCCTACGAAGTCCGTCGAGGAGCCGAGCACGTACCATCCGACATCCGCAGGAATCTCGTCGGCCGCACGGGTGTCGGTGACGGTGACGGTAGGCAGGGTGCCCGTGAACTGACGCACCAGCTCGGTCGAGCCGGTTTCGGTGAGCGTCGTCGATGTGCCGCCGACGCTCATGGCGAGCACTCCGGGGCCTTCGATCTCGGCGATCTCGACTTTCACGTCGACATCGTCGCTTCCGACCTCTTCGGCCGCAGCCGCGCCGGCGAGGCCTGTCAGCAGCAGAGTTCCGACGACCACTGCCGAGGTGCGGGCAGCGAATTCTCGTTTACGCATTGTGGGGTTCCATTTCGTTCGATGCAGATGGTGCAGAGATAAAGGGGTGTGAGGGATGACGCGGGGCGGCCGAACTCGCGTGCGGCCGCCCCGCGCACGGTTGGATCAGCCGCAGGGCTTGGCGTCGTACGACGCCGGCACCACGGTGCTCACGGGCTGGCCATCGATCGTGGCCGAAGCCGTGACCGTCACCTCACCCGCAGGCAGACTCGCCAGACGAGTCGTGAACGCGTGAGATCCGTTCTTTGTCGGTGCCACAGCAGCGATCGTCTTCGACCCGTAAGCCGACTCGATCACCAGCTTCACCGGCACCTCGTCGTTGTTCGTCACCTGAACAGTCAGCAGCGCCTTGCCCGCAGCGCAGCGCGAGCCAGCAGACGCCACGACATCCAGCGTCGGAGCGGCGGCCGCCTCGGCGAACGACCAGGTGTCGACCTCGGCGAGGTTCTGACCGGTCGGTCCGGTGAACGTGAAGTACACGTCGTGTACTCCCGTGACGCCCTCGAGGTCGGTCGACACCTCGCCCCACTCGCCCACTGGTGAGTCGACGTCGATGGTGGCGATCGCAGCAGACGTGCGGTCGTCGAGACGCACCTGGATCTGGCCTCCGGCCACGAGGGCCTTGACTTTCGCGGTCACCGAGCCTGCTCCGGCGTCGCCGAAGTCGACGGCCGAGAGAGAGGTCCAGTCACCGTTGTCGACATCGTCGAGTACGAGGTTGGGCGCATTCGTTCCGAACTGTGTGGATCCGCCGTCGATCTTCTTCGTGGCGAGACCCTGCTGGTAGGCGATGGTCTCTGCCTCGAGCACGCTGTACGGATCGAGGTTCTTGATCTGATCCGCACCGGCGAAATCACCGACCACCTGCTTGATGGTTCCGTCCTCGTTGAACGTCAGCTCCTGGATGTGGGTGCTTCGGTACCCCTGGGTGGTGTCACCGTTGATGCGCTTGTTGAGCGTCGGAGCGTGGTACGTGAAGTAGTACTTGCCGTCGAGCTCGAACACCGACTGGTGGTTGTTGCCACCCGTTCCGGCTCCGAAGAACTGGCCCTGGTTCGGGAACAGAACACCCTGGTAGGTGCTCTTATCCCAGACCATCGGGTCATCCGACATCAGATAACCGATCTGGCCGCCGCCCGGGTAGCCGGGAAGCGCAGTCTGGTTGCCACCGAAGTCGTTGCCGCCGAAGTGCGACGAGTACGACAGGTAGTACTTGTCGTTGCGCTTGAATACCTGCGATGCCTCGAAGGCCACCGGTGCATCGACGACGACTGCTTCACCGACGGTGGAGACCATGTCGTCTCCCAGCTTGATGGCCCGGATGTTCTTCGGGTTGTTGAAGCGCTCGGCTGCCGGAAAGCTCGTCGAGGCGGGGCCGCCACCGAAGTAGAGGTACGCCTGCCCGTCGTCGTCGACGAGAGGAGCTGGGTCGAACAGCCAGTTCACGCCCTGAACTCCGGGAGTGCTGCTGTTGATCAGCGTGCTGGTGCGCTCACTGACCCACGGGCCGATCGGAGAGGCGCCGGTGAGCACGTTACTCGAGCCGCCGCCGTTGGCGTAGTACAGGAAGTACTTGTCGACACCGTTGATCGTCTTCTTGGCCATGCCCGGTGCCCACGAATTGTTCGTGAAAGGAGCGACTCCATTGGGACCCGCGACCTGGATTTCACCGTGGTCGGTCCAGTTCACGAGGTCCTCGGAAGAGATCACGGTGATCTGGTTGATGCTGCCGTAGTTGATCTGCGGCGAGATGCCAGTGGTCGGATCCGGAGCGTAGCCCTGAGTGTCGTTGGTCATGTAGATGTACGCACGACCGTTGTCGACGAAACCGAACGCGTCGGCGCCGAACTTGTGCGAGATCACAGGGTTGTGCTCGCCGGGATTCTTGCCGACGATCTCGATCGTCTTCGACGGGGGCGGGGGCGGCGGCGCGCCAACAAGCGACACGTCATCGACCTTGAAGTCCATCAGGTGCGTGGCGGGCGCTCCCGTAGCGGTCGCGCCGGCGGCCCAGGGGGTCTCGAAGAACAACCGCGCGGTGCCGACGTTCTGCGTCGTCGGAATGGTGAAGTTCGCGCTGAGAGTCGCCCACTCGCCCTTGGTCGCGGTAACGCTCGCGAGGTTCGTGTATGTGCTTCCGCCGTAATGCATCGTGGCGAAGAATTGCTTCGTCGCGGGTGATGCGGCGTTCTCGTACTTGATGCGCGCCTTGATCGTGTAGGTCTGGCCCGCCTGCACCTTGCCGGTGAGATCCTGCAACGGGCCGGAGCCCGTGGTGAGCCGACCGGTGATCAGCGCCGCGGCGGCTCCGGTGGTCGCATCCGGTGTCGTGGCGAGGGTGCCGCCGTCTGTGGCGTTGCCGTTGTTCACGATCCAATTGGCGGTTCCGCTTTCGAAACCGCCGTTCACGATCAGTTCCTGATCCGCGGCGAACGATGCGCTTGCCGAGAACGACGACGCGAGAAGGGCGGCGAGGGCCATCCCCGCGAGTCCCATCTTCGACCGGTGTCTCCACCGGGATTGCACGAGCTGTTCCATTTATCCTCCTTGATTGCTGGACTGAGGTGGTGCGTTTTCGTCAGCTGCAGAGCTCGACGTCAGCCGATGCCGCCATGACGCCTGGGCGTCTTCCGAGGGTGACGGCCACCTGCGCATGAGAGCGGTAACAATTTCTGGCCCGGGCCTGCGCGTCGCGGCAGACGGTGACGTCAGAGAGAGATCTCATTCCAGCTCCTTTGCTGTGGCGAGACGAAACGGCCGCGGCCTAAACACCACGATCGAAGTGCGACCCCCGTGAGGGGGTGGCCTTCGTCAGGATGTTACCGGGAACAACAAAAGAGGGTCAAGCAGATTCCGCAAAATTTGTTAGCGCTCACAAAGTAATGCTCGGAAAGCGAGCCTGAAGCACGGCGCAAGACCGGTGCTATGGCGCGGTGGTTCGCGGAGGCGCCGTCGATTCGCGCACCACGAGTCGACTGGGAATTTTCACGTGTCTGGTCGCCACCTCTGCCTCGAGTGCGGAGCGAAGGACCTCGAGCGCTTTCACGCCCAGCGCCGTGAAATCCTGAGCCACAGTCGTGAGGGGCGGCCGCAGATGACGAGAGGTGGGCAGATCATCGAAGCCGACCACGCTCACGTCTTCCGGCACCGACATCCCACGGTCGTGCAGTCCATGCATGATCCCCAGCGCCAGATCGTCATTCGCGGCGAAGATCGCCGTGTACTCGGGCACGCCGGAGAGAGCGGATGCGAACTCGTAGCCGGTGTCCGCTGTCCAATCAGCCAGAACATGCGGCCGCTTCGGCAGTCCGCGCGAGCGAATCCGCGCGTGAAACGCCCGCACCCGCAACTGGGCGTCAGACCAATCGAGCGGACCGGCGACGTGCAGGATGTCGCGGTGGCCGAGTTCCGCGAGATGATCGACGAGCAGATTGGTACCCAGAACCTGATCGACCCCGGCTGTGAGAAAACTGCGATCAGCCGTCGACTTGATCACCAGAACAGGCACGGTGATCGACATCTGACGCAACGCCACCAACGACGAGGTGCGTGGCGCGATCATGCAGAGCGCGTCGACCCCCTGAGCCAGCAGGTGCTCTACTGACTGCGTCGGGGTCAGCTTGCCGCGATGGCTCGTCGCGGTCGTCAGCGTATAACCCATGTCTCGGGCCGCCTCCTCGATGGCACGGATGGTGCTCATCGGGCCATACTCCACAGCGCTCTCCACCACGACGCCGATCTGCCTCGAGCGATGAGTGGCGAGTGCCCGCGCGGCGGTGCTCGGGGTGAAGTTGAGTTCGCTGATCACGTCGAGCACACGCTGGCGCGTGGCCGGACGAATGTTCGTGTGCCCGTTGAGCACCCGCGACACCGTCATGTGGGATACGCCCGCAAGCGAAGCGACGAGACGGATGCCGGTCTTGCCAGGCTGATCGCTCACGTCCATCGCTGCTTTCGTTCCCCGCGGAGTGGAGACACTCGACTTTACCGCCAGGGCGCGGCGGGATCAGCTTCCTCGTGGCGCTATTGTCAGTGCATGGCATCCAGTTACGACTTCTTCATCTCCGGCGATCACGACGCGGCGAAGACCATCATCGGTGACGCGCTCACCGCCGAGGGCTTCACGATCACCATGAACGTAGACGGCGGCTTCCATGCCGTTCGCGGCAGCACCGCCGCCACCGTTCTCTGGGGAGGACTCGCCGGCAAGAAGCTGCACATGGCATTCGACACGAAGTTCTTCGTCGACGAGCACGGCCAGCTGGTCGCACGCCTCTCACGCGATCTCGCCGTCGGCGCCTTGAAAGGCGGAGCCATCGGTGCAACGAAGACGGCGAACGCGTTCGAAGCCACCTCGCACGCTGTCGGCACGGCACTGACGAATGCCGGCGTTCTGACCTCCAGCATCGCCAACTAGGCCGCGCAGACACCGCTCACTGCACGAAGCGGTATCCCATTCCAGCTTCGGTCAGCAGGTGCCTTGGCCTGGCTGGCTCCTGCTCGAGCTTCTTGCGCAACTGGGCGAGATAGACGCGCAGATATCCGGAGTCGTTCGTGTGGTTCGGCCCCCAGACCGCGGTCAGTAGAGCGGCTCGGGTGACGAGCCTGCCAGGGCTCCGTACGAGCGTCTCGAGAATGATCCACTCCGTCGGCGTGAGCCGCACGGTTTCGTCGCCACCGGCATCCGTTCGTCTCGTCACCTGCCTGGCCGAGAGATCGATCGTGACATCGCCGAACGCCACGAGGGCCTCGTCGCCCGCGGTGGGCACGCGCCGGGTCAGGGCTCGGATGCGTGCCAGCAGTTCATCGATCGCGAACGGCTTGGTGACGTAGTCGTCGGCGCCGGCATCGAGAGCAAGCACCTTCTCGGCGCCGTCGGTCCGCCCCGATACGACGAGAATCGGCACCTGCGACCAGCCCCGGAGCCCCTCGATCACCTCGATGCCGTTGAGCTTCGGCATTCCGAGATCGAGCATGACCAGATCGGGATGCTGGTCGATCGCCGCGTTGAGCGCCTCGGCTCCGTCGCGGGCCGTCGCGACGTCGTATCCGCGGGCACGGAGTGTCACGGAAAGGGCACGCAGGATCTGCGGATCATCGTCGGCGATCAGAATCTTCATGACGTCTCCTCGACTGCTGGATCGGCTGCGGGAAGGGAGACCACCATGGTCAAGCCGCCGCCGGGCGTGTCCTCGGCCTCGATCGTTCCACCCATGCCCTCGACGAACCCCTTCGAGAGGGCGAGGCCCAGACCGAGACCGGTGGAATTGTCGGTGTCGCCCAGACGCTGGAACGGAACGAAGATCTCGTCTCGCCGTTCGCCGGGGACGCCCGGGCCGCTATCGACCACGCGCAGCTCGACCCGGCCGCGGAATGCGCTGGCAGAGAGGCGCACCTTCGCGCCTTCAGGCGAGAACCGCACCGCGTTCGACAACAGGTTCACCAGAACCCGCTGCAAGAGAACCTCGTCGGCCAAGACAGGAGGCCGCTCGTCGCCATCGAGGGCGAGTTCCACCCGATCAGGTCCGAGTTCCAATTCGTCGAGCGCGGGAACGATCACGTCTTCGACATCGATCGCGTGCATCGACACGGCCAGCACACCCGCCTCGACACGGCTGACGTCGAGCAGATCTGTTACGAGGTCGGCGAGGCTGTCGAGACTCTCCTGGGCCGTATCGAGCAACTCGGTGCGGTCGTGCGAACTGAGTTCCACCTCGGTCGACCGGAGCCCGCTCACGGCAGCGGTCGCCGCGGTCAGAGGGCGGCGCAGATCGTGACCGACCGCCGCGAGCAGAGCACTGCGCATGCGATCGGCGACGGCGAGGGGTCCGACCTCACTCGCGGTCGCAGCCAGATCCCTGTGCTCGAGAGCCTGATCCATCTGGGCCGCGATGACTCCGAGCAGGCGGCGCTCGGATGCTGCGAGGTCTGGGCCGCAGAGCTCGAGCGTGGCGCGCTCGCCCACCGCGATCGTCGACGCCGCCCGCGCCGCGGTCTCAGTTTCAGTCGCAGTCTCGAACCCAGCCTCGGCCTCGTAATCCGACATCGTCGATGAAGCCAGGATGCTGCCATCCAAGGCTTTGAGCCGCACCTCGTTGAGCCTGAAGGCTTCGCGTGTTCTGTCGACGAGCGCCTGCAGGGCGTCTTGCCCCCGCAGCACGCTGCCGGCGATGCTCGCGAGAAGCTCCGACTCCGCCGCCGCCCGCCTCGCCTGCCGCGAGCGCCGAGCAGCGGTATCGACAACCACGCTGACCAGCACGGCGTTGACGACGTAGAGCGCCAACGCCAACAAGTGCAGCGGTTCGCCGACCGAGACCGTGTAGAGCGGAGAGACGAAGAAGAAGTCGAGCGTGAGTCCCGAGAGCAGAGCGGCGAACAAAGCAGGCCAGATTCCGCCGACCAACGCCACGAGAACGACGAGCAGCTGGAACGTCAGCACATCCGAGGTGATCGACTCGTCAGACCTCAGCGTGACGAGCAGCCACGTCACCAGAGGCCCTCCCCCGAGGGCGAGCACGAATCCGAGAACACGGCGACGAGCGGTCAACGACCCGCTGAACCGGGGAAGACGCAGCTTTCCTCCCGCCGCCGCGTGCGTCACGATATGCACGTCGATGTCACCCGACGCGCGGATCACGGTCGCCCCGATGCCCGGTCCGGAGAGGGCAGCACTCAAGCGGGTGCGTCGACTCACCCCGATCACGAGCTGGGTCGCATTCACGCCACGGGCGTAGTCGACGAGCGCCGCGGGAATGTCGTCGCCGACCACCTGGTGGAATGTACCGCCCAGCGATTCGACGAGCGAACGCTGCGCCGCCAGTGCCCCAGGATGCGCCGCGCGCAAGCCGTCTTGGCTCGTGACATGCACGGCGACGAGCGTGCCGCCGGCCGACCGGGCGGCGATCCGGGCGCCTCTCTTCAACAGAGTCTCGCCCTCGGGCCCTCCGGTGAGGGCGACGACCACGCGCTCCCGCGCTTCCCACTTGCTCGCGATTCCGTGGTCTGCTCTATACGACTTGAGTGCCGAGTCGACCTCGTCGGCAAGCCAGAGGAGGGCCAGTTCACGCAGCGCCGTGAGGTTGCCGAGCCGAAAGTAGTTCGAGAGCGCGGCGTCGATGCGCGCTGCGGGGTAGACGCGTCCGTCGGCGAGCCGGTCGCGCAGCGCCTGCGGGGCCAGGTCGACGACCTCGAGCTGATCGGCCGAGCGCACGACCCCGTCGGGCACGGTCTCCTGCTGGCGCGCTCCCGTGATCTGCTCGACGACGTCGGTCAGCGACTCGATGTGCTGGATGTTGACGGTCGTCATCACGTCGATGCCGGCATCCAGCAGGGTCTCGACGTCTTGCCAGCGCTTCTCGTGGCGCGATCCGGGAGCGTTGCTGTGCGCCAATTCGTCGACGAGGGCGACATTCGGTCGCCGCTCGAGCACGGCGTCGAGGTCCATCTCGCTGAGCGTCACTCCCCGGTGCGTCACCGACAGACGCGGCACGACCTCGAGGTCGGCGAGCATGCGTGCTGTGGCCGAGCGCCCGTGGGTCTCGACGACCGCAACGACCACGTCGCGGCCCTCGGCGGCGAGCCGGGCGCCCTCTTCGAGCATCGTGTAGGTCTTGCCGACACCGGGCGCGGCACCGAGCAGCACGCGAAGACGGCCGCGCCCCATGATCAGCCCGCCATCGACGCGAGCGCGAGGTTCAACTCGAGCACATTGACTGTCGGGTCTCCGAGGATTCCCAGATCGCGGCCCTGAACGAACGACTCGACCAGAGCCGAGACCTTCGCCTCGGGCAGGTCGCGCGCCTCAGCGACACGGGCCACCTGCAACCGCGCGTACTCGGGGCTGATCTGGGGGTCGAGACCGGATGCCGACGCGGTCACGGCGTCAGCGGGAACTTCGGACTCCGACACGCCTTCGAGTTTAGCCACCGCGGCTCGACGGTCGCCGATCGCCGTGATGAGGTCGGAGTTCTCGGGGCCCAGGTTGCTGCCGCTCGATGCGGTGCCGTCGTATCCGCTGCCCGCTGCCGACGGCCTCGACTGGAACCACTGCGGAAGCGCGTTGCCGTCGGCATCGGTGAAGGACTGCCCGATGAGGGCCGAGCCGACGACCTGGCCGTCGGCATCCGACACCGGCTGGCCGTCGGCCTGAGCCGGGAGCGCGAGCTGGCCTATGCCGGTCACCACGGCCGTGTAGCCGACGCCGAGAACGAGGGTGAAGACCACCATCGCCCGAAGGGCCACCCAGTACTGCCGGCCGATGCGTGAACGTGAACTCATTTTCGTGCTTCTTTCTGTGTTGAATGCGCTGGTCGAGTAGGCCGGCTGCGGCCGTATCGAGACCTAGAAACCGGGAATCAGGGTGACGACGAGGTCGATCAGCTTGATGCCGATGAAGGGCGCCACCACTCCGCCGAGTCCGTAGATCAGCAGATTGCGCCCGAGGATGCGCGAGGCGGACAGCGCGCGGTACTTCACGCCGCGCAGCGCCAGCGGCACGAGCACCACGATGATGATGGCGTTGAAGATGATCGCCGACAGGATGGCCGAAGCCGGCGAGTGCAGCTGCATGATGTTCAGCACCGCGAGCCCCGGGAACACGCCCGCGAACATCGCCGGAATGATGGCGAAGTACTTGGCCACATCGTTCGCGATCGAGAACGTGGTGAGCGCGCCCCGGGTGATGAGCAGTTGCTTGCCGATACGCACGATGTCGATGAGCTTGGTCGGGTCGCTGTCGAGGTCGACCATGTTGCCGGCCTCCTTCGCTGCCGAGGTGCCCGTGTTCATCGCCACTCCCACATCGGCCTGGGCCAGCGCGGGTGCGTCGTTCGTGCCGTCGCCGGTCATGGCGACGAGGTTGCCGCCCTCCTGCTCACGCTTGATCAGCTCGAGCTTCTGTTCGGGCGTGGCTTCGGCGAGAAAATCGTCGACCCCGGCTTCGGCCGCGATGGCCTTCGCCGTGAGCGGGTTGTCTCCCGTGACCATCACGGTGCGGATGCCCATGGCCCGCAACTCGGCGAACCGCTCGGCGATGCCCTCCTTCACGATGTCCTTCAGGTAGACGACACCCAGGATGCGGGCTTCGCCCGGCTGCTTTCCGACAGACGGCGCCTTCACGGCGACCACGAGGGGGGTGCCCCCGGCGTTGGAGATACGCCCGATGTATTCGTCGAGCTGCGCGACCGTCGACGACGCCGCCTTCCCCGACTCCTCCACCCACGCGAGCACGGCCGAGCCTGCGCCCTTGCGGATCTGGCAGCCGTCGGGAAGATCGAGCCCCGACATGCGGGTCTGCGCAGTGAACGGCACGATCACGCCGTCGACGTCGTCTGGCGTCACGAAGCCCTTGGTCTCGGCGAGCACCACGATCGACTTGCCCTCGGGTGTGGGGTCGGCGAGCGACGAGCTGGCGGCGGCCTCGATGAGCTCACGCGGCGCGACACCGTCGAGGGCCGAGAACTCCGCGGCCTGGCGGTTTCCGTAGGTGATGGTGCCGGTCTTGTCCATGAGCAGCGTGGTCACGTCGCCCGCAGCCTCGACAGCACGACCCGACATGGCGAGCACGTTGTGCTGCACCAGGCGGTCCATACCGGCGATGCCGATGGCCGAGAGCAGGGCTCCGATGGTGGTCGGAATCAGGCAGACGAGCAGCGCCACCAGCACGGGCACGCTCACCGACGCGGCGGAGTAGCCCGCGATCGGGTTGAGGGTCAGCACCACGACCACGAAGATGACCGACAGGCTGGCGAGCAGAATGTTGAGGGCGATCTCGTTCGGCGTCTTCTGCCGCGAGGCTCCCTCGACGAGCGCGATCATACGATCGACGAAGGTCTCTCCGGGCTTCGACGTGATGCGCACGACGATACGGTCCGACAGCACGCGGGTGCCGCCGGTCACTGCGCTGCGGTCTCCGCCCGACTCGCGGACCACGGGAGCGGACTCTCCCGTGATCGCCGACTCGTCGACCGAGGCGATGCCCCACACGATGTCGCCATCGCCGGGGATCAGCTCGCCGGCGGTGACCACGACGTGGTCACCGAGCGTGAGCTCGGCACTCGAGACAGGACGTGTCTCTGAACGCAGGCCACCGGCATCCGATTCGCCGTCGTACGACGCGATGACGTTCGCGGTCGTCGACGTGCGGGTCTGGCGCAGGCTGTCGGCCTGGGCCTTGCCGCGGCCCTCGGCGATGGATTCGGCCAGGTTCGCGAAGACCACGGTGAGCCAGAGCCACACCGCGATTCCGGCGGTGAAGCTGGCTGGCACGGGCGAGCCGCCGGATGAGGCCGGCCCGCCGAGAAACGGCTCGGCGACGGCCAGCAGGGTCGTGAGCGCGGCGCCGACCTCGACGACGAACATCACGGGGTTGTGCCACATCTGGCGCGGATCGAGCTTGCGCAGGGCCCCCGGAAGCGCGGGGATGACTGTTGCGGTGAGCATGGACATAGCTGCGGTTACAGCCCTTCAGCGAGTGGAGCGAGTGCGAGAACGGGGAAATAGGTGAGGGCAGACACGATGATCGTGACGCCCACGAGCAGGCCCACGAACTGCGGACGGTGCGTGGGCAGAGTGCCCGCGGTCGAGGGGATCTTCGGCTGTGCCGCGAGCGAGCCCGCGAGCGCCAGAACCAGCACGATCGGAATGAAGCGACCGAACAGCATGGCCGCGCCGAGTGCGGTGTTGAACCAGGGCGTGTTCGCGGTCAGACCTGCGAAGGCCGATCCGTTGTTGTTGGCCGCCGAGGTGAACGCGTAGAGCACCTCGCTGAGGCCATGGAGCCCGGGGTTCAGGATCGACGTGCCCTCGACATCCGCTCTGACCGCCGGAATCGCGAAGCTCAAGGCCGTTCCGGCGAGCACCAGCGTGGGAGTCACGAGAATGTAGAGGCTTGCGAGCTTGATCTCCCGTGGGCCGAGCTTCTTGCCCAGGTACTCGGGAGTGCGTCCGACCAGCAGACCAGCGATAAAGACCGCGATCACTGCGAGGATCAGCATTCCGTAGAGGCCGGAGCCCACGCCACCCGGTGCGACCTCGCCGAGCATCATGTTGATCATCGGCATCATGCCGCCGAGCGACGTGAACGAGTCGTGCATCGAGTTGACCGCACCGGTCGATGTGAGCGTCGAGGCCGAACCGAAGAGGGTCGAGGTGGCGATGCCGAAGCGCGTCTCCTTGCCCTCCATCGCCCCGCCCGCGAGCTGCGGTGCGGTGCCTGCGCCGCCCAGTTCGAACAGGGTGAGTGCGGTGAGTGACACCACGAAGATGGCAGCCATCGCCGCGAGAATCGCGTAGCCCTGGCGCTTGTCCCCCACCATCACGCCGAAGGTGCGGGGCAGGCTGAACGGAATGGCGAGCATCAGCACGATCTGCACGAGGTTCGTGAAGCCGGTGGGGTTCTCGAACGGGTGAGACGAGTTGGCGTTGAAGAAACCGCCACCGTTGGTGCCGAGCATCTTGATGGCTTCCTGGCTGGCCACGGGGCCGCCCGGGATGCTCTGGGTGCCGCCGGTCAGCGTGGTCACGTCGGTGAAGCCAGCGAAGTTCTGGATGACGCCTCCCGCGACCAAGACGATCGCGACCAGCACCGCGAGGGGCAGCAGCAGGCGCAGGGTTCCGCGGGTGAGGTCGACCCAGAAGTTGCCCAGGGTGCCCTGGCGAGTGCGGGCGAGACCGCGCACGAGCGCGATGGCCACGGCGATTCCGACCGCGGCAGAGACGAAGTTCTGCACGGCGAGGCCAGCGAGCTGCACGGTGTAGCCCATGGTCGCCTCGGGCGAGTAGCTCTGCCAGTTGGTGTTCGTGACGAACGAGACGGCCGTGTTGAACGACAGTCCCTCGGGGATGGCCGGCAGGCCGAGAGAATACGGGAGCACCGCCTGAGCGCGCTGGATCGCGTAGACGAACAGCACGCCGATGAGCGAGAACGCGAGCACGCTGCGGAGGTAGGCCATCCAGCTCTGCTCGGCACGGGCATCCACACCGATGAGCCGGTAGAAGCCGCGCTCGACGCGCAGATCTTTCGTCGACGAGTAGATGCGGGCCATGTAGTCGCCGAGCGGCCGGTGGATGGCGACGAGGACGAGGACGAGCGCGCCGACCTGCAGGATTGCGAGAAGTGAGGAGTCCATCTAGAACTTCTCCGGCTTCACGAGTGCGTAGACGAGGTACGCGAGGGCCGAGACGGCGAGCACCGCCGCGAGCGTGTCGAAGACGATCACAGCTTCGACACCCCCCAGGCGATGACGCCGACGAGCGCGAACGCGGCGAAGATGCCGAGAACGTAGACGAGGTCGAGCACGGAAAACTCCATCGGATGATGTGACGTGACGCGCCCCGGCCGGGGTCGCTCATCCGAGTAGATACCTGCTTTCGGGCGGCATCGCGCGCCCTAACGGATTCCTAACGGCCGCCCCGAGCATCCATACGGAACCCCAACGCGCGCCCGACCGGGGCGCTGGTCGAGTAGCGAGGAACGAGCGTATCGAGACCACGACCGAGACACCCGGCTACCGTGGAGTCATGACCGAAACGAGAGCGCTGGTCGACCGATGGGTCGAGGGATGGACCGTTTCTCGCCGGATGCTCAGCGCGCGCGACGGCGACGGCTGGCTCGTCGAGGTGGCCGCTGAGACGCGGTCGCGGGAGTACATCAGCGCATCGCCGTCGCTCCCCGAGCTCCACCGTATGGTGACCGCCACCAGCGCCCGAGGTGTGGTTGACACTCGTCGGAGACCTCGATGCGCAGAGCCGCGCCGCAGTGGCCGGCCTCGACCCCGTTACAAGCGACGAACGCATGATGACCACGACCATCGCGCCCATTGCCTTGCCGACGAACGTGATCATCGAAGAAAACGGCCAGGTCGCCCACGCTCGGATCGAGGTGGATGGCGAACTCGCCGCCCGCGGACAGGCTGCGCTGAGCGCGGCAGACGTTGTGTTCGATCGGATCGAGACCGTTCCCGAGTTCCGCCGCCGCGGGCTCGGTCGCCTCGTCATGACCGGTCTGACGGCGTGGGCAGCCGATAACAACGCCGCGACGGGCCTACTCATGGCGAGTGTCAGCGGACGCAAGCTCTACGACAGCCTCGGATGGTCGGAAGTCGCCCCCATCGTCACCCTCCGAGGGCGGTGAACCTCCCCCGTCGGTCGAGTAGCCGCGCGAGGGACGAGCCGGCGTATCGAGACCACCACTCATCGCACACGACGAAGGCCCCGGTTTTGTCACCCGGGGCCTTCGGTCGGTCTGTCGCTTCTAGTCGCGCAGCTTCTCTTTGTACTCGTTCTTTGCTTCGGTGGCGTCGCGCTCGGCTTCGGCTCGCTTCACGTCGCCCTCGGCACGCTTGACCTCGGCCTCGGCTCGAACCTCGTCGGCCTTGTCGCTGAGGCGCTCTTTCGCGTCGTCGACGGCCTCGCCGATCTTCTTACCGGTGGCCTCTGCAGCATCTTTGGCGTTCTCGAGAAAACCCATGGTTTCGTTCCTTCCGGTTGATTACCTCCACCGTATGAGCGGGCGCTGGGAATTCACGGAACGTCGGCTGGCCACGAGCTTCACGCGTCGAACCGTCGCCGACTCTCTTCGATCTCGGCCTGATGCTGCTGTGTCCATCCGATGAACGCCCGCACGGGTTCGCTCAGCGTTTGGCCGAGTTCGGTGAGCTTGTACTCGACCCGGGGCGGCGACTCGGGATAGCTCGTGCGACTGACGAGACCGTCTCTCTGGAGGGAGCGAAGCGTACGTGTGAGCATCCGGTGCGAGATGCCTTCGACAGCGTGCATAAGTGCTGTGAAGCGCATCGGGCCGTCGTCGAGGGCTCGGATGACCGGCATCGACCAGCGATCACCCGTCATGGTGAAGATGTCGCGCACCAGGTTTCGAGTGGAAGGAACCTCGCATGCTTTATCGAGTCCCTCGACGGATTGCGTAGCGGCTGCGATCGACAATGGCGTCATAACGCGAGACTTCCCTTCGTGTGCGTCACGCACTCGAAAGTGCGCGGTCTGAGGCGGGACTAAATCGCGCTTCCGACCTCTTCGTATGACTGACAACGTGCGTTAGGCACGAAAAGTTCCTAAGGAGAGAAACCAGATGACCAAGATCGCAATCATTCTCGGCAGCACGCGCCCCGGACGCAACGGAGAGGCCGTGGCGAAGTGGGTTCGCGACATCGCCGTGAAGCGCGACGATGCGACGTTCGAGCTCGTCGACCTGGCCGACTTCCCCCTCCCCCACTTCGACGAGCCCGGATCGCCCGCGTGGGGCAACTACCAGAACGAGCACACGAAGGCCTGGTCGGCGAAGATCGCCGAGTTCGACGGCTACGTCTTCGTGACCCCGGAGTACAACCACTCCACCTCCGGCGTGCTGAAGAACGCCCTCGACTACCTCTACAACGAGTGGAACAACAAGGCGGCCGCCTTCGTGAGCTACGGCTCGGTCGGTGGAGCCCGCGCGGTCGAGCATCTGCGTCTCGTCGCATCCGAGTTGCAGCTGGCAACGGTTCGTGCGCAGGTCGCGATCTCGCTCATGACGGAGTTCGAGAACTTCTCCGTCTTCAAGCCCAACGACTACCTGCTGCCCCAGGTCGACACGATGCTCGACCAGCTCGTGGCCTGGTCGAAGGCGCTCGAGCCGCTGCACGCCGCGGCCACGGCCGACAGCGCCGACGAGACCGTCGCCGCCTGATCGACCCCCGCCCGATCGACTGAGTCCGGTCGGCCCACCACCGGATGCGATGGGCCGGCCTGGTCAAGGCATCACAGCGAGCAGAAACCTTGGCGCCAACTCGGGTATCGCAGTTCGAGCCCGGTGGCGCGGGCGCGGGCATTCGAGACAGGCCGGCCGATATCGCCGGGGCGAGCGTGAGAGGCGATCGGCTCAGGTGCGCCGACGGCTGCAGCGAACCGTGGAACCCACTCCCGCCCCGAGGCCGGCTCGTTATCGACGATGTTGTAGACGCCGCTCGCCCAATCCAACGCGAGCACAGCAGCGCGAGCGGCATCGGTCGTGTGGATGAACGACGCCACCGTGTCTGTGGCTGGCAGGCGACCGGCTCGAGCATCTTGGCCGAGGCGACCGTCGGAAGAGAACCAGGTGCCCGGCCCATACAGCTGGCCGAATCGCAGCACCACAGTCTCCGGTAGTTCGCGAACACACGCTTCGAGCGCCGCCACGGCCGCGATCGTCGTGTGCCTCGGTTCGGCAGGATCGGCATCGAGCGGCTCCTCCTCAACTGCGAGCGTGTCTCCGGGTGCGTAGACCCAGGAGATACTCTCCGCAATCAGCCGGGAGGTTCCCGCATGCAACGCCGCATCGACGAGGTTGCGCGAGCCGTTGACGCGCAACCGGGCATTGCTGGCGGAATCGCCCGTGCTCAGATCGGTCAGGAGATGCATCACCACGTCGGGCCGAGCCTCGCTGACAACCTCAAACGCAGCATCCCTGTCGAGCGCGTCGAAGACAGCCGGGGTGGCGCCGAGCCTGCTGATCAGCGAGAACCTGTCGACCGAGCGGGTCGTCGCGGTCACTTCGTGGCCGGCCTCTGCGAGGCGCGGAATGAGGGAACGACCGAGGACACCCGAACCACCGGCGATGAAGACGCGCATAGAAAACTCCTCGTTTGAGCGGAGAACAATCGAACTGGCCGCTAGCCCCGAATTTTCTGGATACGACGTTCCAGTCCGGCGCGCACCGACGGCCACTCGCTCTCGACGATCGAGAACACGACGGTGTCTCGCAGGGTTCCATCGGCCGTGCGGGTGTGGCTGCGCAGCACACCGTCCTGTTTCGCACCCAACCGAGCGATAGCCTCTCGCGACTGCTGGTTCATCCAGTTCGTGCGGAACTCGACGGCCACGCATCCGACCACCTCGAAGGCGTGCCCGAGAAGCAGCAGCTTCGAGTCGGGGTTCGTTCCCGTTCCGTGAGCCGAGGCGGCGTTCCAGGTGAAACCGATCTCGAGCCGCGGGGTTCTGGCATCGATCTCCATGTAGGTCGTCATGCCGATGATGCGTCCGGGCTCGCCGGTCTGGGGGTCGCGAAGGCGGGTCGTGAAGGGCAGCATCGACCCCTCCTCCTGCAAACCGAGTCGTCGATCGATCTCGGCGCGCATCCCCTCGGGCGACGGAACCGTCGTGTACCAGAGCTTCCAGAGCTCGCCGTCGCGCACGGCATCGACGAGTCCGTCGTGGTGATCGTGGCTGAGCGGCTCGAGAACGACGTGGGTTCCGGTGAGGGTGACGGGTGCGATCGTGAGTGTCATAGATCCCAGTCTGGTCTCACGAGTGGATCAGCGAGTATGCCACTATTGGCTAGTTCTGCTAGACCACTTGGGGAGGGTTGCCATGCGCCACGCACGCGCCGTCGACATCGTCGAGATGATCGAACCGGATGGCCCCGGCTCCCCGCGCGATCGTCTTTCCACGGGGCTCCGCGCGGCTATACTCGGCGGGCGCATGCGACCGGGTGACGCGATGCCGTCGAGCCGCGCTGTCGCATCCGCAATCGGGGTCGCACGCGGCACCGTGGTGCGCGTCTATGACGAGCTCTCGGGAGAGGGATACCTCGAGACCGTGCATGGCTCGGGAACCTTCGTCTCCATGCGCGTGCCTCCCAGAGCGGCGCACGCCGAGAACGAGTCCACCGAACGACGGGTGAATGCCGACACGGCTCCACCGATGTCCGCCTCATCGAGCCCACCCATCGAGCTGCGCCCCGGCATCCCCTCGACCGCATCGATCACGCGCGGCGATTGGGCAGCGGCGTGGCGCCGAGCGACCGGGGGCGAGGTGGCCGCCGTCTACCCGCCCGCCGCTGGGCTGCCGTCCCTGCGCGAGCAGATCGCGCGGCACCTGTTTCACTCTCGCGGGCTCGCATGCGACGCCGACGATGTGATCGTCACCTCGGGAGCGCGCGAGGGCCTTGCCCTGGTCGCGCTCGGCCTTGCGGCGCGGCTCGGCGGGCGGTTGCGGGTCGGATGCGAGAACCCGGGTCACGTGGGCAGCCGTGCGGTGCTCGCGCGGCTCGGTGCCGAGCTCGTGCCGATCGACGTCATCGACGGAGGGATCGCACTCGACTCGGTGCGGAGCTCGCGCGTCTCCGCCCTGCTCGTCACGCCCAGTCACCAGTATCCGTTGGGCGGCAGCCTCGACGTGGGGCGCCGTCTGCAGCTGCTCGAGTGGGCCGAGCGAACGAACGCGATCATCATCGAAGACGACTACGACAGCGAATTCCGTCATCTGGGCCGAGCACTGCCGTCGATCGCGTCTCTCGACGACTCCGGCCTTGTCGTGCACGTCGGCAGCTACTCGAAGGTCATCACACCGTGGCTGCGTTGCGGCTACGTGGTCGTGCGCGATAAGGCGGTGCGGGCCGCGATTCTGGATGCCCGGGCCGACGTCGGCGAGACCGTTTCGGGCATCCCGCAGCAGGCGCTGGCGCACTACCTCGAGAGTGGCGGACTCAGCCGGCACCTCGCCCGCACGCGCCGCGCCTACGCGCACAAGCGCGCCCTCGTTCTGGATGCGCTCGGCGGCGAACTCGAATCGTGCCTCGTACTCAGCGCCCTCGACGGTGGGCTGCACGCCGTGCTGTCGTCGCCCGCGGGCACGGGAAACGCGGATCTTGCCGAGCGCCTGTCGCGCCGTGGCGTCGCCGTGACCGAGCTCGCCAGACACTACTTCGGGCCGACCACTGCCGGCCGCGAAGGGATCGTCTTCGGCTACGGCGCGGCAACCGATCTCGAGTTGCATACGGCCCTCGCCACGATCCGCCGCGAGACGGTCTGAACAGCAGGCATTCTGCCCATGGGGAGATCTCCCCCTGTGCGGTTCGTACTGCCGTCGATACGCTGGCTGCATGATTCGTCTGCCCCGACTCACAGCCGCGCTCGTTCTGACCGGCGCCCTGGTGGCCCTGTCGGGATGCGCGGCCTCCGCCCCCTCCCCGAGCATGGATTCCGCGGCCGCCGCCGAACGCTATGAACCGGTGATGGACGACGTCGTAGCAGCACTCGAGCAGAAATACCCCGACGTCGCATGGAGCGACGACGACGAGAGCCGCGTCGTGGCAGATGGTGACCGGTGCACCTTAGTGGTGGGAACGCAGCGCGGCGAACCGTCGCTGAGGGAGTCGGCAGGCGGGTGGGACGCGGTGGCAGACGTGATCAATCCCGTACTCGAAGCGCGTGAACTCGACTCCGTCTCGGAACAGAAGCTCGAGGGCGGCTGGACCGGAGTCGCATCTCACGACGATCGCGGGGCGGCACTAGACATCTCCGACAAGACGTACACGCTCATCGAGCTGTCGGTTCCCGTAACGGACACTGATTGCTGAGAGGGCCGATCCTGATGTCACTACAACGATCTCGGCGCCGCTGGTACATCCTCGGTGCGGCAATCGCCGTGCTCGGCGCGGCGACGATCGCCGCCTCCATAATTTGGCAGTGGCGGCATATCCCCTATGGGCTGGGCGTTGCCGCGCTGGCGCTCGGAGGTGCGATTGTCGTCGTGGTCGCCGTTCGACGCGCTGTCTGGAGAGTCGTGGCCGGCGTTGCCGTGGCCGCGCTCGTCGTGACCGGCGGCGTGGTCGCCCTGACCGGCATCTCACCGAACACCCTGCCCCACTGGGATAGAAGGGTCTTCGAAGGCGTGTCTGGGTTGTCTGCCCGCACGGGCGATCTCCTCATCTCAGGAGGAACCGCCTATGACGCAGCCTCCGGAGATATCGTATGGAGCATCGATCGCGGGATCATCGATCCCATGCTCGTCCGCTCCGACATCGTTGTTCTGACCACCTCCGATGAGACGATCGCGGTCGAGACATCGACCGGAGACGAGCTCTGGCGCTCCACCGTATTCGGCCGGGGAATTGCCGCAAACGGCAACGTTCTCGTGGTCTCGCATCCCGTCTCCGACACGGAGTTCGAAGCCATTGCGCTCGATCTGACTACCGGAGAGACGATCTGGCAGCGCCCCGGTCGCCCGGTGATGGAGTGCGATCTCGGACCGGTCGATCGATACTCCGTAGCCCCCGATCGATCTCACGTGATCCTCTACAACGAGAACAGCCCGGCCGAGCTTCTCTCCGTGGCCGACGGCAGCACCACGATCGCGAACGTGGACTGCTCGGTGATTGCTCGCATGGTCGGCGATGTCCTGCTCGAGACGAACGGAAGGAGACTGTCGGGCAGGTCTCCCACAGACGGTTCACAGCTCTGGTCGACGCCCATTGATGAATCGTGGACAGTAGAGGGCGACGGGCCCGAGGTCTTCACACCCAGCGAGGCGACCGGAGACTCGATAGAACTCACGGCCATCGACGTCGCCAGCGGCCGAACACGCACCGCGGAACCGCCGGCCGGAAAGGTCAGGTACGTGTCGAGCACGGACCCCTATCGTTCCGCCGACGTCTGGGTCGTCGTCGACCTCGACGCTGGAGCGGCGATGTGGAACCCGGGCACTGACGCCTTCGTCGCCATCCCCGATGCCGAGTCCATCGACGACTACGGCATCGACGCGTACTCGGGATGGATCGCTCTGAGCGGCCGGACTCGAGACTTCACGGGCGACGTGAGCCGCCTGTGCTGGGCACTTTCACCCGATGGAGAGCTCTTCGGCCCCGCACCGGGGCCGGGTTGCTACGTCGACGAAGGCATCATGGACGCCGGCCATGCTGTCTATCCCCTGAAGTGAGCGTCGGCGCCACGGCAAGCCGGTACCGCGCCGGCGTCGTGCCGAATCGCGCCTTGAATGCCGTGATGAAGCTGCTCACCGACTCGTAGCCGACCGCCCGCGCGACCTCAGTCCGACAGTGCCGCACCCGCGGGGTCCCTACGGCTCATCGACGTGACCCATTCCTATATAGATGTACTCCGCGACATTCACCTCGAGCTGTCGCAGGGCGAAACCGCCGCAGTCGTCGGAGCGTCAGGAGCGGGCAAGAGCACGCTTGCAGCTCTCGCTGTCGGAGTGCACGAGCCGGCCAAGGGATCGATGCAGCGTGAGGGTTCGGTCGTGCTGGTCCCGCGAAGACTCACCATAAGTGCAGTAGTGCCCCGTGCGGACAATAGTTACCAGCCCGGCGGGCACTATTGACCGCACCGGGCACTATTGGCGAGAGTTGCGGCTCAGCTCGGGAGGGTGACCATGATTGCCATCACCGAGGTGCTGGCCGCCATGGCGGCTATGTCTATGGCGCCGAGACTCAGCCGGTGCCGTTGTCGATCGTGGGATCGGTAGTCGCGGGCACGGTTGCGGGCGCGAACGCCGCGCCAGATCGCGACTGCTGAGTAGCCCACGTACAACGTCGTGGCGACAACCAGCACGAGAGCGAAAGCCTCCCCGCCCACTCCGTGGTGATGTGCGCCGGCCGCAGTCGATGCAGTCGGGCCGGTACAGCCGGCGACGATCAACGATGCCGTGAGAATGAGGGCGAGCGCCCTGTGCGTCGTCATCTTGGTCACACCGGCCACCGGGTGACGACGTTGGCCGACAGAGCTGATCGCGCTCGTCGAGATGGCGAGCAGAACGAGAAGCGCCGCCCACACGATGGCCGGGAGCACCGGTGACGCCGCTATGCCGTCGGCCATGGCCAGCAGCATCGCGACGCCCACGATGACCCCCTGCACCCGCTGCGCCCGAGGCGCGCCGACTGCGCAGCAGACACTCACAGATGCGGGCACCAGCATGCCTCCGTGCATGATCTCGATCATGCTCGTCTACCCGTGGTGCGCGCAGTGATCTGCCTCTGCCCCACCGTGGCCGCCGATCACCGCGGGCACATCCAGCGTGGGATTGCGGTCGAAGAAGCCGTGCGGCTTGAGGGTGAAGCCGGCATAGTCGACCGGCATGATCGGCCAGTCCTCGAGGCGGGGAAAATGCGTGAGCCCGAAGGTGTGCCACACGACGATGTCAGTGCCGTCGATGTCGCGACCGCGACCGGCGTAGGCCGGCAGGCCGCCCCCGCCAGGATGCTGATTGACGACAGCACCGGATGCCCACAACTCGTCCTCGTGGAAGCGGGTGACCCACAGATGCTTCGTCGCGAAAGCCGCGCGCTTCGCGATGGACGACTCATCTGCGGCGAGGAGGGTGGGCTGACCCTCCGGGTAGAGCACGTAGGCCGGGTGGCCTCCCATACGGTTCGTCGTCTCGGTGTTCACCACGGCCCAGACACGCGCCTTGTCGGAAGCGGCAACGCGTTGAGCCTCTGCCTCGGTGCGCAGACGGGTGACCGTGCGGGTGAACGCATTGCCCAACGGGTTACCGGGCCCCATGGCGACGCGCTCGGCATCGATCTCCTCTACCGCGTTGGTCGGCCCGTCGACCGCCATATCGAGACGAGCCGAGAAGAGGTGCTGGTGAAAAGGCGCTCCGAGTCCGGGCGCGATCTCGTTCGCGTACGGGTAGTCGCCGCCGGGATAGCCGGAGGTGAAGACGATGCCGGTCGCCTTGGCCTCGAGCTGGATGGTGCCGTCGAGATAGAGGTACCAGTAGAAGCCGTAGTCGTAGTTGCCCACCGTGACGAAGAAGGAGATCACGATGCGGCGCTGGCGCCTCGTCTCGCTGGTGCCGGCAAAGCCGTCGCTGTGCTTCCAGAGGATCCCGTAGTCCTCCTCGTGAATGCAGATCGCATTCTTCAGGGTGGTCGGGTAGCCGAAGTCGTTCGCGACGACTGCGTCGAGGTAGGTGATGTCGCCCACGCAGTCGCAGCCGAGCTCGAGAGAGTTGGCGAGTCGTCCGAACTGGTACTCGCCGACATCGAAGTAGTTCTGCCAGTTGTGGGTGGGGGTGGGGTCCCCGTAGGGAACGACCATCTCGGAGATCGAGGCCCGGTCGATGATGCTGCGGGTGACGCCGTGGTCGTCGAAGGCGAGGTTGTGCAGCGTGAGGCCCTCACGCCCATTGAATCCGATGCGCACACTCCAGTTCTCCCACGACAGCACGTTGTCGTCGAGGGTGAAGCTCACACCCTCGGGTTGGCTGATCTCGATGGGCTTGAGCGAGGTTCGTTCTGGTCCACGCACGGCGGGGTCGAGGTAGTCGCCTGATTCCGCGGGCACATGGGTCACGTCCGTCTCGACGATCCGCAGCACACGCTGGTTGGTCAGATCGACGTGCGCCAAGACGCCGTCGATCGGATGCGCCCACACCGAGTCGCTCGGATACTGCGAGTAGAACGCGAGTACCCGTGTGACGCGAATTCCGACCTCGTCTGCATAATCGAAGGATCCAGCCGACAGAGACACCGTTCGTACGTTCTCGAGGTCGGTGATGCCACGCTTGGCGAGCGCCGCAACCCAGCCGGCGTCTGACTTCACGATCGCGTCGCCGAGGTCGAAGTCGGCATCGAACGTAGGGGCGTGGCCGGCGCCGGAACCGAGAACTCGGTCGACGAGAAGATCACCGGTCGCCAGGTTCACGACGACCTCGCGGGTCTCCGCCGTAGCCAACTCGACGAGCAACGCCGAGACGCGACGATCCGTGCTCAGGCCGGCGCGCACATCCGCCTTGTCTGGCTCGACGAGAGCGACGTAGGCGAACCGTACGCTGCTGCCGACGAGACCCAGCGAGGTGAGGACAGAGCGGAAGCGGTCGATCTCGTCGGCCGTGAGGGGAGCGAGAGGATGCTGAGCTGTGGTGAGAGTCATGGTCTGGTCTTTCTGAAATCAGGAGAGCTGAGTGGTGGCGTCTTCGAGGGCCTCGACCGAGACACGGCGGTGGGTACGCACCCGCATGACAACGGCGCGGGTGACTCCGGCTACGAAGACGGCCGCGATACTGAGGATGAGCACGGTGACGAGGTCGCCGTCTCCGCCGACGAGGGTGCCGAAATTCGACACGATGATGGCCAGAGCCCCCGCGAGAGTGAGTACCGAGAGGGCGGGCGCGATCACCGAGTTCCAGCGGGTGGCATCGGGCTGCTTCGTGCGGCGGAAGTAGACGATCACCGACAACGAGACGAACAGGTACGCGAGCACCAGGGAGACGACGGCAATACCTCCGCCCCAGTTGAAGACGGTCGTGATCGGGTCGGCGCCGACGAGGGCGAAGACGATGGTGATGACAACCGCCCCGATCGTCTGCGACACCGATGCCACATACGGCGCACCGGTCTTCGGGTGCACCGTCCCGAGCGCAGCGGGCAGCACACGTCCTCGTCCGAGGGTGAACAGGTAGCGCGCAATGCCGTTGTGGAAGGCGAGAGCGGCCGCGAAGATCGACGTCACGATGAAGACCCCCATCACGACCGGCGCCCACGGCCCCAAGTAGCGGTCACCGAGGGCGTAGATGAACGATGCGGTGTCACCACTCTCGAGCGCTTTGCCCGCTTCAGCGAGCACTGCGGATGGGCCATAACCGACGGTGATCATCCAGGTCGTGACCACGAAGAAGCCTGCAATGAGCGCCACAGACAGATAGGTCGCACGAGGAATGGATTTACGCGGGTTGGAGACTTCCTCGCCGAACACTGCGGCGGCTTCGAATCCTAGGCTCGAGGCGAAGGCGAAAGTGAGTGCCACCCCCGGGGCTCCGACGAGCAGCGACTGCACAGAGAAGACCTGATCGATCGCGAACCCCTCCCCCGCCCCGCCTTGAATGGCGATCGAGATGGCCATCGCGATCATGACTCCCCACTCGCCGAGGAGCAGCACGCCCAACACTTTGGCACCCAGTTCGAGCTTCAGGTAGCCGAAGACCTGCACGACGACGATCAGGGCGAGGGAACCGAGCCACCATGGCAGAGCAACCCCGATAGCCGGCTCGAGGAGCGCCACGACCGTGGCACCGAAGAACGCGTAGATGGCCACCTGCACCGCCGTGTACGCGTAGACCGCGAGGCCCGCTACGCCGATACTCGTCTCCGCTCCGAGTCCTTTGCCCGCGTAAGCGTAGAGGGCGCCGGCATCTGTCACGTGACGCGACATCAGCACGAACCCGACAGAGAACAAGAGCAAAAGAGCACCGATGAGCAGATAGGACATGGTGACACCGAGACCGTTTCCGATGACCATGGTCACGGGAACGGCGCCGGTGAGTCCGATGATCGGGCTTGCTGCAGCGAGAACGAGAAAGACGATGCCCGCGACGGTGACCGAGTTCTTCTTCAGTTCACGTGTGGGAGTGGTGGTGCCGAGCGAGGCGGTGCGTGATGTCATGGGGCCTCCGATGTCGGAAAGTGGTGGGTTAAGAAAAGTATTCTGTACAGTCGTACAAAATAGATTTCGACCGTGTAACAAGCTGATTTCGTCTTTCCGCAGCAAGTCGGGTGTTCATGCCCGTTGATAGGGTTGGCGGGAGGAAACATGCCCAAAGTCGTAGATGCAGAGATCCGCCGGGCCCAGATCGTCGCGGCCGCCTGTCAGCTGATCGCGAGCGAGGGAATCAAAGCAGTGACCACCCGCCGAATCGCCGAGGTCACCGGATACTCGAACGGCGTCCTCCGTTATTACTTCTCCGGTAAGGACGCCGTCGTCAACGCCGCGTTCCAAGGCATCTTCGACGCGACCAATGAGCGTGCTCGCGCCGCGGATCCTTCCCCGCGAGGCCTCGCCGGCCTGCACGAACTCGCAATGCAGATCATGCCCCTCGACGACAACCGGCTGATGGAGGCTCGAATCGCTATCAACTTCTGGCAGGAGGCGCTCGGCTCCGAAGAGAAAGCTGCCCTGCACGCCGACGTGATGCAGCGGTGGCGCAGAGAGATCGAGATGCGACTGCGCGAGGCGGAAGCCGACGGCGAGCTACCCGCCCTATCTCCGGTCCCCGAGATCGCCGACGAACTCTTGGCCATGCTCACCGGGCTCCAAGTACTCGCAGCTCTCTCCCCGGCAGAAACCTCGCCACAGCGGCAGGTCGCTCAATACGAGACGTTCATCGACCGGCTTTGTCGTTGACGGCCTTTCGATCCACGTAATCTGATTCGATGCCATCCAAGCGCCAGATCACCGAATTCTCCGAGGAACCGGCCGCCGGCAACCCCTGGGTCGTCGAGCCCATGCCCGCAACGATCGAGCTTGTCGAATACGACCCGACATGGCCGACGCAGGCTCGAGAGATCAGCGAACGACTGAGCGACATTATTGGGCTTCGGGCCATCCGCATCGATCACGTCGGATCAACCGCCGTCGAGGGCCTGCCCGCCAAGCCCGTCATCGACATCGATCTCACCGTGGCCGACTCGGCAGACGAGAAGGGCTACGTCGGCAGACTGCAAGACGCCGGCTTCGTTCTGACCGTGCGCGAACCGTGGTGGCACGAGCATCGCCTGTTCCGCGGCGGGCGACGGCCAGACGATCGCGCCGCACCGACCGACGGCGGGCCGGCCACGAACATCCATGTTTTCGGACCCGACAGCCCCGAGCTGATCAAGCATCTCGTCTTCCGCAACTGGTTGCGCTCCAGCGCGAGCGACCGAAAGTTGTACGCCGACGCGAAACGCGCCGCTGCCGCCGCGCAGCAGGAAGGCGACGAGGTCATGGACTACAACGCGAGAAAGCAAGCCGTGATCCTCGACATCTACGAACGCGCTTTCCGTGCCTCCGGTTTCTTGAGCTGACACCGACCTGATCATCGATAGAGAAGGAGAGCTGATGGACATCTCTGAGGCCCAAGCCGATGTGCGACGCGTCTACCGCGCCGGCTTTCCCGGCCCCGCGGTCTCGGCAGTTGTCTGGGCTGTCGCCAACGCCGTCTTCGTCTGGGGTTCCGCAACGGCGGGCATGGTCGTGCTCTTCGTGGGCGGCATGCTGATCTTTCCCTTGACCACTCTCGTTCTCAAGGTCATGGGCGGCACGGCCTCCTTGCCGAAGGGTCATCCGTCGACATCCCTTGCGATGCAATCCGCGTTCACCGTGCCCTTCGGGCTGCTCGTCGCACTTGTTCTGGGAGCGTATGAGCCCGCTCTGTTCTTTCCGGCGTCGCTCATCATCGTCGGGGCCCACTACCTGGTGTTCGTGTCGCTGTATGGGATGCGCCTCTTCGCGGTTCTCGCCGCGGTTCTGATCGTCGTCGGCACGCTCGTGCTGTTCCTGCTTCCCTCCCTCGGAAGCATCAGCGGCTGGCTCGGCGCTGCCGTCTTCGCCATCTTCGCGGTCGTCCTTTTCCGCGCGGCACGCGACCACTAAGCATCCAGCGCCCGCTGCACCTCGCTCGCGAGACGCACAACCGTCTCCTCCTCGAACCATGCGTTCCGCGAACGCCATCCCCTCGCCAACGGCGACGGATGGACCAGCGGAAAGAACGGCAGAAAGGTCTCGGCCGCCCGCACGGTCTCGGTCACAGACTGCCGCTTCTCGCCGTGCAGGTAGTACCGCTGCGAGTACGCGCCCACCAAGACCGTCAGGCGCACGTCGGTCAGGGCGCTGAGAATGCGCGGATGCCACAGCCCGGCTACATCAGGTCGGGGCGGTAGGTCGCCGCTCGGCCCCTTGCCCGGAAAGTAGAAGTCAATGGGCAACAGCGCAAACTTCTCGGAGTCGTAGAACGTCGCATCGGTCACGCCAAGCCACGATCGCAGCAGCCGCCCGCTGACGTCGCTCCACGCGAGGCCCGTCTCCTGCGCGACCCTGCCCGGAGCCTGGCCGATGACCAGCACGCGAGAGCGCGCAGATCCGGTGAACAGAGGTGTCCACCCCCGTTCCGTCGCCCACGCGTTCGACGGGTGTTCGATGATCTCCTGCCGAATGATGTCGAGTTCATCCACGGGTTGCTCGCCCCTGCTCGGCGAGCCAGGCATCGAGCATCCGACGGAACGCAGCAGGCTGTTCGATCCACGGATAGTGCCCGCAGTCCGCGATGAACGACAGTTCGGCGTCGAGCGCCGCCGCATACGGCCGAACGGGCTGAACACCGGTCAACAGATCCTGATCCCCGCCGACGACGAGCGTCGGCGGCGCATCGGTGAGCCAGGCAGCCGGCGGCGTGACGATGCCGACATCCTCCAGGCCGAGCTCGTCGAGTGCATCCAATGGAGTCACAGGAGATCTTTGAAGATGTTGTAGAAACCGAAGATGGCGAGCAGAGCGCCGACGATCCACCACCAGTCCGCTCGGCGGGCGAGCCTGCGCCCCTGGGGCGCAACGCCCGCCCGCCGATCGTAATTCGGAATCGCCGCGCCTTCCGCCCATGCCGCACCACCGGCATCCAGACGCTCGTCTCGCCACCGTGCCCACTGCCGCACCCTCTGCGAGAGCACCTCGACGGTGGCAAGAAGTTGCTTCCAAAGCTCGGGGTCGAGAGTCGAGAGCTCGCCCTGAGCATAGAGAAACAGGTAGTCATCGATGATCTCGATATCGAAGGACGCGGCGTTGTCGATGAACCGCGCCATGATGTCGGGGGTGAAGAGGTAGAGCGCATCGGCTTCGTAACCCGCTGGGCAGTAGAGCGCGAAGTGCTGGTCGAAGTCTCCCTCGAGCGACAGCCGCTGCCGGGCCGCGAGAGCCACGGGAAGCGCTGCCCGACCCCAGGAGTTGTTCTTCTGGGCGTCGAGAACGATGTTGGGCAGCGGGGTGGCCAGGCGCAGCGCGACGTAGCCCCACCGGTACACCGATCGGTTCTTTCCAGACCCGACGATCGAGGTGTGATTCGCGATGGTCGTCGGCGCCCCGCCCTCACGGCTCACTATGTCGGTCGAATACGACGACGACTGCCCCTCTCGCTCGAAGATCATGCCGGGGAACCACGGCCGCTCAGTCCGCGGCGAGTAGCTGAACGAGTTGGCTCGAGCAAACTCGGCTATGCGGAACTGCCGCACCCCGTTGCGTTGCCGCAACGCCCTCACGAGGAGTGTGATCGCAACGACGGGCATCGCGATGACCGGCACGAATGCCACCAGGCTCGACGGGCCCTTATCGCGCACGATGAACTGATCGAAACCCACCGCGGTGAGGAACATGATCATGAAGACAAAAGGAACCGCGAGGAGAGCGATGGGCAGAAGCACGGTCGCCAGCTTCGGCCGCACCGTCGAGGGCAGCGTGCGGCGGAACTCGCGGAGCGCCCGACGGTCTATCGGCTCGGTAAGCGGCGTTGTATCCAGAGTCACCCAGACCACACTAGTTGTGGCTTTCGAGGCCCTCCGATTGTCGTGCGAACCAAACGCAAAAGAGCCGGACAACGACTTCTCGTTGACCGGCTCTATCTCGTTCGCGTGCGCGAGGGGGGACTTGAACCCCCACGCCCTTTCGAGCACTGGCACCTGAAGCCAGCGCGTCTGCCAATTCCGCCACTCGCGCGAACTTAGAGAGATTAGCACGAAGGGGCAGCGTGAGGGAATTCGGGGCTGGATGTCGTTGCCTCGATACTCGATGCACGTTCCTCGCGAGCGCTACTCGACCAACACAGAGCATTGGTGCTTTTAAGAGGAACGAAAACCATCTACTAACAGGCGCAGAACGCGTACTAGGTGGATTTGCACGCAACACAAGTAACATCTACCTGAGCGTCGCCGCCCGAACTGTGGCGTGCGCGCAAGAAATGGGAGACACGTGGGACTGCTGGACAACTTCGAGAAAGGTCTCGAGCGTGCCGTCAACGGCGCTTTCGCCAAGACCTTCCGCTCGGGGCTGGCGCCGGTCGAGATCACCTCCGCCCTGCGCCGCGAACTCGACACCAAGGCTGCCGTCATCTCGCGCGACCGCATTCTCGTGCCCAACTCGTTCCGAGTCATCCTGGCCCCCGGCGACTACCAGCGCATGCAGGCCATCGGCCCCAC
This sequence comes from Agreia pratensis, assembly GCF_900177685.1. Taxonomy (GTDB): domain Bacteria; phylum Actinomycetota; class Actinomycetes; order Actinomycetales; family Microbacteriaceae; genus Agreia; species Agreia pratensis. The sequence goes on from NZ_FXAY01000007.1 coordinate 90,024, forward strand.
ACTCAGCGACGACCTCATCCAGTTCATTCAGACCCACGCCAAGCAGCAGGGCTACCAGTTCGCCGGTGGCATCTCGATGGAACTCGTGCAGAACCCGCGCCTCACTGACGGCCTGGTGCAGATCGAGTCGGCCAATGCGGCCGGCGAGGTCACCTGGACCCCGGTTCTCGACGTGGCCGGAAAGCGCTACCCCATCACGTCGTCGCGCACCGTCATCGGCCGGGGCTCGGATGCCGACATCACCATCGACGATCCCGGCACCTCGCGCAAACACGTCGAGATCCTGTGGGACGGCAAGCACGCCCAGGTCAAAGACCTCGGCTCCACGAATGGATCGCAGCTGAACGGTGTCGCCGTCTCGAAAGCCGCACTCGAGCCAGAGTCGGTCATCCAGATCGGCCGCACACGCATCGTGTTCCGCGTTCTCGCGCAATCGGCCAGCGTCGATCAATACTCCGATCTGCGCACTCAGCGCCAGAGCCGCACTCCCGAGCCCTTCCGCGAACAGCGCCCGCTGCCGCCGCGTCCCGACCGGCCTCGGCACGATCCGGGTGGCTTCTGGAGGGACAACAGTTGAGCGAACTCACCCTCCTGATCCTGCAGTTCGCGTTCCTCGCCCTTCTCTGGATCTTCGTCTTCGTCGTCGTCTACGCCATGCGCAGCGACCTCTTCGGTCGCCGAGTCAAAAAGCTTCCGGATGCGCAGGCCGCCGGCGCGGCCGGTCTCCCGAGTGCGGCTCCGGCCGCTGCCGTGAGCACCAACACCCCGCCCCGCCAGCAGGCGCCTGTGCCGCAGTCGAAAGTGCCCACCTTCACACCTCTTGAAGGCTCCTCAGCGGGGACACACCCCCGCGCGACGACAGGCAACGCGTCGCGCCTGGTCATTACCGCAGGCACCAAGAGCGGCACCGAGATCCCCCTCGGCACCATGCCCCTCACCATCGGCCGCTCGACCGACTCGAGCGTCGTCATCCGTGACGACTACACCTCCACCCACCACGCCAGGCTCATGGTGTGGAACGAGGAGTGGATGCTTCAGGATCTCGACTCCACGAACGGAACCTTCCTCGACGGCAAGCGCGTCACCTCTCCGGTGAACGTTCCTCTCAATACGCCCATCAAGATCGGCGCGACCAGCTTCGAGTTGCGGCGCTAAGCGATGGCCCTCGTCACATCGAGCGCCGCCATCTCCCATGTCGGCAAGATCCGCTCGAACAACCAGGACTCCGGGTTCGCCGGGCAGTCTCTGTTCGCGGTTGCCGACGGCATGGGCGGCCATGCGGGCGGCGATGTCGCATCCGCTCTGGCCATCACTCGGCTGCGCGAGATCGACGGCGAGTACGGCTCGGCCGTCGACGCCGAATTCGCTCTGCAAGAGGCCATCGTCGCGGCCAACGCGATCCTGGCCGAGACCGTGTTCGAGCATCCCGAACTCACGGGAATGGGGACCACCCTCTCCGCCCTCGTACGCGTGGGTCAGAGCGTGGCCTTGGCTCACATCGGCGACTCACGCGTCTACCGTTTTCGCGACGGAAATCTGACTCAGATCACCGCCGACCACACCTTCGTGCAGCGGCTCGTCGACTCGGGTCGCATCACGGCCGAAGAAGCCAAGACCCACCCGCGACGCTCGGTTCTGATGCGAGTACTCGGCGACGTCGATTCGACACCGGATGTCGACCTGCAGGTCATGGACACGCGTCCGGGCGATCGTTGGCTGATCTGCTCCGACGGCCTCACCGGCGTGGTCGACAACGATCACATCTCAGAGGCACTGGCGAGCGAGATGACGCCGGCAGAGGTCGTGTCCGACCTCGTCAAGCAGGCACTGGATGGCGGCGCCCCCGACAACGTCACCATCGTGGTCGTCGACATCAACTCGTCCTTCGACGAGCACGGGGTCGAGCCCGTCACGGTCGGCTCCGCATCCAAACCCGTCGCCTTCGAAGGAACCCTGGGTCGCCGCGTCTCGCGACTGCCCGGCCTGCGCCTGCATCAACGAGGCCCCGCAGACCCCAGCCACTTCGAACCCGAGTCCGAGGACTATCTCGACGAGCTGATCGAAGAGAATCAGCGCCGCTCACGCCGTCGAAAGACGGCCTGGCTCGCTGGTGCGCTCGTCATCATCTTCGCCATCGCGGTCGGTGCTTTCGCCGGCTACAAGTGGACTCAGACCCGTTACTACGTGGGAGACGTCGACGGGCAGGTGGCGATATTCCACGGAGTGCAGCAGAGCATCGGGCCGATCGCCCTGTCCGAGGTCTACCAGACCACCGACATCCAGCTCGACGACCTGCCTTTCTACACTCAGGAGCAGGTGCGCGACACCATCAGCGCCGACTCGGTGAAGGCCGCTCTCGAGATCGTGAACCGCCTCGGCGCCGCTGTCGAACCAGAGCCGACCCCCACTCCCACGCCCACTCCGTCTGCCACCCCAGCACCCGAAGCACCGGCGGCCCCCGTTGGCTGACTTGAACGGGTCGTCTCCCGTGATCGAGGCGTCCCCCCGGGTTCCGGATGCCGGTCGCGGCATCCGTCGCATCCGCGTGCCCCAGAAACTCCGCAATCTCGAACTCTTCCTGCTGATCCTCGCCTGCGGAACGAACGCCTTCGCCGTCGTGCTCGTGCAGCTCGGCGCTCTCGGAACCGTGGATTCGACGGTCATCACTCTCGGCGCGAGCCTGTCGGTGCTCGTGCTGGGCATGCACATCGCTCTGCGCTACGTCGCGCCCAACGCCGACCCGTTCATCCTCCCGGTAGCCGCCATCCTCAATGGCATCGGCATCGCCGTGATCTACCACGTCGATCTCTTGAAGGGCAATACGGGCTGGGAGTCGGTCGCGATCAGACAGGTCGTCTGGAGCGCCATAGCTCTTGTCTGCGCGATCGCCGTCGTGGTCATCATTCGCAATCACCGCGTGCTGCAGCGGTACACCTACGTCTTCATGTTCGCGGCCTTCGTGCTGCTCCTTCTCCCCATGCTGCCGGGCGTCGGGCAAGAGATCTTCGGTGCCCGCGTGTGGATCCACATCGGCCCGTTCTCGTTCCAGCCCGGCGAGATCGCCAAGATCCTGCTCGCCATCTTCTTCGCCGGATTCCTCGTGCAGCGACGCGACACCCTCTCGCTCGTGGGCCGAAAGGTCCTGGGTGTGCGCTTTCCCAGAGCACGCGACCTCGGCCCCATCATCGTGATCTGGGCGCTCTCGATGTCGGTCATCGTCTTCCAGCGCGATCTGGGTACGGCACTGCTCTACTTCGGCCTTTTCGTGGTGATGCTCTACGTCGCGACCGGGCGCACGAGTTGGATCCTGCTGGGCGGCGGTCTGTTCCTCGCCGGTGCCGTCGTCGCGAGCCAGACCCTCACCTACGTCAACGATCGCTTCAACGCGTGGCTGAACCCGTTCAGCCAGGCCAACTACGACGACGTGGGCGGCAGCTTCCAACTCGTTCAGGGCATCTTCGGTCTCGCCAACGGTGGCCTCATCGGCACCGGCCTCGGCCGAGGCCGGCCCGACATCACTCCGCTCTCGCAGAGTGACTTCATCATCTCGGCGATCGGCGAAGAACTCGGCCTTGCCGGACTCTTCGCTGTGCTCTGCCTCTACCTGCTGCTGATCGCTCGCGGTCTGCGCATCAGCTTCGCGGGGCACGACGACTTCGGTCGGTTACTCGGCGTTGGCCTCTCGTTCGTGATCGCGCTGCAGTGTTTCGTCGTGATCGGCGGGGTTACCCGAGTCATCCCCCTCACCGGCCTCACGACACCGTTCCTGGCCTCTGGAGGCTCGTCTCTGATGGCCAACTGGATCATCGTCGCGCTCCTGCTGCGCCTGTCAGACACAGTTCGCAACCAGCCAAGGCTGGTGATCTAGTCCGATGAGCAAAGAACTCAAACGCGTCGCGATCGTCGTTCTGCTGATGTTCGGGGCCCTTTTCGTGGCGACCACGAGCATCCAGTTCTTTCAGACCGACACGCTCGCCGCCGACAGCCGCAACACGAGGGCGCTGTACGCGAGCTACGACGCCGAACGCGGTCCCATCCTCGTCGATGGTCAACCCATCGCCATGTCTGTGCCTGTCGACGACGACTACAAGTTCCAGCGCACGTATCCGAATGGACCGCTCTACAGCCAGGTGACGGGCTACTACACGCTCGGCCAGGGATCCACGGGCATCGAGAACTCGCTGGGCGACTTCCTGTCGGGAACCGCCGACTCCCAGTTCCTCGCCCGCATCAACAGCATCATCACTGGCCAGAAGCCCAAGGGTGCGTCGGTCGAGCTCACCATCGATCCGGTGGTTCAGCAGGCAGCGTGGGATGCGCTGGGCGACTACAAGGGATCGGTGGTCGCTATCGAGCCGTCGACCGGGCGAATTCTCGCCATGGTCTCGAAGCCCACGTTCGACCCCAACACCCTGGCCGTGCACGACACGCAGAATGTGATCGACACGTACAACTCACTCCTCGGCGAATCGGGTGACCCACTCATCAACCGCTCGATCGACGGCAACCTGTATCCGCCGGGATCGACCTTCAAGATCGTGACGTCGTCTGCCGCCCTGCAGAGCGGAGTCGCGGCCACAGACACGCAGCCGAACCTCGCCCGCTTCCCGCTTCCCGGCTCGAACAACACCGTGTCGAACGCCGGCGGCGGAACCTGCGGAGGCGGCGACTCCGTCTCGCTCGAGACCGCCTTCGTCCTGTCGTGCAACATCCCGATGGCCGAGTTCGGCGTGCAGATGGGCGACAGCACGCTCGTCGACATGGCCAAGGCTTTCGGTTTCACCAAAGACCTCGACATTCCCATGGCCGTGCAGCCCAGCACCATCCGGTCGCCCATGGCCGACGACAAGCTCGCGCTGGCGTCTTTCGGTCAAGACGAAGACAGGGTCACGCCGCTTCAGGTCGCCATGTTCTCGGCTGCCGTCGCCAACAAAGGAACCATCATGAAACCGAACCTGGTCGACTCCATCACGGCGCCCGATCTGACGGTGCTGCAGCAGTTCGAACCGAAGGTATTCGCCGACCCGATCACGTCTGCAACATCTTCGACACTTTCGCAGTTCATGGTCTCTGCAGTCCAGAATGGCGCGGCGAGTAATGCAAGAATAGATGGGGTCAGCGTGGCCGGTAAGACAGGCACGGCAGAGAACGGCGAAGACGATCCGTACACTCTCTGGTTCACCGGTTTCGCCCCCGCAGACAACCCTCGGGTAGCCATCGCGGTAGTGGTGGAAGACGGCGGAGGCGAAAACCAATCCGGCTCGGGGAACTCCATCGCCGCGCCGATAGCAAAACAAGTACTTGAGGCGGTGCTGAATAAATGAGACCCACAGCAGGGCTCACCTTCGGGGGGCGCTACGAACTCTCCAGTCGCATTGCGATCGGAGGCATGGGCGAGGTCTGGAAAGCCACAGACCTGGTCATCGGTCGGACCGTCGCGATCAAGATCCTCAAAGACGAATACCTCGGAGATCCGGGCTTCCTCGAGCGCTTCCGCGCGGAGGCGCGCCATGCCGCGCTCGTGAACCACGAGGGCATCGCCAACGTCTTCGATTACGGAGAAGAAGAGGGCAGCGCCTACCTCGTCATGGAGCTCGTTCCGGGCGAAGCGCTCTCCACCATCCTCGAGCGAGAGCATGTTCTCTCGACCGATCGCGTGCTCGACATCGTGGCGCAGACGGCGTCGGCCCTTCAGGCCGCCCACGCCGCAGGCCTGGTTCACCGCGACATCAAGCCGGGCAACCTGCTCATCACTCCCGACGGTCGAGTCAAGATCACCGACTTCGGCATCGCCCGCATCGCCGACCAGGTTCCGCTGACCGCGACCGGCCAGGTGATGGGAACGGTGCAATACCTGTCGCCCGAGCAGGCTTCCGGCCAGTCGGCTTCACCGACCACCGACGTCTACTCGCTCGGAATCGTGGCTTACGAGTGCCTCGCCGGCAAGCGTCCGTTCACCGGTGAATCGCAGGTCGCCATCGCCATGGCGCAGATCAACGAGACGCCGCCAGACCTCCCGATCACGGTGGCCGAGCCGGTGCGCAACCTGGTTCTCTCGTGCATCGCCAAAAAGCCCGACGACCGACCGTCATCGACGGCCAACCTCGCGCGCGCTGCTACGGCGCTGCGTCGCGGTGACATCGCTGCCGCAGCCGCCGCTGTTCCCGCGGTTCTCGGCGGCCGACCCGCGCCACAGACCCAGGCCACCAGCCTGATGCCGACCGCCAACACCGTCGCATACGGCGCCACGCAGGCCACGACCGTCATCGGCGCAGCCGGTGGCGGCGACGGACTGCCGCCTATCGACGGCGAAGGCACCGATGACGCCGGCGACAATAAAAAGAAGCGCAGCCCCTGGACGTGGCCGCTCATCGTTCTCATCGCCATCCTCGTTCTTGTGCTTGGAGGAATCGTCACCGCTCTGGTCCTCGGCCAGAACGGGTCGGACAAGACTCCGGTGACCACAAGCTCGTCAGCTCCTCCCACGAAGGACACGCCGACCCCCAAACCCAGCACACCTACTCCGACACCGACCCCGACAACCGTCGCGATTCCCGAAAGCGAACTCGTCGGCAAGTCCTTCGACGAGGCCGCGGCCGTCCTGGTGGCCCTCAACTTCGATCTGAGCGCCTCAGACGTCACGGGCACCGCCGCCACCACGGCAGAGCAGGTGGGAACGGTCTACAAGGTCAACCCCGTCGGAAACGTGCAGCGCGGAACGAAGATCGAACTCACGGTCTACGGACCCATGCCGACAGTGAACGCACCCACCACGCCTCCGAAGCTCGGCAGCGTGGATGCCCCGTCACCACTCCCGGCAAACCAGGTTCCCGCAGGAACCGGCTCATTCACAGTCTCGTGGAGCGCGTACAGCTGCCCGTCGGGAACGAGCCTCGGCGCGTACTCGATCGTCGCCACCAATGCGACGGTTCTCACCGAACCGGGAATCGGCACGCAGGCCACACTGCAGGCCACCGCCGCCGGCCCAGTGACCGTCGCCTACACCGTCACGTGCTCAGGAATCGTGTCGGCCGCGTCACCCGCACTCAGTCTCACCGCACAGGCACCTGCCACCACCTCGCCGAACGGCAACGGCGGCTCAACTGGCTGAGTAACGACCAGCCTGTGCACCTAGACTGAGAACCCCCCGCACCACCGACCATGGAGTATCACTGTGACCGATGAACATCGCCTGCTTGCCGGGCGGTATCGAATCGGAGAAGTCATCGGCCGCGGGGGTATGGCCAATGTCTACTCAGGAAGAGATGAGCGCCTCGGCCGTCAGGTAGCGATCAAACTCCTCCGTTCGTCTCTGGCGAGCGATCCGGTGTTCCGCACACGGTTCAAGCAAGAGGCACAGGCTGCCTCCCGCATGGCGCATCCCACGATCGTGCGGGTGTTCGACGCGGGCGAAGAGAAGGTGCGCGAACCAGGCGGTTTCGAGGGCGTCGTTCCCTTCATCGTCATGGAGTACGTCGAGGGGCGCCTCCTCAAGGACATCATCAAAGAAGGTCCTGTCGCGCCCGCGGAGGCGATCCGCATCACCGAGGGAATCCTCACGGCGCTGGAGTACTCGCACCGTGCAGGCGTCGTACACCGCGACATCAAGCCGGGCAACATCATGCTCACCACCTCGGGCCAGGTCAAGGTCATGGACTTCGGAATCGCTCGCGCGATCTCCGATTCCTCCGCCACAGTGGCACAGACCACCGCGATCCTTGGAACTGCGCAGTACTTCTCGCCCGAGCAGGCGCGTGGCGAATCGGTCGATGCTCGCACCGACCTGTATTCCACCGGCGTTGTTCTCTTCGAGCTGCTCACGGGTCAGGCGCCCTTCCGCGGCGATACGCCGGTCGCGGTCGCGTACCAGCACGTCAGCGAGACCCCTCCGGTGCCCTCCTCGATCAATCCGAGCATCTCGCCCGCGATCGACCGCGTCGTTCTTCACGCCCTCACCAAGGATCGCTTCTCTCGCTTCCAGTCCTCGGCCGAGTTCCGCTCCGATCTCCAGGTCGCCGGAGCGGGCAAGATCCCTTCCAAGCGTCCGCCCGTCGAAGACTTCCAGTCGTCACTGTTCGGCGCGCCGCCGAGCCTGACTGCGACGTCAGACTCTGCTCTCACGCAGCTTGCGGGCGACGACGACTACGCGGTTCGCACGCAGTCGAGGCCGCCCGTCGTATGGATCTGGGCGGGTATCGCCAGCGTCGCGGTCATCATCATCGCTCTGGTCTTCTGGATCGTCACCCTCCCGCCGACCACGATCGTTCCCGACAACTCGATCACAGTTCCAAAGGTCGCCGGTCAGACATTCGACGCGGCCGACAGCACCTTGCAACAGATGGGTCTCGTGACGGCCCGACAAGACGTCTTCGATCCTGACGTGCCCGAGGGCCGGGTCATCCGCACCGATCCCGAGCCCGGAACAGTGCTGAACGAGAGCTCCGATCAGGTCATCGATGTCTATGTCTCTCTGGGCAAACAGACCGTGACGATCCCGGATGTGTCGGGCAAGCCAGACTCGGAGGCCACGGGTGCGCTCACAGCGCTCGGGTTGACCGTCGGCTCCACGACCAAAGAGAACTCCCCGACGGCTACGGCCGACACCGTGATCCGCACGACTCCCGCAGCAGGCACCGCGAGCTTCGTCGGCGACTCTGTCAATCTTGTGATTTCGTCGGGCCTCGTCACCGTTCCCGACGTGACCGGCCAGGCGCTCGACGTGGCGAGCACGACCCTTCAGGGACTTGCCCTTCAGGTGAGCGTCGACGGAGACCCCGGCTGTAAGACGGTTGCGGGTAACCCCGTGTCGAGCCAGTCGATCGCCGCCGGAGATGCCGCGCAGAAATCAGCCATCGCCATCCGGTACTGCACGGGCGCGTAGCGCCGAGGTCGTGCGCGCCTAGTTCGTGCGCATCAACGGGCTGAGGCTGCGCGCCGCGAGCGGCGCGCTCTCGAGGCCCGCGGCACCGAGCCAGTTGCCCAGCATGCGGTAGCCGCCCTCGGTGAGAACCGACTCGGGGTGGAACTGCACGCCGAAGACCGGAGCCTCTCGATGACGAAGTCCCATGATGACACCGCCCCGAGTACGGCTGGTCACGAGCAGCTCGCCGGGAACCGTTTCGTCGACGACAGCGAGAGAGTGGTAGCGCGTAGCGGTGAAGGGTGCGGGCACACCATCGTAGAAAGCGCTGCCGTCGTGCTCGATGAGGCTCGTCTTGCCATGCATCAATTCGTCGGCGTAGGTCACCGTGGCTCCGAGAGCCTCAGCTATGGCCTGATGGCCGAGGCATACGCCGAGAAGTGGTGTACCTGAGGCGAGGGCGGCGTGCACGACGGGGATGGAAACGCCCGCGTCGTGCGGAGTGCCCGGACCGGGAGAGACGAGAACAGCGTCGTAGTCCGCGATGCTCGCGGCGGCATCAGCGGGCGAGAAGTCGTCGTTGCGCACGACGTCTGTCTCAGCGCCCAGTTGCAGGAGATATCCGTTGAGCGTGTAAACGAAGCTGTCGTAGTTGTCGATGACGAGAACGCGCGTCATTGGTCGACGGTCACTTCCTGGGTGGGAGTGATCAGCACATCGATCCAGGGGAAGACCCATGCAGCAAGGGCGTAGACCACTGCGGCGGCGAGGATGAGAACGAGAATGATGCGCAGCCACACGGGCCCGGGCAGAACTCTCCAGAGGGCGGCGTACATATCAGTTCCCCGATCCGACGACGGATGCGATCTCAGCCGGCGGTCCGGCAGAACGTGGCTGCCACGACTCGAATGCGCCGTAGGCGATGATGCGCTCCGATGCGATGTACAGCGGGTTGCAGCTCGTGAGAGTGATGAGTCGGTCGACGGGAGTCGCGCCTTCGACCTGCGGAACGGGATCGATGACTCCAACACCATAGGGAGTCACGTACTCCGTGTCGCGGTAACGGTAGGTGTACCAACCGTCCTGCGTCTCGACGTAGATGGGATCGCCGATCTGCAGTTCGTTGATCTTGATGAACGCGCTGCCCCATCCGTCGCGGTGAGCGGCGACGGCGAAGTTGCCGACCTCACCGGGCATCTGGGTGTCTTCGTAGTGACCCGCGCCTCCCTTGTTGAGAACCGTGTGCGGATCGACGCCCTCTGCGATCGTTCGCTTGAAGTCGGCGCCGAACCGGGGAACGTAGAGGATCGCGAAGTCACTCCCGGCCGAGGGCGCGCCCATGACCGCGGGTTCTCCGTAGTTCACGGGTGCGACGGGAGTTCCCGTCTGAGTGGGGGTGGGCGTGGGCGTCGCGCCCGTGACCTGCGGCAGCTTCCAGTCGTCAGCCAGCGATGTCGCGTCGGAGGCCTGCTCGTTCGTGAGCACGATGCTGTTCCACCACAGCTGCCATCCCAAGAACAGCAGCACGAACACGCCCGCCGTTATCAAGAGCTCGCCGAATACCCCCACCACTTTCGTGGCGAGTGTGCGTTTGACCGGCTGCCCTTTCGTCGTCTTCGCCTTCGATGGGCGAACGGATGCGGCTTCGCCGGCGGCGACCGAAGGTTCGTCGCCCGCCTCAGGCGGCTCGGTAGCAAAGACACCGGCCAGCTCCGCCTCGGCCGTCGGCTCAACGGCTGCCGTGGGGCTCGGTTGTTCGGTGGGGACCGAAGGCTGCTTCTGCGAGGCTGAGCTCTTCAGAGCGTCGGCCTCGGCCTTACGCGCCTCTCGGCGTGACAGAGGCGTAGCGTCAGAACCCGGCTGAATATCCCCCGGCTGGTATTCGGTCATTGTTGCATTGTAAGCGTTCGACGCGGGCCTTTGCCCTGAGGGCCGAGCTGTTCTCAAGCATTCCGGGCTAGAATCTCCCCTATGGCCCGCGAGAAGACCCGTTCACCCCGTTCCGAAGTCGCAAAGACTGCTACCCGAAGCGGTGATGAGTCGACCAAGCCGAACCCGGTGTGGTTCAAGCCGGTGATGTTCGGCTTCATGCTTGTCGGTCTCGCTTGGATCATCACGTTCTACGTGAGCCAGGCCAAGTTCCCGATCGCCGACCTGGGCGGCGGAAACATTCTCATCGGATTCGGAATCGCCTTCATCGGCTTCCTGATGACCACGCGGTGGCGCTGACCTCAGCGAACTCTCCGCAGCCTGTGGATAACTAAGAATTACACGCGTGTAATTATCCCCAGCTGTGGATAACCCTGTTAATAACTATCGCTTCGGGGTGTGGAAAGTCGTCTAGACGATCGCTCTCACCACGGTGAGGGCGACAAGCCCGACACCGGTGGCGACAAGCAACAGAATCTGAGTGTTCTTCTGGCGTGCGTTTCGGGTCTTGGTGAAGATCAGGCCGATGAGTGCGCCCACTGCGAGCCCGCCGAGGTGAGCCTGCCACGCGATGCCGAAGCCCGGAATGAATCCGATGACGAGGTTGATGCCGACCAGGACGAGCAGCTGAACGTTGTTGCCGCCGAAATGCCGCTGGATGACAAAGAATGCCCCCATCAGCCCGAAGATGGCGCCGGAAGCCCCCACGACCGGTTGGGCGGGCGATGCGATCAAATCGACGGCGACCGAACCGCCAAGGCCGGCCAACAGGTAGAGCGTGAGATATCGCGCGCGGCCCAGGGTGTGCTCGAGCATCTGCCCGAAGATGAACAGCGCGTACATGTTGAACAGAAGATGCAGGATGCCGCCGTGCATGAAGATCGACGTCAGCATGCGCCAGGGCTCGAGTGGAAGTCCCAGGGCGGGCTGCGTGTAAGCGCCCGCGTACTGAAGCGCCTGCGTGACGTACGACCCGATGCCGGGGACGCTCTGCAAAATGAAGAAGAACGCGGTGACGCCGATCAGCGAGTAGGTGACGACCGGTTGCGTCGACGTGCTGCGGAAGGCCGTGACGAAACGCGGCTTCGGGCGGACCGGCCGATTCTCTCTCGCACAGTCGACGCAGTGCACGCCGACGGCCGCTTGCACCTGACACTCAGGACACACGGTCTTGCCGCAGCGCTGACACAGGATGAAGCTCTGTCGCCCGGGATGCCGATAACAGAAGTTATCGGCATCCACTGGAGCCTGTGACACCCGCGCTCGCCTCTATCTCGGAGAAGAAGCTCAGACGGCTTCGATGGTGACGCTCTCGACAACGACACTGTCGAGAGGACGGTCGCCCGCGTCGGTCGCAACTGCGCCGATCTTCTCGACGATGCGCTTGGACTCGTCGTCGGCGACCTCGCCGAAGATGGAGTGCTTGGCCTGCAGCCAGGTCGTCGGGCCCGTCGTGATGAAGAACTGCGATCCGTTGGTGCCGTGGCCACCGCGCTGACCAGCGTTGGCCATTGCCAGAACGTAGGGCTGCGTGAAGTTGAGTTCGGGGCTGATCTCGTCGTCGAAGGCATAGCCGGGGCCACCGGTGCCCTGTCCGATGGGGTCGCCGCCCTGGATCATGAATCCGGGGATGATGCGGTGGAAGATGGTGCCGTCGTACAGCTTGTCTTTGGAGACCTTGCCGGTCTGCGGGTGGGTCCACTCGATCTCGCCCGTTGCGAGGCCGACGAAGTTGGCGACCGTCTTCGGCGCGTGGTTGCCGAAAAGATTGACCTTGATGGCGCCGTGGTTGGTGGTGAACGTTGCTACGTGGGTGTGTGCAGGCATGGATTGATTCTCCCATACACCCCCAGACATCCAGACGAGGCACAGGGTATGTGCGGGTGATCGCCAGGGCAAGCCGTGCGCGCCGTGTGGTGCGCGTGGCAAGATTGGGGGGAACCGCGCTCGTTCCGCTGATGGAGGTTTTCAATGAGTCTTACTCGTAAGCGTCGCAAGGCGCTCAAGAAGTTGAAGGGCAGTGCTGAAGAGCTGTGGCTCGACCAGCAAGAGATCCTTGATCGCGCAAACCAGATCGCCCGCGTCGCCGCGGGCCACGCCTCCGATCTGACCCGTGAAGAAGTCGTGCCTCGCGTTCGCGGTGCAGTCGACTCGATCGGTCCGGTCATCGGCCGCAATGTCGCCGGAGCCAAGCTCGCAGCGCAAGAGGTGCGCAGCCGTTTCGCCCACGATGTGCTTCCCTCGGTCGGCACAGCTCTCGGATCCGCCGCTACCGTGCTGCATGTGGCCAACAATCCGACCGTCAAGCGAGCTATCGCCAAGACGCAGCCCAAGAAGGCTCCGGTCGGCGGCATCGTCGCTATCGTGTTCGGTGTCGTTGCAGCTGCCGGCGTCGGATACGCGCTGTGGCAGACGCTGCGTGCCGACGACGAGCTGTGGATCGCTGACGACGAGGCAGTCTCCGAGACGCCCGCCGGCTAGGCATCACTCCAGTTAGAAGACAAGAGCGGCACCCCGAGGGTGCCGCTCTTGTCGTTTCTGCGGCAAGAGTTCTATCGCACCCTCATCAGATGTCATCCATCTGTTGCTTGAGTGCGGCAAGATCGACGTCGATGAGGGTCCGGATGCGACGGGCCCGGTTGCGTGCGTAGTCAGCGTCTCTCACGGGTGGTGTCGGAAGGGTGTCGAGGCGCATCTCGACGGCCCCACCCAAGTCGGCCCAGGCATCCTGTCTGGCCGTCTCGACGATCTCGGCGACGTAATCGACATCGTCTGCCAGGAGCCTCAGCCGAGCCGCTACGCGGGAGTACACGGCGTTACGCAGGTCGAGGCTGGCCAGGTCTTCGGGGTGGTAGTCGTGCTCGTGCCTCACGCTGCCCCGCGCACGCGCCGCGCGCTGACGCAGCACGTCGGTGACGCGGTCGGCGTAGTCGGACTGCTCGGCCGCGAGGCGCACCAGCGACTGCGTGACCTCTCGCGCCGTCACCTCGGCGTCGAACGGCTCATCGTGACGCAGAGCCGTCACGATGATGCGGTTCTTCACATCCATCACCACGGCGAAGCGGGCGATCAGCAGACCTTCGTCGACCGCACGTTGAACAGCCTCTTCAGAAACAGAAATGGCCTCGGACGAAGCCGCCGGGCGCTTTCGCTTCCGATCGGATTTTCGCCTCAAGGCCATTTCGATCCACCAGTTTTATGGACTGCTGTTTATTCACTGCGAGTGAAAATCAACTCGGTTGATATCACTGCGGTGGAGCCTAGGAGAATCGAACTCCTAACCCCCTGCTTGCAAAGCAGGTGCTCTGCCAATTGAGCTAAGGCCCCGGTTTGAGAAGACTTCTTGTGAAAGCATCTCGTGGGGGTACGTGGACTTGAACCACGGACCTCTTCGTTATCAGCGAAGCGCTCTAACCGCCTGAGCTATACCCCCGGATGGGCAGATAGTAGGTTATCCCACCTGCACCCGTTTCCCCAAACCGAGCGAACTCGGATGGGAAGAATCCGTCTTACTTGTTGGTGAAACCGAGCAGAATTCCGCCCGTGATCTTGGTTGCGAGGTTGTACAGAACCGCGCTGATGGCCCCAAGAGCCGTCACTACGATCACGTTGAGGATCGCCACGATCACCGCGAAGCCCATGACCTGCGACAGCGAGGCGAAGTCGAAGAGGTCGAAGTTGTCTTGACCCGCGATGTCTTTGAGGAGCCCGTTGATCTGGTCGAAGACACCGGTCTGGTTGAGCAGTGACCACACGAGGAAAGCCACGACGATCGTGATGATTCCCAGAATCACCGCGAAGAGGAACGACAGCTTGAGAATCGACCAGAAGTCGACGTAGACCAGCTTGAGCCGCACCTGCTTGGTGGCTGCGGGGCGCGACGACTTCTTCGCGAGTTTCTCGGCGACATTACTCATTCGTCGATTCTTCCTTTCCGTCGGGCTCTGATTCGCCCTGTGCGGCGGGGGTGCTTTCTGGAACACTATCCGACACCACATCGGCATCGAGGTTTCGTTCGGTGTTCTTTGCGAGAGCGATGATTCTGTCTTCGTCTGCGAAACGGGCGAAGACGACACCCATGGTGTCACGACCCTTGGCGGGTACTTCGGCCACGGCAGAGCGTACCACCTTGCCGCTGGCAAGAACCACAAGCACTTCGTCGTCTTCCTCGACGATCAGCGATCCCGCGAGATCACCTCGAGCCTCCTGGAGTTTCGCCACCTTGATGCCGAGGCCTCCACGACCCTGCACTCGATACTGCTCCACGTGGGTGCGCTTGGCGAAGCCCCCCTCTGTGACCACGAAGACGTAACCTTCCTCGGAGACCACAGACGCTGCGAGCAGATAGTCGTCGCTGCGGAACTTCATGCCGATGACGCCGGCAGTGCTGCGGCCCATTGGGCGCAGGGAGTCGTTCGACGCGGTGAAGCGAATCGACATGCCCTTCTTCGACACGAGCAGCACATCTGAGTCTTCCTCGACGAGCAGGGCCGAGACGAGCTCGTCACCCTCGCGCAGGTTGATCGCGATGATTCCGCCGGAACGGTTCGTGTCGTACTCGTCGAGCGCAGTCTTCTTGAGAAGGCCGCCCCGTGTGGCGAGCACAAGGTACTTAGCGGCCTCGTAGTCACGAATGTCGAGGACCTGTGCGATCTGCTCGTCGGGTGCCATAGCCAGCAGGTTGGCCACGTGCTGACCCTTCGCATCGCGTCCCGCCTCCTGCAGCTCGTACGCCTTGGCGCGGTAGACCCGACCCCTGTTGGTGAAGAACAGCAGCCAGTGGTGCGTGGTGGTGACGAAGAAGTGCTCCACCACGTCGTCTGCGCGCAACTGGGCGCCCTTGACTCCCTTGCCGCCCCGGTGCTGGCTGCGGTAGTTGTCACTGCGAGTGCGCTTGATGTACCCACCGCGCGTGACCGTGACCACCATCTCCTCTTCGGGGATGAGGTCTTCCATGTTCATGTCACCGTCGAAACCGAAGACGATCTCGGTTCGGCGATCGTCACCGTACTTGTCGACGATCTCGCCGAGCTCCTCGACGATGATCTCGCGCTGACGGGCCTGCGAAGAGAGGATGAAGTTGTATTCGTCGATCTTCAGCTGAAGCGCGTCGGCCTCATCCATGATCTTCTGGCGTTCGAGCGCAGCCAGGCGACGCAGCTGCATCTCGAGGATGGCGCGGGATTGCAGTTCGTCGATGTCGAGGAGCTGCATCAGGCCGTCGCGGGCATCTTCGACCGTGTTGGAACGGCGGATCAGGGCGATGACCTCGTCGAGCGCGTCGAGCGCCTTGAGGTAGCCCTGCAGGATGTGCATGCGCTCCTGGGCCTCACGCAGGCGGAACATCGTGCGGCGAACGATGACATCGATCTGGTGGGTGACCCACTCGCTGATGAATCCATCGATCGAGAGCGTGCGAGGAATGCCGTCGACGATCGCGAGCATGTTCGCGCCGAAGTTCTCTTGCAGCGAGGTGTGCTTGTACAGGTTGTTGAGCACCACCTTGGCGACGGCATCGCGCTTGAGCACGATCACGAGTCGCTGACCCGTGCGACCCGAGGTCTCATCGCGGATGTCGGCGATCCCGCCGACCTTGCCGTCTTTCACGAGGTCGGCGATCTTGATCGCCAGGTTGTCGGGGTTGACCTGGTACGGCAACTCGGTGACAACGAGGCACGTGCGGCCCTGCAGCTCTTCGACGTTGACCACTGCGCGCATCGTGATCGATCCGCGACCGGTGCGGTACGCATCCTGGATGCCCTTGGTTCCGAGGATCTGAGCGCCCGTCGGGAAATCAGGACCCTTGATGCGCTCGATCAGCGCGTCCTGCAGTTCTTCGCGCGTCGCATCCGGGTTCTGGAGGGCCCACACGGCGCCCGAGGCGACCTCGCGCAGGTTGTGCGGCGGGATGTTGGTGGCCATTCCCACCGCGATACCGACGGATCCGTTGACCAGCAGGTTCGGGAAGCGAGCCGGAAGCACGACGGGCTCGAGCGTGCGGCCGTCGTAGTTGTCTTGGAAGTCGACGGTCTCCTCGTGGATGTCGCGCACCATCTCGAGCGCGAGCGGAGCCATCTTTGTCTCGGTGTATCGAGGGGCGGCCGCACCGTCGTTGCCGGCGGAGCCGAAGTTGCCCTGGCCGAGAGCCAGCGGGTAGCGCAGGCTCCACGGCTGGATGAGACGCACGAGGGCGTCGTAGATCGACGAGTCACCGTGCGGGTGGAACTGCCCCATGACCTCGCCGACGACGCGGGCCGACTTGGAGAAGGCCCGGTCAGGCCGGTATCCGCCGTCGTACATCGCGTAGATGACGCGTCGGTGCACGGGCTTGAGCCCGTCGCGCACGTCGGGAAGCGCTCGGCCCACGATCACGCTCATCGCGTAGTCGAGGTAGGAGCGCTGCATCTCGAGCTGCAGGTCGACCTGCTCGATGCGGTCGGTCATGGCGCCCGAAGAATCGGGTGCCTGGGGGATGTCGCCCGTGGTGTCGTCAGTCATGGTGTCCTAGCGGTAGAGCCCGTCGCCGAGCAGAGCGCATCAAATATCGAGGAAGCGAACGTCTTTAGCGTTCTTCTGGATGAAGTTGCGTCGTGATTCGACGTCTTCGCCCATCAAGGTCGAGAAGATCTCGTCGGCAGCAGCAGCATCGTCGAGAGTGATCTGGCGCAGCGTGCGGGTGTCGGGGTCCATCGTGGTGTCCCACAGCTCGCGGTAGTCCATCTCACCGAGACCCTTGTAGCGCTGGATGCCGTTCTCTTTCGGGATGCGCTTTCCGGCTGCCTGGCCGTTGACCAGCAGCGCGTCGCGTTCCGCGTCGGAGTAGACGTACTCGTGTGCCGAGTTGGTCCATTTGAGGCGGTAGAGCGGCGGCATCGCGAGGTAGACGTACCCGAGCTCGATGAGCGGGCGCATGTAGCGGAACACGAGAGTGAGCAGCAGGGTCGTGATGTGCTGGCCGTCGACATCGGCGTCGGCCATGAGCACGATCTTGTGATACCTGGCCTTGTCGGGGTTGAAGTCCTCGCCGATGCCCGCGCCGAACGCGGTGATCATGGCCTGCACCTCGTTGTTGCCGAGCGCTCGATCGAGTCGCGCCTTCTCGACGTTCAGGATCTTTCCACGCAGGGGCAGGATCGCCTGGGTCTCGGGGTTACGGCCCTGAATGGCGGAACCGCCGGCCGAGTCACCCTCGACGATGAAGATCTCACTCTTCTCGGGATCGCGAGAAGAGCAGTCCTTGAGTTTTCCGGGCATTCCACCGCCCTCGAGCAGGCCCTTGCGTCGGGTCTGTTCGCGGGCCTTGCGGGCAGCAAGACGAGCCTGGGATGCCTGAATCGCCTTGCGAATGATGTCACGGGCCTGCGCCGGGTTGCGATCGAACCAGTCGGTCAACTCGACTCCGACGACGCGCTGAACGAACGCCTTCGCCTCGGTGTTGCCCAGCTTGGTCTTCGTCTGACCCTCGAACTGCGGCTCTGCGAGCTTGATCGAGATGACGGCCGTCAGCCCTTCACGCACGTCGTCGCCCGAGAGGTTGTCATCTTTCTCTTTGATGATGCCCTTCTCGCGGGCGTACTTGTTGACGAGAGTCGTCAGGGCAGCGCGGAAGCCCTCTTCGTGAGTTCCGCCCTCGTGGGTGTTGATGGTGTTCGCGTAGGTGTGCACGCTCTCGGTGTACCCCGTGGTCCACTGCATGGCGACCTCGAGCGCGATCTTGCGCACCGTGTCCTCTTGTTCGAACGAGATGATCTCCTCGTTGACGAGGTCGTTCTTCTTCGCTCGGTTCAGGTACTCCACGTAGTCCTGGAGACCCTTTTCGTAGAGGTAGGTAACCGCCACCGGTTCGCCGTCATCACCCGCCGTCGCGCGCTCGTCGGTGAGGCTGATGCTGAGGCCCTTGTTCAGGAACGCCATCTGCTGGAAGCGAGCACGGAGCGTCTCGTAGTCGAACTCGATCGACTCGAATGTCTCAGCGCTCGGCCAGAACGTGATGCGTGTTCCGGTCTCGGTTGTGGTCTCGTCTTTCGACAGCGGCGCCTCGGGAACTCCGTTGCGGTAGCTCTGCCGGTACACGTTGCCCTGGCGGCGTACCTCGACCTCGAGTTCGCTCGAGAGGGCGTTCACCACGGAGCTGCCGACGCCGTGAAGACCACCGGACACGGCATAACCGCCGCCGCCGAATTTTCCACCGGCGTGAAGGATCGTGAGCACGACCTCGACGGTCGACTTCTTCTCGACGGGGTGCATGTCGACGGGGATGCCACGACCGTTGTCGGTGACCTGGATGCCGCCGTCACGACGCATCACGACCTCGATGGTGTCGGCATAACCGGCCAGCGACTCGTCGACCGAGTTGTCGACGATCTCGTAGACCAGGTGATGCAGTCCGCGGGGTCCGGTCGATCCGATGTACATACCCGGACGCTTGCGCACCGCTTCAAGGCCCTCGAGAACCTGAATCTGGTCGGCGCCGTACTCGCTGTCGGGGTTCACTTTGTCTGACTCAGACATATAGAAATGGGCTCCTCAGTGCCGCCTCTATGTGAGTCATGAAGGCGACCCTTAATTCTAGCAAAGGCGGCGTGAGTTAAACGGCTATATGGCGATCTGAGCCGTTTATTTTGCCATGGTGACCGTATTTGTCACGTCAACCGTAGGTATCGCGAGGACCCCGCCCTGGAATTGATCTGGAGCCCTTTTTCCAGGACGGCGCGTGGGGTGCCTGAAAGCGAACGCTCTCGATGCCCGCATCGGGGTAGGACTGGGCGATGCGGGTCATGATCATCGTGCGCATGTGTCGCAGCTGGGTGGCCCATGCCGTGGAGTCGCACTGCACGGTGAGGACGGAGTCTGTGACGTCGAGGGGAAAACTGTGTTCGGCCGTGTCGGCGCCGGCGATCTCCCTCCAGGCCATCAGCAGGTCAGACTTCGCCAGCGGAGTCGCCCAGCCCAGCTCGCTGGTCATGGCTGTCATCACGTCGGCGATGCCCTTCGGATCGCGACCGCGACCGTAGGCTTCGCTCTCGACGACAGTTTCGCGCGTGCGCCTTTTACGAGGGCCGTAGCGTCGGCTCGTGGCGTCGCCGAAGACCTCTTTGAATCGCAAATAGACCGATGACGACAGCGAGCTTGCATTCCCTGAGCTTGTCGAAGGGATCTCCTGACTCACGTCGCGTCCTCTTCGCCAGGCTCAGGGAACGGCACGCTCGGATCGACGATCGTGCCCGCGCTGATCCGCACCGTGTGCGGCGTGAGAGACTCGGGCACGTCGTCGTAGACAGCCGCCGTGATCAACACCTGTTCGTAGTCGGCGACCGCGATCGCGAGTCGTTTGCGCCTGGCTTCGTCGAGTTCCGCGAAGACGTCGTCGAGGATCACCACAGGGTCTCCTGTAGGAGAGTCGATGCGCAGAAGAGCGGCCGCAGAGAGCTTCAGTGACAGCGCGTACGACCAGGATTCTCCGTGACTCGCGTATCCCTTTGCCGGCAGGCCGTTGAGTTCGAAGACGAGATCGTCGCGATGCGGCCCGATGAGAGTCAGCCCTCGGTCGAGTTCCTGCCGCCGAACGCGGGTCAGACCCTCTCGGAACAGCTCGGCGATCTTCTCCCTCGACAGACTCTCTTTGGTCGTTCCCTCCGGCACGGCGAATCCGTCATCCGCCTGCTCATCGGCATCCGGATGCGCGGCGAGCACGCTCAGTCGATTGCCCAACGCCGGTCGATGGTCGGCTCCGGCGATCGAGCGATACGCATCGACGACGAGCGGATGGAGTCGGCCGACGAGTGCCACCCGTTCGGCGATCAACTCGCTACCGAGACCGACGAGTCGTTCGTCCCAGATGTCGAGAGTCGAGAGGTTGGCTCCTCGCAGGCCCTGTGCACGGGCCGACTTCAGGAGCGTGTTGCGCTGCTTGAGCACTCGCTCGTAATCGGATTGCACGCCGGCCAGACGGGGTGTGCGTGCCACCAGCAGCTGATCGAGGAATCGTCGTCGGCCCGATGGCTCGCCTCGGATCAATGCGAGGTCCTCGGGAGCGAAGAGCACTGACGAAAAATATCTCGGCAGCTCACGAGGCTTGATGACCGAACGATTGACCTGAGCCCTGTTGGCGCTCGAGCGGTTTATCTGGACTTCCACGAGCAACTCGCGCGCCTCGTGTTCGAGTCGAGCCCGCACGATTGCTGCGTTCTGACCGGCACGGATCATCGCGTGATCGACAGAGACGCGGTGTGAGCCGAGGCTGCTCAGATATCCGAGCGACTCGACCAGGTTCGTCTTGCCCTGCCCGTTGCTGCCGACGAAGAGGTTCGGGCCGGGCTCCAGATCGACTTCAGCGGTGGCGTAATTACGAAAGTCGACGAGCGAGAGATGCCGAACGAGCACGGTTCTCTCCTCTCGGGTGATGTCGCCGGTCGAGCAGCCGCGCGACGCAGGAGCCGGCGTATCGAGACCAATGTCATGTGGTCTCGATACGCTCGTACCTCGCTACTCGACCAGCGCAGCTTCTTTCTAGTCTTCGGCCTTCTTGACCGCGTGACCGCCGAACTGGTTGCGCAGAGCCGCGACAGCCTTCATCGACGGCGAGTCTTCTTGACGCGACACGAAGCGCGCGAAGATCGACGCCGAGATCGTAGGCACGGGAACCGCGTTCGAGAGGGCCTCTTCGATGGTCCAACGACCCTCGCCGGAATCCTCGACGTATCCCTCGATGTCTTCGAACTCAGGGTCCTGCTCGAGTGCCTGAACCAGCAGCTCGAGCAACCATGAACGCACGACGGTTCCACGCTGCCACGCCTTGAAGGTTCCCGTGACATCTTTGATGATGTCTTTGCGGGTGTCGAGCAGCTCATAGCCCTCGGCGTAAGCCTGCATCAGCGCGTATTCGATGCCGTTGTGCACCATCTTGGCGTAGTGGCCAGCGCCGACCTCGCCGACGTGGACGAAGCCTTCTTCACGCGGTCCTTCGGGGCGGAGAGCGTCGAAGATCGGCATCAGCAGCTCGATGTTGGCCTTGGTTCCACCGACCATCAATCCGTAGCCGTTCTCCAAGCCCCAGATGCCACCCGAGACACCGGCATCGACGTAACCAATGCCCTTGGGCTCGAGCTCTGCGGCGTGCTTGAAGTCTTCGGTGAAACGCGAGTTTCCACCGTCGATGACCAGGTCGCCCTCAGACAGAACGGTTCCGAGTTCGGTGATCACCGAGTCCGTGATCTTTCCTGCCGGAACCATGACCCAGACGACGCGGGGGCTGGGGAGTGCGGCAGCCAGAGCTGCGAGGTCGGCCACGTCGGAGACGGCGGGATTGTTGTCGTAGCCCGTCACTTCGTGACCCGCGTTGCGCAGGCGCGCACGCATGTTGTTGCCCATCTTGCCGAGACCGACGAGTCCAATATGCATTACAGAATCTCCTTGAGGAAAGACGTGGGTGAGGGCGTCCGGGATCCCGGCCACCGGCATCCGGTGAATTACCGCAGCAACAGGTTCGGCTGCAGCAGGTATTTGTAGTCGTCCGTGCCGGGCTGGTCTTTGGATGACTGGCTCGTGATGAGCACGGGTCCTGGCTTGTTGGGGTTGTCGGTCTTCGTGAACGAGATCCGAACGTATTCCGAGTGCACCGCACTCAGGCCATCAAGCAGGAACTGGGGTTTCAGCGAGACGACGGTGTCGGAGCCGGTGAGGAGAGCGTCGATCGATTCGGATGCCTGGGCCTGCTCGGAGCCGATGGCTTCGAGGGTGACACCGTCGATCGTGAAGGTGAAGCGGAGCGCGGCTTCGCGCTCGAGAACGAGGCTCACACGGCGAGTCGACTCGATGAGTTCAGCAGTGTTCATGACCGCGTAATTATCGACTGTCTCAGGAAAGAGCCGTTTGACGGGAGGGAAGTTTCCCTTGATCAGCAGCGAAGTGACCGTCTTCTTATCGGAACGGAAGGCGATGAGCTCACGATCGTCTGTGTTGGTGATCGAGACGGAGATCGTTCCCGCATTGCCGAACGTCTTTCCGACCTCTTGCAGAGTCTTGGCGGGAACGAGCGCACTCGCCGTGGTGACGCCGGCGTCGCCCGAATCCCAATCGATGTTGCGCACGGCCACTCGGTAACGGTCGGTGGCGACCAAAGACAGCGTGTTCTCGGATACCTCGAGCTGAACACCGGTGATCACGGGGGTCACATCGTCGCGAGAGGCGGCGACAGCCACTTGCGCCACCGCTGCTGCGAACTTGTCTGCCGGCAGGATTCCAGACTCTTCACCGATCTGGGGCAGGCTCGGATATTCCTCGACGGGCATGCTCAAGAGAGTGAACTTCGCTGATCCGCTGGAGACAGTGATTCGCGAGTCTTCGGAGGCGAAGCGTACGGGCGCATTCGGGAGCTTGTTGGCGATGTCAGAGAGCAGGCGCCCAGATACGAGTACGGTTCCGGGCTCCTCGACGTCTGCAGCGATCTGCGTCTGAGCCGAGACCTCGTAGTCGAATGACGACAGAGTGAGACCGTCTTCATCAGCTTTGATGAGGATTCCGGACAGGATCGGCAGAGTGGTTCGCTGAGGCAACAGCTTGACGGCGAAGGAGACGGCTTCGCTGAAGACGTCTCTGTTGGCTTGGAACTTCACGAAGGCACTCCATACGAGATCGGCCAGTTGAGATGGGTTGCTGATTGGCCTCAATGCTAGCGGGTGGTGGGAACGTCGCAGCGTTCTTGTCATTCAGGGACGGCGACGTCGAAAAGGTTGTCGGGGGCTTAATTAACTGAATTTAACGTTAATGGTCTTAACCGCTGTGGATATGTGGATAACTTCTGTGGATTGCAGTCCGCTGTAGGGAACTACGTCGGTGTGAGATGTAGAAATCGTGTGCGGGGTGCATCCACAACTCGACCCGTCGGAAAACGCGATATGAACGAATCCACAGCTCGAGCGGATCGACTCACATCTTTAAGCGTGTTATCCACAGCTTCTGCACAAGGTGTGGAAACTCCTGTGGGGATGGTCTGTGGCGACGGTGGTCACACGTCTTTGTAACGCTGATTGTGCTTGATGCGGTTGCTGATCTCGGTGACCTGGTTGTAGATCGAACGCTTCTCGGTCATGAGCTTGCCGATCTTGTTGTTCGCGTACATCACAGTGGTGTGATCGCGGCCACCGAAGAGCTGACCGATTTTGGGTAGCGACAAGCTCGTCATCTCGCGGCATAGATACATGGCGATCTGCCGTGCCGTTGCAATCGCCTGCGACCGGGAGGACCCGTAGAGATCGTCGACCGAGAGTTTGAAGTAGTCGGCCGTGTGATTGATGATGTCGACCGGCGCGATGATGTTGTCTTCGTCGAGCGTGATGAGGTCTTTGAGAACGGTCTGAACGAGTTGCATGTCGACGGGCGTGCGATTGAGGCTCGCGAATGCCGTGACTCTGATCAGTGTTCCCTCGAGCTCGCGCACATTGGACGAGACCTTCGTGGCCATGTACTCGAGGATGTCGTCGGGCACACGCAGTTTCTCGCTCTGAGCCTTTTTTCTGAGGATCGCGATACGCGTCTCGAGGTCAGGCGTCTGCACATCGGTGATGAGACCCCACTCGAACCGCGTGCGCATACGGTCTTCGAAGCCAGTCAGGGCCTTGGGCGGCAGATCCGATGTGATCACGACCTGCTTGTTGTGATCGTGCAGGGTATTGAACGTGTGGAAGAAGGCTTCCTGGGTTTCTGCCTTGCCCTGCAGGAATTGGATGTCGTCGATGAGAAGCAGATCGATGTCGCGGTAGCGCGAGTGGAATGCGGCGCCTCTGTTGTTGGCGATGGAGTTGATGAAGTCGTTGGTGAACTCTTCGCTCGACACGTAACGGACTCGGACTCCGGGATACAGGCTCATCGCGTAATGCCCGATGGCGTGCAGGAGGTGGGTCTTGCCCAGACCGGAATCGCCGTAGATGAAGAGCGGGTTGTATGCCTTGGCCGGAGCTTCGGCCACGGCAACCGCTGCAGCGTGGGCGAAACGGTTCGATCCGCCAATGACGAAGTTGTCGAAGCTGTACTTCGGATTGAGGCGCGTGTCGTTATTGCGCGGAGGGCCGACGGTCTCCTGTGCTGGCGTCGGCGCGGTCTGTACGGCGGGCGTCTCGATGTAGACCGGCTCGGATGCGTCGGCCTGGCCGGCCATCTCGCTCCCGCTGATCTCTGGGTTGACGACCACGGAGAAGTTCGTGACATCGAGCCCGGAGTCGAGCTGGCCGATCGCGGCGAGCAGTGACGGACGAACCCTCAGCTCGAGCATGTCCCGGGTGAAGTCGTTCGGTACCTCGAGATAGAACGAACCGGCCATGATGCCCTTCGGCACCACCAGCCCAAGGAAACCTCGCAACTGCGGTGTAATTCGTTCATCACGGGACAGTGTCTGAAGGACAGAGCGCCATTGGCCCTCCGTCGAGGCGTCATCCTCCGCCATGGAACTCCCGTCGAACATATGAAAAAAATCGATTCTGCCTGTGGAAAACTTGGCGAATCGAGCCGATGTGTTGGGCGTGCCCGAGCGTCAGCGAACTGGATAACTAAGCTAGTTGCTGGCATGCAGCGGGGCAAGCTCACTGTATTGACTCTACGCGTGTCATGCACAGGCAGTTTCCACAGTCTGTGGATAATAGCTGTCTCTCTGCCCGTGAGGTTTGACCATTGGCATTCGAGGTCGTAGGTTTAATCAGTTGACTTGTGGCCAATCGGCCCGCACTTACTTTCCCGGTTCCCTGTCGTGCACTCGCGATGAGGTCCGGGCCACGGAGAACACACCATGAGCAAGAGAACTTTCCAGCCGAACAACCGTCGCCGCGCCAAGGTGCACGGCTTCCGTCTGCGCATGCGCACCCGCGCCGGCCGCGCCATCCTCGGCGCGCGTCGCCGTAAGGGTCGCACCGAGCTCTCCGCGTAGCAGCCGAGCTCGTTTCGCTGTGTTGGCTCACGCCAACCGGATCACGACCGCCGATGACTATCGAGGCGTGGTCCGGAAGGGAACACGTTTTGTGTCCCCGAACGCCGTGACGTACCTTCGCACGCCCAAAAACGAGCAATCCGTGCCCGCAGCGCCTCGATTCGGATTCATCGTCGCAAAGTCCGTTGGCGTCGCCGTGGTCAGAAATCGTGTGCGTCGGCGACTCAAAGCGGCGAGCTACACGATGCTCGATCGTGTCAAGCCGGGAACCGATGTGGTTGTGCGGGTCTTACCGGGAGCAGCATCTCAGCCTTACGGCGTACTCTGCGAAGAGTTAGCCGCATCGCTTCGGAAGGGATCCGCACTCGTATGACGACGGTTCCTGTCTCTGCCGTTTCCTGGAAATACGCCTTGATCAGCGTATTCTTGGTGCCTCGCAACGTCGCGGTGGTTGTACTCCGCGCCTACCGCGCTGTTATTTCTCCTCTCTACGGCGATGTCTGTCGGTACTACCCGTCGTGTTCGTCGTACACCCTCCAGGCAATCCAGCACCGCGGACTGTCTGTAGGAGCTGGTTTAGGCATCCTGCGTATTGCACGCTGTCACCCCTGGGCAGCTGGCGGCGTCGATGATGTGAAGCCGGCCAAAAACCCCCGATACGCGCTGACGCCGTTCGGATTCGTTGTTCCACGTAGCCACGGAAAGGGCTAGACGCTTTGGATCTCCTCGGCACCATACTTTGGCCGATCAAATGGGTCGTCGAACTCATTCTGGTCGCATTCCACTACGTCTGGACGTGGGTAGGACTCAATCCGAACGACGGCCTCACATGGGTGCTGTCGATTGTCGGCCTTGTGCTGGTGATCCGTGCCGCCCTCATTCCGATCTTCGTCAAGCAGATCAAGAGCCAGCGCAAGATGCTCGAGGTCGCGCCGCAGCTCAAGAAGATTCAAGACAAGTACAAGGGCAAGAAAGACCAGTTCTCTCGTGAGGCCATGTCCCGAGAGACGATGGAACTGTACAAGCGCACGGGAACGAACCCTCTGAGTTCGTGTCTTCCCCTGCTTCTGCAGATGCCCATCTTCTTCTCGCTGTTCTCCGTTCTCAACGACGCACAGCACGAGAAAGCGGGCGGTGGTGTCGGTCTTCTCAATGAGACGCTGGCAAAGTCATTCGGTGAGTCAGATCTCTTCGGTGCTCCTCTGAAGGCGACTCTCGCCAACAACGAGGGCAGCGTTCTTGTGATCGTCTTCGCGGTCTCCATGATCGCGTTGATGACGGCATCGCAGTTCATCACCCAGCTGCAGATCATGTCGAAGAACCAATCGCCCGAGGCCAAGAACAGCCCGATGTTCAAGCAGCAGCGGATCCTGCTCTACATCCTCCCGATCGTCTTCGTGTTCTCCGGCGTGGCCTTCCCGCTCGGCGTGATGTTCTACTGGCTGACCTCCAACTTCTGGACGATGGGACAGCAATTCCTCGTCATTCGCAATATGCCCACACCGGGCAGTGAGGCAGCGAAGGCGCGTGAAGCCCGACTCGCTAAGCGAGGAAAACTGGTTATCAAAGACGGCCCTCTGAGTGACGAGACCGTCGTAGACGAAGTACCGAAGACGACGCAGCGTCAGCAGCCCGTCGGTAAGAACCGAGCCAAGAAGCAGGGTGGATCCAAGTGAGTGACGTGACAACCGAGACCGTGTCGACGGATGAGGCCGGTGAGGTCGTGGTCGTCGACGAGGCGATCGTGGGAACCGATGTAGCTGAGTCGAGTGAGTCCACCCCGGAGGCGAACCTCGACGACGAGGGCGACATCGCAGCTGACTACATCGAGGAACTCCTCGATATCTGCGATCTCGACGGAGACATCGACATCGACACCCGTGGTGGCCGCGCTTACATCTCTGTCAACGCGTCAGGCGACAGCAACATCCGCGTTCTTTCGAAGCCCGACACCGTCAACGCTTTGCAGGAGCTCACCCGTCTCGCTGTTCAGACGAAGACCGGTGCCTTCAGCCGCTTGATTCTCGATGTGGGTGGAAGTCGCGAGGCTCGTCAGGCCGAGCTCGGCCGACTCGTCGATTCTGCGGTCGCTCGTCTCGATGCCGGCGAAGAGTCTGCCGCACTGCCGGCCATGTCGTCATACGAGCGCAAACTTGTTCACGACATCGTCGCGGAGCGTGGGCTGGTCTCAGCCTCCGAAGGTGACGGCCGCGATCGCCACACCGTCATCAGCCGCGGCTGACCGAGCACTACTCCCCCGCACTTACGGGAACCGTGATGAGCATTCCTGAGAACACCGAAGTCGAGCCCGGCGTTGCTGCTGACCTGTTCGGCAACCGCATCGAGCTCGCCCGAGAGTTCACGAACGCGCTGGCGACCCACGGCGAAGAGTACGGTCTCATCGGTCCGTTGGAACTCCCCCGGCTGTGGACTCGGCATGTTCTCAACTGTGCGATCGTGGCTCCCCTGCTTCGTGAGGGAACCGTAGGAGATATCGGTAGTGGCGCTGGGCTTCCCGGTCTGATTCTGGCTATCGCCCGGCCCGAGATCCACTTCACTCTCATCGAACCGATGGAGCGTCGGGTCAAGTGGCTGAATGATCAGGTGCGTTCTCTCAAACTCGATAACGTGACCGTTCTGCGTGACCGGGCCGAAGACGTGCGGCTGGCAGAGGGCTTCGATCAGCTCACTGCTCGTGCCGTGAGTGCGTTCTCGAAACTCATCCCCATGTGCGCACCCCTTGTCGTACCCGGGGGCGAATTCATCCTGATGAAGGGCATCAACGCGGCGAAAGAGATCGATGCTGCCGAGAAGCAGATTCGACGGTTCAAGCTCCGCGATGTCAGTGTTGTCGAGCTGGGTGAAGGCGTTCTGCCAGAGACGACTCGCGTAATCAGGGCTATCGTTTCGTAGAGCCTCGAATGTTTCACGTGAAACATTCGAGTTGCGTTGTCATCCGAGTTGGCGGTTCAGTGCTGCTTCGCCCGTTGCTGTCGCTGGGCTGAACGGGGCATCGAGGAACAGAGCGAGACGAACCGGCCGTGGGCGCAGACAGCCGATGTGGGGTGCGGCGCCGCTCATTCCTCGCCGCTCATCCATGGCCACTCCCCCGGTGGCAGACAGGGGTGGCCCGCGTGCCTTGTGCGGCACAACCCTTCTCAGCGTCGCCTTGGCGGAACGCGCACACCATGCGCTCCTCCACGGAGCTGCGATGGAGATCCAGCGGGATGCCCGAGACCTCGTCGATAGTAAGACAAGCGATGTCGCCAGCACTTGCTCCAGATTGATTCCCACGCTGCGATCTCGGTGCTGTGCGTGCCCACCTTCATCATGAAGTCCGGTCGAGGTGGACATCAGCGGCCGGCTGGAAGTAGCTGCCTCGCTCGTGAATGAACGGTGGCGTGGGTGTCACGTGTCATCGACGACTCGCGATCCGCGACTTACAAAAGACGACCGGTGACCGGTGACCTGTGACCTGTGACCGGTGACCGGTGATCGAAGCGACCAGCGCTTGGTCTAGCGTGTTCGAATGTGACGTGGGTCCGCTCCACGGGTGTGGAAGCTGGTCGACTCACGCAGCCGAAACAGGTAATTGCTCTAGTTTGCGGGCGGAGCGAAAGCCAGGTTGGAGCCTCGTGGACGTACGCCAGGTCTCCTCCGCGCGGTGTTGGGAGACGATCCCGCAGCATCTGCGCTGACCGTTGGCGGGCCGCATTCCTGTGTGTGCATTGTCCTCGAATGGAGGTGTGCACACGCTCGAATCTGGCGGTCGGCAGTGTCCGTTGTGGTGCGCCGGACAGGAAAATTGGCAGCAAATGGCTGGCATGGTGATGGCGCCTACTGCGCGTGATTTCACGACGGAACAGGTCGGAAAGGGTTCGATTCAGAGTTCACGGGTGGGCGCCTGGGATGTGGGCAGCGGCGACAGGAGGCACTGAAAATCGCGGACCGCGATGTTGCCTTGTGGGCATAACTCGCAGTACACAGGGAACCTCGCGTAGGCACGGATAGAGGGTAATGAGAGAGCTTCTCTCTGGGTTATTGAGGACTGGAGAGGCTCGGAATCGACAGAAGTGGGTCCGCAGACGACGACCCCACCCGGATGAGAAGTGACTGACCTGCGCAAGATGCTTGGGAGGGTAGTAGACGCAGCGGACGTAGAAGCAGAGGCACTGGTGATTCAGCAGCGATGCAAGGCGGCTGCGACTGAGAAGCGATGCGCCGAACCTGGGGAGTAAGCCGGTGGGTTGGGTAGCGGAGACTATGCCACGGATGGGACGTGGTGACGTAGGGACGTGGGCAGGTGGTGATGAGGTGATGAGGAAACGGACGCAGGATGTGGTCGCGGAGTGAGTGGTGGCGCGGAATGCGCTCGCCCGACTGATGCACTGACGCGGTTGACGCGCAGATGGGTGGCGCAGATGGGTGGCGCAGATGGGTGGCGCAGATGGGTGGCGCAGAATGCGGTGGCGCGGGGACGCGGCGGCGCAGGGACGCGGACACGTGGACGTGGAGACGTGGAGACGTGGAGATGCGGAGATGCGGAGATGCGGAGATGCGGAGACGTGGAGATGCGGAGACGTGGATATGCGCGGGCGCAGAGATGGTGAGAAGCTGTGCTTGCCCGCTTGCCCGCTTGCCCGCTTGCCCGCTTGCCCGCTTGCCCGCTTGCCCGCTTGCCCGCTTGCCCGCTTGCCCGCTTGCCCGCTTGCCCGGTTGACACGGCTGATGCGGTGAGTGCGGTGAGCCCGGGCTTAGTCTCTGCAGCGCTCCAGCTCTGAGACGCAGACGCTGTAGGTGGGGGTGCCGAGAGCCTCGGTGGTGCGAAGATGGCGTCGACGAGTGCGGGGAATAGTGCCCTTGAATAGGCAGTGGCGGCACTTTGCGGGGCGACTGCGTGATGAGCGTCGCCTGTTCGGAGGGCGAGTTGTCCGCGCCTGAGATCCGATTGGATCGGCGCGGTGCGAATGTCGGCTCCCGCCGAGCTGCGGGCCTGTGCGGATTGCACTCGCGTGGCGTTGTCGGGACAGCATGCGGTCTTTACAGCTCGGCCGTGTCAGTCGTCATCTGATCACGGCAGTGGCCGTGCCATCAACGCGATCGCGCAGTCGAACGGGCATCGGCGATGCGTTGCGGAGAGCGTTGCAGCGAAAGCGATCCACTCGGAGATCCGTT
The DNA here is from genome assembly GCF_900177685.1 of Agreia pratensis. GTDB lineage: Bacteria > Actinomycetota > Actinomycetes > Actinomycetales > Microbacteriaceae > Agreia > Agreia pratensis. The sequence continues at coordinate 120,905 of NZ_FXAY01000007.1, forward strand.
CGTCTCCATCGAACCCTGTTTTCTGCGCGGTGTGTGCCTGGTCTCGCTCGGATGCTCATGTCCCACACGAAATTCAGGAAGGCTCGAAGATTGATTGTCGCGGAGGTGCCCACCGAAAGACGTGGCCGATGTGGCGTGGCGTCCCTCTCGCGACGAAAAGCCACCGATGCGTCGTCGCGAACTCCTCGACCCGATGGGCGGGACACTCGGAGTTCGCTCGGAGCCGCCTTCTTCCGAACGCTCATTGCCGTCCGATGTTTCACGTGAAACATTCGAGGATCTCGACAAGAGTGTCATGCGAAAAGAGGGACGGGCGCGCATACTGCACTTTGAATGATGTCGTCAAGAGCAAAGCAGGACTTTTCGTTCGCTCAAACGGATCCTAAGCGATTTTGGTGGTCTCCAGAACGGACGAAAATCGGGCAAAAATCGACCGATTTCTGTCTCAACTTAGAGTTTCCAGCGACGGCGGGTACTTTGGTCTAGGGACGATTTCGTTTCGACATGTGGTCACGTGATTGATGGTCAGTGTCTTCCATCCTCTCCCCCGGCCTCGGGTTTCTTCGGGTCGCCAACGGAACTCAGCAAGTCAGGATTTGTGGATGTCAACGGAACCAATTGGTGGAGACGCATCGTTCGATGCCTCGACACCCCTGGCTCGTGAGCTGGCCGACCTCTCGAATCGTCGTCGCAATTTCGCGAAGCGTGTTGTTCCTCTTCCGGATACGACACGAGTATTCACCGTCGCCAACCAGAAGGGTGGGGTCGGCAAGACCACGACGACAGTCAATCTTGCAGCGGCACTCGCTCGCAGCGGGGCTCGCGTTCTCGTGATCGACCTCGATCCGCAGGGCAACGCATCGACGGCCCTTGGTGTAGAACACCGGGCAGACACTCCGAGCGTGTACGACGCACTCGTTCGTGACGAACCCATGGCCGACCTCGTTCAGAAGAGTCCAGAGTTCGACACTCTCTTCTGCGTGCCAGCCACCATCGATCTCGCCGGCGCGGAGATCGAACTTGTGCCCATGGTCGCCCGCGAGCAACGCCTCCGCACGAGCGTGGACGCGTATCTGCAGGAGTCATTCGACGCCGACGCCGCGTATCACTACGTATTCATCGACTGCCCACCGTCTCTCGGCCTGCTCACCATCAACGCCTTCGTCGCGGCGCATGAAGTTCTCATTCCCATCCAGTGCGAGTACTACGCGCTCGAAGGTCTGAGTCAACTCTTGAAGAACATCCAGCTGATCGAGCGTCACCTGAATCCCACTCTTGCCGTATCGACGATTCTGCTGACGATGTACGACGGTCGCACGCGCCTGGCCTTTCAAGTGGCAGAGGATGTTCGCAGTCACTTCCCGGATCAGACCCTCGCCGCCGTCATCCCCCGCTCGGTACGAGTGTCGGAGGCCCCCAGCTATGGTCAGACCGTGATCAGCTTCGACCCCAATTCACCCGGCGCACTCTCGTATTTCGAGGCCGCAGCCGAGATCGCAGACAGAGGAGCGCCCACCGATGGCAACTAAGAAGAGAACCGGCCTCGGTCGAGGGATCGGCGCCCTCATCCCCACCAATGACTCGGTCGATTCCGATGGGCGCCCGGGAGTTCGACCGGTAGACGTGTTCTTTGCCGATCGTGGCGAGGCAGCTGTTCCGCCGCAGGCGGATCTGGTCGAGGTACCCGGGGCTCGCCTCGCCCACCTTGATCCCGCCGATATCGTTCCTAATGCGAAGCAGCCGCGCGCAGTCTTCAAAGAAGATGATCTTGCCGAGCTCGTCGTATCGATCCGTGAGATCGGCGTGCTTCAGCCTGTGGTTGTGCGCCCACTCCCCCTCGTTGCAGGCGAGAGACCCAAGTATGAACTGGTCATGGGTGAGCGGCGGCTCCGGGCAACCCGGCAGGTCGGCCTCGAGAGCATTCCGGCGATCGTCAAAGACACCGCCGATGAAAACATGCTTCGCGACGCCTTGCTTGAGAACCTCCACCGGTCCGAGCTCAATCCCCTTGAAGAGGCCTCGGCGTACCAGCAGCTTCTCAGTGACTTCGGAATCACGCAAGACGAGCTGGCAACACGGATCGGTCGATCACGACCTCAGATCACGAACACGATCCGTCTGCTTCGCCTGCCTGCCGCGGTTCAAAAGCGCGTAGCCGCCGGCGTTCTCAGCGCCGGTCACGCACGAGCGGTGCTGTCTGCAGGAGACGCCGACGCGATGACACGTCTCGCCGACAAGATCGTGAACGAAGACCTCTCTGTTCGAGCCGCAGAGGCCGCCGCGAGTGCTGCTCCGAAGCCGGCGAAAGCCAAGACCGTCGCAGGCGCCAAGCGGGGCCACCTCGACGAGATCGCCGACCGCCTGGGAGATCGTCTCGACACCCGCGTGAAGGTGAGTCTCGGTAGATCGAAGGGCCAGATCGTCATCGATTTCGCCACTATCGGCGACCTGAATCGCATCCTCGCCGAGCTGGGTGACAAGGGATTCGGCCGCCCCTGACTCCATCGTGGCCTCGCTGCCGCCAGATACAACACAACCCCGATGTTTCACGTGAAACATCGGGGTTGCGTCGTTAATAGCGGCAGGAATGTTTCACGTGAAACATTCGAGTTGCGCGTCAGATCGCGGCGTCCGAAATGGCCTTTTCGCCCAGCGCTTCGTAGACCTCGCCGAGGTTGAGCCCGGCTGCCTGGATGGCCTGGGGAACCAGGGAGGTCTCGGTGAGGCCGGGCAGCACGTTGGCCTCGAGGAACCAGACCACACCGTCATCATCGATGATGAGATCGACGCGCGAGATGTGCCGCAAGGCGAGTGTGTTGTGGATGGAGAGAGCGGTGGACTGAGCCAGCTCGGTGACTTCGGGCGACAGGCGCGCAGGAGTGAAGAAGCGGGTCTCCCCCGCGTTGTACCGAGCGTCGTATCCATAGACACCCAACCGGGGCTCGATCTCGACGGCGGGCAGCGCAAATGGACCGTCGCCCGTGTCGATGATGCCGACCGAGATCTCGGTACCCGAGACGCGACGTTCGATCAGTGCGACGTCGCCATATGTGTACGCCTCGACAACTCCCCGGCGAAGATCGTCTGTGTCGGCGACCATTGAGACGCCCTGCGCCGACCCACCCTGCGCCGGCTTCACAACGAGGTCTGTGCCGAACTGACTGGCGACGCGATCGAGAACCTGCGCCGACCCGAGCTCGCGGAACGTATCGCGCGGGAGCGTGATGGACTCGGGCGTCGAGAACCCGGCACGGGCAACGATGACCTTCGCCGTGGGCTTGTGCCAGGCGAGCCGGCTCGAGCCGGGCTGAGACCCCACGTATGTGATCTCGAGGGCATCGAGCAGCGCCCTGAGAGCGCCATCCTCACCACTCGCGCCATGGAGTGCGGGCCAGACCACGTCGGGGCGGTTGGACTCGAGGTAGGACAGCAGTGTCGCATCCGGTTCACGCAGAATCACGGTGTGTCCACGATCGAGCAGGCCATCGGCGACGCGACGACCGGAGCGGAGCGAGACGTCACGCTCGTGCGAGATGCCTCCGGCCAAAACGACAACGGTACGAGAGGTCACGGTATTCATCCCTAGTTTGTGTTGGGCGGCGGTGCTGTGTAGTTGTCGTCGCGGCGAATCGCGGTGAGTGGACCCGTCGCTGAGAACGACTCGAGCAGGTCGCGCTCGGCGTTGATGACGCTCGTGAGGCGTCTGATGCCGAGTTTGATCTGTTCGGGCGTCGGGTAGCAGAACGAGAGGCGAATGTTGTTTCGCCCCTGACCGTCTGCGAAGAAGGCTGTGCCGGGCGTGTAGGCAACCAACTCGGTGACGGCCCGCGGCAGCATCTGCTTGGAATCGAGGTAGTCGGGCAGGGTGAGCCAGACGTAGAAGCCGCCGTTGGGGTTGGTCCACGTGAGATCGGGCAGGTACTCGGTAAGCGCGGAGAGCATCGTCTCTTTGCGCTCTTTGTAGATGCCGCGGAAGGTGTCGATCTGGCCCTTCCAATCAGCAGTGTCGAGATACTGGCTGATGATCATCTGACTGAAGGAGCTCGGACTGAGCACGGCGGCCTCGTTGGCGAGGATCAGCTTCTCGCGGATGGCATGCGGTGCGAGGGCCCAGCCGACACGGAATCCGGGCGCGAGAGTCTTCGAGAACGTACCCAGGTAGATGACACCGTCGGTCTCGAGCGACCGGATGGCCGCGGGCGGCTTCTCTTCGAAGTACAGCAGGCCGTACGGGTTGTCCTCGAGAACGAGAATGCCCTCTGACCTGCAGATTTCGAGAATCTCTACTCGACGCTCCCAGCTGAGCGTCACGCCAGCGGGATTATGGAAGGTGGGGATCGTGTAGAGGAACTTGATGCGCTTGCCGGCTCGTTTGAGTCCATTGATGTGCTCCCGCAGCGCCTCGGGGATCAGGCCGTGTTCGTCCATGGGAACATGTTCGATCTCAGCCTGGTACGACTTGAAGATGACGACGGCCGTGACGTAGCTGGGACCCTCTGAGAGCACGACGTCTCCCGGGTCGAGAAACAGTTTGCTGACGAGCTCGAGCGCGTGCTGCGATCCGGTCGTGACGACGACATCGTCGACGCCGGCCTTGATGCCTTCGAGTGCCATGACGTCGAGGATCTGCTCACGCAGCGCCGGAACGCCCTGCCCCGACCCGTACTGGAGTGCAGCCGCGCCCTGATTCGACATCACCCGGTTCATGGCGTCGATGACGAGGTCTTGGGGAAGGCCCGATACGAACGGCATTCCACCGGCCAACGAGACGACCTCGGGGCGGGATGCCACGGCGAACAGTGCACGCACCTCGGATGCTGCCAGGCCTGCCGCGCGGGCGGCGTAGTTGCCGTACCACGGGTCGAGGTTGTTTCCTGTGCCACTTCGAGTGTTGTCGTTCACGCGCACTTCCTGGGTCGAGACCGAAATTCCATACTATCCAGCCCCTGGCGTGTCGAACGCCGGGCTGGGCGTATCCCAAGCCACAGGCATCCAGGTGGCCTTTAACGACGTCGGGCCCCCTGCGAGATGCAGGGGGCCCGACGAACGTACTGAAAGCTACGCGATGAAGTCCGCGAGATCCTTCTCGAGCGCGGCCTTGGGCTTGGCGCCGATGATGGTCTTGACGACCTCGCCGCCCTTGTAGACCTTGAGTGCCGGAATCGAGGTGATCATGTACTTGGCAGCGGTCTGCGGGTTGTCGTCGACGTTGAGCTTGACGACCTCGATCTTGTCACCGTGCTCGTCGGCGATCTGGTCGAGGATGGGGCCGACTGCGCGACACGGGCCGCACCACTCGGCCCAGAAGTCGACCAGGATCGGCTTGTCGGACTGGAGAACGTCTGCATCGAAGCTGGCGTCGGTGACTGCCTTGGCGTTGGACATGGTTGCTTCTTTCTGTGGGATGAAAACTAGTTGACGGGAATGAGTTCTTCGGCGGCGGCGTCAGGAGTGACGTGCGCCGCTTGGGCTAGACCCGCGAGGTAGTGCTCCGCGTCGAGAGCGGCGACCGTACCCGACGCGGCCGCGGTGACGGCCTGGCGGTAGGTGTCGTCGACGACGTCGCCGGCAGCGAAGACGCCGGTGAGGTTCGTCTTCGAGCTGCGGCCGTCGACGGCGATGGTTCCGGATGCCGTGAGCTCGAGCTGGCCGTGAACGAGGTGCACGCGCGGGTCGTTGCCGATCGCGACGAACAGGCCCTGAACCTCGAGCTCGCTCTCTTCGCCGGAGACGGTGTTGCGGAGGGTGAGCGCTTCGACCGCATTCTCGCCGGAGATTCCGACGACCTCGGAGTTCCAGACGACCTCGATCTTCTCGTTGTCGAACGCGCGCTGCTGCATGATCTTCGATGCGCGGAACGTGTCTTTGCGGTGTACGAGGTAGACCTTGTCAGCGAAGCGGGTGAGGAAGGTCGCCTCCTCCATGGCCGAGTCGCCACCGCCGATGACGGCGATGGTCTTGGTCTTGAAGAAGAAGCCGTCGCAGGTGGCACACCAAGAGACACCACGGCCGCTCAGGCGCTCTTCGTCTTCGAGGCCCAGCTTGCGGTACGCGGAACCGGTCGCGAAGATGACCGCAAGAGCCTCGTGCTCTCCGCTGTACCCCGTGCTCACCTTCTTGATGTCGCCCGTGAGGTCGACGCTCGTGACGTCGTCGAGAAGCACCTCGGTGCCGAATTTCTCTGCCTGCTCCTGGAGCTTGCCCATGAGCTCGGGGCCCTGGATGCCCTCCGGGAAGCCGGGGAAGTTCTCGACGTCGGTGGTCTTCATCAATTCGCCGCCGGCCTCGACACTCGAGGCGATCAGAAGCGGGTTGAGCCCCGCCCGGGCAGCGTAGATGGCCGCGGTGTATCCGGCAGGACCGGATCCGATGATGATGATGTCGCGCACGTGCGTGTCAGCTCCTTGGAAAGGGTGTCGCGAGACGGCCTGGTGAGGCCCTCACTTGACGGGTACAACCCATCCTATTCCGCGGATATTCCGCCGTCGGGGGACAGCGGAGAGCTGGCCGCAAACTAGGAGGTACGGCGCAGACGCGCGAGCAACGGGGTGAGGGCATCGTTCAACTCGGGTGAACGCAGCAGCCGAAGTGTTGCGAGATAGGCGATCGACATCACCACGAGGATGGTGGTCATCGACGTGAGAGCACCGACGAAGCTGCTGGTGGCGAATGCGCCCTTGTGACCGAAGTCGAATGCCACGGCGAGAACGACACCGAGGATGGCGGCCGGCACCAGTGCGACGAAGTCTCGCCCGAGGCTGCGCGCCACGGTGCCGCCCCCCACCCCTCCGAGCCTGCGACGGATGATGATGGCGGCCAGGATCGCCTGAAGGATGCCCGCGCCCGAGAGGCTCAGCGCGACGCCCACACCGGTGTACTCCTTGGGCACGAAGGCGAGCACAGCGAGGGCCGCGATCGAGAAGATGACGGACTGGAACAGTGTGATGAAGAAGGGAGTGCGGGTGTCGCCGAGCGCGAAGAATGCGCGGAACACCACAAACAGGATGCTGAAGGCCGGCAGCCCGATCAGGAAGGCGATGAGCACATCCCCCATGGCGACCGTCGCCGAGAATGAGAAGTCTTGGCTCAGTAGGGCGCTGAATGGGTAGGCGGTCACCATCAAAACCATGGTGGCGAGCACCATCAGCACCGAGATGACGCGGATGGATGACGACAGATCGCTGCGGACCTTGGCGAGATCCCCTGTGGCAGCGTGCTCGCTCATGCGCGTGAAGTAGGCGGTCGCGATCGACACGGCCACAATCGAGTGCGGGAGCATAAAGATGAGCCAGGCCAGCGACAGCACCGTCGTCGACGCGGCATCACCGGATGCCGAGGCGACCACCCTGGTCTCTACGATGCCAGCGAGCTGCGTCACCACGAGCATGCCGAAGGTCCACCCTGCGAGCTTTCCCGCGGTGCCGAGTCCCACACCGCGCCAGCGGAAGTCCGGCTTGTAGCGCAGCCCCACCCGTTTCCAGAAGAAGAAGAGCACAAGGGCCTGCACGGCCACGCCCAGAGTCGCCGTGCCGGCGAGCAGCGCCACCTTGTCTGCTGTCCACCAGTCGAGATCGGTCACTTTGTTGGCGCTCGGGCTGAAGACCACATTGAACGCAACCAGGCCGAGGATGGCGACGACGTTGTTGAGCACCGGCGTCCACGTGAACGGGCCGAAGGAGTTGCGAGCATTGAGCACCTCGCTCAGCACCGAATAGATGCCATAGAAGAAGATCTGAGGCAGGCACCAATAGGCGAAGGCTGTGGCCAGAGCGAACTGACCGCTCGAAGACAGATCGGCCGTCACAGTGATCAGCACCGGCGCGAGCACCGTGGCGAGCACCGTGGCAATGCCGAGAACAACGAACGCCACGGTGACGAGTTTGTTGATGTAGCCGGCGCCACCATCTTTGTGTAGTGCTGCCCGCACGATCTGGGGAACCAGAATCGCGTTCAGCATTCCACCGGCGACGATTACGAAGATCGTGTTCGGCAGCTGATTGGCGATGCTGAACGCGTCGGTGCCCAGTCCGATCGTTCCGATGGTCTGCGCCAGCACAAACGCCTTGACGAACCCCAGGATGCGGGACACCGTCGTTCCCGAGGCCAGTATCGCGCTCGCCCGGCCCAGATTCGGTCCGGGCTTGGTCGGAGTGTCAGTCACGCTGCTCCTCGGTGGTCTCTGCGGTGTCGCCGTCTTGCAGGGCGGTTCGGCCGTGTCGGCGCTTCAAGAACAGGCGGATGGCGGCGAAGACGAGCAACAATGCCACGATGCCGCCGACCAGCCATGAGCCGGCTACCTCGAAGTCGGCGGCGACATTCACCGGCACGATGGTGGGCTCGGTGGAGATGGGCACGCCGGTGGGGGTCACCAGGTCGATCCGCACGCTCGTGTCGCCGTTGGTGACCCGGGTCATGGGAACCTTGGCCTGCTTGCTGGAGGCGGCCTCAACGGTGATGGTGATCTCGTTCTGCACGACGAGGCGAAAGTTGCTGGGTGCGAGCCGCAAGGTGACAGTGACGGGATACGGAAGGGTGTTCTCCACGAGGACAGGCAGAGGCCCGGTGTTTCCGTAGAGGCCGATGGGAGATCCGGGAACGATCTTCACCGAGGACAGTGTGGACGCCGAAGTGGCGGCCTGATCCTGCACGGCCACGTTCCAGCCGCCCGAGTTCGACGCCCACGAGTTGGCCAGAAGAGACAGGATGTTGGCCCGGTTCTCGCCGAGCAGGTTTTTCGGATCGGCGATGATGCTCGAGAACGCCGCGACCTGGTTCTCGGATGCGAGCATCGCCGCGACGGGGCCCGTTCGTTCGGCGGGCTCGGGTTGGTCGACGACCGCGGCCTCTGTCGTGGGCGCCTGAGCAGCGAATCCATCGAACGAGGTGGTCGAAGACCAGGTGAGTGAGTCCAGCGACGTCAACGCGTCGGCCAGTGCCGTTCCGTCGGCGGGAGCGGCCCGGTCGAGAGTGGCCAGGATGGTGGGCGGCGTTCCGCCGTCTTCGCTCGCGACGACCGCGAGAGAAGACGCGAGGTCGGAGAGCGATCGTTGCCTGTCTGTCGCCGTGAGGGCGCCAGCTGCGTCGCGGAGTGCCCGAGAGACCGTGTCGTCCGAGACCAGCACCGTGCTGTCGCCAGAGCGCACGACACCTGCGGCGGGCTCCCCCGATGCCAGGCTGACATTCGACGACGACAGGATCGATGTCGTGAGTCCATTGCCGGCGAAGTAGGGAACGTCATTGGGTGCAACCGTATTGTCGCGAGGCCACGCTATGGAGGTGCCGGTGTAGTTCCACGCGAGCAGAGCGCTCGTGTCGGGGACCGCATTCGGGGTCGGACTCGGAGTGGGCGCCGGCGAATTCGTGGCGTCGTCGCCCTTGTCGACCGATGCCGTGCCAGCGACGGGGGCGGGGCTGGCGGTAGGCAAGGCGGATCCCGTGAAGTTCGCCGGGTCGAGGGCATAGTCGAACGAGGTGGGAGCGAGGATCTGCGGCGCGCCTGCCTGGCTCATCGCGGCCACGTCGGCATCGGCATAGCTGAGGGGGTATATGGGGTTCGATGCACCCTTGAGGCGGTCGAGCCAATCGGTGGCGCTCGACGGCGCGGCAGATCCGAGTGCGCGGATGGACACGATGATGCGCGGGTCGATCAAAATGCCGACGGGGCGGCCGATCACCGAGTCGAGCTCACGGGTGAGCAGTCCGTTGTCGGCCGTGATGGTGGCGAGCGTCGCCTCGGGGATCAGCCCTGTCTGCCCGGGTTGAGTGGTGATGGGAATGGCGACGGCGACCTGCGTGCGGTCGGGCGCGTCTTGGCCGTTGTAGACGATCGACGAGTGGGTGACCGATTCGGTTCCGTCGGCACGCTCGACGGTTCCGGTGATGCCACGAACGCCCCACGCGGTGAGCGTCACGTCGGCGGCCGGGATGACGGCCTGCACGATGTGCTCCTCGCCGGGCTGCAGGGCGGGAACGGCCACGGTGGTGATGATGGCATCGGAGTCGACCGTGGACTCACTGGTAGGCGGGGTGAGCCATTCGGCCAGTTCGGCTCGGGTCGAGATGACTTCGCGATCGAGGGCCACCTGCAAGGTGGACGCGTCGATCGTCGCGGAACCGGTGTTTGTGACCGCTGCCGAGATCGTGACGTCGGCGCCGGGCTGCGCCACTCCCCCGTTCGCCGGCGCGAGAACCAGCTGCACCGGCTCACCGGCAGCGTTGGCGGGCGCCGCGACCGGCGTGATTCCGAGCATCGACGAGGCCACCACTCCGAGGCCCAGAAGGGCGGGGAGGGCGCGCGGGCGTCGGGAGGAAGGCGGTTTCATAGATGCTCTCGTCGAAGACGCATGAGATGCGGCCTCGCGTAGATTCTAGGTTGCGCAGCCTGAAAGCATGGGAGGCCGCTCTGCCAGCTGCCTCTTCGTGCGCCTCGGTAAACTGTCGGCATGCAGCGAACGGTTCACGAATCCATGGTTCGACTGCGCGCTCTCAGCGAGTCGTCGCCCGTCGCGCCGCTCGCGGCGGCGTTCAGCAAGGCGGGCTTCGAGTTGGCCCTGGTCGGCGGCCCCGTTCGTGACGCGTTCCTCGGCAGAGACGCGAAAGATCTCGACTTCACATCGAACGCGACCCCAGACGAGATTCTGGCTGTGCTGTCGACTCTCACGAAGAGCACCTGGGACATCGGGCGCGATTTCGGCACGATCGGCGCACTGATCGACGGCGAACAGGTCGAGATCACCACCTACCGCTCCGACAGCTACGATCAGCAGACCCGCAAGCCCGTCGTCGCCTTCGGCGACAGCCTCGAGGTCGATCTCTCGCGTCGCGACTTCACCGTAAACGCGCTCGCACTCCGGTTGCCCGAACTCGTTCTGGTCGACCCGTCGGGCGGCGTCGAAGACCTGTTGGCCGGCATCCTGCGCACGCCTTCGACGCCGGCCATCTCGTTCGGCGACGATCCGCTGCGCATGCTGCGCGCCATCCGGTTCTCGGCCCAGCTCGGGTTCGACATCGACGCCGAGACGCTGGATGCTCTGGCCACCATGGGTGGGTCGCTCAAGATCATCTCGGCCGAGCGCATCCGGGACGAGTTCTCGAAGCTGCTGCTGACACCGACGCCGCGCCGGGGCGTCGAGTTGCTGGTCGAGACGGGGCTCGCCGAGCTCGTCATGCCGGAGATTCCCGCCCTGCGGCTGGAACGCGACGAACACCACCACCACAAGGACGTCTACCAGCACAGCCTCACCGTGCTCGATCAGGCGATCGAGCTCGAGGAGTCGCGAGACTCGTTCGAGGGCCCCGATCTCGTGCTGCGGCTCGCCGCCTTGATGCACGACATCGGAAAGCCGGCGACGAAGCGCCTGGAGCCCGGAGGCGTGGTGACCTTCTATCACCACGACGTCGTCGGATCGAAGATCGCCAAGAAGAGGCTGCGTGAACTGCGCTTCGACAACGACACGATCCACGATGTGGCGCGCCTGATCGAGTTGCACCTGCGCTTTTTCGGCTATACGGAAGGCGCCTGGACGGACTCGGCCGTGCGCCGTTATGTGCGAGATGCAGGTCCCCTGCTCGAGCGTCTGCACATTCTGACGCGGGCCGATGTGACCACGCGCAACACGCGCAAGGCGCACATGTTGTCGTTTGCATACGACGACCTCGAGACGCGTGTCGCCGAGCTGGCGGAGCTCGAGGAGATGCAGGCCGTGCGGCCCGATCTCGACGGCGAGCAGATCATGGCGATCCTCGGCATCCGTCCGGGACGCGATGTGGGCGAGGCCTACAGGTTTTTGCTCGAGATGCGTCTCGACGACGGGCCCCTCGGCGAAGAAGAGGCCACCCGTCGCCTGCTCGAATGGTGGGCTGCCCGCCAAGAAAGTTAGGGTACCCTTAATTCTCTACCCCTCCCCCGAGTCGAGACGAGTACCGCGAGCATGGCGAAGAGCAACGAGGCAGCCCGCAGGATCAAGCCTCAGGCTTCCGAACTGCTGACGCTGCATGTGATCCGCCGCCAGGTGATAACGCCGAACATGGCCAGGGTCACGCTCGGAGCGGGCGACATCGCCAAGTTCGTGCCCATGGGGTTCGATCAGTGGTTCCGACTCTTCATTCCGATCGCCGACGAAGAGACGCTGTCGCGACTGCCGCAGAAGCTCAATACGCTCTCGTACGCCAAGTACCTGACGATCTCGAAGACTCGACGACCGGTGCTGCGCAATTACACGGTGCGTGCGTATAGAGAGGTCGGCGCCGACGGCCCAGAGCTCGACGTCGACTTCGTGCTGCACGGTGACGCTGCAGCGGGAACGGCAGGGCCCGCCGCGAGCTGGGCCGCCCGGTGCGAACCCGGAGACGCGGTGGCGATCCTCGACGAAGGCATCGGATTCGTCCAGCCCGCCGAGACCGACAGCGTGCTGTTGGTTGCCGACGAGACAGGCCTGCCCGCCGTCGCCGGCGTTCTGACGTCTCTGCCAGCCGACACCGTCGGGATCGCTCTGATCGAGGTTCCGACGGCCGATGACATCCAAGATCTGGCGGGCCCGCCCAAGGTCGACGTGCGGTTCGTCGTGCGACCGGATGCGCAGGAGACGCCGGGCCGTGCGGTCCTCGCGGCGGCCGAGGCCCTCCCGCCGCTCGGTGAGCGCTGCTTCGCTTGGACGGTGGGCGAATCGGCGCTCGTCGCCGGCGCGCGCCGGTACTGGATCGCGACCGGGGTGCCCAAGGAGAACATCATGTTCTGCGGGTACTGGAAGGCTTCTCACCACTGATCAAGCGCTTCTGCTAAGCTTCCAAGGTTGTCCGTTACCAGTGGGAATCTCCCACGCGGTGGCGGGCCGATGCAGATACACCCTCCTGTCACAGACCGTCTGTGACCGAACTAGTCCGAAGGAGGTGGGTTTGTGACGCATCAGTACGAACTCATGGTGATCCTCGATCCTGAAATCGATGAGCGCACCGTGGCCCCCAGTCTCGACAAATTCCTCAACGTCATCCGCAAGGATGGCGGCACCGTCGACAGCGTCGACATCTGGGGACGCCGTCGCCTGGCCTACGAGATCAACAAGAAGACCGAAGGCATCTACGCGGTGGTCAACCTGACCGCCAGCGCAGACTCGACCAAGGAGCTCGACCGCCAGCTGAAGCTGTCGGAGGCCGTCATGCGCACCAAGGTGCTGCGTGCCGAGGAGGCCATCGCCATGGTCGCCACCGCCGACAAGCTCGCTGCCGAGAAGGCTGCCCGCAAGGCCGCCAACCCGAAGGCCGCTGCTGCGCCCGCCGAGGCTTCCGCCGCTGCTCCTGCTGCCGCCAAGGCCGCTCCGAGCGCCGCGTCGAAGGTCGCTGCTGCCGCTAAGGCTCCCGCCGCGCCCAAGGCTGCTGCTCCCAAGGCTTCCGCCGAGGCAGCTGCCGACGACGAGTCCGCCAAGTAGTCGATCATGGCTGGCGAAACCGTAATCACCGTGGTGGGCAACCTCACCAGCGATCCTGAACTGCGTTACACGCAGGGCGGGCTGGCGGTTGCCAACTTCACCATCGCATCCACGCCGCGCACGTTCGATCGTGCCGCGAACGACTGGAAAGATGGCGAGGCCCTCTTCCTGCGCGCGAGCGTTTGGCGTGAATTCGCCGAGCACGTTGCTGGATCGCTGACCAAGGGAAGCCGCGTCGTCGCGACCGGCCGCCTGCGCCAGCGCTCCTACGAGACGAAAGAGGGCGAGAAGCGCACCTCGATCGAGCTCGAGATCGACGAGATCGGCCCCAGCCTGCGCTATGCCACCGCGAGTGTCACCCGGGCAGCCGGGGGCGCACGCCAGGGCGGCGGCCAGGTCGGTGGACCGAGCGGTGGAAACGACGAGCCGTGGGCCGCTTCGGCGCCCGCGCAGCCGGCTGCCGGAGCTGGAGCCGACGTGTGGAACACGCCGGGCAACTTCAGCGACGACACCCCCTTCTAACAACTTCGTTCTTCATAGAACTCATCTGAAAGCAGATAAAAATGGCTGGAAAGTCAAGCGGCGACCGCCGCAAGCCGCTGCGCGGTGCCAAGGGCGCCAAGAACGCAGCTCCCGCGAAGTCCATTCGCGTCGGCGTCATCGACTACAAAGATGTCGCAACTCTCCGCAAGTTCATCTCCGAGCGTGGAAAGATCCGCGCTCGCCGCATCACGGGAGTCTCCGTCCAGGAGCAGCGCCTCATCGCCCGTGCCGTCAAGAACGCCCGCGAAATGGCTCTTCTGCCTTACGCCGGCTCGGGCAGGTAAGGAACCGACATGTCAAAACTCATTCTCACGCACGAGGTCTCCGGCCTCGGTTCAGCGGGTGACGTGGTCGAGGTCAAGAACGGCTTCGCTCGCAACTACCTGATCCCCCAGGGTTTCGCGGTCACGTGGAGCCGTGGTGGCGAGAAGCAGGTCGAGCAGATCAAGGCCGCTCGCGTTTCGCGCGAGCACGCCACGATCGAAGAGGCCCAGCACCTCAAGCAGGTTCTCGAGGCTGCAACTGTCAAGCTGACCGTCAAGGCCGGCGAAGGTGGACGCCTGTTCGGCTCGGTCAAGACCTCCGACATCGCTGACGCCGTTGCGGCTCAGGGTCTCGGTTCGCTCGACAAGAAGAAGATCGAGATCAGCCAGGCCATCAAGCTCACCGGAACCCACGAGGCCACGGTCAAGCTGCGCGATGACCTGGTCGCGACGATCACGTTGAACGTGGTCGCTGCCAAGTAGCACCTCAGCAGCACCGCGCTCGCTCGAGCGCACAACGAATGGCGGTGGATGATTCCACCGCCATTCGTCGTTTCACCACCTGTGCGAGAAGCCGGGGCCAGACCCACTTCGGGGGTAAGAATGGCTCGTTTTTATGCACAGGACAAATGTCAAATCGAAACTCTCAAGCTCTGCTAGAAGGATGTATCTATCCACGGCTGTGGAAACCCGGTTATCCCTGGTCAAGGCATGTTTTGCTCAGTGAATTCATCTGACTTTCCACAGTAGTTTCCACAGATTTCCCCCAGACCTTCCGGCGTTTCTCCCCAACTGTCCACATGGTTATCCACAGGCCCTGTTGGGGATGTCGGATGGTGCGGGTACAACTGTCACAGAACGATCCTGCGCGTGAGCGCAGACGAAGGAGGACCCGTGTCGATAGCCCATCTCGGACTGTCTGGCCCGAACGACGGTCAGCGCGGCGGAAACGCCGCAGGCGGTGCGGGCGAATGGCGGGCAGACTCGCGCGGCGATCGCACACCTCCCCACGATCTACTTGCCGAGCAGAGCGCGCTCGGCGGAATGCTGCTCAGCAAAGACGCGGTCGCCGACGTCGTCGAGGTCGTGCGTGGGGCCGACTTCTACATTCCCAAACACGAGATCATCTTCGACGCCGTGCTCACGCTCTATTCGCACGGTGAGCCCACCGATGTGATCGCCGTCACCGACGAGCTCACCAAGATCGGCGAGCTCAGTCGCGCCGGCGGCGCCGAATATCTGCACACGCTCACCGGCCTCGTTCCCACCGCTGCGAACGCGGGCTACTACGCCAACATCGTCTCTGAGAAGGCCGTACTGCGTCGTCTCGTCGAGGCCGGCACGCGCATCGTGCAGATGGGCTACGCCAGCGAGGGCGAAGTCATGGATCTGGTGAACAACGCCCAGGCCGAGATCTACGCTGTCAACGGCAACGTCGAGACCGAAGACTATGTGCCGCTCACGATCGCCCTCACCGCCGCCACCGACGAGATCGAGGCCGCCGCGGGCAAAGACGGTCAGATGACCGGTGTTCCGTCGGGGTTCACCGATCTCGACAACCTCACCAACGGGTTCCACCCGGGTCAGCTCATCATCGTCGCCGCGCGACCCGCGCTCGGTAAGTCGACTCTCGCGCTCGACTTCTGTCGCGCCGCGTCTATCAAGCACGACATGCCGGCCATCTTCTTCTCGCTCGAAATGGGCCGCGCCGAGATCGCCATGCGTCTGTTGTCGGCCGAGGCGTCCGTGCCCCTGCAGATCATGCGTAAGGGCCAGGTCAACGGTCAAGACTGGACCAAGATCGCTTCGACCCGGTCGACCATCAACGACGCGCCGTTCTACATCGACGACAGCCCCAACATGACGCTCGTCGAGATCCGTGCCAAGTGCCGCCGCCTCAAGCAGAAGGTCGGCCTCAAGCTCGTGGTCATCGACTACCTGCAGCTCATGACCAGCGGCAAGAAGGTCGAGAGCCGCCAGCAAGAGGTCTCCGAGTTCTCGCGTGCTCTCAAGCTCATGGCGAAGGAGCTCCAGGTTCCCGTCATCGCTCTGTCACAGCTCAACCGTGGCCCCGAGCAGCGCGCCGACAAGAAGCCCGCGATCAGCGACCTCCGCGAGTCGGGATCGCTCGAGCAAGACGCCGACATGGTGATCCTGCTGCACCGCGAGGGCGCCTACGAGAAAGACAACCCGCGTGCGGGCGAGGCCGACTTCATCGTCGCCAAGCACCGCAACGGGCCCACCGCCACCATCACGGCGAGCTTCCTCGGTCACTTCTCACGCTTCGCGGACATGCCGCAGGCGTAGCTGCTCTTGTGCTCGCTGCTCGTACCGCTCAGGCGCGGGTCGTCATGCGCGGGTTGTCATGCGCAGTTCCAGGGCGGCATCGACCTGCTGTGCATGCAGCGTCACCTGTGTATCGGTCAGCTCTCTGAGGTTCGCCACGTGGGTTCCTCCGCAGGGGATGCTCACGGGGTGGCCGTCGAGCGTCGTCGTCCAGTAGCGGCGGTCGGTGAGGCGGTCGCCGTCTCGCTGAATGGAGGCCGCCGCGCCCGAGGCGGCCCACGCCGACAGGCGCGCATCCACGCCTCTCGCGACCTCGCCGAGATCGTCGACGAGCCGTGCCGGCGCGAAGCCCTTCTTTCGCAGCGACTTGCCCACGCGGTAGACGTCGACGGAGCCGCGCTCTTCGATGCGTGACGTCTCGATCGCCAGGGCGTCGAAGTTCGGGTGCTCGAGAGCGTCGAGCGACGCGTCCTTGCTCCATGACCCCGCGAGTTCTGCGTTGAGCGCCAGCGAGGCCAGGTGGCAGGCCGTATGGCCGACCGAGAGTGCGTGCCGGTAGTGGGCGTCGACCGCGATGGATGCCTCGGAGCCCTCGAGGAGGCCCGCTGCGGTTGCGAGGGCGTCGTCGACGATGTGCGCTGTCACGAATGCCCAGCCCTCTGTTCCCTTGCGAACCGGAACGTCGCCGCCGAGGTGAAGGGATTCGCCATCGGTCGAGCCGACGACGCAGTCGAGAATATCGAGCTCTACCCCGTTCACGGTGAGTACGGCGCGGTCGGCGGGCTGATCAGGCCACGCCGAGTCGACGGGATGACAGGCCGAGACGTCGAGCAGAACCGCGCGGCGACCGGCGTCGAGCGCTTCGGAGTGAAGAACGGTGCCGGTCGACGCGAGGTCTCCCGCCGGGTAGGTGACGATCGTGTCGGCGGTGGGAAGTGTCATGCGTGGAGGTTAGCTTGCCAGGGCAGAGAGTTCGTCGAACTCGGCATCGCTGAGCTGCACTTCAGCGCCCGCGATGTTCTGCTCGAGGTGATCGACCGACGAGGTGCCCGGAATCGGCAGGAGCACGGGCGACCGCTTGAGCAGCCAGGCGAGCGCAAGCTGAGAGGGCGTCGCCTCGTGCTTCGCGGCGATCTCGTCGAGCACCCCGCCCGCCTTCGCAAGCTTGCCCGTCGCCAGTGGGAACCACGGGATGAACGCGATGTTCTGCTCGGCGGCGTAGTCGAGCAGTTCTTCCGACTGGCGGTTGGCGAGGTTGTAGAGATTCTGCACCGAGGCGATGGTCGCGAACTCGGTGGCGGCCTTCAGCTGCTCGACGGAGATCTCACTCAGGCCGATGTGACGGATCTTGCCCTCCTGCTGCAGCAGCGCAAGCTCGCCGACCTGGTCGGCCAGCGGAACCTGGCTGTCGATGCGGTGCAGCTGAAAGAGGTCGATGCGATCGACGCCCAGGATGCGCAGGCTCATCTCGGCCTGCTGGCGCAGGTACTCCGGGCGGCCGACCGGGCGCCAGTCGGCAGGTCCCGAGCGGGTGAGCCCGGCTTTCGTCGCGATGACGAGGTCGTCGGCGTACGGGCGAAGAGCTTTGGCGATCAGGGGTTCGGCGACGGCCGGGCCGTATGAATCCGCTGTGTCGATGAAGTTCACTCCCAGTTCGACTGCGCGGCGCAGAACGCGCACGGCCTCATCCGGATCGGCGGGCCAACCCCACACCCCGGGGCCGGTCAATTGCATCGTGCCGTAGCCGAGACGGGTGACGGGCAGGTCTCCGCCCAGATCGAAGGTTCCGGATGCCCTGGCGGGAAGCGTTGTCGTTGTCATTGCGTCAACGCTACGCCCGTGCCGGATCACGAGGGTAGCCGCGGCCGACATGTTCGCCCCACGCGCAAATCGACGGATGTGAGACGAAAAAAGGAGGCGGTTTCGACGACGGGGGCACACACTGGAGGGGACTTTCTTATGCACGGCTCAATCGATCGAACAAGGAGTTCACCGTGACCGCAGTAGAAGTTGCAACAGTCTCGTACACCGTCTCGGCCGACTACTTCGCGGAGGTCGGCGCAGATTTCAACAGCGAAGCCGTCGACGATGCGGTGCTCGCCGAGCTGAACCGCATCGTTCCGAAGGGCGTCGTGGTGCACCGCAATGGCAAGGCGTATGCGGAGCCGGAGGTGGCCGCCGCCGCGCGTGAGATCGACTGGGACGCTCTGCTCGAACGCATCGACGTCGATCAGATCATGGCGACGCACGGGCGCTGAATCGGCCCCGGCTCCACCTAGGGGTGCACGCCGATCGCTCGGTGAACGGATGCGACGGCGCTCGCGCCCTCGCCCACCGCGGCGGCCACCCTCTTCATCGACCCGTGCCGCACATCTCCAGCGGCGAACAAGGCGGGAACACTGGTTTCGAACGGCAGGGGAACGCGGCCCAGCGCGGAGAAGGTCTCGCCGAGTGCCGCGTCATCGAGATGCGAGTCGGTGAGCAGGAATCCGTTCTCATCGGACGCCACACCCGTGAGCCATTCGGTGGCGGGCGTCGCACCGATGAAGCAGAACAGCCCGGCGCTCGACTGCTCGGAGCTTGTGCCCGTCGCACGATTCGTGAGGGTGATCGTCTCGAGCGACTCGTCGCCGCCCAGTGCGGTCACCTCAGTGGATGTGTGCACGGTGACGCGTGGGTCGACCAGAAGGCGGTCGACCAGGTAGCTCGACATCTCTTTTCTGATGTCGGTGCCACGGATCACGAGGCAGACATCGCTTCCTCTGCCGGCGAGAAAGAGCGTCGCCTGGCCGGCGGAGTTCGCTCCCCCGACCACGGTGACCGGCTTGCCGGCGACCGCACGTGCCTCGAGCTCTGTGGCCGCGTAGTAGATGCCCGCGCCCTCGAAGTGAGACCAGCGAGGCAGCGAAAGCGCCCTGTACTGAGCGCCCGTGGCGATGACGACCGCCCGGGAGTTGATCTCGGTTCCGTCTTCGAGAACGACGCGAAGGCGCTCGCAGTGCGGGTCGAGGGCGGTGACCGTGCACGGACTGTAGATGCGCGCTCCGAATTTCAGCGCCTGAACCGAGGCGAGTCCGGTGAGTTCCGAACCGCTCAATCCGTTGGGAAACCCCAGGTAGTTCTCGATTCGGGAACTCGCGGCGGCCTGCCCACCCGGCCCCGTCGCATCCAGAAGCACCGTCTCGAGACCCTCTGACGCGCCGTAGACGGCCGCGGCGAGCCCTGCCGGACCGGCGCCGATCACGGTCAGATCGACCTGTTGGCCCGAGGGTCGCGAGTAGGAGAGGCCGATCCGTTCGGCGAGGTGGCCTGGCGTTGCTCGCGTGAGCACGTCGGAACCGAGAAGTATGACCGGCAGCTCGGATGCGGTGACACCGGCGGACTCCATCAGCGCGATCCCAGCGGTGCCATCCGCGTCGAACCAGTGGTGTGCGAGCTCGAGGCGGGCCGCATAGGTGCGGAGGGCGAGAGACGCCGACGAGAGTGGGCTTCCGATGATCTCGATGCTGCGCGATGCTGTTCCTCGAAGCATGGTGCGACGCGCCTGGAACGCTCGGAGCAGGATGCTCGACAACTCCGGATCCTCCGACATGACGCGGCGGAAATTGTCGGGTGAGATGCGGTGGACCCTTCCGGGGGAGGTGACGCGCGCCGTGAGAAAGACGGTCTGCCCTGTGAGCAGGTTCAGCTCTCCCAGAAACCTGCCCGCGCCGTGCTGCGCCACGATCTCCTCCGCAGAGTCGCGCGTCGCCTCGCGCACGATGTCGATCGTGCCGCTGTCGATGAGCACGAGGTCGTAGCTGCGGTCGCCGACGCGGAAGAGCGTGTCGCCCGAAGCGACCTCGACAGGCTCGCCGAACGCGCGAAGCCGGGTGAGCTGGGCCTCGGTGAGTACAGGGTTGGATGCGCTGGGCTCGGTCGTCACAGGCCAACCGTAATGCGGCCCCGGTCCGCGAGGGTCATCGATTCGTCGAAGAGATCCGGCACCCATGGGGACTTGTACCCATGGGCGACGCGCCCGCCCACCGCTAGCATTGCTGCAATCCATCAGGAGAATGCGGGGCACCATGGCGTTGTACGGAGCCGACATCGGCGAGCTGCGCCAACTCGCGCGCAGCCTCGACTCCGCGTCGAGCCAGTTGCGGAGCATCACGTCGACGCTGGGCTCGGTCATCCAGATCCAGGCATGGCACGGCCGAGACGCTGACATGTTCCGCTCCGATTGGGGCGGCACACACGAACCCCTGCTGCAACGAACTCTCTCCGAGCTGTCACGGGCATCCCAGGTTCTCATCGCCAATGCGCTCGAGCAGGAACAGACGAGCTCCGTGACCGACGGCGCCGCAGGCACCGGAACGGGTGGGCCCGGTTCCGGCGCACCTGGCGGTGCCGCCGACCCCGCTGCACAGCAGGACGCTGACACTCTGACGGAGCTTCTCGCTGGAATGACGCCGGCCGAACGAGCCGCATATCTGAAGAGCGACGAGTTCACACAGTGGGCCGCGGAGCATCCCGAGGGCGCGAAGCTCGCGCTCGACGCGGCGGCCGACAGCGGCGTGATACCGGTGAACAACAAGGCCTACGCCGACTTTCTCAGCGACTACTGGAATAACAAGGCGATGGAAGAGATGGGCATCGACCCGTCGACCTGGGACACCTCGAAGGGCACCGAATACAACTGGCAGACCATCAAGAGCGTCTACGACTTCTATGGAAAGCAGTTCCTCGACAACCCCGACCTGCAGTGGGCGGGAATGGCGAACATGATCGGTCCGTCGTTCGCCGGCGGATTCCAAGACATGGCGGCGATGCGCGATATCGCCCAGGCGATCTTGAACAACCCCGTCTCCGACCTTCCGTTGCCGTATCTCGACCAGCTCGAGATCGTCGCGAAGATGTCCGACTCCGAGCTTGCCTTCTACGAGAAGAGCATGCTCGACATGAACAAGGAGATCTTTCTCGACCAGGCCCGCCAGCACATGGCCTACGAGAACGGTGGACTCGCTGAGGTTCAGCGCCTGGCCGACTCGGGTGCCATCACCCAGACGACCGCCGATGCCTGGGCGAAGATCGACTCGGGTGACCCGGCTCAGGTGGCGGCCGGCAACACCATGCTGCTGCAGCGCGAACAGAACGACATCATCGCCGACGACTACAACTCCATGCGTGCGCACCCGCTCACCGGTGAGGCCGTCACCTTCCTGGTGACGTTGGCCGGAGAGCCTTCCATTCCCGGGGCGCTCAGCTACCCGGAGGTGTTCCCGTACAAGTTCACCATCGAGTCCCCCGGTACCGAGAACATCCCGTTCACCAACGTCGACAACCCCCTGCAATTCAGTACTGAGTTCACCACGAACTTTCCCGACGGCAACATCGCCGATGCAGACCAGCGGTGGGCGCTCATCTCCAAAGACACGCTGCCCGCATACCAGGAGCTGCTTCGGGACAATCCCGACCTCGCCCGCGAGATCATCGCGTCGGACTTCAACGACCGCACCGATGCGGCCAGGCCGACCAGCAACATCCCAGAGATTCTGCAGCGTCTGCTCACGCCCCACCCACCCGAGTTCTCTCAGTGACCGACCATCCGCCTACGCGCCGCGCTCGCTTGCGGCGGCCCATCGCATCCATCGCCGTAGCCGTTGCGATCGTGTCGCTCACCGCCTGCGGCATCCGCATTCCACCCATCGACCCGACCTCCGACTCCGACAAGGGAAACCCCGTGACCGGTACAGAACTCTCCACCCTCGACGCAGATGGCATCGCCCGCATTCTCGACTCGAAGAAGGCGCGCTTCGATATGAGTGCGGGCACGATCGACAAGTCGGTTCTCGGTCTGCCTGCCGATGAGTACGCCCCAGACGTGCAGTCGCGCGATGGGCTCATCAGCGTCGAGATCATGGGACCGGAGGGAACCGTCGAGGCCGAGACGGATCGCATCCGGTTCTTCACGACGGATGCCCAACCCGACGTCGACCGCATCACCTACTTTCTCGTCGCGAATTCGACGGACGCGTTCTTCGCGCTTCTGCGCGACGCCTCGGATTCGTATGGTCTCGATCGCGCGGCCGTCGAGGACTGGATCGACTCGGTGGCCACCGACGCGGATGGAGTGAGCGACTTCTCGTTCGCCCCGGGCACCAAGGTCGGGCTCAACGTGAACTACGACGTGCGCTACGACGAATCGGCCGCGGTGCAGGTTGCGATCGTCGATGTCTACCCGCTGAACTAGCGTGCTGCGGTTGCCCTGATCAGCATCTATTCGGGCGACTTTGGCCCCTAGGCTGTGGGTCATGACCCTGCCAGTGATTCGCATGCGGCATCGCGACATCGACGAGAAGCATCGCGCATCCACCCCGCTCGAGTTGCTGTTCGACCTCACCTTCGTCGCGGCGGTGCAGGCGGTGGTCACGCAGCTGGCTCACGGCATCGAAGGCAATGACGTCGCCGAAGCGCTGCCGAACTTCTTGATGGTGTTCTTCGCCATCTGGTGGGCCTGGCTGACCTTCACCTGGTTCGCCTCGGCATACGACACCGATGACGTGCCGTACAGGCTGCTCACCATGCTGCAGATGGGCGGGGTCCTCGTGCTCGCCGCGGGCGTGCCCTCCGCGTTCACCGAGGGAGACTTCCTTCTCATCACCGTGGGGTACTTCATCATGCGCATCGCGTTGATCGCGCAGTGGCTGCGCGCCGCCGCGCAAGACCCCGAGGGCAGGGCGACTGCCCTGCGCTATGCCGCGGGGATCGGTTTCGTGCAGGCGATGTGGATCGCTCGCCTGTTCATTGCGGGTGATCTTCCTCTGGCGGGACAGGTCGCTGTCTTCGCGTTCCTCGCGGCGTGCGAGCTGGCCGTGCCGCTGTGGGCCGAACGTCGTGGGTACATCCGCTGGCACCCTCACCACATCGCCGAGCGCTATGGGCTCTTCACGATCATCCTTCTGGGAGAGTCGGTTCTCGCGGCCACGGTCGGCGTGCAGGCCATTGTCACTGCAGGGGATGCCTCGGGCGAGTTCGTTCTGCTGGCCTCGTCGGGTCTCGCGCTGCTCTTCGGCATCTGGTGGGTGTACTACCTCGAGCCCGCGGGCGACGGGCTCGAGAAGCGACGTCGCCGAAGCTTCGTGTGGGGATTCGGGCACTACTTCGTGTTCGCAGCACTCGCGGCGCTCGGCGCCGGACTCGAGGTGGGCGTGCAGTCGCTGAGTCACGAGGCCGAGGTCGATAGCGCGACGGTGGCGTACTCGATCGCCATTCCCGTGGCCGTGTTCCTTGTGGCGATGCAGGTGCTCTATCGGCCGCTGCTCGGATCGGATACCGCGATCCGGCCCTCCAGCAGTCTTGTCGGGGCGGCGGCCGTGCTGGTGATCCCGCTGCTCGCCCCGGCGGTCTCGTTCGGAGTCACCGTGCTGCTCATCACGCTCGTCGTCGCGACGATCATCGTGGTGACCGTGCTGCAACAGCGTTCGCGCGTCGTGAAGGCTATGGATGAGGGGGTGCGTCATGGCGAGTGACGAAGAGGATCAGGATCGCCGCAAGCCCCGGTCGGTCTACGGCGTCGGTGACGAGCCGGATGCGCGATTCTCGCTTGCGAACGAACGCACGGCGCTGGCGTGGATGCGCACGGGCTTGGCCCTGGTCGCCGGCGGGGTGGCGCTGACGACTCTGGCGGGTGTCGCGGATCTTCCCGTTTTCGTCGATGTCATGGCGGCGCTCGTGTGTCTCGGCGGCGGCCTCGTCGCGGTGTCTGCGTTGATCGGGTGGCGTCGCGTCGAGCGGGCCCTGCGGCTCGCGCTGCCGCTACCGGCTCCGCGCATTCTCGTGGGGGTCGGACTGGGCATCGTCGTGCTCGCTCTGGTCTTCTCGGGATACGCGATGTTCGAAGCCCTGCAGCGGTGAGCGTGCCCGAGAGGTCGGCCGATATGCCGGGCCGACCGGCGCGAGACCCGGGACTGCAGCCGGAACGCACCGCGCTCGCCTGGAGGCGCACCGCGATAGCCGCCGCAGGGGTCGCCCTCGTCTGCAGTATCACCGCGGTGCGATCGGGAGCCCTGGCGGTGGCGGCTGTGGCCGTTGTGATCGCGGGCGCGATAGTCGGTCTATCTCTTCTCGGGCCGTTTCACGTTCGGATGGCGGCAGAGGAGGATCGCCCGGCGCCGTGGTCGGCTCTGACGCTGTTGGTCGTGTGCATTTGTGTCGTCTCGGTGCTCGGATGCGCGCTCGCGGTCGGCGGTGCGCTGTCGCGCTGAGCGCATGGTGCGCTCAAGGCGTCTGCTGCACGTGGATTCGAAGCGCGCGTGCAGCGAAGCTTGCGGAGGCTTCGCTGCCGAAACTCCGGTGGAATTCCGGATTCGATTCGTATTGATCGGCCATGCCGAGAACCATCGCTGCGGCTTTCTTCGTGTCGCCGGAGTGCGTCGGTGTGCCAGGGATCGCTGCGAACCACTCGAGGTGCACGCCAGCATGCTCTTGAGCAATGGCGGAATCGGGTTCGTGGCCCTCGTCGTGGAGTTCTCGCCATCGCGCCAGAAGGGATTCCGCGTTGTTCTTCCACTCCCGCTGCTGGCTGATCGACTTGGCGTGCCACCATCGATTCGAGGCGTCGAACGCATCGCGGCCCCAGCGTTGCACGACCTCGGCCTCGTAGGAGTCGTTGAATCCCTGGAGCATGACGTCCATCTGCGGCTCCTGGCCCTCGCGACGCATCGCCAGTGTGTGCTGAACGGCGGCGATGCGGCGGTCGATTGTCTCTCTGTCGGATGCCAGCCGTGCCAGGTGAGTCTCCAGCGCCTCGCGCTCGGCCTCGCTCGTCTCTTCGGAAGCGAGCACGGCGGCGATGTCGGCCAAGGCCATGCCCGCACTTCGGAGAAGGAGGATGCGCTGCAGACGAGCGACCGCGTCGGACCCGTAATAGCGGTAGCCGTTGGAGCCGACCCTGTCGGGATTCAGCAGCTCGATGCGATGGTAGTGACGCAGCGTTCGACCGCTGATACCGGCGCGCTCAGCGAGTTCCTTGACTGTCCATTCCATCGCGCGCCCTTCCTCTCTGTTTCCTCTTCCTCTTCCTCTTCCGTCGACGATCGGGC
The DNA here is from genome assembly GCF_900177685.1 of Agreia pratensis. GTDB lineage: Bacteria > Actinomycetota > Actinomycetes > Actinomycetales > Microbacteriaceae > Agreia > Agreia pratensis. Next base: position 146,504 of record NZ_FXAY01000007.1, read on the forward strand.
GTCTTATGACGGCCCGAGACCGAGTCGCGGCAAGGCATGCAGAAGGATATCGGCAGCGGGGGTGTGTACATTCTGGGCTGCAGTACCGCCGGTGGCTTCGAGATACGCGGCGGTCATCCGAACCCCGGCGGCGTAACCGGCGCCAGTCGGTAGGCCGACCGGCGTGCCACCGAGCAGTCGAGCGCTGGCATCGCCAAGCACCCAGCTCACGAAGTCCTGCATCCCCGTCGTGTCGAGTCCCGTCGTGACTTTCGCCAGCACCCGATCGTCTGCGCGAGTCTCGTCTGAGACGAAGTGCGTGTAGCCCGCTTCTGCGTAGAGTTCTGTCGCGAACGTGTCGGCCAGGCCCTCGGCGATGACGTGCTCGCCCACCGTGACGGTGGCCGGGTTCCAGACGACCCCGCCCGGTGAGTAACGCACATTGTGGTGCAGCTCATGGGCAGCGATGGCTTCGAGGCGGCCGAGCACCTGGTCTGTGGGCCAGACGGTGACCGCGATGTACCCGCTGATTCCGCCGAACGCCGACAGCCCCTCTACCTCGGTGATGAAGTGATCACTAGAGGGGTCGCCGAGCACGAGGAGGACGGTGAGGTCGGGTAGCACGATGCCAGGGTTGGCGGCTTCCAGCCGCGCGGATGCAGCGTCGAGTCCCGTTGCTATACGGTTCCATGCGTCGGCTCGCACCAGCGCCTCGACGCCCTCATGCAGCCGGCTCGAGGCGTTCTGCCAGTCGAAGCCGAACATCTGGCGATGCACGCTGGCCATGTCCACTCCCCCAGGCACGAAGTGGTACATCCCCGCCATCGGAGCCCACATCTCCCGCACGAGGTCCGCGCGCTCCTCGGGGTGCGCATCGAGTATTCGCAGCATCATCGGGGCGCTATCGATCACTGAAATGGTCATGACACTCGACCGTAGACATTGACGCTAGGTCAAGGTCAAGGTGGCGTCGTTCGTGTTATCTGTCTGTCATACCCGTCCTCCGTGTCCGTCCTCCGTATCAGTCGGTACTGATTGCCGCGATTGATCGTCTAGAAGGGGCAGCCGGCGAGCTCCTTCTCGGGCACGACTGGCGCAGGCACGGGCGCAGCGGCAGTGGCAGTCGCAGTCGCAGTCGCAGTCGCAGTCGCAGTGGCGGTGGCGATGGCTGTGGCGATGAGTTGTTTCGGTGCGGGTTGCATCCTGCCTTCGGGGCGGGTTGTGTATTGGTAGCCGGCGGGTGATGTGGCGGTGAGGGTGTCGTCTCCGTTCTGCACGATCTGCCACCTCGTGTGGTGTTTCACTTTGTGGTGGCGCTGGCTGAGGGGTGCGAGGTTCTCGGGAATCGTGTTGCCGCCGAAGGCGTGGTCTTCGGTGTGGTCGATGTCGGCCTGTTCCGATGGGACGGTGCATCCGGGGAACACGCATG
>NZ_FXAY01000001.1 GCF_900177685.1 Agreia pratensis
CATGCGTGTTCCCCGGATGCACCGTCCCATCGGAACAGGCCGACATCGACCACACCGAAGACCACGCCTTCGGCGGCAACACGATTCCCGAGAACTTGGCGCCGCTGAGTCAGGGGCATCACAGGGTGAAGCACCACACGAGGTGGCAGATCACTCAGAACGGAGATGACACCCTGACCGCGACCTCGCCGGCCGGCTACCGATACACAACCCGCCCGGAAGGCAGGATGCAACCCGCACCGAAACAACTCACCGCCACCGCCACCGCCACCACGACCGCGACCACACCTACACCCGCGACCGCGACCGCGCCAGTCGTGCCCGGGAAGGAGCTCGCCCACTGCCCCTTCTGAACACCCCCACACAGGACCGCGCCGATCGAGAGCCAGCACCGGGGCCTCTTCGATCACGATGTCGTCTGAGCGCGCGGCGAACGGGCGCTCTCCCGTCGCGCTCTGCCGAGCTACGCCGTGGAACGAGCGTCAGGCGGAAAGACGAGCGTCGCCCGCCCGGACTCAGAACCTGATCGACGAGCGTGTGTACGGTCCGGCTGACACAAGGATGCCGTCGGCTTCGAATTCGGCCACCGCGCTGTCTGTGGCACGAATGACCGCGGAGCCCACGCCGCCGCGAGCTGAGGTGAAGCTGGCTCGCACAGACAACTCGAACTGCTCGTCCACGGAGTCGCGTATATCGCCCGCGGAATCACTCACGGAGACGTAGACGACGCCGACTTTCTCGATGGCGACGCCAACGACGAAGAACTGAAGCAGTGACCCCATCACGAGCTTGGTGCTGCGCCCACCCGACGGCGTCGTCACCCGAAAGCCCTCGAGAACGAGGTAATCGATCACGGTTGCGAGGGCGTCGGAGGGACGCCCCCGCAGCGTGATGCGCCGTTGGGGCCGTCGAGAGTCCGTCGAACTCACCTCGCCTCTCCGCCTAGAGTTCGTTGTGCGTGAAGCGGCCCGCGAGCAGCGTCGCAGCCACCGGCATCCGGCGCAGTTCGTCTGTACCGGCCAGAGTCGGGTCGATGTCGAGCACCGCGATGTCCGCGGGGCCACCCGATTCGAGAGCACGGCGTCCGTCTGCCGAGGCGACCAGGGCATCTTCGATCGAGATGGCCTGCTCCGGATGCCACGGCGCGCGATCATCGGCCGTGCGCGCGACTGCCGCGGCAATGGTGCGCCAAGGGTCGAGCGGTGCGACCGGGGCATCCGAACCGAGAGCGAGTTCGGCTCCAGCAGCGAGAAGCGACGCGAGCGCGAACGCCCGACCGGTGCGACCGGGCCAGTATTTATCGGCTACGTCGCGGTCATCCATGGCGTGCTCGGGCTGCACACCGGCCGTTACTCCGAGTCGGGCGAAGCGCTCGAAGTCGGCTTCGGCGACGAGTTGGGCGTGCTCGATGCTTCCGCCCACACCGAGCCGCTCGAACGCGTCGAGGGCGAGTGTGTTGGCATGGTCGCCGATTGCATGAACGGCGGGAACGAGGCCCGCCTGCGTGGCACGCCGAAGCAAGGGCACCAGCTCCTCGTAGGGGACCGTGAGCAGGCCGCGAGAGTTGTGCTGACCTTCGAGACCCGGATACTCGTCGAAGCAGTAGGCCGTGCGGGTGTTGAGCGATCCGTCGGTGAGGACCTTGAATGGCCCCACCTCCAACAGGCCATCCGTGCCCGCGATGAGAGCGCCAGAAACAAGACCAGCCTCGATCGCGCGGTCGAGGTGCTGCGGATAGATGCCGAAACGCACGCGCAGCTCGGTCGCGCCGGCTCGGATGCGCCTTGTCCAATGATCGACATTCCACGACATCTCGAGGTCGACGACTCCGACGACACCTCGTGCGGCGGCGGCCCGCGCAGTGTCGCGCACCCAACCATCGAGTGTCTCGGTCGCGACCACTCCGAGGGTGCGTGTGACCGCGAAACAGTCCTCTTCTCGCAGAAGTCCGGTCGGATGCTCTGCCCGTCCGTGCTCCGCCAGCGCCGCGGAATTGAGCCAGCAGCAGTGAAGGTCAGCGCTCACGAGAATCACGGCTCGCTCACCGGTGACGGCGTCGAGCAGACCGCGGTGCGGAGCATCGGGCCAGAGCCCGTCGCGGAATCCGTAGCCGACCAACGGCCCGGCATCCGCGTTGTCTGTCACGTCACTGGCGGCGACGCCCTGCCGAAGCCGTTCTGCCACGATGGCCACGGCATCCGCCGCCGACTCTGCGGCCGAAAGATCGAGACGCCGCGAGACGAGTGCCCACTGAGTGGCGTGCACATGCTTGTCCCACAAACCCGGAATCACGTAGCGGCCGTCGAGCTCGATGACCTGGGTCGACGCATCGCGCGAGCTGTCGCCCGCCGCAGAGACCGACGAAATCCGCCCGTCAGCGATGTGCACATCAACCCGCGCTCCCCCGGGCAGCCGGGCTCCGGTCAACAACACCGATTCGGTCATTTCTCTCCTCGTACGCGTCGCATCTCGGACGCGAGCGTTTCGCTCGCGTATGGTCCATCACCCTCGAGCTCGGAGATGATGCGATCAACCGTCGCCTCCGGCTTGTTCTGACTCAGCTTGGTCTTGGCGTCGATGCGCGTCGGCACGAGGCGGAAGCCCACCGTGCCCGCGCTGATGGCGTCGGCGAATGCCGAGTTCTCGGCCGTTCCGCGCATCAGCCGCGGTTCGTCGACGTGCTTCTCGAAATGTTCGACGAGTCGGTCGAGTACCCGGAGGTTCTCGGCGGGGTCGAGGATCTCCGGAACTCCCGACAGGTGCGCGGACGTGAAGTTCCACGTGGGTACGGCCGTTTCGGCGTCGTACCACGACGGAGAGATATAGCCATGAGGGCCCTGCACGATGACCATCACCTCGTGTTGGCCGAGTTCGTGGAGCCGTTCGTCGGGCCGTCCGAGATGGCCGACGATGGCGAGCTCATCACGACTGTCGTCGAGGAGCACGGCGTAGTGCGATGCGACGAGCCCTTTCGACGTGTGGCTGACGAGAGTGATCCAGGGGTTCAACTCGATGAGCCGTCGCAGCTCTGCTTCGTCGCTGAGCACGAAGGCGGGGGTCTTTCTCATGTCATGCCTGTCTCACGTCACGCCTGATCTTTCGGGCACCAGTACAGTTTTCTGCCGCCCATGATCTCGAGCACGATGTTCGTGCCGCAGACACGACACGGCAGCCCGTCTCGCTTGTAGACCCAGTGCCGGTCGTCGCGCTTCGCAAGCGCCTTTTCGTAGTCGGCCTTGGAGAGCTTATCCATCGTCATCATCTGGCCGGTCTCGACGCCGATGGTGAGGAGCTTCGTCCAGTCCTTCCAGAGCGCGCGAACCGTGTCCTCCGGAACGAGCTTTCCCGGGGTGTGCGGGTTGAGTCGAGCGCGGAACAGCAGCTCCGCTCGATAGACATTGCCGATTCCGCTGACGATCGACTGGTCCATGAGCAACAGCCCGATGGGGGTCTGCTTCTTGCGCACAGCGGCGGTAAAACGATCCTCGGCTTCGCGGCGGGCCTTCGGCGTTGTCTCGAGAAGCGGATCCGGCCCGGCTTTCGCGATCACCACGGCAACCTGGGCCGCATCCAGAACCTCGCACGCGGTCGGGCCTCGGAGGTCGGCGACCGCGGTGTCGGTCAACAGGCGCACGCGCACGGCTCCCACAGGGGCCGGCGGCCATTCGGTGATCTCCTCGCCGAGCTGTTCCTGCTCGGACATGCGCAGTCGCGCTCGCCTCGGCGCGCCGATGCTCGAGATGGAGTCCTCTCCGTCGGCATCGACGATGGTTCCACGCTGATTCGTCTGGCCCATGCGACCGTTCGCCGCGGCGATGGTGTCGTCGCGCGAGATATCGCCAGCGAAATCCCAGGCTCCGTAGATGCCCAGATGCACGCGAAGCCAGACCTCACCGTCGAACTCGAGGAACATCTGCTTTCCCACAGCCTTCGCATCGGTCATCGTGCGTCCGTCGAGGATCGCTGCGCCCTCGGCGAAGCGGCCCTGCGGAGACCACGATTCGATACGGCGACCCACGAAGTTGCGGGCGAACTGACGGGTGATGCGATGTACTGAGTGTCCCTCGGGCATGACTCAGGCCGGGTCGACGAGGTGGCCCGCGATGGCTCCCGTGGCTTCGTACTCTGCGAGCTGGGCGATGCGGCGCACGTGCCTCTCTTCGAGCGAGAAGGGCTCGGCGACGAAGGCGTCGATCAGGCTCATGGCCTCATCGACGGTGTGCTGGCGAGCACCGATGGAGATGACGTTGGCGTCGTTGTGCTGGCGAGCGAGCACAGCGGTCGAGTGATTCCAGACGAGGGCCGCGCGCACGCCGGTGACCTTGTTCGCCGCGATCTGCTCGCCGTTGCCCGAGCCACCGAAGACGACGCCCAGAGCCTCGACACCGGCCCGCTGGTCGCGCACGACTGCCTGTGCCGCGTTGATGCAGAACGACGGGTAGTCGTCGATGGGGTCATAGCTCGTCGGTCCGTGATCGATCACGTCGTGGCCGAGGGATGCGAGGTGCTCCTGGATGGTCTGGGAGAAATCGAGCCCGGCATGATCCGTGGCGATATGGATGCGCATGGGATGAGTTTACTGAGGGTGGCCGGTCGCGCAGATAGGCTGTTACGGTCACGCGCGGCGGGCCACGAGCCCGCGCGCCCAGAACTCATACGAGTACGAAAGAAGTCACCAGTGCCTGGAGAAAACCTCACCCGCGTCGAAGCGCAGGAGCGCGCCGCCATCATCAGCGTCTCGAGCTACGACGTGGTCCTCGATCTCACCCAGGGAGCGGAGACGTTCCGGTCGACGACGACCGTTCGGTTCACGGCCACAGCTGGCGCGTCGACGTTCATCGACGCCATCACCCGCTCGGTGCACTCGGTCACGCTGAACGGGCGATCGCTCGATGTGTCTGCCGTGAACGACGGTGTGCGCATCCAGCTCGACGATCTGGCCGACGAGAACGTGCTGGTCGTCGATGCCGATGCCGAATACACGAACACGGGCGAGGGCCTGCACCGCTTCGTCGACCCCGTCGATGGCGAGGTCTACCTCTACAGCCAATTCGAGGTGCCCGACTCGCGCCGTATGTTCGCGGTGTTCGAGCAGCCCGATCTGAAGGCCACGTTCGCCTTCACCGTCACCGCGCCCGCCTACTGGCAGATGGTGTCGAACCAGCCGACGCCCGAGCCCGTCGCCGTCGACGGAACCGACTCTGCGACCTGGAGCTTCGAACCCACGCCCCGCATCTCGTCGTACATCACGGCCCTCATCGCCGGACCCTACGTGGTCGAGCGCAGCGAGCTCACATCGAGCGATGGCCGAGTGATACCGCTCGGCGTCTTCTCGCGCGCCTCGCTCTCGCAGTACATGGACGCCGACTACATCTTCGAGAAGACCCGCCAGGGTTTCGAGTTCTACGAAACGCAGTTCGCTTACCCCTACCCGTTCGACAAGTACGACCAGCTCTTCGTTCCCGAGTTCAACGCGGGCGCGATGGAGAACGCGGGCGCGGTCACGTTCACCGAGACCTACGTCTTCCGCTCAAAGGTCACCGACGCCGTGCGCGAGCGCCGCGTCGTCACCGTGCTGCACGAGCTCGCCCACATGTGGTTCGGCGACCTCGTCACGATGCGCTGGTGGAACGACCTGTGGCTGAACGAGTCGTTCGCCGAATACATGTCGACGCTCGCGACGGCCGACGCGACGGAGTGGACCGAGGCCTGGGCCACGTTCGCCTCGACCGAGAAGAGCTGGGCGTACCGCCAGGATCAGCTGCCCTCGACCCACCCCATCGTGGCGACCATCAACGACCTCGAAGACGTGCAGGTCAACTTCGACGGCATCACCTACGCCAAGGGTGCATCGGTGCTCAAGCAGCTCGTGGCCTGGGTCGGCCAGACCGAGTTCATGGCCGGCGTGGCCCGCTACTTCGACGCGCACGCGTTCGGCAACACCGAGCTCGTCGACCTGCTGACCGAGCTCGAAGCAACGAGCGGCCGAGACCTCGGCGAGTGGTCGAAGCTGTGGCTCGAGACCGCCGGCGTCAACACGCTGCGACCCGAGATCGCGACCGATGAGAACGGCACGATCACCTCGTTCGCCGTGCTGCAGACGGCCATCGCCGAATACCCCACCATTCGCCCTCACCGTCTCGCGATCGGCTTCTACTCGTTCGACGGTGACGCGCTCGTGCGCACCAAGCGCGTCGAGCTCGATGTCGACGGTGAGCGCACGGAGGTCGGCGAACTCGTCGGCGAGCGCCGCCCCGACCTCGTTCTGCTGAACGACGACGACCTGGCCTACGCCAAGGTTCGCCTCGACGACGCGTCGCTCGCCGTGGCGGCCGAGAGTCTCGCCGCCGTGACGAGTCCGCTCGCCCGCGCCATCCTGTGGGGATCCGCCTGGGACTCGACCCGCGATGCGGAGACACGTGGACGCGACTTCGTGCGCCTGGTGCTGGGGAACGTCGCCACCGAGACCGAGAGCACCACGCTGCGCACGGCCCTGAACCAGCTCGTGCTCACCAGCACGAGCTACATCGCTCCGGATGCCCGCGGCGAGGTCATCGAGGTCGCAGCCGACGAGCTGTGGGCGCTTGCCCAGGCCGCGGAGGCGGGCAGTGACGCCCAGTTCCAGTTCGTGCGCTTCTTCGCTGCCCTGGCGTCGACCGAAGAGCAGCTGGCGACCGTCTCCGCGCTGCGCAATGGCGAGGTTGCACTCGACGGGCTCGAGATCGATACCGATCTGCGTTGGGAACTGCTGATCGCCCTTGTCGCCGGAGGCAAAGCCGGCCAGCCCGAGATCGATCAGGCTCTCGAGAACGACAACACGGCATCCGGCGCTCAATCGGCCGCCCACGCTGCGGCGGCCATTCCCACGGTCGAAGGCAAGAACGCGGCCTGGTCGTCGCTCATCGACACCGACGAGGCCCCGAACGCCATCGTGCGCGCCACGGCCCTCGGATTCCAGCGCGCCCACGACACAGCTCTGCTCGAGCCGTTCGTTGCCAAGTACTTCGATTCCCTGGTCACCATCTGGGAGAACCGGAGCTACGGCATCTCGTCGTCGCTGATCACCGGTCTCTACCCGGCCGCACTTGCGAACCAGCAGTTGCGTGACGCAACCCAGGCGTGGCTCGATGCGAACGCGGAGCAGCCTCCGGCGCTGCGCCGTCTCGTCGTCGAGAACCTCGCCGGCGTCGATCGGGCCATCGCCGCACAAGCACGCGACGCGGACTGAGCTGAAGGGCGCCCCGAGCGGGGCGCCCTTCAGCCGGCACTGATCCGCCCTCGATAGAGTGACGTGAATATGGATTGGAACGCATTCTGGGCCGGCTTCGACGCCTTCATGAAGGTGTGGGGCAAGCCCATCAACATCGTGATCATCATCGCGCTCGCTTTCGCGATCCGCGCGCTCATGATCTTCGTCATCAAACGCGTTGTGCAGCAGGTCGTCTCGGGCGTCAAGAAGAAGCAGAACGTGCAAGACACGCAGGCTCTCATCGCCTCGCCCTTGGCGGCGGTGCGGGTCGTGCAGCGCACGCGCACCCTCGGAACAGTGCTGACGAACATCGTCAATGTGACCGTGGTCGTGGTGACCTTGATCCTCATCGTCACCACGATCGATCCGAACATCATCGGCTCGCTCGCGATTCTCACCGCCGCCCTCGGTGCCGGCCTCGGTTTCGGTGCTCAGAACATCGTGAAAGACGTGCTGAACGGCCTGTTCATGGTGATGGAGGATCAGCTCGGCGTCGGTGACGTCGTCGACCTCGGGCCGGCGACCGGTGTCGTCGAAGCCGTGGGCATCCGGGTCACCCAGGTGCGCGACGTGAACGGCACCCTCTGGTTCGTGCGAAACGGAGAGATCCTGCGCGTGGGCAATATGTCGCAGGGGTGGGCCCGCGTCATCATCGACCTCGCCGTTCCCTACGACACCGACGTCGACGCGGTGCAGCAGAAGATGCTCGAGACCGCCACCGCTCTGGCATCCAACCCCAAGTACCGCAGCCTCATCATGGAGAAGCCCGAAATCTGGGGCCTGGAGTCGATCTCGGCGGAGGCCCTCGTCATCCGGCTCGTGGTCAAGACCCGCACGTCGTCGAAAGACACGGTCGCCAGAGAATTACGGATGCGCCTGAAGCGCGCGCTCGACGAGATGGATGTGCGGCTGCCGGCCCTCAACAGCATCGTGCTCTCGGGCTTCGAGGGCGCGGCCAGCGTGGCCGGAGCCCGCACTCCGAAGACCAAACCGATTCCCCTCACGACCAGCGTCGATGAGAACACCACCAAGTCCGGAGAGACGGGGACACGCCCTCCTCGGGCACCCAGGAAGACGGAGAGCTGACATGTCGATTCCCTCGGAGCCGTCGCCCATCACCCTGCGCGTCTCGCAGAACGGCGACTCGGCACTCTCTCGCTCGTTCTACGACGAGGTCGGGGGCCGAGCCACGTTCGAGAAGCTCGTGCGCGCGTTCTACGACGGCGTCGCGACAGACCCCGTGCTCGTCGAGATGTATCCGGAGGAAGACCACGAAGGTGCCATTCAGCGTCTCACCGGCTTTCTCGAGCAGTACTGGGGCGGCCCCGGCACCTACAGCGAAGAACGCGGTCACCCGAGGCTGCGCATGCGGCATATGCCGTTCAAGGTCAACCCCGACGCTCGCGACCGCTGGCTCACGCACATGCGCGCGGCCGTCGACACTCTTGAGCTACCCCCGCTGCAGGACGCTACGCTCTGGGGATACCTCGACAGGGCGGCGCACGCCATGGTGAACACCTTCGAGGAGTAGCCGAGCGGTCATTCGCTGAACGCGCAGGAGAGACGAAGGAGTCTTGATGTCATCGAAAAGTACCGGAGCGATCATCGTCGGCGCGGGTCTGGCCGGCCTCGTCGCCGCATCCGAACTCATTCGGGCGGGCCGCCGGGTGACGATCGTCGAGCAGGAGCCAGCGGCGTCGCTCGGTGGTCAGGCCTGGTGGTCGTTCGGAGGCCTGTTCCTCGTCGACTCTCCCGAACAGCGCCGACTCGGCGTGCACGACTCGGCCGAGCTGGCGCGTCAGGACTGGTTCGGCAGCGCCGGCTTCGACCGTGAGGAAGACGCCTGGCCACGTCGCTGGGCCGAAGCGTACCTCGACTTCGCCGGCGGGGAGAAGCGCGCCTGGCTGCACGGCCTGGGCGTGCGGTTCTTTCCGGTGGTGGGCTGGGCAGAGCGCGGTGGCTACACGGCCAACGGTCACGGCAACAGCGTGCCACGCTTTCACATCGTCTGGGGCACGGGCCCCGGTGTACTCGCCCCCTTCGTGCGCATACTCGACGAGGGCGTCGCACAGGGCCTTGTCACGGTGCTGCACCGGCACCGCGTCGATGAGCTCGTCACGCGAGACGGCACGGTCGTCGGGGTGCGCGGCGCGATTCTGGCCGACGACGACGCAGCGCGCGGGGCTTCCAGTTCGCGCGAGGTGGTCGGCGACTTCGAGCTGGAGTCTCAGGCCGTGATCGTGACGAGCGGCGGTATCGGCGGCAATCACGATCTCGTGCGCAAGAACTGGCCCGCGCGCCTCGGCACTCCCCCGGCCACGATGCTGTCAGGCGTGCCGGCCCACGTCGACGGGCGCATGCTCGAGATCTCTGAATCCGCCGGCGCCCGCCTCATCAACGGCGACCGCATGTGGCACTACACCGAGGGAATCACGAACTGGGATCCGGTCTGGCCGTCACACGGCATCCGGATTCTGCCAGGCCCATCGTCTCTCTGGCTCGACGCGACAGGGCGTCGCCTCCCTGTTCCCCTGTTTCCTGGATTCGACACCCTCGGCACTCTCGAGCACCTGCGTACGACCGGATACGACCACAGCTGGTTCGTGCTCACCCAGAAGATCATCGAGAAGGAGTTCGCGCTGTCGGGAAGCGAGCAGAACCCCGATCTCACCGGCAAGAATCTGCGGCTGCTCGCGAAGCGTGTGGCTCCCGGCGCTCCGGGGCCCGTCGAGGCTTTCAAGCAGAAGGGTGTCGACTTCGCCGTCGCTTCCACGCTCTCCGAGCTGATCGAATCGATGCAGTCGCTCTCACCGCACGGTGTGCTCGACGGCGATCTCGTCGAGCGAGAAGTGCTGGCGCGCGACCGTGAGGTCGCGAACGTTTTCACGAAGGATGCGCAGCTCACGGCGATCCGCGGAGCACGGCGTTACCGCGGTGACAAGCTCATCCGCGTCGCCAGCCCGCATCGCCTGCTCGATGCGAAGGCGGGGCCGCTCATCGCCGTGAAGTTGCACGTTCTCACGCGAAAGAGCCTGGGCGGCATCGAGACGAATCTGCTCGGCCAGGCCATGGATGCGCGGGGCCGGGTGATTCCCGGCCTCTACGCGGCGGGCGAGGCGAGTGGGTTCGGCGGCGGGGGTATACACGGCTACCGATCGCTCGAGGGAACGTTTCTCGGCGGATGCCTCTTCTCCGGTCGCGAGGCCGGTCGCGCAGTCGCGGCCCAGCTATGACGAGTGAGACGGTTCAGCGAATGAGACGGTTCAGCGAATGAGGACGTGGCCGCGTCTGGTCGACACGCGGGTCCAAGAGCCAGACACGAGGATGCGTGCTGGCTCGTCGGTGCGCAGGAAGCCCAGGCTGTCGGCGGCGAGACCTACGCCCGCGGGAATCGGCGGCACGACATCCGGAATCGCCCGACCCCAGACTTCTGCACGCACCTTGTGCACCAGCTGCTCGCCCGCGTCTTTCGGCAGCGCCGCAGCGACCTCGGCCACGCCGCTGCGGGCAGCGGCCTCGAGTACCGGTGCGGCGACCTCTCCAGCTGCTGTCCATCCGCCGCGGGGCGGCGAGATGCCGACCCACGCCGGCGACGACTCGGGTGGCGGGATGAGCACTCCGATAGGGCCATCGTCGAGATTCACGGTGACCGAGAGCAGGGCCAGCCGATCGAGCAGTTGTCGCGCAGAGACGACGACGTCGAACGAGGCGCTCTCCGCCAGCGCGAAAGTGCGGAGTCCGAGCACCGTGGGCGCGTTGTCGAGAAGGCCGCGCGGGTGCAGCACGGGCGCATACACGGCGAGCACGCCCGATCCCCCGATGAGTCGCACCCCGCCCTGGTCGAGGCGAGCCGATCGACCGAGGAACACTTTGAGGTCGCCGAGCGAGGGCGAATCGACAAGGGCGAATGACTGAACCATCTCGCTGTCTAAACTACTTCACTGGGAACGCCAATATGGGAGGCAGCATGACCGAGAAGATCCGTGCTAGGCCGTTGGAAGGACTCCTCGCAGCGCTGGACCTGACCGATACGGGCGCGCGCACGAACGAGGACATCTTCACAGGCCCCTCGCAGTGGATGCCGCAGGGTCGCGTCTTCGGTGGACAGGTGCTCGCGCAGTCGATCACCGCCGCGATGCGCACGGTCGACGAGAACAGGATCGTGCACTCGATGCACGGGTACTTCTTGAGGCCCGGCAACATCGACAAGCCCATCACCTTCGCGGTGGATCGTATCCACGACGGGCGCTCGTTCGCCACGCGACGCACTCAGGCCTATCAGGACGGAACTCCGATTCTGTCTCTCATCGCCTCATTCCAGACGGAGGACGACGGCCTCGACCACCAGATCGACATGCCCGCGGGAATCCCGCAGCCCGAAGAGATCCCGAGCACGGCCGAGCGGCTGGAGGGAATCGATCACCCCGTGGCCCGATTCTGGGCGACCGAACGGCCCTTCGACATGCGCCACGTCGATTCGCCGATCTACCTCGCGGTCGAGGGGCAGCCCGTCGGGCACCAAGCTGTGTGGATGAAGGCTCTCGGCACCTTGCCCGACGACCCCAATCTGCATCGCGCGGCGCTGGCCTATGCGAGCGACTACACGATCCTCGAACCGATCTATCGCCGGCACGGCATCGCGTGGGTGACGCCGGGGCTGAAGACGGCCAGCCTCGACCACGCCATGTGGTGGCATCGGTTCGGCAGGGTCGACGAATGGATGCTCTACGTTCAGGAATCGCCGAGCGGCCACGGAGGCCGCGGGTTGTCTCTGGGGCGCATCTACTCGCGTGACGGAGTGCTACTCGCGAGTGTGGCCCAGGAGGGCATGGTGCGGGTTCCGCCTAGCGAGCACGTTTCGTGAACTCGACCGGCGCATCGAGGTAGGGCTCCCAGGCCGCTCGCTCGATGTCGTTGATGCGCCGCGGGCGCTGGGTCGTGGCGTCGACCAGGACGATCGTCGTCGTGGCCCGGGTGAACAGCACATCCGGTTCGACGCCGACGGGACTGCGGACCTCATAGCAGACCTCGAGACTCGCCCCGCCCAGCCGACCGAGCCAGAGCTGGATGTCGACGGGCTGTCTCAGATAGGGCACCGGCGCGAGGTACTCGATCTCCTGACGGGCGATCAGCGTGAGCGTCTCCGAGCCGGGACGCCCGTCGAGCACCGCCGTGGACGCTCCAACGGCGGACTCGACCGCTCCCGGGTCCGGGGTCCAGAACGCCTCGATGCGCGCCTCTTCGAGGAGGCGCAGCATCTCGGCGTTGTTGACGTGCCCGTAGGCGTCGAGATCAGACCAGCGCAGGCGGATGGGAACGTGCAGGCGCATTGCGGCCTCGACTCAGTCGCGGGTGAGCTTGCGGTAGGCCGAACGGTTCGGCTTCGCCGCATCCGGGCCCAGTCGCTCGATCTTGTTCTGCTCGTAGGACTCGAAGTTTCCCTCGAACCAGTGCCAGTTCGACGGCGCCTCTTCGGTGCCCTCGTAGGCGAGGATGTGCGTGGCGATGCGGTCGAGGAACCACCGGTCGTGTGTGATGACCACGGCGCATCCGGGGAACTCGAGGAGAGCGTTCTCGAGGCTGGACAGCGTCTCGACGTCGAGGTCGTTCGTCGGTTCGTCGAGCAGCAGCAGGTTGCCGCCCTGCTTGAGAGTGAGCGCCAGGTTCAGGCGGTTGCGCTCACCGCCCGAGAGCACGCCGGCCTTCTTCTGCTGGTCGGGACCCTTGAACCCGAACTGCGAGACGTAACCGCGCGACGGGATCTCGGTCTTGCCGACCTGGATGTAGTCCTGTCCGTCTGACACGACCTCCCACAGAGTTTTCTGCGGGTCGATGCCGCCTCTGTCTTGGTCGACATAGGAGATGTCGACAGTCTCGCCGATCTTGAGGTTTCCGGAGTCGAGGGGCTCGATTCCGGTGATGGTCTTGAAGAGGGTGGACTTGCCGACGCCGTTCGGGCCGATGACGCCGACGATGCCGTTGCGCGGAAGGGTGAAGCTGAGGCCGTCGATCAGCACGCGATCGCCGAAGCCCTTCTTGAGGTCCTTCGCGTCGATGACCTGCGAACCCAGTCGCGGCCCGACGGGAATGACCAGCTCTTCGAAGTCGAGTTTGCGCGTCTTCTCAGCCTCGGCCGCCATCTCCTCGTAGCGGGCGAGGCGGGCCTTCGACTTGACCTGGCGGCCCTTGGCGTTCGAGCGCACCCACTCGAGTTCGCTCGAGAGCCTCTTGGCGAGCTTGGCGTCTTTCTTGCCCTGAACCTGCAGACGCTCCTGCTTCTTCTCGAGGTAGGTCGAGTAGTTGCCCTCGTAGGGGTAGAGCTTGCCGCGGTCGACCTCGGCGATCCACTCGGCCACGTGGTCGAGGAAGTACCTGTCGTGAGTGACGGCGAGCACGGCGCCGGGGTACTTGGCGAGATGCTGCTCGAGCCAGAGAACACTCTCGGCGTCTAGGTGGTTGGTGGGCTCGTCGAGGAGGAGGAGGTCGGGCTTCTGAAGCAGCAGTTTGGTGAGCGCCACGCGACGCTTTTCACCACCGGACAGGTTGGCAACGCTGTAGTCGCCCGGCGGAGTGCGGAGCGCATCCATCGCCTGCTCGAGCTGGGAGTCGAGATCCCACGCATCGGCGGCGTCGATCTCCTCCTGCAAGGTTCCCATCTCGGCGAGAAGCGCGTCGAAGTCCGCGTCCGGCTCAGCCATCGCGAGGCCGATCTCATTGAAGCGGTCGACCTTCTGCTTGATCGGGCCGACGCCTTCCTGCACGTTCTCGAGCACGGTCTTCGACTCGTCGAGCTCAGGCTCCTGCATAAGGATTCCGACGCTGAAGCCGGGAGTCAGCCGAGCTTCGCCGTTCGACGGCGTGTCGAGTCCGGCCATGATCTTGAGAATCGTGGATTTACCGGCTCCGTTAGGGCCGACGACACCGATCTTCGCCCCCGGAAGGAACGCCATAGTGACGTCGTCGAGGATGAGCTTGTCTCCCACGGCCTTGCGGGCGCGGACCATCGAGTAGATATATTCGGCCATTCGACCAGTCTATGGGCTCTTCGCCCCGTCTTCCTCGGCTCAGAAGTCGATGGGGCGCGTCTGGCCGACGAAGCACTTGCCGGTCGCGAGCGGCGCCGCGATGATGCTCGTGTATCCACCGACCGTGCCCCACTGTCCGATCAGACATGCATCGGCGGCGTGTACGGAGAATTGCACCGAATCGGCCTTGACGCCCACGGTGGTGACGTCGGGCGTCAACTCCATGGACTCGACGGCGAAACCGCCGGCTCGGAGGGAGTTGATGAACGCGGGGCCGTCGGGCTGACCGCCCGCTGTCGTGATGGCCTGGTTGTTGAGGTAGTCGAAGAACGGCTTGTTCTCGGCAGCGGTTCCGTTCGGAACGAGGGCGGGTGGCGGCGCGTCGGATGGCGTCGGCGTTGGCGTCTCGGACGCGGTCGGGGCGGCCGACGTCGCGGTGGGCTCGGGCTCGGCGACGCAGCCGGTCAGGACGAGCGCCAACGCTGCAGCCGCCACGACTCCTGCCAGTATTGCTCGACGTCGTCGTGTGCCAGTGCCGTCAGTCGCCGTGCGCGTCACGTTGCCCTCTTTCGCTGTGTCCCCCGTATGCCCTCACCGATTCTAGGTGAGGGCCTCGGGGGCGCCGCAACGGCTCGGCGGATTCACCGGTTCATGGCGTCGGTCAGAAAGGCACCTTCTCCGTGTCCGACATGTCTTCGCTCTCCGCTTCGGTCGGCTCGTCGGTCTCACGCGGCAGGCCGGTTGCGGTGACCGGCGTAGACCAGACGTCGTTGGCTGACTGGTCATGCGACGGAGCGAGCAGTGGATCGAGTTCCGGAAGTTCGTCGCCGGTGGGAGCGCCCTGCTGCTCGGCCGGAACAGCCGCCTTGAGCCGAGTGAAGTGAGATACCCCGAAGGCCAGATCGTGACCGATGGAATCGATGTCGACTTCGACCGCCGTGCCGCGCTTGTCCCCGCTGGTCCAATTGCGCACCCGCAGACGACCCGTGAGAACGACATGGTTGCCGATCTCGAGCGAATTGGCCACGTTGTTCGCCATCCACCGGTAGGCGTTGACCGTGTACCAGTTGGTCTCGCCCTCGACCCAGGTCGAGGTCGCTCGGTCGAATCGTCGCTGGCTCGAAGCGAGACGGAAATTGGCGACCGTCAGGCCCGTGCTGGTTCGAACGTTCTCGGGTTTGGTTGCTACGACGCCTGCGAGCGTCACGATGTCTGTCACGTCATTCTCCTTACGAATCGGTCAATTGGCCGACGCGAGAGCGGCACTCGTGCCAGTTGATTCCGTTCTCGCGCCGGTTGCACCAGAATCGCCGCCTCACTCGCCACATGGGGCCGGCATCCGCGATCTGTGCACAGCTCCGCGCGACCCCGCGCAGAGGAGGAGAAGCCGCATCTGTCTGCCGCGCTCGTGCGATCGCGCTCGTGCAATACGGTTGTCGCGTGATCTATAGAGCCGATGACAGCCGATACGAGTCGATGCAGTACAACAGAACCGGGCGGAGCGGACTCACACTCCCCGCCCTCTCCTTGGGCCTCTGGCACAACTTCGGAGACACGAAGCCTCTGCAGTCGCAGCGTGACATCGTGCGTCGCGCCTTCGATCGCGGAGTCACACATTTCGATCTCGCCAACAACTACGGGCCGCCCTACGGTTCGGCCGAGGCCAACTTCGGACGCATCCTCGCCGACGACTTCGGCACCTACCGCGACGAATTGGTCATCTCATCGAAGGCCGGCTACGACATGTGGCCCGGGCCATACGGCGACTTCGGGTCACGCAAGTACCTGCTCTCGTCACTCGATCAGAGCCTCGGGCGACTTGGGCTCGACTACGTCGACATCTTCTACCACCACCGCCCAGACCCTGAAACGCCGATCGAAGAGACGGCGTCCGCGCTCGCCAGCGCGGTGTCCCAGGGCAAGGCTCTGTACGTCGGAGTCTCGAACTACGGACCCGACGACACTCGACGCATGCACGCAGCGCTCGCCGAGCACCGTGTCCCCCTCCTCATTCATCAGCCGCGATACTCGATGTTCGACAGGCACATCGAGAATGAAGGACTTCTCCCGGTCCTCGACGAGCTCGGTGTCGGCGGCATCGTCTTCTCGCCCCTGGCGCAAGGTCTGCTGACCGACCGCTATCTCACCGGCACTGTTCCGGACGGGTCGCGTGCCGCAACCAGCAGGTTCCTGCCCGAGTCGCGGATCGACGAGGGCTATCTTTCGCGGGCGCGTGCTCTCGACGCCATCGCCAAGGACAGGGGGCAGACGCTGGCCCAGCTTGCGCTCACCTGGGTGCTTCGCCAGCCGCAGGTGACCAGCGCCATCATCGGCGCATCCAGCGTCGAACAGCTCGATCAGAATCTCGATGCCCTGCAGGCGGAGCCCCTCACCGTGGCAGAGCTCTCGCTGATCGAGCCCCACGCGGTGCACGGCACCGGCCTCTGATACCACTGTCGGTGGCTGCTCCTAACCTTTCTTCATCACCATCAAGCCGGGCCGGCGCGAAGACAGGAGTTGCAATGACCATCACATCCACAACCTCCGCCGCATCGTTCATCGCCCTGCGTCCGGGCTTCTGGCGCGTCGTTCACCCCGCCGGGCATGTGCTGGGCTACATCGAAGAGGCACGGTCGGTCGGGGCGCACCATTTCGCCGCCCGCCGCCTCGTGTCGAATACGACACGACTCGTCGAGATCGGTGACTTCGCGTCGTTCGACAGCGCAAGAGCGTGCTTCGCATAATCGGTCCATCACGAATCGATCTCTCCTCGGCTAGTCGCGCCGTCATGCCGACAAGCGACGACGTAGTCTTCGGCTCATGGAATGGTGGAACGACTTCGCAGATTGGTTCTTTTCGAGCAACGGACGCTTCGTCGTGTCCGGGATCGTGCTCCCCGCAGCAGCGATCATCGTGGCCGCGATCCTCGGCGCATGGATCGCGAGTGGCTCGATCAAGCGACTTCTGGCCAAGCACGATCGCGAGCTCAAGGTGGCCGCGATCGCATCTCTGATCGACGCCGCTCAGCAGGCGTCGGTGTGGAACTCGCTGACGCCGCAGGAGCAGATCATGTCCGACCGCGCCGTGGGTCAGGCTGACATCCAGATCCGTCTGCTTCCGATCAAGGGCGCCGCAGTTGCGGCAGACTGGGCCGCGCACTCGCTCGCCGACATGCGCCGCAACTCAGCAACCTTCGGCTACCAGGTCGAGCCCGCGGTCATCGAATTCCGCGACCGTCTCATCGAGTGGCAGGAACGACCGGGCCGCAGCCGCAAGACCTTCCAGTCAGAGCTCGACCGATGGAGTGTCGAAGACGAGGATGCCGAGAAGCACCTCGCCAGACAGCAAGAGGCATGGGTCGCCCAACAACATCACGAGCAGCACAGCCGCCCGGAGATCGAGGCGACGACCGTCATCACGCCCACCACGCCTCAGACGCCGTCGACAACCGCCACCGCATCGTCGCCTGCCGAGACGCCCGAACAGCGGGCGGCTCGCGAAGAGACCAAGCGCGTCCTCGAGAACGTGAACGCTGTCGAACGCCACCGTGAGTCATCCGTCGGAGGCGAGACCCCGCCTCCGATCAACGCGTTCCCGCCGCGTCGCGCATCCGACAACGACTGACGCTGTCGCGCACGACTCCGATCAGTAACCCGAGAAGGCGTCGGTGACGACTCGGCGCACCCGTAGGCGCTTGAGCTCTGAGCGGGCCGCTCCCACCAGGCGCGGAGGCCCTGACACGAAGGCCGTCCTCTGCCGAACGTCAGGAACATGCCGCTCGATGATGTCACCCGTCAGACGACCCGAGCCGGCGTAGCTCCACCCCTCGGGCAGGTGCTCCGGCGCTGAGGGGGCAAGAAGCACGACACGGATTCCCATCTTCTTCAACTCGTCGGCGTAGGCGAACTCTTCCTGGCCTCGGATGGCGTAGACGAGAACCAGGTCGCGTTGAGCACCCGCGGTCGCGTCGTGCTGGAGCTGGCTGATGAAGGGCGTGATCCCGATTCCTCCCGCGACGAGCAGCACAGGCCGCTTCGTGTCCGACGGGAGCAAGAAGTCTCCGGCGACGAGGTTCGCCCGCACCGTCTGCGACGGCTTCAGCGAGGCGAGAGCCCGCTTGAAGCTCGAGGTCGATTCGCCCATGCGCACACCGAAGCGCACCTCGTGAGGGTTGCTGGGCGCCGACGCAATGCTGAAGACGCGCCGGGTTCCAGACGAGTCGGCACCGGAATGAGGGATCGACAGTTCCATGTACTGCCCCGCCCGGAACGAGACGGGGTGCTTCGTCTGGAAGACGAACTCCGTCATCGATGGCGTCAGAGCGACCGAACGCTCGAACGAGAGCGACAGACCACGACGCTGACCCACGAGGAATGCCAGGAGGTTGCCCACGACGAGAGCGAGTTCCGGGCTTCCGTGCAGCGGACCGGCCGAGAAGGGGATCGAGAAGAGCAACGCCACGATGGCGGCGAGCGCGATTCGCTGCCAGAGGCGCGGCGGCAGGGTGAGCGGCTCGCTCAGCATAAAGCCGGCGAGGAAGATCAAAGGCGTGGATCCGAGCGCATAGACGAGCGCATCGGGCACCGTGAGTCCGAACGACGATTGCACGATGGTGACGACGACCGTGGCGAGCACGATGAACGTGAGCCCCATGGGCAGCTGGCGGGTTCGGTAGAGCACGAGCAGCGCACCGACGGCGACGACGGGCAGCAGCACCGGTGTGCCGACCCACCAGACGGATGCGTTGAGTCCGGTGAGCGTGATGATCACGGCGCCGACCGCGGCCGGGTTGAAGATGTGGCGACGCCTCCAGGCGAGCACGTATTTCGAGGCGACTGCTATGGCGGAGACGAGGGCGATCGACAACAGGTCGTTGCCGTCGGTTGTCGGAAAGAACAGGAAGAACAGCAGGAGCGCGGTGATGATCGATGACTCCGTGTGCGGTCTCACACGGAAGAGCAGGGCCATGACCCGGTTGGCCACCACGCAGGAGACCAGCACGGTGGCCAGCGTGGCGAGCAGTGCGAGGGGCGGAAACCCGAGCACGCCCACAAGACTCTCGACGATCGCCACGACAGCGATCGCCGCCAGCACGAGGCTGACGAGCCGGTACATCTGAAGCTTGCCCAGCAGGGCATCAAGTCGAGCCATCAGGAGAAGACCTCTCCCCGCAGTGTGCGGGATCGTTCGGCGATGCCGGAGGAGTGCATGCGCACCCAATCGAATTCGAAATGCTCGGCGAGCCGCGCGGGCTGCACGAAGAACAGGGCGGTGGCAAGCCCATCCGCCAGAAGGCCGGTGGGCGCGATGGCCCAGGTCGCAATGATGTCGGAGGTCGGCGAGCCAGTGCGTCCGTCGAGAATGTGATGCAACCCCGCCCCCCACACCCGGCGATTCGATCCGGATGCGCAGAGCGACTCGTTCTCGATCGTCACGACCCCGATCGCCTTGCTGGGGTCGAACGGATGCTCGAGCCCGACCCGTAGGGGCTCTCCCCTGGTCACCAGATCGCCACTGGCGTCGATGACGAAGTCGGTGATGCCCGACTCCCTGAGGACCTCGGCCACAAGGTCGACGAGATAGCCCTTCCCAGCCGCACCGACGTCGATGACGGTCGGTTCCGTCGTCGTGACGGTGGCGCCGTTCCGGCTTACCGCCTCCGCCCATTTGGTCGGCACGACTCGGCCAGCCTGAGCGGTGAGGCTGTAGCGACTGTCGTAGCCGAGGTGCTCGAGGGAGCGGCCCACCAGCGGTGTGACCGCTCCCCCGCTGATCTCGTCGAGCCTGTCGTAGAGATCGAAGAGATCGATCGAATCGGCAGGAAATTCAACCGATCCGGGCTCTCGTGCGAGAGATGACACCAAGGAGTCGGATCGGAATCGGGAGTACGCGCGATCGAACTCCTCTACCCGGCCTCGCACTCGCTCGGCGACCGCCTCGGGGAGGTCGCCGTCGGTGTCGATCTGCCAGGTCGTTCCGATACCGGTGAAACGGAGACTAGACGCCGGCATCGGCCTTGATCTTGTCGACGGCATCGTTGAAGCCACCGCTGGTCAGCGACGAACCGGCCACCTTCGAGACTTTGAGGTCGTTGAGGCTCTTGCCCACGACCTCGGCGGCGATGCCATCGGCGAACTCGCCCTGGTACTTCTTGCCGTTGGGGTTTGTCGATTCGGGAGTGACCGTGACGGCCGTGACCTTGTCTCCGGCGAGTGTCAGCGAGACGCCGACGGTCTCTTTTCCGCCGGGAGAGGTGTATTCGCCTTCAGCTTTGTACTCTCCGTCCTTGTAGGCGGACGATCCGGCGGGGGCGGAGGTGGAGGGCGCGGCGTCGCTGGTGCTCTCGAGAGACGCACCGGGAGTGCTGCCGGAGTCAGATGATCCTGCTCCGGTGGAGCAGCCGGTGACGACTCCGAGAAGCGAGAGGCCGGCGAGGGCGGTGACGGCAGTTTTCTGGTGGCGGGTGATCATGGTTCTCTCCATCAGTCGGGATGCGTACTGGCAAGTTAGTACGCCTACGACCATAGGGGCGTCACTGCTGCAAGTACTTGGGAGGAACTGTGGAAACACTGAGAATAGTTGAAGCGACAACTAATGAGGGCTTCTCATTGTCATTCGACACGAACCGTAGTGCAGTGCCCCCGGTAGGAATCGAACCTACGACCAAGAGATTAGAAGGCTCTTGCTCTATCCACTGAGCTACGGAGGCGTTCGCCCCGCTTACCGCGAGGCGCTTCTACGATAGCGCGTCAGAGAGAAACGAGCGCGATGACCGCCACCACGAGCGACACTGCGGCGAGAAGCAACGAGACGCCGATGAGCACGGCGTGCACGATGAGGAACGTCGTGGCCTTGCCCGACGTGTCTCGCGCCCGCGGGTCTTTGCTGACGCGCTTGTAGAAGCGCGGCCAGATGAGAGCGTTCCAGAGCGCGTTGACGAGAAGGAGTATTGCGAGCGTGATGATCATCGCGTCCATCCTACGATTCATGCGCACGGATAGGATTACGCACATGGCTTCACTCACGGATCGTCTCGTCTGGATCGACTGCGAAATGACGGGACTCGACCTCAGCGTCGACGAACTCGTCGAGGTCGCAGTGGTCATCACCGACTTCGACCTCAACATCCTCGACCCCGGCTTCGCCGTCGTGATCAAGCCCGACGACTCCGCAATGCAGAACATGAACGACTTCGTGCGCAACATGCACGCGTCCAGCGGACTCGATCAGGAGATCCCTCACGGAGTGAGCCTGGCCGAGGCCGAATTCCAGGTACTCGAGTACATTCTCAAGTTCGTGCCCACCGGACAGCAGGCGCCTCTCGCGGGAAACACGATCGGTACCGACCGCGCATTCCTGGCGAAGTACATGCCGCGCGTCGACGGCCACTTGCACTACCGCAGCGTCGACGTGTCGAGCATCAAAGAGCTCGTGCACCGCTGGTTCCCCCGGGTGTACTACAACGCACCCAAGAAAGACGGCGGACACCGCGCCCTCGCAGACATTCTCGAATCCATCAGAGAACTCGGTTACTACCGCAAGGGCGCCTTTGTGGCGGAGCCCGGCCCGGCCACAGACGACCTGAAAGAACTGTCTTCCACGATTGTGCGCGAGTTCGCCGCCGGTCTGTAGTAGAGTTTTCTTCGGTCGCATCGATGAGTACTTCATCGGGTGGCACATGGTGGATATAGCTCAGTTGGTAGAGCGCTGGCTTGTGGAGCCGGATGTCGCGGGTTCGAGCCCCGTTATTCACCCCACGTGAAAAAGGCCCGGGTCGCATTCGACCCGGGCCTTTCTTCTTTAACTGAGGTTCCCGATCCGAAACGGAGGGCGCGAGGTGCACGACATCGATGCAGAGCAGTTCGAGGCGCTCGTCGTCGCTGAACTCGATCTGTTGCCCGACGACATGATCGACGGTCTCGACAACGTGGTCTTCGTCGTCGAAGACAGGCCGGAGGACGGATCGCTCGATCTGCTGGGCCTCTACGACGGTGTGGCGCTCACGGAGCGCGGGCAGTACGGCTTCGGAGAGATGCCCGATCGCATCGTGCTCTATCGCGAGCCGCTGCTCGAACTCGTCGAGGACATCGACGAGCTGAAGGATCAGATCCACGTGACCCTGGTACACGAGATCGCTCACTTCTACGGAATCGACGACGCCAGACTTCACGAACTCGGCTGGGGCTGACCGGCTATCCAGCCCCACGCGGTTAGCCTTGGCCAATGGCCAGGTCAACCGCATCACGTATCAATCGGGCACTCGGCGTCGCGCTCGGAGCCGTTCTGATTCTCGCCATCGGCCTCTACGGTCCAGCCACCCTCGTGGGCCCGCTTCCGAGCACGAAAGCCGTGATCGACGACGCCTCGGACATCGTTCCGACACTCGGCGCTCCGACGGTCTCCCCGAACGGCGCGAGCGCAATCGCGACCGCAGATGGAACGATCCTCGCGTCTGGTGGCGACACAGCGCCCGTTCCCCTGGGAGGCGTGACGAAGGTGATCACCGCGCTCGTGGTGCTCGATGCGAAGCCGATCGAAGCGGGCAAGCCCGGCCCATCGATCGTGGTCACGGCGGAGGACTACGCGGGCTACGTGAAGTACATCTCGGAGTCGGCTCGGTCGATCTCGTTGATCGCCGGCGAGACGTGGAGCGAACAGCAATATTTGCAGTCGATGCTGCTCGGGTCGAGCAACACCCACGCCGATGCACTGGCACGATGGGCCTTCGGCTCGGTAGACGCCTATGTCGTCGCCGCCAACGCGTGGCTGACGAAGAACGGGTACGCGGGCACGACCGTGGTCGACGCGACCGGACTTGCCGAGGGATCGCAGGGCACGGCATCCGAACTCGCGGCTCTCTCGGCACGTGCGTTCGCCGACCCTGTTCTCGCCGACATCATGAGCCACGACAGCGTCGTGGTGGCGGGCAATCGCAAGGTCGACAACGTGGCCGCCTACCGAGCCGGCGAGGGCATCACCGGTCTGTCACGCAGCTTCACGGATTCGGCAGGTCTGTGCTTCCTGTTCCGCCTCACGGTCGGCACCGGTGACAACGCCGTTCCGCTCTACGGCGCGTTTCTGCGCGAGCCCGATTACGAAACACTGGATGGCGACCTCTCGACGCTCATCTCGACCGCGGCCGCAACACTCACGAAGACCGTGCTGGTCTCGGAGGGCGACCGGGTGGTGACGTACACGACGCCGTGGGGCGACGAGGCTCATGGCGTCGCGGTCGCGACCAAGTCGCAGTTGGCCTGGTTGACTGCCCCGGTGGCCAAGACGGTGACCGTCGAGCCCGTGACGACCGGCGCCAAGGGCACACGAGTTGGTCAGGTGACGTTCACTACGCCCACGGGAGACGTCACCGTACTGCTCGAGCTCGATCGACGAATCGCCGATCCGGGGCCGGTCTGGCGCATGACGCATCCGGCGCCCGTGATCGACGCGTTCATCGAATCTCGAACGGATCAGTAGGCGTTCGCCTAGTGGTCGTCGCCGATGTCGCCCGTTCGCACGGTCGGGTCGGAGTCTGCTGCGTCGAAGGAGTACTTGACGGTCAGGTGTCCGTCGACCTCTTCGGTGTCTCCCGCCTGGTACCAGAACGTCGACTCGAGGCCTCCGACGGCGCCGAGTGCGGGAAAGCGACTGTCGAACTGGCCGTCGATGAATGCGCGGTCTTCGGTCTGGCCTTCGAGGGGGCCGTCGAGGTATAGGGCTGTGTAGGTTTTCTCAGTCATTTCTCCACCGTAAACCGTCAGCCTGCATTCAGCGCTCAGTTACGCCCCGTCGAGCGTGAGGTCGGCCAACGCGGAGGGATGCTCACGCTCGACGAACTCCTCCCACTGCCGCTGCCATCTGTCCCAGTGCGGAGCGTACGTCTCGCCGTCCCGATCCAGTGCCCGCTGCTTGCGCACGTCGTCTGGGGCATCCAGCCAGATGCGCACGTCGGCGAGAGCCGCATTCTCATGGGTGAGCACGCCGCATCCCTCGATGAGCAGTGGTCGCTGCGGGTCGACGTCGTGCCATTCTGCCGGCGCATCGGCGTTCCAGTCGAACCGCTGCCACCGTGCCGGCTCGCCCGCAGCGAGCGGTTCGAGAACGAAGCGGTGCACATGCTCGCCGGCCGCGCGCAGACCTCCCCATCCCGGATAGATGTCATCGAGCCGCACGAGCTGCGGCACGGCCCCTCCTGGCCACCCGCCCACGATGCGATCAGCGAGCGTACTTTTGCCCGCGCCGCTCGGACCGTCGAGCAGGATGATGTTTCGAGAGCTCATCAGACGATGAAGTTCCACGTTCCGAACGCCACCGCAACGACGACCGATGCCGCGGCGATCACGGCGCCGATGCCGATGAGCAGAACTTCGCGCCACCCGACGAGCGATTCACGGGCCCAGGTTCGCTTCGTGTCTCCCCCGAACCCGCGTGCCTCCATCGCCGTTGCGAGTTTGCTGCCGCGCCTGATGGAGAGCACGAGAAGAGCGAAGGCCTGAGACACAACGCGCCGGATGCGCCCTCGGTCGCCTACACCTCGGGCTCGTCGGGCGAGTTCAAGCGAGCGCCAGTCATCGAGAAACAGCCCCACCAGGCGCAGACCAGCCAGCGCTCCGAGCACGAAACGGCTCGGCAGATGCCAGACCTGAGCGAGTCCATCAGCGAGGTCGGTGGGGTCGATCGTCACGAAGAGAACGATCGCGGGCAGCCCGATGGCGAGTACCCGAAGCGCGGTGGCGATGGCGAGCGAGATCGATCCGTCTGTCACATGGACGAGGCCGAACTCAAAATGGCTCTGCCCCGATGACTGTCCGTAGAGGAGCGTGGTGAATCCGGCTGTGGGGGCGGCGATCCAGATGGGGATCGTGCGAAGAAAGAACTGCCGAGCCGACAGCCCGGCCCAGGCGAACAGAACGCTCTCGAGCACGAGCGCGGTGGCCGCGGAGAGCCAGTCGATCGTGAGAATGAGTGCGAAGCTCAAAAGAAAGGCCGTCGCGAGCTTCGCCACGGGGTTGATCCGGTAGATCGCCTGAGCGCCTTTTGTGGGAGTCAGAATACTCACGACAGCCTGATCTCGTCGTCGGCGAGGGCAGCCACGAAGTCGGCGTCGTGCGTCACAGCCAGAATCGATTGGCCTTCGTCGAGCAGACCCGCCAGCAACGAGACGAGTTCGCTCCACGTGCGCGAGTCCTGACCGAAGGTCGGCTCGTCGAGCACGAGAAGCTTGGGCCTCGTGGCGAGCACGGTGGCCACCGAGAGTCTGCGCTTCTCCCCGCCCGACAGGGTGAACGGATTCGCGAGAGCCAGGTGGTCGAGCCTCAAACGCTCGAGCAGCCCGTCGACGCGCGTGCTGATCTCCTGGGCGCTCAGCTCAAGCGCCCGAGGACCCACGGCCAGCTCGTCGCGCACGGTCGCGGCCAGAAACTGGTGCTCGGGATCTTGGAAGACCGTGCCGATGCGAGTGAGCAGGTCTTTCGATCTCCAATCGATCGGCGAGGTCGACTTCAGCTGGCCGGTCAGAGCCTGCGTGGCAGACACGACGCCCTCCGCGGGCCGCAGGAGGCCGGCCAGAGTCAGCGCGAGCGTCGACTTGCCTGCGCCGTTGGGTCCGACGATCGCCGTGGCCCTGCCCTCGTCGAGTGCGACGTCGATTCCGGTGGCGATGCGCGTACCGCGCACGCGCGCGATCCCGAGCCCCGTGGCATCCATGAGTCGTGTGCCAGACCCGGCGACTCGCCGTTGGGCGATGGGAGGCGGAAACTCGGGGATCCACACGCCGGATGCGCTCAGCTCGGCGCCCCGGGCGCGCAGCACGGAGTCGGGATCGCCATCCGCCATCACGCCTCCGCCGGGAGCGAGCACCACGACCCGGTCGACGATGTCACGCCACACTTCCACGCGGTGCTCGATCACGATCAGGGTGGCACCCGTTGTGCGAGCCACTCGTGCAACGGCGTCACGGACCTCCGCCACTCCGTCGGGGTCGAGATTGGCCGTGGGCTCGTCGAGCAGAATTAGTCCCGGTCGCATTGCCAGCACTCCCGCGAGCGCAAGCCGCTGCTTCTGGCCGCCCGAGAGTGCGGAGGTCGGATGCTCGAGGGGCAGATCGAGCCCGACGGCCTCGAGAGCCTCCGCGACACGACGCCAGATCTCGTCGCGGGGTACGCCCAGGTTTTCGCATCCGAACGCCACGTCGTCACCCACTCGGGCGAGAATCACCTGGGAATCCGGATCTTGCAGCACGAGCCCCGCGACGCCGCGCGCGCTCGTAGCATCCTGCCCGGCCACACGCAGCTCGCCTCGCTGCTCGCCCTCGTCGTCGCCTCCGATGACCCCGGCGAGAGCGTGCATCAGGGTGCTCTTGCCCGCGCCCGACGCACCGAGGAGCAGCACTCGCTGGCCCGGCTCGATGTCGAGGTCGAGGCCGTCGACGGCCCATGCCCTGCGCGACGCGTGCCGCCAGCCCCAGCCGCGCGCCGAAACAGCGGCCGGCGGCTGGCGGTCGTGCGTCACCGTCGTGATCTTCCGGATGCCCGTCAGACCCGGGCCGTGACGGCCCGTCCCGAGGCGAATCGGGAGAGGGCTCCCGTCTTGGCCAGACCTCGCAGGGCGAGCCACGAGAGCACACCGGCCAGGAGCGCCCCGGAGATGACCGACGACACGGTGTAGACGATCGCGAACTGCGGCGTGGAGCCCGGGTACCAATTGATCAGGTCGTTCACCGCGAGAGCGACACCCGCGCCCATTCCGGCGAGGATCGCGACGTAGGCGCGGTAGTTGGCATACAGGAACAGGGCGAAGACGATCTCGGCGCCGAGGCCCTGTACCAGACCGGAGAGCAGCGTCAGCGGGCCCCACTGAGTTCCGATCAAGGCCGAGACCGCGGCCGCGACGATCTCGGTGAACAGCGCCGCTCCCGGCTTGCGGATGATCAGCCCGCCGAGCACTCCAGCGAAGAGCCAGCCTCCGCCGACGAGGGCCTGCAGCCCGGGAAGGAGCGGAGTCAACGGAGCGGAGAGCGGCGTGTACGCCTGGTCCCACATCCAGAAGACGATGCCGGCGGCCACGCCGATGACGCTGGCCACCACGATGTCGACGACGCGCCAGCGGAAGCGTGCGCCTCGACTGGATGCCGTGGAGGTCGGAGTAGGAGAGGTTGTTTCGGTTGTCGCGCGCACTTGAAATCGTGCCCTTTCGTCGATAGCGAATATCAGGGCACGGGTGGAGTCGCCGCAGCTGTACTGCGAACGACACCGTGAGATGTCCTCCCTGCGCTGGCATGATCCAGATCAGGTTCGACGGTCGAAGGTTGGAGAACCTTCCTCTCAGCCCGGCTCACCGGACTCCCGTGTTGCGAATCAGTATAGAGCGATCTCTACTTCTTCAACGCGCGGATGATCCGAGCGAGCGCCTTGCCGCTCACCCACACCGCGGGAATGGACACCGCGAGCAGAGAGATGAGGTTCGGTTCGAACGCGACGCGGCCGTTCTCCTGCGTGACATAGGCGCCCACCGGAATGGCAGCGCCTCCCCCGCCTCCGCCGGCGATGCCCGATGTCGTCTCATCTGAACCGCTGCCTCCGAAGCCGAACCAGGTGATGGCGACGGGAACGAGAGTCTGGCCCTCGATTTCCACGGGATCGCCGTAGACGGCCCCCACTCCGAAGGATCGAGCGGTCTCTGCAAGCTTCACGGCGATGTTTGTCATGGGGTCACGCTACCCGGCCCACATCTGTGCCGCCAGGGCCTCTGGGGTGTGACACTCTGGGGGTGTGGACCTACGTATCTTCACAGAACCGCAGCAGGGCGCGAGCTACGACGACCTTCTGACCATCGCAACAGCCACCGAGAGGCTCGGCTTCGACGCCTTCTTCCGATCCGACCATTACCTTCGCATGGGCGACGACCCGTTCGAGGGCTTGCCCGGACCGACGGATGCATGGACATCGCTGGCCGGACTCGCCCGCGAGACGTCGCGCATCAAGCTCGGGACTTTGGTCTCGAGCGTCACCTACCGGCACCCCGGCATCCTGGCCATCCAGGTCGCGCAGGTCGATGCCATGTCGGGGGGACGTGTCGAGCTCGGCCTCGGTACCGGCTGGTTCGAGAGAGAGCACCTCGCCTACGGCATCCCTTTTCCGGCCAAGCGCTTCGGAATGCTCGAGGAACAGCTCGAGATCATCACCGGGTTGTGGGGAACGCCGCTCGGCGAGACGTACTCGTTCGACGGTGAGCACTACACGCTTGTAGAGTCCCCGGCTCTGCCGAAGCCGGTGCAGCATCCGTTCCCCGTCATCGTCGGCGGCTCGGGGCCCACCCGTACGCCGAAGATCGCAGCCCGGTTCGCCACGGAATTCAACGTTCCTTTCGCCGAGTTCGCCGATATCCCTGTTCGCTTTCGCGCCGTGCGCGAGGCATGCGAGACGATCGGCCGAGAGCCGTCGGAGTTGGTCTACTCGGCCGCCCTCGTCGCTGCCGTCGGATCGAACCCGGCCGAGTTCGAACGCAGAGCGACGGCCATCGGCCGCGAGCCTGCCGAACTCCGTGAACATGGTCTCGCCGGGTCCCCGGCCGAGGTCGTCGACCGCATCGGCGCCCTCCGCGAAGACGGCGTCGAACGCCTCTACCTTCAGATTCTCGACATCCACGACCTCGATCACCTCGAACTCATCGCGGCCGAGGTCATGTCCCAGCTCGACTGAGCTTTCCCGCCCAGGCACTTCTGCTCGACCCGAATCACGACTCACAGGAGACTTTTATGGAAAGCTGGCCCGGATCGGCCTACCCGCTCGGCGCGACCTTCGACGGAAGCGGCACGAACTTCGCGATCTTCAGCGAAGCTGCGGAGCGCGTCGTGCTCTGCCTCTTCGGCGAGAAAGGCGCGGAGACCCGCGTCGAACTCACCGAGGTCGACGCCTACGTCTGGCACTGCTATCTGCCACAGGTGCAGCCCGGCCAGCGCTACGGCTACCGCGTCTACGGTCCATATGACCCGGAGAACGGCTGCCGGTTCAACCCGAACAAGCTGCTGCTCGACCCCTATGCCAAGGCGACGAGCGGAACAATCGACTGGGATCAGTCGCTCTTCTCCTACAACTTCGGCGACCCCGACTCGCGCAACGATGACGATTCGGCCAAGCACATGATGACGGGCGTCGTCATCAACCCGTTCTTCGACTGGTCGGGCGACCGTATTCTCGACATTCCCTACAACGAGACCGTCATCTATGAAGCCCACGTCAAGGGCCTCACCCAGCTGAACCCCGAGGTGCCGCGCGAGCAGCGCGGCACCTACGCGGGTGTCGCGCATCCGGCCGTCATCGAGCACCTCAAGAAGCTCGGGGTCACGGCGATCGAGCTGATGCCGGTGCACCAGTTCGTTCAAGACAGCACGCTGCTCGAGAAGGGCCTGTCGAACTACTGGGGCTACAACACCATCGGCTTCTTCGCGCCGCAGTCGAGCTACTCCTCGGCGGGCGAGCGAGGCCAGCAGGTGCAAGAGTTCAAGGGCATGGTCAAGTCGCTGCACGCGGCTGGCATCGAAGTGATCCTCGATGTGGTCTACAACCACACCGCCGAGGGAAACCATCTCGGCCCCACCATCTCGTTCCGAGGCATCGACAACGCCGCGTACTACCGACTCATGGACGATGACAAGCGGTACTACATGGATTACACGGGCACCGGCAACACGCTGAACGTGCGCCACCCGCACTCCCTGCAGCTCATCATGGACTCGCTGCGCTACTGGGCGACCGAGATGCACGTGGATGGTTTCCGCTTCGACCTCGCCTCGGCGCTGGCCCGCGAGTTCTACGATGTCGACAAGCTGTCGACCTTCTTCGAGCTCGTGCAGCAGGACCCGGTGATCTCGCAGGTCAAGCTCATCGCGGAGCCCTGGGACGTCGGGCCCGGCGGTTACCAGGTCGGCAACTTCCCCGCCCAGTGGACCGAGTGGAACGGAAAGTACCGTGACACGGTGCGCGACTTCTGGCGCGGCGAGCCGGCGAGCCTCGGCGAATTCGCTTCGCGCTTCACGGGCTCTGCGGATCTCTACGAGCACTCGGGGCGCCGACCCGTCGCATCCATCAATTTCGTCACCGCCCACGACGGCTTCACCATTCGCGATCTCGTGTCGTACAACGAGAAGCACAACGAGGCCAACGGCGAGAACAACAACGACGGCGAATCGCACAACCGTTCCTGGAACTCCGGAGTCGAGGGGCCAACGAACGACCCGGTGATCCTCGAGTTGCGCGCACGCCAGCAGCGCAACTTTCTAGCCACGCTTCTGCTGTCGCAGGGTGTGCCCATGCTGCTGCACGGTGACGAGATCGGCCGCACACAGCAGGGCAACAACAACACCTATGCCCAGGACTCGGAGATCAGCTGGATCCACTGGGACCACGCCGATGTGCCGCTGAACGAGTTCACCGCGGCCGTCTCACGACTGCGCAAGGAACACCCCACCTTCCGTCGCAGCCGCTTCTTCGACGGCCGGCCGGTCAGGCGCGGCAAGGGCGAGCCGCTGCCCGACATCGTCTGGCTCAACTCGGATGCTCGTGAGATGGAGCCCGAGGAGTGGGACGCCCCGCTCAGCCGCTCAGTGGGCGTCTTCCTCAACGGGCAGGGCATCCGCGGGCGCGATCAGCGCGGTCAGCGCATCACCGACGTGAACTTCCTTGTCTATTTCAACGCCGAACCGCAAGACGTTGACTTCGTTCTTCCTCCGGGCGAATACTCGCAGTCGTGGGACGTGGTGATCGACTCGGCCGGCCAGGCCGCAGACGGACCGCTTCGCAGCGCGAACGAGAAGGTCAGAGTGCTGGCGAAGTCGCTCGTCGTGCTCCGCGCCCACCAAGAAGCGGTGACCGAGGCTGACCACTCGGTAGCCGCATCCCTCACCGCAATGACCGGCACCATCGAGACCATCCCCCTGACCAAGCCGTCCAACGGCTAGCGAGGACCCATGCGCGAACCGCTCTCCACCTACCGACTCCAGATCTCGTCGTCGTTCACCCTCGACGCCGCGGCGGAGCTGATCGACTATCTCGCCGACCTCGGTGCCGACTGGGTCTACCTGTCGCCGATTCTCGAGGCAGAGCCGGGCAGCAACCACGGCTACGACGTGATCGATCACAGTCGGGTCGATCCTGAGCGCGGCGGGCCGGATGCCCTCGAGAGACTCTCCGAGGCGGCGCACTCTCGTGGGATCGGTGTGCTGGTCGACATCGTGCCCAATCACGTGGGCGTGGCGACGGCCCCGCTCAGCGTGTGGTGGTGGGAGTTGCTGACGCACGGACGCGACTCGCGCCATGCCGAGGCGTTCGACGTGGATTGGGAGTTCGGCCACGGAAAGGTGCGCCTGCCCGTGCTCGGCGACGATTCGCTCGACGCGCTCGAGCTCGCCACGGGGCCCGACGGAAAGCTCGAATTGCACTACTACGAAAACCGATTCCCGGTGGCTCCGGGCACGGCTGACGACGGCGCCGACGCGATCACCGTGCACTCGCGCCAGCACTACGAACTCATGAACTGGCGTCGCGCCGATGCCGAGCTGAACTACCGACGCTTCTTCGCCGTGACGACGCTGGCCGGAGTCAAGGTCGAGATTCCCTGGGTGTTCCAGGAGTCGCACAAGGAGATCGGACGCTGGTTCGCTGATGGGCTCGCCGACGGTCTGCGGGTCGATCATCCCGACGGACTCGCAGACCCCGAGGACTACCTTGAGCATCTCGCGGAGCTCACCGGCGGCGCCTACGTGCTCGTCGAGAAGATTCTCGAAGGTGGCGAGCGGCTGCCCGGCACCTGGAAGACGGCCGGCACGACCGGTTACGACTCGCTCGGCGACATCGACAGGGTGCTGGTGGATGCCTCGGGCGAGCCGTTCCTGAACGTCGCGCTGGGTCTCGGCGACGACGAGAGCGCCCACGACAACTGGATCGCGTTGATCCACGACACCAAACGCGCCATCGCCGACGGCATCCTGCGCTCAGAGGTTCTGCGGATTCAGCGCGATCTCGACCGCCAAGACGCGCTGACCGACTCGAGCTGGCGCGGCTCCCCGGCGATCGCGGATGCCATCGCCGAGCTGCTCACCTGCTTCCCCGTCTACCGCTCGTACCTCCCCTCGGGCGCAGAAAAGCTCGAGGAGGCGCACCGTGCCGCCCTCGCCGCTCGACCCGACCTCGCCGTAGAACTCGATATCGTCACCGCGGCGCTGTCGCATCCGAGCAACGCCGCCGCCATTCGTTTTCAGCAGACGTCGGGCATGGTCATGGCCAAAGGCGTCGAGGACACCGCGTTCTATCGCTGGAACAGGCTGGTGTCACTCAACGAGGTCGGTGGCGAGCCGGCCGAGTTCGCGATCGATGCCGCCGAATTCCACGCACGCCAGTGGCAGCGCATGGCGTCGTTCCCCCGCACCATGACGACGCTCTCGACGCACGATACGAAGCGAGGCGAAGACGTGCGCGCCCGCATCGACGTGCTGAGCGAGCTGCCGCACACCTGGCTCGAGACGCTCGCAGGGCTTCGCGAATCCGCTCCGATCGGCGACGAGACCTTCGATTCGCTGCTCTGGCAGACCGCGATCGGAGCGTGGCCGATCGAGCGCGATCGCCTGCACGCCTACGCCGAGAAAGCGTCTCGCGAAGCCGGCGCATCCACGACCTGGAACGCCCCCGACGAGCGCTTCGAAGAGGCGCTGCATGCCGCAGTCGACGCCGCGTACGACGACCCGCGCACCCACGAACTCGTGGAGTCGCTGGCCACGCGCATCCGGCCCGCGGGCTGGTCGAACTCGCTCGCCGCGAAGCTGATTCAGCTCACCATGGTGGGTGTGCCCGATGTCTACCAGGGCACCGAGCTGTGGGACAACTCCCTCGTCGACCCCGACAATCGTCGCCCCGTCGACTTCGACGAACGCCGTCGGCTGCTCGAGATCCTCGACACGGGCGAGCTCCCGACCGTCGACGAGACGGGCGCCGCAAAGCTGCTCGTCACGTCGCGCGCGCTGCGGCTTCGGCACGAGCATCCCGAGATGTTCACGGGTTACACCCCCGTCGAGGCGCACGGCGACGCGGCCAGCCATGTGATCGCCTTCGATAGGGGTGGCGCGGTCACGATCGCGACCCGCCTTCCGTGGTCACTCGCCCAGGCCGAGGGTTGGGGCTCGACCCAGATCACGATCGACCGCGACAGCATCGACGTTCTCACCGGACGCCGGGTCGAGGCAGGCCCGGTGGCCGTGTCAGAGCTGCTCGCCGACCTTCCCGTCGCTCTCCTTGCCGCCGTCCGAGAGGATCCTTCAGAATGACCGTCCGCACACGTTTCGACGTATGGGCGCCACATGCCCAGCGCATGCGCCTCGTCGTCGCCGGCAAGACCGTCGAGATGACCCGTGAAGACGGCGACTGGTGGAGCGCCGGTCCGTCGGTACCCGAGGGAGAGGCCGACTACGGCTACCTGATCGACGATGCGAACGGAAACACGGTGGGGCCTCTCCCCGATCCGCGTTCGCGGCGCCAGCCGGACGGGGTGCACGGACTCTCGCGCACGGTCGATGACGCGGCGTACGTCTGGAACGACGACGACTGGGCGGGCAGGCAGCTCGCGGGCGGATCGATCTACGAGTTGCACATCGGCACGTTCACGCCCGAGGGCACTCTCGACTCGGCGATCGATCGTCTCGATCACCTCGTATCGCTGGGCATCGACTTCGTCGAGGTCATGCCCGTGAACGCCTTCAACGGTACGCACAACTGGGGCTACGACGGTGTGCTCTGGTTCGCGGTGCAAGAGACCTACGGCGGGCCGGATGCCTACCGTCGGTTCGTCGACGCGTGTCACCTTCGCGGCCTGGCCGTCATTCAGGACGTGGTCTACAACCACCTGGGGCCCAGTGGCAACTACCTCGGGGTCTACGGTCCCTATGAGCATGAGGCCGCCGGAACGACCTGGGGCAAGGCGATCAACCTCGACGGCCACGGATCGACCGAGGTGCGCCGCTTCATTCTCGACAACGCCCGCATGTGGTTCGAGGAGTATCACGTCGATGGTCTGCGCCTCGACGCGGTGCACGCTCTGCACGACGAGAGTTCGCGTCACCTGCTGAGCGAACTCGCGGCAGAGACCGATGCCTGGTCGGCGTTCGTCGGCCGGCCGCTCAGCCTCATCGCGGAGTCCGACCTCAACGATCCGGTCATGTTCACCGCGCGCGACCAGAACGGCTACGGCCTCGCAGGCCAATGGAGCGACGACTTCCACCACGCCGTGCACGTCGCCCTCACGCGCGAGACGTCGGGCTATTACGCCGACTTCGAGCCGCTCGGCGCCTTGGCCAAGGCACTGACGTCGGGTTTCTTCCACGACGGAACCTGGTCGAGCTTCCGAGGCCGACACCACGGCAAGCGCATCGACACGGCCAACGTGCTCACGTGGCGCCTGGTCGTGGCCAATCAGAACCACGATCAGATCGGCAACAGGGCGATCGGCGATCGACTCACCGCATCGCTCGACGAAGGCCAACTCGCCATAGCGGCCGCGCTGACGCTTCTCGGCCCGTATACCCCCATGCTGTTCATGGGCGAGGAGTGGGGCGCGTCCACCCCGTTCCAGTTCTTCACCTCCCATCCCGAGCCCGAGCTGGGCAAGGCAACAGCAGAAGGCCGTATCGCCGAGTTCGAACGCATGGGCTGGGACGAGTCGGTCGTTCCGAACCCGCAAGACTCCTCGACGTTCACCAACTCGAAGCTCGACTGGTCAGAACCTGCCGACGAGACATCGGCGCACGCACGATTGCTGGCCTTCTACACGGCGCTCACAACGCTGCGCCGCACGGTGCCGGCCTTCACCGATCCGCGCTGGCCCCATCTCTCGGTGGAGTTCTCCGAGGAGGACCACTGGCTCGAACTGACGCGCGGCGACGTGCGAGTGCTGATCAACTTCTCGGGCGAGCCGATGGATGCCCCGAGTGGCCTGCGCTCGTCGAGCGACGTCCTCCTTGAGTCGAGCCCGCGTGGTGACTCGCCCGCGGTCGCCGGACACTCGGTGACGGTGTACCGCCCGCGCGCCTGATGAACTACTCCGGGGCGCCCGGGTTCTTCTTGCGCATGAGCGAAGCGGGGCCGACTGCCCCTGAGCCGAAGCGCGCCGAGAGCTTGTCGATGGTGCGCTCGGCGTCGCGCCATCCGTCTGTCTGAGATTCGGCCTCATCGACCCAGAGCGACGGCTGGTGCACCACAGAGCCCGATTCGGCGAGCTGCTCCACCCGAACGCCGATGAGACGCACCCGCTGGTCGTCTCGTAGGTCGAGCGCATCGAAGATGGCCTTGGCCTCATCGTAGATCTGCTTGCCGAGGTCGCTGGGCTCTGCGAGCGTGCGCGAGCGCGTGATGGTGGTGAAGTCGCTGAATCTGAGTTTGAGCGCGACGGTGCGGCCCTCGAGGCCTGCCCTACGCAGCCGAACGGCTACCTGATTCGCCTGCTTGAGCAGTTCTCGGTGAAGAACTCGCCGATCGGAGACGTCGAACTCGAAGGTGTTCTCGTGACCGATGCTCTTTTCTTGGCGCTCGAGAACGATGCCCCGCGGATCGATGCCGAGCGCCAGGGCGTGGAGTTTCTGACCGGATGCTTCGCCCACGGCTCGGATAAGGGCGGGCAGCGGCATCTCGGCTAGTTCTCGCACGGTCTTGATGCCGATGCGCGCCAATGCCGCTTCGGTGCTCGCACCCACACCCCACAGCGCCTTAATAGGGAGAGGGTGCAAGAAGTTCAGAATCTCGGACTCGGGAACGATCAGCATGCCGTCGGGCTTTGCCCGCTGGGACGCCATCTTGGCGACGAACTTGGTCGACGATGCGCCGACCGAGCAGGTGAGGCCGGTCTCTGCGAAGACCCGCGCACGAACCTGGGCTCCGATGGTGCTCGGACTGCCCAGCAGCCGCCGGGCACCCGATACGTCGAGAAAAGCCTCGTCGATGCTGAGCGGCTCGACCAGCGGGGTGACGTCTCGGAAGATGCGCATCACCTCGGCCGAGTAGTGCTGGTACAGCTTGTGGTGCGGCGGCAGGACGTGCGCTTTCGGCGCGAGCCTCATGGCCACTGAGACCGGCATCGCGGAGTGCACCCCGAGCTTGCGCGCCTCGTAGGTGGCGCTGGTGACTACGCCGCGACCGCCGGCGTGGCCGATGATGACCGGTTGACCGCGCAGCTCGGGGTGGTCGAGGAGCTCGACCGAGGCGAAGAAGGCGTCCATGTCGATGTGCAGCATGGTGGCGGTCGAGTCGTCTACCACCCCACTCGTCGTCATCCTTCGAGTCTAGGCAGCACCAGTGACACGAGCTTGTTCGCCGTATTCGCGTTGCGCACTGTCGCCGCCGGCCCGAACTGCTTCCAGAACGCGGCCGGGATAGCCGACTTCGAGACACCGTGTGGGCACCAGGCATACACGGCCCGGGACCCCACTCTGACGATCTCGGGAAGCAGCGCCGTGGCATCCGGAACCGTGACGCCCGACGAGGCCGGGCCGGGAAGGAACGCGATCACCAGCCGCGACAGATTGTCGGACTCGCCGACGAGAGGATTCTCTTCGACCACGTTCACGAACTCGCGCCCCTCGATCACGACGAATGGAGCGGAGACCCCGGTGGTGTCGGAGAAACGGCTCTCCAGAGCTGCGATATCGCGAGGCGAGAGCTTCGCGTCGGACTCGAAGACGGCGTTACCGCTGCGCAGATGAGTCTTCACGTCGGTGAAGCCGCTCTCCTCGAGCACACGCTGAAAGTCGGGCATCGCCACGAGAGTGCTCGTTCCCACGTTGATGCCTCGCACCAGCGCCACATAGGTCGTCACCGTCATCTGTCCTGTCGTCCGGAGGGCTCCCACGCTACCCCCAGCCGGCATCCAGCACGAGGAGTACCGTTGACACCATGGAATTCAGGTACCTCGGCAAGTCCGGGCTCAAAGTCTCGGAAATCACGTACGGCAATTGGCTCACCCACGGATCGCAGGTCGAGAACGACATCGCTGCACAGTGTGTGGAGGCGGCATTGACCGCCGGCATCACGACCTTCGACACCGCAGACGCCTACGCGAACACGGCGGCGGAAAAGGTTCTTGGCAAGGCGCTGAAGCACCAGCGCCGCGAATCACTCGAGATCTTCACCAAGGTCTACTGGCCCACCGGCCCTAAAGGCCCGAACGATGTCGGACTCTCGCGCAAGCACATCATGGAGTCGATCGACGGATCGCTGCGCCGACTGAAGACCGACTACGTCGATCTCTACCAGGCTCACCGCTACGACGTCGAGACCCCGCTCGAGGAGACGATGCAGGCGTTCGCCGACATCGTGCGCCAGGGAAAAGCGCTCTACATCGGCGTGAGCGAGTGGAACGCGGAGCAGATTCGCGCGGGCCACGCACTGTCGAAGGAGCTCGGCTTCCAGCTCATCTCGAACCAGCCGCAGTACTCGATGCTGTGGCGCGTCATCGAAGACCAGGTCGTGCCGACCTCGGCCGAGCTGGGTCTGTCGCAGATCGTGTGGTCTCCTGTCGCACAGGGCGTGCTCACCGGCAAGTACAAGCCGGGCGCTGAGCTTCCGCCGGGAAGCCGCGCCACCGACGAGAAGGGCGGTGCCGACATGGTCAAGCGCTTCCTGAACGACGAGGTGCTGACCCGGGTGCAGCTGCTTCAGCCGATCGCCCACGACCTCGGCCTCACCATGGCTCAGCTCGCCATCGCGTGGGTTCTGCAGAACCCGAACGTCGCCTCGGCTCTGATGGGCGCCTCGCGACCCGAGCAGGTGGAGTCGAACGTCAAGGCCGCCGGGGTGACTCTCGACGAGGGCATCCTCGCCCGCATCGACGAGGCGCTGGGTTCAGTCGTCGTGCGCGACGCCAAGCACACCGTCTCTCCCGAGACACGTCCCGTCTGATCGACGTCATCGCGGGGCGATGGCCGGCCCGTCGATGCCTAGCCGGGCGAGCCTGCGGCGTGCCGCAAGCTCGCTCGGCGGATCTTTCTCGAGCGTTCCCGCGATGAGCCGAAGGGTCAGTCGCGTGAACGCCGTCACGGGCAACCGGATGGGCCCGAGCGACGGGATGCGCAGCCGCAACATGCCGCGATAAGGCTCGGGGATGGATGCGACGGCTCCCGCGAAGAGAAGGGCGTAGCCCGGCATCAGTGACCGGCCCAGCGGCGGTCGGCGAATGAACGACACCGCGTCGGCCACGCGGTCGTTGTAGACGAGCTGTCCTCGATCGAGATACTCGCGCAACTGCGCCGAGAGTTCCGTCTCGGATCGCGGAGGATTCGGCACGCCCATCAGCTCACCGGCCTTCGCCCACTCGCGGACATAGGCGTCGGGGCCACCCGGTATCGGCTTTCCATAGAGTTTGGCCGTCGCGAGAAACGAATCCGTGAACGCGAGGTGCACCCAGCTGAGCAGCTCGGGGTCGTTCGCCGCGTAGGGGCGCTCGACGCCGCGCGCGTCGAGGTAGCTGCCCACGACACGCTCGTGCATCGCCAAAACCCAGTTCGATGTACCGATCGCCGTGCGGGTGTCGCCGTAGCTCACCGTGAAGATCCAGCGGATCGTGCCCGCCAATCGTCCGAGCGGATCCTCCTTGTAGCGGGAGTGATCGTGCACTCCGGCCATTGCTCCGGGATGCAACGCCTGGATGAGCAGCGCGCGGACGCCCGCCACGATGGTCGACATTCCCCCGTGCACGCTCCACGTCGCGGAGCCCGGCGCGAAGAACCCGCCGTCGGCGCCCTCATCGAGCCGCACCGACCATTCCGGCGGTTCGCTGCTGGAGCCGCTCAGAACGAGGCGGATGCGATCGCGCAGGCCGGCAGGTACGAGGTTCACTCCCCCAGTCTGCGCGCGACAGCCTGTGGCTCGCCCGGCATTGACGACAGGCCTCGGTGCGCCTACGCCTCGTCGCCTACCGGGCGAGGCGCTCCACCGCTGCGCCGAAGAGCGACGGCATCGCCCGCGCCGCCGGTACGATGAGCGGTCGGAGCGGAGACTGCGCCGCGGCGAGCAGGCCCGAGGTGATCACGCGAAAATCCCGGCTGACCCGAGACCAGTCCCGATCGTAGGCCGCAGCCTGCCGCACGCCTCTGCCGCCGATCGCCTCGACGGCGGCACGAGCGTGAGCGAGCCCGACCCGGATGCCTTCCCCTGTCAGCGCGTCGACGTAGCCCGAGGCATCTCCAAGGAGCAGCACTCGGCCTGCGCTGCGGGCCGAGCTGCGTTGCCGCAGAGGTCCGGCACCGCGCAGCCCCTCTACGGCATCGGCTTGTCGAAGCCGCGCGCGCAGCTCAGGAACGCGCGTCAGCACCTCGTCGAAATCAGTGCGCGGCGGACCGAGAACAGCGACGCCGACGAGGCCCCCGTCCAGAGGCGTGACATAGGCCTCGGCATCCGCAGCCCAGTGCACCTCGACCAGGTCGGTCCACGGCGCGATCACATAGTGCTTGCGCAGACCGAAGCGGCGGCGATCGACGCGTGCGATCGGCGGCCGCTCGAGCCCCACCAGTCTTCTCACCGTCGAATGCAACCCGTCGCACGCGAAGAGCCACGACGCACGCACGTCGCCGACCGTCACGCCGTCGGGATGCTGCACCACGTCGGAGACTCGGGCATCCACCCGCTGAACACCCAGCTGGTCGGCGCGCGCCGCGAGAGCATCGTGCAGCGCCGTGCGTCGCACACCGAGGCCCGATCCTCCAGCGAAGCGGTGCTCGGCGGATCGGGTGGCATCCGTGTAGCGGAACCCCGCGATCGGAGCGCCCGGTGGATGAACGCCGAGTCGCGCGAGGGCGTCGACGGCTCCCGGCATCAGCCCTTCTCCGCAGGCCTTGTCGATGGGAAAGGACCGCGGCTCTATGACGACGACCGACCATCCGGCGAGCCGAGCCTCGATCGCTGCGGCAAGACCGATGGGCCCCGCCCCCACGACGGCGACATCGACATCGACCGCGGTCATCGCGGCGCGACGGGATTCTCGCCGAGAGCCGCCTCGAGCGCACGCTCCTCGACCGGGATGCGGAACCGGAACAGCAGCACCGCGTTGAGCACCGTGAAGGCGACGGCGGTCACCCAGTTCGTATGCACAAGGGGCAGGGCGATGCCCTCGGCGATCACGACGATGTAGTTGGGATGGCGGAGCCACCGGTACGGTCCGCTCAACACGAGCGGCAGACCGGGAACCACGATCACCCGGGTGTTCCAGCGACGACCCAACGAAGCGATGCACCACCAGCGCAGAGCCTGACTCGCCAGCGCGATCACCAGCATGGGCCAGCCCAGCCACGGGATGAACGGCCTGTCTGCGAGGAGCGTTTCGACAAGACAGGCCAGCAGCAAACCCGTGTGCAGGGCGACCATCGGTCCGAAGTGGCGTCGGCCGAACTCCATGCCGCCGCGCGCGAATGCCCACGCCGCGTTGCGCGTGGAGACGACCAGCTCGACGACGCGCTCGCCACCGGTGAGCAGGATGAGAATCACGTAGAGCAGCACCGACAGCGTCATTCAGGATCTCCAGACCATCGAAGCAGAACGAGTTCGGCAGAGACTCCCGGGCCGAGCGCGAAGAGGGCGCACAGTTCGCCCCCGCTCGGCGGGGCGTCTCGGATGCTGTCGGCCAGCACATGCAGCACCGAGGCCGACGATAGATTGCCGACCCGAGCCAACGAACGCCAGCTGGCGTCGAGAGACCCCGGCGGCAGATTCAGAGCGTCGCTGAACGCGTCGAGCACGCGCGGGCCACCCGGATGCGCGATCCAGCGTGCGATATCGCCCACCGTCGACCCGTGGTCGGCGAGGAACCGGGTCATGTCCGATCCGAAGTGCTCGTCGACCACATCGGCGACACCGGCGGTCAGCACGATCCTGAACCCCGTCTCTCCGGGGTTGAAGCCGAGCACATGACGAGTGTCGGGGTACAGGGCGCTGCGCGCGGCGACGACGTCGAATCCGTGATCTGCTCGGTCGGCCGCGCGCTCCGCCCCCACCATGACGACGGCTGCCGCGCCGTCGCCGAAGAGTCCCGAGGCGACCAGATTTGCCGTCGAGTCGTCGCCACGCTGCACGGTAAGAGAACACAGCTCGACCGAGACCAGAACCGCCACGCCACTCGGATGGCCGAGAAGATAATCGTCGAGCCGGGCGATACCGGCCGCTCCCGCTACGCATCCGAGCCCGAACATCGGCACCCGCTTCACGTCGGGCCTGAGACCGAGCCGCGGAACGAGAAGAGCGTCGATCGAGGGAGCCGAGACGCCGGTGACCGAGGTGAAGAGAACGAAGTCGACCTCGTCGGCGGCGATTCCTGCTTGCACCAGAGCCGCTGCGAGAGCCTCTTCGGCGAGATCGGTCGCAGCCTCGATGAAGATGCCGTTCGTGGTCGTGAAGCTCTGACCGTCGAGGTAGCGCTCGATGGGCTGCACCAGATGACGTCGCTCGACCCGGCTTCCCTCGTGCATACGCCGCAGAAGAGCCTGCTTCGAGGCATCCTGGGTGATCATCGGGGCGATGGTCGCAGTGATCTCGGTCTGGGCATACGAATTCGGGGGAAGTGCGGCGGATACCCCGACGATTCTCGACACGATCGCACGCTAGCACGGCGGGAGCACCGCCATCGATGCCCATCGAATGTCGATTCGGCTACGCCATAATGGCTCCACGACGACGCGAAGGGCACCGAATGACCATCGAGACCGACCGGCCCTGGATTTCTCAGTATGCAGATGGCGTACCTGCGACGATCGAGCTGCCGAGCGGCTCGCTCGTCGACATGTTCGACGACTCCGTGCGTGCGTTCAGGTCGAATGTCGCCCTCGACTTCTTCGGCTCGACGACGACATATGCAGAACTGGGCATGCTCGTCGCACGCGCGGCGGAGGGGCTGCGGCGCGCGGGGGTCGGACACGGCGATCGGGTCGCTCTCGTGCTGCCGAACTGTCCGCAGCACGTCATCGCGTTCTACGCAGTGCTTCGGCTGGGCGCGATCGTCGTGGAACACAATCCGCTCTACACCGACCGCGAGATGCGGCACCAGTTCGAAGATCACGGCGCGAAGGTCGCGATCGTGTGGGACAAGGTGGGCGAGCGCATCCATGCGATGCCTGCCGATGTGGCGTTCGACACCGTCATCGCGGTCGATGTGACGCGCGCCATGCCGCTCTCCAAGCGACTCGCGCTGCGCCTGCCTGTGCCGAAAGCGCGGGAGGCGCGTAAGGCGCTCACCGCCGACTCAAAGCACAGCACACCGTGGGAGAAGCTCGTAAACCACCGGCCGATCCGGCGTTCCGTGCCTCGACCATCGGTCGACGATCTCGCCGTGATCCAGTACACCAGTGGAACGACCGGAACTCCGAAAGGCGCGAAACTCACGCACCTCAACCTGTATGCCAACGCCTTGCAGGGCCGGGCGTGGGTGCCCGGCATGGTGGCGGGCAAAGAGGTCATCTACGCGGTGCTGCCCATGTTCCACGCATACGGGCTCACACTCTGCCTCACCTTCGCCATGAACAGCGGCGCACGACTCGTGTTGCTGCCCAAGTTCGATGTCGACCTCGTTCTCGATGCGGCCAAGTCGCATCCGCCCACTTTCCTTCCCGCGGTGCCGCCGATCTACGAGCGGCTCGCACGGGGTGCCGAGAAGCGCAAAGTCGATCTCACAGGCATCCGGTTCGCGATCTCGGGGGCCATGAATCTGCCCGTCTCCACGGTCGAATTGTGGGAGAAGGCGACGGGCGGGTACCTGGTCGAGGGCTACGGCCTCACCGAGACCTCCCCCGTGGCGCTCGGCAACCCCATCGGTCCGAGCCGCAGGCCGGGCACCGTCGGCGTTCCT
Source organism: Agreia pratensis (assembly GCF_900177685.1). GTDB lineage: Bacteria > Actinomycetota > Actinomycetes > Actinomycetales > Microbacteriaceae > Agreia > Agreia pratensis. The sequence continues at coordinate 43,135 of NZ_FXAY01000001.1, forward strand.
TTTCCCAGCACGGAGATCCGCGTGGTCGACCCCGACGACACCTCCGTCGACCGTGCTGCGGGCGACGAGGGCGAACTGCTGATCCGAGGACCCCAGGTGTTCCAGGGCTATTGGCAGAAGCCCGACGAGACCGATGCGGTGCTGCTCGAGGGCGGCTGGTTTCGCACCGGTGACATCTGCACGCGGGATGCCGATGGCTTCGTCACGATCGTCGACCGGATCAAAGAGCTCATCATCACGGGCGGCTTCAATGTCGCCCCTTCGGAGGTCGAAGACGCGCTCAGGCAGCACCCCGGAGTGGCGGACGTGGCTGTCGTCGGTATGCCCAGCGGGGGTGGCGGAGAGGACGTCGTGGCCGCGGTGGTGCTGTCCTCCAAAGCCGACTTCGACGAGAAGGAGTTCCGCGACTGGTGCCGCAACCAGCTCACCGCCTACAAGGTGCCGAAGAGGATCGTGGTCATCGACGAGCTTCCCACGTCGCTGATCGGCAAGGTTCTGCGCCGGGCGGTCAGAGAGCAGCTGCTGGCCGATCGGGCCTGACCGAGAGCTTAGGAGGCCTCGGGCAGAGATGATGCGAGGACGACGGGTGCAGACAGCAGGGCCACCTTCACCGCTCCGCCCTTGGTGAACTGCTCCCCCAATTGCACGAAACCGAGTCGGTCGTGGAATGCGAGAGATCCAGGGTTCGGCGGGTCGAGGTTCACCTCGCACGTCACCTCGGTGAGGCCGGCGAGCTCGGCTTCGGCGAAGACCCGCTCGTAGAGGATCTGCCCGAGCCCGCGTCCGCGCATGCCCTGGTGCACCACGATGCGGTCGACGTAGAGAAAGTCGCCGCCGCGTTCTTCGAACCAGCGATAGTTCTCGCTGTCGTAATCGTTGCCGGCCGTGAGTGTGATGACGAGTCCCAGAGGCTCTCGCGGTGACTCGTCGTCGACGACCATGACGGCCGAGTGGGCCATCGACACGAGATCGAGCAGCTCTGCCTCGTCGAGCAGATTGACCGCAGGGATCGCCCCGTTGTTCATCGCCAGAAGCGGAGTCAGATCGGTGGCGTCGATATCTCTGGTCGTCAAGGTCACCCCGAGAGCCTATCCGCACCGGCTCGGCGGAATGCGCACCGCCATGATGGACTTATACCCAGAACTATGACGAGCACTGCCGACAGGAGCCCCATCGTGACCATCGACTGGCTGACACTGCAGAACACTGCGCACGCCGAGTTCGCCGCTCGACTCTCGGCGGTGAGCGACTGGAATGCGCCCACGCCCGACAGCGACTGGAACACGCGCCAGCTCGTCACCCATGTCATCGAGGAGCAGCAGTGGGTGCCGCTGCTGCTCGAAGGGCGCAGCCTGCGACAGGCGCGATCGCTCAAGCGACCGTTGTCGAGCGACCTCGCTGCCGAATGGGACAGGTATTCGAAGGCGGCCACCGACGCCTGGCAGTCGGCGGCACCGGATGCGCAGGTGCAGCTCTCGTACGACACCGTGACGGTCACCGAGTACCTGCGCGAGCAGGTCTCCGATGTCACGATCCACACCTGGGATCTGGCGCGTGCGACCCGCTCGGCGGAGACCATCGACGAAGAGCTGATCGCCGCTGTCTGGACCGTCTTCGAACCGCAGAAAGAGACGCTCGAGGCGTCAGGTCTCTTCAGCTCCCCGGTTCCCGTTCCCGAGCACGCATCGCTGCAGTCGAAGCTGCTCGCTCTGACGGGACGCGACGACAGGCTTCCGCTCTCCGCGTAGCCGCAGAAGTATGCACGTTCATGAATGCGCAATAACCTGTGATCTAGGCGGCGAACCCGAGAACCCGCCGCGCACCGAGGAGCCTCATGTCGACCGCAGCAGCGCTGTCCATTCCCGATCAGCACGGCAAACGTGTGATCATCACCGGCGCCAACAGCGGTCTCGGACTCGAGGCAGCACGCCGCATGGCGGCAGCCGGTGCTCACGTGGTGATGGCTGCGCGAACGGCAGAGAAGAACACTGACGCCGCCGAGACGATTCAGAAGGCTGTTCCGAACGCCTCGCTCCAACTCGAGAGCCTCGACCTCGCCTCGCTGGCGAGTGTGGAGGCGTTCGCCGACCGGATGATCGCCGAAAAAGCGCCCACCGACATCCTGATCAACAACGCGGGAGTCATGGCGGTGCCCACGAGGCACACGACAGATGATGGTTTCGAGCTGCAGTTCGGCACGAACCATCTCGGTCACTTCGCCCTCACCGCACGTCTGCTCCCGACGCTGACAGCCGCTGAGGCGCCCCGCGTCGTCACCCTGTCGAGCGTGATGCACTGGATCGGTCGGATACGATTCGGCGACCTCAACGCCGAGAAGAAGTACAACGCGTGGCTCGCCTACGGCCAGTCGAAGCTGGCGAACCTGCTCTTCGCCCACGAGTTGCAGCGCCGCAGCGACGCAGCCGGATGGGGTCTGCTGAGCGCCGCGGCGCATCCGGGTTCGAGCCGCACGAATCTGCAGAGCGCGGGCCCTCAGCTGGGTCGCGACAAGCCGGCCAACGCGTTCATCGAGCGCTTCATGCAGTCACCCGGGCTGTCGCAGAGTGCCGAGCAGGGCGCGGAGCCCGAGCTGTTCGCCGCGACCTGGGCGAGCGTCTCAGGCGGCGACTACGTAGGGCCGACCGGGGCATTCGGTCTCACGGGCCCTCCCGGCCGCGCGAAGCAGAGCCGACGAGCCCTTGATCAGAGGGTGGCCATGCGACTGTGGACCGCGTCAGAAGACCTGACGGGCATCGACTTCTAGCCCGTAGGCGCCCCGCTACTCCGGAAGAGCGGTCGCCCGCTCCAACACGAGTTCGCGCACGCGGGCGGCGTCGGCCTGACCCTTCATCGCCTTCATGACCGCCCCGATCACGGCGCCGGCGGCCTGCACCTTGCCGTCGCGGATCTTGGCCAGCACGTCGGGCTGGCTCTGCAGGGCTTCGTCGATGGCGGCGATCAGCGCCCCGTCGTCTGACACGACGGCGAGGCCACGTGCATCCACGACCTGCTGCGGGGTGCCCTCGCCGGCGATGACGCCCTCGAGAACCTGCCGTGCGAGGCGGTCGGTGAGCGTGCCGTCGTCGACGAGCGCCACGAGCTGAGCGACCTGAAGCGGTGTGACGAGCGTCGTCGCGTCGACACCCTGCGCGTTGGCCGTCCGGGCGATCTCGCCGGTCCACCACTTGCGCGCAGCTGCGGGCGAGGCACCGGCCGCCACGGTGTCGATAACTTCGTTGACCAGGCCGGAGTTGGTCAGGTCTTGGAACTCGAGGTCGGTGAAGTTCCACTCGGCCTTGAGACGGCGGCGACGGATCGCGGGAGCCTCGGGCAGAGCGGCACGCAGTTCCTCGATGAGCTCGTCCGAGGGAACGACGGGCAGCAGATCGGGCTCGGGGAAGTAGCGGTAGTCATCGGCGTCGGACTTGGGGCGGCCCGCGGAGGTCTCCCCCGTGTCTTCGTGCCAGTGCCGGGTCTCCTGCGTGATGGTTCCGCCCTCGTCGAGGATGGCGGCCTGGCGCTGGATCTCGTAGCGGATCGCGCGCTCGACGCTGCGCAGCGAGTTGACGTTCTTCGTCTCGGTGCGGGTTCCGAGCGGCGCGGGGGGCTCGCCCTCGGGTGTGCGGCGGCGCAGCGAGATGTTCGCGTCGCAGCGCAGGTTTCCGCGCTCCATGCGCGCCTCAGAGATGCCGAGACCGACGACGATGTCGCGGATCGTCGACACATAGGCCTTGGCCAGCTCGGGGGCGTCGGCTTCGGCGCCGTAGATGATGTCTGTGACGATCTCGACGAGCGGCACACCGGCGCGGTTGTAGTCGACAAGCGAGTATTCGGCGCCCTGGATGCGACCGGTCGCGCCGCCCACGTGGGTGAGCTTTCCGGCGTCTTCTTCCATGTGTGCGCGCTCGATCGGCACGGTGAACATGCGGCCGTTCGGGAGCTCGACCTCGACCGAGCCCGCGAAGGCGATGGGCTCGTCGCTCTGCGAGATCTGGTAGTTCTTGGCCAGGTCAGGGTAGAAGTAGTTCTTTCGAGCGAATCGACTCGTGGGCGCGATGGAGCAGCCGAGGGCCAGACCCAGGCTGATGGCGTAGCGCACCGCCTGGCCGTTGACCACGGGGAGCGAACCCGGCAGGCCGAGGTCGACCGGTGTGATGTTGGTGTTGGGCTCGCCGCCGAAGTAGTTCGGGGCGTCTGAGAACATCTTCGTCTTGGTGCTGAGTTCGATGTGCACCTCGAAGCCGAGAACCGGCTCGAAGAGTTCGAGCGCGCGGTCGTAGTCCATCAATTTCGCCATCAGACGGCTCCCTCATCGGTCGCGTTCATTTCACTGGAGGACAGGTCCGGTGCCTGGCTCAGAAGCGTGTGACCCCACTTCTCTTCGAGCAGTGCCTCGAGCGCCGCAGCGACGCCGTAGAGTCGGGCGTCTTCGCGCGCCGGCGCCAAGAACTGGATGCCGACAGGCAGTCCGTCTTCCGCGGCCAGGCCGGCGGGCACCGAGATTCCGGGGATACCGGCGAGGTTCGCGGGGATGGTCGCGATGTCGTTCAGATACATCGACAGCGGGTCGCCGGTCTTCTCGCCGAGTTTGAACGCCGTGGTGGGCGCCGTAGGCGATACGAGCACGTCGGCGTTGGCGAAGGCTGCGGCGAAGTCGCGCTGCACCAGCGTGCGCACCTTCTGGGCGCTGCCGTAGTAGGCGTCGTAGTAGCCAGCCGAGAGGGCGTACGTGCCGAGAATGATGCGACGCTTCGTCTCTGCTCCGAAGCCCTGTTCACGGGTGGCGCTCATCACGTCTTCGACCGTTCCGCCGCCCTTCGGATTGACCCGCAGGCCGAAGCGCACGGAGTCGAACTTGGCGAGGTTGCTGGAGGCCTCGGCGGGCATGATCAGGTAGTACGCGGCGATCGCGTGCTCGACGCTGGGAAGCTCGACCTCGGTGATGATCGCGCCCGCGCCCTCGAGAAGAGCCAGCGCTTCGCGGAAGCGCTCCATGACACCGGGCTGGAAACCATCGCCCTGGAGCTCTTTGATGACGCCGATGCGCAGACCCGCAACGTCGGCATTGCGCACGGCCTCGGCGAACGAGGGCCACACGTCGGTGAGTGACGTGGAGTCGCGCGGGTCGTGGCCGCCGATCACATCGTGCAGCAGGGCCGAGTCGAGAACAGTGCGCGAGACCGGGCCGATCTGGTCGAGGCTGGAGGCGAGCGCGATGGCTCCGTAGCGGCTGACCCCGCCGTAAGTGGGCTTGAGGCCGACCGTGCCCGTGACATGCGCGGGCTGGCGGATGGAGCCGCCCGTGTCGCTGCCCAGGGCGAAGGGCGCTTCGAAGGCGGCGACCGCGGCCGCGGAGCCACCGCCGGAGCCTCCGGGGATGCGCTCGAGATCCCATGGGTTGTGCGTGGGGCCGTAGGCGGAGTGCTCGGTCGACGATCCCATCGCGAACTCGTCCATGTTGGTCTTGCCAAGCGAGACGAGGCCGGCGGCCCGCAGCTTGGTCATGACCGTGGCGTCGTAGGGCGGAACCCAGCCCTCGAGGATCTTGGAGCCGCTGGTGGTGGGCATGCCCTTGGTGACGATGACGTCTTTGATGGCGATGGGCACGCCGGCCAGCGGGTGCAGCTGCTCGCCCGCTGCGCGGCGACGGTCGATGTCGGCGGCCTCCGCGAGGGCGCTGTCGGATGCGACGTGCAGGAACGCATGCACCGCGCCCTCGACCGCGGCGATGCGGTCGAGATGAGCCTGGGTGGCCTCGACCGAGGAGATGTCGCCGGCGGCGAGCTTGGTGGCGAGGGCGTCGGCTGTGAGCCTGGTGAGATCGTTCGTCATTACTGCTCCTCCCCCAGGATCGCGGTGACGCGGAAACGCGAGCCGTCGTGGTCGGGTGCCCCTGCCAGCGCCTCTTCGGCGGTGAGAGTCTGCCCCACGACGTCGTCGCGGAAGACGTTCTGCAGCGGAATCGGGTGGCTCGTCGCCGGCACGTCGGGAGTCGCGACCTCGGTGACCGTGGCCACGTGGTCCATGATCGACCCGAGTTCGCTGGTGAGCGACACGATCTCTTCGGGCGTCAACGCGATGCGGGCGAGGTTGGCGAGGTGAGTGACCTGCTCCTGCGTGATTTCGGACATGCTGCTCCGTGTCTTCATTCGGGGGGAGTTCGGACGAACCCACCGATTCTACCGGAGGAGGTCGCGGTGATCTCGATACGTCGGCTCGCTGAGCGAGCCGACTACTCGATCAGCGCAGCACTGCCGCGCTGGTCGAGTAGGCCGCCCGCGGCCGTATCGAGACCACTACTGCTCGGACCCCTCGTCTTCTTCTGCTTCGGGGGCCGGGCCCAACGCATCCGGCCCCTCGGTGACGAGGATCGCGAACTGCTCGGCGTCGATGATGCGCAGGCCGAGGGCCTCGGCTTTCGTGAGCTTGGAACCCGCGCCCGGGCCAGCGGCCACGAAGTCGGTCTTCTTGCTCACGCTCGACGCGGCCTTGCCTCCCGCATTCATGATCGCTTCGAGTGCGCCCTCGCGGCTGAACCCTTCGAGCGAGCCGGTTGCGACGACGGTGACGCCCGAGAGCACTCCGCCCTCGATGACGGCTGCGCCGGGCCCCGGATGCCCGGGGGTCGCGAACTGCACGCCGGCCGCGGCCCAGGCTTCGACGATGTCGACGTGCCAGTCGACGGCGAACCAGTCGATCAGGGCGTCGGCGATGATCGGTCCGACGCCGTCGACCGCCGCAAGTTCGTCTCGGCTTGCGGCGCGGATGGCGTCGAGCGAGCCGAAGTAGTCGGCGAGGGCGCGCGCGGCGACCGGCCCGACATGGCGAATCGACAGCGACACGAGGATGCGCCACAGCGGCTTGGTCTTGGCCTTCTCGATCTCGGCCAGGAGTTTCACCGCGTTGGTCGAGGGAACCGAGAACTCGTCGCCTACGAACTCGACGGCCTCCGGGTCGAAGGCTCCGTCGCGCTTCTGACGCTTGCGTTGGAACGGCATGACCCGCTTCGGCTCGCCGTCGTCGGTGAGCTTGACCATGCCCGTCTCGTTGTCGCGCACGACGACGGTGATCGGGAAGATGTCTTGCATGCGCAGAGCGAAGAGACCCGCCTCGGTCTCGAGCGGAGGCTCGGCCGGTTCGAGCGGCTGGGTGAGCGCCGCCGCGGAGACTTCGCCCAATACCTCGATGTCGAGGCCGCCTCGCGAGCCGACGTGTTCGACGCGCCCGCGAACCTGTGCGGGGCAGCTGCGAGCGTTCGGGCAGCGGAGATCTTTGTCGCCCTCTTTCGCCGGGGCGAGTCGGGTGCCGCACTCCGGGCAGTTCTCGGGCATCACGAACGCGCGCTCGTCACCGGTGCGCAGCTCGACGACCGGCCCGAGCACCTCGGGAATCACGTCGCCTGCCTTGCGCAAAACGACGATGTCGCCGATGAGCACGCCCTTGGCTTTGACCACGTCTTGGTTGTGCAGGGTGGCCTGGCGAACCTCGGAGCCGGCGACCTCGACCTTCTCCATGACAGCGAACGGAGTGGCCCTGCCCGTGCGACCGACGCTCACGACGATGTCGAGGAGCCGGGTGTTGACCTCTTCGGGCGGATATTTGTAAGCGGTAGCCCAGCGCGGCGCGCGGCTCGTGGCGCCGAGCTCGTCGTGCAGGGCGAGATTGTCGACCTTGATCACGATTCCGTCGATCTGGTGCTCGACGCTGGCGCGATGGATTCCGTTGTAACGGACGAACTCGACCACATCGTCGATGTCGTCGAAGACCTTGAAGTGGGTGGAGATGGGCAGGCCCCACTCGGCAAGCAGGCCGTAGACCTCGCTCTGCGCGGCGACCGGCGGGTTCGGCCAGGCGCCGATGCCGTGCACGAGCATGCGCAGGCGCGACAGGCGGTTCTCGACGAGGGCCAGCTGCTTGGCGTTCTTGCCCTCGGTCTTCTGCCGCAGCGACCCCGCGGCCGCGTTGCGAGGATTGGCGAAGACCCGCTCCCCCGCGGCCTCCTGCAGAGCGTTCAGCTCGTCGAACGACGCGACGGGAAAGAAGATCTCACCTCGCACCTCGACGATGCTCGGATGCCCCGTTCCTTTGAGGCGAGCGGGGATCTGCTTGATCTGCAGCACGTTGTCGGTGACATCTTCACCGACCACGCCATCGCCGCGTGTGGCGGCGGTGACGAGTACGCCATTCTCGTAGCGGAGGTTGATGGCGAGGCCGTCGATCTTGAGCTCGGAGAGGTATCGCACGGCACTGCGGCCCGCATCGCGCTCGATCTTGGCAGCCCATTCGCGCAGTTCTTCTTCGCTGAAGACGTTGTCGAGACTGAGCATGCGCTCTGCGTGAGTGACGGGGGTGAACATCGTGGTCTCGGCTCGACCGCCGACCGTCTGGGTGGGACTGTCGGCGCTCTGAAGCTCGGGATGAGCGCGTTCGATCGCGTCGAGTCGGCGCACGAGCGCATCGTATTCGGCGTCGGATGCTGTGGATGCGTTCTTCTCGTAGTACTGATCGCGCAGCTCGAGAATGCGCGATGTGAGCTGCTGGGCCTCGACCTTGGCGTCGGCCAGGTCGGGCGTGACCTCGTCGGGCAAGATCTCGTCGGGCAGAATCTCGGACATCAGGCCACGGCCGAGGTGGAGTCGGAAACCGCCGGAACCGCGCTCACCGTGCGGTCGATCGTGCACTGACCGAGAACGCGCGTGCCAATGTAGACCACGGCGGTCTGGCCTGGCGCGACACCGTTGAGCGGCGAGTGCGGCGTGATCACGAGCTCGTGATCGGATGCCGGCCGCTGGCCTTCGACGGGAACGGGAACGTCGAGAGGGCGTACGATAGCGGTCGCCGCGACGGGGTCTGCGTGCGCCCTGATCTGCACCTCGCACTCGAAGGCGACCTCGGGATGCTCGGGGGCGAGTCCGGCCCAGGTGAACCGAGCACCGGCGATCTCGGAGATGTCGAGCGCCTCCTTCGGGCCGACGACCACCTGATTGCTGATGGGCCGCACTTCGAGAACGAAGCGTGGCTTGCCATCGGGCGCGGGCATGCCGAGGTGCAAGCCTCGGCGCTGGCCCACGGTGAACGAATGCGCACCGTCGTGGCTGCCCACGACGCTGCCGTCGCGCTCGATGACCTGGCCCTTCTCGGCGCCGACGCGCTCGGCAAGCCAGCCCTTCGTATCGCCGTCGGGGATGAAACAGATGTCGTGGCTGTCGCGCTTCTTGGCGACAGAGAAGCCACGCTCAGCGGCTTCGGCACGAACCTCGGCTTTGGACGGCGTTGCTCCGAGCGGGAACATGCTGTGCTTCAGCTGCTCACTGGTGAGTACACCCAGAACGTAGCTCTGGTCTTTGGCCCAGGTCGCCGCACGATGCAGTTCGCGGTTGCCCTCGGAATCGGTGACGATATTGGCGTAGTGGCCCGTCGCAACGGCGTCGAAGCCGAGATCGACGGCCTTCTCGAGGAGAGCGGCGAACTTGATGCGCTCGTTACAGCGCATGCACGGATTCGGAGTGCGCCCGGCCGTGTACTCGGCGACGAAGTCATCGACGACGTCGGCTTTGAATCGCTCCGAGAAATCCCACACGTAATAGGGGATGCCGATCTTGTTTGCGACGCGCTGCGCATCCATCGAGTCTTCGATGGTGCAGCAGCCGCGCGCACCCGTGCGGAGAGTGCCGGGCATTCGGGACAGGGCGAGATGCACCCCGACCACGTCGTGCCCGGCCTCGACTGCCCGCGCTGCGGCCACTGCGGAGTCGACCCCGCCACTCATTGCTGCTAAAACCTTCACGCAACGAGCTTACGTGAGGGGTACGACAGCGGGGCCGGGGTGGTGCTTACTCGGCCGGTGTCGTAGCCGCGGCGTCAGCCTCGGCCTGGGCCTTCATCGCGGCCTCGACGTCGAGCGCCTTGAGCTGAGCGACGAGGTCGGCCAGTGCGGGCGCAGGAAGCGACCCGGCCTGACGAAACACGGGAACGCCGTTCTTGAATGCCATGAGCGTCGGGATCGAGGTGATCTGCGCGGCGGCTGCGAGCTGCTGCTGGTCTTCGGTGTCGATCTTGCCGTAGACGACATCGGCGTTGTCGTCGCTGGACTTCTCGAAGACGGGGGCGAACTGCTTACAGGGTCCGCACCAGTCGGCCCAGAAGTCGAGAAGAACGATCTCGTTCTCGGTGATGGTCTTGTCGAGGGAATCGGCGGTGACGGTAACGGTAGGCAAAACGGGCCTCCTCGTGAAGCGTGTCGGTTGATGGTCGTGCGGTTCGCGAAACGCTACCCGCACGACCCGTACAACGAAACGGGGTTGCGCTTCATTCCCCGGCCCGCCTCTGGGCGGGCCGGGGAACGTGCACTACGAGCGGATGCCGACCGTCTCGGGATCTTCGTTCGAGCCCGGCGCGCTCGGCTCCAGCGCCGCGGCGACCCGCGCACCGAGCGTCGCGTCGACGTTCGTCCAGTACTGCAGTACCCGAACGAGCAGCTCGGGGTCGGTCACCTTCGAGACGTGACCGGCGATGTTTCCGACGAGGCGATCGCGCTGTGCGTCATCCATAACGTCGCGAACGAGGGTGCCGGCCTGACCGAAGTCATCATCGTCTGCATGCAGCGTCGCCGCCGCACGCACCATTTCTCCGTCGGACTCCCACCCGGCCTCAGCACCCGCACGGGCAGGGTCTGCGTGGGGGCCACCGTGCGAGTTCGGCGCGTAGACGGGGGTCTCCTCCGAGTTGAAGCCGTGGCGCATCGCGCCATCCTTCGAGTAGGAGTTGACCGGAGCGGTAGCCGCGTTCACCGGCAGCTGCGCATGGTTGGTTCCCACACGGTAGCGGTGCGCGTCGGCGTAGCTGAAGATGCGAGCAAGCAGCATCTTGTCGGGGCTGGCGGCGATTCCGGGAACGAAGTTCGACGGGGCGAACGTGGCCTGCTCGATCTGCGCGAAGTAGTTCTCCGGGTTGCGGGTCAGCGTCATGGTGCCGACCTCGTGCAGCGGATAGTCCTCGTGCGGCCAGACCTTCGTGAGGTCGAACGGGTTGAAGCGGTAGGTCGCCGCGTCTGCATAGGGCATGATCTGCACGCTCAGGGTCCAGCTCGGGTAGTCGCCGCGCTTGATGGCCTCGGAGAGGTCGCGGATGTGGAAGTCGGCGTCTTCTCCGGCGATACGGTCGGCGTCGGTCTGGCTCAGGATCTCGATGCCCTGATGGGTCTTGAAGTGGTACTTGACCCAGAAGCGCTCGCCCTGTGCGTTGATCCACTGGTAGGTGTGCGAGCCGAAGCCGTCCATGTTGCGCCATGAGGCGGGCAGACCGCGGTCGCCCATGAGCCAGGTCACCTGGTGCGCCGTCTCGGGAGACAGGGTCCAGAAGTCCCACTGCATGTTGTGATCGCGCAGGTGGGTGCCGGGCAGGCGCTTCTGCGAGTGGATGAAGTCGGGGAACTTGATGCCGTCGCGAATGAAGAACACGGGGGTGTTGTTTCCGACGAGGTCGTAGTTGCCCTCATCGGTGTAGAACTTCAGCGCGAAACCGCGCGGGTCGCGCCATGTGTCGGGGCTCCCCTGCTCGCCGGCCACGGTCGAGAACCGGGCAAGCATGTCGACGGATGCGCCGGGCTGGAAGAGGCTGGCGCGTGTGTAGGCGCTCACATCGTGGGTGGTGACGAACGTTCCGAACGCGCCGCCGCCCTTCGCGTGCACGATGCGCTCCGGCACCTTCTCGCGGTTGAACTGGGCCAGCTTCTCGACCAGGTAGTGGTCGTGGAGTGTGATGGGACCGTCGGCTCCGACGGTCTGCGAGTGCTCGTCGCTGACGACGGGCGCACCCGATTCGGTCGTGGTGAAAGCATCGGTGGACATGGTTCTCCTTTGTAGAGGATCGGTCGACAGGACGAGAATACGGTCTGGCACTGTTAGCCAGTCTGGCAATTTGGACAGAGACCCCAGAAGTTCACTTCGGCGCTCTGTACCTGAAAGCCCGACGCCGACGACGGAACGAGGCACGGGCTGTGCCCGACCGCGCAGTCGACGTCTTCGACAGCTCCGCAGGCGGAACAGACGATGTGGTGGTGGTTGTCGTCGACGCGCCGCTCGTACAGGGCCGGCGAATGAGCCGGTTCGATGCGCCGCAGAAGACCCGCCTGAGAAAATGCCGCCAGAACTCCGTGCACGGCCTGCACGCTGGTTCCAGGCAACGAGGTTCGTATCGATTGGAAGATCCGCTCCGCATCGATGTGCGGCTCGCGTTCGATCACGTCGAGCACCGCCACGCGCGGTTCGGTCACCTTGAGGCCAACCGAGCGGATGCTGTCGGCCAGGGCCGCGGCATCCGTCACGTCTGTCGTCATGCACCCACCCTAGTCGTATTTTGAATGACTCAAAACATGAGGATTCGTGCGGCGACGAAACTCCGGGCGCGGCGGCTGCTCTACCTGAGTATTTCCCCAGTCTGCTGCGGCAGACTGAAGCACGATGTCTCTTCTTCATGAGACGCCCCGTGCGTCCACGTCTGCGACGCATCGACCATCTGCCGGTCGACGCGCCCTCAACGCCGTCGTCGTGGCCGCATCCCTCGTGCTCGCCGCCGTCATCGTGCTGCACAATCTCGTGCCCGATGTGGGAGGCCTCGGCCTCGTGATCGACTCCGCTGCTCCCTGGCTCGGGCTCGGCATTCCGATCCTCTTCGTTCTCGCCGCCTTCGCTCGTCGCGGTCGTCCGTGGGTGGCAGCTCTCGTGCCTCTCGTGGCCTGGGTGCTGATGTTCGGCGCCTCGATCGTTCCGCTGAAGTGGACCGCGCCTCCCGCGAGTGCGTCGACGCTCACGGTCGCGAGTCAGAATGTCGAAGCGAGTTCAGGCACGGGTGCCGCGTCGGCCACCGATCTCGTCGCAACCGGGGCCGAGGTGGTCGCCATTCAGGAGATGGACGACGCGTCGCGCGCAGAGATCTCCTCGGTCCTCGATGGAGCCTACGAGTACTCCTACCAGGTGGGCACGGTCGGTCTCTGGAGCAGTTATCCGATTCTGAACGCGCAGCCTTGGGATCTGGGGCTGGGGTGGCAGCGGGCGCTCGCAGCCGATCTCGAGACGCCAGACGGTCTCGTGAGCATCTATGTGATCCATGCGGCGTCGGCCCGCCTGGGCGATCACGGCGATCGCGACGAGATGCTCAAGAATCTCTCCGATGTGCTTCCGAACGACGAGAACGATCGCGTCATCGCGGTCGGCGACTTCAACGCCGCCTCCACAGACAGGGCGTTCAAGCCGATCCTGTCGCAGCTGTCGGAGCCGAATCAGAGCGACGGTCTCTTCGGGTTCACCTGGCCGTCCTCGCCCTTCGCTGTCACGCGACTCGACCATTTTCTGCAGCGCGGCATGGATGTCACGAGCAACACCGTCATCCCGGCTGGCGGCAGCGACCACCTGGCGATCGTGGCCACGGTCAACCTCTAGCGTGCGTGTCCCAGCGGCACGACGCGGTCGCTGAGCCCGGCCTTCGACGCCTGCGCGAAGGCTCCCGGAAGCGCAGTGACGAGCGCATCGACGTCGGCAGCGGTCGTTCCGTGCCCGAGCGTGATGCGCAGCGCTCCCCTCGCATCGGCCTCGCTCAGGCCCATGGCCGTGAGCACGTGCGACGCCTCGGGAACGCCCGCCTGACAGGCTGATCCCGTCGACACGGAGAGTCCGGCCACGTCGAGCACGAAGAGAAGCGAGTCTCCCTCGCAGCCGGGGAAGGTGAAGTGGGCGTTGCCCGGGAGCCGGCCCGCGGCATCCGGATCGCCCTGCAGCACGGCCTCGGGCACGGCCCGCCGCACGTTCTCGACGAGCCGGTCACGAAGAACCCGAAGCTCGGCCGCGTGGGCGTCGACCTCAGCGGATGCGCGGAGCGCGGCGACGCCGAACGAGACAGCGCCGGCGACGTCCTGTGTTCCGCTGCGGCCGCGCTGCTGACTGCCACCGTGGAACAGGGGCACCACCTCGGCGGAGCGAGACAGCAGAAGCGCGCCCACCCCGACCGGGCCACCGATCTTGTGTGCCGAGATACTCATCGCAGCGGCGCCCGAGGCGTGGAAATCGAGTGGCAGATATCCGAATGCGGAGATGGCGTCGACGTGCGTCGGAATTCCGAACTCCGCCGCGATCGCTGTGAGCTCAGCCACCGGCTGAATCGTACCGACCTCGTTGTTCGCCCAGAGAACGGAGACGAGGGCGATGCTTTCGGGATCGCGTTCGATCGCCTCACGCAGCGTGTTCGGGTGCAGCCGGCCGAGCGAATCGATCGGCAGCCACTCGAGCTCGGCCCCGTCATGGCTCTCGAGCCACTCGACGGCATCGATCGTCGCGTGGTGCTCGCCGCCGGGAACGAGGATGCGACGCCGCGGCTTTTCTTCTTGCCTCTTCCAGAACAGACCCTTGATTCCGAGGTTCACGGCCTCCGTGCCACCCGATGTGAACACGACCTCGACCGAATCGGCCGAGACGCTGCCGGCGACATTCTCGCGGGCTTCTTCGAGCATCCGCTTGGCCTGCTGCCCCTGGCTGTGGATCGACGCGGGGTTGCCGACGACGCCGAGCGCCTCGATGTATGCGTCCCTCGCATCGGGAAGCATCGGCGTGGTGGCCGCATGGTCGAGGTAGACGGGCACGACGACCCTTTCCGTGATCTGTTCGAAACGTATGAATCACTACTCTAAGACGCATGACTGCCGCCGATCCCCTCGCCAACATGGGCGTTCGCCGCACCGCCCACGGAGGCGAGATCCGCGTCTGGTCGGAGCATGCCGAAAAGGTCGAGCTCTGCCTGTTCGACGACAAGGACGCGAACTGGATCTACAAGACCGTCGAGCTGGCGCGAGATCGACACGGCGTATGGTTCGGCCGCACGAGGGAACTCGTCCCGGGTCGCCGCTACAACCTCCGCGTCTACGGGCCTCAGGGGCCGATGCACCGCTTCGACCCCTCGCGGCTTCTCCTCGACCCCTATGGCAAGGGTATCCAGCGGCTGAGTTCGGGATCGCAGCGCTCAGTCGTCGTCGATGGGTCGTTCGATTGGGCCGGAGTCACGAAACCCAACACGCCGCTCGACCACACGGTCATCTACGAGGCACATCTCAAAGGGCTCTCCGAGCTCAACCCGCGTATCCCCGAGGAGCTGCGGGGAACCTACGCCGGCCTCGCGCACGAGACGACGATCGGGTATCTGAAGAATCTCGGGGTCACGGCTGTGCAGCTGCTACCCGTGCAGTCGTTCGTCTCGGAGCAGCGGCTCATCAAGCAGGGTCTGCGCAATTACTGGGGATACAACACGCTTGGATTCTTCAGCCCTCACGCGCTGTACGCCTCGAAGGCCGCCCAGGCGCAGGGTCCTGGGGCGAATCTGCGCGAGTTCAAGGGCATGGTCAAGCTTCTGCACGAAGCCGGCATCGAGGTTCTGCTCGATGTCGTCTACAACCACACGGCTGAGGAGGGCCCCGAGGGTCCGACGACGAGCTTCCGCGGTATCGACAACGCGGGCTACTACCGGCAGACGTCCAGCGGCACCTACATCGACGTGACCGGATGCGGCAACAGCATCAACACCGCCACTCCGGCGGTCTCACGCATGATCCTCGACTCCCTGCGGTTCTGGGCGAATGAGGTGCAGGTCGACGGGTTCCGATTCGATCTCGCCGCCACCCTGGGGCGCAACGCCGACCACTACTACGACCCGCAGCATCCACTTCTCACCCAGATCGTCTCCGATCCGCTTCTCCAGAACGTCAAGATGATCGCTGAGCCGTGGGATGTCGGCATGGGCGGATGGCAGACCGGCAATTTTCCCGATGGCTGGTCGGAGTGGAACGACCGCTACCGCGACCGGATGCGCAAGTTCTGGCTGCGTGACATCCGATCGATCCGCGAGCATGGAGACCCGGGTGACGGGGTGGGCATGCTCGCGACACGCCTCGCGGGATCGTCGAACACGTTCGCGCAGCACCGTGGTCCTCTGTCGTCGATCAACTTCGTCACGGCGCATGACGGCTTTACGATGGCCGACCTCACCGCATACGACTCGAAGCACAACGTGGGCAACGGCGAGTCCAATCGCGACGGCACCGACAACAACATGTCGTTCAACCACGGCGTCGAGGGCCCCACATCGTCGCGGCCGATCGAGGCGTCGCGCCGCCAGGCGATGCGCAATCTGATGGGCACTCTGCTGCTATCGGCCGGTGTTCCTCTCATCACTGCCGGCGACGAATTCGGTCGCAGCCAGAAGGGCAACAACAACGCCTACTGCCACGACAGCGAACTCACCTGGTTGAGCTGGGACAGGCGGCGCTGGCAGAAAGACCACTGGAAGACGACGCAGCACCTCTTGAAGCTGAGGCGTGAGAACCCTGCGCTGCGCCCGGTCAGATTCGGTATCTTCGGCGAGACCACCCCGAGCGCCAGCCAGATGGATTGGTACGACGTGCACGGCTCGTCGATGTCGGTCTACGACTGGAACTCGGCCGAGAATCGCACTCTGCAGTACATGGCGGCGTCGACGCCCGAGCACGAGGAGTTCAACCGCATCCTCCTGGTGATCCACGGCGTCGAGGCTCCGGTCACGGTGACCCTGCCCGTGCATCTGGGCGTGACGTCATACACCGAGCTGTGGGATTCGGGCAACGACTCCCCGAACCCGGAAGAGGGGCCGACCTACGAGCCGGGCACCGTCATCGAGATGGCGCCGTCGTCGCTGCGGCTGTTCCGCGCGAACTGACTGCTGAAACACGCCTCCACTAATTCCCCGCCCTCCCGTGCGCGGATGAGGAACCATCCTCGACGCGCCGCGTGCACCCGACGAGCACGTTCGGCGGGTCGTAGGAATTTCCTCATCGGCGAAAGGGCGGAAGGGGTGAAAGCCCCGCGCGAACTGCTCGTTCTCGTCGCAGAACGATGATGATCGTCGAAAGAACCGTCGCCCAGTCGAACAAAACCATCGCATAGGTGAAATGCAGCACGCGGTAGCCGAGGGCATTCAAGAATGCGTCGCGCTTCCGGTCAGCAACAAATACCTCGTGCCCTGAGTGGAACTCCGAGCCGTCAACCTCGACGACGATGACCCCGTCGATCACGAAATCGACCCGCAGCCCCTCAGCCACGACAACCTGAACCTCGAAGGGCAGGCCCGCGGCGAGAAACCCCAACCGTGCAGCCGATTCGACTCCGCTCTCCGCTCGACCGTCCACCAGATCGATGATCGAGCGGTGGACAGCAGGAACCGACCCACGCAACTCTCCCAAGTCGCGGTCTGACAGCATGCCGCGGTGCAATGCGGAGTCGAGCGTCGCGACGACGCCTCGACGGGACTGGCACGAAACCAGATGCCGGAGATAGGCAACTCGCGAAAGCTCGTACCCTCCAGAGGTCGACCACGCCTGATCATCCCAATGGAGAACAACATCGTCACGTTCATCGTGTGCCCGATAACGCGTCTCGTCCGTCCTGCTTCGAAAGGCGGACCCGTTGCCCCTCACACACACATGGAGTTTCTCCTCGTCGAGCACCCACAGCCCATCGACTACAGCGGCCGAGACGCAGGTGAGAACCCCGCCCACCCGCACGGCCTCGATTACCCGACGGTCGACATCCGGAAGGCAATACCAGCCGACTCGTGGCCGGATCAGCATGCCGAGCTGCACCATGCGGGCGATAGACATGCCGGAGACGCCACACCGCTCGAGATCTCGGCGCCGTGCGACACCGCCGTGTGTCAGAAGAAATCCGTATGCATCGCCGTTCATGCCGGCCAGCATTCCCTGAAGAGGCATGACTCGGCGGGCGGATCACCTCATCGGCAACGAAAACGGAACACTAAGGCCCTGGGGAGGACAGGTTCCCGCGAAGAGGCGACCCCTCGCGGATGAGGAAAAACGCGTGACACTCCGCTCTGAAGCGAGCATGACTCGGCGCGTCGGCAGCGTTTCCTCATCCGCGAAGGGGTGTGCGGAAGGTGGCCGAGTGTGTGTGTGTCAGTGGGCGGTCGCGATGAGGCCTAACTCGGCCGGCGACGCCAGGTGGGCGTGCTTCGGCACCACGCGCACCGTGTAGCCGAACGCGCCGGCTCTCGACAGGGCCAGGGTTCCCTCGAAGAGCACCACTCCGGCGCTGTCTGCAGCTGACGCGGTCGACGGCGACAGAGCGAACGTGGCCACGTCGCGCAGCTCGTCGCCCGTTCCGGCTTGACCGTAGACGACCTCGACCGACACATCTGCGGGGCTGATGCCATCGAGCTGCACCTGGGCACGGAGGTGCAGTGAGTCACCCACCTGCGGAGTGTCGTCGAGGCCGCCGGACTCGACGTGCACGACCTGCACGGCGGGCCAGTGCGCCGTCATACGCTCCTTGAACGCCGACAGTTCGCGCGCCGCCTCGTGGTCTCTCGCCGACATGATCCGCTCGGCTGAGGCCGCCTTCGTATAGAGGCGCTCGGTGTACTCGCGCACCATGCGCTCGGCCGAGAGTCTGGGCGAGAGGGTCGAGAGCGTGTGCCGCACCGATGCCATCCACCGCTCAGGGATTCCATCGGCGTTGCGGTCGTAGAACCTGGTCGCCACCTGGTGCTCGAGCAGATCGTAGAGGGCACCCGCTTCGATGGCGTCCCGCTCCTCCGGGGTACTCGCGCCGTCGGCGGTGGGAATAGCCCAGCCGTTCTCGCCGTCGTAGTACTCGTTCCACCAGCCGTCGAGGATCGACAGGTTGAGTCCGCCGTTGAGCGCAGCCTTCATGCCGGATGTTCCGCACGCCTCGAGCGGGCGCAGCGGGTTGTTGAGCCACACGTCGGTGCCGGGGTAGAGCAGCTGAGCCATGCCGATGTCGTAGTTCGGAAGGAACACGATGCGGTGGCGCACCTCGGGGTCGGAGGCGAATTGCACGAGACGCTGAATAAGACGCTTGCCCTCTTCGTCGGCCGGATGCGATTTGCCCGCGATCACCAGCTGGATGGGGCGCTGCGGGTTGAGCAGGATCGACTTCAGCCGCGCGGGGTCGTGCAGCATCAGGGTGAGGCGCTTATATGTCGGTACCCGGCGCGCGAAACCGATGGTGAGCACCGCCGGGTCGAGCAGCGTCTGGTACCAGGCCGGCGGGATCGAACCCGGGTTCTGCAGGGAGAAGGCCTCTGTCACGCGGCGACGGGCGTCGTGCACGAGTTGGCGGCGCATGTCGCCGCGCACGGCCCACAGGTCGCTGTCGCTGACGTCCGAGCTGTTCCAGTCGGCATTCGTGGTGTCGGAGGTGCCGAGCTTCGAGCTCGCCAGCTCCTGCAGCAGTGGGTCGGTCCACGTCGCGGCGTGCACACCGTTGGTCACCGAGGTGATGGGAACGTCATCGACGTCGAAGCCCTTCCAGAGTCCCTGGAACATGCCGCGGCTCACGGCACCGTGCAGCTCGGAGACCCCATTCGCCCGCTGTGCGAGGCGCAGGCCCATGACGGCCATGTTGAAGACGTCTGGCGAGCCGCCCTCGTAGTCCTCGGCTCCCAGATGCAGGATGTCGTCGACCTCGAGGCCGGGCAGCAGGTCGCCGCCGAAATACCGCTCGACCAGCGAGCGTTCGAAGCGGTCGATACCCGCAGGAACAGGGGTGTGGGTGGTGAAGACCGTGCCCGCGCGCACCACCTGCAGCGCGGCATCGAAGGTGAGGCCGTCTCCGATGAGGCGGGAGATGCGCTCGAGGCCCTGGAATCCGGCGTGACCCTCGTTGGCGTGGAAGACCTCGGGCTCCGGCACATCACGCAGTTCCGCAGCGAGCTTGAGCGCCCGCACTCCCCCGATACCGAGAAGCAGTTCCTGCAGCAGGCGGTGCTCGCCCCCTCCGCCGTACAGACGGTCGGTGATGCCGCGCAGATCTTCTGCGTTCTCGGGGATGTCGGTGTCGAGCAGCAGAAGCCTTATGCGACCCACCTGCGCCTGCCAGACCCGGGCGAAGAGTGCACGGCCATCGGGAAGAGCCAGGGCGATGTGGGCAGCGGAGCCGTCGGCGAGGCGCAGAACGGTGAGCGGAAGCCCGTCGGGGTCGAGCACCGGGTAGCTTTCTTGCTGCCAGCCATCGCGAGAGATGGCCTGGCTGAAGTAGCCGGCGCGATAGAAGAGGCCGACGCCGGTGAGGGGCAGGCCGAGGTCGCTCGCCGCCTTCAGGTGGTCGCCGGCGAGAATACCGAGACCTCCCGAGTACTGGGGAAGGGCGGCGGCGATGCCGAACTCAGCCGAGAAGTAGGCGATACCCGTGGGCTTCTCACCCTCGAGCTGCTGATACCAGCGCGGCTCGGCAAGATAGCGGTTGAGGTCGTCTCGAAGACTGTTCGCCCACGCGACGAATCCCTCGTCGTGCGACAGCTCGTCGAGACGCTCCGGGCTGACCGCGCCGAGCAGCGCGATCGGGTCGCCTCCGGTCAGCTGCCAGTCATCCGGCGAGATGCGCGCGAAGAGCGCCCGGGTGGGCTCGTGCCACGACCAACGAAGATTGGATGCCAGTTCACCGACTGCTCGCAGACGCTCCGGCAGCACGGATCGAACGGTGAATCTTCTGATCGCCTTCACGAAAAATTCTCCATATCGGCGCGCCACCACCACTCGTCTCGCACCCCGCGGTGGACACCGTGGGCCAGGCGCTGCCCAGCCTAGGACAGCGGCGCACAGGCCGCATAAACGACCGGGAACCGTTTCCATAATCCCCCGCGAACGTTTCGCCTTTCTTGGTACGGTCGAACCGTGGCAAAGACGCAAGCACCCAAGCAGCCGACCCTCTCCGACTCCGGACTCGGGCGCATCCCGATCCTCGACATCTTCCCCAGCGTTCCCGGCCAACGATGGCTTCCCAAGGCCTTCGCCGGCGAGGTCGTGCCCTTCGGCGCGGTGGTGTTCCGCGAGGGGCACGATGCTGTCGGCGCCCGTCTCGAGGTGGCCGGCCCATCCGGCCAGCGCGGCGAACGCCTCCTCACTCCGCTCGAACCCGGCACCGACCGCTACGGCGCCCTCGAGCAGCTGGGCGAAGAAGGCCCCTGGCGGTTCCGCATCCGCGCGTACGCCGACGACTTCGCTACCTGGCAGCACACCGCATCGATCAAGCTTCCTGCGGGTCTCGACGTCGACGTGACCTTGGCGATCGGGCGCGAGCTGTTCGAGGCGGGCCGGGTCGACCAGGCCCGCTCCGACGCTCAGCGCGTGCTCTTCGGCAAGGTCGCCAACACCCTCGGCGATGCGACGATCGATCCGGTCGAGCGCCTCGCCGTGGCCACGAGCCCCGCGGTTCTCGACGCCATTGCCGACCGCCCATTCGAAAGCCTCACCACCTACTCGGAGTGGAGGGAGATCACCGTCGAGCGCGAGCGCGCCGGATCGGGATCGTGGTACGAGTTCTTCCCCCGCTCCATCGGGGCGAAGAAAAACGCTGACGGCAGCTGGACCAGCGGCACGTTCCGCACGGCGGCGAAGCGCCTGCCCGAGGTCGCCGCCATGGGCTTCGACGTTCTGTACATGCCGCCCATCCACCCGATCGGCCGCTCGTTCCGCAAAGGCCCCAACAACTCGTTGGATGCCGGTCCGCACGACCCCGGGTCGCCCTGGGCCATCGGCGGCCCGGCCGGCGGACACGACGCCATCCACCCCGATCTCGGAACGGTCGCCGATTTCAGCTTCTTCCTGAAGCAGGCGGCGAAAGCCGGGCTCGAGGTCGCTCTCGACTTCGCCCTCCAGGCGTCGCCCGACCACCCCTGGGTCACCGAGCATCCGGAGTGGTTCACGACGCTGCCCGATGGATCGATCGCCTACGCCGAGAACCCGCCGAAGAAGTACCAGGACATCTACCCGATCAACTTCGACAACGATCCGAAGGGCATCCGGCGCGAGACCCTGCGACTGCTGCGCTACTGGATCAAACTCGGTGTGCGCATCTTCCGCGTCGACAACCCCCACACGAAGCCGCTCGACTTCTGGGAGTACGTGATCCACACCATCAATGCGGAGCACCCCGAGGTCGTCTTCCTCGCCGAGGCATTCACGCGCCCGGCGATCATGCAGGGACTGGCGAAGGTCGGTTACCAGCAGTCGTACACCTACTTCACGTGGCGCAACACGAAGGAAGAGCTCGAGGAATTCCTTCAGGGCCTGTCGCACGAGACGGCTGCCTTCTTCCGGCCGAATCTCTGGGTCAACACTCCCGACATCCTCACGCAGTATCTGCAGTTCGGGGGGCGAGCGGCCTACAAGATCCGCGCCGCCATCGCCGCGACCGCGGCGCCCACCTGGGCTGTGTATTCGGGCTACGAGCTCATTGAGAACGTGGCACGCCCCGGTGCCGAAGAGAACATCGACAACGAGAAGTACGAGTACCGCCCCCGCGATTTCGCGCTGGCGGAGCAGACCGGGCAATCGATCGCGCCGTACATAACGAGGCTCAACGAGATCCGCCGAGACCACCCGGCGCTGCGCCAGCTTCGCAACCTCGATCTGCACTGGAGCGACGACGACGCGATCCTCGTGTACTCCAAGTACATCGCCGCCGAGTTCAGCGGCACAGGCACGCCCGACGCCGTCATCGTCGTAGCGAACGTCGACCCCCATTCGGCTCGCGAGACCAGCGTGCACTTCGACGTCTCGACATTCGGTCTCGCCGGGGCCGAGCAGTTCAGGGTCACCGACCTCATCACGGGCGCATCGTGGATCTGGGGCGTCAGCCACAACTTCGTGCGCCTCGATGCATTCACAGAACCCGTACACATTCTGCACGTGGAGCCGGTCGATGGGACCTGGCCCGAAACGCACCCCAACGGTGCAGACAAGGCGGCTCACTGATGTCCACCCTCGACGGAGCATCCGTGCTCTCCATTCCCGACGTTCCCGTCGACGTGCTCGACAAGGTCGCGGCCGGCTCGTACTACAACCCACACAGCGTGCTCGGCCAGCACCCGATCGAGGGCGCTGGGGCAGACGGAGTCACTGTCATCCGTGCGCTGAGGCCCCTCGCCAAATCGGTTGTCGCGGTGCTGGCATCCGGCGCACGCACCGAGCTCACCCACCTGCGCGGTGGAATCTGGCAGGGCTACACACTGACCGGCCTCAGCGACTACACGATCGAGGCCCGCTACGACGACGACACCGTCTGGGCCAGCGACGACCCCTATCGCTTCTCCCCCACGCTCGGCGACGTCGACATCCACCTCCTCGGCGAGGGCCGACACGAACGCCTCTGGGATGTACTGGGCTCGCACTACCGCTCGTGGCACGGCGTCGCCGAGCAGGTCGCGGGCACCTCGTTCGCCGTCTGGGCGCCGCACGCTCAGGCCGTGCGCGTGATCGGCGACTTCAACTCGTGGGACGGCCTGAAGCACTCTTTGCGAAGCCTCGGCAGTTCGGGTGTCTGGGAGCTGTTCGTACCCGGACTCGAGCCCGGCAGCAACTACAAGTTCGAGATCCTGGCGCAGTCCGGCCAGTGGGTCCGGCGCGCCGACCCGATGGCCCGCTACACCGAGATCCCGCCGCTGACCGCGTCGGTCATCGGCCAGTCGGCCCACACCTGGGGCGACGACGAATGGATGTCGCGGCGCGCGTCGAGCGACCCGCATTCCGGTCCCATGAGCGTCTACGAGATGCACGTCGGATCCTGGCGCCCGGGACTCTCGTACAGGGAGCTCGCCGATCAGCTCATCGACTACGTGCAGGAGCTCGGCTTCACCCATGTGGAGTTCATGCCGCTGGCCGAGCACCCGTTCGGCGGGTCATGGGGATACCAGGTCACGTCGTACTACGCGCCCACCTCGCGATTCGGCCATCCCGACGATCTTCGATATCTCATCGACCGACTGCACCAGGCCGGCATCGGTGTGCTCGTCGACTGGGTTCCCGGGCACTTTCCCAAAGACGAGTTCGCTCTCGCCAACTTCGACGGCCAGCCGCTGTACGAGCATCCAGACCCGCGCCGCGGCGAGCAGCCCGACTGGGGCACGCTGGTGTTCAACTTCGGCGACTCGCAGGTGCGCAACTTCTTGGTGGCGAATGCGCTCTACTGGCTCGAGCAGTTCCACGTCGACGGCCTGCGGGTCGACGCTGTGGCGAGCATGCTCTATCTCGACTACTCCCGCAAAGAGGGCGAGTGGCTGCCCAACCAATACGGCGGGCGCGAGAACCTCGAGGCGATCAGTTTCTTGCAGGAGGCCACGGCGACGGCGTACAAGCTGTACCCGGGCATCATCATGATCGCC
This sequence comes from Agreia pratensis, assembly GCF_900177685.1. GTDB lineage: Bacteria > Actinomycetota > Actinomycetes > Actinomycetales > Microbacteriaceae > Agreia > Agreia pratensis. The sequence continues at coordinate 67,348 of NZ_FXAY01000001.1, forward strand.
GAGGAGTCGACGAGCTGGCCCGGTGTCACGCACGCCACGAACCAGGGCGGGCTCGGCTTCGGGCTCAAATGGAACATGGGCTGGATGCACGACTCCCTGCAGTACATGGAGACCGATCCGCTCTACCGCTCGTACCACCACGGCGAGATCACCTTCTCGTTCGTCTACGCGTTCAGCGAGAACTTCATCCTGCCGATCAGCCACGACGAGGTCGTGCACGGCAAGGGCTCGCTTCTGCACAAGATGCCCGGCGACCACTGGCAGAAGCTCGCGAACCTGCGCGCGTACCTCGCATTCATGTGGGCGCACCCCGGCAAGCAGCTGCTGTTCATGGGCCAGGAATTCGGCCAGCCATCGGAGTGGTCGGAAGAGCGCGGACTCGACTGGTGGATCCTCGACCAGCCGGTGCACCGCGCACTGCTCGGACTCGTCTCGCAGCTCAACCGCGTCTACACAGACAACCCCGCGCTCTGGCAGCGCGATCACGATGCGTCGGGCTTCGAGTTCATCGACGGCGGATCGTCGAATCAGAACCTCGTATCGTTCCTGCGCTGGGACGACGACGGCAATCCGATCGCTGTGCTCATGAACTTCTCGGGCGCTCCGGTCGGCCCTTACCGGGTCGGTCTGCCCTTCGCCGGCACCTGGGATGAGCTGATCAACACCGACGCCGTGGAGTTCGGAGGATCGGGCGTGGGCAACTTCGGTTCCGTCGAGGCGGAAGAGGTGCCCTGGTCGGGACGTCAGGCCTCAGTCGAACTCACGCTGCCGCCACTGGCGGCGCTGTACCTCAAGCCGCGCAAGTAGGCGTTACTGCGCCGATCGAGTAGTCCGCGAGGAACGAGCTGACGTATCGAGATCACGCACCGTGGTCTCGATACGTCCGCAAGCGGCCTACTCGACCGGCGTCGTCGCGCTCAGTAGAGCAGGCCCGTGAGGCGGGCGCGCGCCTTGACGACGCGTGGGTCATCGATTCCGACGACCTCGAACAAATCGATGAGGCGTGCCCGCACGGTGTTCTTGCCGTCTTGGTCGAGCGTCGGAAAGAGCGTCAGTAGACGATCGAACGCGTCCTCGACGTGGCCGCCCGACAGGTCGAGGTCGGCTACCAGGAGCTGAGGCTCGAGCTCGCTCGGCCGCGCGGCGGCATCGTTGCGGATCTCGGCCTGCGTCTTGTCTTTCAAACGCGCCAACAGGCTCACCTGGGCGAGGCCCGCGACCGCGAGGCTGTCGCGGGGGTCCTGCTTGATCGCCGTCTCGTATTCGCGAATCGCCTCGTCGAAGTCACCGCGAGCGATGGCGTCGTAGGCCTCAGCGTGGTGTGGCGGCAGCGGCGCTTCGACGGGTTCCGACGGCTCTGTTTCGGGTGCACCGTCGACAACGGCGGTTCCAGTGACCCCCTGCTGGGCGGCCAGTTCGAGCACCTGTTCGATGACGTCGCGCACCTGCTCCACGGGGTGGACACCGGCGAAGAGGCCGATCGGTCGACCGCCGACAACGGCCGCGACCGTGGGAAGGGTCTGTGCCTGGAATGCCTGCGACAGCTGCGGGTTGGCATCGGCCTCGACCGTGACGAGAACGAATCGTCCGGCGTACTCGGTCGTGAGCGCGCGCAGGATCGTATCGAGCTGGGTGCTCGGCTCGTTGTAGGAAGCGCCCACGACGACGACGACGGGAACCGTGTTCGACAGGTCGATGAACGCGCTGAAGGCCGCGTCAGTTCCCTCGATCACGAGACTGGGCAGCGGCACAGGTGCACCCGCTGCCGCCGGCGCAGCACCTGGCTGAGCAGCGGCGGCCCCGGGCGCCGGTCGATTGACGAGCGAAGACAGATCGACGGCGCCGCGAAGGCTGGCGGCGGAAGGAGGGACAGAACTCATGGAAGCTCCTTGGCTTGAACGAGGCCCTGGGTGAATCCGAGCAGAGTCGGTTTGCCCGTCTCACCCGCGGACGGGATGTAGAACAACAGCTGGTAATCGTAGGTCGACTCGACGCCCTTGCCAGTGGCCGACAGCCCGGACAGTGCCTTGACGGCACCCTCCGGGGTGATGGTCGCACCCGTCTGCGTGGGCTTGACGACCTCGGACTCGCGGAGGTTGAACGAGAGGATCGCGCCAGAGTCGTTCGTGGCGAGGGCGATGCCATCGGAGATCGCGGGGACTTTCGAGAATTCGATCGTCGCTGTGCCTGTCTCTTCGATCTTCGCCTTTTTCGAGGCCTTGTAGTCCGAGCCGACACTCGTGAGCAGGGTGTCGCCATCGGTATCGATCTGACCGAACGACGGGCTCGCGGAGCCCTGCGCGAGGATATCGGCATAGGCCGCCTCGACGGCATCGGGGGTCATCGCCAGGAGCTTCGAATCGGGAGCAAGCCGTGAGGCACCGACGCTCGCAGCCGAGACCGGCGGAAGCGTGGTGTCGGGTTCAAGAGAGATCGCGTATTCGACCTTGTAGTTGGCCCGCGCCGACTCTTGTACGAGCGTGACGGCGAGGGGGGCGACCGTCTTGTCTTCGTTCTCGATGATGGTGAACACCGTCTTCGGCCAGACCGTCGTCGCCTGAGGCAAGATCACCGATGCGGTTCCCGACGGGATGGCCGCCGGGAGCACGTAGTCCGGCAACGCAGCGTGAATCGCATACGACGCCTTGCGCAACTCGAGCGCCGGACCCGTGAATCGCGCGTCGAGGGCGTTGCTGTCGAACGCCGCATTGGCTGCGCCCTCGACGGCGATGACGCGCTCGATGATCGTCTGCACCTGTTTCTCCGTCACCGCCGGAACCACGGCCTCTGACGCTGGAGCCGTGCTCGTGGGTGTCGGGGTCGGAGTCTGCATATCCGACGGCTTGGTCGTCGAATCCGAGTCCGGCTCGACGGTCGACGTGGGACGAGGCGTGGGCGTGACCGTGCTGGCCGATGCTGCCAGGGGCGCGCCTGCGCCCAGGGCCGCGACAAGTACGACCGGCAGCACAGCCGTCATCGAGCGGGTGATGGCCTTGCGCCGTTTCGACATTCCAGACTCGATCGCATTGGTTCGGGCCGGTGAGAACCGGCGACGGGGTGTGCCGGCGGGCGGCTTGCGTCGCGGCCCCTGCTGTCGCCGCATGTGCCACAGCCCCCAGAGCAGAAGAGCCAGACCGATGAGCAGCACGAAGGCTCCCGAGAGAAGAAGTGGCACAGCCCACGGGGTGGAGTTGTCGATCGGCCAGGCCACGGTGATGTCTGCCGGAGCCGGATCGGTTCCGTTGGACGCGATGATGGCCGAGTATCCCGCGGGCACGTTGATCGTGCGGGTAAGCGACTTTTCGCCGGTGTACTGCTCGAGCCAGAGGTCGCTCCCTGCCGGATTCGCGGAGCCGCTGGCGACGTTCTTGGCACCGGCCGGGTCTGCCGGGACGACCGCCTCGGTCAGCTTCGTGGATCCAGCATCCACGGCGAGCTGCGAGTAGCTCGAGCCGTTCAACCATGCCTTCACATCGGCATCACGGCCGTAAGCGACGAAGACGGTGGAATCGCCGGTGAGCGACACCGTCTGCGAACCCGGGTTCGCGCGGAGCGTGTCGGAGTCGAGCAGCACGTAGGCCTCATCGGTCGCACGTGAGGTCTCAGCGCTCACACTTCCCGGCGGCAGGAGGAAGGTGCGTTGGGCAACACCGACACCGATGAGGGCCGTCGCAACGACGAAGGCGATGATCGCGAATACAAAGCGCAAAGATTACTCCAGACAAAGACATTAAAAGATAGCCGATGAAGCCTGGCGCTGCACTCAGACTACGCCCAGCGCGCTTTCGACGTCGGTTCTCAGCTGCAGTTCCAGAGCACGAAAGAGCCGGATTTCTGACCCACCACCGCGATGCCGGTACTGAAAGTTCCGAGCCGAGTGCACGATGAGTTCCGCACGGTCTCCTCGACCGGGTCGGTAGCCGGCGCTTCCTCCTTCACAACGAAGAGATGCTCGGTGCCCGAGGTGATCATGTCCTCGAGTCGCTCCTTCGTGAACACGGGCACCGTTCCCGAATAGCCGCCATCGGTCAGCACGCTGTCTCCGGTCGCATCGATCACCTGAGCGGCGAGCGCCCACGAGTCCGTGACGAAATCCGGTCGACCGTTCAGCCCGCCGCCCGCCGCGTGCGCCGCCGTCACGAGCGCACCCACCTTCGGCGAGAGTGTCACCAACCCTCCCCACAGTTGGGGCGGGGAAGGGCGAAATGATGCCGGAGTCGCCTCGGTTCTGACCGGCTTGATTCCCACGTACGCGTCTCCCCCGGTGCCGTTTCTGGAGGGGTCGAGAACCTGCAACGAGAAGGCAGCCGGGCCGCTCAGGATCAGGGCGGCGACCAAAAGAGGCACCGCGCTCGCCGCGAGACGATTGCGTCGCGGCACCGCAGCAGAGGGGCGCGACGACGTGCGCCATACGGTTGCCGCGAGCGCAACGCAACATGCACCACAGACGCCCACCATGGGCACGGCGAGGACCGCGGGGAGAGCACCCTCGACGGTGAGCAAGACCGACCACCCGGCTTGCACCACCAGAACCAGGCAGACCGCGAGACGTGTTCTGCGTCTCGGGGCGCGCAGCAGCCGATGCGCCTGCTTCCACCCGACCGCGGCCAGCAAAGCCAGCTGTGTGCCGATGGCCGCGACATATGCCGTGTGCGGGGTGTGGGCCACCGAGAGAACGACCGCGGCGGTGACCAGCCAGACTGTCACGACCCCCAGCATCGCGAAAGACGCCGACGGAGTGCCGGCGCGACGCGGCCACCAGTGGATCACCCCGAAGACGATCGCAGCAATCGCAATGGGGTACAGCCAGCCCACCTGCGTGACGTACAGCGGGTCGATCAGCTTCGTCAGAGACGCACCGGCAGACGACAGGTCAGAGGGCGCCGCGAAGAAGACGGGTGCCGACATGCCGTGCACACCGGAACCTCCCACCGCGCCCGGGACCGCGTGCGGCAGCAATCGGTCCACGCCGTTGTAGCCGAAGACCATGGCGAAGGCATTGTTGCTCGTGGAACCGTCGATGTACGGCCGGTCTACCGAAGGAGTGAGCTGCAGGATGAGCACCCACACGAGCGAGGCCGCGACGGCGGTCGCCGACACGACAGCGGATCTGTAGAGACGCCGCGGCCAGCTGCCCTTCGTCGACAGGAGACAGCCGACGACGAAGGCGGGCAGGATGAACCACGCCTGCATCATCTTGGCCTGAAACCCCACGCCCACGAAGAGCGCCGCGATCAGCAGAGGCCACCACCGTGCAGTCAGCAGAGCACGATGAAAGAACAGGAGGGCCACGGTGAGGGCCATCGTGACGAGGCCGTCCTCCATCGGATGCGCGAACATCGACACGAAGATCGGGGTGGTTGCGGCCGCGGCTGCGGCCACGAGCCCCGCACCGGGGCCCGCCCAGCGCAGGCCGATCAGGGAGCAGCACCACACGGTGACCAGCCCTTCGAGAACCTGCGGCAGGGCGAGCGCCGAGGTCGACATTCCGAACAGCCGGATGCTCAGCGCCTGCGGCACCGCGAATCCGCTGAGCTTGTCGAGGGTCACAGTGGATGCGGGGTCGAACGCGCCGTAGAGCATCGCGTGCCACGATTCAGACATCGATCGCGCAGACGCCTCGTAGAACGACGCATCGCCGCCTTTTGCCAGGTTCCACGCCATAAGGCACGCAGAGACGACCACGATGACCACGAGTCCGATTCGGTAACGCCGTGGCTGGTACCGCCATCGAGGCAGGATGTCAGAATCGGATGAGTGCACGAGCTACAGAGTGGGGCCGGTCGATGAGCGTAGGCTCCGGACTCGCTGTGGCGTGGCTGAGACGATCTGCCAGGATCGGGCGCCTCCCACTCGATAGAATTCGGGACACTCCATCAGCGATATCCGACAGCTTCGGGCAGGGCAGGTTTTCGTGAAGATCCACAACGCATTCACCCTGGGACTTGTGGGCACGCTGGGTGTCGGCGTCGGCATCCTGATTCTCACCTCGATCGAGTCGCTCGCGACGATCCTCACCTACATCGGCGCGGCCATCTTCATCGCCCTCGGCCTCGATCCGGTGATCTCCTGGCTCGAGAAGAAGAAGCTCCCCCGCTGGCTGTCCATCGTCGTGGTCTTCGTGGCCGTCGCCGGCATCATCGCAGGGCTGGTCTTCGCCGTCGTTCCGATCATCGTCGACCAGCTCGGCCAGTTGTTCGACATCGTGCCCGTACTCGTCGGCAGAGCCCAACAGGGCACGTGGGTGTCAGATCTATCGAATCAGCTCGGCGGCTTCGATGTGCAGGCTGTGATCGATCAAGCCACCAAATATCTGACCGACGTCGGCAACTACTCGATCATCGCCAGCGGCGCCCTGGCTGTGGGTGCCAGTATCGCGAACGGCGTGTTCGGCACGATCATCGTGCTGATCCTCACCCTGTATTTCACCGCGTCGCTCAACTCGATCAAGCGGGCCATGTATCGCCTCGTTCCGGCCTCCCGACGCGAACGCTTCGCCGATCTCAGCGAACAGATCACCGACGCCGTCGGTCGCTACGTCGTCGGGCAGCTCTCGCTCGGCGCGATCAACTTCGTGCTCAGCTACGTGTTCCTATCGATCATCCAGGCCCCGTTCCCCGCCGTGCTCGCGTTCCTCGCCGGCATGCTGTCGCTCATCCCCCTCGTCGGAACCCTGTCGGGCTCGATCATCATCGCGCTCGTCTGCCTCATCCCCGGATTGGGGTCGCTCCCGACGTTCATCGCGGCAGCCATCTACTACCTGATTTACATGCAGGTCGAGGCCTACCTGCTGAGCCCGAACATCATGAACCGCGCCGTCTCCGTTCCTGGCGCGGTCGTCGTGATCGCGGCCCTCGCCGGCGGCACGCTGCTCGGCATTCTGGGAGCCCTCATCGCGATTCCGGTCGCAGCGTCACTCCTGCTCATCATCAAACAGGTGATCATTCCCATTCAGAACGAGCGGTGACGCAGACTCAGCCTTCGTACGTGTCGGGCAGCGGAAGCACGGCAGGGTTCACCCGGGCCACGATCTCGCTGAGAACCCGGCGCGTCTGCGATTCGCCGACCCAGAGGTGCTTGCCGCCCTCCACGGCGACCAGTTCGATGTGCGGCATCGCCGCGAACCGAACAGTCGCCTCGGGAGGGCGCAGGTAGTCGTCGAGTTCGGGGATGAGCGCCACCACGGGCACATCGACGTCATTCCACGCGGCCAATTCCTCCTCGGAGGTTCGGTGCAGGGGCGGCGACAGCAGGATGACTCCGTCGACAGTGTGCTCGATGCCGTACTTGAGTGCCAGCTCCGTTCCGAAAGACCACCCGACCAGCCAGGGGTGAGGGAGCGCACGCTCGGCGACGAACGCCATGGCCGCCTTCACATCCCAGCGTTCCGCGACACCATGGTCGAACACGCCCTCGCTCGTGCCGCGAGGCGACGATGTGCCACGGGTGTTGAAGCGCAGCACGGCCAAGTCTGCAAGAGCCGGGAGCCGGTTCGCCGCCTTTCGCAGAATGTGCGAGTCCATGAAACCGCCGCCTGTCGGAAGCGGATGGAGGGTCACGAGGGTAGCGACCGGATCTCCCGATTCCGGAAGCGCCAGTTCTCCCACCAGCTCGAATCCGTCGTCGGTGTGCAGCACGATGTCTTCCCGAATGGCGGGAAGCACGGTCGTGCTGCGAATGCCTATGGTGCTCACGTTCAGTTTCCGATCTTCCAGCAGTGGCTGTGCCAATGACGCCGTCCGGCGAGATCGCTCGCCTCGCCCATCAGACCGTCTGCGCGCCACGCGACGATGTGCGCCGTGCCCGCGACAACCGGCAACGAGCATCCGGGGCACACATAGTCTTTGACGGCCTGCGCGGGCGACACCGATTGCACGTTCCACGAACCGCTGCGGCGATGCTCGATTCGGCGACCGCCGGTGAGGATGCGGCTGAGATCGATCTCGGGTTCGTCGTCATCGCCGGCCCCACGTCGACGAGGTCGGTTGCTGCGGGGCATATGTCAATCCTAGGTCAGTGCCCCGGGGCGTCTTGGTCGCGTGAGTGGTCGAGGCCGGCCTCTTCGAGATCGAGCATCTCTTGTGCGCGAGCAAGAGATATCGACGAGTAGCCGCCTCGGTTGCGAGCCGCGACCAGGGCGGCGCGTTCGTGCAGCAGGATGTCGCGCCTCACGAGTGCGTACTGTTCGTTCGCCGCCGGGCGGTCTCCCAGCTGTCCGGAGAGTTGCTCCCAGGCATAATCGCTTCGCCTCGACGATTCGACGCGCACGCGTTCGATGACGGCAGGGTCGAGCACTCCCCCGGCCAGATCTGCCAGCGAAGGGTCATCGAGACGCTCGGAACCCTTGAGGCGGATATGGTCGATGAGCTCCGCGAATTCCTCTCGTTGCCGATCTCGGGCAGGGCCCTTCACACCCGCGAGGCGGATCACCGCGGGAAGACTCGCACCCTGCACGACGAGCGTCACGATGGCAACGGTGTACGCGATGACCACGAGCTGTTCTCGATACGGGATGGTCTCGGGCAACGACTGAGCGGCAGCGACCGTGACCACGCCGCGCATTCCGCTCCACGAGAGCACGACACCCTCCCTCGCGCCGAGAGACTCGGGGTCGGGTTTCCGCTTCGGGAAGCGAGCGACCGCGGTCATCGCCGCGACCACCGCGAAACGGATGCCTATGAGAACGACAGTGGCGAGCAGTCCGAAGAGAATCGCCTGGGGCAGGTCGAGCCGATGGTGCCGCATCCCTTCGACGATCGTCTTCAGCTCAAGTCCCATGAGCAGGAACACACCGTTCTCGAGCAGGAACTGAAAGGTACGCCAGTTCACACGTTCGCTCAGCCGCGCCGGCGCCGAGAAGCTCGTCGCGCCGAGGTGGCCGGTGATGACCCCCGCCGCCACGACGCTCAGCATGCCGGATGCCCCGATCGTCTCTGCCGGGATGTAGGCGGCGAACGGCACCACGAAGGAGATCGCCGTGGCGAGCACCGGGTCGGGCACACGCGCCCGCACGAACACGGTGAGATATCCGATCGCGATGCCGAGGCCGACCCCGAGCACGACGGAGTAGGCGAACGAACCCAGGACCTGCCACGCACTGATCGCCCCCGCCGTCGCCGCGACCGCTGTTCTGAGCAGCACGAGCGCAGAGGCGTCATTGACGAGACTCTCGCCCTCGAGGACCGCCAGAAGTCGAGGGGGAAGGCCGAGCCGCTTGCCGATCGACGTGGCGGCCACGGCATCCGTCGGGCTGATCACCGCACCCAGAGCGATGGCCGACGCCAGATTGAGATCCGGAAAGAGGGTGAACAGCAGGAACCCCGTGCCGAATGCGCTGACGACCACGAGCACGACGGCAAGGGCGGAGATGCTGCCGATGTTCGAACGCAGGTCGGCCAGCGGCAGGTTGATCGACGATGCGTACAGAAGCGGGGGTAAGACACCAGAGAGGATGACCGCGCTCGCCACGTGCACGGGCGGCACGCCCGGCAGAACCGAGATTCCGATGCCGAGAACGGCGAGGATGAGCGGGGCCGCGACCTTCACCTTCGGTGCAAGCAGCGACACCGCGACGATGACGACGACGCCGAGAACCGCGATCAGAGCCAACCCCATGGGGTCAGCCTATTGAATCAGCGTCGCTGAATCAGTACCAGCCAGCACTCTGCGAGTGACCCCATGCACCGCAGGGTGTCTCGTATCGGCCGGTGATGTAGCCGAGCCCCCACGTGATCTGTGTTGCCGGGTTCGTCTCCCAGTCGGCGCCGGCCGATGCCATCTTGCTGCCGGGCAGCGACTGAGGAATGCCGTAGGCGCCACTGCCCGCGTTGTACGCGTTGTAGCGCCAGCCGGACTCTTTCGCCCACAGGGAATACAGGCAGTCGTATTCGGTACTCGGCCATCCGCGGTCGGCCACCATCTGAGCCGCGATGGCCTGAGCGCTTCCCGGGTCAGGGGCAGCCGCGGGCGGCGCATAGCCTCCGCCGCCTCCACTCTTGCTCGGTGTCTCGGCGGGAGCTGCCGTCGGGGTCGGGGTCGGCGTGGGCTTCGGCGGCTCGGTCACGGTGAATCCGTCGCGCACGATCGACGCGGCCTGGCTCGACGAGGTGACACTCTGCGACGGCAGGTTCGAGCCTGGCTCGAGAGCAACGGTGAAGTACTCCGACGCCGCGACTCCGGAGTACGGATCGACGACATTGACGAGAACGGATGCGCCGACCGCTGCGACGCCCAGAAGCTGAAGGGCGAGCCGACCAGGCCGAGAGGCGATCCGCGCCTGGCGCGGAGTAACGGGATCGAGAACCCGGATCGGAGCCACGCCGTTCGCTTGTACAGGCACCGAACTCACGCGGGGCTTCAGAGAGACCCCCGCGGATGCGTCACGTTCTCGATTTCTACCCACGATTATTCGACTTTAGCGAACTTCCGGCCGAATTGCAGGCCGAGGGAAAGATCTCAGCGCACCGACAGCATCACGTCGATCACGGCGTCGAGCACCAGATCGACCTGAGCTTCGGAGTACCCACGTGTGCGCGAGCGGAACGAAATCTGACGCACATCGTCGACCGACACCGGAGTGCCTTCTCTGAAGTACGAGATGAGACTCTCAGCGAAGGCGTCGACGTCGCGCTTGTCGTATCCCAGCTTGAACGGGCCGCTGCCTCGGAATCGGTGCTTCGCGGGCCTCTCGAGCCGAGTCAGAATCTCCCGGGCTTTGTCTCGTGCCTCGGCGAACCAGGCCTCGTCGCCGACCGACGACGAGATCTTCTCCCGCTCTCGGGCGGCGAATGCCTCTTCGAGACGTTCGAGAGCGGCATCGACCGCGAGTGTCGAGTATCCCCCCTTCTCGAGCCCGAATGCCATGTGCCGGATACCTTCGGCCGTGACGATCGTGCCGGTGTCGCCGGGTTCGGCGCTGTACGCGATGCGCGCGGCGGCCAGGAACTTCTCGACCTCGTCGATCTTGTAGCCGGGCCTGGAGGAGCGTGCTCGGGGAAACGTTTGACTCACGGTCACCATTCTGTCAACACTTACTGGTCGACGCCTAAGTGGAGATGATGAACAGCACGTAGGCCGCCGCGGCGGACGGCAGGATCGAGTCGAGTCGGTCGAGGAATCCGCCGTGGCCAGGCAACCATGTGCTCATGTCCTTGATGCCGAGGTCGCGTTTCAGCAGCGACTCGGACAGGTCGCCCGCAGTCGCACTCAGCACCAGGACCGTTCCGAGGATGAGGCCGAACCACCAGGGCCTGTCGAGCAGGAAGATCGAAAGTAGCACGCTCGACGCGACGCCGAAGATCCACGAGCCGGCGAAACCCTCCCAGGTCTTCTTCGGGCTCACGGTCGGTGCCATCGGATGCTTGCCGAAGTTCAGTCCCGTGGCATAGGCACCCACGTCGACAGAGACCACCACGATGAGGAAGGACATCACCCACCACTGGCCGCCATCGTTGCGCAGAAGAAGGGCTGCGATGCTGCCGAGGAATGTCACGTAGACCTGGATGAACACTCCACCCGACATGTCCAGGGCCACGCTGCGCAGCGACGCACGGTGCCGGGGTACAGCGAGTTCGGCCAACCTCCAGAGGACCACCAGCAGCACGCCGCCGATCATCGCGATCCACTGCCATTCTTCACCGAAGTAGAACGACACGGGCACCACGACGACGGCCGCAAGGACGCTCGGAATCCGAGGTACGTCGCGGCCGGCGTGCCGCAGGGCCGTTGCGAGTTCGAACACGGTGAACGCGACGAGCACCGTGGCAAAGACGACGAAGATGTCCTTGATGAAGAGCAGGCTGAAGACCATGACGAGTCCCAATGCCAGACCGATGCCGATCGCGCTGACGAGATTGCGCCCCGAACGGGCCGTGATCTTGTCATTCGCCCGGTCGAATTGATCGCGGCGCTCACGCACCTTCGCCTCGAACTCGGCGCGGGTCATCCCTGGATGCTTACGCGCCGGATCTGCTTCGGAGGCGGGAGTGTCGGGATCGTTCGTCATAGGGGTCGCCTAGATCTCGAGGAGTTCGACTTCCTTGCGCTTCAGCGCGTCGTCGATGCCATCGACGTGCGACTTCGTGATCTGCTCCAGCTCTTTCTCGGCGCGTGACACCTCGTCGTCGCCGACCTCGCTCTTCAGCGCATCGAGCTCGTCTTTGGCCTTGCGTCGGATGTTTCGCAGCGACACCTTGCCGTCTTCGGCCTTGGTCCGCACGATCTTCACGTACTCCTTGCGGCGCTCCTCGGTGAGCTCCGGCAGCGTGACGCGGATGACATTGCCGTCGTTCGACGGGTTGGCGCCGAGGTTGGGAGTGTCGCGGATCGCCTGTTCGATGTCACGCAGCGCACCCTTGTCGTAGGGGGTGATGAGCATGGTGCGCGCTTCGGGGTTCTGCAGACCGGCCAGCTGGCTGAGCGGCGTGGGGGTGCCGTAGTAGTCGACCAGGATCTTCTGGAAGAGGCCCGGGTTCGCGCGCCCGGTGCGAATGCTCGAGAAGTCTTCCTTCGTGTTGTCGACGGCCTTCTTCATGCGCTCTGTTGCGCCGGCCAGTACATCCGCGATCACGGCAACTCCTTCTTTTGGTTCTTCAGTAGTTTAGGGCGGCTCGCCCGGTCACTCGTGCGACGTGCTGACGAGGGTGCCGATGCGCTCGCCGAGAAGCGCCCGAGTGACGTTGCCCTGCGGCTCCATGCCGAAAACCATCATCGGCATCTTGTTGTCCATGCACAGGCTGAACGCCGTGGAGTCGACGACCTTGAGTTCGCGTTGGAGGGCGTCGAGGTAGGTGAGCCTGTCGATCTTCTTGGCGTCGGGGTTGGTACGCGGATCGGAGTCGTACACGCCGTCGACACCGTTCTTCGCCACCAGGACGACATTTGCTCCGATCTCGAGCGCCCGCTGCGCAGCCACGGTGTCGGTCGAGAAGTAGGGCAGACCCGCTCCGGCTCCGAAGATGACGACGCGACCCTTCTCGAGGTGGCGCTCTGCCCGCAGCGGAATATACGGCTCGGCGACCTGCGTCATCGAGATAGCCGACTGCACACGTGTGGCGGCACCTGCCTGCTCGAGGAAATCCTGCAGCGCGAGGGCGTTCATCACTGTGCCCAACATGCCCATGTAATCGGCGCGGCCCCGGTCCATGCCGCGCTGCGAGAGCTCGGCGCCACGGAAGAAGTTTCCTCCTCCTACGACGATCGCGATCTCTACCTGCTTCGCGGCTGCGGCGATCTCTCTCGCCAATTCGCTGACCACATCGGGGTTGACTCCGAGGGAGCCTGCACCGAAGGCCTCACCAGAGAGTTTGAGGAGTACCCGGCGGCGGGGTTCTGGTGAAGTCATCTGTGTGGATCCCTTTCGATCTCGTCCTGCCAATTTTAGGGGCTGGCAGACCTAGTCCTCGAACGGTACCGCGCAGGTCTCCTGTTGCGCGGTCGAGCCGGTGACCCCGTCGAGCACAGGGGGCGCTGCGGCATCCGGTGTCGCCGGGTCAGCGGGCGCCGCCGGAGCGGCGGGATCGACGGGAGCAGCGGGATCAGCGGGTGCGGCAGGATCTGCTGGCGCGGTGGGCTCGATCGTGCTTCCGATCGGCTGCGAGTCGGCTCCGAGAGTAAAGGGCTGATCCGCCTTGATCAACGCGAAGAGCGAGTCAGCGGCATCTTGGGTGGGCACGACCTTGCCGGGGAAGTCGGGGTCGTTGGTGGTTCCCGGGTACTGGACGAAGGTGATGTTGTTCAGGTCGATCGTGCGCAGCGCCTGTGCCATCGAGATCATCGTGTCGACCTTCGTCAGCGACGACGAGAGCGTGAAGTACTTCGGTTCGGCGACGACATTGGCCAGCGAATAGAGCTTGCCGAAGTCGCCCAGAGTGTCGTTGCTCTTCAGCTTGCGCACGAGCGACGAGAGATACTGCTGCTGAGATGAGATGCGGCTGAGGTCGCCTCCGTCACCCACGCCGTGGCGAGAGCGCAGGAATCCGGCGGCAAGGCCACCCTGCACCTCGGTGATGCCAGCCGGCAGATCGAGGTGCTGCAGTTCGCCATTCCCGTCGGGATAGACGACCTGATCATCAGTCACACGCCCGGTCAGACAGATCGGAACGCCACCGATCGCATCGGTCAAGGCGATCACCGCATCGAATGTCATCGATACCGCGTACCGAATGTCGAGGCCCGTGAGGTTGGTGACCGTCGCGACGACGCAGGCGAGACCACCTCTCCCCCAGGCCTCGTTGATAGGTGCGGCGCGCATGGCGTCGCCCTTCTCACACTCGGGATGCGCGATGACCAAGTCACGCGGAAAGCTCACGGCGACGGCAGTCTTATGGTCTTGAGAGACGTGCAGGAGCATGTTCACGTCGTTCAACGTGGCGCCATCGCGTTCTCCGTAGAGATCCTGACTCTGGCTCGCATCGTTGTCGGCTGCGACGACCAGCACATTGAAGCCACCCTCGAGAGCGCCGATCGCCGGTGGCGCCTGTTCCTCGGTCTCCTCGGGATGGATCTCGACCGAGTTCGCCTCGAGCTTAGAGGTGAAGGTCCACGCGCTGACAGCGGTGATGCCCCCCACGCTCACCAGCGCCACAGCCGCGACGATCGCGACAAGACGGACGATGCGCACCCAGGCTCCGCGCAGGGGCATACGGGCATGGCGCACAGGCGATGCAGTCGTCTTCACAGGCGAGTCTCCTTGAGGCTGGGGCTCACTCGAGAGAGCAGCCACGATCGATCCTACTTAACAGCCGAAGGCCCATCCCGCAAAGCAGGATGGGCCTTCGGCCGAAACGTACGTCGTGGCGTTACGCGCCGACCTTGAAGCGCGCGAAGCCGGAGACCGTGACACCGGCGTCGGCGAGCACCTTCTTGACCTGCTGCTTGTTGTCCTTCGCGTAGTCCTGCTCGAGCAGGGCGACCTGCTTGTAGTAGGCGCCGAGGCGACCCTCGATGATCTTCGGCAGTGCAGCCTCGGGCTTGCCCTCGCCGCGCGAGATCTCCTCGACGATACGACGCTCATTCTCGACAGCTTCGGCCGGTACGTCCTCGCGAGCGAGGAATTCCGGGTTGGCGAACGAGATGTGCTGAGCGATCGAACGAGCCGTGTCGGCATCCGAACCCGTGTAGCCCACGACCACGCCGACCTGCGGCGGCAGATCCTTGGAGGTCTTGTGCAGGTAGATCGCGAATGCATCGCCGGTGACGACGGCCAGACGACGGAGCTCGATCTTCTCTCCGAGGATCGCCGCCTCGTTGCTGATCAGGTCGGCTACGGTTCCACCGGCCGCGGGAGCCGCGAGGGCCTCCTCGACCGAGGTGGCGCCTGCTGCGACGGCCGCGTCGAGCACGGAATCGGCCAGAGCGACGAACTTGTCGTTCTTCGCGACGAAGTCGGTCTCGCTGGCGAGCTCGATCAGGGTCGCGGTGTTGCCGCTCTCCTTGGCCGCGACGAGGCCTTCGCTGGTGGAGCGGTCGGCGCGCTTCGCGTTCGACTTGGCACCCTTGAGGCGAAGGATCTCCGTCGCCTTCTCGAGGTCTCCGCCGGCTTCGACGAGCGCGTTCTTGCTGTCGACCATGCCGGTGCCGAGGCGCTCGCGCAGGGTCTTGAGGTCAGCCAGGCTGAAATCTGCCATGGTGTGCTTCCTTACTTGACTAAAGAGATGAGATATCGAGGAAGGCGCGAACTACTTCGCGGGGGTCTTCTCGGCGTCGGTGGCCTCGGCCTCGAGGCGAGCCTCGGTGGCAGCGTCGGACTCGACGGCGTGCTCGGGAACGATCGTCGCGTCTGCGGCGGCTTCGTGCTCGGCGACGACGGCGTCTGCGTCGTTCTCTTCGGTGGGGGTCTCCGCAGCGATGACGTCGGCGACGGCGGTCTTTGCGGCGTCGGACTCGACGGCGTTCTCGACGAGACCGTCGACGGCCTCGATCTTCTCAGCCTCGGTCGACGGGGTCTCGGAAGCCTGAAGAAGCTCCTTCTCCCACTCGGCCAAGGGCTCGACGGCCGAGACGTTGCCGGCCTCGTCGGGCTTCTGGTGACGCTGGATCAGGCCCTCGGCGGCGGCGTCGGCGATGATGCGGGTGAGCAGGCCCACGGAGCGGATCGCGTCGTCGTTGCCCGGGATCGGGTACTGCACGTCGTCGGGGTCGCAGTTGGTGTCGAGGATCGCGATGACGGGGATGCCGAGCTTGTGCGCCTCGTCGATGGCGAGGTGCTCCTTCTTGGTGTCGACGATCCAGATCGCCGACGGCGTCTTCGTGAGGTTGCGGATACCGCCGAGGCTCTTCTGCAGCTTGACGAGCTCGCGCTTCTGAATCAGAAGCTCTTTCTTCGTGTAGCCGCGAGTGGTGTCGTCGAAGTCGACCTCTTCGAGTTCCTTCATGCGCGCAAGCCGCTTGGAGACCGTCTGGAAGTTGGTGAGGAGGCCACCGAGCCAGCGCTGGTTGACGTAGGGCTGGCCGACACGCTGAGCCTGCTCGGCGATGGAGCCCTGAGCCTGCTTCTTGGTTCCGACGAAGAGGACCGTTCCGCCGTGGGCGACGGTCTCCTTGACGTAGTCGTACGTCTTGTCGATGTGCACCAGCGACTGCTGGAGGTCGATGATGTGGCTGCCCGAACGCTCGGTGAGGATGAATCGCTTCATCTTCGGGTTCCAACGACGGGTCTGGTGTCCAAAGTGAACGCCGCTGTCGAGCAGCTGGCGAATGGTTACAACGGCCATGAGCCGTCTCCTGTTCTTCGACGGCGGCTGCGCACGTCGCAGTTCATCACGAACTGTCCGCGCCACAGGCACACGTCAATCGGTTTCTTACCGTCGACCTGTTGGTGACGGTTCCTGGTGCCCAGCACGCCTCCGACCACCGATCACACACTCCTGCAGAACAGGAGGGAGAAGGGAGGACCGAGTGGAGTCGTGACGAAAGTCAGCGGGCACGCGTAGTCACCCCGACGGATCGAGGTGCTCGGGAAACTATATCACCCCTGTTGCTTGGCGTAGTACTCGCGCAGTTCGACCGGGTCGGCGGATTCGAGCCGGCGCGTGAAGTCGCTGTCGAAGCGGGCGACGACGGGAAAATCTCCGAGCGGCACGATGGAATGGACCACCTGATCGGCGTACACGTGCACGAGCGTGATCGACTGGCCGCCATCTCGTCCGACCAGCGTCGAATCGGGCGCCGAAACATCCATCGTGTAACAGGTCGCCGCGGCGACCGCCACGGGAATGCCCGCGAACAGCCCGTGGGTGGAGTAGTGGAGATGGCCGCCCAGGATGGCACGGATGTCACTGCCTCGGATGACATCGGCTAGTTCATGCTGCCGCTGCAGTTCGAGCACCTGCATATAAGCCACGGGACTCGGAATCGGAGGATGGTGCAGCGCGAGGATCGAGCCGTGCGGAGCGTCGGTGGCGACCTGCTCACGCAGCCAATCGAGTTGTTCCGCGCTCAGCTCCCCATGGTGGTATCCGGGCACCGACGTGTCGAGCGTGATGACTCTCAGTCCGTCGAGCGACACCACCCTGTCGACGGGCGCGGCGACGCCGACCTCGTCGAGCAGGCCTGCCCTGAACGCGGATCTGTCGTCGTGGTTTCCCATGACCCACAGGATCTCTGCGCCCATGCGACGCGCTGCAGGCTCGACGATCGCGCGCACCCGGCCATAGGCATCCGCTTCACCCAGGTCTGCGATGTCGCCTGTGAAGACGAGCGCATCGATGTCGATTCTCGAAGCCTCGAGCGCGGCCATCGCCGCCTCGAGATTCGCATCGGTGTCGATGCTGCCGTAGAGGGGTCGGCGCCCGCCCAGAAAGTGGGTGTCGCTGATGTGCGCCAGCACATGATCGGCTGGAGGGTATTGACCGAGCTGCATAGGTGCAGCTTATTTGGCTCCGCCGACTCCGTCTTTCTCTCGCCGACGTCCACGAACAACACTCAGGCTGCCGGTCTCCTCCAGCGCCACGCCCTTCGTCTCGGGAATCTTGAAGAAGACGAAGAAGAACGACAGCGCGGCGAATGCGGCGTAGAGCCCATAGGCCAGCGTGAGCGAGACGTCTTGAGAGATGATCGGGAATGTCATGGTGACGGCGAAGTTCGTGAGCCACTGCGCGGCGGCGGCGACGCCGAGGGCACGACCTCGGATTCGGGTCGGGAAGATCTCGCCGAGCAGTACCCAGACCAGCGGACCCCAGGATGCGCCGAATGCGACCACGAAGAGGTTGGCTCCGACCAGCGCGATGATTCCCCACGCGCCCTCGAGGCTGGGCTTGCCATCGACGAGCTGCGCCTGGCTGAACGCCAGGGTCATCGATCCGAGAGCCACCGCCATGCCGACCGAGCCGAACAGCAGGATGGGTCGGCGTCCGACCTTGTCGACGAGGAAGATGGCGACGAAGGTGACGGCCACGTTGGTCACCGAGGTGATGACTGAGATCGTCAGAGAGTCGCTCTCTTTGAAGCCCACGCTCGACCAGAGGGTGGTCGAATAGTAGAAGATCACGTTGATGCCCACGAGCTGCTGCAGCATCGACAGGATGATTCCGACCCAGACGATGGGCAGGAGCCCGAAGCGTTTTCCTCTCAGCGACCCCTTGTCGGCGTTGGCCGCGTCTTCGCGAATGCCTGCCTCGATGTCTGCGACGGCCTTGTCGAGCTGGTTGGCGGGCGTGATCGAGGCAAGAACCTTGGTGGCCTTCTCTTTCTTGTCGGTCATCAGCAGGTAGCGAGGCGACTCCGGCAGTCTCAGCGCGACGAGACCGTAGATGATCGCGGGCACCGCGCAGACGAGGAACATCCACCGCCAGGCATCCAGGCCGAGGAAGAAGACCTCGTTCGCGCCCCCCGCGACGTTCGCCAGAACGGCGTCAGACAGCAGGGCCGTGAAGATACCGACGGTGATCGCGAGCTGCTGCAACGAGGCCAGGCTGCCCCGGATCGCCTTCGGTGCGATCTCGGAGATGTAGGCAGGGGCGATCACGGACGCGATACCGATGCCGAGTCCGCCGATGAGGCGCCACACGGTCAGATCCCATGCGGCGAAGGCGAAGCCGGAGCCGAGGGAGCTGACGAGGAAGAGTACGGCACCGATGAGCATCACCGGGATGCGTCCGAGACGGTCGGCGAGTCGACCGGCCAGATAGGCACCCACGGCGCAGCCGAGTAGAGCGGAGGCGACAGCGAAGCCGGTGAATGCCGCGGTCAGGCTGAAGTCGGCTTGGATGGCATCGACTGCGCCGTTGACGACCGATGAGTCGAATCCGAAGAGGAAGCCTCCGATGGCTCCGGCCGCCGCGAGCGCGATGACCTTTCGCCTGAGCTTCTTATCGGTTTTCACGTCGGTGTCCGCTTGTCCTGCGACCCCGCTGGTTGCCATGATCTGCTCCCTCTTGTGACCGACAGTGCGCGCGTCACGACGCTGTCCCTAACACTTCGATCTTGGCACGAACTCTCCCCCGTTCGGGGCATCCTGCCTGTCCCTGGCATCCCCCTTGACAGGCTGACCTCTATGCATCGTTCCGGTATCCACCTCTCGATCGGTCGACTCGCCATTCACCTCGTGCCGCTTCTTGTCGCGTCGAGTCTCGCCGTGCCGACGCAGGTTTCCGCACTGCCCGACTGGGCATGGCCCGTGCGCGAGCCTCACATCGTGATCCGCGAGTGGCAGCAGCCCGTCGATGCGTACTCCCCCGGTCATCGAGGTATCGACATCAAAGCGGCGGCAGGCGACATCGTGGTCGCGCCCGAGTCGGGAACCGTGCACTTCGCCGGGCACGTGGTGGATCGTTCCGTGCTTTCGATCGCGCACCCCGGTGACCTCGTATCGAGCTACGAGCCGCTCGAGACCACGCTGAAGAAGGGCGATCACGTGACACGAGGCCAGCAGATCGGCACCGTCGCGTCGTCTGATCACTGCACCGAATCGTGCCTGCACTTCGGCGTTCGAAACGCAGGTCAGTACACCTCGCCTCGTCTGCTGCTCGAGGCACGCCCGCGAGCGATCCTGCTGCCGGTCTCAGCCGCGGGCGTCGGCGGGGTCGGCGGGGTCGAGCGACGGATGCTGCGGGTCAGGCCCGCGGGTGCGCCTGACGGTAGGTCTCGCGCAGCCTCTCCGTCGTCACATGAGTGTAGATCTGGGTCGTGCCGAGGCTCGCGTGACCGAGCATCTCCTGCACCGCGCGCAGGTCGGCACCGCCGTCGAGCAGATGGGTGGCCGCCGTGTGTCTGAAAGCGTGGGGTCCCTCCGGTCCCGAGCCCGGGACATCCAGGAGCAGCTTCGAAACGAGCCCGTAGACCGACCGGGTGCCGAGCCGCGCGCCGCGCGCGCCCAGGTAGACGGCCGACGAACCGGAACCGTCGCTCGAGCGCGCCGCCAAGGCGGGCCGCCCACGCTGCAGGTAGTCGACCAGGGCGAGATGGGCGGGCTGGCCGAAGGGCACGACTCTCTCCTTATTGCCCTTGCCCAGCACGCGCACGGTGCGTCGATCGAGATCGAGGTCACCGGTATCGATGCCCACGAGTTCCGAGACACGCAGCGCCGATGCGTACAGCAGCTCGACGATGGCGAGGTCACGAAGTGCCACCGGCTCGCCGTCGAGGGTTCGAGCGGCCAGGGAATCGAGAACGCCATCCATGGCATCTCTCGACAGAACCCGCGGAAGGCTGCGATCGGGCTTGGGCGCCCGCAACCTCGCCGCCGCGTCGATGGTCTGCTCGTCTGCGCGGGATAGCCAGGCAGAGAAGCTCTTGGCCGTGGCAGATCGTCTCGCCAGTGTGGCCTTGGACAGGCCGGACTGCGACGCCGACCACAGCCAGTCGCGGTAGACCTCGAGCGTCATCTCGTCGGTGTCGTCGATGCTTCTCTGCGTCGCGAAGGAGGCGAGCGCCGCAAGGTCCGAGCGGTAGGCCCGGACCGTGTGCGGCGAATAGCCGCGCTCGCCGACGAGATACGACGTGAAGTCGTCTATCGCGCGTGCGAGCTGCATGCCTTCAGCATGCCGCGTTCGGCGCAGATTCGCTCGCAGGCCCGCCCGACGAGACGAGCTGAGCGCTCAGACGGCCGCCAGATGCAGAACGAGCGCCTGCTCGGGCAGAAGCAACGGCATGGCGAGGCCGAGCTCGGCGAGCACGCGACCGGACAGGGTGATCTCGCCATGGGTCCACCACTCGGGCGGAGCGTCCTGCAGGACGCGGGGCCACTCCCCGAGCTTCACGGCGCGAACGCGGTACACGAGATCCGGCTCCAGCCCAGGGAACGTGACCGGCGCAACGGCGGAATCGCGAGTCGCGGCAACCGTGACGACCGCGAAGATCGCGACCGAGGCATCCGGAGCCACGATGCCGTGCACCTGACGAGCCGGATCGACATCGTCGGCCCTCACGAGCACGCCCGAGTGCAACAGCACCCGCTGTTCGCGATAGAACGAGGTCCAGGCCCTGATCGCGTCGAGCTCCGGCTCGCTCGCGGTCGTGATGTCCCACTCGATGCCGGCGTGGCCGAACAGCGCCGTCGCGAGCCGGAAGCTCAGCTCGTGACTGCGGCCGGTCGTGTGAGCGGTCGGTGCACCGAGGTGCACGCCCAGGAACTCGGGGGGAACGAGGCCGGCCGTGTGGCGGTAGATCGCCTGGCGCTCGAGCGAATCGTTGGTATCGCTCGGCCAGACCCGGTCTGTGCGTTCCAGCACGCCGAGGTCGACGCGGCCTCCGCCAGACGAGCACGATTCGATCTCCACGGTCGGAAACTGCTCCCGGAGAGCATCCATGAGTCGGTAGCAGGCGAGCGTCTGACGATGTGCCGAGCCGCCGAGCAGGTCGCGGTTCTGATCCCACTTGAGGTAGGCGATCGGGTACTCGTCGAGCAGGGCCGCGAGCTGGCCGTGCACGTGAGCGAACGCATCCGGGTTCGACAGGTCGATCGCCTGCTGAAAACGCCACGGCTGAGGCAGCTCGGCATTTCCCGCCGACAGCACCCACTCGGGGTGGGCCCGGAACACGTCGGAGTCGACACTCATCATCTCGGGTTCGACCCAGAGGCCGAAGTCCATTCCGAGGCCATGAACTCTTTCGATCAGGGGGTGCAGGCCGTCGGGCCACTTGGATGCGTCGACGATCCAGTCGCCGAGCGCGCGCCGGTCGTCGGTGCGGCCCGTCATCCAGCCGTCGTCGAGCACGAAGCGCTCCACGCCCACGCTGGCCGCGGTCTCTGCCAAGTGCGTGAGCTTCGCGAGATCGTGGTCGAAGTACACGGCCTCCCAGGTGTTCAGCATGACTTTGCGTTCGCCGAGACGACGTCGGGAGCGCACGAAGCCGTGCAGGCGCCCGGTCAGGCCGTCGAGGCCTCTGTTCGACCAGGCCGAGACGAGCCAGGGCGAGCGATAGGTCTCGCCTGTTGCCAGCCGAACCTCGCCCGGTTCGAACAGCTCCCCCGCACCGACAAGCGAGTGCCCGGTCGCCGAAGCCTCGGCCCACAGTCGTTGGTCGCCGCTCCAGGCGAGGTGAGACCCCCATACCTCGCCGTGCCGGAAACCGAAATGCGGGGTGCCCGCCACCAGAAGGAAAGCCGCGTCGTGACCGGGGCGGCCATGCCTGCTGTCTCTCGTCCACGTTCCCACATCCAGATCGTGGCGTTGAGGCTGGCGCTCGCGCGGCCAGCGACCGGTGAAGTCGAGCAGCTCCCGCGCCCTCGAGGGAACCGGAAGGGTGGCGTCGAGAGAGGCCAGCGAGTAGACGCTCGATCCCTCGTTTCGCACGCTGAGCCGCTGCCGCAAGACGCCGTCCGCCGACAACTCGATGTCGATCTCGACGACGAGAGCCGTCGCATCCGGCTCGCCGGGAACCGGCGGGATGGACTCGAGAACGAGAGTGAGGTTCTGGTCGGTGCGCCGCGCGTGTCTGAGACGGAGCGCGGCCGTGTGCTGCATACCGAGGGCCGAGATCTGTGTGCCCTCGTGATAACCGGCGAGGCCGGGTCTGCCCGACCACCCGTCGGCCATAAGAGGCACGACCCGTTGCAGGAGAGCAGAGTCGATGGAGCTCGGACCGACGGCGGGCCGCTGGGACTCGACGAGGTTCTCGAGGGCGCGCTCATCGAGCTCGCCCAGGTCGGCTCCGAAATGAATGACGGCGGGCACGGCCGTGCCGCGGGCGTCCAGCACGAAGCTGGTGCCCGCGGCACGGAGGTGGTGGATCATGTTCACCTGTTAATCATGCTCACTTGTTGACGGGAATCGCAGCCGCGTCGAGTGCGTCGATCGTCTTCTTCTGACCCGTCTTCAGCGCGTCGGTCAGCGTGCCGGTGCCACCCAGCACCTCACCGAAGCCGTCCGCGACGTCGCCGTAGGTCTGCGTCATCGTGGGGCCCCAGACGAAGTCGGAGTTGGTCTCGGTCGCAGCGGTCGCGAACGTGTCGTAGATCTTCTGTCCACCGTAGAAGTCGACGCCCTCGCTGAGAACGGGCAGCTTCAGTCCGGCCTTCGTCGCGGGGTACAGGTTGGCTTCCTTGTTGAGAGCGGTGAGGGCCTCGTCGCTCGTGTTCAGCCAGAGAGCGAACTGCGCAGCCTCGTAGGGGTGCTTCGAGCCCTTGAGCACGGCCGTGGAGGAACCGCCCCAGTTGCCGGCCTTGTTCTCGCCAGCCTTCCACTGCGGCATGGGCGCAACGGCCCAGTTGCCGGATGTGTCGGGGGCGCCGCTCGAGATCGAGTTGGCTCCCCAGACGGCCGAGATCCAGGTCCAGTCGCTGCCCGTGTTGTAGGCGTTGTTCCACTCGTCGGTCCAGGCCGGAACCTTGGAGACGAGGTCGGTGGAGATGAGGCCCTGCCAGTAGTCGGCGACCTTCTCGGACTCGGGCGACGTCAGGGTGACATCCCACTTGTCACCGTCGTTGGAGAACCAACGACCGTCTGCCTGCCAGACGAGACCGGCGAACCAGTTCACGTCGTTCTGCGGGAAGTTGGTGATGTAGCCGCCCTGCGAACGGATGGTCTTGGCTGCCGCCGCGTACTCGTCCCAAGTGGTCGGCACGGGAATGCCGGCCTTCTCGAACAGATCCTTGCGGTAGTACATGGCCATGGGGCCGGTGTCCTGCGGAATCGCGTAGACCGAATCCTTCTCTCCGAACGTCACCTGGTTCCAGGTCCAGTCGATGAAGTCGTCTTTGCTCTCGGTGACGTTCTTGCACGAGGCGATGTTGGTCAGACCGTCCTGCACACGGAAGTTCGGAAGAGCGTCGTACTCGATCTGGCCGAGGTCGGGGGCGTTGCCCGCGCTCAGCTGGTTGAAGAAGTTCTTGTAGGTGCCGCCGTTACCGTTCGGGCCGGTCTGCACCTTCACCTGGATGTCGGGGTTCTCCTTGTTCCAGATGTCGACGACCTTATCGATTCCGGGAATCCACGACGTGTAGGTCAGGTCGACCTTGCCGTCGCTCGGAGCACACGCGGCGGCGTCGCTGCCCCCGCCGCTTCCGCTGCTGCCGCCCGCGGCGCATCCCGTGAGGCTGATAGCCGCGAGAACACCGAGCGCCACGATGCGCTTGCTGTTTTTGATATGCATTTTCTCTTCCTTTGACTGTGCGGTTCTGTGGTGAGGGGTGGTGCGGGTGGCAGCGGCTACTTGACGCTGCCGGCCCCCAGACCTCCGCGCCAGAAGCGCTGGAGGCTGAGGAAGGCGATGATCAGCGGGATGATCGAGAGGAATGCCCCGATGATGACGAAGGTGCGGATCTCAGGAATCTGGTTGACCTGCGAGTTCCAGGTGTAGAGGCCGAGGGTCACGGGGAACAGCGTCTGGTCGCGCAGCATGATGAGCGGCAGGAAGAAGTTGTTCCAGATCGCCACGAACTGGAAGAGGAAGATCGTGACCAGCGCCGGCGTCATGAGGCGGCGCGAGACCGAGAAGAAGGTGCGCACTTCGCCCGCGCCGTCGAGCCGCGCGGCTTCGAGGAGTTCGTCCGGCACGCTGGCCGCGGCGAAGATGCGAGCGAGGTACACCCCGAACGGGCTCACGATGCTCGGCAGGAACACCGACCAGAACGTGTTGGTCGCGTTGAACTGGCTGAAGATCAGGAACAGCGGCAGCGCGAGCGCGGTGGCCGGAACCAGAACGCCGCCGAGCACGGTGTTGAAGATCAGTTCCCGACCCGGAAAGCGGTACTTCGCGAGGGCGTAGCCACACATCGCCGCGAAGAGCGTTCCGAGCAGCGCGCCGAAGCTCGCGTAGATGATGCTGTTCAACATCCACTTCAGGTACACGCCGTCGTTGTAGGCGAAGAGGTCGCCGATATTGGTGAACAGGTTGAAGTCGGCGAACCACAGGCCGGCCGTGCTCGAGAACTGCTCGCGCGACTTGGTCGAGCCGATGAAGAGCCACCAGATGGGCACGAGGAAGTAGAGCGTCGAGATGCCCATCACGATCATCGCCGCGGTGCGGGAGGCGAGCTTCTCTTTGGGAGCTCCGGCAGATATCTGGGTCACTGGTCGCCCTTACGCTGGGTGAATTTGAGAAAGACGAACGACATGATGAAGGTGGCGAGCGCCAGCACCACAGACATGGCGGCGGCAAGGCTCACGTTCGGAACGGCCGAGGTCGTGTAGACGGCGATGTTGGGCGTGAACGTGCTCGACACCGACGAGGTGAAGCTGCGGAACACCTGAGGCTCCGCGAGCAGCTGAAGCGTTCCGATGATCGAGAAGATCGCGGTGAGCACGATCGCCGGCATCACGAGCGGGATCTTGATCGAGAGCGCGATCTGCAGCTGGTTGGCGCCGTCGAGCCTCGCTGCCTCGAAGATCTCGCTCGGCAGAGCGAGCAGCGCCGAGTAGATGATGAGCATGTTGTAGCCGACGTAGACCCAGGTGACGACGTTCGCGATCGACCAGAGCACCGTCTCGGGCGCGAGCAGGTCGAACCCAGAAGTGAAGGCGGCGAACGGAGAGAGGTTCGGCGAATAAAGGTAGCCCCACATGATGGCGGCGATAACGCCCGGCACGGCGTAGGGCACGAAGAATGCCAGCCGGAAGAACTTCTTGCCCTTCACGAGCGGAGAGTCGAGCAGCAGTGCGAGAACGAGCGCGAAGCCGAGCATCACCGGCACCTGCACCACGCCGAACAGCGCGACCCGGCCGACGGATGCCCAGAACGCCTCGTTCTGGAACACCAGGATGTACTGGGTCAGGCCGCCGAAGACCTCGACCGGCTTACCGAAGGTGCCGTCGCGCTCGACGACGAGCAGGGACTGCCCTATCGCCCAGCCGATCGGCAAGAGATAGAAGGCGGCGAACAGCACGGCGAAGGGAGCGAGAAAGATCGCGATCGCCCTCTTGTGTTTGACGGGTGTGCGGCGGGCTTTCAGCCGCGGCACAGAGGTGGTCGTCACTTCTTAGTTCCTGCTCTCTCTCACGACGCGCACCGCGCCGGCCGGCACGTCGAGCGTTCCGTTCTGCGCGGTCTCGTTCGTAGCTGATGCGGGTGTGCCGATCTCGGCGCCCGTGAGGATCTCGGTGCCCTGCGTTCGGTACTCGAACGAGGCATCCGTGTGGTTGATGATGAAGAGCCAGCTGCCGGATGCGCTGACGCGGCGCACGATCTCGACGCCCACGGGGTGGGCCACGGGTACCGTGACACCCGCTTCTCGGGCGGCGCGAGCGAGTGTCTCGGCGAGCGATGCCTCGTCGAGGGCTGTCGCGAGATACCAGGCGACACCGCTTCCGACCGTGTTGCGCGTGACGGCGGGGACTCCATGAACGGGGCCGTTCGCGAAGACGGAGACCGCCTCTGCGCCCTCCAACCGCAGTCGCTCCGACCACAGACGAGCGCTCTGCCCGTCGCTCAACTCGAGAACCGTCGACGGGTGAAGCGGAACGAACTCCTCGCTCCGCACACCGAGGAGTTCGCGGAAAGCACCGGGATAGCCGCCGGGACGCACTCTGTCGTGCTCGTCGACGATTCCACTGAAGAAGGTCACGACAGCGTGCCCGCCGGCCGCCACATAGTCGACCAGCACCTGGGCCGCGGCATCCGTGACGCTGTACAGGCTCGGAACCACGACGAGTGTGTATGCGTCGACAGGGGCTCCGGGGGCCACGATGTCGACCGTGATGCCCGCGCCGAGGAGGGCGTTGTATGCGGCGTGCACCTGCGCGAGGTATCGCACCTGGACCGACGGATGCGAGTCGAGGTCGGTGGCCCACCACGCTTGCCAGTCGAAGACGATGGCCACCTCGGCCTCGACGACGCTGCCGGTCACCTCGGCTAGCCGAGTGAGGATGTCTCCGAGCTCGACGACCTCGCGCCAGACGCTCGAGTCCGTTCCTGCGTGCGGCAGCATCGCCGAGTGGAACTTCTCGCTGCCCTGCAGCGACGCTCTCCACTGGAAGAAGCTGATTCCATCGGCACCACGAGCGACGTGGCTGAGGGTGTTGCGGATCATCTCGCCCGGCGCCTTGGCGATGTTGAGCGGCTGCCAGTTCACGGCCGACGTCGCCTGCTCCATGAGCATCCACGGGCGCCCGCCGGCCAGGCCGCGCGTCGCATCCGCCGCGAACGACAACTCAGACCGCGGGTCGCCCAGTCGGTGATCGAGATAGTGGTCGTTGGCGATGACGTCCATGTGCGGGGCCCAGGCCCAGTAATCCTGGTTGCGGATGTGCGCGGTGACCATGAAGTTCGTCGTGACGGGTGCAGAGCTGTGCCTGCGAAGAATTGCCTGCTCTGCCTTGTAGTGCGCGAGGAGCTCATCCGAGCTGAACCGCATGAAGTCGAGGGCCTGCCCTGGGTTGCCGGTCGACACGGTGAGCTTCGGCGTGCGGATGTGTTCCCATGACGCGTAGCGCTGGCTCCAGAACGAGGTACCCCAGGCGTCGTTCAGATCGTCGATGCTGGCGTAGCGCTCCTTGAGCCAGCCGCGGAAAGCCTCGGAGGAGATCTCGCAGTAGCAGTGAGCGTTGTGGCAACCGATCTCGTTCGACACGTGCCATAGGCGCACGGCCGGATGTGCGCCGTATCGCTCGGCGATCTTCTCGACGAGCGCGAGCGCGTGCTCGCGGTAGGCGGGCGAACTCGGGCAGAACGCCTGCCTTCCGCCGAACTCGCGACGTGTGCCATCGGCCATCATGGGCAACGACTCGGGGTAGTCGGCGCTGAACCATGGGGGCGGGCTCGCCGTCGCCGTTCCGAGATTGATGCCGATGCCGTGATCGTGAAGGATCTCGATGATCGCGTCGAGCGCGTCGAAGTCGTAGCTGCCGCGCTCGGGTTCGAGCTGCGCCCAGCCGAAGATGTTCAGCGCGACCAACGTGACGCCGGCCTCGTTCATGAGGCGAGCATCTTCGAGCCAGGTCTCTCGGCTCCACTGCTCGGGGTTGTAATCGCAACCGAACGTGAACGCGGAGGCGTCGCCATCGATCAGGGTGGCTACTGCGGTCTCGCTCACGGTACGGGCTCCATTGTCTGTGCATGCTCGATCCCACGGCGTCGCCGTCTGGGAACGCTCCCAGTTGCATTCACACGAAAATTCGTGGGCACTTCTGGGAACGGTCCCAGAATATGCATTCCTGTGTCGACGTGTCAATTCCGGTGTGCCCCCGCAACCACACCCAGCAGACTTTCAGCCCAGTACAGTGGGCATATGACCGCCCGCCGAGCCGCATCCGCCCGCGCGACCATCAATGATGTCGCGGCGGTCGCAGGCGTCTCGCGCGGCACGGTTTCGCGAGTGCTGAACGCCGAGGCATACGTCTCGGAGGCGGCGCGTTCGGCCGTGATAGATGCGATCTCGAAGGTCGGTTACGTTCGCAACAATGCGGCCCGCAACCTGGCTACGAGACAGTCACACGCTGTGGGCCTCGTGGTGCACGAACCCCACTCGCTCTTTCTCGAAGACCCGAACATCGGCAGCATCCTGCTGGGCATCAACTCCGCCCTCTCTGACGCCGACTACCAGCTCGTCTCTCTCGTGATCGACTCCGATCGCGACAGTCATCGAGTAGCCGAGTATCTGAGCGGCGGATTCGTCGACGGAGTCATCATCGTGTCGGCACGTGCGCACGATCCCATCGCCAAGGTTGTCGCCGAGCTCGGCATCGCGGCGGCCTTCGTCGGCCATCCCGTCGACATCGAAGGAATTCCGTATGTGGGCATCGACAACTTCAGTGCCGCCAAAGCGATCACCACGAGGCTGAAGGAGACCGGCCGACGACGCATCGGCATGATCGCCGCAGGCCTCGACCGCGATTCTGGCCAAGATCGCATGGCGGGGTTCCGTGCTGCGCTCGGCGACAGTTTCGATGCCGAGCTGGTGATCACGACGCCTCTGTACGCGCATGCAAGCGGCGTCGACGGAATGCGCCTGCTGCTCGACCGGGCACCCGACGTCGACGGCGTCTTCGCTGCATCAGATGCCATGGCTGCGGGAGTCATCGATGTCCTTCGCGAGGCCGGACGATCCGTTCCCGGCGATGTAGGGGTCGTGGGATTCGACGACAGCGCGTGGGCGACACGAGCGCAGCCGCCTCTGTCGACAGTTCACCAGCCAGCCGGCCAGCTCGGTCGGCGCGCTGCGGAGAGCGTGCTCGCTCAACTCCGAGGCGAGACCGTCGACACCGATGGCACCTTTCTCGAGACGGCCATCGTCTGGCGCGACTCGGCCTGAGTCCGACGGCCGGGTGCGCCGCCCGCTCACATCCTGTCGAGGAACTCCCCCAGCGTCTCCGGCTGGTGCCCCGTGAGTGAAAGAACATCACCGGTGATGCGCGACTGTTCGCCGGCGGCCATCGCCGTATACGTCGACACCCAGGCATCCACCTGCCATGACGGCGCGCCATAACTGGCACGAGACTCGTAGGCCTCGGGCAGCGTCTCGTCGTGGAAAGACACCGGGCGCCCCGTCTTCTGCGTAATGATGCGGGCCACCTCGTCGAGAGTCAGGGCCTCGCGTCCTGTCAATTCATAGGTTGCTCCGCGGTGCGCTCCCGGGTCGCGCAAGACCGCGAGCGCCGCGTCTGCGAGGTCGGCCCTGCTGACAGCCGAGACCCGACCGCCGCCGGCCGGTCCGCGAATCACTCCGTCGTCGCCAGCCAACAGTGCGAAGAAGTCCATGTAGAAGTTGTTGCGCAGAAAAGTGAAGTCCAGTCCGGACTCCCGGATGTGCTGTTCTGTTGCGAAGTGGTCGCGCGCGAGCGTGAAGACAGCCTCCGGGTGTGCGCCGAAGAACGATGTGTAGACGATGTGACTGACGCCCGCCGCCGCAGCGGCATCGATGAACGCTCGATGCTCGTCGACCCGGTCGACGCTCTCCGACGCCGAGACCATGAAGAGCGTCTGTGCACCCTCGAGCGCGGCCCGGCTCGCGGCGCCGTCGCGGTAGGCCGCCTGACGCGCCTGTGCACCGGCGAGCTGAGGCGCGCGACTCGCGTCGCGCACCACCAGCGTCTGACCTTGTCCGAGATCAGAGAAGGCACGGGCGACGCTCCCACCAAGATGACCCGTGGCGCCGGTGATGGCAAGCGACGGAATGCTATTCGCGAGTGGCTCTGCAAGGTTCATGCCCTCACGCTACCTTTTCTGCTTCCTCCACCCCGCCTCTCCCTCGATCGCCGCGCCCTCGAGAGCCAGCAATCCCAGCACGCCCTCGGTTGCGCCCATCGACATCCCCGTGCGTCTGGCCACGTCTGCGGTCGTGCGCGCCGATCGAACGCTCAGCGCGTCGAGCACCCTCACCTGATCGGGCGGTAGCCGATCCGATGCTGCGTCGAGGCCGATATCGAGCTCGGGCTGTTGCGCATCGCCTGCCATGCCCGACGCAAGCTCGATCACTTCGTCGACGCTCGTCACACACACCGCATCGAACTCTCGGATCAGCCGGTGGCACCCTGCCGAAGACGGAGATGTGACCGGCCCGGGTACCGCGCCGAGAGGCCGCCCCACGGATGCCGCGTGGGCCGCCGTGTTGAGCGACCCCGAGCGGCGCCCGGCCTCGACGACGACGGTGGCGACACTCGACGCGGCGATCAAGCGGTTGCGTTGAAGAAAGCGCCATTTGGTCGGCGGCGAGCCGCAGGGCAACTCGGAGACAACGGCGCCGACGGTGGCGATGCGGCCCAGCAGAGCGTCGTGACCACTGGGATAGAAGCGATCGACACCTCCGGCGAGAAAAGCGACCGTGAGCCCGCCACTCGCGAGCACAGACCGATGAACCATGCCGTCGATGCCATAAGCCGCGCCCGACACGACGGACACTCCCCTATCGCTCAGCCCGGCTCCGAGTTCCATGGCCATATGCTCTCCGTAGCCGGTGGCCGCTCTCGCGCCGACAAGGGCGACCGACGTCGGAAGCGATTCCAGTGCCGCATCGACACCTCGCACCCACAGCGCGATCGGGCCGTGCACCCCGAGGTCGTCTACCGCGGAGGGCCAGACGTGGTCTGCCGGAAGAATAAGTCGGGCCGAGACCCTCGCTGCCTGCCGCAGTGCCATGACGACGGAGCTCGAGACGAGGCGAGGCCTCCACCGATCGAAAGCCAGCGCGAGGTCGTGCGGCGCAACCGGATCGACCCCTGAGCTGCTGCATTCCACCGTGACTCGATCGATGGTCCACGAATCGACCAGAGACGTGAGCGCCGCCACCGCACCCAACGACGACACAAGCGCCCCCGCAACAGAGTCGCCCGGCTCTGCGATGCCTGTCCACGCTGCTCTGGCGAAGATCTCAGCCGCAGCCGACTCGTCGACCTCAGCCCCCGCGACAGCCGACACTGCAGCGGCGAGACCCATCACCTGATTCGATTCCAACCCGAAAACAGTCACGACTGCAACGACTTTCGCAGGTAGAGCGCGCGCCCGACGTGTTCCGCCGTCGGCGATTCCACGGCGTCGAGGTCGGCGACCGTCCAGGCCAAGCGCAGCACCCGGTCGTAGCCCCGCATGGTGAGGCCTCCTCGTTCGAGCGCTCTGTCGAGTGAGGCCGTCGTGGCACGGTGAAGCCGACGTGGACCGGTGCGAAGCCATGAGCCGGGAACCTGCGAGTTCAACCGCCAGGGCGTCTTGGCGAGCCGAGCCGCCGATCGAGCCCGCGCGTCGCTGACGGTGGCCCGCGCCGTGGCCGTGTCGAGTCGCTCGGCACCATCTGCCATGCGGAGTTCGGCCGCAGTGATGCGCTGCACGCGCAACTGGATGTCGATGCGATCCATCAGCGGCCCCGAGATTCGCCCGAGATACCGTCGACGAGTGTGCGGGGTGCACGTGCACTCGGAGTCGCGCGCACCGTACTGCCCGCACGGACACGGATTCGCCGCGAGTACCAGCTGGAACGTAGCAGGAAACGAGGCGACGGCATTTGCACGGTGAATGCTGATCACGCCCGTCTCGATGGGCTGTCTCAGGGCGTCGAGCACCGAAGAATTGAATTCGGGGGCTTCATCGATGAAGAGAACGCCATGCGATGCGCGAGCCGCGGCCCCCGGTCTGATCTGCCGCGAGCCACCGCCCACCAACGCAGCCGCGGTAGCGGTGTGGTGCGGACTTTCGAGAGGAGGGCGCGTGATGAGTTGCGAGCCGACGACTTCGCCGCTGAGCGATCGAAGCGAACTGACCTCGAGCGATTCGAGGGCGCCGAGATCGGGAAGCAGCCCGGGCAGCCGGGCAGCGAGCATGGTCTTACCCGCGCCAGGTGGGCCGAGCATAAAGAGATGGTGCCCGCCGGCAGCCGCGACGACCAGCGCCTGCGTCGCATCGCGGTTGCCGACGACATCAGCCAGCTCGAGCACAGGGGTTTCGGTGGCGCTCTCTCTGGCAAGCAGGATCGGCTCGACCGGCTGAGGCTGGAGGGTGCTGCCGTGAAAAATGGCCGCGTCACGAACGGAGGCGACGGGAATGACGGTGATGCCGGGCACAAGCGAGGCCTCATCAGCATTGCCCGTGGGCACCATGAACCGGGTGAACCCCAGCCGAGCAGCGGCGGCCACCGCAGGCAGGATGCCGCTGGTCGGCCTCAACCTTCCGTCGAGTCCCAGCTCGCCGAGGTGCACCACCCTGCCGATGGATTCGGCGCTGATGCTGCGTGCGGCGGCGAGCAACGCCATGGCGATGGCGAGGTCGAAGACCGGGCCGAACTTCGGCAGCGCGGCCGGTGACAGATTCACCGTGATGCGCCTTGCCGGCAGAGGGCATCCGGCGTTGCTGGTGGCGTGCCGCACCCGCTCGCGCGCATTCGAGAGGGCTGTGTCGGGCAGCCCGATGATCGTGAACGAGGGAAGGCCGGGCGTGATGTCGGCCTCGACCTCGACCATCTGACCGGTGAGACCGAGCAGGGCGACGGCGGTCGTCGTGCCGATCATCGGAAGACCCCACGCAGGTGCTCGACGACAGGTACGCCGCCGTCACGGATGAGCACGGAAACCGCATCGATTCGTATGACGCCAGGACGTGCGCCTTGCTGAGCCTCGCACCAGGCAGAAGCGAGCCGCCGCAAGCGCGCCAGCTTCGCATCGGTGATCGCTTCGAACGGGTGCCCGAACGCCGTCGATGATCGGGTCTTGACCTCGACGAACACCGTGTCGCGCCCGTCGATGCCGACAAGATCTATCTCACCGTGCTCGCATCGCCAATTGCGCTCGAGAACGGTGAAACCCTGGTCAGCGAGATAGCTCGCGGCCACGTCTTCACCCTGACGACCCAGGGCATCTTTTGCTTTCATTCGCGCCTCCGCCATCGAGGATGACAGCGCACGAATCGCGGCAGACGGCTGCCGAAGAGAACGGGCGAAAGCCACTCTCCACAGGCTCAGCCGAGGAGAAGACGGTTACTCGTCGAGCGCGAGTTCTTTCGGAAGCTCGAAGTCCTTCGTCGACAGCTCTTCGACGTTGACGTCTTTGAACGTCAGCACGCGCACGCTCTTGACGAAGCGGTCGGAGCGGTAGACATCCCACACCCACACGTCGTTCATCACGAGCTCGAAGTAGAAGTCGTGCTCGGTGTCGCGGCGAACCAATTCGACGTCGTTCGCCAGGTAGAACCGGCGCTCTGTCTCGATCACGTACTTGAACTGCGAGACCACATCGCGGTATTCGCGGTAGAGGGCCAGTTCGACTTCGCGGTCGTAGTCCTCGATCTCATCATCTTCCATGGTTCGCCTAGTCTACGGCGTCGAAACGAGGGCGGGTTCCTTGAGCCAGCTGCGGCGATGGAAGTCGCTGGGCCCGTGGGCGGCGATAGCCTCCATGTGCACGGTGCTGCCGTAACCCTTGTTGCTGTCCCAGCCGTAGTGCGGCGTATCGGCATGGCGGTCGATCATCAGCCGGTCGCGGTGCACCTTCGCCACAACGGATGCCGCGGCGACAGACGCGCAGTCGCGGTCGGCTTTCACGCGAGTCACGACGTTCAGCGGAGTGGAGAGCGCAGGGGCCAGCCAATCGTGGGAGCCGTCGAGCAGGATCACGGAACCGGCGACATCCACCCCGCGGCCGTAGAGCAGGCCGAGACCACGCTTGGCGGCGAGCCCGAGGCACGCGATGATGCCGAGCTCGTCGACCTCCTGCGGGCTCGCGAGCCCGACGGCGCTGTCGAGCGCCCAGTCCGCCGCGAGTGGCGCGATGCGCTCGCGCGCAGCCTCCGAGAGCATCTTCGAATCGCGCAGTCCTGCCGGAATGGGCGCTCGCCTGCTGGCACGGATCACACAGAGACCCACGGCGACGGGCCCCGCGAGAGCTCCCCTGCCGACCTCGTCGATTCCGATGACGAGACTGGCGCCCCGGCGTTCCAGGCCGCGCTCGACCGTGAGGGTCGGGTCGGAGACAGCTATTTCGATCCCTCGCTCTCGACGCCCGCGAACACATCGGAGTAGTTGTCGAGGAACGTCCAGCGGTCGGTCGGCCAGGTGATCCATAGAGCGCGACCGACAACGTTCTTGATCGGCACGAAGCCCTTGCCGGGCTGGTCCTGGTTGTAGCGCGAGTCCTTGGAGTTGTAGCGATTGTCGCCCATGACCCACAGTGAGCCTTCTGGGACGGTCACGTCGAAAGCGATTGCGGAGGCAGCCGTCTGGCCCTCGGGACGTTTGATGTACGGCTCGTCGAGTGGAACGCCGTTGACCGACATCTGCCCCAGGGCGTTGCAGCAGGTGACATGATCGCCAGGCAGACCGATGACCCGTTTGATGAGGTGGTCGTTGGCGTCACTCGCCGTGAGGCCGACCGTCTCGAGAACCCAGTCGAGGGCTGCCGCGACGGGCGCCTTCTCGGGCTCGATGGTCGCGGGCAGCCATCCGCCCGGATCGGCGAACACGACGACATCGCCGCGCTCGATCGGCATCAATCCCGGCTCGAGCTGGTTGACCAGAATGCGGTCATTGACCTGAAGCGTGTTCTCCATCGACCCGGAGGGGATGTAGAACGACCGCACGAGGAAGGTCTTGATCAGCACCGACGCCAGAACGGCGACGAGGAAGATGATGAGGATGTCGCGAAGGAACAGCAGTGCGCTGCGCTGCTTGCGCGAATTCTTGTGCCGGCGTGACGTACGCGATGGCATGGTCGTTTCTGTCATTTAACCACCTGAGCTCCCTGCCATTTTATGGGCAGGGAGCTCAGGGATGTGAATCAATGGGCCGACGGCGTTTCGGCTGTCAGTCGATTCGAAGGCTTGCGTTACGCGTCGCGCTTCTCTTTGATCTTGGCCTTCTTGCCGCGGAGGGCACGCAGGTAGTAGAGCTTCGCGCGACGAACGTCACCGCGGGTGACGACCTCGATGTGGTCGATGACCGGCGAGTGAACCGGGAAGGTACGCTCGACGCCGACCTGGAAGCTGACCTTGCGCACGCAGAACGTCTCGCGAACGCCCTCGCCCGAGCGGCCGATGACGACGCCCTGGAAGACCTGGATACGCGAGCGCGTACCTTCAACGATGTTGACGTGCACCTTGACGTTGTCGCCGGCGCGGAACTCGGGAATGTCGCTACGCAGCGATGCCGCGTCGACGAAATCGAGAATGTGGCTCATGATGATGATTCGCTCTCTGCAACCGCCACAGGTCGACTACGGGGTAAAAGAAGTGTGAGTTTCGGTGCCATCGTTTATCGCAGACTCCCCTGTGGCAGAGTCGGGCCGAGGCACAATCGTTTATTCTGCCACACGCGGCGCCCGCGCCACAATCAGTGGGTGTCGCGACTCGTCTCGATGACGATGTACTCGCCGTCGTTCCGGATGCCCGCGGGCACCTGGTTGGGGCGGAATCCCGTACCCGGGGCGGCCGGCGGAACCTCGAACGAGGCGAACGCATCCTGAACTCGTTTGCGTGCCTCGACGAAAAACTGCCACACCGCGGCCCAGAACCCGCCGATCACCGCCACGATCAGCACAACCGACGCGGCGGTCGATGCGGCCGTGTTGAGGCCCAGGGTGATCGCCGACGCCGAAATCACGGTGAGCACCGCCACGTCGATCCACGAGACGAGTTTGGATGCGCGAACGCCCGGCCTCGCATAGACGATGCCGGCGATGGCGGCCAGCGCCACGAACAGCACGATGCCGGCGAGGAGAACGCCCAGGGTTTCCCATGCGCCTCCACCGAAGACAGCGCTGCCGACGAGCAGCCACGCAGGCAGAAGGACTGCTGCGGGGAACAGAACAGAGTAGAAAGCCCGACGAATCATCACCTCTTCAGGCTATGCGCGACAGTTAGGGAATTTGCTGGGATCATGTGCGCCCCGGGCGAACAAGAGAGCGGGCAGAATAGAGACATGATCGAGTTGCGCACGCCCACAGAAATCGACGAGATGCGGGCAGCGGGGCGCTTCGTCGCCGACGTGCTCACAGAGCTGAAGTCCAGGGCCGCCGTCGGCATGAACCTCCTGAAGCTCGATGCGATCGCGCACGAGATGATCCGGTCGCGTGGCGCCGAATCGTGCTACATCGACTACCACCCGTCGTTCGGCGCCAGCCCCTTCGGAAAAGTGCTGTGCACGTCGGTCAACGACGCCGTGCTGCACGGCCTCCCCCATGACTACGTTCTCCGCGACGGCGACCTGGTGAGTCTCGACTTCGCCGCATCCGTCGACGGCTGGGTGGCCGACTCAGCCGTGTCGATCGTGGTGGGCACACCACGCTCCGAAGACCTGCGGGTCATCGAGACCACCGAACGAGCACTGGAAGCCGGCATCGCGGCCGCTCGCCCCGGAGGACGTCTCGGCGACATCTCTGCGGCGATCGGTCAGATCGCGGCAGAGGCCGGATACCTCGTGAACACCGACTTCGGCGGTCACGGCGTGGGCCGCACGATGCACGGCGACCCCCACGTTCCGAACAGCGGTCGGCCTAATCGAGGGCTCCCCCTGCGCGCCGGTCTCGTCATCGCTATCGAGCCGTGGTTCCTCGAGACGACCGACAAGATCGTCACCGACAAAGACGGCTGGACCCTCCGCAGCGCCGACGGTTCACGGGGCGCGCACTCCGAGCACACGGTCGCCATCACAGAGGACGGCCCGCTCATTCTGACTGCCCGTTCATAACGGATCGCCCAGGCTCAGTCGACGAGTTCGAAAGCCGAGAGCCCTCCGACATATGCCTTCGGCAAAGGACGAGCGAATTCGTCTCGTCTCGAGGTGGAGTAGCCGAGCGTGACGAGTGACTCCACGAGCTTGGTGGCCGCGCTCACCCCGTCGATTACGGGAACGCCGACCTCTGCCGAGATGTAGCTGCACAGGTCGGCCATCCCCGCGCATCCGAGCACGATCGAGTCGGCTTTGTCTCGCTCGACGGTCTGCCGACACAGATCGATGATCACCTGGGCGGCGCCGGTCGACGGGTCGTCGAGAGCCAGCACGGGGATGTCGCAGGCGTAGACGCCCACGCATCGATCTGCGAAGCCGTAGTGCCGCACCAGATCTTGAGCTCGCCCTACCGTTCGAGACAGCGACGTGACGACACTGAAGCTTCGGCCCACCAGAGTGGCCGCGTGCATCGCTGCCTCGGCGATTCCGACGACCGGGCCGCCCGCGAGCTCGCGAGCGGCATCCAGCCCTGGGTCGCCGAAGCAAGCGATGACGTACCCATCAGACCCCGCGCGCTCGCCCTCTGCGATCTCGTGGAGCAGACCGGGCACTGACAGGGCCTCGTCGTAGTGGCTCTCGATCGAGGCCGGACCCATCGTGGGATTCACCGCGCTGATGCGCGTTCCGGGGCCGGCCACCCCCCGGGCGCACGATCCGATCATGTCGGTCATGGCCCGGGTGGTGTTCGGGTTGATCACGGTGATGTGCACGAGTGCGTGTCCGTTCGATGGTGCGGTGGATGTTGTTACTGAATGACCGAGGCGGTTTCGTGCTCTTCGGCCGCCTGCATGCTGCGGGCCGCCTGAGGGCTGATCTTCTCGGCGAGCCAGTAGACGGCGAGTCCGATTCCGCAGCCGATGAACCATGCATAGGAGGCTGCGCCCTGCAGAACAGGAATGAAGACCGTGCTGGCCGCGAGCACCGCTCCGACCGCCGTCGCGATGACGGCGTTCGGGTTGAAGCCCTTCTTGTACCAGTAGCGCCCCTTCTCGCTCATCGTGTAGAGGTCGTCGACGTAGACCGTCTGCTTGCGCACGATGTAGAAGTCGCAGATCAGCACACCGAACAGCGGGCCGATGAACGCACCCAGCGTGTCGAGCGTGTAGTGAATGATCTCCGGGCTCGAGTACAGGTTCCACGGGGTGATCAGCACACTGCCGACGGCGGCGATCATGCCGCCCATGCGCCAGGAGATCTTCTGCGGCGCGACGTTCGAGAAGTCGAAGGCCGGCGAGACGAAGTTCGCCACGATGTTGATTCCCACCGTCGCGATCGCGAAGGTCAGTGCTCCGAGGATGATCGCGTAGACGTTGTCGATGCGGGCGACGGTCTCGATCGGGTCGGTGATCAGGGTGCCGAAGACCGGAACCGTGGCAGATGCGCAGATCACGACGAGCAGCGAGAACACGAGGAAGTTCAGCGGCAGTCCGAGGAGGTTTCCTCGCTTGACCGCCTTGAACGACTTGCCGTAGCGCGAGAAGTCACCGAAGTTCAGCATCGGGCCGGAGAAATACGACACGACGAGCGCGATGGCGCCGAGCATCACGGGAACCGCGTCCCAGCCCTGGAACTTCACCGAGCCGAGGTTCAGGTCGATGTTCTCCCAGCCCGCCTGCGACACGAGGTAGATGGCGAGAATGATCATCACGACGTAGACGGCCGGGCCGCAGAAGTCGATGAACTTGCGGATCGACTCCATGCCCCGCCAGAACACGAAGGCCTGAGCGACCCAGAGAATGAGGAACGCGATCCAGCCCAGCAGTGACAGACCTGCGAAACCGACGGTGTCGGCATCCGCAATGCCTGCCAGATCGGGCCAGAGCTTCAGGGCGACGACGACGAGCGCGGCCGAGGCCAGGTAGGTCTGGATGCCGTACCAGGCCACCGCGATCAGGCCGCGGATGATCGCGGGGATGTTGGCCCCGAGGACACCGAACACGGTTCGCGAGATCACCGGATAGGGCACACCCGACTGCTGACTCGGCTTGGCGACGAGGTTGCAGAGGAAGTAGACGATCGTGATGCCCACGAGCAGAGAGACGAGCACCTGCCAGCTGGCGAGTCCGAGCGCGAAGAGGCTGCCCGCGGTGACGTAGCCGCCGACGCTGTGCACGTCGGACATCCAGAAGGCGAAGAAGTTGTAGGCGCTCCAGGTCTGCTTCTTGAGCGGCGCCAGATCCTCATTGCTGAGGCGTGGATCGTGGAACGCTTCGACGACGCCGCTGCCCGTAGGCAGTCCCGCAGCCTCGAGCACGTCGCCGGGCTTCTCCCCGTGGGGGTTGATGACCTCGGTCATGGAATTCTCCGGTTTCTCATCAGTGATGCGACAGTGTGGTTGGAGGGTGGTGGTCGGTGGACTCTTCGAATCGATCCACGTTCCCTAAGCGGCAGCTCCCCAGGGCCCCGTCAGTGCTCATAAAGCTATTGCTTAACACGTGCCGCACGATTTCGTGCCTGTTACAGGCATGTGACAATTGACGGGTGGAGAACGTGCTCGAGTCCGGAGACGCTGCGGCCCTCAGCGCGAACGAGTCCCTGGGGCGCAGACTCCGCGAACTCCGCACACAATCCGGTCTCTCGCTTCGAGCGTTGGCCCGATCGCTCGACATCTCGGCGAGCGCCGTGTCGCAGATCGAGACCGGCGTGATGGTTCCCTCGGTGAACCGCCTGATCGCGATCGTGACGGCGCTCGGCGTGCCTCTGTCAGCCGCCTTCGAAGCCCCGGGAGCAGAATCGGCGGCAGCATCCACCGCCGCAACACTCGGCGACCGGCTCGCCGACCTCGCCGACGAGCCGGTCGAAGGTGACGGCTACGTCATCTCACGCGCGGGACGCGTTCCCCAGATGAACCTCGAGTCGGGTGTGATCTACCGCAGGCTCTCCCCCGGCCCGGTTCCCGGCCTCGAGATCTTCGAATCCACCTACCCTGCAGGCTCCACGGGCAGCGCCCACGGCGACCTCATCCGGCACGACGGCTTCGAGATCGGCAGCATCACCTCGGGCACTCTCACCATCACCTTCGAGCGCGAAGACGTGACCCTGTCGGCCGGCGACTCGATAACGTTTCCCGCGACGAGGCCCCACCGCCTCAGCAACCGGTCAGGCGAGTCGTGCGTCGCCGTCTGGCTGATCGTTCACTCGTAGAAGGTCGGGCCGAACCCGCGCGGTGCGTTCGAGCTGCTGCTCGCGACGCCACTCGGCGATGAGGCGATGATTGCCGCTCAGCAGCACCGGCGGAACAGCGCGGCCCCGCCATTCGGACGGCTTCGTGTAGCTCGGATATTCGAGGAGGCCGTCTTCGTGCGACTCCTCGACCAGGCTCTCGGGGTTTCCGACAACCCCCGGAATGAGCCGGCCGATCGCCTCGATCATGGCCATGACGGCGACCTCGCCGCCGTTCAGAACGTAGTCGCCCAGGCTCACCAGGCGCACCTCGGCCCGCTCAGCCGTGTCGTCGAACACGCGCTGATCGATGCCTTCGTACCGCCCGCATCCGAACACCAGGTGCTCGCGGGTCGACAGCTCGCGCGCCATCTTCTGGGTGAACACCTCGCCGGCCGGCGAGGGAAAGATCACGAGCGGGGCCCCGGATGCCACGGGTTCGGCATCGAGGATCGCGTCGAGCGCCTCGCCCCACGGCTCGGGCTTCATGACCATTCCAGCTCCGCCACCGAAGGGAGTGTCGTCGACCTTGCGGTGCCTGTCGTGAGTGTGGTCGCGCAGGTCGTGCACGCCCAACGCGATCAGGCCCGACTGGCGTGCCTTGCCGAGCAGTGAGATGTCGAGCGCGTCGAAGAAGCTCGGAAAGATCGAGACGATGTCGATACGCATCCTGAAAGCCTAGCCGCGGCGGGCGCCCTGCTCCGACGGATGTCAAACCGGAGGAGATACGCAACTCCGACCGCTTATGCGCGTCGGTTTGTCAGTTCTCCTCCGCTTTGCGCGCTCGATGCCCTGTTCGCCCGACTTGCGACACAGGATTCACCCCAACCCATCGCGGCGTTGTCGCATCGACCAGAAATGCTCTCGCCGAGCGACGATCGCTCGGATGACAGACTCCACCAGCGCCCACTCGCTCATCACCTGCGAGAAGCTGAGCCTCATCACCACAAACCCTTGTCTCATGAGTTCCAGATCTCGCCGCCGATCCTCTGCATATGCGATCGGACCGGAATGCCAGGCCTCGCCATCGAGCTCGATGACAAGGCGCTCTCCCACGAGCAGATCCACATATCCCACTCGCGAGATCCGCACCTGCGCTCGGTACGGAATTCCGAGCGCTCGGAGCCGAAGCCGCGCTTTCGTCTCCAAACCAGACTCCGCCGACATATCGACGAGGTTGAGGTACGGGCCGTACTTCGCCGGCAATTGCGCAACGACGTCCCGCAGTTCAGGGAGAAGAATGTGGCCGCCTCGAAGCGCTGAATCCAACGACACGATGACGTTCTCTCTCGGCTGGCAGCGAAAGACATGAGCCAGAGCGATCGGCACGGGATCAACAGCTGTCGCCGGGGACGAGTCGACAGCGTCACGGTGCAAACGGACGCCACGAGCCGCGGGGCGCCCGAGTTCGATTCCGCGGTCGTGCGGCGCCGAGAGATGGCCCGCGTGTCTCCCGACACGCACATGGAGGAGGTGGTCGTCGTCGCACCAAATTCCTCGGCGCTTCAGCACCGACAAGCAGCTGAGAGAACCACCGACTCGAACAGCCTGGACCGCATCCTCCGCAGCTCCCGGGCGCGCGACCCAACCGTTTCGTATTCGTCGAAGCTCGCCTGCGCTGATCAACCGTGCGATTGCCGCGCGGGACATGCCTCTTCGCTCAATGGACCGTGTGGATGCGACGCCGTCTGCTCCGAGAAGGGCGATGAGATTGGCCATGCCGAGAAGAATGCACTGCGCGGGGT
Organism: Agreia pratensis; assembly: GCF_900177685.1. GTDB lineage: Bacteria > Actinomycetota > Actinomycetes > Actinomycetales > Microbacteriaceae > Agreia > Agreia pratensis. The sequence continues at coordinate 109,771 of NZ_FXAY01000001.1, forward strand.
TTGCGAAACGGGGGCTGAGGCAATCTGTGGACAGTCGCTACCAAAAACGGGAGGAGATTCGGCAATCCGACGCTCTATTCGCGTCGATCTGCCAAATCTCCTCCCGTTTGGAGGCTGTGCGGCTACTCGGCCGGGGTGTCCTCAGGCGAGGACTCCTGTGTGGGAGCCTCCTCGTCGTCGTCCGACTCCGGGAGTTCCTCGAGGAGGCCCGGAGGCGGCGTGATGGTCATCGTTCCCGCCACGATGTCGACCGCCGGAATGATCGCCTTGACGAACGGAACCAGCACCTCGCCGGATGCCTGTTCGATGACCAGCAGATCTTGAGCGGGCATGTGGTTCACCTGGCGAACGACGCCGATCTTCTCACCATCGCGGATCACGTCGAGTCCGACGAGCTGGTGATCGAACCAGGCGTCTTCTTCGGCGGACTGCTCGTCGGAGTCCTGATCGATCCACAGAATCGCCTTGACCAGACCTTCTGCGGCCGTGCGGTCTGGCACTCCCTTGAAGAACCCGACGGCGTGGCTGTTGAACCACTTGAGCTCGATGAGCTCGAGCGTCTTGCCGTGCCACGGAGATGAGGTGGGCACCTGGAGGGTGAACACCGCGCCCGGCACGAAGCGTCGTGCCGGGTCGTCGGTGAAGAGTTCCAGCTTGATCGCCCCCTTGAGCCCGTGGGCTTTCAGGAGGCGACCAACCCGGAGTTGCTGCGTCTCGTTCTTAGAAATCGGTATCCACCACGTCTACACGAACGCGCTTGCCATCAGCGAGCGCGGCGACGAGTGTGCGGAGAGCCTTGGCCGTGCGACCCGCACGACCGATCACGCGGCCGAGGTCGTCGGGGTGCACGCGCACCTCGAGAACCTCTCCGCGGGGTGAGCTCTTCGCAACGACATGCACGTCGGCAGGTTTGTCGACGATGCCCTTGACCAGGTGCTCGAGAGCAGGAGCGAGCAAGGCTAGGCCTTCTCTGCTTCAGCCTCGGGAGCCTCGTCGGCAGCCGGTGCCTCTTCGGCGGGAGCTGCGGGAGCCTCGACCTTGACCTCGGCCTTGGGCTTCAGAACCGGCTTCTTCTTCTCGTCGGCGACGAACGGCTCCTTGGGCTCCTTGACGCGAACGGTCGAGACCGCGTCTTTGTCGCCCTTGAACTTGCCCCAGTCACCGGTGAGCTTCAGCAGCGCGGCGACCTGCTCGGTCGGCTGAGCGCCGACGCTGAGCCAGTAGAGCGCACGCTCGGACTCGATCTTGATGACCGAAGGCTCTTCGGTGGGGTGGTACTGGCCGATCTCCTCGATGACACGACCGTCGCGCTTGGTGCGCGAGTCGGCAACGACGATGCGGTAGTACGGTGCACGGATCTTGCCCATGCGCTTCAAACGGATCTTTACAGCCACAATTCTTCCTAGGTTTTTCTCTCGGCCCTGGTGGGCCTAAATGTGGGTGAACTGGCAGCCGTGAGCGTGGGGTGCACACTCGGCGTAAAAAGTTCTCGAGGGTTCTGCCACAACCTGATTAGAGGGTCGGGCGGGCAGACTCGACAGATCATTCTGTCAGATATTCGCCGCGTGCGCGTAATTCCTGAGCGCTATCGGTCGAGTCTGCCAGGATGAGGCGACCCTCTGCTATCGATCGGAGCCGCACATGCAGATCTCGTTCGCTCCTTCCGAACGCTCGACACTCGGCATCGAGTGGGAGATCGCGCTCGTCGAACAGAGCTCAGGCGACCTGGTGAACGTCGCCGGCGACGTGCTGACGTCTCTGCGCGGTCCGGACGGCCAGGATCATCCGCGGATCACCGAAGAACTACTACTGAACACCGTCGAACTCGTCACCGCCGTGCACACACGGGTGTCGGATGCGGTCGACGACCTCCAGGGACAGCTCGCCGAGGTGCGCGCCATCACCGATCCGCTCGATGTCGAACTCATGTGCGCGGGAACGCATCCGTTCGCCCAGTGGTTCGACCAGCAGATCACCGACAAAGAGCGCTACCACAAGCTGATCGACCGAACCCAGTGGTGGGGCCGCAACATGATGATCTGGGGCATCCACGTACACGTCGGCGTCGAGAATCGCGACAAAGTGCTGCCCCTCTTGAACGGGCTCCTCAACTACTACCCGCACCTGCAGGCACTCTCTGCGTCGAGCCCGTTCTGGGCCGGAGAGAAGACGGGCTACGCGTCGAACCGAGCACTCATGTTCCAGCAGCTTCCGACAGCAGGGCTGCCCTATCAGTTCGACGAGTGGAGCCAGTACGAGTCGTACGTCGACGACATGAAGGTCACGGGCATCGTCGACGACCACACCGAGGTGCGCTGGGACATCCGCCCTTCTCCCCAGTGGGGAACGCTCGAGATGCGCGCCTGCGACGGCCTCTCCAGCCCGGAGGAGATCGGTGCCGTCGCCGCCCTCATCCAGTGCCTCGTCGAGCACATGTCGGATCGGCTCGATGCGGGCGAGACACTGCCGACATTGCAGCCCTGGTACGTGCGCGAGAACAAATGGCGCGCTGCGCGCTACGGCCTCGACGCCGAGATCATCGTGGATGCGCAGGGCGCCGAGAAATTGGTCACCGACGACGTGCGAGAACTGCTGGTCACACTCGCGCCGATCGCCGAGCGGCTCGACTGCGTCGATGAACTGGCGCAGGTGAACCTGATCCTCGAGCACGGTGCCAGCTATCAGCGACAGCTGCGTGTCGCCGAAGAGAACGGCGGAAGCCTCAAGGCCGTGGTCGCATCACTCACCCGCGAACTGCGCCACGGCCTCGGGCATACCGACTAGGAGTTCTTCTCGTCGCGCCAGGCGAGCAGATCCTTGACCGGGCCGAGGTCGATCGACGGCCCGGTGATTCCGAGGGTGAAGAGCGTGACGCCCGCCTCGGTCTTCTCGTCGAGGACTGCGGCATCGGCGGAGCCGAAGGCACCGGTGAGCTTCACGTCGTTCGAGATCTCGATCTCGGAGACATCGCGGCCGACGTCCGATGCGTGTGCCCGCAGAACCTCGAGCTTGTGCCGGAGGGTCGGCACGTCGGAGAAGCTGTGCCAGATCGTCGCGTGCTTGGCCACGAGCTTGAGCGTCTTCTTCTCGCCGCCTCCACCGATCAGCACGGGGATCTTGCGGGTGGGAGCCGGGTTGAGCTTGCCCCAGCGCGCCTCGATGCGCGGGAGAGCCTCGCCCAGCGCATCCAGTCTCTGCCCGGCCGTGCCGAACTCGTAGCCGTACTCGTCGTAGTCACGCTCGAACCAGCCCGAGCCGATGCCGAAGACGAGCCTGCCCTCGGCTCCCGGGGTCTTGGCGCTGATGTGGTCGACGGTGCGCGCCATGTCGGCAAGCAGGTCGGGATTCCTGTAGCTGTTGCAGGTGACGAGCGGACCGAACTCGATCGTCGACGTCTGCTCCGCCCAGGCGGCGAGCATGCTCCAGCCCTCGAAATGAAGGCCCGCAGGATCTCCAGACAGCGGGTAGAAGTGGTCCCAGTTGAAGGCGATGTCGACACCCAGTTCTTCGAGCTGGCGAAGAGTGTCGCGGATCGTCGTGTAATCGGAGTGCTGCGGCGCGATCTGGATGCCGATGCGCACGGGGCGCGAGGTGTTTGTCGTCATGATGCGAGCCTACTTATCACGCCTGATCGAGAACTCACCTTGCGGCATCAGGCATCGCACCTCACAATGAACAGGTGAAGTCGATTGAGCCGAAGTCTGCGAACGTGCGCCCTCAGCGGCCCCGTCGCAACATCGCCTCTCGGGTTCTCCCCCCGATCGCATTGCTCTTCGTCGGCGCACTCGCCGTAGCCACCTCGCTTCCCGCCGCAGCATTCGGCCCGGGCTCATCGTTCGGCATGACCGGTGCGACGGGCGGGTCACAGTCGCAGAATCAGCTGCTCTCCGTCGACGCTTCGGCGGCCGACGCCAGCGTTCTGCGCGACGGATACACCGTCAACACTCCGACACCGACACCCACCCCGACGCCCGCGGCCAAGTCCGCGCCGGCGTCGACGGGCGGAAGCCCGGGAGGGTGGGGTTGCCAGCGAGACGCCCCCGCCGAAACGACACGTCTCACGTGGCCCTACGATCACCCCGTCAAGATCGGTGATGGCTTCGGCCCGCGCGCCGAAGGCATGCACGACGGAGTCGATCTGCTCGCCGGCAACGGAACACCCGTCCAGGCGATCGGCGACGGCATCGTCACCGCCTCGGGCTACAACGGATCCGCGGGCAACTACGTGGCGATCGCGACCATGGTCGGCGGTCAGCGCCTCTGCAGCATGTACATGCACTTCCAAGACGGATCAGTGACCGTGACGGTCGGCCAGGAACTCACCGCAGGCACCGTGATCGGCCTCACCGGCGACACGGGTAACGCCAGCGTCGAGCACTGCCACTTCGAGCTGTTCTTCGCCGACGGCGTGCGCTTCGATCCGATTCCGTACCTCACGGCGAACGCCAGCTACTAGGCCCGCTCGACAATCGACCTGGTCCGTTCGACAGGCTCGGGGAACGGAACGTCGAGCTTGTCGAGACGTGCCTAGCGGCCCAGGAACTTCTGCAGCGAAGCCAGCTCTTCTTCGCTCGGGGCGCCCGGTGCGGATTTGCCCTTGCCGAGCCCCAGACCGAAGCCCGAACCGCCCGCGGTGACGGGCGCGGCATCCGGCTTGATACCCGCGGCACGTGCGGCGTCTTCGGCCGCACGCTTTGCCGGATTGCCCGACTTCGAGCCCTTCTTCTTGGCGACCTGCTTGCGGCCGCCGTGGGCGCCGGGAACCGGACCCATTCCGGGGATGTTCGGCATGCCGCCCTTGGCGACGGTCTTCATCATCTTGGCGGCCTGCTCGAAACGCTGCACGAGCTGGTTCACGTCGGTTACGGTCATTCCCGAGCCCTTGGCGATGCGCAGTCGACGCGAGCCGTTGAGAAGCTTCGAGTTCTGCCGCTCGGCCTTCGTCATCGACTGGATGATCGCCTCGGTGCGCACGATCTCGCGCTCGTCGAAGTTCTCGAGCTGCTGCTTCATGCCACCCATGCCGGGGAGCATTCCCATCATCTTCTTGATGGAGCCGGCGCCGCGCAGCTGCTGCATCTGGGCCAGGAAGTCTTCGAGAGTGAAAGTGTCGGTGGCGAACTTCTCGGCCATCTTCATGGCCTCGCCCTCGTCGAAGGCAGACTGGGCCTGCTCGATGAGGGTCAGGATGTCGCCGAGGTCGAGGATTCGGCTCGCCATGCGGTCGGGGTAGAAAGGCTCGAAGTCGTCGAGCGACTCACCCGTCGACGCGAAGATGATCGGGCGCCCCGTGACGGATGCCACCGACAGGGCAGCTCCACCGCGGGCGTCGCCGTCGAGCTTCGTGAGCACGACTCCCGTGAAGTCGACACCGTCTTGGAAGGCCTTGGCCGTGGCGACGGCGTCTTGACCGATCATGGCGTCGATCACGAAGAGCACCTCGTCGGGATCGACTGCCTTGCGGATGTCTGACGCCTGCTTCATCATGTCGGCGTCGACGCCGAGACGACCGGCCGTGTCGACGATGACCACGTCGTACTGCTTGTCGATGGCGAACTTGATCGAGTCTTTGGCGACCTTCACCGGGTTTCCCGTGCCGTTGCCGGGCTCGGGCGCGAATACGGCTACCCCGGCCTGGCCGGCGACGACCTGCAGCTGGTTCACTGCGTTGGGGCGCTGAAGGTCGGCGGCGACCAAGAGAGGTGTGTGATTGTCTTTGGCCAGCCACTTGGCGAGCTTGCCGGCCAGCGTCGTCTTACCGGCACCCTGAAGGCCGGCGAGCATGATCACGGTCGGCGGCTTCTTGGCGAACTGGATGCGACGGGCCTCGCCACCGAGGATCGCCACGAGTTCTTCGTTGACGATCTGCACGACCTGCTGCGCCGGGTTGAGCGCCTTGTTGACCTCGTCGCCCAGCGCACGCTCGCGCACCTTGCCGGTGAAGTCCTTGACTACCTCGAGCGCGACGTCGGCGTCGAGCAGGGCGCGGCGGATCTCGCGAACAGTCGCGTCCACATCGGCAGGGCTCAGCTTGCCCTTGGTGCGAAGGTTCTTGAATGTCTCTGCGAGCCTGTCAGACAGGTTTCCGAAAGTAGCCATGGTTCGACAAGTTTACCTGGCCGCCGACGTTGCCGGTCGAGGGGGTGTCTCGACAGGCTCGACGAACGGAACACTCGCGGGATCATTAGCCAAGCTAATGAGTTAGGCTAACTACATGACTCCTCCCCTCTCGCTGCCCGCTCTCAGCTCCGAGCTGCGCGGGGTCACTATGCACCTCTCGCGCAGACTCCGAAACGAACGCGCCGACATCGACCTCAGCGACTCGCAATTCAGCGTGCTGGCCTATCTCGTTCGCACAGGCGCACACACACCGAATGAGCTGAGCGTCTGGGAACATGTCACTCCCCCGTCGATGAACCGCACCATCAACGCGCTCGAGGCAGCCGGCCTCGTGGCTCGAACACCGGATGCGTCGGACGGCCGCAAGGTCTTCGTCACGGCGACAGAGAACGGCTGCGGGGTCGTGAAAGAGACGAGGCGCAGGCGTGACGCGTGGCTGCACTCGAGGCTCTCGGCGCTCACGCCCGACGAACGCCGAACACTCGAGGAGGCGACGGTCCTTCTGAGAAAGATCGTGGCTCCATGAGCGCGATGTTCCGCTCGCTCTCGAGCGTCAACTACCGCATCTGGTTCGCCGGAGCACTGGTGTCGAACGTGGGCACCTGGATGCAGCGCACAGCGCAGGACTGGATCGTGCTCACCGAGCTGACCGATCACGACGCCGCAGCGGTGGGCATCGTCATGGCGCTCCAGCTCGGTCCGCAGCTTCTTCTCGTGCCGTGGGCGGGTCTGATAGCCGACCGTCTCGACCGGCGACGCACCCTGATGGTGACCCAAGCATCCATGGGCGTCTTGGGGTTGGGGCTCGGCCTCATCGTGGTGACCGGCGTGGCCCAACTCTGGCACGTCTACCTGTTCGCCCTGCTGCTGGGCATCGCCTCGGCGATCGATGCGCCCGTGCGGCAGACATTCGTCTCCGAGCTCGTCGGCGGCTCGAACCTCTCGAACGCAGTGGCACTGAACTCAGCCTCGTTCAACGCTGCCCGCATGATCGGCCCCGCCGTCGCAGGCCTTCTCGTCGCCGTGATCGGCGCGGGGTGGGTCTTTCTCTTGAACGCGGTGACGTTCGGCGCCGTCTTGGTCTCACTCACATTCATCAGAGTGGATCAGCTGCGTCGGAGCAAGCGGGCACCGCAGGGCAAGGGCCAACTGCTCGAGGGCTTCCGTTACGTTCGATCGCGGCCCGACCTGCTCGTGATCTTCGTGATCGTCTTCATCATCGGCACATTCGGCATGAACTTCGCCATCTTCACATCGACCATGGCGAGCGTCGAATTCGGACGCGGGTCCGAGGCCTTCGGCCTGCTCTCGTCGGTGATGGCGGTGGGATCGGTGACGGGAGCATTGCTGTCGGCGCGGCGCGATCGTCCGCGGGTCCGGCTCACATTCATTGCGTCTGCCGCCTTCGGGGTGAGCTGTCTCGTCGCCGCCGTCATGCCGAGCTACTGGGGTTTCGCCATCGTGCTGGTCTTCGTCGGTCTATCAGCCCAGACGCTGATGACCACCGCAAACGGCACGGTGCAGACGACCACCGCACCGGAGATGCGCGGGCGCGTGATGGCGCTCTACATGGCGGTCTTCATGGGCGGAACGCCGATCGGTGCTCCTGTCGTGGGCTGGGTGGCGAACAGTTTCGGGCCGCGCTGGGCAATCGGTGTCGCCGCCGCATCGGGGCTCGTCGCAGCAGCGATCGGTCTCGGCTGGCTCATCGTGTTCCGCCATCTGCGCCTGCACTTCGACAGAGCAGCGCATCCCCACTTCGTCGTGAGTCACGACGGTCGGCCTTTCTCGCGCGGCCGTTCGCCCGAGACGGCTGAGGAGCTAGAAGAGGATCTTGCTCTCGACGAGGCGGACGCCCGGAGATCGTGAGCGACGATCGCCAGGATTCAGGCGATGTCGACGACGGTGACTCCCGCCGATCGATCGCCCGACGCGATGGCCTCGAGCGCCGCGGGCGCATCGGCGAGCGAGATTCGATGCTCGATGAGTCGTGCCGGATCGAGGGCTCCGCTCAGAACGAGGTCGAGCAGCGCCGGGTAGTCCGACGCCGGCATTCCGTGGCTGCCGTGGAGAGAGAGTTCTTTGGCGATGATCGCCGGGAGGGGGATCACGGGTTCTTCTGAGAACAGGCCGATCTGCACCTGCCTCCCCAGGGGCGCGAGTGCGAGCACGCTGAGCCGCATAGTCGCCTGCCTGCCCAGAGCCTCGACCGACACGTGAACGCCGGCGGGTGCCACGGATGTGATCGCATCGAGGACCTCGGACTCGGAGAGCCCGGATGAGTCGATGGTGTGCGCTACGCCCAGAGACGAAGCTCGCTCGAGCGCGACGGGGTCGATGTCGACCGCGATCACCTCGGCGCCGACGGCGACTCCGATCATCGCGGCACTCAGACCCACTCCCCCGCAGCCGACGACGAGCAGTCGCTCACCGCGCTGGAGTCTTGCCCGATGCACGAGTCCTCGGTAGGCGGTCGCGAAACGGCAGCCGAGAAGGGCAGCGGCACCCGAGTCGAGCTCGTCTGGAACACGAATGAGGTTGACGTCGGCGTTGTGCAGCGCCACGAGCTCCGCGAAGGAGCCCCAGTGGGTGAAGCCGGGCTGAGTCTGGTTGCGGCAGACCTGACCGTTGCCGTCGGCGCATTCGGGGCATCGTCCGCACGCCGAGACGAACGGAACGGTGACTCGTTCGCCCACCCGGAAGCGCGTGACCTCGGGCCCCACGGCGGCGATGCGTCCGACGAGTTCGTGGCCGGGAACGTGCGGGAGCGCTATGCCGTCGTCATGGCCCAACCACCCGTGGGCGTCGCTGCGGCACACTCCCGTCGTCTCGACCCTGATCACCACTCCGTCGACCGAGGGAACGGGATCAGGCACATCGCGGAGCTCGGGGGCTCCGCCGAACTCGGTGAACACGACAGCGCGCATGGGACTCTTTCTCGCGGGGAACGCCTCCGACGATACCGGCCATGATCGATGTCGGAGTCAGTCCCTAGACTCGGGGCATGCGTCACGGAATCGTCATCCTGCCCCAAGACCCCTGGTCGATCGCCCGTCGAAAGTGGCAGTCCGCCGAAGGGCTCGGCTTCGAACACGCGTGGACATACGACCACCTCTCGTGGCGCTCGCTTGCAGACCAGCCGTGGAACGCGACGATCCCCACGCTCACCGCGGCGGCGGTCGTCACCGAGACGATCCGCCTCGGTACCTTCGTCTCGTCACCGAACTTCAGGCATCCGGTGCCGTTCGCTAAAGAGGTCGCGACAGTCGATGACATCTCGGGCGGCCGGTTTCTGCTCGGCGTCGGGTCGGGAGGAACCGGCTTCGACGCCTTCGTGCTCGGCCAGCCCGAATACACACCGGTTCAGCGGCACGCGCGCTTCGCCGAGTTTGTGACCCTGCTCGATGAGCTGCTTCGACACGAGGGCGACGGCGAGCGCGGCATCTCTTTCGACGGCGAATGGTACGAGGCGGTCGACGCACGCATGGTCGGAGTGGCGGCGCAGCAACCACGCGTGCCCTTCGTGCTTGCCGCAAACGGGCCGAGGGGCCTCGCGCTGGTCGCGCAGCAGGGTCAGGGGTGGGTCACCACAGGCAAAGACGGCGCCACGGGTGAGGAGTGGTGGTCTGCCGTGGCCACCCTGGCCGGCCGTCTCGATGACGCCGCGAGCGCGGCGGGCCGCGACCCGGCATCCATCGATCGGTATCTGTCGCTCGACTCGGGCGGCCAGTTCTCTCTCGAGAGCGTGGGCGCCTTCGACGACATGGTCGGGCGGGCGGCTGAACTCGGCTTCACCGACGTGATCTCGCACTGGCCGCGGCCAGAGGGCATCTACACCGGCGACGAAGAGGTGCTCTACGAGGTCGCCTCGCGGTTCTGAGCCGGCCTAGCCGACCAGGTTCTGTGCGAACACGTGCGGGGTGAAACCGGTGAGGTCGTTGATTCCCTCGCCCTGGCCGATGAGCTTGATAGGAATGCCGGTCTTTTCCTGCACGGCCAGCACGAACCCGGCCTTCGCCGATCCGTCGAGCTTGGTGAGCACGAGGCCCGTCACGCCCGCGTGCTGGATGAACGCTTCGGCCTGAGCGAGACCGTTCTGGCCCGTGGTCGCGTCGAGCACCAGAAGCACTTCGGCCACGGGTGCCTGCTTCTCGATCACACGGCGAATCTTGCCGAGCTCATCCATGAGCCCGCCCTTCGTCTGTAGACGTCCGGCCGTGTCGATGACGACGATCTCGGTGCCGTGCAGCTTGGCGTACTCGATGGTCTGAAAGGCGACGGATGCCGGATCCTGGCCTTCGTGCTGCGGCCGCACGATGGCAGCGCCGGCACGCTCAGCCCAGGTGGCGACCTGCTCGACAGCGGCGGCGCGGAAGGTGTCGGCCGCGCCGATGACCACCGTGCGCCCGTACGTAGCGAGGAACTTCGCGAATTTGCCGATCGTGGTGGTCTTGCCGACCCCGTTCACGCCGACGACGAGCACCACGGCCGGGCGCTCCGACAGGTGCAGGGTGGTGTCGAGCCTCGAGAGCCGCTCCTCCATGGTCTCGCGGAGCATGCGCTGCAGATCTTTAGGATCGGTCGTCTTGAAGCGATCGACCTTGGCTCGCAGATCGGTCACGACGGAGTCGGTGACGTCGGGCCCGAAGTCGGCCTTCAGCAACGCGTCTTCGAGGTCCTCCCACGTATTGGCGTCGATCGTGGGCTTGGTGAACATGCCACGGAGGGCGCCAGAGAGAGACCAGGGGGTGCGTTCAGCCATACGACAAGACTAGCGGCGCGCGTTCAGCCCACGGCCTGCGCGAAACCGTCCGCGCGCTCCGCCTCGGCGGCCAGATGGGCGAGGCGCTCGGGCAGCTCGATTCCCTTGCGTGACATGGACTGCGCCCAGAGGCGCCCCGCCCTGTAGCTCGACCGTACGAGCGGCCCGGCCAGAACACCGAGGAAGCCGATCTCCTCGGCCTCCTGCTTGAAGGCGACGAACTCCTCTGGCTTGACCCAGCGCGACACCGGTAGATGGCGCGGGCTCGGGCGCAGGTACTGCGTGAGCGTGATGATGTCGGTTCCGGCGTCGTGCAGATCACGCAATGCCTGACTCACCTCGGCAGGCTCTTCGCCCATGCCGAGGATGAGGTTCGACTTGGTGATGAGGCCGGCATCGCGGGCCTGCGTCAGCACATCGAGCGAACGCTCGTATCTAAACGCAGGACGGATGCGCTTGAAGATGCGCGGCACCGTCTCGACGTTGTGAGCGAAGACTTCTGGTCGCGACGAGAACACCTCGGCGAGCAGATCGCTGTTGCCCGAGAAGTCGGTGGCCAGAATCTCGACGCCGGTGCCGGGGTTGCGACGGTGGATCTCGCGCACCGTCTCGGCATGCAGCCAGGCGCCCTCGTCGGGCAGATCGTCGCGGGCGACGCCGGTGACGGTCGCGTAGCGCAGGTTCATCTTCTCGACCGATTCGGCTACGCGCCTCGGCTCGTCGGTGTCGTAGTCGGCCGGTTTGCCGGTGTCGATCTGGCAGAAGTCGCAGCGGCGCGTGCACTGCGAGCCGCCGATGAGGAAGGTCGCCTCGCGGTCCTCCCAGCACTCGAAGATGTTCGGGCACCCGGCCTCCTGGCACACAGTGTGCAGCCCCTCGTCTTTCACGAGGCTCTGAAGAGCTCGGTATTCGGGGCCGAAACGCGCCTTCGTCTTGATCCACTCCGGCTTCTTTTCGATGGGCGTCTCGGCGTTCCTGATCTCGAGTCGCAGCAGTTTGCGTCCCTCCGGCACGGCGCTCATGCGGCGACCTCCGTGGCTGCGGGCGCGGCCGCGAACCCCGCGATCACTGATGAATCGGCGAAGCGCTTGGCGATGAGCGGAGCGACATCACTCGGCGTAACGATGTGACTGACACATTCGCTGATCGTCGTCACCCCCGCGTCACGGATGCCGCACGCCACGATTCGCGAGTAGGGCGCGAGGCTGTTGCTGCAGTTGAGGGCGAAGCCGTGCATCGTCACTCCGTGGGCGATCCGGATGCCGATGGCCGCGATCTTCAGATCGGTTCCGCCTCTCGAAACCCAGACCCCAGAGCGACCTTCCACGCGACCGCACGCCACACCGAGCTCGTGGAGCACCTCGATGAGAACGCCCTCGAGACGTCGCACGTACCCCACGACGTCGACCGGCTCTGCCAGCCGAATGATCGGATAGCCGACCAGCTGCCCCGGCCCGTGCCACGTGATCTTGCCACCCCTGTCGACGTCGACGACGGGAGTTCCGTCGGTCGGCCGCTCCGAGGCATCCGTTCTGCGCCCAGCGGTGAAGACCGACTGGTGCTCGAGCAGCACGAGGGTCTCTGGCCCTGCGCCGTTGACGACACCGTCGTGGAGGCGACGCTGGAGCGCCCACCCGTTTGAGTATTCCACCGCGTCGTCGCCGAATCCGGCGAGAAGTAGCTCAGTCATGCGGGCAGTCTAGCTATTTAATAGACGCAGTCCAATTAATCGCGTCGGCGGGCCTCGGACACGCAGCGCGGGAGTGTCGCCGAGGGCCGAACACACCGGCGAATCTCTTAACATTGACTGACGATTGCCGGCCGTCCGACGAGTGGAATTCGACATGAGCAGCACGACGCGCAACAGGCGAGCGAAAGACCCCGACAGGGTCAAGTTCAATCGAGGCCGCCTGGTTATTCTGGCTACCGTGCTCCTGCTGGCCGGAGCCACGACCTTGACGACGCGGCTGTTGCAGAACCAGATGGCGTCTGCGCTCGTGATCATCGCGCTTATCGTTGTGGCTGTGCCCGCCATAGGGCGCGCGCTCCAACTGATCAACCGAACGGTCGACGACCGCTATCGCGGAATGCGCGACGCGAACAGGGCGTGGGCTGCATCGATCGGCGGCAGCTTCGACGCCACCGCAGCGCCGCCGCCGCCCGAAATCAGTTCCATCGCGTTCGCCGAAGACCGCCGGGTACTCGTTCCGGTGACCGCGTCGGAGGTCGTCAGCGGCGACTGGCGCGGCCGACCGTTCGAGGCTATGCACCTCAGCGGCTATGAGAAGCTTCGCCCGGGCGTCGATGCGAAAGGCAGAGACGTAAGCACGAACCTCGTCTATCTGGCCCTGCCGCACGCGTTACCCGACCTCCGCATCATGAGCGGTTCCGTCGCGCGCGACTATGGTCGACCGATGACCGAGGTCATCATACCTCACGACGGGGTCGGCGGATGGTGGCGCATCCAGTCCGACGACCCGACCCGCAGCGTGGCCCTCATGAACGCAGACGTGCGGGAGCTGCTGAACGGTTGGGGCTCACCGATCCGCATCGCGGCGACCGGCCGCTATCTGATCAGCTACGGAGACCCGACGGGCGATGCCGACGCGATCGCGGCACAGCTCGACTTCCTCACCGCTTTCGCAGACCGGATTCCGCGCGGTGCCTTGCTCGGCGACGCCGCGGACTAATGCGACAGCGCTAGCTGTTCGACGCGGCGCGGAGCGTCAATGGGGCTCAGCGGCGCCCACGCGCTGGCCGACCACGGCCGACACACCGTCTTGCCGCATCGACACGCCATAGAGGGCGTCGGCGATCTCCATCGTGCGCTTCTGATGGGTGATCACGATGAGCTGGCTCGTCTGCCGCAGGTCTTCGAAGATGGTCAGCAGGCGACCGAGGTTGGCATCGTCGAGAGCCGCCTCCACCTCGTCCATGATGTAGAACGGGCTGGGGCGCGCCTTGAAGATGGCGATCAACAGGGCGACCGCGGCCAGCGAGCGCTCGCCACCCGACAGAAGCGACAGCCTTTCGATCTTCTTTCCGGCGGGCTTCACCGAAACCTCGATGCCGGTGGTGAGCAGATTCGAAGGATCGGTGAGGCTGATGCTGCCCGTTCCACCGGGGAAGAGGATCGGGAACACCTCCTGGAACGCCGCCTTGGTGTCGGTGAACGCCTCGTCGAAGATCACCTGCATCTTCACGTCGATCTCGTCGATGATCGTGAGCAGGTCGGCACGCGTCTTCGTGAGGTCGGTCAGCTGCTCGGTGAGGAACTTGTGGCGCTGCTCGAGCGCGTCGAACTCCTCGAGCGCGAGCGGGTTCACGCGGCCCAGCTCGGCGAGCTTGCGTTCCGCCTTCGCTAGTCGGGCCTGCTGCTGCGCGCGATCGAAGGGGATGCCCGTGGGCTCCCCTTCGACAGGCTCAGGCTGCGGTGAATCAGACGGGATCAGCTGGTCGGGGCCGTACTCGGAGACGAGAACGTCTTCGACGAGTCCCAGCTCGCTGCCGACGCGCTCGAGCACGCTCGACAGATGCAGCTTCTTCTCGTAGATCTGCAGTTCGAGCCCGTGCACATTCTCAGTGATCGCCTGCAGCCGCTCGCGCAGGGCGGCCTCGTCACGACGCAGGGCGAGCAGTTCCTGATTCTGTTCCGCACGCTCCGCCTCGGCACGCGCTTGCTCGAGGCGCGCCTCGGCCACGGAGGCTTCCACCGAACTGAGCACAGCCGGCAGAGCTTCGACGACATCGGTCGCCGCCTCGACCTGGCGCCGTCTGATCACGGCACGGCGTGCGGCCTCTTCGGCTGCGGCCCGATCGGCCTCCACCTGCTTCTGGAGCGCTGCACGACGCGCCTCCTCGGCGCGCACCCGCTCGCGGGCCGTCTCCAGCTGCAGCCGCGCCCCGATCTCGCGCTCCCTGGCGCTCTCGAGCTCGGCGTAGAGAACGTCGCGCTGACTGACGTCGAGCATCGGGCGGGGGCGGGACTGCGCCGTCTCGAGCTCTTCCTTCGCCGTCGCCGCGGCTCGTTCCGCCTGAGCGACGGTCTCCTCCGACGCCGCGAGCGCCGTGCTGAGCCGGTCGAACTCACCGGTCGACGCGTCGAGCTGCGCCTTGAGCCTGGCGAGTTTCTCGGTCTGAGCGGCGAGCGCGGAGTCGAACTCGCGCAGAGCTGCGAGGGCATTCGCCGACTGCTCCTTCGCGACCTGCACGATTCCCCGCTGCTCGGCCAGGGCGAACTTCGCCCGCTCGATCAACGAGCGCGTTTCGTCGAGGCTCACCGAAGCAGTATCGCGTTCGGCGCGCAGCTCGATGCGGCTGCGCTTTGCTCCCGATCCCCCGCGCAGCACGTACTCGGTGAGCACGTCTCCTGAACGGGTGATCAGGGTGGCTCCTGAGTGCTTCGACACCGTCGGCCAGACCTCGCGGGCCGTGGCGAGGTCGTCGACGATCAACGTTCGGGCGAGCAGGCCACGCACGCCAGCAGGTGCCGTGATCACCTCGACCGCGGCGATAACCCCGGGTGCATCGGATGCGATCGGCGAATCCATCCCGCCGGCTGCGGCGACAGAATCAGAGGGGTTGGCCACGACGATCTCGACCCGGCCGAGCTCGTCACTGTGCGCGAGATCGATGGCGGTGCGCGCAGCATCCGGTGTCTCGGCGAGAACCGCGTCGGCCAGGGTGCCGAGCGCCGCCGCGATCGCGGCCTCGAAGCCCGGCTTGGCTGTGACGTTGTCGGCCACCAGTCCGAGAACACCGGGAACCTTCGCGGCGATCAGGTCGGTAGTGCCGTCTTTCTGGTCAAGAGCGAGAGTCAGGGCGCTCGTTCGAGCGGCGAGCGCATCGCGCTCGCGCTCATGGCCGTGCAGCGTCTCGCGCAAGACCTCGATCTCTGCTTCGGCCTCGAACAAGCGAGCCTGCGCGAACTCATAGGCCTCGTCGAGATCGGTCTCCGACGTGCCTGAGACGGCGGCCTCCGCCTCGAGGAGGGCGAATTCGGCCTGCGCCGACTCCCGTCGTGCGGTCGCAGCCTCGAGAGCGTTGGTCTGGCGCAGCACCTCACCACGAACAGCCGCGAGCCGCGAGTTCGCCGTGTCGACCTGCCCCTGCAGTTTGGAGATCTCGAGGTCGTGCTTCGAGACGAGGGCGCTCTGCGCCGCGATCTCCTCGTCGACCGAGTCGAGCGCAGAGCGCGCCGTCACGGAGTCGGCCTGCGCTGCAGTGAGAGCCAGCTCGGCCGCAGCGACCTCGCCGCGAAGCCGAACGATCTCATCCGCCGCATCGGCGACCATCTGCGGGGTGACCGTGGGACCTGCGGCCGTACCCTCGGCATCCGAACCCAGCAGCGCGAGCCGCTGGTTGGCCAGGGTGAACAGCCCGCGCAGGCGCTCCTGCACCGACTCGAGGCCGAAACTGGTTCGCCGTGCGATGTCGACGTCGTCGCCGACCTGAGCGCTCTCGATTCGCGCCACCCGAAGCTGGTTCTGCTCGAGACGCTCCTGCAGAACGATGCGCTCCGTGCGACGCTCATTCTCGGTTCGTCCATGGTCTGAGAGCGCGGTGCGCAGCGTCACGACCTCGTCTGCGAGAAGCCGAGCGCGGGCATCCCGCACGATCATGGCGATCGACTGCGCTTCTTTGGCGACCTCGGCCTGGCGACCCAGAGGCTTGAGTTGACGGCGGATCTCGCCTGCCAGGTCGCTGAGGCGGGTGAGGTTGGCCTGCATCGCCTCGAGTTTGCGCTGCGTCTTCTCTTTGCGGCGACGGTGCTTGAGAATTCCGGCGGCCTCTTCGATGAATCCTCGGCGCCCCTCCGGCGTGGCATGCAGAACGGCGTCGAGCTGGCCCTGACCCACGATGACGTGCATCTCTCGCCCCAGACCGGAATCACTGAGCAGCTCTTGAACGTCGAGGAGTCGGCAGCCCTCACCGTTGATCGCGTACTCGCTTCCCCCGTTGCGGAAGAGGGTGCGACTGATCGTGACCTCGGAATAGTCGATCGGCAGGGCTCCGTCGGAGTTGTCGATGGTGAGAATGACCTCGGCCCGACCGAGCGGCCCCTTCGTGGCCGTGCCGGCGAAGATGACGTCTTCCATCTTGCCGCCACGCAGTGTCTTCGCGCCCTGCTCGCCCATGACCCAGGCGAGGGCGTCGACGACATTACTTTTGCCTGAGCCGTTCGGTCCGACGACGCACGTCACCCCTGTCTCGAATGCGAAAGTCGTGGGGTGCGCGAACGATTTGAAGCCCTTGAGGGTCAGGCTCTTGAGATACACCCGAGGCCCTCCGCTTCGTTCTGACTGCCCGTGATTGCTCTACGGTACCGAACCGGCGCGGAACCCGGGGCCAGGCTCGTCAACAATGCTCGAACACGTAATCGGCCTCGCCCTTCGCGACGAGGTTGCGGTCGCGCAGAATGGTGGTGGCTGGCCTGCCAGCAGAGGCGCAGATCTCGTCGAACGGCGCCGAGAGGTCGTCGGTGTACTCGATGTCGATCACCCTGTCGTCGTAGACCTCGGCGTATGCGCCGCACTCCTCGAAACGCACGCACTCCTCGGTCACGGCGAAGTCGAAACCCGCCCTCGTACGCCCGAGCGCGCCCAACTCGGCCGAGTTCTTCTGCCCGATCGCCATGGCGTGCCCGTGAGCGCGGTCGGCGAAGAGCTTCGCGAGCGCCAGGTTGTCGTCGATGCTGAGGCGCCCATCGCTGCGCGAGTACGTGTCGAGGTTGTCGATCTCGACCGCATCGAAGCCCTTGTCGGCGCACGTCTCGATCGAGGCGCCGATCATGCGCGAGATGCGCTGCCTCTTCTCGGGGCTTGACGTGTCGAGAATGAACTCGTCGGGCCAGTTCGGGTCGATGACGGCCTGCCCGTCGTCGTCCCGCAGCACCAGATCGGGATTATCGACGCTCCACCGCTCGTCGTCGCCGGGCTGCGACTGAAAACCGTTGACATAACAGATGGAGTACACGCCCTCCGCGGGCGTGGAGGTGCTGTCGCGAGCGACGATCTTCACTGCGTCATCGACGTCGTAGCTGCCGCCGAGCTGGTAGTCGGCCGCTTCGCCGAAGGGCGGCAGCGTCACACTGTCGGACGTGACGACGAAGTAGGTGCTCCCCGTCGGCGTGGGCGACGCCTGGTCGTCTTCCCGGGCATCCGCTGTGCAGGCCGCGAGCAGCCCGAGAATGGCGACGGCCGCTGCGCCTGTGGCCAACGCCGCCGAGATCCTTGCCTGCATATCGCTCATGCTAGGCGGCGTACGCTTGAAGCGTCTGCTCGCTCTCGGTCGCACCGGGGCATCGATCCGATAGGACTCCCGCCGGAATGGCTCATCCCCCGCTCGTCTCGCCCGGCCCCGCGCTGACACCGGCCGAACTCAGCCGCTACGCACGACAGCTCACGCTCCCGCAGATCGGCATGGACGGCCAGCGCCGGCTCAAGGCGTCGCGCGTGCTCGTACTCGGCGCGGGCGGACTCGGATCGCCCATCCTCACCTCCCTCGTGGCGGCGGGCGTCGGAACAGTCGGCGTCGTCGACTCCGACACGGTCGAGCCCTCCAACCTGCAACGACAGACGCTCTTCGGCACGACTGATGTCGGGCGGCAGAAGGCCGTAGCGGCAGCCGAGGCCCTGGCCGAACTCAATCCGCTGATCGACGTCGTGCCTCTGGTGGTGCGGCTCACCTCGGCGAACGTGCTCGCCCTGGTCGCCGACTACGACGTGATCGTCGACGGCACAGACAACTTCGAGACCAGGTACCTCGCCCACGACGCAGCCAAGCTGTTGGGCAAGCCCTACGTGTGGGGGTCGGTGCTGCGATTCGACGGCCAGGCCACCGTGTTCTGGGCTTCCCCGCCCGCTTCCCTCGGCCAGGGCGTCACCGTGCGCGACCTCTTCGCCGAGGAGCCCGCCGCCGCAGAGGGCGAGACCTGTGCTTCCGCGGGAGTGCTCGGCTCGATCTGCGCCTCGATCGGCTCGGTCATGGCGACCGAGACCATCAAACTGCTGCTCGGCTTCGGCGAACTGCTCCTGGGCCGGCTGCTCGTGCACGACGGGCTGGATGCGACGTGGCGCGAGATCCGCTTCGGCCCGGCCGCTCGCGGCGCGGCTCCGCGCGAGCGGGCGGCGGCCCCGACGTCCGCTTCGGAGTTCTCACCGCAGACCACGCCGACACCCCCGGTATCCCCCGCGACCGACCAAACGAAAGGCACCCCCGTGACCCAGCCCGACGCATCCACCGCCCTGCCCGAACCGACCGCCGAGCGCATGACACCGGCCCAGCTGAAGGCCCTGCTCGACGCCCGCGAGCGAGGCGAGCAGAAGTTCGTGCTGGTCGACGTCCGCGAGCCGTGGGAGCGCGACATCGTCGCGATCGAGGGATCGGAACTGATCCCGATGAGCCAGCTGCTCACCGACGAAGCGCGCGAGAAGATGCCGCAAGACGACCGAGTGATCCTCTACTGCCACCACGACGGCCGCTCGGGCCAGGCCCGCGATTACATGGCCCAGAACGGATGGTCGAACATCTCCGACCTCGGCGGCGGCGTCGACGCATGGGTCACCGAGATCGAGCCCGACAAGGCGCGGTACTGATTCGGCTCGGAGTTGCCAGATGAATGACAAAGAGATTCTGCACACCTACCTGCGGCGCGGGCGCGACAGCCTGCTGACGAAGGTCGAAGGGCTCAGCGACTACGACGTCCGCTGACTCCCACGGCCACGAATCTCCTCGGTCTCGTCAAACATGTCGCGGGCGTGCAGCTCGAATACTTCGGGGTGGCGTTCGGTCGGCCAGCCGATCGCGCGATCCCCTGGCTGGCCGAGGATGCGGCCGACGATGCCGACATGTGGGTGCCCGCCGCCGAGTCGCGTGCCGAGATCATCGAGTTCCACCACTACTCGGCGGCGCACAGCGACGCGACCATCGAGGCGCTCGATCTGGATGCCGCCGGCGAGGTGCCGTGGTGGCTACCGGAGTCCCGCCGCGTGACGTTGCACCAGATTCTCGTGCACGTGATTGCAGAGACCGCTCGGCATGCGGGCCACGCAGACATCCTCCGCGAGAGTATCGACGGCGAGGTGGGCCTGCGAGTTGCAGACCCGAACATCCCCGCACGCTCGGCAGAGGAGTGGGCCGCGTACCGCGCGAAAGTCGAGGCCGAAGCGCGCCGCGCGTGACCTGCCGCAGCAGCGGGTACCGGTGCGGACAAAAGGTGCAGGCATACCTATACCCACTGTCCGCGCGGGATACTACTGACGCGGGGTACTACTGATCGGTGAGCGGAACCCAGCTGTACACCGCCAGGTCGTGCCGGGTGTCACCCACCTGCAGTGCAGAACGCAGCGTTCCCTCGTGAACGAAGCCGAGGCGCTCCGCAACGCGTCGACTCCGATCGTTCTGCACTGAGGTCTTGATTTCGATGCGCGGCGCACCCGCGTTCTGAAGACGGTGCACAAGCGCCGCGGAAGCTCGCCCGACAAGCCCGCGGCCCTCGAATGCCCCGTCTATCCAGAACCCCAGCTCGGTGACGAGCGAATAGGAGTCTGTTCGCGCTGTGACCGCCCCGACGAGCTGGTCATCTAGCCGGATCGCGGCGGGTACCGCGTATCCGAGGGAGTACTGGGAGACGAGCCAGGTCGTGTACGCGGCGAGCGCTTCGCGGGTCTGCTCAGCGTGGGCCCAATGCTCCCATTTCCGGAGCCGACCGAGGTTGCGTTCGGTCAGGGCGAGCATCTCATCGACCGTGTCGAGGTCTCGCAGAACAAGAGAAGCACCGCCGCCGAGGTCGACGGGAAGAAAGCTCGAATCGATGCGGAACGTCATGAGTCCAGAACGCTAGCCGCCGGCGAAGGGGGGCAGCACGTCTAAGTGGTCACCGTCGCGCAGCACGATGTCGCGGTCGGTCGTGGAGACCTCGTTGAGAATGAACGAGCAGCGCGCGAAGACCGCTCGGGGATCCTCTCCGAGCTCGTCGAGCAGAGCCCCGATCGTGTGGCCGTCGCCGATCGCGCGCACCTCTTCAGCCACGCCCGTGGCGGCTTTGGCCGCGGCGAAGTACCTCACCTGCACCTGCATGTCAGCCACCGATCGCACTCATGGATCGGGCCGGCTGCTCGAATCCTGATGCGTTGATACCGTGGCCGGATGGCTTCGCCCACATCGCCGCTCGCCAGAGATCGGCGATCGCCTCGTCGGTCGCCCCTCCGCGGAGCAGCGCGAGCAGGTCGGTCTCTCCCTCGGAGAAGAGGCAACTGCGAACCCCGCCCTCAGCGGTGATGCGGGTGCGACGGCAGTCGTCGCAGAAATTCTCGGTGACGCTGGCGATGATTCCGACCATGCCGAGCAGTGCGCCGGTCGGATCGGACTTCTCGCGCACCTGGTACAGCTCGGCGGGGGCACCATCGCGCGGAGCCTCATCGGGCGTGAGCACGTAGCGCACCTCGAGCTTCTCGCGGATCTGGGCTGCGGTGATCATGCCGTCGCGTGTCCACGAGTGGTCGGCATCCAGAGGCATCTGCTCGATGAAACGCAACTGATGTCCGCCCGCCAGAGCCCATTCGAGCAACTCGACACCCTGGTCGTCGTTGATGCCCGGCATCAGCACAGCATTGATCTTGGTGCGCTCGAGGCCCACGGAGCGCAGCTGGTCGATGCCCTCGAGCACACGATTGAGGAACGGCCGACGGGTAATGGTGGCGAAGGTCTCGGCGCAGATCGAGTCGAGCGACACGTTGACGCGGTCGAGACCCGCCTCCGCGAGCGCCGCCGCGCGGCTCTTCAGCCCGATCGCGTTGGTGGTCAGCGAGATCTCGGGGCGGGGCTCGAGGGCTGCGCAGTCTTCGATGATCTCGACGAGGTCTTTGCGCAGCAGCGGCTCGCCTCCGGTGAAGCGGATCTGCCGCACCCCGAGCTCCTGCACGGCGATGCGGGCGAGGCGCGCGATCTCCTCGCGGGTCAAGAGCTTGGGCCCTGCCAAGAACGGCAGCCCTTCGGCGGGCATGCAGTAGGTGCAGCGCAGATTGCACTTGTCGGTCAACGAGATGCGCAGATCTGTGGCGGTGCGACCGAAACGGTCGAGAAGACCTGGCACGGCAGGGCGATCGGATGCCTGGGGCTGGCCAGGCGTCACAGTCGTGCCGCGGATCGGGATCGTCGGCATGCCGAGCGTGATGCTCATTCACCCAGCCTACGTCGTCCCTCGGCGGCGCAACCCTGCCGAGACTCCCTACGTTTGTCGAAACGACGTGTCAGCCAGCAGCCAGTCCGAAGGTCAAGAGACGGGTGAATTCTGTCTGGGGGTTCAGAAGAACCTCTCGAGTCGCGCCCTCTTCGACGATGCGCCCACCGTCGAGAACGATCACCCGGTCGGCGAGCGCGAGCGCATCGAGAGGGTCATGAGTGACGAGCACCACGGTGCGATCGGAGAGCACCTCAGACAGCAGCAGCCGCATCGCCGGAGCGACACCCGCGTCCAAAGCCCCGAAGGGCTCGTCGAGCAGCAGCAGTTTCGGCTCGGTCGCCAGCGCCCTGGCTACCGCGACGCGCTGGGCCTGGCCGCCCGAGAGCCGCCGGGGGCGCCGATCGGCCAGCCCCGTGGCATCCACTCTCTCGAGCCAGCGCTCGGCGATGCGTCGGGCCTCGGCTCGATCACAGCCCGCGCTGCGGGGGCCGAATGCCACGTTGTCGCGCACGCTGAGGTGCGGAAAGAGGAGAGCCTCTTGCGCGAGCAACGCGACCCCGCGCGAGTGGGGCGGCAGCCAGATGTCACGAGCGTCGTGGCCGGTCGAGACCAGCGTCGCGTCGCCCAGACGAACGTGTGCCGACTCCGGCCTCACGAGACCGGCGAGAACGTCGAGAAGCGTCGACTTTCCAGCACCGTTCGGCCCGAGAACGGCAAGCGTCTCACCCTCGGAGAGCGAGAAGCGCACATCGAGCCGGCCGGGCTCCACGACCGCGTGGACATCGAGGCTCATCGAATCTCCCTGCGCCCGTAGGTGACGATCATCACGACCACCGCCACGACCACGAGCACCAAGGCCAGGGCGACGGCCGCGTCGGGATCGGTCTCGCGCTGCAGGTAGATCTCGAGCGGCAACGTTCGGGTGACGCCCTCGAGGCTGCCGGCGAAGGTCAGAGTCGCTCCGAATTCGCCGAGCGCCCGGGCGAATGCGAGCACTGCACCGGTGACCAGGCCAGGCAGCACCAGCGGCAGGGTCACCCGGCGAAAGACGGTGCTGGGCGATGCGCCCAGAGTGGATGCGACGGCCTCGTACCGCGATCCGGCCGCACGCAAGGCCGCCTCGAGGCTCAGCACCAAGAAGGGCAGAGCGACAAAGGTCTGCGCGAGCACCACGGCGACCGTCGAGAAGGCGATGCTCACTCCCATCGTCTCGAGCGAAGAACCGAGAAGCCCCCGACGCCCGAAGGCCGCGAGCAGCGCGATGCCCCCGACGACCGGCGGAAGAACAAGCGGAAGGAGAATGAGTGCCCTCAGGATGCGCTTTCCGGGAAAGCTCGTGCGCGCCAACACGAGCGCTAGCGGAACGCCGAGCAGAACGCAGAGCGCGGTGCTGGCGACCGAGGTGCGCAGGCTCAGGGCGAGCGCGGCCAGCGATGAGGGGCTGCTGACGAGCGCGGCGAAGTTGGGCCAATCGACGCGGGTGGCAAGACTGACGATCGGAACGATGATGAGCAGCGCACCGACAGCGGCGATGACAGCAACCCAAGCAGGGATGCCGCCGAGAGTCGAGCGCTGTCGCATGCGTTCAGACACTAGGGCTTGGCGAATCCTGCGGAAGCAAGGATCTTCTGACCGTCTGCACCGGTGATAAGAGTTGCGAATTCTGCTGCGAGTTCGGGCTGAACCGCCGCCGTGGTGACTCCGACCGGATACTTGTTCACGGCGCCGGCCGCCTCGGGAAAGGTGATGCCCTCGATCGCATCGCCCGCAGCCTCGACGTCGGTCACGTACACGAGTCCGGCATCCGCTTCGCCTGACGAGACCTTGCCGAGCACGTCGGTCACGGCGGATTCCTCGCTCACGGGGGTGAGCGTGATGCCGGTGGCCTGCTCGATCTTGGCCGTCGCGGATCCGCAGGGAACCTGCGCGGCGCAGATAACCACCTTGGCGTCGGGTTTGGTCAGGTCTTGGAACGAGGTGATGGCGGCCGGGTTGCCTCGAGGCACCGCGATCTCGAGGGTGTTGCTCGCGAAGAGTTGCGGGGTGCCGCGGATCAGCTTCGCGTCGGTCAGCTTCGCCATATTCTTCTCGTCGGCGAACGCGACGACGTCTGCCGGCGCTCCCTCGGTGACCTGGGACACCAGGTCGGCGGAGCCTGCGAAGGTCAACGAGACGGTCACACCGGGGTGCGACTTTTCGAACTCGCTCGCCAGCTCGGTGAAGGTGCCCTTGAGCGATGCCGCAGCAAACACCGAGAGCGTCTGGTCGCCGACGGGCGTCTCACTCGGCGTGTTGCCTGACCAGGTCGCACCGCCTGAGCCTGTCGAAGGGGACGCGCACCCAGCGAGCAGGCATACAGCGCCCACGACGGCGAGAGAGGCTAGAACGACCTTCTTCACGAGTTGCTCCTGGATGCTTCAACGATCACGTTGGTGGACTTGATCACGGCAACGGCCACCGAGCCGGGCTTCAGGTCGAGGTCGCGAACCGCCTCGGTGCTCATGAGCGACACGACGCGGTGGGGGCCGCACTGCAGCTCGACCTGACTCATCACCAGGTCGCTCGTGACCTTCGTGACGAGCCCGACGAAACGGTTGCGTGCGGAACTGTTCATGTCAGACGGGTCGACCGGGTTGGCGGAGTGCTCTTTCGCCAGTCGAGCCAGGTCGACACCGTCGACGACCTTGCGGCCGCCCTCGTCGAGCGACGAGGCGAGCGCGCCGTTCTCGATCCAGCGCCGAACAGTGTCGTCGCTGACGCCGAGGAACACCGCGGCATCTCGTATCCGTATCTGCGTCACAAATACGACTTTAGTTCCTCATACGCGCCCCACTAGCTAACTTGCGTCTCGGTTGATCCATCTGTCTGGCGCAAATCGACCGAAAACCGGAATTATGAGTCGATTCGCGACCAGCGGATGCAACTGCTGTTGCGAGACAATGGAGCGGTGACCTCGCTCTCGCTCGATCAGCACCGCGCCGCGGTAGAGGCGCTGCTCGCGCCACTCTCCGCGAGGCGCGCCATCGAGACGATCTCGCTTTCCGCCTCCCGTATCGCCGGGGCGCCCGACGCCTATCGGCAACGCACGCTCGCCCACGACGTCGTGTCCCCCACCGACCTTCCGCCGTTCGACAACTCGCAGATGGATGGCTATGCCGTGCGGGCGGCCGAGCTGTCGGGTGCGAGCTCGGATGCCACGGTGCGGCTTCGCGTCGATCCCCAGATCAATGCGGGCGACACCATCTCCGCGATCGAGCCTGGCACCGCGGCACCGATCATGACCGGCGCTCCCCTGCCTGCCGGCGCAGACGCCATCGTTCCGATCGAGCGTGCGATTCCCGATCATTTCCGTTCGACTTCCGTCACCGACACCAACGCCGATGGCGACGAGGCACTGACCGTCGAGTTCGCGTCGGCTCCCGATCACGACGAGTTCGTTCGGCGGCGCGGAAGCGACGTCGCGCAGGGCGAGTTGCTCCTGGCGGCGGGCGCCGCGCTCGGCCCAGCCCAGCTGGGAGTGATCGCGGCCTCGGGGCTCACGAGTATCGACGTCCTCCGCCGCATCCGGGTTCTGCTCATCGCCACCGGCCATGAGATCCGCGAACCGGGCACAGCACTGCAACCGGGCCAGATCTACGACTCGAACAGTGCCGTCTTGAGCCAGGCGCTCATCGACGCGGGCTGCACGGTCGTCGCATGGCCGTGCCGATCCGACGATGCGGCAGACCTGCTGCACATCGTCGAGAAGGGTGCGCCGACGGCCGACCTCGTGATCACGGTCGGAGGCGTCAGCGCGGGGGCACGCGAAGTGGTGCGCGATGCGCTCGGCCCACTCGGCGTCGAGTTCTCGCACGTGGCCATGCAGCCGGGTGGGCCCCAGGGACTGGGTCTCGTCGAGGCGGCCGGACATCCGAGCGGAATCCCCGTCGTGACCTTCCCCGGAAACCCCGTGAGTGCGCTCGTCTCGTTCGAGATGTTCGTGCGCCCCGTGCTTCGCCGCCTTGCCGGATTCGCCCGCGACGAACGCGAGGTGCTGCGCCTGCCTCTGGCCGAGTCCGTCGATTCGCCCGTTGGTAAACACCAGGTGCGCCGCGCCTCCATCGGCACAGATGGGCGCGTGCGACTCGTCGGCGGTCCGAGTTCGCATCTGTTGCATTCCTACGCGGCTTCGACCGCCCTTGTTCACCTTCCGGTCGGGCTCGGCCACGCCGACGCCGGCGACCCGGTCGACGTCTGGAGAATCGATGACTGACGAACCCGCCCTCACCCATGTGCGCGCCGATGGCGCGGTGCTCATGGTCGATGTGACGGACAAGGCAGAGACATCGAGGCGCGCGAGCGCGGTGGCCACGGTCATCACCCGCCCCGATGTGCTCCGGCTCCTCCTCGCGGGCGAGCTGCCGAAGGGCGAGGCCCTCGCGGTGTCCCGGGTCGCCGGAATCATGGCGGCCAAGCAGACGTCGTCGCTCATCCCGCTGTGCCATCCGCTGCCCCTGTCTGGCGCGACGATCGACTTCGCGCCAGGCGACGACCGCATCGTGATCACCGCCACGGTGAAGACCCGAGGCGTCACCGGGGTCGAGATGGAGGCCCTGACCGCCGCATCGGTCGCCGCCCTCACTCTGTACGACATGATCAAAGCTGTCGACAAGCACGTGGTGATCACCGACATCCAGGTCACGGCCAAGTCGGGCGGCAAGTCGGGCGACTGGACCCTCGAATGACGAGCGCTGCCGGCGAACGCCGAGAGCGTCGGGCCCGTGTCATCGTCGCATCGACCCGCGCTGCGACCGGCGTCTACGACGATCGCACCGGGCCCGTCATAGCCGAATGGCTGCGTCGGCGTGGCTGGGCAGATCCGGTCGTACAGGTGGTTCCGGATGGCGACGAGGTCGTCGCCGCGCTCCAGGATGCCGTCGCGTCGGGCGTCGATTTCGTTGTGACGACGGGCGGTACGGGAGTGAACCCGAGCGACCGCACGCCGGAAGCGACGCTGCCGTTGCTCGATCGGGAGTTGCCGGGAGTGATCGAGGCGATCCGCCGACGCGGCGCCGAGTCGACTCCGCTCGCCTCGCTCACCCGGGGGCACGCGGGAATCGCACGCGGCATGACCTTCGTGGTGAATCTTCCCGGCTCGACCGGAGGGGTGAAAGACGGTATCGCCGTGCTCGACGAGCTTCTCGACCATGTGATCGATCAGCTGCACGGAGGCGACCATGAGCGCTGACGTTCCCTCGTCGGCGACGCACCCGACGCCTGAGCCGGGCACCGACTTCGGCGAGTCGGCTCCCGCCGTCATCGCCTTCGCACGAGTCACGGATTCGCCCATCACGGTCGACGAGTGCGTCGCCGCCGTCGAGAACGACCATGCCGGAGCGGTCGTGACCTTCGCGGGGGTCGTGCGCGATCACGATGAGGGCAAGGGCGTGGCGTGGCTGAGGTACTCGGCGCATCCGACCGCCGACGCGGTACTGCGCGAGGTCGTTGCCGAGACGGCGCTCGCCTTTCCCGGTACGACGATCGCCGCCGCACACCGCGTCGGAGATCTCTCGATCACCGACGTGGCGCTGGCCTGCGCCGTCGCGTCGGCGCACCGCGGCACCGCCTTCGCCGCGTGCGCCGCGCTGGTCGACGAGATCAAAGCTCGCGTGCCGATCTGGAAGGAACAGGGGTTCACCGACGGCACGACGGAGTGGGTAGCCGCCCTCGGCTGAGGCGTGGGCTCGGCTCTCGCTCGACGGAGTGACGGCCCGAGTGCAGCACCCGGCTACAGTCCGCTTGAGCGCGAAGTCGCCTTCGATGCTCGAATGACGCAGACCACGAGCCCGACGACGAACGCGGCAATCGCGACCCCATAGGCCGGCAACGCCACCAACCCGATCAGGTCGAATGCCACGGCGAGCACGAGGGCGATGAGGGCCGGCATCAGAGCAGCCGCGTGGCCGACGCGCCACGACTCCTCATCGCGCATGAGCGAAGGAAGTCGGAGTCCCACCATCGGATTGACCGTGAGCGACCCGCGCTTGGCAGCCAGACAGATCACGGCGATCATCAGGAGAAGGCCAGCGGACAACCAGCCGAGAAGAATGAGTGCGGCAACAGGATCCTGCGTTTGCATAGGGTTATTGTGCTCCCGGCGCGGTGATTTACACACTCGACACATCGGTGGGGTGTACTGGAACCCAGCACCACCGCAACGATTCGGTACGAGGAGACGTACATGGACCTCAACACCGTGAACCGCGTGGTTTCTGCCCGAAGCCGCTCCGACCTTCGTGAGCTCGGCGAGGGCTCGGTGCCCCTGGCGGGCGGAAGTGTGCTCTTCGCCGAGCCAGACCCGCTCATCCACACACTCGTCGACCTGCAGGCCTTCGGCTGGACGCCGTTCGAGATCACCGACAAGGGTCTCGAGGTGGCCGCGACGGCCACGATTACCGAGGTCTCGCAGCTGCCCGATGACCACGGTTGGCGCGCCCACCCGCTCTTCTACCAGTGCTGCACCGCGCTGTTCGGCTCGTTCAAGGTCTGGAACGTGGCCACGGTGGGAGGCAACATCTGCACCGCGCTCCCTGCCGGCCCCATGACCTCGTTGTTCAGCGCGCTCGACGCCGAGGCCCTCATCTGGAAGGCGGATGGCAGCGACCTGCGGATTCCGGTCAGCGAACTCGTCACGGGAGACACGACCACGTCGCTCGACTCCGGAGATGTGCTGCGCTCGATCCAGGTCTCCGCCCGGTCGCTCGGCTCCGCGACGGCCTACAGAAAAATCGCCCTCTCCGCCATCGGACGAAGCGGAGCAGTCGTCATCGGCAGACTCGATCCCGTCGACGAGAGCTTTGTGCTCACCGTCTCTGCCGCGACCGTGCGCCCAGAGCAACTGCGCTTCGCCGGACTGCCCACCGCATCCGAGCTGCGCACCGCGATCGAGGGCATAGACAGCTGGTTCACGGATGCGCATGGCGCCGCAGACTGGCGGCGTGCCGTCAGCGCATTGCTGGCCGAGGAGATCCGGGTCGAACTCACGGAGGCATCTCGATGACGTTCTCGATCAACGGCGACGAGTTCGACTCAGAGCCTCGCGCCGGCCAGAGCCTACGCACCTTCATTCGCGACCAGCAGCACTTCGAGGTCAAGAAGGGATGCGACACCGGAGACTGCGGAGCCTGCTCCGTGCTCGTCGACGGCACACCCGTGCACTCGTGCGTGTACCCGGCCTTCCGCGCCGAGGGAAAAAACGTGACGACCGCCGCAGGACTAGGTATGCCGGGCGACCTCTCGCCGGTGCAGCAGAAATTCGTCGATCACGCCGCGTTCCAGTGCGGTTTCTGCACGGCAGGCATGGTCGTCACCGCATCGACGTTCGATGACGACGATCTGGCCGAACTGCCGCGCCTACTGAAGGGCAACCTCTGCCGGTGCACCGGCTACCGCGCGATCCACGAGGCCATAGATCACGTGCACACCGACTCGTGCGGAGTAGAGCTCGAACCCGGGGCGGCGTTGCCTGCGCCGCACACGACGCCCGTGATCAAGACCGGGCCGCGCGCATCCATCGGAACCTCGATCACGGCACCGGCCGCCGAGCGCGTCGTCAGCGGCCAGGAGCCGTTCACACTCGACGTCGCAGTGCCCGGGCTGCTGCATCTCGTCGTGCTGACCTCGCCGCACGCGCACGCACGCATCACGGCCATCGATACGCGTCGCGCATCCGCACTGCCCGGTGTGCACGCGGTGCTGACGCACGAGCACTCCCCCGCCACCCTGTTCTCGACCGCCCGTCACGAGTCCCGGCTCGACGATCCTGACGACACGCTCGTGCTCGATGACGTGGTGCGCTTCCGTGGCCAACGCGTCGCCGCGGTCGTGGCCGAATCTGTCGGCATCGCCGAGGCCGCCGCGCGGCTCATCGAGGTCGACTATGAGGTACTGCCGGCCGTCTTCGACCCGCACCTGTCGACGCAGGACGGCGCCCCGAGCATCCACGGCGACAAGAACGGCACCACCTCGCGCATTGTCGACCCCGCGCACAACCTGGTCGCCGAACTGCACGGAGAGTACGGCGACGTTGCCGCGGGTCTGTCAGAGGCAGCGCACACGGTCACCGGAACCTGGCAGACCCAGCGCGTGGCCCACACGCACCTCGAGACCCACGCCACGATCGGCTGGATCGACGAGGACGGCCGATTGGTGCTGCGCACCAGTTCGCAGGTTCCGTTCCTGGTGCAGACCGAGATCTGCCGCCTCTTCGACCGCGACCCCTCGACCGTTCGCGTCTTCACGGCACGGGTCGGCGGCGGCTTCGGCGGCAAACAGGAGATTCTGACCGAAGACATCGTGAGCCTCGCGGTACTCACCACGGGCCGGCCGGTTCAATACGAGTTCACTCGCGAAGACGAGTTCACGCTGTCGCCCACGAGGCACCCGATGGAGGTACAGGTCACGCTCGGCGCAGACCCGGGCGGTCTGCTCACCGCGATGAAGGTCGAGCTGCTCTCCGACACCGGCGCCTACGGCAATCACGGCCCGGGCACGATGTACCACTCGTGCTCAGAATCGGTGAGTCTGTACAACGTGCCGAACAAGCGGGTGGATGCCCGTTGCGTCTACACGAACAACGTTCCGTCGGGCGCCTTCCGCGGCTACGGCCTCGGGCAGGTGATCTTCGCCATCGAGTCAGCGCTCGACGACTTGGCGCGCCTTATCGGTATCGACACGTTCGAGTTGCGCAGGCTCAACTCCGTCACTCCCTCCGACCCGCTGATCGTCACGCACGTCGAGGGCGACGATCTGATTCTCGGCGGCTACGGCCTCGACCAGTGCATCGATCTGGCCGAGCAGGCCCTCACCAGGGGCAACTCGACGGTTGCTCCAACCGGCGCCGAGTGGCGAGTCGGTCAGGGCATGGCCTCGTCGATGATCGCCACGATGCCTCCTCGCGGCCACTTCTCCGAGGTGACCGTCACGGCGGATGCCGACGGCGGCTACACGGTCGGCGTCGGCACGGCGGAGTTCGGCAACGGCACCACTACTGTGCACACCCAGCTCGCGGCGAGCGCGTTGTCGACGAGCCCCTCGCGCATCCGGGTCAAGCAGAGCGACACCGATGCCGCACGATACGACACCGGCGCGTTCGGGTCTGCCGGCACGGTCGTCGCGGGCAAAGCCGTCCTCGCCGCCGCGGAGTCGCTCGCTCGCGAGCTGCGCCAGCTCGCCGCCGAACGCACGCAGACAGCACCGGATGTGTGGGCACTCGACGACGGCACGCTCGTCTCGACAGAACACCGGCTGTCGATCGCCGAACTCGTCGGCCCGGAGGGACTCACGGCGACGGCGAACGAAGACGGCGCCCGGCGCTCGATCGCGTTCAACGTGCACGCGTTCCGCGTCGCCGTGAACACGCTCACGGGAGAGGTGCTCATTCTTCAGTCGATTCAGACCGCCGACGCCGGATTCGTCTTGAACCCGGCGCAGCTGCGCGGCCAGATCGAGGGCGGCGTGGCCCAGGCCATCGGCACAGCGCTCTACGAGGAGATCATCAACGACGGCGAAGGAACCGTGCTCACGACCGTGCTGCGCAACTATCACATTCCCCAGATCTCAGACCTGCCGGTGACCGAGGTGTACTTCGCAGACACGCGCGATCCGCTCGGCCCGTTCGGCGCCAAGTCGATGAGCGAAGCGCCCTACAACCCCGTGGCGCCCGCCTTGGCGAACGCGATTACCGATGCCATCGGCCGCCGCCCCAGGGAACTGCCGATGTCACGCGACCGCATCTGGCGGTTGCTGCAGAACTAGGTCGTCGTCGAGCGCGGGTGTTCTCGCCGAGCGCGGGAGCACAACCACCGCGTTGCGCGCGAACCCCCGCGCTCGACGTTACGAGCCTGCGGCCCGAATCGCCGCGGTGCGGTGGATGGGGCCTGTCTGCGAGCGCAGCGACGCCCCACCCGCGCCGGTTCGAGCCGCGATGACCTCCGCGAGGATCGACACTGCCGTCTCCTGCGGCGTGCTCCCGCCGAGGTCGAGCCCGATCGGCGAGTGCAGCCTGGCGAGCTGTTCCGCGCTGACACCCGCACTCTCGAGAGCTCGGATGCGGCGCTCGTGGGTGCTGCGCGACGCCATCGCCCCGACGAAGGCTACCGGCAGCCGCAGCGCCTCTCTGAGCAGAGGCACGTCGAACTTCTCGTCGTGAGTCAGCACGCAGATCACGGTGCGTGAGTCGGTGTGGGTCTGGCGCAGGTATTCGCTCGGCCAGGCGACGACGACCTCGTCGGCCGACGGAAAACGCTGGGGTGTGGCGAACAGGGGGCGCGCGTCGCAGACGGTCACGTGGTAGCCGAGCAGACTGCTCGCGTCGGCGAGCGCGGCAGAGAAGTCGACGGCCCCGAAGATGATCATGCGTGGGGCCGTGGCGGCAACGACGAACAGCACCCGCAGCGCATCGCCATTGCAGTCGACGTCGAGCGTGCCAGACACCCCCGATGACACGCGCGCGGTCAGCTCGTGCAGGATGCGCTGCGCGGCGGCTCGGTCGAGCCCGTCGCGTTCGATGTCGCTCGGCGCGGCCGTCGCAGCGATCACGGTTCCCGCCGCCCGGCCCGCGACGACGATCGCGATGCCCGCCGGGCGTCCGTCGCGTGTTGCCTCGAGCTCGCGCAGCACCCGCGGGTCGAGCTCGCGCAGCACCCGCGGGTCGAGCTCGCCCCGACAGCCACCTGTGGTGATCTCGTGCACGAAGACCTCGATGCGTCCGCCGCAGCTGAGGCCGGCCTCGAAGGCGTCGCCGTCGGTGAAGCCGAATTCGGCCAGAGCAGGCACGCCCGTCTCGAGAACACCCTCGGCGGCCTGATAGACCGCGCCCTCGACGCATCCGCCCGAGATGCTGCCGAGCACACGCCCCTGATCGTCGACGGCCATCGAGGTGCCAAGCGCCCGCGGGGCCGAGCCATCCACGGTGGTGACGGTCGCGACCGCGAGACGGCGACCCGCGCCGAGGGCTTCGAGCAGATCTGCTGCGATATCGAGCATGGGGTCACTTTCGGCTTCGAGCACGGCAAAAAAGCCTCACCTCGACTGACACAATCCTGACACACGGTGGTGCTAGAACTGGTCAATGCTCTTCATCCGCAATGCCGTCAGCACGATGATCGACGAGACCCACGAGAGCGCAGAAGATCTCGCTCTGGCCGATGGGTTCGTGGTCTCTGAGGCCGTGGCCGCTACCAGCGAAAGCGACGAGATCGACGTGCTGGATGCATCCGGTTGCGTCGTGACGCCGGGTCTCGTGAACGCTCATCACCACCTGTTGCAGAGCGCGTTCCGAACGCTGCCTGGCACACGCGGGGTGGCAATGAGCGACTGGCTGCCGACGATGGCGGCAGCCTACGGCCGCGTCGGAATCGATCCCGAACTCGCGCGCGCCGCCGCGTTCGTCGGCGTCGCCGAAGGTCTGCTCTCGGGCGTCACCACCGTCGCAGACCATCACCTCACCTGGCCCGCGGGCTGCGACGATGTGGGCATCGCACGCGCCACCGCATCGGCTGCCGCAGAACTGGGCGGCAGACTCGTCTTCGTGCGTGGCTCCGCTCGTGACGACCCCGAGGAGGCCGCATTGTCAGCGGAGCGCGTCGTCAGCGCGCTCGTTCCGCACGGCGAGGCGGGCATCTCGAACGACGGGATGCTGCAGCTCGCCGTCGGGCCAGCCGGGGTGCACAGCGACAGTGAGCAGACGTTCCGGTTGCTCGCCGAGGTGGCAGAACGGCACGGACTGCGCCGGCGCACCCAGGCCAACGAGCAGGTCGACGTGGCGATCGCTCTCGAGAAGTACGGTCGACGCCCGATCGATCTGCTCGAGGAGTGGGGGTGGCTCGCGCCCGATGTCACGATCGCCCATCTCTGTGCCGTCACGCCCGAGGAGATCGCGCGGCTCGCATCCGCCGGTGTCACCGCGACCCACGCGCCCGGCTGCGATCTGCCCATGGGGTGGGGAATCGCTCCTGTCGCCGCACTCCGTGAAGCCGGTATCTCCGTCGGGCTCGGCACGAGCGGGGGCGGCAGCAACGATGCCGGGCATCTGCTGGCCGACGCGCGTCTCGCAATGCAGGTCGCCCCTCTCATCGGGCGCCCTCTCGCCGCACGCGAGGTTCTCGGCATGGCTAGCGAGGGCTCGGCGCTCGGTCTCGGTCGCGAGGAGCTGGGGCATCTTCGCCATGGCGCCGCAGCAGACCTCTGCGTCTGGGACGTCTCCGGGATCGCCGACGCCGGAGTCGCGGACCCCGTCGCGGGCCTGCTGTGGGCGAGCCCCGGTCGCCGCCCGAAGCACGTCGTGGTGGGCGGACGCGTGGTCGTGCGCGACTACGAACTCGTCGGCCACGACCAGCGAGACCTGGCCGCAGCGCTCACGAAACTTCTGGCGGCGAGAACCGTCTGACCCGCGCTGGTCGAGTAGGCCGCGAAGCTGCCGTATCGAGGCCACCGCACGATGGTTTCGATACGCTCGTTCCTCGCTACTCAACCAGCGCAAGGGTCAGAGCTCGAGCACCAGGCGCGGGCAGGCAGCACGAGACACGCAGATCATCATGACCTCGTTGTCGGCCTGCTCGTCGGGCGTCAGCACCGAATCGCGATGATCGACCTCGCCCGAGACGACGGGCGTCTCGCAGGTTCCGCACGTTCCCTCTCGACACGACGAGAGCACGAGCACACCGGCATCTTCGACGACGTCGAGAATCGACCTGTCTGGGGGCACCGTGAGCGTCTCTCCCGACAGCGTGAGTTCGACCTCGAACGAGTCGTCCAGAATGGGCGCTCCCGCGTCTCTGGCCTCGAATCGTTCGAGATGCAGGCTGCCGTGCGGCAGTGAAGTGGATGCGTCTTCGACGGCGGCAAGAAGGCGGGCCGGGCCGCAACAGTAGACGAGCGTCTCGTCAGAGGCCTCGGCGACGAGCGCCGCGACATCCATTCGGCTCACCTCGCCCTCGTCGGAATCAGCCGCGAACACGTGCACGCGGCTGCCGAACCGAGCCTCTAGTTCATCGAGGAACGCCATCGTGCGCCGCGACCGACCCGCGTAGGCGAGAGACCAGGAGGCTCCCGCCTCTTCGGCGGCATGGATCATGGGGATCAGCGGCGTGATCCCTATGCCTCCGGCGATGAAGAGATACGAGGCGGAGGGAACGAGTTCGAAGTGGTTGAGCGGGCCGCGCAGACGCACCCGGCTTCCGACGGAGAGCTCCGTATGCATCGCACGTGAACCGCCGCGCCCGTCGTCTTCGAGCAGAACCCCGATGCGATACGAGCGTCTGTAGGCCGGGTCTCCACAGAGCGAATACTGCCGCTCGATTCCCTCGCGCACGACCACGTCGAGGTGTGCTCCCGGTGTCCACGCGGGAAGTTCTGACCCGTCGACGGCACGGAACTCGATCGTCTTCACGCCGTCGGCGACATCGGTGATTCGACTCACGACGGCGTCGATCTCAGAGAGGTGGAGTGACATAGGGGTGATGGCTTTCAGTGAGAAAATACTGCTTCGTTCACTGTGACAGTACCCTTGGAGAAGACACACTTCGATCACTGACGTCGAGCATTCCTCGGATCGTCATGCGAGGAAATGTTCGTGTTACGTGTCCGAAATATCCACTGCTTAGAGTGGACACGTAACCGGCCACCGTGGGCCCCAAGAAGTTCATCGGAGGGCACACAATGAGCGCATTGCCGAGGACCGTCTCTCTTCTCCGCTCCGCGACTCTGGCCGATGGCTCCGTCGTCGATGTCGAGATCACGGGCGACACCGTCACCAGCGTGAGTGCCGCAGGCAGCGCAAGCTCCGCCACCGCCTCCGAGACCCTCGATCTCACCGGCTTCGTTCTGCTCACCGCGCCCGCCGAACCGCACGCTCACCTCGACAAAGCGCTGTCGTGGGATCTGATCGATCCGCCTATGGGCGACCTCGGCCTGGCCATCGAGTCGTGGAAGGACTACTCGGCCACGATGACGGTCGAGTCCATCGCCGACCGGGCTCGCCGCGCCGCGCTCATGCTTCTGCAGAACGGCACGACAGCCATTCGCTGCCACGTCGATGTGCTCTCGGGCGACTCCCCGTTGCGCGGCGTGCAGGCACTCGTTCAGGTTCGCGACGAGCTGCGCGAGCTGATGCATATCGAACTCGCCGCACTCGCCGGGCCGACCATCCCCAGCGCCGATGTCGAGGCGGCCCTCGATCTGGGAGTCGAGCTCGTGGGCGGCGCACCCCATCTCGCCGACGATCAGAGCGCCGATCTGCAGCGCCTGCTCGCCATAGCGGCGCGTCGCGGCCTGGGCGTCGACATCCACACCGACGAGAGCCTCACGGGCGGCTACACACTCGGCGAGCTTGCCCGCACCGTGCGCGACTGGCCCGCGTCGATGCCCGTCACCGCAGGGCACTGCGTGCGCCTCGGAACCCTAGACCTCGACGAGCTCGATCACATCATCGACGAGGTTCTCGCCAGCGATATCGGAATCGTGACCCTGCCGATCACCAATCTCTACCTGCAGGGCTGGCAGCATCCGGTTTCGACGCCGCGCGGCCTCACCGCCGTTCGCAGGCTTCTGGATGCCGGGGTACGGCTGGGTGCGGGCGCCGACAACGTGCGTGACCCGTTCAACCCGGTGGGCCGCAGCGATGCCCTCGAAACCGCCTCTCTCCTCGTGACCGCCGGGCATCTCACCGTGCCGGAGGCCTACACCGCAGTCAGCGAGGGGGCCCGCTCGGTCATGAACCTCGAACCCGCCGGCGTCGCCGTCGGCGCGAAGGCCGAACTGCTCGCCGTGCGCGGCGCCAATCTCGCGGATGTGGTCGCGAACGCACCCTCCGACCGGTACGTGATCCACGCGGGGCGCCTCGTCGCCTTCAGCGAAGTCACGCACCACACCGCCCTTCCGACTCGGTCCACCGAGTCGGCCGAACTCCTTCTCGAAAAGAGGTGATGAGCCCGATGACCCTGACGACAGAACCTCCTGCCGAGACGACGACGACCGAGCTTCTCCATTTCTCCGACGTCGCCATGACGTTTCCCAACGGCACGACCGCGCTCTCCGGCGTCGATCTCACGGTGAAGAAGGGTGAGTTCGTCACCGTCGTCGGACCGTCGGGATGCGGAAAGTCCACGCTGCTGCGCATCGCCTCCGGCCTCACACCCGCGACGGCAGGCGAGACGAATGTCGCCACCAAGCGCATCGGCTACGTCTTTCAAGACGCAACGCTCCTCCCATGGCGAACCGTGCAGGCCAACGTCGAGCTTCTCGCCGAGCTGAACGGCATCCCCAAAAAGACGCGAGTGGCCGAGGCAGCCAAGGCCATCGAACTCGTGGGACTCGCGGGCTTCGAGAAGCAGCTGCCCAGAACGCTGTCGGGCGGAATGCGCATGCGCGCATCCCTGGCACGGTCGCTGACGCTCGACCCCGAGCTCTTTCTCTTCGACGAGCCGTTCGGTGCCCTCGACGAGATCACGCGAGAGCGCCTCAACGACGAGCTGATCAAGCTCTTCACCGAGCAGCAGTTCGCCGGGCTCTTCATCACCCACTCGGTGTCGGAGGCCGTCTACCTGTCGACCAGGGTCGTCGTGATGTCGGGACGACCGGGCAAGATCGTCGAGACCTTCGACGTTCCCTTCGCGTACCCGCGCGACCCCGAGATCCGTTTCACCCCCGAGTTCGCCGAACTCGCCGGCGAGGTCTCGCACGCGCTCAGAAAGGGCCACTCGTGACCACGACCGCTCCACCGACCGGGCCGGTCGCCACGAACCCCAAGATCCGCACCATGTCCCGTGCATCCGACATGCCGAAGCGACGCGGCGGCCGTTTCCCGTCGTGGGTTCCGCCCGTGATCGTCTTCATCGTGATTCTCGCGATCTGGTACTTCGTCAGCTACGTGCTGCTCGACCCGGCACGCTCGTTCCTGGTTCCTGCGCCCCACGTAATCATCGAAGAGGCATTCCTCGACCCGAAGGTCTTGGGCGACATCATGGGAGCCCTGGGGCGTTCGGCGGGAGTCGCACTCACGGGCCTCGCGATCGCCATCGTCATCGGCTTCGTCTGGGCTGTCGCCATGAGCCAGGCCCGCTGGATCGAGCGGTCGCTCTTTCCGTACGCCGTCATCCTGCAGTGCATCCCGATTCTGGCGCTCGTGCCGCTCATCGGGTTCTGGTTCGGGTTCGACTTTCCCGCGCGCGTGATCGTCTGCGTCATGATCGCGCTGTTCCCGATCGTGTCGAACACTCTCTTCGGCCTTCAGTCGGTCGACAAGGGTCAACGCGAACTGTTCCAGCTGCAGAAGGCCAGCCGCTGGACCGTGCTGCTGAAGCTCGAGTTCCCCGCCGCTCTTCCCGCGATCTTCGCCGGAATGCGCATCTCAGCCGGCCTCGCGGTCGTCGGCGCCATCGTGGGCGACTTCTTCTTCCGGCGAGGCGAGCCCGGGCTCGGATCCCTGATCAGCAACTACCAGTCCCGAGTGCAGGGCCCCGAACTGTTCGCCGCCATCATCGTCGCCTCGCTCTTCGGCGTCGTGGTCTTCCTCGTCTTCGGCTGGCTGGGCAAGCTCGCCGTCGGCCGCTGGTACGACTACAGCAAGTAGGCCCACAGCAGCCGGCGATGCCCGACTCATCCGTTCCACAGCAGCACCATTCACAGCACCGAACCGTTTTGCACCCTGCACATCACACAAGGAGATGAAATGCGCATCACTCGATCGAGGTCACTCATGGCCGCGGGTCTTCTCGCCTCAACGGCACTCGTCCTCACCGGCTGCTCGGCCGGCGGAACCGACACCGCCACCGACGCAGCCAAAGATCTCAAAATCGGCTCGGTCGACCTCGCAGCTGCCGGCTGCCCTGCGACCATCACGATCCAGACCGACTGGAACCCGGAGGCGGAGCACGGCCACCTGTACTCCATGTTCGGTGACGATGCCGTTGTCGATGCGGGCAAGAAGAGCGTCTCGGGCCCCCTCTACTCGAAGGGCGAATACACGGGAGTGAATCTCGAGGTGCGCTCCGGTGGGCCCGCGATCGGCTTCCAGACCGTGACCTCGCAGATGTACACCGACGACAGCATCACCCTCGGCTATGCGAACACCGACGAGGCGATCCAGCTCTCGGCCGACATGCCCACGACGGCCGTCTTCGCTCCCCTCGAGATCAACCCGCAGATGATCATGTGGGATCCGAAGACGTACCCCGATGTGAAGACCATCGCTGATCTCGCGAAGGCCGGCGCCATCATCAAGTACTTCGGCGGAGCGGCCTACATGGAGTACCTCAAGGGCGCAGGAATCGTTCCCGAGGCTCAGGCAGACGGCGGATACGACGGAACGCCCGCCAACTTCGTGACCGCACAGGGCAAGGATGCGCAGCAGGGCTTCGCGAGCGCCGAGCCCTACATCTACGAGAACGAGGTCGACGCCTGGAAGAAGCCGGTCGCGTACCAGCTGATCCACGACGCCGGCTACCCGATCTATGCGGCGGCCGTCTCGGTGCGCTCAGCTGATCTCGAGAAGCTCTCGCCGTGCCTCACCAAGCTCGTGCCCGTTCTGCAGCAGGCAGAGGTCGACTACTTCGCCGACCCCGCCGCGACGAACAAACTCATCCTCGACCTCGTCGACCAGTTCGACACCGGATGGGTCTACGACGAGGGCGTAGCCGACTACTCTGTCGACACGATGAAGAAGCTCGGCCTGGTCAGCAACGGCGACAACGCGTACATCGGCGACTTCGACGAGGCGCGCGTTCAGAAGGTCCTCGACATCGACACGCCGATCTTCACCAAGCTCGGTACTCCGCCGGCAGAAGGCCTGAAGACCTCCGACCTCTTCACCAACGAGTTCATCGATCAGACCATCGGTCTGAAGTAACCCGTAGCTGCAGAACCGTCGGCCCTTCATCGGTCGCCTGTCGCACACCTCGAGTGAGTGACAGGTGACCGATGATGGGCCATCATCATTCGGCACCATCTAAGGACCCGCACCATGACCGACCTCACCGAGCCCATCGCATCCCTCGCCACTGAACTCAGCGCGATTCTGGGTGAGCGGGGCGTGACCACCGAACTCCGCGCCCGCGAGAAGGCCTCGGCCGACGGCTCGTATCTGTCGCCCATCATCACCGAGCAGCTTCCGCTGGGCCTCGCCGACATCGTGGCGTTCCCGACCACGGCCGAGCAGGTGGCCCAGGCGGTCGCCGCGGCCGTTCGTCACGGCGTGGGAATCACTCCTCGCGGCAAGGGAACCGGCAACTACGGCCAGGCCATTCCGATCGAGAACGGTCTCGTGCTCGACCTCTCGAAGCTGCGAGGAGTCATCGAGGTCGGCAACGGTTTTCTCACGGCGCTGGCCGGCACACCGATCGTCACGATCGAACAGGCCGCTCGGGAGTCGGGCCAGCAGATCCTCATGTATCCCTCGACCGCGCAGTCCTCGATCGGCGGCTTCCTGTCGGGCGGCTCCGGCGGCACCGGATCGATCGCCCACGGCTCCAACCACGAGGGATTCGTTCTCGCTCTCGACGTCGTTCACGCCACCCCGGATGCGCAGCTCGTGCACGTCGACGGTGACGACGCGCAGCCGTATGTGCACACCTACGGAACGGCGGGCATCATCGCGCAGGCCACCATCGCGCTCGAGCCACTGCAAGACTGGCGGGGTCTGTTCGCGAGCTTCGACACCTTCTCCGAGGCGATTTCCGTGATCCGCGAGATCGGACAACTCGAGCCCACCCCGCGCCTGGTCTCTGCCGATCTGCCGGTACTCGCCAATGCGCTGCCCGCCGACCCGGGCATCCCCAAAGACCGCGCGAGCCTGCGCGCCATCATCGACATCGCGGCCGTCCCCGCCGCGACGGCCCTCATCGAGGCCGCGGGAGGCCGCGTCGAAGAGGTGCGTGAAGGCCCCCAGACCGCCATGAAGCTCAGCATGATCTCGTACAACCACCCCATCGAGTGGCTGCAGAAGAGTGACCCGGGCAAGTACTTCCACATCGAGGTCGCGGGCGACGCGCTCGTCGATCGCATCGACGAGGTGCACGCCGTGTACCCCGGCGGCATGCTGCACATCGAGGCCCAGAAGAATCGTCCGATCGGCATGCTGGCCGGCATCTACGAAAGCGCCGAGAAGGTCTACGAGGGCTTCGACAAACTCGCGGCGATCGGCGTCGGCGTGCACAACCCGCATGTCTGGTTCGTCGACCACGAAGTCGAGCGCACCCTCGCACTCGCCGAGAGCACTGATCCTCGCGGGCTACTGAATCCCGGCAAACTGCAAGGAAAGAACGTCGTCGAGGCCACGTCGTGAGCGCTTCGGGAACACGCAAACTCGTCGAGCTGTCGGGGCCGGCAGCGACCGCGGCGCTCGACGCCGACTCCGTGGTCGTGATCCCGACGGGCGCGATCGAGCACCACGGGTCGCACCTCCCCCTGATGACCGACTACCTGCTGGCGGATGCGATCGCGAACGCCGCCGTCGAGCGCGCCGCCTCGCAGGGCGTCGACGCGTGGATTCTGCCGACCCTGGCGTACACCAAGAGCGACGAGCACCACTGGGCATCCGGAACCATGTGGCTCACGTGGGAGACGATGATGAACACCATCGTCGACCTGGGCAACTCGATCGCCGCAACCCCGGCGAACAAGGTGGCATTCTTCAACGGCCACGGAGGAAACCTCGCGCTGCTGCAGGTCGCCTGCAGGGAACTGCGTCGTCGCTTCGGGCTGCAGACGTTTCTGCTCGGGCCTATCGTGCCTCCGATGGCAGACGGCACGGGCGACGGGCCAGACGAGCTGGGTCTGGGCATCCACGGAGGCCACAGCGAGACCTCGCTGATCATGCACATCCGGCCCGACCTGGTCGATCTCTCACTGGCTCAGCGCAGCGTGCCTGAGCACCTGGCCGACTACGAGCACATCGGGTTCAAGAAGCCCGTCTCGTTCGGCTGGCTGTCGAACGACTTCGGAACCGACGGCGTGCTCGGCGACCCGACCGCGGCCAACGCGGCGTATGGAGCAGAACTGTTCGAGCACTCCGTGGAACAGGCCGCGGCCGCGTTCGCCGAGATCGCACGCTTCGACCCGGCGGGGCCGTCGGCGTGAGCGTTCCCCGCTCTGCGGCGCTCATCCCCGACGAGGCGTTCGCGGTCTTGACGGGCTGGCTTCCGGCCAACGACGACCACGCGCGGCCGCTCATCTCGCTGGCCACCGTCGACGCCGACGGGCGACCGGATGCGCGCAGCGTGCTGCTCAGCGAGTTCGATCGAAGCGGGTTCTTCGTGCACACGGATTCGCGCTCGCGCAAGGTCGCCGACATCGAGGCCCATCCCGAGGTGGCATTCTCGATCGCATGGCCGGCTGATCTGCGGCAGTTGACGGTGCAGGGTGTCGCTCGACGCGCCTCGCCCGACGAGGAGGCCTCCGCCTACGCTCGACGGTCTCGGTATCTGCAGCTGCTCGCGTGGCTCAATACCCCCGAGTTCGCGCTGTTTCCCACGGGCGAGCAAGAAGACAAGTGGGCCGCCTTCGAGGCCGCTCACCCAGACGGCACCCTGGCTGCCCCGGATACGTGGCTCGGGTTCGTGATCGAGCCCACGCGGCTCACGTTCTGGGAGGGTAACCCGCGAGCGGCCAGCCGCCGCACGGAGTACCGCCGAGCTACCGACGCGACCTGGAGCAGGGCGATCCTGCCCGGCTGAGTCGGTCTCGCGCGGGCTTTCGTGCCCGAATGCCTCCATTCGTGCGCGGGAGGCGTGCGCAATCGGAGGTATTCAGGCACACTCACCGCCGCGTCTCGATCGGCAACCCCGCCGCGAGCAGAAACGGCTTCAGTCGACGCGGGTTCATTCCGATATTCCAGTCCCACCGAGAGAAGCCCGGACCGAGCGCACGTATCCGATCCTCTCGAATCTTCTCGTCGAAGACGATCTGCTTGAGCGATCTGCCTCGCGCCAGCTCATCGTCGAAGTACTTGGCACGTCCATCAGCCTCGCCCACACGATTGAACTCGCGCCAGAAGAAGTCGCTGTATCCGATGAGACCACGGTAGTCGCGCCACTCCACCTGCAGTTCGGGCGCGGGGAATCCCAGCAAGTGCATGTTCACTCGGCTGCCCGACTCCAAGGGACTCTCCGCCAGATGCGTAGCGAAGTCCAGCACGCGTCGAGCACGGACATGGCCGCGAAAGGGCAGTCGATTCTCCCAGATCTCGGCAAGCTCGGCCTTTTCGATTCGAGTTTCCCGTTTATGGCACAGAGCAAAGTCAGCTGCGGTGACGGCAGACATGAACGTCGCGTCGGCAGCGAGATCGAGCACTGTACGGGCCACCGAGGTGACGAGCATCCCGTCGATGAGCACGACGTCGTCCGCATCCACCCCAATCGCATGGCGGACGATCTCCCCGCGCGAACGAACCGTCGATGCGCGATCGATGATGACGTGCAGCCGAGTGGGCCACGCGCCGATCAGTGGTATTCCGTGGATGGCGGCCGCGGTCCAATGAGAGAAGACGGGAGCTGACTTCCACCGCTCGGAAGCTGCTCGCGCCCGTTGCGTTGTGCGCTGAATCTCGTTCAGCGCGTCCCAGTGCTGCCGGGACATGTAGCTTCCGGGCGCGATGCGGGCAAGCTCGTCGCGTCGAACGGCCCGCGTCAGCGCGTTTGGGTTGTGTCCTGTCCTCCGCACATCGCGAGCGAATACGAGAGAACCGTCCGGTGATGGGGTGTCCATGGGCATAGCCAAACCGCTTGCCTGGCCACTCCCTCCGCACGGGCCCCTATCTGGGGAAGGATAGGCGCGCTTCGACGCTGGGAAGGAAAGGTCGGCGCGCGGTGACTGTGCCTGAATACCTCCATTTGCGCACGCCACTTCTGCACGAATGGAGGTATTCGGGCACAAACGCCGCCGCCCGAGCGGCGAGAGTCAGAGAGCCAGGCGCTCGGCCGTCTCCGCCAGCGCGATCGCGAACTCCATCTCGCGGCCGACGCCCGCCCCGCCCGACAGATTCACCCCGGCGACTCCCTCGATCTCGAGCAGCTCCAGGCTCAGCTCCACAGCGGCCCGGATGCCTTCCTCTCGCGGATCCGCGGCCGACAGAATGCCCTCCAGATAACCCTCGGGCAGCACGAGCGACGGGAACGACTGCAGCAGTCGCGCGCTCGCATGATCCGTCACCATCGGCACACACGGGATGAACCCGGCCGTGACTCCGAGGTCGTGCGATTCGCGCACGAACCGGCCCACGGCATCCACGCCACCGCTGTGATTCACGAAACAGACGTCGGCGCCCGCGCGAGTCTTCTCGAGCAGCCGGGCGGCTC
The DNA here is from genome assembly GCF_900177685.1 of Agreia pratensis. Taxonomy (GTDB): domain Bacteria; phylum Actinomycetota; class Actinomycetes; order Actinomycetales; family Microbacteriaceae; genus Agreia; species Agreia pratensis. The sequence goes on from NZ_FXAY01000001.1 coordinate 154,166, forward strand.
GCAGCTCCACGGGTGGTGTCGTCGGCGACTCCCCCACCGACACGAGGTGGCCCGCGGCGCGCGCCAACGCGGCGAGCTGCGTCGAGTCGAGGTCGAAGACGGGTGCCGCATCGGGGCGCCCGCCGAGCAGCGTGTGGTCGCCGGTCACGCAGTGCACCCCGGCGACCCCGACCTGCGCGAGCCCGGCGAGCTCGCCCTCGATCGCGACGCGGTTGCGGTCGCGGCAGTTGATGCCGGTCCAGACCTCGAGGCCCGCCGCACGGATGAGCGACGCCCGATAGCTCGGCGAGAACTGCACCCGCGCATGGCCGACGTCGCCGGCCAGCGCAGCATCGACGGGGCCGGCGAGCAGCGCCGCGCACTCCGCCAACGACTCCGCATCGAGTGCCTTGGCCGGAAAGTCGGCCACGACGATCGGTCGGGTGTTCATCAGTGCCATCATCTCGAGGGCACCGGATGAGCGCGGCACCGCGTCGAACTCAGCAGGGGCGCCGCCATGCCAGGTCACGAGAGGGTCGCCGAGAAAGACGCAGCGAAAGTCGCCGACCTCGCAGCTTTCATCGAAGCCGACCCCGCCGCACGGCCCGTATTCCATATTTTTCGGGCATCCCGCGTGCGCGGCCCGAGGGCTGAGAAGCGATTCCACCAGGGTCCTTCCGGCCAGTCGCGCACCGACGGTGTTTCATCTCAGGGGGCGCGAATATTTCATGTTAGCTCCGGCGTGTAACACGGGTGTTTCCGAACCTGCCTCGGCGGTGGACACCCCATCACTAGGCTTGATTCGTCGATGCGACCACCGAAGAACCAAGGAGACGACGACGCCATGGCAGAAAGCTACGACCTGGTCGTAAGGGCCGAGAGGGTACTGATCGATGGCGAGTTCCGCCCCGCGTCGGTCGCCACGGCCGGCGGCGTGATTGTCGCGATCGCAGACCTGGATGCGTCGTTCGACGCCTCAGAAACGGTCACTCTCCCGGGCGATCAGGTTCTCATTCCCGGCATCGTCGACACGCACGTGCATGTGAACGAACCCGGCCGCACCGACTGGGAGGGGTTCGCCAGCGCGACCCGTGCCGCCGCGGCCGGAGGCGTGACCACCATCATCGACATGCCGCTCAACAGCATTCCGCCGACAACCACGGTCGAGGCGCTGGAGCTCAAGCGCCAGGCGGCGGGCCCGCAGGCCTCGGTCGACGTCGGGTTCTGGGGAGGCGCGATCCCGTCGAGCCTCGGGGCGTTGAAAGCAGTGCACGACGCCGGCGCATTCGGCTTCAAGGCGTTCCTGTCGCCCTCCGGCGTCGACGAGTTCCCCCACCTCGAGACCGAACAGCTCTTCGCCGCAGCACTCGAGATCGCCGAGTTCGGCGGTCTACTCATCGTGCACGCCGAAGACCCGGCTGTTCTCGACAAGAGCGAAAGCCACGGCGGCACCGGCTACCTCGACTTCGTGTCGAGCCGCCCCGACCTCGCCGAAGAAGACGCCATCGCGCACGTCATCGAGGCCGTGCGCTCCACCGGAGTGCGAGCCCACATTCTGCATCTCTCGAGCGCCCGCGCGCTTCCTCAGATCGAGGCGGCGAAGGCGGAGGGTCTTCCGATCACGGTCGAGACCTGCCCGCACTACCTGAGCTTCTCCGCCGAAGGCATTCCCGATGGAGGCACGCAGTTCAAGTGCTGCCCGCCTATCCGTGACGCAGGCAATCGCGAGCTGCTCTGGCAGGCACTCGAGTCCGGGCTCATCGACATCGTCGCCTCCGATCACTCCCCCTCGACCAAGGAGCTCAAGTTCGCCCACGGCGGCGACTTCGAACTCGCGTGGGGCGGCATCTCAGGCCTGCAGCTCAGCTTCAGCGCCGTCTGGACAGGCGCGAAGTCCCGAGGCATTCCTCTCGAGACGGTCGTCGAATGGATGTCTGTCAAGACCGCCCGGTTCGCCGGCCTCTCGCAGAAGGGCCGCATCGAGGTAGGCGCCGACGCCGACCTCGTGGCGTTCGCGCCGGACGCCACATTCACCGCGAGCGCCGACACGCTGCTGCACAAGAACAAGGTGTCGGCCTTCGACGGATCGGAGCTCACGGGCCTGGTCGCCGTCACGTGGCTGGCCGGCGTGCCGGTCTACACGAGCGGCGCGATCGACGACGCGTCCGCATCCACCCCCACCGGCCGGCTGCTCGCTCGCGCCTGAGCCCGACCTCATTCACCCTTCTCGACCGCAGGAGCACCCATGGCAATCGTTCTCGGACCCAACCAGTACGGCAAGGCAGAGAACCGCGTCGTGCGCATCACGCGCGACTCCACCCGCCACGAGATTCGCGACCTGAACGTATCGACGGCCCTGCGCGGAGACTTCTCTGCAGCACACCTCGTGGGCGATCAGTCGCAGGTTCTGCCCACTGACACGCAGAAGCAGACCGCGTACTCCTACGCCAAGGAGAAGGGTGTCTCCTCGATCGAGGCATACGGGCTCGAGTTGGCTCGCCACTTCGTCGACGACGTCGTTCCTGTTGAGGGCGCCCGCATCGAGATCGAGGAGTATGCCTGGGAGCACGCTGTCGTCGACGGCGAGGAGCACGAGCACACCTTCGTGCGCCTGGGGCAGGAGGTGCGCACCGCCTCGATCACCGTCGAGGGAAAGGGTGCCGAGCAGAAGACCTGGGTGATCGGCGGCCTCAAAGACCTCGTCATCCTCAAGTCGACGGGCAGCGAGTTCCACGGCTTTCTCAAAGACGAGTACACCCTGCTCGAGCCCACCACCGATCGTGTGATGGCCACCGCCCTCGTGGCACAGTGGCGCTTCGCCGAGACCGGTGCCACGTGGGCGGAGATCGACTGGAACGACGTCTACACGGGCGTGAAGCGCATCCTCATCACGAAGTTCGCGACCATCCAGTCGCTGGCCCTGCAGCAGACGCTCTACGAGATGGGCAAAGCCGTGCTCGAGGAGTACCCGTTCATCGCCGAGATCAAGTTCTCCGCTCCCAACAAGCACCACTTCCTCTACAACCTCGAGACCTTCGGGGTCGAGAACAACAACGAGGTCTTCCACGCCGACGACCGCCCCTACGGCCTCATCCAGGCCACCGTCATGCGCGACGATGCACCGGATGCCGGACCCGCGTGGACGCCCGCGGCCAACCTCGCGTAGACGCCCCGTGAGCACCACCTATCTCGGCCACATCTTTCACGTCGCCGGCGCCCCCACGGTTGCGGATGCGCGCGAGCACCTCGTCTCGCTTCCCGATGGCGCGCTGGTTGTCTCTGACACCGGCACGATCGAATGGATCGGCGCTGCCGCCGACCTTCCGTCGACCTTCGCCGGCGCATCCGTCGTCGACAATAGGGGCGGATACATCGTGCCGGGCTTCGTCGACGCGCACGTGCATTTTCCGCAGACATACTCCACCGACTCGTATGGCGGCGGCCAGCTGCTCGAGTGGCTCGACAACTGCATCTTCCCGGCCGAGTCGCGGCTCGCCGACCCCGAGTTCGCCGAGCGCATCGCGCGCGATTTCACGCGTCGCCGCGTCGCCGCCGGCACGACGGCCGCCATGGTCTTCGGCTCCGCCTTTCCGCACGCTCAGGATGCGCTCTTCCGCACCACGCGCGATGCCGGGCTGCGCGTGGTGTCGGGCCGCGGCATCCAGACCGTGGGGCCGGAGTCTGCGAGCGCGTTGATCACCGGCGAGGCCGAAGCGCTCGCGCTCGTGCGCGACGAGATCGAGAGGTGGCACGCCGTCGATACCGGCGACGCGGCGACGGCGCGCATCCAGGTGGCGATCGTGCCGCGGTTCAGTCTGTCGGTGACGCGCGAGACGCTGCGTGCGCTCGGCGAGCTGTACGACGAGGTGCGCGGCGCGGGCGTGTATTTCCACAGCCATCTGAGCGAGAACGATAGCGCCGAGGGCGGAGAGATCGCCGCGGTGAAGGCGGTCTACGAGACGGAGAGCTATCTCGACACGTATGACGGGCGGTTTCTGGCCGGGTCGCAGATGGGCGGTTCGTCACTGCTCGGGCGACGCAGCATCTTCGCGCACGCGGTGCACTGCACTGACGACGAGTTGGCCCGGCTCGCGGCGACGGGGTCGTCGATCGCGCACTGCCCGACCTCGCAGCAGTTCCTCGGATCGGGAACGATGCCGTGGAAACGCACGACGGCTTCTGATGTGACCGTCGCCCTCGGAAGCGATGTGGGCGCGGGCGACGAGTGGCTCATCTCGCGGGTACTCAACGACGCGTTCAAGGCGCACATCAGCGAGCCCGACGACGCGAGCGTGTCGCTACACCCGGCCGAGCTGCTGTTCACCGGCACCCTCGCCGGGGCTCGGGCGCTCGACATGGAGGAGCGATTCGGCAACCTCGACGTGGGCAAAGATGCCGACTTCCTCCTCATCGATCCCGAGCGCTGGGAGCCGCTGGCGATGCTGTTAGCGGGGCGCGTGCGCTCCGACGACGAGCAGACCGACACCGACAGGGAGCTGTTCGCGCTGCTCATGGGCCTGCGCGAGCCGGCGATCTCGGGCGTCTACGTGCAGGGCACGCGAGCCGTCGCGCCGCAGTAGCTTTTCGGATCAGTTGGTCAGTTGCGCGACCGCGTCACGCACCGCCGATTCATATTGCGCACGGTTGAACTCGAACGGACCGAAGCGTGAGTAGTCTCGGTGCTTGCGATAGGGCTGGCTGAACTCCGACCATGTCACCGTCGTGTCAGTGACGTTCACTCTGGCGCGGAGCGGCCAGCATCCCACCTCGCCGCAATCACACCCGAGAAGCCACACGTGACCGGGGCTCGGCCACTGCTTGTCCTCAAGTCCCAGGTAGTACTTCGACAGGTCCCCAAATCCAAAGTACGCCGGCACTATGCCTCCGTAACCGCCGGCTGGACTGTCATCGAGCTCCTCCTCGAACACAGCAATGAGTTCCGTCAGATCCATTCCATCGACGAGGGGAACGAGGGAAATCGCACCGCGGTCGATCATCGTCGTCTGAAACGCCAAAGTGTTCATCACGAACTCATAGTGCCATCCCCGTCGCAGAAAGCGGATCCAGATGGGCGGCTAATCGCGCTAAAATTATGAGGAGCGATTCCAGAGCGACCAACCTCCACCCGTGCGGTGGAGGTTTTCTTGTATGACCACTTTCTCCTCACCCACCCTTCGAATCTCCATCGCGACCGAGGCCGACAGGCCGGTTCTCGAGCAGCTCTGGACGATGTTCCGGCACGATATGTCGGCCTATTCTCGCGCGCTTCCCGACGAGCGCGGCCGGTTTCGCCAGGAACGCCTCGACAATGCTCTCGGTGACAGCGCGTGGCGCGCCTACGTCGTTCGGCTCGATGACGCACCTGCCGGCCTCTGCATCATTCGCAATATCGGCTCACCCGAACTCGTCATCAACAGCTTCTTTCTCGTCAACGCTGCTCGCCGCCATGGCTACGGCCGCACCGTTGTTCGGGCGATCACGAGCGAGCATCGTGGCCGATGGGCCGTGGCGTATCAGGAGGCCAACACTGCCGCCGCCGCATTCTGGAGCGCCATCGCCGCGGAAGCGGACCCTGGCTGGACGTGCACGCGCGCGTCGCTGCCGGAGCGCCCCGATGGTCCCACCGATGTGTGGATCCGCTTCACCAGGCGATAGCCGAGCTGCCTGGCTCTAGCTGCCGCGGTAGGTCGAATACGCGAACGGGCTCAGTAGAAGCGGCACGTGATAGTGAGCCTCGCCGTCTGCCAGCTCGAACACCACCTGCACCTCGGGGTAGAACGCCGACTGCCCGAGCGACGCGAAGTACGACTGCGTATCGAACGTGACCCTGTAACGGCCGGCCGGCACGCTCTCGGGGCCGAACTGCGAGACGCGACCATCGGCATCCGTCACCGCCTCAGCGAGTGTGACCCAGCGGTCAGCAGAGAGGTGCGTCAGGGTGACGGGAACGCCGGCCGCCGGCGTTCCCGTGGCCGCGTCGAGAACGTGGCTGGTGATGTGGCTGCGTGCGCTCACTCGGCAACCTCGATGCCACGCTCGGTGAACGTCTTCTCGAGGCGAAGAAGGGCGATTTCGCGCAGCTGCTGTTCGACGATGACGAACTCCTCGTCGTCGTCGAGGCGGATGCGCCGGTTCAGCTCGGCAAGGATCTCGGCGCGACTGCGCCCGGCAGCACGGATGAGGAAGACCCGGTCGAATCTCTTCTCGTAGAGCGCATTGCCCGCGGCGATGGCCGCCGCGGTCTCGGCATCGTCGTCGCCCAGCGACTCTTGCTCTGAGCGCGAGAACATCTGCGCCGCACCCTCCCCGACGGGTTTGTCGCCGATACGCGGGTGGTCGGCGAGCGCTTGCTCGACCTCGTCGCGGGTCAGGGGGTTCGCGGCAATTCGGCCGGCCTCGAGCAGATCGTCGACCGAGGCGAAGGGCGCTTGCTCTGCGACCTCGTCGATCCAGCGCGGAACCGCGAGGCATGCGTGCAGATCGACACGCAGATGGTCGGCAGAGTGATCGGTCATGACCGGCCTTTCAAACACTGTGCACCCCCGCCGTGGTGCGCGAGCGACACCGCAATTCTATTCGGCGGCACCGACAGCCGGGCCTACGATGAGGCCATGTCTACAGCCGCCGCATCCGTTGTGGGGGTTGTCCTGGCAGCGGGTGCCGGAACGCGCTTCGGCAGGCCGAAGGCACTCGTCGAATCGTCCGATGGCACGTCGTGGCTGGTCAACGCGGTGCGCAGCCTGCTGGGCGGTGGATGCGCGCCGGTGCTCGTCGTGCTCGGAGCAGCCGCCGACGAGGCCGAGGCACTGCTCCGCCGCTCCTTCTCCGACGCCGACACCGTGCGGGTCGTGCGCTCCGACGACTGGCGCTCGGGCATGGCGGCTTCGCTGCGCAGCGCGCTGGCCGCCGCGACCGGGCTCATGCCCGAGGTCGATGCCGCCGCCATCGTCACGGTCGACGTGCCGTCGCTCGGCTCGGCCGAGGTGCGGCGCCTGATCGCGCCCGAGCCGGATGCCGTGGGTCGCGACACCCTGCGCCAAGCCATATTCTCGGGTCGCCCCGGGCATCCGGTGGTCATCGGCCGCGCCCACTGGGATGCTCTGGACGGGGGCGCGACCGGCGACATCGGTGCACGCCCCTACCTCGTGCAGAACGGGGTGCGGATGATCAACTGCTCAGACCTCGGCGAGGGCAGAGACATCGACTCGCGAGACGACACTCACGAGCGATAGGACGTGGAGAACAGCCTTCCGTCGAAATTACCGTGACTACGGTTCTTGGCCGCTCGCTGTTGCAGGATCTCCGCTTCGGTGATGCCCTCGTACTGCGCGAGGGCGAAAGCCACCTCAGCGAGATCTGCCAGCTCTTCGAGTAAAGCGGCTCGACCGGCCGCATCGCGTGCTTCGCGCGCTTCCTCGAGCAGCTTCGTGCGCAGTGCGGCCGCATACTCGTCTTCGCCCAGTTCCCTCACCTCGATGTGATGCCCCAGCTCACGCACGATCTCGGGAACGCGGTCACGGATGAGTTTTCCCATCCCGCCATTCTGCAGCCCGGAGGTACGGCTTCGCTGTCTGAGAGCCCTACCCAGCACGCCATAATCGAGTGAACCCCTGCTCGACTCCACGGAGGACCGCCATGCCCGCACGCCCCTACCTGCTCGACTGCGACACCGGGGTCGATGATGCACTCGCGCTGTTCCACCTGCTGAGCGATGACGAGGTGAACCTCGTGGGCGTCTCGACCGTGTCGGGCAATACCTCGGCTGCGCAGGCCGCAGACAACACACTGCGGTTGCTGGCTGCAGCCGGGCGCACCGACGTGCCCGTGGCCATCGGCGCTCATCACTTTCGCATGGCGGAATATGACGGAGGCGTGCCGCATATCCACGGCGACAACGGCATCGGAGGGGTCGAGCTGCCCGCGTCGCACGTCGACCCCCTTGCCGAATCGGGACCCGAGTTCATCGTGCGCATGGCCCGCCATTACCCGGGAGAGCTGCGGCTGATCGCCATCGGCCCGCTGACCAATCTGGCGCTCGCTCTCGAACTCGAGCCGCGACTTCCCGAGCTCGTCGGCGATCTCACGATCATGGGTGGGGCCGCGCTGGTTCCTGGAAACGCCTCCCCCGTCGCCGAGGCGAACATCATCAACGACCCGCACGCCGCTCAGATCGTGTTCGACGCGCCGTGGACCATCACGATGGTCGCACTCGACGCCACCATGGAGCAGCTCATCGAGTCCGACGACCGCGAGCGGCTGCGGTCGGCGCCCGGCGCGATCGCGCCGATGGTCGCCGAGATGCTGGGCGTCTACTACGACTTCTACGTCTCTGTCTTCGGGCGTCCCTGCTCCGCCTTGCACGATCCGCTGGCCGTGGCGATCAGCACGGGTGAGGTCGTTCCGACCCTCGCCCCGCTCGTGCGGGTGACGGTGGATGCGACGGACGGGCCCGGGCGCGGACAGACGATCTGCGACATGCGCGGCGTCTACAACGGCTACCCGCCGCAGAGTGGCGCGCACGTGCGTGTCGTGCTCAAGGTCGACCGCCCGTACGCTCCCCTGCTGATGGACCGGCTGCTGAGCTTCGCCTGAGAACGGGAATCCAATCCGGCGGAGGACCGTTGAAGCCAGCATGACTATTCCAGGAATCACGACCATCGGCCTCATCGGAGCCGGACACATCGGCAGCCAGCTCGCGCGACTCAGCATCGCCAGCGGGTATGACGTGGTCATCAGCAACTCCCGCGGCCCGGAGACGCTGAGCGATCTCGTCGAGGAGCTCGGACCGACGGCTCGCGCCGCCACGGCCGAAGAAGCGGCCGCCGCCGGAGACCTCGTCATCGTGACGATCCCGTTGAAGGCCTACGAGTCGGTTCCCGTGGAGCCGCTCGCCGACAAGATCGTGATCGATACGAACAACTACTACCCGCAGCGCGACGGCAACATCGCCGAACTCGACTCCAAGTCGACCACCTCGGCTGCACTGTTGCAGAAGCACCTGCCCACCTCGAAGGTCGTCAAGGCGTTCAACCACATCGAGGCGGCGAAGCTCACGTCAGAGGCTCAGACACGCGGCACGGAGAACCGGCGCGCGCTCGTGATCTCGGGCGACAGCGGCGACGCGAAGACCATCGTCACCAGCCTCATCGACAGCTTCGGCTTCGATGTCGTCGACGACGGTTCGCTCGCGAACAGCTGGCGCGTCGAGCCCGGGACCCCTGCCTACGGACCGCGTGGAACCGTTGCGGAGATCACCGACATGCTGGCTGCCGCGACCCGCTGACGCGAGCAGCCCCTGCACGGCCTCTCGAACGGGAGGAGATCTGAGCATCCGCCGCCGTATTCGGCTCGGATGCGTGAATCTCCTCCCGTTTGCCGTTCAACCTGACAAAGAGCCGCGACGATGGGGCATCGGATCGCGTTATCTCGCGCGGCGTCTCACACTGTGACCTGTGAATCGAAAAATCCGCGTTTTACACGTCGTCGGTATCGCAGTGGCGGCACAGTTGCTCGTCGGCTGTGCCGGCTCGTCTGCGCCGGCGAGCGAACCCTCATCCACGGCCACACCGACGCCCACGTCGAGTGCTGTCTCCGCCACCGAGAGTTGTGATCAATTCGGAGACGTCTTGACCGTCCTTCAGAACGCCCGCACGTCGTTCAGAGAAGGACGTACGAGCCAGCAGGAGTACTCGGGTGCGACGCGGCTGGCCGCCCGAATCCTCAGTCGCATACCGAGCGAGCCGGGCACGGCCGTCGGGAACGCTCTGACAGAGCTGCAGTCCGTGGCTCCCGCCGCCGCGGTAGGCGTCGTGGCGACGAGCTTCGACCCGGACGGGCCCGAGTGGAACGCCGCGACCGACAAGTTCACCGCAGCGTGCAAGTCCGAAGGAGCCGAGGTCGGCGTCTCGGCGTGGACCGGAGGCTAGTTTCGTTTCTCGCTACTCGGCCTGCGCGGTGCGGCGACCCGATGACTGTCGCCGACGCGACAGGATGTCCTTGCCGATGAGCGCGAGGGCGTAACCGAGAAGGAGGACGCCTCCCCCGCGCACGATCCACTCGCGATCCGTTCCGGTCGCCAGCGTGTTCGCGTAGCCCAGGAAGGGAACCGAATACCAGAGCCTGCCCTGCACTTGAGGGCCGATGACCGGCTCGGCATCGGCCGCGCTGTTGTTGTCCCCCTTGAGGACGAAGCTGCGGGTACCGTCGGGGCCGAGGGTGATGCCGGTCACCCGGTGGCTGATGACTCCTGGCACACCGGAGTGGATCTGGTAGGTGATGACGTCGCCGATCTTGATGTCTTCGGTCGCAACCGGTTTCACGACCAGAAGAGTGCCGGGAGGAAGCCCCGGCTTCATCGAACTGGTCAGCACGGTCAGGGGCATCGCGCCAGCGAGCTTGGGAACCGCGATGACAACGACGCCGAGGGCGAGAATGACGGCGAGAAGCGACCAGCTGAGTACAGTTCCGAGAAAGCGCCAGACGCTGTCGTCGGATCGCGCGTGTGCAGCCATCGTCAACCCACATTCCGAAGGGCGAACTGCTGATTGGCTGAGCCGTCACAGGTCGCGACCCGAAGCTGGGTGCCGCCAGACAGGAGGTTGCCCGTCACGTCGAGACATTTGCCCTTGCCGTTCACCAGCTTGAAGATGCCCGAGCTCACTGGGCTGACCTGCCACTCCTGAGCGTCGATGTTGTTGTCAGTTCGCAGGATCGAGTTGTTGTCACTCGGGCTGTCCCAGAACAACGTCGTGGCGCTCTTCGGGGTCACCTTGACGTACGTGCCGTCAGCCGACGTGACGAACTTCCATGCCTGACTTGACTGTGTTCCGCACGTGCTGCTCAGGAGCGCCGACTTATCTGCGGTTCCCCCGTCAGCGCCGGTCACGCAGAGCTGACTGCTCGCATTGCGCACGGAGTACCAACTGCTGCCATTCCACCAGGCGGTGGAGTGCGCCACCGCGGCCGACGGCGGAGAAACGTCGACGGGATTCGCCGCGTGGATCGACCGTATGACGTACGAGTAGTACCTCAAGGCGTCGAGGCCAGAGTCGGTGAACGTCCGTTGAGAGGCGGGCACTGTCGTGACGAGTACGCCGTCGCGATACACCTGGTATCCGGTGACAGCCGCGGTATCCGCCGGCGCGGTCCACGACAGCGAGATGCGGCTGTCTGTTTCGCTGACTTTCGTCGGGTCGCCGGGCGTCAGGCTGTTCCCAACGGACTGGGTAGCCGTGACTGTGCTCGTGCTGCTCCATTTGCCGCGCGAAGCCGTGACCGTAGACGTGGCCACCGTCGTCGCTCCCGCGAGCGAGAAACGTTGCGCCTGGGTAACGGAGCTTCGGACGCAATAGACAACCGTCGCCTTCGGCGCGAGAGTTCCGAACAGAGGGGTGACCGTCTCCCAGGTCTTGTCCGTGGCGCCTGATGCCGCCCCTGACGCTGTGCACGCGCTTGCAGATGCAACCGGCCAGACCTGAACCGATGCGGAACTGCTCAGCGCCGTCGCCGTCTGCATCCCGAGGCTGAAGGCGTAGGGCGCAGGAACAGTGCCGGTGTTCGTCACGGTCACCGGCGCCGTGACGGAGAGCGCATTCGATGAATAGCTCGTAGCGAGAGACGAGAACCCGGACTGGGTGATCGCCAAGGAACCCGACGAAACAGATGTCGTCACCGAATGCTCCGGAGTATCCCAGGACGCATGGGCAGGTCCGCCGCCCGAGAAGGTGAGAAGCAGGGTCGCCACCGCGGCCATCGCCAGCCGCGACAGGGCATGGCCGACGCGGATACGCCCGGCTCGGCGCACGTGGACCGGAGAGTGCAGGAAGGCCACGGCTTCAGGCCTGCGTTCCGCTGATGCGCAGGCTGATGCCCGAGGCTGACTTGCCCTGGCTTTCTGCGGGTGCATTGATGGGCAGAGTCACCGAGACGCACAGTATCTGCGAGGTCGACTTCGGCAGCGTCGAACCGATGGAGCCCGCGGGAGCCGACGCAGCCGACCCCGACCATACGGGCGATGCGTTGGCCGCAGTGCACGACGATGCCGACGGCACCGTCCGCACTCCGACGACGAGCGAGTCGGACAAGGCATTGGCAGCGGAGCCCGACGGCATGGTCAGGCCGGCGACGCCTAGCTGCAGAGGAACATTTCCCGTGTTCGTCACCGTCACAGGGCCGACGAGAGTGAGCCCCGGATACAGCGACGTCGTGTCGAGAGACAGGGGCGAGAGGCTCAGATCGGCCGAGCCTGCTGAGATGACGACGCTGCGATCAGAGGTGGAGGCGCTGGCTTGCAAGGTCGCCTGGGTGCCCGCGGTTCCCGCCACGCAGAGGAGAAGAACCAGCGCACTCGCAATCGTGATGGGAAGACTCGGCCGCAGGCCGCCCGCTCGCGACGCCGTGACGCGACGATGGCGTGCAGCACCCCGACGGGGAGCGTCTCCGCGCATGGTTATCGCCTTTCTCTGGTGGGCTTGGTACGTTTCACGCAAGCTGGTCGGCGCGACGATCGCCGCGCCGACCCGCTTTCGGGACTAGATCTGGTTGAGTGTGACGGCGAGCGCCTCGAGGTTCACAGATCCGGCCTGGGTGTTGTTTTCGAAGCCCGGCGTCGTGCTCTTGGGGAACGTGATGGTCACCGAGACGGTCACATCCTGCGCCACTCCAGACTCGCCCGGGGTGATGGTGTAGGGCGCCGATCCGGTGGAAATGCCCGCACCCGTCGCCGTGAGAACGGCATTCGCCGTGAGGTAGTTTGCGAGCGCCACATCGGCCGGAGCCTTCGACGAGACCGGCTTGATCGAGGCGGGATCGACAGTCAGGTTGGCGCGAAGAGCGTCGCCCTTGGCCGTGATGCTCATCACCTTCGTGTAGGTGATCACGTCGCCGGGAACAGCGACGAATCCGGTCAGGTCGGCCTGAGGCGTTCCTCCGTTGATGCTCCATGTCGGTGCGGTCGAGCCGGAAGCGACCGCGAGATCACCGGCGACGATGGTTCCACCGCTCGCGCTGGCGCTGTCGTTCCAGAGCGCGAATGTGCTGGCCCCGCCCAGAAGGAGCGTGATTCCAGCGGCGCCTGCGATGGTGCCTTTGAGGATCTTGTTCATGGGAGTATCCTTTCGCGTCACCCTTGTGGGGTCGACAATATGAGTCCGTGGAACACCTTTTTTTCCGCGCCAAGGAGCAGGCGGGATCGACTCGATCGACCCCTCCGATGAAGAGTCAGACGTGCGTCGAAGGTGGCGCTTGAGATGCCGAGTGTGCCGGCAAATGCAGGAGGACGAAGGCCTGCACGTAAATCACGGATTTATAATAACCGAGGAAAATTTACTTCTTCAAGTGTCACATTAATTCCGGCGTTTCACCTTCATTGACAGGTGTCGATCAGTAAAAAGATGTCGGGGTTTCGAGCTCGTCGAGAGCGTCGTAAACGCTCGTAATCGTAGCTATTCTCGTGCGGCCATCACGCACGTTCACGCCGAGCACGCCGCTCGCCAGCAGGTTCATCAGACTCATGGCAGCCGCGTAGCTGTCGAACGCTGAGACGCTGTCGACCGGGCACTCCAGCCATTGGACGCACCCCTCGGCATACCGACGTGCAGACGAATCCGAGATGAGAATCACGGGCACGCCCCGCTCCTGGAGCGCCTGCATGATCAGTGCGAAACCAGAGGGGCGACGCCGAAACCCCACGAGCACCACGACATCGCGCGAGCCCAAGCCAGCCAGGTCCTCTCCGAGCGATTGACCGGGCACGGGAGCAAGCCGCACTCGGCCCCGAGCCTGCGCCAGCTGCTGCCGCAGGTGCAGCGCAAGCGGATAGCTGTTGCGCAAGCCGACCAGCACGACCTCGCCGGCGCCCGCGATGAGCCGGGCGGCGGCATCCAGTCGCCCATCGTCGAGCCCGGCGAGCATCTTCTGCAGATTCTCGGTCTCGTGGCTCGCATGCGCCGCGAGCGCCGACGGCGTTCCGGCCGCGGCCCCGACTCCGCCGAGGGGCGCTCCCTGACTGCGCAGGGCGCGGGCGTGCTCGCGAACTTCGGCCGAGTCAGAGAACCCCAGTCGGCGAAACAGCCGCGACACGGTGGCCTTCGACACCCCGCTCATCTTCGCGAGCTCGGTGGCGCTGTACACGGCGAGATCACCGAGGTGGTCGAGGATGACGTCGGCGGCCCGCTGCTCCTGCGGAGACAGGGCAGCGTATTGGCTGTCGATCCGCTGCCCGATCGTCGGCGGCGCTGTGGCCACCGTTATCCCTCGTATCCGTCGGCGAGGCGCAGAACCGTGGCCTCGAACGCGTCGAGCGCCTTCGCCACGTCTGCCTCGGTGACGTGCTCCTCGGGGTTGTGGCTCACGCCGCCCTTGCAGCGCACGAAGATCATGCCGATGTCGGCGATCTCGGCGATGGCCATCGCATCGTGCCCTGCGCGCGAGAACAGAGACATGGGCCGACTGTCACCCGTCGACCGGATGCCGTCGGCGATCGCATCGCGCAGCGGCCTGGCGCAGACGGCCGCCTTGGCCGAATGGGTCTGGATGCTCGTGAGCCGCAGTCGTCGTCGCTGGCAGATCTCGAGAATGGCCTCTTCGATCTGCAGCCACACCTTGTCACGCTCGGTGTCGTATTCGCCTCGCAGGTCGAGGCTGAACTCGACCTTGCCGGGAATCACGTTGACTGCATCGGGAAACACTTCGAGGTGCCCGACCGTGGCGATGAGTTGGGCGGATCGAGCGATGCGCTCGATCGTCGTGATGGCCTCGGCCGCTCCGGCAAGGGCGTCGCGTCGTCGCTCGTACGGGGTTCCCGAGTGGCCCGCCTGACCGGTGATGGTCAAGAGAAAGCGGCGCGCCCCGGCGATCGACGACACGACACCGAGCGCCTTGTTCTCGTCTTCGAGGTAGGGCCCCTGCTCGATGTGGGTCTCGAGGTACCCCACGAAGTCGCCGCGCGATCGGGCGGCCTCGCCCACGGCATCCGGATCGAGGCCGAAGTGCACGTACGCGTCACGCAGCGAGATGCCGTCTTGGTCTTCGAGTTGCCACCACTCGTCGAGCCAGGTGCCCGCGAGCGCGCGGCTGCCGAGCAGCGCACGACCGAAGCGGGTGCCCTCCTCGTCGCCGAACGCGACGACCTCGAGTGCGAACGGAAGCTCGCGGCCCGACGACCGGATACGGTCGACGACCGCGATAGCCGAGAGCACGCCGAGGATTCCGTCGTACCGCCCCGCCGAGGGAACGGTGTCGAGATGCGATCCGAGCAGCAGCGCGGGCAGACCGGGAGTCGCGCCCTCGAGCCTGCCGCACTGGTTACCCGCGGCATCCTGCCAGGTGGTCATGCCCGCCTCGGTCATCCAGCGACCGGCAAGGGCGTTGACGGCCGCGTGCTGGGGCGAGAGGTACACGCGCTCGATGAGCCCGTCGTCCATCGACGAGTAGGTGGCGAGTTCTTCGCAGCGCTCGAGAATGGCGTTGGCGGTGGTTGAGGCCGGCCGCGTCATGCGCCGACTCCCGACGGCGCACGAATGGCCCGGTCTGCATCGGCGTAGATCTCGTACGCCGCCCCGACTCCTCCGCCGGGTGTCACGGATGCGCCGGCCCGGCGCAACACGGCTTCGAGAGCGGCGAGCGTGGTGAGTACGGTGTCGCGGCGAGCGTTGTAGCCCATCGTTCCGATGCGCCAGACCTTGCCGTGCAGCGGGCCGAACGACGTGCCGATCTCGATGCCGAAGTCGTTCAGGAGCTCTCCTCGCACGGCGTCGCCGTTCACTCCCTCGGGGATCATGACGGCGACGACGTTGTTCATCTTGTGGGCGAGATCGCCGAAGACGGCGAGCCCGAGCCCTTGAACGCCGGCGAGCATGGCCGAGCCGTGAAGCCGATGCCGCTCGACGGCGTTCTCGATTCCCTCGTCGATCAGCAGGCGTGCGCACTCGCGCGCCCCATAGAGCATCGTGGTGGCCTCGGTGTGGTGGTTGAGGCGCTTCGGCCCCCAGTAGTCGAAGATCATCGCGAGGTCGAAGTAGTTCGAGCGAATCGGATGCGCGGTCACCGCGTCGCCCGCCTCACGGATACCCGCCTCGATGCTCTTGCGCGCCGTGATTCGCTCTACCGCAGCAGGCGAAAAGGTGGAGGGAGCCGAGCCCGACGGGCCGGCCAGGCATTTCTGCAGGCCCGCGGTCACGACATCGATGCCCCAGGCATCCGTCTCGATGGTGTTGCCGGCGAGAGACGCGGTCACGTCGGTGTAGAAGAGCACGCCATGCTGCGCACAGATGGCACCGAGCTCGTCGAGCGGCTGCGCCACGGTGGTGGAGGTGTCGCCGTGCACCACGGCGAGGAGTGCGGGCTGCACCTCGATGATCGCCGCCTCGATCTCCTCGGGCTCGAAGACCTGGCCCCAGGGAACCTCGATGACGTGCACCTCGGCGCCGCAGCGCTCGGCGATCTCGCGTAGCAGGTGTCCGAAGCGGCCGAAGATGGGAACGAGCACGCGGTCGCCGGGCGCGATGAGCGAGACGAGAGCGGCCTCGATGCCGGCTCGCGAGGTGCCGTCGACGAGCAGGGTCTGCTCATTCGACGTCTTGAAGACGCCGCGGTAGAGCTCCATCGTCTCGCTCATGTATGCCGTCATCGCCGGGTCGTACTGGCCCACGAGCTGGGCCGACATGGCGCGTAGAACCCTCGGGTCGGCGTTGATCGGACCTGGCCCCATGAGGAGTCGCTGCGGCGGATTGATGGGCTGGGGCAGAGACGAGAGTGAGATGAGCTGACCGCTTTCGCTGAGAATGAATCACCTGTTTCAGGATTCGATTCTACGGAACGCTCGTTTCACGCGCGTTACAACTCTCAGGGGATGAACGTGGACGCGAGGTCGATGAGCGCGAGGTCGGAGCCGCGCGGGCCCACGAGGCAGAGACCGGCAGGAGCCCCCTCTACTTCGAGCAGCGGCACAGACAACGCCGGGTATCCGCCGATGCCCGCGAAGCAGGTCAACGCGAGCGTCGCAGCCCGTGCCGCATCGATCTCGCCGGGATCGGCGGTCAGCGATGGCGCGGTCGAGGCGGTCGACGGCAGCAGCAGGATGCGCCCCGCGAGGGCCTCGTCGAGCTGGGTGCGGGCGGCCGCCAAAACCTCGCGAGCAGATGACTCCGCGTCGTCGGTGATGGTCGACGCAGTCTCGAACCTCGAGGCGACGTCGCTCGCCAGGACGCCCGGGTGGGAGGTGATCCACTCGCCGTGTTGACGCCACGCCTCGGCACCCTGAACCGTGCGGAACGCATCGAAGAACCCCGATGTGTCACCGAGGTCGACCACGCCCACCTCGCCGACGAGGCCGGCGGCCTCGAGCCGGCCCACGGCGTCCACCAACGCGCCCTGCATTGCGGGGTCGGCGGCGAAGAGCAGCTCTGTCGAGATAACGAACTGTGCGTCGACAGGCTGCTGCGACTCCGCATCGAGCGTGCTCGCTGCGGCGGCGCGCAGCACCGGGGCAGACCTCGTCAGCCATCCGACCGTGTCGAACGAGGGCGCCAACGGCAGCAGTCCGGCGGAGTCGACGGCGCCGTGGGTGGTGCGCAGACCCCAGAGCCCCTGATACGAGGCGGGCACGCGGATCGACCCGGCCGTGTCGGTGGCGAGCGCGATGCTCGCGTGCCCAGTTGCTACCGCAGATGCGGGCCCACTCGAGGAGCCACCCGGGATCGCCCCCGGAACCGCTCCGTTCGGCGGGGTGCCGTAGTGCACGTTCTTTCCAGCGATCGAGTAGGCGAATTCGTCGGTCTGCGCGATGCCTCGAACGGATGCGCCGGCCGCGAGCAGGGCCGCGAGCGCGGGCGCGTTCGCGTCAGCGGGCATCGCCTCTGACAGGTATTCGGGAATGCCGGCACCGACAGCGAAGCCCCGCACGTCGAACAGGTCTTTCACCGCGACCGTCTCACCGTCGAGCGCTCCCCCGTCTGAGGTGGTGGGGGCCACGAGCGGGTTGCCGAGCACACGCCAGATGGCGGTGTTCATGGCAGCCGGCGCGCCCGCGACCTGGGCCGACTCGACGACCCAGCCGGCGGCATCCGCGTGCCGCGCCCACAGCTGCGTGACGAGCCCACGCCCGCCGGAGCGCGGCTCGTTCTCGCTGACGATGAGCGCGTACTCGTGCGAGAGCACACGCACGTGGATCGAGGTGATCGTGCGGACGGGCGCGCCACCTCGGGCGCCGCGGAACGAACTGATGCGATCGTGACCCACGAGCAGGCCGCCCGCGTCGCCGCGCAGTGTGGCGTTGCCCGGAGCGAAGGCCGCGTCGAGCGCCTCGAGGTCGTTCGTGAGAAGTGCGTTCTCATATGCCCAGAAGGCGTCGATGAGGCCATCGGGCAGCTCGCCCGTGACAGATGTGGGAGGGATTCGCTCAGCCATGATGCCCTTCGAAGTCGGAGACGCGAACGCGGGCGTGCACGCCGGAGATCAGGTCGACGACCTGGGAGATGTTGAAGTCGGTGGCTGCGCTGAGGTAGGCGTAGGCGAGGTCTTCGTCCATGCCGTAGCGAGCGTGCAGCAGCGAGATGGCCGCGCGCACGCACTTGCGCACCGCCTCGTCGAGGTCTTCGTCCATGCCTGTGGGAACGAGGAACTCCTGCGTCTCGGCGAGAGGCCCGACGAGGGCGCCGAATGCCGCGAGAGCCTCGCTCTGAGGCACGACCTCGAAGCGCACGGTCACTCGAAGAGATGCCTCCATCGCAGTGAGCGCGACCTCGCCGTCGCCCTGAGCGAAGTGCGGGTCTCCGACGTAGGCCAGCGCGCCGTCGACCTGCACGGGGAGGTAGAGCGAGCTGCCTTCGGTGAGCAGGTTGATGTCGATGTTTCCGCCGTGCGATCCGGGCGGTACCGAGTGCGGGCGCGTCGATCCGGCAACGGCCACGCCCATGATTCCGAGGAACGGGCGCAGGGGGAATCGCACCGAGCGCTCTCCCCCGGCAACAAGCGGAAGGGTTCCGACCTGGCTTCCATCGGCGTCGTCGTCGACCGCGGCGAAGATGCTCACCGAGCCTTCGACGAGCGGAAATTCGCCGGGAAGCGCTCCCCGGCCATGCCTGTTCGAGATCACGCCGTAGGGCACGCGCGGGGTCGCCTCGAGCACCGTCATCTTGAGCAGATCCCCCGGCTTCGCGCCCCGGATGCGGATGGGCCCGGTCACGACGTGCGGCCCGTCGACCTTGGGGTCGCGCTGGTAGCCGGATGCCGCGAGCGCGATCGCGTCGTCGAGCACGTTCTCGCGACCTACCCCGTGGCCTGCGAAGTAGGACACGGGATCGCGGCCCTGATCTTCGAGCACACCCTCGTGACTCAACGTGTCGATCGTGACCTCATCGCCGGAGTCGATGGTGAGAACCGCTGTGTCGGTGGCGCATGGCAGTCGGCCCCAGAGCACGTTCTCGACAGTCGACGGCAGGTAGTGGGCGGACTGGATGAATCCCTGTCCGGGCTGGAGCGGTGCGGTGAACGGCATCCGAATGCGCGCCTTCCGAAGTCTGGAAAGATGGGAGGGTCGCTTCGAGAGTATCGTGCGCCAGTCGTCAAGCCCCGCCACGCCCAGAGACATCGAAAGATCAGGTGCCCCGTGCTCCGAAGACTCCGCAGCAAGCCCGCCAATCTTCACCTGGGCCTGATGCTCGCCCTGACGTTCTCGACCGGCATCGCCGACGCCGTGGGCTACCTCGGTCTCGACAGGGTGTTCACGGCGAACATGACCGGCAACGTCGTGATCCTCGGCATGGCGATCGCCGGCGCCGACGGCCTGCCCATCATCGGCCCCCTCGTCGCGTTGTTCTCGTTCATGCTGGGGGCAGCGATCGGCGGACGAGTACTGCGGCCGGTCAAGGTCGGCTGGACGACGCACAGCACCGTGCTGTTCAGCATCGTGGGAACGGTCATGGTCGGCCTGACCATCGCCCTCTTCGTTTTCGACGGACCTCCCCCACCTCCCTACGAGTACATCTTCACCGGATGCTTCGCCCTGGTCATGGGCGTGCAGGCTGCGACGGCGCGGCACATCGCGGTGAAAGACGTGACGACGGTGGTCGTGACCTCGACCATCACGGGTCTCGCCGCCGACTCGCGTCTTGCCGGCGGCTCGGGTCAGCCCTGGTTCCGGCGCGCCGGCGCCATCCTGCTCATCGGCGGCGGCGCCGCCGTCGGAGCTCTCCTGCTCACCATCCACATCGGCTGGGGCGTGGCTCTGGCCGCCTTCATCACTCTTCTCGTTGCGCTGACAGGCCACCTCACAGGCCGGCCCCACCACGCTCCCGTGGAACCGTCGGAGGTCGAAGCCTCCGCCTGATCAGCGTCGGCGCTGAGTCGACTGCTCGCGATCCCATTCGTCGAAGAAGTCCTGGCTCTTGCTGCGCACCCGGTCGTCGAGTCCGATGTTGCGCTCCTTGCCTGTGGCGAGAGCCAGCTCCTCCTCGTGCTCAGCCAGCAGCCGGAGCGTGGCCAGCCTGCCCGTGGTGATCTGAGCATCCAGAAGCGCCTGGTCGCGCTCGAGCGCGAACTGCTGGCGCACCCGAGCGATCTCGGTGCGGTCGTGTTCGCGCGCGGTCTCGTCGTGCACCGATTCTTTCTTTCCGAGGTTGCGCAGCAGCTTGATGATCACCGGAAGCAGCTCGATCGCGAAGAACAGCAGGAAGACCATCACGTGCGCGAGCCCTGCCGACGGACTCTCGGCGCTCAGCCGGTCGAGAGCGGTAAGACGATTGCTGATGCCGTCGCTCGACGACACGGCGGCGTCGTTCTGAGCCTGGAAGTCCG
Organism: Agreia pratensis; assembly: GCF_900177685.1. Lineage (GTDB taxonomy): Bacteria > Actinomycetota > Actinomycetes > Actinomycetales > Microbacteriaceae > Agreia > Agreia pratensis. The sequence continues at coordinate 174,938 of NZ_FXAY01000001.1, forward strand.
CCTTGCGCTGCTCGATCGTCGCCAGCTCTGCCTGCGACTTGGCAAGCGCGGCCTCGGCCGTGGTCTTCGAATCCTTCAGCTGCGATGTCAAGGCCGGCTGCGCAGTCGCGAGTGCCGCGGCGGTTGCTTTCTGTGCCTGGTCGTAGACGGTCTGAGCCGCGTCGACGGCTTCTTTCGCCACCGCGGTGACGGCGCCCGCACCGAACTGGCCGGTTCCCCCGGTGCCGTTGGCCTCTGACTGCCACGCGGCGGTCTTGGCGTTGAGGTCGGCGAGAGCCGCGTCTTCAGCTTTTTTCGCAGCGGCGTATGTGGGATCGGTCATCGGATCGACCGCATCACTCTTGTCGATGATCGCCTGGTTGCTTGCGATCGCCGCTCGCACGCTGTCTTCGGTCGCGAGGATCGGGTCGCTGGCGAGCTGCTTCGCGAAAGCCGTGCGGGACTCGGCCTCCATCACCAGAATCTGCGCGCTGATCTCCGGCGCGAAGATCTGTAGCGTGACCGGCGTCGAGATGACCGTGCCGAGGATCGCGGCGAGCAGCACGCGAGGAACGACGGCGAAAGTGGTCTTCCAGGCGCCCTTGGTGTTCGAGAGCTGGATGGTGAGGGCCCGGTCGATGGCGAAGATTCCCGCACCCCAGAAGATGCCCACGGGAATGAACCAGAACCAGTCGGCGTGGAACACCATGCCCAGGGCGAAAGCCATCGACAGAGCTGCGACGGTGGCGGTGAACATCAGGATCAGGGCCATGGCCGAATAGGCCTGCCTGTCTCCGGGGGCACCGTCGATGGCGTCGGCGCGTGCGCCGCCGAGAACGGCGAGTCCGATGCGACGCAGGCGTCTGTGGCGGGCGTTGGGGCGCTCGGCCGCTTCGGCTGACTCAGCCGTCGGTGCGCCCGGCGTTCCTGCGGCTGCGGCACCGGATGCCTCCGGCTGGGCGTCGATGTCTCGCTCGAACCAGGGCTGCTCCTGCTGCTCGACCGACAGTTGCTCGGTCGGCGCCGTGGTCATTGGGGAAGTGTCATTCGACAGGTCGACGCCGAGCAGCGCCTCGATCGGCACCGTCTCTGCCTCGGGGCGCTTGCGCGGCTTCGGGGTCTCGCTGAACCACGGCTCCAACTGGGGCCCGGTGGATTCGTCGTTTACGCTCACGCCGAGTCCTTCCTGTTCGAATGATCAGCGGCAAGTATGCACGCACCGACCCTGAGCATCCGGTGAGCATGCCCTCAATCAGCCCTGCGGAGGAGCCAAAGGTGGTGAAAATGCGACGTGCGAATGATCTCTTGAGGCGTTCAGCAATTCCGCAGTTCAGAGCAGGTCAGCACCTCATCGAAGACGCTGGCAGTGGGCGCAGAAGTGCGAACCGCGGTTCATGAAACTCTCACGCACGATGGGGCGGCCACAGCGCGGGCACGGCTGACCCTGGCGACCGTATGCGTTGAGACTGTGCGAGAAGTATCCGGAGGCGCCGTTGACGTTCACGTACTGCGCGTCGAAGCTCGTGCCGCCCTCGGCCAGCGCCTTCTCTAGCACGAACCGCATTTCGGCGAGCAGCAGTTTCGCCTTGGCGCGCGACAGTGACGACGCGGGCTGCGCATAGTGGATGCGCGCCGCCCACAGCGACTCGTCGGCGTAGATGTTGCCGATGCCGCTGATGAGGTTCTGGTCGAGCATCGCCCTCTTGATGCCGGTGTTCTTGCGCGCGAGCGCGGCGAAGAATGCCGCATCACTAAAGGCAGGGTCGAGCGGATCGCGGGCGATGTGCGACACCTGGCCCGGGATGGAGGCCAGCTCGCTCCCACGGCCCGCCGCGCGGCCGTCCGACGTGGGAAGGAGCGCATCCACCGCCATCGAGCCGAAGATTCGCTGGTCGACGAAGTTCACCCAAAACTCGCCGTGATCGGGATGCTCGATGTGCAGACGAATGCGCAGCAGGCCGTCTTCTTCGACGCCCGGGGTGCGCAGGAGCACTTGTCCGCTCATTCCGAGGTGAGTCACGAGAGCCCGTCCTCCAACGTCCGTCGCGTCGTCGAGCGGGAACCAGAGGAACTTGCCTCGGCGCACGGCCGAGCGCATCCGGTGCCCCTCGAGCAGGTCGACGAACGCGCCCGCCGCGGGGCTATGACGTTTGAGCGAGCGCTGATCGAAGACCTCGACGGCAGTGATGAGCGCGCCGGAGACGGCCCGCTCGAGGCCCGCCCGCACGACCTCGACTTCGGGGAGTTCGGGCACTCTACGCCGATGCCGCTTCGGTCGGTAGAGCCTTCAGTGTGGCCACAGCATCTCGAGCGGCGGATGCCTCGGCCTGCTTCTTCGACGGACCCTCGCCCGTGGCCTGCACAACGACGACGCCTGCCGCGTTCGAGACGCGCACGGTGGCCACGAACACCTTCTGGTGATCCGGCCCCGATTCGCTCAACTCGTATACAGGAGCGGCAAGACCTTTCTGCCCAGCGGCCTCCTGAAGGGACGTCTTGGGATCCATGGAGATACGGAAGTGACCCGGAGCAGTCGCGAGGGGGGCTACGAGACGCAGCACCAAGGCGGTCGCCGCATCCGGACCAGCGCCCAGATAGCTGGCTCCGATGACCGCCTCCATCGTGTCGGCGAGAATCGACGGCTTGTCACGCCCACCCGTGAGCTCTTCACCCCGGCCCAATCGAACGAAGCGCCCCAGCTCGATGCCACGAGCGATCTCGGCGAGAGCGACCGTCGACACGAGGCTGGCGCGACGCTTGGCCAGTTCGCCCTCTTCGAGGTCGGGGAAGCGGCGGTAGAGCATGACAGTGACAGCCTGGCCGAGAATCGAGTCGCCGAGGAACTCGAGGCGCTCATTCGTGGGGATGCCGCCGTGCTCGTACGAGTAGGAGCGGTGAGTCAGGGCGAGCTCGAGCAGATCGTCGGGAAGATCGATCTGCAGAGTCGCCAAAAGGAGCGACCCGTCGGTTTCGTGTTCAGAAACCATCGAGGCGCTCCTTGGTGACGCATCTGTTGTCGTTGCCGACAGCAGGAGTCTTAGATGTCTGCGACCTTGCGGCCCTTGTACTCCATGAACAGGGGGGTGCCTGCGGAGTCTTCGACGATCTTGGCGCGGTGCGGCAGGCTGTAGACAGTCTTGCCGTTCTCGATCGTCTTGACGAGGGTGGGGGCCGTAGCCTTCCACTGAGCGCGACGCATGCGGGTGGAAGCCCGCGACATCTTTCTCTTCGGAACAGCCATGATCTTCTCTTTTCTCTATCGTTCAGGTCACTCGGGTCGCGCGGCGGCGTCGGTGTCTGCTTGGTCAGTCTGTGTGGAAGCTTCGAAGCCGGCGAGCGCAGCCCAGCGCGGATCGGTGATCTGCTGGGGTTCGTCATGCGGCTGATCGGCCAGCTTCTCACCCGTCTCCGGGTCTAGTCCTGGGCAATCCGGCCGACAGACCGGTTGGAACGGCAGTGAAAGTACCACCGCATCCCTGATCATCGGTTCGAGGTCGACGTGATCGTCGAGAACCGAGTAATCAAAAGCTTCGTCAAGAGAATACGCGAAAACGTCTTGGAATTCGACTTCTACTGGCAGATGGATGTCGGTGAGGCAGCGCCCGCAGACCCCGTCGGCCGTTGAAGAGACATGAACCGAGGCCAGAATGCCGTCGTGCAGGCCCTCCAGACGCAGGTCTACGTCGAGGATCGAGTCGGCCTGAACGGCCACAAGGCCTTCTCCGAGCTTCTCGGGAACAACGATCTCGAGCTCGTGCTCGCGCATCTCGCCGGGACGGTGGATGAGATCGTGCACCCCCACCGTGTAGGGCGTCTTCTTGAATTTGTTCACAACATTCGAGTCTACCGCCGATCGCCGCGAGGCGTCCCCCGAGGGTGCGCGAGAAAAAGTGTTGACAGAACCCGCGCCGCCTGGTTGGTTAGTTACATGAGTAATGAACCAACGAAGGGGAAGCGTCGTGGATGACTCTCGACCGATCTTCGTGCAGATCGCCGAGCTGATCGAGAACGAGATCATCGCCGGCGCACTGCCCGAAGAGACGCAGGTTCCGTCGACGAACGAGTTCGCCGCATTCCATCGCATCAACCCGGCAACAGCAGGCAAAGGAGTCAACGTGCTCGTCGACGACGGCATCCTCTACAAGAAGCGCGGCATCGGCATGTTCGTGGCATCCGGCGCGCGCGAACGACTGGTGGCCAAGCGCCGAGACCAGTTCCAGAACGAATTCATCGCACCGCTGATAGTCGAGGCCGAGAAGCTCGGCATCAGAGAAACGCAGTTGATCGACATGATCAGAAAGGAAGGCACAGCATGAGTGCAGTAGTAGAGGTATCGCACCTCACCCGCCGCTTCGGCGACACAACCGCCGTCGACGATGTGAGCTTCAGCGTTCAGAAGAACACCATTCACGGGCTGCTCGGTCGCAACGGGGCCGGCAAGACCACGCTCATGCAGCTGCTGACCGGCCAGGACTTCGCGACGCAGGGCGACATCCGCATCTTCGGAGAGCACCCGGTCGAGAACTCGGGCGTGCTGAAGAACGTCTGCTTCATCAAAGAGAGCCAGCGCTACCCCGACGACTTCAAGCCGCGGCACGTCTTCACCAGCGCGCCCTGGTTCTTTCCCAACTGGGACGCCGAGTTCGCCGACCGCCTGATCAAAGACTTTCGGCTGCCGCTGAATCGACGCATCAAGAAGCTGTCCCGCGGCCAACTGTCAGCCATCGGCGTCATCGTCGGGCTCGCATCCCGAGCCCCGCTGACGTTCTTCGACGAGCCGTATCTGGGTCTGGATGCCGTGGCGCGGCAGATCTTCTACGACCGGCTTCTCGAGGACTTCGGCGAGCATCCGCGCACCATCATTCTCTCGACGCATCTCATCGACGAGGTCAGCAATCTGCTCGAGCACGTTCTCGTGATCGACGAGGGCAAGTTGCTCATCGATGAAGACGCGGAGACCCTGCGCGGATCGGCCACGACCGTGGTCGGCACGAGGCAGGCCGTCGACGCCTTCGTGGCCGACCGCGAGGTACTGCACCGCGACGGAATCGGCGGTCTCGCCTCGGTGACAGTCGGCCGTCTCACCCCACAGGATCGCGCACGCGCCACCGAGACAGGACTCGAACTGTCGCCCGTGTCACTGCAGCAACTCGTCGTGCGCCTAACCGGAAGCAGCCAGACCGTATTGGAGCAGAGCGCATGAGCACCCTCACTCAACCCACCCTCGACGAAGCGCGGATCGGCCGACCCGGCGGCGCCTCGAACATCCTCGCCGTCGTTCGGCTGCACCTCGTGAACCGCTACAGCGTCTTCGCCGTGCCGTGGCTGATCATGGCGGGCATCTTCGTCGTGAACGTCGCGATCTGGTGGATCATCTTCGCGTCGGTCTCGAGCGAGGCCGACAGGGCAGATGCGCGCGACGGCATCTCGTACTCAGGGGCGCTGTTCTACATCTTCGTGTACATGCTGGTGCTGGGGATCCAGGCCGTGGCCTTCACCTTCCCGTTCGCGCTGGGCTTCAGTGTGACGAGACGCGATTTCTGGCTGGGCAGCGCGCTCACCTTCATCGCACTCTCGGCGGTCTACAGCGCGTGCCTCACGATCCTGGCGACCATCGAGGTGGCGACCGGCGGCTGGGGGCTCGGCGGCACGATGTTCGCCAGCTACTACTTCGGCGGAGCGGATGCGTCGTGGATCGAGCGCTTCGGGCTCTACTTCGCGACGTATCTGTTCTTCTACTTCGTCGGCGCGGCTATCGCGACCATCTACCAGCGCTGGCGTAACAACGGCATGCTCGTGCTCTTCGGAACCCTCGGCCTCGTGCTGATCGCCGGCATCGCGCTGGTGTCGTTCACGAATAGCTGGCCTTCGGTGGGTGCCTGGCTCGACTCGAACGGTCCGTCGGGCGTGATCGCCTGGAGCCTCGTGCCCACGGTCATCGCCGCCATCACGGGCTACTTCATTCTGCGCAGGGCGACGCCGAAGAACTGATATGACCGCCTAGGCGGCCGGCGGGTTGCGGTGCTTGTTCGCCTCGACCACGGCGGCCGCTTCGGCGCGCAGCGCATCCACCACGGTGCGCACGGCCAAGCGTTCTGCACGGTCGGGGCGCATCAGAATGGCGATGTGCCGCTCGGCGACGACACCCTGCAGGTTCTTGAGCACGATGCGGCCGGGATACGCGCCGGCCGCCGTGTAACACGGCAGCACGGCGACGCCGAGGCCCGCAGCCACCAACGCCTCTGTCACGCGGGTATCGCCGAAGCGTTGGAAGAAGTTCACCGGAACGCCCGCGGCCTCGAAGATGTCGTTGAGTGTGCGTTCGAAGGGGTAGCCCCAGGGCACCCCGATCCACTGCTCGCCGATGAGATCGGAAGGCACCAGGAACTCCTTGTCGGCGAGGCGATGCCCGGGAGGAAGCGCGATGTCGAGCGGCTCTGTCATCAACGGAATGGCGAGCAGATTCTTGTCGTTCCAGAAGGCGGCCGGCTTCGGCGAGTGCGCCAGCACGATGTCGAAGTCGCTCGTGAGCGCAGGGAAGCCCTCAGACTCCGGGTCTCTATCGGAGCAGTGAACCGTGAGCCCGCCGGTCTCGGCCACGCGCTTGAGCATTCCCGGCAGCAGCATCTGCCCCGCGGTCGGGAAGGTCGCAAGCGACACCGTGCCCGTGGGGTCGTTGCGGAACTCGTCCCACACGGCCTCGGCCTTCTCGAGCGCGATAGCCACGTCGGTCGCACTGCGCGCCAAGGCCCTGCCCGCGTCGGTCAGGGCGATGCCACGGCCCACCTTCTCGGTCAGCGGCAGCCCCGCCTCCGACTCGAGCTTGCGCAGCTGCTGCGAGATGCCCGACGCGGTGCGATGGGTGGCTTTCGCCACCTCGGTGATGCTCCCCCGCTCTGCGAGTTCGCGCAACAGATTGAGTCGTCCGACGTCCATAGTGCACAGTCTAGGAAAGGTCGACCTCGCACACGCTGATCGAGTAGGCCGCCTGCTGTCGTATCGAGATCACGGTCGGCAGTGATCTCGATACGCGCTGCTCCTTCGTCGCGAGCGCTACTCGATCAGCGAAGGACCGGTGCAGAAGCAGATCTAGAGGCTCGAGAACGCCTGATCGTAGAGATCGAGCGCCCGGGCCACCTCGTCGTCGGTCACCACACAGGGCGGCACCACGTGCAGCCTGTTGTCGGCGAAGAAGGGCAGCAGGCCGAGCGAGAGCAGGGTCTTCTTCAGCGCCCCGATCACCGAGGGCGACACGGGCTCGCGTGTCTCAGAATCGGCCACGAGGTCGAGCGCCCAGAAGACGCCGAGGCCGCGCACCTCGCCGATGATCGATGGATGCTTGGCCTGCAGCGCACGCAGGCCCGGCCCGATGACATCAGCTCCCACACGCTTCGCGTTGGCAACGATGCCTTCGCTCTCCATCGCATCGAGCGCACCCACGATCGACGCCATGGCGAGCGGATGCCCGGAGTAGGTGAGCCCTCCCGGAAACACCGTTTCATCGAACGCGGCTGCGATGGCTGGCGAGATGATCACACCGCCGACCGGCACATAGCCCGAGTTGACTCCCTTGGCGAAGGTGATGAGGTCGGGAACGGTGATCTCTCCCGAGGAGTCGGGCAGCGACTGAAACGCGAACCAGTCGCCTGTGCGGCCGAAGCCCGCCATGACCTCGTCGAAGATCAGCACGATGCCGAACTCGTCCGCGAGCGCCCGCACTCCCGCGAGATATCCGGGCGGAGGAACGAGCACACCCGCCGTGCCCGGGATCGTCTCGATGAGGATGGCCGCGATCGACGCCGCACCCTCGCTCTGGATGACGCGGCGCAGGTGATGCAGAGCCCGCTCGCTCTCCTGCTGAGGGCTGTCGCTCCAGAACTCCGAGCGATACGAGAAGGGGCCGAAGAAGTGCACGTGTCCACGCGCATACTCGTTCGGCACGCGGCGCCAATCCCCCGTCGCAACGACGGCGGCACCGGTGTTGCCGTGATACGAGCGATACATCGACAGCACCTTGTCGCGACCCGTGTAGAGCCGGGCCATGCGGATCGCGTTCTCGTTCGCATCCGCCCCGCCGTTTGTGAAGAAGACCTTGCTGAAACCCTCCCCCGCACGATCGAGGATGCGCCGGGCCGCCTCGCCTCGGGCGAGGTTTGCGTGGGCGGGCGCGACGGTGGTGAGCACGTCGGCCTGCGCCTTGATCGCGTCGCGCACCGCCGAATGCTGGTGGCCGATGTTCACGTTGACGAGCTGGCTCGAGAAGTCGAGATATTCGTTGCCGTCGTGATCCCAGACGCGCGTGCCGGAGCCGCCGGCGATGACCATGGGGTCGAGGGCGGCCTGCGCCGACCACGAGTGGAAGACGTAGGCCCGGTCGAGGTCGTACGCGCGCTTGCCGACGTCAGAGGTGGGAATCACGGTGGTGCCTGTTCTTTCTGTGGAGGTTGCGCTGATCGAGTAGCGAGGAACGAGCGTATCGAGATCGTATTGATCTCGATACGCCCGGCTCCTTCGTCGCGCGGGCTACTCGATCAGCGAAGCAGTCCGTGGTGTCGGATGGCTGTTACTCGCCGCCGGCTTTCAGGGTGACGTCGATGGGCGTGAAGTCGGCGCCTTCGGTGTCGACTCCCTCGTCTTTCAGTTCGGCCAGGGCCTTCTCGACGTACTCATTCGTGTGAGCGGATGCCGGCGGCTCGGCCGAGATCACGGTTGCGCCGGTCTCGTTCTTGGTTCCCATGGCGATGTCGACGGTCTGCTTCCAGGCATCCTCGTCGATCATGCCGATGCCGCCGGAGGTCGACGGCCAGATCAGCTTGTTGACCTCGTTGGTCATCCACAGCTGGTGGCTCTCACCGAGAGTAGAGCCCGCGGCGGTCACGATAGCTGCTGCCTTCTCCGGGTTGTCCTTCGCGTAGATCCAGCCCTTGATCGAGGCCTTGATGAACTTGACGGTCTGGTCGGCGTAGGCGTCGTCATCGGCGAGCTTGGCCGAGTCGGCCCAGATCGCGTCCTGAAGCATGGCCGTGCCCTCCTTGTTCCAGTCGATCACGTTGAGGTCGTCTGGGGTGAAGAGCTTGCCCGTGGCCGGGTTGGTCGACTCGAGCACCTGCGCGTACTCGTTGTAGGTCATGGCCTGGGCCGCATCGATGTCGCCCGCGAGGAAGCCGTTCATGTCAAACGCCTGCTGCACGAGGTCGATCTTCGACGCGTCCACTCCGGCCTTCTGCATGCCGGCGAAGAGCTCCCACTCGTTGCCGTAGCCCCAGCTGCCCACCTTCTTGCCCTCGAGATCGGCGGCGGTCGTGATGTTCTTGTCTTTCATCGAGATCTGCGTGGTCGCGCTGCGTTCGAAGATCTGTGCCACGTCGGTGATCTCGGCGCCCTGCTCGATCGACCCCAGCACCTTGGGCACCCACGAGATCGCGTAGTCCGCATCTCCGCCCGACAGCACGTCCTGCGGAACGATGTCGGCGCCGCCTTCGAGGATCGTCACGTCGAGACCCTCGTCTTTGTAGTACCCCTGGTCGAGCGCCGCGTAGTAGCCCGCGAACTGCGCCTGGGCGAACCACTGCAGCTGGAGTGTCACCGGGGTGAGCTCTCCGCTTGCGGAATCCGCGGAGTCGTCTGAGCCGCTCGAACTGCAGCCCGCGAGTGCGAGCGCCGAGACTGCCGCGATGGCGCCGGTGACAATGAGGCGTTTGCTGTGTTTCATTGTTCCTCCTGTGATGGTGCGCTGGGTGGTGCAGGGCCGCCGGGAAGAGGCGGACGTTCTAGGGGGCCGAGGCAGAGGCGCGGTGCGGGGAGACGAGTCTCTCGAGGCCGAGCGTCACGACGTAGAACACGAGGCCGAGAAGGATGGCGCCGAGCACATAGGCGTAGGCGAGCGAGTAGTTGCTCGATGCCGCGGCAGAGGTGATCGACTTGCCGAGTCCGCCGATCGGGCCTCCGAAGTACTCTCCGATGAGAGCAGAGATCACCGCCAGGCTCGATGCGATGCGCAGCCCGATGAACAGGAACGGAACGGCACCGGGCAGGGTGACCGCACGCGTCGTCTGCCAGGCAGAGGCGCCGTAGGCCCTCATCAGATCGCGGTGCACGGGTCTGGCCTGACGCAACCCGCGCAGCGTGTTGAGGTAGACCGGAATGAAGACGGCGAGCGCGGCGACGAGTTGCCTCGCGGTCTCTTTGTCGGCGCCGAACATCGTGTAGAAAACGGGGGCGAGGGCGACGATGGGGATCACCGATGCGGCTGCCACGAGTGGTGCACTCAACTCGTCGGTGATCGGCAGCACGGTGGCGATGATGGCCGCGATGATGCCCACGATCGCGCCGATCAGAAGACCGATGAGCGCGTTCGCCCCCGTCACGAGGCTCGCCGCCCACACGCTCGAGACGCTCGATGAGAACTCCGTTGCGATCGAGACCGGAGAGGGCAGAACGAACGGCTTGATCTCGAGTACCACCACGGCCAGCTGCCAGAGCGCGACCGCGAGCACACCGAGAAGGATCGGTGCGAGGATCGTGCGCGGCAGCGACGCGGTCTGCTTCATCGTTGGTCGACCCCTCGTGCAGCGGGGGCACCGGCGGGTTCGCCGTGCAGGCTTTCGCGCACGGCCACAACCGCCTCGAAGAAGCTGTCGGCTTCGCGCAACCCTTCGCCACGGCCCTCTGCCCGACCGAGGTCGACGGCGATGACATCTCGGATACGTCCGGGGCGGGGCGACATCACGACGACCCTGTTCGACAGGAAGACGGCTTCGGGAATCGAATGTGTGACGAAGACCACGGCGGCCCCGGTCTCGGCACAGATGCGCACGAGTTCGGTCTGCATCCGCTCACGCGTCATCTCGTCGAGAGCGCCGAACGGCTCGTCCATAAGAAGCAGGCCGGGGCTTTCGGCGAGGGAACGGGCAATCGCGACGCGCTGCTGCATGCCGCCGGAGAGCTGGTCGGGATATTTGTCGGCGAAGTCGGAGAGCCCGACGAGTGCGAGCAGCTCCGACGAGCGCGCCGCGCGATCTGCCTTGCCGACCTTGTGCAGTTCGAGCGGCAACTCGATGTTCGAGCGCACCGTTCGCCAGGGCAGCAGCCCCGCCTGTTGAAACGCGATGCCATAGGCCTGGTCGATGCGGGCCTGCCTGGCCGTCTTACCGAACACCTCGATCGATCCGCTCGTCGGCGAGTCGAGGTCGGCGATGAGTCGCAGCAGTGTCGACTTACCGCATCCCGATGGGCCGATGAGTGAGACGAACTCGCCGGGCGCGATCGTGAGGTCGACGGCTTCGAGAGCCGTCACATCCGCGCCTTTGCGTGAGGCGAACACCTTGCCGACGCCGGTCGCCGAGACGGCCGCGGGGCGGGTGGATGCGATGGGTTGGCCCGGTGCAGACGGTGCGGTGCTCATGCGGGGGTCTCTCCTCGACGGTAGCGGGTGAGGGCGAGGCCGATCAGGGCGACGACGCCCGCGGCCAGGAGGCCGACGACGACGGCCCCGAAGATAGGGGCCCACGGTTTGGCCGGATCTCCTCCGGCCGCGGCGGCGTACTCCACGATCATGCGCCCGATGCCGCCGCGCAGTCCGATCGAGACTTCTGCCACGACGGTGCCGATCACGGCGTTGGCGGCCGCGAGGCGCAGCGCGGGAAGCAGGTAGGGCACACTCGCCGGTAGACGGAGTCTGACAAGGGTCGCCCACCATCCGACCGAGTAGGTGCGCATCAGCTCGACGTGGTTCACGTCGGGAGACTCGAGCCCACGCAGGGCACCGATCGAGACGGGGAAGAACGCGAGATACGAGGCGATCAGAGCCACCGACATCCAGTTCTCCCAGCTGAACGATCCGATCTCGATCTGCGATCCCCATCGCTTGACAAGAGGAGCTATGGCGATGAGCGGAACCGTCTGACTCAGAACGATCCAGGGAAGGAGGGCCGACTCGGCTGTGCGGAACCGCTGCATCACGATGGCGAGCAGCATGCCCACCACTACTCCGACGAGCCATCCCACCGCGGCGACGCCGAGGCTGAAGAACGATGCCTGCAGAACGGCCTGCCACATCATCTCGTCGTCGCCGGACGAGCGAACGGGCCGAAACAACCGAGCGACCATGTCCCAGACGTGGGGCATCGCGAGATCGCTCGTGCGCGGAAGAACCGTGAGGTCGCCGAGCACCACCCCGGTGGCCGGGCCAAGCGCTTTGTAGAGTTCCCAGACAGCCGCCAGCACGACGACCCCGAGTGCTCCGAGGAGCACGCGGCGGCCGAGCGGGGAGCCGGTTCGGGTCATGCTTTGGCCGTGATGTGTTCTTTGAGTGCGGGGATGACCGTCTCGCCGTATACGCGGAGGGTCTCCTCTTTGTTGTCGTGCTGAAGGTAGCCCGCGAACTGGGTCACGCCAATGTCTTTCAACTTCTTCAACTTTTCGATGTGGTCGTCGGCCGGGCCCAGCAGGCAGAAGCGGTCGACGATCTCATCGGGCACGAAGGCTGTGTGGCTGTTGCCGGCGCGGCCGTGCTCGTTGTAGTCGTAGCCCTCGCGGTCTTTGATGTAGTCGGTGAGGGCCGCAGGAACCGACGAGTCGGAACCATACTTCGACACGATGTCGGCCACGTGGTTGCCCACCATGCCGCCGAACCATCGACACTGGTCGCGCATGTGCTGCCAGTCGTCGCCGATGTACATCGGGGCAGCGACACAGAACGCGATCTCGTCGGGATCGCGGCCGACGTTCTCAGCCGCCGCGCGAACGGTCTTGATCATCCACTCGGCGATGTCGAGGTCGGCCAGCTGCAAGATGAAGCCATCGCCGACCTCGCCCGTGAGTTTCAAGGCAAGCGGACCGTATGCGGCGACCCAGACATCCAGTTCGCTGCCGACGCTCCACGGGAATCGCAGCTCGGCGCCGTTGTACTCGACGGGCCGCGAGTTGGCGAGTTCCCGGATGACGTGAATCGACTCGCGCAACGACTTGAGCGTGGTCGGCGCACCGTTGGTGACGCGCACAGCCGAGTCGCCCCGGCCGATGCCCATGATGGTGCGGTTGCCGTACATCTCGTTGAGCGTGGCGTACAGCGAGGCCGTGACCGTCCAGTCGCGCGTCGCCGGGTTCGTGACCATGGGGCCGACCTTGACCCGGTGGGTCTCGTTCAAGATCTGGCTGTAGATCACGTAGGGCTCTTGCCAGAGCAGGTGCGAGTCGAATGTCCACACGTATTCGAAGCCATGCTGCTCGGCCAGCTTCGCGAGATGCACCGTGCGGGAGGCGGGCGGGTTGGTCTGAAGTACTGCGCCGAATTCCATGACGTCCTTCTTGTTGGCGGAACGGGCTTAGATGAGGTACTGCGAGAGGCCGCGCTTGATGAACCTGCCGTCGCCTTTGGCTCCGAGGTACTGGTTATCGTCGACCACGACCTTTCCTCTCGAGAGAACGGTGTCGACGTGGCCGTCGATCTCGTAGCCCTCGTAGGCGGAGTAGTCGAGGTTCATGTGGTGCGTCTTCTCATAGCCGATCGACGTGTGGCCGTTCGGGTCGTAGACCAGAATGTCGGCGTCGGCACCGGGCTGGATGACGCCCTTTTTGCCGTACATGCCGAACATCCGAGCAGGAGTGGTGGATGTGATCTCGACCCAACGCTCCAGCGAGATGTGACCGTTGACGACGCCCTGATAGAGCAGATCCATGCGGTGCTCGACCGAGCCGATCCCATTGGGGATCTTGGTGAAGTTGCCTACGCCCAACTCCTTCTGGCCCTTCATGCAGAAGGGGCAGTGGTCAGTCGAGACCATCTGGATGTCGTTGGTGCGAAGCGCCTGCCAGAGCTGGTCTTGATGGTGCTCGTGCTTCGACCGCAGCGGCGTGGAGCAGACCCACTTCGCCCCTTCGAAGCCTTCCGCGCCCAGGTTGTCTTCGAGCGAGAGATAGAGGTACTGCGGGCAGGTCTCTCCGTAGACGTTCTGGCCGTTGTCGCGCGCCGTGGCGATCTGGCCGACTGCCTGCTTCGCCGATACGTGCACGACGTAGAGCGGCGCACCCGTGAGATTCGCCAGCATGATCGCGCGGTGCGTGGCCTCCTCTTCCATCTGCCAGGGACGCGATACGCCGTGGTAGTAGGGCTCTGTGTAGCCGTCTTTCACCAGCTGCTGCGCGAACACGTCGATGGCCGATCCGTTCTCGGCGTGCATCATCGTCATGAGTCCGGTGGCCGCCGACTTCTGCATGGCCTGCAGGATCTGACCGTCGTTGCTGAGAAAGACGCCGGGGTAGGCCATGAAGAGTTTGAAGCTCGAGACGCCCTCGTCGAGGAGGCCGTCCATTGCGCGCAACGACTCCTCGTTGACGTCTCCGATGATCTGGTGGAATCCGTAGTCGATGGCGCAGTTGCCCGCCGCCTTCTCGTGCCACGCCGCCAGGCCATCCTGCACTTTCTCGCCGTAGGACTGGATGGCGAAGTCGACGATCGTCGTGGTGCCGCCCCAGGCCGCGGCCCGGGTTCCGGTCTCGAACGTGTCGGATGCCTCGGTGCCGCCGAAGGGCATCTGCATGTGGGTGTGCGCGTCGATGCCGCCCGGAATAACGTACTTGCCCGTGGCGTCGATGACGGTGTCGACCGCCGAGGTGAGCTCGGTGCCGAGAAGCACGGAGCCGGGCTCGAGAACCGCGGCGATCGTCTCGCCGTCGATGAGCACGTCGGCTCGGGCGCGGCCGGTCGAGGAGACGACCGTTCCGCCGGTGATCAGCGTCGTTGCCATGTCTGTCGCCTCCCGATTACGGCGCGACCGTGGCCACGTAGGAGTCGGGGCGACGATCGCGATAGAACTGCCACGAGTTGCGCACCTCGCGCAGAACATCGAGGTCGAGGTCGCGCACAACGATCTCCTCTGTGTCGGTCGAGGCGACATCGCCGACGTAGTTGCCGCGCGGGTCGACGAAATACGAGCTGCCGTAGAAGGTGACCGCGTCGTCACCGAACTCCTCGGTCTCGGTGCCGATGCGGTTGTTCGCACCGATGAAGTACTGGTTCGCTGCCGCAGCGGCCGGCTGCTCGAGCTCCCACAAGCGGTTCGAGAGGCCGGGCTTCGTGGCGGACGGGTTGAAGACGATCTGCGCGCCGTTCAGACCGAGCTCGCGCCAGCCCTCGGGGAAGTGGCGGTCGTAGCAGATGTAGACGCCGACCTTGCCGACCGCGGTGTCGAAGACCGGGTAGCCCAGGTTGCCGGGGCGGAAGTAGAACTTCTCCCAGAACTGCTGCAGGTTAGGGATGTGGTGCTTGCGGTACTTGCCGAGCACGGTGCCGTCGGCGTCGACGACGACCGCGGTGTTGTAGAGAACGCCGGGCTGCTCCTCTTCATAGATCGGCAGCACGATGACCATGGAGAGTTCTTTCGCCAGTGCCTGGAACCGCTGCACAGTGGGGCCGTCGGCCGCTTCGGCGTAGTCGTAATACTTCGCATCTTGGATGATTCCGAAATAGGGGCCATAGAACAGCTCCTGAAAACAGATGATCTGCACGCCCTGAGCCGCCGCGTCTCGCGCGAATTGCTCATGTTTGGCGATCATCGACTCCTTGTCACCGGTCCATGTCGCCTGAGTGAGTGCTGCGCGTACTACCGTCATTGCATCGTCCTCTCGCTGAGCATCTCCGCTCGAACCCCGTTTTGTTATTGTCGGGGTTGAACATTTCTCTTAGATTTCAGATTGTGACGTCGGCGTAAATAAGTCAAGAGTCGACCGCACCACGAAAGGACGGCTGGAGTGCTCGACATCATCACCAGCGCCGTCGAGACGAAGACGCCCGAGGGAATCGCCTCAGCCATCTCCCGTCTGATCCGTGGAGGCGCCCTGCGATCGGGAGAACGGCTGCCCACGGTGCGCGATGTGGCGGCAGCGCTCGGCGTGAGCCCGGCAACGGTGAGCAACGCGTGGCAGGCCCTCTCGAAAGTGGGCCTCATCACCTCGCGGGGCCGGGCCGGCAGTTACGTGCTCGAGGCCTCGACGGCCTGGATGCCGCCGCATTTCGGCGAGCTCGCGGGCTCCCATGTCGTAGCCAGGCTCGATCTGTCGACGGGAACGCCCGATCCGCTGCTACTTCCCGATCTCGGGCTTGCGCTGGGCCACGTTCCCACTCGGGCAGACACGGCGAGTTACCTCGACACGCGTGTGCTGCCCGACCTCGAGAAGCAGCTGCGCGCATCCTGGCCCTTCGTGCCGGCCAGTCTCACGATTCTCGACGGTGCGCTGGATGCGATCAGCCGGTCGCTCGAGGCGATCGTGCGTTACGGAGACAGGGTCGTCGTAGAGAGCCCCGGATTCCCGCCTTTCTTCGATCTGCTCGAACAGCTCGGGGTCGAGGCGATTCCCGTGGCTATCGACTCCGAGGGAATGAAACCCGAGCTGCTCGCTGCCGCGCTCGATCTCAATCCCGCAGCCATCATCATTCAGCCCAGAGCGCAGAACCCGACAGGAGTGTCGCTCACTGAGCAACGGATGCGAGAACTCGCGCGCGTCATCCGGGCCAAGTCACACGTCTCCGACCCCGTGATCATCGAGGACGACCATTCAGGCGAGATCGCCACGGGGCCGGCGTTCAGCCTCGGTCAGTGGTTTCCACGCCGCACGTTGCATGTGCGGAGCTTCGCGAAGTCGCACGGCCCCGATCTGCGCATCGGAGCCCTGGGAGGACCTACCTCCATCATCGACCGAGTGGTCTCGAGACGCATGGTCGGCCCCGGCTGGACCTCGCGCATGCTGCAGACGATTCTCTACCAATTGCTCACTGCGTCGCCGAGTGTCACCCAGATCTCCGAAGCCAGGCGGGTGTACCACGCACGGCAGCGCGCCCTCTCCGAGGCCCTCGTTCGTGCGGGTGCCGAGCATTCCCCCTCAGACGGCATCAACACGTGGCTCCGCGTGCGCGACGAGAAGGCGGCGATCCTGTCACTCGCCGCATCGGGAATCAAGGTGGCCGCCGGAAGCTCGTTCTACGCGGTGCCGGTCGAGAGTGAGCAGTTCGTTCGCATCACTGCGGGTCGCATCCGCGACGACTTCGACCAGATCGGCGCACTCCTGGCCGCCGCTGCGCGCGCCTCGTGAGCGGCGTCGAACGCACCTGCATCAGCAGCGATAAACTCGACTGGTGAAGATCGCCGTACTCGCGGGAGGTGTCGGCGGGGCCAAGTTCCTGCGGGGACTCCGCCATCATCTGTCCATCGTCCACCCCGACGGCGAGGGTGGCCACACCGACGATGTGAGCGCGATCGTCAACACCGGCGACGACGTATGGCTCACCGGCCTGAAGGTCTGCCCGGACCTCGACTCCATCATGTACTCGCTCGCCGGCGCGAACGACGAGGTGCGCGGCTGGGGCAGGGCGGGCGAATCCGAGCGCGTGAGCGCTGAGCTCACCGCTTTCGGCGTGGGCTGGCCCTGGTTCACCCTGGGCGACCTCGACCTCGGTACGCACATCGCCCGCTCGCACTTCCTGCGCGAGGGGCTTCGACTCACCGAGGCGACCGAGCGCATCCAATCTCGATGGCCGTCGATCGGCGTGCGGCTGCTGCCGGTGACCGACGCCGACGTACCCACTTTCGTGTCTGTCACCGACGACGGTGTCGAGACTCAGATCCACTTCGAGGAGTGGTGGGTGAAGCATCGCGCAAACATTCCGACGAAGGGCTTCGTGCAGCGCGGCGTCGAGAACGCGAGCGTCACGCCCGAGGCGCGTGCCGCCATCCTCGACGCAGATGTCGTGCTGATCGCACCCTCGAACCCGGTCGTCTCGATCGGCACGACCCTCGACATTCCAGGCGTTCGTGACGCCCTTGCTGAGACCACGGCGCCCGTCGTCGGCGTCTCGCCCATCATCGACGGCTCGGCCGTGCGAGGGATGGCCGCCGCGTGCCTGAGCACGATCGGAGTCGGAGTCAGCGCCGAAGCGGTGGGCTTGCACTACGGCGCCCGCGCGAATGGCGGCATCCTCGATGCGTGGCTCGTCGACGCTACAGATGCGGCCGCCGTTCCCGCCCTTCATGGCGCAGGGATCCGTTCGCGGGCGGTGCCCCTCTGGATGCACGATGACGAGGTCAGCGGAGTGCTGGCCGCCACGGCACTGAAGACCGCGCGCGAGCTCGCGGGCTAGGCGAGCCCGAGTCGTCGGTATCGGGTGAGCCTGGCCTCAAGGCGAGGACTAGGACTCTGCTCGCGCAGCTCTGCCAAGAAGTACTCGAGACTAGACGAGACGCGCTCGCAGAACGCGGCGGCCTCATCCGCGGCATCCGGCAGTTCAGGAACAACCCAGTCAACGATGCCGTCAGCAAGCAGTGCGGCCGCGCCGATGCCCTGGGCTGCCGCCATCTGCGGGGCGTGCGTGACGTCTCGATGGACGATCGCGCTCGCCCCCTCGGGCGGAAGCGGAGACAGCCACGCGTGCCGACCGGCGAGCGTGCGGTCTGCAGGCAGAAGCGCGAGTGCCCCGCCGCCGGTTCCCTCGCCGAGAATCACCGAGATGGTCTGCCCCGGGTGCATCACCAGTTCGGCCAGGCAGCGCGCTATCTCTCCGGCCAGACCGCCCTCCTCGGCTTCAGTGGAGAGGGCAGCGCCAGGCGTATCGATCACCGTGACGAGCGGAAGTCGCAGATCCGTCGCCAACCGCATGCCCCGCCGCGCCTCGCGCAGCGCCGCCGGCCCGAGCGGCTTTCGAGCACGCTGCGCCTGCCGATCCTGCCCCATGACCACGCATGACATAGAGCCGAACTTCGCCAGCGCCAGCACCAGGCCCGGGTCGCGCTCTCCCTGACCAGTGCCGTTCAGGGGCACTACATGCCGAGCGCCGTGATGCAACAGCGCCCGGATGCCGGGACGGTCAGCTCGCCGGGAGATCAGAACGGAATCCCAGGTGTCGCCATCCACGCCATTCCAGCGCTCGGGCTCGGGCACCGGAGCAGCGGTAGAGGTGGAGCGGTCGAGCACGGTGAGCACTCGCGCGACGAGGTCAGGAAGCTGCCTGGGACTCGCGATTCCATCGATGAGGCCGTTTCGATACAGGTTTTCCGACGTCTGCACTCCCTCGGGGAACGCCTCGCCGTAGATAGCCTCGTACACGCGCGGGCCGAGGAACCCGATCAGGGCGTTCGGCTCGGCGATGGTGACGTTGCCGAGCGAGCCCCACGACGCGAACACGCCGCCCGTGGTGGGATGCCGGAGATAGACGAGGTACGGCAGCCCTGCGGCCTTATGCCTGGAGACTGCCGCCGAGATCTTCACCATCGATAGGAAGGCGAGGGTACCCTCCTGCATTCGGGTTCCGCCTGATGCAGGGCCGGCGAGAATGGGCAGTCCTTCGAGCGTGGCGCGCTCGATGGCGAGAACGAGTCGCTCGGCTGCGGCCAGGCCGATCGAGCCGCCGAGAAAACCGAACTCGCAAGCCACGATCGCCACCCTGCGCCCGCGAATCCGCCCTTCGCCGGTAAGAACCGACTCGTCGACGCCGGAGCGTTCCCGCGCCCGAGCCAGCTCGCCGCGATACGCGTCGTCGGGAGCCACGTCGATCGGCGCCACATCCCACGAGCGAAAACTGGCGGCATCCGTCAGCAGAGAGATCAGCTCGGTCGCGCTCGTGCGTGGTGCGGTCATCTCGTTGCGCCCTCCCCCAGCCATTCTCGAATAGACGGGCCGTGCTCGTCGAGCAGAGGCGGCGGGAGGTGGCGTCGCTTGGTCGTCTCCCTCTCAGCGTCGCCGTCTGTGGTGAAGAAGCGAATGGGCGGGCCGGGAAGCTCGATGGGGCCGAGCGTCGGATGTTCGACCTCGAGCAGCAGCCCCTGTGAGATCGCCTGATCCCACCGATAGACCTCGTCGAGGCTGCGCACGGTGCCCGCCGGGATGCCTGCTTCCGAAAGCGCCGCCAGCAGCTCGGCCGCGTTGAACGCGGCGAACGCTCGCTCGACGACCTCAATGGTGTGCCCGCGGTGACGCACCCTCTGGGCGTTGTCGACCAACAGCGGATCGGCGCCGTCGATGCCGAACCTCTCACAGAGGCGTTGCCAGAGCGACTCGTTGCCGACACTGATCTGCACGGACCCGTCCGCGCATTCGAACAGCCCGTAGGGCGCGATCGACGGATGGTGATTGCCCTGCGCCTGAGGAACCTCGTCGGCGACCGTCACCCGGGTGCCCTGAAAAGCGTGCACGCCGACGACGGCAGAGAGCAACGACGTTCGCACAACCGTGCCAACGCCCGTGGTCGTGCGCTCGATGAGCGCCGCCAGTACCCCGTAGGCGCCGTACATTCCCGACAGCAGGTCCGCGATCGGAACACCCACCCGTTGGGGATCGTCGGGCCCGGATCCGGTGATCGACATGAGACCTGCCTCGCCCTGAACGATCTGGTCGTAGCCAGCGCGGGCCGCCTCAGGTCCGTCATGGCCGAAGCCCGTGATCGAGAGGATCACGAGCCGAGGATTGATCTCGTGCAGCCGGGTCATCGAGAGGCCGAGCCTGTCCATGACTCCCGTGCGGAAGTTCTCGATCACCACGTCGGCACGCTCAAGAAGCGCCGTGAGAATCCGGATGTCCGCCGCCGACTTCAAGTCGAGGGCGAGGGATTCCTTGTTTCGGTTGCACGAGAGGAAGTAGCTCGACTGCCGATCGTTCTCCGGCCCGACGAACGGCGGTCCCCAGCGGCGGGTCTCGTCACCCGAGCCCACCGCCTCGATCTTCACGACGCGAGCGCCGAGGTCACCGAGCATCATGCCGGCGTGCGGGCCGGCCAGTGCTCTGCTGAGATCGACGACGAGGGTGCCGGCGAGGGGGCCGGTCGACGCCGCCTCGTCACCCGAGACGATGTCGTGGGTCATGATGCGCTCACCTCTGCCGCCTCGAGCCAGAACCGACGGAGGCCCGCGAGCGGATCATTCAGGAGCGCGGGCTGAGTGTTCAGTTCCATCGTCGAACGATCACTCGGCTCGTATGGCACCCACTCCGGCAAGGCCGCCGACACCGGCACACCCGTGTCTGCGAAGCGCACCCAGGTCGCGCTCATCCAGTCAGAGAGCTGCTGCGGCGGATGTTCGCCGACCAGCGACACCGCCTCGATTCGATCGAGCTGCCGAAAGACGAAGGGAACATCGAGCACATGGCAGGCGCCCATCCGGCCGTTGAACAGCGGGGTCTCCCAGGTGAACAGATAGGCGAAGGTTTTGGCTGCGCCGGACGCGCGCGCATCGAGCAGACGATTCGTAGGCTGTCGGTACAGCCTGTCAGTCAGGAGCGATTCGAGCATCTGCCGGCTACGAGGCTGCTGACCGAGCTCCTCGGCGAGGACTCCCTCGTAGTCAGCTGCGCGACCACTGGCATCCGCCGAAAATTCCTCGGCAAGAACCGCCGTGATCTTGGCTTCGGTCGCCTCGACGGATTCTCCGTCTCCCGACATCGGCTCGGTGAAGAACGAGGCCTCATTGCGATTCGTGCCCACGAGAAGGGGCACGTCGGCGTTGACTCCCCGACGCACGGCATCCAGCGGCAGTTCCGACAACACCCTGCCGTCGATCGTCGGCTGGAATGGAAGCGCGAGGCCGACGACTCCCTTGGCGAACTCGTCGGCGAAGCGCTGCTGAGCGGCAAGCAACTCCTGCAGTGGCATGTCGAGGAGACGTGAGGCGGTCTGCTCGGTCAGACCAGCCGCATCGAGGAAGCCCGCCGTTATCGCCTCCGACTCCGGCAGACCACGAGCGCGCTCGGCCGTTCCGCTCTGCACGATGGCGCGGTGGAACAGCCCCTCCGACCGGGGCGTGCCAAGCAGGGTGGCAACGGCGGCGCCCCCGGCCGATTCGCCGAAGACCGTCACGCACTGCGGATCACCACCGAAGGCGGCGATGTTGTCGCGCACCCATTCGAGTGCCGCGATCTGATCGAGCACCCCGAGATTGCCCGCATCGGCGAATTCGTCGCCGAGCAGGTGCCCCAGCTGCAGATAGCCCAGTGCGCCCAGCCTGTAGTTGATCGAGACTACGACCACGTCGAAGGTGGCCGCCAGTTCTGCTCCGTTGTTGAGGCCGCTCGAGTTGGAGCCACCGACGTAGCCGCCGCCGTGGATCCACACCATGACAGGGCGGGCCAGGGCGTCCGCTCGCGGAGTCCAGACGTTCAGGTTGAGGCAGTCCTCTTCCGAACTCGGCGGCTGAAAGTAGTCGTTGGCCGTCATGAACGGATCGGGGTTCTGCGGTGCAGCAGGGCCGAATTTCTTCGCATCGAGTTCTCCAGCCCAGGGAGCAACAGGCTGCGGAGGCCGGAAGCGCAACTCTCCGACAGGCGACGCGGCGAACGGAATGCCGAGGTAGCACTGAACGTCGGCGCGCTTGGTGAGTGACGTCGATCCCTGAATCACACCCGACGCGAGAACCAGCCTCATCGAACGGTCTCTCGGGCGGCATCCGATGCCCGCTGTGATGCGAGAAGAGCGTGCCGCTCGGAGCGGCGCACCGCCTGCCTCTTCGGGTGGGGAACAGGAGCGGCCATCAGAAGGCGCTGGGTGTACGGATGCTCGGGCGCACCCGTGACCGCGGCGGCATCTCCCGTCTCGACGATCTCACCGCGGTACATCACTGCGACGCGATGGCTGATGTGCCGAACGACGCTCAGATCGTGCGAGACGAAGAGGTAGGCCACGCCGGTCTTCTCCTGGATGTCGATGAACAGGTCGAGCACGCGGGCCTGCGTCGAGAGGTCGAGCGCCGAGACCGGCTCGTCGCAGACGACGAGGCGGGGGCGCAGGGCGAGAGCTCTGGCGATCGCGACACGTTGCCTTTGCCCGCCGGAGAACTCGCGCGGCAGACGATCCGCGGCATCCGACGGCAGATTGACCAGGTCGAGAAGCTCGCGAATACGATCCCGAGCGGCGATTCGGGCAGTCCCCGAGGTGAGAAGAGGCTCCGCGAGAATGTCGCCGATGGTCATCGCCGGGTTGAGCGACGTATACGGGTCTTGGAACACGACCTGAATGTCTGCGCTCAGCGCACGTCGATCCGCGCGCGACAGCCGGGTCGTGTCGCGCCCGTCGAAGCTGATCGAGCCGCCCGCGATCGGTGCGAGCCCGAGCACAGCGCGGCCGATGGTCGTCTTACCCGAGCCCGACTCGCCCACGAGGCCCATGGTCTCGCCGGGCAGGATGTCGAGGGAGACGCCCTTCAGCGCCTTGAACGGCGGGCGGCGCCATCCTTTGACGGGGAACTCGACCTCGAGCCCGCTGATGGTCAGAAGCGGCTGCTCTGCAACACTCGCGACGTCGGTCATCGTGCTGTTCCTCTCGATGAAACGGGTCGCGTACTGCGCGCCGCGCGCGGCTCGGTGTCCTCGAGGGTCGAGGAGAGCAGCATCCGGGTGTAGGGGTTGTGCGGGTCGTCGAACAGTTCGAGCGCATCGGCCTGCTCGACGAGCCGCCCGGCCTGCATGACAGCCACGCGATCACAGATGTCGGCCACGACACCGAAGTTGTGAGTCACCATGATCATGCCCATGCTGCGCTCTCGCTGCAGGCCGCGCAGCAGGTCGAGAACCTCGGCCTGCACGGTCACGTCGAGGGCGGTCGTGGGCTCGTCAGCGATCAGCAGTTCGGGGTCGCACGCAACGGCGCCCGCGATGAGCACTCGCTGTGCCATCCCACCCGAGACCTCGTGCGGGTAGGCGTCGAAGGTTCGACGAGGATCGGCGATGCCCACACGATCGAGCAGCTCGAGCGCCTTCGTCTTCGCCGCGGGGCGGCTCAGGCCGAGGATGTGCCTCATCGGTTCCACGAGCTGGAATCCGAGGGTGAAGCTCGGGTCGAGATTCGACATCGGCTCCTGAGGAATGTATCCGAACTGGCGGCCCCTGAGCGCGGCCGCACCATGCGCCGCGCCGTCGGCCGAAGCGATCGTGCGCGCCGCGAACGAGATGGTGCCGCCGAGAATCGCGCCGGTGTCGGGAAGCAGTCCGAGGATCGAGAAAGCCGTCTGAGACTTGCCCGAGCCGGACTCGCCGACGAGACCGAGCACCTCGCCGCGGTCGACGTGCAGCGAGACGCCGTCGACGACGATGGTCGTACTGCCATCCGGCTGCGGATATCCGACCTGAAGATCGCGCACCACCAGGAGCGCGTCGCTCGGCTCGATGTCTTCCTGGCCTCCGTCGCGGGGCGAGATGACAGCTGCGGTCGCGGCCGTGCTCAAATCGAGACGGCGTGTCGATGTCTCCTCCTCGTTCGTCGGCTTGCGACGTCGCGTCTTCCGCGCGGGTTCCGCTCCCTGCACGGTGTCGCGCAGCGCGGCGCCGAAGATGGCGAGCGAACCCACCGTGAGGCCGATGATCAGACCCGGCCAGAGAATCATGGTGGGCGCCACGTAGATGTTCGAGAACGCCTCGCTCAGCATCTGCCCCCAGCTCGCGGTCGACGAGTCGCCCACACCGAGGAATTCGAGGCCAGCCTGAAGCACGATGGCGATTCCGGCGATCATGGATGCCTGGATCACCAGCGGCGCCCGGATCACCCCGAGTACGTGGCGCGAGATGATCCGGTAGTCGCTGAGTCCGGAGACCTTGGCGGCATCGATGTAGAGCTCGCGGCGCACGGAGACGACACCGGACCGGGTCAACCGGAATACGCCCGGTGAGAGGAGAGCACCGAAGGTCACCATGACGCCGACCATTCCCGGGCCGATCACCGAGATCAGGGCGAGAACCACGATGAGTCCGGGCATGGCCATCAGCAGACTGGCGAACCAGCTCGAGAGAGAGTCGAACCAACCCTGGAAGTAGCCGGCGATCAGACCGGTGGGGATTCCGATAGCGAGGGCCGTCGCGAGCGCGATGAGGGCCCCGATGAGACTGACCCTGGCGCCGAAGAAGAGACGAGCGAGAACGTCTCGACCCGACGCATCCGCACCCAGCAAATGCTCACCGAAAGGCGGGGCAAGTGCGTCGTTGAGGTCGGCCCGGCCCGGATCCCATCCGGTGATCTGGCCGGCGAAAACGGCACTGAGCACGACCAAGGCGAGGATGACCAGCGACACCACCGCCATGGGGTTCTTGAGAACGCGTCGGTAGAGCTTCTGCCTGCCGGAGGCGACGACGGGAACGACCGCGTCTGCCGGGATCACTACTTCACTCATGAGACACGCGCCTTCGGATTGAGCCACCCGGTCAGCAGATCGATGACCAGGTTGACGATGACGACGAGAACGACCATAACGACGACGAGCCCGAGAATTTGTGGAAGGTCACCCTGGAGGGTGGCATTCACGGCCAGGCTGCCGATCCCCGGCAGGGCGAAGATCTTCTCGATGATGATGGCGCCGCCCAGGAGCCCGACGAACTGCAGAGAAAGAACAGTGAGCGCGGGAGGTGCGGCGTTGCGGAGGACGTGCCTGAAGAGTAGGGAGCGGTGGCTGATGCCCCGGCTGCGCAGTGTGCGCACATAATCCTGCCTCAGCACGTCGATGGTGGCGCCTCGAACCTGTTGCGCCGTGGAGGCGATGGTGCCGACGACGAGCGCCGCGACAGGCAAGATGAGCCCGAGTGCCCAGCGGCCCGGATCAGTTGTGAACGGCACGAAGCCCGTCGCAGGAAGCAGCTTCAGGTTGACCGCGAACACGGTCACCAGGATCAGGGCCACCCAGAAGTTCGGCAGCGCGAAGCCGAGTACTGCGAACATCTGAACGAAGCGGTCGATCCAGCCCCTCTTCACAGCCGCCGTGACTCCGAGAATCGCGCTGAGGATCGCGGTCACGAGGATGGCCGTGATCACGACCGACAGAGACACGGGGAATTTGTTGGCGAGAGAGGTCATCACCGGTTCATTGGTGAACCAGGACCGGCCGAAGTCGCCCGTGATGGCGGCCCCGAGCCAGTCGACGTAACGCACAGCCAGGGGCTGATCGAGCCCGAGCTCGGCAGATTTGGCTGCGACCTGCTCGACGGTCGCCCCGTCTCCCAGAATGTTTCGGGCCGGATCTCCTCCGGTCATGCTCATCAGCAGGAATGTCATGGTCGCGATCACGAACACGAGTACAACGGCCGCGCCGAGCCGGCGAAGCAAGAATGTCGCCATGGTCTCTCTTCTTCCTCGAAGGTGGTGGGGGCGGGTGGCGCCGGATCATCCGACGCCACCCGAGGTACTCAGCTGGCGGGCGCGTAGTTCCAGATATACGGAACGACGTTCTGCGGCTGCATGGTGACCGTGGTCTTGGCGGAGCTCAGGTAGATGTTGTTCTGCACGTACCACGGGGCGAACCACGCCTTGTCGACGACGAAAGCGCTCAGCTTCTGGAAGGCGGCATCGGCGTCGGCACCGGTGGAGCTCTGCGCCGCTGCGATCAGGGAGTCGAGCTCTGGGTCCTGGTTCTTCATCATGTTCCACGGGGCCGTCGGCGTGAGGAGCTTGATCGTGTCCTGCCAGGAGTTGGAAGACCCCCAGGAGAAGACGAATACGGGGAACTCTCCACTGATCAGGCGTGAGATCGTCTGGTCAGCAGAGACGGGCTCGGTGGTGACTCGGATGCCGACGTCTTTCAGTGACTGCACCGTGATCGTGGTCACATCGGAGAATCCAGCGAGATCGGGGAGCACGAGATCGAACCCATCGGCGTAGCCTGCCTCGGCGAGAAGCTTCTTGGCCTTTGCCGGGTCGTACGGATAGGCATCGTCGAGCGACTTGTCGTACGCCTGGCTGCTGGGGTTGAAGATCTGCGTGGTCGACTCCCCCTCGCCCAGACGGATCGACTTAAGGATCGCGTCGCCGTCGATCGCGTAGTTCAGCGCCTGACGCACTCGCTCATCGGCCAGTGCTGGGACCTTGGCGCCCGCCCGGTCGACGATGAAAAGGCCCTGCCAATCGCCGAGCATCTTGCCGACGGTCAGACCGCTCGCCTGCGCTTCGGCCATGCTTTTCGCGTCGGCGCTCGCGGCATCGATCTCGCCGGCCTTCAGCGCATTGAGTCGAGCAGTGAGGTCTGAGAGAGGCTTGATCACGATGCTGTCGTATGGGAAGGCCTCGGCGTTCCAATAGTCGGCATTGCGCTTGTAGGTGTACTGACTGCCCGTCACTGTCGCGGCGGTGTCGAGAACGTAGGGGCCGCTGCCCACCGGCGTCGTCTTGAGCGAACCGGTGGAGAGTTGCGCCGGCGACGCCATCATTCCCGAAACGAGCGCGAGGTTGCGCAGAAGTGCCGGATCCGGGGCCTTGAGCACCAGCACGACCTCGGTCGGGCTGGTGACCTCGACAGAAGAGACCGACGCGAGCGTGATCGAGTTCTGCCCTGTGCCGGTGGCGAAGTGGTCGAGGTTCGCCTTCACTGCGTCTGCGTTGAAGGCCTCGCCATCGGTGAAGGTGACATCGTCTCGGAGCGTCAGGGTGAGACGGGTGTTGTCATCGTTGTAGCTGAAAGCCGACGCGAGCCACGGCGTGATCTCCAGCTTCGAATCGATGTGCAGGAGGGAGTCGTAGACGGGCTGCATGTACTGCAGCCGGTTTCCGAACTCGGCATCGGCCGTGTCCCATGAGGTGGCGTCTACCGTCGCGCCCAGAGTAAGCGTTCCTCCCGTCGACGCGGCGGCATCGGTGGAGGCCGGGGACCCGGCGGAGCATCCAGCGAGCATAAGACTCGCTGCGACGACAAGCGCCCCGAGCCCGAGAATCGATCTCTTCATGTCTGTCTCTCTTCGTTGAGTGAAATGGCGCCTGGCGAAGACTGATCGCCGCGTCCGGTGATTAACATACCGTGTACTCGGTCGGTAAATCAATCGAAAAAAAAGAGCCACCCCGAAGGATGGCTCTTTTGAGCGCGGGTCAGGCTGCGGCCGGTTTCATCGCCATCGACTCGACGAGCGCCCGGGCGACGAGATCGAATGCGGCTCCCATGTCGACCTGCGCGTTGTAGATCCACTGCAGCTGGATGCCATCCATCAATGCGATCAAGGCCGACGACAGCACCTCGAGATCGGCGTCGGGGCGGATCTCACCACGCTGGATGCCGATCGACAGCGCACCGACCAGCCTGTTGCGGAGCCTGTCGTATCGCGCCTTCATGTAGTCGTGGCCCGGATGGTCGACAGAGGTGCTTTCGGCGACAAGCACGGCGAAAAGCCTGACAGACACTCGGTTCTTGGAGTTCTGCACGATCAGCTCGCGAAGCCCCGTGATCACATCAGCCCCGCCCAGGCTCAGCGGGCCGATCAACAGGGCATCGTCGTCTCGATTGTGCTGCTCGAGCACCGCTACCAGGAGTTCGTCTTTCGAATTGAAGTGGTGCAGCAGCCCCGACTGAGTCACACCTGCCCGTTCGGCGATGTTCGCCAGCGACGCGCCTCGATAGCCAGACTCGGCGAACAGCTGCTCGGCCGCGGTCAGGATGGCGTTCTTCGTCTGCTCACCCTTGACGTTGTTCTGGCCCAGTTTTGCGCCCATGAGTCGACTCCGCTCTGATTCTTCGACTCGCCCAGCCTATATCCAGACCGACCACAAGGTCGGGTACTTGACAGGCGACTATTCCGTTCCCGGCCTCTTGAAGGCCGAGTGGTCGATCGCGCGCTGGCGCTGCCTGAACCTCGGTGGTTCGAAGGGCAGCGAGGCTTCCTGCGGCGCACCGTCAGATTGAGACGGGGACGCGAGCCCGGTCGTCTCCATTGTCGTGGTCATCTGAGAAGCCTCCGAGACACGAGCCTCATGGGCCAGCGCAGCGGCGCGCCTGGCTACGACGAGCAGTGTCGCGCGAAAAGCCAGTGCCGCGACGATGGCGAAGAGGCCCGCGGTGACGGCAACGGGCGCGAGCGAGAAGATCATCTGAGTCACGGCGAAACCCTCGTTATTCGGCCCGCCACCCATGCCGAGGCGGTTCACCGACCAGGCCAGAGCCGCGACGCCGCCGACGATGAGGACGGCGGCCAGAGCCCAGAGCGCGATCTCGAATGGGTTCACACGATTTCGGTGATTCATAGCCCTACTCTTCCATGCACGGGCCTCACGGCTGGCCACGCTCTGATGGCGAGGGCGACGACGATCGAGAGGAGGCCCGCGGTCATCACTGGCGGAGCCAGGCCGAGAACGGTGTGCACCTGAACGTAGTCGTATCGTTCGGCACAGTTGCCCATCGCGTCGCAGTAGTACCCACCGTTCGCGAGCGACAGAGTGCCGTTGGCCCAGCCGGCGCCCCAGACTGCGGCCGCGATAGCCAGCACGCCGAAGACCCACAACGCGACCTCGAACGGATTGACTCGGCGGCCTGGTAGCTGCTCGGAAGGCTCCATTCCACGACCCTGTCAGGTGGGCGCGGTCGACGGAAGCCATTGCGCTAGTGCCCGAGTACCGCTTTCGCACGCGGCCCCAGGCCCAGAGCGCGGGCCGCCGCCAGGTCATCGGCCGTGTCGATGTCGAGGCGCATCCGGTCGCCTCGGGCGATGTCGAGCTCGACGTGCCCCGCCTCGCGATGCCGCCGGGCGGAGCCCAGCCCGAATCGCGGCACGAGACCCCGCGGCGACAGGGCGGTCAGCAGCGTCGTTCCCGTTCCGTCTTTGTCGGTGAGCATGCCGAGCGGAATCGCCGCCGCAAGTTCGAGCGCTGCGGTCACATCTCGAGGTCTGATCGATGCGAGATCGCTCATCAGTGCGGCCACAGGCCGGCCCGGGTTGAGTTCCATAGCGGCCCGGATGCCCCGGGTGAAGGCCGCGTTGAGCCCCGTTCCCGGGTCGCGGCGAACGAGTGCGCCCAGCGCCTCGAAGCGCTCGGAGACCTCGGCGCTCGTCACCACGATCACCCGCACGACCGGCAGGGCCGTGCGCACGGCATCGACCGCGTCGAGCGCGAGGGCCAGCGCGAACTCGGCGCGACGCGCCTCGGGAATCTCGGAATCGGCGAGCCCACCGAGGAGCCGGCTCTTGGCTCCCACTGTGCCCTTGACGGGCATCA
This sequence comes from Agreia pratensis, assembly GCF_900177685.1. Classification (GTDB taxonomy): domain Bacteria; phylum Actinomycetota; class Actinomycetes; order Actinomycetales; family Microbacteriaceae; genus Agreia; species Agreia pratensis. The sequence goes on from NZ_FXAY01000001.1 coordinate 204,840, forward strand.
CGACGACCCAGTCGCCCGTGGCGCTCACCGCGCGCTCCAGCGCGAACGAGCTCGCAGCCGAACCCGCGATGGCCTTGCACTCGCACGATGGCCGCGTCGCGCATCCGCCAACCCTCGGCCATAGCCTTCGGCGAAGCCCTGGGCAAGTGCCTCGTCGGTGCCCAGCCGGAACATATCGCCCTCGGGCCGTCGCACCAGTGCGCGAGCGGGAGTGTCGAGCGTCTCGACGACGAGGCGGGTCAGTCCGCGCACGAGAGCCACCGGCATGCCCGTGGCCTTGCCTTTGATCAGATCGGTGGCCGAGGCGAGCTCGTCGCCCGTGGCGGCCTGGGTCACCGACAGCGTCTGTCCGAAGGTGTCGGTGCTGCCTCTCAGATCGTCAATGACGATCACGCCCGCGGCACCGATGGCCGCATCGACCTGGCCCTCGCGCCACGCTCTGCCCAGGGTGTCAGACACGACGATGCCGATGAGCGCACCGGATGCCCGACGCAAGGCCGCGCACAGGGCCCGCGCCGAGGCATCCGGGTCTTCGGGCAGCAGGAGGACGGTGCCGTCGGGCGTGTTGCTCGCGTCGACCCCCGCCGCGGCCTGCACCAGGCCCTGGCGGTTCTCGACGATGCGCGTGACGCCTCCCGGGTGCGCGCGGGACGCAACGAGGCGAACCGTCTCACGGGTGATCGCGTCTTCACGGTCGGTCGCGGCGATCACTCGCCCCTCTGCCTTGGAGACGATCTTCGACGTGACGACGAGAATGTCGCCGTCTTCGAGGGTCAATTCCTGCGCACCGAGCGCAGACTCGATAAGCGCCGCCAGATCATCGCCGGGAGAGACCTCGGGAATGCCCTCGACGCCGATCAGCCGGATCTCTGCGGCGTGGGATCGGGCCACTAGCGGTGCAGCTTCGGCAGCACGTCGCGACCGAAGACCTCGATCCACTCTTTCTGGTTGCGGCCGACGTTGTGCAGGTAGACGCGATCGAAGCCCAGGTCGATGAAGCTCTGAATATAGGCGCGGTGCACGTCGGGGTCGCTCGAGATCACCAGGCGGCCCTCGAAGTCTTCGGGGCGCACGAGCTTGGCCATCTGCTCGAGTTCGAACGGCGAGCGGATGTCGCCCTTCGGGAATTTCATGCCGCCGTTCGGCCACTCGGTCATGGCGTTGACGAGAGCGATCTCGTCGGTCTCTGCCCACGACATGTGCAGCTGCAGCACGCGCGGCATCGTCGACGGGTCTTTGCCCGCCTCGCGCGCTCCCTCTTCGAACTTGGCGAAGAGGCCCTCGATCTTGGCGAGCGGTGCGCCCACCGTGATGAGGCCGTCGACGTGGCGGCCTGCACGCTTCGCCGTGACCGGGCCTGCCGTGGCCACGAGGATCTCTGGCGCGACAGGCGGCATCGTCCACAGCCTGGTCGACTCGAGCTTGTAGAACTGGCCTGAGTGCTTCACGTCTTTTCCGGCGATCGACGCCGTGAAGAGCTTGTTGATGATCTCGATGGCCTCGAACATGCGGTTGATGCGTTCGGGCGCCTCGGGCCAGTAGCCACCCACGATGTGCTCGTTCAGGGCCTCACCAGAGCCCAGGCCGAGCCAGTGCCGGCCCGGGTACATGGCGCCGAGGGTTGCGGATGCCTGGGCCACCATCGCGGGATGCCAGCGGAACGTCGGGGCCGTTACACCGGGGCCGAAGTCTCCGGTGGTGCGCTCGCCCAGGGCGGCGAGAACCTCCCAGACGAAGGCGCTCTGGCCCTGCTGCGGAACCCACGGCTGGAAGTGATCCGCCGCCATCACGCCCGTGAAGCCGTGCTGTTCGGCAAGTGCCGACAGAGCGACGGCCTCGGTGGGGTGGAACTGCTCGAGCATGGCGGCATAGCCGATGGAGAGATCAGACATGCTTCCATCCTCCCACTCGCGTGTGAAGAACAGGTTTCGAAGATGCGCCTTATTGCGTGTTCAGAAATTCTGCGACGGCGGCCGGCACATACGGCGCCACGTCGCCACCCAGCGACGACACCTGCCGCACGAGCGAACTCGAGACGTGCGCGTGAGCGGGGTCGGGCAGCAGGAACACCGTCTCGACTCCGGCCAGATTGCGATTCACGATGGCCATCGGCGTCTCGTAGGCCACGTCGACCTGCGAGCGGATTCCCTTGACGAGCGCCCGCGCTCCGACATCAGTGCAGTAGTCGACGAGCAGGCCGACGCTCCACGAGTTGACGACGATGTTCGATGGCAGCCCCTCGTCGAGAATGGCCTGCTCGATCAGGCGTACCCGCTGCGAGATAGGCAGAAGGGCGGTCTTGGCGGGGTTGTGCACCACCAGAACGTGCACCTCATCAAAGAGGCCCGCAGCCCGCGAGATGACATCGAGATGCCCGAGGGTGACAGGGTCGAAAGACCCGGGTACGACGGCGACGCTGCTCATGGTTCGACCCTATCGTTCGATCACTGTGCCGTCAGTGACCTGCCACTGGCGGTTGAGACGCACTGTCTCGAGCATGCGGCGGTCGTGTGTGACCAGCAGCAGGGTGCCGTCGTACGACTCGATAGCCTGCTCGAGCTGCTCGATCGCCACGAGATCGAGGTGGTTCGTGGGTTCGTCGAGAACGAGCAGATTGACTCCGGTCGCCTGCAATAGAGCGAGCCCGGCGCGCGTGCGCTCCCCCGGCGAGAGCTCATCGACCGGGCGCGACACGTGGTCGGCCTTCAGCCCGAACTTGGCCAGCAGGGTGCGGATCTCTGCGACCGGCCACTCGGGCACCTGCGCTTCGAAGCTCGAAGCCAGCGTGGCCGAGCCCGCGAGCACGGCCCTGGCCTGGTCGATCTCGCCGATCGCGACACTGGCACCGAGGCTCGCCATTCCTTCGTTCGGCTCGGTGCGCCCGAGTAGCAGTCTGAGCAGAGTCGACTTGCCGGCTCCGTTGGGTCCGGTAATACCGATCCGGTCACCCGCGTCGACCTGCAACGAGACGGGCCCGAGCGTGAAGTCCCCCTGGCGCACGACCGCCGCCGACAGCGTCGACACCACCGAGCTAGACCGAGGTGCCGACCCGATGGTGAACTGCAGCTGCCATTCTTTGCGCGGCTCCTCGACCTCGTCGAGCCGGGCGATGCGGCTCTCCATCTGGCGAACCTTCTGGGCCTGCTTCTCGCTCGATTCGGCCGCTGCCTTGCGCCTGATCTTGTCGTTGTCGGGGGATTTCTTCATGGCGTTACGCACACCCTGACTCGACCACTCGCGCTGGGTGCGTGCTCTTCCCACGAGGTCAGCCTTCTTCTCGGCGAACTCGTCGTACTCTTCGCGCGCGTGCCGCTTGGCCGTCTCGCGCTCCTCGAGGAACGAGTCGTAGCCGCCTCCGTAGACACGATTCGTGCCCTGAGCCAGGTCTAGTTCGACGACCCGGGTGACGCTCGACGCGAGAAAGGCCCTGTCGTGACTCACCAGAACGACTCCCCCGCGCAGACCCCGGATGAAGCCTTCGAGCCGCTCGAGCCCGTCGAGGTCGAGGTCGTTGGTGGGCTCGTCGAGCAGCACGATGTCGAAGCGTGAGAGCAGCAGGGCGGCGAGGCCGACCCGTGCGGCCTGTCCGCCAGACAGCGATGTCATCAGCGCGTCGGACGACAGCGCCAGCCCGAGTTCGGCCAGAACGACGGGCAGTCGGTCGTCGAGGTCGGCGGCTCCGCTGGCCAGCCAGCGTTCCAGCGCAGCCGAGTAGACATCGGCCGGATCGGGTTCGCCCGGTGCGACGCCCGCGGTGTCTCCGAGAGCCGCGGCCGCGGCATCCATCTCGCTCGTCGCAACCGTCGTGCCGGTGCGCCGCCCGACGTACTCGGCGACCGTTTCGCCAGCGACCCGCTCGTGCTCCTGCGGCAACCAACCCACGAAGGCATCGCCGGGCGCCAGCGTGACCGTTCCCTCGAGCGGCGCGTCGAGCCCTGCGAGGATGCGCAGCAGCGTGGACTTGCCGGCACCGTTGGCGCCCACGACACCCACGATGTCGCCGGGCGCGACTGTGAGGTCGAGAGAACTAAAGAGTGTGCGGTGGCCGTGGCCCCCGGCGAGGCCCTTGGCCACGAGTGTTGCGGTCATGACTCCATGGTGTCAGGAGCGCGGGCCGCAGGCGAGTTGGGCGGTGGGGCACGGCAGTGCCAACGGAATGCGTCTTACAACCGATTATTTTCCAAGACTCGCACGGATGGCATCTCCTCCTCAGAGCAGGAGATGCTTTGTAGCAGCGTTCAGTGATCACTCCCTCCCGCTGGAGTTATCGAAGCTATTTGACCAAGCGGGGGAAGAGTCTCTCAGCGGCGGATCGGCTCACCTCTCCAAGCCGTTCCGCGCCGGGGCCGTCGTAGATGGCCAGGGAGCGGTCGAAACGGGCGGTCCATTCTGGGTGCGCGTAGGGGAAATCGCTGCCGTAGAGGATGTGGCCCGGCTCCGCGAATGCTAGAAGTGACGGCAGCGAGGTGGGGCTGGAAGATAGGGCGGTGTCGAAGTAGAACTTGCGAAGGCCCGCTTGGATGCTTTCCGGGGTGGTGCCGGGGTTGAACATTGCGGCAGCACTGAATCGGTCTGCAGCGTAGGGCAGGAAACCGCCGGCGTGCGAAAGGATTATGCGTAGGTCCGGATGCCGGTCGAATACTCCGTGCGCGACGAGGTCCACGGCGGTGCGGGTTGTGTCGAATGGGAAGTCCAGCAGCGCTGTGGGCATTCCCGGCAGTTGCTGGATCGGCGGCGCCGTGGGATGCACGAAAACGACAGCCGAACGCGCGGCGAGCTCTGTCCACAGCGGCTCGTACGCGGGATCGCCGAGGTAACGCCCGTGCGCGTTCGAAAGAAGGAGCACGCCGTCGGCATGGAGCTCGTCGAGGGCCCGCACTGCTTCGGCGACTGCGCCGTCGAAGTCTGGCAGTGGCAGCACGGCGAAATGTCCGAAGCGGTCAGGGTGTTCCCTGACCAGCTCGGCCTGGTAGTCATTCAGCTCGCGGGCGAGACCGCGGGCAGCGGCATCGTCACCAAAGTGAACACCAGGTGCGCTGATCGACAGTATCCCCGTCTCGATACCCGTCGCATCCATCATGGAAATCGCGGACTGGGGATCCCACTCAGGCATTTGCCAGCCCCCGACGGTCCGCGGGCCTTGGCGCGCCGCTGTCCCACCGCTCTCAGCCCACGGATTCCATTGCGCGGACCCACCAGCTACGGCCTGCGCCCCACTCCCTGTCATCAGACTTCCCGCCGCCGCCAGCGCCTCAAAGTAGCGAGGCGGAAGCAGGTGCTGGTGAACATCGATTTTGCCCGACATAGTGACACCCTCCAGGTGTTCTCGGCGACGCTTTTTGGTCGCGCACAAACGAACAGTTCTTATTTTACATCTGTCCAGTAGATGACGAGTGTACGTCAGTGTCGACACTCCAGCAACACCCCTTCGGCCCACTGAGCGTCGGAAGGTTCCTGCGGAGAAAACATTCGTGCAGAGACTAAATAAATGCATAGACTGCATAAAACAGTCGCAAAAACACTGAAGCAACGGAGGCGAACATGAATGGCGGATTGCGTGAACGCAAGCGGGCGGCGACACAGGAAACAATCGAACGTGCCGCAATCTCGCTTGCGCTGGAGCACGGCTTCGAGAACGTCACCGTAGACATGATCTGCGAGGCCAGCATGGTGTCCCAGCGCACCTTCTTCAACTACTTCGGATCGAAGGAGGGGGTCATTATCGGCGGCACGCCGGCTATGCCGAGCAATGACCATATTGACGCGTTCACCCGGGCGACGGGCTCGAATCTCCTTGCCGATTTCCTCACCATGATCACCTCCTCGCTCCTAGAGCGTGAGCCAGATGCCGCGCTCTTCAAGGATCGACGGACGCTCATCATGCGCACCCCAGAACTCTTGATCAGAGAAACGGCTCGCATGAGCGAATCCGAAGACCAATTCGTCGCCATCATCATGACCCGCTATGAGATCCAAGGACTAAGCCCCGCCAATCAACCCGAGCTAGAAGACGAGGCCCGGATGGTCATCGCCCTCACCGCCGGCGTCCTGCGCTACGTGAGACATCGATGGGCAAGCTCGCAACCAGGAGCGTCCACACGGGATCTCCTGAGCAATTCCATCGAACTCATCCACCGCATCACCAACGATCACTCTCAACAACCGAAGGGCACGGCACACTAACCATGACCGACACATCTCTCAGCGAGCAAGGCGCCGCCGCGTCGGGGACCTCGAAACGCAACATTCTGCTCATCTTCGCCGGCCTCATCTTGACCATGCTGCTCTCCTCACTCGATCAGAGCATGTTCTCCACAGCGTTACCGACGATCGTTGGGGAACTCAACGGCGTCGACAGCATGCTGTGGGTAACCACGGCCTACATCCTGGCCTCGACGATCATGCTGCCGGTCTACGGCAAGCTCAGCGACTTGATAGGTCGGAAAGGCCTTTTCATCGCTGCGATCAGCCTGTTCGTCCTCGGCTCCATTATCGGCGGCATGGCACAGGACATGACTGTGCTCATCGTCGGTCGAGCCGTGCAGGGACTCGGCGGCGGTGGGCTCATGATTCTGTCGCAGGCGATCATCGCTGACGTCGTCCCCGCCCGTGAGCGCGGCCGATACATGGGGATCATGGGCGGCGTGTTCGCGATCTCGTCCGTCGCCGGCCCCCTGCTCGGAGGCTGGTTCACAGAGGGGCCTGGATGGCGGTGGGGCCTGTGGATCAACATTCCTCTGGGAATCCTCGCCATCGTCTCTGCGGCGGTCTTCCTTCACCTACCCAAGAACACCGCAGGGCGACCCCAGGTCGACTTCGCCGGGATGGGGCTTTTGGCCGTTGCGTCGACCGGCCTGGTCCTGGTCACCACGTGGGGCGGGAGGACTTATGACTGGGACTCGGCCGTGATCATCTTCCTGTTCGTCGCGACCATCGTGGCGGGCGTCGCTTTCGTGCTGGTCGAGCGTCGCGCCGCCGAGCCGATCATGCCGCTCAAGCTCTTCAAGGATCGCAACTTCAACCTGACCACGACCGCCGGCTTGATTACGGGAATTGCCATGTTCGGCGCTATCGCCTACATCCCCACCTACCTGCAGATGGTCACCGGAGTGGACGCGACAGAGGCAGGTTTGCTGATGATTCCCCTGATGGCCGCCCTGCTGGTCAGTTCGATCGTTTCCGGTCAGCTCGTCAGTAAGTTCGGTCGCTACAAGTGGCTTCCCGTCGTGGGAACGGTCATCATCGCCGTTTCTCTGTTCCTTCTGTCCACGATGACGCCGTCCTTGGCGGTCTGGGTACTCTGCTCCTACCTCGCGATCATGGGCCTGGGTCTGGGTATGAGCATGCAGATCCTCATCCTGATCGTGCAGAACTCGTTCCCTAATTCCCAAGTGGGCACCGCAACCGCGGCAAACAACTACTTCCGACAGATCGGTGCCAGCTTGGGCACCGCGGTAGTGGGCAGCCTTTTCGTTGCGAACCTCACGGATCTACTCGCAGTTCGCCTGCCTGCCGGCGCCGCCACCGCGGCGGGGGGAAGCAACTCGTTCACTCCGGCACTAGTGCGAGACCTGCCCACTGCGGTCCGTGACGTGATTGTCGGCGCTTACAACGACGCGCTTGCGCCCGTGTTCTTGTACATGGTTCCCATGGTTCTCGTGGCAGCCGTCTTGCTTCTATTCATCACCGAGAAGCCGCTGGCCACGACGATCGAACGGGATATCCTCCCCAAGACTCTCGAGATAGACGGTGCAGACAGCGTCGCTCTCTCATCAATTCCACAGGAGGTGCGCAGGGCAGACGTACGAAAGAGTTCTGCGAGCACAACGTCCTAGTGGTGTGACGCAGCCGATTTCGACGATGACGGCGCCGATTCCACCCAGGAGGTATGCCGAGTATCAGCTGTTTGGATGGTCGGTCCAGGCGGCAGAGACGCTGCGATCAACAACGCGACGCCAGCCGTGGGGGGCGGCAGGGTCGTGACTGGCCATCCCGGCCATCCACAGCACGGTCATGAGGTCTTCGGGGGTGAATTCGTCGGACAACACGCCAGCAACGTGGGCTGTCTCGACGAGTTCGGCCCCAAGCGCCATAGACCGTTCACATGCGTTGATAAGCAGCACCGCATCTGGGTAGCGGCGCAGCATCGCGTCATTCATCGCCGGGTCGCTGAGCTGCAGGTCGATCATCTCGGTGATGAATGTTTCCAGCTGTGCGCGAGGAGTCTCCGCTTCCAATGTCCGATCCCTGAGCGCCTTGAGCTTCTCTCCGGCGAGGTTGTCGACCACGGCATCGATGAGCTCCTCGCGGGACCCGACGCGGTTATAGAGCGTCCCGATGCTCACGCCGGCTTCTCGGGCGATGTCCTCCAATGGAGCGGACAAGCCTCGGCGCGAGAACACGGCCAGGGCAGCCACGCGCAGCTTCTCGAGGTTCGCCTGTGCGTCTCGGCGCAGGCCAGGCGTAGCGGTCATGACAACTCCAGTAGAAAGTGAGGGGCATCTCAACATATGCTTGGTATGAGTTGAGGACGATCTCAACTTACCGCACCAGAACACACTCGGCTCGGCGGTGGGCCACGGAGGAAGACACCATGCCCCTCATTACTATCATCGGCGCTGGCCCTGGACTGGGCCTGGAGATCGCGCGGGCCTTCGGGCAGAAGGGCTTCGATGTCGCTCTCGTCGCCCGCGACCAGTCCAAGCTCGACGCACTTGCACAGACTCTTGCAGGTGAAGGCATCCATGCTCAGGGCTTCACCGCCGACGTCAGCGTGCCGGCCACGATCACGAATGCGCTCCAGTCGATTCGGGAGACGCTCGGCCCGATCGATGTCCTTGAGTTTTCGCCGGCGGACCGAACCCTGGAATCCGTCGATGCCCTGAAGGTGACTATGGAAAACCTTCAGCCGCAGATCGACTTCTATCTGGGCGGCGCTGTCACCGCGGTCGGCGCAGTGCTGCCGGACATGATCGAAAGCAACACCGGAACCATCCTCGTGACAACGGGCGGCGGCTCGCTTGCGCCGACGCCGGCTCGTGGCAACATCAACATCGCTGCAGCGGGGCTCCGAAACTGGACACTCAATCTCAACAGCGCCCTTGCGGATACGGGAGTCTATGTCGCACTCGTCGCAATCACCGCTCTCATCGGTGGCGGCCGCCCGGATGCCGAGCCCGCCGTCATTGCGAAGGAGTATGTGAAGCTTCACGCCGAGCGACGTGACGCGGAGCTGCACTACGTCGCTTACGACCGCTGACATCGTTCCCGTCCGGGGCGTTCAGCGCCGGACGGGACGTGGTCCAGGGCGCTGGAGCTCCGGGAGTGCTTATCCAGCAGTGACTGCTGCCGCCCCGGCCGCAAAAGCACGGAGCATTTCAATCTGCTGTGGGGTGCTCGGCGGGGCGTCCGCCATCTGCCACGTGGACACGAGCGCCACCATCCCACCGATGGCAAAAACCCGAGCATCGCCATTGAGCGCGATCTTGGATCCGGTTTGGTCTCGGCTCGACTCGGTCAACCACGCGGCGACCGCCGCTGCAATGACCTCGGCAACACGTTCGCCGCGGGGGATCGCGCGAAGCTTATCGAAGAACTCGCGGTCCTCCCGGCCGGCGGCGAGTAGCGGCTCGATTCCGCGTACTCGAACGGCTTCGATGAGGGCTTTATCGAGATTCGCAGCCACCTCATCGAGCGAAACCCAGTCACTGAGTAGACGGCTGATCCAAACGTCCGTCGCGAGGTCACCGACGTTGCCGTAATGGCTGTGCAGCGCCTGCCTACTCAAACCTGCCTGGTCCGCCACCGCGCTCATCGAGATTGTTTCGCCCTTCGGCGACTCGGACACCAGCACTGTCAGTGCTCGAATGAGGGCCGCTCGAGTCCGGGTGACTCGTGGGTCGACGCGATGTTCTACGGCTACCACCGTCACCATTTCCTCTGACATGCGTCTATCTTGCCAGGACCGATCCGCGCGTTGTACATTTGTCATCTAATTGACACTTGTGAAGGAAACCATGACGCACACAAACGATTCGGCGCTGAAGCAGCAGAGCATTCCGCAGCACCCGGAGTTCGAAGCGGCAGTGGCCGGCGGCTCACTGACTTCTGAGGGACCTGGATCCGCGCATCGATATCGGAACCTCCTCCTTGGCGGTCTCGCGATCCTGCTACTGGCAATGGCGATGCTCATGAGCTATTCGAGTGCGTTCGGCAATCCAACTCCGAACAACGTCCACCTCGCTGTAACAGGCGATGCAGGCACAATCGTCGCTCTCGAACGGCAGGATTCCCTCGAGCTCACCGTGGTGGGCTCCGCGGCGGAGGCGCAAGCTGCCGTCCTCGATCGAGACGCGGACGGCGCGATCGTTCTGCCAAACCCCGGGACCGATGCCGTTGTCACCACATACGTCGCTAGCGGTGGGGGTCGCGGCCTTAGTCAGGCGGTCGCTGGTATCGGTGACTCGATTGCCGAGAAACTAAATGCCACCAGCGAAACCACCGATCTTGCGCCGTTGGGGAAAAACGACCCGGTCGGATCCATCGAGTTCTATGCAATCCTCTTCGCGGGGCTCGGGGCGGCACTTGGCGCAACGATCTTTGGGCGCATCCTTGGAACGGTCGACACATCGGCGAAGTTTGTCGAGCGCAGCGTGGTTCTCGTCGCCTATTCGGGAATTCTTGCCGGATTGATCTCGCTCTGGATCGACTCCGCCCTAAACGCAGTCACCATAAATCCCCCTGCCGTGTTCGCGGTTCTCTGGCTGACCGCCGTCGCCATCGGCGGGGCAGTCACCGGCGTGGCCGCGCTCGGCGGAACCATCGCCGCATTGGTTATGACTCTGGCCCTGGTAATTCTTGGCAACACATCCTCTGGTGGCCCTCTCGGCATTCACCTCCTCAACGACTTCTTCCAGGCCCTCTACTTCGTCTTCCCACAGGGAGACGCTCTCGACCTCTTACGATCCGTCCAATACTTCGACGGTGCCGCCGTGTCCGCCCCGATCATCCGACTGGGGATCTGGGCAGTTGCGGGCATTTTGCTTACCCTGACAGCGATGCTCATCAGAAGCCGACGAGACGCTGCGGCCCGACCGAGAAGCACCGCACGCCCAACCAGCGACTCTCACGCCGCCGCCGCATGGCCGACCCCCCAAGCGGAACTCTCCGCAACCACCCACAACTAAGCACCCAATGGAGAAAGCACAAATTTGATCATTCAGGGACCAGGGTCGAGGGTCAGAGGTTACCTCGAGGCGTACTTTGGCCGGGCGTCTTGCGGGCATGTGCGTAGTGTGGCGTGGCTTGGTGAACCACTGATCGGTTATCGCGAAACGGGCTGTGGCGGGGAGGCGCTGGCGCCATCCGGAACCCCCGCAGACTGACGACGGGCCCTGACGAGACCAGCCACGATCGCGATCACAACCAGAGCGACGTCCAGCGCCCCGTACACGACCGCGGTGGGTTCGAGACCGAAGCGCTCAACGGCGAGGCCCGCCACCAGCGCCGGGACACTGAAAGCGATATAGCTGACGACGTACATCGTCGAGAAGACTTGTCCACGCTCGGCATCCGGAGCTGCCTCACCCAGCGCGCCGACGGCGAGGCGGAAGGTCGCACCAGGCGCGGGGGAGAAATGCCGAGATAGCTGTGCCGACCGTACCGGCGATGAAGAAGACCCCGAGCACGAGGCCGATGGTGAAGTGGATGCGAGCGCATCGACCCTCTGCCGGGCGACGCTCTCTAGTCAGGAGCGCGGGCCACAGGCGAGTTGGCTGGTTAGAGGGAGCCTTCATCGCGAAGGGAGACGGTGCCAACCGGTGATAAACGTCTTACGAACTCGATGCGGACGTGTTGCAGCTCGTCGCGAGGGACCACTGCAGTGAGCACGGTGTCGGGGGCGAGCTCTACCCCGATTGCGTAGACGAACGGGTCGGTATCGATCTCGATCGCTGGCATCTGAACGCCATCGACGATCGCAGTGGCCCGCGGATTGATGGCGCGTTCAGCGAGTCGAGCCGCGAAACGATCGGTATGAATGTCTCCGAGGCCCAGCTCTGTGCGGAATCGATTCATCAGGATGTAGTTGGCATGCTCGACGAGAAGATATGACGGTGTTGAGAAGTCAGTAGGTTCGCGATGCCACGAGGTTCGCACCGCTTCCCACAGCATCGGGTAACGCATGCGAGCTACCTGCTCGATGAGCCACGCTGGTCGAGGGTGCGGTGCCGGTTCGTCGAGGGCCCGGCGTGTCGATTCGTCGAGTTCGGCGAGGTTCACGGGGTCGGAATGATCGAGCGGATTGCGCCAGAGCGTGTAGTTGATACTCACCGACATCTGCGACATACCGCTGTCGCCACTGGAGATCGCGGTGCTCTCCATGTGGATGTCGTCGAGAGACGGTTGCGGCACGAGTCCCAGCACCGGAACCGGCATGAGCTTGACTTTCTCGGCTTGCGCAAGACGAGGGTCGGGTGCATCCTCCGGGAGGAATCCGGTAAAGCGCATCGGTGCGGATCCCATGTTCGTCACTCCTTCAGCTCTGGACTACAGGCCAACTCTCTTGACGCTAAATCAGGACTGACGATTAAGCGACCGGGTAGGCCATCCGCTTTGAGGGTTGCGGTCGTCACCTCGACCTAGCGTCCCTGTCCACGAGCTCACGGCGGAACCGTCTCGCCCCTTAATGATTCCTAGCGCTTCACCCCTAAACCGAAAGCCGACTCTCTGAGCGACTCTCAGCGAGCCAACATTGCCCTTTACGCATTCCCACAGGACTTCAGAACGCTCCGTCTGCTCAAAGACCGCGTCAATTGCCGCACTGAGCGCTTCGGTCATGATGCCGCGTCCCCATTGTGGGCGTCCGAGCCAATAGCCCACCATGCCGCTGTTCAGACGAACTCCCACGACTCCGAGTAGAGATTGACCGGCACCTTCTCGGATTGCCCAGGTCCATTCGCTGCCGCTCGACCAGCCACTAGGAACGAAATCACGGACGAAGTAATCGGCATGCTCTCGTTTGTACGGCCATGGAGTCGACATGAACTTCTCGAACGCCGTATCAGTGCAATATTCCGCGATCCGGTCAACGTCAGTCGCCCTAGGTTGATCGAGGACGAAGCGTGTGGTCGATAGCGGAAACGGCTCCATGGTCGGCAATGCTAACGATGCCCTGAATCCGAACGACCATGGTCAAGGAATGGCGATCCCTCAGAGGGCACGCCTCCGCTCGTTGACGGGCGAGTGATCCTCGCGACTTCGCACACTCCCCAAGTAATGAGTGTCGCGACGAGTGCAGCAACGCCGCCCGCCATCAGAGCCAATCCTCCAAAAACCTTCACGCCGACATCGTCGCCAAACAGAGGCTGTTGCGGCTTGTCTGGGCTCACCGGCCAAAGGAAATGAACAAGGACCCCCGCAAGGATGATGGCAACCGACGCACTACCGGCACAGATTGCAAAATACCAGCTGACGAAACGAGCGCGGCGAGATATCCATAACACGCCCCAGACCACGATGACCGCGAAAGCGGGGACCACCACGGTCGCGAGGAGGACAATGATCGGCCCGACGCCGGAGTAGTTCACCACGGTGTCATTGTTGCAAGCTCGCCTGGATCCGATTTGGAGATAGTCGCGATAGCGGATCCCTCACCGGGCACTAGGACGGATTCTGGACCTGACGCGGATGCTCGCCACGGCCTGTGGACTTGATCGACAGATGGCGGTGTTCTGTGATCGCTCGCTGGCGTTAATTGCCTACGACGAGAATGCTGGGTGCGGCTTCGAGGGCGTCGTCGTTCCTGGTATAGCCACACGGGCGCGCTCTCGCGGCCGATGACGACTTGCTGGCGACGGTAGAGAGTGGCTCGGCTCCATCCGACGAGCCCCACTGCGTCTTGGACCGCGGGCTTCTTCGCTTGAGCTTCGGTTAAAACCTGGTGCCTATTGGCGTGATGATCGCTCTCGTGGCCTTCGGAAGAATGACCCTTCGTCGGGGGTCGACTCGGACTCAGCGCACCATCAAGAGCACGTCGCGAACGAGTAGCCGTGCATAATCCTCGTCGACAGGAAGGGCGAAGACGACATGGTGATAGAGCGGCGCGACGATGTGGTCAAGGATCTGCCCGACGGTCGGCGCTTCTTGTCCACGCCCTGATGCCCGACGCACCATCTCCGCCGCCTGTTCGCGCCGCCGCTCCATCACAGAGCAACTCGAGACGATCTCATCGCGCGCTGCCACCATCGCTCGCAGATACCGTGTGCGGTGTGGCCGCGTGATGTCCTCGGTGATGATGAGTGCCCACTCCGTGAGATCCGTCTCGAGGGCGCCTGTGTCGGGAATCGGGTCACCCTCTCGCGTCAGCGCCGCTACGGCGACCTCTTCGAGCAGAGCGTCGACGTCGTCCCATCGGCGATACAGCGTGGTCGGGTTGACTCCTGCGCGCTCGGCGATGAGCGAAAAGGTGATCCTTTCTGTTCCTTCACCGACGAGCTCGCCGACGGCGGTGTAGATCGCGTTCAGAACTCTTGCACTCCGGCCACCGGGCCGAGTCGACGCTGCAACAGATGACATGATCAGATTATCGCAATAAAATTTGCTTTAACCAACACAGGCGCTTATGTTTACTAAAGCAAATATAATTGCTTTACGACGGAGGTATCGTGCTCTCTCGCCCCATCTCATTTGCGCTCGCTGGCCTCGCCGGTGCGGCGACGATGACCGCCGCGTCGGCTCCGTCTCCGCTCTACCCCATCTACCAACGGCTCTGGGGCTTCTCATCGTTCATATTGACGGTCATCTTCGCGGCCTACGTCGTCGCGTTGCTCCTCGCTCTACTCACGGTCGGTTCGCTGAGCGACCGGATCGGGCGCCGCCCCGTGGCGTCGGCCTCTCTTGTTCTGCTGACCCTCGGCATGGTTCTCTTCGCAACGGCCGACAGTACGGGCGCTCTGGTAGCGGCGCGACTCGTGCAGGGGTTCGCGGTCGGTGCCGCCACCGGTACCTTCACGGCGATGATCATCGACAAAGCGCCGAGCGCCCGCTCCGGTTCGCTTGTCAGCAGCGCGGTCCCGTCATTGGGAATCGCGTTCGGAGCCGTGCTCGCCGGCGCGCTGGTCGAATTCGCGCCCTTCCCTCGACAGCTGGTGTTCTGGATCCTGGCTGTCAGCTATCTGGTCATCGCCGCTCTCGTCTGGCTGGTTCCAGAACGCGTCCGGCCAGCCAGCCCCACAGCCCGCTCGATCTGGCGGTCGCTCCTGCCGAGCATCGGGCTTCCTCCCGCCACAAGAAGCATCTTCCTCGCCCTTGTCCCATCGATCGCCGCGACCTGGGCCCTAGGCGGCCTTTACCTGTCACTCGGGTCGTCGATCCTCGGCACCGTACTCGGCGTTCAGAGCCACTTCACCATCGGCCTCGTGCTCGGGGTCTTCTTCATCGCCGGTACGGTCGGCACAGCTATCTCGGCATTTCTCCCCCCGCGCCTGGGCACGCAGTTCGGCTACGGAACACTGGTTCTCGGGGTGCTGATCACGATCGCGGCACTCGTCATGGCCGGTACGCCGCTGTATGTCGTCGGTTCGGCGATCGCGGGTCTCGGTTTCGGTGCGACCTTCCGCCTCGCCGTCGGCGCGCTGGGTGAGGCAGCTCCGGATGCCGAGCGTGGACAAGTCTTCTCGACGATGTACATCGTCAGCTATATCGCTTTCAGTGTCCCGGCGCTGGTGGCGGGCCTCGCCGTCGAGCGCTTCGGTCTCGAACCCACCGCGGTCGTGTACGGGGCGCTGGACGTCGCTCTGGTTGTGATCGCGATCGTGGCTGGTCTCGTCAGAGCCCGTCGTCAGGCAGCGGGGGTTCCGGATGGCGCCAGCGCCTCCCCGCCACAGCCCGTTTCGCGCTAACCGATCAGTGGTTCACCAAGCCACGCCACACGACGCACATGCACGCAAGATGCTCGGCCAAAGTACGCCTCGACCTTCGCCACATCGCAGCGCCTGCACAGTTATTGGGATGCCCGCCAGGTGCCTCTCTGCGACACGACCTAGAGTCTCGTATCCCATGGCTTTCGAGACACTCGGGTTGTGAGACACCGAATGGGGCTCGAGCAAAGGCGTTTGAGGATGCCCACAGTATTTCGGTCGCTTCAACGAAACGGGTACGCCTTGCTCGGTCTGTTTAGAAGAGCAAAGACGTACGGCCAGAGATCGCATAATCGCATCCATTGCAGCACAGGGCGAGGAAGGTCAAGATGTCACGCTCGATTCCATGGAGGCGACGGAATCTCGCTAGCCGGCTCGGGCCAGCCGATCGCCAGAACACACAACCCCACGACCACGGTGACGCTGAGGGCGGCCAATCCCACCGCTGTCGCGCGAGCCGACCCGGACTGCCGCAGAGCCCCGCGACGAAAGACGCCCACAGAAAGTCCCAAAAGAACGAGCCAGGTCAGTAGCGCGGCGACCCCGAATGCGACACCGATCTGGCCTTCGCCCTCTTCCCAGTACCGCCGCTCGACGAAGCCCCCGGACCAACCGAGTCCAGCAAGCGAAAAAGAGGCTGCCGCCAATACCCCACTAAGGGTCGCCACCACCCACAACACCATCCCGCCGACCACGCGCATTCATGCAGACTATTGCGTCGACTCGGCCCACCGCCTTACCGACTGCCGTACCAGACACCAACTGGTGTTCCACACGCACCCAGATCAGATCAGATCAGATGCTCCTCATCCCATGCGTTTCGAGACCATCAGGTTTCGAGACAGCCGGGAGTTTCAATTTGAGCCGCGCCAAACCAATTCCGCGCGCAAAGCGAACGTTCAAGCTCTCCGACGGCGCGAATCACTCGTACTTACTTGAACGCTTGCGAGGGCGGCAGCCCGAGAATTTCTCGCGCTCCATTTATTGCGCCGATCGCGTTGCCGAGGACATTCGGTTCGAAGTCCAATTGGTCGAGGGTCAACGTCGCTCCGTCAATATTTTTGGTGGCCGCCCAAGCGACCGGAAAGCCCGGCTCGTTGCCGACGCCTTCCACGATTGCCCTAGCGATTCGATCTACAACGCTGGCGAGTAATAGTTCGTTCTCAACCAGCAGTATTGCAAGAACCCTTGATGAAGCTGCATATGCGCCGCGGAAGACCGCCATGACGTCGACAATCTCTGCGGGTCCCCACAGGGCCGCGGCGGCATCCCACCTCTTCTCGCCGCGATGTTCAGCAAACAACTGAGAGAGGTTGATGGTCCAACAACTCCCGCTTTCGGACGTTGAGAACACAAAGTGACTAGTTGCACCCGCGCCGTGTTGAGAACTGTTGCGAAGCTCCCAAACAGTCCTGTAATCGGCATTGTCCTCGTAGAACTTAGCGAATATCCCCTTTGCTCTCAGCGCGTGATCGAGGACATGCTGTCCGGCGAGAGCTTCAACACGAGATCGAAAGGAAGTAATCTCCCCCAGATAGGCGTCCACAACGGAAGCGATTCGATAGCTGAAGCGCTCGTCGCGAAGTGAATGCGGGTTCGCGTGCATCTCCACTTCGATCTGGACAACAGCGTTGAGCTTGTCAACGAGTGCACCGATAAGGCGATGGCCGCTCAGGCTCCTCAGAAGTGCCATGTCCGCAGAAAGTCCGCCGAACTCTTCTTGGGTCAGATCCCTGACGGCGGCGAGTTTGATCTCGGGTTGACCTAGCGCGACTTTCCGAATGGCCCCGAGCGACCACGTGGTGTTCGTCATATACAGAGATTAGATGCACCCGCGAAGCTGGCAGCAGGAGAATCGTGGTCGAGCCCAGCCAAGGTGACCTTCAGTGCTCCCGACGATTCCCCAACAAATCGACCCGCGATCCTGACATTCGCGTGATCTCATATCCCTAGGGATAAGAGACGTCGCATCCGCCTCACCACAGCAATGGCGCGAAAATTGCAGCTTTCGAGGCAGTTCCTGCTCCCTGCCGCTACGCCGCGATTCTCATAACTATGTCTCGAAAGTCCATCGCTGATGTCTGGTACTAGACATCAGTTATGAGACAGCCCTCAAGTCAGCTCCGAAGTCGACTCAGCTCCTAACGAGGAACTCTGCCTCGACCTCGCACAGCCGCCTGTCGAGCGCCTCACGTATCGCCGGGTGCTGCACGAAACCGGGGCCGTCATCGATGATCAGCGAGGCCGCTATACGCGCGTCGACGATGAGGTCGCCGTCGGTGGTGACCCGAAGCAAGCGCAGGCTCGACTTGCCACCCGACTGGTTGCGACCCAGCACGTTGCCCTCGCGGCGCAGCTCGAGGTCGACCCGACCGAGACACGCGCCCCCTCGCACTCGCGATGGCCATGACAATGACGCCCCTTCTCCGTTCAGCACTGTCTACGGCGCCGACGCCTCAGATGCACCGAGTTCGACCGCCAGCTCCATCGAGCGCAGACGTGCTGGAGAGAAGTCATAGGGCATGCTCCGGATGATCTCCGCCGCGTTCTTCGCACGAGAGCCTCCTGTCACGTGGGACGCCGGCTCGGCGTTCTCAATCGGGTGCAGCTCGTCCCAGGTGTCGAAGAGAGCATCGTCCTCCTTCGCCTGGCCGGACTCCTCGATGACACGCATCAGCGAGGTCTCGAACGCGTGCCGCTCGGCTGCCACCTCGGCCACCCGGGGACTGTCGACGGCGACCGTGTCGTCCAAGGCTTCCTCGGTGGCATCGACGCGGTCGGACTCCGCTCGCAGTGCCGGATCGCGGGCGATGGCGAGGAAGCGGCCGGCCTGAACGGCAGCGCCGAGTGGACCGAAGATCCGCTCGGTGACCAGCAGCGCGTCGAGGTCGTCTTGGCGCAGCGAGCCCTCAGGTGCGTGCTCGAGGCGGCCGGAAACGAGATCGTCGAGCAATCCCAGGCGACTACCTAGTGCTCGCATCCGTTGTACAGAAGCGCGCTTGCGCTGCAGCTCGGCTTCCTGCTCGGCGAGAGCGTCCTCCAATCGCTCAAGTACGCCCGCGACCTCGTCCTCGTCGTCAGCAGCCCTCGGCGCGGCGCCGTCGAAAGCGTCGCGGATGTCGTCGAGCGCGATCCCGGCGTCGGCCATGCGGCGGATCCAGAGCAGGCGGATGATCTCCTCGTAGCCGTAGCGACGGCGGCCGTCGCCGCCCCGCTCCCGCTCGGGCAACAGGCCGACCTGGTGGTAGTGGCGGATCGTACGCGGGGTGACGCCGACGAACGCCGCGGCGTCGCCGATGAGAACCTGTCGAGGCGGCGTAGGGAACGGGGGCATTGCGGACCTCTCGGAGTGGGACGGGGACATGCTTCCAGCAGATCACATGACGCTGCGGCAGGTGCAACTCGGCTGACGCTCAAGAGGACCCCGTCTGCGCAAGACAGATGTCATCCGCGGAGCGCGCGTACGCGGTCTCGATAGGGCGGGGCGTTTCGGCAGACTGGTAACCATGAACCGCACGCTTCACATCAATGGCCTCGCGAACGTGCGCGATCTCGGGGGTCTAGACCGCGAGGATGGAACCATGTCGCCCGAGGGTGTCTTCGTGCGGTCGGAACGGCTGGACCGGATCGATCCTGAGGGGTGGCGGGCGCTTATCGCATACGGAGTGCGCACTGTCATCGATCTTCGTAGGCCAGACGAACGCACGGGCCAGATCCCTGCTTCGATCAAGCACGTTCATGTAGACCTCGACGGTGACGACGAGACCGTTTTCTGGGCAGAGTACGAAGCAGACGGACGGTGGGGCACTCCGCTCTACTATCTCGCCCACCTCCAATCCCTTCCACACCGGCTTGCGCTCGTGCTGGACGCGATCGCCGCCGCTGATGAAGGAACGATTCTCTTTCACTGTTCGGCGGGATGGGACCGTACCGGGCTCGTCGCCGCGGTCCTGTTGCGCGCTCTTGATGTCACCGAAGACGCTGCCGTAGTGGACTACCTGGGCTCTTTCGCGAACGCTGACACCATGACGGCCCTACACGAGCGCTCGTTTGAGGTCGAAGAACGCCAACAGGTCTTCCGTCGCTTTGGACACACCCCAGAGTCGGCGTTCCGCGACATGTATGCAAACCTGGACCTTGATTCGTGGTTCAGTACATCGAACGTCACAGCCTCGACGCGGGTGGCCATCGAGACGTGGCGTGGAGCTGCCCCTGAACTGGGATCATCGAACCGTGAGCGAATTCTCGATTGAGCGAAAGACTCTGGCCTCCTACGAACTCCCCGGGGCTCCGAGCTTCGCCGCCGTCGAAGTACAACGCATCACGATCGCGGCTAACATCCACCCCGGAGCACACTGGCACAACGGGCCCGTCTTCGGGGTCATAGAGGCTGGATCGGTGTTCTTCACAGCGGGAGCCGAGTCCGAACGCGTGCTTCGAGCGGGCGATACTTTCTACGAGCCAGGCAACGAGACGATCACCCGCTTCGATGCAACAGATGAGGGCGTCACCTTCCTCACCTGGCTCCCCTTAGCGGCCGGAATCAGACCAGAGGTCACGATGGGCGAGTTGCCAAGCTGAGAGGTTCCAGCCGCGGGTCGTTTGGCCGAACGTCTCCGCACCCGAGATCGCTGATCTCGCACTCTCAGCTCTTGACGAGGAACTCCGCCTCGACCTCGCGCAGCCGCCTGTCGAGCGCCTCGCGAATGGCCGGGTGCTGCACGAATCCGGGGTCGTCGTCGATGATCAGCGACGCAGCCATGCGCGCGTCGACGATGAGGTCGCCGTCGGTGGTGACTCGCAGCAGGCGCAGGCTCGACTTGCCACCCGACTGGTTGCGGCCCAGCACGTTGCCCTCGCGGCGCAGCTCGAGGTCGACCTGGGCGAGCTCGAAGCCGTCGAGCGTGGATGCGACGGCGTCGACCCGTTGTCGGGCGATGCTCTCGAGCTCGGCGTTCGTGACGAGGAGGCACAGCCCGGGCACTCCCCCGCGCCCGACGCGACCCCGCAGCTGATGCAGTTGCGAGACGCCGAAGCGCTCGGCATCCATCACGACCATCGTCGAGGCGTTCGGCACGTCGACGCCGACCTCGATGACCGTGGTCGCCACGATGATGTCGAGCGAGCCGTCGGCGAACGCGCGCATCACCGCCTCTTTCTCGTCGCTCGGCATGCGGCCGTGCAGCGGGGCGACTCTGGCGCCCGCGAGCGCCGGGTTGGCCCTGACGAGCGCCGTAATGGCCTCGACGGATGCGACGGGCCGGGCCGGGCCCGCGGCCTCGGCCGGTTCGTCGACAGGCTCGTCGCCTGCCGGATCTTCGCTGGCTGCCGCATCGATAGCCGGACACACGACGAACGCCTGACGCCCGAGCGCGAGTTCTTCGGCCATGCGGGTCCAGATGCGGGAGCTCCATGTGGGCTTCTCGGCCAGAGGAACGACGAACGTCTCGATTCCCTGACGCCCGGCCGGAAGCTCGGCGATGGTCGAGACATCGAGGTCGCCGAAGACGGTCATGGCCACGGTGCGGGGAATGGGAGTGGCCGTGAGCACCAGCACGTGAGGCGGGGTGGCTCCCTTGCGGCGCAGATCGTCGCGCTGGTCGACGCCGAAGCGGTGCTGCTCGTCGACGACGACGAGACCCAGATCGTAGAAGGTGACCTTGTCGCCGAGAAGCGCGTGCGTGCCCACCACGATGCGGGCCTGACCCGAGACCATACGCAACAACGCCTTGCGCCGATCGGCCGTGGGCATCTGACCGGTGTGCAGCGTGGGCACGAGTTCTGCGGCGAGGTCGGGGCCGAGCGCGCGCACGATCGAGCGCAGGTGCTGCGACGCCAGAACCTCGGTCGGCGCGAGCAGTGCCGACTGGCCGCCCGAATCGGCGGTGGCGAGCATGGCCCTGAGAGCCACGATGGTCTTGCCAGAACCCACCTCGCCCTGCACGAGCCTGTTCATGGGTTCGTTGCGCGCCATGTCGTCGGCGATCTCGCGGCCCACCAGCTGCTGGTCGCCGGTGAGGGTGAAAGCCAGCTGCCTGTCGAAGCGTTCGAGGAAGCCCCCGGGCTTCGGTACCCGCGGAACGGCCTCGTGCTCGTGAGCGAGGCGGCGCTGCTCGAGCAGAGCAGCCTGAAGAACGAAGGCCTCGTGAAAGCGCAGCGCGTCGCGAGCGCGCTGCCAGTCGGAGGACTTGGTGGGCCGGTGGATGAGCTCGAGCGCCTGTCGGTACGAGAGCAGACCCCGTTCGTCGGCGACGTCGGCGGGCACAGGATCGGGAACGGCACCCAGCCCGTCGAGGATGAGCGCCACCGTACTTGCGATCTGCCAGCTGGAGATGCTCGCACTCGCGGGGTAGATAGGGATCGGCTGCTCGAGCCACTTCGACGTGGCGGCGGCACCGTCTTTGAGCTGGATGTCGTCGAACATCTCGTAGTCGGGGTGCGCGAGCTGCAGGGCACCCCGGTAGTCGGACACCTTGCCCGTGAAGATGCCGCGAGCGCCGACGGGCAGCTGGGCCTCGCGCCACGCCTGATTGAAGAAGGTGAGCGTCAGGAACCCCTGGCCGTCGGAGATGCTGACCTCGAGGATAGATCCGTGACGTGACTTCATGGTGCGCTTCTTGACCGTGCGCACCTCGGCCACGATCGTGACGTTCTCGCCCAGGGGCAGCTGGTCGAGCGCCGTGAGCTCGCCGCGCTTCACGTAGCGGCGCGGGTAGTGACTCAGCAGATCGCCGACGGTGACGATGCCGAGTGACTTGGCGAGCGGGGTGGCCGTCTTGCCGCCGAGACTGCCGGAGGTGAGCTTGGCGTCGAGGATGCTGCCGCCGTGCGGCGAGACAGGATCCGGCGCGGTCATATGGCGATTCTAAGTGCGACCGCCGACACGGATAACATGCAGGCATGATCCGTTCGTGCGTCTTCGTTCGCTGTCGGGGCGTGTTCGCATGACCCGCATCATCGCCGGATACGCCGGTTCGAGACGCATCGCCGTTCCCCGCTCGGGCACTCGTCCCACCAGCGATCGCGTGCGCGAGGCCGTCTTCTCCGCGCTCGAGGCGCGCGACGTGCTCCCCGGATCGACCGTGCTCGACCTCTATGCAGGGTCGGGCGCGCTGGGGCTCGAGGCCGCCAGCCGCGGAGCCGCCACGGTCATCCTCGTGGAGAAGAATCCGGCGGCGGCCAAGATCTGCCGCGAGAACGCTCGCCTACTTCAGCAGGGCGCGCCCAAGCCGGCTCCCCGCATCGACGTGCAAGCGAGCTCGGTGTCGAGCTACCTCGGAGCGTCGCCAGACCGTGGCATCGTCGACATCGTCTTCATCGACCCGCCCTACGAGCTGGGCGACGACGAGCTCGCCCAGAACCTCGAGGCCCTCGCCGGCCAGCTCTCTCCCGACGCGGTCGTGGTCGTCGAGCGCAGCGCCCGCTCTCCCCAGCCGACGCTGCCCGAAGGCCTCGAGCTCGACCGCCGCAAGGACTACGGCGAGACGACGCTCTGGTGGATCTCGCCGGTCTGAGCCGCTAGCCCGCCGCGCCGTCCCAGTCGGCGTAGGGGTCCCATCCCCCGGAGCGTTCGTAGGCCGCGCCTCCGACGGTCACAGGGCGCTCGCCCCGAGGCCGAACGGTGCCGATAACCCGGAATCCCTCCGGAGCGCTCCCCGCCGGGAAGGTCGCGAGCAGCGCGTGGTCCTCTCCCCCGGCGAGTACGAAGTCTCGTGCTCGGCGCCCGACGACGGGGTCGATCGCCATGAGCACGGCGGCGGCCCCGTCGATCGCAGCGGCGTGCAGCTCGATGGTCACGCCGCTCGCATCTGCGATGCGCGACGCATCGAGCACGAGCCCGTCGGAGACATCCAGCATCGCCGTGGCCCCGGCGTCGGATGCGGCGACTCCCAGCCCGATCGGCGATCGAGGCGCGACCTGTTCGCGCACAAGCTCCGGATGCTCGTGGCGCACGACGCGCGCCCGTCTCGCGTCGGGTTCGCGCCCACCCTCGGCATCCGCGTCTGTGGAGCCGTCTCGATACAGCAGCCAGACCCCGGCGCCAGCGAGCCCGAGCGACCCGGCGACCGCGAGCTCGTCGCCGACCGCGGCGCCGGACCGCACGACCGGTTCGCGCCCCTCGAGGTCTCCGATCGCGGTCACGGTGATGGTCAGCGCTCCAGCCGTCGACAGATCTCCGCCGACGACTCCGCACCCCGGGGCGAGTTCGGCGCACGCGTCGCGCATGCCATCGGCGAACTGCTCGAGCACGGCCACAGGGGTCTCTGGCGGGGCGGCGAGAGCGACGAGCAGGGCGGTCGGAACGGCTCCCATGGCAGCCACATCGGCGAGGTTCGAGACGGCAGCCTTCCAGCCGAGTTCGTAGGGCGTCGACCAGGCGAGCCTGAAGTCGGGGCCCTGCACCATCATGTCGGTGGTCAGAACGGTGCGCCCATCCGGGGCAGAGACGACGGCAGCGTCGTCACCCGGTCCGAGAAGCTCGGCACGGGTTCGAGGCAGCCGGCGCACGATGCGGCGCAGCGTCTCCCGCTCGCCGAGCGCGGTCACGGTCTCGCCAGGAGCGGAGATCGGCAGAGCGGAGGAGGGCACGCCATCGGGCTGCGCGGAGGTTTCTGTCACCTCCAAACGGTAGCCTGTGGGTGATGTCACGACCACCTTTAGCTCGACGGTTCGCCGCCCGCACAGCCGCAGTTCTCGCCATGGGGTTCGTCGTCATCGGCCTGAGCGCGTGCGCACAGACCGTCTCACTCGAGCCGGCCGAGTCCGCAGCAGATCCCGCGTGCGCCGACATCATCGTGAGCCTGCCCGTGGTGCTGCCGAGCGACGCCGACAACCAAGACATCCGGCAGACCGATGCCCAGGCGACGGCGGCGTGGGGCTCGCCCGCGAGCATCCTGCTGCGTTGCGGTATTCCGCCTCAGGGGCCGACGACCCTCCCGTGCATCACGATCAACGGCATCGACTGGGTCGAAGACGATTCGAACAAGCCGAGCTACCGTTACGTGACCTACGGTCGCGTGCCCACGACCGAGGTCATCATCGATTCGAGCGTGGTCTCAGGAACCTCCACCCTCGTCGACCTGGGTCCCGTGATCTCCAAGATTCCTCAGACCAACAAGTGTCTCGGGGCCGAAGACACGTTGAACATTCCTACCGACGCTCCGTCGGCCGGCTGACCCTTCACAGACGAGAGCACCGCATGACCGTGATCGACAACGCCATCTACGTCGACGGCGTGCGCACCGACAATCCCGAGACTCTCGACGAGACCTTCGAACTGCTCACCGAGCGCCGCGGCTTCGCCTGGATCGACCTCGACCGCCCGAGCCCAGAAGAACTGCAGGCTGTCGCCGACGAGTTCGAGCTGCACCCCCTTGCCATCGAAGATGCCTTGGCGGGCCACCAGCGCGCGAAGCTCGAGCGCTACGGAGAAACCCAGTTCGTCGTTCTACGGCCCGCGCTCTACCGCGACGACATCGAGAAGGTGGAGTTCGGCGAGGTGCACCTGTTCGTGGGAAGCACGTTCGTGGTCACGGTCCGCCGTGCCGCCCGCCCCGACCTCAGCGCGGTTCGAAAACGCCTCGAGGCCTCGCCGGATCTTCTCGCTCGAGGACCGCAGGCCGTGCTGTACGCCGTTCTCGACCGCGTCGTCGACGATTACGCCCCGGTGGCCGCCGGGCTCGAGAACGACATCGACGAGATCGAAGACGAGCTCTTCGAAGGAGGCGCAACGGAGCTTTCCCGGCGCATCTACGAGCTCTCTCGCGAGGTCATGATGTTCCAGCGGGCGACTCATCCGCTGCTCGATGTCGTCGGCGAACTCAAGCAACACGTCGGCGATCACGCCGTCGACATCGAGGTGGCACGCGGTTTTCGCGACGTGCTCGATCACACCCATCGCATCGTCGATCGGGTCGATGCATACCGAGCGCTGCTCGAGAACGCCCTCACGACTCACCTCACCCTCGTGGGTCAAGACCAGAACGATCAGGTCAAGAAGATCTCGTCATGGGCCGCGATCCTGTTCGCCCCGACTCTAGTCGGAACCATCTACGGAATGAACTTCGACAACATGCCCGAGCTGCACTGGACCTTCGGCTACCCGCTCGCCGTCCTGGCCATGATCGCCATGGGCGGGGTCCTCTACAGCGTCTTCCGCCGCAAGGGATGGCTCTGACAAGCGCCCCGAAGCGCAGCGGGCTAGACGATATAGTGAAGCGATTCCGTTGAACTCTGAAGGCTCCGCCCCCGTTGTGAGGACATGATGACCGACGCCGCTCCCCTGCAGGCCCCTTCCGACAGCGTTCTCACGCTGACCGCCCCCGAGCCCGTAGCGCCGGTCGCGGCCACGTCGGCTCCCGCAATGGCACCGAAAGTAGATCCCGCGGCGTTGCCCGGACTCGATGCCAAGGTCGACACCTACCTCGACACGCTCGTCACCACCGACACCCGCTCTCCCGCCTTCGCGGCCAAGGCCAACGATGTGCGCACCATGGGCGACGTCGATATCCGCCGGGCGGCAGACTCGTCGAACAGGCTCCTCGCCACCCCCGTCAAGGCGCTCCAATCGGGTGGCCTCTCCGAGAGCTCGAAGATCGGTTCCACGCTTCTCGAGCTGCGACGCACGGTCGAAGATCTCGACCCCAGCGAGCAGAGCATCGAGCGCAAGATCCTGGGCTTCATTCCCTTCGGTCGCAAGATCGCCGACTACTTCCGCAAGTACGAGAGCGCCCAGTCGCACCTCAACGCGATCATCAAGGCGCTCTACGACGGCCAAGACGAACTGCGCAAAGACAACGCCGCGCTGAACCTCGAGAAGCAGCATCTCTGGGAGACCATGCAGCGGCTCAACGAGTACATCTACGTGGCAGAGCGCCTCGATGTGAAGCTCTCGGCCAAGATCGCCGAGTTCGACACGACCGACCCCGACAAGGCGAAGGCCCTGCGCGAAGACGTGCTCTTCTACGTGCGCCAGAAGCACCAAGACCTGCTCACCCAGCTGGCCGTCTCGATCCAGGGCTACCTGGCGATCGACGTGATCATCAAGAACAACCTCGAACTCATCAAGGGCGTCGACCGGGCGACCACGACGACCGTCTCGGCGCTGCGCACGGCCGTGATCGTGGCGCAGGCCCTGGCCAATCAGAAGCTCGTGCTCGATCAGATCACGGCGCTGAACACCACCACGTCGAACATGATCGAGGCGACCTCGAAGATGTTGGCCGACCAGTCCGCGTCGATCCAGTCTCAGGCGGCCTCGGCCACTGTCGGTCTGCCCCAGCTGCAGGCCGCCTTCGCCAACATCTACGCGACCATGGATTCGATCTCCGAGTTCAAGGTGCAAGCGCTCGACAGCATGGCTCAGACCATCGGCGTTCTCGAGACCGAGACCGAGAAGGCCAAGCCCTACATCGAGCGCGCTCGTCGCAGCGAAACGACCGAGGTCGCAAGCACGCTCGACCTCGACAAGCGCTGAGTCGACGGGTCGAGCACGTCAAGCAATGGGCTTCTGGCAGAACCTTCGCGACTCGGTGACGGGGCGGTCTGCTGAGCGCGAATACGAGTTCGAACTGCCGCCTGCTCCGACCAGCGCAGACATCCTGTCGTCGATCGCCGATGTTCAGGCCGACACGACGGGCAAAGTCCCGCCCATCGTGACCGCCCGTATCAACCGCATCGCGAACACGGTGGCCGTGATGGTTCCGCGGCTCGATCAGCTCGGAGGCGGCAGCGCCCAGGCGCACACCGTCGTCTCGACCGCCACGAGTTACCTGCCCGAAGCCGTCGGAGGCTATCTTCGACTCCCCCGAGATTTCGCCGATCGACGAGCCGTCTATAAAGGCAAGACCTCGCTCATGCTCCTCTGCGATCAGCTCGATCTGCTGGGTGCGACACTCGACAAGATCTCGGATGCCGTGTCTCGCGCCGACGCCGCGGCTCTCGTCGCGCACGGCCAATTCCTCGCCGAGAAGTTCCAGCCCTCATCGAGCCTGACTCTCCCGTCCGAACCCCTGAGCTGAGCGAAGACACCATGACACCCTCTGATTCGCACGAACTGCGCCAGGCTCTCGACGCCCTGGTCGCCGCGGCAGAAACCGCCGGCATCGACTCCGCCGCCGCTCGAGACGAGGGTGTGCGCATCGCCGCAGCCGTCGCCGAGTCCGCGATCGGCGCATCCGGCGAGTGGGTCGACCAGACCGGCGCTCGCAGCACCGACGAGTTCTTCGAAGCCGCGTCGAGCGCGAGACGCTGGCGCGCATCGCCCACCGATCTCCTGAGCGCTCTCGCCACCGACTCCCCCCAGCACGCCGGCGCATACGCGAAGGCTCTCACCGGTGTCGTCGCGGCGGCGAGCGAACTGGGCGAGCCCTCGATCGGCGTGCTCGGGGCGGCGTCTGCCACGGCTGCCGCGCAACTGGCAGGGGCCCGCCAGGCTCCGTCGATCACTCCGCTCTCGCGCACCGAGGCCACACTGTTCCCCTCGACCACGCTGTCATCGGGGTTTCCTGCGGGCCAGCCGTTCAGCGCCGACCAGTTCGACGCTCGGCAGCCCGACTTCGCTCGTCCCGGCGACGCGACCATGGCCGAACTCGCCCGCCGGGCCGGCCTCACTCCGACGGCGCCAGAACCGGTGGCCCCGACCGCAGCTCAGCCGGCTCCCGCTGACGCGCCCGTCACCGCTGAAGAAGAGAAGCCGAAGAAGACCGTCGAAGAACTGCTCGCCGAGCTCGACAGCCTGATCGGGCTCGATCGGGTGAAGAGGGAGATCCACCGGCAGACCCAGCTGCTGCGCATCGACCAGCTGCGAACGGCCGCGGGCCTCACAACCCCGACCCTCACGAGGCACCTCGTGTTTCTCGGCAACCCGGGCACGGGCAAGACCACGGTCGCCCGACTCGTAGCGGGCATCTACGCGGCCCTCGGCATCCTGTCGAAGGGTCACCTCGTCGAGGTCGACCGTTCGGAACTGGTGGGCGGCTACCTCGGGCAGACGGCGACCAAGACCTCCGAGGTCGTCGCCGGAGCCATCGGCGGAGTTCTGTTCATCGACGAGGCCTATGGGCTGGCACTCGACCAGTACGGCGCCGAAGCCATCACAACCATCGTCAAAGACATGGAGGACCACCGCGACGACCTCGTGGTGATCGTGGCCGGATATCCCGAGCCGATGCGCGGCTTCATGGAGACGAACCCCGGGCTCGCCAGCCGGTTCTCCACGTCAATCACCTTCCAGGACTACACCGACACCGAGCTGCGCGACATCTTCGTTCGCCTCGCCGAATCATCCGACTTCGAGCCGACCCCCGAGGCGCTCGAGCGGTTCGAACAGATCGTGTCGATCGAGCCGAGAGACGAGGGATTCGGCAATGGCCGCTACGCCCGAAACCTGCTCGACAAGGCGATCGCTCGGCACGCGTGGCGCCTGCGCGACGTCGCCGAGCCGACACTCGACGACCTGCGCCTGCTGCTCGCCGAAGACCTCAACGATTCCAACGACGGTGAGGCGCAAAACGCCGATGACGAGGCGATCGACGCGCCCATTCTCGTCGATGTGCCGCAGACTGAAGAGATGCGCGCGCTCGAGCAAGGCTCTGCTGATGCCGCGCCCACCGCCGATCCACCCTCAGACGATCCCGCAGAACCGACCACGTCGAAGGACACCGAATGAGCACGACCGCAGCCGCGCCCCCGCCGCCGGTACCGCAGGCAGCCCCGCAGCAGAACGCCCCGTCGACCACCGCTGTGCAGTCCCAGGGCGCTCCGGCAGCCGCCCCCGCGAAGAAGACGCGCTCCACGCCCGCCACCCTCCGTCTGCTCCTCGCCGTCTCCGTGCTCGCGAGCCTCGCGTTCGGCGCCGCGGGCTTTCAGACAGGATCGTCGCAGGCCGGCGCCACAGCCGACGCGAGTGCCGAGGCCGCCCAGCTGATCGGCATCCAGTCTGTGCGCAACGACCTCGTCCGCGCCGACGCGATCGCCGCCAACGCGTTCCTCGTCGGTGGGCTCGAACCCGCCGATCAGCGAGCCGAGTACGACACCGCGATCGACGATGCCACACGCGAGATCACCCGCCTGGCGGCTGACGACAAGGCCGGCGATACCGACTTCGCAAAGGTCAATGCCGAAGTCGCCATCTACACCGGCCTCATCGAGCAAGCACGCGCGAACAACCGACAGGGCTTCCCCGTCGGCGCCGCCTACCTCTCTCAGGCATCGGCTCTGCTGAACGACAGCACGTTGCCTCTGCTCGAGGCCCTTGTTCTCGCCAGCGCCGACAGAGCCGCGGGTAGTTTCAGCGCCTTGACCGTGTCGCTTGTCTGGCTCCTCATCGCACTCGCGGCCCTGATCGCACTGATCTGGGTGCACCTCTGGATCACCAGGCGCTCGCACCGCTACCTCAACTGGCCACTGCTCATCGCCGCCGTCGCCATGCTCCTCGTCGGCGTCGTCGGCGTGATCACTTTCTCGAACACCACGGGCGCGGCCATCGAGGCCAGACAGAACTCCTACGCGAAGACACTCGCCCTCTCGCAGGCGTACACCTCGGCCACCGAAGCCAAGTCTCTCGAGAGCTTCACGCTCATCAAGCGCGGCTCGGGGCAGACTCTCGAGGCTGATGTGCAGACAGCTATTGGCGATGCCAAGACACGTCTCGACTCGAACGGCAAGGACTACCTGATCGGCGACGATCTCCGCAACGGCTTCGACTCGTGGGTCGAGAAGCACAAAGAGATCCGCGAGCTCGACGACGCCGGCCGGTGGGACGACGCAGTCGCGAAAGCGATCGATCAGAAGTCAGGCAGCGCCAACGCCGCATTCACCGCGTTCAGCACCGCAACGCAAGACGACATCGCCTCGAGTGCCGCCACGACCACGGATGCGCTCGGCACGGGCGGCGCCCAGTCAGCACTCCTGGGCTGGCTCTTCCTTGTGGCCGGCCTCGCCGCCGCCGTGCTCTCCTGGCGCGGCGTCTCCCTTCGACTCAAGGAGTACCGATGAGCGCCATCCGTTCACGTACGTCGCGCATCGCACTCATCGCGACGCTGATCGGCACGCTGGCGCTCACCGCCTGCGCACCGCGCTCGGGCAGCGACGACCTCGGACTTATTCACACTCCGTCGCCCACCGAGAGCGCACCGAGCAGCCCGGCACCCGCCTCGACCTGCAAGAACGTCGAAGGCGAAGTGCAGCCGTCGTACTCACCGATCTCGCCCGACTCGATTCCGTCGGGCGGCGCGGTGGAAGCGATCAGACAGCAGGGTGTGCTCCGTGTCGGCGTTTCGGCTGACACTCTCCTGATGGGCGCCCGCAACCCGCTCACGGGCCAGATCGAAGGCTTCGACATCGACGTTCTCCACGAGATCTCGCGGGCCATCTTCGGCGATCCGAACAAGTTGCAGTTCAAGGTCATCACGTCGGCTCAGCGCCTCGACGTGCTGACTCCCGATGCCGATGGCAAGACGCAGGTCGACATCGTGGCCCGCACGATGACGATCAACTGCGCTCGTTGGGAGACCATCGCGTTCTCGACCGAGTACTACGAGGCCGGCCAGAAGGT
This sequence comes from Agreia pratensis, assembly GCF_900177685.1. GTDB lineage: Bacteria > Actinomycetota > Actinomycetes > Actinomycetales > Microbacteriaceae > Agreia > Agreia pratensis. The sequence continues at coordinate 236,313 of NZ_FXAY01000001.1, forward strand.
CCTCGTCGGCAGCAGCTCCGAGGCGACCTCACTCGAGGGGCTCGCGGGCAAGAAGGTCTGCGCTCCGGCCAGCACGACTACCCTCACCAAGCTCCAGGACGACTACCCCAACGTCGAGGCCGTCTCGGCCGCGACGCACACCGAGTGCCTCGTGCTGTTCCAGCAGGGCAAGGTGGATGCCATCACCGGCGACGATACGATCCTCGCCGGATTCGCCGCCCAAGACCCCTATGCCAAGGTCGTCGGCGATCCGATCAGCGCGGAGCCCTACGGCCTGGGAATGCCGGCCGACAAGGTCGAGCTCGTGCGGTTCGTGAACGGTGTGCTCGACCGCATGCGCAGCGACGGCACCTGGACCAGCCTCTACACGAAGTGGCTGGGTGTGCTCGGCCCGGCGCCGGCTCCTCCCGCCCCCGTGTACGGGCGCGGCTAGGCGTTCCCTCACCCGCAACCACCCCCACACCCCGATCCGCCGAGAGGAGCAGCGATGACGATGACGACAACCGGAAATACGCCTGTCGCTCCCGGGCGCCTCGGAGAGGCGATCGACCCAGGCGAGCTGCTCACCTACCTCACCGGACTCGGCGAGTGGGTCGACCGCCAGCGCAAAGAACTCGACCGTCTGGGCGCCGCTGCCCTCGCCTCGCAGGAGCCCGACTCCTACACCTCCGACATCGTTCTCGCCGAGACGTTGTGGGAGGCCACACGCAAGCGCCGCGAGAGCCTCGAGAGCGTCTGGGATTCGGGTCGCGTCGATACCGTCGCCCGACAGAAGATGTCACAGCTGATCTGGGGCCGACTCGACTCAGGGGGCGGGGCAGAGCTCGTCTCCCTCGTCGAGGCCGTCCGGCTCGCCGATGCACTCGTCTCGCAGCTGACGACACGGCTCAGCCTCGACCCGCGCGCAGCCGGCACCACCGCGCGCATCGTCGGGCTGCGCGCCGAACTCGAGCGTTCACGCGACCTGGCAGCATCCGACCCCGACAGCGCGCAGCGCGTCTCGACCCTGCGCAACCGGCTCGAGTCACTCGCCGAGAAGGCGGGCCGAGGCGCTGACGTGACCGGCCCGCTCGGCCAGTTGGTGCAAGACTCTGCGCGCCTCGAACGAGATCTCATCGTCGCGAGCTCTCAGAAGCGCGACCTGGCCCGGGATGCGCGCAAGGCGGCAGACGATGCGGCAACCGCAGAGCGACGCGAGCCGGTGCTGCGTGCCCTGGCCGAGCGTTGCCGCCGCGAGATCGTCGACCCCCCGAAACTGGCGATCCCCGATGTGTCGAAGCTGGGGCCTGTTCCGCAGTCGCGCGCCGCACTCGACTCCTGGATCGCTCGCCTCGCCCTGGTGAACCGCGCCTTCGAGGCTGTCGAAGACGCCTACGCAGGCCAGCTGCGAGAGCGCGCCGAACTCCGCTATCGCCTGTCGGGCTACCACGCGAAGGCCGAGAGCTCCGGCCGTTCCGCGTCGCCCACGGTCGCCGCCGGCTACATCGAGGCCAAAGAGGCCGTCGACACCACTCCGTGCGACCTGCGCCTCGCCCGCTTCTACGTCGAGCAATACCAATTTCTCACCCGTGACCTGCCGCCGGCATCCTCGCCGCGTCAAGGTCAGGAAGGACGCTACACGTCATGACCGATGTCCAGCACTGCCAGCAGCCCGGCTGCACGGGTGTGATCGAAGACGGTTACTGCAACGTCTGCGGTTCTCCCGCTGCGCCCAGCCCACTTCCCCCCGCTTCGGGCACCGGCACGGCCGCCGCGGCATCGCCCTCGGCCAAGCTCGGCACCGGGTTCTCGGCCGGACCGCAGACCGGCGCCGGGGCCGACCCCGACTTCGCGCAGGCCGGATCGACCCGCACCGGCCGCACCTCGTCGGCGCGACTCGCCACGGCGGCCCTCGGATCGGCGCGCACCGCGGCGACCGGCTCGAAGGCCACCCGCCGGTTCGGAACCACCTCCACGCGCCTCCGCGGCCCGCGCCTCGGCGCCGGGCTCACGACGGTTCCCACCGAGCCGCCCGCAGATCCACTGAAGGCGGTCATGGCCGTCGCCGAGCTGCCGGAGGCGAAGCGATTCTGCTCGAACTGCGGCAAGCCGGTAGGCCGCGGTCGCGACGACAAACCCGGTCGCACCGAGGGATTCTGCCCGAACTGCCGCACGCCCTTCTCCTTCACCCCGCAGCTCAAGCCGGGCGACGTCGTGGGCAGCCAGTACGAGGTCGTCGGATGCCTCGCGTTCGGTGGCCTCGGATGGATCTACCTCGCCCGTGACCAGAACGTCTCGGGCCGCTGGGTGGTTCTGAAGGGCCTGCTCAACTCGGGCGATCCGGATGCCTATGCCGCGGCGATCACGGAACGCCAGTTCCTCGCCGAGGTCGAGCATCCGCTGATCGTCGAGATCTACAACTTCGTGATGTTCAACGGCGCCGGCTACATCGTGATGGAGTACGTGGGCGGACCATCGCTCAAGGTGATCCTCAAAGAGCGGATGAAGGCGAACAACGGTGTCGTCGACCCGTTGCCCGTCGATCAGGCGCTCGCCTACGTGCTCGAGATCCTGCCGGCATTCCAATATCTGCACGACATCAATCTGCTGTTCTGCGACTTCAAGCCCGACAACATGATCCAGGTCGGCGACACGGTGAAGCTCATCGACCTGGGCGGCGTGCGTCGCATCGACGATCAGACCTCGGCCATCTTCGGGACCGTCGGGTTCCAGGCCCCGGAGGTTCCCGATGTCGGGCCCTCGGTCGCCGCCGACATCTACACGATCGGTCGCACGCTGGCCACACTCGTGCTCGACTTCCGCGGCAACCAGACGACCTTCGTGTCGTCGCTGCCCGATGTGGCCGACACTCCGGTGTTCCAGACCTACGACTCGTTCTACCGGCTGCTCGCCAAGGCGTGCGCCTTCGATCCGTCAGACCGCTTCGCATCGGTAGACGAGTTGCGCGCCCAGCTGCTGGGAGTGCTGCGCGAGGTCGTGGCCACCGACCGCGGGCCGGGTCACCCCGCGCTGCACTCCGCGGCATCCGTTCTCTTCGAGGCACCCGTCGCCGACGTCGTCGATCGACCGCTGCCCTGGGACGCCCTGCCCGGGTTGAAGGTCGACGAGTCCGACCCCGCGCGCAGCTGGCTCGCCGGCGTGAACATGGAAGACCCGGCCGCACGCCTGATCGCCCTCGAGTCCGCTCCGAACGTCACCGTCGAGATCCGCCTCGCGCGCGCTCGCGCGGCCATCGAGTCGGGCAACTTCCCCGCCGTCGATGCCGTCATGACCGAGATTCTCACCGATGACCCGTGGGAGTGGCGGGCCGTCTGGCTCGCCGGCCTCGCCGAACTCGCCAAAGGAGATGCCCGCAGCGCCCGCGCATCGTTCAACACCGTCTACGGTCAGGTGCCCGGAGAGCTCGCACCGAAACTCGCGCTTGCGGCAGCCTGCGAGGCGAGCGGCGAGCCCGAGATCGCCGAGAGCCTCTACATCATCTGCGCCCGCTCTGACGCGAACTACACCGCTGCAGCAGCTTTCGGGCTCGCACGGATTCGCGAACAGAGAGGCGACCTCGACGGCGCGCTGACCGCGCTCGACCTCGTCACGCCCACCCGCAGCTCGTATGTCGATGCCCGGCGCCGACGCGCCGAGCTGCTGGCCACCTCCAATCGCGGACTCGCCTCGCTCGCCGCCGCTCTCGACAGCGTCGCAACGGTGTCGATCGATTCGAGGTCGCGAGTCGTGCTCACCGCCAGCGTTCTGGCATCCGCTTTGGCGGTGGTGCGTGATTCCGGACCATCCACCGATGCGGTGGTCGGCGGCATCCCGGCGCAGGAGGGGCCACTTCGCGACGGCCTCGAGCGCGCGTACCGCGAGCTGGCTGGCCTCACAGAGAATCCGGCCGAGCGCATTCACCTGGTCGATGAGGCCAACCGCGTGCGACGATGGACCCTCTCGTGAGCGACCCGCGCATCGAGGCCGCTGCCGAGGGTACGGTCGAACCCGCTGCAGACCCCACCCTGGACACCGTGTCAGAACCTGCCGTCGAGGCCGAGGCCGCAGTACCGGTGCTCTGCCCTGCCTGCGGAACGGTGAACGACCCAGACGCGAAGTTCTGCGAGGAGTGCGGCACCCAACTCGGCGAACTCGTCGAGGTGAGCTCCGATCCCGACTCCGGCGACGATGAAGCCGGGGCCGAGCCGAATGAGTCCACCTCATCGACCTCAGCCCCGCGGCGTGCCTGCGTCTACTGCGGTGGCAGCATCGCCGAAGACGGATACTGCGAACTCTGCGGCAAGCCCGCTCAGAGCGAGCGCGACCACTGGCAGGAGGCACCCGCAGCCTGGGTCGGTGGAGTGTGCGACCGCGGCATCCGGCACGACATCAACGAAGACGCAATGGCCCTGGCGGCAGACCCGCAAGCCGGCGAATTCGCCGTGCTTGTCGTGTGCGACGGCGTCTCGTCGACGCCAGGCTCCGACAAGGCCAGCCTGGCAGCGGCTCGGGCGGCTACCGCTCATCTCGCCGCCGGGCGACAGATCGATGTGACCGAGGGCAACGACGACGAACTCGCGCAGTCGCGATGGTCAGACCGGATGCTCGAGGCCGGCGAACGCGCGAGCGCCGCGATCTACGAGGCGATCGGCGAGCTGGCGGCCCGAACGAATCCGCCATCGTGCACGTTCGCAGCCGCCGTCATCGACGGCCCCCTCGTGGTCGTCGGCGGAGTGGGCGACAGCCGCGTCTACTGGATCGCCGACAGCGGCAAGTCTCGTCAACTGACCACCGATGACTCGTGGTCGCAGGAGATGATGGCCCACGGCATGTCACGGCAGCAGGCCGAGAGCGCGCCTCAAGCACACTCCATCACCCGATGGCTGGGAGCAGACTCGCCCGACGAAGCTCCCCACGTCGTGCCGACCTATCCCACGGGTGCCGGATGGATTCTGGTCTGCTCGGACGGACTATGGAACTACTGCTCCGACGCCGACGACCTCGCCGAACTCGTGCACCGGGTCGTGGGAATGGTGGGAAGCAACCCCGTTCAGGTGTCCTCGTCGCTCGTCGACTGGGCGAATGAGCAGGGCGGCCAAGACAACATCACCGCCGCGCTCGCTCGATTCGATAGCGTTGTACATACACCGGCCCAGCCGGCCTGATCTATGACAGATAGAGGAGTCTCCCATGGCAGAGTTCACAGCCAGCGTTTTCCAGAATGAATTCCTCTCAGACGGGGCCACAGACGTTCACGCCATCGTGACCGTCACGGTCGCTGGGGCGGGTCAGGCCGGGCAGGGCCAGGGGATGGCTGCCGGCGAGATCATCATCGTCGACACCTCAGGGTCGATGACCGGAGAGAACCTCGGCGCAGCGAAGCACGCCGCATCCGTGGCGATCGACCAGATTCTCGACGGCACGTGGTTCGCCGTGATCTCCGGCACCGACACCGCAGCTCGTGCGTTCCCATACCCGAACGCGAGGCTTCCCATGGTGCAGATGGAGCCGGGGGCGCGTGCCGCCGCCAAGCAGGCGATCGCCTCGTTCCAGCCCTCTGGTGGCACGGCGATGGGCACGTGGCTCACTCTGGCTCGCGAACTCTTCCAGGCCACTCCGCAGGCCACGCAGCGTCACGCGATCCTCCTCACCGACGGTAAGAACGAGCACGAGTCGGCGCAGGCTCTCAGCCAGGCCATCTACAACGCCACAGGCGTGTTCCAGTGCGACGCCCGCGGCGTCGGTTCGCGCTGGCAGGTCGACGAGTTGCGCCAGATCGCCACCGCCCTGCTGGGCACGGTCGACCTCATCGCCAAGCCCGCCGACATGGCCGCCGACTTCGAGAGCATCATCAAGCAGTCGATGGGTCGAGGCGTGGCGGCGGCCGAGCTGCGCGTGTGGGCCCCCCAAGGTTCCGAGGTGTTGTTCGTGCGCCAGGTCGCGCCCACGGTCGAAGACCTCACCACCCGCAAGACCATGGTCAATCCACTCACGGGCTCGTACCCCACCGGTTCGTGGGGCGACGAGTCTCGCGACTACCACGTTGCCGTGCGGGTCGCATCCAAGCCCGTGGGCTCCGAGCAGCTCGCCGCCCGCGTGCAGCTGACCGTGCGCGACGAGGTCGTCGCATCCGGTCTCGTGAAAGCGCGCTGGTCGAACGACGACGCGCTCACGGCGCGTATCGACCCGGCCGTGGCGCACTACACGGGCCAGACCGAGCTCGCCTCCGCCATCCAAGATGGCCTCGCGGCCAAGGCGGCCGGCGACGCCGCGACGGCGACGGTCAAGCTCGGTCGCGCCGTTCAGCTCGCTGCGGCAACCGGCAACGACGAGGCGACCGCGAAACTCCGCAAGGTCGTCGAGATCGACGACGCGAACGAGGGCACCGTGAGGCTCCGTCGCGACGTCGCGAAGCTCGATGAGATGGCGCTCGACACGGCGTCGACCAAGACCACGCGGGTGCGAAAATGACCCTCTGCCCCAACGGACACTCCTCGGCGTCGACCGACTATTGCGATGTGTGCGGAACACCGATGGTGGCCGCTGCGCCCGCTGCACCGGCCCCGACCGTGGCGATCCCGACGACGTCGGGCTCGAGTGAGCCGATCACGTGCCCGAACTGCTCGTTCCCCAACCTGCCGGATGCGTTGTTCTGCGAGAACTGCGGATACGACTTCACGACGGGGTCGCTTCCAGAGCCTGACCCCGACGCTCCAGGATTCTCGGCACCGCTTACGGCGCCAGCGCCCGTGCCTAACGCTCCCGCCGTCGTTCCTGTCGTAGCACCGGTGTCGAGCCTCGACATCGAGGAAGGCGACCTCGGAAAGCACGAGGCGGCCGGCGACCCCGGGTACGTCGAGGCTCCGGCAATCGAGGGCCAGCCGACGGTCGAGCCTGCCGGCGCAGCCGAGCCCGCTGAGCCGGAGGCCCCGACGGGCCCGGTGGCCTCCTCCCCCGCCGCGTCTGCGATCGAGGGCGACAGCACCTGGGTCGCCGAGGTGTGGGTCGACCCCGAGTGGTACGCCGCGCAGAAGTCCGACGATCCGCTGCCCTCCGGCGGCCTGCCCGAGATCGTCGTACTCAAGCAGAGCAGCCTTCTGGTGGGCCGAACCTCTGTGTCTCGCGACATTCACCCGCAGATCGAATGCGGCACCGACAGCGGCGTCTCGAGGAGGCACTGCCAGCTCAACACCGACGGTCAGCGTTGGTGGGTCGAAGACCTCCAGTCGTCGAACGGCACCTTCGTGGGTGCTGCCGGCGAGGAGCTGCCGACCGTGCCCATTCAGCCGGGGCAACGGCGCGAGGTGCACGACGGCGACCGCATCTTCGTGGGCGCCTGGACCCGTCTCGTCATTCGCAAGGCGCTGCCGGGCGAAGCGTAGGAGCAACGGTCTCGATACGGCCGCGGGCGGCCTACTCGACCAGCGCAGCCTGTGCGCTGATCGCGTAGTCGCGCGAGGAACGAGCCGGCGTATCGAGATCGCGGCGGGGTCAGCGTGTCTGCAGTGCCAGGTCGATCAGTTCGTCGATGAGTTCGGGGTAGCTCAGCCCCGACGCGATCCAGCAGGCTGGGAACATCGAGATCGGAGTGAAACCGGGCATCGTGTTGAGCTCGTTCACGACGAAGCCGTTCTCGGTGAGAAAGAAATCGACACGGGCGAGCCCGGCGCCGCCGATGGCATCGAACGCCGTAGCCGCGATGCTCTGCATGGTGGCGAGCTGCTCGTCACTCATCGGCGCGGGGCACACCAACTCGATGCCGGGGGCGTCGAGGTACTTCGCGTCGAAGTCGTAGAACGCCCTGTCGGTCATAACGACCTCACCGGCTACCGACACGCGGGTCGGCCCGCCGTCGCGCCCCTCGAGCACTCCGCACTCGACCTCGCGGCCCACGATGCCTTCTTCGATGAGAACCTTGTCGTCTTCGGCGAGGGCCACCTCCATAGCCTCAGCGAGCTGCGCCCAATCGGTGATGCGGCTCACCCCGACCGACGAGCCGGCGCGCGCAGGCTTGACGAAAGCCGGCAGCCCGAGGCCGGAGGCGCGCTCGGCGACGAGCGACGGCGACTTGGCCCACTGCCTGGCCGTCACCGTGGTCCACGGGGCCACATCGATGCCGGCCTGCAGCAGCACCGTCTTGGTGAAGTGCTTGTCCATGCCGAGGGCCGACGCGAGAACGCCCGATCCCACGAACGGAAGGCCCAGGAGTTCGAGCATGCCCTGAACCGTGCCGTCTTCGCCGAAACGTCCGTGCAGAATGGGGAACACGACATCCACCTCACCGAGGCTGCGTGACGTGCCATCGGCGAGGTCGACCTTCAGGGTGCGGTCGCCCGCCTTGTCTGGCCAGCGAATGCGGGTGCCGTTGTCGAGCACACGCGGCATCGCATCGGCGTCGATCGCGAACTTGGCCGGGTCATCGTCTTCGAGAACGAACGATCCCTCGGCGGTGATGCCGATCGGAATGACGTCGAACCGCTCGCGATCAATCGCGTGAAGTACTCCGCCCGCCGTCGCGCAGCTGATTGAATGCTCGCTTGAACGGCCTCCAAAAAGCAGAGCCACCAGTGTTTTTCCGGCCATCGATTGTCCTTTCGCCCTGCGGCTCGTCAGAGTCCGTCGTCAGGTGGGGAGCTATGTCCCGAGGATTCAGCGTACCGGCCAGCACCTCGCTGACCTGCTTGACGATGGGCATGTCCACCCCTTTGGCCGTTGCCAGTTCGAGGATCGGCGCCACAGAGGCGAGACCTTCCGCTGTCTGCTGCATGCTCTTGACGACGTCGGCGAAGCTGTACCCCTGGCCCAGCAGCCGGCCGGCCGTGTTGTTGCGAGACAGCGACGAACTGCTCGTGGCGATGAGATCGCCGAGGCCCGCGAGACCCGCGAGCGTGTCAGCCTGGGCGCCGTACGCCACAGCGAAGTCGGTCATCTCGGCCAGGCCCCGGGTGATGATCGACGCCTTCGTGTTCTCGCCGTAGCCGACTCCGTCGACGATGCCGATGGCCACCGCGATGAGGTTCTTGAGCACGCCGCCGAACTCCGTGCCGATGACGTCGACATTCACGAAGGAACGGAAGTAGCGGTTGCTCGCCACCATCGCGACGCGCTGTGCCGTCTCGAGGCTCTGCGACGAGATCACGGCGGCCGTGGGCTGTTCTTTGGCGATCTCGAGCGCGAGGTTCGGGCCGGATGCGACGGCGATGCGATCGCGGTCGATCTCGAGACCCAGCTCGATCACCTCGCTCATGCGCAGGCCGGACTTCTTCTCGACGCCCTTCATGAGGCTGATCACGAGAGCATCCGCTGGCAGGAGGGGTTTGATCGCCGCGAGGTTCTCGCGCAGGCTCTGACTCGGTATCGAGACGAACACCATCTCGGCTCCGGCCAGGGCCTCGGCCAGACTCGAGGTGGCCGTGACCGTGAGCGGAAGGTTGATGCCGGGAAGATAGTCGCTGTTGCGCTTGGCCTCGCTGATCTCTCGGGCCAGTTCGGGGCGTCGCGCCCAGAGAGTCACGTCGCTGCCGCCGTCGGCGAGGATCTTGGCGAACGTCGTTCCCCAACTGCCCGCACCGAGCACGGTGACGCGACGGCGAGGGGGAACGACGGGCACAGACCTGGTCCTACTCAAAACGGCCGGTCTCCTTCTGATTGTGCGCGGCGGGATTCCATCGTTCGACGGGAGCGGTCTCGCCCCGCAGCACTTCGAGCAGTGCGGTGATGTCGGCCATGACCAGCTCGGTGGCGGCGGTCAGCAGCGCAGAGTTGATCGGCTTGCCCCGGAACTCGGACAGATCGACCGGATCGCCGAAGGCGACCTTGATGGTTTTGCGCGGGAAGAGGCTGATCTTGTTGGAGTATCGCGCCATCACGGCCTGGGTACCCCAGTGGGCGGCGGGAATGATCGGAAGGTTCTGCTCCAAGGCCATGCGCACGGCGCCGGTCTTGCCCCTCATCGGCCAGATCTGCGGATCACGCGTGAGGGTGCCCTCCGGGTAGATGATGACGGCGTTGCCCTTTTCGACGAGCTCGTTGGCCGCTTTCAGGGGTTCGCTCCCCCGAACGGAGCCGGCTCGCTCCACAGGGATCTGCCCCGTACCACGCAGCACCGCTCCCACGACCGGCACCCGGAACAGCGACGCCTTGGCCAGAAAGCGAGGGGCTCGACCGAGTTTCCAGATCGACCAGCCCATGATCACGGGGTCGATGTTGCTGTAGTGGTTAGGCGACAGCACGAAGGCGCCCGTCGTGGGGAGCTTCTGCGGATCAGTGAACTCGATCTTGGCGATGCTCGACAGAAAGGGCACCAGCACGGCGGCCAGAGCACGGAATCCGACGGTCTTTTCGGCCGCCTGGTTCGGCACCTTCTAAACCTCGAAGGAGAAGTCAGCTCCGAGCTTCTCGAGCTTGGCCACGAAGTCTCCATAGCCGCGGCCGATGAGTCCCACGTTGCTCACGGTCGACCGGCCGTCGGCCGTCAATGCGGCGATGAGGTGGCTGAATCCGCCGCGCAGATCGGGAACGACGATCTCACTGCCGTGCAGCTTGGTGGGCCCGGTGATGACAGCGGCCTGCTCGAGCGGGCGCCGCGGAACTCGCCGCTCGCCGCCCTCGAGCCCGTTCTTGTGAACCTGGATGTTCGCACCCATCTCGACCAGCGCATCCGTGAAGCCGAAGCGGTCCTCGTAGACGGTCTCGTGAACGATCGACGTGCCGATGGCCTGGGTGAGGGCGATGATGAGCGGCTGCTGCCAGTCGGTCATGAAGCCGGGGTGCACATCGGTCTCGATGGTCACCGGCTTGAGGTCGCCGCCCGGGTGGTAGAAGCGGATGCCGTCTTCCTCGATGTCGAACGCTCCGCCGATCTTGCGGAAGACGTTGAGGAACGTCATCATGTCTTGCTGCTTGGCACCCTTGCAGGTGATGTCACCGCCCGTGGCCAGCGCGGCCGAAGCCCAGCTGGCGGCCTCGTTGCGATCGAACAGCGCGCGGTGGTCGTAGCCCTTCAAGCTGTCGACGCCCTCGATGAGGATCACGCGGTTGGGCTCGACCGAGATGATCGCACCCATCTTCTGCAGCACGGCGATGAGGTCCATGATCTCGGGCTCGATCGCGGCGTTCTTGAGCTCCGTGGTTCCCTTGACGCGAACGGCCGTCAACAGAACCTGCTCGGTGGCGCCGACGCTCGGGTAGGCGAACTCGATGTTCGCCCCGTGCAGTCCGTTGGGCGCCGAGATGTCGATTCCGCTGGGCAGCTTGTCGACGATCGCGCCGAACTGCCTCAGTGCGTCGAGGTGGAAGTCGATCGGACGGTCGCCGATGCGGCAGCCGCCGAGATCGGGAATGAAGGCGTGGCCCAAGCGGTGCAGCAGCGGTCCGCAGAACAGGATCGGGATACGGCTCGACCCCGAGAGAGCGTCGATCTCAGCGCTGTTCGCGCTGGCGACGTTCGACGGGTCGAAGATCAGGATGCCGGTCTCGGCGCTCCCGGAGATCGTGACGCCGTGCGCCTCCAGCAGGCTCGCTACGACGCTGACATCTGAGATATCGGGCACGTCACGCAGGATGCTCTTGGTGTCGCCGAGAAGGGAGGCGACCATGGCCTTGGTGACCAGGTTCTTGGCCCCCCGCACGTCGATGGTGCCTCGAAGCGGTCGACCGCCGTTGATGATGATCGTGTCGCTGGGTAGACCCACTCTGCGTGCCGCTTTCTGCGCATCCTGAACGAGGGTATTCACTAGATATAACCGCCTGTACTGCTCTTATTTAACGGGAAGAGTCGTGGGGCGCCAGCTCTCGCGGCGGCCCTCGAACTCCGTGATTCGCGCTTCGTCGCGCAGGGTGAGCCCGATGTCGTCAAGGCCTTCGAGAAGCCTCCACCGAGTGTAGTCATCGATCTCGAATGGCACGGTGAGTGCCCCCGCCGTCACTGTCTTGGCGGGAAGATCGACCGTGACCTCGAGCCCGGGCTGCGCATCGATGAGCGCCCAGATCTTCTCGATATCTGCTTCTGCGAGCTGGGCAGCGAGTAGCCCCTGCTTGCCCGAGTTGCCGCGGAAGATGTCGCCGAACCGAGCGCTGAGCACGGCCTTGAATCCGTAGTCGCGGAGAGCCCAGACGGCATGCTCGCGCGATGAGCCGGTTCCGAAGTCGGGCCCCGCCACGAGCACAGATCCGGCCTTGAACGGCTCCTTGTTCAGCACGAACTCGGGGTCTTGACGCCAGCCGTAGAAGAGCGCGTCGTCGAAGCCGGTCTTGGTGACCCGCTTGAGAAATACAGCGGGGATGATCTGGTCGGTGTCGATGTTCGACCGCTCGAGCGGCACGGCGACGCCGGTGATGACAGATACCTTTTCCATTACTTAGATCCCACCGTTCCCTGAGCCTGTCGAAGGGCCTGCATTCACGAGTCTGGCGTCGTCAATGGCGAGATCCCATGGACTCGACAGGGTTCCGCGCACAGCCGTCGCCGCGGCGACAAGAGGCGAGACGAGGTGCGTGCGACCGCCCTTGCCCTGGCGACCCTCGAAGTTGCGGTTCGAGGTCGATGCGCACCTCTCACCGGGCTCGAGCTGATCGGGGTTCATGCCGAGACACATCGAGCATCCTGCGAAGCGCCAATCGGCGCCGAAATCCTTGAACACCTTGTCGAGCCCCTCGGCCTCGGCCTCGATGCGCACCCGAGCTGAGCCCGGCACGACCATCACGCGCACGTTCTCTGCCTTGGTGCGGCCACGGACGATGTCGGCGGCCGCTCGCAGATCTTCGATGCGCGAGTTCGTGCACGATCCGATGAAGACGGTGTCGACCGCGATGTCCTTCATCGGGGTTCCCGCTTCGAGAGCCATGTACTCGAGTGCCCGCTCGGCAGCTGCCCGCTCGTTGGGATCGATGATCACCGAGGGGTCGGGCACGGGCTGCGAAAGAGACACGCCCTGGCCGGGGTTCGTTCCCCAGGTGACGAAGGGCTCGAGCTCGTTGGCGTCGAGGAAGACCTCTGCATCGAAGACGGCGTCGTCGTCGGTGCGCAACGTCTTCCAGTACTCGACGGCAGCATCCCAGTCGTCTCCCTCGGGAGCGTGCGGCCGCCCCTTGAGGTACTCGAAGGTGGTCTCGTCAGGAGCGACCATGCCCGCACGAGCACCCGCCTCGATCGACATGTTGCAGATCGTCATGCGGCCCTCCATCGAGAGCGAGCGGATCGCAGAGCCGCGGTACTCGAGCACATAGCCCTGGCCGCCTCCCGTCGAGATCTTGGCGATCACGGCGAGGATGATGTCTTTGGCCGTGACGCCGGGGCGCAGCTCGCCCTCGACGGTGATGGCCATGGTCTTGAATGCCTTGAGCGGCAGCGTCTGCGTGGCCATGACATGCTCGACCTCGCTGGTGCCGATACCGAACGCCATCGCGCCGAAGGCTCCGTGCGTGCTGGTGTGCGAATCTCCGCACACCACGGTGATGCCGGGCATGGTCAGACCCAGCTGCGGGCCCACCACGTGCACGATTCCCTGCTCGACGTCGCCGAGCGAGTGCAGCCGGATGCCGAATTCCTTGGCATTGCGACGAAGCGTCTCGATCTGCGTGCGGCTGGTCAGGTCTGCGATGGGCTTGTCGATCGCCGCCGTCGGGGTGTTGTGGTCTTCGGTCGCGATCGTGAGGTCGGGGCGCCGCACGGGCCGGCCGGCCACGCGGAGGCCGTCGAAGGCCTGGGGGCTCGTGACCTCGTGCACCAGGTGCAGGTCGATGTAGATGAGGTCGGGCGTACCGTCTTCACCCTTGACCACGAGATGGTCTTCCCAGACCTTTTCGGCCAGGGTCTTGCCGCGATGCACCGGGGAATCTGAAATCGTCATTAGTGATGCCTTCTCTTATGAATCTGCTTGCGAGAGCCCATGACACACTCCGCGACGAGGTGAGGCCTTAGAACGAGGACTCGTCGCGGCAACCAAGAAGGAGTCGACCAGACAGCATCCGTCTAGGGTAACACTCGGGATCATCCCGGGCATTCCCGACCCGAGAGGTCAGCCGCGCGGCGTGCCGTCGGCGTCGGACTTCTGCTCTTCGGCGTCGACCGGGGCATCCTCGACTCTCGCCGGCACGGCATCCGCGCGACGCATGGCGATGAGGCTCGCGATCGTCGCGACAGCCATGGAGCCGATGATCACGGCCAGCGAGGCCCACGTCGAGATGTCGGGTGCCCACTCGATGTGCTGCCCACCGTTGATGAACGGCAGCTCGTTCTCGTGCAGCGCGTGCGACACGAGCTTGAACCCGATGAACGCCAGGATGAACGCGATTCCGTAGTGCAGGTAGACCAGCTTTTCGAGCAGACCGCCCAACAGGAAGAACAGCTGACGCAGACCCATGAGCGCGAAGACGTTGGCGGTGAAGACGATGAACGGGCTCGTCGTGATGCCGAAGATCGCAGGAATCGAGTCGAGTGCGAACAGCAGATCGGTGGATCCGAGGGCGATGAAGACGATCAGCATGGGCGTGAAGATCTTCTTGCCGTCGATGCGGGTGCGTACCTTCGCGCCGTCGAAGTCGTTCGAGATGTCGATGTGGCGACGCAGGTAGCGAATCAGTCTGCTCTCGCCCGCGTCGGCATCGTCGTGCTTGGAGAATGCCTGCTGCCATGCCGTGTAGAGCAAGAAGGCGCCGAAGATGTAGAAGATCCAGCTGAAGTTCTCGATGAGCTGGGCTCCGAGAAGAATGAAGATGCCGCGCAGCACGAGTGCGATGAGGATGCCGACCATCAGCGCCTCCTGCTGCAGCTTCTTCGGCACTTTGAACCTCGCCATGATGATGATGAAGACGAAGAGGTTGTCAATCGAGAGGCTGTACTCCGTGAGCCAGCCGGCCAGGAACTGCCCCGCGTGCTCGCCGTCGGCGAAGATCAGCATCAGCAGGGCGAAGACCAGCGCGAGCCCGATGTAGAACACGACCCACAGAGTCGATTCCTTGGCCGACGGAATGTGCGGGCGCTTGAGCACCAACAACAGATCGACGACGAGGATCAGCGTCAGGATGACGAGTGATGAGACTTCGAACCAGACGGGCAGGTTGAGAGCTGCAGGCATGTGAGGGGTGAGACCTTTCGGGATGGCGGGTACGCCGAGCGACCGAAAGTCTCTCCCGCGCGAACTCGAACATGTCGGTCACGCCATCGCAACGGACCCGCGGCGATGGGGATCGTACTGACGACTGCGATGAAGGTGGGATACTCCCCTTCTGCAGGCGATGTTACAGGATGCTGACGCTAAGATTCCGCCCAGACCAACTTTCAGGAGACCCCCTTGGCCAGCAGCCCGCAGACCACCGTGACCCCGTCCCAACAACGCCAGTACCGACCGCAGACCGCGTGGGTCAAGTCGGTCGGCTATCTCATCTTCTTCAGCCGCTGGCTGCAAGCGCCCCTGTACCTGGGCCTGATCATTGCGCAGCTCGTCTACGTTGTGGTCTTCGTGATCGAACTGGTGCACCTCATCGAGACCGTGTTGAAAGACCCTCTGCACATCGAGGAGTCAGTCATCATGCTCTCGGTGCTCGGCCTCATCGACGTGGTGATGATCGCCAATCTGCTGATCATGGTCATCATCGGCGGCTACGAGACCTTCGTCTCGAAAATCGACATCGAGGGGCACCCCGACCAGCCCGAGTGGCTGTCGCATGTCAACGCGAATGTGCTCAAGGTCAAGCTGGCCATGGCCATCATCGGCATCTCGTCGATCCACTTGCTCAAGACATTCATCGAGGTGGGCGATCTCGGCGCCCCTGGCAGCAACAACGAGGAAGAGAGCCTCACCGGCGACGTCTACACAGGCGACGGAGTGTTCTGGCAGGTCATCATCCACACCGTCTTCATCCTGTCGGCGATCGCCCTCGCCCTGATCGACCGTATGTCGCAGAATCACGGCGCATCGGCCAGGAGCCTCACGCACAAGCCGTCGGACCAGGTGGTCGAGCCCGTCGATCCGTCGCCCGTGCCGCAGGGTGCAGTCGCTGTGTCGGGCTACATCATCGACGGCAAATTCGTCGAGCAGCGCTAGCCACTCGACGAATCCGCCGGTCGCAGGCCGCTCCGCGGAGCGGCTACTTGCCGAGATCGGCGAAAAGGGATGCGCGCACCTCGTCGAGACGGCGGGCGAATGCGGCAGCGGTTCCCGACGGCACAGCGCCTCGCGCTCCACTCGCTCGAAGCGCCGTGCGCACCGACTGGCGAAACTCGGCCAGCGCGATGTCGACGTCGCGGATCTCGTCACGACTCGCATCCCGTGAGGCGTCGGCAGACGCCGGTGTCTCGTCTGCTGCACGCGTCTCGTCGCTCGATGTGTCGCCTTTCGCATCCTGGCCGGGCGCATCCTGCGTGGGGTCGAACGCGAACCACGAGGAGTACGACTGGGTGGTGGCGTCGGTCGCCTCGCGCGCCTGACGCGCGGCGGAAGCGAGATCGGCACGCAGGCTCTTCATGGCCTCGCCAACCCCCGAGCGCACCTCGTCGGCCAGGCGACGAACACTGTCGGTGAGGTCGTTCTCGATCGAGGTGAGTTCGCTCTCACGCGAGTCGAGCTCAGCGCGCCCGGCCTCGGTGATCTCGTAGACGGTCTTGCGGCCGTCGGCGGTCTTCGTGACGAGTCCCTCGTCTTCGAGCTTTGCGAGGCGCGGGTAGATCGTGCCCGCGCTGGGAGCGTACGTGCCGCCGAAGCGCTCGCTGAGCGCCTGGATCAACTCGTAGCCGTGCTTGGGCGACTCGTCGAGCAGCTTGAGCAGGTAGAGCCGAAGGTGGCCGTGGCCGAAGACGGGGGTCACAGCGATTCCCCCTCCGGGCCGTCGAACGGGGCAGCATCAGAGACAGGAGCATCGGAGACGCCCGTGCTCGGGGCGGTGGATGCTCCGACCGTCGTGCGTCGCACTGATGTGATGTCGCCCGACACGGAGTTGGCACGAACCTCGACCCACTTGCCGTCGAGCGTTCCCGCGGTGTGATTGAAGCCACGGCCACGCGTGCCGCGTGTGGTGGTCGAATCGACCTGCAGTGTTCCGCTGACGCTGTTGAGCGTGTAGCGCGCCGCCGCGTCGTGATCGAGTCGAATGGTGAGGTCGCCGCTCACGGTGTTGTTGCTGATCTCTTCGGGAACACCGGTGAGGTCGAGGAACACGGCCCCCGAGACTCCGTCGGCCGAGAACTTGCGAAGCGCACCCGTGACGATGATGTCACCGGTCACGGTGTGTGCGTTCAGTACTCCTTGCTGGTCGCTGACCGAGATCTCACCGCTGACCGTGTTGATGTCGAGGTCGCCGATGATGTCGTCGATCACGATGTCACCAGAGACCGAGTTGATTCTGGCGTCGGTGCGCAGCCCCGAGATGAGAGCGCTGGAGTTGACGACGCCGAACTTCAGCTTCGCATCGC
The DNA here is from genome assembly GCF_900177685.1 of Agreia pratensis. Taxonomy (GTDB): domain Bacteria; phylum Actinomycetota; class Actinomycetes; order Actinomycetales; family Microbacteriaceae; genus Agreia; species Agreia pratensis. The sequence goes on from NZ_FXAY01000001.1 coordinate 253,702, forward strand.
GCGGAATCATGATGCTGATGTCGGCCTTCGCCGTTCCTTTGAACGACTTGAACACGTCGATGAAGTTGTCCCAGCGCAGCTGCGGGTGATCGATCTCGAGCACGTCGCCGTCGATCGAGACCTTCAGGTCTTTGCCCGAGACCGAGTGAACCTCGACGCGGGCTCCGGGCTCGTCGTGAGCGATGACGTCGATCTTGCCTCCGATGAGGCCGATCTTGACCGAGCGAACGAGTTCGAGGTCGATGACCTTCGGGCCCGTGACGACCCACTTCTCGATGGCCATGAATATCTCCTTGATGTCGATGACGCGATATATCGCGTTGCTTGAACTCAAGCTATATCGCGAATTGATCCCAGTCAAGATATATCGCGAATCGGATGCCATCGGCCGGGTTAACGACGAAGCGCCCCGACCCACAAGGGGTCGGGGCGCTTCGAACGTTGTGTGGCGCGTTATGCGCGGCTGCGGCTTCCGCGACCCACGATGAGGCCGTAGACCAGAAGCACGACGATCGAGCCGACGATGGCGATGAGCCACGACTCGATGCTGAAGAATCCGTCGTATCCGACGCCGAAGACCGCTCCACCGATCCAGCCGCCGACAAGGGCGCCAACAACACCGAGGATGAGGGTTACAACCCATCCACCGCCCTGCTTGCCCGGGAGGATCGCCTTAGCGATTGCGCCGGCGATGAGTCCGAGAAGAAGAAAACCGAGAAAGCTCATGACTGTCTCTCCAATGCACTGTGTAGTGCAGTAGACGGATTTCGACTACTGCAGCCAAGACACTAGCGGCCGTGCCCTCTTCGGGGCACAGGGGTTGACATTGGGCTCATTCATCCGGCTACTTCTCAGCCTTCCAGCCCAGCAGAGGTGCGAGAATACCCGCGATATCGGTGAGGATCTGCACGTAGTCGTCGTGTTCGAGAGTAAAGGGCAAGGCGAACACCACCTCGTCAACCGCCTGATAGCCCGCGTGCGCTTGCAGCGTATCCGCGATCTCGGCCGATGAGCCGACCAGGTCCGGCGCAAAGAGCATGCGCTGCGGCCCCTGTGGTGCTGTCGTGCGCGCGAATCTCCGCTCGGCGAATGCGCGGTACTTAGCGGCCTGCTCGGGCGTAGCCGTATCGGTCGGAATCACCACGAGTCCCTGCGACGCGCGAGCCGCCTGCCCCAGCGGGTGGCGGTCGCGGAAGAGATCGATCTGCGCACGCTGAATGCGAGCGAAGTCATCGTCTTCTTCGGCGCGAACAACGCTGCTGCTCAGCAGGTTGAGCCCGCGCTCCCCCGCCCACGCGGCCGACGAGAGGCCGGCCGCCCCATACCAGAGCCGGTCGGCGAGGCCGGGCGAATGCGGCTGGATGCGCGTCGAGTAGGCCTCGATGCCTTCGGTTCCCGCGAACGTGCTCACGTCGCCGCCGCGCAGATTATGCAGGAGCCGATCGACACGCTCGGTCGTGAAGTCCTCGCTTTGCCACGAGTCGGGATAGAGGTGTTCTTTGATGTCGTCGAAGTGGGTGGGAACACCGACGCTGACTCCGGGGTTGAGCCTGCCGCGGCTGAGAACGTCGACCGTCGCGAGATCCTCGGCCAGTCGAAACGGATTCTCAAGCCCAAGCGGGATCACCGCTGTTCCGAGCTCGATGCGACTCGTGCGCTGGCTAGCCGCGGCAAGCACGGCGACCGGAGACGAGATGCCGTGCTGCAAATGCCGATCACGAAGCCAAGCGCTGTCGAAGCCCAGCCGCTCCCCCAGCTCGATGATCTGCAGGGTGCTTTCGTGACCGCCGAATGGATCCGCTTCGTCGAAGAAGCCGATGGTCAGGAATCCGAGGCTCTTGAGGTCGCGCGGGCTGTCTGTGCTCATGCATTCACAGTACCGACGCACGCACGACCGGCCGCACCCGATGCATCCGGAATCGTCATTCTGCGCAACGACGTGATCAGCCACAACCGCCGATCGTCAACGGGATGAAATCAGCCGGATCATCGGGGGAGGAACTGGTTACCCGATAGCCCCCCGCCCAGTACACCCGCCACTCCCCCGGAGCGATCATCGCCGAGGTCGAGACAGGATACATCGCACTGTTTCCGGTCATCCTGATAACTGCCGATCCTGTTTCGTCCGCGGTGCTGGAGCCAGCGCTCTGGAAGGAATAACTCACTGGACCGCCTGTCTGAAAGCTGGACAGGTAGATGATCTCGCCAGGCACCAGACCGGTCAGCGTGACGGAAAGACCTGCTTGATCTCCGACGAGTTGCTCGGGTTCGATGCACGACTGAGCTTCCACCGATACCTCATCGCGAGGAAGATAGTTGAGGGAAAGCGGGCTACTCAGCGCAAGGGGATCGATATACCCGGACCCCGCGGGATCCAGCTGCGGCCCCGCGGCGGTGTCGACCCTGACGTAACTGTTCAGAAGATTGCCGCTCTCACCGCTACCTGTGAACATCTGCGGGAACGAATCCGGAATCCAGGTAACCGAAGCCGCACCGACGTCGTCTGTCGTGACCGCGAGGGGAGTGCTGAACTCGGAGAAGTAGCCGCCGGGCGTTTTCGATTCGCCAGGGTACCGGGAATCGATCGTGAGGGCGAAGTCCGTGTTGGGCGCGAATCCGGAAAGATCCACCGAGATGCCGTTGCCCCAGCTCGGCGCGCTGAACGAGGCATCCCCGATCACCACAGTCGGCGTGGTTGGCACCGCGGGCGTCGTCACAGTCGGAGTCGGCTGAGGCGTGCGAGTCGGGGTGGGAGTGATCGAGGTCGTCGGCTCCACGGCTCCCCACGGGGAATTCCCGAGTCCGATGGCCAGCGCGCCTCCCGCGGCACCGAGACCGAGCACAACAAGCACAACGATGCTGAGGGCACCGAACCGGAACCGGGGTTTCGGTGCCGGGACGGGTGCCGGAAGCTGTGACCCCGCGGTGAGGAGCACGTTCTCGGTGATGCGAACGATCATCCGCTCGAAGTCATCGCCGGCAGGAGGTTCAGTTCTCATTGTCGATCGCCGCCTTTCGCAGCCTGGCGCGACTCCGCGCAACTCTCTGGCGCACGGCTCCTACGCTGATTCCGGTTTCGATCGCCGCCTCGGCATAGCTGCGACCATCGATCAAACACAACTCGCACACGCGACGGTCGAGGGAAGAGAGCTTGTCGATCTCCCCCATCACCCATCGAAGGCGATCCCGAGCGTCGTCATCGTGCTCTGAGACCGGCACGTCGTCGGGAAGCTCATCCGCTGCGTGCCTGACCCGCGACCTGTTGAGGTTCAGCGCCATATTCCGGCAGGTGACGAGAAGCCATGGCAGCAGGGATGTATCCGGCAGCTCGATACTGTCGGCCTTCCGCCAGCAGGTCACGAACGTGTCTTGCACGACCTCCTCGACATCGGCCTGACTCGCTACCATCGCCCACGCATACCGCGTGACCGATGGGGAATGACGTCGAAGAATTCCAGCGAGCGCCTGTCTGTCTCCAGCCACGAGGCCCATCAATAGTTCAGCGTCCGAATCTCTGTCGGTCATCATTCGCACCCCCTCTCATTTATGGAGTGTCTCCGATCGAAGAGAAATCACGACGCGGCCGAATTATTTTTTCAGAATGTTGTTCCCGGGTACATAGACGCAAAAAAGCCCGGCACCCCTCGAAGAGAAGGGAAGCCGGGCTATCTGTGACCCCAACCGGATTCGAACCGGTGCTGCCGCCGTGAGAGGGCGGTGTCCTAGGCCGCTAAACGATGGGGCCGTCTGCAACTCAACGAGTATGCCATACGATCAGCCTTCAATGCCAATCGGCTCAGGCGAGGATGCGGAGCGCTCCCGGCACGACCTCGACCTCGACCGGCAGCGGCCCCACCCGCTCGCCGTCTGCATAGGCGATCACGTCGTCGGCATCGATGCTCACGCGTGACACCCTCGAGATGTCGACGATGTCGAGGCCGGTGTGGCTCCCCGAGAAGACCTTGGGAAACAGTCGCAGAAACCGCACGCGCGACAGCGCGCCCACCCGGAACAGATCGAGCAACCCGTCATCGAGCACCGCGTCGGGCGTCACGGTCATGCCCCCACCGAGCGAGCGATTGTTCGCCACCGCGATCAGAGAGGCACTCACGATTGACCGTGCGCCATCAACGGTGAGCTCGTAGCTACGAGCGCGCAGGGTGACGAGTTCAGCCAACAGAGCGATCACGTAGCGACTGGCTCCGCGGGGGCGCTTCATGCGATTCGCCCTCTCATTCACGAGAGCGTCGAAGCCAGCCGACAGCACTCCGCCGAACCAGGTCGAGCCGCCCGCGTGGTGAACCCGCCCGGCGTCGATCGTGCGCGCACCCGCAGAGAGAGCCGTGCGCAGAACCGCCAGGGCATCGTCGAGCGAGTCCAGCGGAATTCCGAGCCCCCTCGCCATGTCGTTTCCCGTGCCCGAAGGAATGATGCCGAACGGAATGCCTGTCTCCGCCGTCACGTTGACCGCGAGGCTCACCATGCCATCGCCGCCGACCACAACGAGCGCATCGGCGGCGGCCGGACCACCGGCATCCAGGGCCTGACGAACGGCTGAGGTGAGAGACGCGAAATCGGGCTGCGCGACGGCTGTGACGTCGTGGCCGTCTGCGGCGAGCGCATCGACGACTTTCGGGCCCGTCGCGCTCCGCGAACCGAACGATGCAGACGGGTTGATCGCGACGACGATCCGCTTCGGCGAGGTGGGCATGATGTGTCGATTATGACCTACAGGCAATGCCCAAAGACGACGGCGCGATGCGTTCTACTCTGATGTCATGAGACTTACCAAACTCGAGCATGCCGCGTTGATCATCGAGCAGTCGGGAAAGAAGCTGTTCGTCGATCCGGGTTCGTTCACCACCGCGATCACCGAGGCCGCAGGGGCCGTCGCCGTCGTCATCACCCACGAGCACGCCGACCACTGGACGCCCGAACAGCTGACCCGCCTCGTCGACCGGGCCCCCGACATCCAGATCTTCGGCCCGCAGGGTGTCGCGGATGCCGCCGGCGGATTCCCGGTGACGGTCGTCAAGGCGGGCGACGAGATCTCGGTCGCGCCGTTCACGCTGCGATTCTTCGGTGAGAAGCATGCGGTTATTCACGAGTCGATCCCGGTCATCGACAACGTCGGCGTGCTCATCAACGGCTCGGTCTACTACGGAGGCGACTCCTATACGGTGCCCGAGGGTGTCGAGGTCGACGTTCTTGCCGCCCCCATCGGAGCGCCGTGGCTGAAGATCAGCGAGGCGATGGACTACGTGCTCACCATCAAACCGAAACGCAGCTTTCCCACCCACGAGATGACTCTCTCGAAGGCGGGAAAGGCCATGACCGGCGACCGCATCAAGTGGGCCACCGAGCAGAACGGCGGAGAATACTTCGCGCTCGAGCCCGGTGACTCACTCGACGTCTAGGAGACGCATGAGGGGTGGAGTCCTTCAGTCGAAGCGGGGCTTGCGCCGCTCGTCGTCTCCGAAGACCTCTTCGGCGATCAGTTCCGTGTTCACGAGCGGGCGGCGATCATCAGGAGATTGCCGACCGGGCTCCTCGTCTTCAGGCGTGGAGTCGACGTCGGGGTCGACATCTGGATCGGCGTCGAGCTGCTCGTCGTTGTGGTGCGTCTCGCCGTGACGGCGGTCGACGTCTTCGACGATGCCGTTGGTCTGATCGAAGGGATGCGCAACCTCATCGAGAGCGCTGAGGTTCGGCTCCTGGCGTGCGGCGTCGTTCGGCTTTCCTGTGGAGGGATCTGATGCATTCATGGCCGCGACGATACGCCCGCACGAAGCTGCCCGACAGGGCTTGAAAAACACCCGCGCGCAGAGGTGCACAGTTGGGAATCCTCACGGGCCCTTGTGTGTTATCTCTAGCGAGTCGTGAGAACGGCTGTAGATGGAGGCACAGTGACCAGACCAATAGAAGAGATTGAAGACGAGACCGGCGTTGTCACGAAGTACCGTCGGCACCTCAACGGCCGCGGGCGCGTGGCCTCGAAAGCCAAAGTGCACCCGAGCGCATTCATCGAATCGTCGGCCTACGTCGAGTCGGATGCCCAGGTCGGCCAGAACACCTGGATCGGCGCGGGCAGCTGGGTGGATCGCGGCGCGGTTCTGAGCGACGGCGTGTTCGTCGGGGCCAATGTGCACATCGGTCGCGGCGTATTCGTTGGCCGTGGAGCTCGGCTCGGCAGCAACTCCCGCATCGAGTCAGACGTTCGTATCGGCGACGAGACGCGGGTCGAGCGAGACACGCGCGTGGCCGAAGACCTCGGCTGGAGCGAGCGTCGTCGCACGTCGCCCGCAGACGGGTTCGCCAAGGCCGCCTGATCGGCTCCGATCTTCAGCCGGTCGCTCTCACCGCACGGTGGGGGCGGCCGGTTTCTTCATGTGCACACGGCGGTCGACCCGGCCGCTCTCAACGAGAGTAAGCCGCTCACCCTTCTGCAGCCACGGCGCGATTCGAGGCAAGCGCCACGCGTTCGCTAGACGCCAACCCATGAATGGGATCACTTCTCGACGATTTCCTCGATATCGAGATCGTCGAAGCTTGCAAGCTTGTCGTCGAGAGGAAATGTGAGGTTCTCGACGAGCAGCTCGGGGCATGTGGCTTCGCTCGCTGTCAGCTTCCCGGGTCGAGACCGCTCGTAGGTGAAGCTCACACAGGTATAGCTGTGCACGCTCTCGTAGAACCACCCTCCTCCACCTTGACCTCTGCCCATCACGAACACGTTCGCCACCTGCTGGTTTGTCGTGGAGTCGATTGAGTACAACAGCAGGGAACGACTAGAGGTATTCATCGCACGAAGTTCAGGGCCCGTCATAGACGTGACGTCGGTTTGAAAGACTGCTCTGATCTCCTCACTTGTCGGTAACGGATCAGATTTCGAAACAGTCGCCAAAGCCAAAAGGTTTTCCTGAGCAACGAGAGCCAACCTAGCGGCCTCGTCGGTGGCATAGTCCTGCGCGGTCGGTGTAGCGCAACCACTCAGCGACAGGAGACCGGCCGCGAGAACACTCACGGTAATGAGCCCGCGACGCGGGTACCTCGAGCGCGGGTGCATACTCAGCACCCTAACTGCTGAATAGAACAATGTATTCAGACCCCGCGATCGTCATGATCACCTGATGCGCAGCCGATCACGCACGTCCTGCTCTAGCTTCTCCAGTTGGCGAGCGGGTATGCGCCGTGCCCTGCAACGGTGAGCTTGCGGGCTCGTTTCTCATGCTGGTCTCCCTGGTCGACCCATCTCGCATCTAGGCTTGTTCTTGTGACCACTGCCACCGTCGGCACCATGCTGCCCCGCGACCTTCCCGCCCACCAGATCGTTCAGTTCGTGCAGAAGGCCGAGCAGCTCGGCTTCGACGAACTCTGGGTGGTCGAAGACTGTTTCTTTCGCGGCGGATTCGCCCAGGCCGCGGTCGCCCTGGCCTCGACCCAGCGAATCCGGGTGGGTATCGGCATCCTGCCTGCACCTGTGCGGAACGCGGCGTTCACCGCGCTCGAGGCCAACACTCTCGCGGAGCTCTACCCCGGCCGGCTGATCCTGGGTATCGGTCACGGTATGCCCGATTGGATGCGACAGGTCGGCGACAAGCCTGCGAGCATCCTGACCATGCTCGACGAGCAGCTCACGGCGCTCCGCACCCTTCTCGCCGGCGACAAGCTCGAGGTCGACGGCCGCTACGTGCAGATCCACGGCGCACAGCTCGAGACTCCGGCCACGATCGCTCCCCCCGTGCTCGCCGGTGTTCGCGGGCCCAAGTCGCTCGCCCTCTCCGGCCGTTCCGCCGATGGCACGATCCTCGCCGAACCGGTGACTCCCGAGTATCTGGTGGCCGCACTCGCGAACATAGATGCTGCCGGGCCGCACGAGATCGTGGCTTACAACGTGGCCGCCGTCGATGACGATGCCTCGGTCGCGAGGGATCGCGCGCGGCCGTCCCTCGAATGGATCGGCGAACCAGACTGGGCGCCGCACATCTCCCCGCTGCCGTTCGCCGATGAGTTCGCCGCGCTGAGGGCACGTTCGAGCACCAGCGCGGAGTTCACCGCCGCGCTTCCCGACGAATGGCTCGATGCTCTCGCACTCGTCGGAACACCCGATCGGGTGCGCGCGCGCATCGCCGAACTTCATGCGAGCGGCGCGACCAGCGTCGTGTTGATGCCCGCCGGCGAAGACCCCCTGGCCCAGCTGGACTCCCTCGCGCGCGCGCTGTGATCGCTCAGCGGGTTCTCTCGACGAGCTACGCAGTCTCTGCACCCCCGCGACAGGCATGATGGAGTCATGACGACCCCCACGGCGACCTCCGGGTTTCCGCTGCCCCCTCTCACGAGCCCCGTGCGCACGATCGGCGCACGCACCATCGACTTCTCTTCTCATATCGCTGTGATGGCGATCGTCAACAGAACACCCGATAGCTTCTTCGATCGCGGCAAAACCTTCGCTCTCGACCGCGCCGTCGACGCTGCTCTCGCGGCGGCGTCTGCCGGCGCCGACTGGGTCGACATCGGCGGGGTCAAATTCGCGCCCGGCCCGGAGGTCTCGGCGGCCGAAGAACTCGACCGGGTGCTTCCTGTCGTTCAGGCCGTCGCAGCGCAGTCAGACATCGTCATCTCGGTCGACACCTTCCGACTCGAGGTCGCCGAAGCGTGTATCGCCGCGGGCGCCTCGGTCGTGAACGACACCACCGGGTTGCAGAACCCGGCGCTGGCAGAGCTCGCGGCATCCACCGGCGCCACCCTCGTGATCACGCACAGTCTCGCTCAACCCCGCACTGCCTATGCGGCGCCGCGGTACGACGACGTCGTGCTGGACGTCGTGGATTTTCTCCGCAAACGCGTGGAGCTGGCCATCGACCTAGGCCTCGACGAGACTCAGATCATCATCGACCCGGGGCACGATCTCAACAAGAACACCGTGCACTCGCTCGAGATCACGCGCCGCTTCGACGAGATCGCCCGCATCGGCCTTCCGGCTATCGCGGCCGTATCGAACAAGGACTTCGTCGGAGAATCGCTGGGCGCAGAACGAGACGACAGAGTCGACGGATCCCTGGCGGCGGCCACCGCCTGCGCCCTGCTCGGCGCCCGGATCGTGAGGATGCACGATGTCCGGCGATCGGTGCAGGCGATGCGCATGACCGAGACCATCCTCGGCCTGCGCGAACCGGAATACCTGCGTCACAACATGACCGACGAGAACGAATGACCGACCAGGAGGCCGCTGCCGTGACCGACGCCCCAATCGCTCTGCTCTCCCCCGGCGCCGCCTCGCTCGACGCCGCGGCCCTCGCGTCGGCATACACGGTCGCCGATCGCAGCGTTCCCACCCTGCGCGTGAACTTCATCACGAGTCTCGACGGCTCCGCGACGGTGAAGGGGCTCTCGGGCGGCCTCGGTGGCCCCGGCGACAAGCTGGTCTTCGACACTCTCCGACGCCTGAGCGACGTCGTTCTCGTAGGCGCCGGCACAGTGCGCGCCGAGGGGTACGGCTCCATGCGACTATCGGATGCCGACGCCACGTGGCGAGAGGCTCACGGCTTGGCCGCACAGCCGGCTTTCGCGCTCGTCTCCGGGAGGCTCGATCTCGACCCGACGAGCGATATCTTCGCGAAGGCACCGGTTCGGCCACTGATTCTGACCTCGGCCTCGGCTCCGACCGAGGCGCGGGCAGCACTCGGCGGCGTCGCCGACGTGATCTCGTGCGGAGACGACCATGTAGAACCGCAGCGCATCATCGACACGCTCGTCGAGCGCGGGCTCACTCAGATTCTCTGCGAGGGCGGCCCGAGCCTGTTCGGCACCTTCATCGCGGCCGACCTCGTCGACGAGCTGTGCCTGACCGTCAGCCCGCTTCTGGAAGGCGGAGCCGGCATCCGGATTGCACACGGCGAGAGCGAGGCGGCACGCCGAATGCGACTCGTGCACGTGCTCGAGTCGGACGGGCTGCTGCTCACCCGCTACGCGCGATCGCGCTAAGGGCCGTCAGGACTGCGCCGTCGGCTCCTCGGGCGAACCTCCGATGTTGACCATCCAGCTCACGCCGAAGCGATCGCGCAGCTGACCGAAGCTGTCGCCCCACGGGGCCTTCTCGAGCGGAGCGTAGATGGTCGCGCCCTCACTGAGCTTGTTCCAGTAACCGGTGAGCTCATCGACGTCTCGTCCGCTGAGCGAGACCGAGTAGTTGTCGCCCGGGGTGAACGGCATGCTTTTCGGGGTATCGGCCGCCATGAAGATGAGCCCGCCAGGCGCCACGAGCTGGGAGTGCATGATCTTGTCGGCCTCTGACGGATCTTCGTTCATGCCGAAGTCCGCGTAGCGGCTCATGGTGAGCTCCCCGCCGAAGACCGAGTGGTAGAACTCCATCGCCTCTTTGGTGTTGTCGCGAAAGCCGAGATACGGGGTGAGGATCGATGGCATCTGAGTCTCCTTCGGTGGAACGTCGATATTCCTAGTAGGAACAAGTATCGCCGTGCGGGCCTTCACCCACAATGCCCAAAAGAGGCTCCCACCCCTTGGGGCGAGAGCCTCTTTCGTGTTGCAGCTATCGGTGAGGCTTAGGCCTCGCTCATGACGAGCTTCTCAGCCTGGCCGCGAGCGGCGAGTGCGGCAGCGCGAGCTGCGAGGCGACGGGTCTGCTCGGCCTGTCCGGCGTCGAGCACCTCCTGGTCGACCTCGAAGTTCGGAACGTGCTTCACTCCGTTGTACTTCTCGATGTAGGCGTCGAGCTCGGGGCCCGACTCCCACGACGTGATGAGGCAGTAGCGCGGGTCGCTGCCGAGGTGCGTGGCGGCGTGCCACAGACGCTGGGTGTCGATGATCAGCTGTGCGCCGGCCGGAAGAGCGATGCGGTACTCGACGCTCGGGTCGGTGCGGTTCTCGCGCAGAACGAAGAAGCTCTCCGTGTCATCGGTGAGATTGAAGAAACCGCGAACGACCCAGCCGGTGCCGTCGGGGTTGAGGCGGTTGTTGTCGTCCTGGTGAAGGTTGTAGAGGCAGTCGGCGTAGGAGTTCGGCTGCAGCTCGATGACGCGGCAGCGACCGACGTTCGCACCGGGCTCCTGGGCGCGGGCGGTGAGAGTCGGGGCCTTCTCGGTCTGCGACGGGATGAACACGCCATCCTTGTCGGTGCGCGGCGGCTTGTGGTTCCAGAAGCCGTTGCACTCGATGTCACCGAAGGCGCTTGCGAGAGGAGCGAAGCGGGTGTCGCCCGACGACTTCCAGTCGACGTACTCGATGTCGAGCCATTCTTTGGGGTCGATCTCTTTGTTGTAGCGATCGAGTACGACATAGCCGGTCTCTTCCAGAGCGGCAGATTTGATGTAACCCATGATTAGAAATCATGTCCTTTCGTTGGGGGCCAGCACGTTTTAACAGGCCCAACTTAGGCAAGGCTAACATCGAGCCTCTATCCGTTGTAGAAGAAGTGCCTTAAACCCGATCTACTAGACTCGACGGCTGCACGGCACCGCAACACGCCGCCCACCGAGACGTGCGAAACGAGACGGGTTCAACAAAGACATGGTCACTGCCACGAACATCGATGCGACCGCCGTCAACACGGTCGCGTGGCTCTCCGCAGACGACACCACGATCGTCGTTCCGGTCTACCAACGGCAGTACCGCTGGGACATCGGCGCGTGCGAGAAGCTGCTCACCGACATCCGAGCCGTCTCGCAGACAGAAGATCGGCACACTCACTTCATCGGGTCGATCCTGTCATCGAAGAGCACAGACGACGCCGACGATTCCGAGCTCGTGCTCATCGACGGACAGCAGCGCATCACCACGCTGATGCTGCTGATCGCCGCCCTGCACCACACGGTCGAGCACAGCGATCCGGCTCTCGCCGCAGAGCTGCAGAGAGTGCTCGTGCGCGCCGCCGATCCCAGCCGAACGAAACTGCGCCCTCATCGCGCCTGGGCCCAGGTCTTCGAGAGCGTCGTGCTCGATCGGCTCGGAGCCGGCGACGAGCTGCGCGACTCGCGCTTCGACGACAACTACGCCTTCTTCCGTAGCCAGGTCCGCCTCGAGGAGGTGCCGCGCATCTGGCGCGGCCTGCAGAAGCTCGAGCACGTGGCCATCACTCTCGGCGCCGATGCCAACGCGCAGCAGATCTTCGAGAGCCTCAACTCCACGGGCGAGCCGCTGCGCGACCACGAGCTCATCCACAACTACGTACTCATGGGTCTCACGCACCTCGAGCAGAGCGAGATCGAAGACTCCTTCTGGCTGCCGATCGAGCAGAACACCGGTGAGCAGATCGCCTCGTTCTGGCGGCACTACCTGGTCATGACGACCGGCCGCGAGGTCACCGTGGTCGGCCAGCGGGGCGTGTACGACGCGTTCCAGCAGCAGTTCCCGCGGCTCGATGTCGAGACGCTTCGCGCGCACGCCGCCGAGTGGCGCTCGTACTCCGCCGCGTATCGCGTTCTTCTCGAGCCGGGCCTCGAATCCGACCCCGAGGTGTCGCGCCAGCTCGGCTATCTCAACACGTTCGGCCGCGGCATGTACCCGCTCGTCATGCGTGCCTACCTCGACTATTCGCGGCAGACGCTCGACCGGGCGTCTCTCGTCGAGCTGCTCGAGAACATCCAATCGCTGTTGTTGCGCCGCACGCTTGTCGGCGTGAGCAACGACCGCCTGGTCGCGCGCCTGAGCAGGGCACGTGCCGACGGCCCGGATGCGCTGGTTCGCGCGATCTCCCGCATCACCCCCAGCGACGAACGTGTGCGTGTGGCCCTGAAATACGCCGAATTGGCCCACCCGGCGTATGTGCTGGGTCGGCTCAGCGAGGTCGACTCGACGGTCGACCTCGATGTCGAGCACATCGTTCCGCTCGCCCCCGGAGATTCGTGGAGCGGAGACGGCGAGCGCGAATGGGTCGACTACTCCGACGACGAGCAGAACAGCCACCGTGCTCTCGCCAAGACGATCGGCAACCTCGCTCTGCTCGAGGAGCACCTGGCCGAGCGCGCTGCTGACAAGTCCTTTGTCGAGAAGCGCGACCGCTCCTACGCGAAGAGCTCGATCGCGTTGACGAGCGAACTGGCCGGCACGGAAGCCTGGGGCACGCGAGCGATCGCAGCCCGCACCGTGCGTCTCACCGAGAAGTTCTTGCAGGTCTGGAAGCGACCGGCCGTCGTGATGATCGACGACGACGGGCTCACGCCCATCCTCGACGCCCAGAAGCGACGCGGCTGGCCGCAGGGGTGGCAACGCGAGTTCGAGTACGCGGAGTACCGCGGCGAGCACTGGGAGGTCTATGACATCAAGTACCTCTTCAACCGCATCTTCAAGCGACTCTGGGCAGACTCGCGCGTCGATGTCGTGGCGTTCAGCGCGCGCCGAGGCGGACCGATCTACGACGCGCAGTCGTGGAACGGACACTGGGACACGCTCGACGACGAGCACTTCCTCTACATGGGCTGGGACTCTCGCTACATGCTCACGGCCGTGCAGGGCGTTCTCGAGGAGGCCGGGATCGCGGCCGAGGTCTTCGTGAAGTACTCCTATATCGGCGCGGTGATGTAGTTTCCACCGCTTGCCGAGACTCTGCGGCCGCGGTTGGTCTCAGCGGCCATGCCTATGCTTGACCCGATGATCTCCTCGCCGCCTCTGCCCGTCGCTCCGGCGCGCGCGACGAGTCGGCATCGGCGCGGCGTCATCGGGGTCGGTGTCGGCCTCGCACTGACTGCAGCCGTCTTCGCCACGCGTGTGCTCGCACCGTCGTCGACGGCGGATCAACTGCCGAACGTCGCCCGCGATTTTCTGACGCTCTCGATCAGCGTGATCGTCGAGTCGATCCCGTTCGTCTTTCTGGGCATCATCCTGTCGATCGTCGTGCAGATCTGGCTCCCCGAGTCGTTGATGCAGCGGGTTCTGCCCACGAGGCCCGTGCTCCGGCGTGCCGTGATGTCGCTGCTCGGGGTACTGCTTCCCGTCTGCGAGTGCGGCAATGTTCCGCTGACGCGGGGAATGATGGTGAAGGGCCTCACCGTCGCGGAGTCCATGACGTTCCTGCTGGCGGCACCGATCCTCAACCCCGTGACGATCATCACGACGTATCAGGCCTTCGGCTGGGACAACGGAATCCTCGCCGCCCGAATCATCGGCGGCTTTCTCATCGCCAACCTCATCGGCTGGCTGTTCAGCAAGCATCCGAGGCCCGAGGAGCTGCTGACCCGCGGATTCGAAGCCTCCTGTCGTGTCGGCCACGACCATGCCTCGCACACACCTCGGCTGCAACTCAGCATCGTCGCCTTCTCGAGTGAGGCGAGCGCCATGCTGCCAGCCCTGTTCATCGGCTCGGCGATCGCCGGACTGATTCAGGTCGGAGTCAGCAGGGACGTTCTCATCGCGCTCGGCAGCAATCCGGTCTGGTCGGTGCTCGCGCTGATGGCCCTGGCGTTCGTGATCGCCATCTGCTCGAACGTCGACGCCTTCTTCATTCTGTCGTTCGGTTCGACCTTCATGCCGGGAGCCATCGTGGCCTTCCTGGTCTTCGGCGCCATGGTCGACGTGAAGATGCTGGCGCTTCTTCGAACGACGTTCACCACGTCGACGTTGACTCGACTGACGCTCGTCGTCGCCCTCGCCGCACTGGTACTCGGATTGGGAGTGAATCTCATTGCTTGAACGAATCCTCGCGCGCTGGCAGGGGCTCGCCTTGAGCCTGATCGGCATCGTCTCGATCTCGTGGCTCGCGCTGAGCGGTCAGCTCGGGCTGTACATCCACCCCCGCTACTTCGTCTTCACCGTCGTCATGGCCATACTCGGCGGACTGCTCACGCTCGCGGCCTTCGCCGTCACTCCGGAGAAGGATGAACACGAGCACGAATCCGAGCAACTCGAGCCAGCCGCGCCGCGCGGTCGGTGGCGCGTCGTGTTGCCCCTCGCGGGGATTGTGGCCATCGCCCTGGCCTTCGTCGCGCTCGTGATCGTGCCGCCCTCGACGCTCACCACAGCGACCGTCGAGAACCGCGAGTTGAACAGCTCGGCAACCGGAGTGGAGTCCGACACCAGCTCGAACGTCGAACTCGCCGGTTCCGACGTGTCGTCTCTGAGCCTGAGGGACTGGGTTTCTCTGCTGCGGGACGGCTCCGGCAGCGATTTCGTGGTCGGCAAGACCACGACCCTCTCGGGCTTCGTCACCGCAGACTCGAGCGACCCGGAGAACGTCTTCTACCTCACGCGGTTCGTCATCACCTGCTGCGCGGTCGACGCGCAGCCGATCGGCGTTCCGGTCTACTCCCCCGGCTGGTCGTCGACCTATGCCGTCGACAGCTGGGTCGAGGCGAAAGGAACCTTCGCGCTCAATCCGAGCGGGAAGAGCAGCGAGAGCGTTGTGATGGCGAATCCCACCGTGTCGGCCATCGACCAGCCGGCCGAGCCGTATGCCTACTGACGATCGCACGCCCGCCGAAGGTCGAGGGTCGTCCGAAGGACGCTCCGGTCGGCGTGCTGCCCAGAGGTATCGGAGACTCACGATCGTCGTCGTCGCGAGCCTCGCCCTGCTCGGCGGTGTACTCGGAGCAGCGAATACGTTGCAGGGGCCGCGACTCAGCTCGGGCGAGATCAACGGACAGGGCGCCGTCGGTCGGCCTGGTCAGCGTCTCGTTCTGCACGCCAATCAGCCGATCGCGCATGTCGACGCGTCGCAGGTGACCGTCACCCCCTCGATTCCGTTCACGGCCACGACATCGGGCAGCGACCTCACTCTCACCCTGAACGGCATGCTCGACTACGAGACCGACTACGCCGTCACGGTCGCGGCCAAGAGCCTCTACTCCGGAGCGGCCGCCTCGCTCGACTACTCGTTCACCACCCCGGACATCCCGATCTACACGCTCATCCGCGACACGGGCAGCGTGGCTGGTGACGAGCCCGACAGGGTGGTTCGCGCTTCTCTCTCCGACGACGCCCCGGCCGAAGACGTATTCACCGCCCCACGCATCCAGGAGTACGCGGTCAGCGGTTCGAGGCTTGCTGCGATCGTGCTCGACGATCAGAACAAGACCTCGCTCGTCGTGCGCGATCTCTCGACGGGCGTCGATACGAAGGTCGCAACCGTCGCCGCGACCGGGGCGATGCGCTATCTCAAGTCGTCCGGCGCATCCGGGCTCTTCGGCTTCACGGTCACCGGCGAGTCGGCCCCCGACGGCTCCACCTCCCCGACCACGCTCTACGTATACGACCCGGCCAGTGAAGGCGTCACCGCCCGGCAGGTCAAGGGATTCGACGGCGCGCAGCTGCCGGCGGTCGCCTGGACGTTCGTTCAGGGAACGACGTCGGCTGTGATCCAGGACTACGACCAGCAGCTCTTCCTGATCGACGTCACGACAGACTCGGTTCCGAGCCCCCTGGGCCGACATGCCGAGGTGCACGGCTTCATACCTGGCACGGCTCAGCTCGTGGTCTCCGATCTTGAGGACTTCACTCGCATCGATCTTCAAGCGGCGAAGACGGAAACATTCGATTCCCTGACTGCGCAGGCTGACCCGAGCTACTATCCGGGTAAGCGCTTGTATCTCGATGGACAGGGTCGCTTCGTGCAGGAGTTCGACGTGCCAGACGCGCAGCACCAGTACTCCACGTCGGTGCTCATGCTCATCGACGAGAGCGGAACCCGGCAGATCTTTCGACCGGACGAGGGCACCCGCATCCGGAACATCTGTCTGTCACCGAACGGCAGGGTCGCCGCGGTCGAGACGTTCGCCGAAGACAAGCAGAACGACAAATACCCCAACGTGCCGTCATATGTGCCGATGACGACGTCGTTCGTCGACCTTTCGTCGCTCGAGACGACGAAGTCGGTCGACGGGTGGATGCCGGACTGGTGCCAGTAGCCTCAATTTCGACAGTTATCCACAGCCTTATCTCCTGATCAAGTGTCGAATGTACCGCGAGAGTCAATGTCGGTGGCTCCTGCTTGAATTCATGTATGGAACTCAAGGACGCGACCCTCGGCGACATCGCCGAACGCCTCCACGAGCTTCTCGCGTCAGACCGAAAACTCGCGGTCGGCGACGAACTTCTGACGTCGGCGCACGACTGGGAGGTGGCCGGCCGAGCAACCGATGCCGCACGCATCTGGGTTGCGGCCGAAATCGAGAACGAGTCCCGCCGCGAGCTCGACACCGCGGGGCTCGCCTACCGGCACGGCTTTTCGACCGCGAAGAAACTGATCGCCGCGACCGCGACGGTGTCTGAGCGCACGGCCGGCTCGCGCATGGCCCTAGGCAGACAGCTCCGATCGTCGCTGTCGATAACCGGGTTGCCTGTGCCGAGCAGCTTCCCGGCCGTCGAGAGCGCGCTGTGCTCTGGCCAGATCGGGGTCGACGCCGCGTCCGTCATCTGCCGTACCCTCACCGAGGCGGTTCCGGGCACCCTTCGGCCCGAGGCCGTCGACGAGGCCGAGCTGCACCTCGTTGACGCGGCGACGGCAACAGTCGACAATGCCGATCACACGCGGCGATACACCGTCGACGAGATCGGCCGACTCGCGACCCGCATCCGCGAACATCTCGACCCCGACGGCGCCGAACCGCGCGACGCCGTCAAACAGGCGTTACGCGGATTCAGTTATCCAAGAGTCGGCGCAGACGGCATGGCTCGAGGCACATACGCGCTGCCGCCGCTTCAGCTCGGCATCTTTCTCACCGCGGTCGACTCCATCCTCAGCCCCCGCACGGCAAACCCGGGGACGCCACAGCCAGGCGGCGACGAGGGCATCTCCGACTCCGAGGCAGCAGAGTGCGTTCCGTCAGATCTGCGCAGCTCACAGCAGAAGCTCCTCGACGCCGTGATAACCCTCATCGACATAGCCGCGGCATCCCCCGCAGCATCGCGACTCAACGGCGCGGCACCCACCGTGAACGTGCACGTCACGCTGAAAGACCTCGAAGAGGGCCGTGGGGTCGGCTGGATCGACGGCTGCAGCGAACCCGTGCCGCTGAGCACCGTGAACATGCTCCAGTGCGACGCCGACACCATCGTCACCGTGTTCGGCGATGACGGGCAGGTATTGCACCAGGGCAAGACGCAACGGCTGGCTACCCGCGCACAACGGCGGGCCCTCGCAGCGCGCGATGGCGGCTGCGTCATCCCCGGCTGCGCCGTTCCACCAGCGCGGTGTCAGGCGCACCACGTCATCCCGTGGGTCAGCGCCGTGTTCGCAGCCGGTCGAACAGACATAGACAACCTGGCTCTGCTGTGTCCGTTCCATCACGCCACTATCCACACCTCGGCGTGGACTCTCGAGATGATCCGAGGAAAACCGCACATCAGGCTGCCCGACTGGCAGAACCCGCGGGGCACGCCGATCCCGGCCGGGCAGCAACGCGCCGGTCGGCCCTACTTCCGCTGACCGACTGCCGACGACCTACTCAGCCGAAGCAAAGCGACGACGCACAACCACGAATCCAGCGCCCAGCATCAGCAAGAGCGTACCGATCGCGATTCCCGACATCGGCTGAGCGCCAGTGGATGCGAGGCTGGCCGGTTTAGCTGCTCCGCCCGCTGGAGTCGGCGCGGTTCCCGACGGCCCTCCGACTGCGGCCGTCACCGTGAACGGAATACTGGCCACCACCGTGGCGGGGTCGGATGCCGCAGCAACCGTAATCGTGTGAGCCCCGGCTGTCGTGTCGGCCGGGATGCGCACGTCGCGCAGCGCCAGCGCGCCCGTCGAGTCGGCGACCACGCTGCCCAACGTCACCGGGTCGGAGTGCAGCACGATCGTGTACTCCGTATCCGGCACGAGACCCTCGGCGACGATCGTCGTGACGCCACCGGCCTGCACGGTCGACGGGGTCGCTGCGACCGTCGGCGACGAGGCGGGCGGGTTCGGGCCCTGCGGGCCGAGGGCGAGATCGCACGAGATCGTGCCCGACCACAGGGAGTGGCCGCCGTTGTTGCCGTCGTCGGCACGGATGACCTCCTTGACTCCGTTGACACAAGTGGAGCTTGGCGCGATTGCAAAACCCTCGTTGTTATTGTTCGGCAGCCCCGTGGGTCGGTCATAGATGCGGTCGACGACGAACGCACCAGTGGCGTCGATCTTGAGCAGCGTCGACGAGCCGGCCGACGAGTTGTCGGCCACCGCCCAGATGCGCTGCGCATCGGCATCCCACTGAGTCTCTTGAATCATCGGAAGTCCGGTCGCGATCGAGGCGACACGGTGGAAGGTGCCGTCGGCGTTCAACGCGTAGGCGTAGAGGTGTCCGTTCTTCTCCAGTGCGCCGAAGTAGAGGCCTGTGCCGTGACCCTCGTAGATCGTCGGGTCGTAGGTCTTACCCGTGCTCTGGTCGATGAACGCGTTCGTCGTGAGGTAGGAGTCGGGCACCCACGTGATGCCCTCGAAGCCGAGGTTGGAATCGGCCTTGACCGGGTCGATCACACCGGCGAGATCGGCGGTCAGATCCCACTGCACGGTCGGATGCAGCGTCGTGCCGGACTCGTTCGGGTCGAAGCGCAGCACGCTGTCGAGGGGAACGCCGCTCGCCGCGTTGTCGCGTTCGGTCGTGATGTACAGAAAGCCGTCGGGGCCGACCGTGATGCCCTCGGAGTCGGGCTGTCCCCCACCGCTCGGGAAGACGATGTTCTTGCCAGCCGACCAACCATTCGCCGTGTCGGGAACCCAGAGGTTGCCACTCTTGACGAGGCGGTAGGCGTGGCTCTTGTTCTTCACTGCCCACATGACGGTCGGAGCGCTCGGATCGATGTCGAGGCCGGAGACGTCTTGGCCCGACAGCGAGGTGACGAACTGGCACTCGTTGTCGGAGACGACGGCGCTCTGGCTTCCCGGCCAGGCGATTCCGCCGGCGATGGCGGGGCCGTTGCCCGAGGCCGCCTCCGTCTGGCACGAGACACCGCCGCCGGGCGGCGTGCTCGGCGCGATGATGGTGCCGGCGCAGGCCGTGGCGTTCGATGCTCCAAAACTGGATGCCGCGGTGTGCGCCCACGCGCCCGTCGCGTCGGCGCAGCGCGACCACGAACCGGGCTGCGCATCATTCGCTCCCCAGCCGACAGAGTCGACGATGGTGGAGCCGTCGGCGCGGTAGACCTTCACGGAGTCGCCGTCGGAGCTGAGGCCCTGGTTCGAGAGCAGCACGAGGTAGCCGCGGGCGGGCACGACGGTGCCGTTCGGTGCGCTGATCGCGGCCGGCAGGCTGGTGCTGTCGGACTGCAGCCAGGCGGCGACGTCGACATCGACATCGCCCGTGTTCACTAGTTCGTAGGCGTCGTGGGTGGGATCGTCGTTCGCCGAGGTGACCTCGTTGATTTTCACGGACTGCCAGCCGCTGTCGTCGCCGCCGTCTCCCCCGCCCTCGCCCGGGTCGGTAGCAGCGGGATTGAGCGCGCCCTTCGACGAAGCCGCCTGCTGCACGAAGTCGCCGGTGCCGTTGGGAACGCGTCCATACGTGTCGAGGTGAAAGTCGCCCCACTCATAGGAGTCGAGTGACGTCGTGCTGTCGGCAGCGAACAGGCTGACCTTGTCACCCTTCTTGAGCTTGAAGGTCGAGCTCTCGGCGACATAGACCGCTCCGGCCGCGATCACCGTGTTGCTCGGCAGAGTCAGCGTCACTCCGTTCTCGCGGCCGTTCAGAACGAATCCGGATGCGTCGAGCGGCTCGGTCGCCGTGTTCATGAGTTCGACCCAGTCGGGGCTGCCGTTGGTCTCGATCTCGTTGATGCGGAGAGCACTTGCCGCCGCAGGAATCTGGTCCGCGTCTTGGGAGACGACGTCGGCCGTCGCAGCCGCAGGTACGGCGAAGAGACCGGCGAGCAGCACTGCGGATCCAACGGACAGGGCGAGGGGTCGAGACAGGAGTTTCAGCACTCCGCCACAGTGGCGGCGGCACATGAACGCCGAGTGACGTGCAGGCAACCACGGCCTGAATGAGGTGACCGCACGGGGCGCTCCGAGTCAGCGAGCGAACGGCAGCGAGGAGGCCAGCCTGCGGCCGTAG
This sequence comes from Agreia pratensis, assembly GCF_900177685.1. Lineage (GTDB taxonomy): Bacteria > Actinomycetota > Actinomycetes > Actinomycetales > Microbacteriaceae > Agreia > Agreia pratensis. Next base: position 274,674 of record NZ_FXAY01000001.1, read on the forward strand.
TCCGAGACCGCTCGCCCCACCGCGAGACGCTCGGCGTTGTATCGGTGCAGTGCGTCGGACACGTCGAGTTCCGCGAGCAGCGCGGCAATCGTCATCGCGTCTCCGGCCGCTTTCGCCGCCCCCATGGCGGTGTGCGGCCGCACCATCACCGCCGCGTCGCCGAGCAGCATCACCCGGCCACGCGCCATCCGTGTGGGGACGTAGTCGTAGATGGCCTGCAGGAACGGGCGTGGTTCGGCGACGACCGCATCGGCAAACGGTGGAGGAAGCTCATCGATTGCAGAGCTCACCAGTTCGTCGCGTCGAAGCGGCGGCAGCTGCCCCGGCGCCAGAGACGTGCTGGACGACGGCCGGCCCGCATCCCGCATCAGGGCGCTGAGCGCCGCCCTCGTGAGCGCCCGATACCAGACCCAGTTGTAGCGTCGTTCGCCCACCGCCGTCTCGCCCTTAGGACCCGGCACCAGGTAGCCCAGCATGTGCGCCTCGGGTCCGTTGAAGAAGGCGAAGCGGTCGAGAAGCGTTTCGGCCGAGGCAGCGGGCAGCGATGACTCGGGAATAAGACCGCGCCAGGTGACGTACCCCGCGTAGGAGTTCTCGGAGCGTCCGGGGTCGACGAACTCTCGAGCAACGGAGTTCAGCCCGTCCGCGCCGATGACGAGGTCGGCGCCTTCCTCCCGCCCGTCGTCGAATCGCACCGTCGCCCTGTCGTCGGCGGACGAGACGCTGTGCACTGGGCTCGAGAGACGGTACGAATCGGCCGGAAGCAGTCCACGGAATGCCTCGTAGATGTAGTCCCACGAGAGCTGAGTCTGGGGCGAGGGGTCACCGTAGACGACGCGACCCGATCGGTCGAGGGTGATCCGCTCGCGAGCGACGACCCCGACGCCGCCCGCGTCTTGCCGGCCCGCCAATCGCAGGATGTCGAACAGCTCCTGCTGGGCGACCAGGCCGGCTCCCCGCTTCGCGAGGCCGCGCTCTGATCGCTCCTGCACGGTGACCCGATGCCCCGCCTGCGAGAGGAGCACTGCGGCGAAGAGCCCTCCGATAGAGCCTCCGACAATGGCGATGTTCAGCTTTCCGCTCATGCCCCGAGGCTAATCACGACTCGGTGGCCGAGGTTCCTAGAGACGACGCAAATTGGCCATCGCGTTGGTCGAGCTCTTCGAGACGGTCGACAGGACGACGATGCGCGCCTCGACCAACGGCCGTCAGTCTTGCTTCGCGCGCACGATTGTGTTGGGTTAGAGCTATGAACTCAGATACCGACAACGCAGCCCCTCGGACTCACGTCGCGGTGCGCGTTCTTCTCGGAGTCGCGGGGGCAGTCTTCATGTGCGCCCTCATCTACGGAGGCCTCGCTGTCTTCGTGAGCGGCGCAGCCGAGAGTTCACAGGACGTTGCCGGAATCCTTCGAAGTCTCTACATCTCTGCCGTTGCAGGAGGGGTGGCGATCCTTCTCGCCATTACCGCACTGGTCGTCTCCCGGTCTCCCGGGCGCGACATCTCCCGAGCCAGCCGTCGTTGAATCGAACATCATGGGTAGAGCTGTAAAAAATGTCTGGATCGTCAGTCATGAGGATTCTCCGCCGAACAACATCATCGGCGTGTTTGCAACGCAAAGTGAAGCAGCCTCGTTCGCAGAGGAAATGGCCGCGGGCTCATTCAAGAGCGTCATCTACTCGAGCTTCTCAGTCGGTTACCGGTACGACAGAGGCACCGGCCATGTTGAGTACGGACCGGACGAATAGCATCGTCAATCTTCGAGGGTATACGGGACGGAGTCCTTGCTGATCTCGCCGGCGAAGGCTGGAATCGGACCGCCTATGGTCTCGCGAACGTCGTCGACGACCTCGGGCGGGGCTGACTCCAGCAGTCTCGGCCTCGCGTACCGGTCCACGCGTCCTCCGCCCTGTGGAAGTCGCGGCAAGGAGCCCAACAAAAAAGGCCCGACCAGTTCGTGTGAACTGCGGGCCTCTACTGCTGGGGTACCTGGACTCGAACCAAGAACAAAAGAATCAGAATCTTCCGTGTTGCCAATTACACCATACCCCACTGCATCAGAACCGAAGCCCTGACCGAGAGTCAACACTAGCCTACGCAGGGGCCGCACTCAAACCGAGCCGCCTCGTTCGTGGAGCTCGTCGAGACGGATTCCCTTCGACGAGCTCAGGGAACGAGTCGCCCTACAGCGAGCCGATCAGGTAGCGGTTGATCACGGCCGCGGCACGCGCACCCTCGCCGGCCGCCACGATCAGCTGGTGCGGCCCCGGAGGAACCACGTCTCCCGCTGCGTAGATGCCCGCAACCGCGGTGCGCCCATCGGCATCCGCCTCGATCCAACCATCCGCCGTCTCCGGAATCTCGAGCGACGACGCGTACTCCAGCTTCGTCTCCCACAGCGGCCGAATGAAACCGCCCGTGCGCGGGATCACCTCGCCGTCGACCAGCTGCACCCCAGTCAGTCCTGAGCGGTCGCCCACGACGTCGGCGATAGGCCGGTGCTCAACCCGGATGCCACGCGCGGCCAGCGCCGCCTCGTCGGATTCAGAGATGGTTCCGACTCCGTTGGTGAACACGATGAGATCGCTCGACCACTGTGAGATCAGCAACGCCCGCTCGGCGAGGTCGTCACTCTCGCCGATCAGGGCAAGCGGTTCGTCGCTCTTCTCGAAGCCGTCGCACTCCACACAGCTGTGCAGGCTCGACCCGTAGTAGGCCCGCACGCTCGGCAGCGCCGGCAGGGTCTCGCTGAGCCCCGAGGCGATCAGCACGGCCGACGCCGTGACGTCGACCGATCCACCGCCGCGGATCGCGGAAGCCTGCACCCGATACTCGGGGCGGCCTCTCAACTCTTCTGCGGGCGTGCCTGCCGCATCCGATACCGAGACGCTCGTGACCAGCGCCTGCTGGAACGACGCCATGGGGTACGACTCGAACTCGGCCCGGCCCGTCTTGCGCAGCTCGAGCGGCGAGACGCCGTCGCGCGTGAGAAAGCCGTGGCTCTTCAGCGTGGCCGAGTGACGGGGCCGATTGCTGTCGATGAGCAGAACCGTGCGCCGAGCACGCACGAGATTGAGCCCAGCAGACATTCCGGCCGGGCCCGCACCGATGATCACGCAGTCGATGTGCCCTTCGACAGGCGCTACCGCTTTGGGCCGCGAGATCTCGATCACGGGCTAGGCCAGCCGACTCGAGAGACGGTCTATGCGCGCGATCGACTCGGCCTTGCCGAGCAGCTCGAACGACTCGAAGAGGGGCGGCGAGATCTTGCGTCCCGATGCGGCGACACGAAGAGGACCGTAGGCCACGCGTGGCTTGAGCCCGAGGCCGTCGATCAGTGCTGCCTGCAGCGCGGCCTGAATCTCGGCGGCGTTCCAGTTGCTCTCTTCGACCAGTTCGAGGGCGTTCAGCGCCGCGCTGAGCACGAGCCCGGTGTTCTCGGGGAGCCCGGCCAGGGCATCCGGCTGGTATTCGAGCTCGGTACCCGGGCGGAACAGAAAGCCGAGCATGGCCGGCGCCTCGCCGAGCAGCGCCATGCGCTCCTGAACCAGCGGCGCGGCCTTCAAGAGCAGCTGCTCCTGGTCGTCGTCGAGGGGCTCGGTCAGGATGCCGTCGCGCACGAGATAGGGAATCGTGCGGGCCGCGAAATCAACACTGGCGAGCATGCGGATGTGGTCGCCGTTGATCGACTCCGCCTTCTTCAGGTCGAAGCGGGCCGGGTTGGGGTTCACGTCTTTCACGTCAAACGCGGCAATCATCTCGTCGATCGAGAAGACATCGCGATCGTGGGTGAGCGACCAGCCCAGCAGCGCGAGGTAGTTGACGAGGCCCTCGGGAATGAAGCCCCGGTCGCGGTGATGGAACAGGTTGGACTCGGGGTCGCGCTTCGACAGCTTCTTGTTGCCATCGCCCATGACATAGGGCAGGTGGCCGAACTGCGGCACCCACTCGGCCACGCCGATGTCGATGAGCGCGTGATAGAGCGCGATCTGGCGAGGCGTCGACGAGAGCAGGTCTTCGCCGCGAAGCACGTGCGTGATGTGCATCAGCGCGTCGTCGACCGGGTTGACGAGCGTGTAGAGCGGGGCGCCGTTGGGGCGAACCACCACGAAGTCGGTGAACGATCCCTCGGGGAACGTGATGTCGCCGCGAACCAGGTCGGTGAAGCTCAGCTCGGTGTCGGGAACGCGCAGGCGCAGGGCGGGCTGCCGACCCTCGGCCTTGAAGGCTGCACGCTGCTCGTCGGTGAGAGTGCGGTCGAAGTTGTCGTAGCCGAGCTGCTTGGCGCGGCCGGCTGCCTCGTTGCGCGCGTCGATCTCTTCGGCGGTCGAGAAGCTCTCGTAGAGGTGGCCCGAGGCCTTGAGCTTCTCGATGACCTCGAGATAGATGTCTGTGCGCTCCGACTGGCGGTAGGGCGCGTCGGGACCCCCGACGTCGATGCCCTCATCCCAGTCGAGGCGCAGCCAGCGCAACGCGTCGAGCAGCTGACCGTAGCTCTCCTCCGAGTCGCGAGCCGCGTCGGTGTCTTCGATACGGAAGACGAGCTTGCCGCCCGTGTGCCTGGCGTAGGCCCAGTTGAACAGGGCGGTGCGGATCAGGCCGACGTGCGGCGTACCGGTGGGCGACGGGCAGAACCGAACGCGAACGTCGGCGCCAGTCGCGGTGGACACAGGGTGCAGGGAGGGATTCGACATACCTCTCTAATCCTACCGATCAGCGGCGCCTAGCGGTTCTTGGCCGGGTTACTCAAGAGCCCGAGGCCCTCGATTGAGATCTCGACCTTCTGGCCGTCGACGAACGGCCCGACTCCCGCAGGGGTGCCGGTGAGAATCACGTCGCCGGGCAGCAATGTCCACACGCTCGACGCGAAGGCGACGATCTCGGGTATCGAGTGGATCATCTGGTTCGTGTTGCCGCTCTGACGCAACTCGCCGTCGACGCGCACCTCGATGGCGGCATCCGAGAAGTCGAATTCGGTCTCGATGACCGGGCCGAGCGGGCAGAACGTGTCGTACCCCTTGGCGCGGGCCCACTGGCCATCGGCCTTCTGGATGTCGCGGGCCGTCACGTCATTGGCGATCGTGTAGCCGAAGACCACGTCGGCGTAGTCCTCCTTCTTCACATCTCGTGCGATGCTGCCGATCACGATGGCGAGTTCGCCCTCGTGCTCGACCTGCGAGCTCTCACGCGGCAATTGGATGGCGTCGCCCGGGCCGATCACAGATGTGTTGGGCTTCAGGAAGATGAGGGGTGTGGTCGGCGCCTCGCCACCCATCTCGGCCGCGTGGTCGGCGTAGTTCTTGCCGACTGCGACGACCTTCGAGCGAGGGATGACCGGTGCGAGCAGCTTGACGTTCGCATCGAGCGGCACTCGCTCTTCTGTGGTCTCGTAGCCCACGAACATGGGATCGCCCACCAGAACGACGATCTCCGTCTCATCGACGATTCCGAACCGGGGCTCTCCCCCGCTGACCGTAAAGCGCGCAATTTTCACGCTTCCGAGCCTAGTCCGAACGCTACGCTATCGAGGGGCGAGCAACTCCTCGCCCATCACGGAGCAAGCCTCGAGGAGCACAACCATGTCCGACTATTCCTTCGGCGGAGCGGCCGACATCGACCGCGCGATCGGATTCCTCGTGAGCCTCGACAACGAGCAGCGCAACGCCCTCGCCGTGCTCGAGATCGACCAGGCCATCGACGAGCTGCAGGCCGAATACGTGAAGGTTCAGGCAGACCCGAGCTACGTTCCGAGCCACGAGTTCATCGCAGCGCTCAGCGGCTACCTCGAGATGGCCGACGACCGCGAGCGCGAGTAGCAAAGCTGCGCTGATCGAGTAGGCCGCCTGCGGCCGTATCGAGATCACGACCGACAGTGGTCTCGATACGCTCGTGCCTCGCTACTCGACCAGCGCTATGGCCCTACGCGTCGAGGCGGGTTAGCCAGCCATGGACGTCGGGGATGCGACCGTACTGAATGTCGGTGAGCTCCTGGCGCAGCGACATCGTGAGTTCGCCGGCCGGGGCATCCGGGTCGCCGACCAAGAAGTCGTCACCCTTCAGCGCAGCGATCGGCGTGACGACCGCGGCAGTGCCGCAGGCGAACACCTCGACCACGTCTCCGGATGCGACTCCGTCACGCCACTCGTCGAGGGTCACCTTGCGGTGCTCCACCTTGTGCCCACGCGCCTTGGCCAACTCGATGATGCTGTCACGGGTGACGCCGTCGAGGATCGACGACGATTCGGGCGTGACGAGCGTGCCGTCTTTCTTTACGAGGAACACGTTCATGCCGCCGAGCTCCTCGAGGTACTTTGCCTCTGACGAGTCGAGGAACAGCACCTGTGCGCAGCCGTTGGCGTACGCCTCCTCCTGAGGAAGCAGAGACGAGGCGTAGTTGCCACCCGTCTTCGCCGCACCCGTGCCCCCGCGACCCGCCCGCGCGTAGTCGGTCGACAGCCAGATCGACACCGGGGTCACTCCACCGGGGAAGTACGCACCCGCGGGGCTGGCGATCACGTAATAGCCGACCTTCTGTGCGCTGCGCACGCCGAGGAAGCTCTCGTTGGCGAACATGAACGGCCTGATGTAGAGGCTCGTCTCGCCGCCCTCGGGTACCCATGCGCCATCGGCCGCGATCAGCTGCTTGAGCGACTCGACGAAGTCGTCGGTCGAGAGTTCGGGCAGGGCCAGACGCCGTGCGGAGCGCTGCAGGCGCTCGGCGTTCTTCTCCGGCCGGAAGGTCCAGATCGATCCGTCTGCGTGACGGTAGGCCTTCATCCCCTCGAAGATCTCCTGGGCGTAGTGCAGAACGCTTGCCGCGGGGTCGAGCAGCAACGGACCGTATGGAATGACGGCGGCGTCGTGCCAGCCGTCGGCCAGGGTCCAGTCGATCTTCACCATGTGGTCGGTGAAGTGCTTGCCGAAGCCCGGGTCGGCCAGGATCGCCTCGCGCTCGACCTCGGCACGCACCGCCTCTGACGGAGTGAGGGTGAACGTGAGCGGGAAGGTGCTGTCGAGATCGGTCATTGCGAGTTCCTTAGTCGAAAGGTTCGGTGTCAGCGGGCGAGCGACGCGGCCACGGCGTCTCTGATGGCGTCGCCCACGGCACTCGTCGTGCGCGGTCGGTCTGCCTGCCGGGTGGCGATGTCGGCCGTCACGGCGTCGCGAACCGTGCCCGCGGCATCCGGAACCCCGAGGTGATCGAGGAGGAGTGCCACCGACAGGATCGCGGCCGTGGGGTCGGCGATCTGCTTGCCTGCGATGTCGGGCGCGGATCCGTGGACCGGCTCGAACATGCTGGGGAAGGCTCCGTCGGGGTTGATGTTGCCCGAGGCCGCCAGGCCGATTCCGCCGCTGATTGCGCCGGCCAGATCGGTGAGGATATCGCCGAAGAGGTTGTCTGTGACGATGACGTCAAACCTAGCAGGGTCGGTGACCAGGAAGATCGTGGCGGCATCGACGTGCAGATAGTCGACCGCGACCTCGGGGTACTCGGCCCCGACGGTGTCGACGAGCCGGCGCCAGATGCCTCCGGCGAAGGTGAGCACGTTGGTCTTGTGCACCAGTGTCAGCTTCTTGGCCGGCCGTGACTGGGCAATTTCGAAGGCGAAGCGCACCACGCGCTCAACCCCGTAGGCCGTGTTGATCGACACCTCGTTCGCGATCTCGTGCGGCGTGCCGACGCGGATGGCCCCGCCGTTCCCGACGTAGGGGCCCTCCGTTCCTTCGCGCACGACGACGAAGTCGACCTCGCCAGGGTTCGACAGCGGGCTGTCGACGCCGGGGTAGATCGTGGTGGGGCGCAGGTTCACGTAGTGGTCGAGGGTGAAGCGCAGCTTCAGCAGCAGGCCTCGCTCGATGTTGGCGTTCGCGAGGCGCGGGTCCCCCGGCACTCCCCCGACGGCGCCGAGCAGAATGGCGTCGTGCGACGAGATGGACGCGAGATCGTCGTCGGTCAGCACGTCACCCGTGGAGAGAAAGCGTGTCGCACCGAGCGAGAACTGCGTCTTCTCGATGGTGAGGCCGGCCGACGGCGCCACCTCGTCGAGCACCTTCACTGCTTCGGCGACGACCTCCGGGCCGATACCGTCTCCGGGAATGACGGCCAGTCTGATGGTGCGCGACATAGTGCTCCTGCGTTGGATCGGTTCGAAAACGACAAGTGCAAGATTACTTGTCAACGCCTTACCGCAGAGGACGCTGCGTCCATATGATGCCAATTATGAGTATTGGATTCGGAATCTTCCTGTTCGCCGTCGGCGCCATCCTCGCCTTCGCGGTGGAAATCCAAGTGGATTGGATCGACCTGCGCATGGTCGGATACATCCTGATGGGCGCGGGATTCGTGGTCACCATCCTGGGACTGGTACTGATGGCGCGTCGCCGCCAGAGCACGTCGACCACGCGCACCGCGGTCGACCCCGCCACAGGCCAGCGCGTCACTCGTCAGGAGAACTCGCAAGACCCGCTGTAAATCGGTGACGATCGACCGGATGCGCCGTGCCAGGTCGGCGTTGCGTTTCAGTTGTGTAAATGGACTGTAACGCGTTGTCGCACCGGCACTTTTCGTGACTTCGGGAGTTCTAAACTCCGAGCATGACACTGACCGCCGCCCCAAAAACACAACTCGTCGAACCCGGCGGTATCGAGCCGATCCCGGCGGATAGACGCCACGGGTCGCCATGGCAGTTGTTCGCGACCTGGACCTCGCCTAACCTCGAATTCGCCACGATCTTCGTGGGCGTCATCGCCGTTCTCTATTTCGGGCTGAGCTTCTGGCAGGCGGTGGCCGCCCTCCTCCTGGGCAACTTCCTCGGCAGCCTGAGCCAGGGCTTCCTCTCGACGTGGGGGCCGCGCGAGGGCCTCGCCCAGATGCTGCTCGGGCGCACGGCCTTCGGGTTCTGGGGCAACATCGTGCCCGCCGGCCTGAACACGGCGATGGCCGGACTCGGCTGGTTCGCCGTCAACTCCATCAGCGGAGCCTTCGCGCTGGCCACTCTGACCGGATGGAACCCGGTACTCACCCTCGCCATCGTCGTTGTCGTCGAGGTGACCGTGGCGTTCGTCGGCCATGACATCGTGCAGCTCTTCGAGCGGTACGCCATGTTCGTACTGGGCGCGATCTTCCTCATCGCCGGCATCTTCATCCTCTCCAACGCCGACACGGCGACCCCGGCGGCCGGCGACGGCTCCGGTGGCCTCGGTGGCTTCGCCGGCTTCATGCTCGCGGCCGGTGCCGCATTCGGCTACACCGCCGGGTGGAACCCCTATGCGGCTGACTACACCCGGTACCTGCGCGCCGATACGGACCGCCGAAAGATAGCCATCGCATCCGGCCTCGGCAATTTCGTCTCGACCAGCTTTCTCATGATCGTGGGTGCAGCATCCGCGACCATCGTGCACAGTGGTCTGGCCGACGACGCCAGCCCGACCGATTCTTTCACCGCGGGAATGCCGGGCTGGATCTCGTCGATCACGCTCCTCGCCATCGCCGTCGGTGCTGTTTCGGCGAACGCGCTGAACATCTATTCGGGGTCGATGTCGTTCCTGGCGATCGGCATCAAGATTCCCTTCGAACGCCGTCGAGCGATTGTGGCTCTTGGCTTCGGCGTGCTGGGCTTCGTCATCGCCCTGCTCGCGATGTCGGACGCCGGCGCGAGCTACGAGAACTTCCTGCTCGTGATCTCCTACTGGATCGCGCCGTGGCTCGGCATCGTTCTCGCCGACCGGTGGTTGCGCCGCGGCACCGCCGTACTTGCGCTGGTCGTCGACGAGAAGAACAAATACCGCAACCCCGCCGGAATCATCGCTTTCGTCATAGCGGCCGTCGTATCGATCGGCCTCTTCTCCAACCAGGCCGTCTATGTAGGCCTGATCGTTCGGTCGACACCCGAGATCGGTGATCTCACGGCACTGGTCGGCTTCGCCCTGGCGGCGGTGCTCTACGTGGTGGTCTTCCGACTCGTGCGACCGGCGCTTGGCGCCCCTCTGTCGACCGACACGACCCTGCCGGCTGCGCGAGTGGAGGCTGACGCGTGATCTACGAGACCGATGCTGAGAAGTTGGCCGTCGCCCGAGCCGAGGCCGAGAAGGGAGCCGCGGAAGGCGGCATCCCGATCGGCGCGGCATTGTTCACGAGCGCTGGGGTTCTGCTCGGCAGCGGCCACAACCGCCGAGTGCAAGATGGTGACGCGGCAATGCATGCCGAGACCAACGCGTTTCACAACGCCGGGCGCCAGCGCAGCTACCGAGACACCGTGATGGTCACTACCCTCTCGCCGTGCTGGTACTGCTCGGGCCTCGTGCGCCAGTTCGGTATCGGCCGCGTCGTGGTCGGCGACGACCGGAATTTCCTGGGCGGGCAGGACTGGATCGCCGAACACGGTTGCGCGGTCACAGTGGTCAACGATCCCGGCCTGATCACGATGATGGCGGCGTTCATCGAGGGCAACCCAGCGCTGTGGAACGAGGACATCGGCGAGGAGTAGCTCCGGCGCTCTGTCGGTAAGATCGCAACGGTGAGCGAACGCCTTCCGGTCAACCCCGCGTCGACGGCGGAGAACCGCTCCTCTGTGGCTGAAGGCATCGGCTTAGAGGTTCGCGCCGCCAGAGTTCTGCTGGGCATCAGCATGCGTGAATTGGCCAAACGAATCGGCACCTCACAACCGTTCGTCTCGAACATCGAGAACGGTCGCATTTTTCCAAGTCTGCGCACCCTCGGTCTGCTCGCCACCGCGCTCGATGTGCCGGTCGGCAAACTCTTGCCGAGCACCAGCCGGGTCGAACGCATCACCGCATCGCAGATCGGGCGCGCTCGTGCACGCAGCGAAGGCCCGGTGCGGCCCCTGCTTACCGTCGGCGAGCTCCGCGCGGTGAGAATCGAGATCGCTCCCGGTGAGGTCGAGCGACGTCCGGTCATGCACGAAGGCGAAGAGTTCGTCATTCTGCTCGCGGGTGTTCTCATCCTTCTCCGTGAGGGGCTCCCCCCGCTGAGGATGGAGAGCGGCGACACTCTGTGGCTCGACGGCACGGTGCCGCACCGCTTCGCCTGCCCCGACGAGTCACCCGTGCCGGGCTCGGCATTCATCGCCCTCGTCGGCCACGATGCTCTGGACTCACACTCGTGATCACCGAAGGATGGGAGCTCGGAGTAGGCACTCGCGTGCGCGCTGCCCGCGAGGAGAGAGGGCTCACGACCCGGGCGCTTGCCAGTCTGGCCGGGCTGTCGCAATCTCTCCTCTCTGATGTCGAGAATGGCCGCACCCTTCCGAGTGTCTCCTCGCTCTACGCGATAGCGGAGGCGCTCGGAACAGGTCCCGCCGAACTGCTTCCGCAAGACGACGACAGCGCCCGGCTGACCCAGCATGGGGTACCACTACCGGCAGAAGGCCCAGGCGAGGCTGTGTCGACGCGCATGCTTTTCGGCGCACCGGGGCGGCGCATCGAGGCCTATCTGTCCAGCTATCCGCAGGGGCAGACAGATCCCGTGCCCTTTCAGCACTCGGGCGAGGACATCATCGTCGTCGTCGAGGGGCGGATGACGCTGACCGTCGGCGACCGTGCGCAGGAGCTGCGTGCGGGCGATGCCGCGTGGCTCGACGCTTCGGCCCCGCATTCCATCGAACCTCTTGGGCCCGACGGCGTGCGCACGATCGTGATCTCCGCGCGCTGAGCAGCGCGCGACAGCCGAACGCGGTTCAGGCTGACGAGGGCAGGGATACAGTCGAGCCCGTGTGATAGATGAGCGGCCGAGCCGTCTTGTGCGCGCTCGCGCCTGTCACCTCCAACACGACGACGAAATGATCGCCGGTGGGCATGGCGCTCAGAATGCGGCATTCGAGCCAGAGGCGCGCGCCAGAGATGAAGACCGCGCCATCGACCGTGCGTCCGAGCACCGATCTGTCGAAGCGGTCTCCCGTACGCGAGGCAAGTCGACGAACCTCCTCGGCGTTGTTCTCCGACAGAACAGAGACACCGATGCGTGGCGCGGTCGACAGCGACGCCCACGTTTTCGAGTCGCGTTGTATCGACACGAGCACACACGGAGGGTCGAACGAAGCACCGACGGTCAACGAGGTCACGACCATGCCTACCGCGCTCTGGTCGATGTCTGCGCAGATCGCCGCGACGCCAGCCGGATACTCGGCGAACATCTGCCTCACGGCCGCGGGGTCGGATGGAACGGGAGGCATCTCCACACGTCCGGAATCGTCGTCGGGCACCTCGAACTCGGCCCACGGCTGCGTCCACTCCATCGTTCTCCACTCCGCATGGGCGCATCGGAGCCCACGTCTAGTCCAGAGCCTCTCCCTGCCACATTTCCGACGCATTACGAAGCGGAGAACGATTTGTAACAGTTATCGCTTCATAGTCAGTGACTACAGGGAAGGGCCTCTTCTGCGTCTTGTCCGTCATTGCAGCCCCATGCGATGATCGGTAGGAGATATCACCCAGATCGGGTGGCACCGTATTCTGCAGGGAGATCTCATGGTCAAGCAGCTCATCCTCGGGGCATTCGAGGAGTTCACTCCGAACTTCATCGCCAACGCTTGGCATCACGAACGAGGCGACACCAGCGCGTTCGCGACACTGGGATTCTGGCAGGACCTGGCGGCTCGTATGGACGCGGCCGGATTCGACTTCTTCTTTCTGGCGGAAGCCATCGGCTACCCGATGAATGATTCCGGGCAGGTGCCCGAAGCCGTCATCCGGGATGCCGTGCAATTCCCTGTGCACGACCCGCTCGCGCTGATCTCCGGACTCGCTGCGGCCGCCCCGCGTATCGGCTTCGTCGCAACGGCGTCGACGACCGCGCAGCATCCGCTGCTCAACGCCCGCACCTTCACCACCCTCGATCACCTCACCGATGGGCGCATGGGCTGGAACATCGTCACGAGCGACAACCAGCAGGCCCTCGTGCGCCTGCTCGGCCAGACGGATGTGACGCCGCACGACGAGCGCTACGCCCGCGCGACCGAGTTCGTCGACCTCTCCCTGCGACTCTGGGAGGAGGCGTGGGACGACGGGGCGGTCCTCGCCGACAAGGCGACCCGCACGTTCTCCGATCCGGCGAAGGTGCATCGCATAGAGCACGACGGAAAGTACTTCCGGTTCGACGGATACTTCCCCGCGACACCCTCCCCGCAACGCACCCCTACCCTCTTTCAAGCGGGCACCTCGGCCGCCGGCACAGCATTCGCCGCACGCTACGCCGAATGCGTGTTCACTCAGGATCGAGAACCCGCGCGCCTCGCAGCAACCGTCGCCCGCCTGCGCGCCCAGGCCGTCGCGGCGGGCCGACCGGCAGACTCCATCAAGATCATCAACGGAGCGAGCTTCGTGATCGCCGACACGGTGGACGAGGCGCAGCGCCTGCGGGCGGAGCTCAACGCGACCCCCACCAGAGAGGCGACCGCTGCCCTATTCCTGGGCTGGTCAGGGGTGGACCTCGGCGCCCTCGATCCCCACGCCACACTCGATTCCGTCTCGACCGAGGTGGGCCACACGATGATCGACATGTGGCGGAATCCGGACGGTACGAGCCCAACCGTCGGCGAGATCCTCGACTCGCTAGCCTCGACCTTCGGCGGGATTCGTTTCACTGGAACCGTCGAATCCATCGCTGCAGAGATCGAGGCACTGGTCGAGCAGACCGACATCGACGGGTTCCTCGTCGAGAACTGGTACGGCGGCTACGAGGGCTATCGCGACTTCGTCGAGATGCTGATGCCTGTTCTGCGAGAGCGTGGACTGCTGCCCGACGTCGCCCGCTCGGGCACCCTTCGCAGCATGCTGACCGGAGAGCCCGACGTGCCCGAGTGGCACCCGGCTCGCACTGTCCGCGGCGCCCAGAGCGGTGCGTGAGGCGATGGACGATCCCCTCGACAGCGCCACGGAGGCACTCCTCCTCGCACTGCCCAAGGTCTCTCTGCACAACCACCTCATCGGTGCCGTGTCGGCCCAGACCGTGCTCGATCTCGCTCGCAAGCATGGCATCGTCATCGATGGGGGTCGCGATGCCGAGACGCTGTACGACCACGACTCCTACGAGGATCTCAACGAGTTCCTGCGCGTATTGGATGTCGCCGGCTCCGTCATGCGCGACGCCGACGACTTCCGCCGAGTCGCCTTCGAGACCCTGACCGACGGCGGTGCCGCGCTCGGCGTCGTGCATCGCGAGATCTTCCTGAGCCCGCCGGGGCATCCGGGCGTGCCGTATCGCACGATCATCGACGGGGTGCTGGCGGGTATGCGCGATGCCGAAACCGAGACGGGCATCACGAGCCGCATGGTGATCGGCCTCAACCGCAATGATTCCGCCTCTGCTGCCGTCGAACTGGTGGAACAGGTGATCGAGCATCGCATCGACGAGGTCGTTGGCATCGGACTCGACTATTCGGAGCTGATCGGCCCTCCGGCGCGCTTCGTCGAGGCGTTCCAGCTCGCCGGCCGGTCGGGACTTCACCGCACGGCGCACTCCGAGAACGGCCCGCCCGCCAACATCGAGGTCATCCTCGACGAACTCGGCGGCGAGCGGATCGACCACGGTTACCACGTCGTCGACGACGCCAGAATCACGGCGCGATGCGTCGAAGAGAACATCGCCTTCACCTGCACCCCGGTGAGCTCGGACATCGGCCGTTACTCCGGAAGCGGCGACGGCTCACACCTGCGGATCGCGCAGATGGTCGACGCAGGACTCTCCATCACCATCGACTCCGACGATCCACCGATGTTCGGCACCGACGCCGTCAACGACTTCCGCGCGCTGGCCCGCGCTCTCGGCTACGGCCTGCCCGAGTTCGCGCGGTTCACTCGGAACGCGGTGAGGGCCGCGTGGCTCGACGACAGCGACCGCGCAACCCTCTCGCACACGGTCGAAGCACGTCTGTCAGCCCTGAAGCGCAGCTAATTCGCGAACGCCCGACACTCGGGCGCGTCTAGGAACGTGTGTTTCGCAGCGAGAACAGGGCCAACACGATCGCCAAGACCATCAGGCCGACACCGATCCCCGATGTCAGAACCACGCCGCTGTCGAACGACGCCCGGGCCGACTCGAGCAAGATCCTGCCCGCCGGACCACCGACAGAGCCTGCTACCGAGACGGCACCACCGAGAGTCTCGCGCGCGGTCTCGGCGTCCTGTGGGCTGAGCCCGGCCGGCAGGCTGACCCCGCTCCGATATGCCGCCGTCAGAATACTTCCGAGCACGGCCGTGCCGAGCACTGCACCGAGTTCGTACGACGTCTCAGACACTCCAGATGCCGCGCCCGCCTTGTCTGCCGGCACCGACGAGATGATCAAGTCGTTCGAGATGGTCTCTGCTGCTCCGATTCCGAGGCCCAGCACCGCGAACGCGATCGCCAGAGTCGTCTCGCTCGCGTGCTGGCCCGTGACCATGATGATGGCGTAGGCCGTGCCTGCTAGCGCGAGACCCGTGGCGACAACAAAGCTCGGCCTGATGACGCGCACGATCGGAACCACGACCAGTCCGGAGATGACCATCACGATCAGGCCCGGAACCAGCGCCAGAGCCGCGTCGAGGGGGCGCATTCCCAACACGAGCTGAAGGTGTTGCGACACGAAGAAGAGAAACCCGACGAGCGAGAAGACACTCACCAGGTTGATGAGCACGGCACCAGTGAACGCTCCGCGACGAAACAGCCTCATGTCGAGCATGGGGTTCTCTCTGGCGAGCTGACGACGCACAAAGAGTGTGCCCGCCGCCGCGCCGATCAGTACAAGAAGCACCTGCTGCCATTCGAAACCGTGCGTCGCGAACTCTTTGATCGCGAACACGAACGGCACAAGCGTGATCATCGTGAGGCCGATGCTGACCATGTCGATGCGCCCCGGGTTCGGGTCGCGCGATTCAGGCACGAGCAGCGGCGCGAACACGAGAAGCGGGATCAGGACCGGCACTGCGATGAGGAAGACGGAACCCCACCAGAAGTGCTCGAGGAGGATTCCGCCGACGATCGGGCCGAGGGCCGACCCTGCGGCGAATCCGGCTGCCCAGATCGCGATCGCGAGTCGTCGCTGCTCGCGATCGAGGAAGATGCTGCGTAGCAGCGACAGCGTCGATGGCATGAGCATCGCGCCGAAGAAGCCGAGGCCCGCGCGGGCGAGAATCAGCAGCTCGGCCGTGGGCGCGAACGCCGCCACGATCGACACGAGAGCAAAACCCGTGGCGCCGATCAGCAGCAGGCGCCGACGGCCCCATCGGTCGCCGAGGTTGCCCATGGCGACGAGAAGTCCCGCGAGCACCAGCGGATACGCATCGATGATCCAGAGCTGTGCGGCGGCAGACGGGCGTAGCGATTCAGAAATAACCGGCAGGGCGAAGCTCAGCACCGTGTTGTCGACGCTCGAGATGAGCACCGGCAGCATAAGGACGGCCAACGCAAGCCAATGCCGAACGGATGCGCGAGGCGCCCGCGCGTCGTCGGCGCGCTGAGCGGGCGTAGGTGTGGTGAGCAGAGCCATGATCGGAGTTCTTCGTTTCTTTTGTTTCGTCTGTTGCGCGACCTTCACTATACCGTCCGGCCGGTACAGTCGCCCTGTCTTCAACGCTCCGATTGCGTCGAGCATTCCCGTCGAGAGTGACGAGGTTGTGTCGGGTGCTTCTCGACGCGCTCCGGGCAGCTAGCATCGAAGCGATGCCAGACACCTCAGAGAAACCGCCGATCGACTCCGTCACGCCCCCTTTATCGACGCGCGACCGAATCATCGATGCCTTCGCCGAACTGCTCGGCGAGAACGGCGAACGCGCCGCGACGCTCGACGCAGTCGCCGCCGCCGCGGGCGTCTCCAAGGGTGGACTGCTCTACCACTTCGGCTCGAAAGAAGCCCTGATCGAGGGTGTGCTCGAGCGACTGGCGACGTTGGTCGAGCGCGACGTCGCGGCCATCCGGTCGTCACCATCGGGGCCGGTCGCACACCTGATCCGCACATCCATGGCGACGGGCAGCGCGCTCGACAAGGCGCTGGTCGCGACCTCGCGCCTGGCCCAGGCCTCGAACTCCACGGCGCGGGATGCGCTGCGCGCCGCCAACGACGCCTGGTACGGGATCGTGCTCGAGAGCACGGGCGACCCGGTTCTCTCACGGGCGATCATGCTGATCAGCGATGGGCTCGCCTACGGGTCGGCGTTTCTTCCCGAATCGATGACTCCCGACACGGCCGAACTGACGAGATCAGACATCGACGACCTCGTCGATCTGATCACCGAGGTCACGGCCCAGCGCGCGGGCCACTGAACTCTGCGCTACTCCGTGAGGTCGATCTCCTGCAGTGAGTCGGCGTCGATGGCCGTACGCAGTTTCTCGAGCAGCTCTTCGGGGGCAGGCGAGTCGACGGTCAGCACGCTGAGCGCCTTGCCGCCGGCGACGTGGCGCGCGATCTGCATCCCTGCGATGTTGATGTCGGCGTCGCCGAACTCCTTGCCGTAGATGGCGACGATGCCTGGGCGGTCGTCGTAGGTCATCACGATGAGGTGCTCCGCAAAGGGAACCTCGACGTCGTAGCCGTTGATCTCGACGATCTTCTCGATCTGCTTCGTGCCGGTCAGCGTTCCCGACACCGAGATCTGCGACCCGTCGCTGAGCGCTCCCTCGAGCGTGATGAGGTTGCGGTACTCCTCCGACACGGCCTCGGTGATCAGGCGAGTCGTCACGCCTCGCTGCTCGGCGAGCAGCGGCGCGTTGACGTACGACACCGTCTCGCTGACGACATTCGTGAAGATGCCCTTCAACGCGGCGAGCTTGAGAACGCTCACGTCGAAGTCGACGATCTCGCCGCGCACGATGACGTCGACACTGGTGAGCGGGCTGTGGGCGAGGCCCGAGAAAACCTGTCCGAGCTTCTCGACCAGGGGGATGCCGGGTCGCACCGTCGGGTCGATGACTCCGCCGGCGACGTTCACGGCATCCGGAACGAGCTCACCCGACAGAGCCAGGCGAACCGACTTCGCCACCGAGACGCCCGCCTTCTCCTGCGCCTCGTCAGTGGATGCGCCCAGGTGGGGCGTGACGACGACGTTGGGCAGGGCGAGCAACGGCGAATCGGTCGGCGGCTCGCTGACGAACACGTCGAGTCCGGCTCCCGCGATGGTGCCGGCCGTGAGTGCTCGGTGGAGCGCGTCTTCGTCGATGAGCCCGCCGCGGGCCACGTTGACGATGAACGAGGTGGGCTTCATCAGCGCCAGTTGTTCGTCGCTGATCATTCCCGTGGTCTCAGGCGTCTTCGGCATGTGGATGGTGATGAAGTCGCTCTGCGCGAGCAGCTCGTCGAGGCTGAGCAGGGTGACGCCCAGCTGCTGCGCACGGGCCGAGGTGACGTAGGGGTCGTAGGCGACGACGTTCGTGCCGAATGCCTGCATGCGAGCGGTGATCAGGGCGCCGATGCGACCGAGCCCGATGATGCCGATCGTCTTCTCGTAGAGCTCGACGCCGGTGTAGGCGCTGCGCTTCCACTTGCCCTCGGCCAGAGCCGAGTGAGCGGCCGGGATGTGACGGGCCAGGCTCAGAATGTGGCCGACGGTCAGCTCTGCGGCCGAGATGATGTTCGAGGTGGGCGCGTTCACGACCATGACTCCGGCGGCGGTGGCGGCCTTGATATCGACGTTGTCGAGACCAACGCCGGCGCGAGCGACGACCTTGAGCTTAGGCGCAGCGGCGATGGCCTCGGCGTCGACCTTTGTGGCGGAACGCACCAGAATCGCATCGGCGTTCGTCAGCGCGTCGAGCAGCGCCGGTCGGTCGGTTCCGTCGACGTTGACGACTTCGAAGTCGGGGCCGAGCGCCTCGACGGTGGCGGGTGAGAGTTCTTCGGCGATCAAGACGACCGGTTTCGACACGGATCGGATCCTTCGGTTTGGCTCTGTAAAGAGGATTTCCGCGGGACTGCGCGGCCAGAACCATATTAGGGGCAGGCACAATGGGCTCATGACCGATGCGACTCTGACCGTAATAGTGACGATCGTACGCATCGCGATCGCCGTGGTCTTCATCGGCATGGGCATCAACCATTTCGTGCCGAAGGCGGCACGAATCATGGCGAAGATGATCCCGCCGATGCTCCGCCGTGAAGGAGCTTTGAACCCGCTGAACCTGGTCTATTTCACCGGATTCTGCGAAATCGCCGGCGGCATCGGCCTGCTCGTTCCGCAGACCCGGCTCGCGGCGGCTATCGCACTGGTCGTTTTCCTTGCCGCCGTCTTTCCTGCCAACGCGTATGCGGCTGCGAATCGCGAGCGTTTCGGCGCCGTCGCCATCCCGTTCTGGCCCCGACTGATCGGCCAGATCGTGTTGGCCGCGCTGATCATCTGGGTGGGCGTCGCCACTTAGAGGCCGCCGAGCAGCAGCGACTCCAGGTCGGCCTTGATGACCATCGTCACGGCGAGGGCCACGAGGAAGACGACCGCCTTGGCCCAAGCCGGCATACGCCAGCCGACGAGGAAGCCCAGCCCGTAGGTGACGATCGGGGCAGCGATCGAGCCGATGAAGACGAGCCACGAGAGGCCTGTGAGGCCGAGGCCGAAGGTGGCGATCGCCTCGAAGAGGTTGGCCACCCCGACCCAGACCCAGATGGCAGAGATGAGAGCGAAGAGCAGTGCGACGGCCCAGCCGACCTTCTTCGAGAAGGTGAGTTCGCGAAATGTCGATCTCGTGGCGACGGCGTTCGGTGTTGCAGCGGTGTTCTTGGTCATGGCGTGCTCCTACGCTCCCTGGATAAACGGCCAGGGCACGAGCACGAAGACTCCGAGCAGCAGCCAGCCGAGGCGCGAACGCCACGTTCTCTTCTGCGTCAGCAGCAGAGTCGATACGAACCACAGGGGCGCCGCGGCGATCGAGAGGAACTGACCGATGCGGAAGCAGATCTCGAGAAAGAGGCTGTCGAGCGGAAAGAACGTGACGGTCGTGCGGGCGACGACGATAGCCCAGCCGATCGTGTAGAGCAGATAGACGCCGCCCAGAATACCGAGCGTGATGAGTGCCGCAGAGCTCAGCTGGGCAGACGCTTTCTCGGCCGCAGCCAGTTCGGCTTCGACCTTGGCGTCTTCGGCCAGCTCGGCCTGCTCGAGAACCGTCGGCGCCTCAGCGCGCTCTGCGTTCTCGACGCCGGGCGCGCCGGCCGCGCCGGTCGAGCCCGCCTGGATGGGCGGAGTCAGCGTGGGGTCGTCGTCGCCCGCCCAGCTCAGGGCGTCGTCGTTGCGGCTCGTCATGTAGGCAAGATTAGCCGCTCACCACAGACGCTAAACCGACAGAACGCGCTTCTCCCCCGCATCGACAGGGAACACGAAGCGATTCTGCTTCGGAGGCATCGGGCAATTGAACCAGTCGGAGAACCCACACGGCGGAATGTACGCGCGGTTGAAGTCGAGCTCGACGGAGCCGTCTCGGCGAGGACGCACGGCGAGGAAGCGCCCGACGTCGTAGGTCTCGTCGCCCGTGGTGAGATCCTGAAAGACCAGCAGCAGTTTTCCCTCGTCTTCGAAGGCCGCCAGAGTGCGAGATTCTCCGCCGATCACCACGTCGATGTCACCGGGAAGCACCTCGTCACGCAGACGACCCTCGTCTTTGATGTGCTCGATGCCGATGGCACGCTTCTCGGTGGGCGTGAATGTTCCCTCGAGAACCCATTCGGGCTTGAACTCGTAGGCCGAGATGCGGTCGAAGTTCTCGGCCTTCTCGTTTGCCGGATCCCATACACGCACGATGTAGTGCCCCTCGACTCCGGGGTAGACGGTGCCGGTCGCTCCGCCGCCGAAGGCCAGGGTCGACGGAACGACCGTGTCGGATCCGGCAATATCGACGGTGCCGTCGATCAGTTCGCCATCCACGCGGATGCCGTCGGCCGCGGCCGCCGTGACCCTCACGCCGCCGCCGGTCGGGATAGGTGCCCAGAGCCCGGGCACGCCGTCGATGGAGCGCTCGGAGTCGATCTCCGTGGTGCTCACCAGAGCCAGCGGGCCCTGCGGGGAGGTGACATAGCGGTGACGAGTCTGGCGGAAGCGCAGGAAGTCGGCTTCGGCAGCGGAGGTAGAGGTGTTGTTCACAGCGTCCATGATCCTCTCAACTCGCGGCTGGCGCGTCCGATTCCCGAAGGGCCGCGCTGTAGTGCAGGAAGAAACGTTCGACGAAGGACGAAAATCGCCCGCACAGTCTATTTTTCCTGCGTTGTGGCGACGCCACCAATGCAGACGACGAACGCCCAGCCGAGAATTCCCAGAAGGCAGATGCGCTCGGTGGCGCCGAGCACGGCGGGCGCGACCGCGATCGAGATCGTCAGGGAGACGAGGCCGACGACAGCGAGCACCAGAAAGACGGTGGCGGGCCGACGCAAGCCGAGCATTTCGGGCGCCCGGCGCATCCAGTGTGTCAGAAGAGCCATGGCGGCCAAGGCGAGCATGAAGCCTGTGGTGGCGAACGCGACGTGAACGGTTCCGACGAGCGTCGTGGGTGCGATGCCGAACTCGCCAGGCCCGTTCACGTCGGTCGGAAAGAACACGAGGGCGGCCGAACAGAGTCCGGCGAGCCCGAGAAACGCCGATCCAATGCGACGCGTCGCCAAGACAGGCCCGATGCGAGCGACGACGATCAGCACACAGAACGTCATGGCCGCTCGTCCGAGGAAGTTCAGGTTCATCAGCCAGCCGAAGGGCCCGACAGCGAGGTTGCTCTCTGCGTCGGCTATCGGGCTGTAGTGGGGTGGCAACAGCTGCAGCACCACATCGATCACCACGTAGGCGCCGACGAGCGCCATGCCTGCCCAGGCAGCGACGCGGAGAAACGGCGACGGCCGCCCCGACTGAGTCGGGGCGGCCGTCGTGTCGTGAGTCAGGAGACTACCGCGCGGCGGAGCCATCGGTGTAGTCGGCGTCCTGCTGCTTCCAGGCGAACAGAGCGCGCAGCTCCTTGCCCGTGGCCTCGATCGGGTGCTGGGCACCCTTCTCGCGCAGCGCGAGGAACTCGGGAGCTCCGGCATCCTGGTCATCGATGAAGCGCTTCGCGAACGCGCCGTTCTGGATGTCGGCGAGGACGGCCTGCATGTTGGCCTTGACCTCGGGCGTGATGACGCGGGGACCCGAGACGTAGTCGCCGTACTCGGCCGTGTCGGAGACGCTCCAGCGCTGCTTGGCGATGCCGCCCTCCCACATGAGGTCGACGATGAGCTTCAGCTCGTGCAGTACCTCGAAGTACGCGATCTGCGGCTGGTAGCCTGCCTCGGTCAGGGTCTCGAAGCCGTACTGAACGAGCTGCGAGACACCGCCGCAGAGAACGGCCTGCTCGCCGAACAGGTCGGTCTCGGTCTCTTCGGTGAATGTGGTCTTGATTCCACCGGCGCGCAGGCCGCCGATCGCACGCGAGTACGACCAGGCGAGCTGCCAGGCAGAACCGGAGGCGTCTTTCTCGACGGCGACGATCACGGGAACGCCACGGCCGGCCTCGTATTCGCGGCGAACCGTGTGGCCCGGGCCCTTGGGAGCGACGAGGATCACGTCGACGCCGTCGGGCGCCTGGATGTAGTCGTAGCGGATGTTGAAGCCGTGACCGAACACGAGGGTCGCGCCCTGCTTCAGGCTGGGGGCGATGTCATCGCGGTAGATGTGACGCTGGAACTGGTCGGGAGCGAGCAGCACGATGACGTCGGACTGGGCGGTCGCCTCTGCGACGCTCAGCACCGTGAAGCCGGCCTCCTGAGCCTTGGCGATCGACTTCGATCCCTCTTTCAGTCCGATGACGACATCGACGCCGGAGTCGCGCAGGTTGAGCGCGTGGGCGTGGCCCTGCGAGCCATAGCCGACGACGGCCACCTTCTTGCCCTGGATGAGCGACAGGTCTGCATCTTTGTCGTAGAAGATTTCGGTCACTTTATTACTGCTCCTTGTTATGTGGTTTGTGTTCGATTGCGGTGGTCTCGATACGGCCGCGGGCGGCCTACTCGACCAGCGCAGTAGTACTAATTCTTGAAGACGCGTTCGGTGATGCTCTTTGATCCGCGGCCGATGGCGAGCAGGCCCGACTGGGCCAACTCCTTGATTCCGTAAGGCTCTACGACGCGCAGGAACGCATTCGTTTTACCGGAGTCGCCTGTGATCTCGATGACCAAAGCATCGGTGGAGACGTCGACGACGCGAGCTCGGAACAGATTCACAGCCTCGAGTACGTGCGACCGCGTCGAGTTGTCGACGCGCACCTTCACGAGCATGTGTTCTCGCTGAACCGACTGGTCTGGCTCGAGCTCGACGATCTTGATCACATTGATGAGCTTGTTCAACTGTTTGGTGACCTGTTCGAGCGGCAGCTCCTCGACATCGACGGCGACCGTGATGCGCGAGAGTCCTTCGATCTCGGATGCGCCCACGGCGAGGCTCTCGATGTTGAATCCGCGGCGGGCGAAGAGACCGGCGACCCGCGTGAGCAGACCTGGTTTGTCTTCGACGAGCAGGGAGAGAACGTGGTGGCTCATGGTCTACTCCTCATCCCACTCTGGGGCGATCTGCTGTGCGTGTTCGATCAGCGAGTTGCTGACGCCTTGCGGAACCATCGGCCAGACCATGGCATCTCGGCTCACGATGAAGTCGATCACGACCGGGCGGTCGTTCGTCTCGATCGCGAGCTTGATCGCCGCGTCGATCTCCTCGACCTTGGTGACTCTGATGCCGAGAGCGCCGTACGCGTCGGCGAGCTTCACGAAGTCGGGCACCATCGCCGTGCCATGGCCGGTATTGAGGTCGGTGAACGAGTGCCGTCCGTCGTAGAACAGGCTCTGCCACTGCCGCACCATGCCGAGCGAGGAGTTGTTGATGATGGCGACCTTGATCGGGATGTTGTTGATCGTGCAGGTCGCCAGTTCCTGATTGGTCATCTGGAAGCATCCATCACCGTCGATCGCCCATACGGTGCGGTCGGGCTCGGCGACCTTGGCGCCCATGGCGGCGGGAACGCCGTAGCCCATGGTGCCGGCGCCGCCGGAGTTCAGCCAGGCATTGGGCCGCTCGTACTTGATGAACTGGGCCGCCCACATCTGGTGCTGGCCGACTCCGGATGCATAGATCGCCTCTGGTCCGGACAGCTCGCCGATGCGCTTGATCACGTACTGCGGCGAGAGCAGACCGTCGGTCGGCTCCGCGTAGCCGAGCGGGAACTCGACCTGCAGGCCGCGAAGGTACTCCCACCAGTCGGCGATGTCGGGCCGCGTCTCTGTGGCGGCAGCCGTGGCCACGAACGCCTTCGTGAGATCGGCGATCACATCTTTCGCGTCGCCCACGATGGGAACGTCAGCCGCGCGGATCTTGCCGATCTCGGCCGGGTCGACGTCGACGTGCACGATCTTGGCGTTGGGCGCGAACTCGCTGACCTTGCCGGTGACGCGGTCGTCGAAGCGCGCTCCGAGAGCGACGATGAGGTCGCTCTCTTGCAGCGCGAGAACGGCGGGCACGGTTCCGTGCATGCCCGGCATACCGAGATTCTGCTCGTGAGAGTCAGGGAACGCGCCTCGTGCCATCAGCGTGGTGACCACGGGCGTTCCGGTCGTCTCGGCCAGCACGGCGAGTTCGGCCGATGCCTCGGCCCGGATGACTCCGCCACCGACGTAGAAGACCGGCTTCTTCGCCTCGAGGATGAGCTGAGCCGCGGCCTGGATCTGCTTGCCGTGCGCCTTGGTCACCGGGCGGTACCCCGCGAGGTCGACCTTCGGGTTCCACACGAACGGTGCCGAGTTCTGCTGCGCATCTTTCGTGATGTCGACGAGCACGGGGCCTGGTCGGCCGGTGGATGCGATGTGATACGCGGCGGCGAGGGTCGCGGGCACGTCTTCCGGCTTGGTGACCAGGAAGGAGTGCTTGGTGATCGGCATCGTGATACCCACGATGTCGACCTCCTGGAACGCGTCGGTGCCCATCAGGGTCGAGAAGACCTGTCCGGTGATGATGAGCACGGGAACCGAGTCCATGTATGCGTCGGCGATGGCCGTCACCAGGTTGGTGGCGCCGGGGCCGGACGTCGCGATGGCGACGCCCACCTTGTTCGTCGACGAGGCGTAGCCTTCGGCCGCGTGGCCGGCGCCCTGCTCGTGCCGAACGAGGATGTGCCTGATCGCGGTCGACGCCATGAGCTCGTCGTAGAACGGAATGATGGCGCCGCCGGGAAGCCCGAAGACATCTTTTACACCGAGGTGCTCGAGCGAGCGCAGGATCGCGCCAGAGCCCGTCAGGATTTCAGGGGTGTTCGCTCCAGAGGGAGAGGAGGCCGGCTTGGGAAACGCCGGAGAGCTTGGCACGGGAGATGGATCCACGGGCATGTTGTTTTCCTAGCTTGGTGCCTGCACAGCGTGTCGCCTTTGCACTGCAGCAGACGAATGGTGATGAGGGTGGAGCGCGGTACTACCCCGTGATGGCGCCGGTCGCTGCCGACTTCACCAGTTTCGAGTACTTTGCCAGAACGCCACGGGTATAGCGCGGAGGAAGAGGGGCCCAGCCGTCTCGGCGGGCTGCAAGCTCATCGGCCTCGACGAGTAACTCGAGGGAGCGAGCGGCGATATCGACCCGTATTAGATCACCATCGCGCACGAAGGCGATAGGACCTTCGTCCACCGCTTCGGGTGCTATGTGGCCGATACACAGTCCGGTTGTGCCGCCTGAGAATCTGCCGTCCGTCAATAGTAGTACATCTTTTCCGAGGCCGGCTCCCTTGATGGCGGCCGTGATGGCGAGCATTTCACGCATTCCGGGGCCGCCCTTCGGGCCCTCGTAGCGGATCACCACGACGTCTCCATGCTCGATCAGTCCCTCGGTCAGCGCATCCATGGCAGCGCGCTCACGCTCGAACACCTTCGCGGGGCCCTCGAAGACCGCGGCGTCGAATCCGGCCGTCTTGACGACGGCACCCTCGGGAGCCAACGAACCCTTGAGAACCGTGAGTCCACCGGTGGGGTGGATCGGGTTGTCGAGCGTGCGGAGGACCTTGCCATCGAGCTCGGGGATGTCGAGCTCGGCCAGGTTCTCGGCCAGCGTCTTGCCGGTGACAGTGAGAACGTCTCCATGCAGCAGACCGGCGTCGAGCAACGCCTTCATGAGCACCGGCAGGCCGCCGTGGCGATCCATGTCGTTCATGACGTAGCGGCCGAACGGTTTCATGTCGGCGAGGTGCGGGATCGTGTCACCGATGCGGTTGAAGTCGTCGATCGTGAGGTCGACATCGGCCTCATAGGCGATCGCGAGAAGGTGCAGGATGACGTTGGTCGAGCCTCCGAGGGCCATCGCCACGGCGATGGCGTTCTCGAACGCCGGCTTGGTCAGGATGTCACGGGCGGTGATGCCGAGGCGCAGCATGTTGACGACGGCCTCGCCGCTGCGGTGCGCGTAGTAGTCGCGGCGACGATCGGCAGACGCGGGAGAAGCGGAGCCGGGCAGGCTCATGCCGAGGGCTTCGGCGACGCTGGCCATGGTGTTGGCCGTGTACATGCCACCGCAGGCGCCCTCGCCCGGCGCGAACGCGCATTCGATGCGCTTGGCATCCGCCTCGCTCATGGTGCCGGCCTTCACTCCACCGACAGCCTCGAACGAGTCGATGATGGTGATGTCTTTCTCGGTGCCGTCAGAGAGCTTCACCCAGCCCGGTGCGATCGAACCAGCGTAGAGAAACACGCTCGCGAGGTCGAGCCGGGCAGCCGCCATGAGCATGCCGGGCAGCGACTTGTCGCATCCGGCTAGAAGAACCGAGCCGTCGAGGCGCTCGGCCTGCATAACGACCTCGACACTGTCGGCGATGACCTCTCGCGAAACGAGTGAGAAGTGCATGCCTTCGTGGCCCATCGAGATACCGTCGGAGACGGAGACGGTGCCGAACTGAAGCGGGTAGCCACCGCCCGAATGCACACCCTCTTTTGCACCCTGGGCGAGACGGTCGAGCGACAGATTGCAGGGCGTGATCTCGTTCCACGAGCTCGCGATGCCGATCTGCGGCTTCTCCCAGTCGGCATCTCCCATTCCGACGGCTCGAAGCATTCCGCGCGAGGTAGTGGCTTCGATTCCATCGGTGACGACGCGACTGCGCGGCTTCATGTCTATTTCGGGCATGTTACGAGTTTAGAACCACTCAGCTAGCAGACATGCGCGCCTCGGCTCGGAATTGGCCGAGCATGGCCAACACCTGTGCGACCTCGGCCTCGTCGCTCACGCGGAACTCCGCGATCGTCTTTCCCGAGCCGCTCTTCAGGCCGAAGTCGCCGCTGCGCAGCACGGCGAACGCGTCTTCATCGGTCACATCGTCGCCCGCGTAGAACACGGCCGTTGCCTTCGTGTACTCCTTGAGATGCAGAAGCGCCTCGCCCTTGGTCGTCGACCTGATCGAGAACTCGAGCACGTTCTTGCCTTCGCGCACGGTGAGACCTTCGATCTCGGACTTCGTCTCGGCCAGCGCCATGAGGTGGGCCTGCCTGCTGCCCTCGTCGGAGGCGAGACGGGTATGAAGTGCGAAGCCCGCGGGCTTCGACTCGATCCAGACATCGTCGACGCGGTCTGCCACGTCTTCGAGCACCTCGCTGAGCACGTCGACCTGGGCGAGTTCCTGCGTATCGAGTGTGAGCCGAGTGGGGCTGTCGAGCCGGATCTCGACGCCGTGCGAACCGACGAGCAGCACGTCGTCGGGAAGATCGCTCACCTGCTCCAGGCTCTCCATCGCGCGGCCGGAGATGAGGGCGACGCGCGTCGAATCGAGCTTCAGCAGCTCGAGCACCGCACGCCTCGCCTCGGGAAGGGCGCGCGCGTGGCTCGGAACATCGACCTCGGGCGCAAGAGTGCCATCGAAGTCGAGCGCGACCAGCAGGCGCTCGGTTCGGGCGAGTTCGCGCAGACGGGCGATGAGTTCGTCGGTCTCATCGAGCTGGATGCCGGATTCGCCGACGTGGCTGGCGGTGGTCGACGGAGTACTCATCGGTCGGATGCTCCCCATTTGGTCGCGACATACGAGGGTGTGCCGCTCGGATCGGTCAAGGTCGACAGGAACGCGGTGGACCAGCGCGACACGTCGTAGTCGCGCACTCTCTTGCGCAGCGCACGCATCCGCTTGGTTCGTTCGCTCTTAGTCATCTGGATCGCCTCGAGGATCGACTCCTTGAGGCCGTCGATGTCGTGCGGGTTCACGAGAAGCGCACTCTTGAGCTCGTCGGCAGCGCCGGCGAACTCGCTGAGAACCAGAACGCCGTCGTCATCGAAGCGGCTGGCCACATATTCTTTGGCCACGAGATTCATGCCGTCACGCAGAGCGGTGACGAGCATCACATCGCTCGCGAGGTAGAGCGCCACCATCTCTTCTCTCGGATACCCCTGGTGCAGGTAGCTGATCGCGGTGTGGCTGATGCTGGAGTAGTCGCCGTTGATGCGGCCGACAGTGAGTTCGACCTCGTCGCGCAGCTGCTGGTATGCGGCGACGCGTTCACGACTCGGACTCGCGACCTGCACGAGCGTCACGTCTTCGACAGTGACCGCGCCATCGGCGAGGAGTTCACCGAACGCCTTGAGCCGGTGGCCGATGCCCTTCGTGTAGTCGAGTCGATCGACGCCGAGCATAACGACCTTGGGGTTTCCGAGTCCCGCGCGGATCTCCTTCGCCCTGGCCTGGATATCGGGGCGACGGGCAAGGTCTTCGAAGCTCTGCGTGTCGATCGAAATGGGGAAATGCCGCGCGTGCACGGTGCGCACCAGGCTTCCTCTTCTCGATGTCGAGACCCGGGCAGGCTCGATCGCCTCCGAGATCTCCTCGTCGATCGGCACATCGATCGCCGTGCCCTTCGTCGTGAAGCTCAGCAGACGACGCACGGCGCGCGTGAAGTTGCCCGCGTCGGCCGCGCGTTGGAAACCGATGAGGTCGGCTCCGAGAAGTCCCTCGATGATCTGGGCCCGCCACGGCAGCTGCGAGAAGATGCCGTATGCGGGAAACGGAATGTGGTTGAAGAAGCCGATGGTGAGGTCGGGGCGCAGCTCACGCAGAATCTTGGGCACCAGCTGGAGCTGGTAGTCCTGAACCCAGACCGTGCCGTCGGTCGCGGTGACCGATGCCGCCTTCTCAGCGAAGCGCTGGTTGACCCGCACGTACGACTCCCACCACTCGCGGTGATACGTGGGCGGTGCGATCACGTCGTGATAGAGCGGCCACAGCGTGTCGTTCGAGAAGCCCTCGTAGTACTCCTCGATGTCGGCAGCGCTGAGGGTGACGGGAACGATCGAGATGTCGTCGTGTTCGAAGGGCTCCGATTCGTCGTCGGCCACTCCAGCCCACCCGACCCAGGCGCCGTCGGCCTGCTTCATGACAGGCTCGAGCGCGGTTACGAGGCCGCCGGGAGACGTGCGCCACTCGACGCTGCCGTCGGGGCGGGTCACCTTGTCTACAGGGAGCCTGTTAGAGACGACAACGAGATCGTAGGTACCGACAGGGGTGTTCGGCCGCGGTGCGGCCTCTTCCGTGGAAATGGTGAACTCCTCGTTTGCCGCCGACGAAGTCGTCGACCGTGTAGACCAGTTATCAGGCTACCAGTCGCCCGCGTTCGCCCGCCGGTTCGCTGAGCATGCGCTATACAAGGCGACCCCGAGCATCCGGAACCCCGAGGCGGCGCGTGGGCAGAGCGACTAGCCTGAAAACCTGAACCCCGGAGGCTCGTATGCGCAAATTCATCTTCAACTCGAGTGTGATCGGTGCCGTCGTCGGCGCCTGGTCCGTGCTGCAGACCACCAGGCAGGGTCCGCGCGATTGGCGCCTGGCGCTCATGTGGGTGAGCTGGGGCATCACGGTCGCCCTCGCCATCGGCAGCGTGATGCAGGCAGACGACGACGCGCGCGAACTCGACGCGAAGTAGTCTCCTCCGTTCCCTGAGCCTGTCGAAGGGGCTTTTCGACTCAGGCCCTTCGACAAGCTCAGGGAACGGGGCTTCAGGCGAGGAAGCCGCGCAGCAGCGCCTCGGATCCCTCGAGGTGCTCGCGCATCGCGATTGCCGCCTTCTCGGAATCACCCGTGAGGATCGCGAGCACGATCTGTTCGTGCTGCTCATTCGAGTGCGCGATGTTGCGCTCGAGCAGCGGAATGTGATCGAGGAACTCGTTGACACGCATGCGGTTGTCGGCCAACAGCGCCATGAGTGATGGCACGCCGACCAGCTCGCCTATCGCGAGGTGCAGGCGGGAGTCCAGCCTCCGATAATCGTCGGCCTCTGCGTCTGCGGTCTCACGCATGCTCGTCCACAGGAGTTCGCGCTGCGCCTTCGTCAGCGAGCGGTCGGCCGCCGCACGAGCTGCACCGACCTCGAGGAGGTCGCGAAGCCCGAGCACGTCGTCGAGATCCGCCTGCGACACCTGCTCAGGCTGGCGCGCGGTGTCGTCGAGCACGCTGCTCAGCCCGACGAGAGGAACCCGATCGCTCACGAAGGTTCCGCCGTAGCGCCCGCGCCTGGAGACGAGAAAGCCGGCATCCGCGAGCGCCTTGATGGCGTCTCGCACGGTGTCTCGGCTCACCCCGAAGCGCAGTGCGAGATCGCGCTCGCTGGGAAGGGCGTCCCCCGGCGAGACCACTCCGAGGCGAATCGTCTGCAGCAGCCTCGAGACCGTGTCTTCGAAGGCATTGCCGGTGCGCACCCGGCGCAACAGAGCGTCGCCGGCCAGGCCCGCGGCATCCGGATGCGGCCCGCCCGCGGAATCGGTCATCGCTTCGCCGCCCGCTATTCGGGCGTCACGTAGGCGGAGCTGATGCCCCCGTCGACGAGGAAGGTCGAGCCCGTGATGAACGAGGAGTCGTCGCTCGCGAGGAAGGCGACCGAGGCGGCCAGTTCCTCTGGCTCGGCGAAACGGCCGAGGGGAATGTGCACCAGACGACGCTGAGCCCGTGCCGGGTCTTTGGCGAACAGCTCCTGCAGCAGGGGCGTGTTAACGGGGCCCGGGCAGAGAGCGTTGACCCGGATGCCCTGACGGGCGAATTGCACTCCGAGCTCACGCGACATGGCCAGGACTCCACCCTTCGACGCCGTGTACGAGATCTGCGAGGTGGCCGATCCCATCACGGCCACGAACGACGCGGTGTTGATGATCGATCCGCGCTTCTGCGGAACCATGTAGCGCAGAGCGGCGCGCGAGCACAGGTACACCGACTTGAGGTTCACGTCTTGCACCTTCTCCCACGCTGGAAGCTCGGTGGTCTCGATGGAGTCGTCGTCGGGCGGCGAGATGCCCGCGTTGTTGAAGGCGACATCGACGGATCCGTAGGTGTCGAAAGCCACCTTGAACAGATTGTCGACCTGAGCTTCGTCTGTGACGTTCACCTGCACGAAGAGGCCGCCCACGGCCTCGGCTGCGCGCTCACCGGAGGCAGCATCCATGTCGCCGATGACGACGGTGGCTCCCTCGGCGGCGAAGCGCCTGGCCGTGGCGAAGCCGATGCCGCTGGCTCCCCCGGTGATCACCGCCACCTTGCCGGCGAGCCGCTTCGTGAGGTCGATGGTGGGCAGGTCGGTCATGAGAGCTCCTCTACGGCGATGAAGACGTTCTTGGTGTCGGTGAAACTGAGGGGTGCGTCGGGGCCCAGCTCGCGGCCGAGGCCCGACTGCTTGAAGCCGCCGAAGGGCGTCGTGTAGCGAACAGACGAGTGCGAATTCACCGAGAGGTTGCCTGCTTCGACGGCTCTCGATACACGCAGGGCTCGGCCGACGTCGCGGGTCCAGATACTTCCCGAGAGGCCGTACTCCGTCGCGTTCGCGAGCGACACCGCGTCGGCCTCGCCATCGAATGGGAGCACGGTGACGACGGGTCCGAAGATCTCCTCCGTCGCGGTGCGGTCGTCGCGG
Organism: Agreia pratensis; assembly: GCF_900177685.1. Lineage (GTDB taxonomy): Bacteria > Actinomycetota > Actinomycetes > Actinomycetales > Microbacteriaceae > Agreia > Agreia pratensis. Next base: position 306,503 of record NZ_FXAY01000001.1, read on the forward strand.
CCAGGTGTGAGCACGGTCGGCGCAAACCAGTAGCCGGCGCCCGTGGGCGCCGATCCGCGGAAGGCGACCTGACTTTCATCGGGAACGTACGAGCTGACCTGTGCGTGGTGCTTCGCCGACACGAGGGGGCCCATCTCGGTCGCTTCGTCGCGCGGGTCTCCGACAGCGACCTTGGCCACGGCAGGCTCCAGCAACTCCATGAAGCGGTCGTAGACGCTGCGCTCCACGAGGATTCTCGAGCGGGCACAGCAGTCCTGACCGGCATTGTCGAAGACTCCGGCGGGCGCCGATGCGGCGGCCTTCTCGAGGTCGGAGTCGGCGAACACGATGTTGGCGCTCTTGCCACCGAGCTCGAGCGTCACGCGCTTCACCTGATCGGCGCTCTTCGCCATGATCTTCTTGCCGACCGCGGTCGATCCGGTGAAGACGACCTTGCGCACGGTCTGATTCGTGACGAAGCGGTCGCCCACCACCGACCCGTGACCGGGCAGCACCTGGAACAGCCCGTCGGGCAACCCCGCCTCGAGCCCGATCTCCGCGAGCCGCATCGAGGTCAGCGGCGTCCATTCGGCGGGCTTGAGCACCACGGCGTTGCCGGCCGCGAGCGCCGGAGCGAACCCCCACGCGGCGATGGTCATCGGAAAGTTCCAGGGGGTGATGACACCGACGACTCCCAGCGGCTCATGGAAGGTCACGTCGAGCCCGCCGGCGACAGGGATCTGCTTGCCGAAAAGGCGCTCGGGCGCTGCCGAGTAGTAGGTGAGCACGTCGCGCACGTGGCCCGCTTCCCACCGAGCCTGACCGATCGGATGGCCCGAATTCAGGGTCTCCAGTTGGGCGAGGGCCTCGACGTCGGCGTCGACGGCCGCCGCGAAGTCGCGCAGAGTCTGGGCCCGCTCGGCCGGGGCCCGACGCGCCCACGCTCTCTGCGCATCCGATGCCCTCGCGATGGCGTCGTCGGTGCCCTCGACGTCGAAGAGTTCGACGTCGGTGACGGCCTCTTCGGTCGCAGGGTTGATCACTGTGTAGCTGCTCATGCGTTGGGGCTGTCCTGTTCTTGGGCTCGATACTGTCTTGCTGCCTCGACGAGGCCTGCGAACAGGCGGATGTCGTCGCGCGACTCTTCGGGATGCCACTGCACGGCCACACCGAACGGAACCGAGTCGAGCTCGACCGCCTCGATCGTTCCGTCGGGCGTGCGTGCGGTGACGACGAGTCCGTCGCCGAGCGCATCGATGGCCTGGTGGTGATAGACGGGAACGTCGATCGCGTCCGTTCCCTGAGCTTGTCGAAGGGGGCCGTTCGAGGAGTTCCCTTCGACAGGCTCAGGGAACGGGAAGAGAAGCGACGAGAGGCGCGAATCCTCGGCGACGCTAACCTCGACGTGATTGAAGACGCCCTCGCCGGCCTGGTATCGACGGTCGCCGACGACATCCGGCAGGTGCTGGTGCAGAGTGCCCCCTCGGGCGACGTTGAGCATCTGCGCTCCACGGCAGATGCCGAGGAACGGAATCTCGCGCTCGATCGCCCGGCGCAGCAGCGCATCCTCCCAGGCGTCGCGGTCGGGACGCGGCTCGTCGGTCTCCGGGTGCGCATCCTGCCCGTAGCGCGATGACTCGATGTCTTTGCCCCCGGTGAGGATCAGCCCGTCGAGCGAGTCGAGCAGGCGGTCGGCGATCGCTTCACTGATGGCCTGCGGCGGAAGCAGCACTGCGATGCCTCCGGCCTTCTCGACAGCGTCGAAGTAGACCTTCGGCAGAAACGATGCGGGCACGTCCCAGACGCCGGTCTTCGCGCGCTCGAGGTACGTTGTGAGCCCGATGACGGGCAGCCGATCAGAGGCGCTCAAAGCCGCGGATCCTCTCCCAGTCGGTGACGGCCGAGTCGAAGGCTTTGAGCTCGATGCGGGCGTTGTTGACGTAGTGATCGACGACCTCGTCGCCGAATGCCGCTCGCGCGATCTCGCTCGATCCGAAGAGCTCCGCCGCGTCACGCAGATTCGTGGGCACCCGCGGCGCACCGGAAGTGTAGGCGTTGCCCACCGTGGCATCCTCGAGCTCGAGTTCGTTCTCGATGCCGTAGAGGCCGCCGGCGATCAGCGCCGCCGTGGCGAGGTACTGGTTCACGTCACCGCCCGGAACCCGGTTCTCGACGCGCATTCCGAGCCCCTTGCCCACCACGCGCAGGGCGCAGGTGCGGTTGTCGAGGCCCCATGCAACGGCCGTCGGTGCAAACGATCCGTCGACGTAGCGCTTGTAGGAGTTGATGTTGGGCGCGAAGAACAGCGTCAGCTCGCGCAGGGTCTTGAGCTGGCCGGCCATGAAGTGACGGAACATCGTCGACATGCCGTTCTCGGCATCCGGATCGCTGAAGACGGCCGTGCCGTCGGTGCCCCTGAGGCTGATGTGCACGTGGCACGAGTTGCCCTCGCGCTCGTTGAATTTGGCCATGAACGTGAGCGACTTGCCGTGCCTGTCGGCGATCTCTTTCGCACCGTTCTTGTAGATCGAGTGGTTGTCGCAGGTGACCATCGCGTCGTCGTAGCGAAAGCCGATCTCCTGCTGGCCCAGGTTGCACTCGCCCTTGACGCCCTCGCAGTACATGCCCGCGCCATCCATCGACACGCGAATGTCGCGGAGCAGCGGCTCCATGCGGGTGGAGGCCAGAAGTGCGTAGTCGATGTTGTAGTCACTGGCAGGGGTGAGATCGCGGTACCCCTTCGACCAGGCCGAGCGATAGCTGTCGTCGAAGACGATGAACTCGAGTTCGGTGGCGACGAAGGCCTCGAGTTCGCGGTCTTTCAGGCGCTTCATCTGGGCGGCCAGAATCTGTCGCGGAGACGGCTCGACGGGTGTCTCATCCAGCCAATGCAGGTCGGCGGTGACCATCGCGGTACCGGGAAGCCATGGGACCGTGCGCAGCGTCGACATGTCGGGCATCATCGCCATGTCGCCGTAGCCGTGCTCCCAACTCGACATGTCGTAGCCGTCGACGGTGTTCATCTCGACGTCGACGGCGAGCAGATAGTTGCAGCACTCGGCTCCGTGCGACGCAGCGTCTTCGACGAAGAGCCGCGCCGAGAGTCGTTTGCCGACGAGTCGACCCTGCATGTCGGTGAAGGCGACGATCACGGTGTCGATCTCGCCGGCCGAGACCTGAGCGGTCAGCGCGTCGAGCGTGAGATTTCCTGCAGTGGATGCCACGGTGTGCTCCTTCATCGATGGTCGCCACGGGCGCATCCTGCGCTGCAGAACCCCGTCGACCCGACCATTACATCACACAGCTCCGTCGGGCCTGGCCACTTTCTTTCCAGCATTTGTAACATGCAATTTACACACAAAGGTGGTGCCAACCAACCAATAGAACGCTAGTGTGTGGTCAATTCGTGCGAGGAAGCCGATGGCGTTCCGCTGTGCACTGCCGAGACAACGAACTACCGGAGGATCCACGTGACTGACAGCAAGACCCGCCGATCGGGCGTCACATACAGCAAGGCCGCAGACGGCTACTTCGAGAAACGCACCCTCAAGAGATCGGCCGGAATCTGGGGGCTGTGGGGCCTGGCCGTCGCGGCCGTGATCTCGGGCGACTTCTCTGGCTGGAACTTCGGCATCGACTTCGCCGGCTTCGGCGGCATGCTCATCGCCTTCGCCCTGCTCATCGTCATGTACTACGGCATGATCTTCTCGATCGGCGAGATGGCGGCGGCCATGCCGCACACCGGCGGCGCATACTCCTTCGCCCGCTCGGCCATGGGGCCGTGGGGCGGACTCGTGACGGGCCTGGCAGAGACCATCGAGTACGTGGCGACCACCGGCGTGATCGTCTTCTTCTCTGCCCAGTACGCGAACAGCATCACGACAGAGCTGCTGAACTTCGACCTCTCGGACAACATGTGGATCTGGTGGTTGGTGCTGTACGTGGTGTTCATCGCCCTGAACTCGGCGGGCGCCGCCATCTCGTTCAAGTTCGCGATCGTCGTCTCGATCATCTCCATCGCGATCCTGCTCGTCTTCTCGGCCATGGCCGCGTTCTCCGGTCTCTTCAGCTGGGACAGCCTCTTCAACATCGAGCCAGACCCCGGCCAGTCGTCGTTCCTGCCGCACGGCGCGGTTCCGATCCTCTTCGCCCTGCCCTTCGCCATGTGGTTCTTCCTCGGCATCGAAGAGCTGCCACTGGCGGCAGAGGAGGCACACAACCCGGTGCGCGACATTCCCAAGGCCGGCTTCTGGGCGCGCGGAACGCTGATCGTCACGGGACTGCTCATTCTCTTCCTCAACACGGGCGTGATCGGTGCAGAGAAGATGGGTGTCTCGGCCGAGCCCCTGCTCGACGGATTCCGCGCCATCGTCGGCGACCAGGCGGCCGCCGCGCTCGCGCTCTTCGCCTTGATCGGGCTGCTCGCCTCGCTGCAGGGCATCATGTTCGCCTACGGACGCAACATGTACTCCCTCTCTCGCGCCGGCTACTACCCGAAGTTCTTCTCTCTCACCGGCAAGCGACAGACACCGTGGGTCGCTCTCACCGTGGGCGCCGTGATCGGCTTCATCGCTCTGATCGTGCTCGACGTGCTCTCGAAGGTCGACGAAGACGGCGCGGGAGCGGTGGCCGGAGCCATCATTCTGAACATCGCCGTGTGGGGCGCCGTCGTCGCCTACCTCCTGCAGATGATCTCGTTCGTCATCCTGCGCAAGAAGTTTCCGAACGCCAAACGCCCCTATGTGAGCCCGTGGGGCATTCCGGGCGCCGTGATCGCGGGGGTCATCTCGGCCCTCATCTTCCTCGGGTTCCTCCTCAACGTCACGTTCCAGCCGGCGATCATCGCGATCGTGATCGTCTATGCGCTGATCCTCCTCGGATTCGCGGTCTGGGGACGCAAGCAGCTCGTGTTGTCTCCCGAAGAGGAGTACGCGCTCTCCGGCGGCTTGCATGGAGACCCGGAGAAGGACGGCTACGGGGGTGCCGTCGCCGAGGAGATCCGAACGGAAGACCTCGGTCAGAGCGGTCCACCGACCAGCTAGACGGCATCGTCCGACACGCCCGAGAATCACCCGCGATCCCGCCTATTGGGCGGGATCGCGGCGTGTCTGCAGAGCATCTGAAGCGGCACGGCGCACACTGCTCTTACGACCGTGGTGGGAAGGTGTGACAAATGCTCGGATGGCGACGACGCGCAAAGGCAGAACGGCAAGACGAGGCGAACCAGCAGCGCCTCTCTGAACTGGTGAACCAGACCCTCATGGAGAACTTCGGACCGTACGGCTCATTCGCTATCACGCGACGTAGTTCGACCGACACCGACGACATCTTCCACACCGTGCTCGCCGCATCGGTCGCCCGTGACATCGTCTCGACCCTGACGAGCCACGGAGTCTTCCGCGTCGCAGAGACGCCCGCATCGCGCACCCCTCTCGCCCCGATCAACACTGTCGACGTTCCCGCCGAGCTCGCCAAGGCGGTCACCGATGCAGCGCCGCGCACGACGACGCTCGTCGGACCGGTGCGCGCGGCGTAGCCCGACTTTTCGAGCGAGGCCCTACGGGGCGACCTCGTTGCGAAACGCGAAGACGACGGCTTGCACACGATCGCGTAGTTCAAGCTTCTGCAGCACGCGGCCGACGTGCGTCTTCACGGTCGACTCAGACAGCCAGAGCTCCTGAGCGATCTCCGCGTTAGAGAGGCCGCGCACAACGGCGTCGAAAATGTCACGTTCTCGATCGGTGAGTGCTCTCATGCGCTCCTGCGCGACCTGGCGGGCGTTCTCAGTGACAAGCGTCGTGGCGTCTCCGGCGCGAGAGCTCAAGGCCTCATAGCGCCGGACGAGTTCTGCCGTGATACGCGGGGAGAGAACGGCGTCTCCTGCCGCCACCGCACGAACGGCCGCGAGGATGTCTTCGCTAGATGAATCCTTCAACAAGAACCCGCTTGCGCCGGCGTCGAGCCCACCGAAGGCATAAGCATCCACATCGAATGTGGTGAGCACGATGACTCGGCTGGCGGGTCCGACGGCAGTGATCTTGCGTGTTGCATCGATACCGTCCATTCGCGGCATCTGAACGTCCATCAGCACAATGTCCGGAACGAGCGTCGCGGCGAGCGACACCGCTTCGAGACCGTCGCTCGCCTCGCCGACCACCTCGAGGTCATCGGTCGCTCCGAGCACCATGGCGATTCCCTTGCGGATCAACGCCTGATCGTCGACGATCAACACCCTGATGCGACTCATGCGCCGGCACCGGGGAGAACGAGCCGGACAATCCAGGAGCCTTCCTCATCTGGGCCTGCGGCGAGGGTCCCGCCATAGAGGGCGGCTCGCTCCCGCATACCCACGAGGCCCCGACCGACCGAGTCGCCGGATGACTCGTTATGGATGTGCCCGTCGCTGCGTACCGTCACCACGACATCGCTGTCGCTTTCCACGCTGACCCCGACCAGTGAGGGCGCCTCACTGTGCCGCAGAACGTTGGTCAGGGCCTCCTGCACCACTCGGAATATCGTCATCTGCACACCCGTCTGCGAGGGAGTCCTGCCGTTCACCGTCAAGCTCACCGGCAGACCGACACCGCGGTAGACCTCGACGAGACGTTCGAGGTCTTCGTAGCTTGCGCCTGCAGAGAGCGAGGTGCTCTGCGGCGACGATTCGAGAACGCTGATCACGCGCCGCATCTCACCGAGCGCCGAGCGCGCCACTCCCCCGACCTGGCCGATGGCTTCTCTCGCTTTCAGCGGCTCTCGTTCGAGCACCGCGTCTGCGCCGTCGTTGAGGCGCACGATGACAGACAGCGAGTGAGCGACGATGTCGTGAACATCTCTGGCGATCCGCGAACGCTCGGCAAGCACCGCCAATTGCACCTGCTGATCGTGCTCGCGCTCCAGGTGATGCGCGCGCTCGACGAGCCCATCGACGTAGCGCTTTCTCGAACCCGAATTCTGGCCCCACAGCAACGCGACGAGCAGGGTGAGAAACCCGGTGACCACGTATGTCACCACACCGGCGATTCCATTGCCGAGCGCCCTGTCGTTGGCGGGCAGGAAGCCGAAGGGAGAGAAAAGAGCCGCGGCGAGGAGGACGCCCGCTGAGAGCGACGCGCACTGCCACGCCCGGCGAGGGACGTCGTAGACGGCGATCGCGAAGACCGAGTATGCGACCGCAAGGGAGCCCAGCGTCGGGTCGAACAGCGCGAGAGGGAGCGTCGCGACAAAACTGATGGCGAACGTGAGAACAGGCCTGCTTCGGCGGAAGAACACCAGCCCCGCGGCGACCAACAACACGCTGACCCCGGGAGCGACCACCTCGGAGCCTGGGATGGCTGCCACACTGAAGCTACTCAGCAGCACCCAGCTCAAGGCGATGAGCACATCGACCGTGCGCGGCCGTCTCCTGCCCTGGTGGGCGAAAGAGGCGATGCCGCGGGTCATGCTCGCCGACACGGTCATGTCGTCAGTCTCGCATGACCACTCTCGCCTGCCGTCTCGTCCCCGACCGTGGCATCCCCCGCGAGGATGGCGATCTGATCTGTCGTCACCCGCTCCGACTTCTGGTCCCGTCTGGCCTTCCGACGCTCCGCTCCGCGGTGTTGCAGAACGTAGATCGCTGGAACGACGAGCAGAGTCAGCACTGTCGACGACAGGAGTCCACCGATCACCACGATGGCGAGAGATTTCGAGATGAAGGCTCCGCCGCCTGTGAGCCCGAGGGCCATCGGCAGCAACGCGAACACCGTGGCGCACGCCGTCATGATGATCGGGCGCAGCCGTAGTCGTGCTCCATGAGTCACCGAATCATCGATGCTCGCACCCTCCCGACGGTATTCGTTGATGAGGTCGATGAGCACGATGGCATTCGTGACCACGATTCCGATGAGCATCAGCATGCCGATCAAAGCAGGAATACCGAGGGGCGTTCCTGTGACAAGCAGGCCGACGATGGCGCCGGTCGCCGCGAGAGGAACCGACACGAGAAGCAGTAGCGGCTGCAGCAGCGAACGGAACGTGGCGACCAGCACGATATAGACCAGAGCGAGCGCGATCACCATGGCGAGCCCGAGCTGCATGAACGACTCGGACTGATCCTCCGCGGCACCGCCCTGGCCGAGGCTCACGCCGTCGGGCAGGTCGACCGCCGCGACGGCAGCATTGATCTCTCCTGTCGCACCCCCGAGATCTCCCGCCTTCGGCGTGACAGAGACGGTCACCACGCGCTCGCCATTGCTGCGCGTGATGGTCGACGGAGCGTTGACGACCTCCACCGTCGCGAGATCGCTCACCAGCAGCGGTGTCGCACGCACGTTCTCTATGTCGCGCTGAAGCTGCGCCAGACGCTCCGTTTCGGCCTGTTGAACTTGGCCATCGGCGATGGCTTTTCGTGCGGTCTTGATCTGCTCGTCGAGACTGTCGATGCCGGAGGCGGCACCGTCGATCGCCGAGCTGAGTTGAGCCACGAGTTGCTCGTACGGAACAGCCGCCAGTTCACCCGCTGTCACCGGCGCGGGGTCTGCCGGTGGCGGGTTGGCGATGAGGCTCGCCAGCTGCTCGCGAAGAGCTGCCACGTCTGCAACCGATTTCGCCCGGGATGCGACGAGCTCGGACACCTGGTTGGCCGCCTGTCGATTCGCTTCCGCCCGCGCAGCGGCCGCGGCATTCTCCTGCTCCTGAGTGGCGGAGTCTGTGGCGGTCTTCTGCGCACGTTGCTGTTGGATCGCCGACACGGGCAGCGGGAGCGCCCCGATGGCAGCGGGGGTGGTGTCGGTCTGTTGCGAGCGAAGCACGAGGTCACGCGTCACGCCATCGACACTGACCGTGCCCAATCGTTCGCCTTCGACGGCGGCGGTGATCGCCGCTCCGACCTCGGCCGTGGTGAAGCCCTGAGCCGCCGCAGCATTCTGATCGACGGCTACCTTGAGCAGCGGCTGATCGCCCGCCAGATCGGTGGTCACCGCGCTGACCTTGTCGAGCTTGCCTAGACGCTCGGAAAGCGCTGTCGCCGCGGCCGCAAGATCGACCTCGTTGTTTCCTTTCACGAGCACGTCGATCGTGGAACTCGTGGTCTGGGTCGCCTGCGCCTCGACAGTGATGTCCTCGGCACGGGGTTGGTCCTCGACAGCGTTGCGGATCGCCGCCATTGCCGACTCAGGATCCGCGTTCGCCCTGAGCACGAGATCGAGACGGACCGGGGCGCCCTGCATACCGACGGTCGTCTGATAGGACTCGACCTCTGACACAGACGAGATCGACTTCTCGAGCCCAGCCGCGACGGCGTCGCTCGAGGCGAGGGTGGCTGTTACGGGCATCTTCTGCTGCACCTGCACAGCGCGAGCGTCCGAGAATCCCCCGAGCAGATCGGTTTTGAGGGAGCCGGCGCCCACGAGGCTGCCGCCGAAGACCAGCACGGCGACAACCACCATCAAGACCGGACGGCGCAAGGCGAAGGCGAGAGCGGGCAGATAGCCGCGCTGCAGCCGGGTCGTCGCTTCGACGTGTTCGGCAACCGGCGCGGGCGCCGCGTGCTCGTCGCCCTGTGCCGACGCTTTCGGCTTACGCAAGAACCAGTACGCGAGCACCGGCACGATGGTGAGCGACACGATGAGCGACGCGAGGAGGGCCACCGCGACGGTCACGGCGAAGGGCCGGAACAGTTCACCGGCTATGCCGCCGACGAACGCGACCGGCAGGAAGACTGCGACCGTGGTGAGGGTCGACGCCGTGACCGCGCCCGCGACCTGAGACACCGAGGCGCGCACGCCATCCGGAGTGAGGCCTGTATCGCCCCGACGCCGAACGATGTTCTCGATCACGACGATCGAATCGTCGACGACGCGACCCACCGCGACGGTGAGAGCGGCAAGAGTGAAGATGTTGAGCGACAAGCCTCCGAGTCGCAATCCGATGACGGCGATGAGCAGAGACAGGGGTATCGAGATAGCCGTGATGATGGTCGCTCGCGGCGACAGGAGGAACACGAGAATGATGAGGATGGCGAAGAGCAAGCCGAGACCGCCCTCGACAGACAGGTCGTGGATCGATTTCTCGACTATGGTCGACTGGTCGAAGATCGTGTGGCTGGCGCTCGCGGTTCCGAGGTCGGCGACCTGAGCCGCAACGACGTCGGCTACGGCATGGGAGACCTGCACGGCATTGGCATCCGGTGTCTTCGTTATCGTCAGCCCGACAGACGGCCTGCCGTCCACGCGCGAGAGCGAGCTCTGGTCTACCGGAACCAGCTCGACCGTGGCGACCTGTGACAGCAGCACGGGGCCCGCGAGCGCGGGGATGGGCATCGACGCGATATCGGCGAGCGTTGCGTTCTCCTGGCCCACCTCGATGGCGAGCGATTGCTCGCCGTCAACGCTGGTGCCAGCCGGAACGACCGTGCCCGCGGTTCGGAGGAGAGCGCCGACGGCGGCTTGATCGATCTTGAAGGCGACGAGCGCCGCAGGATCGATGGTGACGAGAACGCGCTCCTGGGTGCGCCCAGTCACCTCGACGCCGCGCACCCCGGGGACCTTCTTGATGGCCGGAACGAGAATCGAATCCACGCGCTCGGCGAAAGTCTCGATGGTGTCGTCGCTGGTCAGGCCGAGAGCGAGCACGGGGATGTCGCCGGTGCTTCCATCGATGACGGTCGATGTCACTCCGCTCGGAGCGGATGCGAGCGCCGTCTTTGTGGCCGCATCCACGTCGGCGACGATCTTGCTGTCATCGCCGCCGAACGCCCACGTCACGGTGACCTGTGCCGATCCGTTAGACGTCGTCGATGTCACCTCGTCGACCCCGCTCACCGCCTCCAACGCCTGCGCGAGTGGAACGATGACCTGCTTGTCGAGCGTCGCCGGCGAGGCGCCGGCCTTGGTGACGACGACGACCGCTGTCGGCTGAGCGATTGCGGGCAGCAGCTCCTGCTTCATCGTCGATGTCGCCCAGAGGCCGACCCCGACGATCAACAGGCTGAGGAGAGCGACGATCGCGCGATTGGCGAGGCTCAGGCGGGTGAGCAGGATCATGTGGAGGGGTCTTTCTTGCGTCAGAGGTACGAACCTCCACACCATGACAGTCCGCCGCCTGCCGCAGCGTCCTCAGAAAGAGCCATCTCCACGCTGTGGATATGGGCCCTTGGTACCACTCCGCAGACCCGCGCGTTCCTAAACTGAGATCATGCCTAATCGCTGGAACAAGATCTCGGCCTCTCCCACGCGCACCGGCGTGGGAGCGTCTCACCCGGGGCTCACCGCGGAGGACCTGTTCAGGGAGCAGGCGCCGCAATCGACCGCCGCGCTCGACGAGAAGCTGCGGCAGGTCTACTACTGGCTGGTCAACAGAGCGGTCATCTCGCCGTTCTACGACATCGAGTTCTCGTTCGACGCACCGCTCAGTTTTCCCCTGGGAGACGCCGGCGCCGAGCTGCACCTGCCGACGGACCAGTCGTATTCGTCGAATGTCCTGCTGCCCCTGCTCACGTTCGCCCTGGGCGGCAAATGTCTGCTGGTGGGCGGACCCGGGCGCGGCAAGACGACGCTCGCGGTATTGATGGGAGTGATCGCCGGCAGCACGCCGCAAGACGTTCGCCGCAGCGTGCAGCAGGGCCAGCCGCAGCTCACCGTCAGCGATCTCGTGGGCATGCCGTTGCCGCGCGACCTCGTCAACGCAGGGAGCCTCCCCGAGATCGAGATCGCCTGGCGCGGCTGGCTAACCAGACCGGTCAAGATCATCGACGAATACAACCGGATTCCCACCAAGACCCAGTCCGCCCTTCTCACCATGGTGGCGGAAGGCTACGTCGAGAGCTACGACCAGATGCTCTCGACGGCACCCGAATCCGGCGTCGAGAGCTGGTTCTTCACGGCCAACGACGATGCCGGCGGTGGAACATTCCCCGTCATCCAGGCTCTCAAAGACCGTGTCGACGTGACCGTTGCTGCCCTCGGGTTCAACAGCCGCTTCTTCGATGAGCTCATCACTCGGGTCGAGGCAGGCGAGAAGCCCGAAGAGCACGTTCCCACCGAACTCGTTTTCGCGCCCGCCGAGCAGCAGGCTCTGGCGGCGGCTATCCGGGCGGTTCCTGTTCCGCACATGGTGCGTCGACAACTCGAGTTCTTCGCGAGCCAGTTCGAGTTCGTGCAACACGGCGGACGCCGCTTCGAGTACCGCACCAAAGACACGGTGATGACGGGTGGCGGCCACGTCGGCGAGGCGATCGACAGCAATACGGGCGCCGATCTACAGGTCGACATCGGCGCCCAGACCACGAACAGCCTGTCTGCCCGCGCCCTGCAGTCTCTGATCACCTATGCCAAGGCGATGGCCTACTTCCGCGGGGTTGCGGCCGTCGGCCTCGATGATGTCGCAGCGGTGCTGCCTTTCTCACTTCGCGGCAAGCTGCTGCCGAACGAGCTCCATCCCCGATTCGAGATCGGCGCCGATCGTGAGCTCGCCACCGACCAGGTCAGCTGGCTCGCCGATCTGTTCGAGCAGTCCTGCCGTCAGTTCGCCTCGCTCGGACTCGCCAAGGCCGATCCCGTGGGCGACCTGCTCTCCACCTTCGCGCAGGGTCTCGACGGCCTCAGCCAGGTGGAGGCATCGCGCAGACTGACCGCGATCGAGTCGCAGATTCAGGTGATCTCGCGTCAGAGGAAGCTCTATGGCCGACACTTCGACGACCTGATCGCACTGAAGTATCTGCACCAGCGCTACTCCAACTACCTGCAATGGCTCGAGAGTCGCCCCCGATGATCCGACGAGCGGGTCATGCGGTCAACGACACGCTCGGTCCTGCGGCGGTACCGGAGATCGCTTCTTTCGAGGGATTCGACACTCGACTCGCGAGAGACAACGTCGTGTCGTGGGGCGGTGACCCCGAGTTGTTCGACCGTTTCTTCGCCACCGCGATCGACCTCGATCGAAGCGAATCGACGACCGAGCAGCCTCTCCCGCACACGGTGCTCACCCTCGCCTCATTGGCCGCGTGGCGCTCGGGCGTGCTCGATCTGAGACAGGATGCGCTGGGCCGACTCACCGAGGCGCTCGACAGCGGATCCGTGGCCGACTCGGTGCTTGCGAGCGCCCTCGGCCTACAGGCGAGCGAGCTGTCGGACTTCGTCCGATGCCAGGCCGAAAGCCCCTTCGGATGGCCCGCGCGCGGCACAGGAGAGGTCGTCGTCGCTCGCGTGGGCGGATTTCGAGGACTCGGCGGTCCCTGGACCGCTCCCCCGGCAAGCGCTGAGCAGCTGTCGTCAGACGGAGACTTTCTCATCACACTCGCCGACGGCGAACTCTGGCGCCTCGAGGCCGACATCTTCGGCACCAGGCTGAGCCGGGCCGAGCCGGGCACCGGTCCTGAGACCGAGCGGCCCTCCGAACCCCCGGCATCCGGAGCATGGCCGACCAGACTCGCCGTCTTCGACACCTCGTACATCGCCTGGCTCGTTCTGGGGCAGGCCGCATGACTCCGCTGTTCGCACGCCGCGAGCACGCACTCGACGAGCGGCAGCGGGTGGCCTGGGAGAGCGCGCAGGCGCTCTGGGGCGTGCATCTGCACGATCCCGAGTTGAAGCCGGGGGCGCACATGCCGTCGTTTGCCTGGTTCTCCTTTCCACCTCAGGTCGTCGTCGATCCGAGCGAGGCGGAGCGAAACGGGGTGGGCGCCTTCTACGAGTCGATCTTCGCGCACGAGATCGGCCACCACGTGCTGTCGCCCAGCACTCGCGTCACCTCCTTCGCGATAGCCCAGCAGATGAACCGGGCCATCGCCGCGACAGGACGCGACCTCATTCCCGAGCCAGGCGCGAAAGCGCAGATGCTGTCGAACCTCTGGTCGGACATGCTGATCAATACCCGCGTCGCAGCGATGCAACGCCAGCGCGACGCAGAGCCGGGAGTCGATCCGGAGATGATCCGCATGTGGTGTGTGCTCTCGTCGGTGCCGACGGCCGACCAGCTGTGGTGGGTGGTTCTGCGAGCCTATGAGGTGCTGTGGAGCAAGCCCGCGGGATTCCTCTGCCCTCCCTCACCACCGCCGCGACCCGTGAGATCGACGGAGCGCGCGGCGCCCACCACGCCGCAGGCGACGACAAACGAGGCGCAGCGGGTCAAGGCTGTTGCCGAGGCCGCCGCGGTCGATGCACGTATTGCGGCCGAGGCTCAGTGGGCCGAATTCGTCGTCACGAATCCGGAGCTCGACGCGAGCCTGCTGGCCGAGACGGTGCGAACATTCGGTGACGACCCGGTGAGCGGCGCCCTGCGGTTCGGCATGCTGCTGGCTCCCTATCTGACGGCGGCGGGCGGCTCGATTGGGCCGTCGGGCGGTGTCGGGCGGGCGAGCGACGGTGGATGCGCCGGTCAGGCGGATGGCGCGCCGCCGTCGGCGGGCGAGCTCGAAGAGGTGCTCGGCGACCCGCGACTGCGTGAGGTGCCCGAGCATCCGGCGGTCATCAAGGCCCGAGAATCGGGCGGCATGGCTGATCCTTCGACAGAGCAGGGCACGCAGCCGACTGATTCTCGATCGGGCGGCGACGCCATGGGTCAGGGTTATGGAGTGGCCGAAACGCTCGAGCTCTACTCGTCCGCCGACCCGAACGCGGTGATCGCGGCCTGGTACATCACGGCCGCCAAGCGCTGGGTGAAGCCGTTGACCCAGCCCTCGTCACGCCCGAACTCTGTCGACGAGACGATTCCCGGAGCTCTCGAACAGTGGAGCATCGACGACGACATCGCGTCGCTCGACTGGGCTGCCACGCTGTCGACGAACTCCACCGTCGTACCCGGTGTGACCACCCGGCTTCGCGCGCTGCTGCCCGATGCACCGCCCGACCAGCGTGAGAGCGTGCAACTCGACATCTACATCGACTCCTCCGGCTCTATGCGAGCTCCACATGTCGGCTCTCCCGCCGTGCTCGCTGGAACGATCCTGATCCTGAGCGTGCTGCGCGGCGGAGGACGGGTTCGGGTGACGTCCTTCGCCGGCACCGGCCAGGTGGCCGGCGGGGCTCGCTTCACCCGAGACCGCGCCGAGGCGCTGCGCGATCTCACCTTCTACTTCGGTGGAGGAACGACTTTTCCTCTCGATGTCTACGGCAGCCGATACCGCGACACCCGGGCCGACCGAGGAACCCACGGCACCGCCACACGGAGGCATGTCGTGGTTCTCTCCGACGATGGGCTTCGTTCGATGTTCGGCACGGGCCAGGAGCAGTACGCCACAACGGCGCTCGAGGTGCGTCGGGTGCTCGACAGCGGCACGCTGATCGTCGAGGACCCCAGGCACCAGATGAAGGAGCCCGCTGCCGCGGCCGGTTACGACGTGGAGTACCTCGGCACCATGGACGACGCACCGGCCGCCTGCGCTCGTCTTGCCCAGCGCCTGGCCGAACCCCGCACATCCGATGGCACCACCCCGGGAGGACGTCGTGGCTGATCGGTCGACAGACAAGGGAACACCAGCAGCAGCTTCTGGGCCCGACCCCGGCTCAGCTGAGGCACTGCTGCAGCTCTGGCTTGCCCGCGTTGAGAATGTCGATGCCGTCTGGGCCGACATGACGCCCGGTCCTTCGGCCGACGCTGTCGCCAGCCGGATCGGCGCTGTGCCGAAGACCTTCCTCGACGACCGGGTTCGAGTCGTCGCTCTGGCCGGCGACATTCTCGAATCGGACCGCGGGCGCACACAAGAATCGACGGACGTCGTGACCGTGCTCGACGACGTGACCGCGACCGGGTCATCGGCCGCTCGTCGCGGCGCCGCGATAGCCCTGTGGCTGTGGGCGGGCGAGGAAGAGCTCGGACCGCTGGTTCCCCCACTGGCGCGCGGACACGCGGCTCGAGCGCTGGCCGCGATGGCATTCCGGCTCGCGCCGGTGGTCGATCCCTCAGAGTGGATCAGCGACGCCGAGCGACGCGATGAGGCGGCGCGCACGTTTCTGTTCTGGTCGGGACAGCTGCCAGCGGGCGAGGATCGCGACACGGCGAGCTCCCTGCTGGCCATGAGGGACTCTCTGCAGCGCAACGGCGCCCTGGCCGCGTCGGCAGCGGAGCACGCGCACCGCCTCGAGGTCACGCGCAAACTGGAGGAGGCGCGCGCCCGGGAGGCCGCCGCCCGGTACACGCACGAATGAGCGACATGATGCAGGCGAGCCAGGGGCCAGACGATCCGCTCGCCATCGCCGAATACACTCCCGGCGGTCAGACAGCGCTCGATGACACGGAGCGCTGGCCGAGTCTGACGCCGACGGGCGCGAGACGCCTCGAGGCGCTGCGCACGCATCCGTTCGCCCCGGCCTGGGTGCACGCGACCGGCGACAGACTGAGCGCCGAAGCCGCGCGTCGGGTGCGCACCCCTCTGCCTGTCGATGGCTGGCTCGAGCGACATCTCGAGGTGGCCCGCCGCCTGCCCGCTTATCGACGGCGTGCCGCCGAGCTGGTCGCCCTCGCCGATTTTCCCCTCATCGGCCGCGACGATCTGGTCGACGATGTCTCGGCCTTCGTGCCGCTCGACGCCGACCTTGAGCAGGCCGTGCACGGATCGAGCTCGGGAAGCACAGGCCGGGCCATTCTCATTCCCGACGACATCGAAGACACGGCGCGAACCTTCCATCTGCTCGTAGCTCTCGCGGCAGAGCAGGGAGTGGAGTGGAGGCCCGACCCCGAGCGGATGGCGCTCGCCCATGTGGTGCATCAGCGTCAGGCCTTCACCTACGCGTCGGTGATCAGTTCGTTCGAGCAGGCGACCATGGCCCGGCTCAACCTGGCCGATGGCCAGTGGCCTGACCGCATCGTGCGAGCCCGCTTCTTCGAGGCGCAGAATCCGCAGGCGATCAGCGGCAGTCCCACCAGCCTTGCTGAACTGCTCGACCCCTCGCTTGCTGCGGTGCTGCATCCGCTCGTCATCTTCTCGGGCGCGATGGGGCTCAGTGGGGCGTTGCGAGCAGATCTGGTCGCGGCATATGGCTGCCCCGTGATCGACATCTACGGTCTGCATGAGACCCGGCCCATCGCATCCAGTGCCGACGGCGGACCGTTCGTGGTTCTCGGCCGTCGGGTTCACGTGGAGATCGTCGACGACCACGGCCTGCCCGTGCCCCAGGGCGAACGAGGTGAGATCGTCGTGACCGCGGGCGAGAACCCCCTGCTGCCGCTCGTGCGCTATCGCACGAGCGACTTCGGGCGGCTCGTCGAGGTCGACGGGCGTCTCGCGATCGCCGATCTCGAGGGGCGAGAGGCCACAACGTTTCTCGCAAAGGATGGCTCACGAGTCTCCTGCGTCGACCTCACGCAGCAGCTGCAGGCCGCCGGCGCTCACGGCTGGTCGGTGACCCAGGATGCGTCGGGCGGCGTCGAGGCCGTCATCGCGCGCGGAGACGCGGGCCGGATAGCCGCCGCGCTCGAGGCGCTGCTCGGCCAGCCCGTGACGGTCGATCGTCGGGGCGCGCTGGCAGAACTCGGCGAGGGCAAGCCGCGCCGCTACGTGTCTCTCGCGTAGCGACCATCGCTAGCCGATGCGCGTCCATTTCGCAGGCCCGTCGGAGCCGGCCTTGTAGCTGTCGAGGGGCACCTCGTCAGCGCGCCACGCCTCGAGTACCGGGGCGACGATACGCCACCCCTCGACGGCCGAGTCACCCCGCACCGAGAGCGACGGATCTCCGTCGAGGATGCCTGCGAGCACCTCGCGGTAGGCCAGCAGCTGGCCGTCGCCAAACATCGCCTCGAGCTGCGTCTTCTCGAGCTCGTACGGGTCTCCCGGTCCGTTGACGTTGAGTTCGAGCGACATCTTGTCGGGCGCGAGATAGATGCGCAGAACGTTCGGATGCTCGGTTCCGGTGAGCCCGGTCGGCACGCGATTCGCCTTCTTGAAGGTGATGGCGATCTCACGACGACGCTCCGCGAGCGCCTTGCCGCTGCGGAGAGTGAACGGCACGCCCATCCATCGCCACGTGTCGATCTGCACGGTGACCTCGGCGAGCGTCTCGGTCTTGCGCGACGCGACGACACCGGGTTCCTTCGAATAGGCGGGCATCTCCCGTCCATCGACCTCGCCCGCGGTGTAACGGGCGCGCCTCGACGAGGCCGACGCGTCGCCGCCCTGGAGGCTCGTAGCCCGCAGCACGATCTCCTTCGCGTCGCGCAGATCGTCGGCACCCAGCGTCGAGGGCGGCTCCATGGCGACGACCGCCATCACCTGCAGCAGGTGGCTCTGAATCATGTCGATGAGGGCGCCGGCGGTGTCGTAATAGCCGGCCCTGCCCTCGAGTCCGAGCTGCTCGTCATAGACGATGTCGACCTTTTCGATGTGCTCCGCATTCCAGATCGGTTCGAACATGCGGTTGGCGAACCGCAGGCCGAGCAGGTTGAAGACCGTCGACCGGCCGAGGAAGTGGTCGACGCGGTGGATCTGGTTCTCCGGAACCAGACGGGCCAACTGCGCGTTCAATGCCTCGGCACTCGCGACGTCGGTGCCGAACGGCTTCTCGAGGGCCAGGGTCAGACCCGCGGGCAGTTTGACCTGTTCGAGCGCCTTGCACGCTGCAACGGCGACGGCGGGCGGCAGAGCGAAGTAGATCGCGGGTGCAGCATCGCACGAGTCGATGAGTCGCTGCAGTACGAGCGGGTCGGTGACATCTGCATTGACGTAGCTCGCCGTGGTGCGCGTGTGGTCGCCCGACGGGCCCGTGCAGTCGACGGCGGTGAACGCCGTGTCGACGACCTTCTTGAAATCGTCGTCGCTCCAGTCGGCGCTTCCCGCGCCGATCAGCTGCAGATGACGCTCATTCTGCTCGTCGAGCAGCTGGCCGAGACCCGGTAGAAGCAGCCGCGAGGTGAGGTCTCCCGACGCTCCGAGAATGATCAACGATGACAGTTTCTTCGACATGGTAGACAGGCTAGTCGTCGGCGCTGCTCACAGCTGGATGGTGCCAGGATGGGGTCATGAGCCTGGCCATCGAAGATTATGCCCTGATCAGCGATTGCCACACGGCAGCCCTCGTGGGTCGCGACGGAAGCATCGATTGGCTCTGCCTCCCCCGCTACGACTCCCCCTCGACATTCGGCGCTCTTCTCGGCGATGAGGACCACGGGCGCTGGCTGCTCGCGCCCACCTCGCCCGAGGCGACGGCCACCCGCGTCTACGACGGCAACTCCTTCGTGCTGGTCACGACCTGGACGACCCCGACGGGTGTGGTCGAGATCACCGACCTCATGCCGCACGGTGACCGGCGCGCCGACGTTCTGCGTCGAGTTCGCGGTGTCTCGGGGCACGTCGAGATGCTCGAAGAGCTGGTGATCAGATTCGGATACGCGACGGCCGTGCCGTGGATGCGGCAATCGAGCGAGAACGGCCATCCGATGCTCGTGGCCATCGCAGGGCCGGATGCTCTGGTGCGTCGGGGTCCCCGGCTCACCGCCGCCGACACCCGGCACCAGGGCCGGTTCGCGGTTCGGGAGGGAAGCCACGTCGACATCTCGCTCACCTGGTATCCATCGCACAGGCAACCGCCACAGCAGCTCGACTTCGATGAGCGCCTGGCAGCGACGAAGGCGTGGTGGGCCGAATGGTCGAAGTCGCTCACCCACGACGGACCGTACGGGCCGGAGGTCATCCGCTCGCTTCTCGTTCTGCGTGCTCTCAGCCACGAGGACACCGGCGGCATCGTTGCCGCCGCCACCACTTCTCTGCCCGAGTCGCAGGGCGGAGTGCGCAACTGGGACTACCGCTACGTGTGGCTGCGCGACGCCTCGCTCACGCTGCAGGTGCTGCTCTCTCACGGCTTCGCCGACGAGGCCGTCGCCTGGCGCGGCTGGCTGCTGCGGGCCATCGCAGGAGACCCCGCCGACATCCAGATCATGTACGGTCTCGCCGGCGAACGCGAGCTGCCCGAGCGCGAGATCACGAGCCTGCCCGGATACCAGGGCGCATCCCCGGTGCGCATCGGGAACGGAGCCGCGCTGCAGTATCAGGCCGACGTGATCGGCGAGGTGATGATGGCTCTGCACGAGGCACGTCTCGCGGGCGCAGAAGAGACGGAGTTCAGCTGGCCGCTGCAGAGGGCGCTCATGAGCTTCGTCGAAGACAATTGGACTCGGCCCGACAACGGCATCTGGGAGATCAGAGGCGAACTGCAGCACTTCACGCACTCGCGCGTGATGATCTGGGTGGCACTCGATCGCGCGGTGCGCGGCGTGCGCGAGTTCGGGCTCGACGGCCCCGCAGACCGGTGGGAGAAGCTGCGCGACGAGGTGCGGGCCGAAATCGAAGAGAACGGGTGGGATGCCCAACGCGGCACCTACACGCAGTACTACGGCAGCACCGAGGTCGACGCATCGCTGCTTCTGCTGCCCCAGACCGGCTTCTGCACCCCGACGGATGCGCGCATGCTCGGCACGGTGAAGGCGATCGAGAGCGACCTCCTGAACGACGGGTTGGTGATGCGCTATCGCACCGAAAGCGCCGTCGACGGTCTGCCGGCCGGCGAGCATCCATTTCTCGCCTGCTCGTTCTGGCTGGCCGAGCAGTGGGCCGGGTCGGGCCGTCTTGCCGATGCCGTGACACTCATGGACAGACTGGTCTCGTTCACGAACGACGTCGGACTGCTCTCGGAGGAATACGACGCCGCTGCCGGCCGACAGATGGGCAACACTCCCCAGGCCCTGTCGCACCTTGCTCTGGTGCGCGCGGCGGATGCCATCGCCCGCTTCTCACCGCCGACGACCGAAGAGAACTGAAGCGTCAGATCCGGGCGCGATCTGGTACTTCACCGGCAAGGAGCAGCGCAACGGTGCCGAGCAGGACTCCCGTTGTGCGTCGTTGCCATGTCGCCCAACTCGGGCGACGCGCGAGGAAACTCGCGATCGCTCCAGCAGCCATGACGATGAGCGCATTGACGACGAGGCTGACGGCGATCTGGAGCAGGCCAAGTACGAGTCCCTGCAGAAGCGGGTGACCCCGTTGGGGATCGATGAACTGCGGGATCACTGTCAGGTACATGATCGCGGCCTTGGGGTTGAGCAGATTGGTGGTCAGACCCATGCGGAAGAGGCGGCCAGTGCTGTCGCGGGACAGGTCACGGACATCGAACACCCCTCGGCCGCTCGGGCGCAGGGCTTGCCACGCCAGGTGAGCGAGGTAGGCGACTCCCGCGACCTTGAGCCCGATGAATAGCCACGGAACAGCTACGAACACAACAGCCAGCCCCAGGTTTGTCATCAGCATGTAAATGATGAAGCCCAGCCCGGTCCCCGCCAAAGAGATCAGCCCGGCCCGGCGTCCCTGACTGATGCTGCGCGACGTGAGGTAGATCATATTCGGACCGGGAGTGAGAACCATCGTCAGGGCCGTGAAGACCATGGCCACAGCAGCAGCTGCGGAGACGGGAGAAGCCAGTGTCGCGAGAGTCACATTCCCACCATGGTGTAATGCCTTTATGCACCTCAACCCTTACGGCGAGTACGCGGTCCTCCTTGCACAGTCACTCGCGAACGGCTGGCCCAGCAAGCGCTCACGAGTCGTCGATCGAACTCGGGAGTTCGGCATGACGATGCCGTTTCCCGAACGAGCGGAGGACCACATCCGCTGCCGTGTGGTGCTGGACACCTGGCTGAGCGTCGTCGATGCGGGCACGCCCGACGATCGGGCAGCGATTCTCAACGAACAGATGGCCGTCGCCTCGGCCTACCCTCGCCTGACCGACCACAACGGCGAGGGGTGGCACCTGCACTACCGCGACGTCGACAACGATCTCCCGCGCGTACTCAGAGCCGTTTTCATGGTCGGGACCGCTCTTCACCTGACCACTCGCGGCATGACTCGCCTCGGGCGCTGCGCCGCGGCACCGTGCACGAATGTCGTCGTAGACGTGTCACGCAACGGCACGCAACGGTACTGCTCGCCTCGGTGCGGAAGCAGGGACGCCGTCAGGCGCCACAGGGCCCGCCTGCAATCGCCCTGAACCTGCTCGAGGCGCGTTCGACTAACGCGACCGCACGCCTAGTCGGCCGACGGCCGCTGACGTTGCTGCTTGGTCTCTGACCGACGCTTCTTTCCCGCGAGGTGGCGTCGAGCCGAACCCCTCGTCGGCTTGGTCGCGCGTCGCAGAGCCGCGGGAGGCGCCAGTGCGTCCCGCACGAGCTCGCCGAGATGCACGAGGGCGGTCTCGCGATTGCGAAGCTGCGAGCGCTGGGCGGATACCGTCACCGTGATGCGACCAGCCACGAGACGTCGACCGAGCCTGCTGATGAGTTGCTCCCGTTGCGACTCGCTGAGCACGATGGAATTCACCACGTCCCACGTGAGCTGCACTCGGCTGTCAGAGGTGTTGACGTGCTGGCCGCCCGGACCCGACGAGCGCGAGAACCGCCACTCGAGCTCTGCGGCTGGAATGGTGAGGTCGGGCACCACCTCGAGATCCATGGTGCAAGCGTGGCACGATCGGCCACAATTGACCTCATGACTTCTCGTCGAAGCGCTGGGCAGCGGGGCGATGTCGCCCTCACGGTCGTCGGCGCGGCGGCGCTGGCGGCGCTGGCGGCCGGTATTGCGGCCGCTGCGTGGAAGCTGAGCCCCTGGCCATCCGCCCTGATCGTGCGCTCCGTCTTCGAGCGAGACGGTGCGCGCGTTCTGAAGGCCCTGCGCGCACACTCACCCGGCGGGGTCGACCGGGCCACCGGCATCCGGTATCGCCCTCGCGACCCGCACGCGCTGCTGGATGCCTACTGGTCGGCCGGCACGTCGGCGCCCAGACCGACCGTGATCTGGACCCACGGCGGCGCGTGGATCTCGGGCAGCCGGGCGAACGCGGCGCCATATTTCGAACTGCTGGCTGCAGCGGGCTTCACCGTGGTGAGCCTCGACTACACGCGCGGGCCTGCGAGCCGGTACCCGGGCGCTCTTCACCAGTTGAACGACGCCCACGCCTATCTCGTCGCCCACGCCGCTGAGCTGCATGTCGACGCTGATCGCATCGTGCTCGCCGGGGATTCCGCGGGCGCCCAACTCTCGAGCCAGCTGGCCACGGCGATCACCGACCCGACGTACGCGGCCGAACTCGGCATCCGACCCGGATTGGCGGCTCACCGGTTGCGTGGCGTGATCTTGCACTGCGGCATCTACGAGATGTCGGGCCTGCTGCACTCGACCGGGATCATCGGATGGGGCAACCGCACGGCGCTGCGGGCCTACGTGGGTGGGCTGCGCTTCGCCATGTCACCCGCTCTCGCAGAGATGTCCATGATGCACCGAGCGACAGCGGCCTTCCCGCCCACCTTCATCAGCGGAGGCAACGGCGATCCGCTCACCGATGCCCAGGCGAAACCGTTCGCTGATCGACTCGTATCGCTCGGGGTCGACGTGACGCGACTGTTCTGGCCCCATGATCACGAGCCCGCGCTGCCGCACGAATATCAATTCGACCTCGACCGACCAGAAGGACTTGCCGCACTGAGCGTCGCAATCGACTTCGTGAGACGCCACACTGTATAAAGCCGATACCCCCCAAGTGAGAAGGATCCGATGAGCGACAACGACGACAAGGCCCCAGACCAGCACGGAGCGAAACCGTTGCCCGCTTTCCCCGGCGCGGCCGCCGAGCCTGACGCGCCGGCAACCCCGCCGCAGCAGCCCCCTGCACCGCAGCAGCCTCCGGCACCGCAGCAGCCTCCGGCACCGCAGCAGCCTCCGGCACCCCAGGCGCCCTCTGCACCCCAGGCGCCGTCTGTGCCTCAGGCGCCATCCGCGCCGCAGACGCCGTCCGTGCCCCAAGCGCCATCCGCGCCGCAGGCGCCGCCCGCCTCCCAGGGGCCGTACGTTCCTCCATCGACAGGCCACGCACCGGCCGCGCCATACGCGCCACAGACTCCGGGCGCCCCGCAGTCCTCTGGTGCGCCGCAGCCGCCTCAGTATGCCGCTGCTCCCCAGCCCGGAGCCGCCCCGTACGCATCACCGCAGTACGGCTCACAGCCCACTGGCGCATACACGCCGCCGAACAAGCCGAAGGGCAAGCTCGGCACCGGCGCCATCATCGGCATCGTCGGAGGAGCGATCGTGCTGGTCGTTCTGCTCGTGATCGCTGTCGGCTTCGGCGTATCCCGTATCGGTGGCACCCCTGGCGGCGGAGGCGGCGGAGGCGACAAGCCCTCAGCCGAGGCGTCGTCGCCGTCCGATGCGGTCAAGGGTTATCTCACTGCCATCGCAGACAGCGACGCGAAGACGGCACTGAGCTACCTCAGCTCGTCTCCCAGCGGTGACTCCACGCTGCTCACCGACGAAGCCCTCAAGGCGTCGAACAAGCTCGGCCCGATCACGAAGATCACGGTTCCCAAGTCAGACGACAAGAGCGGCTCGGCCGACGTGACGGCGTCGTATCTCTTGAACGGCGAGAAAGTCAGCACGACGTTCACCGCCTCCGACTACGACCGCGACGGAAAGTGGGAGATCAGCGGCGGCACCGGCTCCATCTACACGCGCTCCTTCGACGGACTCGGTCTGACGATCAACGGCGTGGCCGTCGACGCCGAACAGGTCGACGTCTTCCCGGGAACCTACGAGTTGGCTACTTCGCTGAAGAACTTCACGCTCACGGGGCCGACCAAGGTGACCGTCACGGAGTCCTACTCGTCTGCCGATACGAGCGAGATCAAGCCCGCCCTCACGGACGCGGCTCTGCAGCAGTTCCACAGCCTCGTCAGGTCGGCGGTCGACGCCTGTATCGCCTCGACAACCCTGGCGGCCGGTTGTGGCATCGACATTCCCGCGACCATCAGCGATGGCACGCAGCTGACCGATGGCACGATCACTCGTAGCCTCAGCGCCGACCAGAACGCGACGGTCGACTCGATGAAGGCCACGCCCAGTTACGACAACCCCACGCTGGTCGAGGGCGAGTACATCGGTTCGCCGTCTGTTACCGCGGACTGCACGAAAGACGGAGCGACCGGGCGCTGCTCGATCTACTTCGCCCCGTCACTCGGAAAGCCCTCGGTCGACATGGCGTCTGACAACCCGGTGGTGAAGTGGGACTGATCTAAGCGGCGCGAGCGCCGGCATCACAACGAGAAAACCCGAGGTCGCAACGACCTCGGGTTTTTTCGTGCAGCCCGAGGAAAAAAGAAAAATGGCCCGGAAATCGTGATGATTCCGGGCCTTCGGTGCACCCCCCCGGACTTGAACCGGGAACCCACTGATTAAGAGTCAGTTGCTCTGCCAATTGAGCTAGAGGTGCCTTGGCGCGAAACTGCGGCGCCGAGGGAAAACACTACCATGAGATATGAGCGTCGTGCGACGCTTCGATACCGAGGAGAACCATGACCGACACCGTTTCGCGCTTGACCGCGGGTACACCCGCCCCCGAGTTCACCCTCCTCGACCAGGATGGCGCCGATGTGTCGCTCAGCGACTTCCGCGGAAAGAAGACGATTATCTACTTCTACCCCGAGGCCGACACCCCCGGATGCACCACGCAGGCATGCGACTTCCGCGACAACCTCAATTCGCTTTCAAGCGCCGGTTATCAGGTGCTCGGCGTCTCGCGCGACAAGCCCGCCAAGCTCGCGGCCTTCAAAGAGAATCAGAATCTCACCTTCCCGCTCCTCTCCGACCCCGCCAAGACCGTGCACGAGGCCTACGCCACATGGGGCGAGAAGTCCCTCTACGGCAAGACCGTCACCGGGGTTATCCGCTCCACGTTCGTGCTCGACGAGAACGGCGTGATCACACTCGCTCTCTACAACGTCAAAGCGACGGGCCATGTCGCCTCGCTGCGCAAGAAGCTGGGCATCGATAGCTGATCAGAAGGGAACCGGGCCGTGGAACGGCATCGCATCTTCAGTACGAGTTTCGCGAGCATCTATCCGCACTACGTGGCCAAGGCCGAGCGCAAAGGCCAGAACCCGTCAGATGTCGACCTGGTGATTCGATGGTTGACGGGCTACAGCCAGATCGAGCTCGAGAGAGTCATCGCCGAGGAGGTGACGCTCGAGCAGTTTTTCGAGGAAGCCCCGGCCTTGAATCCGAATGCGTCACTCATCACGGGTGTGATCTGTGGAATCCGTGTCGAAGAGATCGATGATCCTCTCATGCAGAAGATCCGTTACATGGACAAGCTCGTCGACGAGGTCGGTCGCGGAAAGAAGATGACCTCCATCCTGCGCTCCTGATGACGATTCGCAGCGTCAGCTAAGAGAGCCTGCGCGTGGCCGCCACCACGGGCGGGCTCAAGAGCAGAAGGATGGCCACGACCGCAGGAGCCAGCAGCGCCCACCCGAGCGACGGTACGGCGAAAACGCCCTGAAAGCATCCGATCGCGACCGCGATCTGCAGAAGCTGCCACGTCAATGCCGCACCCCGCACCCAACTCTGGCTGCGCAGAAGGCCGACGACCATCGCCCATAGGGCACACGCGAGACCCGCGGCGAGAAGCAGGATGACCACGGCCGAGGCGAACGAATCCGGGGTGGCGGTGAGCAGTTCGAAGACGAGCCAGACAGTGACACCCGTCGCGAGAGCAGCTTCGGCGGCGAGCACCACAGACAGGGCGATCAACAGAATCGGTCGTCGCGACGACTGATCCGATACTTGTTCACCCGGATTTGGCTTCGAATTCAGCGGTTCACTCACAGCCGTTACCCCTAGAAAAGTCTTGATTTGCAATTACCAGTATGCGACCATATTTGAGGTCAATGTTGCTCACAGTGACGTGGGTGGATGCAGATTTTTCTCTGCAGCAGTCCCTGTGCCATTGACCTTCACCCGAATCTTAGGCCGAGCCTTTTTCTACAACCGTAGGGCAGCCCAAGCTTCCGCACTATAAGGAGCACCCCCATGGATTGGCGCGACAAAGCAGCCTGCCTCACCGCAGACCCCGAGCTGTTCTTCCCCGTCGGCAACACCGGCCCCGCTGTCGACCAGATCGACAAGGCCAAGACCGTGTGCGCACGTTGCACGGTCACCGAGATCTGCCTGCAGTACGCCCTCGAGACCGGTCAGGACTCGGGCGTGTGGGGTGGACTCAGCGAAGACGAGCGTCGCGCTCTGAAGCGTCGCGCCGCCCGCGCCCGCCGCGCCTCCTAACCCGCACCGCACACACGAGCCGCGATTTCGCGGGCTGTTGTTCTTACCCACGACAGCTTGAGAAATCGCGGCTCGTTCGTGTTGTGCTACGGCTTCGTCAGCCAGCGGAACGGGATCTCGATCGTCACGACCGTGCCCGAGCCCACCATCGTGTGCCAGTCGATGGTGCCGCCGAGCTCGCCCTGAATGAGGGTTCGCACGATCTGCGTGCCGAGCCCGGAGCCGACCTTGCCCTCGGGCAGGCCGGTTCCGTTATCGCGCACCTCGACAGTCAAGTTCTCTTCCGAACGGGTGGCCACGATCTCGACCTGACCTTCCTGCCCGGCAAGTCCGTGCTCGACGGCGTTCGTGACGAGTTCGGTGAGGGCCAGCGCGAGTGGGGTGGCGTACTCACTGGGCAGAATGCCGAAACTCCCGCTGGACTTCGGATGCACAGTGGTGTTGTGCGCCGAGGCGACCTCGGCCACCAGCAGCAGCACTCGGTCGAATACCTCGTCGAAGTCGACGCGCTGGTTGAGCCCCTCGCTCAGGGTGTCGTGCACCACGGCGATCGCCGCGACCCGCCGCATGGCCTGAGTCAGAGCGTCTTTCGCGTCTTCTGAGTGAGTTCGGCGCGCCTGAATGCGCAGGAGCGACGCGACCGTCTGCAGGTTGTTCTTGACCCGATGGTGGATCTCGCGGATCGTCGCGTCTTTCGTGATGAGCTCACGCTCTGTGTGCCTCAGCTCTGTCACGTCGCGGCACAGCACGATCGCGCCGAAGCGAGTGCCCTGCAGCCGCAGCGGAATCGCACGAAGCGACACCGTGACGCCCTTGGCCTCGATGTCGGTGCGCCACGGCGCCCGACCCGTCACCACAAGAGGCAGAGACTCGTCGACCTCGAGTCGGCCACCGAGAAGTGTCGTCGTGACCTCCGCTAGCGACTGGCCTTCGAGTTCTTCGGGAAAGCCCATACGGTTGAACGCCGACAGGCCGTTGGGGCTCGCGAACGTGACGATCCCGTCGGCGTCGAGCCTGATCAGACCGTCGGATGCGCGAGGTGCGCCTCGACGCGGCCCGGTCGGGGCGCCCAGGTCGGGAAAATCGCCGGTGCCGATCATGGCGAAGAGATCGTTGGCGCACTCGTTGAACGTCAGCTCCTGGCGGCTGGGAGTGCGCGTCTCGCTGAGATTGGTGTGCCGAGTGATGACCGCGATGGGGTTGTCGGTCGTCTGCCGGTCGTTGGGCACAAGGCGTCGAAGCACGGGAACGGCGCGCACTCGCGTCGGAGTCTCCTCGTACCAGTCGGGGGCCGCCGTGTCGACGATCACGGAGTTGCGGAAGGCCTCGGTGACCTGGGTGTTCCACTCGGGCTTGATCTTCTGACCGACGAAGTCGCGGTAGAAGAGAGTCGCCGAGCTCGACGGGCGGGCGTGGGCGACGGCGAGGAAAGAGTCGTCGTCGGTCGGAACCCAGAGCACGATGTCTGCGAACGCGAGGTCGGCCAGAAGCTGCCAGTCGCTGACCAGCAGATGCAGCCATTCGACATCGGCTTCGGAGGAACGGCCCTGGGCAAGTACGAGATCACTGAGCGTCGACACCTGCCTAGCCTAGGCGACGTGCGCGCAGGGTCTGCAGCGGCCCTGTCTTCGCCCGCTGGCGAGCAGCTCGTCGCGTCTGTTTTCGCGACGTGGCCTGTGCCGACGGCGGGAGGATGTCGACGTCGACCAGGTGCGCAATCGCCGACCGAACGGGAGAACGGGGAGCCGCGTCGTGGATGGTCTTGCCCGAGAGCACAGCGGAGTCGACCCCGGGCACGTCGAGGGGCACGAAGACGGCATTGTCGAGCCCGCCGAATCGCCTCAGAGTCTGCTGCACCTGATGCTGGGCATTGCTGCCGACCGAGCTGGCACGCAGACGATTGATCACGACCGAGATCTGCGCTGTCTCGACCTGTTCGAGCAGATCGACATGGGCCCTCAGAAACCGTGAGAGGCCGATCGGGTCGGCCGAGCCCACAGCGACAACATGATCGGCCTGGCGCAATGCCGCCAGCGTCGCGGCGTTTCTGCGCGGTGCGAACATGTCACTCGCGATCTCCTCATCTGTTTCGAGATTGAACCCGGTGTCGACGACGACGTAGTCGACCCACTGACGGCAGGTGCTGAGTACGCTCGCCACACGATCCGTTCCGAGTTCGGGCCACCGAGACGCTCGGCCGATTCCGCTCAGTATCCAGAATTCCGAGCGAGGAGAGGTGTAGCGCGAAGCGACCCGCTCCAACTCTGCGAGCGTGAGGCTGTCGCGCGATGCAAGGCGGCAGGCGGCTGCGAAAGACGGAGACTCATCGAGCATGCCCAGGCTGGGCGCCACCGCTCCCCCGTAGGTATCAGCATCGACCAATGCGACCGTTCTGCCTCGAAGCGCGAGTTCGGAAGCGAGCTGAATGGCGATGGTCGTGCGCCCTGGCGAACCGGCCGGCCCCCAGACGGCGATCACGGTGCCGGCGCCTCGTGGTGGAGCCGCACTGTGAGGCACAGTAATTCCTCCGCGCAGCAGCGCCTCTATGTCACTCCATGGAGCGTGTACGTCGACGACCTCGAACAGTCCGAGCGAAAGGGCGTATCGTCGCTCAGCGTCGCCGTCGGCGACGGCCACGATGCGCACACCCGCCTCATCGGCCTCCGCGAGAACGTCGAGCGACAGGTGCCGCCGGGTCGCCGAGACGATGACGCCATCGACAGCACGGCCCCGGATCGCATCGATCACTTCGTGGGCGGAGCCGACACGAGCGGCGACGTCGTGATCGGTAGAACGAATCTCACGCATGAGCCGTTCATCTGCGGCGTCGGCGAGGCACGTGATGACCGTCAGCATCCGGGTCACCGCGCTGCCAACGGTTCGTCGTCGGGAACGATCGCGAGAGCCGCCCCGTTTGCCATAGCTTCGAGCACGGATGCCACCGACCCCCGCGGAACTCTGAGCTCTATCCGCATCTCGCTGTCCGATGCGACGATGCCGGTCGGCTCGATCACCGAGACAACCTCGGCCTCGGCAACCAGCACTACAGGGGCCTCGAACGTCGTGCCCGAGTCGGAGGCGGCCGAGGCCCAGAGCGTGACACGAGAAGATCGATCGATAATCGACGGGATGGGACCGGATACGGTGACGACGACCTGCGCCTCATCACCCGCACGAACCTCACCCACGGCGCTCCTCGGTACGAGTTCACCTTTCTCGATAGGCCGGACGGCGACGACTCCGTCGGCCGGAATATCGGCCGGCTCGAGATAGTGTTCGCCCGCCGACCCGAGTCGCACGTGCGCTACGGCAAGATCGTCGATGGTGAAACGCTCGCCCGTATTGAGGGTGGCTGACGCCACATAGACGTCGACGGTCTGATCGACCGTGGCCACCAGCCAGGTGACGCCGAGCGCCGATACGACGACGAGAACCAGTCCGATGATGAAACGGGGATCGAAAACGAACGAGCGGTGAGCCCTGACACGGGGAGCTGATCGGTCCATACGCACATCGTGCCAAGGTTCGACGAATGGTGGGAAAGTTATCCACAGGCCTGTTCGGGGCGACGAGGCGGTTTCATAATTGAGGAATGAACGAACCCGATTCTCCTGATCGACTCGGTCGCTTCCTCACTCTGGCCGACACGGCCGACGTGTTGAACGTCTCTGCACGGCAGGTGTACTCCCTCGTTCGGTCGGGCGAACTGCCGGCGATCAAAGTGGGAGCAAGCGGGCATTGGCGCATCGAACGAGAAGTTCTCGAGTCGTATATCGAGGCGATGTACGAAGAAAGCCGACGACTCTCGCTCTGGAATCAATCCGATGCTGCGCCGCTGCCCGAGCTGTCAGACGGGCGCATCATCAGGCGCTGATCCTCGATTGCCGAGGCTGGAGGTCTGAGCATCACACCGTGATCATCACGATGCAGTCGAAAGAGATCACGCGGTAGCCGACCACCGCAGCATCCCTCCGCGGCGAGGTGGCCTCGTGTATCGCAAGATCGAAGTGGTCGCGTCCCACGCGGTCGATCGTTCCGAAGAGAGACTCCGTCGGAAGCGTCACTTCGACCGTCGTTCGCCGTCGGCAGAGGTCACGCAAGAGAAACGCCAGGCCGAGCCTGTCGGTGATGGGGCGGTGCTCCTCCTGGGAGTGCGGCTCGAGCGAGTGCCGGATTTGCCTTCTCGTCAGTGACAGCCCCTGCACAGCTCCAAACGGGACGATGCACTGCTTCTGACGCTGTCCGCGCTCTGCGCCACTGACGATGGCGACGTCGGCTGCGAACCAGTCTTTGCCGATGGTCTTCACCCTTGCCGACAGGGCCACTCCTCCCGCCAGCACAAAGGCGATCGAGTAGTTCGCTCCACGATCGGAAACGGCCACCAGCTGACAGAGCCTGTCACGCAGGGACAGTCGGCCCAACCGAAGCCGCTCTTCCTCCTCGTGAAGGTCGTTCTCCTCGGCGTTCAGGCCGTACTCGAGTTGGCTTTCGAGATCGGAGAACAGGTTGTCCCATCGCATGAAGGAACGGTAACCGGTCTGGACGAGCACCCGCGGGATCTATCCACAGGGCAGAAAGGCTTGTAGACACCATGAGTTGAAAGCTGGTTTAGTATCCAAATATCCCCCAAGTGGGGGTATGAACATCACTGTTGTCACTGACAGTGCGTCGCAAGTCCAACTGGGGATGAACAGGACGACCGACTCACCGAGGTCACTGTGGCGCGCCCGCGCTCGCCGCAGCACCCTGCTCACGCAGCTCTTTTCCTCTCGCCCGCCTGTATCGCCAGAGAAGACACCATGCAGAGTCACCTCACCGCACACGCGACCACCGAACGAAGCGCGCCTCCGGGCCGAGCCATGTTGCACGCCGTGCCGCAGCCACCGACCGATGCCACGACGCCGACACAACCCGAGCCCGAGCATCTCGAGTATTTCGATGCCCAGCCCACGTCGACGTCTTCTCTGCCGAACCCGATCCCGCTGATGGAGAACCTCGCTCGATGCGTATTAGAGGTTCTCGCCGGGGCACGCGATCTCGATCAACTCTCCAGATGGGTTGCCGACGATGTCTACAGGCATCTGCTCAAGCGAGTCGTCCTCTCGGCACGTGCACGCCAGGCACGAGGGGCACCTGTCGGCCGACCGTCGTTTCGCATCGGTAACACGATCACGTGCGAACCCGCCGACGGCGTCGTCGAAGGCGTCGTCATCGTGCACGGCAAAGCGCGCACCAGGGCCGTCGCCATACGCCTCGAAGGTCTCGACAAGCGTTGGCGCGCAAGCGCCATCAACGTTCTCTGACGAACCGCCTGCCCTTCGGCAAGCTCAGGCAACGATGGGCGCTACTTCTTCTTTCCCTGCTTGCGGCGGTCTGCGCGGTTGTTGGCTGCGGGCGCGTTGCTCGGCCGCTTGGCCTGGGGGCCCGACGCGGGCCGCTTTGCGCCCTGCTGGCCGGATGTCGGAGCAGCTGCTGGAGCCGAAGCTCCCCGCGAGAACGCCGAAGCGACAGGAGCGGACTCCTCCTCGGCCTTCTTCGCCGCGCGAGCAGTAGCCGCCTGCTCGATCTGGCCCTTCTCGTTGCGCACCTCGACTCCACCGGAATCGCTCGGAGCCGAGTAGCTGAGCTTCTCGGTCGCTGTCGAGTCCTCGAGACCCTTGGCCTGCACCACGGGGGCGTCGACCTCTCCGGCGGGAGTGTTGACCTGCACGTCGAGGTTGAACAAGAAGCCCACGGTCTCTTCGCGGATCTGACCCATCATCGACTGGAACAGGGCGAATCCTTCGCGCTGATACTCGACGAGCGGGTCGCGCTGAGCCATGGCGCGCAGGCCGATGCCGTCTTTCAGGTAGTCCATCTCATAGAGGTGGTCGCGCCAGCGTCGGTCGATGACCGAGAGAACGACGCGGCGTTCGAGTTCGCGCATCGCGGTCTCGCCCAGCGTCTCTTCACGCTTCTTGTAGGCAAGCTGCGCATCGGAGAGGATCTCTCGGCGCACGAAGGCGCTGTCGATGCGACCCTTGCTTCCGCCTGCTTCTGCAACGACCTCATCGATGGTGATCGACACGGGGTAGAGCGTCTTGAGCTCGGTCCAGAGCGCATCGAAATCCCAATCGTCTCCGGTTCCGGAGCCCGCGTGAGTGTCGATGACGTCGTCGACGACATCGACGAGGAACTTCTGCGCCCGCTCTTCGAGGTCTTCACCCTCGAGGATGTGGCGTCGGTCGGAGTAGATGGCCTCGCGCTGACGGTTCAGCACGTCGTCGTACTTCAGAACGTTCTTGCGGATCTCTGCGTTGCGGCCCTCGACCTGGGATTGGGCGCTGCGGATGGCCCGCGACACCACCTTCGACTCGATCGCGAGATCGTCGGGAACATTGCTGCGACCCATCAGGCTCTCAGCCGCACCGGCGTTGAACAGGCGCATCAGGTCGTCGGTGAGCGACAGGTAGAAGCGGCTCTCGCCCGGGTCTCCCTGGCGACCGGAGCGACCACGCAGCTGGTTGTCGATTCGTCGTGACTCGTGGCGCTCGGTTCCGAGAACGTAGAGACCACCGGCCTCGACGACCTTGTCGGCCTCTTCTTGCACGTCGGCCTTGACCTTCGCAAACACCGCGTCCCACTCGGCCTCGTACTCCTCGGGAGTATCGACCGGGCTCAGCCCGCGTGAGTTCATCTCGGCGACGGCGAGGAACTCGGCGTTTCCACCCAGCATCACGTCTGTTCCGCGGCCGGCCATGTTCGTGGCGACGGTGACCGAGCCCAGACGACCCGCCTGGGCCACGATGGCAGCCTCACGCGCGTGGTTCTTGGCGTTCAGCACCTCGTGTCGAACACCTTTCTTCGCGAGCAGTCGCGAGAGGTACTCGCTCTTCTCGACACTCGTTGTTCCGACCAGCACCGGCTGGCCCTTCTCATGACGCTCGACGATGTCTTCGACGACCTGGTCGAACTTCGCCTGCTCGTTCTTGTAGACGAGGTCGGACTGATCGATGCGCTGCATCTTGCGGTTCGTGGGAATGGCGACGACACCGAGTTTGTAGGTCGACATGAACTCGGCGGCCTCGGTCTCGGCGGTACCGGTCATGCCCGACAGCTTGTCGTAGAGGCGGAAGTAGTTCTGCAGCGTGACCGTCGCGAGCGTCTGGTTCTCGGCCTTGACCGCCACGCCCTCCTTGGCCTCGATGGCCTGGTGGATTCCCTCGTTGTAGCGGCGACCGGCGAGAATACGGCCCGTGTGCTCGTCGACGATGAGAACCTCGCCATTCAGCACCACATAGTCTTTGTCTTTCTTGAACAGCGCGCGGGCCTTGATCGCGTTGTTGAGGAACGAGATCAGCGGAGTATTTGCGGACTCGTACAGGTTGTCGATGCCGAGGTAGTCCTCGACCTTCTCGATGCCCGGTTCGAGAATTCCGACGGTGCGCTTCTTCTCATCGACCTCGTAGTCCTCGTCGATCACGAGGCGCGTCGAGATACCCGCGAACTCGGTGAACCAGCGGTTCGCCTCTCCGGAAGCAGGGCCGGAGATGATGAGCGGGGTGCGAGCCTCGTCGATGAGGATCGAGTCGACCTCGTCGACCACGGCGAAGTTGTGGCCGCGCTGAACCATGTCGCTGGCCTGCCAGGCCATGTTGTCGCGCAGGTAGTCGAAGCCGAACTCGTTGTTCGTTCCGTACGTGATGTCGGCCTCGTACTGAACGCGACGTTCGGCGGGCGTCTGCCCGGAGAGGATCACTCCTGTGGTCATGCCCAGGGCGCGGAAGACGCGGCCCATGAGTTCTGACTGGTAGCTCGCGAGGTAGTCGTTGACCGTGACCACGTGCACGCCCTTGCTGGTGAGCGCGTTGAGATACGCCGGCAGGGTCGCCACGAGCGTCTTTCCTTCACCGGTCTTCATCTCGGCGATATTGCCGAGGTGAAGAGCCGCGCCACCCATGAGCTGAACGTCGAAGTGGCGCAGTCCCAGCGTGCGACGTGCGGCCTCTCGAACGGCTGCGAACGCCTCCGGAAGCAGGTGATCGAGGCTTTCGCCGTCTTCGTAGCGCTTGCGCAGCGCTGGGGTCTCTTCTCTCAATTCCTCGTCAGTGAGGTCTTTGAACCCGTCTTCAAGTGCGTTGATCGCCTTCGCGTAGCCCTCGAGCTTGCGGAGAATGCGACCTTCACCGACACGAAGAACCTTTTCAAGAACTGAAGCCACCGAGAGTCTCCTACTGCTGATATTGCGGCGCATTTGGCCGACAATCCCAGCAATTCTAGCCTGCCTTGTCTGTACGCCACCGGAATCGCACCTGAATCTGCACTCAACACGACGAAGGCCCGACCCTGTGCAGGGTCGAGCCTTCGTCGGCGCGCGCTACGCCAGGCGACTCATCGCGCGGATGCGCCGGCTGCGGCGGCCGTTGCGACAGCGTTCGCGGCCTCAGTCGCGTTGTCGTCGAGTCCGATGACTCCGTACTCCCATCCCTTGCGGCGGTAGACCACGCTGGGGCGGTGGCTCTCCGCATCGATGAACAGATAGAAGTCGTGACCCACGAGCTCCATGTAATAGAGCGCGTCATCGACCGTCATGGGAGCGGCGGGAAACACCTTCTCGCGAATGACCACCGGCGAGTACTCGGTGTAGTCGTCGTCTTCGGAGTAGCTCGGCGTGTCTGGCTCCTCGGCACGGGGGGCGACAGCACCTGTGCTGTCGACGCTGTTGAGCACCTCGGCGTCGGCGGGCGTGATGTCGATGACGGAGAAGCCACCCGTCGAGGCCTCGCGCAGCGAGACCGGGCGGTGCTTTCCACGATGCACCTTTTTTCGATCCTTGGCACGGCGCACGCGCTCCATCAGCTTGCCGAGGGCGAGGTCGAACGCCGCATACTTGTCGCTCGCGGCGCTTTCGGCACGAACAATGGGGCCAGGGCCGATCAACGTCAGCTCGACTCGGTCGTCTCCGGGAGACCCGGTGGCCGAGTTGTGCCGGCAGAGTTTGACCTCGAGCGCGAGTGCCTTGTCGGCGAGATGCTCGACCTTCTCGGCCTTCTCTGTCGCGTAATCCCGAAATCGATCGGTGATTCCTAGGTTTCGTCCGGTGATGTTGATTTCCAAGGCGATCTCTCCTAGTCCAAGACGCGGCGCCCGAGTCGAGGGCGATTGGATTCCGCGCCTTTTCCCCCACCGTAGACCTGCTGGCTGACGAAGTCACCGTGCAATTCACTGTTTGTTCGCTTGACTTTTGCTGTATGAGCGAGGGCTGCCGCACCCCACACGAAAGCTCCCCCTGCCTCGGCTGCACGACGGCACTCGATGAGGGTCGCTCCCGTGGTCACCACATCGTCGATGAGCAGAAGCTGTCGCCCTTCGAGTCGATGAGAAACAGCCTCAATCGACCCCGAAAGATTGCTCCACCGCTCGTCGGCGCCGAGGGATGCCTGGTCGCGCGGCGTTCGGAGATAACGGATGCCGGTGGCTCGCAGAGGCTGCGGACCGGCCCAACGGAGGAGAGACTCGACGGGGTTGTATCCACGGACTCTGAATGCCGAACGTGACGACGGAACGACGAGCGCTTCGAGCCGAGCCCCAATGGGTAGCCTTGGCTCGATCGCCTCGCGGGCATCCGCCACAGCCCTGCCGAGCAGCCGACCGAGAGGCCGCGCGCCGTCGAGCCGCCCGGCCTCTTTGAGAGTGTGCAGAACCTTTTTCGGCACACCGTCGTAGCCGACAGCGAACCAGAGAGGCAGATCCTCGCCTCCGCCGATCGCGGCGGGCACCCTGAGCTGATGTCGCCCGGCGCGATCCGGCACCATGAGCGCCTCGCGGCAGGCGCCGCAGATGCCACGATCCGCGGCCCCGCAGCCAGCGCACTCCACGGGGAGCAGAACCGCGAGAGCATCGAGGAGCGCCTCGGAGACGGAACCACGGGCATCCATCGCTCGATCATGCTCTGCACGGCAGCCGGCGCACTCGCTGCGGGTCGATCTGTGCACAACCCGCGCATCGCGCCGGCGTTGAGGAGAGGACTAGTACTGGGTCGCCAGGATTGCGACGCCGGCGGCCCGGACCTGCCACGTATTCGCGCTCTGCTGCAGGATATTGCCGTCGGAGGTCAGTACCCGCAGGCCCACCACGTCGTTCGATCCCACGATCGACACGACCTTGGAGGCATCGGCGAGCTGCGTGGTCGCGCCACCGATCTGCT
The DNA here is from genome assembly GCF_900177685.1 of Agreia pratensis. GTDB lineage: Bacteria > Actinomycetota > Actinomycetes > Actinomycetales > Microbacteriaceae > Agreia > Agreia pratensis. The sequence continues at coordinate 343,726 of NZ_FXAY01000001.1, forward strand.
GCTGCACGATGGCGTTGTCGCCAGACGGGGTGAGGGTGACCGACGCGACCGAGAGCGAATCGACCCACGTGGCATCCACCGCCGTGCCCGTGCCTTCGGCCAGGTCGACAGGCTCTCCGAGCCCCGTGGGGGTGCCGTCTTTGTCGCGGATGACCGACGCGACCACGAGGCGGGGTTGGCCGTCCATCGTGAGGAAGGCGAGCACTCTCTCGCCGTCGCGCGACACGTTGAGCGAAACGATCTGGCTTGCGCCGTCCCACGTCGCGGTGAAACTCGACGGTGTGCGTCCCGCGGCCGACACGCGGATCTCGAGCGGCGAGCCCCGAGGAACGGTCCAGACGAATCCGTCGGGATCGACGCTCGGCTCGATGAGTCCGGCCCGGTCGTCGACGATGCCGGGGGTGGATGCGGGTGCGACCGCATACACCCCGGCCGACGTGCCGACCGCGGCCAGCTGCAGGCCCGGCACGGAATCGGAGAACGCGACCGACGTCGCAGCCAACGACGCCACATCGTCGCTGATGCTGTCGATCGGCGTCAGCGAGCTGCCCGTGAAGAACCCGAACTGCCCCGAGCGCAGCACAAGGGCTCTGCTGTCGACCCTGGGCGTCGTGACCGGCCCCGTATCGCCCGTCGTCGAGAGAGGCACCTCGGTCGAGTCGACGGTCATCCGCACGTTCGACACTCCGCTGAGCGCGAGCAGGCTGGCGCGCAGTTGCACTTGCATTCGGTTGAGAGTGGCCTCGGTCGAATCCAGCACGGGCCCCGAGAGATCGACCGATGCGACGCCGGCGTCGACAGGAACGCTTGTGACCCCCGTGCCCTCGGGGAACGCCGTGACGACAGCGCCGCCCAGCCACGCGGACGGCCCTGTGACGAGCGCCCGCGCGATGCGCGTGCCCGTATTGGATGAGACGCGCGGAAACCACCTCACGTCAGGAACCAGGCGCTGGTAGCTGGGATCGAAGAAATAGAGCGGATAGGAGTTGTAGACCTCGGCGAACTCGGTCGAGAGCATCACCACGCCGTCGGGCGCCGTGTTGATGCGCCACTGGCCGTTCTCCTGCACGAAGGTGTAGCTGCGACTCACCGGAGCGGCCGATGGAACGGTGCTGTACTCGCCGTTGGCGTCGACCGTGGCGATCGGGCTGAGCTTCAGGTCGATCGAGGTCTCCGAGACGACCTGCGTGCTGCGCCCGCTCTGGTCGATCGTGACACCGGCATCGGGCTTCCACTGATCGGCGAAGTTCTTGCTGAGGAACGACCTCGCCACGTCGAAGTTGTTGAGCGGGTTCAACGCAGCTCGAATGAATCCGTTGAGGATGTCCTCCTGGCTCTCGTCGATCCCCGGACCCGAGGGCTGGAAGATGATGTCGATGTCATCCGAGGCCGCAAGCGCGTCGCCTTTCTCCACGGGCCCGGAGCTGGGAATGCCGACACAGCCCGCAAGAAGCAGGACGGTCAGCGACGCAAGCGCGCCGATCGCAGCTCGTGATCGAAAGCGCATCATGTCTTGTCTCCGTTGAAGGCCTGCTGGCCGAAGGCGTTGTGCGTCTGGGCCTCTCCGTCTGCGTCGAGCGGAGGAAGGGGAAGCGGCGAGACGCCGATGGGTCTCCCCTTTGTGCGAGGCAGGGTGAGCCGGAAGCAGGAACCGGCGCCGGGCTCGCTCCACAACTCCAGTTCCCCTCCGTGCAGAGCCGCGTCTTCGAGGGAGATAGCCAGGCCCAGGCCGGTGCCGCCGATGGTTCGTTTGCGGGAAGGATCAGCGCGCCAGAACCGGTCGAACACACGAGAGGCAGCTTCGGGGGTCATGCCGATTCCGTAGTCGCGTACCGCGAGCGCCACGGCCGTGGCAGTGCTGTCGATGGACACGACGATCGGGCGTCCCTCTCCGTGCTCGATCGCGTTGCCCAAGAGGTTGCGCACGATGCGCCGGATGCGCCGGGGGTCGATGTCGGCTTCGAAGTAGCCGCCGAGCGCGACGAGACGCAGCTCACTTCCCGCCTGCAGGGCCAGTTGACCCATCTCGTCGATGGAGTCCTCGACAAGATGCACGAGACTGGCGGGTTCGGTCTCGAGCTCGGCCGACCCGGCATCGAACCGGCTGATCTCGAGCAGGTCGCTGAGCAACAGCTCGAAACGCTCCGTCTGCGTGTGCAGCAACTCTGCGGTGCGCGAGGTCGCCGGCGGGAACGATTCCCTCTGATCGAACAGCACGTCGCCGGCCAACCGGATCGTGGTGAGTGGCGTTCGCAACTCGTGCGAGACATCGGACACGAACCGCTGCTGCACCCGCGAGAGGTCGGCCAGCTGGGTGATCTGCGATTGGATGCTGTCGGCCATGCCGTTGAAGGATCTCGCCAGCGTGGTGATCACGTCATCGCCCTTCTCGGGAATGCGTACCTCGAGTTCACCCGCAGCCAACTTCGCGCTCGTTTCCGCAGCCACTCGGATGGGCTCGACGACGAGTCTGACCACGACCCAGGCGATCACTCCGATCAGAAGGCTCAGAGCGAGAGCCGCGAGCAAGAGAGTCTGCTGAACGAACACGAGAGTGCGGTCGGCCTCGGCGAGGTCGTAGCCGAGATACAGCTCGTATTCGCCGGCCCCGGGAACCGAAAGCGGCGTGCCCACGACGATTCCCGGTACCGCGGCGCTCTGTCCGTCGCGCAGAGAGACGGATTGCCAGTACTGGCTCTGGTCGTCGCTGCCGGAAGAGACCTGCTTCCGCAATTCGGGAGAGATGACATCGACCAGCTTGAGGGCGCTGAACGATATGGCGGAGTTGGGCCCCGTCTCTCTGCCCGGCGTGACGTAGAGCGCCACGAGCCGAGACGACGTCGACGCAGTGATGGCGCTCTGCACCGATCTCTGCAGCGAGAGGCTCGCGGCCTGCCCCGTGACGTCGGACGAGTCGAAGATGGTCTGCGCCGCCGTCGCCGCACGCTTCGACTCGTTCAGCACCTGATCGAGCCGAGAGTTGAAGAGGTCGTTACTGATGCTCGTCGATACGAAGGCGCCCGTGGCTGAGAGAGCTACGGCCGAGAGGGCGACCGTGATCACGATCGTGCGAAACTGCAGCGAACGGCGCCAGCCACGCGCGATCCGCCGCGGCCATGTGCGCCATTCACGCATGATCGTGGGGCCGATTCGGCTCGTGCGGCGCCCCTCGACGGTGGCGATGCTGTCGGTCGACACAGCCTGCTACGAGACCTGACCCGCCCGGTAGCCGACGCCACGAACGGTCATCACAATGCGCGGGTTGTCGGGGTCTTCTTCGACCTTGGCGCGAAGTCGCTGCACGTGCACGTTCACCAGTCGGGTGTCGGCCTTGTAGTGGTAACCCCACACCTGCTCGAGCAGCATCTCACGGGTGAAGACCTGCTGGGGCTTGGCGGCGAGAGCGTGCAGAAGATCGAATTCCAGCGGAGTGAGGCCGATGCGGGCATCGCCCCGGCGCACCTCGTGCCCGGCGACGTCGAGTTCGAGGTCGCCCACCTGAAGCAACTCCGGCGACCCGGCGGCGCTGGGCCGCAGGCGGGTTCGGATGCGCGCCACCAGTTCCTTGGGATTGAAGGGCTTGACGACGTAGTCGTCAGCCCCCGCCTCGAGGCCCTTCACGACGTCGGTGGTGTCGGCCTTCGCCGTGAGCATGATCACGGGAGTGCCCGACTCGGCGCGGATCAGGCGACAGACCTCGATGCCGTCGAGCCCCGGCAGCATCAGATCGAGGAGCACCAGATCGGGCTTCGACTCGCGAAAGACGCCGAGCGCCTCTGCGCCGTCTGCACAGAACACCGGCTCGAAGCCTTCGGCACGCAGAACGATGCCGATCATCTCTGCGAGGGCGGTGTCATCGTCGACGACCAGTATGCGAGCATCCATGCGCTAAAGATTAGTCGAGGCAGCCAGGTTCTCCTCACAGCAGCCTGCGGGCCGGCGCCGCATATGGAAGCATGGGGGGTACGTGACAGGCCGGTGAACACCGATTACGACGATGAAGGATTACCGGTGAGCGACAACCAGAATCCATACGGGGGCATCCCTCAGGCGTCATTCGGCCCGCCACCGGCCGGCTACCCGCAGATGCCGCCTCCTTCTCCGGGCGCCTGGGCGCCCCCTCCTCGCCCGGGCCTGTTGCCACTGCGCCCGCTCAGTTTCGGCACGCTCCTCGGCGCGCCGTTTCAGGTACTCCGGCGCAATCCGGGGGCCACATTCGGCAGTGCACTGATCACACAGCTCACCTCGACGATCGTCACCGTCTTCGTCATCGGCGGGGTCGGCATCCTGGCATTCGGGCGCATCGACAGCGCTCTGCCCGAAGACCGCGATGCGGTCACCGCCGGAGCCTGGGCGACCCTCATTCTCGCCAGTCTGATACCCATCGCCCTGTCGATCCTCAGCTCGGCGCTCCTGCAAGGGGTTCTCGTCGTCGAGGTCGCGCGCGGCACACTGGGCGAGAAGAATCGCATGGGCGTGCTCTGGAAGGCGGCCGGACGTCGCCTCTGGCCGCTCGTTGCCTGGTTCGCTGTGCTGCTGGGCCTGATCGTCATCGCTGTAGGGGCAGTCGTCGGCCTCGCCGTGCTCATCGGCGTCGTCGGCAGCGCGGCCATCGGCGACGCCGCGATCGGCATCGCGATCGGCATCGGAGTGCTGGGCGCGCTCACGCTGATCGCAGCCGGTATCTGGTTGGGAACCAAGACCGCGCTCGTTCCCTCGATCATCGTGCTCGAGCGGCGAGGAATGATCTCGTCGATCCGGCGTTCATGGGGCCTCACCAACGGCTCGTTCTGGAAGACCTTCGGAGTGCTCGCACTGATCAGCGTGATCCTCTCGGTCGCGTCGCAGATCATCACGACCCCGGTGTCGTTCATCGGCGGACTCGTGGCCAGCTTCCTCTTTCCCACCGGAGCGTCAGCAGACTCTGCCTCCTCCATCGCGGTCTTCGTCGCCGTCTATGCGGTCACCCTCATCGTCACCCTCATTCTCGGCTCGGTGACGGCCGTCGTTCAATCATCTGCCGTCGCCGTCGTCTACATCGATCTCCGGATGCGCCGCGAGGGCCTCGATCTCGACCTCATGCGATACGTCGAGGCGAGACATGCCGGGGGCTGGCACGATGTGCCGGATCCCTATCTCGTGTCGTCCCAGAGAAACGGCTGACCTCGTATCCCTATGCTCTCGATCCTTGCCCTGCCCGCGCTGCTCGTCACCGACGTTCCCGTCGATCCTGACTCGCCCGATGCTCGCAAGCTTCTGTTCGACGAGCTCGCAAAGCCCGAGTACGCGGCCGCACGGCCCACACTCATCGACCGCATAGCCCAGGCCATCCAGGATTGGCTCCGTTCGTTCGGCGCCTCGGACGACGGATCGGTGCCCGATCTGTTCCCGTTGCTCGTCACCGTTCTCATCGTGGGACTCATCGTGGCCGCATTCGTCATCTTCGGCAGACCCCGACTGCGACGAAAGAGCCAGTCGGCGGGCCCGTTGTTCTCTGACTCTGGCGATGCTCGAAGCGCCGCACAGCTGCGCGCATCCGCCTATGCGGCCGCAGCGGCGGGCGACTTCGTCGTGGCGGTCGAAGAGATGTTCCGCGCCGTGGCGCGACAGCTCGCCGAACGCACGGTGGTCTCTGTCACTCCGGGAACGACCGCCCAGGAGTTCGCCTCGCGAGCCGGCCGGGCGTTCCCCGATCATGCCGATCGATTGATGAGCGGAGCCCGGGCTTTCGACGGGGTGCGCTACCTCGACCAGCCGGGCAGCAGAGAAGCCTTCGACGAGGTCGCGGCGCTCGATCGTGACATCAGTGCGGCGAAACCATCTCGGCTCGAGCGCGTCGCCGAGCAGGGAGCAACTCTGTGAGCGCCCCCACGACAGAGCGCCGCGCAACCCCTCTCGCCGAGGCAACGACACCCACGCTCCGCGCGGCGGTGAAACGCTGGCGGTTCTGGCTCATTCTCGCCGCGGTCGCGATTGTCGGTCTTCTCATCGTGGCCCTTGCATCCGGCGCCGGTGGTGGCAGTCGAGCGCCGTACTCGATCACGAACGCCGCGCCCGAGGGCAGTAAAGCTCTGGCCGAGGTGCTGCGCCAACAGGGCGTCGACGTGGTGCAGGCCGACACTCTTGACGAGGCGCGAGCCGCAATGGATGCGGCGCCCGGGGCCACCCTCGCCTTCGCCGACCCCGATGGACTTCTGAACGACAGTCGACTCGCCGAGGCTGCGCAGCTCTCCGATCGGGTCGTTCTATTTCTCCCGGGGTTCAACGAGCTGCGTGCCTTCGCGCCGGGAGTCGCCTCGGCGGGCGCACCTCGCGATATCGACGGCGTCGATGCCGGATGCTCACTGCCAGCGGCCGTGCGCGCGGGCACCATCATCGGGGGTGGACGCTCGTACCGCGCGACGGCCGGCAGCGACGCCGAACTCTGCTTCCGTACCTCCGATGACGCGTACGACGTCGTGCGCACCGAAACCTCTGACGGCACGGTCACCGTTCTCGGCACGGCCGATGTGCTGAGCAACGAAGGCATCACCGGCGCAGGAAACGCGGCGCTCGCGCTCAACCTGCTGGGCGAAACCGACACTCTGGTCTGGTACATACCGACAGCCAGCGATGTCGAGGCCGACGGGCCTGCCGACATCGCCTCTCTGACGCCCGACTGGGTCACGCCGGTGCTCGCGCTCAGCGTCTTCACCTTCATCGCCGCTGCCATCTGGCGAGGGCGCAGACTCGGTGCCCTCGTGGTCGAGAATCTTCCCGTCACTGTGCGGTCGCGAGAGACCATGGAAGGGCGCGCACGTCTCTATGCTCGAGCAGGCGCACACACGCACGCGCTCGATTCACTGCGCATCGGCACCATCACGAGGCTGTCGAGAGTTCTCGGCCTCCCCCGCAACGCCACCGTCGACGAGGTGATCGCCTCGGTCGCCGCAGTTCTCCCTGCCAGGCCGCTGGGCGACATCCAATCGATTCTCGTCGCAGCCGCGCCGGCGAACGAGGCCGATCTCGTCGCCTACTCCGACCGCCTGCTCGAACTCGAAGGCGCCGTGACCCGGGCGGTGCGTCCGTGACTGCCTCACACCCCCTCCTGCCCGTGTCCCCACCGAAAGGCCGACCATGACAGACCAGCCAGAACAGACTCCCGACCAGCTCCGTGAGGCGCTGGGACGGGTGCGCACCGAGGTTGCCAAGGCGGTCGTCGGCCAAGACGGGGCGGTGACAGGTCTCATCGTCGCGCTGCTCGCGAAGGGGCACGTACTGCTGGAGGGCGTTCCCGGCGTCGCGAAGACGTTGCTGGTGCGATCGCTGAGCCACGCTCTCTCGCTCGACACGAAGAGAGTTCAGTTCACTCCCGATCTCATGCCCGGAGACGTGACCGGGTCGCTCGTCTACGACGCGAAGTCGGGTGACTTCGAGTTCCGCGAGGGCCCGGTGTTCACCAACATTCTGCTCGCCGACGAGATCAACCGCACTCCGCCCAAGACGCAGTCCGCCCTGCTCGAGGCGATGGAAGAACGGCAGATCAGCGTCGACGGACTCAGCCGAGCCCTGCCCGACCCGTTCCTCGTGGCCGCGACGATGAACCCGATCGAGTACGAGGGAACGTACACGCTGCCCGAAGCACAGCTCGACCGCTTCATGCTCAAGCTCGTGCTCGACCTCCCCCCGCGAGACACCGAGATCGCCGTTCTGCAGCGGCACGCCGCCGGGTTCAACCCGCGAGACCTGACCGGGGCCGGCATGACCGCAGCGCTCGGGGCATCCGAACTTCGCCAGGCCCAGGCATCGGCCGCGGCCGTCGGCGCCAGCCCGGATGTGCTCGCCTACGTCGTCGACCTCGCGCGGGCCACCCGGCAGAGTCCGTCGGTCAAGCTCGGTGTCAGTCCGCGTGGAAGCACATCGCTCCTGGCCTCTGCCAAGGCATGGGCGTGGCTGAACGGCTCCCCCGCCATCACGCCCGACCACGTGCAGGCGATGGTGCTGCCCGTGCTGCGCCACCGCATCCAGCTTCGTCCCGAGGCCGAGCTCGAGGGCGTCTCGGTCGACTCGATCCTGCGCTCGATCCTCAGTCAGGTGCAGGTTCCCATCTGATGCACCGACGAAAGCCCCTCCGCTGATGGCTGTCTCGGGTCGCTTCGTGCTGCTCGTCGCCCTGGGTGTCGTTCCCGTGGTTCTCCTCGGCGAGGCATACCGACAGGCCGAGCTCACGCTCGCGCTCTGGCTGCTGCTGACCGTGATCATCGGGGTCGTCGACCTCACGCTCGCCGCGTCGCCGCGACGCCTCGTCGTAGAGAGAGTGCTGCCGAATCGCGTGCGCCTTGGCGAAACGACCTCGAGCGAGCTCTACATCACGAACGAGAACCGCACAGCACTGCGCGGCCTCGTGCGCGATGCTTGGCAACCGTCGGCCGGTGCCGCCGTCACGCGCCACTCGGTCGTCGTGCCCGCCTCAGAGCGACGGATGCTTCGCACGGCACTCACACCGTTCCGTCGCGGTGACCGCCGCACAGCCGGCATCACCGTCAGGAGCTTCGGCCCCCTCGGCCTCTGGGCCCGGCAGGCGACGCTGGCGAGTCCGGGTCGCATCCGCGTTCTTCCGCCATTCAACTCCCGCAAGCACCTGCCTTCGCGCCTCGCACGACTGCGAGAACTCGACGGCGCGACCAGCGTGCAGATCAGAGGCCAGGGAACCGAGTTCGACAGCCTGCGCGAGTACGTGCGTGGCGACGACGTGCGCTCGATCGACTGGCGCGCGACAGCACGGCAGGGGGATGCCCGGGCCGGGCATGAGCAGAAACTCATGGTTCGCACGTGGCGACCGGAGCGCGATCGACGCATCGTGATCGTGATCGACACCGGGCGAACCCAAGCCGCACGTATCGACGATGAGCCGCGCATCGACACGTCGATCGAGGCATCCCTACTGCTCGCGGCCCTCGCGACGCGGGCCGGCGACCGTGTCGATCTGATCGCGTGGGACCGCCGCATCCGGGGTCGCGTCACGGGGGCGAGCGGCGGAGAGCTGCTGAATCGGATGGTCGATACGATGGCCACCGTCGACCCGGAACTGCTCGAGACCGACTGGTCATCGGTGGCCGCTCAGGTGCGGGCCGTGACCAATCAGCGGGCGCTGGTGGTGCTCCTGACCACGATTGACACCCCCGCATCGTCGAGCGGACTGCTGAGCGTGCTGCCGCAGCTGGCACAGCGGCACACCGTGCTCGTTGCGGCCGTCTCGGACCCGGAGATTCTTCGTGCGGTGTCGGAGCGAGGCGATCGCGACGAGACCTACCGGGCCGCGTCGGCGGAGCGCTCGTTGCTCGACATGGCGCGGGTCACAGCGGCGATCACGCGACTCGGCGGCGACGTCGTGACGGGAGCGCCCTCCGCGCTGCCCCCGATGCTCGCGGACCGCTACCTCGCGCTGAAGGCGGCAGGCCGACTCTAGCGGGCGCCGCGCGCGCATCGATTCCTGAGTAGATGCTCCCCAGAGACCCAGCACGAGCATCACGAGCGGAATCGATTCCATCTGGCCGGGTGTTGTGGATAGATTCTGCGGGCCTCGGTGCATACACGCCACAATTTCACGATGTCACCGCATCGGCCGTTGCCAGCTCATCTTCGCGATCGGGCGTTCAGCGTGCGCGACAGCGACACAGCCGGCGTCGGTCGCGGGCGCATACGGGGCAACGATCTTCTCCCCATCTTCCGTGGAGTCAGACTGCCGATCGACGTCGAGTTGAACGAAAACTCCGTGTGCGCCGCGTACCTGACCAAGATGTCGACAGGGCAGGCCTTCTCGCACATCACCGCCGCCCGGCTTTGGGGAATTCCGCTCCCGCGCGACTTCACCCTCTCCGAAGGGGTGCATGTCAGCGTGCGAGCTCCCCATGCACCTCCGAGCGGGTCCAGCGTCACCGGCCATCGGATCTCGGACCCGCACGCGCATGCGGTGACTAGAGTCGGCATGCCTGTCGTCGACGCCGCGACCACCTGGTGTCATCTCGCGTCGCGGTTGTCGGAGGATGACCTCGTCGCGGCGGGTGACTATCTGGTGTTGACGCCCGCCGTGCCCGATCGGAACGATCGACGGCCATTCGTGACGCTGGCACAGCTTCGGCAGAGGGTCGATCTCTACCACGGGCCCGGAGCACGCGCTGCTCGATCGGCGCTGCACCACGTCAGGGATGGATCAGAATCTCGGCGCGAGTCGCTGTCGCGGCTGATTCTCGTTCGGGCCGGCCTTCCCGAGCCGGAGCTCAATGTCGATATCTTCCGGGATGATGGCTCGTGGATCGGGCGCGCCGACCAGGTTTTCCGCCGATGGAAGACGATTGTCGAGTACGACGGGCAGCAGCACCGCACGAGCGACCGGCAGTACGAGCGTGACGAACTGAAGATCGAAGAACTCGGGCACGCCGGATGGCAGGTCGTTCGCATCCGCAAGAAGGCTCTCCGGCTCGGGGGTGTGGAGGCTGTCGAGAGGGCGTCACGGGCGCTCCGCTCGCGCGGCTGGACTCCATAAGTCCCGCATCTCCCCGCGAGAGGTGATCGGTTCCTCCGTAAACGCTCGCATCGCCGCCCTAGACAGCATCAACTGACGAATCGATGCAGGCGCACGCGCCAGTCAGCCCGCTACGAGCTGCTTCGCGCCGGACTCGAACTCGTCGAGGTCGCCGGTTTGACCGGCCCTCACCGCTGCTCGGCCAACGATGAGCATGTACGCGAGGAAGGCTGCCAGCGCGAGGGCGCCGATGCCGATCTTCACGGCCGCCGGCCAGGGCTGCGGGGTCACGAAGCCCTCGATGATCCCCGAGACGAAGAGCACGATCACCAGTCCGAGCGCCACCGTGAAGAGCGCACGTGCGTCTTCGGCGAGCGCCTGCGCCCGGGTGCGGGCTCCGGGCGCGATCCACGCCCAGAAGATGCGCAAGCCACCCGCTCCGGCCACGAAGACGGCCGTGAGCTCCAGGAGTCCGTGCGGAAGGATGTAGAGGAAGAAGGTGTCGCCCTCGCCGTAGTGGAACAGGACTGCGGCATTCAGCCCGATGTTCTGGGCGTTCGACATGATCAACATCGGCACATAGAAGCCGGTGATCCCGAAGGCGATGCAGCGCGCTGCGATCCAGGCATTATTCGTCCACACCTGGCCTGTGAACGACGCAGCAGGGTTCTCTGAGTAGTAGTTGACGAAGTCCTCGTTGGCGAGCTTCTTGAGTTCTGCGTCGGATCCCAGGTTGGCGAGTACCTGCGGATCGTTGGACACCCAGAGCGCATAGAGTGCCGCCACGACGATGGTGACGATTGCGAGCACGAGGGTGAGCCAGCGGATTCGATAGAGCGCGGCCGGCAGTTGGAACACGAAGAATGCGGGGATTTGCCGCAGCACATTCGTTCCGGCACCGGTGAAACGGAGCCGGGCCCGAGAGAGGAACAGCGACAGCTGGGCGCCCTGTGCGGTCGATCCGACAGTGGTCTTGATGGCCGACAGATCGGATGCTCCGGCTTGATACCGCTCGATCAGCTCGTCTGCATCGGTGCCCGAAAGCTCTCGGCTCTTGCTCAGAGCGTCGAGTTTGGCCCACTCGTCGCGGCGGGCTGCAGTGTAGGCATCGAGATCCATCTGCTTGAATTGTATTCATGACGGACCCCCGTGTCGCCTCACCGACCCAAGGATTCGCCGATCCGCTCGCCGATGCATACACCGACGACGAGTTGCTGATCGGCGAGGCGGTGGCTCTCGACGTGCGTCCCGCCGGGTTCATTCTTCGCGCCGGAGGCGGTGTGATCGACTTCATCATCTCGGTCGCGATCCTGATTGTTCTTATGTTGGGGATCGGCGCGCTCGGCCAGAACGGTTTCATCGATACTGCGCTGCTCGCCACCCTGAGCGTATCCGCGCTCGTGCTGTGCTTCGTCGTCATACCGACCACCGTCGAGGTGCTGCTGAAGGGTCGCTCGGTCGGCAAGCTCGCCGTCGGCGCTCGTATCGTGCGAGACGACGGTGGCGCCATCTCGATCAGGCACTCCGTGATTCGTGGGCTCGTCGGCTCCCTCGAGATCTACACGACCCTCGGTGCCATCGCGATCGTCACCGCTCTCTTGAACGGCAAGTCGAAGAGGCTCGGCGATCTTCTTGCCGGCACCTACAGCCAATACGAGAGAGTTCCTCTGCCGGTGAGCCATGCCCGCGGTGTTCCCGTCATGCTCCAGGCGTGGGCCCAGGTCGCCGATGTCGCTCGGATGCCCGACCGGCTCGGCAACCGCGTCACCCAGTTTCTCGTTCAGGCCTCGAGCATGGCGCCGGCTACCAGAGAGCGCATCGCCGCAGAACTCGCCGCAGAGGTCACGCCGTTCGTCTCGCCGATTCCACGCGTGCACCCCGCGCTCTTCCTCTCAGGCGTCGCCGCTGTGCGTCGCGATCGAGAGTACGCGGCGCTCGAGCTTCAGAAGGCAGCGCTCAACCGACTCGACCCGATCCTGCAGAGCCTGCCGCACGGGTTCCCGCGACGCTAGGCGAGCGTCAGGCCCGACACGATCGGGTACCAGTGCTTCTCACGCAGGGGTGATGCCTCACCCGCGACCGTAAGCCAGACCCCGTCGACCGTCGGACCGGACGTTGCGCGCCAGATCCCGAAGTGGGCATGGGGCACGGGCCATGCGTAGTCGGGTGCTTCGCGCTCGACAACATTGCGGACAGCACCGACGGACGTGAGATCGCAACGAGCACCGATCACGTCAAGTGCCAGTTTCGCCGCCGTCTCGGTGCCGTCCGGTCGCCGCCCGATCCCCCGTCTCAGTAGCGGTAGTGGGCGACCTTGTACGGGCCCTCGACCGGCACGCCGATGTATGCCGCCTGGCGAGGAGTGAGTTCGGTCAGCTCGACACCCAGAGCATCGAGGTGCAGGCGAGCGACCTTCTCGTCGAGGTACTTCGGCAGCACGTACACACCGATCGGGTAGCGCTCGGTGAACGCGTAGAGCTCGATCTGCGCGAGTACCTGATTGGTGAACGAGTTGCTCATGACGAAGCTGGGGTGTCCGGTGGCGTTGCCCAGGTTCATGAGACGCCCCTCCGACAGCACCAGAACGCTTCGGCCCGTGGGCAGACGCCACTCGTGCACCTGCGGCTTGATCTCGACCTTGACGGCGCCCTCGAGCTTCTCGAGCCCCGCCATGTCGATCTCATTGTCGAAGTGGCCGACGTTGGCGATGATCGCCAGGTGCTTCAGGCCCATGATGTGCTCGACCGTGACCACGTTCTCATTGCCTGTTCCTGTGACGATGATGTCGACATCGCCGATCACACTCTCGAGTCGGGCCACCTGGTAGCCGTCCATCGCTGCCTGCAGCGCGCAGATCGGATCGACCTCGCTCACGATGACGCGCGCGCCCTGACCCCGCATCGCCTCGGCGGCGCCCTTGCCGACGTCTCCATAGCCGACCACGAACACGACCTTGCCGCCGATGAGCACGTCTGTCGCGCGGTTCAGGCCATCCGGTAGCGAGTGTCGGATGCCGTACTTGTTGTCGAACTTGCTCTTCGTGACCGAGTCGTTGACGTTGATCGCGGGAAACAGGAGTTCTCCGGCGGCCGCCAGCTCGTAGAGACGGTGAACTCCCGTCGTGGTCTCCTCAGAGACGCCCCGGATGTCGGCGGCGATGCGGGTCCAGCGGTCGGTCGACGACGCCAGTGAGCGACGCAGAAGGTCGAGAACGACGCCGTACTCCTCGCTGTCCGACGGCTGGGTGGCGGGAACCGCCCCGTCGAGTTCGAACTGCCGGCCTTTGTGCACCAGCATGGTGGCGTCTCCGCCGTCGTCGAGGATCATGTTGGGCCCGGTGAAGTCGGCGCCCTCGGCCGCGGCTTCTGCTGACCAGTCGAATGCCTGCTCGGTGCACCACCAGTACTCCTCGAGCGTCTCGCCCTTCCAGGCGAACACCGGCACGCCTGCGGGGGCGTCGGGGGTTCCCGTTGCTCCGACCACGATGGCCGCAGCCGCCTCGTCTTGAGTCGAGAAGATATTGCAGCTGACCCAGCGCACACGGGCACCGAGTGCGGTCAGAGTCTCGATCAATACCGCCGTCTGCACGGTCATGTGCAGAGAACCCATGATCCGAGCCCCGGCGAGAGGCTGAGAAGCTGCAAACTCCTCGCGTAGCGACATGAGCCCGGGCATCTCGTTCTCGGCGAGGCGAATCTGGTGACGGCCGGCCTCGGCGAGCGTCAGGTCGGCGACCTTGAAGGGCAGAGTGGTCACCGGGGCGGCAGCAGAAGTCATGCTCCCATTGTAAAGACGTGCCGCCGCGAGAACGCCTACTGCGTGAATTGCACGTGACGCATGACCTGCCACCCCTGCGGGGCCTTGAGGCGATCAGAGTGGCGCGTGCAGAGATCGTAGCTGTGCGGCTCGTGGCTGAGGCTCAGCGGCCCGAGAACCGCGAGCGAATCGGCGTAGACGTAGGTCAGAGTAGCGACTGCCTCATCGGGGCACGCTACTCGGGAACACGGTCGAATCGTCATCACCCTTCACCGTACGCCTGCCTCGCCCGCCCTGACGTGAGGCTCCGTCGTGTGTCGCGCGCTGAACGACGCCACCCCGGGTTCTGCCGCGCGCGGGCCCAGAGAATAGACTCTCGCCATGGCTCGCTCACGTCGCATCGCCCCGGCCTCTTCTCGAGGAACGGGTCGCAACCGCCACGGCAGGGGCCTCCGCTCAGCGGTCACCGGGCCGCACTTGCCCATGATGAACACGCGCATCGATTTCTTCGACACCACCGTCGCGTCGACGGCCGAGTACCTGCGCAGCGTCTGGCCGAACGAACTGGCCGACGCGGTCTTCGAGATCGGTGCGCTCCCGTACGGCGCGAATGGCAAACCGGGTACCGCAGACACAGGTGTCGAGCGATGGCGGATACTTGGCGACCGCATCATCCTCTACCGCGTGCCCATCGAGCGCCTCGCCCATCTGCACCGCGATGACGAGGCACACCGGCGCATGCTGATCGAGAGTTGTGTCTTCCGAGCGGTGGCCGAGTATCTCGGCAAAGATCCATGGGATCTCGCACCCGAGGGCTTCCGCCACTTCTGACGGAACCGTCGGCTAGGGGTAGACGATGATCGGGGCAGCGAGCTCGCTGGGCGGCGCAACGGCATACCCCGAGAGCTGGCCGTCACTGCTGTACCCCACGCTGATACTCACCGCCGACGACATCTTCGCGGTGTACACGGTGTTCGGCTGAGCATCGAGGCCCTTCGTTCCTCCCGCGGGAACGGCGATCTTGACCTCGTTGCCCGATGCCGTGCGCAGGGTCACGCTCGCCTCCTTATCGCCCGAATTCGCGAGATGGATGCGCGGGGACGGCCCGGGCGCGATCGGCACGAGCGTATCGGCGTCGAGCGGCGCGGCCGCCTGATTCCAGGCGAAGTCGACGGCGCCGGATGCCAGCACCGAGGTGCGGGCCGCCGCGACGATCGGTTGGGTCGAGTCGAGGGTCACCGAGTAGCTTCCGTCGGGAAGATCTTTGAGCGGGAGCTCGCTGACGACCCCTCCGGGGGCACTGAGCGTGTACGAGCCGTCGGCAGAGCCCGAGCTCTCGCTGGCGACGGACACCGTGATGGTGGCATCAGTATCGCCCGGCACGTAGACGCGCACGGCGGCTTGCAGATCGGCGTAGCCGTCAGCCGAAAGACGTTCGGCGATCGCAGACGTTCCCGCGATCTTCACTCCGGCAAAGACCACGTCGGTCGATGGGGCGGCCGTGGGCCCCGTCAACTCGACGCCGCCCGGTTCGAGACCCCGGATGACCGTCTGCTGCAGAGTCGCCGCGACATAGCCGCCAGTGCTGACCACGTGAACCACGGGATACTTGGCGTTCGGAGCGAAGCCCGCAAGCGAGAACGCGCGCTGCGACTTGGCGGGAACCGTGATGCCGGTAGAACCGGGTGCGTCCAGCCGTCCGTTCTCGGCGAAGAAGCTCAGATCGACGTCGGCTGTGACCTCGGTCGGATTGCTCAGAAGCACGAAGCTGGTGCGGCCGACCGTGGTCGCGCCGCCGACGAGCCAGGTGTCGGCCTGCGCCTCAGCGCAATTCGTCGCGGCCAAGCCCGAGACGTCCTCCTGAGAGACCGCGACGGACTGCGCTGCGGCGATCAAGACGCCGGGGTCGGCATCCGGTGCGGTCACAGCTGTGGGAGCCGTCGCATTGCCGACCGTTGAGTTGTCTGGAGCGCCCAGCGGCGACTGAACGATGTCGACATCGGTGTCGTCGGAACCGCTCGTGCGCTTCGGTGTCCCCACGCCCGAGGCCGTCGTCGCGGCGGCGCCGGCACCGTTCGACAGCTGTAGGAGCGATCCGGCGCAGATGAGGCTCTGAGGCAGCGGTGTGGGCGCGACCTCGACAGATGGAGCCGCCACGGTGTGGGATGGCAGAGGAATCAGGACGGCTCCGGCCACGAGCGCCGCACCAGCCCCGAGGGTCAAGACGGCGCCCAACGCGCGGGCGCTGGTGGCGATCACGGTGCGCTTAGCGGCCATCGTGCTCGTCCTCCTCGTGGCTCAGGTCGATCGGTTTCACTCGCATCACGGTCTCCGCGTCGGGGTCGTAGCCCTCGTCGATATCGTCGGGCATCGCACGCTGGTGCGAGAACGACGGCTCGGGGTCGGTCCCGCCTTCGGCCTGCGACGGGGAGGGCATCGGCGGCGGCGTGTAGACGAATGAATCGTCGGCAGCGGGCTCGGGTTCGGTCTCCTGCTCGGCCGGCGGTGCCGACTCGGCCTCGGAGGACGACACATCACCCTCGGAGGACATGTCAGCCTCGGAGGTCATATCAGCCTCGTCCGCCGGGCGCTCCTCATGAACGGCTTCCGGCGACTCCACGAACTCCCCTGTCGGCTCGGCCTCGACCGGCGGCAGTTCCGTCGACGCGGGAGCTTCGACGAGATCGGCGAGCGAAGGGGTCTCGTTCTCGTCTACGAGAGCAGTCTGAGGCTCCGGCGCTCCGATGAGATCGAAGTCCTCACCCGGGTGGATGACGGGGGCAGGACCGTCGCCAAGAGTCGTCGGCTCCGAATGCTGCGCCTCGACAGCAGGAGCTGTCGGCGCTTCCGTCGCCGACTGAGCCGTCGTCGATTCGTCGGGCCCGACCGGCGCTGTGCCATCTTCCGGCTCCGCGCCTTCGTTCGGCGCATCGCCATCTTCAGACTCCGCCGACGCGAGTTCTTCGGCCTCAGCCGAGTGGACAGCCTCTTTCCCTGACGTCGTCGATGTGTCCTCCGAGGGAGTCGCCGACCCCTCAGAGGTGGAGTCAGGAGCAGAGGCGATGGCCACCGAACTCGCGGCCGCCGCCGCAGCAGCGGCCTCAGCCGCGGCATCCGGACGTGGCTTGCGCGCGAAGATCCGGCGACCCAGCGAGGCTCCGGGCCATCGTGCACCCGCCGCCCCGGCGGTCTGCCCATCCGGCGCCGTGGCCTTCTCGTCGTCATCGTCATCATCGCCATCATCGTCGTCGCCCTCGACGTCTGGCTCGTCGGGCATGGATGCACCGGCGGGCTCGAGCGCGCTCACTGCGCGGGTGCCGTGAGGCTGCAGTCGCCCGGCCGGAAGCGCGAGGAGAAGCATGAGGAGGAAGACGATTCCCTGCGCGACGAGCACGAGCACTCCGGTCGCCGACCCGAGGTTGCTGGGCTTCGGCTCGGGCAGAGTCGAAATGCCGTCGGTTCCCGTGATCTGCCACAGCTTTCCGGCGAAGGTCTTGCCCACCGTCGTCAGCGATGCATTGGCATCGAACGCGGCGGTCGACCGAGTCGTCGTCGTCACCAGCGGCTGATCGGCCCCTGCGGGCGGGTTGGCGAGGAGCACGAACTCTACGCCGAGTTCTGCGAGTCGAGGAGTGCTGTCACTGCCGCTCTGCGAAGCGAGGTTGCCGATGAGATCTGCGAGTTCGGCATCGCGCGTCGCGTCGCGGTTGGTCGCCGCGAGAGTCGACTGGTCGTCGAGCATCACTCCGGTACCGGTGACGATTGCCGACTTGATACCGCCATCACGTTGCGGCGTGAGAACGAGCGTGCCCACGCGGGGTGTGGATGCCGCCTCGGCGGTGACGAAGGCGGGCAGCAGGCGGGCATCGGTCGTCTGAATGGCGGAGGACCCGAGGAGCGTCGACGCGACGAGCGGCACGGCGACGACGACGACCGTGGTCGCTGCCAAGAATCCGGGAGCGAGCGAGAACCGCTTGAGCGCGTGCAGACCCACGACCGCTGCACAGATGAGTCCGAGCCAGTACAGGCTCAGACCGGGACCGGCCCAGAGACTGACGGGATCGGCTCCGACGGAGTCCAGTGAGATGCGAGTCGACGCGATCGCGGTAGCGAGACCGAGGATGGAACCGACGACGGCGACGATCGCGCGCGTCACGCTCGGGCCGGGCAGGACCAACGCGAGCACGGCCGCGATCCCGAGCGGAACGACAGCGATCGCCAGCACGATCTGCAGCACCGACGAATCGATACCGACCATCGATGCCAGGCCGGTCCATCCGCTCTGTGCCGAATCGGGGATGCCACTCAGCAGGGCCAGGACCGACCCTGGTTCGCGAACAACGGGAACGCCCGGATCAGCGAGCAGTCCGAGCGGGTTGCCCGCACGGAACTGATCCCAGGCCAAGGGGAGGAAGAGGGCAAGGGCGGGAATCGGGATACCGATGTAGCGCGCGACGTTGCGCCCCGCCGTGGCGACGGAGACGGCCCACACGATGAGAAGCGCGGGCCACAGCGAGGGAGCGCCGGCCAGCGTGACAGCGAACAGAATGGCCGCCATGGCAGAGGCCGACCATGATTTGCGCGCTGCGAGGCCCGCGAGGACAAGCCATGGGAGCAGCAGATGCGCGATGACCGCCCCGACGGCTCCCTGATCGAGGGAGGCCAAGAAAGTGGG
Organism: Agreia pratensis; assembly: GCF_900177685.1. GTDB lineage: Bacteria > Actinomycetota > Actinomycetes > Actinomycetales > Microbacteriaceae > Agreia > Agreia pratensis. The sequence continues at coordinate 362,661 of NZ_FXAY01000001.1, forward strand.
CGCCAGGGTCCAGAGCACGGCGGCGACAGCACGCAGCCAGGGCTTGTCGGTGAGGCGCGCAGCGAGGAACCACGCGGCAAGTGCCGCGAGCGGAAGTGCCGCGAGATAGAGGCCCACGATGGCAAGAGAGGGCGACCAGAACGTGATCGAGCCGAGAACGGCGAGCACGGTCGTGAACGGGTCGGCCGCACCGACGAAGCCCAGACCGATGTCGCGCCACCCGTAGCCGACGTGGCTCCACAGCTCGCCCAAGGTCGCGCTCACCGGAAGCAGAGAACCGCCCTTGAGGGCGACCGCGCCGATGAGGGGTACGAACATGATGAGGCCGAGAACCGCGAAGATCAGAACGGTCGTGACGCCGCCCGTGGCGATGAACTGGATGCGATCCTTCTCGCCACGCAGATGGGTGAGGGCGATCTCGCGCTGCAGGGAGCGCCGACGTCGCACCTCGTCGCCCGGAATCCGGAGCGGCGCAATGGTGTTCCAGCCCACTCGCTTCGCGGCACGCAGGTTTCGGCGCGCCTCGGTGACTCGCGATCCGAAGGCGGTGCGGAAGGCGGCGGACAGCTCGCCGCCGATGGCCCCGGGCTGTTTGCGCACCAACTGGGCAAGGCTGCGCACGATCGCGAGCGGAACGAGCGAGAGCCAGTGGAAGACCACGGCGAAGGCCGGAGCGTAGACGAGTCGCCGGTGCAACTGGGCAGCGCGGCGGTCGGCCTGACGTTTGCGTCTGGCGCGCCCCTTCTCGCTGCGACCCGGGCCGGCGAGGCCGACTCCGGCTGAGGCGATTCGCGCCGCCGGAACACCCATGACGCGGTGACCGGCCAGACGCACGCGCACGCTGAAATCGAGGCCATTGTCGGCAGTGGGGAGGGCATCGTCGAACCCCGACAGATCGTTCCACACCGTGTGGCGAACGAGCATTCCTGCAGCGCCCACGCCGAGCACGTCGCTCATGCGGTCGTGCTGCGCCTGGTCTAGTTCTGTCTCGGCCATCGCGTACGTGGCGCCGAATCGCGTGAGCGTCTCGCCGAATTCGCTGATGTAGTCGGGGTGCTCCCAGTCCATCTGCTTCGGACCTGCGGCGGCGACCGACGGGTTGACCTCGACCGCGGCGAGCAATGCAGCGAGCGCGTCGGGTTCAGGAGCCGTGTCGTGGGCGAGGAGCCAGAGCCACTCGTTCTCGTCTGCGGGCGGCGGAACGACCCCGAGAGCATGCGCGACGGCCGTGCCGAAGCTGAGGCGACCAGAGGCCTGGATGAAGTGCGTGGGCATCGCGCCGGACAGCAACGCGGGCGTCGAGTCGGTCGAGCCGACATCGACGACGATGAGACTGTCGGGCTGCCTCGTCTGCGCCTTCAAGGCGTCGAGGGTGCGCGGAAGGAAGTCCGCTCCGTTGGAGGCGACTAGGACTACTGTTACTCGGGCGCGCATATCACTTAGACCCTAAGGGCCGCGCGCGCTAGCGGCCTGTCAGGCCCCGGCGTGCCGAGATATCGACACAGCTGCTGTTATGTCGAACGACTAGGCCTGTTTGCGCAGCTTGCGGCGCTCGCGCTCGGAGAGCCCGCCCCAGATGCCGAATCGCTCGTCGTTCTTGAGCGCGTACTCGAGGCACTGAGCCTTCACCTCGCACGAGGTGCAGATGCGCTTGGCGTCACGGGTCGAACCGCCCTTTTCAGGGAAGAACGCCTCCGGGTCGGTCTGAGCACAGAGCGAATCGGTCTGCCAGGCGAGAGGATTCTCGTCGTCTACCGGTGTCTGTTGACGTACGCCAGGAACTCCGAGATTGACGGGATCGACGAACCAGTCCTCTGGGACGCCTGAGCGGTATTCCATAGCCATACCACGCTCTACCTTCTGATCTGCATTCGACCTGCCGAACCCCTCCCGCTAATTACACCCGTGTAGTTCGCGAGAGTCAAGTCGCGGATCGTAAACCCTCAAGTGCTTCTAGAGGGTTTGTCGAAACACCGTGTCGCGCTAAACGACGTCAGCGCGACACGCCAAATCGGCTACGCGCCCCGGCGCGCCGCCCATGCACTCCGCACCATCTCGTCGAGCGTGTGGCGCATCCGCCAATCGAGATCGCGCGCAGCCAATTCGCCCGACGCGACGATGCGGGCCGGGTCGCCGGGTCGACGCGGGGCGATCTCGGGCTCGAACGGTATTCCCGTGCCCTCGGCCATGGCGGTCATGATCTGGCCCACGGATGCGCCGTCGCCGCTCCCGAGGTTGTAGGCGGGCTCGACCGGCTCGCCGGCGTCGAGACGATGCGCCGCCGCCACGTGCGACAGAGCGAGGTCGGAGACGTGGATGTAATCGCGCACGCACGTGCCGTCAGGCGTGTCGTAGTCGTCGCCGTTGATGCGCGGAACCCGACCGTCGAGAAGAGCATCGAAGACGAGAGGAAAGAGGTTGTGCGGGCTGGTGTCGAACAGGTCGGGGTATCCCGAGCCCACCACGTTGAAGTAGCGGAGGGACGTGTGCGCGAGGCCGGCTGCGACTCCTTGGTCGCGCAGCAACCACTCGCCGATCAGCTTCGACTCGCCGTAGGGCGACTCGGGGCTCTTGGGCGTCGATTCCGTCACCAGGTCGGTGTCGGGGGTTCCGTAGACGGCAGCGCTCGACGAGAAGACGACGCGGTCGACCCCGGCATCGCTCATGGCGCCGAGGAGTACCTGGGTTCCCGTGACGTTCTGCTCGTATGTGTGCAGCGGGCGGGTCACTGAGACGCCGGCGTACTTGTAGCCGGCGACATGCACGACCCCAGAGATGGCGTGGTCTTCGAAGATCTCGCGAAGCAGGTCGGCGTCGAGGATGCTGCCGTTGATGAACGGGACTCCCTCATCGACAAAAGCGCGGTGCCCGCTCGAGAGATCGTCGATCACGACAACATCGATGCCCTGTTCGATGAACGCTCTCACCACGTGCGAACCGATGTAGCCCGCGCCTCCCGTTACCAACCACGCCATTCGTCGACTCCTTTACCCAGCGGAACGCGACGGTACCCATCGCGGATCAAGTCTCGCATCGTCCAGCCGATGGCAATGGCCGCGAGAACACCCATGATTACAAGAAAAATCATCATGGCAGTAACGCTATGAATTGCGATAACCAGCCACCAGATGGAAGAATGTCAATGCTCCACCTTTTACTGCCACCGTTCGCCGATCGAGAGAATCCCATGCTGAAGAAGGTCGTTCTGATCGCACTCCCCCACGTCGCCCCGTTCGAGTTCGGCGTGATCTGCGAGGTCTTCGGCATCGATCGCGCAGACATGGGCGGTCCGACGTTCGACTTCACGATCGCCGCCGCCGAGCCCGGCCCGATTCCGACGAGCATGGGCTACGACATGATGATCATGAACGACCTCGGCACCGCCGCCGACGCCGACCTCATCGCGATACCGGCCCACATGATCGATGGTGACGTTCATCCAGAGGTCCTGCGAGTGCTGCACGAGGCGAACGACCGCGGCGCGTGGATCCTCACAGTGTGCAGCGGCGCGTTCACCCTGGCGAAGTCAGGCCTCCTGAATGGCAAGCGCGCAGCGACCCACTGGATGCACGCCGACCGACTCGCACGAGAGTTTCCCGAGATCGAGGTCGACCCCGACGTCCTCTTCGTTCAAGACGGCAACATCATCACGGGGGCCGGTACCGCGGCAGGAATCGACGCCGCACTCCACCTCGTGCGCACCGAACTCGGCGCTGCCGCCGCGAACGTCATCGCCCGGCGCATGGTGGTGCCCCCGCAACGGGCGGGAGGCCAGGCCCAGTTCATCGCCGCCCCCATGCCCGCAGAGCCGAGCGACTCGTTCGCCGGCGTCACAGAATGGATGCTCGAGAACCTCGACCGCGACCTCAGCGTCGACGAGTTGGCACGCAAGGCCCTGATGTCCTCTCGCACCTTCGCGCGGCGATTCCGTGCGGACCTGGGAACGACTCCTGCCGCCTGGCTCAACAAGCAGCGCCTCATGCGCGCACAGCACCTGTTAGAAGAGACGACACTCGGCCTCGAGGCAATCGCTTCAGAGACGGGCTTCGGATCTGCAGCGGTCATGCGCCACCACTTCGTGAAGACGTTGCAGACGACGCCGGCGAACTACCGCCGCACGTTCTGCGTGAGAGAACTCGTGAGCTGAGGGCGCAGTCCCCACGGCTCGCTGCGCTAACTGAGGACATCTTCGTCGTCACGATGGGACCGGCCCGGTGTACCGAGGGCGGCACGTTCGTTGGGCAAGGAATGTCCTCAGTTAGCGACGGTCAACCTGGCTTCTGCCGCTCACCACTCCCTCACATCAGCCCAGCACTCGTCATGATCCACCGACAGTCGGGGATCCGACCGTGGGGCCGACGGGCCTCGCCACACTCGACGCATGGCCGACGACCTCTCGCGCATCCAGAACTTGATGATGGTGACAGGCGGAGTCGCGTCGCGAAACACTCTGCTGTCTCTCGGCGCGACTCCGCGCATGATCGACCATGCACGATCTGTTCGCCTACTTCAGCCGATTCGACGTGGCATCTACGCGAGCGCCGAGGCCGACCTCGATCAGCGGCGCGCGATTCGGCTCGGTGGCAAGGTCGCATGCCTCTCAGCACTGCGCAGACATCGTGTCTGGGCGGGACTCGATACTCGGCTTCACGTGTGCCTGCGACGTTGCGCTCATGATCTGCGCATCGACGAAGCGGCGAGCGTGGGGCTATCTGCTCTGAGCCGACGATCCGACACCAACTTCGTCGCTGACCCGGGTGCTCCGCGCCTTCATTGGCAGAGATCCGAACCTCGAGACGTCGCTGAGTCGTCGTATCAGCGCGATTGGCTCATGCCGCCTCTGGTATCGCTGCGCCAGGCCGTTCTCTGCCAGAACGAGGAGCACGCGATCGCGAGCATCGACTCGGCGCTGCGTACAGGTTTCATCACGAAGAGTCAGGTCGATCGGCTATTCACTCAGTTACCGGCACGCCTGCAATGTCTTCGTGCTGAGATCGACCCGACCGCGGATTCCGGCAACGAGACGGTGGTGCGCGTTCGACTGCGCAGAGCCGGTTTCGTCGTCGAGACACAGTTCCCGGTGCCTGGCACCAGCCGGTTCGACCTCCTGATCGACGGAGTCGTCACCCTCGACATCGACAGCCGACGGTGGCACCGCGACGATGCGCAGATCTCGTGGGACTTCGACAAGGCTCTCTGCTCCTTTGGTGCAGGGCTTCCGAGCCTGCGCATCCTGCCCCGACACATCTACGAATCATGGCCGCAGACGTCGGCTGTCATACGACGAACCGTCTCCGAGGCGAAAGAACTCCGTGATCTCCGTCGAGCGCAATCACGCTAACTGAGGACAAACCAACACACGCCAGAGTGCACACCGCGTCAGATCAACGACGTCTCTTACTCAATTGAAGAATGTCCTCAGTTAGCCCGACTGCGAACTACGCCGGGGCTCCCGGTGCCGCCAAGAAGACTGTTCCCACGCCGGTGAACGTGATCGCGCCTTCTTCGGGGGTGATGAAGACCGACTGGCCGCGCTCCAGGGTGGTATCGCTGCGTTCGCCGTGGATCTCGAACGATCCTGACGTGCAGATCGCGATCGCGGGGCCGTCTGGCCTGTAGGCCGCACGCTCGTTCAACTCGGTGTGGATGCGCGCGAGCACGAAGTCGGGAACGCCCGGCCTGAACTCCTCCACGCCGTCGGAGGGAAACGTGGGGCGAATGTAGGGAACGGGCAGCGGGTCGAAGTCGAGCACCGACAGAAGCTCGGGAACGTCGATGTACTTCGGCGTGAGTCCCCCGCGCAGCACGTTGTCGGAGGCCGCCATCAGTTCGACGCCGAGGCCCTTCAAATACGCATGGATGTTGCCGGCCGGCAGATACAGCGCCTCACCGGCCGAGAGGGTCACCCTGTTGAGCAGGAGCGACATCACGATGCCGGCGTCGCCGGGATACGCGGCGGCGAGCTCCCGAACCGTCTGGAGGGATGCGGCGTAGGCCCCCGCCATCGACGGGTCGTTGCGGGCGGCGAGTTCGGAGACTCTCCGCACCAACGCCGTGACCTCTTCTGAACCGCCGAGAAGCCACTCCACGAGGGCGCGAAGCACCGAGGCATCGTCTCCGTCGGCGAGCGCCCGCGAGACGAACGGGGCGAGAACCGCCGAGCCCGCGGCATCCGATTCTGTCTGCCAGTTTTCGAGCAGCGCGACGATCTCGCGGATCTCGGCAAGGGGACGGAATCCGCAGAGGGCGTCGAAGGTGTCGCTCAGGGCGACGATGACCTCGGGCTTGTGCAGCGCGTCTTTGTAGTTGCGGTTCGGGGCATCGAGGGCGATACCGGCGGCGTTCTCGGCCTCGAAGCCCTGGCGCGCCCGCTCGAGCGTGGGGTGCGCCTGCAGAGACAGGGGCGCGTCGGCGGCGAGGATCTTGAGTAGGAACGGAAGCTGCTTGTGCCCTCCGAGCGAGTCGCGCGGATCATTCGCGATCCACTCGGCGAGGTTCTGTGCACCATGGGGGCTCGAGCCGTCGACGATCCTCGAGGGCGACCCCGGGTGCGCTCCGAGCCAGAGTTCGGCCTGCGGCGATCCGGATGCCGGCGTTCCGAGGAGTTCGGCGATCGCGGTGGCCGAACCCCACGAATAGTCGCGAGGAGTATTGGTGATGCCAACGAACACGTCGGGGCCCTTCTGAGCAGTCGTCGATGAGTCGATCGGCACGGGCGCGTTTATGAGCGACCTACAACGTCGCCCGGCGCGGTCTGCCGAGTCTTAGCCCAAACTACCAATCGGTTGGAGGCGAGACCTGCGCGCTGGTTGAGTTGCACGCGAACACCCCATGAGCAACGGAGCACACATGTCTTTGGAACCCCTCGCCAGCGACTTCTACGGTTACGAGTCGATGCTGACCGACCAGGAGAAGACCGCACTCGCGGCGATCCGCACCTACCTCGAGAACGAGGTCAAGCCGGTCGTGAACGGCCACTGGGAGAAGGCGACGTTCCCCCACGAGATCGTCAAGGGACTCGCAGACCTCGATGTCTACCGCTTCGGCTGGGATGAGACGAAACCCTTCGACAACTCTGCCGTCTTTCGCGGATTCGTGGCCCTCGAGCTCGGTCGCATCGACGCCTCGGTCGCCACCCACGTGGGCGTGCAGAACGGCCTCGCGATGGGCGCGATCAGCGTCACCGGTTCAGACGAGCAGCGCGCAGAATGGCTGCCCCGGATGGCCGCCGGCGAGATCGTCGGCGCATTCGGCCTCACCGAGCCGACATCGGGCTCCGACTCCGCCCAGGGCCTCAAGACCACGGCGACCCGCGACGGCGACGAGTGGGTACTGAACGGTGAGAAGCGCTGGATCGGGCACGCGACCTTCAGCGACATCACGGTGATCTGGGCGAAGGACACGGCCGACAACCAGGTGAAGGGCTTCATCGTTCCCACAGACACGGCCGGCTACCGGGCCACGAAGATCGAGAACAAGCAGAGCCTGCGCATCGTGCAGAACGCCGACATCACGCTCACCGATGTGCGCATCCCCGAGTCGCTGCGCCTGCAGAACGCGAACTCGTTCCGCGACACCGCCAAGGTGCTGCGCCTGACCCGTGCCGAGGTCGCCTGGGCCGCGGTCGGCAACTCGATCGGCGCCTACGAGGCCGCCCTGCGCTACACGAAGGAGCGGGTGCAGTTCGGCAAGCCGATCGCATCGCACCAGCTGATCCAAGACCTGCTCGTGAAGTCGATCGGCAACATCACGGCCAGCCTCGGCATGGTCGTGCGGGTCTCGCAGATGCTCGATCAGGGCATCCAGCGCGACGAGCATTCGGCGCTCGCCAAGGCGTATGCGACGGCCCGGATGCGCGAGACGGTCGCGTGGTGCCGCGAGGCTCTCGGCGGCAACGGCATCGTGCTCGACTACGACGTGGCCCGGCACTTCGCCGACGCCGAGGCGCTGTACTCCTACGAGGGCACCCGCGAGATGAACACGCTCATCGTGGGGCGTGCGCTCACCGGCTTCGCTGCCTTCGTCTAAACGAACGGGGCCGTCTAGCGCAGCGCGGCCGTTCCGGCAGAGCGACGACGGAACGGCCAGCGCCGCTGGACACCCCACTGGGTCACGCGAAGCATCGCCTCGATCACGATGGCGCGGCTCATCTTCGATTCGCCGCGTTCGCGTTCGCGGAACTCGATCGGGAGCTCGACCACGGAGCCGCCGCCGTCGAGCACCCGAAGGGTCATGTCCACCTGGAAGCAGTACCCCTTCGAATCCACAGAGCGCAGATCCATGCTTGCAATGCTCTCCGCCCGATAGACGCGGAACCCCGCCGTGACATCGTGCACCGCGATTCCCAGCATGATTCGCGCATAGACGTTGCCCGCTCGGCTCAGCAGCTGTCTACTGAGGGGCCAGTTCACGACAGAGCCTCCGGGAACCCAGCGGGAACCGATGGCGAGCTGCCTGCGGGAATCGCCGCTCGACGCCAGACTCTCGACCATGGCCGGCAGTCTCTCGGGCGGATGCGAGCCATCGGCATCCATCTCGATCAGGTAGTCGTAGCCGCGGTCGAGTCCCCAGCCGAAGCCTTCTACATAGGCCGACCCGAGACCGAGCTTGCCCGCGCGATGAAGAACGTGGATTCGCTTGTCGGCCTCGCTCGCATCGTCGGCGATCTTGGCCGTGCCGTCGACGCTGTTGTCGTCGACGACGAGCAGATGCGCTGCGGGCATCGAGGCGAAGACTCGCTCGATGATCCACATCAGGTTCTCTGCCTCGTTGTAGGTGGGGACGATGACGAGGCACCCTGCGCCTACGTGTGAGTCGGCGTTGCTCGAATCTGACATGTTCTTTTCTCGATCTGTTGCTGATGTGCGCTGCTGCGTGCGGTAACGCTGATATGGATCTGACGACCTCAGCAAGGTTATTGGGTCGATCCGCATCGATCGGCCAGCACAGAGGATCATCACAGCCACTACAGGGCTACGAGGGCGGAAAGCCAGAACGGGGCGCGCTCGGTAGTCTTGCCTCTATGAACTCCGTGACCAGCACCGGCCGCGCCGCACTGGCCGTGCTCACGTTCTTCACCCTTCTCGCCGGAGACTTCTGGCGCAACCTCATCGGCTGGTACGGCTTCGCCGCCCTCGCTCTCGCCCTCGTCATCACGCTGGCCCTCCTGATCACCCGCGATAGAGGATGGCGTCAGCTCACTCCCCGCCGCGTTCCGCTCGCGCTGGCCGTGTTCCTCGGCCTCGCCGTCGTATCGATCGCCTGGTCGTTCTACCCCGGTGCGACGCTGCTCGGGCTGGTCGCCCAAGCGGGTCCCGTTGTCGCGGCGATCTTCTTCGCCACCTCGATGACCTGGCCGCGCATCCTCACGGCCTTGGGCCGGGCCACCCGCTGGATTCTCGGACTCTCTCTGCTGTTCGAGTTCATCGTCGCTGCCTTCGTACGCCATCCGATCATTCCGTTCTGGGTCGACTATGGCGACGGCAAGTTACCGAACGCGTTCTTCTGGAGCCAGGCAGACCTCTTCACCGGCGCTCCGATTCAAGGCATCGTCGGAAACCGCAACCTGTTGGCGTTCATCGCCGTTATCGCACTGGTCTGCCTCGTGCTCGAGCTCGCATCACGATCGCTGGGCCGTCGGCGCGCATACGCATGGATCGCCGTGGCCGTGGCCACTCTTGCCCTCACCCGCTCAGCCACCGCCATCGCCGTGCTCGTCGTCGTGGCCGTGGCCGCAGGCATCCTGACCCTGATGCGGCGCTCGAACGCGAGGCAGCGCCGGGTGGTTCTCGCGTCGAGCGCGGTCGGCGTGATCGCGGCGGCCGCACTGGTCACGGTTTTCTCGTCTCAGATACTCAGGCTCTTCGGCAAGAGTTCAGATCTCACCGGCCGATTCGACATCTGGAATGCCGTGACAGCCCTCGCTCAGCAGCGACCCGTTTTCGGATGGGGCTGGGTCAGCTACTGGGTGCCGTGGGTCGAGCCGTTCACCCACCTGGCCGAACGCAAGGGCGTGACCTACCTTCAAGCGCACAACGCCTGGCTCGACGTGTGGCTGCAGCTCGGCATCGTGGGCCTGGTTCTGTTCGTCGGCGCCGTTGTCGGCGCGTGTTGGCGGGCGTGGTGGTTCGCAGTAGACCCGCAGCTGGATGCCCGGGGCACGCCGGTCCCCTTCGTTCCGGTGACGCTCTTCCCGGCCCTCATTCTCACCCTGCTCGTCGCCCAGTCGTTCGTGGAGTCACGCATGCTCGTCGAGGGCGGGTTTGCTCTGCTCGCGCTCATGGCGCTGAAGACGCGGCGTGACGTCGGAGCAACAGGCATTGATCTCACCGTGCCCGACGGTGGCCCGGTCGAGTCCACCAAGCCCGTGATGCTGCGACGGGTGGGCTTTTCGCGGTGAGAGTCTCCGAGCACCCCGGGTGGGCGGTGGTTGCGGCGATCTTCGGCTCTCCGAGGTTCTCCGGCGTGCTGGCCACGACAGCCATCGGCTCTGCACTGTCGGTAAATCTCGTCAAGGAGACGATGGGCTGGGCCGGGCTGATCGGCATCCTGAGCACCCTGGTCGTGTTTGCAGCCGTCTCTCTGGTCGCCCGGCGAAATGATCTCGACTGGCACGGCGTGCTGCCCCTGTCGCTCGTGGTATTTCTCGGCTGGTGTGCCATCACGATCGTGTGGAGCAGGTACCCGTCGTCGAGCGTGACCGGAGTGATCTACCAGCTCACGTTCTCGTTCCTCGCGCTCTACGTCGCACTCGTGCGCGACCTTATTCAAATCGTGCGGGCCGTCGGCGATGTGATGCGCGTTCTGCTCACAGTGTCGCTCGCACTCGAGATCCTGTCGGGCCTACTTCTCGACCTCCCGATCGCGTTCTTGCGCATTCAGGGCAACCTCGATGAGGGTGGACCGTTGCAGGGCATCTTCGGTTCACGCAACATGCTGGGATTCATCGCCCTGATCGCGCTCGTCACCTTCTTGGTGGAACGAAACACCCGGTCCGTTCCGCGCGGCCTCAGCCTGTACTCGATCGTTCTGGCAGCGGTGTTGCTGCTCGGATCGCGCTCCCCCATCTCGCTCGGAGTCGCCGGCATCGTGTTCGTCGCCGCCGTTGCGGTGCTCGCTCTACGCCGCGCCCGCCCCGAACTCCGACGGAGTCTGCAGATCGGAATGCTGGTCATTCTGGTGATCGGAACCCTCAGCGCCTACTTCGTGCGCACGCGCATCCTGGCGATCGTGGGGGCGAGATCGGAGTTCACCTATCGTCTCGAGATCTGGAACCAGCTATCGAGCCTCATCGACTACAACCAACTCGAGGGCTGGGGCTGGGTCGGCCTGTGGCGCCCCAACGTCTCGCCCTTCTTCGCGCTCGATTTCGTGGGCAACCGTCAGCACACCTCGGGGCTCAACGCCTTCATCGATGTGTACTTTCAAGCAGGGCTCATCGGGCTCGTGATCTTCGTGGGCATGGCGGGGTTGGCGCTCGTACGCTCCTGGATTCTGGCGACCTCGAAGAAGAGCGTCATCTATATGTGGCCGGCACTCATTCTGGTCGTGCTGCTCGTGACGAGCATGGCCGAGAGCGCCATGCTCGTGGAGTACGGCTGGATGTTCTTCGTGATGTGCATGGTGAAAGCGGCGCACTCGCTGAGCTGGCGGCAGGGACTCGCGCTGAAGCCGCCGACAGCGGAGCTTCCTCGGGCTGGCGCCTAGGCCTGACGCTCGGTCTCGGCCATCGCCGCCTTGTTCTTCAACGCCGTGTGGCCGTCTGACCGTGTGGGTGCATACACCCAGAACCGGTACATCAAGAATCGGAATGCAGTGGCGAGCACCAGGCCGATGACATTGGCCGAGATGTTGTCGGCGGCCAGATTGTTGAAACCGAGAACGTAGTGCGAGATCCAAAGGCAGAACAAGCTGATGCCGAGACCGACGACGGCGATTGCAGCGAACTCGAGCAACTCGAGCACGAAGTTGCGGCGACGGTGCTCTCTAAAGGTCCAATACCGATTGCCGAACCAAGTGGCCAAGGTCGACAGCGTCACTGAGACCAGCTTTGCGCCGAGCGGTGACTGCCACCAGACGTCGGATCCGAAGCTTCCGAGCCGGAGAAGATTGAAGATTCCCACGTCGATTCCGTATCCGACAAGCCCGACGACACCGAACTTGAGTGCGTACCGCACAACGCGCTCGTAGATGTAACTGAACATCTTCTTCACTGGAACTTCACTTTCGCACTCACCGCACGCCGGTGATCGCCGGCCATTCGAAAGGATAACCGTTCATGTACTGTAAGGATGCGTATCCGCTCGCGCCACTGCGGCCGATCGCCTCTTCTTCCAGTTCAAAGGACTTTGCGTGCCCACTACTTTTGACAGAGACGTCGTCGTCATCGGCGGAGGGGGCCACGTCGGCCTCCCCTTGGCCATCGCGCTGGCCGATCGCGGATCCAGAGTCGTCGTCTATGACCTCAGCGAGCGCGCTGTGCAGGGCATCAACGAAGGCAGAATGCCTTTCAGCGAGCCAGGGGCCGAGCCCGTACTGCAGCGAGTTCTGGCCAATGGCATGTTCACGGCGTCGACCGATGCGAGTGTTGTGGCCACGGCCGAGAACGTGATCGTCGTCATCGGCACGCCGGTCGACGAGCACCTCAACCCCGACCCCAACGCGATTCCCGATGCACTCGAAGACTGCAGCCCGTATTTCCGCGACGAGCAGCTGCTCATCCTCCGCAGCACCGTGTACCCGGGCGTCACTGCCCTGGTCGAACGCATGCTGCGCGAGAAGGGTCTGTCGACAGAGGTCGCTTTCTGCCCGGAGCGTATCGCCGAGCACAAGGCGATGGAAGAGCTGTTCACTCTTCCTCAGATCGTCTCCAGTCGAAGCGACAGCGGCCGCCAGCGTGCGTCGAAGCTGTTCCGTACGCTGACCGATCAGATCGTGGATCTCAGCCCAGAAGAGGCCGAACTCGCCAAGCTGTTCACGAACACCTGGCGATACATCAAGTTCGCGGCCGCCAACCAGTTCTACATGATGGCCAACGACCGCGGTCTCGACTTCGAGAAGATCCGCGCAGGCCTCACGCACGACTACCCACGCGCCAAGGATCTTCCGGGACCGGGATTCGCTGCAGGGCCGTGCCTGTTCAAAGACACGATGCAGCTCGCAGCATTCAGCGACAACAAGTTCTCTCTCGGCCACTCGGCCATGCTCGTGAACGAGGGCCTCCCGCTCTACATCGTGACCCAGCTCGAGAAGCGGTTCGATCTCGAGAACCTCACCGTCGGAATTCTGGGTATGTCGTTCAAGGCGGGGTCCGATGACATTCGCTCGAGCCTCTCGTACAAGCTCAGACGGGTACTCAAGTTCCGCGCCAAGGCGGTCATCGGCACGGATCCCTATGTGACCGAAGAGACAGACGACACGTTGCTGCCACTCGATGCAGTGCTCGAGAAGGCCGACATCCTCATTGTCGCCACCCCGCACTCCGAATATGTGGGCCTCGTCACAGAGAAGCCCGTCGCCGATGTGTGGAATCTTCTGGGCCACGGGGTCGTCATTTGACCGAGGGTCTGCGAGCGTCGATCGTCATTCCGGCGTACAACGAGGGCGAAGACATCGTCGCCGGCCTAGACCGGATCTTTGAGGCCGTTCATCTCGACGCCGAGGTGCTCGTCGTCGTCGATACAACATCTGACACAACGGCCCCTGTCGTGCACCGCTACGCCGAGAAGGAACCACGCCTGAAGCTCCTCGTCAACGACTACGGTCGCGGTCCGGCGTACGCGATCCGCTACGGCATCGATCACGCCGCGAGCGAGACCGTTGTTGTCACGATGGCCGACGGCTGCGACGACCCACGCCAGATCGACGACCTGGTGCGTCTCGTTGAGCGTGGAGTCGTCGTCGCCGCGGCGTCCCGCTATATGCCGGGGGGTCAGCAGGTGGGAGGCCCACGTTTCAAGACATTCCTCTCCAAGACGGCCGGCCTCACTCTCGAAGCCTTCACCAATGCCGGCACGCGAGACGCCACCAACTCGTTCAAGGCATACAGCGCCGCGTTCGTGCGCGAGGTGGGCATCCACAGCAAAGACGGTTTCGAGATCGGTCTTGAGCTCACAGCCAAGGCTCGTCGTTTGCGGCTGCCCGTGGCCGAGATCCCCACGATCTGGCTCGACCGCACTTTTGGAGAGTCCAACTTCAAGTTGGCGAAGTGGATCCCGAAGTACTTGCGCTGGTACCGTTTCGCCTTCGGTCCTCAGGTAGACGCGGCCCAAGTGCGCGCGCTCGCCGACAAGCTTCACAACCCCTGACCAGCAGTCTCCACTCAAATTCAAGGAAGTATCTTCATGCAAAAGGTTCTCGTAACCGGCTCCGCCGGATTCATCGGCGGCTACATCGTCGAAGAGTTGCTCGAAAAGGGCTACCAGGTCGTCGGGGTAGACAACTACTCCAAGTACGGTCCCATCAAGAAGTCATACGACGACAACCCCAACTACGAGTTGGTCGTGGGCGACGTGCAGGACGTCGAGCTGATGACACGCCTGCTGAGCGACGTCGATCACTTCATCGCGGGTGCAGCCCTCATCGGCGGCATCTCGTACTTCCACACGTACGCATACGACCTTCTGGCCCAGAACGAGCGCATCATCGCGTCGTCGGTGGATGCCGCGATCGCCGCACACAAGCAGGGTCGCCTCAAGAAGGTCACCTACATGTCGAGCTCGATGGTCTTCGAGTCGACCGACCGCTGGCCGAGCAAGGAGGGCGACGAGCGCATCGTTCCGCCGCCGCTGTCGTCCTACGGCTTCCAGAAGCTGGCTGTCGAGTACTTCGCGCGCGCCGCGTGGGACCAGTACAAGCTGCCCTACACGATCCTGCGTCCGTTCAACTGTGTCGGAATCGGCGAATCGCGTGCACTCGGCGATGTCGACATCGACTCGGGCAACGTCAAACTGGCCATGAGCCATGTCGTTCCCGACCTCGTGCAGAAGGTTCTGAAGGGCCAGGACCCGCTGCACATCCTCGGCGCTGGCGACCAGGTTCGTCACTACACCTACGGCGGTGACCTGGCCCGCGGCATCGTTCTGAGCCTTGAGCACCCCGACGCGCTGAACAACGACTTCAACGTCTCGACAGCCGAAGGTCACACCGTCAAAGAGCTCTCCGAGATCATCTGGCGCAAGATCAAGGGCCCGGATGTGCCGCTGAACCTCATCAGCGACCCCGGCTTCGAGTACGACGTGCAGAAGCGCGTTCCCGACGTCACCAAGGCGAAGGAGATCCTCGGCTTCGAGGCCACGACCACTCTCGAGGACATGCTCGACGAGGTCATCCCGTGGATCAAGAATGCCGTTGCAGACGGCACGATCTAACGGCGTTGGGCCGACAGCTGGTGCGGTCCATTCGACCGCACCAGCTTCCTCTTCCGTAGAGCGAGGCCGTCTGGCCAGATTCGGTGAGTGGGCTTTCGGCGCCCAGCTAATCAACCATCGACCCTGGCGCCAGACTTTACCCCTGCTTGTCCTCATGGTGGTCGCCGGCACGGTCGGGACTCTCTTTCGGCTCCCCAACGACGCGAGAAATCTCCTCTGGGCGGAAGACGGAAAAACCTTTCTCGCGGACGCATTCACTCACGGCCTTCTGACCAATCTCTTCACTCCCTATGCCGGCTACATGCACTTAGTGCCGCGCACCGCAGCGGAGTTGACGTCTCTCTTTGTTCCAGTCGACTACCTGGGCCTGGGGATGAACATCTTCGGCGCGGCCACCTGGTCTCTCGTGGCTCTCGCCGCTTTTGTGTTCACTAGGGAGCGATTGCAGCTGCCCATGCGCTGGCTTCTCTGGGTGCTGGTTCTGGTTCTCCCTATCGGATCGCAGGAGGTTGCGACCAACACCGCAAACTCGCACTGGTTCCTCATGTTCGGCCTCTTCGTCGCCCTCATATCCCGCAGCGGGAGTTGGTCGAGAGCAGTCTTTGCGTCCGTTCTCGTGAGCGCATCAGTCCTCAGCGATCCCTTGTCGCTTATGTTCTTCCCTCTCGTCCTCGTGAGGGCTTTCAGCCTGCGCGGACTCCGGGAGCAGGTTCCAGGAATTGCCTTCGTGGGCAGCGCTGTCGTCCAGCTCATCGTCGTGCTCAACACGACTCGGGAGGCTGCTGTACCGGGATACGATCCCGATCTTCTCAGCCAGTTCTATCTCGTACGAGTTGTCTGGGGGGATCTACTCGGACCGACAACCGGTGGCGCGTCGTTGTACCAGTCGCTCGGTGTGGTCGCGGTGCTTTTCATCACCGGGGCCTTCATGGCTTGTCTGACAGCGGCGATCGCCATCCGATGGAGAAAGACGGCGCTGGCGGCGGCTTCGCTCATCTTTTCGGTCGGATCCTTCGGCGTAATATCTGCGCTGACGTGGTCAAAGGTTGGCGTTCTGGTGCCTGGTTATGAAGTGTCCCTTGGCGGTCGATACTTAGTCGTCCCTTCCCTGCTTCTCGCCTTGTCTCTTGTGTCGATTATGAGTGCGTGGGTGCCTACGCGTGAGGAAGCTTCTGCCCGGTGGATGAGGCCCGTGATCTTTGCTGTTTCCTCCGCGCTGCTACTGACTCCAGGGCTGGTCGAATATCAGGATCCGTCCTACAAAGCCGGCTACTCATCAGCTGTCGTCTCAATCGAAAACGCTTCGGAGACCTGCGAGCTAGACCCGAAAGGCTTTGCTGTCGTACCTATCGCGCCCGCGAAGTGGACGATGTCGATACCGTGCGCTGATATTCTCGAGGCGCGCTAGGCCCCAGTTCAAGACACTCTTGTCAGCGGGCCTGTCGCACTTTCGTTTGGGACGGCTGCTCCACGCGGTGCGCTATCGAGCGGGCGCGTGACTCGCCAAGAGGGGACCAACGAGGGAGTGATCCGGGAACAAATCCGGTCTTCCCTTTGTCCGATAGGTCTTCTCAACTGATCCGGACCACTCGACCGCACGTGGCGATCGCATCGTACCCGACAGCAGGTCAAGGTTCTCTTGCCAGCTTTCGGATGCATGTAGCTTCTTAGTGGATATCGAAACTGTCCAGGCTAGGAGGACCTAGGCCAAAACACCGACGGCCCTGGAACTTCGGATTCCAGCGTGATCATTGCAGACTCTTGCAACCGATCTGTTCGTTGAGCCCATCGATACCGTAAACGCACACGTTTTTCTGTCCAGGCTTGACGGGGATGGTCACCGAGAATCCATGCAACGGCCCGTAAGCCGGATATGCACGCTGCACATCTGCACGCGACTCCCCAGCCGTGAAGGCGCCTGCCCACCCGCCGTCGACGTAGACATGGATCGGTATCGTCGCGGGCGAATCAGGGTCCAAGGTCCATCCGTTAAGCGTTGCGGTGCCGTTGGAAACAACAACCGATTCGAAGTTCCCGATCGGGCGACCAGTCGGCAACGTGACCGTGCGACATCCGAGAGAGGGATTCGAATTGCCACCCTTGACGTTGATGCCGTACACGCAGACCTCGTTTTGGCCACCCTTTAGTGCGACAGGCAGACTGTAGCCATGCGAGTCGCCGTACCCCGGGTACGCACGGCCTACATCAGCTCGAGCTCCATCAGCATGTACAGCACCCGCCCACGCACCGTTCACATACACGTGAGCATCGATCGGCGCAGCAGTATCCGGATCCAGAGCCCACCCCCGAACGACACCCTGGAAGCCCGTGACGACCACGTCATCGACACTGCCAACCGGGGGGCCAGTCGCAGAGGAGACCGTCACACAACCCAATGAGGGGTTGCCGTCCAAACCGTCGTTAATTCCGAAGATGCACACCTCGTTTGTGCCCACCGGGACAGGCACCTGCACTTCGAATCCGTGCGCCGAGCCATACCCCGGATACGCCGCACCAACGTCGTTGCGGATCTTGTCGGCTACGAACGCACCTCCCCATCCGCCATTGACGTATGCATGCACGGCGATTGGCGTCGCGACGTCGGGATCTATTGCCCAACCCGCGATGGTTGCAGTTCGACCTGATAACGTCGCTTTTTCCACATTCCCATATGGCACACCGGTCGGTTTCTGGGCGGGAAGACATCCCAGAAGCGTGTTTGTCCCCTGTCCTAAATTGATCGCGTAAACGCAAATGTTTTGTGGCGTGGACGGCGTTGGAATAGAGAACGAGAAGCCGTGCTTACTGCCGTATGACGGCCAGCGCGCCGCGATGTCTGGCCTGTCCGTATTAGCAGTGAATGCGCCGGCCCATGCTCCTGTTCCGTAGGGGCCCCCTACATATGCATGAACCTGGATAGACCCAGACGTCTCCGGGTCGAACGTCCAACCCGCGACGGTGACCGTTTTGAACCCAGCCTTCACGGAGTCCAAGCTGCCGATGGGGGAATAGTCCACACCCTGCGGCGAACCAAACCAGTCCCAATACAGTCTCCAAAAGTTGCGGTTTCCGTAGGAGGAACATCCATCGTTCTGTCCGCCATACAGATTGGACAGGGCCGAGGCGTTGGGCTGATACGGCGTGTAATAGTAGAGCGCAGCCGTCGCCTGATTCTGGATGAGGACCGGCGATGAACCACAGTCTGCGTTGGGGTGATACCGGACGTTTGATACGGCTCCGACCGGAAACCATGTGAAGAACGCAGACGTTCCGGGAGGATTCGTGTAGCGCTTGTACTGCCAGGCCGCCTTGTACACCTGGTTGTAAAAGCCGTAGTACTGGGAATCACATGGCGCAGTGTCAGGACAGGCAAATCCAGTAGCACTTCGAAACTGGCCAGCATCCGGCCAGGTGTCCGTAACGAGAGACTGTTCCTTCTGTAACAGCACGAGAAGAACCTTTTGGCTGATCCCGCACACCTGGCCAACTTTGGCAATGATCTGAGCTGATGATTCGCTTCCGGCACCGTTGTACTGACCACACATCGCATCGGCCGCTCGCGTCCAAGTGTTTTCCGTATAGCTCTTGAGGCATGTGTAGCCCGCGCGGCACGAGGGAACCTGCGCGTTCAAGAAGTTCTGGACACCGCCAGCATCCATGGCATTGCCATCGAAGAACTTGGCGTCACTGATGATATTTCCGGCATTGAAATCAGACCCAGACAACGCCTGCGCATCAGTCGGAGCACTCACCATCGTGAAGAGGGACGATGCGAGGAGGAGCACAGCGAGTACGGCTACCGAACGACGAATTCTCATGGCAGCGTCACCGCGCTGTCGGCCTGCCCGTGGAACCCGGCTTCATCGAACATCACTGTAACTCTCCAAGTTCCTTTTGAATCCGGCGGCAATACCACCGACAGATTCGCGCAGTACGTTACCGTCGCATCAGCCATGCCAGAAGACGTTGCCGAGACAGTCTGCGCATCCTGCGAGACAGTGAGCGTGCAGGTGCCCGACTCTGAAACGCGGTCCGTGACCATCGCCGTCCCGCTAACAGCGTTGCTCGCTGGGTCATAGGAAGCCGAGATCAATTCAAGACTTACCGTTGCCGGGCTTCCGGAGGCCTCTGGCTCCGGCACGCTTGTCTCTTCCGGAACCGGTGGAGGGGTCTCAGAAGGTGTGCCCTGCGGAACGGGCGTTGCGCTGCTTTCGCCTGACGAAGAAGGCACCGGCGAGGAAGCGCCCGCCCCGGGCTGCGCGCAGCCCGACAGAACGATCATCGCGGACGCGCACAACGCCCAGATCGCTATTGACCTTTTTGCTTGTGAGTTCCCCATCGATTCGATGATAAGCGTTCGTCGGTCATGTTGGATGGCGCCGAGCCGCAGATATTCACGCAGCTACGAGATTTTCTCCGGGTCAGATAGGTAATCGTATATGCCGCCAAGAGCCGTATCCCATTGGGAGTGGTTCGCCTGGATTGTGTCGAGGGCATTCGACTGAATGCGGCTTCTCAAGGCCTTGTCTCGAACCAGTAAATCAAGTTTCTCCACGATGTCGTCAAGCGTGCGCATTGTCAGGACAGAATTCTCGCCGTCCTTGAACAGCCATTTGAACCAATCGCTGTCGGGCGCAACCATCGCGACCCCGCTTGCCATCAATTCGAGCGGCAGGTACGAAGGGTGCCGCGAGATCTGCATTGTCAAGCCGATATCTGTCTCTCGATAGATCGCTCCGGTTGCTCGGTAGTCCAGCAGACGCATGTCAATGAAATCTGCGCTCTCAGGCAGGTAACGCGCTCCGGCAGCGACAATCCTGACTCCGTCGCCATGTATTCGCTTGATCTCGGCGAGCGCCGCGTACACAAGCTCCCAGCAATTTCTGAAGTGGTCACGAGCGTAGGCAAAGATCGTTACAGGCTCTCCGGCGCTTTTCTCCCGACGCCCCTCAGCGTGGTAGATCGTCGAGTCCACCGCTGGCGTGAACGCCATGCCTTTTCCGTGGTACATCTCGGTGTATATCTTGTGCATGCTTTCTGTGTTGCAGAGCGCATAGAGGCCTAGCTTGTAGGTTTCCTCGGCCATGGCATAGAGGCTGCTCGCCGGGTAGAACCCGGGCTCGTAGTCCTGCATCAGGTAGAACTTTCGGCCCACGTTCGGAGCCTTGGCCACGTGGACCGCCGTTAGCCAGAGCGTCGCGACGGCAGCATCGGCGGCCGGCAGCGACGCGATTGACTCGTCTGAACCGTCATAGAAAACTATCTCCGCTTCGGAGAGGCTGGGGAAAGCAGCTGTCAGCGCCGAGGTGGTAAACGGGAGATCTGGCGTAGCCAGGGAGATGAAGCGGTTGGTCACCCCGTGGTCACGAGCCAGCTTGTCGGCAATCCTGAACGCCGTGTTCAGACCGCCGAAGAAGGGCATGTCGATATCGGGGATGAACCAATTGACGGTCTTGACGTCAGACCGGCCAATCAGGGCTTCATGAGCGGTGTGAACTGCACGGACCTCCTCCGCGGAGATCGTCGCTGCACCCAGGAGCACTTTGGCTTCCTCTGAGATCGATCCGCTTTGGACAACTTTGGTGTATGCCCGATTCATATTCGACAGAGCCAGCTTGAGAGGACTGTCATCCCAAACGCTGTTGAAACGAGGTACCGCCGTGAGTGGGGACACATTCGGGGACAGGTACGGGTTGCCTCCCAGCAGCCAGGAGTGGTAACGCCAGTAGCTCGAGTAGTAGTCCTCTACGGGCACAGCCGTACCTCTTGTTAGAGATTCGAAGTGTCGCACCGTATCGAATGGAATGACGACGTTTCGACGAGATCTGATGATCTGATCGAGACCGAGCACCACGTCGCTTCCACACAAGATGAAGTTCTCGGCAAGTCCACCGACTTCCTCGAAATCCGACCGGCGGATCGCGACGCACGCGCCCGTGACCGCAAGACCGTTGCGGTACCACTTGGTCGAACCGATGATCGTGTCTGCTCCCGGAGTCATCCCCGCGAAGAGATTATCTGCGGAACCGCCCGGCCCGATCGTCACACCACCATGCTGGATGAGGCCATCGGCTTGTCGGTGCTGAACACCGACCGTACCGACACCGTCGCGCATAAGGTGCCCGACCATCTCTTTCATCCACTGGGGGTCGACTATCTCCGTGTCGTCGTTGAGGAGAAGCACAACCTCCCCGGAAGATGCTCGCGCGGCGACATTATTAACGCGCGAGTAGTTGAAGGGCTGCTCGGTCCACCAAATGATCGAGGCGGATAGTCCTCGAGTGTTCTGCTCGTACCATTCGTCGTTCTCATCGCTCTGCCCGCCGTTGTCGATGATCGTCACATCGAACGCGTCGTAGTCGGTTCGAGCGAGACTCGGAAGCAGCCTCGCGAGGTTCTTACGAGAGTGGCGGGTAGGTATAACGACAGAGACCGTCGGCCACTCGGGCAAGTCGAACATGACTCGCACGACGCCGTTTTCTACGCTCGCGGATGAGTTCTCGCCGCGGGAAGCGAGCACCTCGCGCACCATCTGAGCGTCAGCGTCGGAAGCGTTCGCCCGCCAATCTCGCGGCTCGCTGAGAAGCACACGGCTGACGTTGGCGGTTTCGCGCGGACGAAGATCGAGGTCGAGAAGGAACCTCCACACGCCCCTGTCCGACAGCTCTACGGGAGGCAGGCCTTCGGCGACGACGCGCTTGACCGCAAAGGCACGGTCGAGGTAGTTGGCGCTCAGCATCATCTCGGGTGACCAGACTGGCCTGAACATCGGGCTTTCGGCTTTGCCAGCGATTTTCACATCAGAATCGAACGTGATCACCTTCACCGCGGGGTCGACACGATGCTTCTTCGCAATATCTGCAAGCGCGAGAGGGGCGAACCGCGCGCCTGCACGGAGAAAGACGACGAAGTCCCCAGGGGCAGTGCTCAAGTCGACGAGCTCGCCCTGACGCACGACGGTCACATCGGCGCCGACCTCGGGCTGACCGAAGATAGACCCCTTCGTGCGCTCAATTTCAGCGTTCGTCGTGGTGGCTATAGCTTCGATAAAGACCGAGAAACGAACCTCCTCGCCGGCAGCGACTCCCGCCAGCTGAGGATGCTCCTGCTGGTGACGCCAGACATCGTAACTCTCGAGACCGTTGTTATTGCTGAAGAGTTTGCGCTCGCGTCGCAGCGTCGCTGCCCGCACTTCGTCGCGTCCTTTTCTTAAACTTTGGTAGCCAAGAGATGCAGCTTTGCGCGTAACGGAGTCTTCCGGCAGTCGCCGACGGAGGCCGTGGACGATGGACGATCTGATGGAACTCATATTTCACTCTCGGTTAGTGCGCGTTCAATGGGATGCCTCCACCCTCGCGCCCCGAGGATGCCCGGCATCATCGCTCCTCGGAAGTTTACAGCACGCCCTCGGCAGCATCCCCGAGGACTGCAGGCCGGCCGATAACTGAACGCACTGCCATGAGGTAGGTGGAAGCAAACCGTTGCGATGGTTCGAGTACTGCGCCTTCCGCCCACTCATTCCAGGCGTTCACGAAGACAATCCTGTCTTCTGGAGAGCGTGCGTCCAACGCCTCAACAGCCGTCTGCAGCCAGCGGTGGAAAGTGAACGGATTGGCGCCGAACCAGAGCTCAGGCATCCACTGCCGACGCGGCGTGTTGTCGTAATTCACCATGACACCCGGGTAGTGATCTGGATTGACACCCGATCGCAGTTCGGCCTCTGCGCTCTCGACGAGGCTCTCGTACGTGTACGTGTTGCCGACGAAGCGCTCATCGAAATCGAGGCCCGTTCGATCGAGCGCCCCTCTATGCATCCTGTGAGGAGGGAAATCTAGCGTGCCATCGATCCCTCGTTCCGTCCCATCGAGACCGAGACCGTCGAACTGCTCGCCTACGTCAACGGACAGGACCTCGAGCTCTCCCACGCCCGCATCGCGAGCAGCCTTGCGCCACTCTTCCAGTACCGACTCATAGTTCGGTATCTGACTCAAGCGGTAGACGGCCAGGATCGGCTTGCCGCGCGTGCGGATGTAGCGGGGATCCAGCAGCAGGGGCATCACGTCATAGATGAACTGCGTCGCTGGTACGGATTCATAGTCTTGCTCGATGAGGACATCATCGTCCCGGCCATCCCACCGGCGACTCCAGTTCTCGTTGGCCCACATTATGCAGAACGGTTCATTTTCGGACGAACCATGGTGAGACTCGATCGGCCTGGACATCAGTCGTCTACCGGCGAACCAGTAGTAGTAGTACATGAACCCTTCAATGCCGGCCGCTCTTGCAAGCGCATACTGCTCACGCCTGACGGCCACCGACGTCAGGTTGTAAAAACCGAGGTCGGCAGGAAGAAATGGTTGAATATGGCCTCTGAACGATGGCTGGGCGGCGGCCACATTGGACCACTCAGTGAATCCCCTGCCCCACCATTCATCATTCTCCGGAAACGAATGAAACTGTGGAAGATAAAAGGGGATGACGCGCGCCCGAGGCACTACTTCAGCATCAGGTTCAAATCGTCGCCAACCGGGCAACTCGTTCAACGCCCCGGTATTCGGGTCCGACCGATGCAACTCCCGAACTTCCTCGATCTTCATGCCAGCCTCTAGCGCAAGAACGCCCACCAGTCGTTCCACGGCGTGCGCAGTGGTTCCATCAATCTGAGCGTCTTCACTTTCGAAGTCGGCTTCGGACAGCTCAAGAGCGCGAAGACCTTGCAGGACGAACGAGCGCACCCAGTACATCGATCCCGACGGAAACCGCAACGCCTCCTCGTCCAGTGGCAGCTGCAGACGCTCCATCAGATCACGAGCTATGTGTAGATTCGATCCCCAGAACTCAGCCCCCCGCACACTCCCATCGGCAGTAACAAGCCCAAGCAAGGAGTCAGCGGCGAACGCGGCGAGAATCTTCTGAATGCCGTCAATGGATCCGGCCAGCTGATCCAAGAACTCATCGCGCCACTCCTCGCCGGTGCCGCGGAGCGTGGGATGCGTCTCTCTCCAAGGACTCTTCTTCGTATGCAGTTTCAGAATCAGTTCATATGGTTCCAGAAGGCCCGCGTTGACAAGACGAATCATGGGAAGAATGTCTCGGCCTTGGTTCTCTACATCCAAAACGACAACAGAGTTAGCCTTGGGCATCTTTGACCCATTGACCTGGATCTGCTCCCCGCTCGAGTTGGTTATGAAGATATCGAACGGAACAGGAATGTCTGCGAGCCGGGCCAGGATATCGTCGAGAAGATCGACATAGAAGACATGAAGGACAACAGCGACTCTGGGTGGAACGCGCGCAGTTGGGGCCGAGACTGCCTGTCGCCATTGGCGGGGCAATCGGGCCTTCAGCCGGCTGTCCCTTCTAGCTAGCCAACGCCGAGCACCGGCTGGATAGTCTTCGAGCCCCGGCGGCCGCTCTACAGCTCCAAGGCGATCAGCGACTCGAAATGCTATGCGACCCAGTCGCCTCCCCGCCCCGGCGAGCGTGTAACGCCTCATCGGCCGGCTGTGCTCAACGCGCTTGATCGACGACGCCGATATCCGCGATCTCCGGCACAGCGAAGAGGGTTCCAGCCGCCAGGTCGTAGTACGGCACATCGAACGAAGCAATCTGCGGGCGATCATGAAGGTGAGTTCCGTCATGAGCCATGAGCGAGACATTGACGAAGTACTTGCCAGAACCGAAATGCACGTCTCGAATAGTGAACTCGATGGTGCGTGCATCTTTGAGCCTGGGAAGACTCATTTTCATTCGCTTTGTCGTCGTGCCATAGACCGCCTGACCGAGGACACTGTCGATCTGGACGGCCGCCACCCATCGTTCCAATCCGTCACGATGCGAGAAGGTCGCCGAGATCACGAGATCATCACCGGGCTCGATCGCGTCGCCCTCGGCGCGCCCTTCGGCCCGGACGGATGCTGACAGAACGCGGCCCGCGTCGACGGAGTCATCGCCATGACTCGCGGCATCCTCTAGCCGTCGGTCCTCTAGGAGGTCTCTGAACTCGACGGTTGCTCGTTGCGGAGCAC
Organism: Agreia pratensis; assembly: GCF_900177685.1. GTDB lineage: Bacteria > Actinomycetota > Actinomycetes > Actinomycetales > Microbacteriaceae > Agreia > Agreia pratensis. The sequence continues at coordinate 388,057 of NZ_FXAY01000001.1, forward strand.
CGTCAAATCGAACGGACCCCTCGCTTAGCAGAACTGCCCGGTCACACATTTCCGTAACTTGCCCCAGAGAGTGCGTCACCAGAATGATGGTGCGGCCCTCAGATTGAAACTGACGGATCTTGTCGAGGCACTTGCGTTGGAAAGCCTCGTCGCCCACTGCGAGCACCTCGTCGACCAATAGAAGGTCGGGGTCCACATGGATGGCGACCGCGAAGGCAAGTCGCACATACATACCGCTCGAGTAAAATTTCACTTGAGTGTCGATGAAGTTCTCGATACCTGAGAAATCCACGATGTCATCGAAGTAGTAGTCAGTCTGCTTGGTCGTCAGACCGAGGATCGATGCGTTCAGGTAGACATTCTCGCGCCCAGTGAGATCCGGATGGAAGCCAGCGCCCAGCTCGAGAAGCGCAGCGAGCCTCCCCCTGCGTTCGACTTTCCCTGTAGACGGTTCGATGATGCCGCCGATGGCCTTGAGCAGAGTGCTCTTTCCTGACCCGTTGGGCCCAATGAGTCCGATCGAGCTTCCTGCGTTGATCTCAAGGCTGATATCTCGCAACGCCCAGAAGTCCTCTTTGAACTTCGCCGACCGCCCAGCATTGACGATTCGTTCTTTCAGACTTTTCTCTTTGCGGATGACGAATCGCTTCGACACATTTTCGAGGCGGACGACGGGAACGTTACTGGCCATGAGTGTTACAGCTCCTGAGCGAAGTTGCCCTGAAGCTTCGAAAATACGCGCTGGGCAATAATGAGACAGATGATTCCGACAACTGCCGCGATGACGAGTCGGAGCCCCAGTTGAGGCAGCGGTTCACCGCCGCTTCCGGGAGCCCAGAAAGCTTGCTGGAATCCGACGACGGCAAGGGTAACCGGATTGTTGAGGTAGATTTCCGCCAACCAACCGGGCATGCGAGCAGTTGCGAACGTCCAGTGATAAAGGATGGGAGAGCCCCACATCACGAGCATGAGTACGACCTCGACAAGGTACTGAATATCTCGGAGGTAAACGTTCACCGCCGCTAGCAGAATTCCGATCGCGGCCGAGTAGATGATGACCACGCCGATTGCAGCGAGTCCGTAAAGCAGATGGGGGCCGAAGGTGAGCGTACCTGCGACAAAAGCCGCTACGAGAAGGATCACCATCTGGATGAGGAAGTTGACCATCGCAGATCCGACGGCAGAGATCGGGAAGATCTCGCGCGGGAAGTAGACCTTCTTCACAAGGCCGGCATTGGCGACAATCGATGAGGTAGCCCCGCCAACGATCTCGCTAAAAAGGAGATAAACGGTCAAGCCCGAGAACAGGTAGACAGCGAAATTGTTCAGGCTGCGCGCCGCACCCAGGAACTCGCCAACGACGATTGCGTAGATGAGGAGCTGTGTGAGCGGCTTGATCAAACTCCACAAGAAGCCAAGGCTGCTGTCCTTGTATCGGGCCTTGAGCTCTCTGCGAGTGAGGAGACCAAGCAGCTCTCGGTGCTTCCAGATGTCAACTACGGAAGCGACCGTGCCCTGCAGCAAGGCGCTGCGAGCGCCGGCCTCCTCAAAAGGGAGCTCCGAGAGTCTTTGTGCACGCTCTGCGGCAACGTTTTGCATTCCAGCCACTTATCTGGCCTCCAAGCCAATAAAGACGGCGACTACGGAAACCGCCGCGATTGAGGATACATGAGTTACCCCTGGTCAAATCTGGGCGAGAGTCGTTCCCACTCTCCCCGCTTTCCCGGTCATCGTGTCCGCAACGGATATCCTGTCCTGAGATTGTTCCCCACATTCGAACGGACTCACTCAGAATGACGCTTGTAATGACCCTGATGGTTCGCGACGAAGCGGACATCGTCGGCGCCATGCTTGATCACCATATTGACCAGGGGATCGACTTTTTCATCGTCACAGACAATGGTTCTGTCGATGGCACCACCGACATTCTCCGTGACTATGAATCACGAGGAATACTTGAGCTTCGGCACGACCCTGAGCATCGCAAGCAGCAGAGTCGTGTGGTCTCCCGCATGGCCAGCGACGCCTACACGCTCTACAACGCCGACTGGGTCATAAACGCAGACGCTGACGAGTTCTTCGTTCCCGTCGATCGGTCCCGTACCCTCCACGATGTTTTCAGAGAGATGCCACGCTCATACGGCGCCTTCCAGGTTCCCGTGGTCAATCTGACAGGCCCTCCCGCCAATGCCGGCTCCGGTCTTCAACGGCTTGTGTACAGAGATCAGCGTCCGATCCAGGCGCTCGAACTCGTCGGTCTGCGCGCTCACGCCTCCCCCGATGCCATCCACGTGGGTACGGAAAACGTCGTAGTCGCTCAGGGAAACCACGAAGTGAATGTTGCATCCATGGGTTCGCCCAGTGCAGAGCTCGCCGTCGAAGTGCTCCATCTTCCGTGGCGGTCGTGGACCCAGTTCGCGAACAAGGTCGAGATCTCTGGCCGCGCATACGAGTCGAGTCCCGACGCGACGCCCAGCCCCAACCACCATGGCATGCGTGACTACGCACGTTTTCGCGCGAACACTCTCCTTCCTTTCTACATTCGACGGCATCCCTCAGCTCGGGAGATCGACGAAGGTCTAGAAAATGGAACCTTCGTCCTAGAGGAATTCATCTCTTCTAGCCGGCCTTCACCTGTGCCCGACCAGGATTTCGATGTAGACATCCTCCGGTCCGCGGTGCCCGTCGTAGAAGCCTTAGAAGACCTTCAACACGTCTACCTGCGGCTCCTGCACGATGCCGAGCGAGCGTCACGACTTGAGGCTGAGCAGGCCTTCGCCCGGAAGCTACATGAGGAATCCACCATCCGTGACGATCGAATCGCTGCGCTCGAAGCGAGCCTGGAGAGAACGCTCGCGCACGTAGAACATGTCGAAGCCGAGCTAGCATCCGTCAGGAACAGCTTCGAGGTTCGGTTGGGATCACGCTTACGCCGGCTCACCCGGCGATAGTTGATAAACCAACCTCAGTTCGTGCGAGTTTGCAGGAATTGGTAGAAATCATCCTTCAGGTCAGCGAGATGATGATTCTGGTTCGTGTCATCGAGAACGAAGTCGACCTGAACGTCCGCCTTCCTCAACTCCCAGCCAAGCCCTACCGCGTATCTGCTCATCCACAGATCCTCGATGAAGGCATATTCGGTTGGAAGTCCAGCAAAGAAACGACGCTCATCCACGATCGATGCATCGCATATTGACGCGCCCGTTCCGACGTAGTCGGCTAGCGCTGCTGCCTCGGTTGGCGTCCGATTGAAATACGATCCGTGAATCGTCCAAGCCCAAAATCCCCAGATCGAACCTGGAGTCCACGAACCCACGATTTCTGTAACGAAATCACGCCGCACGTCCTGATCGTCGTCGAGCATGACGAATGCCCCGGAGGGAAGTTGGCGTCGGAGTTTTTTCGCGACGAAGAACCTCGCAATGCCGCCCATATTGATCGGGCTGTTGAAGAATTCGACGCTATGCCGTGAATCGGTTGGCCACAAGGCACGAACACTCTTCACGTAATGGCGGCCATGGATCCACTTGTTGTTCCAAAGAACTAACCGGATGGGATGATCCGACTCTTGCTCGGTAATGAGACGAACGATCGAATCAATGCGTTGCGGCCGATTCCACAGGCACATCACAACAAGAATGGAGTCGTGGACCGGCCGCCCCCGGAGGCGCCTGAGCGGAAAGAATCCACGTGACAAGACGCGATAGCACATGCGCCACAAGAATCGATTCGCGATGTCAGTCACCCTACTTCTCGATGTATCCAATAAATCGCGCGTCACGCGGTCACATGCAGAGGTTCATACATGATCACGAAGGAGTAGCCAGCGCTCAGCGCGGCAAACACGCATATCACGATAGCTCGAAGCGGACGCGCCCATCGACTCACGGGAACGGCCATCAGCAGCAGAAGAGGAAACATGCCGAGGATCATGCGCGGCCGTGGCCCAACACCGCTGTACGCGAGCACAGAAAAGGCTAGAACGGAGACGTACACCCAGATCTCCACTGGCATTCGGCCGCCGCCCCGTATACCGATGAGAACGATGGCAATGACAAGACACAGTGATGCAAGCATGACGGCGTAGTGGTGATGGTCATTTGTGCGGGCGGGAATGTCTACGACGAACCAGTGCAGCAGGTCCCGACCGAGGTCGAGCTTCTGGTTCCACTGTTTCTGCGCTTCGAGCCAGATCAGAGGGTCGCCCGTACGGAGATAGGCGAACCCTCCGACGAGCACCAGCGCGACACCGCCGGCTATACCCGGGAGGATTGGCCCCCACCCCCGTCGGCGTATCAACGAAATGATCAGGAGGACTCCGCAGGCCGCGATCAAGGCAACACCGGTCGAGCGGGTGAGGCAGGCGAAGAAGACAGCGGCTGCTGCCAGACCCCAACGCTTCTTGTGCATACTCCAGAGAGCCAGCGCTGCGAAGAAGAGAAAGAAGGGCTCCGTGTAGGGCAAAGTCAACGCGACCGAGCCGGGGAACAGGCAAACGACCCAGACTGAGAAACTCGCCGCTCTCTCTCCGAAGAACTCAGCCGCAAGCATCCGGGCAACTAGGACGAACCCGAGACCGAACACGAGCGTAAGAGTGATCGCAGACGCGTCGAACGTCAGCCCTGACGCGAGGTGGAGACCCCGGATGGAGAAGGGCCACGTCGGGAAGAATCCCCATGGCCCGTAGTTGGGCCGGTCAGGCAGATTGAGCTCGGGCGGATAGCCGTTCTCTGCAAGAAACAGATACCACCAGCCATCCCAACGGACGAGCATGTGGTGAATGGATACGGGACGATTCATCGCCAGCTGAGCGGCCACGAAGCCAGCGACGAAGACCGCTCGCGTGAGGAGAAAGATGATGGCCGTTCTCAACCACCACGACGAGAGCCATTCCCTCGGTCGCTCGGAACGAAGCATTCCGGCTAATCCGACACTTTGCGGCTGTGTTCCAACGAGCCTGCAGCAATTGCTTCCGCATCGTTGAGATCAACCAAGGTCGCGGCTCGGTATGCGCGCCATTTCGATACGTGGAATCGGGGATTCAATACGAGCCAGTAGAGCTTGCGCTTCGTGCTGTACGCGTCACGAGCGATACGCAGGCTGTCCACGAGTATCCCCCGAACGGTCATCCTCAGCTGGGCCCGCCGGCGCATAGGCGGAATCGGCTTGCCGATCTGACGAAGCGCGACGGTCTCGTCGAACATGCGCTTACCGTACTCATCGAGGGTCAGATCGTTGGAATGGATCACGGCACCGCGCGGGGCATAAGCCTTTTTGTAACCGGCCCTGATGATGTCCTCACCGAACATCATGTCTTCGGAGTAACGCACGTCACGGTAGGGGATGACGTCGCGCAGGAATGAGGTCCGCGTCGCGGAATTCACGTCCGAGTAGAACGACAGGGCATCGATCAGGCCTTGGTCGTGAGCCGAACCGTCATCGGAGAAGACAGTAGTGCCGAAGTCGGGACCGAAGCCGGCGAATACGCTTTCGATCTCGTACTTCAAGAGGGGGAAGCAGCCGGGTCGCGGAATCTGTTTTCCCATCACCGCTTTGATATCCGAGTCTGTGTCTCGCAGGGGCGCGAGCAGCTCGTGCAGCCAACGATCGGTGCTGGGAATAGCGTCGTGCGTGAGGTAGGCGATGTACTCCCCCCTCGCGAGTCTCGCCGCCAGGTTGCGTGTCTTTCCATGTCCGAAATCTGAGTTGGCGATCTCGTGGAGGCGAACTCTAGGGTGGCGAGCGACGATATCGAGCGTTCGGTCAGACGAGCCAGAGTCGATGACGAGAATATCGACTTCACCGTCGATGGTCTGGTTCTCGACAGCACTGAGAATCTCATCGAGGTAGATCTCGCCGTTGTAGGTCAATACGGCAACGGTCGCCAGCATTGTGGGGGTGACGTTCTCGGGCTGTACAACGCTCATCGGGACGTCTCCATAAGTTGGGCCCAGGTCTTGGATATGCCCTCTTCGAGAGATATAAAAGTGTCATAGCCGAATTCGGAGCGGAAGCGCTCGATATCGAGTACCACTCGGTCGAGAAAAGTCGATGGCACGGGCTTCACCTCGACCGCGGGCTCCCGACCGGTCACGGACTCCATGACATCAAGCAACTGTCTAACGCTCGCACCCGAGCCGCTGCCGATGTTGTAGACACTCTCTGACGACGAGCGCCCGACCGTCTGGGCGATCATGCGTACGGCGTCGCCGACATAGAGGTAATCCCGGACCATCGAGCCGTCGCCGAGCACCGTCAACGGAAGACCCTGCGCGAGGCGAGACAAGAAAATGGGAATCACGCCCTGCTTCTTGTTCGCTCGCTGCCCTGGCCCGTAGGGGTTCGAGATTCGGAACGAGATGGACTCGAGACCGTATTTCACGCCGAAGTAGCGGAGGTATCCCTCGATGGCGAGTTTGCCGATCGCATAAGGAGAAACCGGAAGAGGAAGAGTGTCCTCCGCGAAGGAGGTGCCCGGGTGATTGCCGTAGATCGCGCCGCCCGTCGACGCGAAGAACACTTTCTGCACGCCGGCGTCTACGCAGTGCTGAAATAGCTCGATGCTCGACGCGATGTTCGTGCGCACGTCCAAGGTGGGATCATTCTCGGCGGTGGCAGGGGTGGTCGTTGACACGAAGTGAAAGACATACTGCTGTCCGGCAACAGCTTCGGCCACATCAGAATGGTTCATGAAATCGCCAGGCACCTGCCTGACCCCGGCCGATGTATAGACCGCTCGCTGGCTGGAAAAACGGTCAAACGCAGTGACCTCGTGCCCCAGCGACACCAGCTCGTCAACGAGGTGAGAGCCGATGAACCCGTTGGCGCCCACGACGAGGCATCTAGCCACGAATCGCACCGTCGAAAATCTCGAGGAACCTCGCGCCCGAGCTCTCCCAGTTGGTCGCCCGCACGCTGTCGGATGCTGCACGCGCGTGCGACACCGCATCCTCGCGGTCGACGACCTCGATGAGCTTGGCGGCAAGAGCCTTCGGCGACGCCTGGGTGTACTCGATGAACTCGTTATCGCTCACCAGTCGGTTGTTCGGCCCGTCGTTCACAACGGGAATGACCCCGGCGGAGAGGAGCTCCAGTGGAAGGAGCGACATATTCGTGAGGGAGATGACAAGCCCGGCCGCGCACCGGTTGTAGACCTCATTCAGCTGATCGATCTTGAGATCTTTGAGGTTCGTGTAGTCGAACGGAATCTTATACGCGCTGACATCCCACCCCGCGAGGTTGATCGTGTACTCCGGGCGAGCCTTGGCGAAGTGCGCTAGCGCGAGGATTCCCAGCTCGAACCCGCGACGCTCGGTGACCGGCCTCGCATAGAAGAAGATCTCCTTCCGCGGGCGGTCCTCGATGACGTTGTAGAGGTCACGGTTCGCGCCGAAGTCATAGTGCTCGGCAGGCATCCCGTATTCGGTGGACAGCTTGTGCGAGAGGAATCCTCCGGCCGTGATTCCTTGGAATCCGAAACGGTACGTGTTCTCCGCAAGCACCGAGGCCGAACCGACGGAGGTGAAATACGGCTCGAAATCCTGCACGAAGTAGAAGCGACGAGCGCGAGAACTGTCGCGGAAAGACGGATACGCCGTCTCCCAGCCGGTGGCGAAGATCACGTCGACATCGTCGGCTACACCGGCCACGGTGTGCTCCTCGATGGTGGCGTTGAGTCGAGGGTACGACGGCGACGACGCCAACATGTCCTTGATCGTGGAGACAGTGAACGGCTCGTGAGCACTGTAGAGATAGATGCGGATCGTGTGGCCGGCGGCTTCGAGCACACTGATGAACCGGAAGATGTTCTGATGGCCCCCACTGGACTCGCCTGGAGGCGACATGATCCACGCGATGGTGAGCTTGTCGTCGTTCAGCACGATCGGGTCGAGTACCGCCGGATGAGGGATGCTCCAGTCCACTTCACTCGCATCGTCCTCCTTCACGAGAAGACGAATAGGAATCGACCCGGACAGGGGCTTAGGCGGCCGCGCGAGCGCGTGCAGAACGCGCCAGAAAACGGCTTTCGGCCCCTGCTCCCGCAGAACTTGCCAGGCTTTTCTTAGTGAACTCACCGTGCCATGGTACTTGGCCCCTCGGCCATGGCCCGGTCGAAGGCGTCGATGAACATCTCGCCGGGGTCTGCCCAGTCGACGCGCGCAACCGACTCCGCCATCTCCCGCGCGTGCTCCACCTGGCGGGCGTCATCCACGATCTCGATCATGCGCCGAGCCATCGCACCGGGCGACAGCGGCTGGTAGTCCATGTAGGGGCTCTCGAAGATCTCGCGCGTGTTCGGTCCGTCGTTCACGACGGGAACGACTCCACTCGACATGACCTCCATGGGCAGAAGCGACATGTTCGTGAGAGACAGGATGAGCCCGGCTGCGCAGCGGTTGTAGACCTCGTTGAGCTGCGAGATGTCGAGCGCGGTGTGGTTCACGTACGGGAACGGAACCCAATAGGGCGAGATATCCCAGCCGACCATATTGATGGTGATCTCGGGTCGCAGACGATGCAGCTCGGTGAGCACCAGACGGCCGAACTCGAAAGCGCGACGCGATGTCGGGGGGCGGGCGTAGAACAGCACCTCGCCCCGACGTGACGTGTTGGTGAACGAGTAGTGCTGCTTGTCGACCGCGTAGTCGTAGTGGTCTCCCGGCATTCCATAGTCGTCGGTGAGCTTCTTCGACAGCCACTTGCCTGCCGAGATGCCATGGAACCCGAACCGGTACGTGTTCTCCGCCAGCACGTAGTCGCTGCCCGATGCGTAGAAAGCGGGCTCGAAGTCCTGAGTGAAGTAGAAGCGACGGGCGTTCGTCGGATGCCGGTGGGCCGGGTAGGCCGTCTCCCATCCGGTCGCGAAGATGGCCTGGGTGTCGGCATCCAACCCCGTGGCCTGGTCGTAGATGCGCAGCTCGCCCCGAAGATCGGGGTAGGCGCTCGTCGTCTGCAGCATGAGCCGGATCGCAGCCACATCGATCGGCTTGGATTCTGTCGTGTAGAAGTAGACGGTCACAGAGTGGCCGGCCTTCTCAAGAAAGTCCATGAAGCGGAACGCGTTCTGGTGCCCTCCGCTCGTGCGGCCGGGGGGCGAGATGATCCACGCGGTCTTCACGTTCTTCGTGACCGGGGCGGGTGGATCCGTCTCGAACAGGGCCGGCACCGTCCAGTCCACAGCGACGGCATCGTCGGGATGCACGAGGGACTCGCCGGGCTTGTTGGTGTTGAGATCGATCGAGAGTCGGTTGAAGACCCTCGAGGCCGCCTGGCGCGGCCCTTCCGACTTCAGCGACGTGATGGCGCGAGAAAACAAGCTCACGGGGGTCTCCTTCAACGGTGTTCTCGTGCTCGGCACCGATCGGTGGCCGCGGAACAGCTAGTAGCCTAACCATGTGCCGATCGACCGAGGAGAAGCCATGCCGCACGACGAATTGCGGGCAACCGTCATTGTCGTGAACTTCAACGGCGGTGCTTTCGTGCTCGAGTGCATCGAGTCGCTGTCACAGCAGAAGACACCTGGCATAGACGTCGAGGTGGTGGTCGTAGACAACGCTTCGACCGACGGATCAGATCGCCAGATCTCGCAGTTCTACCCTGAGGTGCGCATCATTCGCAGCCCCAAGAACATCGGATTCGCCGGCGGGGTGAACCTCGGCATCGCGAACTCCACCGGCGACGTGATCGTGCTGATCAATAACGATGCCGTTGCGGCCCCGGGCTTTATCTCAGCGATCGTCGCGCCGCTCATCGAAGACGGCAGTGAGCGCGTCGCCGCGGCCACCGCACGCATTCTCCTCAGCGGGCGGTTCATTCCGGCGCCGGGTTCTCCGACGGCCTACGTCTCTGCTTCGGGAGCGAGGTGGGAGCGGGTCGCGCGCAATGCCACACCCGGATCGGGCGTAGCCCTCATCAACAGCACGGGCAACCAGGTCTCCCGCTCCGGCAACGGTCGGGACCGTTCGTGGCTCGACACCACCGACGACGAGGCGAGCCCCGCAGAGGTGTTCGGATTCTCGGGGGGTGGCGCAGCCATTCGGCGCGCGGCTCTCGATTCGGTCGGACTCTTCGACGAACGACTTTTTATGTACTACGAAGACACAGACCTGGCGTGGCGCCTGCGCCGGGCAGGTTGGAGCGTTCGGTACGCAGAAGACGCCACCGTGTGGCATCGTCACGCCGCGTCCAGCGGCATCCGGTCGCCTTTCTTTCTCAGACACAATGTGCGCAACCGTATTCTCGTCACGGCCCGAAACGGCACGCTCCGCATGCTCCTGTCAGCCGTCGCACGCACCGGTGGAAGCCTGGCAAAAGCGCTCCGCCGTCTTGCCCGCAACCGGCGCGACAAGGATGCACGAGTCCAGGTACGGGCGACGGCGCTCGGACTGCTGCAGGCGCTCGCGATGATGCCCGGATATGTCGCCGACGGTCGACTGCGCGATGCGGGTTCTCGTCTGCCTCGCTCGTTCGTCAACCAGTGGACGGTCGACGATTGATTCCTGCCCCACACCCGCGAAAAGAACGACTCGATGACGACGACTCCCTCTAAACGAACCAGCGTCACACGCACCCGCTTCATGCTCTTCGTGATCTTTCCCGTTGCGATGTTCTTCAGTCTGGCCAGCTGGGCGCTGGCCTCTCCGGTCGGCGCCAGTCCCGACGACGATTTTCACCTGGCGAGCACGTGGTGCGGACTCGGAATCCGCGAAGGGCTCTGCGAGCCCGGATCGAAGCCTGACGAGCGGCTCGTTCCTCAACTCGTGCGCGACGGCGCAGAGTGCTACAAGTTCAAGCCTGCTGAGAGCGCCGCATGCCAGCAGCCGATCTCGGGCGACGCTGCATCGAAACTGGTGCCGACGACGCGGCTCAACTCGACAGGGCTGTACCCGCCGGTCTACTACGCGGCGATGGCCGTTTTCGCCTCTGCCGATATCGAACGGTCGGTCGTCATCATGCGACTGGCAAGCATCGCGATTTTCGTCGTGCTCTGGACCGCCCTCTACGCCCTGCTCCCCCGCCGTCGTCGCAGCACCCTCGTCTGGTCGTGGGTGATCGGCATCGTTCCTCTGGGAATGTTCCTGCTCGCGTCGAACAATCCGAGTTCGTGGGCCATCATCTCGGGCGGCTCGGTGTGGATCGCGCTGGTGGGCTATTTCGAATCGACGGGCAAGCGGCGCATAGCTCTCGGGATTCTGGCGCTTGTCGCGGCAGGTCTGGGGGCTGGTGCACGAGCCGACTCGGCTCTCTACGCGGTCATCGGCGCCGTTGTGGCAGTTGCCCTTACCGCGCAGCGCAGCAAAGCGTATTGGCGTCTCAGCATCCTGCCGTTGCTTATCGTCGTGGTCTCGATCGCTCTCTATTTCACGTCGAATCAGGTCACTGCGGCCTCGACCGGCATGGGAACAGACACGACCGTAGCGACAACCGATACGGGCTTCCTTCTGACCAGCAACCTCCTCGACATCCCTCTGCTGTGGGCTGGCGTGTTCGGCTCATGGGCATTGGGCTGGTTCGACACTCCGATGCCCGGAAGCGTCTCGGTTGTGAGCCTCGCGGCGTTCGCCGTCGTCGTATTTGCGGCGCTGGCCCACACGACGTGGCGAAAGCTGCTCGTTCTCGGCCTCATCGCCGGCGCCCTCGTGGCTATCCCGGTCTACATCCTCGTTCAAAGCAGCACCCTGGTCGGAAGCGGGGTGCAACCTCGATATGTCCTTCCGCTCATCGTCATGTTCGGCGGTGTCGCCCTCTTCCATCTGCGTGATCGAGAGCCGCAGCTCGGCCGGGTTCAGGTGTATCTCGTCGAGGGCGCCATCATCGTGGCCAACGCCATCGCGCTGCATGTGAACATGCGCCGGTACCTCACGGGCGTCGACATGGGCGGTTGGAACCTCAACAATCGCCGCGAGTGGTGGTGGGACCTTCCCGCTACTCCCATCGTGGTGTGGGCAGTGGGCGCACTCGCTTTCGCCTTCGCCGTGCACCTCCTACTCCGCTACCACAGCGTGCTCAGCCCCACCCACCATCAACATCTCGAAGACGGCTACTCGTCGCCGCGCCTGAAAACGAAGGCAGCATGACTCTCGACATCCTGATGCCCTTCTACGGGCGCGTCGATCAGTTCCGTCTCGCCGTCGAGAGCGTGCGGGACCAAAGCGATTCAGACTGGCGTCTCGTGATCGTCGACGACGTCTACCCCGATCTCTCCGCCGGCGAGTGGGCGCGCGAGTTGAACGACCCCCGCATCACCTATCTGCGTAACGAGCAGAATCTCGGGGTGAGCGGCAACTTCAATCGATGCGTCGCCCTCATCGAGAACGACTTCGCCGTGATCATGGGATGCGACGACGTGATGCGGCCGGGCTACGTGGCCCGAGTGGCGCAACTGCGATCCCAGTACCCCGCTGCCGACCTGATCCAACCCGGTGTCTCAGTGATCGACCACCGTGGAGAGCCCTCTGAGCCTCTGCCAGATCGCGTGAAGACGCTTCTGCGTCCTCGCGGTCCGAAGCCTAAGGTCCTCGGCGGCGACGAGTTGGCCGCGAGCCTCCTGCGTGGCAACTGGTGTTACTTTCCGTCGCTCTGCTGGCGAAGCGATCGGCTGCGCGAATTCGGCTTTCGCGAAGACCGGCGGGTTGTGCAGGATCTCACTCTCATCATGCAGATCGTGCTCTCGGGCGGAACACTCGTGCTCGACGACGAAACAGTCTTCGACTATCGCCGACACGCGGCCAGCGTGTCGTCACAGGGCGGCGTCGACGGCTCGAAATTCGCCGAGGAGCGCGATGTGTTCTACGAGGCAGCCGATCGCTGCGATGCGCTCGGCTGGCACCGGGCAGCCCGGGTCGCTCGGCGACATGTTCCGTCGAGACTCAACGCGCTGTCTGAATTACCGGCGGCGCTTCTATCGGGCGATTCGGATGGCCGACGCGCTTTGCTGCGACACGTTCTCGGGGGGCGCTAGACGATCGCTCTCGGGGGCCGGAGCCGTACCCGGCGCCTGGCGATGAGCATCCCGCGAGCCAGCATCAGCCTCGCCGTGAGGATCGTGCCGAGGGGGCGCCACTTCAGAGGCGTGACGTTGTAGTCATGCAGGCGTCGCTCGACGACGACCTCGCTCAGGTGCGAGATCGATCGTGTCGCGTTGCCCAGAATCGCCAGCCACAGGTCGTGCGATTCGATGAAGATCTCTGGGAACGGCACGAGATCGGGAACGAGTTCCCGCCGGAATCCCATGGCGCATCCGAAGTAGGGGCGGTATCCCACGAGAACGGCGAGTGTGTTCCATGCGATCTGCCGGTCGTATGCGGGCCTCAGCGGCCGTCGGGCAGGCATCCGGCCGTTCTCACCCAGCACCGAGTAGTTGCCGGCGACAACGAGAGTGGTGCCGAGATGCGCGATCATCAGCTCGAGTCGCCCGGGAGTCCAGACATCGTCTTGATCGGCGAGCATGATGTACGTTCCGCGAGCGCGGCGGATCGCGTTCTCGAAGGTTCGCACGTATCCGCGATTGACCGATTCCGTGTGCAAGCGGATGCGCGGATCGACTATGCCCTGGATCACGGCGACCGTGTCGTCGGGAGACGCGTCGTCGACGATCACGAGCTCGTCGTCGTCGTGCAACTGCTCGAGAATCGAGAAGATCTGCTCCCTCACGAACGGTGCGCCTCGATAGGTGGCCATGCACACGCTCGCCCGGATCATGCCACCATAGTATTCGCCCGCCACAGCACTTCCGGCGTCCGACCAGAAGGAGGCCGCCGTGCCCCGAGCAGTTTCGCCCAGCCCGTCGACGCGTGTCGTCGCCGTGATCTCAGCATTCAATCCGGGCCCCGCACTACTCGACGCGTGCACCTCGCTTCTGTCCCAGACGAGTTCGGTCACGGTCGTCGACGACGGCAGCACGAGCGATGTGACAGAGATTCTGGATGCCTGCGCCGCGGCCGGGTGCCAGATCGTTCTGCTCGGGCAGAACTCGGGTATCGCATCCGCGCTCAACGCGGGCGTCGAGACGGCATTCGCGAGCGCCCCCGGTGCAGAGTTCGTGCTGACGCTCGACCAGGATTCGACGCTTCAAAGCGACTACGTCGAGCGCGCCCTCGCCGCGTACGACGCAGCATCTGCCGCTGGTGTGCGGGTCGGCCTGGTCGCGCCGCATTCCGTCGAGGGGCTTCCCTCGCGCGTCGCGGAGGTGCGGAACGGCGTTGTGCTGGGGCTCGAGCCGATCCAGTCGGGCCTGGTCATCTCCCGCTCTGTCTGGGAGAACGCGGGGCCGTTCCGTGCCGGTCTGTTCATCGACTCTGTCGACACCGAGTACTTCATGCGTCTTTCCGACCTCGGTTTCGAGACCGTGCTCGCGGCTGGCACCCATCTCGGCCACCGTCTGGGCGGCCGCTTCCACCCCACGATCTTCGGCCGACGTCTGCGTTTCGGCGGCACCGACGTCTCACTCGTGCGCAGCTCTCCCTTCCGCTATTACTACATCGCCCGCAACCGCGTTCTGATGAACAGGGCGTTCGGCGCCCGACACCGGGCATGGTCGGTGAGGGAGACCCTTCTCGATGCGCGGCACTTCGCCATCGTGCTCACTCTGTCGCCGAACCGGCTCACTCTCGCCCGCCTCATCGCTGCGGGATGGCTCGACGGCATCCGTGGCAGACAGGGACGCATGCCCAGCTCCGCAGAGCGGATCGCCCGCCGCTGATCGCGCCTCCCCTCGTCGGTCACGAGGGGCGCTTATGATGGTCGGATGCCCAGCCCCTTCGACGGCACACTCATCGTGATGCCCGCATTCAACGAGGAAGAGGTCGTCGGCAACGTCGTTCGCGAGGTTCTCGGTACTTTTCCCGGCATCCACTGCCTTGTCGTCGACGACGGCTCGAGCGATGCTACGTCGGCAGAGGCCGCTGCCGCCGGGGCCATCGTCGCCTCGTTGCCGTTCAACCTCGGCGTCGGTGGAGCGATGCGCGTGGGCTTCAAGTACGCGCTCGAGCACGGCTACGCAAACGTCATCCAGATCGATTCAGACGGCCAGCACGACCCTGTCGGCGTGCCCGCTCTCATCGAACAGCTCGAAACGCACGACCTCGTTCTCGGTGCCCGCTTCGCGGGAGAGGGTGAGTATTCCGTGCGCGGCCCCCGTCGATGGGCGATGCTGATGCTGTCGAGCATCCTCAGCCGCCTCGCGGGCACGAGACTCACCGACACGACGTCGGGCTTCCGTGCGAGCGGTCCCCGTGCCGTGCGATTGTTCGCCGCTCACTACCCCGCCGAATATCTGGGCGACACCGTCGAATCGCTCGTCATCGCAGCACGGGCCCGCCTCACGGTCAGCCAGGTGGCCGTCGCCATGCGTCCACGTGCGGGCGGACGCCCATCCCACAACCCCTTCAAAGCAGCGATCTATCTCGGTCGCGCGGTGATGGCGCTGTTCATCGCTCTGCTCCGCCCACCCGTCATCCTGCCCTCGGAGGCGTCGACCCGATGACCATCGCCACATACCTTCTCGGGGTCTTCTCGGCCCTGCTCACCCTCGGTGTCGTCATCGAGATGCTGCGCCGTAGGCGGCTGCGCGAACGCCACGCCGTATGGTGGCTGCTGGCGGGAACACTCGCGCTTCTCGTCGGCCTGTTCCCGGATATTCTCGGCTGGGCCGCGAGCCTCGTCGGAGTCGCGGTGCCGACCAACCTCATCTTCTTCGTGAGTATGGCGGTGCTCTTTCTCGTGTCGATCCAGCACAGCGCCGAGCTCACCGATCTCGAGACGAAGACCCGAGTTCTCGCCGAGACCGCCGCCCTGCAGCAGCTGCGCATCGAAGAGCTTGAGAAGTCGATTCGGAAAGAATCGTGAGCTCGGTTCCGTTGAAAACCGGCAAGGGTCGGTGGAAGATCTTCGCCGGAGCCTGGATCGCACTGTCGCTTCTCGCAACCGCGTGGGCGATCTCTTCGCCCATCAGCTCCGGCCCCGACGAACCCGCGCATATCGTCAAGGCAGCATCGGTCGTTCGAGGCGAACTCGTCGGACCGCAGGGAACGTACGGCAACGAGGTCGCCGTGCCGAACTACGTTTCGTGGACCAACGCGCAGACCTGTTTCGTCTTCAAACCGGCCGTGCCCGCCGATTGCGCGCCCGCTATCGAAGGCGACCCAGCCGAGACCGTCGTCGGCACCACGACGGCGGGCTACAACAACCCGGTCTACTACGCCTTGGTCGGATGGCCATCGCTGGTCTTCTCCGATACGACGGGCATCTACGCCATGCGCATCGTCAGCGGCCTCCTGTCGTCGGGCATGCTCGCTCTGGCGTTCATGCTCGTCTCCACCTGGCGTCGACCGACGATCCCGGCGATCGGCCTGGTCGCGGCGATCACACCGATGGTGCTCTATGTGAACGGCCTCGTGAACCCCAGTTCGTTCGAGATCTCCGGCACCATCGCCGCCTTCGTGGCCATGCTCACCATCGTCACGCAACCAGACGAGCGGCTCCTTCGCGGGCGCGCCATCATCCTGGTGGCGGTCTCGGTCTTGGTAGCGAATACGCGCACGATCTCTCCGTTGTGGATCGCGATCGCCATCGTCGTGCCGCTTCTGCTGCTGCCGTGGCGCGAACTGGGCGGGCTGCTTCGTCGACGCGTCGTCCTCATCTCCGCCGCAATCGTCGCGCTGGCTGCAGCGTTCTCCGTCGCGTGGACACCGATCAGCACGCGCCTGGCCTCTGACGCCGCCGCCGGCGCCCCGAAGACGCCGGTCATCACGACGGTCTTCCCCGATGTGGGCCAGAGCCCGTTCTTCGGCTTCGTCAAGATGGTGACTCTCACGTTCACCAACGGGGCCGACATGATCGGAAACTTCGGCTGGATGGATACGCCGGTTCCCGCCACGACGATCGTGATCTGGACGATGCTCATCGGCGTCATCCTGCTCGCCGGATTCGTACTGCTCCGAGGTCGCCGCGCTCTTGTGGGCGCTGCCCTGCTTCTGCTCGCCCTCGTGCTGCCCGCGCTGATTCAAGCCGCGTTCATCACGACGGGCGGCTTCATCTGGCAGGGTCGCTACGGTCTTCCGATCTTCGTCATGCTCATCTTCGGTGTCGCCGCTCTCGTGAGCCTCTCGGTCGAGAACTCGCGGCCCGCTCCGGCGCTACTCACGCGCTTGGTGCTCGCCGTTCTCGTCGGCTTCATCGCGGGCCAAGGCTACGGCTTCCTGAAGGCCATGCGCCGAAACGTGATCGGCAGCGACACCTCGTGGAAGCAGCTGATCACCGACCCGCAGTGGATTCCGCCGGGAGGAGTGATGCTCTCGCTCGCGCTCTTCGCCGTAGGCCTCGTGACGTTGGCCGTCGTTGTTCTCCGCATTCGTTCAGCAGAGCGCCGTGCTGAGGTAGTCGGGCAGAATGCCTAGCAAGACCGCGCACTGGAGAGTCTTCCTCACGGCCTGGGTTGCTCTCTCCCTGATGTCGATCGCGTGGGCACTCGCGTCTCCGCTGGGCTCGGGTCCAGACGAGCCCGCCCACATCATCAAGGCCGCGTCGGTGGTGCGCGGTGAGCTCGTCGGCCCGCAGGGTGACACAGGAAATATCGTCGAGGTCCCCCGCTCAGCGGCGTGGACCGCCACGCAAGACTGTTATCGCTTCGACCTCAACCAGGATGCCGGATGCGCGCCGGGCCTCGAGGGTTCGGGTTCCGAGACGGTCACGACCGAGACGTCGGCCGGCTACAATAACCCTGTCTACTACGCCGCCGTCGGTTGGCCGAGCCTGCTCCTGACCGGAGAGTCAGGCCTCTACGCTGTGCGCATCGTGTCGGCGCTCATCTCGTCGGCCATGCTGGCCTGCGCTTTTATGCTCGTCGCCGGATGGCAAAGACGATCCGTTCCGGCGGTGGGCCTTCTCGTCGCGCTGACCCCCATGGTGATCTACGTCAACGGAGTGGTCAATCCGAGCGCATTCGAGATCTCGGGCAGCCTCGCCGTCTTCGCTGCCATGCTGTCGATCGTGCTGCATCCGAATCGGGAGCTTCTCGTGCAGCGCCTCACGATCGTGGCCGTCTCAGCGGTGCTCGCTCTCGGCGCCCGCACAGTCTCACCGCTGTGGGTCGCCCTTGCCATCGTGCTTCCGCTTCTCCTCCTGGGCCGGCGTGGCCTCGCTCCCCTGCTGCGCAATCGGGCTGTGATCGTGAGTGCGATCGTGGTCGCCCTCGTCGCCATCGCCGCCGTCGCGTGGAACCCGATCAGCACACGCCTCGCCGTCGACGCGAGAACGACGCCGTCGTCGACCAGCGGCTTCGAGGTGTTTCCCGACGTGGGCAGCAGCCCGCTCTTCGGCTTCATGAAGATGATCACGCTGAGTGTCACCAACGGCAACGACATGATCGGCAACTTCGGCTGGATGGACACTCCGGTTCCTGACACGACAATCGTCGTCTGGACCGTGCTGCTCGGTGCGCTCGTTCTTGCCGCCATCTATCTGCTGCGTCGGAGGCAGGCCGTTTTCGGCCTCGCCCTGGTCCTGTGCTTCTTCTTTGTGCCCCCGCTGATCCAAGCCGCGTTCATCACGACCGGCGGGTACATCTGGCAGGGGCGATACGGGTTGCCGACGCTGACCATGCTCGCCTTCGGACTGGCTGCAGTGCTCGCGAGCGTGATCCCGCACAAGGGAAAATCACGTCCGCCGATCGGCTCCGCTACCCGTATCGTCGCCATCATCGCAGCGGTCTTCGTCTATGCGCAGTCCTACGCGTTCGCCAGTGCAGTGCACCGATTCACCGTGGGAAGCTCGACGGCGTGGAAGCAGATGGTCACTCAGCCTGCCTGGGCACCCCCGGGCGGCGTCGTGCTGTCGCTTGCCATCTTCGGCGCGGGCGCGCTGCTTCTCGCCGCCGTTGTCGTGTCATTGCACCTGATGAAGAATCCGTTCGATCATGACGAGAAGGAGGGACGTCGTGAAGACCTCACCCCACGTACTGTTTGATGCCACGTCGATCCCCCCGAACCACGGCGGCGTGGCCCGGTTCATCTCCGGGCTGCTCTCCGGCCTCGAACAGAGCGGCGAATTCGTCGATGTCGTCGCGAAAAGACACGACATCCCAGTCCTTCACGACGTCGCTCCAGGCCACAACTACCTCGTGGCTCCGCCGCTCGTCTCGCGACGCGGCGGTCGTTTCCTCTGGGAGCAGACGGGGCTTCCGGCACTCGCTCTGCGCCGCCACGCCGACGTCATCTATTCCCCGCACTACACCTTTCCCTTGATCACGCGTGCTCGACGCGTGGTCACATTGCACGACGCCACGTTCTTCAGCTCTCCAGAGGCGCACTCGAGGGTGAAGGCCCTCTTCTTCCGCACGTGGATCCGCTGGGCGAACGCGCGCGCCGACCGGCTGGTCGCCGCGAGCAGGGCCACCGCCGACGAGGTCCAGCGTTACGTCGCGCACGCCCAGCACACCATCGACGTCGGGTATCTCGGCGTCGACCCCCGCGTCTTCGCTCCCCCGGCCCTCGACGCCATCGCCGGCGCCCGACGCGAGATCGGTCTCGAACCCGAGCAGCCATGGATCGCCTTCCTGGGCACAATCGAGCCGCGCAAGAACATCCCCGCCCTCATCGCTGCACACGCGAGTCTTCGAGAGGCCGACCCGTCGACGCCCGTGCTCGTGCTCTCGGGCGCCCGCGGATGGGACGAAGAAGCGAACGACGCGCTCGATCGCAACGCCCAGCTGCCCCCCGAGCGACGTCCTGTCATCGAAGCCGGCTACCTTCCACTCGAGCTTCTGTCAGCCTTCCTCGGCGGCTCCGAGCTCGTCGTCTATCCGAGCTTGGGCGAGGGGTTCGGCCTGCCCGTGCTCGAGGCGATGTCGAGCGGAGCAGCCGTGTTGACGACCCGGCGTCTCTCCATCCCCGAGGTGGGGGGCGACGCCGTCGCATACGCCGAGCCCGACGCCGAATCTCTCGCGACCGAGATGCGCGCGCTGCTCGATCATCCCGAGCGTCGAGCCGACCTGGCAGCATCCGGTCTCGCCCGCAGCGCTCGCTTCACCTGGAGCGAGTGCGCCGCGGTGTACTCCCGCTCCTTCGCCGACGCAGGGGCACGCTCGTGAGCGCGGCCAAGGCTGGTGTCGTGACGGTCAGCTACGGTTCCGAGGGCGTACTCAACGGCTTCTTCTCCTCGCTCGACGTCGCGAGCGCCACCCCGCTGCAGGCGGTCGTGGCCGACAACCGACCAGAGGCCGGAGCTGCCGTGCGAGAACTCGCCGAACGCTACGGAGTCACGTACCTTCCCATGACTGGCAACCTGGGCTACGGCGGCGCCATGAATGCGGCGGTCCGCAGCTTGCCCACAGATATCCCCTGGGTGCTGGTGAGCAACCCCGACATCGAGATCCAGCCGGGTGCGATCGACGAGTTGGTGCGCGTCGGCGAATCGGATGCCCGAATCGGCGCCGTCGGGCCGCTGGTCGAAACGGACGGCGAGATCTATCCCTCCGCCCGCGCCATTCCCTCGCTGCGTATGGGTCTCGGACACGCGCTTTTCGCCAACATCTGGCCGTCGAATCCGTGGAGCCGCCGCTACCACAGCGACAACGAGCGCCCGCCCCGCGAGCGTGACGCGGGCTGGCTCTCCGGCTCATGCCTCCTCATCCGTCGAGAGGCCTTCGATGCAGTGGGAGGATTCGACGATCGATTCTTCATGTACTTCGAGGATGTCGATCTCGGCTACCGGCTCAGCAAGGCGGGCTGGCGCAACAGGTACGCCCCATCCGCCACCGTCATGCATGCCGGTGCGCACTCAACCGACGAGAACTCCACGAAGATGGTGCTCGTGCACCACGAGAGCGCCTACCTCTTCGTCGCCAGCAAATACCGCGGCTGGTACCTCGCTCCGGTACGCCTTGCCGCACGCATCGGACTCGCGGCCCGCGCGTTCCTCGTCACGAGGGTCTTCAATCGCCGACGGTGAACCGCCCGCGCCGCGAGGTCAACCGAGTCGGCGCGAGAGCGAGGGCGGCACGAGACCGTCGCGCCCTCGGAACGAGTCCCGATACCCCGCGACCATCGCCGCGGCTATCGCACGCCGGTTCGGGCTGAACGCCAGACGCAGCAGATGTGCCTTCGTCTCTTCGCCCAGACGGCGCAGCACCCATGACGGGTCCTTCACCAGGTAGCGCCGGGTGAGGGTCGTGCCGTTGCGGGCGATGTAATAGACCCTCTTCGGCGAATGATAGTTGTAGCTGATCTCACGACCGAGCACGCGCAGCGGCCGCCCGAACAGCCGCGCAGGGTCGCGCCGTCCGAGTTGATGCCGGATGTCGCATCCGGCCCCCACAAGCACGTCGAGACCGGCGGCACGCACCCGGGCCGTGTACTCGCTGTCGACGCCGTCGATCACGAGCCCTTCGTCGAGGTGACCTATGGTCTCGATCGTCTCGCGAGCGATGACGAAGCCCGACTGCATGGGATCGAAGGCGACGGCGAATCCGGCGATGTTTCCGCGCACGTGTACGCTGTGGCCGCTGTACGACGAGGCGACGACGAACCCGACCCTGCGGCCTGCCGCGCGCGCTCGGCGAAAGGTCGACAGAGCACGATCGGCGTAGTCGGCGACCGGAACCGAGTCCTGGTCGAAGGTGACGAAGAAGTCGGGGCGCCAGCTCTTCTCAGCGTCGCGGATACCGGCGTTCAGAGTCGCGGCGATGCCCGCGTTCTGCGGTCGGCGGATCACCCGCACGCCGGTGGCCTCGATCGCGTCGAGGCGATCGGCGAATTCGGCGGGCGACCCGTCGTCGACGATCACGACGTGCTCGAACTGCTCGGCCAGAGATATGGCCGTGGCGACCAGCTCTGCGTCTGGGCGATACGAGGCCACGATCGCAGCGACTCCGGATGCGCGTGACTCAGCGGACATGGTGTTCGTCTCCCTCGCGGCGCAGCTCACGGAATGCAGGGATGGCGAGAGCCGCGCAGAGCACGGCTTCGCTGAGTGCCATGCCGAGGGCGATCAGCGGGGCGTGGCCCGACAACCCGGCCACGAGCATCGCGGCGATGCCGAGCACGGCTGAGATCAGCGTCCAGCGCAGGATGAGCCGCTGACGTCCCGCGGGGATCAGAACGTTGCGCATCAGAGGTGTGCCGGCCGAGAGAAAGAGGAATGCGATGCCGTAGTAGAGGCACACCTCAACGGTGGCGCGCGCCTGCCCCGCGAACAGGATCTCGCTGACCCACGGCCCCGCGGCTACGAGGATCACGAGTCCCGCGACCCCGAGACCGATGTGCGCCCATAAGGCGAACGCGTGACGCTGCCGCCTGTTGGCGATGCCGGGTTCGATGGTCCAACTCTGAAAGGCGTTGCCCAGGGCCACCACGGTGAAGAGGCCGAAGCGATACAGGGTGTCGGCCGTCGACAGGCTTCCGGATGCGAGTGGGCTCGTCGTCGCCGTCGCGATCGGCGCGGGGGTGGATGCGTATGCGCTTCCCGCCATGCTGATGCCGGCGGTGTGACGCTGCGACCGCAGGTCGCGGAGCGCCGCGCCGAGCGGCTTCGGGAGCCACACGCCTCCGGGAGAGAAGCGGCGGTGAAAGAGCATGAGACTGATGACCGTCGCGGCGGCGAGTACGAGGGTGTAGCTCCACACCTGCTGGGTCGCGAGCAGCAGCGGTACGGCCACCAGGGTCGCCGCGAACCTCGGAATGGTGTCGTAGTAGGCGAGCAGCTTCGGCTGGCCGAGTCCGATGCAGAACCAGGCCGGCGACATTCCGACGAGCGCCGTGGCCAGTGTCATCGAGACCGCTTCGACACGGAACTCCGGCACGGCGACGAACGCCGCGATGACCGATGCGATGGGGAGCGCGAACACCATCAGCACGATCCTCGTGCGAACGCTTCGAAGGTAGACCGTCGCTCTCTCCTCTGGCGTCGTCGCACGGGCGATGGCGACCGGCCCGTCGACGTTCCATCCCCACATGAGAGCGGTGGCGGCGAACGTGCCGATCGCCTGGCCGGAGATCACGCTCGACACCCCGCCTCCCCCGACGATGCCGGAGACGATCGGGAGGAGGAGGAACGGGGTGATCAGGGAGAGAAGAGGAAAGACCGTGAAGCCCGAGAGCCTCAGCAGAACAGTCTTCATCGGTGGAACGAGGTGACGGCCGCGATCACTCGGTCGACCTGGTCATCGCTCATGTCGGCCCAGAGCGGCAGGCGCACTAGTCGCTCGGAGAAGCTCTGGCTCGAGGTCAGCTCGCGCAGTCGACGGCCGAAACGCAGGCCCGCGGGGGCGGAATCGAGCGGGATGTAGTGAAATGTGCCCACGACGCCAAGCGAACGCAGATGCGCGAGAAGAGCAGTCTGGTACTCGTGGTCGGGAGCCTGGAGAAAGAACAGATGGGCGGGGTGACGTCGATCGTCCGGCACGTCCATCAATCGCACGTTCTCGGCCTCGGCCCACGTGGGAAGCCGATGCGCGTAGCTGCTCCAGATGGCGTGTCTCTTCGCCTGGATGTGGTCGAAGGAATCCAACTGCGAGTCGAGCACCGCCGCGTTGTACTCGCTCATGAGGTAGCTCGACCCGACGTCGACCCAGGTGTACTTGTCGACCTGGCCGCGCAGAAAGCGGGCACGGTTGGTGCCCTTCTCTCGCACGATCTCGGCGCGCTCGAGCATCGACGGGTCGTTGATGAGAATGGCGCCGCCCTCGCCGCAGTGCACGTTCTTGGTGTCGTGAAAACTCTGGATCGCGACCACACCGAAGGCGCCCAGCTGCTGCCCGCGATATTCGCCGCCCAGGCCGTGGGCGTTGTCCTCGATGATGGCGAGTCCGTGTTCGTCTGCTATTCGTCCGATCGACTCGAAGTCGACGGCCACTCCCCCGTAGCTGACCACCGAGATCGCTTTCGTGCGCGGTGTGATCGCTTCGGCGACCTGCTGCGGGTCGATGTTGCCGTAGCGCAGGTCGACATCGACGAATACGCAGGTCGCGCCGGTGAGAGCGATGGCGTTCGCTGCAGAGGGAAACGTGAAGCTCGGCAGAATCACCTCGTCGCCCGGTCCGAGATCCAGCAGCCGACTCGCGAGTTCGAGAGCGTGCGAACCCGACGTCGTCAGCAGTGCCGCCGGAGTCCCGGTGATGTCGGTGAGACGTCGTGTGGCCGAACGGGTGAACTCGCCGTCACCGTGTGCGTGGTCGCCCTGCACCACGCGCGCGAGATTCTCCATCTCCCGAGGCGCGTGAAACGGCTTCGAGAAGAGAATGTCTGCGGTCATCTGTCAGCGAGCGTCGAGCAGGGTGTTGAGGTAGGCACCGTATCCACTCTTCACGAGAGGCGCCGCCAGGGCTCGAAGCTGCTCGTCCGTGATCCATCCTGCACGCCAGGCGATCTCCTCGATGCATCCGATCTTGAATCCCTGGCGGTCTTCGACCACGCGCACGAACTCGGTGGCCTGAACCATCGATTCGAATGTTCCCGTGTCGAGCCATGCCGTGCCGCGATCGAGAACCTGAACCTTCAGATTGCCCTGCTTGAGGTAACGCTCGTTGACGGTCGAGATCTCGAGCTCGCCTCGAGCGCTCGGCTCGATGGTCTTCGCAATCTCGACCACGGAGTTGTCGTAGAAGTAGAGGCCGGGAACGGCGTAGTTGCTCTTGGGCTCGACAGGCTTCTCTTCGATCGACACGGCCACGTTGGCGTCGTCGAACTCCACAACGCCATAGGCGCGAGGATTGGCGACGTGGTAGGCGAAGATCAGTGCACCGTCGAAGTCGGTGTTGTTGCGCAGGCTCGAGCCGAGGCCGGTGCCGTGGAAGATGTTGTCGCCGAGCACGAGAGCGACACTCTCGTCTCCGATGAACTCTTCACCGATGATGAACGCCTGGGCCAGACCGTCGGGTGACGGCTGAACCGCGTACTCGAGGCGGATGCCGAGATCGCTGCCGTCGCCGAGGAGCGACTTGAACTGCTCGTTGTACTCGGGTGTCGTGATGATGAGGATCTCGTTGATGCCGGCCATCATCAGCGTCGACAGGGGGTAATAGATCATGGGCTTGTCATAGATCGGCATCAGCTGCTTGCTGATGCCCTTCGTGATAGGCCAGAGCCGGGTGCCGGAGCCGCCGGCGAGAATGATTCCGCGCATGGTCGAGAAGTCTACCGGGCAGCCTTTCAGGAAGCCTCATTTGACCCTGATAGGGTCGAGCGCACGGACAATTCGTCGTCTTGTTCGTTCCGCCCCGCGGCTGGTCTACCCGGTTTTAATAGGATCTGCCGCAGGTCCCGAGCGGAATTCGGATCCATGCGCGATTGTCCAGTGGGCTGCACTCTGCAGCACACTCGGGAAGTATTTGGAGACTGATGACGACCCTCAGGGTGATCATTGATCAGATGGTGGCGACAGTACCGGGGGGCATCGGTCGCTACACAGAAGAATTGACACGTGAGCTGATCGCCACGAGACCGCGCGGCTGCGACGTCGAAGGCATTATCTCGAAGGTGCCGAATGGGACGTACGAAGAGACGCTCGCTCGGCTCCCCGGGCTCCAGACTCTCACGCGCCTTCCTCTGCCGCGCCGCGAGCTCGCTCGTGCGTGGCAGCACGGTTTCTCGACGGGCGCCAAAGGGCGAGGCATGATCCACGCGCCGAGCCTTCTTGCTCCGTTGCGCAAGATCGACCGCCTGAACTCGATCGGCGAACAGGTCGCCGTCACCATCCACGATGTCGTGCCGTGGACGCATCCGGAAACCCTCACCAAGCACGGGGTCGCCTGGCACAAGGGGCTCGCCAAACGCGCGCGGCGCTATGCCGATGCCATCGTGGTGCCCACTCACGCCGTAGCCGCAGAGCTGAGCGAGTTCGTGAACTTCGGCGACCGCGTTCGCGTCATCGGTGGCGCGGTCAGCTCGAAGCTGGTCGTTCCCGACGATGCAGACGCGCGAGCTGCCGAACTCGACCTGCCGGCCGAATACATGCTCACCGTCGGCACTCTCGAGCCTCGCAAGGGGCTCGCGCCGTTGATCGAGGCACTCGCTCGGCCGGGAGTTCCCGACCTTCCCCTGCTCATCGCTGGTCCAGAAGGATGGGGTGACCTCAACGTCGCCCGCGTCGCTGCTGACGCAGGGTTGCCGCCCGAACGCGTGCGCACAATGGGATTCGTCTCAGACTCCGATCTTGC
Source organism: Agreia pratensis (assembly GCF_900177685.1). Taxonomy (GTDB): domain Bacteria; phylum Actinomycetota; class Actinomycetes; order Actinomycetales; family Microbacteriaceae; genus Agreia; species Agreia pratensis. The sequence goes on from NZ_FXAY01000001.1 coordinate 414,206, forward strand.
GCTGCTTCTCGACCGCGCATCGCTCTTCGTCTACCCGAGCCTCGCCGAGGGTTTCGGACTCCCCGTGATCGAGGCGATGAACTTCGGCACCCCGGTGATTCACTCCGACGTAGCGGCCCTCCTCGAGGTCACCGCCGGGGCGAGCGTGTCGGTCGAACGAGACGACGCTGCCGGGTATCCCGAGCGCATCGCCGCCGCCATCACTCGGGTTCTGGGCGACACCGAGCTGTTCGAGCGGCTGTCTGTCGGCGGCTATGACCGTTCTCGCGCGTTCAGCTGGCGCGACTCTGCCGAGAAGGTCTGGCAGCTCCACGCCGACCTCTAGCCGCTCGTCCTCTCTGAGCGACGAGCCGGCTCACTGCGTCGAGGTCTTCGACGAGCTGAGCACGAGAGCATCCATCACGGACTGCCTCACGGAGTCCCAATCGGGATTCTCGGGGTCGACAGCCGGCGGAACGAGTTCGACAGAGTCGACCGGAAGATTCTTGGTCTTCAGGGCGAGGTCGAGGAAGTAAGCCAGAGTCGACTGGGGCACGTCGGTCTTCACGACGTCTGCACCCGCCTGGGCGATTCCCTGGAACTTGCTCAGCACGTTGGCCGGCTGGAATTGCGTCAGGATCGCTGTCTGGAGTTCACGCTGGCGGCCCATGCGGTCGTAGTCGCTGGTGGTGTGCCGGGAACGCGCATACCAAAGCGCTGTCGTACCGTCCATGTGCTGCTGGCCAGGCTCGATCCACCCCTCGACCTCGTTGAGGTTCTCGTCTCCGCCGATGGGCAGTCGCTCGGTGACGTTGATGTCGACGCCGCCTAGAGCATCGATGAGTTGAGCGAAGCCCTGCATATCGATCAGCACGTAGTACTGAATCTTGATGTCGAGCGCACCCTCGATGGCGTCCTTCGTCGCCTCGATGCCCGCATTCGATCCTTCAGCCTCGGCATTCGGGTAGAGATCTTGGTCGTATGCCTCGACCCGCGGGTAGAGGAAGCTGATCTGGCAGTCGGAGCCACAGTCGTAGACGCCCGTGCCGTTCTCGTCATAGTCGGAGCCGATGAGGGGCGAGCCCTTCGGGAACGGAACCTGCTGCAGGTCACGCGGTATGCCGATCATCGTGGCCCGGCCCGTGTCTGCCTCGATGCTGACGACGGTCATACTGTCGGGGCGGAGCCCGTCGCGATCTGCTCCCGCATCTCCACCGAGCAGCAGGATGTTGTAGCGACCGTCGACGGGAGGCGCGGCATTCGCCTGCACCGCGAAGATCGAGGCGACCGTGTCGCGCGTCACATTCACGAGGTACGCGCCGTAGCCGGCACCACCCGCGAAGAGCACCAAGAGCACCGTGGTGAACCCTGCGATCCATCCGCGGGCTTTGGGGCGCGTTCGCACGAGCCGCACCAGGCGCAGGGTATCGAGCGCAAGAACGACCCACAGGACGGCGTAGGCGATGAGCACGATCTGCACGGCCCACAGGCTCCACTCGTTGGTGAAGACCGAGAAGATCATCTGGGGCCAGATGAGATAGACCACGCCTGCCACGATCGCGAGTCCGACGAGGGCGAGCGTGCAGCCGAGGCCGAAGCGCCCGAGACGCCGACTGCCGGCGAGCACCTGCGCGGATCCGGGAAGCACGAAGTTGAGCACGACCAGAACCCACGCGCGAGCGGTCATCACTTTGGGAGAGGCCACATCCGGGTAGCGGATGGGGGCGTTGACTGTAGTCATAGGCGCGCTTGCAGGTCCTGGTTCTTCATTTCGACGGAAGCGGTGAGTTCTTCGCGGTAGTCGCCGAGCTTGCCTGCGAGGGTGTCATCGAAGGTCGAGAGAATGCTCACCGCGATGAGCCCGGCGTTCTTGGCGCCGCCGATCGACACAGTCGCGACGGGGATACCCGCGGGCATCTGCACGATCGACAGGAGCGAGTCGAGGCCGTCGAGACGGGCGAGGGGAACGGGAACGCCGACGACCGGAAGGGTCGTGACCGCGGCGATCATTCCAGGCAGATGGGCGGCGCCACCGGCGCCGGCGATGATCACTTTGAGTCCGCGGTCGCGAGCGGTGCGCCCGTAATCGATCATCTTCTCGGGGGTGCGGTGAGCAGAGACGACCTGCACCTCGTGGGAGATACCGAAGTCGTTGAGAACAGCGACGGCGTCGGCCATCACAGAGAAGTCAGAGTCTGACCCCATGATGACACCGACGAGAGGCGTAATAGCGGGCATTGGCCCATGGTAAACGTCAGTTCTGGAAGAAAGCCGCTGCGGCACGCGCCTCGAACACAACCTGATCGAGGTCGTCGCCGCCGGCGGTGACGTGTCCGACCTTGCGACCCGGGCGCGGGGCCTTGCCGTAGTTGTGGAACTTCACCGTGGGCTGATCAGCGAAGGCCGCGACATAGCGGTCGGCCAGCGTTCCTTCGACGGGCCCGCCGAGCACGTTGACCATCACCGACCAGGTGTCGCGGCATCCGGTCGCACCCAACGGAAGGTCGAGCACGGCTCGCAGGTGCTGCTCGAACTGGCTCGTGGTCGAACCGTCGATAGACCAGTGCCCGGTGTTGTGGGGGCGCATCGCCAGCTCGTTCACGAGAAGGCGTTCGTCGGTGGTTTCGAAGAGCTCCACCGCGAAGACTCCGGTCACGCCGACACCCTCCGCGATGGCCGTGGCGATGTCGGCGGCTACGTCGGCGACGCGGCCCGCACTTCGCGGCGCGGGGGCGATGACCTCGGCGCAGACACCGTCTCGCTGCACTGACTCGACCACGGGCCACAACTGCATGTCGCCCGACGGTCGACGCGCGACCATCTGAGCGAGCTCACGGCTGAAATCGACACGCTCTTCAGCAAGCAGCGCTCCCCCGTTGCCGTCTTCTGCGAGCGCGACAAACCAGTCGGCGACCTCGTCGGCGTGCGACACGACGCGCACGCCCTTGCCGTCATATCCACCGCGCGGCGTCTTCACGACGGCATGACCACCATTGTCTGCGATGAACGATGCAAGCTCGTCGGCATTCGACACGGCCGCCCAGACGGGAACCGGCACACCGAGCTGCTCGAGTTTCTCGCGCATCAGAATCTTGTCTTGCGCGTACAGCAGCGCATCCGGCCCGGGCCGCACGTCGTGACCCGCCTCGACGAGCGCGTGCAGGATGGCCTGCGGCACGTGCTCGTGATCGAAGGTGATCACGTCGACGGTCTGCGCGAAAGCCATCACCGTCTCGAGGTCGAGATAGTCGCCCACCTCGGTCGCGGCGAGCGCGGCCGACGAACCGGCGTTCTCAGCCAGCACCTTGAGGTCGATGCCGAGATTCACCGCCGCCGGAATCATCATTCGAGCCAGTTGACCGCCACCGATGACACCTACGCGATATTCCACGCGTACAGCTTAGTTCGGGCGGCCCAGAATGCTGTCGGAGTGCTGTGCGACCCAGAGCTCGGCGAGGTGCAGGTCGGCCGCCTGATGAATCTCGACACCGTCGACCGTCTCGATGATGAACGGGCCCTCGCCATGACCCGAGGCCTCTCGAATATTCGCAACGTGCTCGTTGCCGACCCAGACCTGCTCGAGTTTTTCGCCTTTGAATTCCAACATGGTGAGAGGCTACTCCGGCCGACGAGGCTGCTGCTCGTCCCACCACGGATTGTCTACATCCGGTCTCCGGAATCTCACAGCATGAGCCGGAACATGCTGCGCTTCGATGAGGTCTCCGATCACCTCGGACACCAGGTCTGCTCGATGCACGTCGCGCAGAACCGCGTACTCCCCCGGCGCCGTGCCGATGCGAACGTCTCCGGTGCGGAACATCGCCTGCAGCACCGACTTGCGCACGGTCAGGTCACCGGCACGCGCGAGCATCACCTCGCTGCGGGTGTTCACCAGCAGTCCGCGGCGCAGAATGATGCGTCGAGTGGTGAGCACGTAGCGCACGCTCAACCATTTCACGGCGGGAACGACAAAAAACAGAACGGCAAGCAGCGCGCCCGCGGCGAGCACAGACCAGTTCTGCCAATCCTCCGCGAACCATCCCGAGAAGTAGCCGGTCGCGCCGGCGATGACGATCAGAAAAATCGTGGGAAAGAACAGTCGCCGGCCGTGCGAGCGGAACTTGGCGACCACGCGCTCGGGTTCTGCCGGCTCGGGAGCCGGGCCCGTCGCATCCGGAGCGCCGTGAGCGTACTGGCCCTGGGCCGATTGGCCGTGGGGCCGGATGCGCTCGGTCACCACGGTCTCGTCATAGGCGCTCGGCGCCGGGGCGGCCGAGGAGCGCTCAGCGGCGAAGACCTCGGTCGGCGCGTCCGAACCGTGGATGAGCGCACCGAAGCTCGGACGCGGGTGCTTCGGGGCGGGCATGGGGCTATTAAACCTTCAGGTGAGTGATATCCCCTGCGGCCACGACGACTCTCCAGCCATCCGAGTCGCGATCGATACCGATACGACCCAGCTCGTCGATCTCGCGAGCGATGCCCGAGACGACCTCTCCGCCGGGAAGCTCGGCCAGAACGGGGCTGCCGAGTGTGCCGCACAGCGCTGTGACGAGGGCGTGCAAGCCGCTCTGCACGGCGTCGCCCTCAAAGCGCACGAAGTCGCGGTAGAGCCGCGACAGATTGATGATGTAGCCCGCGAGCGCCGCATCGAGCGATGCGTGCTGCACTCCGGAGAGAAGCAGCGACGTTGCCGTGGAGACGGGAAGTTCGCTCTCTGTCAGCGAGATGTTGAGGCCTGCTCCGACGATGACCCCAGTCGACGGCACGAGCTCGCTGAGGATTCCGCTGACCTTGGCACCGTCGATCAGAACGTCGTTCGGCCATTTGAGCGAGGCGACCGGGTGGTGATGCACGCTCGTCGCGTGGCCCACTTCTCCCTCGATGAGCGAACGCACGACCTGGGTCATGGCGGCGCCCGCCATCAGCGGCAGCCAACCCAAGCTGTCGGGCGGCAGTACCGACGAACCGATCGGCTGCCGCAGCAGAACAGACACGGCGAGGCACTTGCCTGCAGGCGCGGTCCAGGTTCGGCCGAGTCTCCCCCTGCCCTGGGTCTGAGTGTCTGTAGCGACCACCGAGAGATCGGGCCAGGCCGAGGCATCCGGCCCTGTAGCGCGCTCGCGCAGCGCGTCGTTCGTCGAGCCGACGCTCGGAAGCCAGTCGAGACGCTCGGCGACCGCGGAACTGAGGGGCAGTTTCATAGGCATCACCCTAGGCGCAGCGCCTGTCGCTTGTCGGCACGGCGCACGGGCTCGAACCAATGGATGCGCGGCAAATTTGTAGCAATCAACCAACGGTTGGCGGCGATGGCTGGCCGGTAGAGTGAACCGGTGAGCGAAGACGTAACTGCACAGGCGCCGGACATGTACACCACAGCGGGCAAGCTGGTCGACCTGAAGAACAGGTACCACGAGGCCGTGACTGCGAGCGGTGAGGCGGCGATCGCCAAGCAGCACGCCCGCGGCAAGAAGACCGCCCGCGAGCGCATCGAAGAACTGCTCGACGCGGGATCGTTCGTCGAGATCGATGAGTTCGTGCGCCACCGCACCGTGGCCTTCGGCATGGAGAAGTCGCGCCCCTACGGCGACGCGGTCGTCACAGGAACGGGCACGATCCACGGGCGCCAGGTCGCCGTGTACTCACAAGACTTCACGATCTTCGGAGGCTCGCTCGGCGAGGTGGCCGGCGAGAAGATCATCAAGGTCATGGATCTCGCCTTGAAGACCGGTGTGCCGATCATCGGCATGCTCGACTCCGGCGGGGCCCGCATTCAGGAGGGCGTTGTCGCCCTCGGCAAGTACGGCGAGATCTTCCGCCGCAACACGCAGGCGTCGGGTGTCATCCCTCAGATCTCGATCATCATGGGCCCGGCTGCCGGCGGCGCCGTCTACTCCCCCGCCCTCACCGACTTCGTGATCATGGTCGACAAGACCAGCCAGATGTTCGTGACCGGCCCCGACGTGATCAAGACCGTCACCGGCGAAGACGTGGGCATGGAGGAGCTGGGCGGTGCGCTGACCCACAACACCGTCTCGGGTGTCTCGCACTACCTGGCGAGCGATGAGGAAGACGCTCTCGACTTCGCTCGCGGGCTGATCAGCTACCTGCCCGACAACAATCTGTCGGATGCTCCGGTCTACGACAGCGAGGTCGAGCTCGAGATCACGGATGCCGATCGCAAGCTCAACACGCTCATCCCGGATTCGCCGAACCAGCCGTACGACGTGCACACCGTGATCGAGCACATCGTCGACAACGGCGAGTTCCTCGAGACGCAACCGCTCTACGCGCCCAACATCGTGGTGGGCTTCGCCCGGGTCGAGGGTCGCTCGGTGGGAATCGTCGCCAACCAGCCCAACGCCATGGCCGGAACTCTGAACATCGAGGCCGGCGAGAAGGCGGCGCGCTTCGTGCGGTTCTGCGACGCGTTCTCGATTCCGATCCTGACTCTGGTCGATGTGCCCGGCTACCTTCCGGGAACCGACCAGGAGTGGACCGGCGTCATCCGCCGCGGCGCGAAGCTGCTCTATGCCTACGCCGAGGCCACCGTTCCCCTCATCACGGTGATCACCCGCAAGGCCTACGGCGGCGCGTACATCGTGATGGGATCGAAGCAGCTCGGCGCCGACATCAACCTCGCGTGGCCCACCGCTGAGATCGCCGTCATGGGTGGCCAGGGCGCGGTCAACATCCTCTACCGCGGCGAGATCAAGCGGGCAGAAGAAGCCGGCGAAGACGTGGCCGCCGTGCGCACGCGGCTGGCCAACGAGTACACCTACAACGTGGCGTCGCCGTTCCTTGCTGCCGAGCGCGGGGAGCTCGACGGAGTGATCGAGCCGGCCGCCACCCGAGTCGCGGTCGTCAAGGCACTCCGGGCGCTCCGCACGAAGCGCGCGAGCCTCCCCACGAAGAAGCACGGCAACATCCCGCTGTAGCCGCCCGCTACTCCGTGGCTGCGCCGCGCCAGTCGTCCGTCGTGAGGTGCGATCCGCCCTGCGGACCCATCTGAAGCATGCCGCCGTCGACGGCCCAGGATGCTCCGGTGACGTAACTCGAGGCGGGTGATGCGAGAAACGCGATCACCGACGCGATCTCGCCCGCGATGCCCGAGCGTCCGAGCGGGATTCCGGGTCGGTGCGTGCTGAACGCATCCTCGTCGGTCATGTCGTTCATGGGCGTGGCGATCTCGCCCGGAGCCACCGCGTTGACGGTGATGTCGTGCTGCCCCAGTTCGAGCGCCGCTGTCTTCAGCAGCCCGCCGAATCCATGCTTCGCCGCGTCATAGGCACTCGACCCGACCCGCGGCTGGTGTTCGTGCACACTCGTCACCCCGATGATGCGGCCCCCGGCCCCCTGTTCGACCATCGTCTTCGCGGCCGTCTGGATGGCGACAAAAGCTCCGTCGAGATCGGCGGCTATCGTGTGACGCCACGTCTCCAGGTCCATCTCGAGAAACGGTGCGACATCCATGACCCCGGCGTTGTTGACGAACACGTCGAGGCCACCGAGCTTCTCGATGAGAGACGTGATCGTTCCAGAAACGGAGTCGAGCTCGCCGGTGTCGAGCTGCGCGATGTGGGCGTCGCGACCGAGCGAGCGCACCATGGCGGCCGTTTCGTCGGCGCCGTCGGAATCGGAGTGGAAGGTGATGCCGACATCCATGCCGGCCTCGGCGAGAGCGAGGGCGGTGGCGCGGCCGATGCCCGAGTTCGATCCGGTGACGATGGCGCGACGGGGTGAGAAGTTCGATGTACTCATGTCTACGACGCTACGGCGACGACCGGCGCTGACGGCAGGGCTTGACGCACGCAAAGACCGGCGCCCGGCGCACTCGGCGGCACCATAGAGACGCGAGCGCGCCTTTGACGGGTGAACGCGCCGACCACGACGGCGCGTTCACCCGCTGATGGCGCGTTCGGCAGCCATATCGACTCGCCGTCCGCTCCTCCACCGACGTCGACCGCGGTGAACCGTTCACAGAGACGAGAGCACGGCAGGTCGGAGCCCGAATCCGAGGGCAAACTGTCGCCATGCCTCAGAAGAACCCCGAAGACAGGCTCTTATACGTGCGTGAGCGCTCGTTACTCGTCGGTGACGATTCCGCTCTTCGGAGTCGAGCTGCGCGGGGCGAACTTCTGCGTATCAGCCACGGTGTTTATGCTCCTGAACAGGAATGGAACGCCTGGAACGCGGCCGAGCGCTACCGCGCTCGTGTCTTTGGCGTGGCCAACAGCCGGCGAGCGGATGTCGTGCTGTGGGGTTACTCCGCTGCGGCGTTGTGGCGTCTGCCGGTGATCGGGGCTTGGCCCGACGAGGTGCATCTCCTCACCGAGAAAGCACGTGGCGGTCGATCGCACGATCGCATTCGACGGCACGCTCTTGGCTTCGAGCATGCCGAACTCACGCTTCTCGATGGAGTACGCGTGACCGGTGCGGCGCGCACGGTCATCGATCTGGCCTCGTCTGCGCCCTTCATGTCAGCTGTGGCGGCTGCCGATTTTGCGCTGCACAACGAGATGACGAACCACGACGAACTTCGGGCGATTCTCTCGGCGCTGGGACGATTCCGAGGTTCGTCGCGAGCCGCTCGTGTCGTCGACTTCGCAAGCCCCCTGGCGGAATCGGTAGCCGAATCGGCCGGTCGAGTCACAATGGCGCGCTGCCGGTTTCCGCAGCCCGAGCTTCAGAAGGAGTTCTGGGGCCCGAACGGAGAACACGCCTTCGTGGACTATTGGTTTCGAGGCGCGAAGACCATCGGCGAAGTGGATGGTCGCGCCAAGTATGAGGATCCCGTGTTTCTGAGAGGGCGAACACCGGAACAGGCACTCTGGGATGAGAAGCTGCGCGAGGATTGGCTTCGTTTACAGAGCGACGGATTCGGTCGATGGGACTGGTCGATCGCCGTCTCCCCTCGTCGGCTCACGCAGCGGCTTCTTGAGATGGGAGTGCCCCAGGTGGCACCCAACCACCCCGACGCGTTCCACGTTCGGCCGTTGGATGACGAGAGGCGGCAGTGAGCGCGCTACTTCTTCGCAGCCAGGGTGCGCACCAGCGAGACCGCCTCCTTGGCCGACACCGTCGGCAGGTAGGCCTTGCCCACCGCGGCGCCGATCGCCGGCAGCTCCATCGGGTCTGCGTACGCCATGTAGATCGTCTCGTACGTGGGATTGAACTTCGCCTTGAACCGGAAAAGCGTCGAGAAGCCGTAGGCGGGCTCGAGCGTCTTGGCGAGGAACTCGAGAAGGCCCGTCATCACGGTCGGCGCCGGCGGCTCCTCGCCCGCGGCCAAGGGCTTGGAGGCGAGCGGCGCACCCGACAGGCTCAGCACCTCGATACCGTCTTTCTGCATGGCCAGCGCGGCCGACGCGATGAGGAACTCCATGGTTCCGTTCATGCTTCCGTCGGCCCTGCGCATGAAGTCGATGGTGTAGCCCACGGGCACCCCGTCGCGATACATGGGCAGCCAGCTCGTGACCGCCTGGATCGCCCCCTCCGGGTTCACCGCGAGCATCAGCCTCACGTCGGGATCTTTGATCTCCTCCAAGGCGCCGAGAGTGAATCCCATCTCGGGCAACTCCTTCTCAGAGACCCAGGCTTCGGAGATCGCGTTGATCTGATTCGACTGCGAGAGTGTGAGGTCGTCGTAGCTCAGCCATTCTGTCGTGAGCCCCTCCTTGATTCCGCGGTTCAGAGCCTGGCGCACCTTCTGCCACGGCTTGCCCGCCATATCGAGGGTCACCGGATGCATGAGCGTCTCCTCGCCGACCGACATGTACTGCCATCCCAGGTCGTCGAACGAACTCAAGAACTGCGGATGCACGCTGTAGAAGACCGGAGTCCAGCTGTTGGCGTCGCAGAACTCGGAGAACTCGCGGATCGTCTGCGCAGCCCGGTCGTCGCTGCACACCGGGTCGCTCATGGTGATCGCGATGTCATTGATCACGCGGTACGCCACGGCCGCGTCACCGTCGGCGCTGAACCAGTAGACGTTGCCGGGCCAGGTTCCCATCCACCCCATGGTGCCGCCGCCACCGCGCTTGAGCAGCGCTCTGAACCGCTGAGGATCGCCAACCCGAACGATCTGATCCGTGGCCGAGAACACCCTCAGGATGCCCGCGACCACGATCGCCCAGAACACCGGACCCACCCAGTGGAAGATCGCCCGGGTCAGCTCGTCTCGCGGCACCATCACGTGGCCCGTGGTGCCGAGGAAGTTCACCGGTATGAAGCGCCGGAAGACGTCTGCGGTGAGCTGCGGCAGCGTCGCATCCGGCACGTAGCTGCCGAGCGTCAGCCATCCGACGACCAGATACAGAACCGACAGCGCGACGAGCGCCACAAGCGACACGAGCGTGAATCGGATGAGCGCTTCGCGCGGCGCTCTGATGTCGAAGTGAACTCGACGGGCCACCAGCACAGCTGAGACCACGATCGGCACGACGACGGCGCTCCCGAGCCAGACCACGTAGTCGACCACGTCGAGCGATGGCCCTCCCGCACCCTCTGTCTGCAGGGTCTGCATGACGTCGAGCGAGAACCACGCGAGCAGTGCGAACGCGATGTTTACCAGCACGGCGAGCCACAGGGCGAATCGACGACCCTTGCGAAGACCCCACGCGGCCACGAGCAGCAAGACCAGCGGAATGAAGGTGAGCAGCACGGGACCGGGGCCGGCGAGGCTCAGCAGGGCCAGCTGGTGCACGCAGCTGGCGCTCGTCGCTCCGGCGCACTGAGACGTCGTGGCCGCCGCGTCGGGAAATGTGCGGAACAGCTCGCTGGCCGCAGCGAACGGACCGAACCCGTCGGGGTTGATGAGCGCGATCACCGGGCCGACCGCGGTGACCGCCACGATCGTCGCGAGCAGCACGCGAACCTCTCCGTGCGAACTGCGTTGGGGTGCCACGGGTTCGCCGCGGCGTGCCAGCAACCGCCCGAGAAGAAGGCCGAGCACAGCTGCCGACAACCTGTACGAGTTCGACGAGTCGCCGTCGTAGAGCACGAACATCAGCAGAATCGAGAAGCTCACGACTCGTATGCGACGCCGCCACAGCGCCGACAGAAACGCGGATGCCGTGAGCAGGCTCCCGACGATCGGTGTCAGAGGGTCGAGGGTGAGGTCGAGAGACGTGCCGACCGCCCACCATTCGCCGGCAAGACTGCCGATCCACTGAAAGAAGACACCGACGACGAGGCCGAGGATGCCCGTGACCAGGAACGATGCGACCAGTCGCCGCGCACCCATGGCTCGCTCGGCCGTTCCGAGAAGCACGAGCGAGAGGAGGACCCCGGCGAGCAGCTGTGCAGGATCTCCGGGAATGAAGAGGGCGGTCACGAATGTCCACCACTGACCGTTCGACGCGGTCGTGACGCCTGCGCCCCAGGTCTCCTCGGCCGAGTCGAAGTACACGAAGTCGTAAACGGTGCCACTCACTACCGACGTCACGATGAGGAGCAGGGCGAACCCGACGCTCAACGGAATCGTACGCAGGTACCGCGCGATGAATCCGAGCGTCACAGACATCCGGCCCTCCCCCAGGTCGTGCTCCTAATGTAGCCTCGAGTTCGTGACTGAATCGACACCGCGCCACGCAGCAGCCCCCGAGCCGATCGAGTTCACGATCACCACGCCGAACCTCGAGCCCGAGCAGATCGCGGCGGTCACGGCGGTGCTCCAGGCGGCTATCGCGAATACGTCCGACGTGTCGAACGAGGCGGTCGCGCCCACGGTGACCGGCTGGGAGAAGTCGCGCCGCGACCTGCGCACGCCCATCCACCCGGGTGCAGGTGAATGGCGCCGCGCGACGTAGCGGTTATGCGGTTCCAGCCGCGCCGATGCTGGGTTTCAGCGCTTTTCGAAAGCGTGTCCTCATTTATGCCGACTGGTGTCGTATAGGCGAGTCGAGTCATGATGACTTTGCTAGGTGTTCTCCTTCGGGATGAACATCGCCAGTCCATTGCCATCTAGGGTAAGCGGGCAGTGAACTGGGGGCGAGTCAGAGCACTATTCGGGTTAGTGCTCTGACTCGGATTCGTAACTGTGGGGCCGATGGATTACCGTCGGCCCCACTTTTACATTCGACCGCGTGCGCTCACGGCCTCCGGATCTCGTGCCACAAGGTGACTTCGTCGTCGCCATCGTCGTCGCCGAGCGCGGCCGCGGTTCCGTCGTCGCCGGTCTCTCGAAGGCCCACAACCGACACGGCGGTGTCCGAATTCTCCGTGCCGGTCCTGATGATCAGTCGATCGGCCTCGATTCCGCCGACCACGTCGACGAGCTCGGCGAGCGCTGCGAGCCTGTCCATCTCGGGCAGCGCGTCGAGCCCTCCGTCGTCGAGCATCGTGACATGCACGCCTCGTCGGCGAGCGGCCATCACCTCGGCGCGCACGTCGTCGGTGAGCAGCAGCCGGCCTCGGATCTCGTCACGGATCGCGGCCTCGAGATGGAGACACTCGCGCCGCTCGTCGGCCCCGAGGTCGCCTCCGGATGCGACGATGCGACGCAGCATCGGAGCTGCCAGCTTGTCCATCTGCTCGAGGCGGTGCCTGCGCTCGTAGAGAAGCGCTTCCTGGTTGGCCTGCCACTCGGCCGCCTTGATACCGGCGCGCGCGTACTGGGCGGCATCCTGCTCGGCACGCACCAGCGCGATCGACAGGGCGTGTGCGATCGCCACCCACATAGCGCCTCCGAAGACGCCGGTCAGGATCAGTGCCAGGGGATCCGCCCACACCACGATTGCGACCACCGTGACGCCGACACCGATCCACGCGAACACGGGCTGGCCGCGCACCATCGTGATCACGAGCAGCGTGAAGACCCCGGCCACGAACCATGTCGCGTACCCGTTCGCGGCGTGCGGATCGAGCTGTGACAGAACGAGGATCGAGAGAACGGGGCCGACGGCTACGTTGAGTGCCGCATTCCACCCCGCCATCGGTTTCGCCGTGGGAGCCCACAGGCTCACCGCGGTGGCAGCCGCATACAGGACCATGGCGACAACGACGGGTGCGGGGTCGCGCGGCACCGAGATCGATGAGAGTGCGAGAACCAGGTGGTACGCGGAGAACAGGGCCGCGAGACCGATGACGAGGAATCTGGGCGACGAGATCATGAGGCCTGCTCGCCGAGATCGAAGGCGCGTCGTATGTGCTCAGCGGTGGTCTCGCCGTTGGGGTCGGGCCATATGATCACGATCGAGGCGCCGCCGCCGGGAACCGATTGGATCTGCACGGCTCCCCCCACGGTAGCGACGCGTTCGCGGATGCTGACGCGCAGCCCAAGCCTCTCCTGCGGAACCTGAGCGGGATCGAAGCCCACACCGGTGTCCGACACCTGCACGGTGAAGCCCTCTCCCTTGTCTGCGTGAACCGAGAGCGTGCGCTCGATCGCGACCTTGTCGGCCGTGGGATCGTCGGCATGCTGGAGGCTGTTGACCATCGCCTGCACAGAAGCGGAGAAGACCGCCTCGGCGACGTCTCCGGGCACGGTGCGCTGCGGAATCGACCCGTGGGCGTAGTCGAACCCGGGCGAGAGCACATGGGCTGCATTGGCGAGGCGCTCGGCCAGTTCGCCGAGCGTGGTCTCGAATCCGGGTTTGCCGGGTTCTCCCGACGAGTGGAGGGCTCGGAGCGCATCCCGCGCCATCTCCACGACCAGATCGCGTTCCATGGCACTGTTGCTCTTCGATGCCGACAGCAGGGTCGTGAGTACGCGATCGTGCACGAGCGCATCGACGTGCAGACGCTCCGCCTCCATCGCATCCTGTTTCACGGCGACGGAGTAGCGCAGCATGGCCGCCTGCTGGGCCTGGTCTACGCGATCGGCGGCATTGCGCAACGTCGTGAGCAGAATGAGGATGAAGGCGCCCAAGATGAAGACATACAGCGCGTCGAGGGCTGCGAGGCCGGGATCCGCTCCTCCGCCGGAAGGCAGGGCACGCAGGATCGCGTACATGATCGGCACAACCACGACGTACAGCCCGGCGAGCCAGACGTTGAAGGCGATCGCGGCGTAGGCGGTCGCCACCGTCACGATGTACCACAGCCATGGTTCAGTGGGCGCGGTCTCGTTCGGCTGGATCACCGCTGCCGGCCAGAGCACGAGCGACAAGACGAACACGGTCGCCATCGCACCCGCGGCGATGGCGACTCCGCGCGCGACGATGCTGGTGATGAGCACGGCGAACATGCCGGTGAACAAGACAACAGGCATCGCGATCGCCCAGCCCGGCGAGAGATAGTCGCCCGACGCGAGAAGGTTGGGCAGGGCCTGCAGAGCGAAGACGATACCGAAGACTCCCGCGGTTCGACTCATCACGGTTTCGATACGCGCCCTCGAAATCGAGCCGCGCGTACGATTCAGGATGCCGGGAGGCGCCGATGGTCCTCGGGTCTCGGTGCTCGCTGGTCGAGCGGGTGCAGACATGCGCTCACCTGCCGTCGGTGTTCTCACCGAGAGCCAGGATGCCGTCTTCGACGGCCCGCTTCAGGAGATCGACCTTGGTCGGAGCGGGGCGGCCCACCTGCACGTACTTGGCGCGCACCCTGTCGAGATATTCGCGTGCGGTCGGTGTGGCGATGCCCAGCTCAGCCGCAACGAGTTTGAGGGGCAGGCCGGCCGCATACAGGTGCAGCACGTCGCGCTCTCGGGCCGTGAGCCGAGCCCGAGAGAATTCGGCATCTGCGTCGATGGCGCTCGCCCACTCGAGGTTGTTGAGCACTCCGCCCGCAGCGACCGTGGCTATCGCCGCGATCACCGTACTGGTGGCCGCCGACTTCGGGATGACGCCTGCGGCACCCGCCGCGAGCGCTTCACGAACGCTGGCGGTGCGGTCTGCGATGCTGTGCACGAGAACCGATGCGCCGGTGTTTAGCGCGGCCTCGACGTTGTGGGTGACACTGAGCCCGTCTCCGATGCTGAGGTCGAGCACGACGACGTCAGACGGCCGGGTACCGAGCGCGCGAATGAGGTCGGGAACAGTCAGCCCAACGGCGACGACCTCGTAGCCGGCCTCAAGGCACGCGGCCTTGAGCCCGAGAAGAACCGATTCGTGATCGTCGACGATCGCGACGCGCACCGTCGTTTCGGAGAGACGATCGGCCGAAGCCGTCTTGTCTGCGGGAATCATGGTGGCCTTCCCTCCGCGGGTCACTTCGATGGTAACGGACGTGCGCTTCGAGCGTTCGAGGGTCAGCCCTTCGTGAGGACTGCCACGGATTCGACATGGTGCGTGTGAGGGAAGAGGTCGAACGCGCGCATCGAGCGCACGCGATAGCCGCCGCGCTCGAACTGCCCGGCGTCGCGCGCGAAGGCAACGGGATCGCACGCGACGTAGACGACCTGAGCGACGTCGAGCGAGATCAGGGAGTTGACGACCTGCTTGCCCGCCCCAGCGCGGGGCGGGTCGAGGATCACTGTGGCGCGAGACAACCGCTCGCGCTCAGAAGCCTGTGCACTCTTCTCGAGCTGGCGCAGATAGCGGTCGACCCTGTTCGTCTCTGCGTTCGCGCCGAAGAATTCGCTGAGGTTCTCGGCCGCATAGTCCGTCGCGAGTTCGTTGCCTTCGACGCTGGTGATGCGCAGGCCCGAGCCGACCTTCTCCCCCAGCGCCGCGGCGAGGAGCCCGACGCCGCCGTAGAGGTCGAGATTGAAC
This sequence comes from Agreia pratensis, assembly GCF_900177685.1. GTDB lineage: Bacteria > Actinomycetota > Actinomycetes > Actinomycetales > Microbacteriaceae > Agreia > Agreia pratensis. The sequence continues at coordinate 429,835 of NZ_FXAY01000001.1, forward strand.
GCGGCGGGATCGAGAAGCTCGTCGAGCACCTCGCTGCGGATCGCCCGAGACAGTGTCGACGCCGCTGAGCGGTGCACCTGCCAGAAACCCTGCTCATCGAGCAGGAACTCGCGCCCGTCGACCACCTCGGTGATACTGCGCCCACGCCTCGCTGCGGCGCGCTTGCCCCGCCCGTTCTCCGGCGTCTCCGTCGAGGTGACGAAGCGAGGCGCTCCCTGCGACGGCGCGACCAGGTCGATGTACCCGTCGGCAGGAAAGTCCGAGCCGTCGACTCGATCACCGAGCGGGGCCTCGTGCTCGAGCGCCGGCGTCGCCAGCGGAAGGTCGTCGACGGCGATGACCCGATGCGAACGGGCCGCGAACGGACCGACGCGGCCATCGGCATCCACGTGCAGTCGCACGCGCGTTCGCCAGCCGAGACCGCCGCGCTCGTCGTCACCGTCGACGGCTTCGACCTCGACGTCGCGTTCAAGACCGGCGAAACGCTTGAGCGAGTCGACGATGACCTGACGCTTGAGTTCGCGCTGCCACGACAGGTCGATGTGGCCGAATTCGGCTCCGCCCGCCCTGTTGTCGGGGTCACGATCGATCGAGGCGGCCTGCCAGACGTGAGGCACGCGATGAGGCGATGCCTCGAGCACACGAACAGTGTCAGCCCGCCAGAACGAGGCGTGCTCGTCGTCGGTGATGCGTGCGATCACCCGCTCGCCGGGCAGCGAGTCCGTGACGAAGACCACGCGGCCATCGAGTCGTGCGACCGATATTCCGCCGTGGGCTACGTTGGTAATCTCCAGCTCGACCTGTGTTCCCTGCGCGTCAGCCATGGTTCGAGCATCCCATACGAAAGGGCGGTCCTCTCCGTGCGCCTCTATCTCGCATCCACCTCGCCGGCTCGCCTCGCCCTGCTCAGGCAGGTCGGCATCGAACCCGTCGTCGTGCCGTCGAACGTCGACGAAGAGGCCGCCGTGCGGCTCGCGACCGATTCCAACGGCGAACTGGATGCCTCGGCGATGGTCACTCTGCTGGCCCGGTTGAAGGCCGAGGCGATTCTCGGGCAGCAGCCGGATGGCGAGGCGATCGACGGGGTGATTCTCGGCGGCGATTCGGCCTTCGAGCTCGATGGCATCATCTACGGCAAGCCTCACGAGCCTCAGGTCGCCCGCGACAGATGGCTCGAGCAGCGGGGCAAGACGGGCACGCTGCACTCGGGGCACTGGATCATCGAGGTCAAGAACGGCGAGCCGGCCAGGGCGCTCGGCGCCACAGCTCACGCCTCGGTGGAGTTCGCCGCCGACATCACCGAGCAGGAGATCGACGCGTATGTCGCGAGTGGCGAGCCCCTGCAGGTGGCTGGGGCTTTCACGGTCGACGGGCTCGCGGCACCGTTCATCCGCTCGGTCACGGGGGCGCCGTCCACGGTGATCGGCATGTCCCTGCCAACACTCCGCACCATGCTCGCCGAGATCGATATCGACATGATGTCGCTTCGAAACGTCGTCCGATAAGAGGTTCCCACAGGGTCTGCACGGCATTTTTGTCCGTGTCTGCCAAAGGACGGCAACCTCGGCCCAATAGGCTGGGTGCATTATGCCGCGCATCACCAAGGTACTCATAGCCAACAGAGGCGAGATCGCAGTCCGGGTCATCCGGGCCGCCAAAGACTCCGGAATCGGATCGGTCGCCATCTACGCCGATCAAGATCGAGACGCTCTGCACGCCCAGCTCGCCGATGAGGCGTACGCCCTCGAGGGCACCACGAGTGCCGAGACCTATCTCGTCATTCCGAAGATCCTCTCGATCGCGCGGCGAAGCGGCGCAGATGCCATTCACCCCGGTTACGGGTTCCTCGCCGAGAACGCCGCCTTCGCGCAGGCGGTCATCGACGCGGGCCTGGTGTGGATCGGTCCTTCGCCCGCCGCCATCGCGAAGCTCGGCGACAAGGTCTCCGCACGCCATGTGGCCGAGAAGGTCGGCGCGCCCCTCGCGCCCGGCACCCTCGACCCCGTCAGCGGCGCAGACGAGGTGCTCGCTTTCGTCGCACAGCACGGCCTCCCCGTCGCCATCAAGGCGGCCTTCGGCGGCGGTGGCCGCGGTCTCAAGATCGCCTATACCGAAGACGAAGTGGCCTCGCAGTTCGAGTCGGCCACCCGCGAGGCGATCACCGCCTTCGGTCGTGGTGAGTGCTTCGTCGAGAAGTACCTCGACAAGCCCCGGCACGTCGAGACCCAGTGCCTCGCAGACGCGCACGGCAACGTCGTCGTCGTATCGACCCGTGACTGCTCGCTGCAGCGTCGCCACCAGAAGCTCGTCGAGGAGGCCCCGGCCCCGTTCCTCACCGACGCCCAGAACGCCGAGCTGTATCGCGCATCCAAAGCCATTCTCAAAGAGGTCGGCTATGTGGGCGCCGGCACCTGCGAGTTCCTGGTCGCTGCCGACGGAACGGTGTCGTTCCTCGAGGTGAACACCCGTCTGCAGGTCGAGCACCCCGTGTCAGAAGAGGTCACCGGCATCGACCTCGTGCGCGAGCAGTTCCGTCTCGCCGAGGGGGGCGTTCTCGACTATGACGACCCCGCGCCCCGCGGCCACTCCTTCGAGTTCCGCATCAACGGTGAAGACGCCGGTCGCGGATTCCTGCCGAGCCCGGGCCCCATCCACACGTTCAACGCCCCGGGCGGCCCCGGCGTGCGCATCGACACGGGCATCAGGGCCGGCGACGTCATCTCAGGCTCGTTCGACTCGCTTCTTGCCAAGCTCATCGTCACCGGCAGCTCTCGTGAAGACGCTCTCGAGCGCTCGCGTCGCGCACTCGACGAATTCGAGGTGCACGGCCTGCCGACCGTACTGCCATTCCACCGGTCGATCGTGCGCGATCCCGCGTTCGCGCCGGCGGATGGCCAGCCGTTCACCATCTTCACCCGGTGGATCGAGACGGAGTATGTGAACGACATCGAGGCCTGGTCGGGCGAGCTCGAGGAGTCCGCTCCCGCGGCCGAGCGCACGACCGTGGTGCTCGAGGTCGATGGCAAGCGCGTCACCGTTGCGATGCCTGCCAGCTTCGGAGGCAGCTCCTCGACCGCGCGTGCGGCAACCTCCGGCTCCGCGCCGAAGCGCCGCGGTTCGGCTGCAGGATTCTCGTCAGCGACGGGCAACTCGGTCAAGGCTCCCATGCAGGCCACCATCGTCAAGATCGCCGTCGCCGAGGGCGATGCGGTCGTCAAGGGCGATCTCGTGCTCGTGCTCGAGGCCATGAAGATGGAGCAGCCCATCGCCGCTCACAAAGACGGCACGATCGCGAACATCGCAGCCACGGTCGGCGCCACGGTGTCGTCGGGCACCGTGCTGCTCGACATCGCCGACTAGGTAGAGCCCTTCCGCACCCTTCACAGATGAGGAAAGCGCTCGTCGCGGCCGCATGTCGCACCGGAAACGGCGGCGTGCCGCGAGTTTTTCCTCATCCGCGACCGGACGCGAACCGCTAGAGAACGATGTGCATCGCGCGGGCCGCATCGGAGATGCTGCCCGAGAGCGACGGGTACACGCTGAACGCGCGCGAGACCGCATCGACGGTGAGGCGGTGCTCTACCGCCAAGGCGATCGGAAAGATCAGTTCCGACGCGTTGGGAGCGACGACGACTCCGCCGATGACGGTGCCCGAGCCGGTGCGGGCGAAGAGCTTCACGAAGCCCTCTTTGATGCCCATCATCTTGGCTCGGGGGTTCTCCGACAGGGGCAGCTTGTAGATGTCGCCCTGCGCGATGCCCTCTTCGATCTGACGCTGGGTCCAGCCGACGGTGGCGATCTGCGGCTGGGTGAAGATGTTCGACGACACATTGCGTAGCTCGGTGGGGTTCACCGCATCTCCCATGGCGTGGAACACGGCCGTGCGGCCCTGCATCGAGGCGACGGATGCCAGCGGTAGGAAGGTCGTGCAGTCGCCGGCCGCGTAGATCGACGGCATCGACGTGCGGGCAACCCTGTTGACGCGGATGTGACCGGACTCTGTGAGCTGCACGCCGGCCTCGGCAAGCCCGATGCCTTCGGTGTTCGGGATCGAGCCGACGGCCATGAGGCAGTGGCTGCCCTCGACGGTGCGGCCATCCGAGAGGGTCGCGATGACGCCCTTGTCGGTGCGCACGACGGAATCGGCGCGTGACTTCGAGAGCACGGTCATGCCGTTGCGTTTGAACACGTTCTCGATCACCGCGGCCGCGTCGGCGTCTTCGCCGGGCAGAACCTGGTCACGGCTCGAGATGAGCGTGACCTTCGAACCGAGCGCGGTGTACGCCGAGGCGAACTCGGCCCCGGTGACGCCCGATCCGACCACGATGAGGTGCTCGGGAACCGTCTTCAGCGTATACAGCTGAGTCCAGGTGAAGATGCGTTCTCCGTCGGGAACCGCGGAGTCGAGGATTCGGGGGCTCGCTCCGACTGAGACGACGATGGTGTCGGCCTCGATCTCGTCGAAGTCCGTACCCTCTTCGCCCTTCGAGGTCGAGACGATCACCGAGTTGGGTCCGTCGAGGCGGCCCTCGCCGGTGACGACGCGCACGCCCGAACGGATGAGGCTGGATTTCATGTCTTCGGACTGCTGCCGTGCAAGGCCGAGGAGTCGCTTGTTCACCGCGGCGAGGTTGACGGCGATCTCGGGGCGCACCGGCTTGCCCGTGCCGCCGCGAGTGAAGAACTGCACACCGAGATCGGCGGCCTCGCCGATCGCGTTCGTTGCCTCGGCCGTGGCGATCAGCGTCTTCGATGGCACGACATCGGTCAGCACGGCGGAGCCGCCCACGCCGACCCGCTCGATCAATGTGACATCAGCACCGAGCTGAGCTCCCGCAATAGCGGCGTCATACCCGCCCGGACCGCCGCCGAGGACGGCGATTCTCTGCTTGCGCTCGAACTCATAGACCATGACGGCCATTCTCCCGTGTCGCGCGGGCCACCGCCAAACCCACGCCCCGCGTATCGGCCTTCCGCCGGTGAACACCGCGTTAATCTAAGGTGGTTCAATGCTCACCACGACAGCCAATCCCCTCGATTCCTCCGACGCCGATCCCTTCGAGATCGCCCGCGAGGCGGCAGCTCAGATCGCCGAGAAGACAGGGGTCGCGCATCACGACATCGCCTTGACCCTCGGCAGCGGCTGGGGCAAGGCCGCAGACCTCATCGGCGAGACCATCGCCACCGTGGATGCGACGGAGATCGTCGGCTTCTCGGCCTCGGCCGTTCCCGGGCACGGCGGCACGCTCCGCTCGATCGCGCTTCCCAACGGAAAGCACGCCCTCGTGATCGGCGCGCGCACCCACTACTACGAGAACCACGGCGTGCGCCGCGTCGTGCACAGTGTGCGCACCGCCGCAGCCACGGGCGCCACGACCATGATCCTCACGAACGGGGCCGGCGGCATCCGTGAAACCTGGACCCCGGGAACGCCCGTTCTCATCAGCGACCACATCAATCTCACGGCGGATTCACCCCTCGAGGGCGCCACGTTCATCGACCTGACCGATCTGTACTCGAGCCGCCTGCGCGACATCGCCCGCACGGTCGACGCCGACCTCGACGAGGGCGTCTACGTGCAGTTCCGAGGCCCGCACTACGAGACACCGGCCGAGGTGCAGATGGCGAAGGCGATCGGCGGCCACATCGTGGGCATGTCGACAGCGCTCGAAGCCATCGCCGCCCGACAGGCCGGCATGGAGATCCTCGGCATGTCTCTCATCACGAACCTCGCCGCCGGCATTCAGAAGACCCCGCTGAGCCACGAAGAGGTCATCGAGGCCGGCCGCAACGCCGAGGGCAGGATCGGCTCGCTGCTCGCCCGTATCGTGGGTGAGCTGTGATCGATTCCGACCTGTTCGAGGCTGCCCGCGCGTGGCTTGCACAGGACCCCGACGACGAGACGCGCTCCGAGCTGTCGGCTCTGATCGAGGCCGCCGGCTCGGGTGACACATCGGCCCTCGACGATCTGCGCGATCGCTTCGAGACGCGTCTCGCTTTCGGCACCGCCGGACTCCGAGGCGAGATCGCCGCGGGGCCCAACCGTATGAATCGCGTGCTGGTCTCACAGGCCGCTGCAGGTCTCGCCGCCTACCTGATCGAGCGCGCGGTCGACGGTGACCCCACGAGCATCGTGATCGGATACGACGGGCGCAAGAACTCGGCCGTCTTCGCGACCGACACCGCCGAGATCATGGCAGGCGCCGGCATCCGGGCCATTCTGCTGCCCCGACTGCTGCCTACCCCGCTCGTGGCCTTCGCCGTGCGGCACCTCGATGTGAGCGCCGGCGTGATGGTGACGGCGTCGCACAACCCGCCGAACGACAACGGCTACAAGGTCTATCTGGGCGGCATCGACCAGGGCTCGCAGATCGTCTCCCCCGCCGACGCGGAGATCGCAACGCACATTCTGCGTATCGCGGCTGAGGAGAATGTTCTCGAGCTGCCCCGTTCAGACGCCTACGAGATCGCGCCAGAGTCTGTCGTCGAGGCCTACATCTCGCAGACCGCCGAACTCGCGTCGCGACCCGCAGTTCAGCCGAAGGTGGTCTACACGGCGATGCACGGCGTCGGCTGGCAGACCTTCAGAGCGGTACTCGAGGCCGCAGGGTTCGACGAGCCCACGGTCGTGCGTCAGCAGATCGACCCCGACTCCGCCTTCCCCACCGTCTCCTTCCCCAATCCCGAGGAACCGGGCGCGCTCGATCTCGCATTCCGGACCGCGCGCGAGGTCGACGCCGATCTGGTGATCGCGAACGACCCCGACGCCGACCGGCTGGCCATCGCCATCCGCGATTCGTCGTCGCCGGCGACCTTTCGCGCGCTCACCGGCAACGAGGTGGGCGCCCTGCTCGGCTGGCGTGCCGCCGAGAATCTGGATGCCGCTGCTCGCGACGAGCAGACCGCCTCCGGTACCTTGGCGTGCTCGATCGTGTCGTCGCCCGCGCTGCGAGCGGTCGCTGCGGAATACGGACTCGAGTTCGCCGAGACCCTCACCGGCTTCAAGTGGGTCTCTCGCACGCCCGGGCTCGCGTTCGGATTCGAGGAGGCTCTGGGATACCTGGTCAATCCGTCGACAGTGCGCGACAAAGACGGCATCTCTGCGGCTCTGGCCCTGCTCGATCTGGCCAGCGGACTCGCGGCTCGCGGCCTCACCCTCGACGACCAGCTCGATGCGTTCAGCATGCGCTTCGGGCACTTCGCATCGGGCCAGGTGTCGGTGCGCGTCACCGATCTGTCGCAGATCACCCGGGTGATGGCACGGCTCCGAGCCGAACCGCCCGCCGAGATCGGAGGCATCCGCGTGTCGAGCATCGACGATCTGCTCGGCGCCGACGGAGTTCTGCCGTCGTCGGATGTTCTGCGGATCCACCTCGACGACGGCTCACGCGTGATGGTGCGCCCCAGCGGAACGGAGCCGAAGCTGAAGGTCTACCTCGATACCCAGTCGAGCGACGGAACGCTCGACGAACGCAGAACTGCGGCCGCCGAGGCGCTCTCGCGCCTCGAAGAAGGTGTGCGCGCGCTGATCGCGGAGTAGCGGGTCAGCCGAGAGCGATCTCGAGCTTTCGCGTGAGTTCGTCGAGGTCGAAGTAGTTCTCGATCACGACGACATCGGCGTAGGTCTTGCCGATGAACTTCACGAGTTCGGGAGACGCCAGGATCACCTGCGCGTCTTCTGCGGCGACAGCGAGACCGGCGATGTCGGTGGCCTCGATATCGGCCTGGATGCCCAGCCGAGCGAGGGCACGTTCGGCGTTCACTTTGAGAATGGCCGAGGTTCCGATGCCTGCTCCGCAGAAGGCGATGATCTTCATAGGGTCAACGATAGTGGGCGGCGATCACGCCTCGGGTTGGGCCCGACCCAGCACCGCCCTCACCGCCTCGACCGTCGTCGCCTGAGCGATGGCGGTGGTGGCCATCGGGTCGTTGAACACGTTCGCCAATTCTGCCAGCACGGTCACATGCCCCTCGTTGCTGGTCACCGCGAGCGCCAGAACGACCTCGACGGGGTCGTTGTGCGGATGCCCGAACACGACCGGCTCGTCGAGCGTCACGACCGCGAGCCCGTCGTGCAGCACATCAGGCCCGGGGCGAGCGTGCGCGAGCGCGAGGCCTGGAGCGATCACGATATACGCGCCGAACTCCTCGACGACCTGCACCATGCGCTCGGCATAGGCATCCGTCGTAACCCCGCCCGCGACGAGCGCATCGCCCGCGATACGCACGGCGCTGCGCCAATCGGGCGCGTGCGCCCCGAGAACGAAGACGTCGTCTGGTAGTTCGTGCAACCGCATGGGCTACGCGCTCTGGAAGCCCGCGATGATCGTGTCTGCCAGATCCTGGCGCTCATCGAGCGGCAGGAAGGAGGCATTCGCAGCATTGAGCTGGAAGACCTCGAAGTCCTCGAGGTCGTACCCGAACGCGTCCGACAGCAGCGAGAGCTCACGGCTGAGAGAGGTGTTGCTCATCAGACGGTTGTCGGTGTTGACCGTGACCGTGAAGCCGAGCTGGTAGAGCAGATCGAACGGGTGGTCCTGCAGGTCGTCACCCCAGGCGGCGATCGCACCGGTCTGCAGATTCGACGACGGCGAGAGCTCGAGCGCGATCTCGCGGTCTTTGACCCACTGGGCGAGGCCGCCGATAGAGACGAACGTGTTCTCATCGTCGCTCGACTCGATGCGGATGTCCTCGGCGAGTCGAACGCCGTGGCCGAGTCGCAGCGCACGCCCGTCGAAGAGCGCGCCCCGGATGCTGTCGAGACCGTCGGCCTCACCCGCGTGCACTGTGACGGGAAGAAAGTTCTGGGCCAGATAATCGAATGCCGCGCGCTGGTTGCCCGCAGGAAAACCGAGCTCGGCACCGGCGATGTCGAACCCGACGACGCCACGCTCGCGGTGGCGCACAGCGAGCTCGGCAATTTCGAGGCCGCGATCTGCGTGGCGCATGGCCGTGACCAACTGGCCCACGCGCAGTGTCTTGCCTTCGCCTCGCGCGTCGTCGATGCCCTGCTCGATGCCCTGCTGCACCGCCTCGACGGTCTGGTCGAGAGTGAGGCCCTTGGCCACGTGCTGTTCGGGGGCCCAGCGCACCTCGCCGTAGACGACGCCGTCAGCGGCGAGATCCTGCACGAACTCGCGCGCGACGCGGGTGAGACCCTCTGTCGTCTGCATGACACCCACGGTGATGTCGAAGGTGGCGAGGTAGTCGACGAGCGATCCGGAGTCGGCGGAGTCTTCGAACCATTCACCCAGCGAGGCGGCGTCAGAGGCGGGCACCTCGAAGCCGATCGAGTCGGCCAGTTCGAGAATCGTGGCGGGGCGGAGGCCACCGTCGAGGTGGTCGTGGAGGGAGACTTTGGGGAGAGCGTTGATGCTCGTTCGGCCGTTGGCGAGCGTGTACTGCTCTCGTGAATCGTTCATGGCCTCAGCCTACGGCGTCGGTGCCGGGAAGACGCTGCCCGAGATCTGCGAGGCTGCATGCCGGGCGAGCCGCAGAACCGCGTCGGTACCGAGAACGCTCGCCCTCGTCGCGACGTAGGGCACGGTCAACGCAGCCACGGCCGTGCCATCGGCACGCAGCACGGGAAAGACGATGTCGATCACGCCGGCGTGAAGGTCGTCGCCACGCTCGACGTGCCCCGCCTCGCGAACCGATCGCAGAGCGGGCTCGAGCGCATCCGGATCGCTCGAGCGGAACGCTCGCAGGACCTCACCCGTCGCGGAGTCGTCGAGCGAAAACAGCGCGCCGACCCGCACCCGAAACCCGAAGTCGCCAGGGCTCTCGACTTGCGCAACGACGCGGGACAGTCCGGCTTCTTCGACACTGAGACTGCACGACTGCTCGGCCGCGTTTGCCAGCGCGCGCATCGGCCCGGCGGATGCCTGGAGCAGGCCGCGCAGAGGATCGTGACGGTGGGCCAGATCGAACAGGCGCAACGACAGGATGTAGAGCCCTGATTGATGGTCGCGGTGCACATAGCCGCGCCGCTCGAGAGTGCTCAGCACACGGAAGATCTGGCTGACGCTTCGCCCCACGCCGGATGCGATCTGGGCCTGACTCAGTGCCCCGTTCGTGGCGGAGAGAAGCTCGAGGATGTCGAGGCCCTTGTCGAGCGCGGGCGCCGCGTACTCCGTCTCGACGGGCGGCGCCGACGCGGAGGTCGATGATGCGCTTGATGCCGCCACGGTTAGAGGCTCGCCCCCATGGCGGCGACCATGCGTCGGGCGATCTCCCGCTCGAGATCATCGGGCACGGGCTGGGCGCCCGCGACCAGCGTGCCCGCCCCGGTCGCCACACGCTCGAGCGAGAGCACCTGGAGGAGAAACCCGAGGTCCATGGAGTCGAGCGAGTTGCCCTTGGGCGCCGTGCCCGCGAGGTTGAACATACGTCCGCCGGCGATCAGGATCACGTGCCGTCCGTTCGGCAGTTCGATGCGCTCGATCGTGTCGTCGATAGCCCGGGTGGCAGTGGCGCTCGTGCGCAACGACGCCGTGTCGATCTCCCAGGGGAAGTGGCCGCAGTTGGCCAGAATCGCGCCATCACCCATGCGGTCGATAGCCGACATCGTGAGCACGTTCGGGCGGCCGGTCGCGGTGATGAACACCTCGCCCCAGCCGGCGAGTCCGTCGGCGGTGTCGACGCGGAATCCGTCGAGGGCGGCCTCGAACGCTTTTAGTTCGTCGACCTCGGCCACGGCGACCTTGCCGCCAAGCGCGCGCAGGTACTGAGCGACGCCGCGGCCGCACCACCCGTAGCCGACCACGACGAAACGGCGGCCGGGAATCATGAGGTTCGTGATGCGCATGAAGCTCTCGACGACCGACTGACCCACGGCGTGCTTGTTCTCACCCAGCTGCTTCAACATGCTGTCGTTGATGACGATCACCGGGAACGGAACCTGACCCAGGAGCTCGGACCGCAGTCTGTCTCCACCTGAGGTCGTCTCTTCTGTTCCCCCGATCAGCGTCGCCCCTGCGCCCCGCGCGACGATGCCGGCCGCGAGGTCGGCGCCGTTGTCGAGCAGGATGTCCGGGGTCGCGTCGAGTACGGAGGCGACGTTCGCGTGGTGCTGGTCGAGGGAGTCGTCGCGGCGGCCGAACAGCGTCATGCCCTGGTTCTGCAGATAGGCGACCACGTCGTCTTGCGTCGATCCGTGGTTTCCGGTTCCGACGATCTCGGCACCCCCGGCGGCGAGGGTCTCCAGCAGCACCGCGGTCTTGGGCTCGATGTGCAGCGACATGCCGATGCGGTGGCCCTCGAAGGGTCTCGTCTCGGCGAATTTCTCCCGCACCGCGGCGAGAAGTCGCATGCGAGACCTGATCCACTCGACACGGGCGGCGGCGGAATCGATGAGCGCTGTCATGTCTTCAGTGTTGCATATATGAATGTCAGTTTCATATATGCTTTTATGACGACTTCAAGGAGCACCAATGCCGCGCAAGATCATCCTCGACTGCGACCCTGGCCACGACGACGCGATCGCGATCCTGCTCGCGCACGGCAATGCGCAGATCGAGTTGCTTGCGGTCACCACAGTGGTGGGCAATCAGACGCTCGACAAGGTCACGAGGAACGCCCTCGCCGTGGCCGAGATCGCCGGCATCGTCGGGGTTCCGTTCGCGGCCGGATGCCCGCGGCCGCTCGTGCGCACCATCGAGGTGGCGCCTGATATCCACGGCGAATCCGGCATGGACGGCCCCGAACTTCCGGAGTCGACGCGAGAACTCGACGGCCGGCACGCCGTCGACCTCATCATCGACACCATCATGGCGAGCGAGCCCGGCGAGATCACGTTGGTGCCCACGGGCGGGCTCACGAACATCGCGCTTGCTGCGCGCAAGGAACCACGCATCGTCTCTCGCGTGAGAGAGGTCGTCTTGATGGGCGGAGGCTTCCACGTCGGCAACTGGTCGGCCACCGCAGAATTCAACATCATCATCGACCCCGAGGCCGCTCATATCGTCTTCAACGAATCATGGCCGCTGACCATGGTGGGCCTCGACCTGACACACCAGGCGCTCGCCACTCCTGACGTGCGCGCGCGAATCGACGCCATAGACACCACGCCCTCACGCTTCGTGGGCGAGCTTCTCGACTTCTTCGCCAGCACGTACCTCGAGGCGCAGGGCTTCGCTCATCCGCCGGTTCACGACCCGTGCGCGGTGGCCTACGTCATCGACCCCAGCGTGATGACCGTGCGCAAGACGCCGCTCGATGTAGAACTCGCTGGCACGCTGACCCTCGGCATGACCGTGGCCGACTTCCGCTCGCCCGCGCCGGATGACTGCACGACGCAGGTGGCGGTCGACCTCGACACAGACAAGTTCTGGGCCCTCATCGAAGACGCGCTTCGCCGCATCGGAGAACCGGCGCGCTGACGCGAACGTATCCGTCTCAGATCGTGACGCCTCTGTTCTTCCATCCTGCACGGCTCAACACATCGAGAATCGGCGCCGACACCTGATCTCGGCTGTACACGACGACGGCATCGGCGGCTTCTGTCGACCGGGCCATTCGTCGCACGAGAGCGACGATGATCGTGAAGAGGTTGATGGAGAACCCCCTGCTGTAGCCGCGGTATAGACGGAACCGTCCGTTGTTGAGACCCGAATCCTGCTCGAACCAGCGAAAGCTGGACTTCTCCGCCGACAGCCGGACGACATAGCTGAAGTTTCTCGACGCGCCATGAGCCGCCTCGAGGCGAGGAGCCCACTCTGCATCGTCGAATTTCCATCGCCCGGTCGCCTCATCACCGTCGATCGTGAAGACGACAGACGTCCGAGGACCGTTGAGAGCCCCGATGGCTGCTCGCACCTCATCGAGCGTCCACGGCTGAGGCGGAGTCGTCGTCACGTCTACTCGATGCGCTCGGCGACCAGCGGACCGCGGGGCGTCCAGTCGGCGGCATCGCCGATGCTCCACGCTCCCTCGACAGCCTCGAGCGCGCGCTCGAAACGCTGCGGTTCGTCGGCCGAGAGCGTGAACAAGGGCTGTCCCGCCTTGACTGCGTCGCCGGGCTTGGCGTGCAGATCGATGCCGGCGGCGTGCTGCACCGGGTCCTGTGCTCGCGCCCGTCCGGCCCCGAGGCGCCATGCAGCGATGCCGAAGGGCAGGGCCTCCTGCGTAAGCAGAACACCGTCGCGATCGGCTGTCACCACGTGAGTCTCGCGCGCGACCGGCAGCGCGGCATCCGGGTCGCCACCCTGAGCCTCGATGACGCGACGCCACGTGTCCATGGCACGTCCGTCGGTCAGAGCCTTCTCGACATCGGCGTCAGGCTGACCGGCGAGGCGCAGCATCTCTTTCGCCAACGCGATCGTGAGCTCGACCACGTCGGCGGGGCCTCCGCCCGCGAGAACCTCGACCGACTCGCGCACCTCGTTGGCGTTGCCGATGGCAAGCCCGAGCGGCACATTCATATCGGTCAGGAGGGCCGTCGTCGAGACACCGGCGTCATTGCCGAGGTCGACCATCGTGCGGGCGAGCTCGCGCGATTTCTCGATGTCGACCATGAACGCGCCAGAGCCGAACTTGACGTCGAGAACGAGCGAATCGGTTCCTTCGGCGATCTTCTTCGACATGATGCTGGACGCGATCAGCGGGATGGCCTCGACCGTTCCGGTGATGTCGCGCAGCGCGTAGAGCTTCTTGTCGGCCGGCGCGAGTCCGGAGCCCGCGGCGCAGATCACGCCCCCGACGTCGCGCAGTTGGGCGAACATCTCGTCGTTCGTGAGGTCTGCGCGCCATCCCGGGATGCTCTCGAGCTTGTCGAGGGTTCCACCGGTGTGGCCGAGTCCCCGACCCGACAGTTGAGGAACCGCGACGCCGAACGACGCGACGAGCGGCATGAGCGGCAGCGTGATCTTGTCGCCGACGCCGCCCGTGGAGTGTTTGTCGACGGTCACCTTGCCGAGCCCGTCGAAGCTCATGCGTTCGCCCGACGCGATCATGGCGAGCGTCAGATCGCGGATCTCCTGCCGCTCCATACCGTTCAGCAGGATGGCCATCGCCATCGCCGCCATCTGCTCGTTGCCCACATAGCCGCGCGTGTAGGCATCGACCAGCCAGTCGATCTCGGCGGTGCTGAGGTTTCCGTGATCACGCTTGGTACGGATGAGGTCGACGACGTCGAAGGATTCTGACACGGGTGGAGCCTTTCTGGGGTGTTCCCTTCGACAAGCTCAGGGAACGAGGGGGGGGTTAGTGCGTCTCGACGTAGGCCTGCAGGGTGCGCGGGCCGAAGGCATCCGGCAACACCTCGTCGATGGTTCGGATGCCGGAGACGGTCTGCAGCAGCATGCCCGGCGCGGAGTGCTCGTAGAGCAGTTGACGGCACCGGCCGCAGGGCATCAGCGCGTTGCCATCGCCGTCTACGCAGACGAAGCCGACCAGGTGACCCCCGCCCGTCATGTGCAGCGACGAGACGAGCGCGCACTCGGCGCACAGCGTAAGCCCGTAACTGGCATTCTCGACATTGCAGCCTGCGATCACACGGCCGTCATCGACGAGCGCGGCGACCCCGACCGGGAACCTCGAGTACGGCACGTAGGCCTTCTCCATGGCAAGTAGAGCCTCGGCGCGAAGCACGTTCCAATCGATGCCGGATGCCTGATCGATCTCGGTCATATCGGCTCTCCTAGGACTTTATGTACGGTTTGCCGGCAGCGGCAGGCCCTCGGACTCGGCCGACCACCCCCGCGACCGCGAAGATCGTGACGAGGTAGGGCAGCATCAGCATGAACTCGCTCGGCACGGGCGCACCGATGATGCTCAGCACGCTCTGCAGGTTCGACGCGAAGCCAAACAAGAGCGCGGCCAGCGTTGCCCTGATCGGATCCCAGCGACCGAAGATGACCGCCGCCAGGGCGATGAATCCTGCACCCGCCGTCATCTCCTTGTTGAACGAGCCCACCGAGCCCATCGTGAAGTACGCACCACCGAGACCGGCGATCGCTCCCGCGAGCGAGACGTTCCAGAACCGCGTGCGGGCGACATTGATGCCCACGGTGTCGGCTGCCTGCGGGTGCTCGCCCACAGCGCGCAGACGCAGACCCCAACGCGTCTTGAAGAGCGCGAAGAAGACCACCGCGACGGCGATGTACAGGATGTAGACGATGATCGTCTGCCGGAACAGCACGGGGCCGATAATCGGGATCTCGCTGAGCCCGGGAATGGGGAGCCGGGGCAGGCGGATGGTGGCGCTGTTGTTGAGCAGATCGGTGTTCTTCGTCAGAACCTGTGAATAGAGGAAGCTCGTGAGGCCGGTGACCAGCACGTTGAGCACGACGCCCACGATGACCTGGTCGACGAAGTACTTGATCGAGAACGCCGCGAGGACGAACGACACGAGCACACCGGCGGCCATGGCTGAGATGAGTCCGAGCACCGCCTGACCGGTGACCGACGCGACGACGGCCGACACGAATGCTCCCGCAAGCAGCTGTCCCTCGATGGCCACGTTCACCACACCGACGCGCTCGGAGATGACCCCGCCCAGGGCGCCGAAGACCAGCGGCACGCTGAGTCCGACGGCACCGACAAGCAGGCCGGGCACGGGAATCGTCGCCCCGGCCGCGGCCCAGGTGAGGAACGCGATGAGGAACAGAATGGCGAAGACGACCGTGATCCAGAGTCGGACCGGCCGGTCGCGAGACACGAGGAATGCGCTGTAAGCGGTCAACGCCAGCAGAAGAACGGTGAGCACGATGTCCGTCGCTCGCGTCGGCGCCTCGATCGTGGGGATCTGCACGAAGTCGGAGTCGGTAGACAGCCGGAATCCGCTCACGCCCTCGCGCCCGAAGACCACGAAGAGCAGGATGGCGATGATCGAGAAGATGCCGTAGGCGATCGGCGCCTTCCAGCTCTTGACGATGGTCTTCTCGAGTGCCGGAGGAAGCGAATCCGGGTGGTTGTGCTGCAGGGGCGCGTCTTGAATGCTCACTTGGTCACCGCCGCGGTCTGGGCGCGGGGTCGTCTGAGGCGCACTCCGCTGGGCTTCGGCAGGTGGAACACCGCACGCACGAGCGGCGGCGCGGCGATGAAGAGCACGATCAGCGACTGGATCACGACCACGATGTCGATGGGAATTCCCTCCGATGCCTGCATGGCGAATCCGCCTGCCTTGAACGCGCCGAACAGGATGCCGGCGAAGAAGATGCCCCAGGGCTTGGAGCGGCCGAGCAGCGCGACCGTGATGGCGTCGAAGCCGATGCCGGCGTCGATGCCCGAGCTGAAGCCGGTGGTCACCGTGCCGAGCACCTGTGCGACGCCGGCGAGACCGACGAGGCCGCCCGAGAGCAGCATCGCGTAGACGTACATCTTGTTGACGCTGATGCCCGCCACGCGCGCCGCGTTGGGGTTCTCTCCCACAGCTCGGAACTGGAAACCGAGGTTCGACCGGTTCAGCAGGTACCAGACGTACACGGTGGCCGCGATCACGAAGATGAAGCCCCAGTGCAGGTTGAACTGCGGCCCGAGAAGATCGGGGAACACAGCCGTGGGCAGCGCTGCGGGCGTCTTGGGGTTGTTCGAACCGGGGGCCTGCAGCAGGCCAGGGGTCTTCAGCATGAACGAGATCAAGTAGAGGGCAACGAAGTTGAGCATGATCGTGACGATCACCTCGTGGGCTCCGGTTCTCGCCTTGAGCAGCCCGACGATTCCGCCCCAGACGGCACCGCCGATGATGCCCGCGGCAACCGCGAGGATGAGGTGAAGTCCGTAGGGAAGCTCGAACGACCAGCTGACCCAGCCGGCGCACGCGGCAGCGATGAGCATCTGGCCGCGACCACCGATGTTGAACAGGCCCACGCGGAAGGCGAGGCCCACTCCGAGACCGGCCGCGATCAGCGGGGTGGCGAAGGTGAGCGTCTCGGTCAACGGCTTGATGCCGGCGATGAAGCCGGGGCGCCGGAAGTTGTAGACGGCGCCCTGGAACAGCGAGGTATAGGCTCCCGAGACGGAATCCCAGACGGCCTTGAAGAGGTCTGCGGGGCGGGCGAAGAAGTACCCGGCCGCTGCCGTCACCTTGTCGTCGGTGAGGGCGATCAGAATGCCTCCGGCAACCATCGCCAGCACAACGGCGAGGACCGAGATCATCGCGCTGCCGCCGACGATCTCTCGCATGACGCCGTGCCAACGGGGCTCAGCGACGGATGAATCGCTGGGCTCAGGTGGGGACGCGACGGGTGGGCCGGATTCGACGGGCGGGACTGTGGGCTGGCTCACGCGGCAGCTCCTTCGGGTGGGGAGGTGACGGAATCGGGTACTTCGCCGGCCATCATGAGGCCGAGCACATCGCGGGGAGTGTCGCCCGGCACGATGCCCACGATCGTTCCGCGGTACATCACGGCGATCCGGTCGGCGAGCGCGACGACCTCATCGAGTTCGGTCGAGACGACGATCACGGGAATACCGGCATCGCGCGTCGCGACGATGCGCTTGTGCACGAACTCGATCGAGCCGACGTCGATGCCACGGGTGGGCTGCGCTGCCATGAAGAGGCGCAACTCGCGACTGAGCTCACGGGCGAGAACGACCTTTTGCTGGTTTCCTCCGGAGAGGCGACCGACCGGCGTGGTGATGCCCTGGCTGCGAACGTCGAACTCCTTCGACTTCCGCTCGGCGAACTCCTTGAGGTAGTTCAGCTGAAGAGTCCCCGCCTTGACGAACGGCGGTCCGTCGCTGCGGTCGAGCATCAGGTTCTCGGCGATGGTGAACTCGCCGACCAGCCCGTCTTCTTTTCGGTCCTCCGGCACGAAGCCGATTCCCGACGCGAGCACCTGCTTCACCGACAGCCCTCTGAGCGACTTGCCATCGAGCGTGATCTCACCGCGTACACGCGGTTGGAGACCCATGATCGCCTCGGTGAGTTCGGTCTGACCGTTGCCCTGAACGCCGGCGATCGCGAGGATCTCGCCCGCACGCACGTCGAAGCTCACATCGTTGACGACCAGCTGGCCGTGAGGGTCGACGACCGAGAGGTTGGAGACGACGAAGGCGTCTGCCCCGGGTGTGGCCGCGTCTTTATGCACGGTCAGCTCGACGGCGCGACCGACCATCAGCGAGGCCAGCTCTGCGTTCGTCGCTGTGGGCGACGCCTCACCGACGACCTTGCCGAGGCGGATGACCGTGATGCGGTCGGCCACCTCGCGCACCTCGCGCAGCTTGTGGGTGATGAAGACGATCGATGTGCCGGCGGCCTTCAGCTGCCTCATGATGGTCATGAGCTCGTCGGTCTCTTGGGGCGTGAGCACGGCGGTGGGCTCGTCGAACACGAGAACCTTGGCGTCACGAGACAGCGCCTTGATGATCTCGACCCGCTGCTGAACACCGACGGGCAGGTCGTCGACCAGCGCATCCGGATCGACGTGGAAGCCGAATCTCTCGCTGATCTCACGCACCTTCTCGCGCGCCGCAGCGAGGTCGAGCACGCCGGCAGCATTCGTCTGCTCATGGCCGAGCATCACGTTCTCGGCGACCGTGAACACAGGGATCAGCATGAAGTGCTGGTGCACCATGCCGATTCCCGCCGCCATGGCATCGCCCGGGCCCGCGAAGTGCTGCACGACGTCATCGAGCAGAATGTCTCCCTCTTCGGCCTTGTAGAGGCCGTAGAGCACATTCATCAACGTCGACTTGCCTGCGCCGTTCTCGCCGAGGAGACAGTGGATCTCTCCCGGCTCGATCGTGAGGTCGATGTGGTCGTTGGCCGTGAGGGCGCCGAAACGCTTCGTAATGCCGCGGAGTTCGAGCTTCATAGAGACAATCTACCCATCAGTTCGATGTGTGAAGAGCGCGCTTAACGCGATCGAGGGACCAGCCGTGGCTGGCCCCCCGATTTCACGCGGGTGGAACGGTGTATGCGACTACTTGTTCAGGTACGAGGAGACCTTGACGTCGCCCGAGACGATCTTCGCCTTGAGGTCGTCGATCTCGCCCTGGAGCGAGGAGTTCACCTTCGACTCGAAGTCGTGGAACGGCGCCATGCCGACACCGTCGTTCTCGAGCGTTCCCACGTAGGGCTCGCTCTTGAAGTCTCCGGCTGCGGCGTCGGTGACAACCGTGTCGGTGGCCGTCTTGATGCCCTTGAGGATCGACGTCAGGTAGAGGTCCTTGTAGGTGGGGTCGCTCTCGTAGAGGTCGGAGTCGACACCGACCATGGCGATGTCCTTACCGGACTCCTGGATGGCAACGCCGGCGCTCTGGTAGATCGGTCCACCGACGGGGAGCAGAACGTCTGCGCCCTGATCGATGAAGTTCTGAGCGGTGGTCTTCGCCACGTCGTTGGCCTCGAAGCCGCCGGTGAAGGTGGCGGAGTCAGGGTTGTCGAGGTCGTAACCCAGAACCTTGACGTCCTTCGACTTCTGCTCGTTGTAGTACTTGACGCCCTGGGCGAAGCCGTCCATGAAGATGGTGACGGTCGGGAAGTTCATTCCGCCCCAGGTCGCGACGATGCCCGACTTGGAGTAGTCGGCGGCCGCGTAGCCCGCGAGGAACGCGGCGCCGGCGGTGTCGAACGTGATCGGCTTGACGTTGTCGGCCGTGATGGAAGCGTCGTCGATGATCGCGAAATCGATGTCGGGGTTCGCTTCGGCGGCAGCCTTGGTGGCATCGGCCAACGCGAAGCCCACCGTGACGATGAGCGTGCAGTTCTGGTCGACGAGGCTCGAGATGTTCGGAGCGAACGCGGTCTCGGAATCGGACTGAACGGTGACGGGCTCGACGCCCAGCTTCTTGGCGGCATCGTTGAGCCCCTCGAAGCCTGCCTGGTTGAAGGACTTGTCGTCGAAGCCACCGGCGTCGGAAACCATGCAGGGAAGTGCGTTCGAAGCGGCGGCGTCGGTCGAACCGGTTTCGGCCGGCGCGGACGCGCAACCGGCGAGGAGTGCGGCGAAGCCGAGGGTGGCGATGCCGCCCATGGCAGCACGGCGAATGGTCTTGCTCAAGATGTCCTCCAAGGATTGCCCCGCGATGAAAGCGGAGCGCAGGGCTGTGTGGTTTCTCACGTTACCTAATGTGACGCGGGTCGAGAGGCCAGCAGACGGCATCGCCGCCCAGTCGTTACAAAGACGCGTTCGCGCCGAAACAACCCCGAAATGTTCAGCGCCAAAAAGCCTGAAAAGACACCGGATGCGCCGCGCGCTTCGGCGTCGATCCGAGCGATTACGGCGCGCTGGGGCTCGAGACCTCGAGGGCACCCGAAACGATGTCGGCCTTCAGCCCGTCGAGTTCGGCCTGAAGCGCGGGCGTGACCGCATCCGCCTTGTCGTGATAGGGGGCCAGAGCCACTCCCCCGTTCTCAAGGGTGCCCACGAAGGGCGTGTTGTCGAACGACCCATCGACGTCGTCGCCGACGATCTGCACCACGGCGTCGCCCGTGTTCTTCAGCACGCTCGTGAGAACGATGGGCTTGTAGGTGGCCGGCAGCGTCTCGTAGCCGTCGTTGTCTACCCAGATGATCGACACGTTCGCATTCTCTGCCGCGGCCGCGGCCGCTCCCTCACCCACCTGACCGGCGACGGGAAGGATCACGTCGGCGCCCTGATCGATGAACGCCTGGGTGGTGACCTTGCCCTTGTTGATGTCTTCGAAGTCACCCGTGAACACGCCGTCCTGGGCGTCCTTGCTCCAGCCGAGCGCCTGCACCGCGGTTCCGTGCACCGCGTTGTACTTCGCGACGCCGTCGACGAACCCGTCCATGAACAGGGTCACGGGAGGCTGATTGCCACCGCCGAACGTCGCCACCTTGCCGGTCGCGGTCGTTCCCGCGGCGAGGTATCCGGCCAGGTACGCGGCCTGGGCTGTGTCGAAGACGATCGGCTTGATGTTCTTTCCGTCGACCTGCTCGTCGACGATGGCGAAGTGCACATCGGGGTTCGCCTTCGCCGCAGCCGTGGTCGCGTCGGCCAACTCGTAACCGACCGTCAGCACGAACTGGCATCCGCTGTCGACGGCCTGCGTGACATTGGGCGCCAGGTCGGTCTCGTTGGTCGACACGATCACCTCGGCATCGATCGAGAGATCGGACTTGGCCTTCTCGAGGCCCTCCCAGCTCGACTGGTTGAACGATCGGTCTTCGAGGCCGCCGGAGTTGGTGACCATTCGCGCGCAGTAGTCGCTGGCCGTCTGGGTTTTCTCGGGCGCCGGCGCGCATCCGGCGAGTACGAGCACCGAAGCGGCGACCGCGACAACGGAGCGCAGGACAGAAGAGGTCGACATGGCGAAAAGACTAGCGGCTCGGTCGCGCGACTATGAGGTCAGAGAACGTCGCCCGAACCGCCCAGGCGCAGCGCGTCGACGACCGACTTGACCCGCTGAGCATGCTCGCTCGTGGTGACGAGCAGCGCATCCGGAGTGTCGACGACCACGATGTCTTTGACGCCGATGAGGCTGATCACGCGGCCGCTCTGCGACACCACGACTCCGCTCGACGAGTCGGAGAGCACGCGGGCGTTCTTGCCCAGAATGGCGAGCTCCGAGCCGCGACCCGTGGAGTGGAGCTTGGCGATCGAGGCGAAGTCACCGACGTCGTCCCAGCTGAAGTCGCCAGGAACGACCGCGAGCGTGCCGTCCACGGCGGCGGGCTCGGCCACCGTGTAGTCGATGGCGATCTTCTTGAGCTTGGGCCAGACCTGATCGACGACGGCACCTCGCCGTGGGGTGTCCCACGCCTCGGCCAGCTCGAGCAGACCCGCGAGCAGCTCGGGTTCCGCCTTGCCGAGCTGCTCGAGCAGCTTGTCGGCGCGAGCGATGAACATGCCGCCGTTCCACAGGTATTTCTTGCTCTTCAGATACTTCTTCGCCGTCTCGAGGTCTGGCTTCTCTACGAAGCGCTTGGCGACCATCGCGGTCGAGGCGCCGGGGATGTCGAGCGCGTCACCCGTGAGAATGTAGCCGAAACCCACCGACGGTTCTGTCGGAGTGATGCCGATCGTCACGATGTAGCCGGCATCGGCAGCATTCACGGCCTGCACCACGGTGTCGCGGAACGCCTCGCTCTGCGTGATGACGTGGTCGGCGGCGAACGAGCCGATGATGACCCCCGGCTCGCGGCGTTCCAGGATGGCGGCGGCCAGTCCGATTGCCGCCGACGACTCGCGCGGCTCGCTCTCGAGCACCACATTGACGTCGGCCAGCTCAGGAATCTGCTGCTCGACGGCGGCACGGTGCGCACGCCCCGTGACGACCATCACGCGCTGCTCGCCGGAGATGGGGGCGAGGCGCTCCCACGTGTCGCGCAGCAGGCTGCGGCCCGAGCCGCTCAGGTCGTGCAGGAACTTGGGTGCGTCGGCGCGGGAGAGCGGCCAGAGTCTCGAGCCGATCCCTCCGGCCGGAATGACACTGTAGAAACGGTCCATCGCAGAGTTCTCAGCCATGGCCCCACCCTACCCACCCAGCCGAACGTCCTGCGATTGAACGGATGCTCACCTGGCCGCCACCGTCTATTAACCCCTTCGCCACCCATGGCTCGTAGCGTTCGAAACGTGCCCGGTGCATCCCCGGGCCGACGGGAGTAGCCCATGAGAGTCGCCGTCGTCACGGAGAGTTTTCTCCCCACGGTCAACGGGGTCACCAACAGCGTCTGCAAGGTGCTCGACTTTCTTGCCGACTCGGGACACGAGGCGATTCTCATCGCACCCGCTGCCCGGAACACACCCACGAGCTATCGGGGATTCGCGGTGCACGCGGTGCCCGCTGTGGCGTATCGGCAGTTTCCCGTCGGACTCCCCCACCCTCAGGTTCAGCGTGTGCTCGCCGCCTTCGGGCCCGATGTGCTGCACGCCGCATCGCCCTTCCTGCTCGGAGCCCAGGCGATCGCTGCGGCCAACCGCATCGGCGTGCCGAGCGTCGCGATCTTCCAGACGGATGTCGCGGGGTACGCCAAGCGCAATCACCTCGGCAAAGCCGCCGCCCTGGCCTGGCGCTTCGTGCGCTGGATCCACGAGGCCGCCGACCTCACGCTCGTTCCCTCGTCGAGCTCGGAGCGCGACCTCGTCGCAGCGGGCGTGACACGGCTGGCGCGGTGGGGCCGGGGCGTCGACACCGAGCGATACCACCCGCGGTTGCGCACGCATCCGGATGCCGTAGACCTGCGCGCACGTCTCGCACCGAACGGCGAGGTCGTACTCGGCTACGTCGGCCGCGTCGCGCCGGAGAAGCAGCTCGAGCGCTTCGACCAGTTGCGCGGAATCGACGGCATCTCGCTCGCGCTCGTCGGCGACGGACCGTCGACCGCATCCGTCGGCCGCCTGCTGCGGGGGATGCCGGTGACCTGGCTGGGCAGGATGGGCGGTCAGGCCCTCGCCGTCGCGTACGCGAGCTTCGACGTCTTCGTACACACCGGCACCGAAGAGACCTTCGGCCAGACGATCCAGGAAGCGCACGCGGCGGGGCTGCCGGTCGTGGCGCCCCGCGCCGGAGGCCCCGTCGACCTCGTGCACGACGGCGGAGACGGGTATCTCTTCGATCCGGATGCGTTGACCGGAGATTCGAGCATGCGCACCCTGGTCGAGGACCTCGTCGTGTCGAGAGATCTGCGACTGCGCATGGGCGAGTCCGGACGACGCGCCGTGCGTGCGACCACCTGGAACTCCGTGTGCACCGAACTGCTCGGACACTATGCACACGTCATCGCAGCCCGACAGCCCGTTCCCGTTGTCGAGGCAGTGTAAGCGTCTTCGCGGATTAGGGGTACCTAACAAGCATGGCCTGCCAGAACTTATAAACTGGAGACCATCTTCGCCTTCGCCCGATCCTGATGAACCTGCACGAGAAGACCGGCACGACCGCGACGAGCCATCTCCACCGATGATCTGCACTTTCTAGATCAGGGCTTTCTCAACCAAGGAGGGTTGTTCGTGTCCAGAACCGAGACAGGAACCCATGCGCCGGGTTCCCTTGCGCCCACGGGTAAGAGGCCCCAGGGCACTCTGTACCGCGGCCGCGAAGGAATGTGGTCGTGGGTGCTTCACCGCATCACAGGCATCGCCATCTTCTTCTTCCTCCTCGTGCACATCCTCGACACCGCCTTGGTGCGTGTCGCGCCCGAGGCGTACAACGCCGTGATGAGCACGTACAAGAACCCGATCATGGGGCTCGGCGAGACCGCACTCGTCGGCGCCATCGCGTTCCACGCCTACAACGGCATCCGCATCATCCTCATCGACTTCTGGACCAAGGGTCCGAAGTACCAGAAGGTGATGTTCTACGTCGTCATCGGCCTGTGGGTCGTCACGATGGCCGGGTTCGTTCCCCGCCACCTCATGAACGTCTTCAGCGAGGTGGGTCACTGATGGCCACCACGATCGAAGCCCCCCGCAGCCCCTACTCCCGTGCCCCGCGGTCGCGCGGCATCAACTGGGAGAAGTGGGGATGGATGTACATGCGCGCCTCGGGCCTCGTGCTCGTCGTGCTCATCTTCGGCCACCTCATCGTGAACCTCGTTCTCGGTGACGGCATCAAGGCCATCGACTTCGCCTTCGTCGGCGGCAAGTGGTCGAACCCGTTCTGGCAGGTGTGGGACTGTCTGATGCTGTGGCTCGCCATGATCCATGGCGCGAATGGCATGCGCACCCTCGTCAACGACTACGCGTCGCACCGCACCACCCGGGGCATCCTCAAGGGCGCCCTGCTCTTCTCAGTCATCGTCCTCATAACGCTCGGAACTCTTGTGATCTTTACGTTCGACCCCTGCCCCGCCGGCGCACCCGCCGACCTCCTCGCCTCGTTCTGCCCGGCGAGCTGACGGCGACCGACATGACTGAATACGCAGATGGATCCGTTGTAGACGGCGTTCACTACCACCAGTTCGACATCGTCATCGTCGGCGCGGGCGGTGCAGGAATGCGCGCTGCCATCGAGGCCGGGCCCAAGGCGAATACCGCCGTCATCTCGAAGCTCTACCCGACACGCAGCCACACGGGCGCGGCGCAGGGCGGCATGGCCGCGGCCCTCGCCAACGTCGAGGAGGACAACTGGGAGTGGCACACCTTCGACACGGTCAAGGGCGGTGACTATCTCGTCGATCAGGACGCGGCCGAGGTTCTCGCCAAAGAAGCGATCGACGCGATCTACGACCTCGAGAACATGGGGCTGCCCTTCAACCGCACACCCGACGGCAAGATCGACCAGCGCCGATTCGGTGGCCACACCCGCGATCACGGCAAGGCACCCGTTCGCCGGGCCTGCTATGCCGCCGACCGCACCGGCCACATGATCCTGCAGACGCTCTATCAGAACTGCGTCAAGTTCGGCATCAACTTCTTCAACGAGTACTACGTTCTCGACCTCGTCATGGTCAGCGATGGCTTCGGTGGCCAGAAGCCTGCCGGAGTCGTGGCCTTCGAACTGGCGACCGGCGACATCCACGTCTTCCAGGCCAAGGCGGTCATCTTCGCTACCGGTGGCTTCGGCAAGATCTACAAGACGACGTCCAACGCCCACACCCTCACGGGCGACGGCGTCGGCATCGTCTGGCGCAAGGGTCTGCCGCTCGAGGACATGGAGTTCTACCAGTTCCACCCGACCGGTCTCGCCGGCTTGGGGATCCTCCTGTCAGAGGCCGCACGCGGCGAGGGAGCGATCCTGCGCAACAGCGAGGGCGAGCGCTTTATGGAGCGCTACGCCCCCACGATCAAAGACCTCGCGCCGCGCGACATCGTGGCCCGCTGCATGGCTCTCGAGATCCGCGAGGGTCGCGGTGCCGGGCCGCACAAGGACTATGTCTACCTCGACATCACGCACCTCGATCCCGCGGTCATCGATGCCAAACTCCCTGACATCACGGAGTTCGCCCGCACCTACCTGGGTGTCGAACCGTACACGGAGCCGGTGCCCGTGCTCCCGACGGCCCACTACGCCATGGGCGGCATCCCCACCAACATTCAGGCTGAGGTGCTCTCAGACAACACCACTGTCGTTCCCGGCCTGTACGCAGCTGGCGAGTGCGCGTGCGTCTCTGTGCACGGCTCCAACCGGCTCGGAACGAACTCGCTTCTCGACATCAACGTGTTCGGCAAGCGCGCCGGCAACTCGGCGGCCGAGTATGTGAAGACCGCCGAATGGGTCGAGCTCCCGGAAGACCCCGCCGCAGGAGTTCGTACTCTCGTGGAGAACGCGCGCAATTCGAACGGAACCGAGCGCATCGCGATCATCCGCCGCGAGCTGCAGGAGTCGATGGACCGCAACGCCCAGGTCTTCCGCACCGAAGAGAGCCTCACCGAGGTGACCGAGGTCATCCACAATCTGCGCGAGCGCTACAAGAACATCCTCGTGCAAGACAAGGGCAAGCGGTTCAACACCGACCTTCTCGAGGCCATCGAGCTCGGCTTCCTGCTCGACCTCGCCGAAGTCGTCGTCTACTCGGCGCGCAACCGCAAGGAGAGCCGCGGAGCACACATGCGCGAGGACTTCCCGACCCGCGACGATGTGAACCACATGCAGCACACGATGGCCTACCTTTCGGGCGACCCCATGTCGGCCGACGCAGGAGACCACATCAGACTCGACTGGAAGCCGGTCGTCGTGACCCGTTACCAGCCCATGGAGAGGAAGTACTAATGAGTACAGCAACCCTGGATTCTCCGCCGGCTCCCGCTGACGACGTCATCCCCACCTTCACCGTCACCCTCATCATTCGTCGCTTCAACCCCGACACCGATGACGAACCCACGTGGCAGGACTTCGACGTCGAGATGTACCCCACCGATCGCGTGCTCGATGCGCTCCACAAGATCAAGTGGGAGCAGGACGGCTCACTCACCTTCCGCCGTTCGTGCGCACACGGCATCTGTGGGTCGGATGCGATGCGCATCAACGGCCGCAACCGCCTCGCCTGCAAGACGCTGATCAAAGATCTCGACATCACGAAGCCCATCTATGTCGAGGCCATCAAGGGCCTTCCGCTCGAGAAAGACCTCGTCGTCGACATGGAGCCGTTCTTCGCGTCGTTCCGCGAGGTGCAGCCGTTCCTCATCGCTTCTTCGAAGCCCGAGAAGGAACGCATCCAGTCGGTCGCCGAGCGCGCCCGCTTCGACGACACGACGAAGTGCATCCTCTGCGCCGCGTGCACCTCGAGCTGCCCGGTCTTCTGGACCGACGGCCAGTACTTCGGCCCCGCCGCCATCGTGAACGCTCACCGCTTCATCTTCGACAGCCGTGACGAGGGCGCCAATGTGCGCCTCGACATCCTCAACGACAAAGAGGGCGTCTGGCGCTGCCGCACGACCTTCAACTGCTCCGAAGCATGCCCGCGCGGAATCCAGGTGACCCAGGCCATCGCCGAGGTCAAGCAGGCCATCATGCGAGGCAAGCCCTAGCGGCTGCGCTCTCGAGTGTGCAGAAACGGCCCGTCGCGTTGATACGCACGGGCCGTTTCTGCACACTCGGAGCCTCTCAGGGGCGCCAGCCTCGTGAGATGAGGGCATTGCGCACTCTCGTTACGATCTCGGAGCGGTCTCCGTTCATGTGTTCCTTGAGCACGCGCACGACTCGCCACTCGTCGACAGAGAACGCCTCGAGGCGGTCCACATCGCGGTGGAACTGCCGGCGGTCATCGGCATGCTGGGAGCCGTCGTACTCGACGAGCACCTTGAAGCGCCGGTAGAGAAGATCGCCTCGGCCGATGAACGCGCCATCGGCACCGAAGACGTCGCCGTTGAGTTCGGGCTCGGGAAGGCCGCCCCGCACCAGCAGCAGACGCAACTCGGTCTCCTTCGGGGACTCCGACCCGGGACGCACCCACTCGAGAGCGTGCTTCAGCGTGCGGACGCCGCGCGCACCAGCGTATGAGTCCACGGCCGACCTGAGCTGCTTGACTGTTTTTTGAGGGTAGCGGCCGCCGACGATGTGGTCGCCCGCAATGATGAGCTCGTCGACCGACATGAATGGCGCGCATTGGCACCACGCGTCGACAAGAGAGACGACGGGCATCCGCCGGAGCGACCCGACGTCGATACTGCCCTGTCTTAATCGATGTCCGACGATTCCCGCTGCGCGAGGACTCTGCATCGGTAGAAACGTGGACACGTGCAAGGGCGCAGATTCCAACTGCGTCGGCATCGGGAGTCCGTGCAATTGCGCGGCCGTGACGTGGGAGAAAATGTGACCGCTCGGCATCCGCCTTGCGTAGGCGCGGCATCGAGACCAGACGTCACCGAACGCATCCGCGGCCGGGACGCGCACTCCGTGAAACGGCGCCGCCAGATCCTGTCGACGGAGACGTCCCCGCGAGACGCCGTGATCGAGGGCGTCACGTACCGAGAACGCGCGTCCACGGAGCCCGTCGGGAAGGTCTGCGCGTCGATTCACTCGTCGATGATGCCGCCACCGCCCCTGCTCTCGCAGAAGTTATCCCCACCCCCTGCGGCGATCGAACGTCGAGAGTGCACTTTCGGTCGGTCCGCCGAGGCGGAACGTGCAGAAAGTGCTCATTCGGGGAGACGAGGGCTGCGTCAAGTGGGGGCACAGATGTGGTCGGCCTGAATAGGGTTAGTGGGTGAGCGACAACAGCACCTCCACCGAGAAACCGGCCACCGGCATCCCTGCACTCGTGCAGAAGGTCATGAGGCTGAAGGCCGTTCGGGTGTTCCAGCACTACGCCTCGAACGGCGGACCCCTGATGGCGGCCGGTATGTCGTATCAGGCTCTGTTCGCTGTCTTCGCCGCACTGTGGGCCGGGTTCTCGATCGCGGGACTCGTGCTCGCCTCGAACAGGCAACTGCTCGAGGAGCTGATCACGATCATCGGCAGCGCGGTTCCGGGCCTCATCGGCGAGGGCGGTGCTGTGAACGCCGACGCCCTGTTGAACACGCCCGCCCTGAGCTGGTCTGGCGCCATCGCCCTGGTCGGACTCGTGTTCACGGCCCTCGGGTGGCTGGCGTCTGCACGCGATGCCATCCGGCGCATCTTCTCGGTCGGTCCCGACACGACCTTCTTTCTGCTTCTGAAACTCAAGGATGCCGGGCTCGCCATCGGCTTCGGTATCGTGCTCGTCGTCTCGGCCGGCATCAGCATCGGCAGCACGACCCTCATCGGCTTGGCGTTCGATCTGATCGGCGTCGACAACTCCTCCGGCTTCGCCGTCGTCGTGGCGCGCATCATCGGCCTGCTGATCGCGTTCGCACTGGACACGCTCGTGCTGCTGATCTTCTACCGAGTGCTGACGGGCATCAGAATCCCTTTCCGCCGCGTGATCAGCGGTGCACTCATCGGGGCGGCGGCGCTGGGTGTGCTGAAGGCGCTCGGTGGTCTGCTGCTCGGTGGCGCCAGTAACAACCCGCTCATCGCGTCGTTCGCTGTGATCGCAGGACTGCTGATCTTCTTCAACCTCATCTGCCAGGTCATCCTCATCACCGCCGCGTGGATCTCCATCGGAGTCGCCGATGTGGGGCTCGATGTGCGCGGGCTCTCGCGCGAACAGCTCGACGCGGAGGTGCAGTTGAAGCAGGCGGAGGCGCGAGTGCTCATCGCCGCGGCCGAGCGAGCACGCCTCGAAGACGAGCTTCGCGAGGCTCACGGCCTGCGCCGCCGAGGGCTCTCTCGCAAGCTGAAGGCGGCCGTCCGTGAGGAGTCGCGCTTGAAGGATGAGACCCCTCCGCATCGCTAAACTAGCGGGATGTCTTCGTCGATATCTGGCACATCCCTCCGCATCGCTTCAGTCAACGTCAACGGCGTGCGCGCCGCCTTCCGCAACGGCATGGGCGCCTGGCTCGACAAGCGCGAGGTCGACATCCTCGCGCTCCAAGAAGTACGAGCCGCCACGAGCGACCTCGAGAATCTCCTCGGAGACGAGTGGGACATCCTGCACGACGCCGCGACGGCCAAAGGCCGGGCCGGTGTGGCTCTTGCGAGCCGCAACAAGGCGTCGATCCACCGCGTCACGCTCGGGGCCGACGACTTCGACAGCGCCGGCCGCTGGCTCGAAGCCGACTACGAGGTGGGCGGCAAGGTCGTGACCGTGGTGTCCACCTACGTGCACTCCGGCGAGGCCGGAACGCCGAAGCAGGTCGAGAAGTACAAGTTCCTCGACGCGATGGTCGAGAGGCTCCCCCGACTCATGGAGCACAATCCCCTCTCGGTGATCGTCGGCGACCTCAACGTCGGTCACCGCACCCTCGACATCAAGAACTGGAAGGGCAACGTCAAGCGTGCAGGCTTCCTGCCCGAGGAGCGCGCCTACTTCGATCGTTTCCTCGGCGCCGAGGGCGACCCCGACTACAACGCGGGCGCAGGGTTCGGTTTCGTCGACATCGGGCGGCGCACGGCAGGCGAGGTCGAGGGTCCGTACACCTGGTGGTCTGCCCGCGGACAGGCTTTCGACAACAACACCGGTTGGCGTATCGATTACCAGCTCGCCACACCCGAACTGGCAGCAAAGGTCACCGACTATACGGTCGACCGCGCTGCAAGCTACGCCGAACGCTGGAGCGACCACGCTCCGGTCGTCGTCGACTACTCGATCTAATTTCGCCGCACCACCCTTCGACAAGCTCAGGGAACGACACGACTATGACCGCCAAGCCCCGCCTCTTCTCTGGCATGCAGCCTTCAGCCGAGTCACTGCACCTCGGCAACTACATCGGCGCGCTGCTGAGCTGGAAGGCTCTTCAGGAGACCCACGACGCGTTCTTCTTCCTCGCCGACATGCACGCCATCACTGTGCCGCAAGACCCGGTCGCCCTACGCGAGAACACGCGCCGCACGGCCGCCCAGTACATCGCCGCCGGCATCGATCCGTCGAAGTCGACGCTCTTCGTGCAGTCGCAGGTACCCGCGCACGCGCAGCTGGCCTGGGTGCTCAACACCCTCACCGGCTTCGGCGAGGCCAGCCGCATGACGCAGTTCAAAGACAAGGCGGCGAAGCAGGGTGCCGATTCGGCCTCGGTCGGCTTGTTCACCTACCCCATCCTTCAGGCCGGCGACATCCTGCTCTACCAGGCGGCCGAGGTGCCTGTGGGAGAAGACCAGCGCCAGCACATCGAGCTGACCCGCGACCTCGCGACCCGGTTCAACTCACGCTTCGGCGAGACCTTCCGCATCCCCGAGCCCTACATCCTGAAGGAGACGGCCAAGATCTTCGATCTGCAGAACCCGCAGTCGAAGATGTCGAAGTCGTCGGAGTCTCCCGCGGGCATCGTGTGGCTGCTCGACGACGCCAAGACCACGGCGAAGAAGATCATGCGGGCGGTCACGGATGCCGATGGCCAGATCATCTTCGACCGTGACGCAAAGCCCGGGGTCGCCAATCTGCTGACGATCTTCTCGGTGCTGGGCGAGATTCCGATCGCCACCCTCGAAGCGGACTTCGCGGGGCGCGGTTACGGAGATCTCAAGAAGGCCTTGGTCGATGTCGTGGAAGCGAGCCTCGGACCCGTTCGCGCGCGCACGCTCGAGCTGCTGGCCGATCCTACCGAGCTCGATCGCATTCTCGCGGCGAATGCCGACCGTGCCAACGAGGTGGCCTCGGCAACGCTCGCCGACGTCTACGACAAGGTCGGGTTTCTGCCGCGCTCGAGCTGATCGACGATGCGGGGCGAGATCAGCCTCGCACGCTCTGACCTGCCTCGACGATGACCTCGTGCACCCGGCGTAGGTCCTCCATGAGCGAGCCGATGAGAATCCAGTGCGTCGGACTCGGCGTGAGGATGTGAAAAGGCGCCGTCAAGGCGGGCAATTCAGCCGTGTGCGGCAGAGGCTCCGCGGTCTGAAGGTCGGACTCCTGCATCACGAGGCGCAGATCGTGCGCCGCCTTTCTCATCTGCTCGGCAAGACCTGCGACGGTGCCCTCGGCGTGCAGCGACTCGTCGTATCTGTCGGCCAGCACGCGCACCATGCCGGGCACACGACCCACGATCACTCCCAGCATGGCGAGCAAGTCGTCATCGAGCTCCAACGCGTCGGAGTTGGCGCGCCTGCGAGGGTTGAATCGCAAGCTCTCCTCCGCGCCCGCGACGGCTGCTCGGGCCTTCGCCAGCATGGGGGCCAGCAATCGCGCCTCCACGAGTGCGCCATTGCGCTCGGCCGCGCTCGACGGCTCGGCGAGCAGTCGGGCAAGAGCGTCGAGGCACGCGGCCGTCTCGCGTCCGAGGGCTGCCACCGCGTCGTGTGCCGGCTGAAGACCCGTCGGCGGAACGATCAAGAGATTGATCCCCACAGCGACCGCGGCTCCGAGCGCGGTTTCGACGATTCGACCGGCTGCGTATCCGGATGTCTGCGTGCCGAGCGTGAGAACGAGCATGGCGCTGATCGGCAGCTGCACGGTCGTCGACTGACTGAGGCGAAGCGCCCATCCCGTGAGCAGGGCCACAATGATCGCGAGCAGCACGATCCAGGTCGACGAGCCGAACGCCAGCCCTATGAGGTAGGCGATGATCACCCCGACGATGACTCCGACGGTGCGCTCGAGGGCCTTCGCGAACGACTGGTTCACGCTCGGCTGAACGACGATGATGGCCGCGATGGCTCCGAAGACCGGCACCTGTTCTGGCAGGATCGCGAGGCAGACGATCCACGCGAGGGATGCCGCGACCCCCGTCTTCACGATCTGCAGCAGGGGCGCCCTGCCATCGGCCCGCAGCACTCGGGCGTACCGAGCGGGGGCCAGCCCGGCCTCGACCATACGCCGGGCGAACGCACCGCGCCTGGAATTGTCGGTCGCCGACGGATGCATCACACCGTCAGCCTATTCCTCGGCCAGCCGATCGCTGACGCCGGCTCCAAGCCGAAGCTCGAATCGACGGACCTCGCCGGGACCGACGACAATGGGCACGGCGCTGCCGGGCAGGCGGAATTCTCGCGGCTGATCCCGGAGGTTGCCGATGAGAACGACGGTGGACCGCGCACCGGTGCGACCCGCCGCGAGCGCCGTGAGCCCGGGCGCGCGCGCGGATCGAACGGGCTGACCCTCGAGTTCCGACAGCCAGGAGAGCACCTGCTCCGCCGATTCGTGTGCGGGCGAACGTGCACCCCACTCTTCGAGATACGACAGCGAAAGAACCTTCGGCCCGGTGAGAGCCGCGACACTGGCGAGCAGCCAGGCCGCCAGAGAGGCCGAGCTGCTTCGCACGTCGGTCGCACCGGCCACGAGCGCAGCGCCGTAGCCCTCGTCGAGGTCGCGCCCGGAGGGAGTCGGTGAAGGCGTCGTCGCGACCGCGTTGAACCGTGCGCCCAGCGTGATCGGCCCGATGTGCAACGGGCGGCCGTGTGCAAGACGCCGCGCATTCTCTGCCACCTCGCGCTGCGTGGAGATCGACTCGACCATCTGCTGGCCGGATGTGTCGTGCATGAAGGGCGTGATGCTGAACGTCATCGGCCCACGCCACGAATCAAGCCGCCCGATCGATCGATTGAGCTCCGTGAAGTGCGCCCTCGTTCCGGCAACCACCTGGATGTCGAGCCCGCGCTCGTCGAGTGCGCTCAGGAGGGATCGTGCGATCTCCGGGACGGCGAGATGGTCTTCCCTTGCGAACAGGGCGATGCGCGTGATCTCGAGTGACGGATGCTCGGCGAGCGTATCGAGCACGGGCCCTACCTCGTCGACACGGTCGGCGACCAGACGAACGTCGAGGGGGCGACCATCGGCATCCTCGATCGCCCTCGCCAGCGCCGCTGCCCAGTTGCTCGACGAGGGGTCGAGCTCGACGAGAAGAGCGCCGGCCCAGCGCGCTCGACGGCGTTCGTCAGGCCGATGGATCGAGGCCGCTGTCGACGCCGTCGTCGTCAGCGCCGGCAGGGTGACTCCCCGCACGATATCGCCGATCACGAGTTCGCCCATGACGGGCCCGGAGGCATCGGCCGACTCCGAGGGCTCTGCTCCCGTCGCGACGCACCGCAGAACCAGCGATTGTTCGATGACCTCTCCCGCGCGCACCGAGACGGGAAATGGCAGCGAGAGAGGAGTGGAATACATCTTGTACGAAGCATCGGTCCAGTTGCGCTGGTCTTCCATCTCGAACACATCGCCGGCGAAGCCGAGTCGACAGCTCGTGCTGCGCCCGTCGCCGGTCACGACCCAGTCGAGACCACGGATGTCGACGGCCGGCTGATGCGGGGAGATATGGTCGGGAAAGACCGTCGAGGTCACGGCGCCAGACGGGTGGCTCACGTCGATGGGCGAGCCGGCCAACGCTGGCGAATGCAGCACGATCAGGCCCAGCCTGTTGCGGAGGAAGTCGCTCCCGGCCTCGGCACGGTATGCGATGCTCAGCTCGTCGCCGTCGGTCGCGACCTCCAGCAGCCACTTCAGAACGATCCGCTCGTCTCGCGTTCGCCCTTCGATGAGCAGGGAACCGGCATCCAGATCGACGCCGTGCATGCGATCGACGATCGATGCCACGGTGCGCCAATTCTCGTCGCGCACAACGGCGCGCACGCTGCGCAGGACGAGCACTCCGAGGTGTCGGATGTTCTCGAGCTGGCCCGCCCTCAGCTCGATCGTCCACGGGCCGCGGTGCACGACGGAGGTCGTCTGCTCGTCGGGGCGGAGCAGATCGCGAGGAGGAGCGCTGGACATCATCGGCCGCCTCTGTCTGTTCGAGGTCTAGAGAGTCGTCATGCCGCCGTCGACGCGGAACAGCGCGCCCGTGGCGAAGCTCGACTCGTCGCTGGCGAGGTAGATCATGATGCCCTCGACGTCGGATGCCTGGCCCGCGCGTCCCAGAGGGATACGCGAGACGATCGCCGCACGAGCAGCCTCATCGCCCGAGATGGCCGTCACCAGAGGCGTCTCCGTGTAGCCAGGCACCACCGTGTTGACGCGGATGCCCTCGGATGCGTACGCGGCAGCCACGGTGCGGCCGAGGCCATGGATGCCCGCCTTCGATGAACTGTAGGCGGTGAAGTCCTGCCCTTCGCCGTTGAGGCCCGTCGGGCTTCCGGTGAGGATGATCGAACCACCGCGTCCGAGCATCGAGCGCACGGCGTGCTTGACCGTGAGGAACGTGCCGGTCAGGTTGATGTCGATCGTGCGCTTCCATACGTCGAGGTCGAGGTCTGCGACCTTCGCGTCGTGCCCGAAGAGTTGCACACCCGCGTTCGCGACGACCACGTCTGGCGCGAACCCGTCGGCTTCGAGCTTCTCGAAGGCGTGAGCGACGCTCTGTTCGTCTGAGATATCGAGTTCGATGGCAATTGCCGTGGGCCAGGCCTCAGCAGCGGATTCCGCAGCCGCGCGGTCTCGATCGGAGAAAATCACGCGAGCGCCCTCACGAGCGAAACTCTCTGCGACGCTGCGGCCGATACCGGATCCGGCACCCGTGACGAGTGCGGTTTTTGTCTCAAGCCGTGCGGTCATGTCAGCCATCCCCTGTGAAAGCATCTGCGGTCGAACGGCTTCACTGTACACGCGAATTGGTCAACCGGTGCGCCGCTATCGTCGCCGGTAGCGGCGATTCACGAGGAGTTTACGAAGAGGGGCGCGAAGCAGTGTCGGAGACGACGGCGACAGGAGAGGTGACCGAGACGGCGTCGAGCGAGCGTGATGCGTTGAAGACCCAGAAGCGGTACAGCACGAAGCGGAACGCGGCTCCGAGCACGAGGCCGATGACGTTACCTGAGATGTTGTCGGCCAACACGCTGCGGAATCCGAGCACATAGTGCGAGAACCAGAGGCACCCGAGGCCGATCATCATGCCGACGACGCTGACCGCAAAGAATTCCACGCTCTCGCGCACGATCTTCGTCTGCCGCTTCGAGCGGAAGGTCCAGTAGCGGTTGCCGAGCCAGTTCACGACGATGGCGAGCAGTGTCGAAACCAGCATCGCGAGAATCGGCCCAGCATGGATGACGGTGGGAGAGAAGACCGTGGAGCGCAGGGTATTGAAGACCGACACCTGGACGACGAATCCGATGCCGCCCACCATGCCGAACTGTACGAGCTCGAGCACGATTTTGCGGTATCGCGAAGGCACGAAGCCGAGCAGGTCGATCGAAGCCATGAATGTTCCAGACGCAAAAGGAGAATTGGGAGGATCAACAGCGCTGTCGAGCTCTTCGAGGCTAGCAATGGCGACCCGGTCAATACTGTGAACCGGCCCAGGCTTGACTCTGCGTTCACACAGAATCCACCTCCGCGACACCTGCCGGGCCCGTGGCCGCATGACACTCAACAGAACACCAGGTAACGTCCAGCTATCTCGCCGGTGCAGGCCCTTAGAGTGACCACTGCTCCAGCCGCGATCGGCTGCCGTACGGTTTTGTCAGAGAGGCACCCCATGTCATCCACCCTTGTCGTCATCCCGACGTACAACGAGTTGCGCACCCTGCCCAGCGCGATCGAGCGCACGCTGCAGGCCGTGCCGACCACGCGCATCCTCGTCGTCGACGACAACAGCCCCGACGGCACCGGTCGCCTCGCCGACGAGATCGCCGCCCGCGACGACCGCGTGAGCGTGATGCACCGTTCCGAGAAGAACGGTCTCGGAGCCGCATACATCGCCGGTTTCCGCTGGGCAGAAGATCACGATGTCGACTTCATCATCGAAATGGACGCCGACGGTTCCCACCAGCCCGAAGAGCTCCCCCTGATGATCACCCAACTCGAGCGCGGCGCAGACCTCTCGATCGGAGCCCGCTGGATTCCCGGGGGAAAGACCCGCAACTGGCCGCTGTACCGACGCCTCATCTCGCGCGGCGGCACACTCTACGCACGCATTCTGCTTCGATCGAAACTGCACGACATCACCTCGGGCTTCCGCGGATTCCGCGTCGCCACCCTGAGGCAGATCGACTTCGACAGCGTCGCCAGCCAGGGTTACTGCTTTCAGATCGAGATGGCCTGGCTCATCGAGAAGACCGGCGGAGACGTGCGCGAGTTTCCGATCACGTTCGTCGAACGGGTCGAGGGCGCTTCGAAGATGAGCTCCGCGATCGTCGCCGAGGCTCTTCTCAAAGTGACGTCGTGGGGACTCGCCGACCGCTTCGGATCGTCACGCGGCGCCATGGAATATTCGCGACGCCCCGGCGTTGGGGGTATAAGTAGTAAGTGACCTCGCCGCAAGGCAGGTCGAGATTGTTGCAGTACGTGCTCCGGGGTCGGTGGAATTCCGAACCGGCGGTTATAGTCCGCGAGCCGCAGACGACGCGTTCTCCTCGAGAACGAACACTCTTCGGTTGACCTGGTGAAACTCCAGGACCGACGGTAACGAGGCGAGATCCTTCGCTTCCAAAGTCCGGATGAGAGGAAGCACGCGCACCGCAGTCACGCGCTCTCGCGCGGCTGCATCATGCGAACTCGTCGAACGACGGGGCCCCGGAATACGTCGACCAGACGGAGACCGGATGACCACCCAGAGACACGAGGCCGACGCCATGCGTCGCGCCATCGCGCTGTCGCGGCGAGGTCCGGCCAACGGCGCCAATCCGCGCGTCGGCTGCGTGATTCTGGATGCCGCGGGTCGCGTCATCGCCGAAGGCTGGCACCGCGGCCGGGGCACGGCGCACGCCGAGGTCGCGGCGCTCAGCGCTCTTCCGGATCGCTCGCTCGCCCTCGGCTCCACGGCCGTCGTCACTCTCGAGCCGTGCAATCACACGGGCGCCACCGGGCCGTGCAGCGAGGCGCTCATCGACGCCGGCGTCGGCCGCGTCGTTTACGCGGTGGCAGATCCTGGAGTCTCCTCCTCCGGAGGCGCGGAACGGCTTCGAACGGCGGGCGTCGACGTCGAGGCAGGCGTGCTCGGCGACGAAGCCGAAGAGAACATCCGTCCGTGGCTCACCACGATGCGACGCGGCACTCCGTTCGTGACCGTCAAATGGGCATCCAGCCTCGACGGACGCGCTGCGGCTGCCGACGGCACCAGCCGCTGGATCACCGGGCCGTGCGCTCGAGCCGATGTGCATCGTCGGCGCAGCGAGGCCGGAGCGATCGTCGCGGGCACCGGCACCGTCCTCGCCGACGATCCCAGTCTCACTGCGCGAGATTCCGAGGGCCGCGAACTCTCTGAGCAGCCGATGCCCGTGATCGTGGGCCGCCGATCGGTGCCGCGCGACTCGCGAGTATTCGCGCATCCGGCCGGGGTGATCGAGTACCCGAGCCACGATCTGCCGGGCCTGGTGCAGATGCTCGCCGAGCGCGACGTGCGGCACGTGTTCGTCGAAGGAGGACCGACCCTGGCGAGCGCATTTCTCGCCGCGGGCCTGGCCGACGAAGTGCTCGTCTACATCGCCCCCACCGTGCTGGGCGGGCCCATGACCGCGATCACCGAGATCGGCGTGCGCACCATCTCGGAGCAGGCTCGTATGCGCTTCGACCACGTCGACAGGCTCGGCGACGACGTTCTGCTCGTCGCCAGACCCCTCACCACCCGCCACCTGCCCATCACGAAAGAAGACGACTGACATGTTCACGGGAATCATCGAGGAGCGCGGAACGGTCATCGAGGTCGTTCCGTCACACGACGCGCTTCGGCTGACCGTTCGCGGCCCTCTGTCGGTGTCGGATGCCCGGCACGGCGACTCCATCTCGGTGAGCGGGGTGTGCCTCACCGTCGTCGATCGCTCGGAGGACACCTTCACCGCCGATGTGATGGCACAGACGCTCGCGATGTCGACGATCGCCTCACTCGTCTCGGGTTCGGAGGTCAACCTCGAGCGTGCGGCCCTGGTCGGTGACAGACTCGGCGGGCACATCGTTCAGGGGCACATCGATGGCACAGCAAGCGTCATCTCGGTCTCCCCCGGCGAGGCCTGGAGCGTGCTGCGCTTCCGCCTCGCCGACGATCTCGCTCGCCTCGTCGTCGACAAGGGGTCGATCGCCGTCTCGGGCGTCTCGCTGACGGTGTCGGGCATCGGCCGAGACGATGAGGGCGAGTGGTTCGAGGTCTCGCTCATTCCCGAAACGCTGTCGGCGACGACGCTCGGCACGCTGGTACCCGGCGATCGGGTGAACATCGAGACCGACATCCTCGCGAGACATGTTGAGCGGCTGCTGGCGTTCGGGGCCCGCTCATGAGCACCGCACCGGCGGTCGTGGCCACCCCCCTCTCGCCGATGGCAGACGTGCTCGACGCGCTGCGGTCGGGGCGCCCCGTGATCGTCGCCGACGCCGAGAATCGCGAGAACGAGGGCGACGCGATTCTCGCGGCAGAGCTTGCGAGTCCCGAATGGATCGCCTGGATGGTGCGGCACACCTCGGGCTTTCTCTGCGCGCCGATGATGCGAGAGACGAGTGACCGCCTAGGTCTTCCTGGCATGGTCGAGCGCAACCAGGATTCGCTGCGCACCGACTACACGGTGACGGTCGACGCGTCCTCCGGTATCACCACGGGAATCAGTGCGTCAGACCGGGCAGAGACATTCCGCCGCCTCGCCGATCCCGAGTCGACTCCGCAGAGCTTCATCCGACCCGGGCATGTTCTGCCGGTGCGTGCCGTCTCCGGCGGTGTGCGCGTGCGCCCCGGCCACACCGAGGCGACCGTCGACCTGCTCACGCTGGCCGGCCTCACCCCGGTGGGTGTCATCGGAGAGATCGTCGCCGATGACGGAGAGATGATGCGGCTCCCCGGGCTCCTCGCGCTCGGCGCCGAGTCCGGCCTGCCCGTCACCACGATCGCCGCACTCATCGATTACCTCGACGGGGTGGATGCCGCGGCGCGGCTCGTCGGCACGGCACCCGAGGCCATCGTCGCCGCTCCCGAAGCCGCTGCCGAAGCTCTTCGGGTCACCTTCGAGGTCGAGACGACCGTTCCCACCGTGCACGGCGATTTCCGCATCAGGGCTTACCACGACACGACCACGGGCTACGAGCACCTGGCCCTGATCTCGGGCGATCCGACGGCGGAGTCCGCTGTCGTGCGCATCCACTCCGAATGCCTCACGGGCGAGGCGTTCGGTTCGTTGAAGTGCGAATGCGGCCCGCAACTGCAGGAGGCTCTCGATCAGGTGCACGCCACCGGTGGAGCGGTCATCTATCTGCGCGGTCACGAGGGGCGAGGCATCGGCCTGCTCAACAAGCTGCGGGCTTATCGCCTTCAAGAGGACGGGCTCGATACCCTCGACGCCAACCTCGCACTCGGTCTGCCGGCCGATGCCCGCGACTACGGGGCAGCGGTCGCGATCCTCGAAGACATCGGGGTGAGATCGGTTCGATTGCTCACGAACAACCCCGACAAGGTCAGCCAGCTCGAGCAGCACGGCGTTACCGTGGCGGAGCGGGTGCCCCTCATCGTCGGAGTCGACGCCGCGAATACGGGATACCTCGCAGCCAAAGCCGCCCGAATGGGCCATGTCATTCCCGCCTGGATCACCGAAACCCGTGTGAACCCCACCACCCCCGACGAAAGGCCCTCATCATGAGCGGTGCAGGATCCCCCACATTGAACACCGACGGCACCGGCCTCAAGATCACGATCGTGGCCGGCATGTGGCACGAGACGATCACCAACGGTCTGCTCGCGGGCGCGCACCGCGTGCTCGAGGCCGCAGGCGCAGAGGTCACCGAGATCCGCGTGCCGGGCAGCTTCGAGCTGCCGGTCGTTGCCAACACCGCACTCGAGGCGGGAGCTGACGCGGTTGTCGCGCTCGGCGTGATCATCCGCGGCGGCACGCCCCACTTCGAATACGTGTCGGATGCCGCGACCTCTGGCCTCACGCAGGTGAGCATTCGCACGGGCAAGCCCATCGGATTCGGTGTTCTCACGCTTGACGACGAACAGCAGGGACTCGACCGCGCCGGCTTGCCCGGCTCGAAAGAAGACAAAGGTGCCGAGGCCGCCGAGGCCGCGATCGCCACGGTGCGAGCGATTCAGACGATCATGAAGTTGCGCGCCTGAGTGGCCCTGAGCGGTTTTGACAAAATGAAGTCATGACCGAACTCAATTGCGCTGACACCGACCGCGTGCGTGACATCATTCATGTGTTTGGTGGACTGTCATGGCCGGCGCCCCGCGAGGAGATGGCGAGCATCGGGGCTCGGTTAGAGTGGACAATCTTGTCGGAGACGCCACACTCGACTCGGTTTGACACTGGCTTCCCGACGAACTTTCCGATCGGGGGCGTCACCGTCGACGACGGTCGTATAGGCCAGGTGACTATAAAGCTCACAGACAAGGTCACGGATCCAGACGCGGAGTTGGCCGCGGAATTGTCATCATCGGCGGTTCACTTCCGGGAGGACATTACTGTCCTTGTAGGCGAGCCTGTGAGTGTGCGTGGGGGAGTCGAGTCGCATTGGACTTGGGACCTGGCGAACGGAGGGCGCGTGACGCTCACTCGTTCTAGCTCAGTTGTGACGCTGACCGTATTGCAGGAGCGCTACGCCGACATTGAGCGGAACGAAGAAGCTTTGGGGATCTCAGAGAGTCGCGACCCCGAAGCCGACCTGGTCTAGGTTCGCCATTGGTTCCGACCAAGTCTCAACTCTTTTTATGTGCAGGATCTTGAGAAGTTCCCTCGTGATCCGGAGAACATTCCGGAGTGGTTGCAGAAGCGTGTACTCGAAGCGAGAGGCTGAGGCGAGGTAGAGCCGAACAGTCGGACTCCCGAGTGTGGAAACACTAGTCGGGCTGGGCGCCGACCCAGGCGACGGCGCGACCCGCCGCGTCGCTGGCGGCCTGCATCGCAGCTCGCGCATCCAGGCCCGCAGCCAGGCCGGCGGCGAGCGTGCCGCAGTAGCTGTCGCCCGCACCCGTGGTGTCGACGACATGCTCGACACGCGCGGCCTCGACCTCGATCGAGCCCCAGCGAGAACCGGCAGAGCCCAAGGTCACCAGCAGCGACTCGGGTGACGCCCCGGAGCGCCCGAGCTGCTGCGCCTCGTGTTCGTTGACGATCACCGGGTCTGCCAGGGCGAGAATGTCGGCGGGAAGCTCGGCGAACGGCGCGAGGTTCAGCACGACCTGGGCACCGCGCGATCGCGCCATTCGAGCAGCCTCGGCGATCACGTCGAGGTCGGATTCCAGGGGCGCGAGCAGCACGTCGCCGGGCTGAATATTCTCGAGCGGGCCCAGGTCGGCCACACCGAGACGAGCGTTCGCCCCGGGCGACACGATGATGGTGTTCTCAGCCCGGGCATCCAGAGCGATCATCGCGTGACCTGTGGTCGAACCGGCCGTCACCGTCACCGCACTGGCGTCGATGCCGCGAGCGCGAAGCCTGGCGATGTAGTCATGCCCGCCGGAGTCGTCGCCTACGCGTCCGATGAAGAGCACGTCGGCCCCGGCGGCTGCCGCGGCGACCGCCTGGTTGGCGCCCTTGCCTCCGAAGAAAGTGGCCACATCGCCGCCCATCAGCGTCTCTCCAGGCCGCGGATGCCGCTCCACCTCGACCACCGAGTCGATGTTGAGCGAGCCGACGACGTAGACGCGGGGCATTGTCGATCCATCCTGGGTCGCCTTCGATGGCACACCCGGCACAATCCTAGGCGAGCCACCGGGAGCCGCTCGGAACGCTGGAAGGGCACTGTCCGGCCCGAGGGTGACCCGAGTTTTCTCAGGGGAAGCCCTAAAATGATGGGGCGCGGAACCTGCGCCGACATTTTTTCGCATCGATGGCGTCTCGCGAGACACGACGAACAACGCCGGTCTCTCGAGCAGCGCCCAGATGCCCCCTTCTCGTCGAGCCTCGACGCACTCACCGAAAGCCCGCCATGTCATCCGCAGCCCCGGCCGCAACAGCGCCCGCGCCAAAGACCAACCCCCGTTCCCGCGTCG
This sequence comes from Agreia pratensis, assembly GCF_900177685.1. Taxonomy (GTDB): domain Bacteria; phylum Actinomycetota; class Actinomycetes; order Actinomycetales; family Microbacteriaceae; genus Agreia; species Agreia pratensis. The sequence goes on from NZ_FXAY01000001.1 coordinate 472,476, forward strand.
TTCTCGCCAGCCTCATCGGCACGTCGATCGAGTTCTACGACTTCTACGTCTATGCGACGGCCGCGGTTCTGGTCTTCCCGAAACTCTTCTTTCCGAATGCCGACGACACCACCGCGCTGCTGAGCTCGTTCGCCGCATTCGGCGCCGCGTTCGTCGCTCGTCCGATCGGATCGATCATCTTCGGCCACTTCGGTGACAGGATCGGGCGCAAAGGCACCTTGGTGGCCTCGCTGCTCACCATGGGCATCGCGACAGTGCTGATCGGATGTCTGCCGACAGCGAGCGTCGACGGCTGGATCGTGCTTGCCCCGACCTTCCTGGTCATTCTTCGTTTCTGCCAGGGCCTCGGCCTTGGCGGCGAGTGGAGCGGCGCCGCCCTGCTGGCGACCGAGAACGCCCCCAAGGGCAAGCGGGCCATCTACGGCACGTTCCCCCAGCTGGGAGCGCCCATCGGATTCATTGTCGCCAACGGCGTGTTCCTGTGGCTCTCACTCGGGCTGAGCCCGGAGGAATTCGCGGCGTGGGGCTGGCGTATCCCGTTCCTCGGCAGCGCGCTGCTCGTCGCGGTCGGTCTCTACGTGCGATTTAAGCTGATCGAGACGCCGGCGTTCCAGAAGGTGGTCGAGAAGGGCGAGGTCGCCAAGCTTCCTCTCGCACGCGTCTTCAAGACCAGCTGGCGGCCGCTCATCCTCGGCACGTTCATCATGCTGGCGACCTACGTTCTCTTCTACCTGATGACCACGTTCACCCTCACCTTCGGAACCACGCCCTCGACGGTAGAGGCCGGCAAAGCAGCCGCTGAGAAGGCCGGCAAGCCCTTCTCCGCTGACACATTCGTCGCCGGGCTCGGCTATCCGCGCAACGACTTCCTCGTCATGCTCATCATCGGCGTCGTGTTCTTCGGAATCTTCACGCTGGTCGCGGGCCCCCTCGCCGAGAAGTTCGGGCGCCGCACGACGCTCATCTGGGTGACCGTCGGAATCATCGTCTTCGGTCTGCTCTTCGTTCCGCTCTTCGGCGGCGGGTTCGCGGGCGTGATGGCTCTGCTCATCATCGGCTTCACCCTCATGGGCCTCACCTTCGGGCCGATGGGGTCAGTGCTGCCCGAACTCTTCCCCACCAACGTGCGCTACACCGGGTCTGCGATCAGCTACAACGTAGCCAGCATCCTCGGCGCCGCTGTCGCTCCGTTCATCGCCGTGGCCCTCTGGACGGCGGCCGACGGAAGTACCTGGCTGGTCGGCCTGTACCTCAGCGTCATGGCCGTCATCACGCTCGTGGCTCTCCTCCTGAGCACAGAGACGAAAGACGTCGACTACGAGGCGAACGTCTCCTGATCCCGTAACAGCGCGCATCCTCGAGCCTGTGAACCGCCGCCAGTGGCCAACTGCACTGTCCGGCGGTTCGCAGGCTCGCGGCGTATGGTTCGAGCATGTCGTTTCATCCGGGTACTCCGTGGCATCACGCCGGCTCCTGGCGCGGCAACCGGCCGCATCGTGCCGTTCTCGCCTGGGTCGTCGCATCCGGTCTCGGCGGCCTGATGCTCGCAGCCCTTCTCCTCGCTCCCCCGGTGTCGACTCCGTCGCACGACGCTCCGACGCTCGTCGTCACCACCAGGTGACCCGCGGCTCTCAGACGCGGTGCACAATTGCTAGGGGCCCGCGCACTCCGCTCATCCGGTCGCGCGGCCCTCTGCACTTCCCTCTCTCCGCAGCAGAAAGTTTCGAATGAGTACGAGCACGCAACCACGTCGCAGGATGGGCCGATCGCCGAAGCCCGAAGACGGCCCTCGCGCCCGCTTCAGTCAGCTGCTGCCCTACCTCGCCGAACACCGACCGATCCTTGCCGTGGTCATCGTCCTGAGCATTCTGGGTGCGGCCGCAAGTTTGGCTCAGCCGCTGCTCGTCAGTCAGGTCATCACCGTGGTGCAGGCCGGCAACCCGCTGGGCACTCTCGTCGGCGCACTCGTGGCGCTCGTGATCGTCTCTGGCCTCATCAGCGGGTTCCAGCACTACCTGCTTCAGCGCACCGGCACAGCGGTCGTACTCTCGGCGCGCCGCCAACTCGTTCGTCGCATGCTGCGGCTGCCCATTCGAGAGTTCGACGTTCGCCGCACCGGCGATCTCGTGAGCCGCGTGGGCAGCGACACCACGCTTCTCTACGCCGTCATCACTCAGGGACTCGTCGACGCGATCGGCGGTTCGCTCGTGTTCTTCGGCGCGCTGATCGCCATGCTCATCATCGATCCGGTCCTCCTCGGCCTCACGGTCGCAGTCATCGCCGTCTCTGTCGTCACGGTCGTGCTCATCTCGGGCCGCGTACGCACGGCGAGCCGTAAGCAACAGGAGAAGGTGGGCGACCTCGCGGCCTCCGTCGAGCGCTCGCTCGGGGCCATCCGTACGGTGCGAGCGTCGAACGCGACCGACCGCGAGATCGAGGCGATCGAGCTGGATGCCCGGGGCGCCTTCGACATGGGCGTGCGAGTCGCGAAGATCTCGGCCCTCGTCGTGCCCATCGCGGGAATCGCGCTGCAGGTCTCGCTGCTCGTCGTTCTCGGTGTCGGCGGTTTCCGGGTCGCCGATGGTTCCATCACCATTGCCAACCTGATCTCGTTCATCCTCTTTCTCTTCATGATGATCATGCCGCTGGGGCAGGCGTTCGGCGCCCTGAACTCGGTCAACCAGGCGCTCGGCGCACTCGGTCGCATCCAGGAGATCATCGATCTTCCCGTCGAGACGCAGTTCGACGCCGACATTGCGCGCACCGCGGCCCCCACGGTCGCTGCCGACGGCATCGCGCTCGAATTCGACGACGTGCACTTCGCTTACGCCGGCACACCCGTCGACGATGCTGACGTTCCGGCGGGCGGCCCGATGGCATCGGGAGTTCTGCACGGCGTGAGCTTTGCCGCTCGCCAAGGGCAGCGCACCGCGCTGGTCGGGCCATCGGGCGCCGGCAAGAGCACCATGCTCGCCCTCATCGAGCGGTTCTATGACCCCACGTCGGGAACCGTGCGCCTCGGCGGCACCGATCTCAAGTCACTCGACCGCGAGACGCTGCGGTCGCAGATCGGCTACGTGGAGCAGGACGCCCCCGTGCTCGCCGGAACCATCCGACAGAATCTGCTGCTCGCCTCGCCCGACGCGACCGATGCGCAGTGCGTCGAGGTGCTGCACGCGGTCAACCTCGGCGAGGTGCTCGACCGCAACGACGCCGGACTCGACGCCGCCGTCGGCGAAGACGGCGTGATGCTCTCGGGCGGAGAACGCCAGCGGCTGGCCATCGCCCGCGCGCTGCTCGCGGCACCGCCCATCCTGCTGCTCGACGAGTCGACGTCGAGCCTCGACGGCCTGAACGAGCAGATGCTGCGCGAAGCCATCGACGCGGTGGCGGAGAATCGCACGCTCATCGTGATCGCACACCGACTCTCGACGGTCGTCGACTCCGACCAGATCGTGGTTCTCGAGCACGGCCGCGTGGTCGGCGTGGGAACGCACTCGGAACTCGTGGTGTCGACGCCGCTCTACAAAGACCTGGCAAAGCACCAGCTGCTGGTCTGACCGAGCAAGCACTGATCGAGTAGCGGTCGCGAGGAACGAGCACCGCGTATCGAGATCACATCCGAAAGTGGTCTCGATACGCTTCGGCCGCGGGCGGCCTCGGGCTACTCGACCAGCGCATCCCGAGGTCTTACGAGTTCGGGATGAGCGTGTACTTCGTCGACAGGTACTCGTGGATGCCCTCGAGGCCACCCTCCCGGCCGAGTCCCGACTGCTTGACGCCACCGAACGGCGCTGCCGCATTCGACACCACACCGACATTGAGGCCCATCATTCCGGTCTCGAGTCGGTCGATCATGCGCTGACCGCGCGCCAGGTCTGCGGTGAACACGTAGCTCACCAGACCGTATTGCGTGTCGTTGGCGAGGCGCACGCCCTCGTCTTCGTCGGCGAACGTCACGATCGATACGACGGGACCGAAGATCTCCTCGCGCAGGATCTCGCTGCCGGCGACGACGCCCGAAACCACGGTGGGCTCGTAGAAGCTGCCCGGGCCATCGACACGCTTGCCCCCCGTGACGAGCTGAGCACCTCGCGACACGGCATCCTGAACGAGGCCATCGGCCTTGTCGACGGCCTTGTCGTTGATCAGCGGGCCGATCTCGACGCCCTGCTCGGTGCCGCGGCCGATCGACAGGGCCTTGACCCGCTCCGCGACGCGCCGGGCGAAAACATCGGCGACCGACTCATGAACGATGAACCGGTTCGCGGCCGTGCAGGCCTGACCGATGTTGCGGAACTTGGCGAGCATGGCTCCGTCGACGGCCTTGTCGAGATCGGCATCGTCGAACACGACGAACGGCGCGTTGCCGCCCAGCTCCATCGATGTACGCAGCACGTTGGCAGCCGACTGCGCGATCAGCTTCTGGCCGACGCCGGTAGAGCCGGTGAAGCTGAGCTTGCGCAGGCGCGGGTCGGAGATGATCGGCTCCGACACCGCACCCGACGACGACGTGGTGATCACGTTGAGTACTCCACCCGGCAGGCCGGCGTCTTCGAGCAGCTTCGCGAAGAACAGCGTCGTCAGCGGCGTGAGCTCCGCAGGCTTGACCACCACGGTGCAGCCCGCCGCCAGAGCGGGCGCGATCTTGCGCGTGGCCATGGCGAGGGGAAAATTCCACGGGGTGATCAGGAAGCACGGGCCGACAGGCCGCTGCGACACGACCATCGTTCCCGTTCCTTCGGGGTTCTGGCCATAGCGGCCAGAGATGCGCACCGCCTCTTCGCTGAACCAGCGCAGGAACTCGCCACCGTAGGCGACCTCGCCGGCCGCCTCGGACAGGGGCTTGCCCATCTCGAGCGTCATCAGCAGTGCGAACTCGGCCTTGCGCTCTTGAAGCATGTCGAACGCTCGGCGCAGAATCTCTCCGCGCACGCGGGGAGCCGTCGCCGCCCACTCGGCCTGAGCCGCGACAGCGGCGTCGAGAGCACGGATGCCATCGGCCGGACTGGCGTCGGCGATCGTGCGGATCGAACGCCCCGTGGCCGGGTCGTCGACCTCGATGGTGCGCCCGCCCTCGGCGTCGATCCAACGCCCACCGATGTAGAGCTGATTCGGCACCGATTCGAGAAGCGTGGATTCGGACGTCGATGTCATGGTTCTCCGTACTGCTGAGCGCTAGCGAGATGGCTTGCCGGCGTCCTGAGACGCCCTCGCCAGCTTACTCGGCCACCAGACGACCCGGCCCAGATCGTAGGCCAGCGCGGGAACCAGGAGCGACCTCACCAGGAGAGTGTCGAGCAGCACCCCGAACGCCACGATGAAGGCGATCTGCGCCAGGAAGAGCACCGGGATGACTCCCAGCGCCGAGAAGGTCGCCGCCAACACGATTCCCGCCGACGTGATGACCCCTCCGGTCACGGTGAGACCACGCAGGACCCCCGCACGGGTTCCGTGCGCGATCGATTCTTCGCGCACACGCGTCATCAAGAAGATGTTGTAGTCGATACCGAGAGCCACCAGAAAGACGAAGCCGTAGAGCGGTACCGACGGATCGGCCCCGGGAAACTGGAAGAGGTGGTTGAAGACCAGCGCTGAGACACCCAGCGCCGCGGCGAACGACACGACGACGCTGAGGATCAACAGGACGGGCGCGAGAATCGAGCGCAGGAGCAGCATCAGGATCAACAGGATGACGACCAGCACGATCGGGATGATCGTGTTGCGATCGTGCACGCCCGCCGTATCGGAGTCGATGGCCGTGGCGGTCACTCCCCCGACAAGCGCACCGCTCGATCCGTCGGCCAGAGCCGAGCGCAACGCGCGCACGGTGTCTTTGGCGGCATCCGAGTCGGCCGCGTCGGAGAGCGTGGCCTGCAGCAGAACCTTGCCGTCGACGACGGTCGGCTCGACCGCCATCAGCGTCTGCGCTCCGCCGGGCGCGGAGAGCGAGCCGTCACTGTCGACGTTCGCCGACCCCGAGGGCGAGTTCGCGCTCGTCACCGTGAGCGAGCTCACCCCGTCGGTCGAGAGAACGGCGGATGCGACGTCGCCGAGATCCGCCTCGGGTGCGACGATCAGCGCCGGGCTCCCCGATCCGCCCGGGAAGTGCTCTCCGAGCGCGACTTGACCGTCTCTCGCCTCCGACTGGCCGAGGATCAAGTCGCTCTGCGCAACTCCGTTGGCCTGCAACTGCAGCACGCCCGCTCCCGCCGCGAGGAGCAGCACCGTGGTGATGATCCAGATCGAGCGAGGCCGCCATGCGATGAAGGTCTCCAACCTAGACCAGAAGCCCTTCGGCGCGCCGTGAGCGGTCTTGTGCACGGCGAAACCGTGACGGGCAGGCTCGGTATCGACTCGCACGGCTGCCCCATCCGGCGCGACGTATTTCGGCCGCAGCGGCCAGAACGACGCGCGGCCGCACGCGAGCAACAACGCGGGCAGCAGCGTGAGCGACGCGAGCACGCTGAAGGCCACGCCCACCGCAGAGACCGGGCCGAGGGCCTTGTTCGAGTTCAGATCGGAGAGGAGAAGGCAGAGAAGCCCCGCGATGACAGTGCCGCCCGAGGCCACGATCGGCTCGAGCGACACCCGCAGAGCCGCCCAGGTCGCATCCCACCGCTTCTCGTGCGTGCGAAGCGCTTCTTTGTACCGTGAGACATAGAGCAGCGAGTAATCGGTGGCGGCACCGATCACGAGGATGAACAGAATGCCCTGCACCTGCCCGTTCAGCGTGAAGACGCCAGCCTTCGCGAGCCACCACACGGTGAGCAGGCTCGTGGTCAGCGCGAAAAGCGACGTTCCGAGCACGAGGAACGGAAGCAGCGGCGAGCGGTAGACGATGAAGAGGATCAGGAACACGGCGCCGAGGGCGGTCAGCAGAAGAATGCCGTCGATGCCCGCGAACGCGTCTCCGATGTCGGCTGTGAACCCGGCCGGTCCCGTGACGAAACCCGTCACCCCCTCGACGGAGCCCTCTCGCAGCAGGTAGGAGCGCATCGAGTCGACGGTGTCGCGCACCTCGCCCGAGGCGTCGATGGGCACGAAGACCTCGACCGCCTGCTGGTCTTGTGACGGGATCGCCGGCGAGATGTCGTCGGCCACCCCCGTGACCGTCGAGAGCCCCGCGATCTGCGTCTGGATGTCGGTTCGCTGCTGGTCGGTGAGCTCGGCTCCATCGTCGGTGCGGAACACGACGATTGCAGGGATGGCATCGGAGTCGATGAACGTCTTCTGCAGGGCACTGACCCGGGTGGCATCTGCGCTAGAGGGCAAGTACGTGGTCTGGTCGTTGCTCGACACCTCGTCGATGCGACCGAAGTAGGGGCCGCCGATCGAGGCCGCGGTCAACCACACGAGAATCAGTGCGGCAGGAAGGAGGATCCTCAACCACCGCGGAACGAACACGTCTAGCCTTCGATCTGAGCCGCGAGCACCAGATCAGCGCCGGCGCGGGACATCTCGGCGAGAGCCTCCCGGCTCGATTCGGGGGCCACCCCGGCAACGAGATCGGTGATGACGCGCACATCGCGCCCGTGATGCAGGGCATCGAGGGCAGATGCACGCACGCAGTAGTCGGTCGCGAGTCCGGCGATGTCGATCTCCGTGATGCCGTGAGCATCGAGGAGCTCGACGACGGTGCCGCCCTCCTCGGCCGTTCCCTCGAAGATCGAGTAGGCGGGCCTGCCCTGACCCTTGCGGATGTGGAAGTCGATCGACCGGGTGGTGAGCTCGTCGTGATATTCCGCGCCGAATGTACCGGCGACGCAGTGCACCGGCCAGGTGTCCACGAAGTCCGGGTTCTCGTCGGTGGCGAAGTGGCCGCCGTTGTCATTGTCTGCGTCGTGCCAGTCGCGGGAGGCGAACACCAGGTCGTATGCGGCACGGTGCTCGGCCAGCAGAGCCGAGACACCCGCAGCCACGGCTTCTCCGCCTTCGACGCCCAGGGCGCCCCCCTCGGTGAAGTCGTTCTGCACGTCGATGATGAACAGCGCCCGGACCATGCCGTCTCACTCTCTCTTTCCCGTCGACGTTATGCCGTCGAATCGGACCCCCCGACCGAATTAGTCAGCCAGCTTACTAATCGATCTTAGAGCACGGAGATCACTGATTCGACAGATTGTTTCCGCAACGATATGCCGCGGCCGTGATGGTGTCGAGGGCCTGCTTCGAACTGTCCGAGACGTCGTCGAGGGCGAAGAAGGCGAACGTGAGAACAGAGCCGTCGGCGGCTTGGATGATGCCCGACAGGGTGTAGCCCGTGTCGATCCACCCGGTCTTCGCGATCACGTGGCCGGCAGCATCCGAATTCGAGCCGGTGAAGCGGCCGCCGAGCGTGCCGCTCTCGCCCGCGACCGGCAAGCCGTCGGCGATGATGCCGAGATTGCCCTCACGAGCGGCGATCTTCGCGAAGAGCGCCGTGAGGAAGTTCGGCGAGACGCCGTTGTCGTCAGACAGGCCGGAACCGTCGACGATCACGAGCCCCGCGGTATCGAGTCCATACGTCGCGAGTGCGGCCGGAGTGGATGCACCGAGCGCCGAGAACGTGTTGCCCGAGCCCTGCGCGATCGCCGTGAGGCGCGCCAGCATCTCTGCCTCGGTGTTGTCGGAACGCAGGAGGGCGTCTTGAACCATGGTCGACACGGGCGCCGACTGCACGGTGCCGAGCGTTGCGGCGCCAGCCGGAGCAACGCCCTGACTGATCGGGGCACCTGTCGCTCCGAGAGCGCTCGCGAACGCCGCGCCCGCCCGACCGATCGGGTCTTCGCTACGCGTCGATTGACTGCTCGACGGGTCGGCGCGGTCGCCGTCTACCTGCAGCGCCGTCACCTCGGACGACCACCCGTCGAACAGCTCCTTACGGTTCCACGAGGGCTGCCATGCATCGCCGGCGAACGCCGAGGAGTCGAGCACGATCGACGTCACCGGGGTTCCCCCGAGAGACGCAGTCACCTGCGCAGCCAGGTCGAGCATGCTGGCCGCGCCGGGGTAGATGTTGGAGGAGCCGCTGGCCAGGGTGATGTCTCCCCCGCCCACCAGCACGACCTGTCCGGGCTGCGTTCCGGCGACCACCGTGGTGCTCGCTCGATAGTCGGGGCCGAGAACGGCCAACGCCGCCGCGCTCGTGAGGACCTTCATCACGCTGGCCGTACGGGAGTATGTTCCGCCGCCGTGGTCGTAGAGGATCTCCCCCGTGGTCGCGTTGCGCACGCTGCCCGAGAAGGTACCGAGACGCGAATCGGATGCCGCCTCGGCGATCGAGCAGGTCCGCACGGGTTGGGCCGGAGTTACGGCGGCCGGTACAGAGCGCGCCTCTGGGGTCGGAGTAGGAGTCGAGGTAACCGTCGGCGTGGCACTCGGAGGTGCCGACACTCGGGCGACGGTTTCGACGTTCGGTGTACCGACGAATGCCCCGGCCAGAAGGCCTCCGCCGCCGAGAACGACCAGTGCGGCCGCCGCGGCAGTGGCGGCGAATGCCCGTGGATGCGCACGGGCGCGGCGCACGATTCCGCTCAGCAGCGCGGGCCGCGGCTCAGGTACAGGCTTCTCGGACATCGTTCCATGCTAACCCGGGCCTCGGCGTCGACTCAGGATCGCTATTCGCCGGGGTAGACGACGCCCATCTGTCGTCGCGCCTCATCGAGCACGGTCATGATCGCCACGCTCTCGTCGAGGGGAAGGAGCGCGCTTTCGCGATGACCATCCCGAACGAGGCGCTCGAGCTCCCACGCCTGGAACTGCATTCCACGTGAGACGACCTTCTCGTCGTAGCGTTCGAGAACCGCGCCGTCGTCACCCGAATAGACGGTGAAGCTCGCCTGGTTGTACCAGACCGAGTCGATCTCGATTCGCCCCTCGGTGCCGACGACGGTGGCGGTATTCGCGCCTCGAGTGTCGAGTGCGGTGTGCAGAACGGAGATCGCGCCGCCGTCATGTTCGAGAATCAGCGCCACCTGACGGTCGACGCCCGTCGCCGTCTTGTCGCCCCTGGCCGTGACCGCGGTCGGCGCGCCGAACAGATCGACGGCGAACGACACGGGGTAGATACCGAGGTCGAGCAAGGCGCCGCCGCCCAGCTCGGGATTGTTGATGCGATGCTCCGGATCGGACGGCAGCAACTGGTCGTGGTCGGCGATCAGGGTGCGCAACTCACCCAGCGTTCCGGCCGCGATGATCTCGCGAATGCGCACCATCGACGGCAGGAATCTCGTCCACATGGCTTCGAGCACGACGACACCCGCGCGGCGCGCCGCCTCGGCAACCTCGGTCGCTTCGACCGCGTTCAGCGTGAAGGGCTTCTCGACCAGGACGTGCTTGCCTGCCGCAATGGCGAGGAGAGCGTTCTCGGCATGCATCGGATGCGGTGTGGCCACGTAGACCGCATCCACGTCGGGGTCGGCGACCAGAGCCTCGTACGTCGGGTGCCGAGCCGCGATGTCGAAGCGGGCGCCGAATGCGTCTGCCGACTCCTGGCTGCGAGATCCCACTGCCGCGACCGCGATGCTTGTGGCACGCAGATCGGTGACGAACATCTCGGCGATTCCGCCGGTGCCGAGGATTCCCCAGCGCAATGGAGTGGACACGATTCTCCTTCGAAGTCGGACACCCAACGAAAGAAAGCCCGGATCATCCGGGCTTTCTCATGGTGGGGCCGCCTATCAGAATCGAACTGATGACCTATTCATTACGAGTGAATCGCTCTACCGACTGAGCTAAGGCGGCCTGGCCATCGCATTTCACAGCGAATGGCACAGCAACAAATCCTAGCCGATGTTGACGGGGTTCGCTGACACCGATCAGAGCACGTGCCTCAGCAGGGCGAACGACTCCACGAGCTTCTCGGCCAGGGACTCCTCATCTTCGGCGTCTGCCCACAGAGTGTAGGCATGGCGCATGGCCGCCATGGCGACCAGAGCTGTGAGCCGCGCTCGTGCTTCGAGCGGGCCACCGGCATCCGCCGATTCGAATGCGGCGCCGTGGGCGATCAGGCGACGCTCGATCGCCTCGGCCAGCACGGCCTCGAATCCCCGCATGCCGGAGATCTTAAGCACCAACAGTTCGGGATAATCGCGCAGGACCTGGCGACGGAGTTGATGTAGTTCTCGATCTCCGGTTCCGAGCATCGCCATGTGCTGCATGAGTTCGAGAAGTCCATCGAAGATATCGCGGTCGGAATCGTCGTCGACAAAGCTCTCGATGAGTTCGGACTGCACCGCCAGGGGGTTCTCGCCCACCATCGCGGCCTCTTTCGAGGGGAAGTAATTGAAGAAGGTGCGGGGTGAGATGTTGGCGACCCGACTGATCTCGTCGACCGTCACCTGGTCGAGACCGCGCTCCGCTGCAAGCTCGAGCACCGTGAATTGAATGCTGCGGCTCGTGGCGCGCCGCTTTCGCTCACGGAGGCCGACGCTTTCGTCTAGAACTGCGGATGTCATGGTCAGCTCGTGCATCGCGGATCGGACGCGGGAACGGTTCCCTCGAGGAAGTACGCGTCGACGGTCTTCTTGACGCAGCTCGACGTGCCGTAGGCCGTGTGTCCCTCTCCGACGAAGGTGATCAGGTGACCGCTCGACAACTGGCCGGCGAGGCCCTCGGCCCAGGCATACGGTGTCGCCGGGTCGCCTGTGGTGCCGACGACCAGAATCGGCGCGGCCCCCTGCGCCGTCACGGCGTGGGGCGTGCGCGTGGTCTTGTCTGGCCAGGCATCGCACGAGATGTCGCCGTAGCTCCACCACGGACCGACGGTCGGGGCGGCGGCAACGAGGTCGGCATTCTGCTTCTGCACCGTAGCCGGATCGTTCGTGTACGCGTAGTCGAGGCAGTTGATCGCCATGAAGGCTTCGGTCGAATTGTCTTTGTAGCTGCCGTCGGCGCCACGGCCGTTGTACCCGTCTGCGAATTGCATGGCGTAATCGGCATTCCCGGCGAAGACGTCAGAGAACATGTCGCTCAGGTAGCTCCAGTTCTCTGCGTTGTAGAGCGGGTAGATGATCGCCGTGAGCATGGTCGACGAGCCCAGCTCACGCCCATCCGACGCCCTGATCGGGCTGGCGTCGACCTGTGCGATCAGCTGGCCGATCTTCGCCATGCCGTCGTCGACGCTGCCCTCGAAGGGACACGACGACTTCGTAAGGCAGTCGGTGAGGTAGGCCTTCAACGCGTTCTCGAAGCCGACGGCCTGACCGACGCTGACGTCGAAGTTGCTCGACGTCGGGTCGAGGGCGCCATCGAGCACGAGCCTGCCGACCTTCTGCGGATAGAGATCAGCGTAGGTCGACCCCAGGAACGTTCCGTAGGAGTATCCGAGGTAGTTGAGCTTGCTGTCGCCGAGTGTGGCGCGCAGCAGGTCGAGATCGCGGGCCGCGCTGACCGTGTCGACGTGCCCCAGCAGATCTGCGCTGTTCTTCTCGCACGAGGTCGCGAACTGAGCCGCCGATGCCGTGTACGCGTCGAGCCACTGCTGCGAGCCCCGCGCGCCGGGGAGTATGTCGTAGAGGTACGAGTCCATCTCTTTGTCGGTGAGGCAGCTGACCGCAGACGAGCGGCCGACGCCTCGCGGGTCGAAACCGACCACGTCGTACTGGGCCTGCAGCGCATCGCTCACTGCGAAGTCGAGGCTGTCTTTGATGAAGTCGTAGCCGGAACCTCCGGGGCCTCCAGGGTTGACGAGCAGCGAGCCGAGACGGGCGCCCGGACCGCTGGCAGGATGCTTCACGAGCGCGAGCGAGACGTCTGACTCAGAGGGGTTCGTCCAGTCGAGCGGGGCCTTGGCCTCGGCGCACTGCAGCCCGTCGCCGCAGTCCGTCCAGGTGAGCACCTGATCGTAGAACGGGCGGAGATCGGCATCGACGTCTTCGGCCGACGGGGTCGACTCGGCCACAGGCTTGTCGCTGCCACCCGACGAGGTGCGATCGACGAACCACGTCGAGCAGCCGGAGACGAGAACGGTGACGGTAAGAGCGGCGACGGCGAGAGAGACGAACCGTCGCTTGCGGCGCGGAGTGGTGACTGTCACGGAGTTGTCCTTCGTTGGCGAGTGGCGGTGATGAGAGCTGCCTCGAGTGCGAGGGCCGGAGCGACGTTGGCAGCGATTCGACGACGGGCGACTGCCAGCGCATCGAGCACCGCCAGCGTGTCGGCAGGATCGCTGCCCGACGCGACCTCGTCGAGCCGCGATTGGATGGCGGAATTGATCGTCGGCAGCCCCGAGCCCAACTGAACGAGGAGTATGTCTCGATAGAGCGACATGATGTCGACGAGAATGCGGTCGAGTCCGTCGCGAAGACTGCGGGTGGCCCGGCGCTTCTGATCGTCTTCGAGGGTCTTGATCTGCGAACGGAGAGCAGGTGGCACCGCCTGCCCCGCCTCGACACCCATCGAGCGCAGCGCGCTCTCGCGCTCTTCGGCGTCGCGCTCGAGAGTGATCGCCTTGGCATCGTCGCCTGCGATCTCCATGAGACGCGAGGCCGCGACGACGGCCTGCGGCACGTTCTGGATGCCCAGGGCAAGACTCAACGTCTCGTCGCGTCGGGCGCGCGCCTCGTCGTTCGTGGCCAGGCGGTGAGCCATGCCGATATGGCTCTGCGCCTCACGAGCCGCTCGCTCTGCGACCTGCGGATCGACCTTGTCGCGCCGCTCGATGAGTGCCGCGACCTCGTCGACTCTCGGCACTCGCAGGCGCACCGAGCGAACTCGAGAGCGGATCGTGGGAATGAGATCGGCCTCGCTGGGTGCGCAGAGGATCCATACCGTTCGCTCTGGCGGTTCTTCAAGCGCCTTGAGCAGCACGTTGCTGGTTCGCTCGACCATGCGGTCGGCGTCTTCGATGACCATCACTCGATACCGGCCGACAGACGGAGAGAACTGCGAAATCGACACGAGTTTGCGCACCTCCTCGATCGAGATGATGACTCTCTCGGTGGTGAGCACGGCAAGGTCGGGGTGAGTGCGGGCTTCGACCTGACGGGTGGTGGCAGGATCGCCGTCGGCGCCATGCCTGCTGAGCAGAGCCGCAGCGAACGCGTAGGCGAGGTTCGAACGCCCCGAACCGGGAGGACCGGTGATGAGCCAGGAGTGCGTCATCGAATCGCCCGAGTTCGCGGGGTCGGCAGCGGCTCGGAAGATGGCGATCGCATCGTCTTGGCCGGTCAAGTCGCTCCACACGGTCATAAAGACAACCTACCCGGAGCCGACGACAGGGGGCTCAGGATGCGTCCGTTCCCGACGACGCATCCTCGAGAAGCGGCTCGACTGCCGCGCGGATCCGTGCGGCGAGCGATTCGGGCGACTGCGCTGCGTCGAGCACAAGGAACCGCTCAGGCTCGGATCGGGCAAGGGCGAGGAACGCAGCCCGCACTCGGGCGTGGAACTCGCTCTTCTCGTTCTCGAGCCGATCGAAGCGGGTACGCGATCCATCGAGTCGCGCGCGCGCCTCGTGCTCGTCGAGGTCGAGAAGAATCGTGAGGTCGGGCAGAAGACCTTCCGCCGCCCAGAGAGAAAGACTCCTGATCTCGGCGGAGTCGAGAACGCGACCAGCACCCTGGTAGGCCACCGAGGAGTCGAGATATCGGTCTTGGATGACCACGTCACCGCGTTCGAGCGCCGGTCGCACCTTCGTGCTGATGTGATGTGCCCTATCGGCCGCATAGAGAAGCGCTTCGGCCCGGGGGCTGATGTGCCCGCGGCTGTGCAGCACGATCTCGCGCACTTCTGTGCCGAAGTCTGTGCCGCCGGGCTCGCGGGTGCGCACGACGGTGCGGTGCTTGCCGTCGAGCCACTGCTCGAGGAGCGCGGCCTGGGTGGATTTGCCCGAGCCGTCGCCGCCCTCGAGCGTGATGAAGAGTCCGGGTGCGGTCACGTCGTGGGCGCGGCCTTCGTCGCAGCAGTCTTGGCTGCCGTGGTCTTTGCTGCCGTGGTCTTTGCCGCGGGGGCCTTGCGCGCAGCCGGTTTCGTGGCCGTGGTCGCGCCGTCGGTCTTCGATGCAGCGGCCCTCTTGACGGGGGCCTTCTTCGCCGCAGGCTTCTTCACAGCAGCCTTCTTGGCCGGGGCCTTCTTGGCGGCGGTCTTGCGCGGTGCCGCCGGACCCTTCGCGCGCTTGTCTGCCAACAGCTGCACTGCCCGCTCGAAGTCGACCTCTTCTACGGTCTCGCCCTTAGGGATGGTGGCGTTCGTCACTCCGTCGGTGACATAGGCGCCGAACCGTCCGTCTTTGATGCGGATGGGCTTGCCGCTCTCGGGGTCTGCCTCGAATTCTTTCAGGGCCGACGAGGCACGCCGCGCCCCGTACTTCGGCTGTGCGAACAGTTCGAGGGCGCCGGGCAGGTCGATCTCGAAGATCATGTCTTCGCTGGTGATCGACCGGGTGTCGGTGCCCTTCTTGAGGTACGGCCCGAACTTGCCGTTCTGCGCGGTGATCGGCTCTCCCGATTCCGGGTCGTCGCCGACAACGCGAGGGAGGTCGAGCAGACGGAGGGCGGTCTCGATATCGATCGTCGCCAGATCCATCGACTTGAACAAAGACGCGGTGCGTGGCTTCGGAGCCGTGCTCTTCTTGGCCGCCGGCTTGCGAGCGGGCGCCTTCTTGGCCGTTCCGTCAGCGGCGACCGCAGGCGCGGCCTCCACGACAGCGGCTGCCGCCTCGACCGGCGTCTCGGGCTCGGGGTCGACCTCGGTGACGTAGGGACCGAACCGGCCGTCCTTCGCGACGACGTTCTTGCCTGTCTCCGGGTTCACCCCGATGATGCGATCGACGACCACGGGAGCGTCGATGAGCTCACGGGCTTTCGCTTCGGTCAGCTCGTCGGGAGCGAGATCAGCGGGAATGTTCACCCTGCGCGGCACGGCGTCTTCCGCGGCGCCCTCCTCCCGCACCTCGAGATACGGGCCGTACTTGCCGATGCGGAGAGTGATGTCCGGCGCGATGACGACGGAGTTGACGGTGCGGGCGTCGATGTCGCCGAGATTGTCGATGACGTTGCGAAGGCCCCGGTGACCCTCGTTGCCGAAGTAGAAACCGTTGAGCCAGTCGACTCGATCTTCTTCTCCCCCGGCGATGCGGTCGAGGTCGTTCTCGAGCGTCGCGGTGAAGTCGTAGTTGACCAGGTCGCCGAAGTAATCCTCCAGGAGCCGCACGACCGAGAACGCTATCCAGCTCGGCACGAGTGCCTGGCCTCGCGGTGACACGTACCCTCGGTCGATGATGGTCGAGATGATCGATGCGTACGTCGACGGGCGGCCGATGCCGAGTTCGTCGAGCGTCTTCACCAGGCTCGCCTCGGTGTACCGGGGCGGCGGCGAGGTCTCGTGACCCGCCGCGTCGACCGAAACGGCGCGCAGCAGCTGACCCTCCTTGAGTGGCGGAAGCTTGGCCTCGGCAGGCTCGGCGGGACCGTTGCGGTCTTCGTCCTGGCCTTCCTCGTAGGCGTGCAGGAAGCCGCGGAAAGTGATGACGGTTCCGCTCGCGGTGAACTCGGCGAGCGCGGGCTCGGTCATGCCCTCGACGAGGGTGGGGCCGGCGGCGATGGTGACGGATGCCGTCACACCCTTCGCGTCAGCCATCTGCGAGGCGACGGTGCGCTTCCAGATCAGGTCATAGAGCTTGAAGTCGTTGCCGCGCAGAGTGGAGGCCAGCTGGGTCGGCGTACGGAACGTCTCTCCCGCCGGGCGGATAGCCTCGTGGGCTTCTTGCGCGTTCTTGCTCTTGCCGGCGTAGAGGCGAGGCTTGTCGGGAACGGTCTCGGCTCCATATAGTGACTTGGCCTGCGACCGTGCGGCGTTGAGCGCCTGCTGCGACAGCGACGGCGAGTCGGTTCGCATATAGGTGATGTACCCGTTCTCGTAGAGAGACTGGGCGACACTCATGGTCTGCCGAGCTGAGAAGCGAAGCTTGCGCGACGCCTCCTGCTGCAGCGTCGACGTGGTGAACGGGGCGGCTGGGCGGCGGGTGTAGGGCTTCGAGTCGACCGATGAGACCGCGATGTTCACGCCGGGAGCAGTCAGCGCGGCTGCGAGCGCCTTCGCACCGGCCTCGTCGAGGGGCGTCGCCTTCGACTTGAGCTTGCCGTTCTCATCGAAGTCGCGGCCGGAGGCGACGCGCTCTCCGTTGATACGGGCAAGTCTCGACTCGAAACCCTCCGACTTCGACAACTGATCGAGTTCCGGAGAGAGCTGGGCCGTGAGGTCCCAGTACCCGGCCGCAGTGAACGCGAGCCGCTCGCGCTCACGCTCGACGACGAGCCTCGTCGCAGCGGACTGGACACGACCGGCCGAGAGGCCCGGGCCGATTTTGCGCCAGAGCACCGGCGAGACCTCGTAGCCGTAGAGGCGGTCGAGAATGCGCCTGGTCTCCTGGGCATCAACGAGTGCTCCGTCGATCTGACGGGTGTTGTCCCGAGCCTTTTCGATGGCCTCACGGGTGATCTCGTGGAACACCATGCGATGCACCGGAACCTTGGGCTTCAGCACCTCGAGCAGGTGCCACGCGATGGCTTCTCCCTCGCGGTCTTCATCAGTCGCGAGGTAGAGCTCGCTGGCGCCGGCCAGCGCTTTCTTCAGCTCGGCGACCGTCTTCTTCTTTGCATCGCTCACGACGTAGTACGGCGCGAAGCCCTTCTCGACGTCGACGGAGAACTTGCCGAGCGACCCTGTCTTGAGTTCGGCGGGAAGATTCTTGGGCTCGATGAGGTCACGGATGTGACCGACAGACGCCTGCACCTCAAAACCGTCGCCGAGGTACTGGGCGATGGACTTGACCTTGGTCGGGGACTCGACGATCACGAGCTTTTTCGGGCCTGGCACTGTGCTCCTCAGCAAGAATAAAGAGAATCGAACCACTCGCGATTATCTCGGGTAAGCGTCTTCGACGGGGTTCGGCGGGCACTGATGGCCCATCTGCCACACCATACACACCTCTTTACCCTGATTGCCTAATTGCGCAAGTGGCGAGGATGCGGCGGCAACCCCCTTGCGAAGATCGTGCGGGTGAGGAAGATGGAAAGCGACCTCATAGGAGAGGATGCGAAATGACAACGACAGAATTCGGAAGTTACACCGCCAAGCTGACGGACGGGCCACTGGAAGGTCGCACCGTTCGAACGGAGTTCACCCAGGCGGGCGAACCTCTCGCGCAGCTCGAGATCCCAGCGGGAACTGCGAAGCGCTACGTCTATCTGCGGGGCAGCGGCGTGGAGTACAACGGCGAAGGCGACAACGCCGCGCTGCCGTCGGCCGTCGACTACCGCTTCATCGAGTCTCGGCTGGGCTGAGCGACGGAGCATCACCCCTCGTAGTCCCAGTGCCATGGCTCGTCGGGATCGGTGAGTGGTTCGAAGCCGAACTGCGCAGCGTTGTCGACGAGCCAGGCATGCGCCGCCCCGCCTCGAACGACGGGCGGATTGACGAAGTCCACGGCCAGGGCCTGACCGTGATTCGACGTGCCGGGAATCGCCGCCCGAGGCCAGCCGTACTCGTCGAACGCGCGCTGTTGGCCGGCGAGATCGCGGTAGCCCTCGTCGACTGGAAGGTAGTCGCCGGTCTGCGAGTGGTAGGCGTCGAGCATCTGCACGAGCGCGGCGGCCGCGTCGGGGCGCAGGTAGACAGGAGGATCGGCGCGAACTCCGGGATACGAGATCACCACCAGCTCGTCGAGCGGGATCGCCCCGTTTGCATCGGATGCCTGTTGGGTCTGTCGCGGCACCGCTGCCCGTGCTGTCACAGAGAACGTCGTCGCGAAGATCTGACGGCCGACCGCCACGGTGGCCTCATCACCGACCACGTCGCAGCTCAGGAGCGACGCCTGGTTGAGAGCTGCTGCCTCCGCCGCGATGTCGCAGGCCCGGGCGCTCGATCCCGCTGATGCGGTCTCGGCGGCCGCGATCGCCGCGGAGTCTGCTGCCGCATTCGCTCCTGCTTTGGCCGGCATGACGGAGAAGAGCGACAGGGCGAGGAGTGAGAAGGCCAGCGTTCCTGCGGCCACCGTCAGCGCCAGCATTCCCCCCGCGCCGCGGTCGTCGGCCATGTGGCTCCGAACGGTCATTGCCCGCCTCCCAGCGCACACGTGGTCGAGGTCACGGGAATGGCGGCGAGCGCGAACGGGCCGGCCGTCGCCGACACGGTGACCGTCGCGCACACGAAGCGGCCGTCGACTTTCGACTCGAGAACCGCGTCGTCTCCCAGGAGTTTCGTCACTGTCTCTGCCGCACCTGAATCGTCGCCTCGGCCGAGCAGTCGGGCCGCCGATGATGCCCCATCGGCGACCCGCATCTGTTGCACGATGAGCTGGAATCCTCCGAGTACGGCCGCGACGATGACGAGCACCGCCGGCAGCACTGTGACGAACTCCATGGTGACGCTGCCGCCATCGGCACGAAGTGCGCGGAGCGCTCGGAGCGCACCGAATACTCGAACGGGGATCTGCTGCATCGTGCTGCCCCGCCTATCCGGGGATGCTCAGCGCTGTGCGCACGAGATCCATGAGGATCTGCTTCACCGCATCGCCGCGCAGGAGCATCACTAAGAGGCCGGCCAGGCTCACGGCCGCCATCGTGGCGACGACATACTCCGCGGTCGCGGCTCCCTCGTCGTCGCCCAGCGCCTGCACTGCAGCATCAGTCGACCTCGCCATTCGCGGGTGGGCCGTGTTCAGGTCTCTCATCATTACTCGCTCTCTTTCGGTTTGGGCACGAGTGGGGTGGGGTCTCCAAGCCTCGCCGCGCAGGTGCGTGCGTTCAGCGGCCGGACTCGATCTGTGCGGGCTCACGAGAGTCCGACCACGGTGGAGGAGAAGATGGAGATCATCATCGGCGCGACGCCGAGCAGCATGAATGCGGGAAGAACACACACTCCGAGGGGAATCATGAGGGTCGTGCCGAGAGCAGCGGCGCGCGACTGCGCGCGGCTTGTCGCCTCGCGTCCGAGCTGCCGCGCCTCGCTCTGCAGCAGTTCGGCCGCCGGGACCCCCGCCGCGCGTGACAGCTCGAGTACCCGATCGATGCGTTGCGGATCATCGGATTCACCGAGATCGTGCAGCCGCAGAGCCTCGGTCGCCAGACCGCGAGCGCGTGCGAGCGAGCCGCCACCCGAGAGACCGATGGCCACCAGCTGTGCGGTCAGTCCCGGTGACGATTCGCTCGGCCTCGCCTTGGCCACGAGTCGGGATGTCCACCGCGCGGCGGCGGCTGTGAGCAGAGCTCCGGCGACGAGGCAGCTGATGCCCAGAGGTGTGCCGAACAGGACGCCGATCGTGTCGAACCCCAGAAGTGTTCCGAAAAGCAGGCCGAGCACGGGCATGACACCGACGAACCGCGCGGTGGATCGGGGGCCTGCGAGAGCTGCATCGACGTCTCGATGGAGTTGCCCGATCTGGCGAAGAGAGTCAGCCGTCTCACGCAGGCTCGACGCGAGCGGAGCCCCGCTCTCATTCGCCACGAACCACGATGCGGCGACCGCTCGCCACGCCGAACCAGCCTGAGCGGCTTCTGCCGACGATGCCGCACTCATGATCGCTGCCGGGATCGAGCCCCCGGCGATGACAGATCGCGCGACCGTGTCGACCGCATGGTCACGTGGCTCACCCGCATCACTCAGATAGCGCCATGCATTTGTGGGCGCCACTCCGGCACCGAGCATCACCGCGAGCCGTTGCACCACTGAAGCGACCGCCTCGACAGACAGAGCATCCGCCGCCATCACCCGACCGCCTCGACCTGCAGACGACCGGCGGCATCGATGCCGAACCTGCCCACGGCATCCAGAACCCGGCGCGGCCCGCGACGTTCGAGATGCAGCACGAGGCCGATGGCGCTGACTGCCTGTCTGGCCACCGTCTGCGGACTCATCGCCGCGAGGGAACCGAGCGCCTCGAGGCGCGCGGGCACGTCGTCGAGCGAATTCGCGTGCAGTGTGCCCGCGCCGCCATCGTGCCCGGTATTGAGGGCTGACAGCAGTTCGCGGATCTCGCCGCCCCGGCACTCTCCGAGAACCAGCCGGTCGGGCCGCATGCGGAGGGCCTCACGCAACAGCCGATCGAGCCCTACGCCGCCGGCTCCCTCGAGGTTCGGCTGGCGCGTCTCGAGCGCGATGAAATGGGGATGCTCCACGCGGAGTTCGGCGACATCCTCGACCGCGATGATGCGGTCTGCGGGATCGGCCGCCGCCAGAAGTGCCGAGAGAAACGTGGTCTTACCGCTGCCCCCGGCACCCGTGATCAGCAGATTGGCCCGGTTGCGCACGGCCTCGTCGATGAATGCGCGGGCGCCCTCAGCCTCGGCGCCTTCACCGAAGAGCCCGGAGGCCGCCAGAGAGTCAAGTCGAGGGCGGTCGAGCGGGGGAATCCGGATGGAAAGCAGGGTTCCCCTCGGGGCGATCGGAGGAAGAGCGGCGTGCACCCGGATGCCGTCGTGGAGTCGGACATCGGCGCACGGGGTGGCCTCGTCGATGTGCCGGCCGCCACGCGCGACGATCGCCACGGCGAGCTCACGGAGCTTCGCCTCGCTCGGGCACGACCAGGTCTCCTGCCGCACGAGTCCCGCTCCCCTGTCGACCCAGAGGTCGTCTGGGCCGTTAACGAAGACATCGGTCACGTCGGGGTCACCGACATACCCCGCCAGCGGCCCGAAGTCGGATGCGCCGGCACGGTTGCGCACCTCGGAAGTCGGTCGGCGCGCTCCGAGCGGCTCCGTGCCCGCGCCTTCGGTGGGGGACGGCGGCGCGGGCACGGGTCGAGGCGCGCTCAGCACGGGAGCTGCAACGAAGGGTTCGCGCACGTGCGCTGCCTCGTCGGGCCTGTCTTCCGTGTACTGTCTGCTCGCCATGTCCACGACCGTAGAAGCAGCGGGCGCGCCGCAGGGGACACAATCACGAGACTGTGGAAGGTTCAGTCGAGGCTCAGATGGGGAGGACAAGAACGCCTCGCGGCACACACCGAAGAGAGCGGTTAAAAGAGAAGGGGCGGCACCTAATGGGGGGAAAAGGTGCCGCCGTAGCAACGCTGGATTGGGGGAATCCGTTTGTGCGTTGCATCTGGAAACGAGGTCCAGTGGGATCGAGTTTACTCGCCGGAAACATAACCGCAACTTCCCTCAGCTTTTTCTCAGCGGGCCCCGGCGAAGGCCCGTTTTCCGGGGGCAACGCGATGCAACATCGCCCTCCTTCCGCGCCGTCCTAGCCTGGCTATGCTGGCATCAGCCGTCGCAAAGGAGCGCACTGAAACCCATGAGTAATCGCATCGACAACCTTCTCCACGAGGCCCGCCGTTTTCCGCCCACCGAGCAGTTCGCTGCTGACGCGATCGCTGGCGCAGACCTCTATGAAGCCGCAGAAAACGACCGCCTGCAGTTCTGGGCAGACCGCGCGCGCGAGCTGCTGCACTGGCACACCCCGTTCACCCGCACCCTCGACTGGTCGAATCCTCCTTTCGCGAAGTGGTTCGACGACGGCGCCCTCAACGTGGCGTACAACTGCCTCGACCGCCACGTGCTCGCCGGCAACGGCGACCGCATCGCCCTGCACTGGGAGGGCGAGCCCGGCGACTCGCGCAGCTACACCTACTCCGAGCTCACAAGCGAGGTGAAACGCGCCGCGAATCTGCTGACGAGCCTCGGCATCCGCCAGGGCGACCGTGTGGCGATCTACCTGCCGATGATTCCCGAGGCCGTCATCTCCATGCTGGCTGTCGCCCGCATCGGCGCCGTGCACTCCGTGGTCTTCGGCGGATTCAGCGCTGAGAGCCTTCGCAGCCGCATCGATGATGCGAGCGCCAAGCTGGTCATCACGGCAGACGGCGGGTATCGCAAGGGCTCCGTGTTCCCACTGAAACAAGCCGTGGATGCCGCACTGGCGGCAGACGGCGAAAGCACCGTCTCGCACGTGCTCGTGGTCAAACGCGGCGGCAACGAGGTCGAATGGACCGAGGGCCGCGACCTCTGGTGGCACGACGAGATGGTCGCCGTCGACGACGAGCACGTGGCGAAGGCCTTTCCGGCAGAGAACCCGCTCTTCATCCTCTACACCTCGGGGACGACGGGAAAGCCGAAGGGCATCCTGCACACCTCCGGCGGCTACCTCACGCAGACGGCCTTCACTCACAGGTCTGTCTTCGACTTGCACGCAGAGTCGGACGTCTACTGGTGCACAGCCGATGTCGGCTGGATCACCGGACACAGCTACGTGGTCTACGGTCCGCTGGCCAACGGCGCTACGCAGGTTCTCTATGAAGGGACGCCCGACTCCCCTCACCCTGGCCGCTGGTGGGACATCATCCAGAAGTACGGCGTGTCGATCTTCTACACCGCGCCCACGGCCATCCGCTCGTTCATGAAGGCAGGTCGACAGATTCCGCAGCAGTTCGATCTATCGAGTCTGCGCCTGCTCGGCTCGGTAGGCGAGCCGATCAACCCAGAGGCCTGGATCTGGTACCGCGATGTGATCGGAGGGGGCGAGACACCGATCGTCGACACCTGGTGGCAGACCGAGACCGGCGCCATCATGGTCTCCGCCCTGCCCGGGGTGACCACGCTCAAACCGGGCTCCGCTCAGGTCGCGATCCCGGGCATCCAGATCGAGGTTCTCGATGACGAAGGGCACGATGTCGGACTCGACTCCGGCGGCCTGCTCGTGGTGAGCGAGCCGTGGCCATCGATGCTGCGCGGAATCTGGGGCGACCCAGAGCGCTACAAAGAGACCTATTGGGACAAGTTCGGTGACAAGTACTTCGCCGGTGACGGCGCTCGCCGAGATCGCGACGGCGACCTCTGGTTGCTCGGCCGCGTCGACGACGTGATGAATGTGTCGGGGCACAGGCTCTCGACGGCCGAGATCGAGTCGGCGCTCGTGTCGCATCCCATGGTTGCGGAGGCCGCCGTGGTCGGAGCCGAAGACGAGGCGACCGGCCAGGCGGTCGTCGCTTTCGTGATCGTGCGCGCGAGCCAGGCCGACGTCGCGACGGCCGACGAGGCATCCGCTCTGCTTCGTGCCCACGTCGCCGAGCAGATCGGCGCGATCGCGAAACCACGCACCGTCTTTCTCGTGGCGGAATTGCCCAAGACGCGATCGGGCAAGATCATGCGGCGGCTGCTGAGAGACGTGGCCGAGGGCCGTGAGGTCGGAGACACCACGACCCTCGCAGACACGCAGGTGATGCAGATCATCACCGACAGGCTGAAGTAGTCGGGAACGCCTAGGCGAACTCGACGATCACCTCGATCTCGACAGGAGCGTCGAGCGGCAGAGCGGCGACACCCACGGCCGAGCGCGCGTGGATGCCACGATCGCCGAACAGCTCGACGAGAAACTCGGATGCGCCATTGATCACGCCGGGCTGGCCCGTGAACGACGGGTCGGATGCGACGAATCCGGTCACTTTGACGACCCGCGTCACACGGTCGAGCGAGCCGATCACATTCTCGACGGCGGCGAGCGCGTTGAGGATGGATGTCTGCGCGAGCGACTTCGCGATCGACGGCGAGACCAGTTCGTGGCCGTCACCGACCTTGCCGGTGTATTCGAGGCTGCCGTCGACGAACGGAAGCTGGCCCGCTGTGAACACGAGATTGCCCGAGATCACGGCGGGAATGTATGCCGCAACCGGGGGCACGACCGTGGGAATGGTGATTCCGAGCTCAGCGAGGCGCGCAGCGATCACACTCATCAGGAGGCCTCTCCCGCTGCGGCGACGGGACGCTTGAGGTAGGCGACGAGTCCGCCCTCGGGGCCCGTGACGATCTGCACGAGTTCCCAGCCCTTCGCCCCCCAGGTATTGAGGATTCCCGTCGTGTTGTGGATCATGAGCGGTGTTGTGACGTACTCCCAAGTGGGCATCCGCGTTCCTTTCTGGGCATTTGCCAGCATCATCGATTACTCTCGAGCATATGTCTGCCCAGAAATCTAAGGTTAGCGGCGTCATCGGAGCGATCCTTGGACTCGCGGGGATGAGCGCCATTGCTGGCGTTCTCGTCACGGCCATGGTCGCCCCCGCGCTCGCAGTCACCGGTATCGCCACGAACAACTCCATCGGCATGTTCGAGAACCTGCCGTCGAACATCCGCCCCGACGTGCTTTCGCAGAAGTCGGAGATCTATGCGAAAGATGGCGCCGGAAACCCGGTTCTTCTTGCAGCGGTCTACGACCAGAACCGCGAAGAGGTCGGGTGGGATCAGATCTCTCCCTTCGTGAAGGATGCCGTGGTGTCTGTCGAAGACCCCCGCTTCTACACGCACGGTGGAGTTGACATCGTGTCGGCGGCTCGTGCCGCCGCTCAGAGCGCTGCCGGCGGCGACGGCCCCGGCGCATCGACCATCTCGATGCAATACGTGCGCAACATCCTCATTCAGAAGACCGAAGAGATCCAAGACAAGGCCGAGCGCGACAAGGCCTTCGAAGACGCGACGAAGACCACTGTCGACCGCAAGCTCAAAGAGATGAAGCTGGCCATCGGGCTCGAGAAGGAGTTCACGAAGGATCAGATTCTTCTGGGCTACCTCAACATCTCGAACTTCGGTGGAACCGTCTACGGCATCGAGGCCGCCGCCCAGTACTACTACGGCGTCTCGGCGAAAGACGTGACTCTGGCCCAGGCGACCAGCCTCGTGGCCATGGTCAACGAGCCGAACGGCCTTCGCATCGACCAGCCCGACCAGCCGCAGAAGATCGCCGACAATCAGGCCAGGCGCGACGTCAACATCCTTCCGGCCATGCTGAAAGAGCACAAGATCACGCAGGCCCAATTCGATGAGGCCAAGGCGACGCCTGTCACACCGAACATCGTCGAACCCTCGACAGGCTGTACGACCGCGAACGCCAACATCGGCGCCGGCTTCTTCTGTGACTACGTCTCATACATCGTCAAGAACGATCCCGTGTTCGGCGCAGACGCAGACACCCGCTGGCAGAAGTTCCGCACCGGCGGCTTCAAGATCTTCACAACCCTCGATATCGACCTGCAGACGGCCGCGATCAATTCCATGTTCGAGAACGTTCCGAAGACAGCCGCGGAGCTGGACCTCGGATCGTCCATGGTGACCGTTCAGCCCGGCACGGGCCGAGTGCTCGCGATGGTTCAGAACAAGGTCTTCAATCCGGCCGAAGGCGCGAGTCCCGAAGAGACATCCATCAACTTCAGCACCGACTACGATTACGGCGGATCGACCGGCTTCCCCTCGGGATCCACGTACAAGGCGTTCACGCTGGCACAGTGGCTGAAGACCGGACACTCGATCAACGAGCGAGTCAACGGAAGCGTTCAGACATTCAATCTCGCCACCTTCAAGAACCACTGCGAAGGGTCGGGAGGCGGTACCTACAAGTCCGCCAACGACGGCGGGCCCACAGGATCGATGACCGTTGCCACGGCGACAGCCAACTCCGTCAACAACGCCTTCATCGCCATGGCACAGAAGCTCGACATGTGCGACATCACCCAGACCGCAATGGACTTCGGCATGCACCGCGCCGACGGAGCACCCCTGAAGCAGGTCGTCTCGTCGGTCCTCGGCATCAACGAGGTCGCGCCGCTGACGGTCGCGGC
Organism: Agreia pratensis; assembly: GCF_900177685.1. Classification (GTDB taxonomy): domain Bacteria; phylum Actinomycetota; class Actinomycetes; order Actinomycetales; family Microbacteriaceae; genus Agreia; species Agreia pratensis. The sequence goes on from NZ_FXAY01000001.1 coordinate 498,994, forward strand.
CGCATATGCCGGTATCGCAGCCGGTGGAAACTACTGCAAGCCCATCGCGATCGATCAGATCGTCGATTCCGCGGGTGCCGACGTTCCGATCCCCCCGGGCGAATGCAAGCAGGCCGTCGACCCGAACGTTGCCGCAACCATGGCGATTCCCATGCAGCAGGTCGTGGCGAACGGTACCGCTACGGGCGCCCAGATCGGCGACGGCATCCCTGTCCTCGGAAAGACCGGAACGACAGACGGTGAGAACCACGTCTGGTTTGCCGGTGCCACCACCGCGCTCGCCACCGTCATCTGGGTCGGCAATGTGCAGGGCACAACCTCCGTGCGCTACACGAGCATTCCCGGTTACGGCAACGTCGGAGACATGCGCTGGCCCACCTGGACGCAGTACATGCGTCAGGCGAACCAGAAGTTCCCTGGCGTCGCGTTCCCTAAGGCAGATGGGTCTCTCACCCAGGCTCCACAGGTCGCTGTGCCTGCGGTGCAGGGCAAGACCATCGCTGAGGCCCAATCGCTGGTCGAGGCTGCTGGCTTCACGTTCCAAGACGGCGGAGCAACCGACAACGAGGCCCCCGCGGGCACAGCGGCCGGAACCGATCCTGCCGCTGGTACAAACGCGACCAAGGGTGCGACCGTCACCGTCTACACCAGCAATGGAGCACTGAAGAGCATCCCCGATGTGATCTCCGGCTCCAACACCCTCGGCGACGCCGCCAACAAGCTCGGCCAGGCGGGCTGGAAGTTCGCGGGTACGAAGTACCAGGTGACCGGCGACGGTTGTAACGAGCAGAAACCGATCGGCACAGAACCCGCCGTCGGCAGCTTCGCGAACCCCGCCAGCCAGGGCGTATACATCATCGGTTGTAAGAAGAAGTAGCGACCAGGTGGCATTGTCCCGTCAGGCGACGGCCGCCGCGACAGCCCTCGGGCTGACCGTGGCGGCCGGAGCTGCTGCCTTCGGGTGGGGCTCCCTTGTGGAGCGCCACCTCTTCACCCTTCGCCGCGTCTCCGCCCCCGTGCTTCCCGCCGGCGCGGCGGACATCCGGGTCTTGCATATTTCGGACCTGCACCTGGCGCCGTGGCAGCACGACAAACAGGAGTGGGTGAGGCGACTCGCCCTGCTCGAACCCGACCTGGTCGTCGACACCGGCGACAACCTCGGCCACACCGAGTCGTACGATGCCATCGCATACGCGCTCGAGCCGTTACGCGGCATCCCGGGCGTCTTCGTGAACGGCTCGAACGACTACTTCGCGCCGACATTCAAAAGCCCCCTGCGATACTTCATGGGGCCGTCGAAGATGCATCGCGACCCCACGCGGCTCGACACGAAGCGGCTCGAAGCAACGTTCGCCGATCTGGGCTGGCAGAACCTCAACAACCGCGCCACGAATCTGGTGGTCAACGGCACTCGCATCGAGTTCTTCGGTGTCGACGACCCTCACCGCCACTACGACAGGCTCGACCGCATTCCGGGGGCTCTCGACGAACTGCGCGAAGACGAAGACGACGACTACGCCGCCGATCTCACCATCGGGGTCGCGCACGCGCCGTACCAGCGCGTGCTGAACTCATTCGTGACGCACGGGGCAGACGCGATCTTCGCAGGCCACACGCACGGAGGCCAGGTGTGCGTGCCCGGCTTCGGCGCGCTCATCACGAACTGCGATATCCCGAGAGACCAGGTCAAGGGACTGAGCGTGTGGCGACACGGACTGCGCGCGGCGTACCTCAATGTCTCTGCAGGCCTCGGCACATCGATCTACGCGCCCTTCCGCTTCTCGTGCCTGCCCGAGGCAACGCTGCTCACGCTCACCTCCTCGCGCTGACCCGTGCACGCGGCACCTGCCGAAATCGGCTAGGATGATTGAGGCCTTCGGGCTGATCGGGGTATGGCGCAGCTTGGTAGCGCGCGTCGTTCGGGACGACGAGGTCGCAGGTTCAAATCCTGTTACCCCGACCATCACAAAGACTCCCTCTCACACGAGAGGGAGTCTTTGTGTTTACGGAATGTACAGGTCACAGAGTAGTCACGCTCCGAGAGGACACTCGGCTTACTCCGCTAGATTTCGAGAGTGAACACACTCGCTCGCCGCAGTCCGCGACGGAACGGCATCGTGACCCTCCTGACCGCCGTGGCCTCGGTGACCGTTCTTCTGCTCGGCGGGGTCTTCACTTCTGCCCAGCCCGCGGCGGCAGCCGAAGACGTCGTAGGCAAGCGACCCCTCGTCGTCTTCATCGGAAACTCTTTCACGAGCGGATCAGCGATGGACACCGGCGGCATCGCCCGGTACCCGTCATTGCTGTCCGCCCAGCTCGGGTTTCCGTACATGACCCTGACCGCCGACGGCGCCGGTTATGCCTCCGCCGGAACAGAGTCGCGCACTTTCCTCGCCCTGGCGAAGAAAGTGCCCCAGAACGCCGCTGTCGTCGTCGTGCTGGGCAGTGACGACGACGCCGACAACACGGCGGCGCAGATCCGGGCCGGAGCAGCCGAGACATACGCCCGCATCCACGAGCAAGCTCCAGGGGCAGTCATCCTCGCCGTGGCATCCCCGTGGGGCCAGACGCCCCCGCCGAAAGGCATCACGACGGCGCGCGACGCTGTGCGAGACGCGGCTCTGCAAGACGGCAACGCTTTCATCGACACGATCACCGACAAGTGGCTGGTCGCCGGACCAGCGGGTCAGGTGGGCTCAGACGGAGTGCATCCGACAGACGTCGGCCACGCAGAGATGGCGAGATACCTTGCCCCCGTGATCAGCCAGCTGCTGCCCTCCCGTTCGGTCTAAGAACCGCTTCCGAGCACGCCGCCGCTTTCCTCGAGATAGCAGACGCCGCACAGCGACTCGTAGGTCACGTGCTCACCATCGATCGCGACCTGAGCTCCGTCGAAGACGAAAACATCGTCGATCTTGCGCGAATTGAAGATGGCCTTGCGCCCACAACGACAGATGGTCTTGAGTTCTTCGAGACTGTGCGCGATCTCCATAAGGCGCGCACTGCCGGGAAACGCCGACGTTTGGAAGTCGGTGCGAATACCGTAGGCCAACACCGGCACATCGTCGAGAATCGCAATGCGCAGGGCGTCGTCGACCTGCTCGGGTGAGAGAAACTGCGCCTCGTCGATCAGAAGGCACGAGATCTCGCCCGAACCATTCGCAACCGACAGGTCGCGGCGCTCGATGAAGTCCGCCCTGAGATTCGACGAGGGAGTCACGAGAAAATCGACCTCGCGCGTCACACCGAGGCGAGACACGATGCGGGTGTCGCCCTTGGTGTCGACCGAGGGTTTGGCGATGAGTACGTTCTGCTGGCGCTCCTCGTAGTTGTAGGCAGCCTGGAGCATCGCCGTGCTCTTGCCGCTGTTCATCGCCCCGAACCGGAAGTAGAGTTTCGCCACGCCTCCAAGGGTAGTTGCTCGCGCATCATGCCGGACTCGATAAGCACAAGGGCTCTTGTCGCCGGTTACGAAGCTCAGAACAGAGTCGGCTGCCCCTGGTCGATCTCTTCTGGAATGATCGACCCCGCCGACGGCGCCGGCCCTCGCACCGATCGTCGGTCGCCTCGCCCGATGGCCGAACTTCGAATCCCGCCTGAGGCCGGGTCTTCGATGGCCCGCTGAAGCCCGTGAGCTCGAATAAGCGGCTGGATGCGCGCCGCCAACCACTTTCTATAGTCTTTCGGCGCATAGCTGTTGGCGCCGTAGTACATGCGCCCGTATTGCTCGACGAGTTCGGGATGCGCAGACTGGAGCCACCTGAAGAACCACGTCTTGACGCCCGGGCGCAGGTGGAGCGCCGTGTAGAGAACCGTTGTCGCACCCGCGGCCTTGATCTGGCCCAGGGCGTCGTCTAGATGCGCCTTGGTGTCTGTGAGGTAAGGCAGGATCGGCATGAGAAACACGCTGCAGTCGAGGCCAGCCTCGCGCACTGCCGTGACGGTCGCGAGGCGAGCTCGTGTGGAGGGGGTTCCCGGCTCGATCGACTGCTGCAGGTCGTCGTCGTAGATCGCGATCGACATGGCCAGATCGACGGGCACCGTGGCGCCCGCCTCGACCAGTAGCGGCAGATCTCGTCGCAGAAGAGTGCCTTTGGTCAGAATCGAGAACGGCGTCTGCGATTGCGCCAAGGCCTCGATGATGCCCGGCATCAGGCGGTACCTACCCTCAGCCCTCTGATACGGGTCGGTGTTCGTGCCGAGCGCCACCGGACTGTGCTGCCACGCCGGTCGCCGAAGTTCTTTCTGGAGCACCTCTGCCACGTTGAGCTTGACGATCAGCTGGGCATCGAAATCGGCGCCGGCGTCGAGGTCGAGGTAGGTGTGCGTGGGTCGTGCGAAACAGTAGACGCAAGCGTGGCTGCAGCCTCGATAAGGATTGATGGTCCAGCCATAGGGCAGCGACGTGCTCTGGCCCGGGATCTTGTTGAGAGCGGACTTCGCGAGGATCTCGTGAAACGTGACACCCGCGAACTCGGGGGTCTGCACCGAGCGCACGAGATTGTTGAGCTTCGCCAAGCCAGGAAGAGCCGAAGGCTCCGTCGTTGCTAACGCTTGACCGCTCCACCGCATGCAGTCAGTCGAACATATATTCGAAAGAGAGTCAACTCATCACGACTCCGACGAGGCCTGAACCCTTCGTCGGTCGATGTCGGCTACAGCATACGAAGCAGATGGGTTGCGGCCGAGTCTCTGCCGAGCCGCCGCCACCACGAGGTGGCGCAGATGGCTGATCCGTCCTGATCTCAGCACGCGCGCACGGAAGCGGTACGAATCCATGTACGCGATGCGCGGCGCCCAGACGGGAGACGGACGACGAACGGATATGCCCCGGGTGAGATGGAGGAACGCCTGCGCCGAGGCGATCGACGACAAGAGGTCGATTCCGATCGCCAGAGAGGGCAGCGATACAGATTCTCCGGCGCCATCCCTGGACCGCACCGCAGCGAGCGCCCGCAGATCGGAGTACGGCGGCACATAGGGCAGACTCCTGGCGAGATCCATGCTGTGCTCGGCGATCTCATCCAACGGCATGCGTTCGTCGAGACCCATGAATCGCTCGAATGTCCACGGGCCGGAGGGCGCGAACGAGGTGACCTGCGCAGCGAAACCCACGTTCATCGCCATGAGATCGGGGATTCCTCGAGCCCTGGCGGCTCGCGCGACCAGGACGCCTATCTCCGGCTGTGTCGACTCGGATTCGTCGACCACGAGGTGGGCGCCGGCAATGAATTCATCGACAGATTCCGGGGTGACCCCCTCGGTGAACACCGCAACTCGGGCATCGGGATTGATGTCGAGCACACGATCACGGAACACCTCGGCCTTGTTACGCCCGTAAGTGGATACCGCCGCACCATCGACACGGTTCGCGTTCTGAGGTTCGAATGTTTCGGGATCGGCGATGCTGAATGACGACACACCCATGCGGGCGAGCTTGAGGCCGAACTGGAAGCCGCCCCCGCCCGCGCCGCAGATGGCCACCGTCGATCGGATCAACGCCCTCTGTTCGTCTTCGCTCCAAAAACCGTAGTTGCGCGCGAACTCGGGAGAGAGAACCGTGCGAGGCACTATGCGACGCTCGTCGCTGTGCTCGGCACCCGTCCGACGAATACGAGCCGACGACCCGCCGCCAACAGGCGTTCCACGAGCCCGCTCGTTCGACCCGTGACGGTGGCGGTGGACGCCTCGACGTCGATCTCGATCGGCACGTTGTAATCGAGGTAGTGCTCGATGAACCTCACATCGCCGATGCGCTCGATCGTGATGATGCTCTTCAGATGTCTCTCGAACCACGGCTCGATGATGGCGAACGCTCGACCGAGACCATGGTTGGTGACATACGCCAACATAAGCGCGAAGAGATACCACTGGATCGACTCCTGAACCACGGCAACCTTGTGCCGTGCGATCACTCGCGAGACTTCGACCGCGTTCCACGCCAGCGGGCCGTCATCGAATGCGTCCGGGCAGAAGTCCTCAACGGGCAGAGGAGTGCCGTGGAGCGAATCACCTGGCCGAGCCTGACCGCGCACGATGAGTCTCGACACACCGACGACCCGCGTTCCGTTCGGATGATTCTCGAGCACACAGAACGTGACCGACCGGGAATCGTCGGCATCGCGGTCTGTGCCGTCGGGAAGCAGGTCCTTCTCTGCGAGTTGACCGGTCTGGTCGACGTAGACCCGTTTTCTCAATCGAAAGTGGGCGAGGTACTCATCTTCGAGCCCGGGCACCGCGACGCCATCCACTGCCAGCACACCCATCGCCAGGCGAGAACTCGGAGATGCGTCGAAAACCGTCGACGACACGACTGGAATAACGGCCTCGTTTGTGACGGACTGATCAACGTGCGACATGCCGCCCCTGCTTCGTGTTCTCCGTGGCGCGCATGGAACTTTCGGACCACTGTGGCCCCACTCGCCGCGTGCTTGTTCGATCATATGACAGCCGCGCTCGGCGAGAATGCGCTCGGCACCGCGGCACGCCATGCACGACCTCTCCGAAGCCGCCAAACTTGCTAGTCTGGGCATCGGATATTCGTGACTCGGAGGGATCCCATGCCAGCTGGAGATGCACCGGTCCTTTCTCACGCACGCTCGAGCGGTCCGCACGCCGAGGAACGCACACGCATCCTCTCACTCGCCATCCGTCGAGTCGGCGCATCCGGCCTCGATGTGGGATTCGAGCAGGCGACCCTCGACGAGATCGTGCGCGAGGCCCAGATCTCCTCTCGCGTCGCCACGCGTATCTGGCCCCACCACGACGACTTCCTCTACGACCTGTTCACGGAGATCGCGCAGCAGACCCGACGTGACCTGACCGACACGGAGACGCTCGTCGCCACGTGGGGTTTTCTCGGTTCGCGCCTGGACGACCTGCGCACGCCGGAGGGCCGGCGCGGCATCATGCTCGACGTCGTGCGCACTGCCGCCGAACAGAACCTCGAGGAAGTCACGACCTCCGCTGCCTGGCGGAGCTACGCCAGTCTGTCTTTGACGATTCTGTCGCGCCCCGAGAGCTCGGGTCGTTCTGCAGTGCTTCACGCTCTACGCGACAGCGAGGTCGCCTTCATCGACACCATGGAGATGTTCTACCGGAACATCATGGCCACTGTCGGCTATCGACTCAAAGAAGAGTTCCATAACGATTATCACCCGTTCGTCGTCGCGACCGCCGCTGTCGTCGAAGGCCTCGGCATCTCGCGCACAACCGTTCCCGAGGTCGTCGACTCGCACTTCTCACGGTCGGGTGAGGGCGACGACAACTCGTGGTCGCTCGTCTCGCTCGCTTTCGTCGGCGTGCTCGAGGCCTTCGTCGAGTTCGACCCCGACTACGAACCCGAAGAGGCGATCTCCCGACTCAGCGGCGGCGTCGATGTCACCCCGAGCCCGGCCGAAAACCCGCAGGGCTACTGAGCGGCTTCTTCACGCTCGGCGAGGTATCCGTCTTCGGCAGCGCGACGCAGAAGCTCATCACGAGTGTCGACGCGTCTCCCCTGCGCTTCGTAGCTCGTCCTGATCGCCTTGAGTGCAGCTCGCACCCGCTCGAAGCGCACACCTTCGATCAGTGCGATGTCGACCGTACTCTGGCCCGTCGCATAGAGACGAAGAACCCTACGCTGCCAGTCGTCCGGCTCTATAGCTCCTGAGGGCTCATCGGTGTCGGGGCATGCCTTACCGGAGCCCGGACCTCCCAGTACTCGCCGCGCTGCATCGATCAGAACCTCGGCAGGACGAGACTTGGGCACGAACGCGTCGGCGCCCGACTCGAGGGCATCGGTCTCGGCCTCCGATCCGCCTTCGGTACTCATGATCACGACGCGTGCGCCCGCTTCTGTGCACGCGCGGATTCGCTCACGCAGCGTCGACGGCGACTCGATCACCCGAGCCATCAGGACAACCTCGGGCGGAAAGGATTCGTCAGCTACGAGGCTCTCCCACGAACCCGAGACGGCGACCACGGTGAAGTCCGGGGCATTCGTCTCGATCCACTGGGCCAGTCCGTCAATGACGAGAACGTGGTCGTCGACAAGAGCGATCCTGTGCGGGGGCGCAAGGTCGGTCACGAGATCACCGCCGCCGTGCCGAACTTGCGGATACGGTCCATCGTTTGGCGGAACGACTGAGGGCGACCGAAATAGTATCCTTGGGCGCTTCGCACACCGAGTTCGACCATCACATCGACCATATCCGGGCTCTCGATTCCCTCGACGATCATCGTGTAGTCGAGGTTGTCTCCGAAGCCCTGCAGAGCTTTGATCACCTCTCGCTGCCTGACGTCGCCGAGGTCGTCTATCAGGCTCTTGTCGATCTTGAGGATGTCCATGGGGAACCTCACGAGAGCACCGACCGACGAGTCGTCGGAGCCATAGTCGTCGAGAGCGATGATGACACCCGCGTCTTGCATGATCTCGGCCTCCCGCCGGAGGTCATCGGTGACCGAACGCAGCGACCGTTCGTTCAGTTCGATACACATCGAAACATTGGGATGCGATCGAGCGACCTCCCTGATGAAGGGCCCGAGGTGGTCCTCACTGATCTGCCCCAGTTCGAGGTTGACGGTCATGCACGCGATGCTCGGCTCCACTGCATAGAACTTCTCGGCGGCATCCATGGCCTTGACGACGATCTGTCTCGTCAGCTCATCCATCAGTCCGAGACTCTTGGCCCTCGCGACGAGCGACGACGGCGAGATCGGACCGAGCTCGGGATCGATGTAGCGAACGAGCGCCTCAAAGGCCCAGATCCGGCCCTGGTCGATGCTCACGATGGGCTGGAAGGCGAGAGTAAGCCTGTCTTCGTTGATCGCGCGAGCAACGATGTCGTTTGTGCGGGTCGAGCGGTGCGACGCGATGCTCACGCTGCTTCCCTCCGCCGGGCCTCCCTGACGTCGAGATCTCTTGACCTGCAGCATGCTGCGATCGGCGTCGACCACCAGAAGTTGCGCGTCGATCTCGCGGTGTCCCGAGAACGCGAGTCCGGCACTCACCACCGGCGTGAACTCCTGCCCGTCGAGCGTCAGAGGCGCGCCGAGCTCGCCGATGATCGTGTCAGCCAGCTCCTTGCTCTGCGCCACGGTCTGCAGTTCGGTGAGGATCACGACGAACTCGTCGCCCCCGATGCGCGACACGAAATCTCTGACCCCCACGGAATTGCGAAGGCGAGAAGCGACGACCTTGAGGAGTTCGTCACCGGTGTGGTGCCCTCGGGAGTCGTTGAGCTTCTTGAAATTGTCGAGGTCGATGAAGAGCACCGCTATGCCCGAGTGATAGGACCTGTTCTCGTTCGCCTCGACGAGCGCCGATTGGAAGGCCCCATAGTTGGGCAGCCCGGTCAATGGGTCGCTGTTCGCTCGGCGCTCGAGGTTGTCGACATCGTTCTGGATGCGCACGGTCTCGCTCGCCATATGGGCCAGCGCGGTGAGGGCCTGCTGCTCCACTCCCCCGAGAGGAAGAGCGCCCAGACGACGCGAGGCGACGATGTACTCGTCGATACCCGACTCGAGGCGCACGCGCGATCCGATCTCGCCATGCTCCGGAGGCTGCGTGCGCACCTCTGTCTCACTCGCCTGCAACACCATCTTCGCGCGCAACTCGAGCGCCTTGCGAAGACCGCCTTCCATCGCCCAGGGAAGGTCCACGGCCGCACCCACGACGCCACTCAGTCTCTGGTTCACCCTCCTGAACCGTGTCCACTGCCCGATCACCAGGAAGAGCGTCGCGGCCAGGAGGATCACGAGGGGGGTGAGTCGAGTATCGGAGTCTCGTTCGAGCCACGGAATGACGGCGGTGTCGAGAGCACTCATGATCGTGGAGACCACGGCCACCAGAAGCACGACCGCCGCGACCCGCGCGAGGCTCAGTGCAGACAGCCCGAATGTCTGCTCGAGGCTCCACCGGCCTCGGGCACGGAGGAACTCGAGGAGAAGCGCGACACCGAAGTACGCTCCGCTTGCCAGGGTGTACGCCAGCAATGACCAGACTCCGGCCCGAGCGAGTTCATTGTGCACGGTAACGAACACGAGCCCGCCGACCGTACTGATTCCCACCGCGTAGAGGGCCACCGCAATGCTGCGGAGCACGAACATCTGAGACGCCAAGAGGCCTACGGCCCAGATGGACACACTGAGAAGGTATTCGGACTCCGGCCGCGCGAGCGAAAGCAGAGTCACGGCCACTCCCAGCATGGGCAAACCGCTGACCCGGCCGGAGGGGAATCGCAGATGGGAACACATCACGCATCCGAGCGCGGTGATCAGTTGCACCGTCCACGACGCGGGCTCGCCCGTCACAACACCGACGCCCGCGTAGACCACGGCGGCGATTGCGACCGCCACAAAGGGAACGACGTAGAAACGCTCGAATATCGACAGCTTGAAACGGTTGACCATCAGCCCGGCTCTCCTCGCACGGGGCGCCCTGCACTCAGGAAGCGAGGTGCAGTGCCTGCGCCGTGCTCTTCAGCACCTTTCGGGCCGTCGCCGGCGAGTCGGTCAGTCGAGTGCCGAATGAGGGGATCATCGATCGGATCTTCGGCACCCAGCGCACGTAGTCGTCGGGGAAGCACCGCTCCAGAACATCGAGCATGATCGGCACGGCAGTGGATGCCCCGGGTGATGCTCCGAGCAGACCCGCTATCGAGCCGTCGGATGATGCGATGACCTCCGTGCCGAACTGTAGGACTCCACCGCGCTTCGAGTCCTTCTTCATGACCTGCACTCGCTGGCCTGCCGTGATGAGATACCAGTCCTCGGGTTTCGCCGTGGGCATGAACTCTTGAAGGGCCGCGAACTTCTTCTTCTTGCCCGCCAGAAGCTCACCGACGAGGTACTTGATCAGATCGGTGTTGTCGCGGGCCACAGCGAGCATCGGGCCAAGATTGTGCGCTCTGATCGAGCCGGGCAGATCGAGCCACGAGCCCTTCTTCAAGAATTTGGGACTGAACCCCGCATAGGGGCCGAAGAGCAACGAGGCCTCGCCGTCGACGACGCGAGTATCGAGATGCGGCACGCTCATCGGCGGTGCACCCACCGCGGCCTTGCCGTAGACCTTCGCCCGATGCTCCGCCACGACAGCCGGGTTATCGGTTCGGTAGAACTGCCCGCTGATCGGGAACCCTCCGAAACCGCGGATCTCAGGGATGCCGGACTTCTGCAGCAGGTGCAGCGCACCGCCTCCAGCGCCGACGAAGACGAAACGGGCGTTCACTGTCGTGGGAGTCGACCCGACCAGTTCTTTGACGGAGACGTTCCACGTGCCGTCTTTCTGTCGGCGCAGGTTCGAGACCGAGTGCTCGGTCTTCAGGCTCGCGCCCCGACTGGTGAGAAAGTCGAAGAGATGCCGCGACAACGCCCCGAAATCGACGTCGGTTCCGGCGGCGACTCGAGTTGCGGCAACGGCCTCATTCTTCTGTCGACCGCGCATCAGGGTGGGCGCCCACTCGTAGATGACCGAGGGATCTTCGGTGTACCCGATGCCCTCGAAGAGCGGCTCATCGCGCAGAACCTCGAAACGTTTGCGCAGATACTCGACATTCTTCTCGCCCCGCACGAACGTCATGTGCGGCGCGGAATTGATGAAGGTCGACGGGTCGGGGATGTCTCCGTTCTCGACCAGGAAGGACCAGAACTGCCTACTCAGCTGGAATTGCTCGTTGATCGCGACGGCCTTCGACGCTTCGACCGTGCCGTCGGGCATCTCGGGCATGTAGTTGAGTTCGCACAGCGCGGCATGACCCGTTCCCGCGTTGTTCCAGGGGTCTGAGCTCTCACCGGCCACATCACCCAGCCGCTCGAAGATCCTGATCTTCCAGTCGGGCTGAAGGATCGAAAGGAAAGTCCCGAGCGTGGCGCTCATAATTCCGCCACCGATCAGAACAACGTCTACGGGTTTGCCTGCTGCGCTCACACTTCCCATGATACGTCCGCCCACTCGTCTGGTGAGTCGAAGCGGAAGGTCACGACCAGGGCTTCCCCTTCCGCTCGCGCGTCAGCCTCCTCGAAGACGAGGCGCACCATGCGGAGAAAGGGCGCCAAGGCGGGCAGGACCGGTGCACCCGCTGGACGGACGAATTCGATCCGTCCCCAGGCATCCGCCCCCCGCTGCTCGAGAGTGAGGGTTCGCTCCGCGAAGCCGCCGTATTGATCTCCTATCGCGCCGATAAGCGCGCGCAGCGCAGCGATCTGGCGCTCGTCGAGATGCGCGGCGACCCCATGGTCGTCGCTGTATCGGTCGACCATGTCTGCGAGCGTGCCGCGCGAGATTCGATCGACGATCGCCCGTCGCAGTTCGGAGGCGAGTTCGGTCGCGCGGACGGCATCCCCCGGCTGGAGAGACCTCGATTCGGCGAGTCGGGCCAGGAAGGGCTGCACGTCGCTGCGCAGTGCACCGAGTTCCCCCATGGCATCCGTCTCGGCGAGGCGCAGCAGTACACCGCTCTTGTGTCGCATCCGCTGCGCCTGCGCCTCGTCTCGTGCCTCTTCGAGGCTCGCCACGAGACTGCGCGAGTACGCCGCCGACCCGAGACCGATGGCGATGCTCGGGGCGGCAGCGACCAGCGCCAGGATGCTGAGCGCGGCCGAGGCGTCCGAGCTCAGGTTCTGCAGGAACGCCAGGCCGAATGTGACCGCGACGGCCTGCACGGTGAACCAGAGGATCTCGGCGGAGCGCCTGTAAGGACCTGCCAAGAGGAGCGCCAGTCCCAGGCAGACGGCTCCCCAGTCGTCGCGGATGAGCGTGTTCGTTCCGAACTGGCTGAGCGAATTGAGCACGCTCGCGAGCATCACCCCGCCGAGGAATATCTGATATCTGGCGAAAGAGACGATAGGCCCGAAGGGGTTCGCCGCACGGATGAAGTACACGTACGAGGCGGCGAGCACGAGCTGGGCGAGGATGCCCACCACCGGCAACGAGATCTGCTCGCGCCCCGTCGGCGTGAGAGACAGCGCAACCGAGAGAGCCACACTGACCACGCCCATCGCGATGACGAACATGCGCGCCGTCACCCGGGATACCGGGTCGAGTTCGGCGGCGGTCGACTGCGACGACATCATGAGCCGCCCCTCGGCACGGCGAGAAGCACAGAGGTGCCCGCCCCAGGCGTCGACCAGACAGTGGCCGATCCCCCGACCCCGAGCATCCGGTCGTGCACGGAGAGCCGCAGGCCGAGCCTGTCGGACGGAGTGGCAGAAGCGGAGAATCCGCGGCCGGCATCGGCGATCGTTGCCGTGACCTCGTCGCCGAACGCGACGATAGCGAGCTCAGCCAATGACACGCCCGCGTGAACGACCACGTTGACGAGGCACTGCTCGATCGCGGCGACGATGGCCTCTTCGGCCGCCGCGTCGAGAGTATCGAGCTCATGGACATCTCCCGATACGATCACGCGGAGTCCTCGCGATCCGACCCGCGCCAGCGTGCTCGTGAGCCTGTTCTCGCTCGTCGATTCGATCAAACCCGGTATCGCAGCGCTTCCTGGGGCGCGAAGAAGCTCATCGCTGCGGGCGAGGAGGTCTAGATCTCGGTGGATGACATCGAGATGGCCCTCGGGGATCGGACCCGGCTCGAGCATGGCGATGGCGTGCAGATCACCGAGGACCGTGTCATGGAGGAGGCTCGATGCGTGTCCGAGCAGGCGGGCTTCTTCATCGATGCTCTCCTGCTCTTTCGCTGCACGATCGAGGGCCGGCGCCTCCTGCACGGCATTTCGGCGTGCAAGCCACAGGACGATCAAGAGGGCGAAGACGGCGATGACCGATCCGAGGGCGGTGAAATCGACGACGATCTCGCGTTGGCCGATCTCAGTGCCCAGCACAGACGCGCTGGACGTGGCCACATAGGAGAGCCCGCACACGAGGAGACAGGATGCGAGCGATCGCCGACCAACGCCGGATACCGTCGCTGCGACCACGGGCAGACTGAGCACGATGCTGTCGGATTTCTGACTCGACGCAAGCAGCGGATCGACACTCAGGGCATAGGCGAATCCGGCGCAGCACACGACCAGCAATGCGACCACAGTCTCTAGTGCGCCGTGTCTTCGTTGGAGGACGTATGCACCCGCGCCGAGTACGGCGAGACACAGCACCGGAACGACGGCCCGAGTGATGCCCACCTCGCCCTCGGCGACCGGAGCACGGACCGAGAGCACGAAGACGATCGCCGAAACCGCGGCAAGCAGTATCGACGACAACCAGACGCTCGCATGGCTGAGGGCACGGCTTGTGAAGACCCCCTCGGCGTCTGTGCCCAGTGCCAGGGCGGTCAGGACACGAGCCCGTCTTCCGCCGCTCGGCGGATGAGATCCTGCTTCGACCTGGTGGGGCGCCCCGTGGACGCATAGTGGTCGCGAATGCGTGACAGATTGCTCTTGACGACCTCGAACGGGATGCCGAGTTGCAGCCCGATATCGACCGGACTCAGGCCATCGGCATAGAGACGAAGGATCTCGAGTTCAGCGTCGACGAAGGTCGCCTCGCCCTGCCTTTCCGGCCATGCGGTGCGCACGGCATCGACCACCGAATCTGCCGGTGATGACTTCGACACGAACGCCGAGGCGCCCGCCGCCAGCGAACGCTCGCGAACCTCATCGGTGTCGATCGCGCTCACCACGACGACGAGGGAACCTGCGGCGAGGCATGTTCTCACCCGAGTCTCGATCGAGATCGGTTCCTGCAACTGCAAATCCATCACCACGACATCTGGCGGGAACGCGGTATGCCTGATCATCTCGAACCAGCCGGTGACGCTGATGACGACATCGAGGTCGGGCGCGTTGCTGCGCATGTACATGGTGAGGCCGTCGAGGAGGAGCTCGTGGTCATCGACGATTCCGACTTTGCATGATTGCACCGTCGACTGCACTTCCACGTTCTCCCCCTGAATAGGTTTTCGCGCACAAGCAGACTCCCCCCAGAGGCGCACGGTCACCTCACCCTACTCGTTCGATGAGACGTGCGCAGGGTGCATTTCATATGGTTACAGTCCACGTCGATCCAGCTCTTCTGACATGCGTCGAGCGATCTCGGCGTAGCCTTCATCGTTCGGGTGAAGTCCGTCGTCTGCCATCCATTCTGGATGGCCCTCGATCCAGTGAGAGGCGCCCCCGATACTCTCGGCTCCGATCGACTGCGCTTCAGCAGCAACCCACTCGCTGATAGTCGCCAGGCTCTGCGGCCGCTCGTCGGTGTACCAGAACGGCTCGACGACGATGATGCGCGTCTCGGGCAGCGACCCTCGCAGCTTCGCGAAGTCGGCGACGATTGCCCTGTGCACGTCGTCTGATCTCTCGGGCATGGAGAAGTTGTCGTTGAGCCCCATCGTCACGAACAGAATGTCTGGTGTGGATGCGATCACGGCGTCGACGAGGTCGCCGCCGTCGGGCAGCCGGTCGCGGTTGTTCACAAAGCCCAGACCGTTCACGCTCGGGTTGACTTCGTTCCATCCCCGATCGGCCGAGATGATGCTCGACCAACGCATGCTCGGATCGCTCGCTCCGGTGCCGAGCGTGTACGAGTCACCGTAGAAGGCGACCACCGGGGCGCCTGGGATGCCGGTGGCTCCCGACGACTCAGCCGGGGCGTCGCGCCCCTGGGATGCGCGCACGACTCCCCCTCCGATGATGATCGCGAGCACGGCGAGAACGACGATGAGTACCGTTGGTCGCCGCCTGATCATGGCGTCTATTCGGAGCGGTCGACGTTCTGGATTGCGCTACCCGCATTGACCCGGCTGCGCGGCGAACTGCTGCGGATGCCGATTCTCCGACGGCGGTCTTTCGACTGACGTAGGTCGCGGCCCAGCCTCCGGTCGCCGTGATAGAGGATCGTCTGCCAATCGACCGGCGCATCCGGATCGACGAGTGAACGCTGAGGTTCCTTTTTCTTCTTACGGTCGACGTAGAGGAAGTTCAGGAATCCGAGCCACACATCGACGGCGGAGTTCCAGAGACCGATGTAGGCGCGGATCGCTCCGGCCGCCATGACCGCGTTGAACGCTGCGAAGAGAGCGTTGCCCCAGTTCTGCAGAACGATGTCTCGATAGAGCGTGAACAGAGAGAACAGCACGATCACATAGGGGGTGAGCACGTAGAGAGCGGGTGCTGCCGTGCGGTTCTTGACCTTGGGCGTTCGCACGAACGGAATCTTCTCGCCTGTGATCATCTGCTGGAACGATTTGAAGACGCCCGCCAGGTTGACGGGAAGCAGCACGAGATTGAAGCCGTAGATGCGGAAGATGTCGCTGAATCGGTGCCCGGCCGAACGCAGGTCGCTTCCCATGGCGATGAAGTACGGCAGGGCGGCGAGGAAGACGAAGGGGCTCAGCAGTCGACTGTCGTAGGGGTACGCGAGCAGAAACAGGAGACCGAAGCTCGCCCAGGCGATCGATGCCATGTAGTTGGACCGCAGCAGGATCTCGCTGAGGAGTACCCGCTCGCGATTGAAGCGCCGTTCCCGCAGCTGGTCCCAGAACTTCGGAAGAATGAGAAGTCCTCCGTTCGCCCAGCGGCGACGCTGAACGATGAGCGAACCGAAGTCGGGTGGTGTCGCGCTGTAGCTGAGGCGCTCGGGGTAGTTCACGAGGGTCCACCCGTGAGTTCCGAGGTCGATGCTGGATTCAGTGTCCTCGATCACGGTGCGGTCCTGGATGAAGGTCTTCACTTCGAAGCCGGCGACGACCTCGACCTCGACGATGTCTTCCAGTGCACGCTTGCGGATGACCGCGTTCGCTCCCACCCAGAACGTGGCGTTGTAGTAGGTCATGCCCTGGTGGAGGATGTGCTGGAGGTCGGTCGTTGCACCAGCGACGCGCTCGATCCGAGTGGGAGCTCCGCGGAACGCCGAATACGGCGTCTGAGTCACTGCCACCTGAGCGTTCTCCGGCTGTTCGAGCAGGTAGACGAGTCGCACACAGTAGTCGCGCAGAAGAAGCGAGTCGGCGTCGAGCGTGAGCAGGTATGTGGTGTCGGGAATGATCACATCGGCGGAGGCTGCATCTTCTGCTTCGCGAAGAACGACACCGTCGACGGTCTCCTCCGTCGACCAGGCGCGGCCCATCAGCCCGATGTACGAGTTGAGGTTCATGGCCTTGTTGGCCTCGTGCGACAGCGATGCGAACTTCTTGCGTTCGAAGTAGTCGAGCTTCGCCGTGAAGATCCGCGACAGCCGGAGCGCAAGCGTGATGAGCCGGTCTTGGTCGGGGTACGAATCCTGATCGAGAGCACCGCCCAGGGCTACGATCGTGAGCCGCAGCTCGCGGGCGAGACCCATGACGATCTGGTCGACGAAGAACTCATCGACGTGATCGCCCACCTGCTCGGTATCGGCCATCGCTTCGAGCCACTCCGCTGCGGCGACGTAGTCGTCGACGAGCTTCTGCACGTCGAGACGCGTCACCGCATCGCCCGTGGCGAACCGTGCTGCAAGCTCGTCGACCGATGTCTGAAAGCGCTCACTAGGGATCCTCAGCGCCGCCTCGATCTGTGCGGCGAGCGCTCGCGTCGCGTCGAGCGTCTCCGCCTTCTCCAGGTCGGTGGGGTAGGGCGGGTCGTCGAGCAGCAACACGATGCGCAGGTCGGGAAATTCCTGGAGCGCCGCTGACCACAGGGTGGCTCGAACGACGTTGGTCTCTTCGGCATAGCTCGGGACCAGCACGGTGATGCCGTCGGTGTACTCGGCGAAATGACGATCGAGTTCACCGCGAGGCACGCGAACGTGACTGCGGAATCTGTATAGAGCGCCCTGGCGCGCCAGCAGATACATCAAGGCCGAGAACGTGAGAATCGTGACGACGAGGAGGTAACTCACCGCCTCGATCGTGAAGCGGAAGCCCGCACCCGGATTGTTGACGAGCTCGCGGAAAACCGTCGTGATGACATAGATCAGCCAGAATCCGACGGTGGCCACGATTGCGAGGCGACCCGTCGTGACCATGCGCTTGCTCGGCTTGGGATGCACGATCGACAACGGCTCGCTGCGTCGCTCAGAACCCCACTGCCGTCGCCGGCTCTTCGTTCCGTCGGACATGACAAATCTCCCCAGAAAAGTACCCAATAGCTACAAAGTTGACAGTCTCTCACGATTTTGTGCGAAAGTGAGTACTGATCAATTTTTAGGGGAACTCTTGTCTACACGTTTTCCCGGGCGCCGCTTGTCGATAGTGCGGTTGTCCGGCGTCTTTCTCCTCATCGCAGGACTCGTCTTCTCCGGCTTCCAAGGCTGGAGATGGTTCCAGGACGCGACGAGCGTGACGACGAAAGCCTGGACGGCCGGCTACGTCGACGTCACCGCCACGCCCAGCTTCGCGTTTGAGAACCCGGCCAACTCGGCGGGCAAGAATGTCGTACTGTCGTTCGTCGTCGCATCCAAGACCGACCCCTGCAGCCCCTCGTGGGGCACGTACTACTCGATGGACGAGGCGGATCAGGCCCTCGACCTCGACCGGCGGATCGCACGCCGCGACCAGCAGGGCGGCGACGTGATCGTGTCGTTCGGCGGGCTCCTCAACGACGAGCTGTCGACGGGCTGCACCGACCCGGACAAGCTGAAGAAGGCGTACGAGTCGGTCATCGACCGCTACTCGCTGAGCACCATCGACCTCGACATCGAGGGCACCAACCTGACCGATACCGTGTCGGGCGACCGGCGCGCTGCCGCGATCGCGAGCATCCAGAAGGATCGGGCTGGAACCAGCTCGCCCCTCGCAGTGTGGCTCACGCTTCCCGTTGCCCCGTCGGGCCTCACCGCTGACGGCACCGACGAGGTGACTCGGATGCTCGACGCCGGCGTCGACCTTGCGGGCGTCAACCTGATGACGATGGACTTCGGCGGCAGCCTAGAGGCGGGGCAGTCGATGCTCGATGCCTCGACCGCCGCCGCGAACGCCACGCACGGCCAGCTGCGCACCCTCTACGACCGCCAGGGTATCTCGCTCGGCCCGGTCGAGCTGTGGAACAAGATCGGCCTCACTCCAATGCTCGGCCAGAACGACGTGGCCGGTGAGATCTTCACTCTCGATGACGCCAAGGGGCTCAATGCCTTCGCCGTGAAGAACGGCATCGGCCGCGTATCGATGTGGTCTCTGAACCGCGATACCACCTGTGGCTCGAACTATCCCGACGTCACGCGCGTGAGCGACTCGTGCAGTGGCGTGGCCCAGGGCGATCTGTCGTTCGCCGCGCTCCTCGGTGACACCCTGACCGGCTCGCCCGACTCGGCCGCTGGGGCGGTCACCACGTCGGTGCCGACCAGCAAAGAAGACCTCACAGACGATGCTCGGACCAGCCCGTATCAGATCTGGGATGCAGACTCGGCATACCCGAAGGACACCAAGGTCGTCTGGCACCGCCAGGTGTACACCGCCAAATACTGGACCCAGGGGGACATCCCTGACAACCCCGTGCTGCAGGCATCCGAGACGCCGTGGGAGCTCGTCGGACCTGTCCTTCCGGGCGAGACTCCGGTTCCGATTCCCGAGCTGCCGGCGGGAACGTATCCCGAATGGCAGGGCACGAGCACCTACACGAAGGGCGACTTCGTGATGTTCGACGGCGCCGCCTACGAGGCCAAGTGGTGGACCCAGGGCGACAGCCCGCAGGCATCCGGCAGCAATCAGGACGCCTCGCCGTGGCGGGCCCTCACCGACAACGAGGTTCGCACGATCCTCGGCATTCCGACCGTGGGAACCGGCACCGGCGGCTAGCGCCTGCGCTTGCGGTCCGGCTTGCCGTTCGGCCCGTAGATGATCGTGCCTGCCACGGGAATCAGACCGAACCAGAGCCAGCCGAATTCCCAGTGCCAGACACTGATGCTGGCAAAGAACAACCCCAGTGAGGCGAAGGGCACCAGGGCCATGATCGTCGCGCCCACGCGGCCGGGCTCGCGCCTCTGAGGCGTCGCCCATGCCTGGGTGGCGGGGGCGACGCCGCTCGCAGTAGTGGGCGCGGGGGCGACGGATGCCGAGGGCATGACGGGCGCGGATGCCGCCTCAGGCGCCCCATAGGCGGGTATGGGCTCGTCGAAGACGGCCGGTGCGCCCTGCCCGCTCGACGCGGGCGGTCGGCCGTACGCGGGCAGCGCGCCCAAGGGCTGCGCGGCTGCCGCACTCGATGGAAAGGTCGTCGCCGGCAGATCGGCGAACAGCGGAGCGAGGTCGCCGCGGCTGACCGCGTTTCGTGCGGCCTTGCTGCGCTCGGCGAACTCCGCCTCCGTCAGGCGTCCCTCCGCCACATGCTGGCGCAGTTCAGTGACGGCCTGGTCTCGCTCAGCGGTGCTCAGGCGATAACCGGGGTTGCCTGTGTAATCGGGAAGGGGCATAAACCCATTGTGACCCGCTCACCGCGCCCACGCATCCACCGACCGACTTATCAGGCGGGGACGGCGGCCGATCGATCTGCCGCGACATACTCGGCGATCTGCACGGCATTCAGGGCAGCACCCTTGCGGAGGTTGTCGTTGCTGATGAAGAGGGCGAGGCCGCGACCCGCCGGGGCGCCCTCGTCGGCGCGGATGCGACCGACGTAGCTGGGGTCGTTTCCCGCGGCCTGCAGCGGCGTCGGGACGTCGGACAGTTCGACGCCGGGAGCGTTCGACAGGAGCTCGATCGCTCGCTCCGGACTCAGGGCGTTGGCGAATTCGGCATTGATAGAGAGCGAGTGCCCCGTGAAGACCGGAACGCGAACGCAGGTGCCGCTGACGAGCAACTCGGGCAGCTCGAGGATCTTGCGGCTCTCGTTGCGCAGCTTCTTCTCTTCGTCTGTCTCACCGAGGCCGTCTTCGACGATGGAACCCGCCAGCGGGATCACGTCGAAGGCGATCGGTCGCACATAGGTCTGCGGTTCGGGCATCGATACGGCATCGCCGCGATGCACCAGCTGAAGCAGATCAGGGTCGGCGACGGCGGCCCGCGCCTGCGACGCGAGCTCCTCTGCTCCCTTGAGTCCGCTGCCGGACACAGCCTGGTAGGTCGACACGATCAGACGCGTTAGGCCCGCTTCGGCGTGTAGTACCTTGAGTACCGGCATGGCGGCCATCGTGGTGCAGTTCGGGTTGGCGATGATGCCCTTGCGCGCCTCGGCGATCGCGTGCGGGTTGACCTCGCTCACGACGAGCGGCACGTCGGGATCCATTCGCCAGGCGCTGGAGTTGTCGATCACGAGGACTCCAGCGGCGGCGAAGCGCGGCGCCTGGGCACGTGACCCGGTGGCTCCCGCTGAGAACAGCGCGATGTCGAGGCCAACCGGATCTGCGGTCTCGATGTCTTCGACGACGATCTGCTCACCACGGAACTCGAGCGTTGTTCCCGCTGACCGGGCCGTGGCGAAGAACCGAATGCTTGCAATCGGAAAATCGCGTTCCTCGAGCAGGCGGCGCATCACTGTGCCGACCTGTCCGGTCGCTCCGACAACGCCAACGTTCAATGCCTGTGCAGCCACAACTTGTCCTTGGGGTATCTCAGCCGCGTCGCACCCCCAATAAAGGGGGCAGTACGCGCGCGCATGACGCGGCCGAATGCCACGTTGCCCAATATTACCAAGGCACCGACGGGGCCGCGCTTCAGTTTCGACTGTGCAGCGTCGAGACCGTTCGTGACATTCCTTCACGAATAGGCTGGCCATTTACCGAAAGGCACACCTATGCTCAGGTAATCCCAAGGTTTCCGAGCTTCGCCCCTGCGGCGTGGCCTGAACAGAAACGTGAGCACTCCCGTGAAACCCAGCAGCACCCTCCTACGCGCCGCAGCCATCACGGTTGCCGCGACCCTCGTCGCCGGCTCCGCCCTTCTCGTCGGAGGCACCGCCTCTGCTGCCGAGGTCCAGGTCTCGGGCAGCGAGATCGCCCCAAACGAGTCGACCTACGTCGGCTGGCACGAGGGATACACGCCCCCCGGAGCACCGGCCACGGTGACGGATGCCGGGCTCACCCTCACCGGAAAGTCGCAGATCATCAACGGCCTGGCCACTCCGCTGACCGGCCAGACTTTCGAGGAGATCGCAGCGACCACCGGATTGACTGTGGTCGCCGGCGGAAACAAGTACTCGTACCAGATGCCGATCTTCGCTGATCCCGGCACCGCATTCACGACAGTGCGGTCGCAAACCGACGGCTGGACCCTGACGGGCGGCATCGGAGGCAGCACTGAGGGAATCAAATACACGGCTGCACAAATCGATGGATTCCTCGGCACGGACTTCAGCGTGCTCGCCTTCGGAGTGCAGGTGCAGTCTGGGACGACCACCTTCGCGACGGTCTCGTTCCAGGGAACCACCTACCGGTTCAACAAGGTTGTCGTCCCTGACGCGAAGGTGACGATCGTGCCCAGCACAATCAGCCAGGCCGACGCAGCGAATGCCGACAAGGGGTTCACTGTCTCGGGCGTCGAGTTCGCGCCGAACTCGCCAATCACGATCAGCTTCCGCGCTCCAGACGGAACCGCGTTCGGCTTCTCAGCCGACGGACCGATCGTCACGGACGAGGTCGGCGCCTTCACGCTCGAGCACGTCTACTTCACCTCGTCGACGGGCGTTCTGCCCGCAGGCATCTACGCAGTCGTCGTGACAGATGGCGATAACACCTCTCGTGAGGCGAATATCTCCGTGATCGACCCGACCGCTCCCTCCCCTGTGACTCCGGCAGCACCGACCCCGGAGGCCCTCGCTGCGACCGGTCTCGATGACTCGCCGCTGTTCCTGACCTCCGGTCTCGGACTGCTGCTGGCCGGTATCGCAGCATTCGGCATCACGGTCGTCGCGCGCCGCCGCACCGCCGAGTAACCGAAACACCCGCTAACGACGAACGGGCCGCCTCCCCGAAGGGAGACGGCCCGTTCTGCTGTTCCGGGAGCGGGGCGGCGGGTCAGCGGCCCGTCCCTCCGTGCACGATCGCCTCGGTGTCGCTGTCTAGGCCGAAAGCTGTGTGCACGACGCGGAGCGCGTCGTTGATGGTGTCGGCTCGGGTCACCACCGAAATGCGAATCTCACTCGTCGAGATCATCTCGATGTTGATTCCCGCCTCGAAGAGCGCGGTGAACAGGCGTGCCGAGACGCCGGCGTTCGTTCGCATGCCCGCGCCGACGAGAGCGAGCTTGCCGATCTGGTCGTCGTACTGCAGAGAGAGAAAGCCCACGTCGCTCTGATCGGCGCGCAGCGCCGTGAGTACCGTCTGCCCCTCCGTCTTCGGGAGCGTGAACGAGATATCGGTGAGGCCGGTCGACGCGGCCGACACGTTCTGCACGATCATGTCGATGTTGGCGCCCGTCTTGGCGACGATGTTGAAGATCTGCGCGGCCTTGCCCGGGATATCGGGAACGCCGACAACGGTGATCTTGGCTTCGCCCAGGTCTGTCGCGACTCCGGCGATGAGTGGCTCTTCCACGACATTCTCGCTCTCTGTGGGGAGGCCCTCCGAGGGGTTCTCCGATGGGTTGTAGACGATGGTGCCCTCATTGTTGTTGAACGAGGAGCGCACGTGAAGGGTGACACCGTGGCGGCGCGCGTACTCGACCGCTCGAATGTAGAGGACCTTGGCACCGTTGGCAGCCAGCTCGAGCATCTCTTCGCTCGTGATGCGGTCGATCTTCTTCGCCTTCGGAACCACGCGGGGGTCTGCCGTGAAGATGCCGTCGACGTCGGTGTAGATCTCGCAGACATCGGCGTCGAGGGCCGCGGCGAGCGCGACGGCGGTCGTGTCGGAGCCGCCTCGACCGAGTGTCGTGATGTCTTTGGTATCGCGGTTGAAGCCCTGGAACCCGGCAACGATCGCGATCGCGCCCTCGTCGAGCGCTTCACGAAGCCGCACCGGCGTGACATCGACGATGCGCGCCGAGCCGTGTCGGGCATCCGTGATCATGCCGGCCTGGCTGCCGGTGAACGACCGGGCCTCGTGCCCCAGGCTCTTGATCGCCATCGCGAGCAGGGCCATCGAGATGCGTTCGCCCGCGCTCAGCAGCATGTCGAGCTCGCGGGGTGCCGGCATCGGCGTGACCGCGTGAGCCAGGTCGAGCAGTTCGTCGGTGGTGTCGCCCATTGCCGAGACGGCCACAACTACGTCGTTGCCAGCCTTTCGGGTCTCGACGATGCGCTTGGCGACGCGCTTGATGCTCTCGGCATCGGAAACCGATGATCCGCCGTACTTCTGCACGATCAAGCTCACGTAAACACTCCTGAAATCACGAGGATTGGTCCAACGTGCAATCTTAGCGGGCGCGCGTTCACGCCTTGGCCTTGTCGTAGCTGTCGACGATTGCAACGCTCACGGGAAACTGAACCGGCAGTGCTCCGAACAGGATCCTGCCGGCATCGTCGGCCGCCGTGCGCACCTCGGCAGCCACCGTGTCGGCCAACTCGACGGGCGTGTGCACGACGATCTCGTCGTGCAGAAAGAAGACGAGATGTGGTCGTTCTCGAAGAGGCAGCTCGGGGCCGAGAAGCGCCAGCCTGCGGCGAAGGCCCGCCATCCATGCCAGGGCCCACTCAGCAGCGGTGCCCTGCACGACGAAATTGCGCGTGAAGCGGCCCCAGCTTCGCCTCGCGGTCTTCGCCCGGGCACGCACCGCCTCGGCCGCACCCTCTTGTCGCGAGTCGTCTTGCAGCTCGAGCCATTCGCTTGAGGGGTTGGGAGACGTGCGACCCAGGTGCGTCGACACCACAGCACCGCTCTCGCCCAACCGAGCGGCCTCTTCGACGAACCGGATGGCGTCGGGGTAGGCCCGCGCCAACCGTGGAAGCATGCGGCCGCTCTCGCCCGTCGTTCCGCCGTACATCGCGCCGAGCATGCCGACCTTGGCGTGCGCGCGCGTATCGACGGCACCGGATGCGACGATGCCGTCGTAGAGGTCACGGTCGCGCCCGGCTGCGGCCATCGCTCGATCGCCCGACATGGCCGTGAGGATGCGCGGCTCGAGTTGCGCGGCATCGGCGACCACGAACATCCACCCCGGGTCTGCGATGACGGCGCCGCGAACCTGGTGGGGCAGCTGCAGCGCTCCCCCGCCATCGGCCGCCCAGCGGCCCGTGACGACTCCGCCCGGCACATACACGGGGCGGAATCGACCGCCCTCGACCCAGGCGTCGATCCAGTTCCAGCCGTTGGCGGTGAGCAGGCGAGACAGCTTCTTGTAGCTCAGCAGTGGCTCGATGGCCGGATGCTCGTGGCGCGCGAGTTCCCATCGGTTGGTGCTCGAGACATCGATTCCGGCGCGACGCAGCGACTTGACCAACTCGACCGGCGAATCGGGGTTCGCGCTCGGATCATCGAGCGCGGCGCGGATCTCGAGAAGCAACTCGTGCATGCGGGCGGGCCGCTGACCCAGCGGCGGGCGTTCTCCGAGAAGCTCGACGAGAAGGTCGTTGTGTCGGGAGGCATCCCACGGCAGACCGGCGAACTGCATCTCGATCGCGATGAGACTGCCGGCCGACTCCGCCGCGAGCAACAGCGACAACCGGTTGGGATCGAGCGAGCCCGCAACGGCTGCGCGCTGCAGTCGGAACTCTTCGACGGGATCTGCGCCCGCCGCGTCGTCACGGCCGCGCTGGACACCGAGGTCGAAGAGGGTGTCGGTTTCGCCGTGCTCTGCCCAGGCGCTCGGAGCGTCCCACGACGAGGGCGCGGAGAGGGCGAGCTCTGACTCAGCCGTGGCTGCCGCGTTGCGCAGAATGGTGTGACACAGGCGCAGGTCGACACAACGTTCGATCTCGACCTCTGCGGCGAGCAGAGCCGGGTACCAGCGCCGAGTGTCGTCCCAGACCCAGCGCGGCGACCGCTTCTCGCGCTCGGCGACGGCCTCCGGAAAATCATCGCGCGACACTGCCTGAGGCTGTCCGAGCAGTCTGCCCGCTTCGTCGAGGTCGGTGAACGTCACGGCATCGTCGGCGCCCGGAGCCGCGCTGACCGCGATGTGCACGATCAGCTCTCGACGAGCCGACGCCCCTCGAAGGCACGGCCGAGGGTGACTTCGTCGGCGTACTCGAGATCGCCGCCGACCGGAAGCCCGGATGCGAGGCGCGTGACCCGGATCTGCAGCGTGTTCAGCAGACGCGAGAGGTAGGTGGCCGTTGCCTCGCCCTCGAGGTTGGGATCGGTGGCGATGATGACCTCGGTGATGTTGACGTCGGCCAGCCGCTGCATGAGTTCGCGGATGCGGAGATTGTCTGGTCCGATACCGTCGATCGGGCTGATCGCACCGCCGAGCACGTGATAGAGGCCCCTGAACTCTCTCGTGCGCTCGATGGCGACGACATCTTTGGCTTCTTCGACCACGCAGATGACGGTCTGCTGGCGACGAGGGTCGCGGCAGATCGAGCAGGTCTCCTGCTCCGACACGTTTCCGCAGATCGAGCAGAAGTGCACCTTGTCGCGTACTTCGATGAGCACCTCTGCGAGACGGGTCACGTCGAACGACTCGGTCTGCAGAATGTGGAATGCGATGCGCTGCGCCGACTTCGGGCCGATGCCCGGAAGCCTGCCCAACTCGTCGATGAGCTCTTGGACGATGCCTTCGTACACTTAGCCGTCGCTTCTCTGCGGGTTGCGAGGAGCAACGGGCTGCTCCTCGATGAAATTGGCGCCCAGGATCTCACGCACGACGGCCTCGCCGTAGCGCTGACGGCCGGAGTCGGTCGTCGCGACGGGCGCCGGGCGTGCCGGAGGCGTCTCGGGTCGGCCGCGGGTGAACGTGGGAACAGACGCGGCTTGCTGCGCAGGACCAGAGGCCTGTGCAGGGGCCGGCGGCGACATCGGCGCAGCGGCAGACGGTGCGGGCCTGAACGCCGGCTCACGGAAGTCGGGCTCTGGCTCACGATCTTCTTCGGGCACAGGCTCGCCCACCACATCGGGGCCCGGATCGGACTGCGGGATGGCGACGACAGCCCACGAGCTGGTGACCGCGGCGGGGTTCTGCGGCGCGCTGGTCGCCTCGGGGCGCGATTGCGGCGCGCGTGCCGCGTCGGGTTCGGATGCGGGTGCCGCCGCGGGTGCGGGCTCGGGCGACCGGGCCGCGTTGGTCTGTGGTGTTACGGCAGCTCCTGGCTGCTCTACGCGAGCGATGTACTTGACCCGCACGCCCAGCAGGTCGAGAATCGCCTGCCGCAGGATTTCACTGACTCCCTGGCCGGGCGCCTGCTGCTGCTTGAACTGGTTGACGTCGTTCTCGCTGGGGAAGGCGAGGGTGAGCACGTCGTTCTCGAACGCGCGCACCGTGGCGGTGAACACGACCAGCCAGGCACTGCGCTTGGCCTTCTGCACAGCTTCAAGGATCTCGGGCCAGGTGTCTCGGACCTGCTGAAGGCTGACGGGACCGGTCGGCACGGGGGCACGGACTGGAAGCACGGGCTCGGCCGGAGGGGCAGCGGTCTCGACGGGTGGCGTCACTGACGTCGGCTCAGGAGCCACTGCGTCGGCCGCGACGACCCGTGGTGTCGGATCGGCCTGCCGCGAACTCGACACCGGTGACGAAGAAGACGGCGCGAACGAATCGGCCACAGCAGGAGCGGGGGCCACAGCAGGAGCGGGTGCCGCAGGAGCGGGTGCCGCAGCAGCACGCGGCGCATCGGTCGTCTCTACTCCCACTCGGCGCTCGAGACGTTCGATGCGAGCCAGGGACCCGCGTTCGGTGTCGTCGCTGGCGGGCACAAGAACTCTGGCCACCATCAGCTCGAGATGCAGACGCGGGCTGGTGGCACCGGTCATCTCGGTGAGGGCCGCATTGACGATGTCGGCCGTGCGCGAGAGTTCGGCGTGACCGAACTGCTGCGCCTGGTGATGCATGGCCTGCAACTCGTCGGTGGGCACGCCGCGCAAGACGGCTCCCGCGGCCTCGATACTCGTCGTTGCACTGACGATGATGATGTCTCGCAGGCGCTCGAGCAGGTCTTCGACGAATCGGCGGGGGTCTTGGCCGGTCTGGATGACCCGATCGACGGCACCGAACGCCGCCGCCGCATCACGCACGCCGATCGCATCGATCACCTCGCCGAGGAGAGCGGAGTGGGTATAACCGAGCAGCGCGACGGCACGCTCATATTCGACCGTGTTGTTCTCGGAGCCTGCCATGAGCTGGTCGAGAAGCGAGAGGGTGTCGCGGGGCGAACCGCCGCCAGCGCGCACGACGAGAGGCAGCACGCCGGGCGCCACCTGCATACCCTCGCTGTCGCACAACTGCTGAACGTACTCGAGCAGCTGGGCCGGAGGCACCAGCCGGAACGGGTAGTGATGGGTGCGCGAGCGGATGGTGCCGATGACCTTGTCGGGCTCCGTGGTGGCGAAGATGAACTTCACGTGCTCCGGCGGCTCTTCGACGATCTTGAGCAGCGCGTTGAAGCCCTGCGGCGTGACCATGTGCGCCTCGTCGAGAATGAAGATCTTGAAGCGGTCTCGGGCTGGTGCGAAAACAGCACGCTCTCGGATATCGCGCGCGTCATCGACACCGTTGTGGCTTGCCGCATCGATCTCGACCACATCGAGCGAACCCCCGCCGTCGCGCCCCAGCTCGACGCAGCTGGGGCACACGCCACACGGCGTGTCTGTCGGCCCCTCGGCGCAGTTGAGGCAGCGAGCGAGGATGCGGGCCGAGGTGGTCTTGCCGCAGCCTCGCGGGCCCGAAAAGAGGTAAGCGTGGTTGACCCTGTTGGTGCGGAGCGCTGTCATGAGCGGATCGGTCACCTGCGACTGACCGATCATCTCGGCGAACGCCTCAGGTCGATAGCGGCGGTAGAGGGCGGTGACCATGCAGCAATCGTAACGGTCGCCGCCGACACCGAGCCCGTCGCATCCGGAGCATGTGGGCGGAGCGGCGTCGGCGAGAATAGTGCGATGAAGATTCGCCCTTTCGCCCTCGAAGACACCGACGCCGTAATCGAGCTCTGGACGGCCGCCGGCCTCGTTCGCCCGTGGAACGACCCGCGCAAGGACATCGAGCGAAAGCTCACAGTGCAGCCCGAGCTCTTCCTCGTCGGCGATGCTGACGGTGTTGTGGTCGCGGCGGCGATGGTGGGATACGACGGTCACCGCGGATGGGTCAACTACCTGGCCGTGTCGCCCGAGTCCCGGGGCCTCGAATACGGCCGCCGACTGATGGAGGAAGCCGAGCGTCTCCTCACCGAACTCGGCTGCCCGAAACTCAGCCTCCAGATCCGAAGCGACAACACAGAGGTACGCGCGTTCTACGAGCACCTCGGCTACACGCAGGATGCAGCTGTGAGCTATGGAAAACGCCTCATAGCCGACTGACGCATGCTGTGGGCTCGGATTCCGTGCAGCCTGAGCGGCACCTCGTCGAATAGCGGCGACGCTCCTCCTGCACTGCACCGAATCCGGCGACCAGAGTGCACAGATCGGCCATCGGGCCAATGTCGTCGGATTGATCACTCCAGAGTTGCGCCATGAATCGCGTACTAGACATCGTCATCGCCCATAACGGAATTGCCCACAGCAGCACTCTGCGAGCTGCCGGCGCAAGTGACTCCATGGTCGCTCTCGCCGTGGCCCGCGGCGACGTCGCGCGCATCCGCAACGGGTGGGTGGCGATCGAGTCGGCTCCCCGAGAACTCGTCAATGCCGTCGCGGTAGGCGGCCGGCTGAGCTGCATCAGCGTGCTGAGAATGCACGGCATCTGGTGCGCTGACGATCGCTATTCGCACATCAGCACATCACGTCGCCCGGGGCGCCTGCGCTCGCCGATCGGCGGGCCGCTCGGCAACCCGGCGCGCTGGGGGCTGAAGGTGCACGTCATCGCCGGGCGCCATGACCCTTCACGCCTCGTGGACACCATTGATGAAGCCCTCCTGCACCTGTTCTCGTGTCACGCTCGAGACGACGTGATCGCCTACCTCGATTCGGCGTTGAATCTCGGGCTCACGACTCGTTCCCGTCTGGCGGAGCTTCCTCTGACGGACACCTACCGCGCCTACCTCGAATTGCTCGACCCGGCCGCTCAGTCCGGCCTAGAGACGAAGGCGCGCCTCGGCTTTCGACGGCGGGGAATAGGGTGCCGCTCGCAGGTACACATCGCAGGAGTCGGCTTCGTCGATCTGCTGATCGGCGATCGACTCGTCATCGAGTGCGATGGCATCAACTGGCACAGCTCTGCCAGGGCCCATGATGAGGACTGCCGCCGCGATCTCGAGCTCCACCGCCTTGGCTACATCGTGATCCGGGTCACCTATCGTCAGGTGATGTTCGACTGGGCGAACATCGATGAGGTCGTGCGGGGCTACGTCTCGAGGCGGGAGCACCGCTGGTCGGCCCGGCACAGACGCGCCGGACTCGGTTTTCGTGCAGCATGAGCCGCACCTCGTCGAATAGCGAGGAGGATCAGCCCGGGCTGCACCGAATCAGATCACGGCCAGCGTCTGCCGCGCGATCTCCAGCTCTTCGTTCGTCGGAATCACGAGCACGGCCACGCGCGACGCATCAGTCGAGATGAGTCGCGGTCCGCGCTCGGGCGAGGCATTGCGCTCCTCGTCGATCTCGATGCCCAGGATGCCGAGACCTTCCAGCGCGCCGGCCCTGATCAGCGGGGTGTTCTCCCCCACGCCCGCGGTGAAGACGATCGCGTCGAGCCGCCCCAGGTGCGCAGCGTAAGCGCCCACGTACTGCTTCAGCCGGTGCAGGTAGACATCGAGAGCAGCCTGCGAATCGACGTCACCCGCGTTCGCCGCGGCGACCATGTCGCGCATGTCTCCGTGGCCGGAGAGCCCCAGGATGCCGCTTCCGCGATTGAGCAGGGTGTCGAGATCGTCGAAGGACTGGCCCGTCTTGCGGTGCAGGTGAAAGAGCACGGCTGGGTCGAGATCGCCCGAGCGGGTGCCCATGACGAGGCCTTCGAGCGGCGTCATCCCCATCGATGTCTCCACCGACTTTCCGTCGGAGACGGCACAGGCCGACGCGCCGTTGCCGAGGTGCAGCACGATCGTCTTCGTGTCGCCCAGCGGGCGGCCGAGAAACTCCGCCGCCGCCTCGGAGACGAACTTGTGCGAGGTTCCGTGAAAGCCGTAGCGGCGCACTCGGTGACGCTCGGCCAGCTCCTTGTCGATCGCGTAGGTGTAGGCGGCCGGCGACAGTGTCGAGTGGAACGCCGTGTCGAACACGGCCACGTGCGGCACAGCCGGGAACGCCTTCTGTGCCGCCTCGATGCCCTGCAGATTGGCCGGGTTGTGCAGGGGCGCCAGCTCTGCCAGGTCTTGGATGTTTATCTTGACCAGCTCGGTCACTACGGTCGCCTCGAAGAACCGCTTTCCACCATGAACAACGCGGTGCCCGACCGCGACAGGCGGATGCTCGTCGAGCGACGGCCCGTTCGCCCGGAACGCCTCGAGCATCACCTGAAAGCCCTGCGAGTGATCGCGGATCGGCAGGTCGAGCTCGGTCGAGCCCTGACCGTTGCTGTGTTTGGAGTGCCCTGTCTCGTCTCCGATGCGCTCGACGAGGCCCGACGCCAGAACCTCTTCGGTGGTCATCTCGATGAGCTGGTACTTGAACGACGATGAACCGGAGTTCACTACGAGGATCGCGCTCATGCTTCAGGCTCCTTCTACTGCGACCACATCGACCGGCTGAGCAGCCGCCTGGATGGCCGTGATGGCGATGGTGTTCACGATGTCGGCCACGAGTGCGCCGCGCGACAGATCGTTGATCGGCTTGTTGAGCCCCTGCAGAACGGGGCCGATGGCTACCGCTCCGGCGCTGCGCTGCACAGCCTTGTAGGTGTTGTTACCGGTGTTGAGGTCGGGGAAGATGAAGACCGTGGCGCGACCGGCCACCTGACTCTCGGGCATCTTCGTGGCCGCCACCGCGGCATCCGCTGCGGCGTCGTACTGGATCGGCCCCTCGACCAGCAGGTCGGGCCGACGTTCGCGCACGAAGCCGGTGGCGGCGCGCACCTTCTCGACCTCTGCGCCGGAGCCCGACGTTCCGGTCGAGTACGAGAGCATCGCGATGCGCGGTTCCACTCCGAACTGCGTCGCCGTCGCGCTCGACGAGATGGCGATGTCGGCCAGCTGCTCGGCCGTCGGGTCGGGGATCACCGCGCAGTCTCCGTAGACCAGCACCCGGTCGGCGAGCGCCATGAGAAAGACGCTCGAGACGACGGATACGCCGGGCTGGGTCTTGATGACCTCGAACGCCGGGCGGATGGTGTGCGCCGTGGTGTGCGCCGCGCCCGAGACCATGCCATCGGCGAGGCCGAGCTTCACCATCATGGTTCCGAAGTACGACACGTCGGTGACCGTGTCACGCGCCTGCTCGACGGTGATGCCCTTGTGCGCACGCAGCCGGGCATACTCTTCGGCGAACGGCTGGCGGTACTTCTCGTCGAACACGCTCACGATGTGGGCGCCCTCGAGGTCGAGCCCCAGACCGGCGGCCCTCGTGCGGACCTCGTCTTCTTCTCCGACGATGGTGAGCTCGGCGATGCCGCGAGCGAGGACCGTGCTCGCCGCCTTCAGCACGCGGTCGTCGTCGCCCTCGGGCAGAACGATGTGCCGGCGCACGTGACGGGCCTGGTCGATGAGCCCGTATTCGAACATCAGCGGCGTGACCACGGTCGACGAGCTCACGTCGAGCAGTTCGAGCAGCTTGGCGCCGTCGACGTGCTGCTCGAAGAGGGCGAGCGCACTGTCGTACTTGCGCTGAGAGTCGGCGGCCAGGCGTCCGCGGGTCGAGGTGATGCGCAGCGCCGTGTCGTAGGTTCCGAGGTCAGTCGTCACAATCGGCAGAGTCGAGTCGAGGCCTGAGATCAACCGCGTGATCGGTTCCGGAAGCTCGAAGCCACCATTGAGGATGATGCCGCTGAGCGAGGGGAAGGTTCCGGAGGCATTCGCCATCAGAACCGCGAGCAGCACCTCGGAGCGGTCTGCGGGAATCACGACGACGGCGCTCTCGGTGAGGCGCGGCAGAACGTTGACCATCGACATTCCGGCGACGACGACGCCCAGCGCCTCTCTGTTGAGCAGGCTCGGGTCTCCCGAGAGCAGCGAGCCGGCGGTGGCCTCCACGAGGTGCTGCATGGTCGGGGCGACCAGAACGCGGTCTTCGGGAATGGCCCAGATCGGAACAGATACGGGGCTGTCGATGGCGGAACCGATCGCATCCCGGATCTCGTCGAGCCGCTCGGGGTCGGCGCGGTTCGACACGATGCCGAGCAGTGTGGCGTGCGCAAGTTTGAGCTCGACCAAGGCCAACTCCGTGAGCTGGCGCATGTCGTCGGGCGTGCGCGACTCGGAGTAACCGAGCGTCTCTGAGGATCCCTGACCCTTGCGTCCACCCAGCACCAGCAGCACGGGAGCGCCGAGGTTCGCCGCGACGCGGGCGTTGAACGAGAGCTCGCTCGGGCTGCCGACGTCGGTGTAGTCGGATCCGAGAATGACCACGGCGTCGCACTCTCGCTCGACCGCCTTGTATCGCTCGACGATGACCGACAGAGCGGCATCCGGGTCGTTGTGCACGTCGTCGTAGGTGACGCCGATGGTCTGCTCGTAGCTCAGCTCGACACCGTCGTGCGCGAGCAGCATCTCGAGCACATAGTCGCGTTCGGCCACCGAGCGCGCGATGGGCCGGAAGACTCCGACCCTCTGCAGCGAGTGGCAGAGGGTATCGAGCACCCCGAGCGCAATTGTGGATTTTCCCGAGTGACCCTCGGCGGACGCAACGTAGATGCTTTGTGACATCGCTACTTTCTTTACGCGGGATAGGCGTGCCTAACCAGCTTAAAGCCCGTGCCACCTTAAAGATCAAAGACCCCCCGCGCACCCGCCAGAGCCCGGTTACCCTTGCTACGTTTCCGTCCTGGGGGAGTTGGCCTGGATGGCGCCACGCGGGGAGCCGTCAACCACTTTACGCGAGGTTGTGTGCTGCTCGCGAACTGAGGTGTACTGGATGCATGCGTATTGCAATCGCCGGTGGTCACGGCAAGATCGCCCTCATCCTCCAGAAGCTCCTCAGCGAGGCCGGCCATGAGGCCATCGGCCTCATCCGCAACCCCGACCAGGCGGGTGATCTGCTCGCGGTCGGCGGCATCCCTGTCGTCCTTGATCTCGAACAGATCTCGGCCGAGACGCTCGCAACCGATCTCGCCGGGGTGGATGCCGTGGTGTTCGCCGCCGGCGCCGGCGCCGATTCGGGGGCGGCTCGCAAGCTCACCGTCGACCGGGATGCGGCCGTGCTGCTGGCCGACGCGGCCGTGATCGCCGACATCCGTCGTTACGTGATGATCTCGGCCATGTCGGCCGACTCGTTCGAGCCGGATTCCGACGATGTCTTCCAGGTGTACCTGCGCGCGAAGAGCGAGGCAGATTCGGCCGTGCGCCAGCGCGACCTCGACTGGACGATCATTCGCCCGGGCGCTCTCACCGACGACCCCGGAACCGGTCTCGTGCACCTCGCCGAGAGCACGGGCCGCGGCTCGATCCCCCGCGCCGATGTGGCCCAGCTGGTGTACTACAGCCTCGTCGACGGGGTGGGACTGCACGCCCAGTTCGAGGCGATCGAGGGCGACGACCCGGTGGCCGAGGCCCTCACGAGGGCCCGGTACTGACGACCATCGACATCGTGAGGCGGCGGTCTCTACGCCTGCTTCTGATCGGCCTCGTGTCTGTCGCCGTTCTCGGAGCGGTGATCATCGTGATCGTCATCACGACGAACGCGAACAGACCGATCGCAGATTCCGACCTCATCGGCTCGTGGACTTCCGAGAGCGGCAGCGGAACTCTGGATGTACGCGCGGACGGGTCGTTCTCGATCGACGACATGTCCGCGGATCCGTGGACGCTATTGGACGCCACCGGCACATTCTCGGGTGAAGGCACGTGGCAGTCGGATGCCAAGGTTCGAGACGTGGTCTTATCGTTTGCCGACTGGCGCGAGAGCGAAGGGTCGAGTGCGGGTGTTCCCGACCCGGCATCCGTGACGAGCTTCGGTTTTCACATGCGTCTGTCGGGCGAGCGGAAAGATCTGACGATGTCGTTCACGGCGACGGATCCTGACACCTTTTTCACCTTCACCAGAGTGAAGTAGCGCGGCTCAACAGAAAACCCCTGACCGATGGCTTGGAGCCTTC
Organism: Agreia pratensis; assembly: GCF_900177685.1. Classification (GTDB taxonomy): domain Bacteria; phylum Actinomycetota; class Actinomycetes; order Actinomycetales; family Microbacteriaceae; genus Agreia; species Agreia pratensis. The sequence goes on from NZ_FXAY01000001.1 coordinate 534,038, forward strand.
GATCAGGGGTATCGGCGGTGGCGGAGAGATTCGAACTCTCGATAGGTTGCCCTATACACGCTTTCCAAGCGTGCCTCTTCGGCCGCTTGAGTACGCCACCTGAGTTCTTACGAACCTGACTATCCTAACCGATGACGTGTGCGGCGTGTACGCAACGCTCTACTCGGCGCCCGAGCAGTCGCCCTCCGACCGCAGAACGGTGGGAAAGTCGTGCTCGTCGAGCGGTCGGCCGAGCTTCGCCGGCCTTATCAGGGTCGACCGGTCGAGAGGCGTGTGATCAGTCGAGTCTCGAGCTCCATCCGGATGGCCGAGCCGCCGGGCGGGCCGGGTGTCGAAGTGCGGTCGGCTTCGCGAAGCATCCGGAATGCGGCCGCGCCCATCTCGACGATCGGCTGTCGCACGGTGGTCATGGGCGGTGTCGCCCATGCCGACTCCTGGATGTCGTCGAAACCGACGATGCTCACTCGCCCCGGGATCGACAAGGAAGCATCGCGGGCAGCATCGTAGACGCCCAGCGCCATGAAATCGGAGCACGCGAAGATCGCCGACGGCCTGCTCGCGCTCGACGAGAGCATGGCTGCGGCAACCCGGTGCGCCTGCTCTCGATCCCAGTCGCCGTATGCGAGCCACTTCGCCGGAACAGTGACCCCCGCCGCTCTGAGCGCTGTGACGAAACCATCGATTCGCGCGCTGCTCGACAGCTCTGCGCGCCGACCACCGACGACCCCGATCCGTGTATGCCCCAGCTCGAGCAGATGCTCTGCGGCAAGGCGTCCACCGTCCCAGTTGGTCGCGCCGATACTCGCGATGTCTGCCGGGGGCCGGCTGATCGGATCGATGACCACGACAGGGATGTTCGCCGTCGTCAGCATGTTCAACTGCGCCGCGGTCGTATCGACGAGAACGATGATCGCCCCCAGCGAAGGTCTTCTGAGCAGGCGGCGCATCCAGTCGTCATCGGAACGGGCGACGCTGAGGACGACGTCGACTCCGTCGGCCGCGGCGGCTGCCTCGACGCCCTCCAACACCCCGCTGATCCAACTTCCTTCGACCTGCTTCACAACGACATCGATGAGCGGAACGGAGAGTCGCCTGTCGTCGCCGACGCGAGTGCGCGTCTTGCGCCGATATCCCAGCTCCTGCGCGGATGCCATGACGCGGCGGCACGTCGCGTCTGACACATCGGTGCCCCCGTTCAGCACTTTCGAGACGGTCGGCACACTGGTTCCTGCGCGAGCGGCGATCTGCGCGAGAGTCGGCGCCCGCGCTGGATCGATTGGTGACGACATACCTCGACTCTACAAAAAGTTGCGCAAGTTTCGACTCAGGCGCGCGCCACCGAGGGCTTGATTCGCATTCATCACTGGGTCAGAATGAATAAAGACCCGCGAATAGCTCCGCCTAATTTGCGCAAATTATGCCGTGCCCCACAGAGCGCGATGCAGCACCTCAAGGATGACGATGACTGACACACAACAGACCGCTCCGGCGAAGAGCGCCCTCGTGGTGCGGGGAGGGTGGGACGGACACCAGCCGGTCGAGGCCACAGAGATGTTTCTGCCCTTCCTGACGGCGAACGGCTACGAGGTTCGCGTCGAAGAATCGCCGGCTGTCTACGCCGACGACTCGTATCTGCCCACTGTCGATCTCATCGTGCAGCTCAACACGATGTCGTCGATCGAGGCTGCGGAGTTCACCGGATTGAGGGCTGCGATCGAGGCGGGCACGGGCTTCGCGGGCTGGCACGGCGGCATCGCCGACTCGTACCGCAACAACTCCGACTACCTCCAGATGGTCGGCGGCCAGTTCGCCTCGCACCCCGGCAAGCGCCCGAGCGAGCGCACGGGCGAGCAATCCGACAACTATGTTCCCCACATGATCGAGATGACCGATGCCGCGGCGACTCACCCGATCACACGCGGCATCAGCGACTTCGAGTTGGTGACCGAGCAGTACTGGGTACTGCACGACGACTACAACGATGTGTTGGCCACCACCACCCAGGCCGTGCGGGAGTGGGATCCCTGGAATCGCCCCATCACATCACCCGCCATCTGGACCAGAAACTGGGGCGCGGGGCGCATCTTCGTCTCGACGCCAGGCCACCGCGTCGAGATCCTCCAGAATCCCAACGTCAAGACCATCATCGAAAGGGGACTCCTGTGGGCATCCCGCTGACCGTCGGCATCATCGGCGTCGGAAAGATCAGCGAGCAGTACCTCGCGAACCTTCCCGGTTTTCCCGGTCTCCGGCTCGTGGCCGTCGCCGACCTCGACGAGGCTCGCGCCAGAGAGGTCGCCGAACTACACGGCGTGCGTGCATTGACGGTCGACGAGCTGCTCGACGATCCCGAGGTCGATGCCGTGTTGAATCTCACCATTCCGGCCGCTCACGTCGAGATCGGCACCCGCGCCCTTCTCGCCGGTAAGCACGTCTTCGCAGAGAAACCCCTCGGATTGAATGCGGCGGAGGCCGCATCGATGATCGATCTCGCCGAAGAACTCGGCCTGAGATTCGGCAGCGCGCCCGATACGGTGCTCGGTACAGGCATCCAGACCGCTCGCCGTGCCATCGACTCGGGGCTGATCGGCGAGCCGATCGCCGCGCAGGCCTTCTGGTCGTCGCCCGGGCACGAGGCCTGGCACCCCGCCCCCGCTTTCTACTACCAGGCGGGCGGCGGGCCGCTGCTCGACATGGGCCCCTACTACCTCACCTCACTCGTTCACTTCTTCGGGCCGGTCGTGCGGGTCAGCGGCCTGACGAGCCGCTCGAACCGGATGCGCACGGTCGGCTCGGGCGCGCTGGAGGGCACCCCGATCCCCGTTTCGGTCGACACCCACGTCACCGCACTGCTCGAGCACGCCGGTGGTGTCTCGTCGACCATTACCGTGAGCTTCGAAATCTGGAAGACCCGCTCTCCGCTTTTCGAGGTCTACGGCTCAGCCGGCACCCTCGCTGTTCCCGATCCGAACCAGTTCTCCGAACCCGTGGAACTCGCGCGAAGCGGGACCCGCGAGTGGGAGACCCTCCCCGACTCCGCCGGCTACATCAATACGGGTCGCGGCATAGGCCTCGCCGACCTCGCGGATGCGATTGCTGGCGACCTGCCGCACCGCGCTTCGGGCCGACTCGGCCTGCATGTGCTCGAGATCATGGACGCGATCCAGCTCTCCAGCGCACGACGCGAGACCATCACGATCGCCAGCACGGTCGAGCGGCCCGAGGCGGTTCCGCTGCGCGCGGTCTAGTCGTGTGCGTTCCAGCGGCGACGAGGCATCGAGGCTGCAAGCAGACGTCGCAAGGACGCCCGCACAGGAATAGGGTTGTCTGTGGCCCGCCTCGCATCGCCGCGAGAGTCGCGGGCTGCGCGCCGCCGGCACTCTGGAGAACCCCCTTGACCGAATCTGCTCCCGTCGATCCCACCACCACCGATGCCTGGAAGAACCTCGCTGCGATCGCCGATGGCTTCTCGCCCGACCTTCGCGGATGGTTCGCAGACGACGCCCTCCGCGCCGAGCGCTACACCTTTCAGGCTGCAGACCTCACCGTCGATCTGTCGAAGGGGCTCGTCACCGAAGAGATTCTGGCCAACCTGCTGCAGCTCGCGAAAGACGTCGACGTCTCAGGTCGCTATGCGGCCATGATCGCAGGCCAACACATCAACGTCACCGAAGACCGCGCAGTACTGCACACCGCTCTCCGCCGCCCCAAAGACGGAGAGGGCCTCGTGCCGCCCAAGGGCTTCATCGTCGATGGTCAGGACATCGACGCCGACGTGCACGCAACCCTCGACAAGGTGTACGCGTTCGCCGACAAGGTCCGCTCAGGCGAGTGGACCGGTGTCACGGGCAAGCGCATCGAGACTGTCGTCAACATCGGTATCGGCGGCTCCGACCTCGGCCCCGTGATGGTCTACGAGGCGCTGAAACCCTATGTGCAGGCCGGCATCGAGGCGCGTTTCGTCTCGAACATCGACCCCAACGACGTCTACGAGAAGACGGCGGGCCTCGACCCGGAGACCACACTCTTCATCGTCGCGTCGAAAACCTTCGGCACCCTCGAGACCCTCACGAACGCCCGACTCGCACGCGAGTGGCTTTGGGCCGAGCTGAGCGCGGTCGGAGTTCTCGAGGACACCGACGAGGCACGCAAGGGTGCCGTCGCCAAGCACTTCGTGGCAGTCTCGACGGCTCTCGACAAGGTCGAGGCCTTCGGGATCGACCCCGAGAACGCCTTCGGGTTCTGGGACTGGGTAGGCGGCCGGTACTCGGTCGACTCCGCCATCGGCACCTCCGTCGTGATCGCCATCGGCCCCGACAACTGGCGCGAATTCCTCGCGGGATTCCACGCCGTCGATGAGCACATGCGCACCGCCGCACTCCACGAGAACGTGCCGGTTCTCATGGGCCTGCTCAACGTCTGGTACACGAACTTCCTCGGCGCCCAGAGCCATGCTGTGCTGCCCTACGCCCAGTACCTGCACCGCTTCGCCGCGTATCTGCAGCAGCTCACCATGGAGTCGAACGGCAAGAGCGTGCGCTGGGACGGCTCGCCCGTCACCAGCGACACCGGTGAGATCTTCTGGGGCGAGCCGGGCACGAACGGGCAGCACGCGTTCTACCAGCTCATCCACCAGGGCACCCGCCTCATTCCCGCTGATTTCATTGCGGTGGCCAACCCGGCGCATCCGTTGAAAGACGCGACCGGCGACGGCGCGGGCGTCGAACCAGGTCAAGATGTGCACACGTTGTTCATGGCCAACTTCTTCGCGCAGACCAAGGCGCTCGCCTTCGGCAAGACGGCCGACGAGGTGCGCGCCGAGGGCACCAAGGAGTCCGTCGTTCCCGCCCGTGAGTTCGCCGGCAACAAGCCGACGACCTCGATCCTCGCTCCTGCCCTGACGCCGAGCGTTGTGGGTCAGCTCATCGCCCTGTACGAGCACATCGTCTTCGTGGAGGGCACCGTCTGGGGCATCGACTCGTTCGACCAGTGGGGCGTCGAGCTGGGCAAGCAGCTCGCACTGCAGATCACACCCGCGGTCGCAGGCGATGCTGCCGCACTCGAGAGCCAGGACTCGTCGAGCAAGTCGCTGATCGCGAAGTACCTCGAACTGCGCAAGTAGCCCGCTGACCGCCGGGCTTTCGGCCCGGCGGTTCCCGAGTGATTCACACCCACAGAACCTAGGATCAAGGCTATGAATCTCGACGACATCCCCATCACCACGACCACCGGCGAATCAACGACGCTGGGTGCGTTCGACGGTGTCAGATTGATCGTCAACGTGGCGAGCCGCTGCGGTCTTGCACCGCAGTACGAGAAGCTCGAGACGCTGCAGAAGACCTACGGCGACAAGGGCTTCACGGTGCTCGGCTTCCCGAGCAACCAATTCCTCCAGGAACTCTCCACCGACGAGGCGATCCAGGAATACTGCTCGATGACCTGGGGCGTCACCTTCCCGATCTTCGAGAAGATCAGGGTGAATGGGCGCAATGCGCACCCGCTCTATAAAGAGCTCACCAAGACGCCCGATGTCAACGGCAAGTCGGGGCGCATCAGCTGGAACTTCGAGAAGTTCGTGGTGACCCCCGACGGCACTGTGCACCGCTTCAGCCCGAGAACAGAACCCGATGATCCTGCGATCCTGAAGGTGATCGAGGCATCGCTGCCCGCCCCAACGCAGTAGCGACAGTGCGGAGAGATCCGGCGACCGTCTCCCCGGAGCACCGCGCGGAGGCGTTGAAGGAGCGCGTCTACGTCACTTTCACGAGCCTCGCGGTCGTCTTGGCAATGCGGTCGCACTCCGCTGATGAGCTGAGCGCCGGCGAGGCGGCATCGACCCTCAGTATCACCGTGATCGGCACTCTGCTGGCAGTCTTCGTGGCCGACGTCGTCTCGCACCTCGCCGTGCACGCGGCTGTGCCGACGGCCGCGGAGATCCGGCGGATGGCAGCGGTGAGCTTCGGTGCCTTCGCCACGGCCGTGCTCCCTCTTGTCTTCATCGGGTTCGCCGCTCTTGATCGCTGGAGCGTCGACGCGGCGCTGCGCGCATCCACCATCGCACTCACCATCTCGCTGATCGCCATCGGCTTCCTCGCCGCGCGCCGGGTGAAATTGGCCTGGTGGCAACGCCTCGTCGTGCTGGGCGCGGAGTTCGCCGTCGGCGCAGCGGTCGTGGGGCTCGAACTGCTGGCACACGGGTGATCACTCGTAGGCTTGATGCATGGGCGGCACCACGGAACCTCGTGACTCGCGACTGAACGTCGCTCGCTACCAGGTCGACAAGCTGACCCCCGAGAGTGAGCGCGACAACACCACTGACGCCGGCCAGCCGACGATGGAGCAGCGGGCGCAGATCGTCGAGATCTCGATTCAGCAGGCCATGCGGCGGGGTGATTTCGACGATCTGCCCGGTGCAGGAAAGCCGCTGTCTGGTCTGCAGAACGCCTATGACCCCAACTGGTGGATCAGGCAGAAGATCGAGCGCGAGCGTCTCACCGGCCTGGGGCCGCCAGCCCTGACGCTGCGCACGGAGGACGCTCAGCTCGAAGAGCGACTCGACGGCGCTCCGTCAGAAGACGCTGTTCGAAGCATCCTGAATGACTTCAACGCGCGCATCATCGAGGCGCGTCGGCAGTTGCAGGGCGGGCCTCCCGTGGTCACGACACCACGCGACATCGACGCTGAGGTGCAGGGTTGGCGCGAACGACGGGATGCGCGATACAGGCAATACACGGAGGCTCGGGAGCGCGATGAGGCCGCCTACAGGGCTATGGGCTGGCGCGAACGCCGTCGCGCACGGCGCTCACGCCGCTGATAACCGTCGTGCCGACTCGAACTGACCACGGAGTCGACCCCGGCCATCCGAAATATTCACGGAGTGAACGATTTAGGCTGACCATAGCCATGGGCAGCAGCACGTGCAACCCCATTGCACCCGAGCAATGGGCGAACGAAAGTAGTCGAATGAGAGAGCTTCACTATGGGGGCGGAACCCTGGTCGTCGGTCGCGAGGTCTGCACGGCCGTCTTCGACTACGCCCTGGCACTGGCCCGCGTCGGGCGGTCCGACCTGATCACCGTGCCCATTCTGGTGAACGGTCAGATCGATGAATCGAACATCCTGCTGGGCCCGACCACACAGATCTTTTGCACACCCGCAACGCAGACAGCCGAGGGCCTCGATGACTCCTCCAAGGTCACCGAGCTGCGCGAACGCATTGCGTCACTTCACCGACCGATCACCGCGATTTCTGGCGATGCCGCCGTCTACCCGGATTTCGAACTCGAGTATTGACCGGGTGCGCGCTACAGTTCTGGTCATGTTGATCGAACCGGCCAGCAAGGCTCCTGCCACGGAGCAGCGCCCTGACTGAGCAGACCCCCGGCGACCTTGCCAGACTCGTCACCTTCAGTGACGCGGTCGTCGCCATCGCTGCGACCCTGCTCGTATTGCCCCTCGCTGAGAACGCCGCTCAAGGAGGCATGCCCACGCTCGGCGAGATCGTCGCCGAAAGCGGCGGCCAGATTCTTCTGCTGCTCCTCGGATTCTTCGTGATCTGCAGATTCTGGCTCAATCATCACGACATCATGCGCAATCTCGTGACGTTCGATGCACCTCTTTTTTGGGCGAACGCGGTATGGATGGTGTCGATCGTCCTGCTGCCGTTCACGACCGGCCTGATCGGAACATCCGACAGCAGCGATCCGGCGACCACCGGCCTGTACATCGGCAACATGCTCATCACCTGTCTGGCCGCATTGGCGATGGAGTGGCACGTCACGCGCACTCCGTCTCTGCAGACTCCCGAGACGAGAGGCACTGCACGCCTTACCGGTGGCGTCGTCGCAGCCATCGCGCTCGCCATCGCTCTTGTGCTCGCCGTGCTCGTGCCGGCTGTCGGGCCATGGGCTCTTCTGCTTCTCGCCGTAGACGGGTTCGTCACCAAAGCGCTTCGCCGCAGAACAGAAAAGCCGGGCTCACCGCGCAAGTAACGCGGTGAACCCGGCGATTTTTCTGCCGAGAATCAGTCGTTAGGCGACCGACTGCTCCCTGCGGGGCAGCTTCCACCCCGGGCGCACGTAGTGGCACGTGTATCCGTTCGGGTACTTCTCCAGGTAGTCCTGGTGCTCCTCTTCGGCCTCCCAGAAGTCGCCCGCAGGCTCGACCTCGGTGACGACCTTGGCGGGCCACAGACCGGATGCGTCGACATCGGCGATCGTGTCGAGCGCGACCTGCTTCTGCTCGTCGGAGGTGTAGAAAATGGCCGAGCGGTAGCTCTCGCCCACGTCGTTACCCTGGCGGTTCTTGGTCGACGGGTCGTGAATCTGAAAGAAGAACTCGAGCAGGTCGCGGTAGCTGATCTGCGAGGGATCGAACACGATCTCGAGGGCCTCGGCGTGCGAGCCGTGGTTGCGATAGGTCGCGTTGAGTGTGTCGCCGCCGGAGTATCCGGTGCGGCTGGAGATAACTCCCGGGCGCTTGCGGATCAGGTCCTGGACGCCCCAGAAGCATCCGCCGGCCAGAATGGCGGTTTCAGTGGTCGTGGTCATCGTGAGATCTCCTCGGTGCTTGTGGATGCGGTGGGTGTGGATGTCGTGAACAGGCCGCGGTAATCACCGTAGCCCTCCTTCTCGAGGTCTGCCTCTGCGACGAAACGAAGTGACGCAGAGTTGATGCAGTAGCGAAGACCCCCGGCCTCGACCGGGCCGTCGTCGAAGACGTGTCCGAGATGGCCGTCGCCATGGGCGGAGCGCACCTCGGTGCGCACCATGCCGAAGGCCTTGTCTGTCTTGATCACGATGTTCTCGGGATCGATCGGGACAGTGAAGCTGGGCCAGCCCGAACGGCTGTCGTACTTGTCGGTCGACGCGAACAGTGGTTCTCCCGAGACGACGTCGACATAGAGGCCGGCGTCTTTCTTGTCCCAGAACTCGTTCTGGAAGGCGGGCTCTGTCTTGTCGTCTTGCGTTACGCGGCGCTGCTGCCGGGTGAGGCGGGCTATCGCCTCGGGACTCTTGACGTACTGGGCTGACACTGTCGTCTCCTTGTTGGTGCGCGGCTGGCTGCCGCGGTTATCAGGTAGAACCGGTATGACTCGTCGGATGTTCCGCGGTCGGCAAACACTCAGGAATCAGACGAAGCGACCCGCGCGGCACCGCGGACACGGGGGTCCTCACTCTGTGTCCATCGAGCGACGACCGCATCGGCACGCACACGATCCCGGCCGTCGAACGAGTCGACGAGAGGGCGGATCACATCGCGTGCGAGAACGAGAGCGAGTTCATCGACAGCACTCGATCGGAGGAAGCCTTCGAGCCGCGTCAGATCAGTCACGACGAGCATGTCGACATGTGTCTGAAGAAGGATGACCGCGGCGAGCCGACGTTCGTAGACGTCGGCCTCCCAGAGCAGCGAGCTCAGGGCGGTGATCTCGTCGTGCCCGAGTTCGGCGAATCGGCGCAGCGTGTCGCGAAGAGTCGCTCGGATGGCACCCACCGACGTGCCGTAGAAGCCGATGCCTTCGCCGATCAGCGCACGGTGCTCCTCTGCGCGTTGCCACGACGACTCGTACTGCAACGCTTCGTCGACGAGCTCGCAGGCTGCGACTATTCGCTGCGACTCCACTACTCGCTCTCGGCGACCAGGGTGCCCATCACGTCGAAGAACGCGTTGTATCCGATGACGGTCTGCTCGAGCTGGCCCTCGTCGAAGCCCGGAGAGTCCTGCGTCATGATCATCTGGGTGCTGCCGCCGATCTCTGCGAGGTCGACTGTGATAACACCGCGCGCGTCGAGCGCAGGATTGTCTGTGATCGTCATGACGAGGTGGGTCGGCGCATCGACCTCGAGGTACTCGCCCACCCAGCTGATCGATGTGTCGTCGGGCAGTTTCATGACCGCGTTCCATGAGCCGCCGGGGCGTACGTCCATCGACAGGGTCTCGGCGGGCACATCGACCCCGTCGGTACCGAACCACACCGCGAACTTCTCGGGATCGGTCCACGCATCGAAGACCGCCTGCGGCGTCGCTGCGAACGAACGGGTGATGCTGAGTTCTGCCATGGTCGTACTCCTCGTCGATGCTGATCTGCAGTGGACACTACCCGCTTCGCCCGGGTGGTGTCACCGGCGCACCGGCCGAGGGCGCTGTCATCAGATCCACCGACGCCGGCTCGATCGGCGCATCCGTCTTCTCGCTGCGCACGAACCCGATTCCGACCAGGATGAGCACGCCGCCGAGCAGCTGAGGCAGAGTCAGCTGCTCACCGAGCAGGAGCCACGCATAGAACGTGGCGGCGACCACTTCGAGCAGGCCGACGAACGATGCGAGCCTCGAACCGAGCATCTGGGTGGCGGTGATGCTCGTCGCGTAGGCGACCGCAGTCGAGACCACTCCGACGAGCAGAAGCGGGATCCACCAGGGCGCCGCGGTGCCGAAGAGAGCGACATCATCGAAGGTCACGGTGAACGGGACCAAGCCTGTCAGCCCCACGGCGCCGAGCGCGATGCCACCGATCAGGAGACCGGCCGCAGCGAGAGCTACAGGGGGAAGACCGTCGTCGGGCTGCGCTGCGATCAGGTAGTACACGGCGCATCCCGCCATCGCCCCGACGGCGAGCGTCAGTCCGAGTATGTCGAGACTCGACGTGCCACCGGGCGACACGACCATGACGAGGCCGACGAGCGCGACGACCGAGCCTATGAGAACGACGGCCTTGGGCATCCGGCGCGTGCGCGCCCACGCAAAGGCGACGAGCAGCAGCGGCGCCATGTACTCGATGAGAATGCCGGTGCCCACGGGGATGCGCTGAATCGCGGCGAAGTAGAGAAGCTGGGTTCCCGCTACGCCGATGAGGGCCATCGCGAGCACCCTGCCCCGCGAGCGCCAAAGAGCCGACCAACGGCCGCGCAGAAACAGGATGGCGAAGGGCGCCAGCACGACGCCTCCCACGAGCGCGCGCACGGTGACCGCGGCAGCCGGGCTCCAGCCGGACTCGAGCAGAGGCTTCACGAGGGCGCCGGAGCTGCCGAATGTGGCGGCCGCGATGACGGCGATGACCAGACCTGCTGAGGTCGACGACCGTGGCATGCGATTCCCTTTCACCGGCTGTTGTGGTGCTCTGATCCAGACGCTAGTCTCAGATCGAGTAAGGAGTCAATTTGCATTTTGCCCCTGACACCGAAGACATTCTGGGTTTCATCGTCACCCTCGGAAATACGGTCGCGGGCGCCTCCCGGAGCGGAGCCGACGAGATCGGCACGCCCGCTCAGCTCACCGGGCTTCTCGATACCCACGGCTACACGGGCCGCTTCGACCGCGACGAGCGCGAACTCGCCGAGGTGCATCGAGTGCGCACGCAGCTCAGACACGTCTGGAGTCTCGACCGCGACGCGGCCGCGGTCGAGGTGAACGCCATGCTGCGGCAGACCCGGGCACTCCCCCAGCTCGTTCGTCACGACGCACTCGACTGGCATCTGCACGCGTCTGAAGACGATGAGCCTCTCGCCGAACGCATTCTCAGCGAGGCGTCGCTGGCTTTCGTCGACGTGATCCGCAGCGATGAGATGACCCGCCTGCGCACCTGCGGAGCCCCGGATTGCGAGGGAATCTTCGTCGACCTGTCGCGCAACGGATCGAAGAGGTTCTGCAGCGTGCGCTGCGGCAACCGGGTGAACATGATCGCGTTCCGCGAGCGCGCCGCGGCCGACAGCGCCTAGCGTCGGGCGGATAGCCTTGTCGCATGGCACGAACGATCTCCACCAATACCTCCGTCGACCGCCAGGGCATGCTCGAATTCGTGCGCCCACGACACCGGATGCTCGTCGCCACGACGCGCGCAGACGGCCGGCCCCAGATGTCGCCGGTCTCAGGCGGGGTCGACGCCGAGGGCCGCATCGTGATCTCGACGTATCCCGGTCGCGCGAAGACGCGAAACGCTGAGCGGCGCCCGGACGTCTCGGTGCTGGTGCTCTCCGACGACTGGAACGATGCCTGGATTCAGGTCGACGGCGATGCCGAGGTGCTGCACATGCCCGAGGCATCCGACGCGCTCGTCGACTACTACCGGAGCATCTCGGGAGAGCACCCCGATTGGCAGGAGTACCGCGCCGCCATGGCTCTGCAGAACAAGTCGCTGCTGCGCATCACACCCACGCGCTGGAGCCCCGTCTCGACGGGCGGGTTCCCCGCCGACGTCGCCGCGCGCCTCGACGGAGTCTGAGCAGCCTCAGACCGCCCGCCATAGGGCGAGCATCAGAGAATCCCGAGGTGGTCGAGAAGGATCCGGGTGCCGATGAGGATCAGGATGAGCCCGCCGGCGATCTCTGCCGGGCGGCGGAACTTCACTCCCGCCCGGTGGCCGATCAGGATTCCGGCGAAGGTGAGAACGAAGGTCGTCACACCGATGAGAATGGCGGTCTCCGTGATCGAGATCGCCAGGAACGCGAACGAGAGGCCCACCGCGAGCGCGTCGACACTCGTCGCCACAGAGAGCACCAGGAGTTCGCGAATCTTCAGCCGGTCGTCGACTTCCTTGTCCTCGGGGTTCGAGAACGCCTCCCACAGCATCTTTCCGCCGATGAGGCCGAGTAGGACGAAAGCGACCCAGTGGTCGATGCCTGTGATGTACGACGCGAACTGGGTGCCGAGCAGCCACCCGATGACCGGCATGACGGCCTGGAAGACGCCGAACGCCGTAGAGATGATGAGCGCGTTGCGCAGGTTGAAGCGGCGCATGTGCATGCCCTTGCCGAGCGCGACAGCGAATGCGTCGGCCGAGACTCCGAGCGCGACGAAGAAGACAGACCAGAGGGCCATGCGATGGGAGACCTTTCACGACGAACAAGCAATGCAGTTGCTCGCCGTTGAGGCTTCAAGAATGCCAGCCGACCTCGCCATTGGAGGCCGAAAAGCCCGGATTCACGGCTTTTCGGGCTGCCTAAGCTCCCGGGCGGGAGCGCTCGGCTCGTCGACATTCCAGGTCTTGATGATGGCCCAACCCACGGCCGCGATCGGCACAGCGAGCACCGCTCCCGTGATACCGCCGAGGATCGTTCCCGCGGTGAGGGCGACCAGAATGACGAGCGGGTGCAACTTCAGCGACTGCGCCATGACCACGGGCTGCAGGAAGTTGCCCTCGAGCTGGTTGACGACCACCACGATGATCACCACGATCAGAGCGACCAGCGGCCCATTCGCCACGAGAGCGACGAGGGCCGCAAGGATTCCGGCGGCAGTGGCTCCCACGATCGGGATGAACGCGGTGACGAACACGATCACGGCCAGCGGCAGCGCCAGGGGAACGCCGAGAATCGCGAGGCCGATGCCGATACCGGCCGCATCCACGAAGGCGATGATGGCAGTTCCGCGAACGTAGCCGCCGAGAACGCGCACCGCAGTGGCACCGATCCGCTCGCCACGGGCCTTGCGGTGACCGCGGAAAGGGCGCAGGAAGAACGCCCAGATCGCGGGGCCGTCTTTGAGGAAGAAGAACAGGATCACGATGGCCAGCGCCGCGCCCGTGGCCAGTTCACCGACGACGGATGCGCCGGCCAGCGCACCCGATCCGGCCTGGCTGCTCGTCGCGAAGTCGATCAGCGCCTGCTTGGCAGACTCGATCTGCGATGCGTCGACCGGAATGGGGCCGTTCGTCACGAAATTCTGCAGCTGATCGAGGCCATCCTTGGCCGACGACGCCAACGTGTCCCACTGGCCGCGCACGGCGAAGACGATGAGCGTGACGAGGCCACCGATCACCAGAATGCCCGCGAGCAGCGTGAGCCAGGTCGCGAGAATCGCCGACATGCCGCGCTTCTTGAGCAACCGCATGACGGGAGACGCCGCCGCCGCGATGATGAGTGCGATCAGCACGGGAATCACCACGAGCTTCAGCTGCACGAGTGCGAACACCACGATCACGGCCAACGCGAGAACGATGATGATCTGGCCACTGCGAATGGCCAGTGCCCCCATCTTGTCGGTGAGCAGGGAACGCAGAGACGGAGTAGCCGAGGGCTCACCAGAGGGAACGGTCATATACACACCCTAGGGAAAGATCGAATATTGCCATCCCCCTAGACTTGGCCGGTGTCGACCAGCCCAGATCTTCCGCGCCGGGCGTCGGCCGCCTCCGCGAGAGCCGGCGGCCGAGCGCTCGCTCTCGTCGGCATCGTTCTCGTCGCCGTCAATCTGCGCACCGCCGTGGCCGCGCTGTCGCCGATCTTCTCCCAGATCAGTGTCGACGTTTCTCTCGACAGTGTGGGCGTCGGCCTCCTGGGCACCCTCCCTCCCCTCTGTTTCGCGGTCTTCGGGTTGCTCGCGCCCGCGCTCAGGAGGCACCTGCGCCTCGAGACCCTGCTGATCACGGCGCTGGGCGCCATCCTGATCGGGCACCTCACTCGAGGCCTCGCGCCGAACTACGCCGTTCTCGCCCTGGCGAGCGTGCTCACCTTCGCCGGCATGGGCGTGGCGAACGTGGTTCTCCCGCCGGTCGTCAAGAAGTATTTCCCCGCCTCGATCGGCCCGATCACCTCGATGTACGTCACGATCATGGCCCTGTTCAGTCTGATCCCGCCGCTCGTCGCCGTACCGATCGCCGATTCGCTCGGCTGGCGCGTCAGCGTCTCGATGTGGGCAGCGCTGGCTGCGGTGGCGATCATCCCCTGGCTCTCACTCTGGATGCGCGACCGCCGGGCGACGTCCGCGGCGATGCGGGCGGCCGCGGCATCCGGGGCGCTTACAGACGACGACGTTCTGCCGGAGATCTCGTCGGCTGTCGTCGGCCGGGTCTGGCGGTCGCCTCTGGCCTGGTCGATGGGCCTGCTCTTCGGCACCACGAGCCTCAACGTCTACGCGGCCTTCGCGTGGCTTCCCGAGCTCTTGACCGACCTCGCCGGCGTATCTCCTGCGCAGGCGGGCATCCTGCTCTCGCTGTACGCCGGCATGGGCATTCCGTTCTCCCTCGCCGTGCCGATTCTGGCGAGCCGGATGCGATCGGTCTCGCCGCTGATCGCGCTCGGCTTCGCCTGCTTCGCGGCCGGATATCTCGGGCTGCTCCTCGCTCCGGCCGCGCTCCCGTGGATCTGGGTGGCGCTCATCGGCGCTGGACCTCTGACGTTCCCCCTCGTGCTCGTTCTCGTCGGCCTCCGAAGCCGCACGCCGGAGGGGACCGTCGCGCTGAGCGGATTCACACAGGGTGTGGGCTACGCGCTCGGTGCGCTCGGCCCGCTGCTCGTCGGCGTTCTGCACGACCTGTCTAAAGGCTGGACCGCACCCCTCGTGTTCCTTCTCGTCACGCTCGTCGTCATCGCCGTCGCGGGCAGAGTCGTCGCACGGCCCCGGATGCTCGAAGACGACTGGCGCCGCACCGCCCGCGACGAAGCCCCCCAGCGGTGAGATGACGCAGACGGCGGCTTCTCACCCGGGCAAACTCGCCAGATGCGCCACCTCACCATCACAACTGAACGTGTTAGCTCGGTGAGATGTCGCAGAGCGTGGGTCCAGCGGCGGGCGAGGTGACCAGCGCGGAGGGCGCTAACGGCGGCGGTCGTAGCTCACGAAGCGGTAGCGGATGCCCGTGCGCGACTCGAGCCAGTCCGTCGCCTCGGCAGGGCTCCAAACGGCGGGGTCGACGGCGGGCGCCCGGGTGTCTCCGGCCACCTCGAGGTCGACCTCGGTCACCTCGAGACGGGATGCTCGGGGCAGGGCCTGCGAGTAGATCTCACCGCCGCCGATGACCCAGACGGGAGCCGACGAATCGTCGCGACCCGTCGCATCCAGAATCTCGTCGAGCGAATGCTCGACATCGGCGCCGTCGGCGGTGAAGTCGCGATCGCGGGTCAGCACGACGTTGCGTCGCCCGGGAAGGGGCCGGAAGCGCTCGGGTAGCGACTGCCAGGTGCGCCGTCCCATCACAACCGTGCCGCCCAGCGTGACCTCTTTGAAGTGCGCGAGGTCTTCTGGAAGGTGCCAGGGAATCGTGCCGTCGTCGCCGATGACTCCGCCGCGGGCCTCGGCCCAGATGAGCGCCACGCTCATACGGCGACGGGCGCCTTGATGGCGGGGTGGTGCACGTAGTCGACGACCTCGAAATCGTCGTAACGGTAGTCGAAGATGCTGTCGGGAGTGCGCGTGATGCGGAGTTTGGGCAGCGGGTAGGGCTCGCGGGTGAGCTGCTCGGTGACCTGGTCGACGTGGTTGTCGTAGATGTGGCAGTCGCCGCCGGTCCAGATGAAGTCACCCACCTCGAGGCCCGCCTGCTGCGCCACCATGTGGGTCAACAGCGCGTAGCTCGCGATGTTGAACGGCACGCCGAGAAACAGGTCGGCGCTGCGCTGGTAGAGCTGGCACGAGAGCTTGCCGTCGGCGACGTAGAACTGGAAAAGGGCGTGGCAGGGGGCGAGGGCCATCTCGGGGATCTCTGCGACGTTCCACGCCGACACGATTATGCGCCGCGAGTCGGGGTCGCTCTTCAGCGTCTCGATGACCTGGGCTATCTGGTCGATGTGGCCGCCCGAGGGCGTCGGCCATGAGCGCCACTGAACGCCGTAGACCGGGCCGAGTTCGCCGTCGGCGTCGGCCCACTCGTCCCAGATCGTGACACCGTTCTCACGCAGCCAGCCCACATTGCTCTCACCGCGCAGGAACCAGAGCAGCTCGTAGGCGATCGACTTGAAGTGCACCCGCTTGGTGGTGATGAGCGGAAAGCCCTCACTCAGATCGAAGCGGAGCTGGGCGCCGAAGACGCTGGTCGTTCCCGTGCCGGTACGGTCGGACTTCGCAGCCCCCGTCTCGAGCACGTGGCGCAGCAAATCTTCGTACGGAGTCTGAAGTGTGGGCACCCTGCGAGCTTAATCCAACGGATGCCCTGACGGGACGAACTATCCTTGCCTGACAATGATCACTCGACGTCAAGCCGCCCTCCGCCTCGACATCTCGATGGAGATGGCGCGCAGACACGGCATCGCTGCCAAGATCTCCGAAGCCGAACTCGACGAGCTGAACGACAACCCCCCGCCGTGGCTGGCACAGTCGCGGGCGAATCGCACGGGCAAGAAGGCCGTCTGGGTGCAGCTGCGCTGCGATGTGTGCGGTTTCGAGGAGGCGGTGCGGCCGAAGAAATGGTGGCCCGAGTTCACGTACCTGACGTGCGAACATCACAGCATCGGCGACGTGCCCCTGCCCGCCGCCGGCCTCAAACGCAGCGAACTCGACGGACTCGGCACACGCTTCATCGCGATCATCGACGCCTGAGCTACCTCCGAGCTTCCTCCGCATGACCCCCATTCGGGGCTGACCACGGGCAGGATGAAGGGATCGAGAGAAGGGAAGCACTATGCCTGGAAGCACGACCGCCGACTTCATGCCGATCATCTTCTGGATCATCTGCGGCATCATCGCTGTGGTCTTCGTCTTTGGGATCGTCAGTGTGGT
The DNA here is from genome assembly GCF_900177685.1 of Agreia pratensis. GTDB lineage: Bacteria > Actinomycetota > Actinomycetes > Actinomycetales > Microbacteriaceae > Agreia > Agreia pratensis. Next base: position 551,468 of record NZ_FXAY01000001.1, read on the forward strand.
CGCCAACGTCAGGCGTGCGCGCCGGGCCGGGCACAACCCGCTCACCATGCAGACCGACATCGCCACGAAGCTGCTAGACAGCGACGCTCTCAGTTCCCAACCCAGCGTCGAGGCGCGGCTCGAGAAGATCGAACAGCTGCGCGCGGCCGGCACCATCAGCAACAACGAATACGACGCCGCACGCGCCCGGCTGTTGACGCAGCTCTAGCGTTTCGGTCAGACGGCCAACCGGACGATCGGCGCATCGGCCTCGTTCCAACGGAACAGCACCAGATGCCAGAGTCCCAGGCGCTTTCGCGAAGGGTCGATCACACCATTCGCGCCGAGTTCGAGCAACCGATCGCGGACCATCCACGACGCCGGAGTACCTCCGGCCGCGGCGATGTCCTGCCAGGGCGCCAGCGCGTCAGCAAGGTCGATGCCGAGCGCCTCGAGCGCATTCGAGTCGCGCAGATCGACGACGCCAGCCGCCTCGACATCGAGCTCGACAATCTCACGCGCCTTCGACCGAGCTTCTTTATGGGCGATCATCGCCGCCTCGACGCCGTCGATCGAGGAGCTCAGATACAGCGTCGGCTCGTGCTCCCTCGAGTAGCGCCCCGCAGAACGCGATCCTGCAATCGCGAACTCGCGAAAGCTCGGATCGATCGCACGATAGAACGTGCCGCTGATCGTCGGAACGAAGATCGAGTCTGTATCGGCCACGATGCCAGTTTCTCACCCCAGCATTCCAGCACAGTGGCTCGCCCTCATCTGTCCTCCGAGCCGAGTAGCGTGACGCCATGGGCGTGATGAACGAGTTGATCGATAGAAGTACGGTTCTGAGCTTGGTTGGGCTTCTTCGCGAGGCAGATGGCACGCGCGCCTGGGGCTCCGTAGAAGAGTCGGCTGAGCACGTCGACGGCCTGCAGCTGCGGGCGCGGAGCGACCTCGTGGCTGAGGCGATAGTGGCCGACGAGTCGGATTACAGCCTGCTCACCACGACCGTAAGGCGGGCGCTGCGATCGCCGACGTTTGCCGGCTGGATGATCTGGCCCGTGTCGGAAGCGATCACGACAGCCGCACTGCGCGGCTGGTCGAGTGACGCGCACGAGGAACCCGTGCACTTCGACGACGGGCTCGAGTTACTGGCGGAGCTGACCCCGCGCCTCTCCGCGGAGTTCGCGATCCGGCGATTTCTGGCGGCAGATCTCGATCGCGCACTGGCGAAGATTCTGCCCTGGACCGGCAGCGGAGACGAGCACGTGCGGCGACTCGCCTCCGAGGGCACCCGGCCGTTCCTGCCGTGGGCCGTCCGCGTCGCCGCGCTCACCTCGTCACCCGAGAAGACCGTGCCGATCCTCGATGCGTTGCGGACAGATCCGAGTGAGTACGTGCGACGGTCGGTCGCCAATCATCTGAACGATCTGAGCCGGCACAACCCAGGGCTGGTCGTGCAGACGGCAGCGCGCTGGCTCGAGAGACCCGACACGAACACAGCGTGGGTGGTCCGTCATGGACTCCGAACGCTGGTGAAGAGAGCCGACCCCGGCGCCCTCGCGCTGATGGGGTTCTCCGACGCCACGGTGCGGGTCTCGCCTATCACGGTCGCCGACGAGACGATCGTTCTGCCGGGGTCACTCGACTTCTCGTTCACTGTCGCCAACGAGGGCGATACTGCCGCGAGACTGGCGATCGATTACGTCGTGTCGTACGTCAAAAGCTCCGGCGCACTGGCGGAGAAGGTGTTCAAGCTCAGCACGCGAGACGTACACCCCGGCGAGACGCTCGGCCTACGCAAGAGGCACGCCATCCATCAGATGACCACCCGCGTGCACTACCCGGGCACCCACCTGATCGAGCTGCAGATCAACGGACGGCGCTACTCGAGTCGCCCCTTCGAGGTCGAGATCCCGTCGGCGGTCTCCCCTGGTTGAGCGCTCCTCGGCCGAGTGTCGCTGAGGCTCGAGGAGACGCGTGCGCGAAGACGGCGAGGAACCACCACCCAGAGCAGAATGACGACGAGCAGCACGCCGACACCGGCCACGATTCCGCCCGCGCGACCGAAAACGAAATCGAAGATGAGCATCGCCGTTCCCGCCAAAGTGACAGCGACACCCGCCATGGTCAGCTGAAGAAAGCGGTCTGTGGCCCCCACGATCGTGGCCTTCGCGTGCCGCCTGAACAGGATGCGATGCACGCTCACCGGGGCGAGCCCCATAACGGTCGTGAGTATCGTGACCGTGACCAGCGAGGCGTAAACGATCTTCTGATAGTCGTCGAGGTCGCTGAACCTGCTCTGAAAGACGGCGGCCAGAAGAAAACCCGTGAGAATCTGCGTTCCGGTCTGGATGACACGCAGCTCCTGGAGGATCTCGTCCCAGTTGCGGTCGAGTCGCTCAGTGATCGTCTCGCGGCGACCGTCGTTCGGGTCGGCGTCCAGATCATCGAGGCCTGTCTTCGTGTCCACGATCGCTCCTCACACTGCGTGTGCCGTCAGGGTATCGAAAGTGCTCGTCGGGTCAGTGCAGAATGAGCTCGAAACACAGGGACTGCGGCATGTGTTCGGCATATGGCGCATAGACCGGAATCGGCGTGAATCCCAGGCTGGAATAGAGGCCCACGGCTTCAGGCTGCCGATCACCCGCCTGCAGGATGAGGCGCCGGGCACCTCCCTGTCGAGCGATGCCGATGATCTCGTTCATCAGGGCGCGACCGAGACCTCGCCCACGTCGCCTGCCGTCGACGATAACCCTCTTGACCTCCCACTCCGCACCCGAATCGGTCTGCAGCATCCGAAGCCCGGCGTGCGCGACGGGCACGCCGTCGTCGACGAGCAGTACTGTGTCGACGACCGTCGACTCGTCGACCGCGAGCGCACGGTGGATCGCCTCCGACAGCTCGGCGTCGGCCGGGCTCGACAGGCCATACCGCACCTCCATCTCCGCATCCATGACGTCGCGCAAGGCGATCGCGCGCGGGTCGGACCATGCAACGTGCTGAATATCGAGTTCGGGCTTTTCGGGCATCAGACAATCCTCGCAAACAATTTGGCCTTTTGTGCTTGTGCGGCACGCAACATGGGATGCACGATGAGCGTACAAAGCGGTTGCGCTCGTTACAGCACGGGTGTATACCGCTCGTCAACCCCTGATTTCAATGGTGAGGTTCCATCGGATCCGCCCCTACGATCACATAGAGGGGTGAACGGCATCCACGGGGGATGGGGCTGCACGATGAGCGAGACGGCGTCACAACATCCGTACTCCGTGCTGCACGACCGATATCGCATCGATTCGTTCGTGGGCAAGGGCGGCATGGCCTCGGTCTATCGCGCCCATGACCAACTGCTCGGCCGAGACGTGGCCGTGAAACTCTTCGAGCCTGCCCCGGCGAATACCGAGGAACTCGCTCGCCAGCACCACGAGTTGGCCGTGCTGGCCAGCCTCAACCACCCGAGCCTCGTCACCCTGCACGACGCGGGGATCGACCGAACGGACCCCGCAAGCCCTCGCCGTTTTCTCGTGATGGAGCTCGTCAAGGGCAAGAACCTCAAAGAGGCTCTCGCTGAAGGGCCGCTAGTCAGACGTCAGGTCGCCCAGCTCGCCTACGATCTGGCAGAAGGACTCGAGTACGCACACCACCACGGGGTCGTGCATCGCGACGTCAAGCCCGCGAACATTCTGCTGGCCGAGTACACAGAGCACGGCGTTCGCACCCGGGCCAAGCTCGCCGACTTCGGTATCGCACAGTCGCGCAACGGGCTGCCCGCCAGCGAAGGCTCGGCCACCGGAACGGCCGCGTATCTGAGCCCTGAGCAAGCGCGAGGCGAAGCTCTCGGGCCGGCGAGCGACGTGTATTCACTCGGACTCGTCCTTCTCGAATGCCTGAGCGGGGTGCCCTCCTTCAGCGGGCCGAAGCTTCAGGCGGCGATGGCGCGCCTCATCGACGACCCTGAGGTCCCCGACGATCTGCCGGTGGATTGGCGCATCCTGCTCACGGGAATGACATCGCGCTCCATCTCTGACAGGCCCGCTCTGGGTGAGATCATTCTGTTCTTCCGGCGTGCTTTCCTCGCCGACTCCGGCCGACACAGTGCCCCCGATGCGGGCATGCTGCCGAGCGACGAAGCGACAAGGCTCGCGGCCGTCCGGCGCTACGACGTGCTCGACACCCCGCCCGATGGGGCATTCGACCGCATCACAGCCCTGGCCGCCCGACTGTTCGACGTGCCCGTCGCCATCGTCAGCATCGTCGACTTCGACCGCATCTGGTTCAAGTCGCACCATGGGCTCGAGGTCTCCGAGATCGGTCGCGACGCCGGCCTGTGCGCCTCCGCCATCCTCGGTGGCGAACCATGGGTTGTAGACGACGCCACATTCGATCCGAGGGCGATGGCGAATCCACTCGTGGCCGGGGAGTTCGGGCTGAGGTATTACGCGGGCGTTCCGCTGACCACCCGTGACGGCCACAATCTCGGCACGCTCTGCGTGCTCGACTTCGAGCCTCGCGAGACGACCACGGCCGACCTGCAGACACTGGGCGATCTTGCAGCCATGGTCATGAGCGAACTCGAATTGCGCCTCGAGCTACGCCGGGTCTCCGGCGCAGCATCGATCAAGGCCTAGAAGCCGGCCGACGCGTCGTCGAGAAGTGCGATCTCCTGGCCCGTGAGTTCGAGACGCGCACCCTCGAGCAGATCAGGCAGCTGAGCGCGCGTTCGCGCGCTGGCAATCGGCGCGACGACGGTCGGGCGAGCCAGCAACCAGGCCAGCGCGACGCTGGCGATCGCGACGCCCCGCGCATCCGCAATCGTCGCCAGGGCCGATACGACGCCGAGACCCTCGTCGGTCAAGTAGCCCTTTGCGCCCGCACCCCGACTGCTCTGATCGAGATCTGCGGCAGTGCGGTACTTGCCTGTGAGAAAGCCGGCGGCCAGCCCGAAGTAAGGAAGAACGCCCAATTGTGCGCGCTCGGCGACGGGCGCGAGGTGTTCTTCAAAGTCTGACCGGTGCACGAGGTTGTAATGCGGCTGAAGCGCCACCGGCGCCGCGAAGCCGTTGCGCCTGGCGATGCCGACCCACTCCGATACGCGCTCGGCCGAGAAGTTGGAGATACCGACATGGCGGATCTTGCCAGCCTTGATCAGTGCGTCGAACGCGGCGACCGTTTCTTCGAGCGGCGTGTTCTCGTCGTCGAAGTGCGCGTAGTAGAGGTCGATGTAGTCGGTTGACAGGCGGGCGAGGCTCGCGTCGGCTGCGGCTGCGACGTTGGCGGCTGAGAGCCCACGGAACTCGGGGTGCTGGCTCACCTTCGTCGAGATGACGACGTTCGATCGATTACCCCGGTCCGTCATCCAACGGCCGATGATCGACTCCGACTCACCACCCGTGTTGCCGGGCACCCATGCCGAGTAGCCGTCTGCCGTGTCGATGAGGTCACCACCGTCGGCCACGAACGCGTCGAGCACATCACGCGACGACGCCTCATCACTGGTCCACCCGAAGGTGTTGCCGCCCAGGGCGAGCGGAAAGACAGCGAGATCGGATGAGCCGATGACGGCCATGATGACTCCTTCACTTTTAGAGACGTACTGTTTTGTATAAAACGCATCCCCGATGCGGCCGCTCCACCTCGGCATCACGCTCATTTGCGCCTCTGACCGGCGATCTGAAGTTCTCGGGGTGATTCAGGAGGTGAAATATGTGCAGTTCGAGATGCTTGCTCTTCCGCTCGGGCACATCCGACGGTATTGGTGAAATCTTGGAAAACACCTACAGGGCGTCGCGACTCCAGTCAAGCGCATGCTGCAAAGGATACGTACCGCCTATCATTGCTTCCGTGACCGATCCTCGAATCAAAAGAACCCGCCTGCACGTCCTCGAGACGACGCGCCGCATGCTCTCCGAGCGCAACGGTGAGACCATCACGCTGAGCAGTCTCGCGAAAGAGGCTGAGGTTTCCCGCCGCACACTGTACGTGCACTGGGGCACGATCGAGCAGGTCATCAGCGAGGCCGTCAGCCTCGCGCCGGGCTCCGACGGATTCGACCCGGAGGGCCTGTCGACCCGCGAACGCGTCGTGCACTTCCTCAACAGCGTGCGCGACGGCATTCACGAGCCCATCACCAAGGTCGCTCTGACATCGCTGATTCACCACGCAACACAGGAGGACAAGGCCGTGGCGTCTATGGACGACATGAGCGGCAAGCGCCTGGAGCAGTTGCGCGAACTGGTGGGACCGGTATCGATCGAGCAGTTCGTCGAGCTCGTCGGCCCGGTGTATTTCAGCGAACTCGTGCTGCACAAGCCAGCCTCCGACGAGCTCATCGAGCGCCTCGCCGATGTGGCCGTCGAGCTGCTCGGATCGAGCGAAACGGTCGCCGCCGGCTAGGAGCCCGTTCTGCTCGGCATGTCCTCATTAATGCGGCTGTCGAGCGCATCAGGTCGCGACCTACGATTATCGAAGCAGGCGTGCCAACTTGTGGCGCTGCATCGAAGGATCGAGGTCGCGGTGATACAGAATCCCCCGTCGCGCACCGACCGCATCCTTCGCCCTATAGCCCAATTGCACGGGCAAACCCGTCTTGTCACGGCGGCGCTGCTCATCCCGGTCTTCGCGGCCGTGTTCTGGTTCTCGATCCCGCGGGGAACGTGGCCGCGGGTCTTCGTCGCCCTGCTCGTCGTGACCGCCATCTACGCGACAGCATCGTTCCTTCTCTCGCGCGTCTCGATTCGCCTCGCGCACGATTGCGTCTCCGAACGCGGTTTCTTCACGAGCAACCGGGTCGCGAGCAAACGCATCGAGAGCGTGCTCATCATCACCGCCTATCGAGGTCAATCGCTCGATACCGTTCGACAGCTCTTTCTCCTCGATACGAACGGCGAAGCGCTCCTGCGGATGCGCGGGCAGTTCTGGTCTTCCGACAGCATCGAGGCCATGGCCTCGGCATTCGACGTTCCCGTGAAGCGAATCGAGGAGCCGTTGACACGGGCCGAGTTGCGCCGCGACTACTCGCCGATCCTCTACTGGTTCGAGCGCTGGCCGTGGCTCGGGGTAGCGGTCGCGGCGGGCGCGATGGCGGCGTTGTCTCTTCTGCTCATCCTTCTCATGTCGCCCGAGAACCTCGTGGTGCGCTAGACCGCATCGCCCCATTCTGGCCAGCTCCCCTTCCGAAAGAGTGGGGGTCAGACGCGTCGGCCGGTCAGCGTCGACGAGCGTTGCCGAAGATTCCGCGCATCACCTCGGAGAGAATCGTCTTCGCGACAGGTGAAGCGAGCACCTGCTCGATCGGCGTCTTCGATGCGCTCCGAGACGACGAGCTGCGCGTCGTGCGGCGAGGCTGGGTTTGCCGGGCCATTCGATCGTATTCAGCGTCGATCTTCTTCTGAGCGGCCGATCGCTCCTTCTCGCCCTTCGCCGCCTCACGTGAGGCAATCTCTTCTGCCTCCGCCCGGGCGGCGGTTGCCGCAGCCGCCTCGAGCCGACGCGCCAACATCTCCTTCGCCGAGTCCGGATCGACCGCGACTCCGTAGCGGCTCAACAGCGGTGACGCCTGCACAGTAGCCTGCATCTCGGTCGCCGGTGTCGGATCCATCGATCCCTGAGGGGCGCGCATCCGCGTCCACGCGACCGGTGTCGGAGCACCCTTCTCGTTCATCACCGTGACGATCGCCTCGCCGATGGCCAGACTCTGCACTACCTCGCCCAGGTCGTACTCGCTCACCGGATAGGTCTGCACGGTCTGCCGAAGAGCCTTGGCGTCGTCTGGGGTGTGCGCTCGAAGCTGGTGCTGCACTCTCGAACCGAGCTGGGCGAGCACATCGCCAGGAACGTCCTTCGGGGTCTGAGTGACGAAGAAGATGCCCACGCCCTTCGATCGGATCAGGCGCACCGTCTGCGTGATGGCGGCGAGGAAATCCTTCGACGCGTCGGCGAAGAGCAGATGGGCCTCGTCGAAGAAGAACACGAGCTTCGGCTTGTCGATGTCTCCGACTTCGGGGAGGTCGTTCATGAGGTCGGCCAACAGCCACATGAGGAAGGTGGAGAACAAGGCGGGCTTGTCCTGCACGCCGGGAACCTCGAGCAGACTGACGATGCCCCGACCGTCGGACGCGAGCCGCAGGAAGTCGGCCGTGTCGATCTCGGGTTCGCCGAAGAACACATCGGCGCCCTGGTCGGCGAACGTGATGAGCTCTCGCAGGATCACGCCGACGGTGGCCGGTGCGAGGCCGCCGAGTTCTTTCAGCTCGCCCTTGCCCTCGTCGCTCTGCAGATAACTCAGAACCGAGCGCAGGTCGGAGAGGTCGATGAGTGGGAGACCCTGCGAGTCGGCGTAGTGGAACACGAGCCCGAGGCTCGACTCCTGCGTCTCATTGAGACCGAGAACCTTCGACAGCAGCAGGGGGCCGAAGCTGGTGATCGTGGCTCGGATCGGCACTCCGGTGCCGAGGCCGCCCAGCGTGAAGTACTCGGTGGGAAACGCGGTCGGTCTCCAATCCTGCCCGATCCCCCGGGTGCGCTCCATGAGTTTGTCGCTCGGCGCGCCAGCGGTGGCGATGCCCGACAGGTCACCCTTGATGTCTGCTGCGAACACGGGCACGCCCGCCGCGGAGAGCTGCTCGGCAAGGCCCTGCAGTGTCTTCGTCTTGCCCGTCCCTGTGGCCCCGGCGACGAGTCCGTGCCGCGCGATCATGCCGAGGGGAATACGCACCTGCACATCGGCAAGCGCCTCGCCGTTGACGAGCGCCCCCATCTGCACAGCCTCTCCTTCGAAGTCGTAGCCCGCGCGAACGGCCTCGACCGCTGCGTCGCTGAGGGGCCCGGATGCGACGGGCCGGGTGGGCGCCGAAGGCCCGGAAGGCGCCGGGTCGGCGTCCGCAGCCGCCGCGGCTTCCGCCCGCTGCGTCGCCTCGTCGAGAGCGGCCTGAGCCGCATCCGCAGCAGCCTGCGCCGCGGCGGCCGCAGCCCTCGCCTGCGCGAGTGCGGCAGCAGCATCCTGAAGAGAACCGTCGGCGTTCGTCATGACCAAACTCTACTCACGGACGGCGTGCTCGCTCAGTGCAGCAGCAGCGGACGGCGGGTCGCCCAGGATGCGACGAGTTCCGGGCGCACCGCCACTCCCGTGCCCGGCCCCGTCGGAACCCGGAGGCGACCGTCGACGAGCTCGAAGGGTTCTGTGAGGTCTTCTGCGTAGTACCGACGCGATGCCGAGGTGTCTCCCGGAAGGGTGAATCCGGGCAGCGCCGCGAGGGCGACGTTGGCGGCCCTGCCCAATCCCGTCTCGAGCATGCCGCCGACCCACGCGGCGACGTCGCGCTCTGCACACACGTCGTGAATGCGCACCGACTCGAGGTATCCCCCGACCCGCCCCGGCTTGACGTTGATGATCGATGTCGCATCACGCTCGATCGCATCGCGCGCGATGTCCGCCGACGTGATGGACTCGTCGAGGCAGACCGGAGTATCGATGGCGGCCGCGAGAATGGCATGGCCCGCGATGTCGTCTTCGACGAAGGGCTGCTCGATGAGCACCAGACCGAATTGATCGAGCTCGCGCAGATGATCGATGTCTTCTCGCGTATAGGCCGTATTCGCATCGACCTGCAGCAGGGCGGCATCACCGAGCAGCGCGCGCACCGCGCCCACGGGCTCCAGATCCCAGCCGGGCCTGATCTTCAACTTGATGCGCCGGTACCCCTCCGACACATAACCCGAGACCTCGTCGAGCAGCTCGTCTATCGATGGTGCGATGCCCACCGAGACCCCGCAGTCGACCTCGTCGCGCACGGCACCGAGGTAACTCCCGAATGAGATTCCGGATGCGCGCAGCTGGGCATCCAGAACCGCCGCCTCGACGGCGGCCTTCGCCATGCGGTTGCCCACCACGAAGCCCAGCCGCGCATCCAGTGTCTCGGCCGACACGTCGGGCCCGGCCAGGATGGCGGGCACCAGGTAGTTCTCGATCACGTACTCGCAACCAGAGACGTACTCGCTCGAATACACGGGGTCGGCTCCGGCCACGCATTCGCCCCAGCCCTCGACTCCGTCGGAGGTGACGAGGTGCACGAGAAGCACGTCGCGTTCGGTCTGGATTCCGAAGCTCGTCTCGAAAGGCCTGACGAGGGGCATGGCGAGGCGATGCAGGGTCACGCGCTCGATCTTCATGCGCGCGGCCCGCTCACGATACGAGAGGAACGAGTCGGTCTTCGAGACCCCACGCCTGCCCGTAACCCCCGTCGGACTCGGGAGCCTGCATCAGCTCGAGGTAGACGCGGGCGTCGAAGGCCTCCGGGCCGAGGACGCCGACCCCAGACCATGCACCCGTGCTGAGCAGCTCGAGTGCGATCACGGGGTTCAACGCCGTCTGCCACACCACGCACTGCGCCTCGTACTCGCGCATCGTCCACTCGTTGTCTGCCACGTGATAGAGGTAGACCTCGCGGGGACGCCCATCGACGCCGGTGCCGGTGACCCACAGCCCGGCGCAGGTCTTGCCGGTCATGCGTGGGCCGAGGGTCGCCGGGTCGGGAAGTCCGGCGGCAACCACATCGCGGGGCGCCACCTCGACGGGCCTTTCGGCCGAGCGCACCCGCACGGGAACAGTGGAGTCGAGACCGAGCTGGTGCAGGGTCTTCAGAATGCCGATGAACTCGTTGCCCAGCCCGTACTTGAAGGTGACGCGCTTGGCATCGACCCAGCGGGGCATGAGCAGAACCTCTTCGTGCTCGACGTTCACACACTCGACGTCGCCGATACCCTCGGGAAAGGTGAAGATCTCGGGCTCGGAGAACGGCGGTGTGGTGAACCAGCCGCGCTCCTTCTCCCAGATGACGGGAGGGTTCAGGCATTCCTCGATCGTGGTCCAGATCGAGAAGGAGGGCGCGAAGATCTCGTTGCCGGCCTCGTCACGCACCACGAGGTTGGCGCCGTCGCGTGTGCCGAGCTCGTCGATCTCACTGAACAGGTGATCGGCGGCATAGCGCGCGAACACGTCGCTGAGCCCTGGCTCCACACCGATTCCCACGAGTGCGAGCCGGCCCGCTGTCTCCCAGTCGGCCGCCTGGGCGAATTGATCGTCGCCGAGTTTGACGCCCGTCTCGGAGTGCGGGTCGGTGGGGTGCGGCTCCGAGAGACTCATGGCCATGTCGAGGTAGTCGGCGCCGGCCGCGAGCGCACCCGCGAAGATCGTGGGCACGAACTTGGGCTCGACGGCGTTCATCACGTGGGTTGCGCCGTGCCTCGTGGCGACGTCGGCGACGTTGTCGGGGTCGGATGCGTCGATCGCGTCGACCGCGAATCGGCCGGCGACCTCGCTGCCGTGCTTCGACGCGATCCAGTCGACGGTGCGCTGAGCGCGCGCGACGTCGTAGTCGGTGACGACGATCTGTTCGAAGAACGACCGCCGCGCTGCGATCTTGGCAATAGCGTCACCGACGCCGCCGGCACCGACCAGGAGAATCCTCATGGGTGAACGCTACCCCAGGCTCACCGCGCTCCACGAGACTGCGGGCAGGGTGATCGTGATGACACCGTCGGCGATCACAGCGGACGTGTTGGGGGTGAGCCCGACGCGGTTCTGATCAGCAAGGGTGTTCGCGGCGTAGACGTCGTCATCGGCGAGGGTTGACGCCTCGAGCAGCCGCAGGTCTCCCAGCGCGGCCATGTCGATCGTGACCGTGGCCTCGTCGGTCTCGCTGCGATTCACGAGGAAGACGGCTGCTGTTCCGGCTTCGGCGTCGACCGTTGCGACAGCGTCGACGGTGGCGACCGTGCCGTACTCCTTCGTCTCGTGTGTGTCGCTCTCGAGCCGCACCTCGAGAACCGTGCCCTGCGCGAGGCGCGAGGTGGTGGCGAAAGGGAAGAATGTGGTCTGGCGCCATGAGTCTCCTCCCGGCTCGGTCATGATCGGAGCGATCACGTTGACGAGTTGCGCCAGCGATGCCGACTGAACGCGATCGGCGTGCTTCAGCAGCGAGATGAGGAGGCTGCCGAACACGACCGCGTCGGCGACGGAGTACACGTCTTCGAGCAGTCGCGGGGCGACGGGCCACTCCTCGACGTCGGTGATCCTGTCGACCGACTGGTATCGATCGATGTACCAGACGTTCCACTCGTCGAACGAGATGTTGATCTGCTTGTCCGAGCGCAGTTCTGCCTTGACGCTGTCGGCGGTCGCCACCACCGCCTCGATGAAGTGGTCCATGTTGACGCCCGAGGCGAGGAAGCTGGTGAGATCTCCGCCCTTCTCTTCGTAGTAGGCGTGGCAGGAGATGTAGTCCACGTCGTCGTAGCTGTGCTGAAGCACCGTCCGCTCCCACGAGCCGAAGGTGGGCATCTGAGCACCCGACGATCCGCAGACCACGAGTTCGACTCGATCGTCGAGCTGGCGCAGAGCCTTCGCCGTCTGGCTCGCGATCTTGCCGTAGTCCTCAGCGTTGCGATGACCGAGCTGCCACGGGCCATCCATCTCGTTGCCGAGGCACCACATGGTGACGCCGAAGGGCTCGACCTGGCCGTTGGCGATGCGCTGGTCGCTCAGCGTCGAACCAGAGCGGATGTTCGTGTACTCGACGAGGTCGAGTGCCTCCTCGACGCCGCGGGTACCCAGGTTGATAGCGAGCATCAGCTCGCTGTCGACCTTCTTCAGCCACGACGAGAACTCGTGCAATCCGATCTCATTGGTTTCGGTCGAGTGCCAGGCGAGGTCGAGCCGGCGCGGACGGTCTTCTCGCGGACCGACGCTGTCCTCCCATTTGAATCCCGAGACGAAGTTCCCGCCGGGATAGCGGATGGTGGTGGTGCCGAGTTCTTTGACCAGATCGATGACGTCGCCGCGGAAGCCCTCGTCGTCGGCCGTCGCGTGGCCGGGCTCGTAGATGCCGTCGTAGACGCAGCGTCCGAGATGTTCGACGAACGAGCCGAAGATGCGGCGGTTGATCGTGCCGACGGCGAAGTGCGGGTCGAGGGTGAGGCGTGCGGTGACCATGGTGTCTCCCGAGGTAAGAGGGGTGAAAGGTGGATAGGACGTGCGATTACTTGAGGGCGCCGAGCGAGAGACCGCCCTGCCAGTACTTCTGCAACGACAGGAACGCGATGACCAGCGGGATGATCGAGATGAGCGACCCGACGACGATGAGCGTGTAGAGCGAGGTTCCGCCGCCATTGTTGGATGCCGCGAGCGCCTGCCACCCGCCCAGGCCGACGGTCACGGGGTACAGATTCTGGTCGCTGAGTACGGCAAGCGGAAGAAAGTAGTTGTTCCATGTTCCGACCACCGAGAGCAGCAGCACGGTGACGACCGCCGGACGCATCAGTGGAAGCGCGACTGTCAAGAAGGTGCGCAGCTCTCCTGAACCATCGACGCGAGCAGCGTCGAGCAGTTCGTCGGGAACGGCGTCTGCCGCGTAGACCCTCATCAGGTACACCCCGAACGGGCTGAGCAGCGACGGCAGAATGACCGCCCAGATCGTGTTCGTGAGGTGCAGCTGAGACATCAGCATGAACGTCGGGATGACCAGAGCGGTGAGCGGCACCATTACAGAGCCGAGCAGGATGGCGAACGAGAAGTCTCGCCCCTTGAACGGGAACTTGGCGAAGCCGTAGCCGGCGAGAACCGCCAAGATCGTCGCGCCCACACCGCCCAGCAGGGAGTAGAGAGCCGAATTGCCCAGCCAGCGGAAGTAGATGCCGCCCTTGTAGGTGATCAGCTCCTGGATGTTGGCCAGCAGGTTGAAGTTCTTATCGAACCACAGGGCGCCGCCCGTGCCGGTGAAGAGTCCTTGCGGGTCTTTGGTGCTGGCCACGAACAGCCACCACAGCGGAAGCAGGAAGTAGATGATCAGGGCCACGAGAAACACGTGCGCCGTGATGTTCGGCCTCTTCTTCGCCGTGGAAACTCTGGTGATGGTCGTCATGACAGCCCTCCCCGGCGCTTACGGCTGGCGAATAAGAAGATGTACACCGCGATGAAGACCACGATGCCGAGTGAGAACGAGATGGTCGATGCGTAGTTGAACTGCGAGAACCGGAAGGCGAGATCGAACGCGTAGATGTTGGGAGTGAAGCTCGACGTGATCGAGCCGTTCGAGATCGGCCTCAGCACCTGCGGCTCTGTGAAGAATTGCAGTGTGCCGATGAGGGCGAAGACCAGGATGAGCGCCATGGCGCTCGAGATCATGGGCACCTTGATGCGGAACGCGATCTGGCGGGGTCCGGCGCCGTCGATCCGCGCGGCCTCGTAGATGCTGGGGTCGATGCCCCGCAGCGCCGCATAGATGATGATCATGTAGTAGCCGGCCCACTGCCAGACGACGATGTTGAGCAGCCCGCCGAAGATGTTTCCCGAACTCAGGATCTCGGGTGCGCTCTGATTGACCACCTTGAAGAGATCGGTGAGCGGCCCGAACGTCGGGCTGTAGAGGAATCCCCACATGAGGGTGCCGACCACAGCCGGGATGGCGTAGGGCACGAAGATGGCGAGTCTGGCGAAGCGTGAGAGTCGCGTGGTGAGGGCGTCGAGGACGAGCGCCGCAGCGAGCGAGACGGCCATCTGAATGGGAATGAGGATGACCGCGAATCGGATCACGAACCAGATGCCGGAGAGGAACTCGGGATCGGTGAATGCCTTGACGTAGTTGCCGGCCCCGGAGAAGATCGTGCCGGTGGCGAGACCCTTGGAGAAGAGGCTGAGGTAGAACGCGTAGACGAGGGGCGCTACGAGGAAGACGAGGAAGATCACTCCGAACGGAGCGATGAAGAGCCAGCCTATCCAGGGGCGACGCAGATTGCGGCGCCGGGACGGTGCTCTCAGCACGGCGGCGGGGTTGGTCATGTCAGTCCTTCGATCGACTGGGGGTGAGGTCTCGGGTGTGGTGCCCTACGACAGGCTCGGGGAACGGTGGTTTCCCGAGCCTGTCGAAGGGGTGGAGCAGCACTACTTGACGGTGAAGCCCTGGGCCTTGGCGTAGTCGGTCATGGTCTTCTGCAGATCATCGAGCGACTCCGATCCGGACTTCGAGCCATCGATGATCGAGACCATCGACTTCGTCAGCTCCGAGTAGTAGTACGTGGTGAACGGACTGTAGGTGTAGCCCTCGTACGCGTTCTCCGCCGGAATGTAGACGTCCTTATTGGCTGTCTGGCCGTTGAAGAATTTGACGGGGGTGTCGGCGAACGCGTCGGAGGCGAGCATCTTCTGGTTGAGCGGGAAGATCGTCTGGGTGTCGACGCCGTCCTGCAGCTCCTCGTCGGATGCGTACAGCTCCTTGGCGACGGTCGCCGCCAGATCCTTGTCCTTGGCCTGCGTGGTGACAGCGAACGTGGATCCGCCCCAGTTCACGGAGACGGGGTTTGCCGGGTCCCACTGCGGGAGCGGGGCAGCCTTCCACTCGGCGCCGTCGCCCTCGGTCGAGGCTCCAGCTCCGGTCAGGTATCCGGGAGCCCACGCTGCCGAGACATACGTGGCGTACGAGCCGTTGGCCAGACCGCCGATGTAGTCGGTGTTGAACTGGTCCTTCGTGTCGACGAGGCCCTTCTTGACGAGATCCTGCCAGTAGTCGGCGACCTTCTTGCTGCCGTCGTCGTTGAGATCGATGCCGATCTTCTGGGGATCGGCCGACTCGTAGTCCCAGGCCTTCTGGCCGTTCTGCGTCATCAGAGCCGTGAACCAGGCGGGCACGTTGCTGCCGAAGTCGCCCATGAACGGGCCGCCCGCGTCTTTGAGCTGTTGCGCCGCCGCGGCGTATTCGTCCCACGTCGTCGGCACAGTGATGCCGTACTTCGTGAAGATGTCGGCACGATAGATCATGGCCATGGGGCCGCCGTCGACCGGAATCGCGTAGACGGAGTCGCCGCTCGAGACGTCTTTCCACGCGCCGGCGCTGAAGTTCGCCTTCACGTCGTCGGCACCGTGCTCGCTCAGGTCGACTAGGGCATCCTGCAGGATGAAGCCGGGAACGACCTCGGCCTCGAGCATGACGACGTCGGGGGCACCCGTGCCAGCGGCGATCGCCGTGGAGAACTTGGCGTATTCGTCGGCGCCCTGACCGGCGTTCGACCAGCAGACCTGCACGTCGTCGTGCGATTTGTTGAACATGTCCACGACCGTGTTGATGTTCGGGTACCACGCCCAGACGGACACCTGAGGGGCGTCTTTGTTGACGATCGTGTTGCTGCACGAGCCTGCGTCACCGCCAGCGGAGTCAGTACTGCCTCCTGCACTGACATCGGGCGAGCAGCCGGCGAGAGTGGCCAGGAGAGCGCCAGCGCTCACCACGGCCAGAAGCGATTTGGTCTTCACTGTGAATGGTTCCCTTCGAAAGAAGAACCGCGACGATGCTGTCGCGGATTCGGTGGGGTGCGAGAGCAGCCGAACCGCGGACGAAGCGATGAATGTGACCATCAGCGAATCGCCCTTGATTCGGGGTGCTCGACGTGAGGCGAGAAGCCTCACATCGAATTCTTGTTTTGTACAACGTTGTAAAGTAAACGTTGTAAAAGTGATTCTGCACCGCGCTCCGATGGGTGTCAAGTAGAGATTCCCATCGGTCGCTCAATCGATACCGAACGCGTCACCCCGACGTTCCGGTGCCGCACACTGCTCGCTCAGCCGGCGCTCAGATGGCACTCGACTCGCGTTGCACAATGTGGAATTCCGTTGCGAGATCGCGCGCGGGAGCGTGCGAGTCAGGGTGCTCGATGCGCTCGAGGAGCAGGTCGACCGCGGTCTCGGCAATCTGGTCCTTCGAGGGATCGATCGTGGACAGCGACGGGATCGAGTAGCGGGTCTCATCGATATCGTCGAAGCCGATCACGGCGACATCGTCGGGAATCCGGAGACCGGCCTCCTGCATCACACGCATCGCGCCCAACGCCATCGAGTCGTTGAAGGCCACGAGACCGTCGAACGGCACGCCCTTGGTGAGGAAGGCGCGCATCGCCTCGGCCCCGTCTTTCCTGTGCCAGCTGATGACCGGAATGACGAGAGACGCGTCGTACTCCACCCCTCGCTCGGCGAGAGCCTGCTGGTAGCCGTCGAGTCTGAGGCCGGCCGAACCCACCACCTCGCCGGGGTGCGCTCCGAGGGCGGCGACGCGCCGCCGCCCCAGAGACAGCAGATGGTCGGTCGCTGCCCGGGCCCCCTCGGTGTTCTGCATGGTCACGTGATCCTTCGGACCGTTGAATATGCGGTCGCCGAGAAGCACCATCGGCATGGCGTTATCGAGGTGATGTGCGTCTTCCTCCCCCAGCGCGAGCACGCTGTAGAGGATTCCGTCGACGAGCTGCATGCGAGGGCCCCGCAGAATCTCTAGCTCTTCCTTCTTTCCTCCCGGCATCTGCTCGATGATCACCGAAAGGCCCTTTGCCCTCGCAGCCCTCATCACCGCATCGGCCAGCTCGGCGAAATAGGCGTTGCGCAGGTCGGGGATGAGCAGACTGATCACGCCGGAGCGGCCCGAGCGCAGGCTGCGCGCCGAGAGATTCGGCTGATAACCGAGCTCGTCGATCGCGGCTTCGACCTTTTTTCTGGTGGCCGGCCTGATGTGTGGATAGTCGTTGATGACGTTCGAGACGGTCTTGATCGACACGCCCGCCAATCGGGCGACATCATGCAGGGTTATGGCCACGGGTTGAGACTACAACGTTGCAGAAATGCGCACTATCGACTGCGGGCGAGCACGAAGCACGCGCTGAGGTGGCGCATATGGCGGCATCCGCGGGCGGGGAAGCCGCCGCTTGTGACATCTCAGGGGTGCGAGCGTGCCGTAGATCGGTAGATTCTGTGCTGAGGTGGCACGGATGGCTGCTCCGCGGTGGGCGCAGGTCGCCATTTGAGACATCTCAGGGTGCGCTGGTCTCGAGACGTCGGCCGCTGAACGACCTGCTCAATCAGCGAAGAGGAGAATTTTTCCCCACCGCTTCAGATGCGAATCGGTGCCGACGCTCGTTCTCCCGGTACAACCGGTTGGCGATCGGAGCCCACACGATGACCGCGACGCCGACGCCGAGGAGAAGCCCGCCGACGGTATCGCTCAGCCAGTGGGCGCCGAGGTAGGTTCGGCTCAGCAGCATCAGAATCACGTAGACGACACCGGCGACCCAGACCCAGGTGCGACGCAGGATGACGGCGAGCACCACCGCCATCGTCGTGGCGTTCGCGACGTGGCCCGACGGAAACGACCCGAAGTCCGCGTGCACCAGAATCTCCTCGGGCCTGGCCCTGCCGAAGAGGCCCTTCAAGAGCTGAACGAGCCCCGCTGACATAATCGTCGCGACCGTGAAATAGAGGGCGGCCCAGAGCCGACGAAACAGGCAGAGCGCCGCGATGATGGCGAGCGGAACGATGAAGACCCCGATGACTCCTCCCCCGAGGTAGTTCATCGCCAGAGAGGGAACCTCCCACACCGGCGAGCGATGCTCGAGAATCTCATCCATCCACTCGGTGTCGAAACCGAGCGGATTGCCGGCGCCGCGCACCATTACGAGCGCACCAATCAACACGGCCACCACAAGAACGGCGAACGCGCTGACGAGGGGCCAGAACCGCTGCACCCTGCGGGTCTTCTGATCGACGCTCTGCTGCGTCTTGTCTCCTGGCAGCTCTGTCGTCATTCCCCGACCGTACCGGCTCAGTCGAAAAAGCGAGGAGGGCTTGCGATCGGTGTCAGTGCCCGAGCGCGGGCACCGTCGACGGGCGCACGATCAACCACAGCGACGCCACGGCCACGGCCGCTGTGACGGCCATGACCGCTCCCATCGGCACAGCGCTGGTGATGCCGAGGAACCCGACGACCGGAGAGATGAGGCCTGCGAGTCCGAAGTTCACTGCGCCGAGGAGCGCCGCCGCGGTGCCCGCCTCACGGCCGTGCCGATCGAGTGCGAGCACCTGAACGCACGGGAACCCGAAGCCGCACGAGGCGATGAAGAACCAGAGCGGAACAAGGATTCCGATCAGGCCCACTCCAGCCGAATCGAGCACCACGATGGCGATGGCGCAGAGGAGCATCATCGTGGTCGTTCCCGCCAGAATCCACTGCGGAGCGACGTATTTCGTGAGCCGAGCCGATATCTGCGTGCCCGCCGCGATACCGATCGAGTTGATGGCGAAGAGAAGCCCGTACTGCTGGGGGTCGAGCTTGTACACGAGCTGAAAGAGGAACGACGAGGCCGACAGATAGGTGAAGAGGCCGGCAAAAGTCATGCCACCGATCAGGGCCACGCCGATGAAGATGCGATCGGTCAGAACCGATCTGTAGCGCTGGCGCAGCGTCGAGTGCCCGCCGTCGCGCGGGCGTTCCTTGGGCAGCGTCTCGACGATCCAGAGCCAGACCGCGACAACCACGAGCACCCCGTAGATGGCGAGAGCCCAGAAGATTCCTCGCCAGTCGGTGAAGCGCAGCATCTGCGATCCGATGAGCGGGGCGAGCAAGGGCGCGAGGGTCGTGATGAGCGCCAGGCGAGACAGCATGCGAACCAGTGGACGGCCGCCGAACAGATCACGCACCATGGCCATGGCGACCACTCCACCCGCCGCGGCGCCTGCACCCTGCAGTACGCGGAAGACGCCCAGTGTCACGATCTCCGGCGACACTGCAGCGCCGACACAGGCCGCGATGTGCAGCAGCGTCGCGATGATCAGAGGAAGTCGACGCCCGATCCTGTCGCTCCACGGGCCGACGACCAACTGGCCGAGGGCGAACCCGATCGTCGTGCCGGTGAGCGTCAGCTGGATCGCTCCCGCCGACACCCCCAGATCTTCTTCGAGGATGGGAAATGCCGGCAGGTAGAGGTCGATCGTGAGCGGCCCCAACGCGGTGAGCCCGCCGAGCAGCAGAACGTAGACGAGGCGCTGGCGGCGCGACAACTTATCGCCTGGGTGGGCGACGGTGATGGAGTCGGTGGTCACAGAATTCCTTGCGCACATCGGTGCAGTAGACGAATGGCAACAACCTTACCGAATCGATTCGACCCCTGATTCGGATTCGTCACGCATCCGCGCGAGATCGACTCATCGGCGTCGTCAGAAACGCTCGGCCAGGGCGGCGCCGGCGACCTCGAGCCACCGCTCCGCATCGACCTGCGCGGCCTCCGCGGAGCCTGCGAGCACAGAGAGCGAGAGAGCATCTGCGAACTGCACGGTGGGCGCCGAGATACGGCCCGCGACGAGATCGACCCTTGTCGCGCCGACGCTCGCCGCGGCCAGCACAGCTGACACGGCTTTGCCCGCCGCCGATTGGGAGTCGAAGCTCCCCTCGCCTGTGACAACGACGTCGCACGATGCGATCGCCGCAGGAAGTTCGCAGATCTCGGCCACGCCGGTCGATCCGGGCACGAGCCTCGCACCCCACACGAGCAGGCCGAAGCCCACTCCGCCGGCGGCGCCGGCACCCGGATGCGTCGGGTCGGCATCCGGGTGCGCCACGGGTCCCGCGCGCGAGACCGATCGAGCCAGGGTCGCAAGACCTCGCTCGAGCGCGTGCACCGCCTCGGCGGTCGCCGCCCCCTTCTGTGGGCCGTAGACCGCCGCTGCGCCATCCGCCCCGAGCAGTGGGTTCGTCACATCGCACAGCACGTCGACGCCGCCTGGCGGCAGCGGCCGCACCGCGTGAAACTCGGTGGTCGAGAGGTGATGCAGGCCGCGGTTCCCGGCCCGCACGGGCCGACCCGAGGCATCCAGGAACCGGGCACCGAGCTCTTCGAGAACACCCGCGCCGCCGTCGGTCGACGAGCTGCCTCCGATGGCGAGCACGACGCGGCGCACGCCGAAATCGAGTGCGGAGACGATCGCTTGACCGAATCCACGGGAATGCGCGTCGTCAGGCCGAAGCTCGTTTAGCAGCGTTATGCCGCTGGTGCTCGCCAACTCGATCACTCCCGTGCCATCGGCGAGCAGAAGCCAGCTCGCATCGACGGGCCGGTCGTCAGGCCCGGTCACCCTGACCGGCATTCGCGTCGAACCGGGCACCGCGCTCTCGAACGCGTCGAGCGTTCCTTCGCCGCCATCGGCCATCGGCTTCAGCACCAGCGTGTCGAGTGGGCGAACGGAGGCCCAGCCGCGGGCCATCGCAGACGCGGCCTGCCTCGCGCTCGCCGAACCTTTGAAGGAGTCCGGCGCGAACACGATCGTCGACGGTGCGGTCATAACGGCCACGTTAGTCCGTGAGTTGTGCATCCTCACGAGGTTCGCGTCGCTATACGACACGGACGCCCTCAGGCTGAACGTTTTCGACTACCCGAGTGCACCTGCGGGGTCGGCGAGCACCGGGCCGAACGCGAGTTCGGCCGCTCCGACCATGAGGAGGCGCGTGCGCAACTGCGCGCGCTCGACCGTCACCTCGTCTCCGAGAGAACCGAACGATGCACGGCGGATTCCCGCCTGCAAGCGCTCCGGATTCGCCGCGAACAGCGACCCGAGGAACCCACCGAGAATGATCGATGAGGGGTTGAAGATCGACACGAAGTTGCCGAGCGCCGTGCCGAGCACATCGAGCTGGCGGTCAATCTCAGCGCGAACGGTGTCGTCGGCCGCAGCGACCAGCATGCGATCGAACTCGTCACCGTCGACGGGTGCGGTGCCCAGCGCCTCGAGGAGTCGGGCCAGATTGACCTCGGTCTCGAGGCATCCGCTCTTTCCGCAGAAGCACGTGACCCCGCTGCTGTTCACGAGCGTGTGGCCGAGCTCACCGGCATAGCCCTGAGCGCCGCGCAGGGCGTTGCCAGCCACCAGCACGCTTCCGCCGATTCCCGAGGTCGAGCCGTTGAGGTAGACGATGTCCTCCACGCCGCGCCCCGCGCCGAACAGGCTCTCAGCAACCAGCCCGAGTTGGGCGTCGTTCGCCGCGAAAGCCGGGATGCCGAGAGCCTCTGCGATCGGCCCGGCCAGCGGCTGGTCGTTCCAGAGCAGGTGGGGCGCCAGGGTGACGACGCCGTCGGAGCTGCGCACCAGCCCGGGCACCGCGATGCCCACGCCCGCGATGTGCTGGTCGGCAGCGAGTCCGGCGACGAGTGCCGCGACCTCGCGCTGCACGATCGAGACAGTCTCCTCGAGTCCAGGCGCCCGCGATGTCTCGTGGCGAACGCGCGTGAGTACACGGCCACCCAGCTGCACCAGACCGATGGTGATGGCATCGAGGTCGGGATTCACCGCAACGGCGAGGAGACGATCGGTGAGATGAACGAAGGGACTGGGCCTGCCGACCGTGCCCGGATCGGTCTGCTGGGTCTCGTAGACCAGGCCGAGATCGCCCAGTTCACCCACGAGCGCGGCGATCGTCGATCTATTCAGGCCCGTGGCGCGGGTGAGCTCGGCCCGGGTGCGCGATCCGCCGTGGTGCAGCAGTGTGAGCACCGTAGAGAGGTTGTATCGCCGCGTCTGGTCATTGCTGTTGCCGACTCTGCTGAGGGGGGCGGGCTGCTCGACACTCACGTGCTCCCCCTCGCCGACCGCGGCCGGCCGCTGCTGTCACGTCTATTCTGACTCACCCGCGAGGCTGATCCGCCCGCCCGGCGGCGCCACGAGCGAAGCCGGCGGGGTCGTCGAGCAGACCCGCGAAGGCGAGTTCCGCCGCCCCCACCATGATGATGCGCGAGCGCAGACTGGCCTTTTCGATGACCACGCTGTGACCCATGCTGCTCATGGAACGCAAGCGCACGGCATCCGCCAGCCTTTCTCGCCCGACGCTGAGCAGCGAGGCGAGGAACCCGCCCAGAATCACGATCTCGGGATCGAACATGTTCACGAAGTTCGAGATGGCCTCGGAGAGCATGTCGATCTGCCGCTGCACTTCTCGCATGACCTTCGGGTCGCGAGAGACGCCGAGCGCTATCTCGAGCTCGTCTTGATCGGCTCTGGCCAGTTTGAGCACGGCGAGCAGCCGGCTGAGGCTCACCTCGGTCTCGAGGCACCCGGTGCGACCGCAGTGACAGCGCGAACCCGTGTTGTTCACCAGGGTGTGGCCGAGCTCCCCCGCGTAACCGCTCGTTCCTCGCAGCGGCGATCCGCCGATGATCAGTCCGCCGCCGATACCGCTCGCGCTGCCGTTGAGGTAGACGAGATCGTCCATGCCCCGCGCGATGCCGAACAGACTCTCGGCGATGGCGCCCAGGCTCGCATCGTTGCCGGCGAAGACCGGGTAGTCCAGCGCCTTGGTGAGGGCCGCGGCGAGAGAGGCGTCGCGCCATCCCAGGTGGGGGGCGATGAGCACACGGCCGTCGTTGGAGTTCACCAGGCCGGGAACAGCGACGCCCACACCGGCGACTCTGAAACTGGATTCGATCTCGCCGCGCATACCGTCGACGATCGCCTTGACGACGTTGACCGTCTCGTGCACGGTCGGCACCCGCACGGTGTCGTATCGGATGCGACGAATCACCTCGCCGCCGAGCCCCACGATGCAGACGGTGATCGCATCGACGTCGGGATAGACGGCGAGCGCCACGATGGCCGGATTCGGGAACACCTGCACGCTGGGGCGACCGACCCGACCGGAGACCGATTCGGGCTCGCCCTCGAAGGCGAGCCCGAGCTCGACCAGTTCGGCTACCAAAGCGCCGACGGTCGACCGATTCAGTCCCATTCGCCGCGTGATCTCGGCCCGCGAACAGCCACCGGAGTGGTGGATGAGCGTCATGACCATCGAAAGGTTGTAGCGCCTGAGCTGGTCGTTGCTCGAGCCTCCCCTGCTACCGAGGGCGGGTAATGCCGTACTCACTCGACTTCACCCTTCCCTCGTGGTCTCGATATGCGGTCTCCGGATCAGCGGCCGCCCGCGCGCCGCTTGTTGAAGATATCGAATGCTACGGCCAACAGCAGAACGAAGCCCTTGATGGCCATCTGCCAGGCGGCATCGACCGACAGGATAGACAGACCCATGTTGAGAACGCCCATGACGAGACCACCGATGACGGCTCCGACAACGGTTCCCACGCCACCCTGCACGGCCGCGCCTCCGATGAAGACGGCCGCGATCGCATCCAGTTCGTAGTTCTGACCGGCCGAGGCGACGGCGCCGCCGGCTCGAGCGGTCGAGACGACACCGGCGAGGCCGGCGAGAATGCCCATGTTCACGAAGATGAGGAAGTTGACCCGCTTCGTCTTGACGCCGCTCATGACGGCGGCGAACAGGTTGCCACCCATGGCGTAGACGTGACGGCCGAACACCGAGCGGTTGAGCAGGAAGGTGTAGAGCAGGATCAGAACGGCGAGGATGATCAGGATGATCGGGGTTCCGCTGTAGTCGGAGAGCAGCCAGGTGAACGCGAGGATGGCGACCGCGGCGATGCCGTTCTTGATCCAGAACGACACCATCGGCTCGCGCGGCAGGTCGAGCTTGCGCAGGGTGGCCCGCGAGCGCAGGCCTTGAGCCAGCAGCACGACAACGGTAAGGATGCCGAGCACCAGTGTGAGCACATCGCGGCCGGCGACCTCGCCGAGCCAGGAGGGAAGCCATCCTGCACCGATCGCGGTGAACTCGGCGGGGAGTCCCGAGATGGTTCCGCCGGTGAGCAGCACGAGCGTGAGTCCACGGAAGATGAGCATGCCCGCGAGCGTCACGATGAAGGCGGGTATGCCGACATAGGCCACCCAGAAGCCCTGCCAGGCGCCGACCACTGCTCCCACGACCAGCGCGAGAATGACGGCGGCCCACCATGGGAAGCCCCATGAATTCATGCTGATCGCAGAGACGGCGCCGACCATGGCGACGACGGAGCCGACCGAGAGGTCGATGTGTCCCGCGATGATCACGATGACCATGCCGATCGCGAGAATCAGAACATAGGCGTTCTGCTGGATCAGGTTGTTCACGTTGCCGGGCAGCAGGAGGCGGCCGTTCGTCATGATCTGGAACAGGATGACGATGACCGCGAGAGCCGCGAGGATGCCGTACTGCCTGAAGTTGATCGAGAGCTTCGGAATGCGCCGTTTGCTCGGCACCGGGGGTGTGATGGTGGGGGTTGTCGTGCTCATCGGGGGTCAGTCCTTTCCCGCGGTCATGTAGTGCATAAGGGTTTCCTGGGATGCGTTCTCTCGGGAAACCTCACCGGTGAGTTTTCCCTCCGAGATCGCGTAGATTCGATCGGCGAGCCCGAGCAACTCGGGCAACTCGCTCGAGATGACGACCACGGCTTTGCCCTGGGCCGCGAGCTCGTTGATGATGCCGTAGATCTCGTACTTCGCGCCCACGTCGATGCCGCGGGTGGGTTCGTCGAGGATCAGGACGTCGGGGCCGGCGAAGATCCACTTCGACAGCACGACCTTCTGCTGATTGCCGCCGGAGAGCTTGCCCGTGATCGAGGCGACACTCGGCGCCTTGATGTTCATCTTCTCGCGATAGGAGTCGGCCACCTTGTACTCGCGGTGGGAGTCGACGACGCCGGCTTTGGCGAGCTTGCCGAGGGCCGCGGCCGACACATTCACCTGGATGTCGCCGATCAGGTTGAGCCCGTACTTCTTGCGGTCTTCCGTGGCGTAGGCGAAGCCGTTGTGGATCGCCTCGTCGACGGTGCGGTTCTGGATCTCGACGCCGTTCTTGTAGATGCGACCCGAGATGTTGGTTCCGTAGGAGCGGCCGAAGATGCTCATGGCCAGCTCGGTTCGACCAGCGCCCATGAGGCCAGCGAAGCCCACGATCTCGCCGGCGCGAACGGTGAACGACGCGCCGTCGACCACGAGTCGCGACGTGTCGACCGGGTGGTAGACGGTCCAGTCCTCGACCCGCAGCACCTCTTCTCCGATGTTGGAATCGCGCGGCGGGAACAGGCTGTTGAGATCGCGGCCGACCATGGCCCTGATGATGCGCGCCTCTGTCGCGTCTGGCCCATCCATCGGAATGGTCTCGATCGTCTTGCCATCGCGGATCACCGTGACGGTGTCTGCAATCCTCTTGATCTCCTTCAGCTTGTGGCTGATGATGATGCAGGTGATGCCCTGCATGCGCAGGTGATCGATCAGGCTGAGCAGATGAGCCGAGTCCTCGTCGTTGAGGGCTGCGGTGGGCTCATCGAGAATGAGCAGCTTCACCCGCTTCGACAGCGCCTTGGCGATCTCGACGAGCTGCTGCTTGCCCACGCCGAGTTCGAGGATCTTGGTCGCGGGATTCTCGTCGAGGCCTACCCGGGCGAGCAGCAGTGCGGCCTCACGGTTGGTCTTGTTCCAGTCGATCACACCCCGGCTCGAGAGTTCGTTGCCGAGGAAGATGTTCTCGGCGATCGACAGGTAGGGGCTCAGCGCGAGCTCCTGGTGGATGATCACGATGCCTTCGTGCTCGCTGTCGTTGATGGTTCTGAAGGCCACCTCGTGGCCCTCGAACTCGATCGAGCCGCCGAAGCTGCCCGCGGGATACACCCCGGAGAGCACCTTCATCAGGGTCGACTTGCCCGCGCCGTTCTCGCCGCAGATCGCGTGGACCTCGCCTCGCCGAACGGTGATCGAGACACCATCGAGCGCCTTCACTCCACTGAAGTCCTTGACGATGTCGTTCATGCGCAGAATCACGTCGTGCTGCTCGACGTCGTCGATCACGCTGTCCTGGATGCTCATCGGGCTCCCTCCATTTCACATCTGTATGAGATCGCCGGCCCCGGGCCGACGGAGAAGGTCGGCCCCGCCACTGTGGCGGGGCCGACCGGGTGGATCGTTAGAGACCGACGTCGGACGCCTTGAGGAAGCCGGAGTCGATCAGCTTCGTCTGAACGTCGTCCTTGACGACGACCTCCGGGTCGAGCAGGTACGAGGGAACGACCTTGTTGCCGTTGTCGTACGTCTTGGTGTCGTTGACCTCGACCTCGTCGCCGGCTGCGATCGACTTGATCATCTGGAAGACGCGGTCGCCGAGGGCGCGCGTGTCCTTCCACACGGTCATCGACTGCTCTCCGTCGAGGATCGCCTTGACGTTGGCCTTGTCGGCGTCCTGTCCGGTGATGATCGGGTAGGAGCTGCCCGGCGCGTAGCCGGCGGACTTCAGCGAAGCCTCGATACCGATCGCGAGGCTGTCGTTCGGCGAGAGAACGACGTTGACCTTCTGGTCACCGGTGTAGAACGAAGACAGGCGGTTGTCCATCTCGGCCTGCGCCTTGTCGCTCGCCCAGCCCTGGATGCCGATGGAGGCCCAGTCGTCGTCGCTCTTGGGAGCCTTGCCGCTCGGTACGACCAGCTGGCCCTTCTCCACGTACGGCTGCAGAACATCCCAGGCACCGGAGAAGAAGAACTTCGCGTTGTTATCGTCGGGGCTGCCGGCGAAGGGCTCGAGGTTGAACGGGCCCTTGCCGTCCTTCAGTCCGAGCTGGGTTTCGATGTACTGGCCCTGCAGGGTGCCGACCTTGTAGTTGTCGAAGGTGGCGTAGTAGTCGACGTTGTCGGTGCCGTTGATGAGGCGGTCGTAGGCGATGACGGTGGCTTTCTGCTTCTTGGCCTCGTCGAGCACGGGGGCGAGGACCTTGCCGTCGATGGCCGCGATCACGAGGATCTTCGAGCCGCCCGCGACCTGGTTCTGGATCTGGCTGATCTGCTGGTCGGTCTTGTTGTCTGCGTACTGCAGGTCGACGGTGCAGCCGGCGTCCTCGAGGGCCTTCTGCAGTTGTTCGCCGTCGTTGATCCAGCGCTCGAGCGAACGCGTGGGCATCGAGATGCCGACGTTGCAGTCCTTGATCGCATCGCCGGATGCGCCGTCGGTCGTCGCGGGGCTACTCGAACACGCGGCGAGTGACAGTGCCACCGCTGAAGTGGCGAGAACGGCCAGAAGCCGTTTCGTGGTTGTCGTGGTCATGGTGCTTTCCTCTCTGAATGCTGCCAGGGTCCGGCCCGATCGATGGGGGCCGACGTCACAAGCGGAGGAAGACTGCCTGTCGACAGTTACTCCCTCGTAACGGGGCATCGCTGTGATAGCCCCGGTCGTTTTCACGACCTTTGTTGACGGAGCGAACATATCCCACGACATCGATGTGCGTCTACGCAATTCCGCGATCTCGATATCGAGGCGGCGAGGTCACGGTGAGATGTGACCGTTCACACTGCGGAAAATCAGGGGCGGCGCGTATTAGTTTGCGGAGATAACAATTCGATCTCGGAGAAAACGACCGGCTCAGATCTGGCCCGCGGGGGCCGAAACTGATATGTTTTCGACAGCAACAATTCACCAACGACGTTGAAAGACGGGTATCCACCATGGCTCTCGAGCCCACACGCGACGACAAATTCTCCTTCGGACTCTGGACCATCGGCTACAACGGAGCCGATCCCTTCGGCGGTCCCACACGCGCCCCCCTCGACGTGGTCGAGGCCGTTCACAAGCTCAACGAGCTCGGCGCCTACGGCCTCACATTCCACGACGACGACCTCTTCGCCTTCGGCTCCACCGACGCAGAGCGCCAGACGCAGATCGACCGCCTCAAGCAGGCGCTGGCCGACACCGGCGTGATCGTGCCGATGGTCACCACCAACCTGTTCTCCGCCCCGGTGTTCAAAGACGGCGGCTTCACCTCGAACGACCGCGGCGTTCGTCGCTTCGCGCTGCGCAAGGTTCTGCGCAACATCGACCTGGCCGCCGAATTGGGCGCCAAGACCTTCGTCATGTGGGGTGGCCGCGAGGGCGCCGAGTACGACTCCGCCAAGGACATCCGCCAGGCCCTCGAGCGCTACCGCGAGGCCGTCAACATGCTCGGCGACTACGTCACCGACAAGGGCTACGACATCCGTTTCGCCATCGAGCCCAAGCCCAACGAACCGCGCGGCGACATCCTCCTGCCGACCCTCGGCCACGCACTGGCGTTCATCAACACGCTCGAGCGTCCCGAGCTCGTGGGCGTGAACCCCGAAGTCGGCCACGAGCAGATGGCCGGACTCAACTTCGCCGCCGGCATCGCCCAGGCGCTGTACCAGGGCAAGCTGTACCACATCGACCTCAACGGCCAGCGGGGCATCAAGTACGACCAGGACCTCGTGTTCGGTCACGGCGATCTGCAGAACGCCTTCGCCCTCGTCGACCTGCTCGAGAACGGCGGCCCGAACGGCGGACCCGCGTATGACGGCCCCCGTCACTTCGATTACAAGCCCTCCCGCACCGAAGACATCACCGGGGTCTGGGACTCGGCAGCCGCGAACATGCGCACCTACCTGCTGCTCAAGGAGCGCGCGGCCGCGTTCCGCGCCGACCCCGAGGTGCAGGAGCAGCTCGCCGCGTCGCGCGTTCTCGAACTGTCGCAGAACACGCTGGGCGACGGCGAGAGCTACGACGATCTGCTGGCCGATCGCAGCGCCTACGAGGAGTTCGACACCGACGCGTACTTCAACGGCAAGGGCTTCGGCTTCGTGCGCCTGCAGCAGCTGGCGCTCGAGCACCTGCTTGGCGCGCGCGGCTAGTTCTTCAGCTCCACCCCCTCCTCGCTGATCGAGTAGCTGCGCGAGGAACGAGCCAGCGTATCGAGATCACCCCACCGGTGGTCTCGATACGTGCCGCTCGTTCCTCACGGCACTACTCGACCGGCGCTGACTTCTAAGGAAACACATCATGCCCCTCGTCGCCGGCGTCGACTCGTCCACCCAGAGCTGCAAGGTCGTCATCCGCGACGCCGAGACCGGCGCGCTGGCGCGCATGGGCCGCGCGCCGCATCCGGACGGCACCGAAGTCGACCCGGCCGCGTGGTGGCAGGCCCTGCGGCAGGCGCTCACCGCGGCGGGCGGGCTCGACGACGTGGCCGCTCTGGCCGTGGCCGGCCAGCAGCACGGCATGGTCGCTCTGGATGCCGAGGGCCGGGTCATCCGCGACGCCCTGCTCTGGAACGACACACGTTCCGCGCCCGCCGCCACCGCGCTGATCGCGGAGTTCGGCGCCGACGAGCTGGCGCGACGCACCGGAAGCGTGCCGGTGGCATCGTTCACCATCACCAAACTCCGCTGGCTGCGCGACGCCGAGCCGGCCAACGCCGAGCGCGTCGCCGCGGTGGCCCTCCCCCACGACTGGCTGACATGGCGGCTTCGCGGCTTCGGCCCCGCCGACGACGAGACCAGCCCGCTCGGACCGGTGCTCTCCGAGCTCACCACCGACCGCTCCGACGCCAGCGGAACCGGCTACTTCGACTCCGTCACGGGCGATTACGACCGTGAACTCCTCGTCGCCGCCCTCGGCCACGACTGCATCCTGCCCCGCGTTCTCGGCCCCGCCGAGTCGCCCGGAAAAACCCCGTCGGGCGTGCTTCTGGGCGCGGGTGCCGGCGACAACGCGGGCGCCGCTCTCGGCCTGGGCGCACGGGCAGGCGACGTCGTCGTGTCGATCGGCACGAGTGGCACCGCCTTCGCCGTGACCGAGACTCCCGTCAACGACACCACGGGTACCGTTGCCGGCTTCGCCGACGCGAGCGGCTTGTCGCTGCCGCTCGTCGCCACCCTCAACGCTGCGCGCATCCTGGATGCGACGGCTCGGCTTCTCGGCGTCACCCACGACGAGCTCGGCACGCTCGCCCTCGAGGCGGAGCCCGGCTCGAAGGGCCTCGTTCTGCAGCCGTACTTCGAGGGCGAACGAACTCCCAATCTTCCCGATGCCACTGCCACGCTCTTCGGCATGACGCTCGCGTCGACCACCCGGGAGGGCCTGGCGCGTGCCGCGATCGAGGGACTCCTGTGCGGCTTGGCCGACGGGGTCGCAGCCGTGACGGCGCTCGGCGTGCAGGCGGAGCGGCTGCTGATCATCGGAGGAGCCGCCCTGAACCCGGCCGTGCAGGCGATCGCAGCCCAGGTCTTCGAGCTGCCCGTGAGCATCCCGACCCCTGGCGAATACGTGGCCGACGGCGCCGCGACCCAGGCCGCCTGGGTTCTGACGGGTACGCGCCCGTCGTGGAAGGTGGCCACGGTGGCGACGCCCACTCCCGACTACCGCCCGATCATCCGGCAGCAGTACGCCGCCCACGCGGTCTGAGTCGCGCGACGTCGTCGTAGCGGGTACCGCTGCGGACAAGAGGTACCGGCGCACCGGGTCATACTGACCGCGCCGGTACCTGCTGTCTGCGCTAGATCGCCTGGGCCAGGCGGTAGTAGGCCGCGTTCCAGCGCACCTCTTTGGCGAACTCGCGCAGCTCGGTGTTCTCGTCGATGACGAGCAGCTCGGTCTTCGCGATCTCGGCGAAGTCCTGGAACACCTCGAGTCCGAGAGCCGTCGACATCACCGTGTGGTGAGCGGCACCGGCCGTGAGCCAGGCAGCGGCCGAGGTCTGGAAGTTGGGCTCGGGCTTCCATACGGCGCGGCCGACGGGCAGCTTCGGCAGCGGAGCCGTGGGCTGCACGACCTCGACAACGTTGGCGACGAGGCGGAAGCGGTCGCGCATGTCGGAGAGCGCGACGACGACGGCGGGGCCGGAGTCGGCCGTGAAGACCAGGCGAACCGGGTCGTCTTTTCCGCCGATGCCGAGCGCGTGGATCTCGAGCGTGGGCTTCGTGGTCGTGAGCGACGGGCTGACCTCGAGCATGTGGGCACCCAGGATGAGCTCCGCCCCGGGGGTCATGTCGTAGGTGTAGTCCTCCATGAGGCTGGCGCCACCCGGAAGGCCCGCGCCCATCACGTTGGCGGCGCGCACCAGAACGGCCGTCTTCCAGTCGCCCTCGGCGCCGAAGCCGTAGCCCTCGGCCATGAGGCGCTGAACGGCGAGACCCGGAAGCTGCTTGAGGCCGCCCAGGTCTTCGAAGCTCGTCGTGAAGGCAGAGAAGCCGCCGGCCTCGAGGAAGGAGCGCAGCCCCAGCTCGATGCGGGCGCCGTCGCGCAGCGACTCGTGGCGCTCGCCATCCTTGCGGAGTTCGGGCACGACGTCGTAGAGCTCTTCGTATTCCGCCACGAGAGCGTCGACAGCGGCATCGCTCTGCGCATCCACGGCCTCGACCAGCTCGTTGACGCCCCAGGTGTTGACCTGCACGCCGAACCGCAGCTCGGCCTCGGTCTTGTCACCCTCGGTGACTGCGACGTAGCGCATGTTGTCGCCGAAGCGGGCGAGCTTCATCTCGTGCGTGGCCGCCCAGCCTGCAGCCGCACGGCTCCAGTCGGAGATCTGCTTCTGCACGCTCGGGTCGGTGACGTGGCCGACGACGGTCTTGCGGGCGACGCCGAGGCGGGCCTGGATGTAGCCGAACTCCCGGTCGCCGTGCGCGGCCTGGTTGAGGTTCATGAAGTCGAAGTCGATCTCACCCCAGGGCAGCTCGACGTTGGCCTGCGTGTGCAGGTGCAGTAGAGGCTTGCGCAGCAGGTCGAGACCCGTGATCCACATCTTGGCGGGCGAGAAGGTGTGCATCCAGGCGGTGACGCCGATGACCTTGTCGTTCGCGTTGACCTCGAGCGCCATGCGGCGGATCGCGTCGGAGTCGGTCAGCACCGGCTTCCACACAATGCGCACCGGGATGCCGGTGGACGCCTCGAGAGTGTCGGCGATCGTCTTCGACTGCTCGGCTACCTGGCGGAGAGTCTCTTCTCCGTAGAGTCCCTGGCTTCCGGTGAGGAACCAGATCTCGTAATCGTCGAGAGAGGTGCGGAGTGTGCTCATGCGAGGGATCCTTCGGGGTTCTGTCCGTAGACGTTCTGGTAGCGATCGAAGAGGGAGTCGATCGCGGGCTCGGGAATCTCGACCGGGGCGCCGAGCTGACGGGAGATGTGCACGGTGCGGGCGACGTCTTCGACCATGACGGCGGCCTTCACCGCGTCGCGAGCGTCTTTGCCGATCGTGAAGGGTCCGTGGCTCTTCATGAGCACGGCGCGCGAGCGGTGGCCCTTGAGCGTCTCGACGATGCCGCGGCCGATCGAGTCGTCGCCGATGATCGCGAACGGACCGACCGGAATCTCTCCACCGAACTCGTCGGCCATGGCCGTGATGACGCACGGGATGGGCTCGGCCCGGGCGGCCCAGGCGACCGCGTAGGTGGAGTGCGTATGCACCACTCCCCCGACCTCGGGCATGTGCCGGTAGACATAGGCGTGGGCAGCGGTGTCGCTCGAGGGAGAGCGGTCGGAGCCGGGCGTGCCGGGGATGACGTTGCCGTCGAGGTCGCAGAGAATCATGTTCTCTGGCGTCAGCGCGTCGTAGTCGACGCCCGACGGCTTGATCACGAACAGCTCGGCACCCGGAACACGTCCCGAGATGTTGCCGCCGGTCCAGATGACGAGGCCGTAGCGCACCAGCTCGCCGTGGAGTCGGGCGACGTCGTCGCGGACGCGCGCGATCGCATCCTGGATCTCGGGCGAGAAATCGATAGCTGAGTCGCTCACGCGAGGGCCTTCTTTCTGGCGGTCTTCAGCCGCTTCATCACGTCATTGGCTCCACGACCGAAGTAGTCGTGCAGCTCGGAGTAGTCGGCGTAGAGCGCGTCGTAGGCATCGGCGTTCGCCTCGTTGGGCACGTAGACCGCCTCGTCGAGGCGGCCCATCGCGTCGCTTGCGGCGAGCACATCGGGGTAGGCGCCCGCTGCGACGGCGGCGTGGATGGCGGAGCCGAGCGCGGGGCCCTGGGTGCTGGCGAGAATCGAGATCGGCAGGCGCAGGATGTCGCTGTAGGTCTGCATGAGGAACGCGTTCTTGATGAGGCCGCCGGCCACGATGAACTCGGTCACCTCGACACCGGAGGCGTTGAACGTCTCGATGATCTTGCGCGTGCCGAACGCGGTCGACTCGAGCAGCGCGCGGTAGATCTCCTCGGCGCGGGTCGCGAGCGTCTGGCCGACGAGCAGGCCCGAGAGCTCGGTGTCGACAAGAACGGAACGGTTGCCGTTGTTCCAATCGAGGGCCAGCAGTCCGTGGCCGCCGACCGGCTGGTGTTCGCTGAGCTCGGTCAGATACTGGTGGATGCTGATGCCGCGCGCGTCTGCCGCCTCGCGATAGTGGGCGGGCACCTGGTTCTCGACGTACCAGGCGAAGATATCTCCCACGCCCGACTGGCCAGCCTCGTAGCCGTAGAGGCCCGAGACGATGCCGCCGTCGACGACGCCGCACATTCCCGGAACCTCTTTGAGGATGTCGGAATTCATCACGTGACAGGTGGACGTGCCCATGATGGCGACCATCTGTCCCGGCTTCACGGCGCGAGCGGCGGGGGCCGTCACGTGGGCGTCGACGTTTCCTACGGCCACCGCGATGCCCTCGGGCAGACCGGTCCACGCCGCGGCCTCGGCGGAGAGCCGGCCCGCGGCATCCCCCAGCTGGCCGATGCGGTGCTCGACCTTGCTGCTGGCGAAGTCTGCGAAGTCGGGGTTGAGCGCTGCGAGGAAGTCGGACGACGGGTACTCGCCGTCCTGCCAGATTCCCTTGTAGCCGGCGGTGCAGGCGTTGCGCACGTACTCGCCGGTGAGCTGCCAGACGATCCAGTCGGCGGCCTCGACCCAGTGGTCCATGCGGTTGTAGAGCTCGGGGTCTTCTTCGAGCAGCTGGAGGCCCTTGGCGAATTCCCACTCGCTCGAGATGAGTCCGCCGTAGCGCGGAAGCCAGGCCTCGCCGCGCTCTTCTGCGACCCGGTTGATGCGGTCTGCCTGGGGCTGGGCCGCGTGGTGCTTCCAGAGCTTCACGTAGGCGTGGGGGCGGTCGGCGTATTCGGGCAGCTCATTGAGCGGCGTGCCGTCTGCCAGGGTCGGAACCATCGTGCAGGCGGTGAAGTCGGTGCCCACGCCGATCACCTTCGACGGGTCGATGCCCGCCTCGGCGAGTGCGGCGGGCACGGTGTGCTTCAGCACGTCGACGTAGTCGCTCGGCACCTGCAGGGCCCACTCGGGCGGCAGGGCGGCACCGGATGCGACGAGCGTGCGATCCATGACAGCGTGCGGGTATTCGAGAACACCGCTGCCCAGTTCGGCGCCATCGCTGACGCGCACCACGACGGCACGACCGGAGAGGGTTCCGTAGTCGATGCCGACGACGTAGCGTTCGTCGTCGTTCGTGTCGGCAGTACTCATCGGGGGAACTCCTTCGTTCGTTCTCACGCGGTGGATCCGGCGAATGTGACCGTTCACATTGCCGTGTTCATGTTACCCGAGCGCCGCCTCGAGATGTCAAGTGCGACGCCCGCGCGCAGCCGGTGTATTCGCGCCTGGCCGGCCGCGCGCATCCATGTGTCGCATATCGACCTTCGGGGGCGACCCGAGCGTCGATATGCGCCACATCGTGATGCCCCACTCGATCGATATGGCAAGGATCGACCTAAACCGGCGCGTTTGGGTCGATATGCGCCACATCGCCAAGAGCGAGGGAGCGGTTATGCGGCGCTGATGCTCAGAGCGCGCGGGGTGGCGCCGTCGATGACCGCACGATGAGGTCGGGCACCAGTGCGCGCTCTTCTGCAGGGGTGCTGCGGATCGCGGCGAGGAGCAGCCCGATGCAGCGCCGCCCGAACTCGTCGAAGTCCTGTCGCACCGTGGTGAGCGGCGGCCAGAAATGCGCGGCCTCGGGAATGTCATCGAAGCCGACGACGCTGACGTCACCCGGAACATCCAGCCCCGCATCGCGCAGCGCGTGCAACAGGCCGAGGGCCATCTGATCGTTCGACGAGAACACCGCCGTCGGCCCGCCCTCGCGGGCGATTCTCTGCCCGGCGGCGTAGCCCGACTCGGGGGTCCAGTCACCGACGAGCGGTTCGACCCGGGGCAACCCCGCGGCCTCCAGCTCCGCATGGAACCCCACGATGCGCGCCTCCGCCTCGATCCAGTCGAGCGGGCCGGCCAGGTGCTGGATGCGTGTGTGCCCGAGCTCGATCAGATGCCTCGTCGCCCGCCTGGCCCCCGTGATCTGGTCGACCGAGAGCGCGTGGTCGCCCTGCCGACCTGTGGACTGCATCGTGACGAAGGGAAGGTCGAGCCCGCGCGACACCAGAGCGTCGAACACCCGGACCTGAGGCGCGATGACCACGAGCCCCTCGATACCGAGGTCGAGCAGATGTGTGAGCGCCGCCTCGATCTCACCGACATCGGAGCCGTCGACGTTGACCGTGTTGACGAAGTAGCCCTCGGCGCGAGCTGCGCGTTCGATCGCCCGAATACTCGAGGCCGGCCCGTATTGGGCGCTCGACGCCGAGAGCACTCCGAGGGTCGCCGACCGTGAGGTCACGAGCGCCCGCGCAGCCCGGTTGGGTCGATAGTTCAGCTCGCCCATCACAGCGAGCACACGCTCGCGGGTCTCGGGTCGGATGCTCGGGTGCGCGTTGAGTACGCGCGAGACGGTCTGATGCGACACCCCCGCAAGGCGGGCGACATCGCGAATGCTCGGAGCCCGCCCGGATGCCGGCGCCTGACTCACTCGGCCCGGCGCAGGGCGTGCGCCATCCACCACCACGCCAGGAGGCCGGCCGCCGCGTACACGACGATCGAGACGAGAGTGCCCAAGATCGCAATAGCCGCCACGATGCCCACTGACTCTGCACCGGCGCCCGACCCCGAGCCGCTCAGAGCCGACGCGCTGAAGACGACGGTCATCAGGGGGCCGGCAACAGGCGAGAGAACACTCGACATGATCAGTCCCGTGCCGAGCAGAATGCCGGAGGCGCTCCACGCCACCGCCCACGGTCTGGCGACCCCGACGGACGCGATCATGGCCTTGCCGATCCAGATTCCCGCCCAGCACACGGCGAGGCCCACAACCATCGTGATCATCAGGACGGCCACGGCGACCCACCCCTGCTCCGGGGCGAGGCCGACCGCGGCGAGCATCTCGTCGACGGGGCGGTATGTGCCACTCAGCGACGGCGACAGGAACTCCCAGATGAGCCACATGCTCGCGACGATGAAAAAGAGAATGGCCGCAAGCGACATGATCGAGAGGCCAGCGGTGAGGACAGTATTCGACACAGCTCCCGCGATGAAGACGCGGTTGCGCTGCGCCTTCGGCAAGGGCGGACGAACGACGCGCTGATTCGGGTACGCGAAGGCGGGGGGCTGACTCAGCTGGCTCATACGAACTCCTGTCTCGCGCTTTCTCGAAAGGATACCGGCTGGTCGCGACTCCGCACGGGCCGGTAGCGTCGAGGCACGCTGTGTATCCGGAGGTGTTTAATAAGGCATCATGACCACATGGGACTTTTCGGATTCGTGCCGATCGACGCCCCTCTCCTGACGTGACGAGAACCGGGAGCGCACCAAGAACCGTGTCGGCGTGGAGTACGTCGATGCTGCTGCAGTGCGCGGCATTCGGCGCCGTCACCGCCGTACTCATCGTGGCGCTGGGGCCGCTGACCCACTCGATTGCTCTCGTCTCCCCCGTCGTCTATTCGCTGGTCGGCTCGGTCTCGTCACTCGGCCCGCTGGTGGCCGCGCGGTGGATCCGGGCCCCGGGTTCTCTGCTGCTCACGGCTCTCGTCGCAAGCCTCCTCGCGCTGCCTTTCACCGCCCTCGGCTTCCTGATCGTTGCTGCCCTCGGTCTTCCCGCGCTGGCGGCAGAACTCGTTCTTCTCGCGAGCAGGTTCTACCCGCGACCGCGCGAGGCGTTCTGGTATCTGGCCTCCGCCGTTCTCGCGCTCGTTCTGTTCACCATCTCTCTGGTCGTCATCGATCCGGCCGTGATGTCTCCGTGGGTCGTCGTCTTCACCTTCATCGGTCGGATGCTGTCGGTGCTGTTGCTGGCGGCCGTCGCGGTGCGCATCGAGCAGGCCCTGTCGCGCGCCGGGATCCGCCGTCGATATCGCGGGCGGACCGGCTCATGACGGTGTGGGGTGCGCCTCGGCTACCGCCAAAGCTGGTGCAGAGGCCCGGCCTCGTCTCGGTCATCGAATCGGCAGCGCCTCTCGTGATCGTGCATGGCCCGGCGGGCGCCGGGAAGACCTCGCTCCTCGCCGAATGGGCCGCCCACACGGTGCAGTGCGGCGTCTGGGTGCAGTTGGAGACGAAGGACACCTCTGGGCCGGCCGCGGTCTCGTTGATCGCAGCAGAGCTGTCGGCAAGCGCCATGCTCGCCGAGACCAACCCTCTGCGACTCGCCGACGCCGCCCTGGTCGGCGGAACGGACGAGTGGTCTCTGCTCAGGCGCGGATTGCAGTCGCTCGGTCATGACATCGTTCTGGTGGTCGACCAGGCCGATCTTCTGAACGCCGAGGCCCTCGCGTCTCTTCTCGCGGTGCTCGCCCGCGTGCCCCGTCTGCGCCTCGTGCTCTCGGCTCGGCGCATCTCGGTCGTCGATGCGTCTGGTCCGGTACTCGCCGCGGAACGGGCGGTGATCGGATGGCGCGAGCTCATGTTCTCCCGCGAGGAGGCGCGCGCCGCTCTCGGCGCCGACGAGCCCGAACAGCTCGTCGACGAGATCCTGCGCTGGGGAGGCTCGCCCCTGCTCACGCGGGCCGTAGCGGCCTCGGCACCGGGGGCATCCGACGCCGCAGCCCGGGTCGCGCGCGCGGTCGACACCTACGAGAGCTATCTGTGGGCCAACGCCGGTTCGGGTGAATCGGCGACGCGCGACGACGAGTACCGTTCGTTTCTCCTCGCGATCTCGGTCGCCGACGTCCTCACCGAATCGCTCGCGCAGGAGTTGTCGGGATCGGACGACGCCGCAGCTCTTCTCGTCCGCGCTGAGCAGGATGGGTTGGGGCTGTGGCACGGAGACACTCGCGACAGGGTCTTCACTCTGACGCCTCTGCTTCGCGAGTCCTTCCTCCATGAGTTGACGCGCGCCGATCGTGGTTCGCTCAAAGGGCTTCGCCGCCAGGTTGCGCTGTGGTCGCACAGGCACGGCCGCCCCTACGAAGCTCTCGAGTTCGCCATGCATGCTCGCGATCTCACTCTCGCATCGACGATCGTGCGCGACTCCGCATTTCTCCTGCTGCGCAATCATCCCTCGCAGGTCATCGAACTCTTCTCGAAGACTCCGATGCTGGCGCTCAGACAGCATCCGTTGCTCGCCATGCTGCTGGCACTCATCTTCAATGCGCGCAAGCAGCATCGGCTGCGTGCGATCGAACTGTTCGGCCTGGCAATCGCCTCGTCGCGTATTCAGGGCGATCGCGCCGACCCGCCCGACCGTGCCCTCTTTCGCACCATCGAGAGTGCCTCGCTCAGGGTTCTCGGTTCGTTCGAAGCGTCGCTCGCGGCCGCGGAGGTCGCCTACGAGACCCTCATCGTCATGAGCCTCGAAGACAGAGCTCTGCTCGGTCGGCTCGTGCCCGTGCTCTTCACCCACATCGGCACGAGCTTCTTCTACAACGGCCGCATGGACAAGGCGATGGACTGCTTCCGTCGGAGCGCATCCATCGGCGAGGCCGAGAACCTGCCGGCCGGACTCGAGGGGCTTGCGCTCGAGGCGGGGGCGGCCGCGATCACGGGCGACCTCGTGACCGCCGCAGATCGCTCGGCGGATGGCGCTCGCCGATCGTGGCCGGACGGCTGGATCAACGGATACGCGGGAAGCTTCTATCGCATAGCGAACGCCTTCATCGCTCTGGAGCGGTTCGATGCCGACACTGCCGATATGCATGTGCGCTCGCTCGACAAGCACAGGCCCACCATCGAGCACTGGCCGATTCTCGCGCACCTCGATGCGCTCATCGCCCTGTTCCGAGGAGACGTCGATCGGGCACTGCTCGACTTCGAGCGTGAGGTCGACACGCGTCTGAGCCGCTCGGCTCTCGGACCTTTCACCGCAGCCCGACTCAAGACGACTCGATCGCTGCTGTATCTGGCGGCCGGCGATGCGGATGCCGCGGAGGAAGCGCTGGTCGTGCAGGGCAGACGCGGTCAACGCGACACGGTGGCCCTGGCTCGGATATCTCTGGCGCGCGGCAATCCCGACGAGACCCTAGAACTACTCGAGCGGCATCCACACGGAACCGACCAGACTCCTCGTGTCGAGGCCGAGATGCTCGTTCTGCGCGCGGCAGCACTTGTCGCCACCGGTCGTGACGAGGGCTCCGCCGCCACGCTCCGAGCTGCGCGCTTTCTTCGACACAGCCGCCAGGCTCTCGCGTTCGCCCTCATCCCCGCGGAGCATCAGCGCTCGATGCTGACGGAGATGAGCTCGATCGAACCCTCGCTCGGTGACGCTCCGTCGCTCATTCCCCTCGCGCCGACGCGCATCCCGTTGACGTCGCGAGAGGAGGCCGTCGCTGAGCAGCTGGTGCGCTTCTCATCGGCTTCAGACATCGCCGCGGCGCTGGTGGTGTCGCCGAATACCGTCAAGTCACAGCTGCGGTCGCTCTATCGCAAGCTGGGCGTGTCGAACAGGGCCGATGCGATCGCCGCTGTGAGCGCGCGTCGTCATACGCGCTGACGATAAATCACCGGGGCTCTCGACCCCTTGACAAGTGACCATATGGTCACCTAATTTCTGTCTATGGACGAGGTTTTTCGGGCACTGGCCGACCCCACACGGAGAGCGATCCTCGACGCGCTCTTTCTCGAGGACGGCCAGTCGCTGGGTGCACTCGAGACACGATTCGAGATGAGTCGCTTCGGCGTGATGAAGCACCTCGGGATCCTGGAGGATGCCCGACTCGTGACGACTCGACGACGAGGCCGCGAGAAGCTGCACTTTCTCAATCCCGTGCCCATCCGGCTCGTACACGACCGGTGGACGAGCAAATACGCAGAACCCTGGGTCGCCGCGCTGAGCGACCTCAAGACAGAACTGGAGAGAACCGTGGAGAAGGTATTCGAGATCTACATCCGCACGACGCCCGAGCGTCTCTGGCAGGCGGTCACCGATTCGGAGATCCGCAGCGTCTACAACTTCGGCAACCGCATCGAGTCGGACTTCACCGAAGGCTCGAGCTACACGCAGACCAACCCGAAGGCCAACGCTCCGCTCGGAGACGGCGTCAATCTGGTGGTCGACCCTCCGCGCAAGCTGGTGCAGTCGATGCACGCCCGCTGGAGCGACGAGGTCGAGGCCGAGGGCACCACGCGCATCACCTGGGATATCGAACAGGTCGGCGACTCGTGCCGACTCGTGGTGACCCACGACGAGCTGCGCGAGGGAGCGAACGAAGAGCTCTATGGCGGCTGGCCGATGATCCTGTCGGGCCTGAAGACCTACCTCGAGACGGGCGAGAAGCTCACCACACCGGGGTCGCTCATGTACACCTAGGCCGGGTCTCGATACGGCCGCGGGCGGCCTACTCGACCAGCGCGAGCCGTGCGCCGGAGCCGACGTACCGAGATCAGCTGACGCGGGCCAACGCCTGGTCGAGATCGGCGATGAGGTCGTTCACGTCCTCGATGCCGATCGACAGCCTGACCAGGCCATGGCCGATGCCGAGCCGCTCGCGCAGCTCCTCGCTGAACGAGATGTGCGTTGTGGTCGCCGGGTGCAGAGCCATCGACCTCACGTCACCGATGTTCGTCATGCGGCTGATCACGCGCAGCCCATCGAGAAACGCCTGAGCACCTGCCGCTCCCCCTCGCACGGTGACGGCGAAGACGGATCCTGTGCGACCACCGTAGAGCCGCTGCGCCAACTCGTGCGCGGGGTTCGATTCGAGCCCGGCGAAGTCGACGCTCTCGACCTTCGGATGCTGCTCGAGCCATCTGGCGATGGTCACCGAGCTGTCGAGGTGGCGCTCCATGCGCAGCGACAGGGTCTCGATGCCCTGATGCAGCAGAAACGAGTTGAACGGCGACAGTGCCGGACCGATGTCATTGACCACCGCTTCGCGGGCGAGGCGCGCGTAGCCGGTTCGGCTGTATCGCTCGAGAAGCGACTTCGCAGCGGAGCCCTGGGGTTCGGTCAAGAGCGGATAGCGCCGCTCGGACGCGGCCCAGTCGAACGTGCCGCCGTCGACGATCGCGCCGGAGAGACCCGCACCGTGGCCGGAGAGAAACTTCGTCGACGAGTGCACGACCACCGCGGCGCCGTACTCGATGGGGCGGATCACGTATGGCGACGCGATCGTATTGTCGACGACGAGCGGGATGCCGTGCCGTGCAGCGACCCGGGCGACCTGCTCGATGTCGACGATGTCGTTCTTGGGGTTCGGAATCGTCTCGGTGAAGATCGCCTTTGTGTTGGGCTGGATGATCCGATCCCACTCGTCGTCGTCGGCCGTGTTCCACACGTAGTCGACAGAGACGCCGAAGCGGGCGAAGCTGCGCCCGAAGAGCACCCGCGTTCCGCTGTAGATGCTCGCGGTCGAGACGATGCGCTCGCCGTTCTCCGCGAGCGCGAGCAGGGCCGCCGTGATGGCCGCCTGGCCCGACGAGACGACGATCGCCTCCGAGCCTCCTTCGAGCGAGGCGATGCGCTTTTCGGCCACCGCGCCCGACGGGTTGCGCTGCCGGGAGTAGATGAGCCCGTCAGCGTCTCCCGAGAACCGGTTGCGGGCGTCGTCGAACGAGTCGAAGCGGTAGCCGGCGGTCATCGCGATAGGCGAGACGCGGGCTCCGGCGTTCAGGTCGTCGTACTCGCCGGCATGAACTTGGCGGGTGTCGAAGCCGTAACCCTGCCAGTCATACTCCGGTGCTGCGACGTCGGTCGAGGGCTGGGTGTCGTCTGTCACGAAATGCTGCTCTCTGTTGCGTAGAGGTGGGGTGCTGGGCGGGAAAGACATCGGCGAACGGCGGCTGCCATCTCGATGACCGCCTGCTCGAGGATCGGCCTCGGCATGGCGAAGATGATGCGGGCATAGCCCTCATAGCCACGACCGCAGAGCGCGCCGTCGGTCAGAGTGACCCCGGCCTCCACTCGAAAGAAGTCGGCGACCGAGCCCTCGATCTCGAGATCGGAACAATCGAGCCAGGCGATGTATGTCGCATCCGGAATCGTGTACCGCACCTCGGGCAGATGCTCGGCGAGCAGTTCTGCGAGCAGTCGTCGGTTGCCGTCGAGGTAGTCGACGACCTCTCCCAGCCACTCGCGCCCCTCGGTGTAGGCGACGGTCGCGGCGATGACTCCCGGAGTCGCCGCACCGTGCATGACCGCGAATCCGAAGGTCTGGTAGAGCTCTTCGTCGGCGGTGTTGGAGGTGATCAGTTGGGCGGTCTTGAGACCCGGCAGATTCCAGGCCTTCGATGCCGAGGTCGACGTGATCGTGTGTCTCGCCGTGATCTCGTTCACCGACGCATAGGGGATGTGCGCGACCCCCTCGTAGCGCAACGGCGCATGGATCTCATCGGCGAAGACCCGACCATTGTGACGATCGACGATGGCCGCGATCGCCTCGAGCTCGTCGCGCGTCAGCACGGTTCCCGTGGGGTTCTGCGGGTTGCAGAGAATGAGGGTGCGGGCTCCCGCATGGAACGCCGCCTCTATACCGGCTAGGTCGTGCTGCCAGCGGCCGGTGCGGGCGTCGGTCACCCCGGGAACCTCGAAGACCTCGCGGCCGAGGGTGGGAACGAAACTGAGGAACGGCATATAGGCCGGTGTGGGAATGATGACGCCCGTGCCCGCCGGCGAGAACTTGGTGATGGCGACTTCGAGCGCCGCCATCACGTCGGAGACGGCGTGCACGTTCTGCCACGGAAAATCCCACCCGTACTCGTCGCGGTGCCATGCAGCCGTGGCCTTGCCCATCTCGTGCGAGGTGGCGGGCGCGAGGTAGCCGAGGTTTCCGTCGTCGATGGCCTGGTGCAGAGCCCGGGTCACCTGCGGCGCGGTTCCGAAGTCCATCTCGGCCACCCATGCCCCGATGGTTCCGGGATGCAGGCTCCACTTGCGACTGGAGGGGATGCTCAGCTCGGCACGGGTGATGCGGTCGAAGGCGTGAGTCATGCAGCGATCGTACGGACTGCACCCCGCGGACCGCCTCTGCTTTACGTCATGTGTCATCGGCGCTCGGCTTCGCCTGAGCGCGCGCCTATCGTCGTCGCATGACCACCCCCACGCCCGCGCGCACGTTCGAATGCAATGGACAGCTGGTTCTGGGGGCGATGGTGCGCACACTCGGCGCGTTCCCGTCTGGCTGGCGCTACCCGGGAGCCCACAAGAACCCGGCGAACGATCCCGCCGCGCTCAAGCGACTCGCACGCACCGCAGAGAAGGCCGGCCTCGACTTCCTCTTTCTCGGCGACT
This sequence comes from Agreia pratensis, assembly GCF_900177685.1. Lineage (GTDB taxonomy): Bacteria > Actinomycetota > Actinomycetes > Actinomycetales > Microbacteriaceae > Agreia > Agreia pratensis. The sequence goes on from NZ_FXAY01000001.1 coordinate 595,378, forward strand.
GGCTCTCGTCGAGTTCCGACCTCGAATACACCGAGCCTTCGCTGCTCGCGCGCATCGATCCATTCAGTTCGGCCGCGTACCTCGCCGCGGTCACGAATCGCATCGGACTCATCGCGACGGCCAGCACCGCGCATTCCGAGCCGTATGCGATCGCCCGGGCTGCGGCATCCATCGACCGGCTCTCGGGAGGCCGCTTCGGACTGAACCTCACCGTGGGCACCGACCCGAGGGCGAGCGCCAACTTCGGCAGAACGGATGCCGGCGGCTCCGACGACAATCGCTTCGAGACCGGGGTCGAGTTCGTGCGGCTGCTGCGCAGCCTCTGGGACAGCTGGGACGACGACGCGGTCGTGGCCGACGCCAAGCGCGGGATCCTCGTGGATCACTCACTCGTCGACCCGATCGATCATCAGGGGCGGCGCTTCAGCGTCGCGGGCCCGCTCAACGCCCTGCGTCCCGTGCAGGGCCAGATTCCGGTGGTGCACGCGGGAGTCTCTGTGCGAGCCCGCGAGTTCGCGGCGGCGCATGCCGACATCCACGTGGTCGCGCCGTCGAGCCTCGGCGACGCCGTGACGTTCTATCGGCAGGCCAAGCAGCGCGCGGTCGCGGCCGGCCGCGCTCCCGGCGACGTCACGATCGTCACGCCCATCCTGCCCATCGTCGGCGAGACCCGGCAGGCGGCGTTCTCGCTCTACGACGAACTCGTCGAGCTGGTGCCGCTCGACGACGGCTCGCCGCGCGACCCGTCGCTCGGGTTTCCACAGAACCGCTCTGCTGCGACCTTCTTGCGCTCGGTGGGGCTTCCTCTGCTGGAGCGCTCCGTCGACGAGCCCGTCTCGATCGCTACCGCCGAGCGGTTCAACGCGGTCGGGCAGCGCCTGCTCGAGGTCGTGCAGTCGAGGGCGGGTCGCACGGTCGGAGGCGCTCGGCCTGTGACCTTCCGGCACCTCATCGTGGCGCAGGCCGTGCCAGCACCCATCGTCGTGGGGTCGGCGACAGACATCGCCGATCACCTCGAGAGGTGGTTCCGGGCGGGCGCCGCCGATGGCTTCGCTATTCAGAGCGCGTTTCTGCACGAGCAGTTCGATGCGTTCGCCCAGCTCGTCGTGCCCGAACTGATCGGCCGGGGGCTGATGAACGAGGGCTACGACGCGAAGACCCTGCGAGGCCACCTGCGCCTCACGAAGCCCGTTCGCCAAGCCCCGGTGGCCCCCGAGGTCGCACCGAACTGGGTGATCTGACGCCTCGTCGCCCGTCAGTAGTGCCCGGTGCGGACAGAAGGTACCGGCACACCGGGCGCAACTGTCCGCACCGGGCACTACTGGCCCATCGGGCGGCGTCAAGCCGAGTTACGTCCTGTGTCATGCGTGACCTTCTGTGTCACGCACCGCGGTTCCCACGATCCGCCTCTCATAGCGTGACGTCATGACTTCAGCTACAAACACAGTCGATTTCGCCGCCGAGTGGCAGGCGTGGCACGACGCCCACGAGAAGAACCGCGCCGATCCCCACGGGTTCCTCGCGGTCACGAGCCTCAACTGGCTCGACGAGACCCCGACACGCTACCCGGATGCCCCGGGCGAGTGGTCGACATCGGCCGCAGGCCCCGTGGTCGCCTTGGCCGAGGGCGAGGAGCTCGTGATCGGCGGAGAGAAGGTCATAGGCCGACACGCCTTCGGAGTGATTCCGGAGCGCGGCGGCGTCACCGTTTCTGCAGGCGACGCGGAGTTCGAGGTGGCTCGGCGCGGAGGAGTCGACATTCTTCGCCCGCGGCACCCATCGCATCCGACGCTCGTCGACTACGCCGGCACCCCGGTCTACCCGCCCAGCCCGAGTTGGAGCGCCGAGGGCGTCTTCGTGCCCTTCGACGAGCCGAAGCCGGTGACCGTCGGCTCCGTGTCAGAGGGGCTCGAGCACGTCTACGACTCCCCCGGAGTGGTCGAGTTCGAGCTGCGAGGCGAGACGTTCTCGCTCACCGCGTTCAACGGCCCGACCCCCGGCTCCCTGTTCGTGCTGTTCACCGACGCGACGAGCGGCGTCACCACGTACGCCGCCAACCGCTCGCTGCAGATCGCCGCTCCGGATGCCTCCGGGGCAGTGACGCTCGACTTCAACCGGGCAACGAACCTGCCGTGCGCCTACACAGAGTTCGCCACCTGCCCGTTGCCTCCGGCCGAGAACCGGCTGCCCATCGGCGTCGAAGCGGGCGAGAAGACACCGCTGCATCCGAGCACGGGAACGGAAGGCGCTCCGCGATGAGCCGTGCACCGTTCCATCTCGGCATCGCCCTCGACGGAGCAGGCTGGCATCCCGCCGCCTGGCGCGTCGACACCGCGCGCCCCGCTGCCCTGTTCGATGCCGACTACTGGGTCTCGCTCGTCGTCGAGGCGCAGGCCGCCGGAGTCGATCTCGTGACGATTGAAGACTCTTTCGGTCTGCAGACGAATGGCTATGGAGCGTTCGAGCTGCGCGGCGACGAGGTTCGCGGCCGGCTCGACGCCCTTCTGCTCGCCAACACGATCGCGGCTCTCGTGCCCGGCATCGGCATCGTGCCGACCGTGACCACCACGCACACCGAGCCGTTCCACACGGCCACGGGCATCCAGACGCTCGACCACGTCTCTGAAGGCTGGGCCGGATGGCGGGTGCAGGTCTCGGGCCGCTCCCACGAGGCCGCCCACGTCGGCCGCCGCGAGATTCCCGCACTCGACCCAGCGCGCACGGCCACGGGCGCCGACGAGCAGCAGACGGCCCTCATCCGACAGTTGTTCGGCGAGGCCGCCGATGCGATCGAGGTCGCCAGGCGACTCTGGGACAGCTGGGAGGACGACGCGGTGATCCGCGACGTGCCGACGGGCCGTTTCATCGACCGCGACCGCCTGCATTACGTCGATTTCGAGGGCGAGAACTTCAGCGTGAAGGGGCCGTCGATCGTGCCGCGCTCGCCGCAGGGCCAGCCGGTCGTGTTCGTGCTGGCTCACCAGAGAGTGCCCTATGAGCTCGCCGTGGCGCAGGCCGACATCGTGGGCATCACGCCGCACTCCGACGAGCACCTCGAACAGATTCTCGGTGAGCTGGGTGACGCCGAACTGCGGGTCGAGCGCCGCGTCAGCGACCCTCTGCGCGTCTGGGCCGAGGCCGTCGTGCTCATCGAGGACACGCGTGAGGCGGCCGCGGCAGCCCTCGCGGCGCTCGACGAGCTGCACGGCGCGCCCTACGCATCCGACGCCGTGATTCTCGCCGACACGGCCGAGAATGTGGCCGCGCAGCTGCTGCGCTGGCAGCAGGCCGGCGTTGCCGGCGTGCGCCTGCGGCCCGCGCGCCTGCCGCTCGATCTCGAGCGCATCACCAGGGGCGTCGTGCCCGTGCTCGACGAGACCGGCGCGCTCGAGCGACCGAGCGACGCGTCGACCCTCCGCGAGCGCCTGGGCTTTGCTCCCGCCGCGAACCGCTACGCGACCGCCCGCCCCGAGACCGCCGAACTGATCGAAAGCGCCAGCCGATGACCGCATCCTCTTCTTCGAAGCCCGTCAAGCAGATCCACCTCGCTGCGCACTTTCCCGGCGTCAACAACACCACGGTCTGGAGCGACGAGCGTTCGCAGAGCCAGATCGCGTTCTCGTCGTTCCGCCACTTCGCGCAGAATGCCGAGCGCGGAAAGTTCGATTTCCTGTTCCTGGCCGAGGGGCTGCGGCTGCGCGAGACGCGCGGCCTCATCCACGATCTCGACGTGGTCGGGCGGCCCAACACGCTCGCGATCCTCGCCGCGCTCGCCGGGGTCACCTCGAACATCGGCCTCGTCGGAACGTTGAGCTCGACCTTCAACGAGCCCTACGAGCTCTCGCGCCAGCTCGCCACTCTCGACCACCTCAGCGGGGGCCGCGCGGGCTGGAATATCGTGACCACCTCGGACGCGTTCCACGGGGCGAACTTTCGCCGCGGAAAGTTCCTCGACCTCGCCGATCGCTACAGCAGGGCGCAGGAGTTCTTCGATGTCTCGTCGCAGTTGTGGGACAGCTGGGCCGACGACGCGATCGTGGCCGACAAGGCGTCTGGCGAGTTCGCGCGCACGTCTGGTCTCGGTCTCGTCGACCACCACGGCCCGCAATTCGATGTGACCGGCTACGCGACGCTGCCGCCGAGCCCGCAGCGGCATCCGGTGATCGTGCAGGCGGGCGATTCGCCCGACGGTCGCGATTTCGCGACCAGCTCGGCCGACGTGATCTTCTCGAGGCACGCGGACTTCGACGCCGGGCGCGCGTTCTACGACGACGTGAAAGGGCGATTGGATGCGGTGGGTCGCCCCCGCGATTCGCTCAAGATCCTGCCGGCCGCCACCTTCATCCTGGGCGATACGCACGCCGAGGCGCTGGAGCGCTCGCGCGAGATCTCGCGGCTGCAGGTGAGCCCGCAGACCGCCATCTCGTTTCTCGAGCAGGTGTGGAACACCGATCTCTCGGGCTACGACGTCGAGGGCCCGCTGCCCGAGATCGACCCCGTCGTCACCGCGGAGGGCGGAGCGAAGGGGCGCGCCTATGTGCACACCGACCCGGTCGCCACCGCGAATGCGTGGCGCGAGCAGGCCTCGGCTAAGGGCTGGTCTATTCGCGAGCTCGTGATCTCGTTCGCCGCCAAACACACCTTCGTGGGCACCCCGGTTTTCGTTGCCGAGACCATCAACCGGCACGTGCAGGAAGATGCGTCCGACGGGTTCGTTATCGTGGGGAACACCAACCCGACCGGCCTCGACGAGTTCGTCGACCGGGTCATTCCCGAACTGCAGGAGCGCGGCGTGTATCGCACGGACTACGACGAGGGCGCCACCCTGCACGAGACGCTCGGTCTGCCGGCTGTTGCTGCGCGATCAGCCTCGACGGTGGCTGGCGCAGCGTTGGTCTCGGCGTAGTGGCCACTCGAGCAGACGTCGTGGTGGTCGGCGGCGGGGCCATGGGCTCCGCCGCCGCCTGGCAGCTCGCTCGGCGAGGCCGCGAGGTGACTCTACTCGAGCGCTTCGGCCCCGGACACACCCAGGGCGCCTCGCACGGGGCGTCGCGCAACTTCAATCTCAGCTACGCCGACGACACGTATCTCTCGTTGCTGCGTGAGGCGCTGCCGTTGTGGCGCGAGCTCGAGGCGGAGTCGGGCGTCGCCGTTCTCGACCAGGTAGGCCTCGCGAATCACGGGGCGAATCCGGCTTTCGACACGGTGGCGGCGTTGTTGCCGGGCTACGGTTTCGAGGCCGCGTTTCTCGCTCCGGAGGAGGCCGGCGAACGCTGGCCGGGCATCCGCTTCGACACGCGAGTGCTTTTCACACCGCAGGCCGGCAGGCTCAACGCGGATGCCGCGGTATCGGCCCTGCAGCGGGCCGCGGCCGCGCGCGGCGCTGCGGTTCGGCACCATTCTCGGGTCGTCGCCATCCGCCTCGCGTCGCCCGATTCGGTGTTGGTCACCGTACAGCCTGTCGATGAGGTCACCGGCGAGCAGTCGGGAACGGTCGAGACTCTCGATGCTCGCCGAGTCGTCGTGACCCTCGGCGCCTGGACCTCGAAGCTGCTCGGTTCGACAGTGGCGCTGCCGCGACTCGTTGTGACTCAGGAGCAACCCGCGCACTTCGCCGTGCACGACGCAACGCTGTCCTGGCCCGGCTTCAATCACGCGCCGAACCCTCTCGACCCGACTTACGACTATTGGTACTCCGGCGTCTACGGCATGTTCACGCCCGGGCAGGGCGTGAAGGCTGGATGGCACGGCACGGGCGCGGTCATCGATCCGGAAGCGCGCACGTTCGCATCGGAGCCGGCCCAACTGGCGGCGCTGCAGCGCTATGCCCGGGAATGGCTGCCGGGGGTCGACGCGGAGACGCTCGTGGAGATCAGCTGCACCTACACGACGACCCCCGACTCGAACTTCGTCGTCGACTCGTCGGGGCCCCTCTCGGTAGGCGCGGGCTTCTCGGGCCACGGTTTCAAGTTCACCCCGGCGATCGGGCGCATTCTGGCCGACCTCGTCGACGGAGTGGGTGCGCCGCCCGCGCTCTTCTCGCTGGCCGCGGCGCGCTGATCTCGATAGGCAGCGCTACAAACCGGAGGAACTACGCACATCCGACACAAATAGCGCGTCGATCTTCGAAATCTCCTCCCGTTTGCCGACGAACGGACGGAGAACAGTGCATCCGAACCGTAGACGAGGTCGGTTGGACGCATCTCCACCCATTCTCGAGGGACCCTAGACCACTCCCGACCGCGCGGTTCCCGCATGCCAAGCCCACCACTGGACGAGGACCCCTCTGGTCTCTGCCGTGACGTCGGCCGTGTCGAGGTGGACTCGATCGATCCATCGATACGAAGAGTGCTCGGGCGATAGTCGCGGCTCACCGTCGGGCCACGGAGTCGAGAACGTGAACTGCCTGGTCAATCGACCGCGTCCATCGGTGTAGTCGAACAATCCAACGAATCCATCGTCGACCCGGTGCTCTCCGAGACCGATCTCCTCTTGGAGTTCGCGCGCCCGTCCTTCGTCAATGGACTCGCCGTCGTCGACCCCACCCGAGGGCAGTTCCTCCCGCCCTGGCAAATAGTCGTCATCTCCTGAGCGGCACACGAGGAGAACGCGACCCTTCGAATGTACAACCGCGCCCGACACGAATCTCTCGATCCCGTCGCGCACGGCGTCGCGCGCAAGACATTCGGACGGATTCACTCCGTTACGGGATCAGGACGATCTTTCCGCGAGTGTGCCCCTCTTCGCTGAGGCGCTGGGCGTCTGCGGCGCGGGCCAGCGGAAAACGCTCCGAGACCTCCACGTCGAACTTGCCCTGTGCGGCCAGCTCGATCGCCGCAGGAACTCCCTCGGCGCGAAGCTTCACCTCGTCGTCGGTGAGCGGCACCGGGCTTCCGCCCATCCATGCCCGGATGCCCAGCTCGGCCGCTCGGCCTCCCACCACGATTGTGCCAATGCGCGAGCGATCATCGACCAGCTCGAACGATGCCTCGAGGGCCTCCTCGGTTCCGGCCCCGTCGAGCACGACGTCGATACCCTCCGGCGAGGCCTCGCGCACGCGCTCGATGAGTCCCTCTCCGTAGCTCAAAGGAACGGCCCCGAGTTCGATCAGACGCTCGTGGTTCGCGGGGCTCGCCGTGGCGAAAACGCGAGCTCCCCACGCCACGGCGAACTGCACCGCAGCCTGACCCACTCCGCCCGTTCCGCCGTGAACGAGAAGGCGCGTGCCCTCGGTGACGCCGAGCGACCGCAGCGCCTGATATGCGGTCGATACGGGAATGCCGACGGCTGCGGCCTGCGACCAGGTCCAGACAGAAGGCTTGCGCGTCAGATTCGACGGACCGACCACGAGGTGGCTGGCGTACGCACCCGTGGCCCCCTGAATGATGACCTCGTCGCCGGGGGCCCAATCGTCGACGCCGGAACCGACCTCGAGAATCACGCCGGAGGCATCCGCCCCGACCCCGCGCGGCCCATCGAATGGAGCCGACGGGCGAAAGCCGGACCGCAGCTTCGAGTCGACAGGATTGACCCCGATGGCCTGCACCTCGACGAGCACGTGGCCGTCTGTGACGGAAGGAACGGGAACCTCGACGACCTCGAGAACCTCAGGTCCTCCGAGACGAGAATATTGAACAACTGTCGCCATTTTCGGCTCCGTTCTCTTCACCGAATGCATGTTTTTCACCGGCTCTGCGCGACGCTAGTTCGCCGACGCTCACATTGCAAGTCACGGCCCCCACGTGTCGACATGTGTCACCGCGTTGAGAAGGGTTACGCGCCGATATATTCACAGCGCACTCCCGGTCGCAGAGTAGCTGCGGGACCGGCGCCAGCGCGACGCCGTGCCGAGCACGACTGCTCCTCGATCCGAAAGAAGTGCATCTTGAGCCTCACCGCAAGCTCCGCCACCATCGCCCCCGACCGCGTCACCACCCTCGTGTCGCATCTCACTGTGCCGAAGGGCTTCGGCGACGCGACCCTGCGCAACCGGCGACCCGACGCGATCGAACTGCTGGGCGGCATCCCCGACCCGTCGGCGCTGCCGACCGCCGAGCTCATCGAGGCGACCCGACGAGTGCTGAGCGACCCGATCACCGGCACCGACCCGCTGCAGTACTCGCGCACGGCGGGCCTCGATCTCCTGCGCCAGTGGATCGCCGCCCGCGAGGGTGTTCCGGTGGAGCGCATCCTCATCACGAACGGCGGCTTCCACGGAATATCGCTCAGTCTGCAGGCGGTCGTCGACCGCGGCGACCTCGTGGCCGTCGACAACCCGATCTTCCCGCTGTTCCTTCGTGGCCTCGAGCTGTCGCAGGGCCGGGTGCTGCCGATCGCCGTGCACAACGATGGACTCGACGTCGAGGCCCTGGCCTCGGAGCTCTCCCGCGGTGCCCGACCGGTCGCGGTCTACACCGTTCCTGATTTTCACAACCCGTCGCAGGGCACACTCCCGACCGCGGCCCGCATCGAGCTTGTTCGTCTGGCCGAGCACTACGGATTCACTGTGCTGGCCGACAACCCCTACCGCGAGCTGCGGTTCCGCGGCGAAGAGCAGAGCTTCGATGTCTTCAACCAGTCGTCTCACGTGATTCACATCAACACCTTCACCAAGACCCTCGGTCCCGGTCTGCGCCTCGGCTGGGTTGTCGTTCCCGAGCGGCTCGTCGACCCCTTCATCAAGCTGCGCAGCCGCCAGGACTCGCACTCGAGCACCTTCGTGCAGAGCGTCGTCGGCGACCTGCTCACCGCCCAGCCGGAGTTCTTCGACGACAACCTCGCCACGGCGAACGCGCTCTACGGCCGCCGAGCCGATCTGCTCGCCGAGTCACTCGAGCGGCACGCGCCGGGCGCCTTCGAGATCTCACAGCCCGAGGGCGGCTTCTTTCTCTGGCCGCGCATCATCGACGACACCGTCGATGCCGAACAGCTCGCCCGCGATGCCAGCGAAGAAGGGGTCGAGTACCAGCGCGGCTCGTTCTTCACCTCGGGCGACGGCAGCGACGCCGACCGACACCTGCGGCTCGCCTACGGAAACGTCTCCGACGACCTGCTCGATGAGGCCGCCGCCCGACTCGGCCGCGCGCTCGCCCGGCAGCGCGGATAGCGTCGACGAAGAGCTCACCACCTCGTGTCGACCAACGCATGAACGGCGGCCCACTCGAGCTGCCCAATATCGTGGGCCCGATCTCGTAGTCTCGACTCGTGCCAGAACCACTCGAAACCCCACCCGACTCCGCCTTCACCGTTCGGCCGGCACGAGAAGACGAGTACGAGGCCACCGGCGTTCTCACTACTCTGGGCTTCGCGACGGGCCCCTACGCCCACCTTCCCCGCCGGCCCGAGCGCCTTGCTCTTGAGCGCGACGCGGGCGCTCGAGCGGGCGATGGTGGCCTGCTGGTGGCCGTCGACGACGCCACAGGGCGACTCCTCGGCACTGCCACGGTCACTCGCGCCGAGAACCCGATCTCACGGCAGGCGCGCGATGGCGAAGCCGAGCTGCGACTCGTCGCCGTCGACCCCGCCGCCCGGGGTCGGGGCATCGCGCAGGCGCTCGTGCAGGCATCCATCGACCTGGCCTCGAGCTGGGGCGTGCCCGCGCTCGTGCTCGACACGGGGCCCCTCAACCACACCGCTCAGCGCAACTACCTTCGCGCCGGGTTCGAACGAGTCGTCGCACGCGAGCTCGGCACCGAGACCGGGATCGGCACCCCGCAGGTATACAGGTATGCGTTCGACGAGGTCGCACCCGTACGCATCCGGCTCGTGCGCCCGAGTGAGCTCGACATCGTGGCCCGTCTAACCGTCGAGGCGTACACGAACGACTACGACCTCTCCGAGAGCTACGTGCTGTCTTTGGCCGAGGTGCACGGCCGCGCCAGCTCAGACGAGGTATGGGTCGCCGAGGACACCGCGACGGGCGCCATTCTCGGCACGGTCTGGACGCCCCGCCCCGGCGCCCGCATCTCGCAGGTCGCGCACGACGACGAGCTCGACTTCAGGCTGCTGGCCGTGGCCCCGGATGCGCGGGGCCGGGGAATCGGCGAAGCGCTCGTGTCGCACGTGGTCGCCCTCGGTCGCATCCGGGGCGTGAAGCGCGTGGTGATGAACACCGGCAGCACGATGCTTGCGGCCCAGAGGCTGTACACGCGGCTCGGTTTCGTTCGTCTGCCGGAGCGCGAGGAACGCATCGAGGTGGAGCCGGGCAGGTTCGTCGATATCTTCGCCTTCGGGCTCGATCTATAGAACCCGCCTCTCGAACCTAAAGTGCCCGAATACCTCCATCCGTGCGCCCATACGAGCGCGGAATGGAGGTATTCGGGCACAATCACCGAACGGGCTAGTCGGTCTTCGGCAGTCCCGGAGGGTTGATCTCGCTCTTCGGGATCGACTCGCTGTCGAGGCCCCAGCGGTCGAGTACCTCCTGGTACTGGCCGCCCTCGATCGTCGCGTTGATCACGAGTCCGACCGCGTCGATCAGCCCGTTGCCCTTCTTGGTGGCCGCTGCGATGTCAGCAGTCTGCGGCCATCCGCCGCTGACGGTGCCCACCTGCTTGGTATCGCCGGTCGAGGCCGCGGCGTAAGCCCCGCTCGCATTCGGGTAGAAGTACACATCGGCTCGTCCAGACTGGAGTGCGAGATTCGCGGCCGCACTGTCGTTGTAGTACACGAGCTCGGCGGGCTTCTTGCCGGCGGCCGCGAGCTCCTCGTTCCAGGCGAGCAGAATCTTCTCCTGGTTCGTACCGGAGTCGACGATGATCGTCAGACCGGAGATGTCTGCCGATCCCTTGATCGATGTGATGTCGCTGTCGGCCTTCACATAGAAGCCGAGCAGGTCGACCCGGTAGCTGGCGAAGTCATACAGCTCCTTGCGCTCCTCGGTGACGGTCACGTTGTTGAGGATGATGTCGTACTTGCCCGACTGGATTCCGAGCGGCCAGTCGGCCCAGTCGACCGACACGGGGTTGTACTCGAGACCCAAGCCGTCTGCAACGAGAGCCGCGAAGTCCGCCTCGCTTCCGAGTGGCGTCGTGTTGTCGTCAGATGCCGCGAAGACCAGGGGCGGGGCACCGCTCTTCACGGTCTGGGCGACCGTGAGCTTGCCTGCTTCGATCGGTTGGAATCCGCTGGCCTTGAGGGATGCGACCGCGTCGGCGACGGGGTCGATACTGGGTCGATCGTCGGCATTCTTGGTCGTGAGATCGAACGACGTGGCCGCCGCGACCTGCTCCTCTGCCGAGCCAGTGGCTTCGACGTCGGGCGAGTTCGAACTGTTCGCATTGGCGGCGATGGCGATGCCGCCGCCGGCCAGGGCCACGACGACGACTGCGCCGACGATAACCCCGATCTGCTTCTTGTTGATTGCCATGATCTAGTGGTGCCTCTCTCGAATGCTGTGGTGGTGCGGTAGGAATTGAGCGGTGGCGCTGGGGGCAGCGACGTGGTCAGAGGACCTTGCGGAGGAAATCCTTCGTGCGCGGGTGGCGCGGCTTCGACAGCACCTGACTGGGCGTTCCTTCTTCGAGGATCTCGCCTTGCTCGAGGAACACCACGCGGTCGGCGACCTCGCGGGCGAAGCCGATCTCGTGCGTCACGATGATGAGCGTGGTGCCGCTCTTCGACAGCTCTCGGATGACGTCGAGCACCTCGCCGACGAGCTCGGGGTCGAGCGCGCTGGTCGGCTCGTCGAACAGCAGCACCTTCGGGTTCAGCGCGAGTGCCCTCGCGATGGCCACGCGCTGCTGCTGACCGCCGGAGAGCTGCCTCGGGTAATGGTGCTCTTTATCTGCCAGCCCCACCCTCGCGAGCAGAGCCTTCGCCTGCTCACGGGCGTCGGCTCTGGTCGCACGCCTCAGGGCGATGGGAGCCTCGACGACGTTCTCGAGAGCGGTGAGGTGAGGGAAGAGATTGAAGTTCTGAAAGACGATACCGATCTGAGTGCGCCGTTCGAGCACGTTCTTCTCGGGCAGCTCGTGCAGCCGCCCGGAGCGGAGCTCGTAGCCGATGTACTGCCCGTCGACCGTGACCGAGCCGGAGTCGACCGTCTCGAGGTGGTTGATCGTGCGCAGCAGCGTGGATTTGCCCGATCCCGACGGTCCGATGAGAGCGATGACCTCGCCGGGCTGCACCGTCAACGACACGTCGCGCAGCACACGCACGGCCCCGTAGCTCTTCGAGACGTCGGAGATCTCGACGAGCCCGACGGTGGAACGAGTCGGCTTCGGCGGAAGCGGAATCGCCTGCTCGTCGAACGATCGGATGAAGGTCGGTGTACTCATGATCCACTCCCCAGAACGGTGTCGTGACGTCGGTTCTTCTCGGCCGCGAGCGGGTCGTCGCCTGTTTCGTCGCCGAGGCGAGCCCACTGCTGTTTCACCCAGGCCGTGGCCCGTTGGATGGGCGTCGGTGGCAGTTCGCGATGCGCTCCGCGGGCGTAGTGACGCTCGACGTAGAACTGGATGATCGACAGCACGGTCGTGATGATCGCGTACCAGACCACCGCGACGAGCAGCATGGGGATCACCCGCTGATTGCGGTTGTAGATCACCTGCACCGTGTAGAAGAGTTCGGGCAGCGCCACGACGAACACCACCGAGGTGCCCTTCACGAGGCCGATGACCTCGTTGAAGAAGTTGGGCAGAATGGCCCGCGCCGCCTGGGGCAGGATGATGCGGAAGAACCGCACTCGGCGCGGCAGACCGAGAGCGGCAGAGGCCTCGAGCTGGCCCTGATCGACAGACAGGATGCCGCCGCGAATGATCTCCGCGAAATAGGCGGCCTGGTGCAGCGTGAGGCCGATCGTCGCCGCTGCGAAGGCGGTGATCAAGGTGGTCGTCGAGAACTCCACCAACCAGAAATCCGTAGTGAACGGAGTTCCGAGGCCCAGCGTCGGGTAGAGGTAGCCCAGGTTGTACCAGACGAGAATCTGCACCAGCAGCGGCACGGAACGGAAGAACCAGATGTAGACGTAGGCGGCCCCGCTCAACAGCGGTGACTTCGAGAGCCTGAAGTTCGCGAGCACCGCCCCAAGGATGAACCCGCCGATGACGGACACGACCGTGAGGCCGAGGGTCACGCCGAGGCTGTTGAGCACCGACTGCGAGAAGAAGTACTCGGCGAAGACGTTCCACTCGTACTGCTTGTTCGTGACGAGTGACCACGCGAACTGCAGCACCGCGAAGGCGACGAGCGCGCTGAGCACCCACCGCCACCAGTGCCGGGTCGGCACCACCTTCACGGCCCTGCGCTGGTCGAGTAGGCCGCCCGCGGCACCCCCTCCCCCTCGCTGGTCGAGTAGGCCGCCCGCGGCCGTATCGAGACCATCGGATGCGGTCTCGATACGCCGGCTCGTTCCTCGCGCGGCTACTCGACCGACGCCTTCGTCATGGGCCGCGGTGATGCCGGCCACATCGAGGGGTTCGCCATCCAGGCTCTTGGCGAACCCGTGCACGACGACCTCTTCAGGGTCGAGCGTGGTGTCGAAGAGCGGTGTGTACCCGGTCTGAAAGTACAGACGCTTCGCTTCGGGCTGGCGCGGCCCTGTCGTGAGATAGGCCCGCGTGTATCCGCGGCGCACCGCCTCTGCCTCGAGCTCTGCGACCACTCGACGCGCGAGCCCCTGTCTCCGATGCGCCGACGAGGTCCAGATGCGCTTCAGCTCGGCCGTGCGTTCGTCGAATCTCTTATATGCGCCTCCGGCTATGGCGACGCCGTCGCGCATGAGCAGCACGAACGCTCCGCCCTCGTCGGCAGAGAAAGCCGATGCCGGGTACCGCGTGATCTCGGCCGACGCCTTCTCTCCGAAGAACTCGCCATAGCGCGCGTCGTACTCCTGCTCGAGTTCACGCAGCAGAGGCTCGGCGATGGGGTCGTCGGCCGAGACGTAGACGAACCTGTCGGTGCTGTGGCTCGTCAGGCCGAGGGATTCGATAGGCATGTCCGCCTCCTTCACTGTCTCGGCACGGGCCGTGTCGAGGTGGATGTGACGCTAGGCTCGACGGCGCGACTCGGCCAAGCAGTGTCGTTCACAATTCGTCACGTCGTCACGCGAGGTCACAAACCTCGATTTCGATGGACGAAACGTCGACGGTTGTGTCATGCCGCACGCGCCTACCTCCCTCATCGACCCGCCCGAGTTCCAGATCGCCCTTATCGGCGGCGGCCCTCGGGGAGCCGGCGTTCTCGAGCGTCTCGGTGCGAACATTCCCGAGCTGTGGCGATCCGGTGCGCGGATCGTCATCCACGTGATCGACCCGCACCCGGCCGGTCCGGGGCGCATCTGGAGGTTCGCACAATCGCCCCTCCTGAAACTCAACTCGATGGCCGCCGATGTCACGATGTTCACCGATGAGTCATCGACCATCGAGGGCCCCGTGCGCCCCGGGCCCTCGCTGATCGAGTGGGCCGGGCTTGTGAACGCGGGAGACATCGCGATCCCCCGGGTGGATGCGCGCCTGCGCCAGGAGATCGAGAACCTCGCCCCCGCCAGCTTTCCGACACGGCGCCTGCAGAGCCTCTACCTCAGCTGGTTCTTCGCGGATGCCGGGGGTCTGCTTCCCGAGACCGTCACGGTCGACGTGCACCGGGCATCCGCGGTCGAGACCGTCGACGACGGGCCGACCCATCGCATCCTGCTCGACGACGGGGCCTCGATCACGGCCGACATCGTGCTGTACTCGCTCGGCCACACCGGCACCGAGGCCGAGCCCGAGCACGCCGACCTCATCGACTTCGCGCGTCGACGCGAACTGTTCTACCTGCCGCCGGCCTTCACAGCGGATGCCGACACCCGGCCGATCGTGCCCGGCCAGCGGGTGATCGTGCGGGGCATGGGCCTCGCGGCGGTCGACCTCACCGTTCTGCTCACCGAGGGCAGGGGCGGCCGCTTCGATCGAGGCGACGACGGGGTGCTGCGCTACACGGCATCCGGGCTCGAGCCGCGGCTCTACTTCGGATCGCGCCGCGGGGTGCCGTATCACTCGAAGATCTCGTCGACTCTCGTGGGAGAGAAGCCCGAGGCGCGGTACTTCACTCCGGCGATCGCGCGTTCTCTCGAAGAGACACTGCCCGCGCTCGACCTCGGCGTCGATGTGTGGCCGCTCATCGCGAAAGACATGCTGTGGGGCTACTATCGCGAACTGTTCACGGGGCATCCCGACCGGGTCGAATCGAGCTGGGATTCGTTCGCGCGAGCATTCGACCGCCTCGATCCGCGCGCGCTCCTGCTCGCATCGCCGCACACCGAGGTTCACGACAGCACGCCCCGCGGCCATGCCGTTCCCTCGATCGATGACCTCGCCAGTGACGACACACTCCTCGCGCGCGACGCGCAGGCCTTCGTCGATCTGGTCGAAGCAAGCGTGGCGTTCGCCGACGACAGGCTGTTCCTTCCCGAGCTCGACCGACCGCTGGGAGCCGCGCTGGTTGCAGACCCGGGCGAGTTGCAAGATCTCGTGCGCGACTACATCCGCACAGACCTCGCCCTGCGCACCCGGCCCGAGCACAGCGCCACACTCGGTCTGTTCATCGCCCTGCTCACGAGCCTCTTCACCCTCTCCGACATCATCGACTCGCCCAAGTGGACCGCTCAGTCACGAGTCCGCGACATCCACGGCTGGTGGCTCGGCTACTTCAGCTTCATCGCCAGCGGTCCGCCCGCGCACCGCCTCGAAGAACTCGTCGCACTCTCGGAGGCCGGCGTCGTCGAGTTCCTCGGGGCAGGAATCTGGGTGGAAGCCGATGAGGATGCAGGGATCTTCCGCGCCGGCAGTGCGACGACGCCGGTCACCGTCACCGCGAGCGCCCTGGTGGATGCGCGGCTGCCCGCGACCGCGATCTCGCGCAGCGACAACGAGCTGCTGAGGTCGCTGGTCGCGAGCGGAGCCGGACTCGAGGAGGTCGTCACCGACGGAGCCTTCTCGGCGAGCACGGGCAGGTTGTCGGTGCGACAGCTCGACACGAGGATTCTCGGAGCTGGCGGCGAGCATTCGTCTCGGCTGTACGCGATCGGACCGTATACGAACTCTCCGTTCGTCGGGGCGTTCTCGCGTCCGCGCACCAATGCGATCTCGTTCAGGGAGAACGACAAGGTCGCCCGCGCCATCCTGAGGCGCCTGTCCGAACTGGCAGAGGAGGGCGGCCTCGATACGCCCGCCCGCCCCGCGGAAGCGACCAGACCGGCGCACCCCGCGCTGATCGACTAGGTCACCACTCACCTATCCCTGACGAATTGCCACTTTCCGCGCGACAGATGCCGCGTGGTGACAGTTCGAGTAGCCCGAAGTGGCAACGCGCGGCTTCCCACACCCTACGTCAGCGGCGGAGCGCCTTGCGGGCGAGGTAGTTGCCCAAGAACTGCACCAGCTGCACGATCACGATGATCACGAGCACAGCGGCCCAGGTGACAACGGGGTGGAACTGCCGGTAGCCGTATTGAATCGCGAACGTCCCGAGTCCGCCGCCGCCCACGTAGCCGGCCACCGCCGACATGTCGACGAGAGCAACCACGATGAACGTGTACCCGAGAATCAGCGGGCCCAACGCCTCGGGAATAAGCAGCGTCAGCATGATGCGGCTCCGACTCGCGCCGACCGACCTCGCGGCCTCGATGACTCCGGGCTGCACGGTGAGCAGGTTCTGCTCCACGATGCGACTGATACCGAACGCGGCTGCCAGCGACAGCGTGAAGATGATCGCTGTGTTTCCGATTCCTGTGCCGGTCACGAAGCGCGCCAGTGGCTGAGCCGCCGCGAGAAAGATGATGAACGGAATCGGACGGAACACGTTGACGAGCACGTTGAGCACGCCGAAAACGGGGCGGTTCGAGAAGAGGCTGTTCGACCGGGTCGTGTACAGACCGAGACCGAGGATGAGTCCGCCGAGGCCTCCGAAGATCAGGCTGAGGCCCACGATGTAGAGCGTCTCGTAGCTGGCCTGCCACAGCTTGGGCAGCAGAGGTATCAGGTCATTCATGGCTCGGTGCCTCCGTGACGTCGACCTTGGTCGCGATCGTGGCGAGTGCGCGGTCGACAGCATCGGCGTAACCCGTCAGCGCGAGGGTGAGATGTCCGAAGACACGGCCCCGGATGTCGTTGATGCCGCCGTAGATCAGCTCGAACGCGACGCCGGCCTGAGCCAGATCGGAAAAGACCGCCCCTTGCGATGTGTTGCCGTCGCGGAACGACAGGGTCACGATGCGACCCGGATGCCGCTGCCGCAACGCAACGAGTTCGGCGTCGGAGGGCACGCCCCGCACGACGGTCGACACGAAGCGCTGCGACGACGCCTCCGTCGGCTTCGAGAAGACGTCGAACACGTCGCCCTGCTCCACGATGCGCCCGCCATCCATGACCGCGACCTTGGTGGCCAGCGTCTGGATGACATCCATCTCGTGCGTGATGACCACGATCGTGACGCCGAACTCGGTGTTCACGCGCTTCAACAGCTCGAGCACCTCGTGGGTCGTCTCGGGGTCGAGGGCGCTGGTCGCCTCGTCGGCGAGCAGGATGCGGGGGCTCGTCGCGAGGGCACGGGCGATGCCGACCCGCTGTTTCTGCCCACCCGACAGCTGCTCGGGGTAGTTGCGCGCTTTGTCGGAGAGGCCGACGAAGTCGAGCAGCTCGGCGACGCGCGGAGCGATGTCGGCGCGCGGCGTCTTCGCGACCTCGAGGGGGTACGCGACGTTTCCGGCGACGGTCTTCGAGTTGAAGAGGTTGAACTGCTGAAAGATCATGCCGATGCCGAGGCGCAGTCGGCGCAACTCGCTTTCTTTCATGCGGGTCACCTCATCGCCGTCGACCAGGATGCTGCCGCTGGTCGCGTCTTCGAGAGCGTTGATGAGCCGCACGAGAGTGCTCTTGCCCGCTCCCGAGTAGCCGATGATCCCGTAGATGTCTCCCGCTTCGATGTCGAGGTTCAGCCCTTGGACGGCGTGCACGACGGCACCTCCGCGACTCGATGGCGGATACGACTTGGTGACGTCGCGCAGACTGATGAGAGGCATCGAGCCGATCAGCCCTTGGCCTTGATGTCAGCCTCGACCGTATCGAGCGAGGACTGCAGGTCGGTGACCGGAGTCTTCACGAACACGGCCGTTCCGCCCGAGTTCTCCTGCACCGCGTCGGTGACGGTCTTCGTGTCCTGGTAGATCGATACGAGCTTCTTGAATGTCTCGTTGTCCTTGTCTTCGGCGCGCGCCGCGAAGATGTTCACGTAGGGCAGCGCGTTGGGGTCGGAAGGGTCGTCCTGCGCGATCGCGTCGTCGAAGGTGAGCCCGGCATCCGCCACGAAGTCGTTGTTGATGATCGCGGCGGCCACGTCGGGCAGCGAGGTGGGAGTGAGCGATGCCTCGAGCGTCGTGACCTTCACCGTGGACTTGTCGGTGTCGACGTCGTCGACGGTCGAGAGGGAGCTTCCTCCGTCTTTCAGCTTGACGAGGCCGGCGGACTGCAGCACGAGCAGTGCACGCGACAGGTTCGACTCGTCGTTCGGAATGGCGACGGTGTCGCCCTTCTTGATGTCCTTCACCGACGTGTACTTCGTGGAGTACAGCGCGAGCGGGTAGATGGCCGTGGCTCCGACGGGTACCAGGTCTTCGCCGGATGCCTCGTTGTACTGGGCGAGGTAGACGATGTGCTGGAACTGGTTGAGGTCGATCTCACCTTCGGTGAGTGCCGGGTTGGGCTGCGGGTACTCGGTGAAGTCGACGATGTCGACCGAGATGCCCTCGTCTGCCGCCGCCTTCTTGTAGATCTCCCAGTAGGGGTCGCTGGCGCCGACGACGCCGAGCTTCACGGGGTTGTCGGCAGTGCCCTTCTCGGCGTCGGAAGAGGATCCGGCGCACCCTGCGAGGGCTGCGATGAGGGGAAGAGTGGCTGCTGCGGCCAGGATCTTCTTGGAGAGAGACATGGTGCTTCCTTTCGTGGAGCAGGCGCTGTTGTGAAGCAGGTGCTGTAGTGGAGCAGCTGTCCACGCTACGGACACCCCGAACGGGTCACGAAACGAAGATGTAACAAAGCGACTTGCCCCGTGTCTGGTGCTTGCTGACAGAATCCCGATAAAGTCGCGACAGTTCAATGAGACGGGGATTGTGTGACAACGTGTGTTCTAGCCGCGACCGGATTCGATTCGGGGCCGGTGCTCCTCGTGATCGCCATCGTTCTCTTAGCTGCCGGAAGCACCGCGTGGCTGCTTCTCGGCCGACGTAAGCGCGGCGCCAGCACAGCGGTGTTCGCGGCTGTTCCGCTTCTTGTGCTCGCCCTTGTTGCCTCGGGCGGGGTCTCGGCCACTCCGGCCAGCGCGGCAGAACCGTGCCCACCCGCGGCGGGCTCTCCGGCCACGACGCCCGCGGCGACCGATCCGGCGACTCCCGTCGACTTCCAACCCGGCGCCGCGGGAATCGGCGACTCGTACTTTCCGCTCGACGGCAACGGCGGCTACGACGTGCAGCACTACGACCTCGACCTCGCCTACGCTCCCGACACCGATGTGATCTCGGGCACGACCACGGTCACCGCGGTTGCCACTCAGAACCTCTCGGCGTTCAACCTCGACTTCGACACCCGTGACGTGAACGGCGACGACGCCGTCACGATCTCGTCGATCACCGTCGACGGCGTACCCGCCGAATGGAGTCTTGCGACCACACAGATCAGCAAGGCCACCGGCCAGCCGCAGGTCGTGGGCTCGACCGACGACGACGCCACGCCCCCTCGCACAGAGCTGACCGTTGTGCCGCCCGCGGGCATCCCGCTCGGCGCCACCGTTACGACGGCCGTCACCTACAGCGGCGTTCCGATCGTCGTCGACGACGCTTACGGCCCCGCCGGAGTGTTTCCCACCCCGACGGGCGCGGTCGTCGTGGGCCAGCCTCGTGTTGCCGCCACCTGGTTTCCGTCGAACGATCACCCGAGCGACAAGGCCACCTTCTCGACACACATGACCGTTCCTGACGGACTCGAGGTCATCGGAAACGGGCGGCTTGCCGGGCGAGAGACCAGCGGCGAGACCGAGACGTTCGATTGGGAGATGGAGAAGCCCATGGCCACCTACCTCGCAACAGCGACGGTAGGCGACTTCGCGGTAGATACCCGCACCGTCGACGGCATCACCTATGTCGACGCTATCGATCGCAGTCTGCTGACGCGCGATGTCCGAAACGCGCCCGGCGTGAAGGTGGGAGACATCGCGTCGCAGATCTTCGAGACCGAGCCCGAGGTCATCAACTTCCTCTCGAAGAGCTTCGGACCATACCCCTTCTCCGAGGCGGGTGGCATCGCCATCGGCTACATCGACGAGGGTGATCCCACAGCCGTGCCTCCCGTGCGACCGAGCGATCTGCCGTACGCGCTCGAGAACCAGACGCGCCCGATCTATCCCGCCTGGGCTTTCCCGGCAGATGTCGACGCAAGCGTCGTCGTGCACGAACTCGCCCACCAGTGGTACGGCGACAACCTGTCGATGAACCGCTGGTCGGACATCTGGCTCAACGAGGGCTTCGCTACCTACGCCGAGTGGCTATGGGAAGAGCACCAGGGCGGACGCACCACCCAGGAGATCTTCAACGACGCGTACACGCATGACTACGCAGCCGACGATGACCCGGACTTCTGGCAGACCGTCGTCGCAGACCCGGGTGCTGCCGGCATCTTCAACAGCGGTGTCTACACGCGTGGCGCCATGACGCTCCAGGCGCTGCGAAACGAGGTCGGAGACGACGCGTTCTTCGCCATTCTCAAGGGATGGGCGACGGAGAATGCGGGCACATCGGTCTCGACGGCTCAGTTCGTCGACTACGCCGAGAGTGTCTCGGGCAAAGACCTCACCGAGTTCTTCAACACCTGGATCTACACCGCGGGCCAGCCTGCGCTCGGCTGAGTCACGGCGCTGGTCAGACGCGGGTTCTCCGGCGCGCGATCCCCAGAAGCACCAGACCACCGGCTAAAAGGGGGAGCGCCGACACGCCCGCCGCCAGAGCCCCGACGAGGTTGACGATGGACACGACCGGTCCCACCGTGAAGCGGCCATCCGGGACCGGGCCGTCGCAGGAGATCCGGAGCACGCCTGACGTGTCCGCGGCGAAGCTTCCCTGAGCGTCCCACCGCTCCGGCAAAAGCAGCCCCTGCTGCGTCATCTCGGGCCTGAGCGCAAACTCCTCACCGTCGAGATCGCCGGTGCAGGAGATGTCGCTCCAGTGGTCATTCGGCGTGACGTACACGGCGTGGTCTCCGCGTGACACTTCAACCGTCATCACCTTCCCAAACGACACGGGCGGTGCCAGCTGGAAACCGGCGCCGAACACCAGGAATGCTGCGCCGAGCAGTGCGATCACCCCGAGCGCGCTGAGGCTCAGACCCACGACGGCCAACCCACGCGACGGCCGCGCTCCGGGTTGGTTCGACGTTCCGTTGACTGCCGGCTCACGCGTACCCACCATGCCAAGGAGCCTACAAGTCGACGATCGGCCGGACGTCGCCGTTCGGCCAGCACCCCACCATGGTCTCGATACGCGTCGGCCGCGGGCGGCCTCGGGCTACTCGACCAGCGCACCACGCGTCGATCGAGTAGCGACGGCGCAGCCGCGCTGATCGAGTAGCCGCGCGAGGAACGAGCGCGGCGTATCGAGATCAGACCACGGGGCGGTAGTGGCGCAGCACCGGCGAGAGCGGGGTCGTCGGCGTGCGCACCGCCACGTCGAAGCGCTGCAGCATCGCCGGCGTCGTCGGCGTCAGCTCGATGCGGCACTCCAGTTCGCCCGTGCGACCGGGAATCGTCCAGGTGACGTGGGCCGGCGCGACCGACCATGTGAGCCGGGCGTCGAGCGGCGGCGTGCTGTCGGCATCCAGAACCCCGCCGACCTCGGCGATCGCGGCGGCGATGCGCGCGTCGCGAACCTCGGCCGGCACATCGCCGAGCAGGTTCGGGCTGAAGGTGGTGGATCCGTCGGCGGCATCGAGGATGCGCCCAGAACCGCGAACGGCCGCGTCGACAGCGCGGGCCGCCGCCACGGTCGACGGCCACAGCTCGATTCGACGAGCGGGCTCGTCGACGGAGTCGAGAACGAACCGCAGAATCTCCGCGACGGCGAGCGACAGCTTGAGCCCGTTCGTGTTGCCGAAGGCCACCGCACCGAGCCCCGACTCGAGGTGCCAGCGCATGTTCGACGTCCACCCCGGGAGCCCACCCGAGTGCTGGGCGAAGCGGCCGAAGCGCACGTCGTGCTCCACGTAGAGGCCGAGGCCGTAACCCTGGGCTTCGAGGGTCGGCTCGGCCGTGCGGTCGGCCGCGCCCGGTGCGACGGTGTGGATGCGCTGCATCTCTCGCCGCGAGGCGCGGCTCAGAATAGCGTCGTCGGTGTTCGCGGGGTCGAAGGCGCTGGAGAGCCAGGCACTCCACCGGGCGATGTCGGGCGGAGTGCTGAACATGCTCGCCGCGCAGGCACCGATGCCTCCGCCCACAACGGGGCGGGAGACCCAGCTCGCTCCCTTGTCGTAGCTCGAATAGCCATGCGCGATACCGTCGCCGAGCTCGCCGTCGCCCGCGAAATCGGCGGGCTTGTAGCCCGTGCTCGTCAGCCCGAGCGGCTCGAGGAACGTCTCGCGAGCGAACCGCTCGAACCCTTGGCCCGCGAGGTCTTCGACGATCACGCCGAGCAGCCAGAAGCCCACATTGGAGTACTGGAATCCCGAGCCAGGCAACCCGGCGAAGCCCAGACCCGCCTCGACGACGGCCAAAAAGTCGTTACGCGAGAGGGCGAGCTCATGGTCGGCCCACCCGTTGTCCTCCGGCAATCCCGAGGAGTTGTTCATGAGCATCCGCACGGTCACGGGCTGAACCTCGCCGGCATCGTCGACCGGGTCGCGGAACTGCGGCACGAGTTCGGCGACGCGGTCGTCTAGCGACAGCAGACCGCGATCGCGCAGCACCAGGACGGCGGCGATGCAGAAACTCTTCGACATCGAGGCGATGCGGTAGATCGTCTGGGGTCCCGGGGCACGGCCGTCGAGCTGGAACTCGCCCACCCCGTGATGGAACAGCACACCATGGCGGTCGAACACGGCGTAGCTGAGCGACGGGCTCACCAGCTCGGTCTCTTCGAACCAGGCGCAGAGGCGCGACACGACATCGGGTGAGAGTTCGGTTGCTCGGGTCACAGGTGCTCCAGTTCTCAGCGGGTTTCGGATGCCGGACCGGCGTGGGCGGCGTCGTCGAGCGTCGGGCCACCGATGGCCTGGCCCATCCAGGTGAGGGCGCGCCAGCCAGAGTCGGGGCTGCCTTCGAGAACGACGACGCCCGTGTTGCTCAGCGAGTGCTCTGCCGAGAAGTCGGCGCTCACGTTCTCGGCGCGGGCTCCGACCCACGATCGGATGATGGCTCCGTGCGAGACGATCGCGACAACAGAATGGCCGGTCGCGGCAGCCTCCGCGATCACCTCGTCGTAGCGGGCGTAGACCTCTGCGCCCGACTCGGCCCCGGGCATCCGGCGTTCGACGTCGCCGTCGGCCCACGCGATGACGGTCTCCATGTAGATGCGCACGGCCTCGTCGTCGTTGCGCATCTCGAGGTCTCCGGCATCCACCTCACGAAGGCCCGAGCGGATATCTACCGTCAGGCCGCGGGCCTCGGCGAGCGGGGCGGCGGTGAGCTGCGCGCGCAGCTGCGTCGAGGCGAAGATCGCGCCGATCGTCTCGGCGACGAGTGCCTCAGGAACGGCGTCGGCCTGCTCGAGACCGAGGTCGGTGAGGCCGGGGCCGGGGATAGCGGTGTCGAGGGCGCCGATGACATTCGACGGAGTCTGGCCATGACGGATCAGCAGAAGACGCATCCCTCGAGATTACCGGGCTGCGTCGGTCGAGTCTGTCCGGCCTGCGTTGGTCGAGTAGGTCGCTCAGCGACCGTATCGAGACCAGCGGGGTGAGATCTCGATACGTCGGCTCGTTCCTCGCGCGACTACTCGATCAGCGCGACGGCGCGCGACTACTCGATCAGCGCGACGGCGTTCCGTAGTGCTCGGCGAGGCGTCGCAGCCCCTCGTCGAGGCTCACCGCGGGCTGCCACTGCAGCTCGGCACGAGTGCGGCGCTGGTCGAACCAGTGCGCGGTCGAGAGCTGCTCCGCCAGAAAGCGCGTCATCGGCGGCTCGTCCACTCCTGGTTTGACCCGCCAGACGGCCTCGATGAGAGATCCCGCTGCCCGAGCGACACCGGCGGGAATGCTCCACGCGGGCGCGGCAACGCCTGCCGCCGCGCAGATTCCGCCCAGCAGTTCGGCCACCGGGCGCGGCTCGCCATTGGTGATCACATAAGCGTTGCCGTGCACCTCGTCGACGCGCTCGAGTGCGGCGGCGATCGCCGAAGCCGCGTTGTCGATGTAGGTCGAGTCGATCAGGGCGGCGCCGCGGTCGAGCAAGGGAAGCCTGCCCGCGCGGGCCCGCTCGACGATGCGCTCGACGAGTTGCGTGTCTCCCGGACCCCACACGAGATGCGGGCGCACAGCCACGACACGCAGAGACTCCGAGTCGGCACCGAGCGCCAGCAGTTCCGCGAGCGCCTTCGTGCGTGCGTATTCGCCGCGCGCGTGCTGCGGGTCGGCAGGCTGGGCATCGTCGCCGGCGATGGATGCCCCCGCGTGCGCCACCGACGGCGACGACACGAACACGAGACGGCCGGCTCCGGCGTCATGCATCGCAGCGAGGAGAGTGCGGGTTCCCTCGACGTTGACGGCCTCGAACTCGGCCGGGTCGCCCGCCAACGAGACCTTCGCGGCCAGGTGCACCACGGCATCCACGCCCTGGGCGGCGCGCGCGACGTCGGCCCGCGACGTCAGCGAGCCGAGAGCGTCGTCCACCCCGACGACACCGGATGGCCGCCGCTGGAAGGTGCGCACCTCGTGCCCGGCCCGCACGATCTCGCGGGCGACGGCTCCTCCGAGAAAGCCGCTGGCTCCTGTGACGAGAACCTTCACGGCGCGCTCAGCTTCTCGCCGGAGAGCACGCCCTCGGCCCAACGCGACAGGGCGGATCGGTCGATCTTCGAGTTGTGTCGGATGTCGGTGGGCAGCGCGGGAACCACCAGCACCGCCGCGATGTCGAGCCCTGCCGCGTGGCGCACAGCAGCACCCAGGTCGGAGTCGGCGAGTGCGGCACGATGCGCGGGCGGGTCGGTCTCGAGCACCACCACGAGCTGCTGTGTTCCCCGAGGGCCGATGCCCGCGAGCGCGACCCTCCCGACACCCAGCACCGACTCGATCTTCTGCTCCGGTCCGACGGGGGTGACGACTCCCCCGGCCGTGACGACGACATGCGGAAGTCGGCCCTCGACCCAGAGGCGGCCCTGAGCGTCGAGGTGCCCGACATCTCCGGTGCGGTGCCAGCGTTCGGTCGGCGTTCCGTCGGAATCTGCCCACACGGAGTCGGCGTCGGCAATGCGGTTCGTGGCCCAGAGCCGGTCGTATGACTGCTTCAAGTGGGGAGCGGAGAGCACGATCTCACCGGTGACGCCGGTCCGATCGCTCGGTTCGGCAGTCGGCTGGCCGTGCTCATCGAGCCCCGCTATGCGCACGCGCACCGATCCGGCCGGCGCTCCCACGCACACGCCGCCGGCGTGCTCGCCTGCGGGCAACGCAGCAGCATCCTGGGCTGCGGCGCGAATGCCCTCGAGCGTGACGTCGGTCATGAGCAGACCCTCGGTCATGCCGTAAGGGGTGTGCGGAGTGGCGTTCGGCATCAGCCGACCCGCCGCGGCGAGAAGAGTCTCGGGCACGGGAGCGCCGGCCGAGAGAAAAGTCTTCACGCCCGCGAGCGCCGCGGTGTCGGCGGCGCCGAGGGCATCCGCTGTGGCGACCACGTTCGCGAGGGCGGCCGGCGAGAGGAACACGACCGTCGCATCCACCGCCGCCGCGGCCTCGGCCGTGGCCTTCGCGGTGAGGGTGCGCGGCGAGGTGACGTTCATGTCGGGGGTCACCGACCGCGCGCCGAGGGCGGGGCCGAGCAGCGCGAAAGGGGCGAATCCGGCGACGAGGCCCGTGCCGACCCCGATGTCGTATTGCGACGAGAGCGCGTCGCGAACAGCCTCGAGCTGGGCGTGCGTGTAGATGACGCCCTTGGCCGGTCCGGTCGATCCCGAGGTGAAGAGAACGGCGGCGACAGCGGATGCCGCGGGCGGCTCGGGCAGCGACTCGTCGGCGCCCAGCCGCGCGAGTTCGGGCAGGGAGTGCCGTACGCCGAGCGCGAGGGCGGTGGCACGCGGAAGGGTGGTGGTCGAGATCTTCTGTCCGGGCCACGAGAAAGCGCGGGCGACCGAGAGGCCAGGGAGGGCGCCGATCACATGGTCGGGGCGCGCGCCGCGCACGGCGCGGGTCAGACCGGGCAGTCCGAGGCCGGCATCGGCGACGACGACGATTGCGCCGATGCGCAGGCACGCGTAGAGCACCGCGGTGAGGTCGGCGCTCGGCGGAACGAGAAGGGAGACGCGGTCGCCGGGCTTCACCCCGGCGCGCACGAGGCCCGCGGCGAGCTGGCGCACACGGGTGGAGAGGAGCTTCCATGAGACGTCTCGCCGCGGCTTCATGTCGACCAGCGCGATGTCGGTGCTGTCGCGCCGCTCGTCGAGCACGCTCCACAGCGGACCCTTGCGCTGGTCGAGTAGGCCGCCCGCGGCCGTATCGAGACCGTCGGACGTGGTCTCGATACGCCGGCTTGTTCCTCGCGCGGCTACTCGACCGGCGCGCTGGTCGAGACCACCCAGCCAGTCGAGCACCACGGGCGCGTACTCCACGTCTTCGGCGATCATGTGCCCCGCGCCCTCGAACCTGTGGATGTCGGCCTGCGGCATCCGTTCGGCGAGATCGTCGAGATACGTGTCGGAGAAGATCGGGTCTCGGGGTCCCCAGAGCATGAGCGAGGGAACGCCCAGTTCGCGCACCCCGGCGGCGATGCGCTCGAGTTCGTTCCACGAACGGTGCCGCTCGTCGACGGGGATGTCGGCCACGAACGCGCCGATGCCACCGCGCCGATCGGCCGAGCGATAGGGCGAGCGGTACCCGTTCTTGACGTCTGATTCGAGAGACGGATGCGCGAGCGCCAGCGTCGTCTCGAGGAATGCCGGCGTCGCCACGGTGGCGCGCCCCAGCATGCCGCGCTGCAGGGTGAGCCGCAGCGGCCACGGAATGGCGCGGTCCTCCGGCTGGTGGATCGCCGTGTTGAGCAGCACAACACCGGCGAGCTCATCGGGGTGATCGACCGCCCAGCCCATCGAGACGACGCCGCCCCAATCGTGGCCGACGGTGACCACGGGGCCTGCGAGTCCGAGGGTCTCTGTGAGAGCGGAGAGGTCGGCGATCCGATGTTCTAGACCGCGCTCGATGCCGGTGCGCTCTGAGAATCCCATCTCCAACTGGTCGACGGCGATGACCCGCCACACGTCGCCGGAGCCGGTCTCGGCCGCCGTGGTGGCGGCATCCGTCGCAGCAGCCACGAGCTCGCGCCAGAGATACGACCACGTGGGATTGCCGTGCACGCACAGCATCGTTCCCACGGGGGTCACCCCGAGCTGGTCGAGCACGGGCCCGTTGTCGAGCAGATGCCAGGTGACCGGATGACCGGAGTCGCCGTCGGCGGCCTCGACGAGACGCGAGAATCGCGCATCCATGCCCGGCAGACCTGCCGGGGGAAGCGACGCGGGTGCGGTGCGACCCGCCGACCGGGGCAGGCGGGAGGAGCCGTGACTCACCAGGCGATCTCCATCATGGAGGTATTGAGACCCGAGCCGACGCCCATCAGCAGAACGCGGTTGCCCCGCACGAGCTTCGAGGCCTCTTGGGCGAGCGTGATCGGGATCGATGCAGGGCCGACGTTGCCCAGCAGTGGAAAGGTGACGGGAACGCGGGTGGCGTCGAGGTTCGCAGCCTTGACGATGGCGTTGGTGTGCACCGACGAGACCTGATGCATGATGTAGCGGTCCATGTGCGACCAGCTCCACTGGCGCTTCGCGTCTTTCCAGGCGCTGACCACGAGTTCCATGCCGCCCTTCAGCAACGCCTTCGCGTCGGTGAACATGCCGTCGACGCTGCCGACGCAGAGGTCGTTGAATTGGGTGGCCGCGCGGGTGATGCCGCCGAGCATGCGGTGGCCCTCGGGATGCAGATCGGCCCGGCCGATCACGGCCGCCGCGGCACCCGAGCCCAGCGTGAGGCTCGCGAACTCGCTCATGAAGTCTTTGCGCTTGATGCCCTCGCGGCCCAGGCGTTCGATGGTGTTGACCTGGATCTCGTCGGCGTCTTCGCCGTCGATGATCACGGCGTAGTCGATCTGGCCGGCGTCGATAAGCTGGCCGGCGAGCGCCATGCCGTTCACGAAGCCGAGGCAGGCGTTGGCGATGTCGAAGTTGGTGGCTGAGCTGGGCAGGCCCAGACCGTGGTGGATGCGCACGGCGACAGAGGGCTCGAGGTGCTTGCGGGTCACCGAGGTGTTGATGAGCAGGCCCACCTGGTCGGGGCGGATTCCCGCCTCGGCGAGCGCCTTCTTGCCCGCCTCGATGGCGGCGTCGTCGAAGGTCTGGCCCTCGCCCCAGTTGCGGCGCTCGTGCACGCCCGCGACGCGCTGCAGGAGTCCGGTCGGAAGCTTCAGGCGCTTGAGCGCGGGAGCGAGGCGACGATCGATCTCGGCTGATGTCGTGATTCGGGTCGCCATGGTGGTTGCGACCGACAGAAGTGCGACATTGCGGTGAGTCGTCGTAGCGTTTCCGTCCAACGGAGATTCCTATCGAGTTGTGTTCGTGGGGTGCGGCTCGCAAACTGAGCGATCGTCCACAGGAGAGTTTAGTTCCTCACAAGCTGGGGGTTGCCCTCCTTGACTCCTGCACCCCTGGCGCGGGTGTTCCCGCCGAGCGCGGCGACGGGGCCACGGCGCTCGGCGGGAACACCCGCGTTCGAGTCGGCTCTACTTGACGGCAGACGCGAGGGCTTCCGCGAGAGGGGTCGACTCGCGGCCAAGCAGGCGCTGCAGGTCGTCGGAGTCGGTGAACAGGTCGCCGCGCTTCGTTCCGACCTCGAGAGCGGTCACGAAGCCGGCCGTTCCCGCGTCGAGTCCGACGCTCTCGAGGATCGCCGTGTGCTCTTCGGGGGTCACATCGCGGTAGACGATGGTCGCACCCGTCGCCGCCGACAGGGCTGCCGCGAACTCGGTCATCGTGAAAGTGGGAGCGCCGCCCAGCTCATAGACCGCGTTCTCGTGGCCGGGCTGCACGAGGGCCGCTGCTGCTGCGGCTGCGAAGTCAGCGCGGGTCGCGGCCGAGATACGGCCGTCACCCGAGGCGCCGACGATCTCGCCCATGGCCTTGGACTGCTCGACCTGGCCGAGATAGTTCTCGATGTACCAGCCGTTGCGCAGAATGGTGAAGGCGACGCCGGATGCCCGCAGCGCCTCTTCGGTCGCCTTGTGCTCGGCGGCCAGAATCAGCTCGGAGGTGTCGGCGCGCAGCACGCTCGTGTAGACGATGCGCGAGACACCGGCGGCCTTGGCCGCGTCGATGACGTTGCTGTGCTGTGCGACGCGCTGGCCCACCTCGCTGCCGGAGACCAGCAGCAGAGCGTCGACGCCCGCGAGCGCCTCGGGGAGAGTGTCGGGAGCCGAGTAGTCGGCCGTGCGAACCTGCACGCCCTGCTCGGCGAGGTCGGCGACCTTCGAGGGGGTGCGAACGAGGGCGACGATGTCGCTCGGGGCGACTCCCGACTCGATGAGGCTGGCGACGGCGTGGCGGCCGAACGATCCTGATGCTCCGGTGACGGCGTATGTGGTCATGATTATCTCCTTTGTCGCGGGCTTTCATTCGTGTAGCACTAACTATTACACAGTACCCACGAATGCGCAGCACGGGCTACGATGAAGACATGACAGATCAGGAAACTCCGAGCAACGAGCTCGTGACCTCTGTCTTCGCGCGCGCCTGCATGTCACGCGCCGCCCTCGAAGACGTGTCGACGAAATGGTCGAGCCTCGCCCTCCTCGCGCTCGGCGAAGGCGACTTCCGCTTCAACGCGCTGCGCCGCAAGGTCGAGGGAGTCAGCGAGAAGATGCTCTCTCAGACGCTCCAGACGCTCGAGCGCGACGGAATGGTCACGCGCGAGGTGCACTCCACTATTCCGCCCCGCGTGGAGTACTCCCTCACTGCTCTCGGCACTGTCGTCGCGGAGAACCTGCGCAGCCTCGCCGACCTGCTCGAGGCATCCGCGCTCGAGATCGGCACGTCACGCGCCACCTACGACGAGGCCCGCTCGACCACCTGATCTCCTCGCGCTCTGCGCTGGTCGAGTAGCGAGGAACGAGCGTATCGAGACCCTCGCGAGTGATCTCGATACGCGCTGCTCCTTCGTCGCGAGCGCTACTCGATCAGCGCGAGCGGGTCAGTGCCCCGTGTTCGTGCGGCGCGGAAGCGCGAAGACCAGCAGGAACGCGAGCACCGCGAAGCCGAGTGAGACGACCATTGCGGCGGCCGCAGCATCTGTGAATCCGGTGGCCACGGCATCCGCTGTCTTGCCGCCGATCACCAGACTGCCGAAGAACACGCTGCCGATCACCGCGATGCCTACCGCGCTGCCGATGCGCTGAACCGCGCCGATCACACCACTGGCCGCGCCCGCCTCGCGCGGATCGACGGTCGCCACGATGAACTGTGCGTTCGGGGCGATGAAGAGCCCGTTGCCGAGGCCGGCGATGAGCAGCGGTGCGATGAGCAGCCAGTTGGTGAGATCGGCGGCGTTGGTGAGCAGCAGCACGAGCCACAGCCAGGCCAGGCCGACGACGACCAGCAGGGTGCCGATGATGAGCACGGTGCGGCCCAGGCGCTGGGTGAGCCTGTTGCTCTGCGAGCTGCCCACGATGCTTCCGATCGCGAAGGGAATCGACACGATGCCCGACTCCAGCGCCGTGTGGCCGAGGCCCGACTGCCAGAGGATCGAGATCGTGAAGAAGATGCTGGTGAACGCGGCGAAGTAGACGAGAGCGAGAATGACTCCCCCGGTGAAGGCCGGGTGTGAGAACAGCCGCGGCGGAACGAGCGGGCTGCGGCCTCGCTTCGTGTAAGCGACCTCCCACGCACCGAACGCGACCATGAGCAGAGCGCCCCCGACGAGCGACAGGATCGTCCAGAGTGGCCAGCCCGTGTCCTGTCCTTCGATCAGCGGAACGAGCAGCGCGATGAGGCTCGCCGACACCAGAACGAGGCCGATCCAGTCGAGTCCCGAACGGTCGGCGTGGCTCGCCTCCTCCTTGCTCTGCTTCGGCAACAGGATGGCCGCCGCCACGAGCGTCGCGATGCCGATGGGCAGGTTGACCCAGAAGACGAGCCTCCAGCCATCGGTCTCGCCGAAAGCCTGAATGAGCAAGCCTCCGATGATCGGGCCGAGGGCGGAGGAGACTCCGATGACAGCGCCCATGATGGCGAACGCCTTGCCGCGCACGCGACCGGGAAAGAGGAGCTGAATGAACGCGGTGACCGCGGGCACGAAGATGCCGCCGGCGAGGCCCTGCACAACGCGCGCGACGACGAGTTGCACGTCGTTCTGCGCGAGTCCGCAGAAGAAGCTGGCGATCGTGAACAGGGCGAGCCCGGTGAAGAAGACCCACTTGTGCCCGATGCGGTCGCCGACCCGGCCTGCCGGGATCAGAGCGAGACCGAACGCGAGCGCGTAGCCCGAGATGATCCACGAGAGCGTGCCCTCACTCGCATCGAGCGTGGTGCGGATCGTCGGCAGCGCCACGTTGACGATCGTGGTGTCGAGCAGCGCCATGAACATGCCGGCGAGCAGCACGATGAGCGCCTGCCAGGCTCGGCGCGAGACAACGGGCGCCGCGGAGGAGGAAGAGGGGTTATCGCCCCGGACAGTTTCAGCCACGAACGGGCCTTTCGGAATCAAAACCAGCCGCGCGACGCTGTCGCGCGAACGAAGCCCGGGTGCGGACAACTTCAGAATCATACGCTGGCCTTCGCCTCGCCGCGCCCCCATTGCGATTCTGTGCAGCCCTGGTTTGTCGGCGTTGCTATACGACGAGGCCAGCCCTCGGCTGCACCGTTTCGCGCGCAACCCCGCCGCGTTCGTGGTCGGCCGCGCTACTCTCCCACCATGACTGACTACAGGGATCACTACGATGTCGCCGTCATCGGCGCCGGCCCCGCAGGAACGGCCGCCGCGCTCCGGGCCGCCGAGCTCGGCGCGAGCGTCGTCGTTCTCGAGGCGGAGCGGGTCGGCGGCACCTGCGTGAACACGGGTTGCGTTCCCACCCGGGTGCTCGCCAAGACCGCGCGCCTCATCCGAGAGACGCGCAACGCCGACGTCTACGGAGTCGAAGTCGCGGCTCCCACGATCGACTGGGCGACGACGGTGGCACGAGTGCGCCAGCGAGTCGACAGGGTACGCTCCATCAAGCGCGAGGCCGAACGGTTCGCCGAGGCGGGCATCCATCTGATCCACGAGGGGCGGGCGCGCTTCGCCGACGATTCGACATTGGTGCTTGACAGCGGCCGTCGCATCACCGCCTCGTCGATCCTCATCTGTGTCGGCGGACACTCGAGGCGACTGCCGATCCCGGGCGCCGAGCTCGCCACGGTTCCCGAGCACGTTCTCGATCTGCCGTCACTCCCCCGTCGCGTCGCGGTCATCGGAGCGGGCAACACGGGCGCTCAATTGGTGACCGTGTTCAGTTCCTTCGGCTCCGAGGTCACCGTGCTCGACCTCGCGCCGCGGGTCTTGATGCCGTCCGACCCGTCGGTCTCCGAAGCCGTGGCATCCGCTTTCGTCGCGCAGCGAATCGATGTGCGCACGGGCATCGACGGCGTCGACAGCCTGGCCCGAGCATCCGACGGCGGCATCACGCTGACGTGGCGAGAGGCCGGCGCAGCGCGCTCGTCCGAGTTCGACGCCGTCATCATGGCGACCGGATGGCCTGCGGACGTCGAGGACCTCGGTCTCGAGAAGGCGGGCGTCGAGGTCGTGCGCTCGGCCATCCCGGCCGATGCGTACTTCCGCACGGCCGTGCCGCACATCTTCGCGGTCGGCGACGCGAACGGGCGGGACATGCTCGTGCAAGCTGCGCAGTTCGAGGGCGAGGCGGCGGCTGAGAACGCGGTGCTGGGCGCGAACCGTCGAACGCCGCATCATCTGCTGCCGGCGGGCGGCTTTACCGACCCTGACTACGCGGGCGTCGGACTCACCGAGCCGGAGGCCCGTGAGCGCGACATCACCTGCGTGGTCGCGACGGTACAGTTCTCGGCTGTCGACCGCGCCGTCATCGACGACCGCGAGACCGGCTTCCTGAAGCTCATCGCCGACCCTCGACGCGAACTGATCCTCGGCGCGCACGCGGTGGGCGAGAACGCAATCGAGGTCATCCAGTCGGTGACCACGGCGATGGCCGCCGGAGTCGACGTGTCGACGCTGGCGAACGTACGCTTCGCCTACCCCACCTATAGCGCGGTGATCGGCATGGCGGCGAGGGCGCTGCTGCGCCAAGCGCCGCCAGCATGAGCCAATTGGCGTGTACTCAAGCGGCGAGCGCGGGTATTCGCGCCGACCGCGGTGGCTTAGCCACGTCGGTCGGTGCGAACACCCGCGCTCGGCGTTGTTCGAGAAAGACTCTTAGAAGTCCCAGTCCTCGTCTTCGGTGACGACTGCCTTGCCGATGACGTACGACGAGCCCGAGCCCGAGAAGAAGTCGTGGTTCTCGTCTGCGTTCGGCGAGAGCGCCGACAGGATGGCCGGGTTCACGTCGGTGACCGTCTTCGGGAACATGGCCTCGTAGCCGAGGTTCATGAGCGCCTTGTTGGCGTTGTAGTGCAAAAACTTCTTGACGTCTTCGGTGAGACCGACCTCGTCGTAGAGGTCTTGCGTGTACTGAACCTCGTTGTCGTAGAGCTCGTAGAGCAGCGAGAACGTGTAGTCCTTGATCTCGTCGCGGCGCTCTTGGCTCACCGTTTCGAGTCCGCGCTGGAACTTGTAGCCGATGTAGTAGCCGTGCACGGCCTCGTCGCGAATGATGAGGCGGATCATGTCAGCCGTGTTCGTGAGCTTGGCGCGGCTCGACCAGTACATGGGCAGGTAGAAGCCCGAGTAGAACAGGAACGACTCGAGCAGGGTCGATGCGACCTTGCGCTTCAGGGGGTCGTCACCCGTGTAATAGTCCATGACGATCTGAGCCTTCTTCTGAAGGTTCTCGTTCTCGGTCGACCAGCGGAACGCCTCGTCGATGTCTTTGGTGTTCGAGAGCGTCGAGAAGATCGACGAGTAGCTCTTGGCGTGCACGCTCTCCATGAACGCGATGTTCGTGTAGACGGCCTCTTCGTGAGGCGTGATCGCGTCGGGGATGAGGCTGACCGCGCCCACTGTGCCCTGGATGGTGTCGAGCAGGGTGAGCCCGGTGAAGACGCGCATGGTGAGCTGCTGCTCTGCGGGCGTCAGCGTGTTCCACGACTGCACGTCGTTCGAGAGCGGAATCTTCTCGGGCAACCAGAAGTTGTTGACGAGTCGGTTCCACACCTCGACGTCTTTGTCGTCCTGGATTCTGTTCCAGTTGATCGCATTGACGTGCGACACGAGCTTGAGCTTCTCGACCATGACCTTATTTTCTTTCGTTGACTGAGCTTGTCGAACCAGAAGATGCCCTCTGCGCTAGAGAGCGCAAGAGACACATCCCTCGATCTCGGTGCCCTCGAGGGCCATCTGGCGAAGACGGATGTAGTAGATCGTCTTGATGCCCTTGCGCCATGCGTAGATCTGCGCCTTGTTGATGTCACGAGTGGTCGCCGTGTCCTTGAAGAACAGCGTCAGAGACAGGCCCTGGTCGACGTGCTGCGTTGCCGCGGCATAGGTGTCGATGATCTTCTCTGCGCCGATCTCGTACGAGTCCTGGTAGTACTCCAGGTTGTCGTTCGTCATGAACGGGGCCGGGAAGTAGACGCGGCCCAGCTTGCCTTCCTTGCGGATCTCGATCTTCGCCGCGATCGGGTGGATCGATGCCGTGGAGTTGTTGATGTACGAGATCGACCCGGTGGGCGGCACGGCCTGCAGGTTCTGGTTGTAGATGCCGTGCTCCATGACGGATGCCTTCAGCTGGTCCCAGTCGGCCTGCGTCGGGATGTGTACCCCGGCCGTGTCGAAGAGCTCGCGAACGCGGTCGGTGGCGGGCACCCACTCGGCGTCGGTGTACTTGTCGAAGAAGGTGCCGGATGCGTAGGTCGAGTCCTCGAAGCCCTCGAACTTGACGCCCCGCTCGATCGCGATCAGGTTCGAGGCACGCAGGGCGTGGAACAGAACCGTGTAGAAGTAGATGTTCGTGAAGTCGATGCCCTCTTCGGAGCCGTAGAAGATGCGCTCACGAGCGAGGTAGCCGTGCAGGTTCATCTGGCCCAGGCCGATGGCATGCGACTTGTCGTTGCCGTCTTCGATCGAGCGCACCGACGTGATGTGGCTCATGTCGCTGACCGCGGAGAGGCCCCGGATCGCCGTCTCGACCGTGAGGCCGAAGTCGGGCGCATCCATGGCCAGGGCGATGTTCATCGAGCCGAGGTTGCACGAGATGTCTTTGCCGATCTCCTTGTACGAAAGGTCTTCGTTATAGGTGGTCGGGGTGTTGACCTGCAGGATCTCGGAGCACAGGTTCGACATGTTGATGCGGCCCTTGATGGGGTTGGCCGCGTTCACCGTGTCTTCGAACATGATGTACGGGTAGCCCGACTCGAACTGGATCTCGGCGATCGTCTGGAAGAAGTCGCGGGCCTTGATCTTGGTCTTCTTGATGCGTGAGTCGTCGACCATCTCGTGGTACTTCTCGCTCACCGAGATGTCACCGAAGGGCACTCCGTAGACGCGCTCGACGTCGTACGGCGAGAACAGGTACATGTCCTCACCCTTCTTCGCGAGCTCGAAGGTGATGTCAGGAACAACGACACCGAGCGACAGCGTCTTGATGCGGATCTTCTCGTCGGCGTTCTCACGCTTGGTGTCGAGGAAGCGCATGATGTCGGGGTGGTGGGCGTGCAGGTAGACCGCGCCGGCACCCTGGCGGGCACCGAGCTGGTTGGCGTAGCTGAAGGAGTCTTCGAGCAGCTTCATCACGGGGATGATTCCTGAGGACTGGTTCTCGATCTGCTTGATCGGTGCGCCGGATTCGCGGATGTTCGAGAGCAGCAGCGCCACGCCGCCACCACGCTTGGAGAGCTGAAGGCTTGAGTTGATCGCGCGGGAGATCGACTCCATGTTGTCTTCGATACGCAGCAGGAAGCAGGAGACGAGCTCGCCGCGCTGCGCCTTGCCTGTATTGAGGAACGTGGGGGTGGCCGGCTGGAAGCGGCCGCCGAGGATCTCATTGACGAGGTTGATCGCGAGCTGCTCGTTGCCGCCGGCGAGGCCGAGGGCCGTCATCACGACGCGGTCTTCGAAGCGCTCGAGGTAGCGCTTTCCGTCGAACGTCTTCAGCGTGTACGAGGTGTAGTACTTGAACGCGCCGAGGAACGTGTCGAAGCGGAACTTCTTGGAGTAGGCGAGGTCGTTGAGCTTGGTGATGAACTCGAACGAGTACTGCTCGATGGTCGCGGCCTCGTAGTACTCCTTCTCGACGAGGTAGTCGAGGCGCTCGCGCAGCGAGTGGAAGAAGACCGTGTTCTGGTTGACGTGCTGCAGGAAGAACTCCCTGGCGGCCTCTTTGTCTTTGTCGAACTGGATCTCGCCGTTCGGGCCGTAGAGGTTCAGCATCGCGTTCAGCGAGTGGTAATCCATCTGCACCTGACCAGGGGTCTCGATGCGGTTGTGCTCTACTGCTGCTGTGGGGACGTCCAAAACGCTTCCAATCCATCGTGGACGGCGGTGACGTCGTCCGGGGTTCCGAATACTTCGAATTTGTAGAGGTGGGGAACTGCGCACTTGCGGGAGACGATGTCTCCCGCCTTGCAGAAGGCTTCCCCGAAGTTGGTGTTGCCCGCAGAGATCACTCCGCGGATCAGGGATCTGTTGTGCTCGTCATTGAGGAACGAGATCACCTGTTTGGGAACCGCCCCGCCCTCGGTGCCCCCACCGTAGGTGGGAAGCACGAGAACGTAGGGTTCGGTGGCCATCAGTCTCGGCTGCCATTTATGAAGAGGGATGCGATCGGCTGGCATCCCGAGCTTCTCAATGAAGCGGTGGGTGTTGCCCGACACAGACGAGAAGTAGACCAGGTTCGACAGGGTGGGGATCGTGTCGACCACCTCGGCGAGTGGCACGGGGAGACTAGCCGGCGAGACGGGCCAGCTCATCGATCTTGTCGGGGCGGAATCCCGACCAGTGGTCGTTGTCGGTGATGACGACAGGAGCCTGCAGGTAGCCGAGCTCCTTGACGGCGGCGAGAGCCTTCTCGTCGACAGACACATCGAAGATCTCGTACTCGAGGCCCTTGTTCTCGAGAGCGCGGTAGGTAGCCGTGCACTGCACGCAGGAGGGCTTCGTGTAAACCGTGATTGCCATGAAAATGCGCCTTTCAGACGAAGGAGATGGGTGGAATGTTCTGTATTGGTTTTGGTGCTGGCGAGGTGAATATCGGACCGTTCGGCCCCGTCACCGTGCCGGGAGTTCAATACTACATATAGGGATCGGCCTCTTCGAGTGCCACTAGATGAAGTGTTACACCCGTGTAATTCTCCACAACGAGTGCACATGGTTATCAACCGTTTGTCCACAAGAAAAATGCCTGAAATTCACGGGTGATCTCGACCGTTGTGGATAACTCGGCGCCGAAAAATCTTTCCAAAAAAGATGCGGCGTTCAGCGCCCTCGGCGTGTCGCGTCGGATGCCGTCGATCGCGACTTCGCAAGGCGACCGATAGCCCACAGAACGACTCCGACACCGAGCAGAACCCCGGCGATCTCGTACTGCTCGACAGGTCTGCCCGACGACCACGGCAGCACCAGGTACACGCACACGATCACTCCCAGCACGGGTAGCACGGTCGGCGTCGTGAAGTGCTCGTGGTCGACTTTCTCGCGCCGCAGCACGAGCACGCTCACATTGACCAGCGCGAAGACGGCGAGCAGCAGGAGCGAGGTCGTGCCGCCGAGGAGAATCACGAGCGGGTTCTTCGGATCGATAGATACGTAGGCCGTGAGCGCGAGCGCGATGCCCGTGGTGAAGAGGATCGCTGCGAACGGCGTCTGCCGCTTTGTGTGCACCTTCGACAGGAACGACGGAAGCACACCCCTCTTGCTCATGCCGTAGAGCAGCCTGCTCGCCATCATCATGTTGATCAGCGCGCTGTTGCCCACGGCGAACAGCGAGATGAAAGGAATCAGTGCTGAGATCGGAAAGTCGGGAGCTGCTGTCTGCACGACGGTGACCAGCGGGGTGTCATTGCCGGCCAGCTCGCCGACTGGCACCACGGCGACGGCGATGATCGCCACGGTCACATAGACGATCGCCGTAATGGTGAGCCCCGACAACAGCGCTCTCGGAAAGATACGGCTCGGGTTCTTGACCTCTTCGACCATGTTCACCGAGTCCTCGAACCCGACCATCGCGAAGAACGCCAGCGATGTCGCTGTGCTGATCGCCAGGAAGATGCTCTTGTCCTCCGGGGTGTCGAACGCGACCACTCTCGAGAAATCGGCGTCACCGCCGAAGATGGCGAAGCATCCGATGAGAATCACGAGCAGAAGCCCCGACAGCTCGACCAGGGTCAGCACCACGTTGAGCCCCACGCTCTCGGCCACGCCCCGCAGGTTCACGGCCATGATCAGCACCATGAAGAGCAGCGCGACGACCAACAGGATGCCGGGGTTCGTGCTGTCGAGACCGAAGCCGGTAGCGAAGTTGCTCGCGAACGCGCCGGATGCGGCCGAGGCGGAGGTGAGCCCCGAGCACATCACGGTGAAGCACACGATGAACGTCACAAAATGGATGCCGAAGGCCTTGTGCACGTAGAGCGCTGCTCCCGCGGCCTGCGGATACTTGCCCACCAACTCGAGGTAGGAGCACGCCGTGAGCAGAGCCACCCCGAAGGCGATGAGGAAGGGAATCCACGCGGCTCCCCCGACCTCGGCCGCCACCTGGCCTGTCAGGGCATAGATGCCGGTGCCGAGAATGTCTCCGACGATGAAGAGAAGCAGCAGCTTCGGCCCCATGACCCGCTTGAGCTCCGGCTGCTGCGCCTCGGTCGAATCATGTGCTTTCTCGTTGATCGTCATGATGTCTGTCGCCCCCTTGTGCGCCAAGCCTGCACCCGACATCGGCGCACGGTCTAGCCCTGGCGCTGCACAATTAAGACGACAGCTCACCCCGCAGGAGGCCCGCGCCCGCGCCCAAGGCGGCGAGCTTCGCGCGGGCAACGCTTCGAGGCAAGGGTGCCATCCCGCAGTTGGTAGAGGGGTACAGCTTGTCGGCATCGACGAACTCAAGAGCCCGCTGCAGGGTACGAGCGACCTCCTCGGGCGTCTCGATGGTGGCCGTCGCCACATCGATGGCTCCGACCATCACCTTCTTTCCCCGAAGGAGTTCGATCAGATCTATGGGCACATGCGAGTTGTGACACTCGAGCGAGACGATATCGATGTCCGACGCCTGCAGCTTGGGGAAGATCCCTTCGTATTCACGCCATTCGGCGCCCAGGGTCTCCTTCCAGTCGGTGTTGGCTTTGATGCCGTAGCCGTAGCAGACGTGCACCGCGGTCTCGCAGGTGAGCCCTTCGATCGCCTTCTCGAGAACGGCGACGCCCCAGTCGTTCACCTCGTCGAAGAAGACATTGAATGCGGGCTCATCGAATTGGATGATGTCGACGCCCGCAGCCTGCAGCTCCCTGGCCTCCTGATTGAGGATGGTCGCGAATTCCCACGCCAGCTTCTCGCGGCTCTTGTAGTGAGCGTCGTAGAGGGTGTCGACCATCGTCATCGGTCCGGGCAGAGCCCACTTGATGGGTTGATCGGTCTGGCCTCGAAGAAACCGGGCGTCGTCGACGAAGACCGGTTTCTCGCGGCTCACTGCGCCCACCACAGTCGGCACGGATGCGTCGTAGCGGTCGCGGATTCTGACCGTCTCCCGTTTCTCGAAATCCACCCCGCTGAGGTGCTCGATGAAGGTGGTGACGAAGTGCTGCCTGGTCTGCTCGCCATCGCTCACGATGTCGATGCCCGCCTGGCGCTGATCGTCGAGTGAGAGGCGAAGCGCATCGTGCGTGCCCTCCGTCAGCTCGTCACCGCTCAGCTTCCACGGTGACCAGAGCTTCTCGGGCTGTGCGAGCCACGAGGGCTTGGGCAGGCTTCCGGCAGTCGTGGTGGGAAGAAGATTGTTCACGACCGTGCTCCCTTCAGATCGGCAGACTGAACCGCGAATTCTGCTGACCAGTCTTCGAGCGTGGTCTTATAGGGCTTCATGAAATGCTCCTCGGCGAACCGGCCCTGCTCGATCGCAAGCCTGCTGCGCTCCTCCCTGTCGTAGACGATCGACGTCGTCGAGAAGCTGGGATTGGTCAGACTCGGCTGATACGTCTCCCCGGCTGCGGAGTGGGCGTTGTAGATCTCGGGTCGGTAGATCTTCTGAAAGGTCTCCATCGTGCTGATCGTCGCGGCCAGCTCGAGGTCTGTGTAATCGTGAAGCAGATCACCGAGGTGATAGAAGGCCAGAGGCGCCACGCTGTTGGGCGGCATGAAGAAGCGCACCCGCAACCCCATCTTCTCGAAGTAGGCATCCGTGAGCGAGTACGCGCTCTGTCGATATTCGACGCCCAGAATCGGATGCTGGTTGTCGGTGCGCGAGTAGGTCTTGCTGCTCGAGACGCTCAGGCAGATGACGGGCGCCTTTGTGAAGCGCTGCGAGTAGGCCTCGGAGTGCAGAAAGCTCTTGAACAGATTGCCGTGCAATTCTCCGAAACCGGGCGGCAGTCCATCGGCCGACGGATCTGCGCTGTGCGCGGGCAACACGATGCTGAAGTCGTAGTCCCGCACATACGACGAGAAGTTGTTGCCCACGATGCCTTCGATGCGTTCGCCGGAGAGTCGATCGACGATGGTGGTCTGCAGCACCTCGATCAGCGGCACAGCATCGCGAAGACCCTTGCCGTCGACATCGACGCTCACCGAGACGATGTCGAGTTCGACCGAGTATCGATCGCCGTCGTCACTGCCGCCGTGAACCAGCTCGTTGATGCGATCGTCGATCATCGTGAACGTGCTGCGCAGATTCTGCAGGCGGTTCTCGCCGCGGGCGAGGTTGGCGAAGTTCGTGGTGATGCGCGTGGTGCCGAGAGGGCGATAGTCCTCGTCGAAACGAGTGCTGTCGATCGAGAAGGCGAGCTGTGTCATCGACAGAACTCCGTTCGGGCGGGAACGACCTGTGCGCCCATGTGGCGAGCGTTCGTGATGGTGACCATGGCGGTGTGCTCCTCGAATAGGGAAGCCGCGATGGCGCGACTCCACGGATAGCGATGTCGCAGGCGTGTCCCTGATCGGGACGCGAGGCTTCGTTGTGCGCACTGCCCTAGCAGGCTACGACAGCGTTGCCCGATCGTGCGCCGAATGACCTCACGTTACGACGCCTCTATCTCAGTCTTCCAACGGCAACACCGGAACGTCGACCGGAACGAAGCCCATGACCTGTCCGTAGAACGAGAGCTCGGCCTCGGTGGCCGAGATGATCGTGGATGCGCGCCGGAACCCGTGCGACTCGCCCTCGTAGGCGAGATACGCGTGCCTCAGGCCCTTCGCCTGGAGCGCGTCCCTGAAACGCTCCGCCTGTGAGGGAGGAACGATCTTGTCGTCGAGTCCTTGCAGCAGCAGCACCGGGCACGACAGTCCGTCGACGTTGTTCAGCGGCGCCCGCTGTTCGTAGAGATCGGCCGCCTCAGGCAGCGGGCCGACCAGCCCGTCGAGGTAGCGCGACTCGAAGTCGTGCGTCTCTGCCGCGAACAGGGTGAGCTCGGCGACCCCGAAGTAGGAGGCGCCGCAGGCGAAGACGTCGGACTGCGTCAGCGAGGCCAGCACAGTCCACCCGCCCGCCGACCCACCGCGGATCGCCAACCGGTGGCCGTCGGCGATGCCTGCCTCTGCGAGCCCGCGTACGGCGGCGACCGTGTCGTCGACATCCACGATGCCCCACTGCCCGCGCAGGCGGTCGCGATACTCGCGGCCGTACCCTGTTGAGCCGCCGTAGTTGATGTCGACGACGCCGATGCCGCGCGACGTGAAGTAGGCGATCGTCGGGTTCACGGCGGGCACCGTGCGGCTGGTCGGGCCCCCGTGCACGAACGCCACGAACGGCGGCCGCTCGCCCGCCGGAGCCGCGAAGTCGGGGTTCGCCGGTTCGTACACGAAGGTGTGCACCGGCCGCTCTTCGGTTCCGAAGGTGCGGGCGACGGCCGTGGGCAGATACGCCCGATCGGGCAGATCGTCGACAGAAAGGCGGATGTCGGTGAGCGCGCGAGTCTGCAGGTCGAGCTCTCGGAGGCCCGACGCCAGAACAGCGCTGCCGCCCGTGACCAGGATGCGCTCACCGCGGCGGGCGCCGAACGAGATGGAGTCGATGTCGAGGGGCAGATCGGTGAGCTCGCCCGTTCGCACATCGAGGATCGCGGCCTGATCGGTGCCGAAGGTGCGCACCGTCAGCAGCCTGTCGGCGTCGAGCACGGTGTACCAGGTGGTGCCCAGCATCCAGAGCGCACCGCCGAAGTCGAACGACGCCGCGTGCAGAGGGCGCAGCTCTGCGCCCGCGACCTCGACGAGGTAGAGGTTCCACCAGCCCGTGCGGTCGCTGATCACGAAGAGTTCGTCGTCGCCTCGCCATTCCGGCTGCAGAACCGATTCGGTGGTGCTGCCCGCCAGGGTGCGCCAGTCGATCACGCGGCCGCCCTCGTCTATGGCCCCGACCCGCAGTTCCGTGCCGTCCCACGGCATCTGCGGATGCTCCCATGCGATCCACGCGAGCTTCGTGCCGTCGGGCGAGATGCGCGGCGACGCGAGAAAGTGCGAGCCAGAGACGATCGACCGGATGCGCCCCGCGTCGCTCGCCGCGCTGCCGTCGAGCGGAATGGCGACGATGTCGCGGGAGAGCCCGGAGTCGCTGTGCGTCTCGCGAACCGCGATGATCTCGGCCCCGCGCTGCTGAAGCTCCGCGAAACGCATGCCGAGCCCCTCCGGGGTCAGCGGGCTGGGCACGGCATCGACCGTGTCGACATCGAGCCGGTAGACGCGCTGATCGTCGAAGTTCGCGAAGACGAGAACCGGCGGGCCGTCGGCGAGGCCGGTCACGGTCCACGCTCCCCCGCCGTATTCGTGCACCCGGGTGCGGGCGTTGAAGGGAACCGGAAGCACGTCGACCGGCTCGCCGTCGGCACCGGCGCGACGAATCGAGAGACGGCCGCCCTCGGTGGGCCGCAGCTCTTGCCACCACACCTCGTCACCTGCATAGGCTCCGCCGCCGACCGGATGCCCTGAACCCGCAAGGGATTCAGCACTGATC
Source organism: Agreia pratensis (assembly GCF_900177685.1). Classification (GTDB taxonomy): domain Bacteria; phylum Actinomycetota; class Actinomycetes; order Actinomycetales; family Microbacteriaceae; genus Agreia; species Agreia pratensis. Next base: position 638,836 of record NZ_FXAY01000001.1, read on the forward strand.
GGCGAGGTCCATGTTCCGTAAGGAGCGATGCGAGAGGTCATGAATCCACGCTACAACGGGGCGCTGACAGCGAGATCGCCGACAGCTCTATCACCGGATGGCGCGGCCGGCAGAGCCACCGCCTCGGGCTCCCGCGCATCCCGTTTCAGGGTCGCCCGCCGGGCCGCCCGAGCCATCACGCGGTCGATGAGCAGCCCGAGCAGCACCGCGGAGACGGCGGCGATCAAGGCGGAGAGGAGTGGGTTGTCCTGGATCCACGTCGACGCGATGAGCGCGACGACGAACATGTACAGCGACCACGAGACGCCGGCCACGACGCTGAGCGGCACGAACGTGCGACGCGAGAGGCCGACGCTGCCCGCCGTGAGGTTCACGGCGATGCGGCCCACGGGAATGTACCGGCCCGTGATGATGAGACTCGCCGGCCGCACCCGCAGCTGTGTCGACGCGCCCGCGATGGCCGCCCGCATCGGGCGGCTGCGCATCCATCGGTATCTCGTGGCGCCCACCCGCCGGCCGATCGCGTACACGATATTGTCGCCGACGATCGCGCCCACCGCTGCGACGAGAACGAGCGGAACCAGCAGTGCCGGGGACCCCGCGACGGCGACCGCCACGGCTGCCACGAGCACGATGTCACTGGGTACGGGCGGGAAGAACGCGTCGAGCATGCAGACGGCGAAGACGACGAGAAGAACCCACGGCGACGAGACGGCTCCCACGAGGAGATCGGTGAGCTGTTCCATGGCGCCTTTCGGGATGACGTGTGGGCTATGTCTCCACCGTAGAAAAGGCGAGGGGAGGAGCACATCCACCCGGGGGACCACGCGCGTCGCACCCCGGTCTCATCGTCGACGCTAGGTTATGACTGCACCGCCGGATAGGGGTATTCGGTTGAACGTTTCTGGAATTCGAGGATCGCCTCGTTGCGCACGAGGCCTCCCTCGATCTCGATGGCACGCCGGATCGTCTCCGACTCGGCCCACGACGACGAGCCCTCCATCACCGTCCGAACGAAGGGCATCAGAGCCTCGCTGATCTCCCAGGTGGTCGAGTTCCACAGCAGCGACGGGCTGTGATCGACCGCGTAGTAGTTGGTCGAGTCTCCGACCGTGAACATCGGGTCGGCGAACGTCGTGGCTTTCGCCCATTCGAAGCCCATGCCCTCGTCGACCGACACGTCGACGATGAGGCTGCCTCCGCGGAACATGCTGAGGTCTTCGGTGCGCAGATAGGTGAGCGGCGCGTTCGGATCCTGCAGTGTGCAGTTGACGACGATGTCGTTCTCGGCGAGAAAAGGAGCGAGCAGCACCGGCCCCTCTTCCGTGTTGACCGTGCTCTCGAAGGGCGCGGAGTCGTTGTGCTCGAACTGGATGATGTCGACCGACGGAATCGGCGATCCCACGGCCGCGATCCCCCTGTTGGTCAGCACCCGCACATCGTGGATGCCGTGGGCGTTGAGCGCGGTGACGGCCCCGCGCGCGGTCGCGCCGAATCCGATCACCACCGCTGTGAGCCGGCGACCGTAGTCACCCGTCGAGCCGCACAGCTGCAGCGCGTGGATGACCGAGCAGTATCCGGCGAGCTCGTTGTTCTTGTGAAAGACGTGCAGCCCGAATCCGCCGTCTGCCTGCCAGTGGTTCATGGCCTCCCACGCGATGAGGGTGAGCCGCTTGTCGATGGCGAGCTGGGTGATGGCCCGGTCTTGAACGCAGTGCGGCCATCCCCACAGAACCTGGCCGTCGCGCAGGTCTTCGAGATCGGATGCTTGGGGCTTGGGCAGCAGCACCACGTCGGCCCGCTCGATGATCTCGTCGCGCGTGGCCATCGATCCGACGAGTGGCTCGAGTTCGGAGTCGTGGATGCCGAAGCGCAGGCCATAGCCGCGCTCCAGGAGCATGTTCGCCCGCAGATCTGCATCGATGCGCTCGAGGTGGGCGGGGTGGATGGGGAGGCGCCGTTCGTCGGCCTTGCGTGACGTGGCCATCACGCCGAGGCGCAGCAGGCCGGGCGTGGATGTCGTTTCGCTCATACCTGACCCTAGGGCACGCCTCCCCTCTACGCGGATGAGGAAAAAGCGGCGACACCCGGAGCTTGATGAGCTCGACACACGGAAAGCCCGAAATTCTTCCTCATCCGCGAAGGTGGCGGACCGGAGGGAAGGGGCTGTTATTCGGCAAAGTCTCCTGCCACGATGGCATCTGCGTAGGTGCGGATGTCCGGGCCGGGTTCGAAGTCGATAAACTTGTCCTTCAACGCTGAGAACAGATCAGCGTAGACCTCGTCCGACGAACGTCCTTCCGAAGACTTGGCCAGTTCGAGCACGGCATTGCGCAACACTCGATCGCTGTCTTCGAGGATCTTCGCGCGGGCTTCGTCGTTCCAGGAGATATCGCTTGGTTGCATGAGGGCGACGCTACGCCTCTCGCACACCTACGCGACTGGGGCTTGCGCTCCTGGGCGACATCGTCCAGCCATCGCGGATGAGGAAAAAACCGCGACACGCGGATGCTCCAGTGCACGACACACGGGGAACCCCAGTATTTCCTCATCCGCGAAGACGAAAGTGACGGCCCAAGGCCGAAGGGGCCCCTACTTCTTGGGCAGAGCCTGCTCGATGTCGGCGAGCAGGTCGTCTGCACCCTCGATGCCGACCGAGAGGCGAATGAGGTTCTCCGGCACCTCGAGCGCCGTTCCCTTGACCGAGGCGTGCGTCATCTCTGTGGGGTAGCCCACCAGCGACTCGACGCCGCCGAGCGATTCGGCGAGCGAGAAGAGCTTCGTCGATTCGGCAAACTTGCGGGCCGCCTTCGGACCGGCTTTGAAGGTGAGTGAGAGCATGCCGCCCGGGCGACGCATCTGCCGCTTGGCGAGCTCGTGGCCCGGGTGCGATTCGAGTCCCGGGTAGAACACCGTCTCGATGGCGGGGTGGCCCACGAGGTATTCCGCGATCTTCTGCGCGTTGTCGCTGTGTCGCTCCATGCGCACGGCGAGAGTCTTGATTCCTCGAACGGTGAGCCAGGCATCCATGGGGCCCGAGACAGCGCCGGCCGCGAACTGCTGAAAGCGCACCTTCTCGTGCAGCTCGTCATCGTCGAGAACGAGCCCGCCACCCAGCACATCGGAGTGGCCGCCGAGGTACTTGGTGGTCGAGTGCACGACGACATCGGCACCGAGAGCCAGCGGCTGCTGCAGATAGGGAGACGCGAAGGTGTTGTCGACCACCACGAGTGCACCGGCGGCATGGCCGATCTCGGCCAGCTCGGCGACATCGCTGACCTTCATGAGCGGGTTCGACGGGGTCTCGAGCCAGAGAACCTTCGTCTTGCCCGGAATGACCGCCTTGGCGACGGCCTGCAGATTCATCATCTCGACGGTGTCGTTCTCGACGCCCCAGCGACCGAAGATGCGGTTGATCAGACGGTGCGTGCCACCGTAGACGTCGTTGCCCAGCACAACGTGGTCGCCGGGTTCGAGCACGGCGCGCAGCAGCGCGTCTTCGGCGGCGAGGCCCGACGAGAACGACAGACCGTGCTTGGCTCCCTCGAGGGCGGCGAGAAGGGTCTCGAGCGACGAGCGAGTGGGGTTGCCGCCGCGCGCGTACTCATAGCCACCGCGAAAGCCGCCGATGCCGTCTTGCACGAAGGTCGACGTCTGGTAGATCGGAGGAATGATCGCACCGGTCGTCGGATCGAACTCCTGTCCGGCGTGAACGGCGACGGTCTCGAACTGCTGCTTTTTCTGGGGCATGTCTACTGTCAAGTCTCTTCGGGTGAGTTTTATTCGCCAGCGAACTATTCGCTGAGGAAGGTGAGGAGGTCGTGCCGGGTGATCACGGCCACGGGTTTGCCGTCGTCGGTCACGAGCAGAGCGCCCGCCTTGCCGAGAAAACGACGCGCCGACGCGACAGACTCATGGATGCCGATGAGCGGCAGAGGATCGCTGGCAAAGGCCCCGACATGGTCGGTCATCGAGGCCCGGCCCGAGAAGACCTCCTCGAGCAGGCTCTGCTCGTTGAGCGAACCCGTGACTTCACCCATCACGACCGGCGGCTCTGCCGACAGCACGGGCAGCTGCGAGACACCGTAGCTCGTCATGATCTGGATGGCGTCGCGCACGGTGTCGCTGGGGTGCGCGTGCACGAGCGCCGGCAGTCCGCCGGTCTTCGCCTTCAGGATGTCGCCGACCGTGGCCTCATCGGTGGCGTCTGCGAAACCGTAGCTGCGCATCCATTTGTCGTTGAAGATCTTGCCCAGATAGCCACGACCGCCGTCGGGGAGCAGAACGACGACGACGTCGTCTGGGCCGAGCTTCGCAGCCGCCTTGAGCGCAGCGGCGACGGCGAGACCCGACGATCCGCCGACGAGAAGGCCTTCCTCGCGAGCGAGCCGGCGGGTGAGCGCGAACGACTCGGCGTCGCTGGCGGCGATGATCTCGTCGACCACGCTGGCGTCGTAGGCCTCGGGCCAGAAGTCTTCTCCGACGCCCTCGACCAGGTAGGGGCGGCCCGTGCCGCCGGAGTAGACGGAGCCCTCTGGGTCGGCACCGATGATCGTGACGCCGCCGCCCGACACCTCTTTGAGGTAGCGTCCGACTCCCGAGATGGTGCCTCCGGTGCCCACTCCGGCGACGAAGTGCGTGATCTTGCCCTCGGTATCTGCCCAGATCTCGGGGCCGGTCGTCTCATAGTGGCTGAGCGGACCGTTCGGGTTGGAGTACTGATTCGGCTTGAACGCACCCGGAATCTCTCGAGCGAGCCGATCCGAGACCGAGTAGTAGGAGTTGGGGTCTTCGGGCGCGACAGACGTGGGCGTCACCACGATCTCTGCTCCGTAGGCGGTGAGCACGTTGCGCTTGTCTTCGCCGACCTTGTCGGGAAGCACGAACACGCATCGATAGCCACGCTGCTGCGCAACAAGAGCGAGGCCGATGCCGGTGTTGCCCGAGGTGGGTTCGACGATCGTGCCGCCCGGCTTCAGCTTGCCCTCGCGCTCGGCGGCGTCGATGATACGCGTCGCGATGCGGTCTTTCGACGAGCCTCCGGGGTTCAGATACTCGATCTTGGCGAGCACCGTCGCCTGGATTCCCTCGGTGACGCTGTTGAGCTTGACGAGGGGCGTGTTGCCCACCAGGTCGATGACGGTATTCGCGTATTTCACCCCTCGAAACTATCACCGACGTCCGACGGCCAAGCCCTCCGAAGATCGGAGCTACGTTGTTTCGCGCTGCTGCGAGTAGAGCGTCGAGTAGACCCCTTCGGCATCGATGAGTTCGGCGTGAGTTCCACGCTCGACCACCTCGCCGTTGTCGATCACGAAGATGACGTCGGCAGACAGCACCGTCGAGAGACGATGGGCGATCGCGATGGTCGTACGACCTCGGGATGCCGTGTCGAGCGCCGCCTGCACGACCCGTTCCGAGATGGTGTCGAGGGCGCTGGTGGCCTCGTCGAGAATGAGCACGGCGGGGTCTTTCAACAGCACGCGCGCGATCGCGATGCGCTGCTTCTCTCCGCCCGAGAGTCGATAGCCCCGCTCCCCCACCACCGTGTCGTAGCCGGCGGGAAAGCTCATGACGCGGTCGTGGATGTTCGCCTGACGCGCGGCCTCCTCGATCTCCGCCTGGGTGGCATCCGGCTTGGCGTAGCGCAGGTTGTCGGCGATCGTGGCATGAAAGAGGTAGGTCTCCTGGCTCACGATTCCGAGGTTCGCCACCAGCGAGTCCTGGCTGAGCTCGCGCACGTCTGTGCCGGCGAAGCGAACCGCGCCGTCGGTCGCCTCGTAGAAGCGCGGCACGAGATACGACACCGTCGTCTTGCCCGCGCCCGAGGGGCCGACGAAGGCGGCGAACTGCCCAGGCTCGATGACGAACGACACCCCGTTGAGCGTCGGACGAGAGTCGTCCTCGGCATCCGGATAGCGAAAGACGACGTCGTCGAACTCGACCCGGCCGAGGTGAGCCGTGTCGACCGAGCGCGCGTCGGGCGCGTCGGCGATAGCCGGCTTCAGATCGAGGTACTCGAAGATGCGGGCGAACAGAGCGCTCGAGGTCTGCAGGTCGAGGGCCACGCGCATGAGTCCGAGTAGAGGGAACAGAAGCCGCGCCTGCACCGTCGTGAACGCGACGATGGTTCCCGCCGTGATGTCGGGCGCACCGCCGACCAGCAGCCATCCGGCCACGAGGTACACGATGGCGGGGATCGCCGACAGGAAGATGTTGACCATGGCGAAGAACCACTGCCCGCTCATCTGCTGGCTGACCTGCAGCCGCACCTGCGTGGCGTTCTCATCGGCATAGCGGCCGATCTCGGTCTGCTGCCGGTTGAAGCTCTTCGAGAGCAGAATGCCCGACACGCTCAGGGTCTCTTGAGTGATCGCGGTCATATCCGAGAGCGATTCCTGGGTCTTCGTGGCGATGCGGGCCCGCACCTGGCCGACCCGACGCTGCGCGAGAACCAGGATGGGCATGAGCACGAGGGCCACGATCGTGAGCTGCCAGTTCAGCAGGATCATGGCCACGACCGCCGCGATGAGCGTCACGGTGTTGCCGAGGATCGACGAGATGGTGTTGGTCAGCACGCTGGCCACGCCGCCCACGTCGTTCTGTAATCGCGACTGGATGACGCCCGTCTTCGTCTTGGTGAAGAAGCTGAGCTCCATTGCCTCGAGGTGGGTGAAGAGCCGCACGCGAAGCGCGCCCATCACGCTGTTGCCGACCTTGGCGGTGAGGTAGGTCTGCCAGACGCTCAGCAGGCTCGACACGATGTAGATCACGATCATGAGAACCACGATCTCGATCAGCACCGGCAGGTTGGGGCCTTGGATGAGCGACCCCGCGTCGCCCGTATCACTCCCTGCGCCTGTCGCCGGATCGGCCGAAGGGAAGAGTCCGTCGTCGAAGGCCCGCTGCGTGAGAAGAGGTGGGATCACCGTGAGGCCGGCGCCGAGCAGCACAAGCACGATCGTGCCGATGATGGGCGTGCGATACGGGGAGAAGAGCGAGAGGATTCGGCTCAGAAGGTGGTCGATCTTCGGCGCACTCTTGTTCAGTTCTTTCTGCAGACCGACATCACCGGCGCTCACCCCGCCCCTGCGGCCGCCGGCCCCTCGCATACTCATCTGTTCAACCTACCCGCGCTTCAGACAGAAGAGTCCCGCTGGATGAGTAGCGAGGAACGAACGTATCGAGACCCGACGAGGGGCCTCGATACGGCCGCGGCCGGCCTACTCGACCAGCGGGACCAGTGCTCGTCACTAGCCCTTCGTCGCTCCGGCGAGCAGGCCTCGTACGAAGAAGCGCTGCAGCGAGAAGAACACGACGAGCGGCACGATGATCGAGATGAACGCACCGGCCGACTGCAGGAACCACTGATTGCCCCAGGTGCCCGACAGCGAGTTGAGCGTCTGCGTCAGCGGCAGTGACGTCGACGGCGCGAAGATCGTGGCGACGAGCAGGTCGTTCCACACCCAGAGGAACTGGAAGATGGCGAACGACGCGATCGCCGGCGTGGCCAGCGGCAGCACGATACGGAAGAAGATCTGTCCGTGCCCGGCCCCGTCGACGCGCGCGGCCTCGATCACCTCACCGGGAATCTCCGAGATGAAGTTGTGCAGCATGAAGATGGCCAGCGGCAGGGCGAAGATCGCGTGGGCGATCCAGACCGTTGCGAAGCTGTGCTCGGCATCACGCAGCTCGAAACCCGGGAAGATGCCCACACCGTTGACGGTGAGGCCCTTCGAGAAGAGGCTGAGCAGCGGAACGAGCGCCATCTGAATGGGAACGATCTGCAGCGCGAAGACGCCGACGAACACGATGTTCTTGAACTTGAAATCGATCCACGCGAAGGCGTAAGCCGCGAGCGAGGCGATGACGAGCGGGAACACGGTCGCCGGGATCGTGATGCCGAGCGAGTTGATGAACGACTGGCCCAGGGTGAGAGCCGTGCCGCCCGAGTTCAGCGCCTGTGCATAGTTGTCGAGCGTGAACGACGGGTTCACGAACACGGTCCACCAACCGGTCGACTGCGTGTCTGAACCGGGACGGAACGAGGTGACGAAGAGGCCGAAGGTGGGGATGGTCCAGATGACGGCGATGATGATCGCCGCGATCGTGGCGCCTCGCGAGGTGAGGCGCTTCTGCGCCATCTTCTCGCTCTTCTGGGTCTGCCGGGCGACCTGACGCTTGGTGCGTGTGTCGACGAGAGTGTCGGCGGTCATCGGATCTCCCTCTGCTTGCGCATTTGGTTGGCGTTGTAGATGATCAGCGGCAGCACGAACAGGAACAGCACGACGGCGAGGGCCGCCGAGTGTCCGTAGCTCTGGAAGCGCTGCTGCTGGTTGACCATCTCGAAGCCGAGCACAGTCGTGTTGGCGCGGCCGCCGGTCATGACCGCGACGATGTCGTACACCTTGAGGGAGCCGATGGCGATGGTCGTCAGAACGACGATCAGCGACGACCGGATGCCGGGCACGGTCACGTTGCGGAACCGCTGCCAGGCGTTGGTTCCGTCGAGTTCGGCGGCCTCCATCTGCTCGGTCGGCACGCCCTTGATGGCCGCCGACAGAATGACCATGGCGAATCCGGTCTGGGTCCAGATGAAGACGACGAGAAGCAGCAGGGTGTTGATGAGGGGCTGCGCGTCGAGCCACGAGACGGGCTGGCCGCCGAACGCCGTGATGATGGCGTTGAGCAGACCCACCTGCTCGCCCTGGCGGTTGTCGTAGATGAACTTCCAGATGATTCCGGCACCGACGAACGAGATGGCCATCGGCATGAACACCAGCGACTTGAGGTACTTCTCACCACGCGCCTTATCGATGAACACCGCGTAGGCGAGCCCGATGATGGTCGAGAAGACGGGAGCGACGAGCACCCAGATGAGAGTGTTGACGACCGACCAGAATCCCTCGGGGTTCGTGAACACCCAGAAGTAGTTGTCGAGGCCCACGAATGTGGTCGTGGTCTTGTCGAAGAACGACTGATAGATGGTGGCGATCGTCGGGTAGATGAGACCGAGCGCGAGCAGCAGCACCGCGGGCGCCATGAAGGTGACGAGCTGGAAGAGGTAGCCCGCGCCCTGGCGAGACCGGTAGTCGGCGAAGAAGAGCAGAGCTCCGACGACCAGGGCGATGACGAGAACCCAGATCAGCGCGTTCTGGTACGGACGCAGGAGCATCAGTGCCAGCACCGGAATCACGAAACAGGCCGCGAGACGCAACCAGAAGTAGAAGGTGCCCGAGCGCGGCGCGTACTCGATGAGAACGAGGATGAGGGCGATGACAAGACCGAAGATCACGATGATGATCGGAATCTGAACCAGAGGGTTCAGGTTGCCCATCCACCGGAAGAGGCTGTTCAGTGAGAAGCCGAGAGAAACAGGCTTGGCCTCGTCGTTCGGCGGGCTCGTGATCAGCAGGACGAAGACAACGGCCAGAACGACCGCGGCTCCCGCGACGACCAGCTTGGTCGTGCGCGCCGAGGGCTGCGGCCTCGGCGCTTCATGTAGCTCCGGTGGTGGTGCTGACACCGGAGGCGTCGTCGTTCGTGTGTCGGACATGAATACCCTTTCGAGTACAACGGTGGACTCTTGGATTGGCCAACAGTAGCGCTTAACGAATGCGCTCATCGACCTTTCGATCGGGAGGGCCGAGAGTGGGGGCCGCCCCGTTGTACGAGCGGCCCCCACGGGCGCCGGGCAGATCTGCCCGACAGGTGGTTATGCGTTAGTTCTCGTAGCCGGCCTGGATGTCACTGAGCACCGTGTCGGTGTCCTTGCCATCGATCCAGCTGACCATGCCCTTCCAGAACGAACCGGCACCGACGGTCGAGGGCATCAGGTCTGAGCCATCGAAACGAACGGTCGTGTTCGAGTCCTGGAGGAGCTTCATGGCGTCCTGCAGAAGCGGGCTGGATGCCTTGGAGGGGTCGGCGTTCAGGTTGGCCGAGATGACTCCGCCGAGGCTGACGCGAGCGTCGGCGAACTCGGGGGTAGCCATGTAGGCGGTGACCTTCTTGACTGCCTCGGAGTCGGTGAACGGCGTCACGAACTCGCCGCCGACCTCGATGTTGGCCGAGCCTGCCTCGATGCCCGGGAGCACGAAGCCGTAGACGTCTCCGTCGGGAGCGACGGTCGGTGTCTTGCCTGCAGCGGTCTTGACGTCGAGGAAGTTGCTCGAGAGGAACGACGCCTGGTGGGTCAGCGGGCAGCTGCCGTCGGCGACCTTGGCCGCGACGTCACCGAATGCGGTGGAGTTGATGCTCTTGACATCGCCGTAGCCCGCGTTCACGTAGGCCGGGTTCAGCAGGATCTCTCCGACGGAGTCGAAGGCCTTCTTGATGGCGGGGTCGGTGAACTTGGTGTCTCCCGCAACCCAGCTGTCGTAGACGTCGGGGCCGGACTGGCGGAGCACGAGGTCTTCGATCCAGTCGGTTCCGGGCCAGCCCGAAGCAGCGTCAGAGGCGAAGCCGGCACACCAGGGCGCCTTGCCCGTCTTCTCCTGGATGGTCTTGGTCAGCGCGAGCGTCTCGTCCCACGTGGTGGGAACGGTGACGCCCCACTCCTTGAACTGGGCCGGCGAATACCAGACGTAGCCCTTGATGCTGGCGAGCATCGGGGCTGCGTAGAACTTGCCGTCGAACGTGCCGTACTTCTTCCAGTCGGGCGACCAGTTCTTGTCGACGTTGGCGCTCGTCTCTTCTGACGCCTCTTTGACCTCGCCGGTCTCGACCAGGGTCTTGAGCAGACCCGGCTGGGGAACGATGGCGATGTCGGGGGCGGAACCACCGGTGACCTTCGTGACGATGTTGCCCTCGAAGCTCTTGTCACCCGTGTACTCGACCTTGATGCCGGTGTCTTTGGTGAACGCGTCGAAGCTCTTGTTCAGGGCGTCGGCCTCGGTGCCGGTGATGCCACCGGAGATCTTGACGGTCTGGCCCTCGGTCGAGCCGGAGTCGGTGCCGCTGTCTTCGGCACAGCCGACAAGGGCGAGTCCGACGATGGTGGCGATGGCGATAGGTGCTGCGATACGGCGATGCAGGGAAACCCGCATTTCTCCTCCTCATTGAGTCGAGAACAGATCGTCAGGACGGCCGATCTGCCTGCCGGTTGAGTGACCGGACTAGGACGGCCCAACCGCGCGAACAGGCCGCGGGGAGGGCAGGTAGGAAAACCTTTCCATGAGTCCCATGGAAGCACAACCCCGACACCGACAGAAGAAAATTCCGTAACGATTCGATACCGAGAGCGCTCTCAGAGTTCTGCCTCTCCTGGGTGCCGGCGCTAGGGTTGGGCTCGGGAATGTGACGGGGATGTTACATTTCTGGAACCGATTGCAGACGAGGAGGTCAGCCAGGAATGTCGGGCATCGAAGACGTCGCACTCCGAGCTGGAGTGTCGAAAGCCACGGTTTCGCGCGCGCTGAGCGGCCGGGGCTATGTCTCGTCGATCACGCGGCACAAGGTCGAGAGTGCGGCCAGCGAACTCGGCTATGTGGTCTCGTCGAACGCCTCGAGTCTCGTCACGGGTCGAACGAACAACGTGGGCGTCATCATTCCCGTGATCAACCAGTGGTTCTTCGGCAGCATCATCGAGGGCGTCGAGCGCGCCCTCATCGACCGCGGCTACGACCTCATGCTCTACAACCTCACCAAAGACATCGATGCCCGCAGCAGGGTCTTCGAGTACTTTCTGGTTCGCAAGCGAGTCGACGCGATTATCGCGGTGACCCTCGAGATCTCACCAGACGAGGCGTCGTCTCTTGTTGCCCTCGGCAAGCCCATCGCAGGCATCGGCGGGCCACTCGCCGGCATCCCGACTCTCAGCATCGACGACATCGCGGCGGCGCGTCTCGCGACAGAACATCTCATCGCCCTCGGCCACACGAACATCATGCACGTGGGCGGCGACGCGGCAGAGCTCATGGACTTCAACGTGCACTCCAAACGTCTGCAGGGGTTCATGGATGCCCTCGCGGCCGCCGGCCTGCCGTTCAACGGTGAGTCCTATGTCGCGACCCACTTCGACATCCCGGGTGGATACGCCGCCGGCAAGCAGATTCTCGGCGACCCTCGGCGCCGGCCCACCGCCATCTTCGCCGCGGCCGACGAGGTGGCGATCGGCGTCATCCTCGCTGCCCGAGAACTCGGCATCTCGGTTCCCGATGATCTGTCGGTGATCGGCATCGACAACCACCCCCTCGCCGACCTTTTCGGGCTCACTTCTATCGCCCAGAACCCGGCGAAGCAGGGCGAGCAGGCCGTCGACCTGGTGATCCGGCAACTGGAGACGGCCGGCTGGACGCCCCCGAACATCCACACGACAGTGCCCGCGCAGCTCGTGATGCGCTCGAGCACGTCGGCCCCGCGCGCCGGCTCACCGCGCTGACCGTGGGCGTTCTCGCCCAACGCGGTGGCTAAACCACCGCGGAACGCGAGAACACCCGCGCTCGGCGACGAGCGAGGAGCATCAGTCGCGCTCTCCGCGGAACGCCCGGCCGCTCGACGCGAGGAACTCGTCGAACGAGGCACGGGCACGACGACGGCGGTCGCCTCGTTCATGCCCGACGACGCGCACACGGGGCTCGGGCTTCGTGGTGCGCAGACGTTCCGGGCGCCAGCGATCCGGCCACCACGTGTGGGCCAGCGAGAACGCGAAGAGCAGCCACCCGGGCACGAGCAGCCAGCCATTCGGCACTCCCCCGCCGCCGAGCATGGCCGACGCGACGACGAGGCCGACCCCGATGGCGGCGCCGACGACGGCGAGTTCGCCATTGCGGATCCACCAGAGCCTCGCTCGACGGCTGATGCGCAGCGGCAGTCCCACGACCACCACGAAGACAGTGGAGATCGCCGAGACGGCAATCGCCGCGAGCAGGCAGAGCAACAACGCCCCGACGCCACCCGAGGCATAGCCCGCGCTCAGCAGCAGGATCGCGGCCGTCACCGAGAGGATCGCTCCGGTTGCGATCAGGTGGGCGGTCAGAAGCCCGAGCTGCGCGGCGCCGCGAGCAACGGGCGGGGCCACGGCCTTCACCGTGGCGACGACACGGGCACCGGATGCGCGAAAACTCGGCCTCGCCGTACGATCTTCGGCGGGCGGGGCGTCGTGCACACGAGGGGGAACGTCATCGTAGAGCGTGGCCATGACGACTCCTTCCTGCGTTGGCCCCCAAGGGTACACACCCCACCTGGGTGCACAGAAGGCCCCCGCACCATAGTGCGAGGGCCTTCTGATTCAGTAGCGTGCTCCGAAGCCGGAGCGCAGACTACTTGAGGGTGACGGTTGCGCCAGCCTCTTCGAGCTGAGCCTTGGCCTTCTCGGCGGTCTCCTTGTTGGCGCCCTCGAGGACAGCCTTGGGAGCTCCGTCAACGAGTGCCTTCGCCTCTCCGAGACCGAGGCTCGTGAGGGCGCGCACCTCCTTGATGACCTGGATCTTCTTCTCGCCAGCCGACTCGAGGACGACGTCGAAGGAATCCTTCTCCTCGACCTCTTCGACGGCGGCGGCAGCGCCACCGGCCGCGGCGACCGCGACGGGGGCAGCAGCGGTGACCTCGAAGGTCTCCTCGAACGCCTTGACGAACTCGCTCAGCTCAATGAGCGTGAGCTCCTTGAACGCGTCGAGCAGCTCTGCAGTTGACAGCTTTGCCATGATTTTCTCCTTGTTTCCCCTTCGACAAGCTCAGGGAACGGTTTGGTGTTACCTGCGCACAACGCTCAGGGAACGGTTTGTTGAAGGGTGTTAGTTACTTGACTGCTTCTCGCGCAGCGCATCGACCGTGCGAACGGCCTTCGACAGCGGTGCGTTGAAGAGGTATGCGGCACCGAACAGCGAGGCCTTGAAGGCGCCTGCGAGCTTCGCAAGCAGCACCTCCCGGGATTCGAGGTCGGCGAGCTTCGAGACCTCTTCGGCGGTCAGGGGGTTACCGTCGAAGTAACCGCCCTTCACAACGAGAAGAGGGTTTGCCTTGGCAAAGTCGCGCAGGGACTTCGCGACGGCGACAGGGTCACCGTGAACGAATGCGATGGCGGACGGGCCGGCGAGTTCGTCGTCGAACGACGAGATGCCGGCGTTGTTGGCCGCAATCTTGGTCAGCGTGTTCTTTACCACGGCGTAGCTTGCGTGCTCACGGAGTGTGCCGCGCAGCGTCTTAAGCTGGGCGACCGTGAGACCGCGGTACTCGGTCAGCAGAACGGCGGTCGAGCTCTGGAAAAGTTCCGTGAGTTCGGCAACCGAGGCTTCCTTGTTCGCCATGGCGCTCCTTGTGGTTTCAATGCCGGTAGCCCCGGGCTCACCCCACAAAAAAAGCTCCGGCGCAGGAGGCCGGAGCGAATGCACACGAGTGTGCCTTTACTGACGTATTCCTGCGCAGGTCTTCACGGACGTGAACCTTCGATCACAGCGTCTGCGTTCGAACAAGTCGAATGCGGGCACGGCGATAACCGGCGGTCTTTGGCTTCGTTCACCATACGTCATGCGCGGGAGCCATGCAAGTGCGCTGGAGGATCATGCCCTGGTACTACCGGAACACATCCCCGGTCCGATGCCCGAATCGCGCACGCTTCGTAGCGTTGAAGCATGACAACTTCGACACTCACCCCAGACACCCAGAACGTTCCCGACACCGATGCTGGCGCGAACGAGAACATCACGACACAGCTGCCGATCACCCCGCAGCCGAACCAGGTGCCCCCGGCCCAGGCCGCCGTGCCCGCATCCCCTCACTACAACTACCCGCCCGTTCGTCCCACGAACGTACTGGGCATCGTCACCCTGGTACTCGGAGTGCTCGGGTTCGCGATCGTTCCCGTGATCACCGGCCACATCGCCCTGGCGCAGATCAAGCGCACGGGCGACGACGGGCGGGGCATCACGATCGCGGGGCTCGTTCTCGGCTACATCGGCCTCGCGGGCTACGTTCTCGCGGCGCTGTTCTTCTTCGGCGCACTGTTCCTCGGCTTCCTCGGAGCCGTGAGCTCCTACCGATGATCGACGGTCACGGCCGCGCGGCCGCCTACGTCGTCGGATATGCGACGTAGGCGACGCGGCGGCCATCCGGAGACCAACCCGGCACGTTCGTCGTGCCCTGCCCACCCACAAATGAATCGATCACCCTCTCGTCGCCCGACGTGAGGTCGATCAGCCTCAGTTCGACGTCGAGATTCGGCGGATGGCCCGTCGTTCCCGCGGGATAGCTGAGGTAGAGCACGTGCCGGCCGTCGGGCGATGGATGCGGAAACCAGTTGACCCGGTCGTCGTGCGTCACACGCTGCAGCCCGCTGCCGTCGATGCCCATGCGGAACAGCTGAGCATGGCCCGGGTACCGGCCCTCGCGCTCCGAGTTGAACCAGATGGTCTCGCCGTCGGCCGAGAAGTCGCATCCGTCGTCGGCGAAGGCGTCGTCGGTGAGCTGCGTGTGCGGCCCACCTGTCGCGGGCAGTGTGTAGACGTTGGTCACCCAGGCGCCGGATGCGTCGAGGCCGCCCCCGATGACAGCCAGCGTCTGGCCGTCGGGCGAGACGCCGTGCAAGTAGTACTTGAAGCGCAGCGCCGGATCGCTGTCTGGCGTCAGTCGTATCGCTTCACCGCCACCCCACGGCAGGCGATACAGATGTCCATCTCGCGCGGTGACCACGATGCTCGCACCATCGGGTGAGATGACGTGGTCGTTGTTCAGCACCAGCGCATCCGGCACCTCGATCGGCTCCACCAGCGATGCTCCGTCTGCGCGCAGCCGCACGAGACCGCCCTCGAGGTTGAGCACGAGCCACTCGCCGCCCGGACGCCAGTTCGGCGCCTCGACGAATCGCGACGACGAGCTGAACACGACCGTCGCTTCGCCCGCATCGAGGTCGTAGACGCGAACCTCGGCACGCTGGTCTGCCTGCAGAGTCAGAAAAGTCATGCCATCATTCTCGCCGCAGCGGTGCGATCAGACCCTCTCTTCAGGCAGGGCATCGGCCAGGGCATCCGCCACCGGGTCGCTCTCCTGCCCGGCGAAGGCGCGAAGCATCATGTCGCGGTCGAACTGCCCTTCCCATTTGGCCACGACGAACGTGGCGACGCAGTTGCCCAGCAGATTGACGACGACGCGCATGGAATCCATGATCCGGTCGGCGCCGAGGAGCAGCGCCACCCCGGCGACCGGGAAGATTCCGAGCGCGGCGGCGGTGGCCGACAGCGCCAAGAACGACGAGCCGGGAACGCCGGCCATTCCTTTCGACGTCAACAGGAGCACACCGAGGGCCGTGAGCTGCTGGCCCAGATCGAGCTCCACGCCGAATGCCTGCGACAGAAAGAGCAGCGAGATCGAGAGGTAGATCGCCGCGCCATCGAGGTTGAATGAATAGCCGGTCGGAACGACAAGGCCGGACACAGCGCGCGAGCAGCCGGCAGCGGTCAGCTTGGTGATGATGCGAGGCAGCACGGATTCGGTCGACGCCGTTCCCAGTGCCAGACCGAATTCGGCCCGTGTGTACTTGACGAAACTCCAGAGGGGCACCTTGGGAATGAACCAGGCGATCAGGGCGAGAACGCCGATGAAGAGAATCGCGGCGCCGTAGCAGGCTGCGATCAGCTTCGCGTAGGTTCCGAGCGTGGCGATGCCGTACTGGCCGATCACGAAGGCCATGGCACCGAAGGCTCCGATCGGTGCCACACGCATGATCCAGCCCATGATCTTGAAGGTGATGGCGAGGCACGAGTCCATCACGTTCAGCACCGGCGCCAGCTTGTCCTTGCCGATGACGACGACGGCCGCCCCGACGAAGACAGAGAAGAAGAGCACCTGGAGGAGGGCATTCTGCGCGAACGCGTCGATCACGCTCGTGGGGATCACGCTGAGGATGAAGGTGGCCGCGTCCGTAGGCTCGGCCCCTCCTGTCTTTGCCTGGACGTCCGCCTCGGAAAGAGACGAAGGATCGATGTTGAGGCCTTGGCCCGGTCCGACGATGTTGCCGACGATCATGCCGAAGATGAGCGCGAACGTCGATGCGGCCAGAAAGTAGGTGAGAGCCTTGACGCCGACGCGACCGACGGACTTCACATCGCCCATGTGCGCGATTCCCGTGACGATCACGAGAAAGACCAACGGCGAGATGATCATCTTGATCAGCCGGATGAAGCCGTCACCGAGAGGTTTGAGCTGGGATCCGAGATCGGGAAACAGCACCCCGACCGTGATTCCGAGAACGATAGCCACGATCAGCTGAAAGAACAGCGCGGTGTAGAACGGTCGTCTCACACGTAGGTGGATCGCGCTGGTCGACGTGTCCTCGAACATGCCGTCGGGCGTACTGGCCATGAGTGTCTCTCATTCGCTGATGAGTGGAAGAGGGCATACCTCCACTGTCGATATGGACAGACCAATTAAGAGACATCATTGTTACCGCTCTTCGCGGCATGTATTTCGGCGAAGTAAAACGCCCGGCGTCTTTTGGTGCGCCGTGGGCGGCGGCTTACGCCGACGGCGGCGTCAGTCGCGCCAGCTGTGCTGCGGGTCGTAGCCGAGCAGGCGACGGGCCTTGTCGATCGAGAGCAACGTGTTCGTGTTGTCGAGGTCACCGCGGGTCTCGACTCCGGGGAACACCTCGGCGACCAGCTCGGAGTTCGGGCGGCTCATCACCGTGTCGGGCGACGCGATGATGAAGCGGTCGAAGCCCGTGTGCTGCCACTCGAGCGCCTTTAGAACGGCTTGCGCTCCGTCGCGGGCATCGATGTAGCCCCAGAGGTTCCACTTGCGCAGCCGAGCATCGGCGTCGAAAGAAGGGAACTCCGCGTAGTCGGACTCGTGCATCACATTCGAGAAGCGCAAGGCCACGATCTTCAACTCGGGGTTCCACCGCGTGAGCTCGATCGCCATCGTCTCTTCGAGATGCTTCACGAGCGAGTAGGTGCTCTCTGGGCGCGCCGCATAATCCTCGTCGACAGGAATGTAGGGCGGCGGCACGTCGAACGGCAGCCCGAGAACCGTCTCGCTCGAGGCGTAGACGATGTTCGTGATTCCCGCCCGCTCTGCCGCCTTGAACACGTGGTAGGTGCCGAGCATGTTGTTCTCGAAAGTCACCACGTCGCTGCGCATGCCAGGTGCGGGGATCGCGGCGAGGTGCACGATGGCGTCGAAGCCGTCGGGTCCGTCGTCGACGCTGTGGAAAGCATCCACCACGTCGCCGTAGTTGGTCAGGTCGAGGCGAACGAAGCCGTTGCCCCGTTCACCGACAACGTCGAAGTTGGTCACGGTGTGGCCCTGCTCGCGCAGGTAGGGCAGCACCACGCTGCCGAGCTTTCCAGAACCGCCGGTCAGTGCAATACGCATTCAAAACTCCCGTGTTGTGAGGCGAGCGCTCGGCGTGGATGATCAAAGCGAGCGCGTCACCCCAGTCTGTCACCGGTCGTGAGCGAGAATAGGCAGGTGACTCTCCAGCCGATGCTCCCGTTCCCCTGGGAAGAGGAGCAGAAGCCGGCTCGCCCCGCCCATCTCGACCGCCTTGTCGCAGACGGCACGAATCGAGTCGAGTGGCTGCGCGCGCGCAGTCGCGGCGTGACCGCCACCGATGTGGCCCGCCTCACCGGACCGCAGAACCTCGAGTCGGTGGCCTACGACAAGATCAACGGCACCGGCTTCGGCGGCAACATCTTCACCGATCACGGCAAAGACCGCGAGCCGCACATCGCACGCTATGTGCGGGCCATGTTCGGGGTTCTCCCCAGCTCATCGCTGTTTCACGCCGAGGGCGAGAAGCGCCATCTGGCGACTCCCGACGGCGTGGCCGTCACCAAGAACGGAACGCTCGAGCTGGCTGAGATCAAGACCACGAACAAAGCGTGGCGCTCGATTCCCCGGCACTATCTGCGCCAGGTGTGGTGGCAGCAGTACGTGCTCGGTGCGGAGCGCACCATCGTGGTGTGGGAGCAGCACGACAATTTCATGCCCGTCGACCCCGAGCCGCAGAGCCGTTGGGTCGATCGCGACGAGAACGAGATCGCGCGTCTCGTGAACCTTGCCGACAAGCTGCTCGCGCTCATGCAACCCGGTCGCTGACCGGGCTCGCGCATCCGGTCGCCACCGATGCCCGGCTCGGCACCGCGGCGAGCAGCGCGACCGCGAGAATCGCCAGCCACAGCAGGGCGACGGTGGTCGCGGCGAACTCGAGCAGGCCGCCCAGGTGCTGCATGAATCGGGCGAGAGACAGGATGCCGCCAGCCCCGGAGACCACGGCCACCACGACGGCCGACACCATCGAGTAGCGGGCGAGCCTCGGGTGGTCGCGCGCCGTCGCCACTTGGAGCATCGCGATGCACGCGGCGGCGAAGCCGATCACGGCGATGACGGTGTGCGTGAAGTCCTGCCAGGTGAACGAGTCGCCGACGGGCAGGGGGCAGCCGCTGGTGCAGGTGATCTGCGACGCGAGCGCGAACGCAGAACCCGCGATGAGCAGAGAGACAGAGGGCGTGACGAGGGCGAGGATGCGCATCCGCGAGCGCAGGGTCGTCGCTTCGGCGGCCACGATGAGTGCGGCGACCGCAACGAGAAGGAGCGCCCAGCGGAACGCCCAGGCGGTCGGCTCGCCGTCTGCACCCAGCTCGCTCACGTAGATGAAGCGGTTCGCAGCGATGCGGGCACCCCACAGCAGCGCAAGACCGACGAGCACAGCCACGGCGGCGACAACGAGCAGCGGTCGGGCCACCCGGGGCGACGCAGCACGAGAGAGGCGGAAAGTCACGATCTACGAATGGTAACGGCGGCGAAGTTTGTTTGCCTCCAAGGAACACCGCCGTAACACCGGTGAATCATTCGACCGATTGACTGGAGCGTGCGGGGAGCCCGAACGACCCACACACTCGACAAGCCGCATATTCCTTGTCGAGAATCCCTCACGGGACGCCCAGAACCCGCCGATGAAAGGCCAGCGATGACGCCGCACGAGACCAATTCGATCACCCCGCACGTCGTCAGCGCTCCCCCTTCTTCGCCACCGGCTCTGATGAAAGCGGTCGTCTTCGACGCACCGGGAGATCCATCGGTTCTGCGGCTCACAGATGTGGCCACGCCCGCGAGGGTCGGCTCGGAGGTTCTCGTGAAGGTCTCTGCGGCGGGCATCAACCCAATCGATGCTAAGACCCGTTCCGGCGCCGGAGTGTCTGTCGCCATCCCGTTCTATCCGACCGTCATCGGTCGCGACTTCTGCGGAATCGTGGTCGAGAGCCCCTACGACGGCCACCCGCTCAAACCGGGCGACGAGGTCTACGGCGTCAGTGCAGCGCCTCGCACCTTCGGCTCCTATGCGCAGTACGTCGCCGTTCCGAGTCTGCAGGTTGCGCGCAAGCCCCGTCGGCTCACTCCCATCGAGGCTGCCGCCGTGCCGACCGCGGCGCTCACGGCGTGGGGGCTCGTCGTAGACCTGGCGAAGGCTCACGAGGGGCAGCGCATGCTCATCCACTCGGGAGCCGGCGGGGTGGGCCATCTGGCCGTGCAGCTGGCCGTGTACTTCGGCGCACGCGTGATCGCGACGACCTCGGGCAACAACGCGAGCTGGTTGCGGTCGCTCGGCGCAGAGGAGGTCATCGACTACACGACGACGCGCTTCGAAGAGCGGGTGTCGGATGTCGACGTGGTGATCGATCTCGTCGGCAACGTTCACGACAACACCGGAACACGCTCGCTCTCTGTGCTTCGCCACGGAGGACTCATCATCTCGGTTCCCACCGGGGGCTGGCCCGGATTCGCTGACGAAGCCGAGAAGGCCGGGGTTCGATGGAGCGGTTTTTCCGTGTCTCCCGACGCGGCCTGCCTCGCGATCATCTCGAGACTCATCGACTCCGGCGATCTGCATGTGCACGTCTCCGAGATCTATCCGCTCGACGAGGCGTCCGAGGCGCACGCGCACCTCGAGCGCGGACACACCCGAGGAAAGATCGTGCTCGAGGTTCCGTAGCGGCGGCCCACCCTCCTGCACCGCATGTCATGAGCTCCGCGTACGCTGGGGCGCGTGACTCGATCTTCACTCAGGCTGACGACATCCACCGATGACCGTCTCGCCGCGGCGATCGCGGCAATCCGCGCCGACCTCGACGTACCCACCGCCTTTGCTTCGGCCGTCGAGCTCGAGGCGCAGCGCGTGGTGGCGTCGAACGCTCTGCCGATCTCCGATCTCACCGATGTTCCGTTCATCACGATCGATCCCGAAGGGTCGACCGACCTCGACCAGGCCGTGCAGATCGAGCGGCTGGGCGAGGGCTACCTCCTGCGCTACGCCATTGCAGACGTGCCCGCGTTCGTCGAGCCGCTCGGCGAGATCGATGCCGAGGCGAGGCGTCGCGGGCAGACCTTCTATGCGCCCGATGGCCGCATTCCTCTGCACCCCACGATCATCAGCGAGAACGCCGCATCACTGCTGCCAGCTGAGGTGCGGGGCGCTTTCGTGTGGCGGTTTTCGCTCGGGGCCGACGGCGCTGTGCGCTCGACCGAATTGTCGCGTGCGCGCATCCGGAGCGTTCGCCAACTCTCATACGTCGAGGCCCAGCGCGAGATCGACTCGCGCGAGGGACCCGATGCCGCGGCGGCAGACGTGACGCTGATGCTGCTCGCCGAAGTCGGGCCGGCTCGACGCGCTCTCGAGAGGCTTCGCGGCGGCGCGAACCTCTCGCGACCCGAGCAGATCGTCTCCTCGAGCGGCGGGCACTACACGCTCGAGCGCCGTTCGTCGCTGCCCGTCGAAGAGTGGAACGCGCAGATCTCACTCCTCACCGGAATGGAGGCCGCGCGCATCATGATCGCCGGTCGGGTCGGCATTCTGAGAACCATGCCGGCTCCCGATGCCGAGACAGTCCAGCGATTCAGGCTGCGCACCGAGGCGCTCGGCCACCCGTGGCCCGAGTCCATGCCCTATGGGGAATATCTCGCCTCACTCGACCCGAACAACCCCCTTCAGCTCGCGATCACGCACGCCGCCGGCTCGCTTTTCCGGGGCGCTGGCTACACGGCGTTCGACGGCGACGTGCCCGAGCAGGTCAGCCAGGCGGCCGTCGCCGCACCCTACGCACACACGACCGCTCCATTGCGGCGGTTGGTCGATCGCTTCACACTCGTCATCTGCGAGGCGTTGTGCGCGGGTGAGGCGCCGCCGCAGTGGGCCCGCGATGCCCTGGCCTCACTGCCCAAGATCATGGCGGCATCCGATTCGCGCGCCTCACAACTCGACAACCGGTCGATCGCAGCGGTCGAGGCGGCGCTGCTCTCCGACCGCATCGGGCAACTCTTCGAGGCAGCGGTCATCTCGGCGAAAGAGAATCGCGGCATCGTTCAGATCATCGACCCTGCCGTCGACGCGGAATGCACGGGCAGCCTGACTGCCGGCGAACGAGTGCGGGTAAGGCTGGTCGAAGCAGACATAGAGTCGGGCCGAGTTCTCTTCGAACTCGTCGACTAGACCGGCCGCGTCGACTGCTCGCTCGCGACACACAATACGGCGTCGAGCTTTGCTCCGAACGAGAGGGTCATCAGCTCGGTGGCTGCTTCGTCACCCTCGAAATTGTCGGGCATGCCGATCGCGAGAAGGGTGTTGATCAACATGCCGTCGGCGAGAAAGCCTCGAACATCATCGGCAGGAATCCCCGCCTCGTCGCGCAGCAGTCGGTAGATCTCGAGGAATCCGGCTCGCGCGCGGCGCCCGATCACATCGTCGTGGCCCTGGATGAAGCCCTGCATCAGCGACATCAGGATTCCCCGGTCTTCGATCAGATCGACGTAGGCCTGGCCCAGCCGCGCGCCGAGTTCGTTGCTCGCGATCTCTCCCGAGTCGCGCAGGCGAATGATCTCGCGAAAGGCGACGATGAGCTTGCCGAGGGCGCGCTCCATGACCTCGACGAACAGTTTCTCTTTCGTGCCGAACATGCGCACGACGTAGGGCTGGCTGATACCAGCAGCCTGCGCGATCTGCTCGGTCGTCGTGCCCGAGTATCCCCTGCGCCCGAAGACCGCGCTGGCGTGCCCGAGAATCAGCTCGCGCCGCTCGGCAGCAGGCATTCGCTCGCGAATGGGAGGGTCGGACGGAGTGTCATTGGTCACACTTGACATGGTATCAGCTGATAACTTACTCTCTAGTAATTGATCGATTACTAGTTTAGTTTGTGTGGAGATGTCATGTCAGTTGCCCGTCGAATCCCCGTCTGGCTCGCGCTCATCGCCGCCTCGGTTCCTGTCTTCATGGCCACCCTCGACAACCTCGTCGTGACCAGCGCCCTCCCCGTGATCCACCAAGATCTGGGCGCCGGCGTCACCGAGTTGCAGTGGATCACCAACGCCTACACGCTGACCTTCGCTGCCCTGATGCTTCTCTTCGTGAGCCTGGGCGACCGCTTCGGAAGGCGGCACTTCTTCGTCGGCGGCATCGTGCTCTTCACCCTGTCGAGTGCGGCAGCCGCGCTCAGCACAGAACCATGGATGCTCGTACTCGCCCGGGCCGTGCAGGGTGCCGGTTCCGCGGCCATCATGCCGTTGTCTCTCACCCTGCTCGTCGGCTCAGTCTCCACTCGAATGCGGCCCCTCGCAATCGGCATCTGGGGCGGCATCTCCGGTCTCGGCGTCGCTCTCGGTCCGCTCATCGGTGGCGCCGTGGTCGAGGGGTGGAGCTGGCAGGCCATCTTCTGGCTCAATGTGCCGCTGGGCATCCTCTCCGTTCCGCTTGTCATCGCCGCGCTGCCGAACTCCTTCGGCGCCCGCGTGCGCGCCGACATCTGGGGCGTGATCCTGGCCGGTGTCGGGATCCTCGGCATCGTCTACGGCATCGTGCGCGGCAACGACGCCGGCTGGGCGAGCGCAGAAGTACTCGTCGCGCTTGTCGGCGGCGCCGTGCTGATGGGCCTCTTCCTCGTGCGGGAGTCCCGCGTGTCTGCCCCTCTCCTTCCGCTCCGCCTGTTTCGCGACCGCAGCTTCTCGATCGCGAACGCCGTGGGCCTCATCTTCAGCTTCGGAGCGTTCGGGGCGGTGTTCATCCTCATCCAGTTCCTGCAGATCGTGCAGAACTACTCGCCTCTCGAAGCGGGGGTGCTCACCATGCCCTGGACCATGGCACCCATGGTCGTGGCGCCGCTCGCCGGGCTGATCGCGCCCCGGGTCGGCACGCGCATCCTGATCGTCGCCGGTCTCGCGTCGCTCGCCATCGGCATCGGCTGGCTGGCCGCCACCATGGCTCCGGATGCGACGTACCCGGCCATGCTGCCCGGCTTCATTTTCGCGGGGCTCGGCATGGGTCTCGTCTTCGCCCCGAGTTCCACGGCAGTGCTGGTGAACATGGCCCCGGCCGACCACGCCAAGGCTTCGGGCACCAACTCCACGCTGCGCGAGATCGGCGTCGCTCTGGGCATCGCCGTGCTCACGGCCGTCTTCACCGGTGCCGGCGGCGAACTCACACCGACCGGCTACGTGGATGCCGCGGTTCCGGCCGTCTTCGTCGGTGCAGCAGCGCTGGCCCTCGCCGCGCTGATCGCACTCTTCCTGCCCGCCGGGCGCAGCACAGATGTCCGCGGCGATACACCCGCTGTCCGAGAGCCCACGCCCACCCGCTTGTCACGAATCGACCTGACCGCCGCTGGGAAGGTCGATTCGTGACACACGGGCGTTCCCGGAGTGTGCCGAAGGGCAGCTACAGAACGCGCTCCCGCACGAAGTCGTCTTCATACGTCTCTCCCACGAGAAAGCGCTTCGTGCCCACCTTGGCGAAGCCGTTCTTCTCGTAGAAGCGATTCGCCCGAGCATTCTCCTCGTTCACCCCAAGCCACATGGCAGCGGCCCCGCGCCGCTGCGACGCGGCGATCGTCTCGGTCATGAGTGCGGGTGCGATGCCCTGCCCGTGGTGCCCGGCGAGCACGTAGAACTTGCTGAGCTCGATCGACGGCGTCACCGTCAGCGCCGCCGTCACGTCGGGGTCTGACGGTTCTGCGAACACGATCATCGTGTAGCCGACCGCCTCACCCTCGATCTCGGCGAGCAGGATGTCGCGGGCCGGGTCGGCGAGGTAGCCGTCGAAACTCGTCTGGCTGAGATGGGTCGCGATGAACGCGGCCTTGGCCTCGTCGGTGGTGTGCGGCGGACACGCGAGGGGAAAGGTAGAAGCCGCCAACGCCGC
Organism: Agreia pratensis; assembly: GCF_900177685.1. GTDB lineage: Bacteria > Actinomycetota > Actinomycetes > Actinomycetales > Microbacteriaceae > Agreia > Agreia pratensis. The sequence continues at coordinate 663,956 of NZ_FXAY01000001.1, forward strand.
GAGAGCACCACTGTCAGAAACGACCGCACGCCGCACAGAAAGAACCATCCCGTCAGAATACCGTCGCCCGCCCCAAGCCGCCTTCGCCGGCGTGACCCCGCTCCCATGCCCACGAGAGTCCCGAGTTGCCACTTCCGTGCACTCGAGAGTTGCGAGTTGCCACTTCCGTTGACCTCAACTGTCATGTGGCACGCACCACCCCTACCGAAGCGTCAACTCGGTCGGTAGCACAGCCGTCCGGTCCAGCCCTGTCGGTCGAGTTCACCCTGCACCTCGTCGAGGAATTCGTACACTCCGGGTGGCTCCAGATCGTCGGCGACCACGCGAAGGCCGACCATCTCGACGCCCGCGAGCTGCCGGAACCGCCGCACATCGCGCATCCACTGTCTGCGTTGGGTTCGGTGATGGTCGCCTTCGTAGTCGAGTGTGATTCTGAAGCCGCGAATGCGCAGGTCGGGTTGCACGATCACTCGACCCCACTGATCGAGGAAGGGTTCGTTCACGATGAGTTCCGGGCATCCTGCTCGGAGCAGCAGAAGACGCAATTGTGTCTCCTTAGGTGAGTCCACTCGCTCCCGAATCCCCTCGAGTGCGCGCGATATGCGGCGGGCACCTCGGCGATCTATCGAACGTTCCGCTGCCGTTCGCAGCTCATCGAGAGTGGCGAGCGGCCGATATCCTCGACGGGTCTCCCTCGGCCTCACCAGATAGTCGCCCACGATGACGGCTTCGTCGAGAGTGAAGGAAGTACCCGCGAGTTCCAACCATGCGCGGCACGCGGTGCTGTGCGCGAACCCGGCCGATCGCATCCATTCGTCGCCCAACACGGTGCGGCGGTGACCGACGACCTGACGACGCCGGGGCGCACGATACGGCGCGGGCACCGTGACGTGGATGCTGCGCGCATCTCCCCGACGAACGGGAAAGTCGAAGAGACGCGCGGCTGACTCGTGGCTGATGAACGAGCCAGGCGGGAGTACCGCCATCAGCGCTCGGCAACGCTGCACGAAAGTCGGCTGCCGATCGGAGACGATGTTGACGCCTCGAAACGGATGAGCGATATCGCGCGCACGCAATCTCGACGGGCCGACGCCGCTAGACAACGCCTCTCGAGTTGTGAAGATCTTCGATTCGAGCGCATCGGGAAGGGGCGATGGAGTGGACATATCCCGACCGTGGCACGTTTCGCGGGAGCGTCCGCCGAGCGGACGAGCACCTGTGCAGAGCAGTGCATTGGAGGCGGTTGTGCCGGAGTGCTGCGAGTTGCCAGTTGCGTTGACGCCAACTGTCACCTCGACCGCCAGAACCCACCCGAACTGCCATCTCGACGCAGCGAGCCTCGCTGCGCGGCGGGCGCAGCACGCAGAAAGGGCCGCCCTCGCGATGCGAGAGCGGCCCTTTCTGAGGGAAGCTGAGCCTAGATGGCGTTGACGTCGAGCGGGATGCCCGGGCCGAACGTCGTGGAGACCGTGCCCTTGTTGATGTAGCGGCCCTTGGAGGAGGACGGCTTCAAACGGACGACCTCTTCGAGGGCGGCCTTGACGTTCTCGGTGAGCTGCTCCTCGGTGAAGGATGCCTTGCCGGCGACGAAGTGCACGTTGGAGTGCTTGTCGACGCGGAACTCGATCTTTCCACCCTTGATCTCGTTGACGGCCTTGGCGACGTCGGGCGTCACCGTTCCGGTCTTCGGGTTGGGCATGAGGCCACGGGGGCCGAGCACCTTACCGAGGCGTCCGACCTTACCCATGAGCTCGGGGGTCGAGACGGCCGAGTCGAAGTTCGTGTAGCCAGCGGCCACCTTCTCGATGAGCTCGTCGCCACCGACCTCGTCGGCGCCGGCCGCGATGGCGGCTTCGGCGGCGGGACCGGTTGCGAAGACGATGACGCGGGCGGTCTTACCGGTGCCGTGAGGAAGAATCACGGTGCCGCGGACCATCTGGTCTGCCTTGCGGGGGTCGACGCCGAGCTTGAGAGCGACCTCGACGGTGCTGTCGAACTTGGCGGAGCCGGTCTCGCGGGCGAGAGCCATTGCTTCGGTGGGCGTGTAGACCTTGCCCTCTTCGATCTTTGCTGCCGCGGCCTTGTAGGCCTTGGAGTTCTTTGCCATAACTGATTCTCCTGAATCTTGGAGTGTGGTTTACGTGAGCCTGGCTGGCTCTCCCACGTCGTGCTGAGTGGTGCTGATCGTGCGGCGTTCCCCGAGCGTGTCGAAGGGCGGCCTACTCGATCAACGAGGTGCGGTGAGGAGTTACGCCTCGACCGTGATGCCCATGGAGCGGGCGGTTCCGGCGATGATCTTCGACGCGGCGGCGATGTCGTTCGCGTTGAGGTCGGCCATCTTGGTCTCGGCGATCTCGCGGACCTGTGCCTGGGTGAGCTTCGCAACCTTGACGGTGTGCGGAGTTCCCGAACCCTTGGCGACTCCGGCGGCCTTCTTGATGAGCTCTGCTGCCGGGGGCGTCTTCAGGATGAACGTGAACGAACGGTCTTCGTACACGGTGATCTCGACGGGGATGACGTTTCCGCGCTGAGCTTCGGTTGCTGCGTTGTACTGCTTGCAGAACTCCATGATGTTGACGCCGTGCTGTCCCAGCGCAGGCCCGATGGGCGGTGCGGGGTTGGCGGCGCCGGCCTTGATCTGAAGCTTGATCAGACCGGTAACCTTCTTCTTCGGTGCCATTTTTCTCTTCCTTATCTGTGTCGAGTGCGCCCTGATTGGCGAACTCTCCCGCCGTTCGGTGAACGCGGTTTGTGGCCGACTTCGTCAGCACGCCAGAAGGCGCGCCGGTATGAGGACAACCCTCCAAGCATACGCGATACAACCCGTTAACGCCATCGAGCCCACCGAATCAACGGTGGGCTCGATGTGAAGAGCTCTAGAGCTTGGTGACCTGGTCGAAGCTGAGCTCGACCGGAGTCTCGCGCTCGAACAGCGAGACGAGAACCGTGAGCTTGCCGCTCTCGGGCTTGATCTCGCTGATCGATCCGGGCAGACCCGCGAACGAGCCTTCCTTGATCGTGATGGTCTCGCCGATCTCGAAGTCGACCTCGGCCGGAATCGAGCGGGAGACGGCCTTGCCGCCCTTTCCGCCGGCAGCCTTGGCCACGGGGACCTCGGCGACGACGACGAGCGACTGCAGCATCGAGAACGCCTCTTCGAAACGCAGCGGCGTCGGGTTGTGCGAGTTGCCCACGAAGCCGGTGACGCCGGGCGTGTGACGCACGACAGACCAGCTGTCTTCGTTGAGGAACATGCGAACGAGCACGTAGCCGGGAATTCGGACGCGAGTGACGAGCTTGCGCTGGCCGTTCTTGATCTCGACGACGTCTTCCATCGGAACCTCGACCTGGAAGACGAAGTCCTCCATGCCCATCGAGGTCTTGCGGCTCTCGATGTTCTGCTTCACGCGCTTCTCGAAGCCGGCGTAGGAGTGGATGACGTACCACTTGCCCGGCAGAGTGCGGAGTTCTTTGCGGAATGCCTCGTACGGGTCGACCTCGGCCGGCTCGGCTTCGTCGCCCGACTCACCGTCGGCGATCTCGGCACCGGATGCGTCGGCCTGCTCGGCCGCATCGGCACTAACAGCCTCGGCCTCGGCTTCGGCGACTGCCGTGGCGATGTCGTCGCCGTCTTCGTCGAGCACCGTGGCGGCATCGGGGTCATCGAGCACGTCGATGGCCGCGGCGACCTGGTCTGCATCGCTGATGTCGAGGGCGTCATCGACGATGGCGTCGGCCTCGGGGTCTGGATTCGCGTCGATCGCGTCGAGGAGAGCGTCGAGGTCGGCGGGCGTTTCGCGCGCCGCCGTGGTCTCGGCTGACTTCTCTTCGGCTGCGACGTTCTCGACGTCGTCGCGCTGTGACTCTGCCACGTAAATCCGTTCCAATTCGTTGATTATTGCGCTTGGCGCAGAATGCCTTCGTTCACCGCTCTGCGGAACCCAGCCGCACAACGAGTCGGGATGCACCTGTTCTGACAGAACATGTGACCCGCTTCAGTGCGCTTAGGTCGGGTTTCCGAAGACCATCACTGCAAGCCAGGCGAACACTGCGTCGAGACCCGACACCAGCGCCATCATGATGATGACGAAGACAAGAACGACTGCGGTGTAGCTCAGCAGCTCTTTGCGCGTCGGGGTAACGACCTTCTTGAGCTCTTGAAAGACCTGCTTGATGAAGAGCACGATACGGGCGAACGGATTGCGGCGAGCAGCCCGTTCTTTTTTGGCGCTCTCGACGACTTCTTCGCTCGGTTCGTCGATTACTTTGCGTGCCACGTAAGTAGTTACCCTTCACAATTCGGCCATTCGGCCCAATCTCCTCTGTTCGCCCTCACAGAATCTGCGAGAACGACCCGATTCGATCAGCAGGGCGGACAGGACTCGAACCTGCAACCTGCGGTTTTGGAGACCGCTGCTCTACCAATTGAGCCACCACCCTTCGGGCTGAAAAGCCCGGGAATCGTCACCCGCCAAACCCTTCACAAACCCAAAAAGGGCATAAAAAAGCTTGGCAGACTTCAACTACCTCGACCAAGTGTAGGCGAGAGCAGAACGAGAGTAAAGCCAGCGCCCGTTTCGGCATCTCGGCCGACGTCAGGGGCCCCCGTTACTATGGGGGAAATCTTTTCGTCGACTTCAGGAGATCTCAGTGCGCAAGCTTCTCGTTACCGGTGGGGCCGGTTTCATCGGTTCGAACTTCGTGCATTACGTGCTCGAGAACACCGATGACCACGTGACGGTGCTCGACAAGCTCACCTATGCCGGCAACCTCGCATCGCTCGACGGACTCGACCCCGAGCGCTTCTCGTTCGTCAAGGGCGACATCGCCGACGCCGCCCTGGTCGACGGCCTCGTCGAAAACGCCGACGTCGTGGTGCACTACGCGGCAGAGAGCCACAACGACAATTCGCTGCACGACCCGCGCCCGTTCCTCGACACGAACATCATCGGCACGTTCACGCTGATCGAGGCCGCGCGTAAGCACGATGTGCGCTTCCACCACATCTCGACCGACGAGGTCTATGGCGACCTCGAGCTCGACGACCCCGAGCGCTTCACCGAGCAGACCCCCTACAACCCGTCGAGCCCCTACTCCTCGACCAAGGCCGGCAGCGATCTGCTGGTGCGCGCATGGGTTCGCTCGTTCGGGTTGCGCGCCACGATCTCCAACTGCTCGAACAACTACGGGCCTTACCAGCACGTCGAGAAGTTCATTCCGCGCCAGATCACGAACGTGCTCACGGGCGAGCGCCCCAAGCTCTACGGCGCGGGCGAGAACGTGCGCGACTGGATCCACGCGAACGACCACTCCTCGGCCGTGCTCACGATCATCGACAAGGGCGAGATCGGTGAGACCTATCTCATCGGCGCCGACGGCGAGAAGAACAACAAGCAGGTCGTCGAGCTCATTCTCGAGACCCTCGGTCAGCCGGGCGACGCCTACGACCACGTGATCGACCGCCCGGGGCACGACCTCCGCTACGCGATCGACTCCACCAAGCTGCGCACGCAGCTCGGCTGGGTTCCGCAGTATTCCGACTTCGAGTCGGGCCTCGCGTCGACCGTCGCCTGGTACCGCGAGAACGAGAACTGGTGGAAGCCGCAGAAGGCCGAGACCGAGGCGAAGTACCAGCTCCAGGGTCAATAGGTGACCACGGTCGCCGCGACAGGCGCCCCCGGCACGGTTGACCTCACCGCCCGGGCCGTGCTGTTCGATATGGACGGCACTCTCGTCGACTCCACCGCGGTGGTCGAGCAGGTCTGGCGGGCCTTCGCGTCCGAGAACGGCATGGATGCGCAGGCGATCATCGCCACAGGTCACGGCGTGCGGGCCGAAGACACGATGCGGCGGCACGGCCCCGTCGGCTTCGACGTGGCCACGGGCGCCGACCGGCTCTTCGACCTCGAGCTCGCGGCGGTCGACGGCATCGTGCCCGTTCCGGGTGCCCGCGCTTTCGTCGAGAGCCTGCCCACGGCATCCATCGCTCTTGTCACCTCGGCGAGGCGCGCGCTCGCGCTTCGCCGACTCGAGATCGCCGACGTGCCGACGCCGGGCGTCGTCGTGACGGCGGCCGACGTCGAGCACGGCAAACCCGCGCCCGACTGTTACCTTCTGGCCGCGCGGTTGCTCGGCGTCGATCCGGCAGACGCGATCGTCTTCGAGGATGCCGAGGCCGGCATCGCGGCGGGTCTCGCGGCGGGCATGCGCACCGTCGTGGTGGGCTCGCACGAGAGCGAGACCACGCGCGGACTGCCGCGCATCCGAAACTATCGCGACGTCTCGGTGACCCTGCACGAGGCCGCACCCGCCGGCCAAGACCCGCGGCCCAGTTTCACCATCGCTCTGCCCCTCTAGAATCGACGCGCCCCGCGACTTCCGCGATCGGTGCAGAACGGACAGCCATGACCTCGACTCCCCGCCTCGTCGCCTTCGACCTCGACGACACCCTCGCGCCCTCGAAGACGGCCATCGATCCGCGCATGGCGGAGCTTCTTGTGACGCTGCTCGACCGGGTCGAGGTGTGCATCATCTCGGGCGGACAGTACGGGCAGTTCACCGCCCAGGTCATCGACAAGCTCACCGCGGCGAGCCCGGAGGCCCTCACGCGACTGCACCTGATGCCCACCTGCGGCACGCAGTACTACCGCTTCGAAGGCGGGGCGTGGAACCAGGTGTACGCGCAGAACCTCACCGACGACGAGAAGCACCGTGCGCTGGCCGCCGTCGAGGGCGAGGCCCGACGTCTCGGCTACTGGGAGTCTGAGACCTGGGGGCCGATTCTCGAGGACCGCGGATCGCAGATCACATTCTCGGCGCTCGGCCAGGGCGCGCCTGTCTCTGCGAAAGCCGCATGGGACGCCGACGGCGTCAAGAAGAACACGCTCCGCGAGGCCGCCCAGGCTCTGCTGCCCGATCTCGAGGTGCGCAGCGGCGGCTCGACCTCGGTCGACATCACACGTCAGGGAATCGACAAGGCCTACGGCATGGGGCGTCTGTCAGAGCTCACGGGCATTCCGCTCGACGACATGTTGTTCGTGGGCGACCGCCTCGACCCCGATGGCAACGACTACCCGGTGAAGGCGCTCGGCGTCGAGTGCCACGCGGTCGAGGGTTGGCACGACACGGCCGCGTTCCTCGACGAGCTCATTCCGACACTGTAGACCTCGGGTCTCGATACGGCCGCAGGCGGCCTACTCGACCAACGCAGGTTGTGCGCCGGTCGAGTAGCCGCGCGACGAAGGAGCCGGCGTATCGAGACCATCACCGCCGAAGCCGGCGCGTCCAGCGCGCCCACGGAAAGTCGTGCGGCCAGTGGATCGCCAACGAGTGGAATCCCCGCCTGATGCGCGTGGCGAATCCGCTGGCATCGAAGAGCGGCCGCATCGAGGCAGCGCTTCAGGAGCTCTCCGTCGTCTTTGACGGGAATGACGACCGAGATGGTCAGTTCGATGGCGACTCGCCCTTCGAGGCGGTATCGGCGTCGTCGCTCGACTCTGCGAAGAGATCCGACTCGGCGTCGGCGCCCTCGTCGATGCGCTCGCCGGGCAGCCGGGCCTCTTCAGGTTCGTCTTCGGGCCGCTGTTCCTCGAGAGTGACCTCGGCGGGGATGCGCACGCGCAGCGCTCCGGCGTCGACCCAGGTGCGGAACGCGATCGCCTTGCCGAACCCATCGCCGTCGAGCTCGATATCGTGGGCTCGGTCGAGCTTCACGACGAGCTCCTTGCCCTTCACGTAGTTGAGCGCGCGCACCTCTTTAGAGAGGCCGGCCAGGCGGCGACCCACTGCGGTGCGGCGCAGCACCCCGTTCTCCCACACGATCTTCACGATGATCTGCACCCAGCCCACGAAGCCCTTGGGGCGAAGCATCACGATGTCGAAGAGTCCATCGTCGACGGCGGCCTCGGGAAGCAGCAGGATGTTGGCCGGCAGCGATCCGCAGTTGCCGATGATGATCGTGTGCGCGCGCACCGAGTGATTGCCCTGCCGGTCGAGGTTGTAGCGCATGCGCAGTTCGTTCTTGTCGCGCAGCGCCTTGGCTATGGCGCTCACGTAGGCGAGCCAGCCGACCCGCTTCTTGAGGTCGTCGTCGGTGTTCGCGATCATCGTCGCGTCGATGCCGAGCCCTGCCATCACGACGAAGGCGAACTTCTCGACAGAGGAGTCCTCGCGGCGCACCTGAATGAGTCCCACGTCGATGGCACGGTCGTCGCCCGAGAACGCGGTCTCGACCGCGTGGTCGAGGTCGTTCAGCGTCAGGTCGAGGTTGCGGGCGAGCAGGTTGCCCGTTCCGCTCGGAAGCAGAGCGAGCGATGCCTTGCTGCCGTGCACGGCCTCCGCGACCGACCGCACCGTTCCGTCACCGCCGGCCGCGAGAACCATCGTGGCACCGGCATCCAGAGCCTCTTTCGTGACGCCCTGGCCCGGGTCTTCGACGCTCGTCTCGAACCAGAGCGTCTCGCCCCACCCGTTCACACCCTCGTGCCGCTCGACAGAGGCGCGAAGGGCGTCGACATCGACCTTGATCGGGTTGTAGACGACGGCGGCGACCGGCTTCTGGCTCTCGGATGCGTCGGGCTGGTTTTCGCTCATACCGTCAAGGGTATGGGCGGCATTCGGATACGGTCCATCTGTGGCCGACCCGATGCGCAAAGCGATGTCGAGGCCCTAAACTCTCCCGCTGATTCGCAGGCCCTCCCGCTAGGCTTGGCTCTTGTGACCGAACCCACCCGTATCTCGCACCGCATCGCATCCATCGCCGAATCGGCGACTCTGAAGGTCGACAGCAAGGCGAAGGCGCTGCAGGCCCAGGGCCGCCCTGTCATCAGCTACGCGGCGGGCGAGCCCGACTTCGCCACGCCCGCCCACATCGTCGAGGCGGCGTCGCGGGCTGTGCTCGATCCCAAGAACTACAAGTACACGCCGGCGGTCGGCCTTCCCGAGCTGCGCGAGGCCATCGCAGCAAAGACGCTGCGAGACTCGGGGCTCGAGGTCTCGACGTCGCAGATCATCGTCACCAACGGCGGCAAGCAGGCCGTCTACCAGAGCTTCGCGACCCTGCTCGATCCGGGCGACGAGGTGCTGCTGCCCACCCCGTACTGGACCACCTACCCCGAGGCCATCCGCCTGGCGGGCGGCGTTCCCGTCGACGTCTTCGCGGGCAGCGAGCAGAACTACCTCGTGACCGTCGAGCAGCTCGAGGCCGCGCGCACCGATCGCACCAAGGTGCTGCTGTTCGTGTCGCCGTCGAACCCGACCGGCGCCGTGTACTCGCCCGAGCAGACCAAGGAGATCGGTGAATGGGCCGAGTCTCACGGCCTGTGGGTCATCAGCGACGAGATCTACCAGAACCTCACCTACGACGGCGTTCGCGCACTGTCGATCGTCGAGGCCGTTCCGGCGCTGGCCGACCGCACGATCCTGGTCAACGGCGTCGCGAAGACGTATGCCATGACCGGATGGCGGGTCGGGTGGATGGTCGGCCCCGCCGACGCCATCAAGGGCGCCGCGAACCTGCAGTCGCACCTCTCGAGCAACGTCTCGAACATCTCGCAGAAGGCGGCCATCGAGGCGCTCAACGGACCGCAAGACGCCGTCGAAGAGATGCGACTGGCGTTCGATCGACGTCGCAAGGCGATCGTCGCCGGGCTCAACGCCATCGACGGAATCGTCTGCCCCACGCCCGAGGGCGCGTTCTACGTGTACCCCGACGTCACGGGTCTGCTGGGCCGCTCGTGGGGAGGGGTCACGCCGACGACCTCGCTCGAGCTCGCCGATCTGATTCTCGATCAGGCCGAAGTGGCCGCCGTTCCCGGTGAGGCCTTCGGCCCGAGCGGGTTCCTGCGCCTGTCGTACGCGCTCGGCGACGAGCCTCTCGCCGAGGGCATCGCGCGGCTGCAGAAGCTCTTCACGTCGTAGGCCGCGCTGGTCTCGATACGCTCGTACCTCGCTACTCGACCAGCGCAGAACCGCGCTGGTCGAGTAGGTCGCTCAGCGACCGTATCGAGACCTACATGCTGAGCAGGCGCAGCACGAGCGCGGCCACGGCCACAAGAAGCAGAACCGCCGGTGCACCCAGACCCTTGGTGTCGGACACGCGGATGTGGGCGACAATGGCACCCACGAAGTAGACGATCACGCCGATAGCCGCGGCCACGCCGATAGGCCACCAGAAGATGCCGACCACCAGCCCGAGGGCGGCCGCGAGCTCGAGCACCGCGAGCATCCAGACCCCGTCGCGGGGAACCCGCACAACGTCCATGCCCTTCATCACGGTCTCGTTCTTGGCGAGCTTGTTGACGCCCGACCCGCCTACGGCGATGGCGAGCAGAACAGACACGACGATGGATGCGATGAGCATGGTTTTCTCCTGAGGTCGTGCCAACTGTACGACATCAGATCATCCGATGCAAGACGATCTCATTCTGGACGAAATCGACACAGAGACGTACTGTGGTGTTATGTCCCGCGACTCGATCGATTCCTCTTCCGAGGCATGCGCAGCCGCCGGTTCGGTGTCTCTGCACTCCGCCGTCTGCTCATCGGTCGACAACCTCGAGACAGCCGATCTCACCTGGCTGATGCACCGGGCGGCTGAGGTTCTGCGCGCAGATTTCGACGCGGTCGCGAAGACAGCAGGGCTGGTCGATCTGCGCGACTGGCTGGTTCTATCGGTGGTGACCGACGGAATCCCACGCACCCAGCTCGAGATCGCTCGGCAACTCGGCATCGATAAGACAACGCTGATCGCGGTGCTCGACCGACTCGAAGGCCAAGCGTTCATCGTGCGCAGCGCTTCGCCGACCGACAGGAGGGTACGCATCCCCGCAGCGACGGCCGCCGGCGCTGCGATTTACGAGAGAGTCACTGTGGAACGCGATACGGCCATCGCTGCACGGCTCAGCGCTGTGCCGGAGGCCGAGCAGAGTGCGCTGCGCTCAGCGCTGTGGGCTATCGCGAGCGCACCCTCGACGTAGAAGTTATTTAGACGACTTCTTGTCGCTCTTCGACATCGTGGCTCGCTCGGCCTCGAGAGTCGCCCTCAGATCGTCGTCGATACGGTCGTCGACCACGCCGAGAAACGGGTTCGCCATGCGCTTCTTCGCCGGCAGCGCAGAGAGGTAGGCCGTGGCTGCTTTCTGAACACGAACGGTCGCGCGCTCGGTCTTCGAGACCGACGCATCGGGGGTCGCAGCGATCTCCGCGTGCTTACCCAACGCCTTGATGAGTTCGGCCAGCGCCGTGGTGATCTTCTTCGTCATGAGTGCATTGTCCCAGGCGAAAGTGAACATGCAACTCCGTGTCTCATTCCCCGCGAAACGCCGTCTCACCACCGCGAACACATGTGCAGAATGACGCGCTCTGCCGCGCAGCCTCGAGCGGCGTTCTACCATTGAGCCTGGGGCATCGACCTGTTTCGAAGGCGCCCCTCCACTCTCTCGACGAAAGCCCTTCCTTCATGCGCATCGAACTCATCCGCCACGGCCAGACCGACTGGAACCGCGACGGTCGTCTCCAGGGCTCCAGCGACATCCCTTTGAACGACACCGGGCGGGCGCAGGCCGTCGAGACTGCCGCCGTGCTCGCCGATCAGGGCCTGTCGGCTATCGTCTCGTCTCCCCTGATGCGCGCCAGAGAGACCGCTCGCATCATCGCCGAGATCCTCGACATCGACCTGGGCGCGAGCTACGACGATCTCATCGAGCGCGACTACGCCAGCCTCGAAGGAGCGGTGCCGACCGAGCCCATTCCCGACGAGCCCAACGCCGACTTCGCCGACATCGAGCCCCGCGAGGCGGTCACCGCCCGCGGCATGCGCGCCATCGTCGAGATCCGCGACACGAGACTGCCTCTCGACGGCCCGGATGCGACGGTCGCCGCGGTCTGCCACGGCACGATCATCCGCTTCGTGCTCTCCGAGATTCTCGGCGAGGAGATCCCGCACATCCACAACGCGGCGATCAACGAGATCGAGTGGGCGGATGGCGCCTGGCGCGTCTTGAGCGTCAACGGCAGCCCCGTCGTCGAGGCTCGCGCATAGCAGCGCGCCACAACTCAGGCAGAACCGAGCAGCCGTGCACGAAAACGCCGGTTTCGGCCCGTTCTTCCTGAATTAGAGCGGCGCCACCAGCGACAGCAGCTCGAGCGACGACGCTCCGCGCCCCACATCACCCACAACGCGCCCTCCGGCCATCGCCACCACGCGGTCGCTGATCGCCAGCAGTTCGTCGAGGTCGGCCGATGCCACGATCACGGCCTTGCCCGCGTCGGCGATCACCCGCAGCAACCGCCACACTTCGGCACGCCTCTCGTCATCGAGTTCTCGCGTCGGCTCCACCAGCAGCAGCACGCGGTGCTGCGACTCGGGGAACAGCTCGAGCAGGCTGCGGATACGCACCCACTCGTCATCGCGTCCGCGCAGGCGCACGGCGTCGAGGGCACGAGCACCGGGCGTCGGCCTCGTCTCGTCGTCCCGTGTCACCACTCCGGCCTTCACAAGCGCGGGCAGCATCGACGGCGTCGCCGGAGCCGAGATGCCCCCGACGATGCGTACCCGGTACTTCGGCTGAACCGTGACGATCGCGAAGATGCCGTGCTCGATCGCGGCCATGGTGGTGTTCGTCTCGACGGGCAGGCCATCGATCAGCACGGCGCCCGAGGGCACGGTTCCCGCGGTGCGGCCGAACACACTCAGCAGCAGCTCGTTGCGACCAGACCCCTCGAGTCCGGCAAGCCCGACGATCTCGCCGGCCGCGGCGCTCAGCGATGCGCCGATCACCACGCGGGTCACGCGGTCGAACTCGTCGTTGGTGCTCCAGTCGACGATCTCGAAGACCGCTCCGGATGGCGACTTAGCCGCGCGATCGCGCCCCGCAAGGCCGGTCGCGCCGGCCGCGCCCGCGCCGCCCACCCCGGCCGCGCCGTCCCCGGCCGCGCCGTCCCCGGCCGCGCCGGCGCCGGCCATCGCCTCGAGGAGCCGGCCACGGGCATCCGACCCGCTGTCGCCTGGCCCAAGAACCGGCGTGACCGAACCGGCCGACAGCACCGACACCGTGTCACCGATCTCGAGCGCGAAACTCGGCCGTTGGGATGCGACGACCACGGCGATTCCCTCGCTGGCGAGACGGCGCAATGCCCGCACGACCCGCTCTGCGCCGGCATCGGTCAGCCCTGCTGTGGGCTCCGTGAAAGCGAGGACCGTCGCCCCGTGCGCGAGCGCCCTGGCCGCTTCGACGAGAACCCGAGACGCGTCGTCTAACTGCGAAGCGAGCGTGGGAAGGGGCGAGTAGACATCGACCTTGCGCAGCAATGCGGTGGCCTGCGTGCGCATCGACGCGCGGTCGACGATGCCGGGCAGCCCGAGAAAACGCCGCCGCGGCTCGATGCCGAGAAAGAGGTTGTCGGCGAGGTCGAGGGTCGCGGTGAGCGACGACACCCTCCGCACATGCGCGAACGCGACCGTGCCCACGACCCGCGCCAGAACGGCGTCGAGCCCGGGCGAGTCCACGCCGAGAACGACGTGGATCTCGCCCGGGCTCGGGCTGAGCTCTTCGGAGATCAGCGGCCTCCGGAGCGGCGCTTGTTGTAGACGTCGAAGGCGACGGCGAACAACAGCACGAGGCCCTTGACGGCCTGCTGCCACTCGATACCGATGCCCATGATCGACATACCGTTGTTCAGAACACCGATGATCAGACCACCGATGATGGCGCCACCGATCGTTCCGACACCACCCTGAACCGCGGCTCCACCGATGAAGGCTGCCGAGATGGCCTCGAGCTCGAAGCCGTCACCTGCCTTCGGGCCGGCGAGGTTGAGTCGCGCGGTGAAGATGAGGCCGGCGAGGGCAGCAAGGAAGCCCATGTTGACGAACAGCCAGAAGGTGACGTTGCGGGTCTTGATGCCCGAGAGCTCCGCGGCGTGCAGGTTTCCACCGATGGCGTAGACGTGACGGCCGAAGACCGAGCGGTTCATCACGATTCCGTAGACCAGAACCAGCACAGCGAGAACGATCAGGGTGGCAGGAATGCCCTTGTAACTGGCGAGCTCATAGGCGAAGAAGCCGATGGCCGCGGCGATGAGCACCAGCTTGGCGACGAACCAGGCTAGGGGTTCAACCGCCTGGCCGTAGCTCGAGCGTCCTGCGCGGGTGCGGAACTGCTGCACGACGAGCGCGAGGATGGCAATCGCAGCCACGCCGAGTGTGAACGGATCGATCTCGAATTCGCCGAAGATGTTGCTGAGGAATCCGTTTCCGAGAGCACGGTATTCGCCGGGAAAAGAGCCGATGCTGGCGCTGCCGAGCACAACCAGGGCGAGGCCTCGGAAGATGAGCATGCCCGCTAGCGTCACGATGAACGCGGGTATACCTACGAAGGCGATCCAGAAGCCCTGCCAGACACCCACGAGAGCACCGACCAGAAGCGACAGGATGATCGACAGCCACCACGGCAGCCCCCAGTCCACGGCGAAAACGCCAGAGACGGCGCCAACGAAGGCGGCCACAGATCCCACAGAGAGGTCGATGTGGCCGGCGATGATGACCATCACCATTCCGATCGCGAGAACGAGGATGTAGCCGTTCTGCACGATCAGGTTGGAGATATTCTGCGGCCGCAGAAGGATGCCGTTGGTGAGGACGCTGAACAGCACCACCACCAGGATCAGGGCGAGGAAGATGCCGTTCTTGCCCAGGTCGGAGAGGATGTGGGCGAACTTGTTGGTGAACCTGTTCTCCACGGGATTCACCTGGCTGCCGGCCGCGACGCCGTCGGCGGGCTTGGTCTCGAGGTTAGACATGTCGTTGTGCTCCTATATCCACCAGCGCGAGCGCTAGCGGGCCTTTTCCATGGTCATGAGTTTGAGCAGAGCCTCGGGGCTCGCTTCTTCGATCGGCAGTTCGCCAGTGATGCGGCCCTCGCTGAGGGCGTAGATGCGGTCGCAGATTCCGAGCAGCTCTGGCAGCTCGCTCGAGATCACGATCACTCCCTTACCCTCTGCAGCCAGCTTGTTGATGATGCTGTAGATCTCGTACTTGGCACCCACGTCGATTCCTCGGGTGGGCTCGTCGAGAATGAGCACGTCGGGGTCGGAGTAGATCCACTTCGACAGAACGACCTTCTGCTGGTTTCCGCCGGAGAGCTTGCCGGTCTTCGCCAGCACGGTCGGCGACTTGATGTTCATGCTCTTGCGGTACTCGTTGGCGACGGTCCACTCCTGGCCATCGTTCACGAGGCCGAGCTTCTCGAGCTTCTTCAGCGCCGCCATCGAGATGTTGCGCTTGATGTCGTCGATGAGGTTGAGGCCATAGGTCTTGCGGTCTTCGGTGGCGTAAGCCAATCCGTTCGCGATGGCCTCAGACACCGTGCGGGTCTTGATCTCGACGCCGTTCTTGAAGACGCGGCCAGAGATCTTCGAGCCGTAGCTGCGGCCGAAGAGGCTCATAGCGAACTCGGTGCGCCCCGCGCCCATGAGTCCGGCGATACCGACGATCTCTCCGCGGCGCACGTTGATGTTGACGTTGTCGACGACCACGCGGTTCACGTCTTGAGGGTGGTGAGCGGTCCAGTCTTCGACCCGTAGGATCTCGTCGCCGATGTGCGGCGTGTGATCGGGGTAGCGGTTCTCGAGGTCGCGACCGACCATGTCTTTGATGATGCGCTCTTCGGTGACGTCGCTCTTGCTGATCGTCTCGATCGTCTTGCCATCGCGGATCACCGTGACGGAGTCGGCGACCTTCTTGATCTCATTCAGCTTGTGGCTGATGATGATGGCCGTGATGCCCTGCTCCTTGAGGTGCAGGATCAGATTCAGCAGGTGATCGCTGTCATCGTCGTTGAGAGCCGCGGTCGGTTCGTCGAGGATGAGGAGCTTCACTCGCTTCGAGAGCGCCTTGGCGATCTCGACGAGCTGCTGCTTTCCGACACCGATGTCCATGATCTTGGTGGTCGGGTTCTCGCGCAGACCCACGCGGGCGAGCAGCTTTGCGGCCTCTGCGTTGGTCTTGTTCCAGTCGATCAGCCCGAGGCCGCCGCGCTGTTCGTTGTTGAGAAAGATGTTCTCCGCGATCGACAGGTACGGGCTGAGCGCCAGCTCCTGGTGAATGATCACGATGCCTTCGGCCTCGGAATCGCGGATGTCTTTGAATTCGACGATCTTGTTCTCGAAGACGATGTCGCCTTCGTAGGTGCCGAACGGGTAGACACCCGAGAGCACCTTCATCAGCGTCGACTTGCCGGCGCCGTTCTCACCGCAGATGGCGTGAACCTGGCCACGGCCGACCTCGATGGTCACATCTTGCAGCGCCTTGACGCCGGGGAACGTCTTGGTGATTCCCCTCATCTCGAGGATGTTGAGCGGAGCGTCGACCTTGTCCGTCATCGCGATTCTGCTTCCTTGCTGGTTGTTCGTGGGGGTGGTTTACGTCGCCCTAGGCAGCGACGAGAGACTGGATGCGCCGGGCGCGCGACCCGTCAAGGTCACGCGCCCGGAGCATCCGGGATCTTTTAGGTGTTAGCCCTTGATCTCGTCTTCGGTCCAGTAACCGGAGTCGACCAGGACCTCCTTGATGTTGTCTTTCACAACGATCTGCGAGTCGAGCAGGAACGAGGGGACGACCTTCTTGCCGTTGTCGTAGTCCTTGGTGTTGTTCACCTCGGGCTTGTCACCCTTGAGGATCGCGGTGGCCATGTCGACCGCAACGGTTGCCAGCTTGCGCGTGTCCTTGAAGATGGTCGCGTACTGCTCGCCGCCGTTGATCGCCTTGACGCTGTCGAGCTCCGAGTCCTGGCCGGAGATGATGGGCCATTCAGCGCCCACCGAGTAGCCGGCGTCGGTCAGAGCCGAGATGATTCCACGCGAGATGCCGTCGTAGGGCGACAGTACGCCGTTGACCTTCTTCGATCCGTCGGAGTACGTGGAGGTCAGGATGTCCTCCATGCGGCTCTGAGCTGCTTCGCCGTCCCAGCGGAGGGTTGCGACCTGCTGGAAGTCGGTCTGGCCACTGCCGACGACAAGGGTCTTCTTGTCGATGTAGGGCTTCAGAACGTCCATCGCACCGTTGAAGAAGAACGTCGCGTTGTTGTCGTCGGGCGAACCGGCGAAGAGCTCGATGTTGAACGGACCGGCGGGGGCGTCGGTCTTGGCGGTGCCGTCGAGCTCGGTCAGACCGAGGCCGTTCAGCATCGACCATGCCTGCTGCTGGCCGACCTTGAAGTTGTCGAACGACGCGTAGTAGTCGACGTTCTCGGTGTCGCGGATCAGGCGGTCGTAGGCGATGACGGGGATGTCGGCGTCCTTGGCGTCCTGAAGAACGCTGGTGAGCGTGGTGCCGTCGATCGAAGCGACGATCAGGGCCTTGGCGCCCTTGGTGACCATGTTCTCGATCTGCGAGACCTGGGTGGGGATGTCGTCTTCTGCGTACTGCAGGTCGACGGTGTAGCCGGCGTCTTCGAGCTGCGACTTCACGGCGTTGCCGTCCTGAATCCAGCGCTCGCTCGACTTGGTGGGCATCGCGACGCCGATGAGGCCGCCGTCTCCGCCCTTGTCTCCACCGGATGCGCCGGAGGAGCAGGCCGAGAGGCCGATGATCATCGCGCCGGCGGCGACGCCGGCGAGGAGGGTTTTGATTTTCACTGTGTGAATTCCTTTCGAATGTGCAGTGGACGTCGTTGTCTGCAGTGGTGCACGAACCGGCATCGTCCCGAATACCGTTTCGTTCGCCGTGCAGGGCAGGGAGCCATGCGCGGCATAGGGGTGCGAACTAGAGAGAAGGCGGATGAGCTGCGCTGCGAATGCTGCTGGCCATATCGACGACTCCCTTGTCTGCTCTGGTGCGATGTTGCGACCACAATCCTTGTGAACGTTCACAACGCGTGTTCATACTAGACCCGTACATGATCACCCTGTCAACCTGGATTGTTCGGCGTGTCACGATCGTTACCGAGTCTGGGGCGCAGCCGATGAACCGCGCTCGATGAGAGTCGGAAGAATGCTCCCCGCGTACTCCTCGCCCGCTTCGAGCCCGCCCAGCAGCAGGGCCATGCATCGCCTCCCGAGTTCGGCGAAATCTTGCCGAACCGTGGTGAGCGGTGGCCAGAAGTGTGCCGCATCGGGAATGTCGTCGAAGCCGACGATGCTGATGTCGCGCGGAACCTCGAGTCCCCCGTCGCGGATAGCGTGCATGAGCCCCAAGGCCATCTGATCATTCGCCGCGAAGATTGCTGTGAAATCGCGCATCCTCAGCAGCTCGCGCCCTGCGAAGTAGCCGAACTCGGCTGTCCAGTCGCCGAGAATGGGTGCCGTCGTGGGCATGTCTTGATCGCTCATCTCATCGAGGAACCCGGTCATCCGCGCCTCTGCCTCGATCCAGTCCTGTGGACCGGCGAGGTGGTAGATGTAGCGATGCCCCAACTCGATGAGGTGTCTGGTCGCCAGACGCGCTCCCAAGATCTGGTCGACCGAGAGCGACTTGTCCCCGTCGGTTCCGGTGGACTGCAGTGTGACGATCGGCAGGCGCAACGACATGCCGGCGAGAGTGTCGAACACCCGCCGCTGCGGCGCGATCACAACGAGGCCCTCGATGGCCTGGTCGAGCAGTCGGTCGATGGCACGCACGATGGCGGTGGACTCGTATCCGCTGATACTGGCCGTGGTGACCGCATAGCCGGCCGCATTGGCAGCGTCTTCGATCGCCTGAATGCTGGCCGCGGGGCCGTAGTTGGTGCGCGAGGCGGTCAGGATGCCGATGGTGCGGGAACGAGACGTGACCAGCGCGCGAGCCGCCCGGTTGGGCCGGTACTGCAGCTGCTCCATCGAGTCGAGAACGCGCTGCTTGGTCTCTTCGCGGATGTTCGGAAGATCGTTGATGACGCGAGAGACGGTCTGATGGGAGACTCCGGCGAGGCGCGCCACATCGTGCATGCTCGGTGCCCGTGACTTCTTCGCCACCGGCTCGGGTTCCTGTGCCACGCGTCTCAAACCTCATCGTTGTTCACGTTCACAAACGGTGAGCGCTTACTCATTATGCACACCCGCGAAGCCCGCGTCGTGCGCATCCCAGAACAGGGGGTGCTGCAGCGACCCCGGGGCGGCGGCGCTCTAATTCAGGAAGAACGCCTGCAAAACGGCGTTTTCGCGCTCGACGCCTCGGATTTTCCTGCAGACCGGCGCCGCACATCCGATGCTTCGTGTTGCGAGTCCGCCGCTGCAACACAACGACGCGGCCTGCTGCACGAATCGGCGCCGCAGCTCGCAACTTCGGCGGCGCAGCTCGCAGCTTCGGCGGCGCACGATCTGAGTCGCTCCTTCCGCCGGCCGCCGCCTCCCTCATTCAGGAAGAACGCGCCCAAAACGTGGTTATCGCGCGCGGAGCGCCGGATTTTCCTGCAGAAGAGCGCGCCCTCCTCTCCACCACGTTCGTGCCAGGCATCGTTTACTCCACAGAAGTGCCTCCGCGCGGCCCGCAGCATTCAGCCAGGGGCGACGCTCGTGCTCATGAACACATCTCGTGGGCACATCGCCTCCCGAAAAGCACTACTAGCCTTCGGCATGACACATCACTCGATCGCTCGTGCCGTCGCCCGCGGCGAACTTCTGCGCCTGCGACGTGGCTGGTACGCGACACCCCTCACCTCACCCAGTGCGATGCGTGCTGTGACGGTGGGCGGCGTGACCACCTCGCTGTCGGCGACGGAGTTGTTGGGGCTGTGGACACCGCCCGACTCAGCTCTGCACGTGGCGGTTCCGAGCAATGCAAGCAGGTTGCGCGCTGCCGCACCTTACCCGCGGCGACCGCGGTCGACGCCGCAGTCGACGCCGAGGTCGACGCCGCAGTCGACGCCGAGGTCGACGTCGCGGTCGACGCCGCAGTCGAGGTCGAGGTCGACGGCGCTGACGGCATCGACGTCCCACTCAGACACCGGCGCGGAATCTCGCGGTGAGTCTGCACCGACACCCCTCTGCCTTCACTGGCGCAATCACAGAAGTTCGCCTCGAGACGGCGTGGCCTCGGTGATCGACGCACTGATCGATGCCGTGCAGTGCCAGCCGGAGGAATACTCGGTGGTCGTCATCGACTCGGCGTTGAACAAGGGCCTCGTCACGCTTCGCCAGCTCGAGGCCGCATTCGAGCGACTCCCCCGGCGCTATACTCGCGCACTCGGCCGGGCGGACGGTCGAAGCCAGTCGGGCACCGAGACCCTGGTTCGACTGCGGCTCCGTGCCCTCGGCATTCGCGTGTCTCTGCAGGTGCGCGTCTCCGGCGTCGGATACGTAGACCTGATCGTCGGCGACCGTTTCGTTCTCGAGTGCGACAGCAGAAGATTTCACACCGGTCACGAGAGGTACCACGGGGATCGGCTGCGTGATCGAGAGCTCATCAGACTCGGCTACCTGCCCATGCGTCTCACCTACGAGATGATCATGTTCGACTGGCCAGAAACACTGGAAACTATCCTCTCCCGTGTAAGGCGGAGAGAACATCTGTGGCCGCGGCGCTCCAAAACAGGAAAAACCGCCGCTCGCCGCACGAAAACGCGCGATGAGGACGGTTCTTCCTGAATTGCGGCGGCCGCAGCCGCAGCGGCGGCCGAAGCGGCAGCTGCAGCGGCGCGACTAGCGGCCGAACGCCTGAGCTGCGGGGCAGTCGAACGGGTCGCCGCCAGCAGAGAGCCCCACCTTGTTGAGGTAACGGATCACGATGCCGTAGGACTGACGCAGACCGGTCTCGGTATAGAGAATGTCGTGCTTCTCGCAGTACTCCTTGGCGATGGCCTGGGCCTTCTTGAGGTTGGGCCGTGCCATGTTCGGAAAGAGGTGGTGCTCGACCTGGTAGTTGAGTCCGCCCATGAACGTATCCATGACGAAGCCACCGCGGATGTTGCGCGAGGTCAGCACCTGGCGACGCAGGAAGTCGACCTTGCTGTCGTGCGGCAGGGTGGGCATTCCCTTGTGGTTGGGAGCGAACGATGCGCCCATGTAGACGCCGAAGACGGCGAGCTGAACGCCGATGAAGGCGAATGCCATTCCGGGCTCGAGCAGCAGGAAGATGACGATCACGTACGCGGCGATACGCGTGGTGAGCATGACGATCTCGAGCCAGCGCTTGTCGACCTTGCCCTTGCCGAAGACCGTGCGGAACCCGTGGATGTGCAGGTTCAGGCCCTCGAGCATGAGGATCGGGAAGAAGAAGTATCCCTGGCGCTTGGTGGCCCAGGCGTAGAGGCCCTTGGCCTTGGCCGCGTCTTCGGGCGTGAACGACACGAAGTCGCGCTCGATGTCGGGGTCTTTGCCGAGCACGTTGGGGTTGGCGTGGTGACGAGAGTGCTTCGTCATCCACCATGAGTAGCTGATACCCACGAAGAGGTTGGCGAGCGTGCGGCCCGCGATGTCGTTGGCCTTGCCCGACGTGAACACCTGGCGGTGCGAAGCCTCGTGGGCGAGGAAGGCGAACTGCGTGAAGATGATGCCGAGTGCGGCGGCCATCAGCAGCTGCAGCCAGGAGTCACCGAGAAGAACGACGCCTACGCCGACGCCGCCGAGCGCTGCAACGAGCACACCGAACATGGCGTAGTAGAAACCCTTGCGGCGGCGGAGAAGGCCGGCATCGCGAACGGTGTTCAGAAGCGCCGAATACTCGCTGGTCGGGCTGGTACGCGCACCGCCAGGCTTCGTCTTCGTGAAGGTAACGCGCGGTTTGACTGTGTCGGTCACAAGGCCCCTCTCGGCCATCGGGCCCTCGCAGGGCAGCAAGACACCAGGTACTAGCGGTGGCTTGCTCTCACTCTAGGGTGCGGGTCACCTATTCCACGGGTCGAGCCACGGATGCACGGTCTTCCGGTAGAGGATTGCCAGGCCAGGGCATTGCTTAACGCCGCTGCCGCCCGAGCTGTACATAACGCAGAACGCATATAGCCGCACCACCGAGCAACGCGCCCGCCGTATTCGCAACCACATCACCGGCCGACGGGAACCGCTGAGGCAGCCATAGTGCCTGTGTGAGCTCGATCGTGAGCGACGCCACGAACCCGAGCAGACCAGACACCCACCACAGCGACGGCCATGCCAGCAGAGCTATCAGCGCCCCGAGGGGAACGAACATCACGACGTTCGACGCCGATTCGACCACGGAATAGGTGATCCACTCGGGCAGACCGTGCCGATGCAGCACCCCGAGTAGCCGAGCGAGCGCGCTCTGAAACGGCTTGTCGACGGGCGTCGGCCAGAACGTGATCGCCACGACCAGGATCGCGATCATGCCCAGAGCGCGCCAGGCCCATCGTCGAGTGCGCGCGCCGGTCATGCCACGAGGCTAGCGAAGGAGGGTTTCGCCGCTATTGCCGCGACGAATCGATCGTGCTTCGGCCAGACCCCGAGGAGCAGACCCAGAGCACCAGCCCCCGAGGGGCAGACCCCAGAAGGCCAGCCCCCGACTACTAGACCCCGAGGTACTGCTTCAGCGCCTCGTCGCCATCACGAGGAACGAACCCGGTGGCCGCGAGCTTGCCCAAAGGCAGAACGCTGCCGAGCGGCCTCGGCGCAACAGACTTGCCGGCGAAGTACTCTTCGGTCGACACCCCGGTCACATCTGAGGCGGCGTGCCCCGTGAGCTCATACACGCGCGCCGCGACGGCCGCCCACGACAGAGGCTCGCCCTCGTTCGTGAGGTTGTAGGTGCCGAATGAAGCACCCGACGAAAGCAGGTGCCGGATGCCCGCGGCCAGGTCGGTCGTGAAGGTCAAGCGCCCGATCTGGTCGTTCACGACGCTCGGTGCGATGCCGCGCGAAGCGAGCGACGCCATGGTGCGCACGAAGTTGTTGCCCTCGCCGATGACCCAGCTGGTGCGCACGATGTAGTGCTTGGGAACAGTGGAGACGAGCGCGTCGGCGGCAGCCTTGGTCTGCCCGTAGACGCCCAGCGGCGAGAACGCCTCGTCTTCGGGATGCTCGGCCGCGGTTCCGTCGAAGACATAATCGCTCGAGACGTGCACAAGAGTGAGGCGGTTCGCGGTGGCGACCGATGCGAGCAACGCGACGGCCGAGACGTTCGCGGCCCACGCATCCACTCGGCCTGTGGCCGTCTCTGCCTCGTCAACCTTGGTGTAGGCGGCGGCGTTGATGATGGTGTCGTAGTCGCCCCAGTGCCGCGAGGTGTAGCTGGCGGGGTCGGCCACGTCGAAGTCGGCGCGCGAGACGAACTCGGCGTCGGGGAATTCGGCGCGCAGGGCGAGTCCGAGCTGTCCGCCGGCACCCAGCACCAGGGTGCGCGCGCCCTTCATGGGCACCACATCGGCGAGGCGCGGGTGGGCCTGGTCTTTCGCGCTGATCTCGACGTCGTCGAGCGCGATGGGCCACTGGATGTTCGAGGTCTCGTCGGCGAGATTGAGGAACGTGTACGAGGCGGCCGGGCTCCAGTGGTCGTTGACCAGGTAGGTGTAGGCCGTGTCTTCTTCGAGCGTCTGGTAGGAGTTGCCTACGCCGCGCGGCACATAGACGGCGCGACCCGCGTCGAGCTCGACGGTGACGACGGCGCCGAAGGTGTCGCCCTCGCGCAGGTCGACCCACGCGCCGAAGATGCGGCCGGTGGCGACAGAGACGTACTTGTCCCAGGGTTCGGCGTGAATGCCGCGGGTCGTTCCGGTCTTGCCATTGAACGAGATGTTGTTCTGCACCGGTCCGAAGTCGGGCAGCCCGAGGGCCAGCATCTTCTCGCGCTGCCAGTTCTCTTTGAACCAGCCGCGGTTGTCGCCATGCACCGGCAGATCGAGAATGACGAGCCCCGGAATCGCGGTCTCGGTCAGACGCAGTTCTGTCGCTTCGGCCATGGGTGATACCTGTGCTTTCTCTCGCCGCACGCGTTCGGTCGCGCGCAGCGAGCCTATCGGCAACGGGCGCTCGGGTCACCCTGGCAAGGGGCACGCCCATGAAACGCGACGCACCGTAGCAGTCACGGCTGCCGTTGTGGCACGATGTGGCTGAACAGCTCGGTGGCCGGGGGTCCGCATAACTCGTGGCTTTGTCGACCTCGAAAGGCACGATCTCATGGCAATCACAGCAATCCGCGGAACCTTCTTCGACTTCGTCGACGACCCGTGGAAGCACGTGGGCAGTGAACACGAGGCCGCGCGCTTCACCCTCGACGGCCTGCTGGTGATCGACGACGGCATCATCGTGGCGTTCGGCGACTTCTACGACGTGGCCCCCTCCTATCCGGGCATCGACCCGACGGTCATCGCCGACCGCATCATCATGCCGGGGTTCATCGACGGCCACATCCATGTGCCGCAGACGCGCGTGCTCGGCGCCTTCGGTCAGCAGTTGCTGCCGTGGCTGAACGACACCGTCTTTCCCGAAGAGGCGAGGTACAGCGACCGCGAGTACGCCCGCGAGGGCACCGAGCGATTCTTCGAGAACGTGCTCGCGGGGGGAACGACGACCGTTCAGGCCTTCACGACCACCTCGCCCGTGGCGACAGAAGAGTTCTTCGAGGCAGCATCGCGCCGCAACATGCTCGTCATCGGTGGAGTGACAGGCATCGACCAGTTCGCCCCCGAGGGCACGACCAGCACGCCCGAGCAGTTCTACGCCGACAGCACCGCCATGATCGAGAAGTACCACGGCACCGGCCGCAACCTCTATGCCATCACGCCGCGCTTCGCCCTGGGGGCGACCGAGCGGCTGCTCGAGGCGTGTCAGAAACTGAAGCAGGAGCATCCGGATCTGTGGGTCAACACCCACATCTCTGAGAACCCGGCCGAGATCGCGGGCGTGCTGCAGGCCCACCCCGACTGCACCGACTACCTGGGCGTCTACGAGAAGTACGGGTTGGTCGGCCCCAAGTTCTCGGGCGGCCACGGCATCTGGCTCTCTGACAACGAGTTCGCGCGCATGAGCGACAGCGGCGCCGCCGTGGTGTTCTGCCCCTGCTCCAATCTGTTTCTCGGCAGCGGCGTCTTTCGCCTGGGCAAGGCCACAGACCCTGACAGGCGGGTTCGGATGTCGTTCGGTACCGACATGGGCGGAGGTAACCGTTTCAGCATGGTCAACGTTCTCGACGAGGCCTACAAGGTGGGCATGCTCGGCAACACGCTGCTCGACGGAAGCACCAATCGCGTCACCCAGGATCTGGCGCAGTCGGAGCGCAGCAAGCTGTCGCCCTATCGCGCGTTCTGGTCGGTGACCCTGGGCGGTGCAGAGGGGCTCTACATCGACGACCGGGTGGGCAACTTCGAGGTGGGCAAAGAAGCCGACTTCGTGGCCCTCGACTACACGGCCGGCCCGCCCGCGATGCCGTGGCACCAGGAGCTGTTCTTCGGCGCATCCGGCCCCACCACCATGGAGGAGGCCGCCCACGCCCTATTCAGCATCATGATGGTCGGCGACGACCGCAATGTCGACGAGACATGGGTCTCGGGCGTGCGCCTCTACAAGAAGGCCTGAGCGTGAACCACGAGCCCGTCGCCGTCTACCGAGACGAGGCGGTCGCCGGCAGCAGCGGCTTCTCCGCCATCGTGACCGCCGAGGTGCCGGCGGGTCTCGATGACGAGTACATCGCGTGGCAGAACACGATCTCAGCGACCGAGGCCACATTCGAGGGGTTTCTCGGCCATCGCGTTCAACGCCCCGTCGCGGGAGCCCGACACGAGTGGGTGGTCGTCGTGAGCTTCGACACCGAGGCGCACCTGTCGGCATGGCTCGCTTCGAGCGAGCGAGCCGCGCTTCTCGCCGAGGGCGAGAGATTCAACCGCCAGCTCGAAGTCACGAAGACGAGCTTCGGTTTCGACTTCTGGTCACAGCGACCGGATGCCGTGGGCTCGGCCCCGAAGGCCCCGGTCGGCAAACAGAATCTGCTGGTTCTGATGGCCCTCTATCCGATCGTCTTTCTCTGGGGGTACTTCGTCAGCACTCCCCTCTTCGACGGACCGGGCGAGATTCCGTTCTGGCTGTCGCTCTTCGTGGGCAACCTGGTGAGCACTCAGCTGCTCGGCTGGTGGGTGATGCCGTGGGTCTTCAGACGCTTCGACTGGTGGCTGAAACCTCGACAGGGGGTGCGTGTGCAGGTGACAGGATTCGTGATTCTCGCGGTGATCTACGGCTCTTCGATGGCGCTCTACGCCTGGCTCCTTTCGCTCGTCGCTGCCTGATCGTCGGCAGTCTGCGACATAGGTGATCTGAGCCGACTTAGAAGCCCCACGCTCGGTGAACCGATTCTCCGAACTTGCTCCGGGTTTCGTAGCACACCCCGAAAGAGGGACATAATTGAGGATGTGTCGCGATCTCATCCCGAAGGTCTCGATACGACAGATCAGGAGGCAATCTCGTGAAACGCATCGAATGCCAGGGCAAGAGCATCCTCACCACAACGGCAGTGGCAGAGGCCGTCGCCGACTTCTACGCAGCCGCCCACCGACGCGGCCGCACCGTGCGAGTCGACGTGCCCGCGGTCGACCACGATCGCCCGCACGTGCCGCTCGTTCTGACGCCCGGCGAGACGCTCACGCTTCGCGACTGCCCGATGCGGCCGGTCGAGCTCGACGCCACTCACCTGATCGAGTCGCTGGCCACCAGGCAGTCCGCGTGGCTTCCGAGAGTAGGCCGCACGCACGCATAGCCCGAAAGTCAAGCCCTCAGAGCAGGCCCGCAGATCGGTCAAACTCAGTAGGCGACGACGAAGGGCAACCATGAAACGCGTCCAGTGCCAGGGCAAGATCTTCGTGACCACCGACGATGTCGCGCGGGCGGTCATCAACTTCTCTCAGGCGGCACAGAAGCGGGGCCGCGTCGTGAAGATCGATGTGCCGGCCGCCGGTGGCGATGCGGGCGAATACGTCGTCGAGTTGGTGCTCTTTCCCGGTGAACAGCTCGACGTCTCCGACTCCCTCGACGAGCCGGTCGAGCTCGATACAGCGCCCCTCATCCGCTCGCTCTCTGCACGCAAGCTGGCGTGGCGGCCCCACACGATGCCCGAGAGCGAGACCGCGTAACCCTTCGGATGCATAACTCTGGTAGTAATGAGGCATGGATCGGCACAGCGGAGTGCGTCAATTTGCCAAGTCGGGGGAAGGCAGAAGATGAAACTCTCTGTAATCGGATGCGGCTATCTCGGGGCTGTTCACGCCGCGTCGATGGCCGAGCTGGGTCACGACGTGATCGGCATCGACATCGACCAGGCCAAGATCGACGCGCTGGCCGCCGGCAAGGCGCCGTTCTTCGAGCCGGGCCTGCCCGAGATCCTTACCTCAGCCACCGCCACGGGGCGCCTGCGCTTCTCGACTGACCTCGCCGACGCAGCCGGAAGCCAGGTGCACTTCATCGCCGTGGGCACTCCGCAGAAGCGCGGCAGCTATGCCGCCGACCTCACCTATGTGAACGCGGCCCTCGAGGGCCTGCTCCCATATCTATCGGATGGCGACCTGGTGGTCGGCAAGTCGACAGTGCCCGTCGGCACCGCAGCCGATCTCGCCGCCAAGGTGGCGGCATCCGGCTCTGGAGCGATGCTCGCGTGGAACCCCGAGTTCCTGCGCGAGGGCTTCGCCGTGCAAGACACGATCTCGCCCGACCGTCTCGTGTACGGACTGCCGCCCGAGCCGGCCCAGGCCGAGGCATCCAAGGCCTTGCTCGACGCCGTTTACGAATCGGCACTCGGCAAAGACACTCCGCTGGTAGTCACCGACTATGCGACCGCCGAACTCGTGAAGGTCTCGGCCAACGCGTTTCTCGCCACGAAGATCTCGTTCATCAACGCGATGGCCGAGATCGCCGAGGTCACCGGCGCCGATGTCACGCAGCTGTCGACCGCGATCGGCCTCGACGACCGCATCGGCTGGAAGTTCCTGAAGGCCGGCGTCGGCTTCGGCGGCGGATGCCTGCCCAAAGACATTCGCGCCTTCACGGCCCGCGCAGAAGAGCTGGGCCGCGGCGAGAGCGTGGCATTTCTCAAAGAGGTCGACGCCATCAACCTGCGTCGCCGGCAGCGCGTGGTCGACCTCGCGGTCGAGGCGCTCGGCGGCCAGGTCAACGGCAAGAAGATCGCCGTTCTGGGTCTGGCGTTCAAGCCGCACTCCGACGATATTCGCGACAGCCCGGCGCTCGACGTAGCCGTGCAGCTGAAGGGTCGCGGCGCCAACGTGGTGGCGACCGACCCCGAGGCGATCCACACGGCCAGCCGCGTGCATCCGCAACTCACGTACGAGGCTGACCCGGCCGCTGCGCTGCAGGATGCCGACCTGGTCGTGCTGGTGACGGAATGGGACGAGTTCCGCTACATGGACCCCAGCTGGGCGCTGCCGCTGGTCAAGACCCCCACCATCATCGATGGCCGCAACACGTTGGATGCGACGGCGTGGCGCGCTGCCGGCTGGACATACATCAGCCTCGGTCGACCGTAAGGCCCGTCGCTCCCTCCGCGCTGGTCGAGTAGCCAAAGGCCGCCCGCGGCCGACGCATATCGAGACCACCCCACTCCTCTAACACCGGTCGAGCAGGCCGCCCGCGGCCGTATCGAGACCTCCCGATACACAACGTTCCGTAGTTAACCGAGAATTACTCGCTTATCGCCCATGTGCCCCCTAGGCTGCCCCTCATGGAACTTTCCGGCGTGGCAGTCGCAATCACTCTCGCCCTCGTCGCCTGGCTCTGCCTGGCCCTCACCGGCGGCCTGCTCGTGGGAGCGATCGTGCGACGTCGCGACGCTCCGCCCCTGACGTCGCTGCACACCGTCGGCACCGGAGCATCCGACCCCTTCGACGCCCAGTAGGACCGCGCGCTGGTTCGCTAAAAGACTCAAGGCCCCGAGCGATGCCCGGGGCCTTGATATCGAAGTTCCTTTTGGAGGAAGGTTCCCCGCTTAAAGAACCGCTGTTGTTAGACGGCGCGCTTGTTGCGGCGAACGACGTTGAGAACGAAGACGAGCGCGAGGCCGAGGATGAGTGCACCGCTGGCGCCCCAGACGATCAGCATGGGCGTCTCGAAGCCGGTGTTCGGCAGGTTGCCGTTGGCGTTCGAGCCCGAGCCCGAGCCAGAGTCGGCCGGAACGACCGTCAGAACGCCCGTGGAGATGTTGGTCGCGCTGGTGACGGTGATCGTGTAGCTGCCCGGCTCCTTGGCGGACGCCGTGTAGACCACGGAGCCGTCGGCGGCGGCGGGACGCGAAGCCGTGGTGACGACCTTGATGGCACCGAGCGTCACGGCGTCTGGAGCAGATGCGACCGTCGCTTCACCAGGCTGGAAGCCGGAGAAGGCGAGAGAAACCGGTGCGCCCGGAGTGATGACAACCGTGCCAGGACCGGATCCGTCGTCTCCGTACGGAGCCGCATTGGCCGCGGTCGGAACCGAGAAGATGGCGAGAACCGCGAGTAAGCCGACGGCGAGAGACTTTTTAAGCATAGAAAACTACCCCCAATAGTTAGTGAATTTCGTTATTCAAGGAAGGCTGAATGGCCCTGACCCCCGGTAACGATTACTACTTACTGTAAGGCATCCGCGCAGTCTAGTGCGAGGGAGGTTGTTTCGAGTGGGTAAACAAAGGGGGTGTGTCGCACAGATACCTCTCGCTGCGTGGTGTCCGCGCCCAGGAATTGAAAGGCCAGCACCGTGCTCTGACCCGGGGCGAGTTCGACCTCGACCTTGCTTACCCCGTAGCCCGAATCGATCGCTGCCTGGTACGGTGCCCTCTCTCCATCGCGCGCGACCCCCACGTTGAAGAGGCCGGGCGCGCCGTACGCAGCGATATTGGTGCGGATATTGCCTTCGGGAATAGAGAAGTCTCCGCCCCCGGTCACATACTTCGGCAAGGACGTTGCGGCATCGGCCGGCGCCGTGTTGGTGAGTGTGACCTGAATCGCATTGATCGGAAGCCCGTCGTTGCGACAGACAGCACTTCCTGCCGCAATCTCCACACGCAGATACGGGTCCATCTTCGCCGTCGTGCTGTCGTTGAAGTAGAGACCGAAGGCCTGCTCCTTATCCGAGCCAACGGGTAGCTCACCCGTCACCCGGTTCTTGGCCAGCAGCTGCTGCTCGCCGTCGTTGGCACTCCAGATCAAGACTCGGTTCTCGCTGCTCGCCTGCGCGAGCGCCGACACCAAGGCGGAAGGGTCGACGGCACCGGCCGCGAGCTTGTCGAAGACGGCCGACGCGGCCGAAGCGAAAAAGGCGTCCTGCTGGACGGGGTCCGGGTAACGGGCATACACGTCTTGCAAGAGAAGCGTGACCGCGTTGTCGCTCGTGAGCTGGTCTCCCGTGGCGAGTTGAACGGGGCCAGTGGCTTTCAACAGGTACGACAGCGCGACCGGGTCGAGAGAGATCACGCCGTCGACCTGAAGGCCGAACCGTTGGCTCCACATTTCCCGCGCGATCTGTGCCGACAAGGGAAAGTAGGGCGTGAAATTCACATCTTGGATGTACTTGGCCGTGTTCGGCCCGTAGAGCGTGCGAGTATCGGCGGGCAATTCGACGACGGGTTCGGGAAAGGTATCGAACTGGGTGGTCGAGGCCTGTTGCACGAGACTGACGGCCCCTTTGTCTGCCCGAACGATGGCCATCGCCCCGGGAATTCCACCCGTCGAACGCAACTCAGCGTTGTTCTGGAACAGCACGAGGTAGTTGCGCGGTTGTTCGTTGCCTAGCATCGAGGGCAGTAGCCGTGACGCGTCACTGGCGATCTGCAGCCCCGAGGAGGCCTCTTTCAAGTACGTCCCCAGCTGCGTGCGCGCGTCGATCAGGGGTTGCACGGCATCCGTCGAATCGATCGCGTCGACACGAGCGGCCGCGGCGGTCACGACCTGGGACGCGTCGGCCAGGGTTGCCTGCGAATCGATGAGCGGCTGCAGCTGGATCTGACCGTCGACCGGTTTGAAGCTCGACACTCCGATCGAACCGGCGAGCTCGGAGAGGGGCACGACGCCGTTTCGCGAGACGTCGTCCGCCGCGGCGGTGATCTCGCGCATAACGCGCAGATTGGGGCCGACCCACGGCGTCACTTCGGCAAATCTCCAGATCGGATCACTCGTCAGCGATGCAGCAGCGCCCGCATGATCGGCGAGTTCCTGGGCAGAGGCACGCGCGTCATCGACATCACCCGACACCAGCTGCTCTTGCAGACGCGACGCGACCGGAAGAGCCGACTCGAGTTCGCCCTTGGCCAGATAAGCACGAACACCGACCCATGCGGCCAGGCCGACGAGGAGCACGGCGACGACGATCACCGCTGTGAGGATGCGTCGGCGCACCGGCGAGCGGCGGCGCCGAGAACGGCGCTCACCGCGAGTCGGCTGAGCTCGCGACATAGACGGTTTCCAATCACTAGCGAGCGATGAGATGCAATGACCTGGCTCTGCACAACAGTATCCAACCCCGCACCGCCCATACCGAGAACACGTCTCGCCCATCTCAGCTCGGCAACGAATGGCCATGCGTAGGTCTGACCTGATGACGGCGAAAGCATCATCGGATAGGCTGCGTACTTCCGAGCTACAACAAAACTGGCGTTACAGCGTGAACGCCAGCGCGTTGCATACCTTTGGGGGGGCTATGTCGGAAGAAATCACAGTATGCGGTCGTGACGTGGGCGTGATCGCCTGATGTCCAAGCGCAAGTCGGTGTCGATCATCGGCACCCGAGGCTATCCGAGCTACTACGGCGGCTTCGAGACGGCAGTGCGACGGATCGCGCCATATCTGGTCGATGCGGGCTGGGATGTCACGGTCTACGGCCGACACGGATCCACGGCACCCGACGATCCCACTCGCGATCATCGAGTCGTGACCCGCACCACCTGGGGCATCGAAGGGCGCTCGGTGAGCACTCTCACCTACGGCCTGACGGCGTCGATGGATGCCGCGGTGCGGCGCCCTGACGTGGCGCTGGTGATGAACGTGGCCAACGGCTTCTACCTTCCGCTTCTTCGTGCACGCGGCATTCCCTCACTGGTGAATGTCGACGGAATCGAGTGGGACCGCGCCAAATGGGGTCGGCTCGCGAAAAACGTCTTCCGCGCTGGCGCACGCATGACCGCGCGATTCGGTACGCGGATGGTCTACGACTCGCACGAGATCGGGCGGCGCTGGCGCAAGGAATTCGGCGTCGATGGCGTCTTCCTTCCCTACGGCGGCGACACCCCCGCCGAGCTGCCGATCGAACCGGGCCTAGAGCACCGCGGATACGTGCTCGTGGTCGCCAGATTCGTTCCCGAGAACACCATCGAGGAGTTCCTCCTCGCAGCGGAGACCATCTCCGAACGGTGGCCCGTCGTGATCGTCGGCTCGTCCGGCTACGGCGGAGAACTCGATGAACGCGCCCGCAAGTTGGCCGACGACCGAGAGAACGTTCACTGGCTCGGCCACGTGAGCGACGACGCACGGCTGTTCTCGCTCTGGCAGCACGCCGGAGTGTATTTTCACGGTCACAGCGTCGGCGGCACGAACCCGGCGCTCGTTCAGGCCATGGCCTGCGGTACGGCCATCGTGGCACGCGATACCCCGTACAACCGCGAAGTACTCGGAGCCGACTCGGTGCTCACCCGGCCGGTTCCCGACGACATCGCCGAGACCATCATGCAGCTCATGCTCGACCCTGGGCGCATCGAGGAGTTATCGAAGAGGAACCAGGAGCGCGCGCACAGCAGCTACTCGTGGCAGCAGATCTGCGCCGGATACGAGCAGGCCCTCACCGAGCTGATGACGCGTCGCTCGCTCCGATCGGCCAAAGAACGTGGCGAGGCCGATCAGGGGGCAATGCTGTGAGCGCGCTGCCCCACGACGAGGTCTCCGACATCCGCGTGATTCCCCGGCTCCGTGCGGCACACGTGGAGCGCGACATCCCTCGCCCCGGCTCGCTCGTGCTCTATTTCGAGGCCTACTCCGACCTGCCCGACCACATTCCGCCGCAGTTTCGCCGCGCCGATCTCTTGACGATGCTGCGCGCCGTCGCCTCCAGTCGAGGGCGCATCCTCGAACTGCCCGAGCCCCTGTGGGTGCGCTTCTACCCGGCTTCGCTCACCATCGCACTGGTCTGGCGACTCAGTGGGGCACTGCGACGCATCAACCGCAAGGCGCGCTTCTACGCGATCGAGAACAACGATGTCGGCCATGTCGTCTTCGGCTCGGCGAGGCCGGCCATGAGACGGTTGCTCGAACGACCGATAGCAGCGCTGATCGGAGCGAGCATCAGCACGTTGTTCGAACGGGTCGCGTTCGGCAGCGATGGGTCGTTCGAGACCTACCGCTCGATCCCCCTCTGCCGGCCGCTGAAACACAGGGTCTTCCTCGAACTGCCTCAGCGCGCCGATACCTCGACAACCCCGCGCGCCTACAGCGCCATCTTCGTGGGAGGCCTCGAGGTACGAAAAGGAATCCCTTTCCTCTTGTCTGCCTGGGAACGCGTAGAGGAGGCCCTGCCCGAATCCACGCTCACCATCGTGGGCGCTGGGCCACTCGCACAGGAGGTTCACGCCTGGGCCGACAAGAATCCGGCTCGGCGATCTGCGACAGGCTCGCTCGGCAGGTCCGACGTAGCAGCCGCGCTCGCGCAGAGTGCGGTGCTGGTCGCCCCTTCGCAGCGCAGTGGTCGCTGGCGCGAGCAGATCGGCCTGCCGATCTCCGAAGCACTCGCTCGAGGACTGACGGTCGTCACGACAGACGAAACGGGATTGTCATCGTGGCTTGGCGAACACGGCCACACGGTGGTGCCGGCCCAGACCTCCGCAGAGAGGCTCACCACCGCCATCGTCTCGACACTTCTCGAACCTCTGGATCGCGCTGCCGTGCAAGACGCACTCCCTGCCGAAGACGGCCGCCGCCGCGCCCATCGCTGGCTTCACAGCTAGTGTCGAGACAGTCCACCATGCGAAGGATCACATGAGCATTCAGGGCGTCGTCGCGGTCGTCGTTCACCACCGCAGCTATGACACCGTCGGCCGAACCGTCGCGAGCCTCATCGAACAGGGCCTCGACACTGCTGACATCGTTGTGATCGACAACAGCGAGCAACCCGAGCGATGTCCGGAACTCCGGCAGACGATCCACGACGGCGTCGAGATCGAGTTCGTCGAGAACAGAGGGTATGCCGCGGCGATCAACGCGGCCATCAGGTATTTCCGTGAGCGGGAACCTCTGCCGTCGTTCTTGCTCGTAGCGACCCACGAGACACGCACAGAGCCTGGCGCGGTTGGCCGACTCGTAGAGGCTCTGGTTGCGGATGCCGGGGCTGCCGTCGCAGGCCCCACCCTCGTCTCCGGTGCGGAGGGTGAGCAATTCGTCTGGTCGACGGGAGGTTTCATCGACCCGATCACGCACGTTCCGAAACACCACGACCACCGCGCCTCGCTCGAGGAAGTGGATGTCGAGGGAAAGCCGCGCGCGCGTCGCTGGCTCGATGGAGCGTTTCTCCTCTATCGATGGGTCGACATCGAGCGGCACCCGCTAGACGAGAGGTTCTTCGTCTACATGGAGGAGACCGATCTCCATCTGCGCCTCGGTGCCGCACGACGCCGCGCTCTGTGGGTGCCCGGCAGCATCGTCTGGCAGAGCTCGGGCGGCGTGCCTCCGTACTACTTCGCCCGCAACATCCGGCTTCTTCTGAAAAAGCACGGAAACCTCTTTCAGCGCACACTTGCGGCTCCGTACATGATCGCTCGACGTCTACTCGCAACCGTCGTGCGCTCCAAGTCACTGGCAGCCGTCGCGCCCACCCTGCGAGGCGCCCTCGAACGTCTGCCGAGCGATCGCATCCACGACGACAGGCCAGCGCGACCGGTGATCATCATCAACCCGCTCGCTGCGGCCCTCGCCCACTATCAAGAAGAGACAGTCGCGGTGTTCGAGGCCGCCGGAGTGCCCTTCTCGATCCTCTCGGTGCCGGAGCCCTCGCACGCCAGCACGGGTCGCGTCGCCTGGCTGCGAGGGGTGAACGGCCTCTACTCCCAGGCGGCGAAAATGGTTCGCCGAGATCCCCGCAGCAGAGTTCTCGTGCTGTGGCCGGCCACCGGTTATGTCGACCTTCTCCTGCTCGCCCTGCACGGGCTGCGGGGGTCTGTGATCCTGCACGATCCGCATCCGCTCGTACGCGCGATCGGGTACGGTGCGCTCGTTCGACGGATCGCGAGCAGACTGTGCGCGAGGAGGATCACCCTCATCGCGTTGAGCCGCGGGGCCGCAGCCGAGATCACCCGTGATGCGGGAAGGATCCGCGTCGAGACGCTGCCCCATCCGATTCTTCCGCCCACCGAGCACACACCGCCGTCTCCATCACAGACCGTTCGAGTGCTTGGCCAGTTCAAGAAAGATCGCGACCTCGGCGCCCTCGCCGCGATCGGCGAGGCCCTGCACGACGAGTTCGATCTTCAGGTCGTCGGGCGCGGCTGGCCCCCGGTGCCGGGCTGGACTGTGGAGTCGCGATTCGCGAGCGAAAGCGAAATGGATGAACTCCTCCAGAGCAGCGCAGCGGTGGTTGTGCCGTATCGGCGGTTCTACCAGAGCGGCATCGGCATCCGCTGCCTCGAGCACGGCACGCCTCTCGTCGCTCCAGCTCAGGATTTTCTTGTCGAGATTCTCGGCACCGGCGCTCCTGGGCTCGTCGAGGGGGATGCTCGGTCGAGCTGGGTCGACGGCGTGCGGCAGGCGATGGATGCCGGGCGCGACCCGGTGATCGCGGCCGCGGCGGAATGGCACACGAAATGTCTTCGGGCGTGGACGGATTGGGCGAATAGAGAATGAGCAGCGACGTGCCCTATGTGATGGTCGCCCTCGGGCGCAGCCGACCGGCATCCGACTCGGATTGGATCGACTCGGGCCTCGTCAGGCACTTCGTCCGATTCGAGCGGGCCGCACCCTCCGGATTCCGCTTCTCATCGCGCATCTTCGGCCTCGGCCTCGACTCCGCGATCGTGGCGCTGAAGGTGGCAGTCCTGGCCCCCCGAGGTCCGTATCTCGCAGCCAACCCCTGGGTCGCAGTGGCCCTGAGGCTCTTGGGCAAGAGACGCATCGCTGTCACGGGCATCTACGCAGAGAACGGCTCGCGCAGCTTCCGTCTCCTCAGGCGTTTTCTCGGCGACGCTCCCGTCGTCACGCTCGTGAGGCACGAGGCGGAATCATGGAACGCTGCGGGCGGGCGGGCTACCCCGGTGATCTACGGCAATACGTTCGGCTATCCCTATCCGACACCCCCGCGCACCGACGGCAGGATCTCGATCTTCATCGGCGGTTCGTCCGACCGCGACCCAGCGGCGATCGACCGACTGGAGGGCGAACTGCGCGACGCCGATTCGGCATTCGACCTGGTCATCGTCTCGAAAGAGGAGCCATCGTCGTGGTCGGGGCAGAATGCGACAGTCACTCGAACCGGATACGTCTCGGCTGACGAGTTCGGTCGGCTCATCTCTCTCTCCGATGTGGTCTACCTTCCTCTCTCGCACGGGCACCGGGCAGCGGGCCACATGGTCGCGGTGGGCGCCCTCGAAGTCGGCGTTCCCGTGGTGAGCACCGATAGCCCGGCGATGACGGGTTATGTCGACGGCACCGTCATCCGCACGGCGCCGAGCGACGAGAAGGTGCTGCCCGCGCTCGAGTCTGTCGCGCTGTGGGGGCGCGAGAACCGCCCAGAGGTGCGGGCCGAATGGGATGCGCATTACAGTCACCGCGCATATGTCGAGCGGGTCGCCGCCGCACTCCGCCAGAGGGCCTAGACAGAACACCTCATAGCGTAAGTCAAGCAAAGCTCGACTTCTGTTATCGTCATTGCGCTGGGAACCACCCCGTTCCCGGAGGGCTGAAGACAGCCGTTGCCGAACATGGGAACCCGAACCCGATGTCTCAACCTCAAACGGCGAGCCCGCGCGGCGCGACCGACGTGCGATTCCTGCGGGTACTGCCCGAACTCCGCGCCTCGCAGGTCGAGGACTACCGCAACGCCGGACGCGACGGCGACGTCATCTATTTCTCACGTCACTACGATCTCGGCCTCAGCGACATACCGCCCACGTTTCACTCCGTCACCCTCGGGCAGGCGGTGAGGCAGGTTCTCAGATCAGAGGCCGACACCTTCGAACTTCCTGAGCCTTTCTGGGCACGTTACGCGGTGCACACCGTCATTCTCGCGTTGATCTGGCGCATCAACGGGCTCCGGCGAGGCCGCAGCAGACGCGCGCGGCTCTACGCCATCGAGAACAACGATCCGATCATGGCCCTATTGGGACGACCCGTTCCTGCGGCACTGCGAGCGGTGCTCGCGGCCGGACTCGGGCTCTTCATCCTTCTGAGCTACGAGCGCATCGCCTTCGGCAGCGACGGCGCGAAGAATGCCTATGAGTCGTTGCCCCTGGTCAGCTCGATCCCCAGCGGCACGTTCCTCGAACTGCCCACAGGAGCGACCGATCTGCCAACCCGGTCGAGCCCTGGATCGAAGGCGATCTTCATCGGCAACCTCGAGTCTCGCAAGGGCCTGTCGACGCTGCTCGAAGCGTGGCCTCAGGTGGAGAACGACCACCCCGCATCGCACCTGACGATCGTGGGCGCAGGTGCGCTCGAGCAACGCGTCGCCCGCTGGGCGGCCGAAAAGGCGCAGAGCCGCTCGTTTCTCGGTCGGGTCGAGCATTCGCAGATCGACCCGCTCCTCGACCAGGCAGATGTCGTGATCGTGCCATCAGAACGCGACGGGCGCTGGCGCGAGCAGATCGGGCTTCCCATCGTCGAAGGCTTGTCGCGTGGGCTCACTGTCGTCACCACAGACGAGACGGGGTTGGCGCCGTGGCTCCGCTCGACCGGCCACGTGGTCGTCGCCTCGCCCTGCTCTCCGGCAGAGCTCGCCGAGGGCATTCTCTCTGCCCTCGAGTGCCCTCTGCCCCAGCACGACGTCGTCGCGTCGCTTCCCCGTGAAGAGGCGCGCATACAGGCCGCGCGCTGGCTTCTCGAGCCGTGACCGCCGGCATCCGCCTGTCTAGTACGCGCCGGACTTGCTGACGACAGCCTTGAACGTGCGCCAGAGAATCACGATGTCGCCCGTGATCGACCAGTTCTCTACGTAGTAGAGATCGAGCCGCACGGTGTCCTCCCATGAGAGATCCGACCGGCCACTGACCTGCCACAACCCGGTGATGCCCGGCTTCACCAGAAAGCGCCGGTGCACGTGGCTGTCGTACTGGTCGACCTCGCGTTCGAGCGGAGGCCGGGGCCCGACCAGGGCCATTGTGCCCTGGAGCACATTGAACAGCTGCGGAAGCTCGTCGAGGCTGAATCTGCGCAGCAGCCGACCGATCGGAGTGACCCGCGGGTCATTCGCCATCTTGAAGAGCACGGAATTGCCCTCGCTCCGCTGCTGCGATTGGAGTGAGGCGAGCCGGGTCTCGGCATCGGTGACCATCGAGCGGAACTTCATCATGTGAAAACGGGAGCCGTTGATGCCGACCCGAAGCTGCCGGAAGAACACGGGGCCGGGCGACGACAGCTTGACCAGAAGCGAGATGATGCCGAACAGGGGTGCGAGAAGAACGATCAGCACGCTCGCGGCGACCAGGTCGAATGCTCGCTTGGCGAACTGCTTCGACCCCGTGTAGCGCGGCGTCTCCACGTGAATGAGCGGCAGGCCCGCCACGGGCCGGGTGTGGATGCGCGGGCCACCGATGTCGGTCAGGCTCGGCGCGACGACCAGATGCTGACGGCCGGGTTCGAGACCCCAGCTGATTTTGCGGATGGCCTCCGGCGAGAGATCTTCGCTGCTCGAGATCACCACGGTATCGGCTCCGGTCACCTTCATGGCCGAACCGAGGTTCTCGAGGTCGACGAAGACAGGAATCGAGGTGCCGCCGAGGTATCCGGCATCGGCTCTCGCGGGGATGCAGGCGCCCACCACGAGGTATCCGGCCATCGGCTGACGTGCCAGCTCCCTCGCCAGGTGCAGCGTCGACGATTCAGAGCCGACGACCAGAACGCGCGAGGAGTATTCGCCTCGCAGCCGCTTGACTCCGAGCCATTGTCTCCAGATCCACCTCGAGAGCAGAAGGGTGAGCACGCCCAGCGGAAACGCGATCAGGATGTACCCGCGGGCGAGTTCGATCTTGAAGAGGAAGGCGACGATCGCTACCAGACCGAAGAGCCTGACACTCGCGTCGAGCACGAGCCTGTATTCCTGCGGCCCCGTGCCCAGCACCCTGTAAGAGCGCGAACCGAACACTCCGAGAATCGCCAGCCATGACGTCACGAGAAACACCGAGATGGCGGTGTAGCTGAAGGCGACCTCGCTCAGGCTTCCCGAGAAGGTGACGTCGGAGGTCGTTACGCCGAACCATCCGATCTGGGCGCCGAAGATCACCCAGATGAGCACAAGCAGGTCGGTGATGGCGAGGCCCATGGCATAGCGGTCGCGCCAGTCGCGAGACGCTCCTGACGAGACTCGCTTCTCGCGCGTGGCTGTCACGACCCGGCCGATCTGCGAGGTCGCGGAGCCTCGGTCTTGAGGCTTGCCCGCGCGATGGCGGTCACAATGGCATCGACGGCGTGATCGATGAGCGCGCCCGCCTCATCGTAGACCGACTGTTTTCGCCGATATGGGTCGGCAATGTCGTCGTCTGCGGCTGTCGGCATGGCCGATCCGTGGCCGCGCAGACTGGCTGTCTGGCGCACGAATTCATCGAGATCGAAATCAATGACGGCACCCCGACGCTGCCCATCAGGGACAAGACTCTCAGCCGCCGAGATGTCGACGAGTCGCGCGAATTCGCGCAGAGTGAATGTGTAACGACTCGCCCGCGGAACCAACGAGACGACCGCGGATCTGTGTTCACGACTCGCAGTGAGCACGAGGTTCGACGCCGTAATGCCGGCCGCATCGATGGGCGAAGCACTGTGCAGTGACGGATCGCCGCCATAACGGAGCGACAGCTCGGCTGCCTGGGGCGTCATCAGCTCACCCGCTCGAGCACCGGTTCCCGCGCTCGACGCGACCAACCGCATGCCGCGGGCATCCATACGCGCTCGGAACAACTGCTCGGCCAGCGGCGACCGGCAGATGTTGCCGGTGCAGACGAAGAGCACGGAGGGCACCTGTCGACCACCTCTGTCTTGAGTCACGGTCAGGGACGGCTCGCGACGACTTTCGGCGAGGACTCGGTAGGTTCGCCCGTGTCGCCATAGCCATAGCTGTATCCATAGCGCCCGTAGCCGTAGGCATCCGGACCCTTGGTAGGCAGCATCGTGATCACGATGCCCGAGACGGGCGTATCGACGTTGCTCAGATTGGCCAACGCACCCTTCAGCTGGCCCTTGTGCGTCTTGCCGGCAGCGCAGACCACGATCGTGCCGCCGACGAGTCGGGCGAGAATCGCTGCGTCTGTCACCGGAAGCAACGGGGCGGAGTCGAAGAGCACGATATCGAATGCCCTGTTGAACTCGGCGAGGAGGGTCACCAGAGCCTCCGACCCCAGAAGCTCGCTCGGGTTCGGAGGGATCTTGCCGGCGGGCAGCACGAACAGGTCGCCCTTGCCCCAGGGCTGGATCACGTCGGACGGTTCCGCTCGCCCGATGAGCAGATCGGTGAGTCCGACTGCACCCTCGAGTCCGAGGTATTCGTGCAGCTTCGGTCGGCGCAGGTCGGCATCGACGACGAGCACGCGCGCACCGGCATCTGCCAGGGTGATGGCGAGGTTGGCCACCGTGGTGCTCTTGCCCTCGCCCTGAATAGACGACGTGATGACGAACGAACGGTTCTCGCGACCGATGTCGAGGAACTGGAGATTCGTTCGGAGCGTGCGGAACGACTCTGCCCGAGGGCTCTTCGGGTCGTCGTGCACGATCAGGGGGCGCTCGCTGGCCTTGGGGTCGAAGACGATCCCACCGAGAATCGGAGCCTCGCTGATGAGTTCGATGTCGCGCTCGTTGCGGATGCGGTTGTCGAGCGCCTCTTTCAGCACGGCCAGGCCGATGCCGAGGGCCAGACCCACGAGCGCACCGAGTGCGATGTTCAGGGGAACGTTCGGGCTCACCGGCGTCTGCGGCACCTCAGCGTGCTGCACGAGGGTCAGTTTGACCGGAGACTCGGCTCCGGTCTCGTTCGATGCCGTCTCGATGTTCTCGACCGCCTTGGCGAGGTTCTCGGAGACGGCGGTGGCGATCTCGGCCGACAGCGCGGCGTCGACGTTCGTGACCGAGATCTCGATCAGAGTCGTGTCGAGCGGGGCCGACGCCGTGATCATGTTGGCGAGCTCGGTGCTGCTGAGATCGAGGCCGAGCTCGCTGATCACGGGCAGCAGCACGATGGGAGTCGTGGTGAGGTCGGCGTAGGTCTTGACCCTCTGCTGCGTGAAGGTGTTGCCCTGCTGCAGGTCGGAGACGCTCGACCCGCCAGAGGTCGATACGAAGACCTTCGCTGACGAGCTGTACTTCGGTGTCTGAATGATCGAGTATCCGGCAGCCGCTCCGATGCCGAGAAAGAGGAACACGGCGATGAGAACCCAGCTCTTCTGAAAGATGCGTATGTAGTCGCGAAGTTCCACTGAATCGGCCTTCCCCTCAAGGTCGTAAAGCACGGCGAACCTCAGCCCGCGTAGCTTTATGCTGCCACACATCTGGTCGGGCGACGTCAACAGACGATGGCCGCCGCCCGGCGACGATCACTCCGCCTGTCTCAGACGTCGGGCTCCAAGCCCCTGGCGCCCCACGAGACCCTTGAGCCGCAATGCCGGAGACTCGACGGCGAGCCAACTCGCCCACGCGAACGGCACGGTCACCACCACGGCGAGGGCGGCGAACAGCCAGATGGGCACAGACCATCCGGCCAGCAGCAGAAGCAGCACCAGCCCCTGCTGCACCGGGAATCCGTAGATGTACATTCCGTACGAGATGTCGTTGCGGCGCCCGACCCTGTCGAGCGGCGCCATCACTGTCGACAGGTAGATCAGCAGATACGCGATGGGCAGGGCTGCGAGCGCCGAGAACACCCCGAGAAACGCGAACATCGCGGCGAGAAGAGCGGCGACGATCGCGAGGGCCGCACGAGACGGAATCAGGTCGCGGTAGAGGTGAATGAGCGACCCGGCCAAGAAGAAGCCGGCCAGATTCGCGGCACTCTCGAGCACGGGAGACGTGAGGAAGCCGGGCGCCCAGAGGAACACGAGTGACAGCGACATCGCGACCACGAACATCGCGCAGACGACCGCGCCGCGCAGGCGTTCAGAGACGACAGAGACGAGCACGCCGATCAGGAGGTAGCAGACGGCCTCGTAGAAGAGTGTCCACAGCGGCAGATTCCAGACGAAGGGGTAGGCGTTGTTCGACAGCGTGTCTGGCACCCCGAGCTGACGCACGAATAGCCCGGCGTTGTTGAGCACGTAGGCTGCGGCGCCCGCCCAATCGATGGTGCTGCGCCCGTCGAGAAGCGTCGAAAGCGGCGCGAAGACGAACGCCGTCACCGCGAGCACGACGAGAAAGGCGGGGTAGATTCTCAGGAATCGGCGCCATAGATAGGCAGGCAGCGACGACGAGCGGAGCCTGCTGGCCGTCACGAGATATCCGGAGATGCCGAAGAAGCCGGCCACCGCGACCAGACCGGCATCCGTTCCGCCCACCATGGGCGGCAGGCCCAGCCCGTTGACGAGCCACGAGTGGCTCACGATCACCGCTGACGCCAGCAGCAGCCGAATCGCGTTCAAGCTATTGCGATCCGGATCGAAGGCCTCCCCCACCGTCGTCATAACGCGACCGACAACCGGTCTACCGAGCGGTGAGCAGCACGGGCAACTGCGCCTCGGCGGCCGTGGCCAGAGCCGATGAGCCATCGGCATTGGCTGTCTCCCCGTCGTCGGAGAGGCCTGCAGCCCAGAACCCAGACGGTGTCGACACGGCCGTGTGCAGATCGAGCACGCCGACTCCGGCGGCCTGAGCGGCGGATGCGATGGCTGAGTTCAGTGCGTTGGTCTCAGACGCGTCGTCATCGGAGGGAGGAAGCAGCGTGGCTATGGGAATGCCACCGCGGTCGCGAATCGCCTGC
Source organism: Agreia pratensis (assembly GCF_900177685.1). Lineage (GTDB taxonomy): Bacteria > Actinomycetota > Actinomycetes > Actinomycetales > Microbacteriaceae > Agreia > Agreia pratensis. The sequence continues at coordinate 706,925 of NZ_FXAY01000001.1, forward strand.
CAGAGCACACCGAGGCTCCTGGCGACGGGGGCCGGCTCGGCCCCATCCGCCACCTCGGTCGAGCCGGCCTGCACCACGATGTACCCCTGCAGCGACGGCGATCCCTCGAGAAGCGACCCGAGCTCCTCGACGGTGAGTTGCGTTGTCGCCGCGGTCGGCGCGGGAACCTCTGCACCGTCGACGGCGTTCGGCACGGCACCGGCTCCGACAGAGAGAGACCACCAGGATCCGCCCGTGCTCACCGCTCCGTCGTGGAGCAACGAGACGGCGACCGGGATGACCGGGGTCGGCGTCGGGGTCGGGGTGCTGCTGGGCGTCGGCTCGGCACTGGGCTCACTGCTCGCGGGGGCGGTGCGGATCGCGCCGACGGGCGAGGGGTGGAGGTGAACACCGATCAATGCGGCAGCGGCGAGCCCGAGCGACGCCACGGCGATCACCGCGAGCGCTGCCAGATCGGCCGCCCGCCCGAACGACCACGCAGTGCGCCTCGACGTGCGCGAGCCACCGACCCTCTTCACCATGAACTCCCCCGAGCAGATCTGAACGATATGGTACCTGCGCTACTGTGGCGCATCGGCGGGCGTCGACTCGAGCTCATAGCTTGCCGCGCCGATTCAGGATGCCGTGGGTCAGGCCCTTCAGCACGGCTACCCGCTGGTCGCGACTTCGCGACCGACCGAGCACCTTGCGAAGCGAGCTGTCGACGAGAAGCCGGATCATGCTGGGATATCTCCGCAGGGGAAGATCGAGGTCCCTCATAAAGAAGATGGCGTTCCTCGTGAGGTAGTAGTCCCTGGTCGGACTGTTATGCACGTAGCGAACGTTGCCGCTTCTGCTCAACGTGGGCTCGTCGCCGAGCTTGTGGAACATCGTCACGTTCGGAGTGATGACGAGGCGGCCTCCCGAGAGCCCGACTCGTAGCCCCCATTCTTGATCGACATGATCGATGAAGTAGTCGCTCCGGAACATGCCGAATCTCGCGAAGGCGTCGACATCGATCAATGCCCCAGAACTCACGAGAAAAGCGACCTCTGTCGTTTCGGCGATGACTCCAGGTCGAATCCGGGAGCCGTTCCAGACCCGCGCGAGCACCTGCCCGGATCGCTCGTCTACGACCTTGGGGCCGATGCCGACCGTGTCGGGCGAGGTGTGCCGTTCGGCTGCGAGATCACGAAGCATCGTCTCGACGCCGCCATCGGGAAAACTGCTGTCGTCGTCGAGGAAGAGCACGAAGTCGGCGCCGAGTTCGATCGCCCGCCGCACGCCACGGTTCTGCGCCTCCGCGATACCGATGTTGCCACCCGACGGGATGTACTCGACCCGCTCGCCCAGGTCGGAGAAGTCGGCGTGAGAACTGTCGTCGAACGCGTCGCTGTTGTCCATGATGAACACCCCGAACAGCTGAGGTGCGAGCCGAGCAGCCGTGCGGCGAAGCACGTCGTAGGGCGTGTTGTAGGCGACGAGAACGCCCACGACTCTGTCACCGGGCGAGGGTCTCTGCGTGCTCATGTGCCACCGCCTTTCGAAGCGCGAAGATCTGGTAGACGACGACGATGGTCTCTGAGATCGCCAACGAGATCGCCGCGCCGGTCGAGCCTGAGGTGATGACGAGGATGAAGAGCAGGGGTGTTCCCACGGCGGCTCCGTACAGGGCGCTCACGGCGACTGATCGATCCCGTCCTAGTGCGAGCAAGCAGGCCATGCCCACCACCCGCGAGATCGTCGACGTCGCCACCGCGACACCGAGTGGAATGGTGAGTTCCCACGGAAGTTCGACCGCGCCCCCCGACAGCAGGTCTCCCACGAACGGCCCGCCGACGGCCACCGCGAGTCCCACGGGAATCGCCAGAACATAGGATGCCCGCGTGGCCATCCGGATCCGCCATTCTCGGGGTCTCTCCGAGGTCGACTTGGGAACCCAGCCCTGCGCCCACTGGAAAATGGGGGTTGCTGCCATCAGAGCGAGTCTCATGAGTCTCTCTCCGAGGGCATAGACCGGCACGCTGGCCGGAGCGATCGCAGCGATCACGAGAGTGGGAAGAGAGGCGAAGCTCGTCGCCGTGACGACCGTGATTCCGGCGTACATCTGGCTCTTCACGCCCCTGAATGCCTCGGCGACGCCCCACGACTCGCGGTCGACCGCGGGCCCGCGACCGATGACGACGATGGTCGCCACAGCGCTGGAGAGGATGCCGCCGGCGAGCTGAATCCAGAGAAAGATGTACACGTCTTGCCAGACAAAGAGCGAGCCGACGCCGACGACGCTGCCTATCCAACGAGGAAGCCCATCCCAGATGAAGAGTTTGCGAGGCTGCCCTTCGCCCACGAAGTACCACCCCATGCCCAGACCGCCCAGTGTCACAGTCACCGACGCGATAACGGATGCCAGCGGAAGAGTCGGAGCGAGCGAGAACGCGACAACCGCTGACGCGATCACGATGATCGGCGCGACGAGCAAGCGCGCAATGAGCGAGTTGATCGCGATCACGCGACGCCCGACATCTGATGCTCTCGCCACCAGGCTGGGACCGTTGTATCCCCAGCCCAATGCCACGAAGATCGTGGCGATGCTTCCCACCGCCTGGCCGACCGCGATGGCGCCCCATTCGTCGGCCCCGACCACGTAGATCGTCGCGGGCACCACGAGAAGTCCGATCGCCGAATTCGCGATCATGATCGCCGAGTACCACGACAGGTGGCCGAGCACTCGCCTCATATCTCACTCCCCCAAGTTGGATAATTCGTCGTCTCGCTGCGGCACCGCTTCGATCGTGCAGTCTTGCCGCACCGGGCCGGCACAGACGCATGATCCGTGCACGACAAATGGCGCTGTGCTCAGCTTAGATCAGTGCATTGCGACACCTAAGATGTGACCCGTGGGGGAAAACGTACTGGGGGTACTCGTCGCCGTGGCACTGTTGGCGTCGGCCGCCGTTCTCGTGCTCACTCATCGGGCTCGACGCGACGTGTTGGCCTTCGTTGTCGGCGTGAGCGCAGGGCTCTTCGGAGTGCAGGTTCTGCAGGTTCACGTGTTCACGATTGTCGTCGTCGTGTGGGCTGTGCTGTCTCGCAGAGACGGAAAGTCTCTCGTGGCGCGCGAGGCCGTGGTTCTGGTGGGCGCCGCAGCGCTGCTCGCGTCGACCGCGTTGTTCGGCGAGCTGGTGAACAACCCCCCTCTCGGGCTGCAGCTGCTTGCCTTGGCAGTGTCGGGGGCCATCATCATCGTCTCCGCGAGCGCCACCGACATCCGCACCATGCTCTACGGTTTGCTGACCGTGACGTCGTTCAGTGCCCTGTTCGGTCTGCTGCAAGTGGCAGGCATCATCCCGAGCGATGTGTGGCACCTGAGCATCTCAGCGCTCGGTCGACCCACCGGCATCTACCCCGAGCCAGACTGGCTGGGCATGTACTCCGGCGTCGGTCTTGTTCTTGCCTGGCGTCTCGATCTTCGGCGGTGGCTCCGGGTCGTTCTTATAGCCGTGACCTTCAGCGGTCTGGTGCTCGCTTTTGCTCGAGCAGGATGGGTTGCCACGGCTGGATCGGTGGCTCTGGCTGCGGCCGTCGCGCTCGTCGTTCGATCTCGATCGGCTCGCCGGGGTGCGACACCGGATGCCGCGCCTGCGACACGAAATCGATCTGGCCGAATCGCGGGTGTCGTCGTCACGGTCGTTCTGGGAGTGATCGCGCTCAATTCCATTCCGGCGCTGCACGACAACCTCATCACCAGGCTCTCTCGAACTCTCACCGTCGCGTCAGACGATGTCTCGGCCCAGGCGCGTGTGCAGCAGAACGACGGACTGCTCTATCTTGCAGATTCAGCTCCCTGGTACGGCTGGGGCATCAGCAGCAGCGGCAGGGTGGGGGTCTCCGGTCGGCTAAACTTCGGGGCATCCGACAACAACGTCGGCTCTAACTGGATTCTCTCCATGTGGGTCGACGGCGCCTGGCTCTCGCTTCCCCTGATCGCGGTTCTTCTCTTCGCCTGCGCCGCCGCGGTGCGCACTATCCAGGGCCAACTGCTCGTGCTGGTTCTTCTGAACAGCTTCTTCTCCAACGCCACCTATCAGCCGATCACGTGGTTCTTGGCCGCCCTCTGCCTGGTGAGCCTCAGACACCGGCGCGAAGCAACCGTCGACGTGACGATCTCCTCGAAGGAGAAGAGGCCACGACGCCCGCTCTCCCCTGTCACATGACAGACCTCGGCAAGCGTCACGCCACCGGCACACAACAACTGAGCGCTTCAGTCGTTGCTCTTGCTATCGCGCTGGTCTCGATGCTGGCGCTCGTCTCCTGGCTGCGAACCGGTCCGCTATTTGACCCGCACGTGGTTCTCGTTGCGAGCTACCTCGTCGTCTGGCTGCCTTTTCTCGCCGCGGTCGCGTTCATCTGCTTCGTTCGCGGCACCGGGTCGCTTGCCCATGATGTCGGCCTGCGCATCACGCTTCTCGACGTGGTCGTCGGCGTGGGCGCCGGCCTCCTTGCTCGCGCGGCGGTCGGCATCGTCGAGATCGCTGTCACAGGCCGCATGATCGGGCTCGGAGTGACGTTCGGCGAGACCTACTACGACGTGTGGTGGCTGTTCGGAACGATCCTCGCGCCCGTGCTGATTGCGCCCTTCGTGGAAGAGATCTTCTTTCGCGGGCTCCTGCAGCGCGCAGTGCTGCGGGTGAGTTCGGCCCGGTTGTCGCCCCGAGTCGCGGCTTCGGTATCGATGATCGCGAGCGCGGCTCTTTTCGCCCTGCTGCACCTCACCCAGGCAGCGAGCCCCACAGGGGCCCTCGTGCTCGGACTATCGAGCCTGATTCTGGGGCTGACAGCAGCACTTATCGCTGGTCTCACCGGCCGCATCGGAGGCGCCATCGCCGCCCACGTGGTGTTCAACGGTTCGCTCGTGCTGACGTCGTTCATGTAGTTCCCGCTCGATTCGTCGCCGGCTCCCCTCGGTGCCCGTTGAACCTCCTCATTCAGGAGGAGCGCGAGTGGTGACTCGGTAAAGAGTTGATGGCGAATTCGGGGCTCTCACCGATGGGACGAAGGCGGCACAATCATTGCCGCACGGCTTCACTCAGGGGCAGCGGGCGATGTCGCCGCGACGATGTCGCGGACAAGATAAGGAGCCAGCGTCTTGCTGTAGGTGGCGGTTATGTGCGAGATATCGTCGCGGTACACCAACACATTGCCAATGACTTCTGGACACGTTTCCTGACAGAAGTACTGTTGGGTCGACACGAGGGCCGCGTTCTGCACCAGAGGCACGGCCATCGCGGCACCATCCTGGACTCTGTACCCCTTCTCGGTCGAGATAGAGCAGTCGTCTGTCGCAACGAAGTTGACACGGGTTACGCAAGCCACAGCCTCGCCAGCGCTGATCGGCACATCCTCAATGACCACGATTTTCGAACCCGCTGTCGCTACAGGCGTCCATGTGTCGGCGAATGACTGCGCTAGAGCGTCTTTGTCGGTATTGCCGCTGCCTCGGTACGCCGAAGTGATGACGATGTCGTACGGCTGCTCAAGAAGAGCTTTCTCGATATCTGGCATTGCTTCGCAGCTTCCGCTGATCCAGATACAGGCTGCGCCGACATAGGTGTCGAGAGCCCACCCCTGGCCGGACGCCTCCTGGGACAATCCGGGGATCAGAGAGGCCGCATGGCTGTCACCAACGATTGCAACTCTGACGTCTGAATCGACGTCTCCGTAGTGACATACCTTCATCGCTTGGTCCTCATTGGGAAAGCATGCGTACGAGTTTCCAGTGTCCTCCGCGACGTCCGCCGGTAAAGGCGCCAGTTGTGAGCCAACGACCACCGGAGTGCAGCTCGCAGCAGGATCCAACGTGGCGGCTCCGAGGCACAGGGGCAACGACGCTGCCGGCTCCGCGGCGGCATCCGGATCGTACGCCGAGAGCAGCTCCGCCGTGTCGATCCTCGGGACTGAGACGGGTTGTCTTTGGAACGCAACGACGACCAGAAGTATCGATACGGTGGCGAGGACGGCCAGCCACCCCGTCGCGAGCTTCCGATCTACCGGCCGTCTCGGCGCCTTCGGTGTTCCTGCGCCATCCAGCCATCGAGACTTTCTAACAGGATCCTCAATCAGGTGATAACTCACCACGGAAAGAGCCCCTGTCAGAGCCAACGCGACGACATAATACTCGAGGCTGCTTCCCGGCATCAAGGTCAACAGCATGATGAGAATCGGGAAGTGCCACAGATACAGCGAGTAAGAGATGTCTCCGATGTAATTGGTCGCGCGATTCATGATCGGCCACAGAAAACGCTGAGTCCCTCCCGTTCCTGCAGCTATCACCAGTGCCGTCGCCAGAACCGGAAGGGCCGCCCATGGAGCAGGAAAGGCGTCTGTATCCGAGACGACGAACACGGCCGCCATAACACCGGCAAGACCAATCCATCCCAGCGCAGGACGCAGCCACGCTGGTATCCGAGCAAGATGACCCGCTGTCAATGCGACGATGGCACCGATACCGAGCTCCCATGCCCGAGAAAATGTCGAAAAATAGGCCCAAGTCGGATTGTTAATGGTCTCGAAGATCGCCCATGTGAACGAAGCAAGCGAGATGGCGACAACCGTCAAGCCCACCGCAACCCTCGCCGTCTTTTCGCTCGCCCGTCCTCGACGTGCCACGGCCCAGAAGATCAGAAGCATGAGCCACGGCCATACGAAGTAGAACTGTTCCTCAACAGCGAGTGACCAATAGTGCTGTAGCGGGGAGATGGGGCCCCCGAGTTGGAAGTAATCGGTTCCGGCAGCAGCGAAGTGCCAATTCGCTGCGAAGAATGTGGCCCAGATACCGTCGCCGATTGTTTCCAGCAGACGCGACTTCCCGAAAAGGATTGAAGCCGCGAATATAGTCACCACTACGACGGCGACCGCAGCGGGCATGATGCGTTTGATACGTCGACGGTAGAAGCCGATAAAGGAAATCGAGCCCGTACGCTGATGCTCCCGCAGCAAGAGACCAGTGATCAGAAAGCCAGAGATCACGAAGAAGACATCGACTCCGACGAACCCCCCTGCGGGCCAGCCCAGTAGGTGGTCCAGGATCACCGCGACGACGGCTAGTGCGCGTAGTCCCTGAATGTCAGCTCGGGGGGGGGGGGGAGAGGCCGCCTTGACTCCCGCAGGCTCAGCCCGCGCTGTCTTGGCGTACTTGCGCGTTCTTGTCATCGTTCCCCCACCGATAGATGCCCCAGCGCGATCTTATCGGTCCACAGATCAGCCCTGACACGCCGTCAAGAGCGAACTTTTACTATTGGCCGCAGTCTGCTTAGCGAGACCAGAGATGCTCCTGCGGGTCTCGGTCGTCCGGCCGCTTCCTGCCCCGTCCCGCAGGCGCGGTCAGCCTTCGTACGTAGCGCAACGGATCGCTAAGTGCTGGGCAGCGTAACTTGCTATTCATGAGTGGAGCGCGGCGAGGCCACGGCGGGTACCTCGGGCCATGGCTTCAAGCTTTGCCCGTCTCCCCCGCTCAAAGGCCGCAATGACTGCGGCGCGTTTGGCCAACACCATCAGCGCTCCCAGCAAGCCTGTGGGCAGGTCCGGAAACCTGCGTGTGCCGCGGGGATGCTTTCGGACGTAGACCAGCATGTCGCGCGCGATATAGAACATTCGGAACGCTGAATGGTTCCACACCCTGATGCCACCTCGCATCATGCTCTGGCCGACCTCGTGCATCAAGAGGGCGTGAGGGACTACGCGCACGGTTCTACCCGCATCGGCAAGTCGACCGCAGAAGTCGAAGTCGACATAGTCGATAAACAGGTCCTCATCGAAGCCGCCAGCCTCTCTCCACGCTGCGACGGAAACCAGAGAGCCCGACGTAATCCAGTGAGGAACGTCACGAACCGTTGGATCGCCTGGAGGGCCGATTTCCTTCGTCAAGTTCCGGTCGATGTATCGCGGCACGGCTTCTCCGACCGTGCCGACAAGGTGTTCGCTGAGCGCAGCCACCATGCCGTATGCGGGAACGGAGTCCTGGTCCAGCAGAAGTACCGCGTCCGCGCCCACGTTCTCAGCCCACCGCATGATCTGGTTCAGGGCCGCGGATACCCCGCGGTTCTTCGAGTTCCTCTGGAAGTCTGCCGACGCAGCGATTTCGGCGATGCCATCCGAGTTACTGGAGGCGTTGTCCAAGACGAGCAGTGCCTCAACCTGCGGTCGAACCGCAGTCATCGCTTCCGTCAGTCGCGCGAGATCTGGTTCGTAGGTCACTATTCCGGCAACTATGCGCATGAGCTGATGCTATCGACCGGGCATGACTCGACTCCCATCGTTTGGCGGTGGTCTCGATACGGCCGCGGGCGGCCTACTCGACCAACGCGAGGGTGCGCCGCCTCGGGCGGCCTACTCGACCAACGCGAGGGTGCGCCGCCTCGGGCGGCCTACTCGACCAACGCGGGGCGCGCGGCCTCGGGCGGCCTACTCGAGCGACTGAGGGTGCGCCGCCGCACGTGCTTCTCGATCGCGCGCCCATCGCATCCTGTATCGTGAAATGCGTGCTGAGCCCCGAGATCGACAGCGCCTAGCCACCGTTTCTTCGGTGGCGGCCCCGCGACGACAGTAAGAGCCGTTCCAGAGGACGGCCGTGAGTCGCGTGCCGTCGAACCATCGCCCCGCGATGGGTTCTGTTCATCTCCGCTCCCCTCACCGGGTCGAGCGCACACACCTCTTCGGGATCTCATGTCATCACGCAACGCATCAATCGTTCTCTCAGCCCTCTCGTTTACGTGGCCCGACGGCACGCCCGCTCTGTCTGGCATCAGCGGCAGCTTCACATCGGGGCGCACAGGCCTCGTCGGCGCCAATGGCAGCGGCAAGTCGACCCTGCTTCGGCTGATGGCGGGCGAGCTCACACCGACCTCGGGCACCGTCACGGTCACCGGCGCGGTCGGGTACCTTCCTCAGTCATTGACCTGGCACGACTCGACGACCGTCGCCGACCTCCTCGGCGTCGCATCGATCCTCGATGCCATCCGGGCGGTCGAGGCGGGCGATGTCGACGAGCGTCACTTCGACACCATCGGCGACGACTGGGACATCGAGGCGCGCTCGGCCGAGCAGCTGCGCCCCCTCGGGTTCACGGCCGACGACCTCGGGCGACACGTCGGCCAGCTCTCGGGCGGCGAGGTGATGCTCATCGCGATCGCGGGCCTGCGGGTGCGACGCCTGCCCATCACGCTGCTCGACGAGCCGACCAACAACCTCGACCGCCAAGCAAAGCGGATGCTGGTGCAGCTTCTCGACACCTGGCCCGGACCGCTGGTGGTCGTCAGCCACGACCTCGAGCTGCTCGACCATATGGATCAGACCGCCGAGCTCTACGGCGGCAGCCTGACTGTCTTCGGTGGACCGTATTCCGAGTGGAAGCAGAAGCTCGAGCTCGACCAGGCAGCCGCAGCACATGCGGCCGACGCGGCCGCTCACGCGGTCAAAGCGGAGAGACGCCTCAGGGCAGAAGCCGAGAGCAAACTGGCGAAACGATCGAAGACGGCCAAGACAGCGAACGAGAACAAACGCGCATCGAAGATCGTGATGAACGGCCAGGTATCGAGGGCCGAGAACTCAGCGGCGAAGCTGCGCGCGACGCGGCATGACCGGCTCGACGCAGCCCTCACATCTCGCAATGACGCTGCAGAACGGGTGCGGCCAGAGCAGAAGATCAGCCTGCAGCTCCCCGATCCGGCAGTGGGCGCGAGCCGTCGCATAGTCGAACTTCGCGGCACGAACCGCACCATCGCCATCCAGGGCCCGGAGCGCGTAGCGCTCGTCGGCCCGAACGGCATCGGCAAGTCCACCCTGCTCGAGAACCTCGTCTTCGGGCGGGATGCGGAACCCGGGCGAGCATCCGGAGTTCTGCACACCGACCGCGTCGGATACCTCAGCCAACGACTTGCGGGGCTCGACGATGCCGAGACGGCGATCGAGAACATCCGTTCTGTCGCACCGACCACGCCCGACTCGCAGGTTCGCAACCAGCTCGGCCGCCTGCTGATCAAGGGCGACAACGTCGGCCGGCCCGTCTCTACTCTTTCGGGCGGCGAACGCTTCAGAGTGGCGTTGGCCCGGCTGCTGCTCGCCGATCCCCCGGCGCAACTGCTCATGCTCGACGAACCCACCAACAACCTCGATCTCGTGAGCGTCGACCAACTCGTCGACGCCCTCAACGGCTATCGCGGCGCGCTGCTGCTCGTGAACCACGACGACCACTTTCTCGCCCGCCTCGGGTTGACGGCGACATTGGCTCTGGATGCCGATGGCCGGCTCTCGGATCTGACCCTATGACGGCGATCGACACGAGCGGAGCTCGCTCGGTAGTCTGGCCGCCTAATCATCGGGAGAACAACATGCGTGTCTTGGCCTGGATCTATCTCGTTGGCGGCGTTGTCGCGCTGTTCATCGCATGCGCTTTGCTGATCGGCAATGACGATCTCGCCCTCGGCGGTCCTTCGCTTCTGCCCGACATCGTGACCGACAGTTGGAGAATGCTGCTCGGCCTTGCCATATGGGTGGCCAACGTAGGCCTCAGTGCCGCATGGATCGCGTTCCGGCGCCTGCCGAACTGGTCGTGGTTGCCGATGTTGATTCCTCTGTTCTTCATTTTTGGGTATTTCTCTGTGGGCCTCGCGCCGACTGCTACCGCGGCGATCATCGGGCTGATCGTCGGAGGAATCGTGGCTCCCGCGGGGGTCGCAGCGATCGCATCTGCCATCGGTCATGCTGTGATGCAGCACCGCGCCAGAGTGGTGAGCGGCCCGGCGTAACCGCGCGGGGCCGCGCCGGTCGAGTGGTCGTTTCGACCGCGCGGCCGGCGTATCGAGATCACTCGGGTGTGATCTCGATACGGTCACTGGGCGACCTACTCGATCAGCGGGGAGAGTGGGTGGGCTACTCGATCAGCGGGGCGGGGTGAGCGGGCTGCGCGGTCAGCGCGGGGTGGGGTGAGCGGGCTACTCGATCAGCGCACGCGAGCGCCGCTCTCCCACGGTGAGGCCGGCCCAGAATGCCGCGACGACGAGGCCGAGCGCGACGACCGCGAGGGCGTACATCGTGGGAGCCGACACCAGATGGGTGGAGTTCGGGTTGAAAACCTCACCCGACAGCGGCGCGTAGGCCACCCAGGCGAACGACATGGGTTGCGCGGCGAAATAGACAGCGCCCGCCGCCCCGGCCACAACGGCGACGATCGCGGCGACCAGCAGGAGACGTTTCACGGAGGCGAACTTCATACCTCCACGCTACGGACTTCTCGGCGCGAGAGGGCGATCCGTGTCGACCGCCCGCGTTCGGAATCCATGCGTCGCCAAATGCTCTTCACAGAGGAATTCAGAGCATTTCGCGACGGATCGATGGCGCGACTCTGGGCGCCTCAGCGCGAGAGGGCGACGAAAGCGAGGGTGAGGCTTATGCCCGCGATGACCACGAGGCCGCCGAGTTGCAGCACATCGGCAGAAGGCATCGCCAGCGCGCGTCGGGCGAAATCCGACTTCTTGGCGGCGGGGCGCTTAGCTGGCGCGGGCCTCACGGCGGCAGCATCCGCAACCCGACGCCTCGACGGCGTATGCACACCCAATACCGGGGCTGCGGCGGCAGCAACTGCAGTCACAACTGCGGGAGCAGCAACCGCCGAAGTGGGCGAAGCGACTCCGCCCTCGACCCGAGCAGTGCGCTCGTCGTCGCCGAACTCGGCTAGCAGGGAGTCGAACGTGAATTCGCGTTCGGCAACAGACATGTTGGCGTGATCGCGAGCGGGCACAGGGGCAGTCATGGAGTCCGAGCGGTGAGGGTAAGAAGCTGAAAAGTAGAAGGCGCCCATTCAGCGTAGGGGGTGAACCAACGCCTTCTACTCATTCAAAGATAAGGATTACTCAGCTCTTTGTCCACTCGGGGCAGAGCAGGCTCAGATCAGGCCTGAACCTCGCCGCGCCAGGCACCATCGGGGTGCTCGGTCGACTCGATGTATTCCTTGAAGTTCTTCAGGTCTTTCTTCACCGCGTGGCCACCGACGCCCACGGCCGAGCCGAGCTTCTCGAGCAGGCCCTTCGGCTCCCAGTCGAGCTGAACTGTGACGCGGGTCTCGGTGTCGGCGAGCTTGTGGAACGTGACGACGCCGGCGTGGTCGACCTCACCGCCGGTGCTGTTCCAGGCGACGCGCTCGTCGGGGTGCTGTTCGGTGATGTTGGCCTCGAAGGTGCGCTCGACTCCTGCGACGCTCACCTTCCACTCGGTGAGAGTGTCGGTCACCTGCTGGATGGACTCGACCTCGTCGAGAAACTTGGGAAACTCCTCGAACTGCGTCCACTGGTTGTAGGCGACAGAGACGGGAACAGAAACGTCGACGGTCTCGATGATCTGGGGCATAAAAGTAACTCCTTGTATTGCGGTATCAGCTTGTCCGTACGCTCTCGACGTTACGTCGCCGCGCGCAACACGAGACCCCCCTTGACTCGCGGCGCATCCCGCAGCAATCGGGCAGCGCGGCCTACGCTGGCCCCATGACTGACGCCCCGATCTTCGGCCAGGCCCACGCACCCGATCTGCATGTGATGACCTACAACATCCGGCGTCGAATGCGACAGAACGCCCCCGGCAGCCCCGATCTGTGGTCGAAGCGTCAGCCGCTGCTGCGGCAGCTCATCTCGCGCGAGCGCCCCACCGTGCTCGCCACCCAGGAGGCCCTGCCCGATCAGGCCCTCTTCATCTCTGCGGTGCTCGGCCCGCACTATCGGCGCATCGGCTACGGCCGCAACGCCGACGGCACCGGCGAGGGATGCCCGCTCTTCTACGACTCCCGTCGACTGCACCTCGAGAGCTGGCGACAGATCGCCCTGTCAGAGACACCGGATGTCGCGGGGTCGCGCTCGTGGGGAAACCTGATTCCGCGCGTGGCCGTCGTCGCGCGCTTCATCGACGTGAAGACCCACGAACCTCTTCGCGTGGTGAGCACGCACTTCGATCACATCTCGAGGCGGGCTCGCCTGCGCTCGGCCGAGCAGCTCGCGGCGATCGCCTCATCGAGCGACGAGTCGATCATCGTGATGGGCGACATGAACACCGATGTCGGCACGGTTCCCTACGACGCGATCGTCGGCGACGCCGGGCCCCTCGTGGATGCCTGGAGCGCGGCGGGCGTTCGGCTCACCGCCCCGTGGGGCACGTTCTCGAACTACCGGGCACCGAAGACAGGCACCAAACGCATCGACTGGATCCTTGTGAGCCCCGACCTCGAGGTGCGCGAGGCGGCGATCAATGCCTCGCGTTTCGATGGCGCAGCCGCATCCGATCATGAGCCGGTGCAAGTGATGCTACGCCGACGCGCAGACCCGGCGGGCGAGGTCGTTAAAAAGATGAGGAGCGCCGGATCTATTGGGGGTTGAACCGGCGCTCGCTCGATCTAAAACTATGTGCTTCGACGGCTCGGTTCTAGGTTATTGAAGATTTTTCACCCCTCTTTTCACCCCCCTGGTGGGTGGTTTCGAGGCGCACGTGAATTCGATGCGCCGCTTGGTTTCGATACGCTCGTTCCTCGCTACTCAACCAGCGCAGCTCAGCCGAGGCGGTCTAGGCGCTCCTGGGCCTGTTTCGCCCGCTTCTTGGCCTGCACTTCAGCGCGCTCGGCCGCCTTCCTGTCGCGCTCGCCGACCTGGATGTCGTGATAGACATGCGCCAGATCCGACTCCACTCCGCGAAGCTGCTCTTCGATCTCGGTTCGTTCGGCCTCGAGCTCGGCGCGCCGACTCGCGAGGTCGCCGAGTGCGCCCGCGAGGTCGTTCACCGATTGATGGGCCGTCGCCACGTCGTCGAGCGCGCTCCAAGCCGCGGCCTCCGCAGCCTTGCGCTCGCGCTCGCTGACCTCGGGGTCGGCTCTGGATGCCCGTGGGCGCGCCGCCCGGGCCCGTCGCCCCATCGAGACACCCTCTGGCGGCAGCGCGGCGGCACCCTCGAGCCGCACCGGCTCCCACCCCGTGACCGCGAGCCCGCGAACCAGAAGCCCGTCGCGCACCAGCGCGGCGGCATCCGGGTCTGTCATCGCAGCCTGCAGGGTCTGCGTCACCTCGATCATGGCCGAGCCGCTCAGAGTGACGCCGGCGCCATCGGCGAGCTCACGGGTGCGAGCCGACGCCCGAGACAGCAGCTTCTGCCGCTCGGCGCCAAGCGAGCGCAGGGCGACCGGATCGCTGTTCTCTTGCGCGTCGCGCAGCCGCTCGCCGAGATCGAGCAGTTCATCGAAGATCGTCGGATCTTCACGCACCAGCGTGCTGACCGCCCAGGCAGTGGCCTGCGCCCGAGGCAAGCGTTTGATGGCCGCGGCATCCGACCGCTGCGACGCCTCGCGCGCAGCCTGATTGCGAGCAGACGTGAACTCGGCGGGCGGCAGCTCGTAGAGCGCCTTCGCCACCCGCCGCAGTTCGCTCGAGGTCATGCTTCTATGTTCGCGCATCGGGAGCGCGCACGGGCCCGTGCGCTGATTGAGTAGCCGCGCGACGAAGGAGCCGGCGTATCGAAATCACCTCAGCGTGGTTTCGATACGCTCGTTCCTCGCTACTCAACCAGCGCAAACAGCGGGAGGCCAGGAGGCCTCATTAGGGTTGAACGGTGACCGACTCCAGTGACTCCGCCGACTTCGATGCCCGACTCGCCGCCGACCCCGTGCACAACGAACTCGAGCAGGCGCTTCTCGATGGCATTCGTGGTGAGGTGCGGCAGACGGTCTTCATCTCGGCATTCCTGACCACGCCCGTGTTCGCGCTGAGCCGCACCGAGACAGCCGCCGACGCCACCTCGGGCTTCAGCCCCCTCGTGCTCAGCACCGTCGGAGGCGCCCCGATGCTGCCGCTCTTCACCGACCTCGCGCGCGTTCCGGCTGAATACCTCGAGGTCGCGCCGCACACGGTCGCCCTCACCGGAGGACGTTTCGTGGCCAGCGTCGCCGACGAGGTGGGCATGGTGGTCAACCCGGGGCATCCGATCGGCTTCGAGCTGTCGCCCGAAGCGCTGGCCGCGATCAGACGCGACTTCGCCGAGTCGCAGCAGGCCCAGCCTCCGCCTCGCATCCGCGCATCCGCGCCCGCGCCCGCGCCCCGCGGCGCGCTCAGGACCTCGGCAGCTCGGCCAGCTGGCCGAGGCGCCCCGCGATAATGCCGGGCAGCTGAGCGAGCACCTCGTTCGCCTGCCTGGTGGCGCCCTCGAGATTCGCGTGCTTGCCGTCGTCTGAGGTGCCCGCCAGCCACCGGCCACCGGCGTCGGCGACCGGGGTGTAGACATCCAGAATCGCGATGCCGGCCTGCCGGGCAGCGCCCGTCAGCAGCCGATTCAGCTCGATCACCTTGCTGCCGACCTGGCTCGACGGCGGCACGAGAACCGCGATCGGGGTCGAGCCGCGCTCGCGCACGCCTGCCCAGAGGGCCTCGATGTCTGACGCGGCCCGGGCGGGCGAGCTGCCGGCGAGCAGGTCGTTGGTTCCGGCCTGCACGAGCACGTAGCCGCCCTGGGCGCCGGCCGCCGCTTCGTCGAGACCGGATGCGATGGTGTCGGCCACCGCGCCGGGTTGCGACGCGAAGGCCCCCATCGAGACGCCCGGAATAGCGTTCGCCTCGACGGTCTGCCGCCACCAGGACGCGGCGAAGTAGGCGTGCGAGTCGCTGAGCACCGAGAGCGGAACGACCTGTGTCGAGGCAGGCGTCGCGGTGGCCGTCGGTGTTGCAGGCGGTCGAGCAGTGGCGACCGCACCCACGACCAGGGTGCGCTCCCCCACTCCCGTGAACCCTGCCTCGAGAGCTGTGCCGGCGGCGGGCCAGAGCGCGACCAGCGCGGCGAGCACGACCGTGCGCCAGAACGCGCCCTTCGCAACCCGCTTCGACGCCCGGCGTGAAGCGGCTCGAGTGCCCGGTTCGCGGCGTGGCTCGCCAGATGAGGCGCTCACGGCCGGGGTGGTCGGTCTGGTCTGGTCTGGTCTCAGCTAGTCGCCGACGACCTCGGCCATGTCGTATTCGGCCTTCACGAGAATCGGCAGGTGGTCGGAGTCGCCCTGCGGAAGGGTCTTGACCTCGTCGATGCGGAACCCGTTCGAGGTGACGAAGTCGAAGTGGCCACGCACCCACTTGTAACGCATGTACGTCACGCTGTCGCTCAGCGACAGCTCGTAGCCCGAGTCCTTGATTCCAGCCCGCAGCTTGTTCTGGAACAGGGGGTAGTTGAAGTCGCCCACCATCAGAATCGGAATGTCGACGCCGATGCGCTGCAGCTCTTCGTGGGCCGCGGTGATCTGGGTTCGACGCAGAGAATTGGATGCCGTGAGCGGCGCGGCATGGAACGACGCGGCGACGAACGAGCGGTCGGTCTGGCGATCGAGAAGTCGGGCGCCGAGCAAACGCTGGGTTCCGGGCGACATCACCCGGTCGTGCATGGACTTCTTGAGCGTGAAGGTGGTGCTGTCTTCGACCGAGAAGCGCTCGGCGCGGTAGTAGAGCGCGAGACCCAGGCGGTTCTCTGTCGTGGCGTGCGACATGGTCAGGTGCCCCATGGTCGACGGGAGCGACGCGGTGTCGGCCTCTTGAACGCAGAAGATATCTGCGTCGAAGTCGTCAGTCAGGGCGGCGAGTTCGCCACTGGCACTGTTGTTCCGCAGGTTGTAACTCAAAACGCGCATTCTGGAAAGTCCTCTCGCAGTTCTGCTAGACGACAGACTATTCGTGACGGGCTGAGATTTGGATCGGTTGCGGCTGTGCCTTCGATTGTTTACGTCGACTTAACGCGCCGGTTCGCTGAACGTGTCAGCGCGTTCCACCCGCGAGCGCGGGTGTTCTCGCCGAACGCGCGGGCACAACCACCGCGCTCGGCGAGAACGCCCGCGCTCGGCGCAGGAATACGAACCGGGTTTCATGCGTTCACATACACATGAAGAAAATCGGGTTTCTCTCGTTCGGCCACTGGCAGCCCATTCCCGGGTCGCTGACTCGCACGGCGGCCGACGCGCACCTGCAGATGATCGAGCTGGCTGTCGCCGCAGAAGAGATCGGCGTCGATGGCGCCTACATGCGCGTGCACCACTTCGCGCGCCAGTTCGCCTCGCCGTTTCCGCTGCTCTCGGCCATGGCCGCCCGCACATCGAAGATCGAGCTCGGCACCGGCGTGATCGACATGCGCTACGAGAACCCTCTCTACATGGCAGAAGAGGCGGCGACGGCCGACCTCATCTCAGGCGGCAGACTGCAGCTTGGCGTGAGCCGGGGATCACCCGAGACCGCGCTCCGGGGCTCCGAGTCGTTCGGTTTCGTTCCGCAAGACGGCACGACGGATGCGGACCTCGCCCGCGCGCACACCGAGCTCTTCCGGGCCGCGATCACCGACGCTGGCGTGGCCATGAGCAATCCGCAGATGACGGGCGTGAGCCAGCCCATGGGCATCCTGCCCCAGTCGCCCGGTCTGGCCGACCGCATCTGGTGGGGGTCGGGCACACGCGCGACCGCCGTCTCGACGGCGGAGCTGGGCATGAACCTGATGAGCTCGACTCTGCTCACCGAAGACACCGGTGTGCCCTTCGGCGATCTGCAGGCCGAGCAGATCGCGCTCTACCGCGCCGCATGGAAGGACGCCGGCTGGGAACGCGAGCCGCGCGTTTCGGTGAGCCGCAGCATCCTGCCCATCACCACGGATCAGGACCGCGCCTACTTCGGCGACATGAGCCGCGACCGCGAAGACCAGGTGGGCTACCTCGACAACGGCATCGCTCGCTTCGGCAAGAGCTATGTGGGCGAGCCCGACGCGATCGTGAAGGAGCTGCTCGACGACGCGGCCGTGCGCGATGCGGATACCGTGCTCGTGACGATCCCGAACCAGTTGGGCGTCGACTACAACGCGCACCTGCTCGAGACGATCGTGAAGGACATCATGCCTGCGCTCGGCTAGCGCCCGTCGAGTCGGTGCGCCGCTATCGTGGCAGGCATGTTGAGTCCCGAGGACGCGCTTCTGCATAGGCCCCGGCGCGTGCTCATTGCCGGCGTCTCGGGGGTGGGCAAGACGACTCTCGCCGCGCGGGTAGGCCGGATGCTCGACATTCCGCACACGGAGATCGATGCACTTTTCCACGGGCCCGGCTGGGTTCCGCGCGAGGAGTTCCTCAACGACGTTCGTCTGCTGGTGTCGCACGAGACGTGGGTGACCGAGTGGCAGTACTCGTCAGCCCGACGCACGCTCGCCGAAAAGGCCGATCTCCTCGTGTGGTTGGACCTGCCATTTCTGACTGTGACCTTTCCCCGAGTCATCAGGCGAACCCTCAGGAGGCGACTCAAGCGCGAGAAGCTCTGGAACGGAAATATCGAAGGTCCGCTCTCCACGTTCTTCACCGACCCGGAACACATTGTGAGATGGGCCTGGTCGACGCGACACAAGTACCGCGAACTGATTCCCGAGGTGGAGTCGGAGTTCGCCCACCTCACGGTGGTGCGTCTGCGGTCGAAGCGTGACATCGAACACTGGCTGGCCCAGCTGCAGAAGGCATACGCCGACCCTCGATAATTGCTATCGAGAGTGCAGTTTCTGTCGGTCGTCGACCCCGAGACGGGCGAGAACTGCTCACTCGAGTTGAGATGGCCCAGGGCGTCTACCGTCGATCCGTAGTCTGGGTTCATGGACGACCTCATCGATGCCGCCTGGCAGGGCGAGGAGGCTTTGCTATCGATGGGCGTGCGAAGCGATGCCGATCGGCTTAGCGAGCTGCTCGCATCCGATTTCTATGAGATCGGGCAGTCTGGGCGGCGCTGGAGCCGCGACGAGATCATCGACTCGCTGGTCGCCGAGGGCGACGAGCATCCGGATGCCGAGCTGACGGAGCGCGAAGCAGTGCTCATCGGCGTCGACACCGTGCTGCTGTCGTATCGCCTCGAGTTCGTCGCTCGTAGCAGTCGTCGGTCATCGCTCTGGCGATGGGATGGCCGCCGCATGAGGTGTTTCTTTCACCAGGGCACCCCGCTGCCGACGGGCTGAGGGGTGCACACGGTGGTCTCGATACGGCCGCGGGCGGCCTACTCGACCAGCGCAGATCAGCGCGGATCAGCGCGGATCAGCGCGGATCAGCGGCGCACGCGGTGGCGGAGGTACGCGACGCCCGAATCGAACGCGCGTGTCTCGAGCAGTTCGAGGTCGACGCGGTTCTCGTCGCGAGCGAAGAACGGCAAGCCTCCCCCGACCAGCACGGGATAGACCCTCATGTAGTACTCGTCGATCAGGCCGAGAGTAGCGGCCTGGGCTGCGAGAGTGGCGCCGCCGATGGCGATGTCGCCATCGGCCGGCTCGGCGCGGAGACGCGCGATCTCATCGGCAAGGCCTGAATCAGCCAGACGCGCGTTGCCTCGAACCGTCGACAGCGTTGTGGAGAAGACCACCTTCGGCAACGCGTTCCAGAGATTGACCCACTCCTGCACCGGGGCCGCGAGCGCAGCCACATCGACGGTCTCCCAGTAGAGCATCGCCTCGTAAAGGTGCCTGCCCATGAGATGCACCCCGACGTCGCGGATCTCGTCGAGCGCGATGTCGAAGACCTCGTCGCTCAGACCGGGCCAGTCGAAGTCGCCATCCGGCCCCCGCACGAAGCCGTCGAGCGACACGCTCATCGAATAGGTCACGCGGCGCATGGGGTCTCCCGTTCTTCGCCTGTGCGCTCGATATTACGACCGTCGACGCCAAATCGCTCGCGACAGAACACACCGCCTCGATACCCTGAGATATGGCTACCAACGAGGCGAGCAGAGTCGAGTTCGATTCGACGATCGGTGTCGATGTCAAAGGCGAGACCTGGAGTTGCGTCGAGATTCCCGACTCGGTCGTGCTCTTCGGAACCGGTCGGAGTGTTCGTGTCGACGCACTGATCGACGGGGTCGCTCTCGAGAATGTCGGGGCCATGCCCACGGGCGCAAACGGTCATATGGTGTCGGTGAGCGCCAAAGTTCGCAAAGCCCTCGGCAAAGATGTGGGCGACGACGTGCATGTGGTGATCGTCAAACGCGCGTAGCCCGCGATGAACGCAGCACATGCGCCAACACAGAAAGAGAGTCGAGTTATGACTGACGTCCGAAGTCGCGCGTGGCTGTGGGGCGGAATCGCCTTGATCGCCTCGGCCATTGTGCAGTTCGCGCTTCCGTCAACTCTGAGAGGCAGCAGCCTCATCGGCGCGCTGCTCATCGCCGCGGGACTCATGCTCTTCGCGTTCGGCGGAGGTGTCCGCCGCAACATCTTCGGCGGCCACGTACTCGGGGCCGTAGGCGCGGTTCTGCTCGCAGTGTTGCTGATCACCACGAACATCGTGAATCTCTTCCCCGACTTCGGCGGTCCCGCCTGGAATCAGGAGTGGGTGGGTTCGGTCGTGGGATTTGCCCGGCTGGCTCTATCGATCATCGTCGTCGTTCAGGTCGGCAGGTCGTCCGAGCTCTCGAGCCCGTGGCGATGGGCTCCCGTCTGGGCCGTGCTCGCGCAGGAGTTCAGTTGGGTCATATTCCAGGTCGGCCTCATCAACGCAGGAAACACCGCGAACGGTCCGGGCCTGTGGGTCACATCGTTCTCCGCCGTCGTTGCTGCCTCCGTTCCGATCTTCATCGGCGTGCTCGCGATCGTTACCTCCGTCGCGAGGCAGCCAACTGCGCAGCCTGCCCCCGCTTAGAGCTCCGAAGAGCGCAGTAGTCCCCACTGCGGGCAGAAAGTACCCGCGCACCGGTACCAACTGTCCGCAGCGGGGACTACTGAGAGGGGCGCTACTTCGCCTGGCCTATGCCGAGCGCGTTGCCGTCGGGGTCGATCAGATAGGCCACCCAGGCATCGCCCTGGTCGGCGATGCCATCGACCGTCTTCAGCTCATCGGTGTCGTAGTTCTCGGGCTCGACGCCGCGGTGCTTCAACTCCTCGAGCTCGGCACGCAGGTCGAGAACCCGCCATTCAGCCTGAGTCTGCTCGTCTTTCGTGCCGACGGTCGAGGCGGTCACCTTGAGCCGGGTGTTGCCCGAGGAATAGGTGATGGCGGTGTCTGTGGCCTCGATCACGTCGAGGCCGAGGCGCTTCTCGTAGAACTCGCGCGAGGCATCCAGGTCTTTGGAGAGCAGCACAACGTCGACGGGGTGGTCTTTCAGCATGGGTGGAGCCTTTCGATCGGTGGTGTGAGTCCGCAGCAAACGTCGGCAGCTACTTGCCGTCGGCCTTTCCCTCTGCGATGTACGCGAGCCGCCGCAGAGTTTCGACGTTGCGCACGTAGAGTCCGATGTCGAGCAGCGCTGGCGGAACGTATTTTCCCGGGCCGGCGACGGCCTTCTCGATGATCCGCACGACGCATCCGGTGCCCCGCGGTTTCACGTCGATCTGCACAGACGCCTCGCCGATCGGCCAGCCCTTGGCGACGATGAGCATGTGCCGGGGCGGATCCCACTCGTGCATCGTCGTCTCGTCATCGATCACCGCGGGCCACGAGCCGAACGAGTGATGCAGATGCGAGCCCTCCGCGGGCCACGCCTTCTCGACATCGCGCATGCGCGACGAGCCCACCACCCACGTCGGAAACAGCCATCCGTCGGCGAGCACGGCGAAGACATCCTCGGGCGAACAGGCCATGAGTCTCACGTTTGTCGACATGAGTCCCAAGCATTCAGCATCAGCCAACTGTCGTCTAGGCCCCTCGGCGCCGAAACCGTCACACGCCCGGAGCGATCTGATCAGCCCTTCACACCGCCCGTGCTGAGGCCGGACTGCCAGTAGCGCTGCAGGAACAGGAACGCCACGACAAGGGGAATGATCGATACGAACGACCCCGTCAGCACAGTGGAGAACAGCACCTGGGCGCCGCCGCCGCCGGTTGCCGCCTGCTGCCATTGAGCCAACCCGACCGTGGCCGGGAATAGAGCGGGGTTGTTGAGCATGATCAGCGGTAGGAAATAGTTGTTCCACGTCGACACGAGGGCGAACAGCAGGACGGTGACAATACCTGGCGCCAGCAGGCGCGACGCGATGGTCGTGAAGATGCGGAACTCTCCGGCGCCATCGATACGCGCAGCCTCGATCAGGCTGTCGTCGACCGCATCCGCGGCGTAGACCCTGATCAGGTAGACGCCGAAGGGGCTGACGAGGGACGGCAGGATTATGGCCCACGGGGTGTCCACCAGGTTCGCAGCGCTGAACAGCAGATACGTCGGGATGGCGAGCGCCGTGAGCGGCACCATCACAGCGCCCAGGATGAGCGCGAACACGAACGAGCGGCCCTTGAAGACGTACTTCGCGAGCGCGTAGCCGCACATGGTCGCGAGCAGCGCGGCCCCGACGGCGCTCGTGATGGCATAGAGCGCGGTGTTGCCCATCCACCTCACGAAGATTCCATCTTGGAAGGTGAACAGCTGACCCACGTTGTCGAAGAGCGCGAATGTCTGGCCGAACCACAGCCCGAAGGTGCTGAAGAGGTCTCCGTTCGTCTTCGTCGACGACAGAAAGAGCCAGACCAGCGGCAGCAGGAAGTACGCGAGCGTCATCCACAGGATGATCGTGAGCACCGAACTGCGGCGTTTGTCGCGCTCGACAGGCCTCTTGCCGCGCGCCCGCGCGGCCTCCTTGCGGCTCGGCACCGCCGAGGAGACGAAGGGGGATGGTGTGGCGACGGTCACGACAAACGCTCCTTGCGTGCGGTGGCGAGCTGCACCACGTAGCTGATGATCATGATGAGGAAGCCGAGCAGGAACGCGATCGCCGCCGCGTAGTTGATGTCCTGGTTTTTGAAGGCCACGTTGTAGGCATAGAGGTTCGGCGAGAAATCGGATCCGATGGCGTTCGGCGCGATCGAGTACAGCAGGTTGGGCTCGTTGAACAGCTGGAACGATCCGATGACCGAGAAGATGATCGTGAGCATGATGGCCGGCCGGATGGCCGGGATCTTGATGCTCCAGGCCGTGCGCCAGGCCCCCGCCCCGTCGATCTCGGCGGCCTCGTACATCTCGGTCGGAACCGAGCGCAGCGCCGCGTAGAGCACGATCATGTTGTAGCCGATGAACTCCCAGCTCACGATGTTCATCGTGCTGCCGAGGATGTTCTGCGGCGAGAGCAGGGTCGGGGCGTCGAGACCCACCGCGCGGAACAGCTGCGCGATAAGGCCGGAGTCGGTGCCGTAGAGATAACCCCACATGAGTGTGGCCACCACGCCGGGAACGGCGTACGGAACGAAGATCGCGAGCCGCACGAACTTGCCGCCCTTGACGCGGCCTGTATCGAGGGCGAGCGCGATAAAGAGGGCGATCACCAGCATGATCGGCACCTGAACGAACAGGAACATGGCCACACGGCCGAGACCGGCCCAGAAGCTGGGATCCTGCAGCGCCCTCGTGTAGTTGGCGAGGCCGGAGAAGACCTCGCCGCCGACCAGCTGGGAGGTGAAGGTGCTGAGGTACCCGGCGTAGCCGAGGGGCACCAGGAACATGGCGGCGAAGACGATCAGGAAGGGAACGATCAGCGCCCAGGCCGCGAAGAGCTGTGGGCGTCGGATGGTGCTGCGTCGCGCCGGCGCAGCGGAGGCGCGCGACGGTGAGGTACGTCGAAGAGGGGGTGCGGCGGACATGTGGCTCCTTCATTAGGCCGGAAGGGTGCCGGCCGGCCGCGGCCGGCACCCCTCGATAAGCACTACTTGACCGTGAAGCCCTGCTGCTTCGCGTAAGCGACGACAGCGTCCTGCCAGGCGGTGAGCGCCGACGACATGTCGGCCTTGTCGGCGATGGCCGTGCCGAGCGTGTCGTTGAAGCTCGAATAGACGTAGTCCATGAACGGCAGCCATTGGAAGTCGGTGCTGACGGTGTCGGAGACTCCCGCAAACAGCTCATTCACCTTCTGGCCGCCGTAGAACTCGGACGCCTGGCCGGTGAAATCCGGGCTGGTCAGGGTGTCCGTGGTGGTCGGGAACAGGAACTGCTTGTTCGCGAACGTCAGGGTCGACTCGGCGTCGCCGTTGAGGAACTTCGAGAACTCGGCGGCGGCGATGGGGTTCTTCGTGCCGGTGATCACGGCGTCGGACGAACCGCCCCAGTTGCCCGAGACGTCGTCGCCCGCGTTCCACTGCGGGATCTTGGCCGCGGTCCATTTGCCGCTCGTGTTGGCCGCCGTTCCCTGCAGGAACACGGGGCCCCAGGCCGCGGTCTGCCAGCTGGCGTACTTGCCCGACGAGAAGCCCTGATACCAGGCATCGTTGAAGTCGGCATCGGTGGACACCAGATCTTTGTCGATCAGGTCCTGCCAGAACTTCACGACCTTCTGCGTGGCGGCGGAGTCGAGGTCGATGCCGACCGTCTTGTCACCGTCGTAGCTGAACGGTTTGGCCCCGGCCTGCCAGAACAGTCCTACGACCTGGCCGGGGTCGTTGCCCGGGAGGTTCGATATGTACGAGCCCGTCTTGTCTTTGATCGTCTGCGCATCGGAGGCGAAGTCGGCCCATGTGGCCGGGGCCTGCGAGAGACCGGCGGCGCTGTAGATGTCGGAGCGATACAGGTTGCCGAGCGGCCCCGAGTCCTGCGGTATAGACCAGACGCCCTTGTCGTCGGCAACCTGGTTCCACACCCAGTCGACGTACTTCGACTTGAGCTCGTCCCCGCCGTAGGGCTGCAGGTTGACGAGGCTGTTCGTCTGACGGAACGACGGGATGTATTGGTATTCGATCTGCGCGACATCCGGTGCACCCTTGCCGGCCTTCAGCGCCGTGCGCAGCTTCGGGTACTGCACCGTGCCTGTTCCGACGTTCACGACCTCGACCTTGATGGCTGGGTACTTGGCCTCGAACAAGTCGACCTCCTGCTGGATGTCGGGCACCCAGGTCCAGAACGTCAGCGTCGTCGGAGTCTGCATCGCCTTGTCGATGTCGGCCTGCGAAACGGCCGCGGTCGTCGAGCCGGCGTTGCCGCCCGCTGATGGGGTGCATCCGCTGAGGATAAGTGTCGACGCGACCGCGAGGGACACGAGCGTCGTTGCTGCGTGAGTTCTTTTCATCATCAAATCTTTCGTGGGTAGGTGGAGGTGGACGGTGGTGCTACTCGCCGACGACGACGCGTTCGAAAACGCGGGCGGCCCGACGGGCGAGGGTCAGGGGCGCGCCGGCCGAGAAGATCTCGCCGGTCTCGAGGTCGCGCACGGCGGCGGGGGGCACAACGACGGCTTCCTCGCCGGACCAATTCGACACGAACACCACGCTCGCGAGGCTCGGGCGCGACGCGGTCGTCACCGTCACCGGGATCGGCGCAGACCAGAGCGCGGCGGCAGCATCCGGAACGAGCCAGCGGGCCAGCGACCTCGACAACTCGGGGTTGGGCACGGTGGCGACGTAGGTCACGCGTCCGGCACCGGATGCACGGGTCGTCACGACCGGGCCGGTTCCGATCTCAGACTCGGGCAGGCTCACCAGCACGTCTGCGCCATCGAGCAGAACGACGTCGGCCCAACGGGTGGCGGCGGATCCGTCTTCGAGGGTGATCTCCCCCTCTGCCTCGGCCAGCACGGCCGTCGGCTCGTCGAGATTCGTGTATTCCTCATACCGGATGCCTGCGGGCCCAGCCAGGACGGCCGGCGCCGCAACCCGACGGGCCCGGGCGAGATCGTCCCCGTATCCGGTGCGGATGCCCACAACGAGGTGGCCGCCCGCGGCGGCGTAGGCAGCGAGGGCCTCGAGCGTCTCGTCGGACGCGACGTACAACGCCGGGGCCACCAGTACTGGCCAGCGCTCGACGAGCTCGGCCGCGTCGAACGCGAGGAACTGCTCGACGTGCTGCACGCGCACCTGCGCACCCACCTCGGAGAGCCCGCGGTAGTGGGCATCGAAGAGCTGCGTGTACGAGTTGCGGTCGGGGCCGCCGCTCGACGTCGCGAGGGGCGGATAGGTCTCGAACGACCACTTGGTGTCGGTCGACCACAGCATCAGCACGTCGGAGTCAGGCTCCATGCCGTCGAGTGCCCCGCCGAGCGCGGCGAAGGTGGCGCCGAGGGAAGCGACCTCGCGATAGATGCGGCCGGGAACCTGGCTGTGCGGAAGAACTCCGCCCCAGTAGGTCTCCACGCCGAAGTGCAGTGTGTGCCAGTGCCAGTACTCCACCATGCGGGCGCCGCGGGCTACGAGCGCGAGCGCCGCCTGCTTGATCTGGCCGTCGAACGGAGGGTGGTTCTGCCACGGGCCTCCGATGGACTGCGCGTTCGTCTCGGTCACCAAGTAGGGGGCCTGCGCGCTCGAGAAAGCACGGTCGCCCCACTCCATCAGGGCCCAGACGCCCGTGTGCCACCAGTCGGCCTCGCGGTCGATCTCGACGCCGATCGTCAGGCCATCCTGCATCTTGTAATAGGGATTTCCCGCGGTCACATCGAGGGACTTCACCACCTGATCGTCGGCGAGCTGCGGCCGCGAGTACGACAGGCAGGTCGTGACGAACTGGTCGTCACGTGCGTACTCGCGAACCACGCCGGCCTGCCACGCGATGAGCTCGTTCGTGAGCGTGGCCTGGAACCGACGCCACTCGAGGTCGTACTGAGGCTGCGTGTTGCCATCCGGGCGCCAGAGTTCTTCGAAGCTGCCGAGACGGTGAGACCAGTACACAAGGCCCCACTCTTCGTTGAGCCGTTCGATGGTGCCGTAGCGCTCCCGAAGCCACCCGACGAAGCGCCGGAAGACCTGGTCATTGTGCGGCAGCTGGTTGCCCGGCTCGTTATCGACCTGGTACCCGACGACGGCCGGATGATCGGCGTAGCGCTCGACGATCTTGCGCACGATCCGCTCGGCGTAGAAGCGGTAGGCGGGGTGACTCTGATCCATCTCCTGCCGTGCACCCCAACCGGAACGCACGCCAGTGGGTTGTTCAGCCTCGATCTCCGGGTGCAACTTCTGCAGCCACGGAGGCACAGCGTAGGTCGGGGTTCCGAGGATGACGGAGATACCGCGGGAGTGGGCGCCGTCGAGAACGGGCTGCAGCCAGTCGAGCTCGAAATGCCCCTCGCGGGGTTCCCACGTCGACCAGACAGATTCGCCCACGCGAATCACCGTGAAGTGCGCTTCGACCATCAGGTCGAGATCCCGATCGAGGGTGCCGGGCTCCTGGTATTCGGCGTAGTACGCCGCCCCGAAGAGAATGCCCGAGTGCTGCGGAGGTTTCGTCATCGTTGACCCTATTCTCTGTAAATGTTGTCGATAACATTTGTGCTGAGATGAAACTAGTCGACGTTGCTCCGATTACGCAAGACCCTGTTCGGTAACGAATCCGTCGACGGGCCCGGAGGCAGTTCAGTCGCCGATCGGAGCGGTCGATCTGCGTTGAATCAGGCGCGGAGTGGGTGGGGTCAGTCCACCATGCGGCTGTTTGCCCTCAATCTCGGCGACAAGGGTCGACACCACGTAACGCCCCTCGAACGCGAAGTCCATGGCCACGCTCGACAGTGAGGGAACCATGTATTCGGCCTCGGGAGCGTCGTCGGTACCGATGATGCTCATATCGTCAGGCACACTGATGCCGGCCCCGGACAGCGCTGCGAGGGCACCCATCGCCATGCTGTCGTTGGCCACCGCGATTGCCGTGAACTCGCCGGCCCGACGCGCGAGTCGTGCGCCGGCCTCGTAGCCGGAGCGGGCCGACCAGTCCCCCTCGTCGTGCACCAAAACCGTGCCTCCAGCGGCAATGAACGCGTCACTGAATCCCTGGCGGCGTTCGCCCGACGCCGTCCAGACTGGAGGCCCTGCGAGGTATGCGGCACGGCGGTGGCCAAGCGCGACGAGGTGCTCTGCGGCGACCCGGCCAGCTGCAGAGTTCAGAGTCTCCCGGCCGTCGGCGCCACGTAGATCGAAATCTCGAGCCACGGGGATCGACAGCTCGCGGTCCTCGACGGCCGCACGCCCGGTCTGCGTCTGGGCCGAGAGAACGATGCCGGCGATCTGGTCCTGCAGAATCACATCGAGCGCCTCGCGCACCGACGCCTCGTCACCGCCGTCGATCGATACGATGTCGAGAACGTAGCCGAGCTCGCGCGCGGCGGCGGCGGCCCCGACGAGGGTGCGAGACGGCCCCGACTGGTCCATCCGATCCGCGAGATAGCCGATCCTGTTCGTGCGGCGCAGGCGCAAGAACCGTGCCGCCGAGTTCGGCTTGTATTCGAGCTCGGCCAGCGCACGCTCGACCTTCTCTCGCGTATTCGGTCGGATGCCCTCGAAGCCGCTGAGGTACCGACTCACCGTCTGGTGCGATACGCCCGCCCGCTCGGCCACATCGTAGATCGTGGCGGACTTCATGTCAGGAGCTTACTGACAGCGGCCGCCGCATACGCCATTACTCCGAACCTGTCGACCGGGGCGCGCTTTGGGTCGAGGTGACACACACTCGAGGGAGCGCCGGGAAATCCGTGTGCAATCGAGGGAGTGTCATGAGTCGTGGAGTAGCCGTCGTTACCGGAGGAACCGCTGGACTCGGTCGAGCGATCGTAAGGGAACTCGCCGACCGCGGATGGGACGTGGCCGTGCTCGCACGCGGCGAAGGCGGTCTTGCAGGAGCCGTGTCAGACATCCAGATTCGCGGGGGTCGCGCGCTCGGCATCAGCACGGATGTCGCCGATCGCGAAGCCGTCGAATCGGCAGCAGACCGGGTGGAATCCGAGCTCGGACCGATCGAGCTCTGGGTCAACGACGCGATGGTCGGAGTCTTCGGCGACTTTCTCACGACCGAGCCAGACGACTTCGAGCGCGCCACGCAGGTGAACTACTTCGGCTTCGTCAATGGAACCCGAGCGGCACTCTCGCGCATGGTCCCCCGCGAGCGCGGCCACGTCATTCAGATCGGGTCGGCGCTCGCGCACCGAGGTATTCCGCTGCAGGCCGCGTACTGCGGAGCGAAGCACGCCGTGAAGGGGTTCACCGAGTCGGTGACCACCGAGCTCATCCATGCCAAGAGCCCCGTGCGCATCTCCACCGTCGACATGCCCGCGCTCAACACGATCCAGTTCAACTGGGTCAAGTCGCAGCTGCCCCATCACCCGCAGCCGGTGCCCCCGATCTATCAGCCCGAAGTCGGTGCGAAGGCCGTGGCCGATGTCGCGGATCACCCGCGCCGGCGCACCTGGGTGGGCGAGCCCACCATCAAGACCGTTCTGGGCAACCGCTTCATCGCGGGGTGGCTCGACACCTACCTGGCGAAGGTCGGATACGACGGACAGCAGGCTCCTGAGAAGGTCGAGGCGATGCTGCCCAACAACCTCTACGAGCCGGCGACAGGCGACAAGGGCGCCCGCGGCATCTTCGGCAGCGACGCTCGAAATGGAAGCCCGGCGACCTGGGCGATCGGCCACCGCAAGACGATGGCCGCGGCCGCCGTCGGCCTGGGCGCCGCTGCGGCAGGGGGCGCGGCGATGGCCGCCACCGCTGTGGTTTCGCGCCTACGCCGGTCGTAGGCTGGTCGGCATGAGCGAAGTGGATGCGGTCGTCGTCGGCGCAGGGCCGAACGGTCTTGCCGCGGCCGTGACCCTGGCCCGCGCAGGGCTGTCCGTGCGCGTCTACGAAAAGAACTCAACCATCGGCGGGGGCGCCCGCACCAAAGAGCTGACGCTTCCCGGCTTTCTGCACGACGTCTGCTCGGCCGTTCACCCGATGGCCCTGGCCTCCGGATTCTTCCGACGTTTCGGCTTGCAGCATCGCATCGAGCTGGTGCTGCCCGAGGTGTCGTACGGGCATCCGCTCGACGGCGGTCGCGCCGGAATCGCGTACCACGACCTCGCCCGCACGGTCAGCGCTCTCGGCCGCGACGGAGCTGCCTTCCATTCGCTGATGGCCCCACTCGTCGAACGCGCCGATCAGGTGGCGCGCCTCGCGGGCTCGAGTCTGCTGATGGCCCCGCGCCAGCCCATTACGGCCGCACTGTTCGGGCTGCGTGTGCTCGAACAGGGCCTGCCGACCTGGAACGCTCGTTTTCAAGGCGATGTCGCGCCCGCGATGCTGACCGGCATTGCGGCCCACGCCATCCGGCCCATGCCCAGCCCCGTCACCGCTGCGGCCGCTCTCAGCCTCGGCAGTTACGCGCACGGTCGCGGCTGGCCCGTGCCGGTCGGCGGCAGCCAGGCGATCGTGGATGCGATGGCCGCCGATCTCGTGGCGCACGGTGGGCAGATCGAGACGGATGCCGGCATCCGGTCGCTCGACCAGCTGCCGTCGTCGACGGCCGTGCTCTTCGACACCACGCCGCGTGCACTGGCGGATATCGCCGGTCGGCGGCTACCCACGGTCTACACGAGGGCGCTGCGGAAGTTCCGTTACGGCAACGGGGTGGCCAAGGTCGACTTCGCGCTGTCGGGCCCCGTGCCCTGGACGAAC
Organism: Agreia pratensis; assembly: GCF_900177685.1. Classification (GTDB taxonomy): domain Bacteria; phylum Actinomycetota; class Actinomycetes; order Actinomycetales; family Microbacteriaceae; genus Agreia; species Agreia pratensis. The sequence continues at coordinate 737,271 of NZ_FXAY01000001.1, forward strand.
GCCGAGCTGCACAAGGCCGGAACCGTGCACGTGGGTGGAACCCGCGCCGAGATCGCGGCATCCGAAGCCGACGTCGCCGCCGGACGGCACACCTCGAACCCCTACGTACTCGTTGCGCAGCCGTCGAGTTTCGACCCCTCACGCGCGCCCGAGGGCAAGCATGTGCTGTGGGCATACACCCACGTTCCGAAGGACTCCTCGATCGATCAGACCGAGGCCATCATCACCCAGATCGAGCGCTTCGCCCCGGGCTTCCGAGACCTGATCCTCGGCTCGGCGAGCATGACCGCGCGCGATATGGAGAACTACAACCCGAACTACATCGGCGGCGATATCGCGGCGGGCGCGGCCACTCTCGCGCAGCTGGTGAGCAGGCCGGTGATCTCGTTCGATCCATGGCGCACTCCGGCCTCGGGCATCTACCTCTGCTCGTCGTCGACTCCGCCCGGGCCTGGCGTGCACGGCCTCGCAGGCTGGTACGCGGCGAAGAGCGCGCTGAAGCACAGCTTCGGAATCAGGACTACGCCGTCGCTTGCTCCCTGACTAGGCCGAGATGGCGTCGAGCTGGTGCTCGCCTTCAGCCGCTGACAGAGCGTCGGAGGCAGCGGTATCGGCCTCGTGACGGCGGAGAGTGCGACTCATCTTGCGGATCTCACGACGGGCGAGCCGCTCGAGCGTCGAATCGGGGTGCGCGCTGCGCACGTCTTCGAGGGCCTCGACCGTCAGCTGCGGCCCCGCGACCCGGCGCAGCGCGTACATGGCCTGCTGCGCGACGTCGATGTCGTGGATGAGCTCGCGCAGGGCGCGCTCCGTCTCGGGGACGCGCCGAAAGCGCGGCAGACCGAGCACGACCGGCTGGCGGTTCGTGCCATAGACGGAGTCGGTCGCTATGCCGAGAACCAGCGACGCTTCGCGTATCGGCGCCGCATTCACGAGCGCCTGACCGAGCTGCCACCCCACGCGTCCGCGGCGCACAGCACCCCACTCGAGAAATGATGCGTGAAGAGCATCGAAGGCCGCGGGTCGCGCGGCGGGGTTCTTGAGGTGCAGGGCGACGATCTCGATGACACCGGGATCGGTGAGCCGCGGAAGCGCCTCGATCAGTACCGGCGTGGCCGCTTTCGAGTCGAAAGACGAAGTGCCGAAGTAGCGGTGATCATTGACGAAACGACCGAAATCCTCCGCACCCGCGACCGAGCGGTCAGCGAGAAGACGGCGCACGAGGGCGCGCTCATCGGTGGTCGAAACAACGGTCATAGCAGGAGAATACATCCGGTTGCTGAGGATTTATCGACGTGGGTGTCCCATCTCGTGACATTCTGTCACGTATCGCGTGAAAAAGCACCGAATTCGACGGATGAGGTGCACTCCAGAGGCCTCTTCTCGCGCGGGCCTGCGGCACAGGCCCGGTCACGAGACAATGGAGTCATGAGCGAGATCGTCGACAGCCCAGGGCAGAGCACTGCCGCCACCGGCGAGTCCGAACTCGTCTCGCTTCTGCGACGACTCGTCGAGATCGATTCGTCGAACCCCGACCTCGGCAGCACCGGCCGCGGCGAGGCAGCCGTAGCCGACTTCATCACCGACTGGCTGGCACCCCATGGATGCGACATCGAACGACTCGAGGCCGCTCCCGGTCGCCCGTCGATCGTCGCAACCTGGCGCGGCACCGGTGGAGGTCGATCACTGATGCTCAACGGACACATCGACACCGTCTCACTCGACAGCTACGACGGAGACGGCCTCTCCCCCGTGATTCGCGACGGCGCGATGTTCGGGCGAGGCAGCTACGACATGAAGTCGGGGATCGCGGCGATGATGGTGGCCGCGAAGACGGCTGCGGGGCAGCCGCATCGCGGTGACATCGTGCTCGCGCTCGTCGCAGACGAGGAGTTCGAGAGCGCCGGAACAGTCGAGGTTCTCAAGCAGTTCTCTGCCGACGGCGCCATTGTCGTCGAACCGAGCGACGGCGAAGTCACCCTCGCGCACCGCGGTCTCGTCTGGCTCGACGTCGTCATCACGGGCCGCGCCGCTCACGGCTCCCGCCCCGACCTCGGGCGCGACGCGATCGTGCAGGCAGGCCGCTTTCTCGGCCGCCTCGGCGACCTGGCTCACGAGCTCACGACCCGGCCCGAGCATCCATTTCTCGGTGCGGCCAACGTGCACGCATCTCTCGTGCGCGGCGGCGTCGAGATGTCGAGCTACCCGGCCGAGTGCACGATCGGCATTGAGTGGCGCACACTTCCCGGGCAAGACCTCGACACGATCGTCGGCGAAATCGACGCGCTTCTGGTCGCGGTGTCAGCCGAGCATCCCGGGTTCGAATACCGCATCGTGCCCGGCCTCACCGAGCCACCCTTCGAGGCGGACCGCTCGTCGGCCGTCGTGCGGAGCGTACTCGCGAATGTCGAAGCCGTCACCGGAAAGCCGCCCGTTCTGCGAGGCGAACCCTTCTGGACGGACTGCGCCCTTCTGGCCGAGGCCGGCATCCCCGCCGTGCTCTTCGGAGTGACCGGCGGCGGAGCGCACGCGGCCAGCGAATGGGTCGACCTCGCCTCGGTCGAGACCGTCACCGAGGTACTCGAGCGCACAATCCTCGACTTCTGCGCATAGGCTCCGCCTGCCCGGAGCGCTCGTTTTCAGGAGAATCGACGGTGCCGAGCGCGAAAACTACGTTGTCGGCGCACTTCTCCTGTGTTGGAGCGCGGCGGTCGGCAATAAATCGCGCGCTCCCACGGTTGAAGCGCACGTGAGCACAGCACTCCCCCACGACACCCGCGTGGTCATCATCGGCGCCGGCCAGGCGGGGCTCTCCGTCGCCTTTCACCTGCGCCGCCTCGGGCTCGTGCCCGCGCGCGACGTCGTCGTACTCGACCGCGGACCGCGCGCCGGAGGAGCCTGGCAGTTCCGCTGGGAATCGCTTCGACTCGACACCGCCCACAAGGTCGACGACCTTCCGGGCATGTCCGAACTCGGTCTCAGCTTCTCGACCGCCGACCAGTCACTGCCGGCCCGAGACGTGGTGAGCGACTACTACGCGAGTTATGAACGACACTTCGGCCTCGGCGTCGTGCGCCCCGTCGAAGTCACCGGCGTAGCGAAACTGTCCAACGGGCGCTACGAGGTGCAGACCAGCCTCGGCCCCGTGCGCGCGGAGGTCGTCGTGAATGCCAGCGGAACCTGGGCGCGGCCGTTCCTCCCCACGTATCCGGGCGCCGACACATTCGCGGGCATCCAACTCTCGACGCCCGACTACCGGGCGGCGGCCGACCTGGCCAGCCTCGATGTCGTGGTCGTCGGCGGCGGAACCTCGGCAGTCGGGTTCCTCCTCGAACTCGAAGGCGTCGCCGCGTCGACCACCTGGGTCACGAGGCGGCCCGTCGAATTCACGATGGACGAGCACTCGAAGGTCGCCGCGGTCGAACGTGCCGATGCGGCAGCTCGCGCAGGGCTGCCGATTCCGAGCGTGTCGAGCGGCACCGGACTGCCGGCGAGCCCTCGCAACATCGCCGCACGCGAGCGCGGTGTTCTCGTCGACCGTCCCATGTTCTCGTCGATCGAAGCCGACGGCGTGCGCTGGTCTGACGGCACATTCCAGCATGCCGACGCGATCATCTGGGCCACGGGGTTTCGAGCCGAGTTGGCACACCTCGCTCCGCTTCACCTGCGCGAGTCGGGTGGTGGAGTCGCCGTCGAGCGGGGCCGCTCGCTCCGCGATCCGAGCATCTTCCTCGCCGGCTTCGGCCCGCAGGCGAGCACGATCGGCGCTAATCGTGCCGGTCGGGTCGTGGCGACTCAGGTACTGGATGCCCTGGCGGCCACGAACGCCGCCACGGCCTAACGAGTCTTAGGTCTGCGGGCCCGTTCCGCCGGGCTCCGCGATCAGCACCATGCCGTTCGCGCTGTTCGCCGTCACCATCAGCGCTTCGATCCAGGCGCGGTTCACGGGTGGCTGGCGGTTGCCATAGAAACGGATATGCAGGGGAATCGTCGGATGCATCCAGATGGAACTGCGCCCATTGCCTTCGTCGGAGTTGTGCTCCCAGTTGAACAGGAACGCTTCACCTCGCCGGAACTTGGCGTTGATGACCACTCGCATGTGAGCGAGCACACGATCATCGATGTCGATTTCGAGGCCGGTCGGGCCGTAGATGAGTTTTCCCACCTAGTTAGTTTATCTAGCTATTTATCCGACTTCGACACGGCGTCGCTCATTCGCTCCAGAAACGCGGTGATCACGGTCGCGTCATGAGCCTCGAGGCTTCGCGCAACAGCCATCATGCGATGGTGCATATCGCCGAACACCTCGCTCATATCCGAGTGGGTCATGGGCGTGGCGGCCAGCACCACCGCGCGCCCGTCACTCGGATGCTTCGTGCGATTGAGATGACCGCTCGCGACGAGCCGGTCTACCAACACGGTCGTGGATGCCGACGAGATACCGAGGTGGCCGGCCAGGTCTTTCGGACTCACCGGCCGCGAATCGCGCTCGGCATTGACGACGAAGCGCAGCGCCGTGATGTCGGTCTCATTGAGACGCAGTGCCGCACGGGTTCGACGGCGCATCGCCATCTCTGCCACCCGATAGCGACGGAGTGCATTGAGGGCATCGACACCGGTCTTCAGCTCGACATCGTCGCCATACCAATAGCCCGAAGCGCGCACCTCAGACGATTCCATGGGTCGATTCTAAGGCCCGTTCGCTAGGCGAACTAAGCATCTCTCACCGTTCTCGGACAGGTGTCCGAGAAATCGTGATAGACTGAGCCGATGTCGACTGTTCGAAGTGCTGTTGTGCCCGACAGCTTTCGATCTTCCGCCGAAGCTCCGGCCGACCCGAGAGCCGCCCGCACCCGACAGGGAATCCTGTCCGCTGTCGCGCGACTCCACTCGGCAAGTGCCGGAGACATCTCCGTCAGCGACATCGTGCGCGAGGCGAAGATCAGCCGCAGTTCGTTCTACGCGCACTTCTCCAGCCTCGACGACCTCGCAGTCGCCCTGCTCCGGCAGGAGTTCGCCAGCGTTGCTGCGCCTAACCCCGGCGAACCCAACCCCGCTGCCAGTCTTCGCGAGAGCTACACGCGGCTCGTGCAGCACTTCGCTCAACGAGAGTCGCTCTACTCCCACGCACTCGGCCTCCCCCTGTCTCAACGCGCGTTCGATGAAGTGATCGCCGCATACGCCGAGCAGGTACTGGCGTCGTTCTCCGCACCGACCTCGGGAGCAGGCGCCATCCGGGCCCGCCTTGCGGCGACATACGTCGCCGGCGGCACCGTGAGCCTGCTCAGCGCCTGGGTATCCGACCATCACGACATCAGCGAAGACGAGCTGGTCGACGAACTCATCGCGCTGCTGCCCCCGTGGCTCAATTGACTCCTCGAGCATGGTCGGCAGACCAGCGCTCACCTCAGATCTAACCTCCGCACACCACGTCACAAAGAAAAGAGAAGCCCAGTCGTGAAATTCGATATTGGAGAGACCCTCGTCTACCCGCACCACGGAGCGGTCACCATCACGGAACTCGAGACCAAGAAGGTCAAAGGCGAAGACAAGCGCTATATGACGCTGCGGGTGCACACGAGCGATCTCATCATCAAGCTTCCGATCGACAACGTCGAGCTCGTGGGAGTGCGTGACGTGATCGATGCCGCTGGTGTCGACGAGGTCTTCGCCGTTCTGCAGAACGACTTCGTCGAGGAGCCGGGCAACTGGTCGCGCCGATACAAGGCGAACCAGGAGAAGATGGCCTCGGGCAGTGTGCACCGCGTCGCAGAGGTCGTGCGCGACCTGTGGCGCCGCGAGCAGGCCCAGGGTGTCTCCGCCGGCGAGAAGCGACTACTGCTCAAGGCGCGACAGGTGCTGATCTCCGAACTCGCACTCGCACGCCGAGTCAGCGACGAAGATGCGTCGCTGCTGCTCGACGAGGTCTTGAACGCGGTCGTCGTCTAACTTCTTCGAGGCCATCGCACGAGAGTGCGTGGCAGAGGCCGACCGGTCCCCCCGGACCAGATCCCCACATCCCTGTCGGCCTCTGCCTATTAGCTCAAGCTAGACATTTCTGAGAGCGGTTGCAACGTGACGAACCCTCACGTTACGTCGTAAGTCGTTCCGTGGAGCCCAGCGACGGGCATCCGGTGTCTTAAAAAGAGAAGGCGGGCCCGGGGTGCTGCACCCCGGACCCGCCTTCTGTGTCGTGCTAGTTGCAGACCTTCGAGAGAGCCATGAAGGTGTCCTGAACGTCGGTCGAAGCGTCGGTCAGAGCCTTCGTGTCGGCCGAAGCCGGGTCTTGCGAGTACGTCTTGAATTCGCTGACGAGCGTACCCAGAGCCTTGTCGGCGTCATCGGCAACCTTCTTGACCTCGTCGTTCGAGACCTTCGACACGTTCTCGGAGAACTTGTCGGAGACCGTGTCAAGAGCCTTGGAAGCACCCTCGGGGTCGGTGGCGGCGTCGGAGAGGCTGCTCGTCAGTTCGCTCTGCAGATCGGTGAGACCCGACTCGAGAACCTTGCAGGCGTCGGCCTTGCTCTGTCCGCCGGCGCAACCGGTCAGCAGAAGTCCGGTGATGGCGAGCGCGCCGATCAGCGATGTGGTCTTAGTGCGCGAGATTCGCATTGTTGGTTACTCCTCTTTGGGGGGTGCGTGGTGTGAAAACACTAGCAGTCACCCGTATACACGCCGAGTTCACGGCATGGGCAGTACTCACCATTGACATGCCCGAAGCCGCGCACGAACGCGACCGTCGCCGCGGCAGATTACTGCGTCGGCACCGCCAGGCTCACGCTCGGGTCGGCGTCGAAGAACTCCACCGTCGTCCAGGAGTCGGCCTCGCCAGCGACAGGGATCTCCGCCTTCATCAGATGGCCGGTCTCGTCGATCCAATACCGGATCGTCGGCGCGGCGTTGCTCGGTGCGGTCGTCGCCGGCGCATCCGACGTGGGGCCCGCGAACACGTCGACCGTCACTCCGTCGACGTCGTCGGAGCGCAGCCAGAGGGCATCCGTCTGCTGCAAGAGCTGCGGATTGTCGGGCCGGTCGTTGCCGAGCCCCAGGAGCACGGCGACCACGTTCGACAGGCTCGTCGCCGATGGGTCGAGGGCGCTGTCCTGCCAGCCGTCGGCCGGCACCGGAAGCGGGGCCTTGTCGAGCGTGGTCGGCTGATATCCGAGCGACTGTGATGTGAAGCGCAGCAGACCGGTGTCGGCCGCCCCGTCGACCGTGGTCGAAGCGAAGCCGTAGCCCGCTCCCGCTGCGTAGTCGATCCAGCCAGAGAACTGCACCGGCTGTGCGCCGGGGATGCTGAACGTCACCGCACGCACACCGCTGTCGAAGTTGTTGAATCGAAAGATCGCGAGCCTCTGCGCCTGCTCCGTCGACAGCGCCGAACCCGCGGCCTGGCTCGAGGCCGGAGCACCCGGAGCGTCTGACGGAGCACAGCCCGACACACCCAACATGGCGCCCAGAACGACCATCACCACGAGGGGGCGCATCCCCCGACTAATTCGGACCACCCGCCGAGGCTAGCGCATGCTTCGAGGCAATAACGTCAGAGTGCGCTAGACGAAGACGGGCTCCGGCTGCAACACGACGCCGAACTCCGCAGACACGCGATTCTGGATGTACCGCGACAGTTCCGCGATGTCGGCGGCTGAGGCGCCGCCCGTGTTCACGATCGCGAGGGTGTGCTTCGAGGAGATCGCGGCGCGCGATCCGGGCAGAGAGAATCCCTTGCCGATTCCCGCGCGCTCGATCAGCCACGCGGCGCTCAACTTGACCTGCGGCCCCGCCGAAGACGACGAAGACGCGGGCGCAGACGAGACCCCGCCGAGCGGGCCCGACAGATCGACTGCGAGGCCAGAACCGGGCTCAGGCAGAGCGACCACGATCGGTTCCTGCTCGGGCTCGACGAGCCAGCGCGGCGCATCCGACGGCAGCCCGCGAGCGAAATTCTCGGAGACGATCGGGTTGGTGAAGAACGAGCCGGCGCTGACGGAATCGGGATCCGTGGCATCCAGAACCATGCCCTTCGACGCCCTCAGCGACAGCACGGCCGAGCGCACGGCGCCCAGCGCCACCCGGTCTCCGACGGCGACGCCGAGCGCGGTGGCCAGCTGCGGGTACGCGATCGGGTCGCCCAGTGCGAGAGGCCCGAGCGGCTCGGCCGATGCATCCGACTCGGTCAACGAGAACGTCACCGAGAGCACGACGCCGCGCCTGCCGCGCTTGAACACGCTCGTGCGGTAGCCGAGCTCGAGGTCGTCGCGTGCGATGCGCTCGACGCGGCCCGTGCCGTAGTCGAGAAAGTCGACCGAGACGATCGAGTCGCCGGCCTCCTGCCCGTATGCGCCGATGTTCTGAATGGGCGATGCGCCGGTCGAGCCGGGAATGCCCGAGAGCGCCTCGAGTCCAGACCAGCCCTGCTCCACCGTGTAGGCGACGAGGTCGTCCCACGGCTCGCCGGCCTGCACGCGCAGTCGCACGGTTCCGCTGGGCGCGACGATGCGAGCGACTCCCCTGGTCGCGACGCGAACGACGGTGCCGTCGAAGCCCTCGTCTGAGATGACGACGTTGGAGCCGCCGCCGAGCACGAACCAGTCGTCGCCCGAGTCCCAGACGCCGAGGACGCTCTGCAGCAGTTCGGGTTCGCCCTGAGGTTCGATGATGCGCGCTGCCGGACCTCCGACCTTGAGGGTCGTCAGGGGGCCGAGCGCGACATCCACGGCCTCGACCGAATCGCCTGTCGGCTCACCGGCGTGTGGTTCTGGCTGCCCGTGCCGCCCACTCATACGGATGCGGTGGGCGCCAGAGAGACGACGGCCTGCGCCTTGCCGAGAACCGTGTCGCCGTTGTAGGTGACGGTCAGGTCGATGCGTGCGGTGCCCGCCTCTGCGTCGACTTTGCCGACCTTCGCGCTCACGATCAACTCTGCTCCGTCGACGGGGTCGACGAGCACGGGGCGGGTGAAGCGCACCTGGTAGTCGAGCACGCGTCCCGGGTCGCCGATCCAGTCGACGACCGGCTGCACGGCGAGCCCCATGGTCAGCATGCCGTGCGCGAGAACACCGGGCAGGCCCACGGATGCCGCGACGTCGTCGCGGTAGTGGATGGCATTGAAGTCACCGCTGGCTCCGGCGTAGCGCACCAGCGAGTCGCGGCTCAGCGCGAAGTGACCGCCCGCGACGACGTCGCCCGCGGTCAGCTCGTCGGGCGTGAGGGTGATTCCGGCGGTCATTCGTCTCCCCTGACGACGAGGGTGGATGTTGCGGTGACGACGTGCGCGCCCGTCGCGTCGACGATCGTCGACTCGGCGGTGACCATGGAGTGGCCACCCAGCGACTTGATGCTCGCCACGTTCAGGGTGGCCGTGAGCTCGTCGCCGGCCACGATCGGGCGGGTGAAAGTGAAGCGCTGATCGCCGTGGACGACGCGCGAGAAGTCGATGCCGGCATCCGGCTCGCTCAGCAGCTGCTTCAGGGTGTGCTCCTGCACCACCACCGCGAAGGTGGGCGGCGCCACGACGTCGGTGTAGCCGGCAGCCCTGGCCGCCTCGACGTCGGTGTTGAGCGGGCTCGTGGCGAAGACGGCGGCGGAGAATTCGCGCACCTTCTCACGGCCGACGAGATAGGGAGAGGTCGGGGCGAAGACGCGTCCGACGAGTTCGGGGTTCACTGGCACCCGTCCATTCTACGAACGCCCCGGCTGCCTATGCTCTGTTGCGCCTGCCTAGACTGATCAGCGATGAGCACTCCTCCGGCCCCGAAACCGCACTCCGCCTCGAACAGCACGCTCCTCATCGTGCTTGGAATCGGCGGGGCGCTCGGTCTCGTTGTGTCGATCGCGGCAGCCGCAGTGGTCTTTGTGCTGGCCATCGGGGTCTTCCGGGGCGCGAGCTCGGCCGGCCCCGCGCCCCAGCCGTCGCCATCCAGCGATTCGCCCGGCGACGTCGACTACAGCGATCTCACGTTCGGTTCGAACTACACGTTGCCGGCCGGCAGCCTCGCCGCCCTCACCTTCAGGCCGCCCGAGGGAACAGACTGGGCCGTCGACCCTGATGCCAAGAGCGACGCCGACACGATGAGCTACGTGAGCGAGTCGACCGGCTGCAAGCTGCGCATCTGGCAGTCGTCTCTCGACTCGGTCGATGTCGCTGCCGGCGACGACGAGAAGACCTCGCGAGCGGTGGCCTCGGCGTTGCGCACCGAGCAAATTCCCGATGACGCGTTCGCCAAGCACACGTTCACCGGCGGCTTCTCCTCGGCGAAGGTCGAATTCGTCGACGTGCTCTGGGGTGCATCGAACGGCAACTACCTGGCCGTGCGCGCCTTCGGCGACGCGGGTGTCTTCGTGTCGGTCGGGGTGGCGTGCACGCAGTCGAGCGCGTGGGATGCGGTCAAGCAAGCCGACGCGGGACTCGGAGTCGTCACCCTCTCGGAGTGACCCATGCGCTGATCGAGTAGCCGCGCGAGGCACGAGCACGGCGTATCGAAATCACCCCGACGGTGGCCTCGATACGCTCGTTCCTCGCTACTCGGCCAGCGCAGAGCTACGCGACCGGCGAAACGGGAGGAGATGAGCACCTCCGACTCGAATACCGCATTGGTTTTGCGTAGCTCCTCCCGTTCGCCCGGGTGGTCTCTGGAAAACAGAGATTCCACCTTCTGCGCCGATTGAGTAGCCGCGCGAGGCACGAGCACGGCGTATCGAAATCACCCCGACGGTGGCCTCGATACGCTCGTTCCTCGCTACTCATCCAGCGCAGGAGGGGGTCAGCCGGAGACCGCCCACATCGCCACCGCGCTGGCGGCCGCGACGTTCAGCGAGTCGATTCCGTGCTTCATCGGAATCTGCACCACGGTGTCGGACGCTGCGATCGCTTCAGCGGTGAGTCCTTCGCCCTCCGCGCCCAGCACGAGGGCGAGACTCTCGGGAAGCCGAGCCTGGAAGTCTCGCAGGCTGACGGCATCCGGGGTCAGGGCCAAGGCTGCCACGTGGAAGCCCGCAGCGACCAGCAACTCACGGGTCTCGGGCCACTCCCCGACGCGGGTCCAGGGCACCTGCAGCACGGTGCCCATGCTCACGCGGATGGCGCGGCGGTAGAAGGGGTCGGAGCAGCGCGGCGTCACGAGAATCGCATCGGCTCCGATCGCGCCCGCCGAGCGGAAGATCGCGCCCACATTGGTGGGGTCGACCACGTTCTCGAGAACGACGATTCGGCGGGCGTTCCGGATGAGCTCCGCCGGGTTCGCGAGCGCCGGGCGATTCATCGAGGCGATGAGTCCGCGGTGCAAGACGTAGCCGGTGAGCTCGGCGAGGAGCTCGCCCGGGCCGGTGAAGATCGGCACGTCGGTGAAGCCGTGCTCGGCGAGCGCCGACTCGGCCTCGTCGGTGGAGGTTCCGAGTGCCAGCACGGAGCGGGGCGCATGCCCGGCACGCAGGGCACGCTCGAAGACGAGGAGCGACTCCGCGAGATAGAGGCCGTGCTCGGTGCCGCGCGCCTTCTTGAGGGCGACATCGGTGAGGTGGGCGTAGTCGCCAAGCCGCGGATCGCCGAGGCTGTCGATGCGCAGGACGGGCATTGAGCGGCCGCTATCCGCGCCGGTTAGGTGCGTCCGCGTCTGGACGACCAGCAGCGGATGCGCCGAGTGGGCGCGGATCTGCGCGGCCGGCGCGGCCCTCGCGGATGACGATCGCCGCGTACTGGGCGCCGACGAAGACGTGCAGCAGGCATCCGATGACCACGCCGTAGAAGGCGACGACCGCAACCACCTCATGGCCGGCGAAATCGGAGTGGCCGAGCAGCAGCAGCGGCAGTCCGAGCATCAGGAAAGTCGTGCGGATCTTCGAGATATAGGTGATCGTCATCGAGCCCTGGCGCTTGTACGCAAGGATGATCAGGCCCAGGATAAGGTCCGTCGCCGCGATGGCGATGAGGATCCAGAGCGGCAGAATGCCGCTGATGACGAGAGTCACGCACACGACGACCTGGCTGGCACGGTCTGCGACGGGGTCGAGCACCGCACCGAAGTGTGTCACCTGGCCGAGCTTGCGCGCCGCGAAGCCGTCGATCCAGTCGGTGGCGCCGAGTGCGACGAGCACGATGAAGGCCCAGAAGTTCTCGTGCCAGACCAGCACCAGAAGCACGAACAGCGGCATGAACAGGATGAGACGGGCGAACGTGATGGTGTTCGGCACGTTCAAGATCTGCTCGCGCTGCCGCGGTGCTGTCGGGGTCTCCACTCTCTGAGGGTAACCGGTGCGCGGCTCGCAGCACTGCACGCCGCGGGCAAGAAAAAAGCCCCCAAGATGGCGAGATCTTGGGGGCTTTCGTAGCGGGAGCGGGACTCGAACCCGCGACACCACGATTATGAGCCGTGTGCTCTAACCACCTGAGCTACCCCGCCGGGCGCCGTCCGTTCGGCTGGCAGCTCGCGCTGCCGCCTGTGGAGGACGGAGCCCCCTGTGGGAATCGGACCCACTACCTCTTCCTTACCAAGGAAGTGCTCTACCAATGAGCTAAGGGGGCGTAACCTGCGCACGACTGATAAGCCGTGCGATTTGGCACCTGTAGAGAATAGCATCACAAAGAGGCCAGCCCGAACCGATGTCTAGGGTCGAAACGATTCGAGGCTAGAGTGTTGCGCATGACAGTCGAACTCACCGACACCTCCGGCGCGCCCGAATCCGACGCGCAGAGCCGCCTGATCGCGATCGGCACTGGCTCCGAGTGGTGGCGCTCAGCCGTGATCTACCAGATCTACCCGCGGTCATTCGCCGACAGCGACGGCGACGGCATCGGCGACCTGCCTGGAATCACGAGCCGCCTCGACTCGCTCTCCACCCTCGGCGTCGACGCGATCTGGCTCTCGCCTTTCTTCACCTCGCCCCAGCATGACGCGGGTTACGACGTGGCGAATTATGTCGATGTCGATCCGCTCTTCGGCACCCTGGCCGACTTCGACACCATGCTCGCTCGCGCTCACGAGCTCGGGCTCAAGGTCATCGTCGACCTGGTTCCCAACCACACCTCGTGGGATCACGAGTGGTTCAAGGCCGCCCTCGCCGCCCCGGAGGGCAGCCCCGAGCGCGACCGGTACATGTTCCGCGACGGCCTCGGCGAGAACGGTGAGATCGCGCCCAACAACTGGCAGTCGGTGTTCGGCGGCCCCATGTGGGAGCGCACGACCAACCCCGACGGCACCCCGGGCCAGTGGTACCTGCACATCTTCGACGTGAGCCAGCCCGATCTCAATTGGCAGAACCCGTGGGTGCGCGAGCAGATGATCGCCGTACTGCGCTTCTGGCTCGACCGCGGTGTCGACGGCTTCCGGGTGGATGTCGCGCACGGCCTGATCAAAGAGACTGGGCTCCCCGACTACACGCCTCCCGCAGACGCCGGCAGCATGGGCGGCGGAGCAACGCCTCTCGAGCCCGGAATCGACTCCGACGACCCGCCCACCCCGCCCTATTGGGCGCAAGACGGCGTGCACGAGATCTACCGCTCGTGGCACGAGGTGCTCGACGAGTACGAGGGCGATCGAGTGCTCTGTGCCGAGGCCTGGGTCGAGCCGCTCACCAAGCTCGCCCGCTGGGTGCGCCCCGACGAGATGCAGCAGGCGTTCAACTTCACCTACCTCGAAGCCGCATGGAGCGCTCCGCAACTGCGAAAGGTGATCGACACGTCGATCTACGCCTTCGGCACCGTCGGCGCACCCTCGACTTGGGTGCTGTCGAACCACGACGTCGTGCGTCATGCGAGTCGACTGGCTCTCGGCGCCGACAATCTCCAGGGCGATGGAATCGGACCGAAGACTCCGGGCTTGCCCGACACCGCGCTCGGGCTGCGTCGCGCCCGCGCCGCCACCGCCGTGATGCTCGCGCTTCCGGGCAGTTCCTACATCTATCAGGGCGAAGAACTCGGCCTGCCGGAGGCCATCCATCTGCCCGACGATGCCCGCCAAGACCCGACCTGGTTCCGCACCAAGGGCGAGCGCTACGGGCGCGACGGATGCCGCGTGCCGATTCCCTGGGAGGCCGGCAAGCCGAGTTATGGGTTCGGCCCGACGGCATCCAGTTGGCTGCCGCAGCCGAGCGACTGGGATGCATACTCCCGCGACCGCCAGGCTGCCACGCCAGGGTCGACGCTCGAGCTCTACAAGCTCGCCCTGTCGCTGCGCGCGCAGCACGAGTTGGGAATGGGAACGATCGAGTGGCTGCCCGGCTACGACGACGACGTGATCGCGTTCTCGAACGGAGCCGTCACGGTGATCTCGAACATCGGCTCGGTGGCGGTGGAACTGCCTGCTGCAGCCGGCGACGTGCTGCTCGCCTCCGAGGCGATCGTCGAGGGCGTCCTTGCGGTCGACACGACGGTCTGGCTCGCGAGCTGACTCACACTCCGCTGATCGAGTAGTCGCGCGAGGAACGAGCCGACGTATCGAGATCACCGCGGCAGGTCTCGATACGGTCGCGGGCGACCTACTCGACCAACGCAGAACCGGTCGCGGGCGACCTACTCGACCAACGCAAAACCACTCGCGGGCGACCTACTCGACCAACGCAGAAGGCGCGCTAGTTGGCGTACTGGTTGAGCCAGGGCATCGGGTCGATGGGCGTGTCGCTGGCGTTGTGGATCTCGAAGTGCAGGTGTGCGCCTGTCGAGGTTCCGGTGCTGCCCACGTTGCCGACCTGCTGACCGACCTTCACGTCTTCGCCCTTGCTCATGGCGACCGAGCCGCACTGCATGTGGCCGTAGAGGCTGGCGAACTTCATGCCGTTGACGTTGTGGTCGACGATGACGTAGCAGCCGTAACCGCCGGCATCGCTCGTCTGCGCGAGACGCACCGTTCCGTCGGCGACCACCTGGATGGGCGCACCCATTCCGGGGTTGAAGTCGATGCCCTGATGGTTCGTGCTGCCGATGCCACCGGGCGACGAGCGGTACCCGAAGCCATCGCTGATGGGCACACCGGTCGGGAAGGGCCACTGGATCGTGCCGCTGGTGTCGTTCGAGAATGTGTCGGCCGTATTGAACCCGGTCATCGACACCTTGGGCACGCTCGTGACCGTGTACGAGTCGCGATCGACACTCGCCGCAGAGGCTTCGCTGGCCGCCCTGGCCTGTTGCTTCGCCTTATCGCCGCCGGTGTTCTGATCGGCCTGTACCTGCACGCTCTGGGAGATCGACGCATTCGGTGTCGCGGCGAAATACGCTTCTGCGGGAAGCGACGTGGCCACGGCTATTCCGCCGGCGACGAGAAAAGCGAAGATTCCGAAGCTCTTCTTGGCGATCATCTTGGTCGACGGGCGGCGTCGGCGCTGCTGCGGTATCGCCGCCTCGCCCGATCCGCTGCCGGATGCGTCGGCCGCTGATTTCGGCGAACTCACGCGAGGGCGCTCGGCGGGTGTGCTGGCCGCACGACGCCCGGCCTTGACCCGCGGCGGAGCATTCTCGTCGTCTGACGAATCGGAGACCGCGCGTCGCCCAGGCACCCGAGTCGATGGCGTGGGCGCGACCTCACCGAGAACGTCGGCAGGATCGGTGACGACCGCGGCGGGCGACTCCTGCGCCACGGGAGGGCTGACATCGGTGGGCGCGTCTGACGAGACAGCAGACTCTGCGACGGTGACGTCGACGGCAGAGACAGGAGTGACCGACTCTGCGACACCGGTCGCGACAATCTCGGGCTCTGTCGCGGCGAACGCGGTAGCGGAGGAGAGCTCGTCGGTCGACGCGGCCGCGCGGCGTCCGCGTGGGCGAACGGTGTTCTCGAATGCGGCTCGCGCCGCCTCGCGCTCTTGCACCTCGGTGAGGACAACCGGAGAGGCGACCCCGGCGGCTCTGGCCGCCCTGCGGGTCTGGGGGGCCGCGGCGCTTCGCGCATCCGGAATCGCTGCCGCAGAATCGGCGGACGCGACGGGCGAATTAGACGAGAGGGAGCCAGCGGCAGCCGCCTGCCTTCTCGACCGGCGAGAGTGCAGATTCGCTTCGGCCTTGGGCGTCGTACCGTCGGTCGCAGACGAGAGGTCATCTGGACGAGGGTTGTGACGAGCCAAGGTGCAGTAGTTCCAATGTCAGTTCGGGTTTTAGAGCCAAACGCGTCTTCTAAAACTCAAGCCAAGCGAAGACGCGACTGTCGAGGTTAACCGTCAAGTCTGAAAATTTCCGCAAAACGAAAAAATTCGGCGCATATTGACGGCGATCGGCTGTCAGATAAGACCGGCGGATGCGTAGAGATCGCGCAGGATCGGCTCGAGTTCGACGGCCAGCGATTCGTCGGCCGCCAGCAGGAAGCGGGCGCTCTCGGCATCGCCATCGAAGCCGCCGACCCGACCGCCGGCCTCGCGCACGACGAGCGCACCGGCTGCGTGATCCCAGGGGTTCAGTCCTCGCTCGGCGTAGGCGTCGAGGCGCCCCGCCGCCACCCAGCAGAGGTCGAGAGCCGCGGAACCGGCTCTGCGGATGTCTCGGACTCGGCCGAGGATGCCGGCCAGCACCTGGCCCTGCCGCATCCGCGTCTCGGCACTGTACGAGAAGCCCGTGCTCAGAAGGGTCTGCTCGAGCGAAACGTCGGAGTTCACCTGAAGCTGCTGCGCGCCGAGGTAGGCTCCACCTCCTTGTGCGGCAGTGAAGACCTCGCCCGTGGCCGGGTTCACGACACACCCCGCGAGCGCGTTCCACTCCTGTGGATCGGCGCCGCCCTCCACGACGGCGATGCTCACCGCGTATTGAGGGATGCCGTAGAGATAGTTCACGGTGCCATCGATGGGGTCGACGATCCAGGTCAGGCCGGAGCGGCCGGTAGAGCCCGTGGACTCCTCACCCAGGAACCCGTCCTCTGGCCGCACGTCGGCGAGCGCACCCCGTATGTAGGTCTCGACCTCGCGGTCGGCGAGGGTCACGACGTCGACGATGGAGGACTTCGTCGCCGCGACCTCGACGCCCTCGGCGCGACGACGGGCCGCGAGCGCGCCTGCTTCGAGGCCGATCCGGCGGGCGATGTCGAGCAGGTCGTTGTTGGCAGCGATGGTCATGACCCCAGCCTGTCACAGCGCTTCGCCGACGGCTTATCCACAACCGGAAGCATTCACTGGCCCAAGGCATGGTCATGGGAGTTAGGATCGACAAGCTTTAAGCGTCAGAGCTGCATGTTTTAGCCAACATGTGATGGAAAGCGTTGATGGCATGACGTACACCGACAAAGAAGGGTTCCCATGACTCCGATCGGCAGATCAGTCGGAGCAGAAGAATCGGAGCGCGCCGCGCGCTTCAGGAGACTGTTCGCGTCCACCCTCCGCACACGGGGATGGCGCGAGGCCCAGCCACTGATCGAACAGCACTGGCACGAGTTCGCCCTCACCGAGCCCGATGTGCTGCTCGACGTCATAAAGATGCTGCCCTCAGAGGTGTTCATCGAGAATCCGACCTGGCTCATCGGGGTCGATCACCTCCGGCACGCGGTCGCAGGAGAGGCTCCCCGATCGACGCATCTAACCGACTCCGCGGCTCTCGTTTCGCAGAGCCGCGGGGTCGGCCTGAAAGCACGTCTGATCGCCGCGACCGGTCGAATCGTGTCGTCGCGCACGGCAGGACGCCTGCCGGAGGCGGTCGCCGGCGCGACCGAAGCGCATCGCGCACTGCGCTCCGCAGAGAGCGACGAACTCGCTCCGCTGAAAGCGACGCTGCCGCATCTCACGATCCAGTGGTCCAGGGCGATGGAGATCGCCGACCATCCCGGTGCCGTCGAGCTCTACGAAGACACCTATGAAACCGCTCTTCTCTTCGATCAGCCAGACGTAGCCCGCCGTGCAGCGGCATCCCTCGCGTGGATGTACGCGGAGCAGGGACATACGCACGAGGCACGCAGCTGGCTCGACCGGGGCAACGGCATCGATCTGCCGACCAGCAAATATGACACGCCCCTCTATCTCGCCGCGGCTTTGCTGGCGGTCGACGCGCTCGATCGCGACGAGGCTCGCGCTCAACTGGCCATGGCACTGCGGTTTCCGGCAGGAGAGTATTGGGCCGCGCTGCTCTGGGTCAGGTCGCACCTCTGCAGCACGCCCAGCGACGTCACCCACGTCGAACGCGACCTGTCGAGCGAGCTGCTCCATCACCCCGAAGCGCTGACGAACAGCGGCGCCAATCTCCGCTATCTCGACTTCGCTCGGTGGGTGCTGAACCGACCGCAGTCCCCTGTGGTGCGCGACCCACGGGCACCCCTCCAACGCACGACGGCTCGGGATCTGATCGATTCGGAGGTGGCGTATCGGCAGGGTTCGTTCGACGAGGCTCTTCGCCGATGCGCCCCCCTTCTCACAGAGAGCACGGCGCCTCGATTCAGGGCGTCGGCACTTCTCCTCACGGCCGCGAGCCGCTTTCGCCTCGGGCGCACGAAGTCGGGGATCGAGGCGTTCCGCCAGGCGCACGCCCTCGCGGAACACGAGAACCTTCTTCTGGTCTTTTCGATGATCGACCGCACCGACCTCCGCGAGCTGGCTCGCCTGAGCGGGCGAGAACTGCGACCCATCGTCGATGTCGTACACCCTCACAGAACATCGAGTCGGCCCACACACTCTCTCAGCAGACGCGAGCGCCAGGTGCTGAGCCTCCTCGCTACGGAACTGCCGAATGCAGAGATCGCCCAACGCCTCTTCGTCACGATGAACACGCTCAAGTCGACCCTCCGAAACGTCTATCGAAAGCTCGGTGTGCACGATCGGCAGAGCGCATCTGACGCCGCGCAGATGATGGGAATCGACCGCAGCGAACATTAGGCGACTTCCTCGCAAAAGCCGCGTCATAAGTGTCACTGTCGAGCGTCTCTCCAAGTGGTGAGAGGTATTCCGGGCGCCTACGCCCTCGCTACATCGCCACTTCATGGGCAGCGTCGAGCTTCGCCGCGGCCCGCGCACTTCCTGAATCGACCGAGGAATGTAGACGATGACGATAGACAAGGCTCTGCCTTATGGCGAAGCCGCAGCCTCCTTTTTCACACGCGTTCGCGCAGAACTCGATTCACGGGAGTGGCGCTCCGCCGCACGCACCATCGAAGACAACTGGGATCACTTCGCTCTGACGGAGCCGCAGGTTCTCCTCGACGCTTTCACCGCCCTGCCTTCGGAGGCGTTCATCGAGACGCCCTCCCGCCTCATCGAGGTCGACTACCTCCGCTACGTCGCTTCGGGAGCCGCGCCGCACGCGTTTCGTCGCCGGTTCAATCCCGCAGCAGACACGCCCTCTCCTGATCTGCCCCTGCGAGACCGACTCTTCGGCATCACCAGCAGGGTGGCCGCGCATCGCTCAGCAGGCAGAATCGCGGATGCGGTGGCCGACGCCGTCGAGGCGCGTCGCGTTCTCGACACGGCCGACGCAGAAGAGACCGCCGAGCTGCGCACGGCGCTGCCCCACCTCACGATCCACTGGGCCCAGGCGCTCGACGTGGGCGACAGCCCCCTCGCCGCGCTCGAATACGAGCAGACCTGTGCGGCAGCCGTGGCCACCGGTCAGCCCAGGATCGCACGACGGGCAGCCGCCTCGCTGGCGTGGATGCACGCCGAGCAGGGGCGCATCCACAACGCCCGCACCTGGCTTGATCGTGCGACCGGATTCGACGTCGCAATAGACCGCTACGACGTTCCTCTGCTTCTGGCCGAGGCATTGATCGCCGTCGATGGTCTCGACACCGAGAAGGCACGGCGACATCTCGCGGCGGCCGACCAGTTCGTCGCCGGCGAGTACTGGGCCGCGTCACTCTGGCTGCACGCCCTGCTGAGCACCTCACCCGAGGACATCATCATCACCGAGACGGTGATGACGCGCGAGACACGACGCCACGTATCGAGAGCGGTCGAACCGGGCGCACATCGCCGGCAGGTGGCGCTCGCCCGATGGACCCTCAGAGTGAGACGCGGAACACTGCAGACCCCGGGCGGCGACGACGACCGGATCCCCTCGGCGATCGCAGCGGAGAGAGCCTATCGCCAGGGCAGATTCGCCGACGCTCAGACCGTCGTCTCTCGACTGCCGAAAGACGAGCTGCCTCCTCGCCTCGGCGCCGCCGTGCTGCTCATCGCGGCCGCAAGCGACCTGCGCCTCGGCCGACGAGATCAGGCCGTGGATGCGTTTCACCGCGCTCACGACATGATCCAGCACGAGGGACTCTCGATGGTCTTCGCGACCATCGACGCGTGCGCCCTGAAAGAGCTGGCCGAAGCCAGCGGACTTTCGGTCGATTCCGCCGTATTGCAGTTCTTGCACGACAGCACCGACGATCCGCGCCCTGCCATGCCATCGCTATCGCGGCGCGAACGGCAGGTACTCGCACTCCTCGCCTCCGGCATGTCGAACAACGAGATGGCAGAGACGCTCTTCATCACGGTCAACACTCTCAAATCGACGGTCCGCAACCTCTACAAGAAGCTCGGCGTGCACGATCGCGCAGAGGCCTCGGACCTCGCTCATCGGCTCGGCCTCGACGACGGCGCGTGACGCTCATCGCCCCATCGAGATCTCAGGCGCGCAGGAACTCGATCGCCGCGGTGCGGAAGTGGCGCGACGTGGGCGCATTGAAGTGGTTACGACCGGGGATCTCGTAGAAGACGCCGTTCGGTGTCGCCGCCGCGAGCGAGCGCGAGCGCTCGAGGATCGAGTCGTCGCTGCCCGTCGCGAACAACACGGGCTGCAGGGGCGGATGCGCCGGGTCGGGTTGGATGCCGTCGCGCATGCCGTCGACAAGGCTCATCAGGGCCTCGAGATCGTTGCCCGGAATGGCGGAAGCCATCGTGACGTAGGCACGGGTGATCCGATCTTCGACCTCGGTGCCGGTCTCGATGAATGCCCTCGCCTCGTCGGTGCGCAGCCGGGTGAGCGGCTGGCCGTCGGGGATTCCGCCGAGAACCGCCCGGGTGATGCGCCCCGGTAGATCGAGTGCGGCCTGCCAGCCGACCCGCGCGCCCAGCGAATACCCCGCGTAGACCGCCTCGTCGATCAGGTAGGTGTCCATCACCACCACGAGATCGGCCACGAGCTGTTCCATCGAATAAGCGGCGGGGTCGTGAGGCTTGTCGCTCTCGCCATGCCCACGCTGATCGAGGGCGATCACCCGATAGCCCGCCCGCGTGAGATCGCGAGTCCACCCTGTCGCGTGCCAATTGACGAGCGCGCTCGACGCGAAGCCGTGCACCGCGATGACGGTCGGCGCATCCGCATCGCCGAACTCGTAGGTGGCCAACTGCAGCCCGTCGGAGGACATGATCTTCTGCGCGCGGGGCGCGGCTGGCACAAGAGAGTTCACGCGACCAGTCTGCCAACAATCGGTGGCGCACTCCGCGGGTGCGGCGACGACTGTGCCCGTTTACCTCCATTACGTCGGTGCTTCGCCGCACAAATGGAGGTAGATGGGCACAATCAGGCGAAGACGCGAACCGCGCACACCCCGCTACGAAGAAAGCCCCGCGAATCGCGCGATTCGCAGGGCTTTTCTGGTGGCAAGTGAGGGATTCGAACCCCCGAAGTCTAAGACGGCTGATTTACAGTCAGATCCCTTTGGCCGCTTGGGTAACTTGCCAGGGCGCACCCGACCACGTGAAACACACAACCGAAGGCGCGTGTACACATTACCCGCCTTCAGGCTGTCGGCGAAATCAGGCCTTCGCCACGTCCTCGGAATAGCGGATGGCGTACTCGGAGACACCCAGCGCATAGGGCGCCGCGTCGTTGTATGCCGCGATGGCCATGCGCCAGTTGTCGGCCACAGAGAGGTCTCCGCCGGCGTGGCAGAGGTAGTTCGCCGTGGCCAGAACGGCGTCGTCGAAGTTCTGCGGATCGACCTTTCCGTCGCCCGACCCGTCTGCACCCCAGTTGCGCCAGCTGTCGGGAATGAACTGCAGCGGGCCGACCGCGCGATCCCACTCAGCGTCGCCGTCGATCGTGCCCTGATCGCTGTCGGGAATGGCGTTCGTCGTCGCACCGTCGAGCGCGATGCCGAGAATGGGCGGGGTGACGAGCCCGTCGGCGCCGATCGACGAGCCGTCGATCGTGCCGTGGTGACTCTCCATCTCGCCGATGCCCGCCAGCGTGTTCCACCCCAGGTTGCAGCCCGGGTTCTGATTGGCGACATAGACGGCTGCTCCGCCATACGCGAGCATCGCGCGATCCGGGATGCCGGTGGCCGCGGCCGCGCTCGCCGCCCAGTCAGCGTCGATGAGAGTCGGCAGGCCCGCCCAGGGGTCGACATCGGGAGCTACGGCCGCCTCGAGCGCGGCCTTGGCAGGAGCCTCCGCCGTCTCCGGTTCGCTGGGCTCGGGTGACGTCGTGCACCCGACGAGAGCGAACGCGACGACGAAAACCGGGGCAAGAAGAAGGGAGCGGCGCACTCGCACCAGTGTACGGATCAGGTCTGACGCGGCACCGAGCGCGGGTGTTCTCGCCCAACGCGGTGGCCGCGCCTGCACGCTCGGCGAGAACACCCGCGTTCGGCGACATGGCGAAAAGCTAAACTGGTGCGCATGGCAGATTCAAGCTTCGACGTAGTCAGCAAGGTCGACAAGATGGAGGCGGACAACGCCCTCAACCAGGCGCACAAAGAGGTGGAGCAGCGCTACGACTTCAAGAACATCGGCGCCTCCATCGAGTGGAGCGGCGAGAAGGTTCTGATGAAGGCCAACTCCGCCGAGCGAGTGAAGGCGATCCTCGAGGTGTTCGAGGCCAAGCTCATCAAGCGCGGCATCTCGCTGCGCAGCCTCGACGTGGGCGAGCCCTACGCATCGGGCAAGGAGTACCGGCTCGAGGCATCCATGAAGAACGGCATCGAGCAAGAGGCCGCCAAGAAGATCTCGAAGCTCATTCGCGACGAGGCCCCGAAGGGCGTCAAGAGCCAGATTCAGGGCGACGAGCTGCGCGTCTCGTCGAAGAGCCGCGACGACCTGCAGGCCACCATGGCGCTGCTCAAGGGCGCTGATCTCGACGTGGCCCTCCAGTTCATCAACTTCCGCTGATCGGCGGGCAGATGACGATGGATGCCGGCACGCCGGCCGCCGCCCAGCAGCCCGCGGCAGTTCCCGGCGTCGACATTCCAGACGCCCGGGGCCGCACCGGCCTCGACCAGACCGGCCGTGAGCTGACGGGCAACCCCCGCGTTCGCGTCAAAGACGTGCGACTGCTCTCGTCGAACTGGCACGTCTTCCGTGCCAACACGCTGGAATACCAGCGCGCCGACGGGGTGTGGGAGACGCAGCACCGCGAGACGTACGATCGCGGCAACGGTGCGACCATCCTGCTCTACTCGCTCGAGAAGCGCACGGTGCTGCTGACCCGTCAGTTCCGCTACCCGGCATACGTGAACGGGCATCCCGACGGCAATCTCATCGAGGCGGCCGCGGGCCTGCTCGATGACGACGACCCGCTCACCGCCATCCGGCGCGAGGCGCGTGAGGAGACCGGGCACGAGATCGGCGAGGTGAGCCCTGTATTCGAGGCCTATATGAGCCCGGGTTCTGTCACAGAGAAGCTCTTCTTCTTCGCCGCGCCCTATTCGCCCGACACCCGAGCGGATGCCGGTGGCGGGCTCGCCGACGAGGGCGAAGAGATCGAATTGCTCGAGATCGACTTCGACGAGGCACTCGACCGCATCGGCAACGACATCATCGACGCGAAGACCATCATGCTGCTGCAGTGGGCCGCACTGCGCGGACCGTTCGCACGCTGACGGGTCGTTCCCTGAGCTTGTCGAAGGGGCCCTTCGACAAGCTCAGGGAACAGTGTCGTTACTTTGCGGCGGCCGCCAGAGTGTCGACGAGGTTGTCGAGGCCCCACGGGAGCGACAGCGCGGTGGGCGGTGAGACGGCGGAGATGTTCTGTGCTCCCACCAGCTGCGCGGCGTGCCCGGCAGCGACGGCCGGAATCACGGACGTCTGCGGCGAACTGGTGAACGCATCGGCCTCGGGCTGTGTGGTCGCATAATTCAGCACGACATCGGCCTGGAGCTTGTCGAGCTGCTCGTAGCTGAGCGTGTAGAAGAACGTGCCATCGCCGTTCGACAGATCATCGACGGCGGGGGCATTCGTGAAGCCGAGGTCGAACATGAAGCCCACCCGCGGATCGTTCTTCTTGTAGACGTAGAACGTGCCGGAGCTGTCGGCCACGGCGGCGAGAGTCTTTCCCTTGAACTCGGGGTGCTCAGCTGCCTTCTGCGCGATCTGCGCGTCGATGCCATCGAGTACCTTCTTGGCCTCGTCGCTCTTGCCGAGAGCGGTGCCCACGGTGGTGACGACGTCGCGCCACGGGGTGCTCCACGCCTGGTCGGGGTATGCGACGGTCGGGGCGATCTCCGAGAGCTTCTTGTACTGCTCCTCGGTGATGCCCGAGTAGACGGCCAGAATGACGTCGGGGTCGGCAGCAGCGATGGCTTCGTACGGCGGCTCGTCGGGCGACTCGGGAAGGATCGTCGGCATCGCGGCGCCGTCTTTGTCGATCGCGTCTTTGACCCAGGGCAGCACGCCGTCTTTGTCGCCCGCGTACGAGTCGAACGGGATGGCGACAGGAATCACCCCGAGGGCGATGGATGCGTCGGTGCTGCCCCATCCGAGCGTCACGACGTTCTTCGGGTTGGCCGGCACGGTGGTCTCACCGAAAGCGTGCTCGATGGTCGCTCCGCCAGCCGACGCGGAGTCGGTCGAGGAGTCTGAGGCAGCGGTGCTGCAGCCGGCGAGCAGGAGTGCGGCGGTGAGAGTCGACGCGACGACCGCAGCGAGTTTCATTCTTCGGGGCACGGAAAATTCTCCAATGGTGATGCGAAGTGGCAAGGGATGTTAGGTAAGCCTAAGCTCACCTGGTCGAAAACCGCTAATGCTTCACAGACCGTGATGAAAACGCCCCATCGGTACGACCATGGGTGAGTGACTGATGGGATCGTCGATGATGACGGCCTCGAGACCGAACGCAGCGCCCACGGTGTCGACCGAGATCACATCGGCCGGCGCCCCCTCCGCCACGATCTTTCCGGCCGACATCACCACGAGGTGATCGGCATAGCGCGCCGCCAGATTGAGGTCGTGCAGCACCATCACCACGGTGGTTCCCCGCTCGCGGTTCAGTTCGTGGAGCAGGTCGAGAACCTCGATCTGGTGGGTCACATCGAGGAAGGTCGTGGGCTCGTCGAGCAGCAGAATGTCGGTCTGTTGCGCGAGCGCCATGGCGATCCAGACCCGCTGGCGCTGGCCACCCGACAGTTCGTCGATACGACGGTCGGCCAGATCGACCGTGTCGGTCGACCGCAGAGCCTCCGCGACGGCCTCGGAATCCTCGGCGGTCCACTGCCTGAACAGCCCCTGGCGAGGAAACCGTCCACGCCCCACCAGATCGGCCACGGTGATGCCGTCGGGAGCGATCGGCTGCTGAGGAAGCAGGCCGAGCACGGTGGCCAGTTGCTTGCTCGGGTAGCGGTGCACATCCGTTCCGTCGAGCGTCACGATGCCCGCCTCCGGGCGCATCAGCCGCGCGAACGCGCGGAGAAGGGTCGATTTGCCGCAGGCGTTCGGGCCCACGATCACGGTGACGCGGCCGTCGGGGATGACGGCGTCGAGGTTCTCGACGACACGACGCCCGTCGTAGCCGAGAGATAGAGAATCCGCTCGCAGTTCATGAGACGTCATGCTGTTCCTCTCGATCGGTTGCTGCGGGCCAGCAGAATTAGTAGAACGGGGGCGCCCACGATGCCCGTCACGATGCCCACGGGCACCTGGAGACCGGAGACCGCGTGCTGAGCGATCAGGTCGGAGCCCGTCACCACGAGCGCGCCCACGAGTGCACTCACGACGAGAGCGGGCCCCGTTCCGCCCAGAAGCCGACGCGCGATAGGCGCCGAGACGAAGGCCACGAAGACGACCGGCCCTGCGGCAGCCGTGGCGACGGCCGCCAGCCCCACAGCGATCAGGGTGATGACGAGCCGCGCCGGCGTGACGCGCACGCCGAGGCCGGTGGCGGCCTCGTCGCCGAGTTGCAGCATCCGGAGCCGGGGCGACACGACGGCGAGCGCCACCGCGAGCACGACGAGCCCCACGGCGGTGCTGGTCAGCTCCTCCGACGTGACAGTTCCGAGGCTGCCGACCAGCCAGACGAGTGCCGACTGCGCGTCGCGCACATCGGAGCGGGTGAGCATGAAATTGATCGCCGCCTGCGCCAGAAAGGCGAGAGCGATGCCGATGAGCACGAAGCGAGATCCGACGACGCCGTGTCGGGCGGCGAGTACGGTGATGAGGCCGGCCACAAGCACGGCGCCCCCGAACGCGGCGAACGAGACGGCGAGGCCGCTCCAGCCGAGCAGCAGGATCGATCCGACAGCGGCTGCGCTGGCGCCCTGGGTGATGCCGATGATGTCGGGGCTCGCCAGGGGGTTGCCGAGCAGACTCTGGAAGACCGCGCCGGCAAGCCCGAAGGCCGCGCCGACCATCAGGCCGAGCAGAAGTCGAGGCACGCGGAGGCCGAAGATCACGAAGCGGTCGCCACCGCTGCCTCCGCCGAACAGAGTGGTGAGAACATCACCCGGCGCGACGACCCGATCGCCGAGCATCAGCGCCAGCACGGCCAGCCCCACGAGCGCCGCCGCCATAACGACAGCGACGACGAGAGACCGGATGCGCCCAGCGCGGCGGGCGACGGCGACACGCGCGAGATCGTCGAGAAGGGGCTGGTATCGCTCCGGCACGGTCATCGTGTGACCGCCCTGTTTCCTCTGACGAGGACGATCAGCGCGGGCGCACCGATGAGCGCGACCACGATGCCCGCCTCGAGCTCCGAGGGCGGGGCGATGAGGCGCCCGACGGTGTCGGCGATGACGAGCAACGCCGCCCCGAGAGGCATCGACCAGAGCAGGATCCAGCGATAGTCGGCCCCAACGAAGCGACGCACGATGTGCGGCACGACGAGGCCGACGAACACGAGGGGGCCAGCAAGCGACGTCGCCGAGCCGCACAGGAGAATGATGGCGACGCCCGCGACGATGCGGGTGAGTCCCACACGCTGGCCGAGCCCCCGGGCCACATCGTCACCGAGAGCGAGCGAGTTGAGGCTGCGCCCGAGCAGCAGAGCGGCTGCCGCCCCTACGACGAGGAACGGCGACACGGTGGCGACAGTGGACACGTCTCGGCCCACCAGAGAGCCCGCAGACCAGAAGCGGAACTGCGCGAGAGTATCGAGGTCGCGCAGCAGAATCAGGGTGATGAACGATGTGAGCACCGCCGTCGTGGCCGCGCCGGCGAGGGTGAGGCTGAGCGGAGACGGCCCCGTGCGCCCAGAAGCCACAGCGTAGACCAGCGCCGCTGCCAGCGCGGCTCCCCCGAAGGCGAACCAGACGTACCCTGACGGTGCCGTCACTCCGAAGAACGCGATAGCCGCGACCACCGCGAGCGACGCACCGGCGTTCACCCCCAGGAGACCCGGATCAGCGAGCGGGTTTCGGGTGAGTCCTTGCATCAGCGCGCCCGCGAGTCCGAGTGCCGCACCCGCAACGAGACCGATGATCGTGCGGGGAACGCGCAGATCGAGCACCACCATCTGCTCGACGCTGGCGGTGCCACGCGAGAACACCGCGTCGAACACCGAAGCCACATCGATAGAACGACTCCCGAGCAACAGGCTGGCCCCCACCGAGAGGAGCACGACGACGAGAAGGGCGAAGAATCCCAGCACCCTCGTCGCGGGCCGGGTGAAGGTAAGCATTACCTAAGTATGACAGCCCACCAGGACCGACCGAGGAGCAGCGGCGAGTCGAACGTCAGTAGGTGACGGTGACCTCGGTGCCCATCGGGGCCCAGTCGAAGACATTGGCGGCCTTGTCGAGCGGCATGTTGATGCAGCCGTGGCTCATGACATTGCCGAAGTTGTTGTGCCAATACGCACCGTGAAGAGCCTCGTCACCGTTGTAGTACATGACGTCAGGCACGTTCTGCGTGTAGTAGTTCGGCGCCTGGGTCAGGTCGGGGTTGCCCATGTTCTGCGAACTCAGCTTGGCCGTGATGCGGAAGTTGCCCGTGTGCGAATCGTGCCCTGACACACCCGACGAGATCAGGAAACTGTCGATGACCTGACCGTTCTCGAAGAGATACTCGCGCTGTTCGCTCAGGTTGACCACGATATTGCGCGATGTCTTCGTGACCTGGGCGGCGGTGACGGTGACGGGAAGCTCGAACACCGGCTTGCCTTCAGCCAACTGAGTCGCGTAGGCGGCAGCGACCCCACTGGTATCGCCGAGTGCACGCCCGTCGGCGCCCGCGGCGATCGTATCGAGCGTCGCACCTTCTGTATCGGTGATCTCGGTGCCGTTGACCACATCACGGTTCACAGCCGCCGGCAGGGTGTCGACGACCTTCTGAATGGCCGCCTTGTCTGCCGTGTAGCTGTAGCTGCCGTCGTCGTTCGTCGAGAGCGTGATCCACGATGCCACCACTGCGCGGTCGACCGGAACGGTGCGCTCCTCGCCGACATAGAAGCCTGCGGTGTCGAGAATGGTGTTCAACTCAGTGGCCGTCGCGGTCACAGAATCGGTCGATGCAGACGCAGCTACCACAGTCGGTGTCACAGCGACGTCGACACTGGTTTTGCCCGAGACGAGCGCGTCTTGCAACGCGCTGCGGAACGAATCGAGGTCTACGCCCGCGCCGTCGACGGCGGGTGTGACGACGTAGGTGGCCGTTGCGGAGTCGAAGGCCATCGTCGCGTTCACCGGATCGACGAAGAGTTCGGGAGCGAGTTTGCGCAGGGCGGACGTCGCCGTCTTGGTATCGATCTTGACGGTCGGCGTGACGGCTGTCTTCGCGTTCCACTCGGTCACGTTCCAGAACGGACTCTGGGAGTACGCCTTCTCGGCGAGCGTCTGAGCGTCGACCGATGCGCCGAGGTCGGCGCCCTTGAGTTCGGTGGCCGAGCTGCTGGTCGAGGCGTTCGCGATGCTGGCACCGAGCTGGGCGCCGTTCACGATCTTGTCGCCGTCGGCTCCGGTAATGACGACAGCCGTGTTGGCGAGTCGCTGACTCACGGCGTCGGATGCGGCTCCGACGGTCATTCCGCCGACATTCACGCCGGCGACGGTGGTGCCGGGTGCGATCAACAGCAACGAGGCGGCGACCAGCGCGATCGTCGCTACGGCAGCGGGGATGCCGAGCCAGAGCCCGAGATGACGCTTCTTCTTCTTCGTCGCCTCGGGAATGACCCATCGGGTCGTCTCGGGCGCAGCAGACGCGGCCGGATCGACGGGCTCGACGCTCGCCTCGGGCGCAACCGATGCCTCGGGCGCGCTCGGCGCAGGAGCCAGTTCAGTCACGTCATCACCTCCGCCTCGGAGAACCCACTTCACACATGCTACGTCACGAGTTCGCTTCGGCCGGTAACAATAAGGCGTCAGGTGTTGGAAACTCGGATCATCTCGTCGCGCGGCACGACCTTCTTACGCAGGCGACCCTCGGCCTCGCCGAGCGCGAGCTCGTGTTGGTCGAGCTGGTGCCAGCCGTCGATGGTCGTGAACTCGACACCTCGTGAGGTGAGCAATTCGACGATGCTCTGCTCGTCGGGGTGAGTCGGCGCCCACCAGCTCGCCTGGTCGTTCACAACGTGCTGGATGGTCTCCATGGCATCGGACTTGGTGTGCCCGATGAGACCCACTGGGCCGCGCTTGATCCATCCTGTGGCGTAGACGCCGGGAATGACGGAGTTGTCGTCGGCGAGCGCCTGGCCCTCGTGATTCGGGATCACGCCGTGGCGCTCATCGAACGGGATGTCGGCGAGCGGCGATCCGAAATACCCCACGGCCCGATAGATGGCCTGGATCTCGATCTCGCGGATCTCGCCCGTTCCCTCGACGCTGCCGGCACCGTCGGGCCGCGTGCGTTCGTAACGGATCGACGCGACCCGGCCATCGGCATCCGATGTGATTTCGAGCGGCTTCGCGTAGAAGTGCAGGTGCAGGCGGCGAGAGGCCTCGCCCACCGGCCGCTCACGCCACTGATTGAGCACCTTGTTGATGACGAAGACCTGCTTGTTGCTCGCGATCGCGGCCTTCGAGGCCTCGTCGAGCTCGAAATCCTCGTCGTAGACGATCATGTCGACGTCACGCATCTCGCCGAGCTCACGCAGCTCGAGCGGGGTGAACTTGACCTGCGCGGGGCCCCGGCGACCGAAGACATGCACATCGGTGACGGGCGACGACTTGAGGATCTCGTAGACGTTGTCGGGGATCTCGGTGGGCAGCAGGTCGTCGGCGTGCTTGGCGAGGATGCGCGACACGTCGAGCGCGACGTTGCCGTTGCCGATCACGGCGACCGACTGGGCCTCGAGCGGCCACGTGCGCGGAACATCCGGATGGCCGTCGAACCAGCTCACGAAGTCGGCGGCGCCGTAGGAGCCCTCGAGCTCGATGCCGGGGATCGCCAGCGGCGCGTCGGTGATGGCGCCCGTGGCGAAGATGACGGCGTTGTAGTGCTTCTTGAGGTCGTCGAGGGTCACGTCGACGCCGTAGCGCACATTGCCGAAGAAGCGGATGTCACCGCGATCGAGCACCTCGCGCAGAGCGGTGATGATGCCCTTGATGCGCGGGTGGTCGGGTGCGACGCCGTAGCGAACGAGTCCGTATGGAGCGGGAAGGTGCTCGAAGAGGTCGATCGAGACGTCGAAATGACGTTCGGCCTTGATCAGAAGGTCGGCAGCGTAGATTCCGGCGGGGCCGGCTCCGACGATGGCCAGTCGCAACGTGGTCATTTAGGGAGGTGTTTCCTTAATTTGTGCGATCCACCACAGTGTCGGCGAATCGGGTGAGGGTCTTCTTGACGGTTCCGTCTGGAAGAGGAGCAAGAGCATCGACGGCACCGCGGGCCCAGCCGTGCGCCTCGTCGATCGTGGCCTTGGTCACCGGATGCGCGCGCAGTTCGGCGATCACAGCGTCGACGGCGGCCTCGTCGACCTTGTCGCCCGGCTTCGCCGTGGCGACCGCGTCGATGCGCTTCAGCAAAGCCGCGGCCTCGGCGTTGCGCTTGGCACGCTTGCGCAGGTAGAGAACGGGAAGCGTGACGACGCCCGCGCGTACGTCGGTACCCGCCTTCTTGCCCGTGGGCTGAGTCTTGCCGTCACCCTCGGCGGGCGGCGACATGTCGAGCACATCGTCGATGAGCTGGAACGCGACGCCGATCTTCTCGCCGAACTCGATCACCGGCTGCTCGTACTCGACGGGAGCGTTCGAGAAGATGACGCCCATCTGGGCCGAGGCTGCGATCAGCGACCCCGTCTTGTCGCTCAGCACCTGCAGGTAGTGCTCGATCGGGTTCTCATTGTCTTTGGGCCCGATCGTCTCGCGCAGCTGGCCTAGGCACAGGCGCTCGAACGTGTCGGCCTGGAGCTGGATGGCGCGCTCGCCCAGGATGGAGAGCAGCTTCGACGCGCGAGCGAAGAGCAGGTCGCCGACGAGGATCGCGATGGAGTTGCCCCAGACGTTCTGCGCGGTCGGAACGCCGCGTCTCACGGGAGCCGAGTCCATGACGTCGTCGTGATAGAGCGAAGCGAGGTGAGTGAGCTCGATCGACGCGCCGGCCATGATGACCTCGTCGGTCACGCCGTCGCCGAGCTGGGCAGTGAGCATCGCCAGAATCGGCCGCACGCGCTTGCCACCGGCCTCGAGCAGATAGCGCGCCGCCACATCGGCGAGCTCGTCGCTGAATTTGACCTCGGCGAACAGCCTCGCCTCGAGACGCTCGATTCCGTCGTCTACCGCGCGGGCAACCTCGCGGTCGCGACTCGTCGAGAAGAGGCGGTCGTGCAGATTGAGCGACGACGACAGGCTCTGGGTGCGCCGGGCTTTGCCTGCGGGCGCACGCGTGCCAGCAACGGGTGTTTTCGGGGTCACGTGTTCAGCCTACTGACCCGTACGGGGCTTGATGCCCCGGTGCAGGGCGACAATGCCGAGGCTGAGGTTCTTGTACGCGACCCTCGAGAACCCGGCCACGCGCATCCACTCGGCCAGGGTCTTCTGGTCTGGCCAGGCCTTGATCGAATCGCCGAGGTAGTCATAGGCCTCGGCGTTCGACGACGCGAGCTTCACGAGGGTGGGCATGACCTTATTGAGGTAGGTGAAATAGCCGCTGCGCACGAGCTTGGCGGGCGGCTTCGAGAATTCGCAGATCACGATTCGACCGCCGGGCTTGGTCACCCTGTAGAGCTCTGCGAGCGCTACGTGAGGGTCGACGATGTTGCGCAGTCCGAACGAGATCGTAACGGCGTCGAACTCGTCGTCGGCGAAGGGCAGATCCATGCCATCGGCCTGCACGAATTCGACATTGCGATTGCCCGCCTGCTGACGCTTGCCGACCTCGATCATGCCCGGCGAGAAGTCAGCCGCGATCACGTGGGCGCCCTTCGCGGCGAGTGCCGCGCTCGACGTTCCCGTTCCTGCTGCGAGGTCGAGGATGCGATCGCCCGGTCTCGGGTCGACGGCCCGCACCGTGGCCGCGCGCCACAGCTGGTCGTTGCCCACCGAGAGCACAGCGTTCGTGCGGTCGTAGTGCGTGGAGACCTGGTCGAACATCGCGGAGACCGCCTGGGGCTTTTTAGTAAGGTCTGCCTTATTCACACTCCCAGTGTAGTTGCGTAGCCCGCGTGACGGCTGGGGATAGCGCATCTTCGGGAATGCGTTCGCTCCAGCGGAACTAGGCTGAAGAAGTGAGCGAAACGTCACGAACTCTGCCCCGGCTGGTCGTCGAGACCACCCGCGTCGACGACATCCGACTTCTGGTGCCACTGCTCGACTCGCGGCATCCGCTGCTCTGGATGCGCAAGGGCGAGGGCATCGCAGGCGCAGGAGTAGCGCTGCGGCTCGAGTTCTCGGGCGATAACCGATTCGTGGATGCCTGCGAGACGTGGAGAGAGGTCGCCCGGCTCGCGCAGGTGACCGACCCCCTGCAGTCGCCCGGCACCGGACTCGTGGCCTTCGGCGCCTTCGCGTTCTCGGCCACCTCAGCTCTCATCTCGACCCTCATCGTTCCCGAGATCGTCGTCGGCAAGCGCGCGGGTACCTACTGGATCACCCGCATCACAGCGGTGTCCGAGTCGGGCGCCCCTCTCGCGCCTTCACTTCCGATGCCCGCCGCCCGCCCGCTCGGCGCCGAATACCGGCTCTCGCTCCTGCCCGGCCAGGTAAAGCCCGACGACTACCGCGAATCAGTCAAGGCGGCCGTCTCGCGCATCACCGCGGGAGAACTGAACAAAGTAGTTCTCGCCCGCGATCTGGTGGGGCACCTGCCCGCCGAAGCCGATCTTCGGCGCACTCTCACCGACCTCGCTCTGGGCTACCCCGACTGCTGGACCTTCGCCGTCGACGGCCTCATCGGATCGAGCCCCGAGACCCTCGTGCGTGTCGATCACGGCACGGTCAGCGCCCGTGTGCTCGCCGGCACGATCTCGCGCGGTCGAGACGCCGAAGCAGACCACGACGCCGCAATAGCGCTTGCCACGAGTTCGAAAGACCTCGACGAGCACCGCTTCGCCGTCGCGAGCGTCGTGCAGTCGCTGAAGCCGCACACCCGCACCCTCATCACCTCAGAGATACCGTTCACGCTGAAACTGCCCAATCTGTGGCACCTCGCGAGCGACGCCGAGGGCATCCTCTCCGACGGTTCGACCTCGCTCGATCTGATCGCCGCCCTGCACCCCACGGCCGCTGTCGCCGGCGCGCCGACGGCTACCGCGCTGGCCCTCATCGACGAGCTCGAGCCGTTCGACCGCGGTCGCTACGCCGGGCCCGTCGGGTGGGTCGGTGCGGATGGCGATGGCGAGTGGGCCGTGGCGTTGCGCTGCGCCCAGATAGCCGAGAACGGCGACATCACCGCGTATGCGGGCGCAGGCATCGTGGCGGAGTCCGACCCCGAGCGCGAACTCATCGAGACGAAGATGAAGTTCCGCCCCATCGTCGAGGCCTTCGGCTAGGAGCGTGCGCCGTGCCGCCCACTTCGTTCCCTGAGCCTGCCGAAGGGAACTCCGCGGGTCCGCGCTGGTCGAGTAGGCCGCCCGCGGCCGTATCGAGACCACCGGCAGATGGTCTCGATAGGCTTCGGCCGCAAGCGGCCTCGGGCTACTCGACCGGCGCAGCGCCCGAGCGCCAGGCCCTCGCGCGCGCCGCATACGGACGCACCACATCTTCTGAAGACGAGGTTCGCGCCGCCGAAGCCGCGCGCGAGCTGCACGAGTTCGATCTGCGCGAGGCCGCCGAGCGGCAGGCTCTGCACCAGGCCACCCTCGATGCCGCAGATGCCCGCGAGCGCCGAGCCCATCGCATCCGGTCTCGCTCTGTTCGAGTGCTGGGCGCGCTCGTCGTGCTGGGCGTGATCACGGCCGGGGCTGCCACATTTCTCGCTCCGACCGCGCCTGCTCCGTTGAGCGATCTGCCGCGCACCGCCCCTGCGACAAGCGAACCCCGCGTCGATCTCGGCCCGGGCATCGTCGCGACGGTGCCGTCCGGGCCTGTGGGCCGGACAAGCTCGGGCAGCGCGGCTTCGGCCGAGCATTGGTTCGACGAGCCGCAGAAGGACACCGACCGGCTTCCGCAGATCGTGGGGAATATCGACCCGTCGTCGACACGCGCGGTAGACCCCAGGGTCAAGGGCTGGCAGGTGTTCGTAGCCAAGGACACCGCCGGGGGCTTCTGCGTGATTGCTCGCGAGACTCCGAATGGCGTAGCAGGTGCCGGATGCGCGACGCCCGAGCAGTTCACGTCGGCCGGCATCCTGCTGAACACGGGCGGCGCGACCGCGATCACGGTCTACTGGGACGGATTCGACCTGACCGTCGAGTCCTCCCCGTCTTCTTAGCTCGCCGCGAGCCGCGCCTTCTCGACCTCGATGTCGTAGTCGGCCGGGGGCCAGCCCTGGCCGAACGCCGACATCGTCTCGATGAGCAGCTGCTGCACCGCGGCCCTGGCGTACCACTTGTGATTGGCAGGAACGACGAACCAGGGCGCGATCTCCGTCGACGTGTTCTGGATCGCCAGCTGGTAGGCCTCTTGATAGGCGGGCCAGAGCAGACGCTCGTCGACGTCGCCCGGGTTGTACTTCCAGTACTTGTCTTCGCGCTCAAGGCGGGCGCCGAGCCTGGCCTTCTGCTCGTCGGAACTGATGTGGAGCATGACCTTGACGATGGTCGTGCCCGACTCCGTGACCTGGCGCTCGAATTCATTGATGAGCTCGTAGCGGTGCTCGATCACGTCGGGCGTCGCGAGTTCGCGCACCCGCGCGATGAGCACGTCTTCGTAGTGTGAGCGGTCGAAGACCCCGATCTGGCCCGCCTTCGGCAGGGCGTTGCGGATGCGCCAGAGAAAATCGTGGCTGAGTTCCTCGGGCGTCGGCTTCTTGAACGAGGTGTGCGCCACGCCCTCGGGGTCGACCGTGCCGATCACGTGGCTGACGATGCCGCCCTTGCCCGCGGAATCCATCGCCTGCAGCACGAGAAGCACGCTTCGGCTGTCGCCAGAGAGGCTGTTGGCGTGAAGCCTGACCTGCAGGTCGTCGAGAACGGGAGCCCCGGCCGCGAGCGCCTTCTCACCCTGCTTCTTCGAGGCTGCGACGCCGGGCGTGCTCTCGGGGTCGAGGTCGGCGAGCACGAAGCCCTCTCTCGCGGCGAGCAGATCGCGGGCGCTGCTCGAGAAGAAGGTGTCGTCGTTCTTGGCCATGGTCATTCCCTTTCGCCGAGCGTGACCCCCACTGTAGAGGGAGATTTCGTGCAGCCACAGCGCGTGCTCGTCGCTCCTCGACGAGGATGTCGCCTGGCTGAACGGAATGTGGCCTACCGACCGGTCAGCGGGCCTTGCGGGTGAAGACGTAGTGCACTACGCCCGATGGTGAGGCAGTGGTCTCGACATCGAAGCGCTCCTCGACGCTCTCGAGGCCGTCCCACAATCGAACGCCACGTCCAAGCACGATCGGCACGACCACGATGTGCAGATGGTCGACGAGGTCTGCCTCGAGAAACTCGCGCACGACGGTCGGGCCGCCGCCGAGGCGCACGTCGAGACCTCCGGCCACCTCTGCCGCGAGCTCGAGGGCATCACGTGCCGAGGCGTCGCGGAACAGGAACGTGGTCTCGCCTACTGCGATGTCGGATCGCTCATGGTGCGTGAGCACGACGACAGGCGTGTGGAATGGAGGCTCTTCGCCCCACCACCCGCGCCAGGACTCGTCTTCCCACGGTCCTTGCTGCGGCCCGAACTTGCCTCGGCCCATGATCTCGGCACCGATGCCCACCTGGGTCGCGGCGGCGAACGCATCGTCGACGCCTCGGGTGCCGGCACCGGCCGCCTCGGCATCGTGACCGGTCATGCTCACGAAGGAATGAGTCGGAAAGAACCACGACATGAGTCTCTGCCCGGCATGACCGAACGGAGCCTCGAACGTTCTGTCTTCGCCCGTGGCAAAGCCGTCGATCGAGACGGCCAGGTTGTGCACTCGAAGTTTCGTCACGAGGGCAACCTAGCAAAGGGGCAGGCGCGCGTCACTGCATTTCGCCGAACGGAACCTCGACGATGCTCAGCGGCCCCGCGGGACTCGTCAGCGCACGATCGAGCTCAGCGCGCGTCGAGACCCTCGTGTAGCTCCAGCCGTATGCCGCGGCGAGCTGCTCGATCGAGACCGACTGGGGGGTGCGCATCACACGAGCGAAGGCATCCGGGTCTGCCGTGGCTGCGACCTCGAGCGAGTCGAAGATCGTGCCGCCGCCGTCGTTCGCCACGATGAGCTGAACGCGCGGGCGTCTCTCGCCGTCACCGATCAACAGGCCACCCACGTCATGCAGAAGCGTCAGATCGCCGAGCAGCACTCGCGTGATTCCGCCCTTCGCATCGGTCTGGCTGGCCAGGGCGACGCCGATCGCGGTCGAGGCGGTTCCGTCGATGCCGGCGAGCCCACGGTTGGCGTGCACTGTGATCTTCTTGCCGGGCACGATCTTGTCGACCTCGCGAATCAGTCGTGATGCGCCCAACACCAGCCGGTCGTGCGGCCACGTAGCGCGCCATACCGCGAGAGCCAAAACCGGTCTCGAGATGGATGCCCGTGCGGCGGCCAGTTCGGCCTTCGCATATTCGCGGCGGCGGCCGAGGTCACCCGAGCGGGGAGCCTCGACATCGGGCGCAGGAAGTTCCGGGTCGTCGAGCTCGAGCTGGTGTCTGCTCGCCATGACCCAGCGGCCGAGCCAGGCGCGGGCATCCGGTTCTCGACTTGCGGCGATGGCCTCGGCGCTCGCCTCGACCCGGTCGACCAGCATCCGCCCGTCGTGCCCGGGCGTGATTCGCTCGCCACCGGATGCCACGACCACGAGCTGCACATCGGGCCGCGCGAGCAGAGCGGGCACCTCGCGGCTCAGGGTCGGATGGCCGAAGACGACGACGCGCTCGACGTGCGCAGCCAGGTCACCGGCGAGCAGAGCACGGTAGGCGACGATCAGGTTCGGGCCGAAGCGCGCACCGCTCGAGACCTCGGCGATCAGAGGCCATCCGCCCGCGTGAGCGAGTTCTTCGGCCTCGGCGCCCGCGCCGTCGCCCGCGACGACGACGGTGCGCGGTCCGGGCTCCAACGCATGGGCGAGCGCCGGATGCGACGGGGCCGGGTCACCGAGATTTGTTGCCGGCAACTCGGGGAAGGCTCCCGAAAGCGGTTCTCGGAACTGCAGATTGAGGTGCACGGGGCCGGGCATGCCTTCGCGCCCGAGCGCGGCATCCGTTGCATTCGTCGCGAGCGTCTCGGGGTCGGGCGACAGGCCGAGAGCCTCGTCGACCGGCTCAGCTGCGGGAGCAGAAGGCGGCTCCACGTCGAGCTCGAGCCTCACGAAGGCACCGAAGATGCCGGGCTGCCAGGTGGTCTGATTCGCGCCGGTGCCGCGCAGCTCCGCGGGGCGATCGGCCGAGAGAACGATTAGCGGCACTCCACTGTGATGCGCCTCCATCACAGCGGGCAGCAGATTGCCCACGGCTGTTCCCGACGTCGTGACGATTGCTACGGGGAGGCCGGTCTCACGGGCGATACCAAGAGCGGTGAACGCCGCCGACCGCTCGTCGACGCGAACGGTGAGATCGAGGATGCCGCGACGATCGAGTTCGGCGGCGGCCAGGGCGAGCGCCTGAGAACGCGACCCCGGAGTGAGCACGACATGGCGAAGCCCCCGAGCCGCTAGGTGCGTGAGGAGGGCGACGGAGAAGTCCGTTGCCGGGCTCACTAGGCCGGGCCGGGCTTTCCTCTGCGCCCCGATGTGGGGTCGTCAGAGGGGTTGTCGCCTGCCTGCTCGGCGAGACGCTTCTCGAGGTCGCGGATCTGCTCGTCGGTGCGAGCCTCGGCTGCGGGGTCGCGCGGAGTCGTGTAACCGAGCTTGCCGAGGAAGTCGGGGTCGTCATCCGGACCCAGCGTGCGATACACGGCGGCCTTCTGCTCGCGGCCGCGGCCGATGACGAACCAGAGAACCCCACCGATGATGGGAATGACGATGATGACGAGGAGCCACGCCCACTTGGGAAGGCCTCGAACAAGGCGGACAGGCCGCAGGGCGGCGTCGACGATCGAATAGATCATGAACGTCACGGCGACGATACCGAGGACGAACAGCAAGCGGGCCATGAACTAATGATAGGCGCGGTAACCGTACGTTTGCCCGGGGGTTGCCAGAGGAGGAGCGCATACACTGAGTGCCGTGAATCCTCGACGCACATGGTTGCTCTTCTCGCTCATCCGCATCGGGCTGTTCGCCGTCGTCCTCGCGATTCTGCTGCTGCTCCTGACACCGGGGGGTGTGCCCGCATGGATCTCGGCGCTGCTCGCCGCGATCATCGCTTTCTGCCTCTCGTTCATCTTCTTGCGCAGGCAGCGCGAGGAGGCGGCAAAGAGCCTCTATGAGGCGCGCGCCAGCACGAAGCGCTCGCAGTCGTCTGCTGCGGGAGACGACGAAGACATCGAAGACGCGGCAGTCGACGGCACCGCTGCCGAAGGCACTGCCGCCGACAAGCAGCCGTAGGTCTCTGGGGCTATTTCGCCTGGCGCTTCAGCGCCTTCTCGAGGTCGCTGGCCACACCCTTCCAGCGTCCGAGCATCATCTTGCGCTCGTCGCGGCTGGTGAGCTTCTGCTGGTGAAACGAGATGGTGGTCGCGCCGTCGGCCTCTTTGAGACTCAGCTGCAGAGTGGAATCGTGGTTCCATTCGCCTGGCCGCCAGCTCACGCGCAGATCGACTCCGGGCTGCACGCTGAGAACGCGTCCGGTGATGTCGTCGTCGGTCTCATAGGCGGCGCCCTTGACCAGAGGAAGCTTCGTCGTCTTGCCCAGCCAGAGCGGCAGGCCTTCGCCCATCAGGAACACCCAAACGGCCTTGCGGCTACCCGGCACCGTCTGTCGAACGCCGACATCCCAGCCGGCAGAAGTGTTCGGTCGCGAGTAGTCAGCCATGCCTCGACTCTAGGCGCTGCGGCGACCGCCTCGCGTCCAGTGGTCTCGATACGCCTCGGCCGCAGGCGGCCTCGAGCTACTCGACCAGCGCAACACTTCCTGCGCTGGTCGAGTAGGCGCGCGACGAAGGAGCCGCCGTATCGAGACCAGCGCGGGGCTAGAACGCGATGGCAGCCGCCAGGCCCAACCCGTAGACGAGCCCGGTGAGGCTCGTGAGCTGCAGCGCCAGGATCAGTTCTTTCGGCGTCTTCGCGGTCAGCACGATCAGACACGCCGGAAGGGCAATCAAAAGCGCGAAGAACACGAGGATCGCGAGCGGGAACAGCACGCTCAGGAATCCCACCACCACGAACGGAATCAGCATGTAGACGCAGTACAGGATGCGCGCGGCTCGGTCGCCGACACGCACCGCGAGCGTCTTCTTCTTCGCGATGCGGTCCTGCGGAATGTCGCGAATGTTGTTCACCATCAGAACGGCGCACGAGATGAATCCGATTGCAACGGCCGAGAGAAGCCCCTCGAGGCTGATGTCGCGGGCCAGCACCCACAGCGTGCCGAGGGTGGCGACCAACCCGAAGAAGACGAACACGAAGAGCTCACCGAGCCCCGCGTATCCATAGGGCCGCTTGCCGCCGGTGTAGAACCAGGCGGCCACAATGGCCACGGCGCCCACCGCGAGAAGCCACCAGATCTGCGTGATGATCACGATGGCGATGCCGGCGGCCGCAGCCAGACCGAAGAACACCAGAGCGACCGTCAACACCAGCTTCGGCCGCACCGCGCCCGAGCCGGTCAGCCGCGCAGGCCCGACACGGTGCGCATCAGTGCCCCGGATGCCGTCGGAGTAGTCGTTCGCGTAGTTCACGCCGATCTGCAGCAGCAACGAGACGGCCAGGCAGAGGGCGACCAGCGGCAGCTTGTCGTGCACCGAACCGAGGATCGTGGCGGCACCCGTTCCGAGCGCAACCGGCGCTATTGCAAGAGGAAGCGTGCGCAGCCTCGCCCCAGCGATCCAGTCGCGCGCCGTGACCTTCGCGACGCGGTTCGGCGCGACGCGCGGCCCGGCCGGATGACCGCTGGACTTCACACGACGGGCTTTTCGCGACGGAGACTTCTTGCGGGGCGACTTCTTACTCGTAGGCACCCGACGATTGTATGGCTCGACGTAGAATGGATGCTGGTGCGCCGGGAAGTCTGGTCGGCAAGCGATCAGGGGATCGCTTCATTTCAGCTTCACGACCCCTCCGACACGGAGGCACAAAGGACACCACATGAGCGTGATTCGATCGGAGCGCGTCGCCGCCCTCGTCCTCCTGGTGGCCGCGGCCATCGGCCTCATCGTCGCCAACACCCCTGCGGGGCCCGGCCTGATGAGGCTGCAAGACGCTCACCTCGCTATCCCCGGCACCCCTCTCGATCTCTCTGTGGGCCACTGGATCAGCGACGGCCTGCTCGCGATCTTCTTCTTCGTGGTCGCGGTAGAGCTGAAGAACGAGTTCGCTGTGGGCCAGCTCAACAGCGTGTCGAAGGCTGTGCGGCCCGCCATTGCTGCGCTCGGCGGCGTGATCGTTCCGGCACTCATCTATGTCGCTTTCACGTCGGGGTCGGGCTACGAGAGCGGGTGGCCGATCCCCACGGCCACCGACATCGCCTTCGCGCTCGGCGTGCTCGCGGTCTTCGGCAAGGGCATCCCGTCACGCCTGCGCATCTTCATTCTCGCGCTGGCGATCCTCGACGACATCGTGGCGATCCTCATCATCGCCGTCTTCTTCACCGCCGACCCCAACCTGCTGTTCATCGGCCTCGCTGCCGTCGGAGTCGCGCTCTTCTGGTTGCTCAGCCGCAGCCTCGGCGGTCGTTATCGGATGCCGGTGGGCATTCTGATGGGCATCGTCGCCCTGGTCACGTGGTCGCTCACGTATCTCTCCGGCGTGCACGCCACGATCGCCGGCGTCGCTCTGGGTCTCGCGATGGTGCGTGTCCCCGCGATGCGCGTGCGGCACGTGCTCGAGCCCGTGACGAACGGCGCGATCCTTCCGATCTTCGCCTTCTCGGCCGCGCTCGTCGCTATTCCGCAGGTCGCTCCGAGCGAGTTGGCCGCACCCTTCTGGGGAATCCTGGTCGCCCTGCCCGTGGGCAAGATCATCGGCATCAGCCTCGGCGGATGGCTCTCGAGCTTTGTCGGGCCACGCGAGAAGCGCCCGCATCTCACCCTGCACGGGCTGCTCGCGGCTGGAGCTCTGGGAGGCGTCGGGTTCACCGTGTCGCTGCTGATGAACGAGCTCGCATTCGCCGGCCAAGAAGAGGTGGCCGACGAGGGTACGCTCGCCGTGCTGCTCGGGTCGTCGATCTCCATCGTGATCGCCGCGGTGCTCG
The DNA here is from genome assembly GCF_900177685.1 of Agreia pratensis. GTDB lineage: Bacteria > Actinomycetota > Actinomycetes > Actinomycetales > Microbacteriaceae > Agreia > Agreia pratensis. The sequence goes on from NZ_FXAY01000001.1 coordinate 779,091, forward strand.
TGTCGATGCTCGCGGCGTACTACAAGCGGCTCCGCACCCTTCGCGAGAATGCAGTCGACAAGCTCCGCGCGGCCTGATCAGCGCGCGTCGGTAGCGCCTGCGGCGTCGACCGAAGCCAGCGAGCGGGCAAGGCTGATCCTGTCGGGCTTGCCGGATGCGAGGGTCGGCATGGCCTCGACCGTCACGATGCGCACGGGTGCGGCCGCGCGACCCGGCCCCGCGATCACGGCCTCGCGCACGCGCTGCAGGCTGTCGGCATCCACCGGACCGTCGGTAACGACGACCGAGACCTGACCCCACTCGGCGCTGGGCTGCGGCACCACGACTGCACCGCGGAACCCCTCGATCGACTGCACAACACGCTCGACGCGGTCGAGCGACACCTTGATTCCACCCGAGATGATGACGTTGTCGATGCGGCCGGAGACACGCACGACACCGCCGACCACGTCGCCGGAGTCGGCTGTGCGGTACCAGCGGCGACCGTTCTCGGTGCGGAACTTGCGGTCGGTGAGTTCGGGGTCGCCGAGGTATCCCTCGGCAAGCATGGGACCTGAGAGTTCGATCTCCCCCGCGCTCACCCGCGCCTGAACCTGGCTGAGCGGGATGCCGTCGTACACGCATCCGCCCGCCGTCTCGGAGGAGCCGTACGTGCGACGAACGGTGAGGCCGAGCTCGACGGCCCGCTCGAAGAGCGCGGCCGGCAACGCCTGCCCGCCCACGAGAATCGCGTCGAGGCGACGCAGCTGCTGCCGGATGCCCGCATCAGCCTCGCCCGCGTCGATGACCCGGGCCAGCTGAGCCGGAACCAGCGAGGCGAACCGCAGCGGGGCATCCATCTCGTCGACGAGAGACGCGAAGACGCGGGCCGAGAAGTGGCCGGGCGGCTGAATGACGGGAGCCGTTCCGGCCACGATGGAGCGCACCAGAACCTGCACGCCGGCGATGTAGTTGGTGGGCAGAGACAGCAGCCACTGCCCGTTGCCGCCGAGTTCGCTCTCGACCGCGGCGGCGCTGGCGAGAAGGGCGCCGGTCGACAGGGCCACGCGCTTGGGCGCGCCCGACGAGCCCGACGTCTCGATCACGAGGGCGACGTTCGTGGCCACGTGATCGGGAACGGGGTTCTCTCGCACTGTGGGTGTTTCGCCGGGAGCGGGGGCCGCGTGCCTCGGCTGCGGCCGGGAATCGGGGGCCCGTTGCTCTTCGAGCCGGGGCAGGATGGCCGCGCCTCCCTGCGACAGGGCTTCACGCAGGCGCGGAAGCACGGCCATGGGATCGTTCGCAACCACGATGTCGAGCGGGCGTGTCATCCGTTCACCCTACGTGAGCGCGTGTTTCCGGTGGGTAACGTCTGCCCCGAATCGCCGAACGCGGGTGTTCTCGCGCTGCGCGGTGGCTAGGCCACGGCGGTCGGCGAGAACACCCGCGCTCGGCACGGGAACGGAGGAGACTAGCCCTCTTCGACGACGATCTGAACGTCGATGTTGCCACGGGTGGCGTTGGAGTACGGGCAGACCTGGTGCGCAGCGTCGGCCAGCTCCTGAGCCTCAGCGAGCGGCAGGCCCGGAAGGACGACCTCGAGCAGAACGGCGAGCTGGAATCCGCCTTCACCGTTTGGTCCGATGTGCACGCGACCGCCGACGCTCGAGTCGGAGATCTTCACCTTGCGGGCGCGGGCGACGCTCTGCAGAGCGGAGTGGAAGCAGGCCGCGTAGCCGGCAGCGAACAGGTCTTCGGGGTTCGCTCCGTTGCCCGATCCGCCCATCTCCTTGGGAATGGCGAGGTCGAGGTCGACCTGTCCGTCGCTCGTGCGCACGTGGCCGTTGCGGCCTTCGCCGGTCGACAGGGCTTCAGCGGTGTAGAGAATCTCCATGGTGTTTCCTTTCATCGACCGACGTCGGGTGCGCCGGTGGTCTGGGTGGTGTCGAACGAGCGGGTGTCGTCGGCCAGCTGCTTCAGCACGCCGCGGAGCTGCGTCGCCGTGGCGAGGTCGAGCTTCATCGCGCCGGCAACGCAGGCGGGAACGGCAGCGAGCTCCTCGCGCATCCGCTCGCCTTTATCTGTGAGGCCGATCGTCACGACTCTGGCATCGTCGGATGCGCGGGCGCGCTCGAGGTAGCCGGCCTCCTCCATGCGCTTCGTGAGCGGCGAGAGGGTGCCGGAGTCGAGTTCGAGCCTCGAGCCGAGGTCACGGAGCGACATCGCCCCCTCATTCCAGAGAACGACGAACACGAGGTACTGCGGGTACGTGAGCCCCCAGGGTGCGAGCACCGAGCGGTACGTCTGAGTGATGGCGTGCGACGCGTTGTAGAGAGCGAAGCAGACGAGCTCGTCGACCACGAAGGGCTGCTGCGCTGCAGGTGCTTTCGTCGTTTCGGTCACGACAAAAGCATTGCGCACAATTCAATTGTGCGCAAGCTAATGGTCTCGATACGTCGGCTCCTTCGTCGCGCGACTACTCGACCGGCGGACCCTCTCGCTGATCGAGTAGGCCGCCCGCGGCCGTATCGAGATCTCCGGCGGCAAGCCCTCAGTAGTGGTAGGGGAACGGAGACCAGTCGGGCTCACGTTTCTCGAGGAACGAGTCACGCCCCTCGACGGCCTCGTCTGTTCCATAGGCCAGCCGCGTGGCCTCGCCCGCGAAGACCTGCTGGCCCATGAGCCCGTCGTCGACCGCGTTGAACGCGAATTTGAGCATGCGGATGGCCGTGGGCGACTTGGTCAGGATCGTGCGTGCCCAGTCCAAGGCTTCCTTCTCGAGCTCGGCGTGCGGCACCACCGCATTCACCGCGCCCATCTCGTAGGCCCGCTGCGCCGAGTACTCACGCGCGAGAAAGAAGACCTCGCGCGCGAACTTCTGCCCGACCTGCCTGGCGAAATATGCGCTGCCGTAACCTGCGTCGAACGAGCCGACATCGGCATCCGTCTGTTTGAACTTGCCATGCTCTTCGCTCGCGATCGACAGATCGCAGACCACGTGCAGTGAGTGCCCGCCGCCGGCCGCCCAACCGGGCACGACGGCGATGACGACCTTGGGCATCGTGCGGATGAGTCGCTGCACCTCGAGGATGTGCAGTCGCCCGGTCGCGGCGCCGGCGAGGGGGCCGTCGGGCGCGGTGCCGTCGGCGTACTGGTACCCGTCACGACCCCGGATGCGCTGGTCGCCGCCCGAGCAGAAGGCCCAGCCGCCATCTTTCGGGCTCGGGCCGTTTCCGGTGAGCAGCACGACTCCGATGCGCGGATTCTGCCGCGCATCATCGAGCGCACGGTAGAGCTCGTCGACGGTGTGCGGGCGGAACGCGTTGCGCACCTCGGGCCTGTTGAAGGCGATGCGCGCCACGCGCCCGTCGTTCGTGTGGTGGTAGGTGATGTCGGTCAGGGCGCTCGCCCCGGGCGCTGTGGCCCATTCGGAAGCATCGAAGATCTCAGAGACGAACGGCGTTTCAGACATGCTGCCAGTCTGCCAGCCCCGCGCCGATCGAGTAGCGGTCGCGAGGAACGAGCACCGCGTATCGAGATCACATCCGTCGTGATCTCGATAGTCGGTTCGTTGCTCGCTACTCGACCAGCGCGGCGGGCCGAGGTTACGGCGCGGGCGGCTCGCGGTCGTCGTAGCGGCGCGCCCTGTCACGAAACTCGTCCTCCAGCTCTGCGGGCAGTGTTCCGCGACTCACGATCTCGAGGTCGACCGAGCTCATCGGCCCGCCGCGAAGCTCTGCTCTCGCCCGCGCCGCCTCGAGAAAGCGCCCCGTGCGATCGTGCTTCAGCTCGATGATCGTGAGCTCGAACTCGCTGCGTGAGTGCACCGACTCGCGGGCGACAAGCGACCACACGACCTGATCCCGCAGAGTCATGCCTCCGAACTCGTGCTCCACCGCAGCGAGGGCCGCGGCCCCGGATGCGTGGGCCGGGTCGTTCCGCAAGGTCACGTCGTGAAAGCCCTCGGCCTGGAGCAGGCCCGTGACCAGGTCGACGAGCTGCATCTTGACGAGCGGATTCGTGAGCTTCGCCGTGGAGCGCCAGGTTCCGGTAGTGCACGTCTCGAGCAGACTCTCGCCTCCCCAGTCGTTGAGCTCCGAGTCGATGCGCGGGATCTCGCCGAACAGCCCCCAACTCAAACCGAACTGCGGGGTGATGGCATCGCGCAGCCGCGCGAGCAGAGCCTCGTTGCGCTCGATGACCTCCTCCTGCGACAGCGCCGCCAGAACGAACTCGGCATCACCCGCCCGCGTTCCCGGATAGAGCGACCAGTCGACACCGTCTGAGACCGTCGGCAGGTCGTCGTCCGGGCCGATGCCGAGGTCGGAGAGAACTGCCTGCGCGCGGTCTTGCACCGCATCCAGAAACCCTGCAAGGCCGCCCTCGTCGTCGCCCGGCTCTGTCTCGAGCGCCTGACCCGGCGCATCCGACACCGTTCGCGCCTGCCGGGGGGAGCCGTAGGCGGGCCCACCCACGCGTGGCGGCGTGCCACCGGGCGTGCCGTAGTCGGGGATACCGGGCGCCTCGTCGTCGTGCGCCGGGGACGTGTCGTCGCGCATGCGTTCAGTCTGTCAGCCCGGGTCGCCTACCCTCGATAGTGCGCATTCCCGCTTTGTGCGCCAGAAGGAGTCCCCCCGTGACGATCGTCGCTTCCGCAGACGGCTCAGCCCTCGGCAACCCCGGCCCCGCAGGCTGGGCCTGGTACGTCGACGATGAGCGCTGGGCGGCGGGCGGCTGGCCCCGCGCCACGAACAACATCGGCGAACTCACCGCCGTGCTCGAGCTGCTGCGCGCGACCGAGGGCGAGAACGAGCCGCTGCACATCATCTGCGACAGCCAGTACACCATCAAGGCGTGCACCGAGTGGATGGCGGGCTGGAAGCGCAAGGGCTGGCGCAAGGCCGACGGCAAGCCGGTGCTCAACGTCGAGATCATCAAGCAGCTCGACGACGCTCTACAGGGGCGGGTCGTGACCTTCGAGTGGGTCAAGGGGCACGCGAACCACCCCATGAACGAGGCGGCCGACGCGCGCGCCCGAGCCGCATCGACGGCGTACCAGAACCGCACGGCCGTGCCGAGTGGTCCGGGATGGCCGGGCGCCGCCGCATCCGCCCCGGTCGAGGCCGTTCTGGCCGAAGACACCGCCCCGCCTTCGCTCTTCTAGGCTCGCGGAGCAGAAACGGTTCAGCCTGAGCGGACCCTCGTCGCTATTCGACGAGGACATGCTCCACGTGCACCGAATCAAACCGAGACGTCGGCCTACGCTGGAGCATGGCCTCCCCCGCACTCCCCGCTCTTGCCGAACTGCTCGCCGCCGCGCACGTCGTCTCTCTTCCGCTGACCACCCGGTTTCGACGCATCGACACCCGCGAGGCAGTGGTGTTCCGCGGACCCGAGGGCTCCACGGAGTTCTCGCCCTTCGCCGAATACGACGACATCGAGGCGGCCACCTGGCTCGCCGCAGCCATCGACTTCGGGTGGCGGGCGCAGCCCTCTCCCCTGCGCGACCGCATCCGCGTGAACGCCACGGTTCCCGCGGTGGATGCGTCGCGGGTACCCGAGGTGCTCGCCCTGTACGACGGGTGCCGCACCGCAAAGGTGAAGGTCGCGGAAGCAGGACAGGTACTCGCCGACGACGTCGCCCGCGTGCGGGCCGTGCGTGCGGCGCTCGGTGCCGAGGGGCGCATCCGCGTCGATGGCAACGGCGGCTGGAATGTCGACGAGGCCGAGCACGCCATCCATTCACTGGCCGAATTCGACCTCGAGTATGTCGAGCAACCGTGCGCCTCGATCGCCGAACTCGCCGAACTGCGCGAGCGCCTGCACGACTGGGACATCCCGATCGCTGCCGACGAGAGCGTTCGCCGAGCCGACGACCCTCTCGAGGTCGCGCGCGCGGGGGCCGCAGACCTCCTGGTGATCAAGGCGCAGCCGCTGGGCGGCGTGCACTCGGCACTCGACATCGTTGGCGAAGCCGGGCTGCCCGTCGTCGTCTCGAGCGCCCTCGACACGTCGGTGGGCCTGTCGATGGGAGCCTGGCTCGCCGCCAGCATCCCCACACTCGACTTCGACTGCGGGCTTGGCACGGCGTCGCTGCTGGCGGCGGATGTGACGGCGCGGCCCGTGCGCGCCGTCGACGGCTTCATCGAGGTGGAACGCGTCGAACTCGACGACGCCTTGCTGACGCAGCACGCGGCATCGGTCGAGCGCGACGCCTGGTGGCGAGCCAGAATCAGCCGTTGCTACGAGGCACTCACCACCCTCGAGCTGGTTCGACCCGATCGATAGCAAGCGCTCGCGTCATGTGCGCAAAGTCGTCACGCTGTGCCATAAGCCCCGAACTGGGGGTATGAAATAACTACGAATTCTCGCTAACGTCGCTCTGGCTGGCAATTTCCCGAAAATCTGGAATGTCGTCCGGCTCACCCAGCAAAACGCGGCCGTCCCCTATCTTCCGGGCACAGCACCGACGAAAGGTCCCCAATGGCACTCCTCCTCGCATCGCGCGTGCGCGCCGTCTGCACCGTCGCCGCAATCGGGGCGCTCGCCGTCGCGGGTGTCGGCTTCAACGCCAGCGCCGCATCGGCAGAACCCACCGGAACGAGTTCCGGTTCCGGGGGAACCAGCTCTGGCAGCGGCGGCACGAGTTCGGGTTCTGGAGGAACCAGCTCTGGCAGCAGCGGCTCCGGCTCGGGTGGTTCGAGTTCTGGTGGATCCGGCACCGGAACTGGTCCTGGGACAGGCTCCGGAACGTCGACGACCGGGCTCACAGCACGCCTCATCGAAGGATCGACGCTCACCGTCGCCCGCGGGAGCCAGCTCACCGTGACGGGCGAAGGCTTCACCCCCCAGGGCGAGGCCAAGGTCTGGTTCCATTCCGACCCGATCCTCGTGGCCACCGCGACCGTCGCAGCAGACGGCACAGTCACTGCCACATTCTTGGTTCCCTCAGCTGCCGCCGCCGGCGTGCACACCATCGAGATCGAAGACGTCAGCACCGGGCGAGTCTTTGTCGTCGCCACAGTGACGATCACCGATCAGGCGACACTCGCCCAGACAGGCTTCGCGGGTGACCTCGCTGGTGGAGCCGGCGCGCTTCTCCTGCTCGCCGGCGCTGGCGTTCTCGTGAGCCGGCGGGTCGGTCGCGGCACGCTCAGCGCAGCCTCACCGAAGGCCTGATTCTCTGTCGCTCGTCGTCGCCCAGACAGCCCGAAGGGCACCCGGCATCAACCGGGATGCCCTCCGGGCTGTCAGTGCGTTCGCTGCGATCACGCTCGCCGTAGCCGCGACTATCGTCTTCCTCCCGGGAGGACTGGTTCGCTGGTTCCTACCGAAAGATGCTCTCCTCGCGATCGCCGTCATTCCGGCGATTCTCGCCACGCCGCAGGGCAGAATGCCACGATGGTTCGTTCTGTCGATCACGGCGCTGTTCGCATTCCTCGCGATAGCGGCGTTGCTCGGCGAGAGTCCTTCGGCACAGTTCTGGGGCCGCTGGCCACGCTACGAGGGCGCAGTCACTCTGCCGGTCTACGTGGCGAGCGCCTGGATCGGCGCGCGACTTCTCGCACGCCCTGGCAGCGCTCGCACGGCGCTCTACCTTGCGGTCTGCGCAGCCGCCATCGCGCAGGGTGCCGTCAGTGCCATCGAGTCCACGGGCCTTCGACCCATTCCGACCGACATCGAACGTCCCGGCGGGCTCGTAGGCCAGGCCACCGATCAGGGCACGCTCGCGGCCATGATGTTCGCGTTGCTTCTGCCGACCCTGCTCCTCGCCTGTCGTCGGGGGCACCGGTTATGGTTCCGACGCGCCTGGCCCGCGCGGGTTCTTCTGGTCAGCGCCACCACTCTGGCGCTGCTGACCGTTTTCTGGTCGGGGTGCCGCGCCGCGCTCGTCATGGTGATCATCGTCATCCCGGCTGTAGCCGTCGGCGAGTTCATCACCTCGCGCCGGCGTCGGGGGCAGCAGCGTGTTGCTGACAGCCGAGCCCTCGACGGTTCGCCGAACAGCGCATCCAACGCCACGGGGGTCATTCGTGGCGGAATAGCGGTGGCAGCGGGGCTCGCGGCCGTTGCGGCCCTCGCGATCGCCACGCCGTCTATGCGAGACCGCTTCACCGATCTGACCGGCTCCGCCATGAAGAGCGCCACCGACCGCGCGGCCATGTGGCAGGAAACCGTCGGGCTCATCGCCAACAGACCAATCACGGGGGTGGGCCCGAGCGGATACGTCGACGCCATCGTCCCATTCCACACGCAGGAGTGGTACGACTCGGTGGGCACGACCGTCCTCGACTCGCCCCACAGCCTGCTGTTTCAGGCAGCGGCAACGGGCGGGCTGCTCACCCTGGCGGGGGTCGTGGGCCTTGCCCTTGCTGTCTTGGCTGTAGGCCTTCGTCGCTGGTGGCGACTCGGTAATCAGGGCGGGAGTTCGGCGGATGCCGAGAGCGCGGCTCTCACCGCGGGTGCCGTTCTGGCGCTCATGACGCTCGGAGGCGTGTTGCTGTCAGCATTCACAGCGCCATCGACGCAGATCCTGGGCTGCCTCCTCGTGGGCTTTGTCGTAGCGAAAGCCCGACCCTCGGATGCCACGGCGCAGGCTCCGGGACGTTCCGTCCGGTCTGCGCGCCGACGGGTCGTCCGCTCTCTGGCGCTGAGCGGCGCGGTTGCGTGGGCCGCATTTCTCGGGGTCACAGCCGCAGCCGAGATTCCGCTGCAGAACGGTTCGGATCTCGCGGACATGCGCCGCGAGATCGATGCGAACGCGCAGTTCGAATTGGCGCAGTCTCTGCGCCCGTGGGACAGCGACATCGCAAAACTCGCGACCAGGGCGTTCGCCCGTTCAGCGCTCAACGATGTGCCGACCGCCGCCGACTATGCGGTGAGCTGGGGAAACAGGGCCATCTCGGTCACCCCGAACGACGTCACCGTGGCGAAGGCACTGGCCCTCGGACTCGACCGATCCGGCGACGTGGCGGGGGCCCGCCACTTGCTCGAACGTATGCTCGCCCGTGCTCCGTACGACCCGACCTTCGTTCAGCACTACGCCGAGATCGTGGCACGCACCGACCAGCACTGACACAGCACTGACACCGGCAGCCCGCTACAACTCAGGTAGAAGCGCGCTGCCGTGAACGAAACCGCGCTCTTTCGGCGGTTTTTCCTGAGTTGCGGCGGTCATTCCGTGTGGACTCTTGTGTCTGCGCTGACGATCGTCGCCATGTCAGGGTGGATTCAGTCGGAGCTTCGACCTCGACTGGTCAGCCTTATCGCGCTCGCGCCGATCATCTACATCAGCGTTCTCGCGGGCCAGATTCTCACGGTCACGGTACTGCTGGCCGGATTCGCCGCGGTCGTACTCGTTCTACTACTCGTCGTGCGCGGCGCTCGATCGCGCGGTCTACAGGCCCGAGTAGGCGTGCAGTCCCTTGAAGAACACGTTCACGACGCCGAAGTTGAACAGCACAGCGGCGAAACCGATCAGCGCGAGCCATGCCGACCGCGATCCGCGCCAGCCCTTGGTGGCGCGAGCGTGGATGTAGCCGGCGTAGATGACCCAGATGATGAAGGTCCACACCTCTTTGGTGTCCCAGCCCCAGTAGCGGCCCCACGCTCGCTCAGCCCAGACGGCGCCGGCAATCAGGGTGAAGGTCCAGAAGACGAAGCCGACGATGTTGATGCGGTAGGCGAGGTTCTCGAGGCGCACCGAGTTCGGCAGCGTATCGAGTAGACGGAAGTTCAGGAAGCGCGATTTGGGCGACGCCTCGCGACGGTTCTGCAACAACTGGATGCCGGAGAGCGCACCACCGAGCGCGAAGAACGCGGTGCCCAGGCTGGCCACGAACACGTGGATGACGAGCCACGCGGACTCGAGCGCCGGCGGCAACGGCACGACAGCCACGTAGTAGTTGACCGTCGAGACGCCCAGCAGGATCAGCACCAGCCCGGTGATGAACGTTCCGAGGAAGCGCAGGTCTTCGCGAGTCAGCACGATGAGGAAGACGGCCATGATCAGCAGGGTTCCCGTGATCGAGAACTCGTACATGTTGGCCCACGGCACCCGCTCGGCGGCGACGCCGCGCAGCACGACACCGACCAGCTGCAGCAGGAATCCGAGAATGGTGAGCGAGACGCCGATGCGCAGGCTCACGGAACGCTTCGGGGCCACCGCGCCGTCATTGGGCCCACCGACAACAGACGTGCCCGAGGCCGCAGAAACGGAGGAATCGCTCACCGGGGTGCCGTGCGAGAGGCCGGCCCCCGACACGGACGCGCCGACCAGTTCAGGGGCTGCAGCAACCGCCGCCGCGGCCTTCATCTGCGATGAGCGGCGCGCGAGGTCGAGCGCGAAGGAGATAAACGCGAGCGCGTAGATCGCCATCGCCGAATAGACGAGGAGAATCGAGTACTGTTCGAGCGTTTCCATCACGATGGCAATCCTAAGCGTCGTCCGACGTGTTCGCGCCGGGGTTTGTGGTTGTCGTCTTGCCGGCAGACGTCGGAAGGCTCTTGATGTGCTTGTCGGCGATCTCGGCGACGGCGTCGTCGAGACGCGGGTCGTCGCCGCGCGCGAGTCCGGCGTACTCGAGAGTGACGCCCGTGCCGTCGGCGTTCTCGATGAGCTTCACCCACACTCGGCGCCGCGGAATGAACAGCGACGTCAGCAGTCCGCCGAGCACCAGAATGGCGAATACGAGAACCCAGGCCTGCGTCGGATCGCGGTGAATGTCGAATGACGCAAAGCGCTTGACTCCGTCGAGCGTCACCGAGCCGAGGCCGTCTGGCAGTTGGGCCGTCTCGCCCGGCTTGAGCTCGATCGAGTCGACGCCGGTCTTTCCTCCGTTGAGCTGGGTCATCTTGTCGGTGGCCAGCGAGTAGACGGATGTCGGCACGCCCTTGTCGAGGCCGAGGTCGCCCTCATACACGTTGAGGGTGACAACCGGATACTCAGCCTCGGGGAACGATGAGAAGAAGGCGCCGCTCGGCCCCACATCCTGCGTCGGGTAGAAGAAGCCGATCATGCCCACCTGCTTGGGCAGGCCGTCAGTGATCTTCACGACTCCGAGAGAGGTGAGGTTGGCGTCTTGGGGCAGGAAGGGCACCGAGTCGGTGAAGACGACGTCGCCCTGAGGGTTCTTGACGGTGAGCGTCGGCGCATAGCCGTTTCCGAGCAGGTAGACATCGGAGCCGCCGATCTTGAGTGGGCTGTTCACCTTGACTTCGCCGTCGGACTCCTGACCGTCTTCGGTCGTCGTCACGTGCGCGGAGTAGTCGATGGGCTGCCCGAACGCGTTGAGGTTCTTGGTCTCATAGGTGGCGTCGAACTTGTCGAGCCGCAGGGTGAAGGGCGTCAATGTGTCGTCAGAGAAGAAGCGCCCCGGGTTGAACGAGTCGAAGGCGAGCAGCGTATTCACGAACGTCTGCCCCTCGACCACCACACGCTGGCCTGCATAACCGAAGCCGCCGCCGATTCCGACCGTGACGAGGATGCCGACGAGTGCCGTGTGAAAGACCAGGTTGCCGGTCTCGCGCGCATAACCCCGCTCGGCTGAGACCGACGTGGAGCGCGCATCCTGGAACATGCGAACCCGGTAACCCGACTTCTTGAGGATCGAGCGAGCCGACTCGAGAATGGCCGCCGAGTCGCCTTCGGCCTGACGCGTCGTGAACCCTCCGAGCCGTTCGAGTCGAGCGGGAGTCTTCGGCGGAGCCGAACGGAGCGCATCGAAGTGATGCTTGGTACGGGGAATGACGCAGCCGACGAGCGAGATGAACAGCAGCAGGTAGATGCTCGAGAACCACACCGAGCTGTAGACAGAGAACATCTGCACGCTGTCGAGGATCGGCGCCAGTGTGGGATTGTCGACGAAGTACTGCGTGACGCCGTTCGGGTCGCTCGAGCGCTGAGGCACGAGCGAGCCCGGCACAGCCGCCAACGCGAGCAGCAACAGCAGGAACAGCGCCGTGCGCATGCTCGACAACTGCCGCCAGAACCAGCGCAGCCAGCCGACCACACCCAGCTTCGGCTGGGTGATGGATGCCGAGTCGCCGTTACGTGCGGACTCGGGCGCCGGGCTCGGGGAATCGAAATGATCAGACGGGCGAGACAAAGGAGAACATCACCCCCTGCAGGTTGTTCATGACGATGGTCCAGATTCCCGAGACCATCAAGAGACCGACGGCGATGAGCAGTGCCCCGCCGATGATGTTGACCGCGCGAATATGCCGCTTGAGGAATGCGACGGATCCGGTGACCCAGTTGAAGCCCAGAGCGACGAGGAAGAAGGGGATGCCGAGGCCGATGCAGTACACCAGGCCGAGCAGGGCACCACGCCAGGGAGAGGCTCCGTTGAGGCTCAGCGCCGCGATTGCAGAAAGGGTCGGGCCGATGCAGGGAGTCCAGCCGAGCCCGAACACGATGCCGAGCAACGGCGCACCAGCCAGCCCGGTGGCGGGAGCCCACGACGGCTTGAACGTACGCTGCATGAAGGTGAACTGGCCGATGAAGACCAGGCCCAGCACGATGACCACGACGCCGAGGATGCGCGTGATCAGGTCTTGCCAGGTGGTGAGCCAGGCACCGACCGCACCGAAGGCCGCTCCGTAGGCGACGAAGACCAGCGAGAAGCCAAGCACGAACAGGGCCACGCCGAGAAGCAGCCGGCCTCGGCCGCGCGCGCGACCCGTCGCATCCGGAGCAGACGCGAAGCCGCCGACGTAACCGAGGTAGCCGGGTACCAGTGGCAGAACGCACGGCGACGCGAACGAGACGAGCCCGGCCAGCAAGGCGATCGGCAGGGCGAGCAACAACTGCCCGGAGAGCACCGCCTCCGCGAAGGGATTGTTCACCGGTGCTAGCTCGACTCGGCGATGGTGTCACGAATGAGCGTGTCGAGAATCGACGGCTCGCTCACCTGGCCGAGGATCCGCGCGGCGACCCGGCCTTGTTTGTCGATCACGAGAGTGGTCGGCACGGCGTTCGGCGACACCTCTCCGCTGAACGCGAGCTGCAGCGCGCCGTCGGTATCGATGACCGAGGGGTAGGTGATGCCGTAGTTCTTTTCGAAGCTGATGGCCTGGGGGGCCTGATCGCGCACGTTGACGCCGAGGAAGCTCGCGCCCTGTCCATCGTATTTCTCGCTGAGCTTGGCGAGTTCGGGGGCCTCGACTCGGCACGGTGCGCAGCTGGCGTACCAGAAGTTGAGCACGACGACCTCACCCGAGTAGTCGGCCTGGCTCACAGCAGAGCCCTCGGCAGTGGTGCCGCTGAAGTCGACCGGCTGCTGACGCGAATCGGGCTCGATCTCGGTGACCGTGCCGTCTCCGGCGATGTAGTTCTTGCTGTCGCCCGAGAGGTACTGATCGGCCAGGGGGTCGTTCGAGCACCCCGCCAGCAGCAGGGCGCCGGCCACGACGAGGCCCGCCACACCTGCTCGAGCCGCGCGGCGCATCCGGATGCCCGTCATACGGCACCCACGTCTGTCGCGTTCTCGGCGAGGTCGGCCGCGGGGTCGACGTAACCCGCCTCGACCCAGCGGTTGCCGACGCGCTCGAAGCTCGTGATGCTCGAGAGCTCGCAGCGGCGGCGGCGCGGATCATGGAAGAGAGGTTTGCCGGCGATCGCGAGATGGGTCGTCCAGATGGGCAGTTGATGGCTCACGAGAACCACGTCTCCTGACTCGACGGAGTTGTAGGCGTCATTCATCGCCGCGAGCATCCGAATCTTTATCGAGGCGTAGGGCTCTCCCCAGCTGGGAACGGTGGGGTTGCGGAGCCACGGCCACGTGCGGGGATTCTTGAGAGCGGAGCTACGGCCGCGCATGCTCAATCCCTCGAAACGGTTAGTGGGCTCGATGATGCGCGGATCGGTGATGATGGGCAGCTCGAACGCCTGCGAGACCGGCTGGGCCGACTCCTGTGTGCGCTGAAGGGGGGATGCGTAGAGAGCGCTGATGCTGCGGCGCCTCTCGACGAGCTCGGCCGCGGCGGAGCGCGCCATCTCGTGACCGAGGTCGGAGAGGCCGAATCCCGGGAGTCGCCCGTAGAGCACACGTTGGGGATTGAAGACCTCGCCGTGACGCACGAGATGGATCTGGCTGGCTACCACGGAGTCCAGTTTACGGAGCGGCGGTCGGGGAAAAGCTGATAGCCGAGTGATGCGCTTACAGAGAGCGAAAACTAAGTAGCAAAAATACTTCTCTGCCATAGAAATAGTTAGTTGTGCTTCCGTGTTAAGAAGTTGAGACTTATCACAAGAAAGGTTTACTCATCATGCTTATCGCCATCGTCGTATCGTCCATCTTCGCCATCATCTCGGTTGCCGGAGTCGCCGCAACCGTGCGCGCCGTCGCCAATGACGGCTACCGCCGCCAGCCCACGCGCGAGTACCTCGCCCGCTGACCCGGCGGTCCTGCCGAGACGCTAGACGACGCAGGGCACAAACGCATTGAGCTTCGACGCTCTGGCCTCGCTTCTCTTATGCGCGACATCATGACGCGTGACCAAAACGCACTCGGATGCCGCCGCGATTCTCGGCGATCGAGTGCGCGAACAGCGTCTGAAGTTGGGGCTGACTCTTGAAGACCTTGCTTCGCTGTCAGAGATGCACTGGACCAGCGTCGGCAAGATCGAACGCGGCCAGGTCCATCCGAACGTCGAGACGCTCGTTCGCCTCGCCACGGCGCTCAATGCCGACCCTGGCGTCTTCGTCGAAGGCTTGAACGCCTCGATGTACGCCAAGCGCGTGCACGGCCTCACCGCCGCGGACTTCATCCGCGAGCGGGAGCGAGAGGAATCGCGCCGCTCCGAGGTGTCCTGACCCAGCGCGCTGCACGCGGCAGAAAACGCCACTACGCGCTCGGGCGCGACCGCATCCATTCGTCTCGGGTGAGTACGTAGCGCACACACGCGCTGATGGGCGAGCCGTCGGGCACGTCCGGATGCGCGAAGTCGTCGACGTGACGCATACCCAGTCGGCGCATCACGCCGCGCGACGGCTCATTGATCGCCGCGGTGATGGAGTTCACCTCGAGAAGCTGCGGGGCTGCATCCGATGCGAACGCGGCGTCCAGCGAGGCGGTCGCCGCCTCGAGGGCGAAACCCTGCCGCCAGTGGGCGCGGGCGATCCGCCAACCGATCTCCATGCCATCAGAACCGGGCACACCCTCTGGCATCGGCCCGATGCCCGTGAAGCCGATGAACTCACCCGTGTCACGACGCTCCAGCGCCCAACGACCGTGGCCATGCAGGTCGAACCCGGCATCTAGTCGGTCGGCCGAGATATCGCTGCGCTCCCTGCTCTGCACCGCGGGAAAGTAACGCATCACCTCGGGGTCGGCGTTCATCGCGGCGAAGGGCTCACGATCAGACGGGACCCAGCGGCGAAGAACCAGTCTCGGAGTCTCGAGTTGCTCCGTCACAGCTTCAGAGTTCGAAGTCGACGCTCGCCCGCGCCGAAACGAGCGGCCTGACGACGTCGACGGCTTTCAGGTGCTCGGGGTGCACCTGGTAGGTCTCGAGACCCTCGAGGTCGTCATAGTCGGCGACGAGGCAGATGTCCCAGTTCTGATCGGCGTAGGCCACGTTGGGCCCGATCGAGAAGCTCTTGATCTCTGGGATGACCGCAGGCAGCGGAGCGAGAGCGGCCTGGATGGCGGCAGCAGCGGCCACCTTGCCCTCCTCATCCACAGCAGCGAGCTTCCATGCGACAACGTGACGGATCATGCGGACTCCTCGAGTTCGGTGGTGAGAGCGTTCGTGAGGCGTGCCGGATCGACACGCCAGATGGTGTGCACGCGGCCGTTGATCAGCACCACGGGAATCTCCTCGACGTACTCGTCGAAGAGCTCTGGGTCGTCGAGAATCGACTTCTCGTCGAAGGCCACCGATGGAGAGTCGCCGCGAGGCGGGAAGGTCGCCAGCACGTCTGACACCACTTGCCGGGCGTCATCGCAGAGATGACACCCCGGCTTCGAGAGCAGGGTGAGCTGGATGGCGGGCACTCATTCACCCTAGACCCCGGCGCCGTCGCGCAGCCTGGATGGGTAGCATGGTGAACCCATGCCGAATACCGAAATGCCGCCGGGCAGCGACCACGAACCGCCCGCCGCGAACCGCCCTGTCATCGCCTTCTTCGATGTCGACAACACGCTTCTGCGCGGAGCGAGCGTCTGGCATGTGGCGATCGGCGCGTGGCGTCGGGGAATGCTCTCCCCCCGCGACATCTGGCGCTTCTTCTGGCAGCAGCGTCACTTCATCAAGGTCGGCGAGAACATGGGCCACCTCAGTGACATCAAAGAAAAGGCTCTCCGCCTGATCGAGGGCAAGACCCAAGCCGAGATCCGGTCGCTGAGCGAGGACATCTTCGATCGACGCATCAGCCAGCGACTGTGGCCCGAGACGGTGGCGCTCACCAAAGAACACCTCGCCATGGGGCACCAGGTCTGGATCGTGTCTGCAACCGCCAGCGAGGTCGCCGACGTCTTCGCTCGCCGGCTCGGTTTGACCGGTGCTCTCGGCACCCGATTCGAGTCGAAAGACGGCGTCTACACGGGCGTACTCGAAGGCCCGGTGATGCACGCGCAAGACAAAGCCGACGCATCCATCGCCCTCGCCAATGGAATCGGCGTCGACCCTGCGGAGTGCTGGGCCTACTCGGACTCGAGCAATGACATCCCGTTGCTGACGTTCGTCGGGCATCCGGTCGTGGTGAACCCCGACCATGCTCTGAACGCGCACGCGACGAAGCACGACTGGCCGGTGATGCGGCTCAACCCGTCGAGCATCAAAGACGCTCGCAAGCGCGTACGCCGAGAGGCCCGCCGCGCTCGCTGAGGCGATCTTATCGTTGGTCGAGTAGCGAGGGACGAGCGTATCGAGACCACAGTTACGGCGATCTCGGTACGTCGGCTCCTTCGTCGCGCGACTACTCGATCAGCGCTTAGCGGGCACAGCAAAAGCGCCAGACCTGAGGCCTGGCGCTTGTGCTACTTCGGCAGCGCATGGCGCTGCACGAGATGCTACTTCTTGTTGCGGCGCTGGTGACGGGTCTTGCGAAGCAGCTTGCGGTGCTTCTTCTTCGCCATACGCTTGCGACGCTTCTTGATTACTGAACCCACAGGGACCTCACGATTTTGAGCTTCGCTGCGCAGATCGCAGCGGAAGAGAATTTTGCCTCGGAGCAGTCTACAAGGCCAATCGCTGAACGACTAATGCACGTCGAACCCCTCCGTTTCCTGAGCCTGTCGAAGGGATCAGCCGCATAGGCTGGCAGCATGGTTCGCGACTTCGATATCACCCAGCAGCGCTTGCTCGTCACTGAACTTCCGGGGCCGAAGTCGGTGGCGCTCCAGGAGCGTCGGGTCCGCTCCGTCTCTCGTGGCGCCGGCACCCTGGCGAACATCTACATGGAGCGCGGCGCTGGAGCGATTCTCGTCGACGTCGACGGAAACCAACTGATCGATCTCGGGTGCGGAATCGGTGTCACCACGATCGGCCACGCGCATCCGGATGTCGCCGCCGCGGCGGCCGCTCAGGCCGGCAAGCTCACGCACACCCTCTTCACCGTCACCCCCTATGAGAACTACGTGCGGGTGGCCGAGAAGCTCGCCGAGATCACGCCGGGCGACTTCGAGAAGCACTCGATCCTCGTGAATTCCGGCGCCGAGGCCGTGGAGAACGCGGTGAAGATCGCGCGCAAGTTCACGGGGCGGCGCGCGATCGTGAGCCTCGACCATGCATTCCACGGGCGCACGAACCTCACCATGGCCATGACCTACCGCCCGTGGCCGGAGCGCGCCGGCATGGGGCCGTTCCCGGGCGAGGTCTACAGCGTTCCCACGAGCTACCCATTCCGCGACGGGCTCTCGGGCGCCGAGGCCGCCGAGAAGACCATCGACTACATCACCACCCACATCGGCGCATCCGAGGTCGCGGCGTTCTTCGTGGAGCCGATCCAGGGCGACGGCGGAATCGTGATTCCGGCGCCCGGCTACTTCGCCCGCATCGCCGAGTTCTGCCGCGACAACGGCATCGTCTTCGTCGCCGACGAGATCCAGGCGGGTATCGCCCGCACCGGAACCTGGTACTCGATCGAGCACCACGACGGCGTGATCCCCGACCTCATCACCACGGCCAAGGGCATCGCGGGTGGCTTCCCGCTCGCCGCTGTCACGGGTCGCGCAGAGATCATGGATGCCGTGCAGCCCGGCGGCATCGGCGGCACCTTCGGCGGCAACCCGGTCTCGACCGCGGCCGCCCTCGAAGTGTTCGACATCATCGAGCGAGAGGGCCTGCTGGCCGAGGCGCAGCGGGTCGAGGCGTCGCTGTGGGCGCGCATCGGCGACTGGGCCGAGAAGTTCGATGTGGTCGGCGAGGTCCGCGGCAAGGGCGCCATGTTCGGCGTCGAGCTCGTGAAGCCGGGCACCCGAGAGCCCAACCCCGAGGCTCTCACCGCCATCCTGAAGTACGCCACCACGCACGGCGTGATCGTGCTGGATGCGGGCAGCTGGGACTCGGTGCTGCGCATCATGCCGAGTGTGGTCATCAGCGACGAACTCATCGGCGACGCAGCGACGGTCCTCGAAGAGGCACTGGCCCTGCTCTAGCCACCTTGCGTTGATCGAGTAGCCACGCGAGGAACGAGCACGGCCTTGCGTTGATCGAGTAGCCACGCGAGGAACGAGCACGGCCTTGCGTTGATCGAGTAGCCACGCGAGGAACGAGCACGGCCTTGCGTTGATCGAGTAGCCACGCGAGGAACGAGCACGGCCTTGCGTTGATCGAGTAGCCACGCGAGGAACGAGCACGGCGTTGCGTTGATCGAGTAGCCACGCGAGGAACGAGCACGGCCTTGCGTTGATCGAGTAGCCACGCGAGGAACGAGCACGGCGTATCGAGATCAGCCCACGGTGGCCTCGATACGCTTCGGCCGCGGGCGGCCTCTGGCTACTCGACCAGCGCAGTACGCGGGGGCTATGCCGTGTCTGCTGCGTGCTGCGTCAGCGCCTCTGCGACCGCCGTCTCGGGCACTCGAAAGCTGCGCCCGAAGCGAATCGCCGGCATCTCGCCCGAGTGCACCATGCGATACACCGTCATCTTCGACACACGCATCATGTCTGCGACCTCGGCCACGGTCAGAAAGCGCACATCGGGCAGGTCTGAGCCGGCCATGGCGTCTCTCCTCTATACGAGCACTGCAACGAGTCACAGGAGTGACGAATGAGACTCCGTGATGATTCGCAACTCTAGGGGGTGCACCGGATGCGGGGCAACCGGGTCCCGGCCCTATTTGCGCAGTCGCGACACCAGCTTGGTGGCGTTGGCCTGCAGATCTTCGACGACGGCCCGCGCCTGGTGGCTCGAGGTCGCGACCGTGCGCCCGACGTTTCGAGCGAATTCCGAGGCCGAGCCCGCGGCATCCGAGCTCTGGCCGGCCACTGCCGTGTCTGCCCACTCAGCGTCGTCGTCTTTGAGCGAACCGTCGAAGTCGGCCGAGAGAAAGGGAATGGCCCAGTCTTCTACCTCTTCGAGCGGCGAGGCGTCGAGCTTGTAGTAGCGGTGCTGCCCCTCTTCGCGAACGACGACGAGGCCGGCGTCGCGCAGAACTTTGAGGTGCTTCGACACCGTGGGCTGGCTCAGGTCGAGCGCGTGAACCAACTCAGAAACGCTCGACTCCCCCGCATGTGGCACGACCTCAGCGGAGCCCGCCGCCATGTAGCGATCGAGCAGCAGCTCGAGCAGGTGGCGTCTCGTCGGGTCAGCGATCACGGAGAAGATGTCGGCCATGGCATAAGGGTAGTCATTCGACGGCTGAATACTCCTCAGCCGCTGAGCTTGGCGCGCCGCCCGGATGCTTCGTCGGAGTACCATGACGGGAATTCATTCGGCCGACCGAGCAGCTGTCGGCCTCGTTGACGAAGGACGCTCGATGCGCATACCCGCACCCACGCGGCGCTCCGTCTACGCCAGCAGAACGCCGATCGGCCGCATCCGCGACATGATCGACGAGTTCTCCGAGCAGTCGCCCTCGCGCTTCGCGATCCTGATCTTCACGGCGATGATCCTGATCTTCACCGTGCTCTTCTCGCTGCCGGTCTCTCAGGCCAAGGGTGCTGTCACGCCGATCGCCGACGCGCTCTTCACCGCCGTCTCGGTGATCTGCGTCACGGGGCTCTCCACCGTCGACATGGCCACGCACTGGTCGGTCGTGGGCCACATCTTCATCTTCATCGGTGTGCAGATCGGTGCACTAGGGGTACTGACCCTGGCGTCGATCCTCGGCCTCGCCGTGTCGCGCAAACTCGGCCTCAAGAGCCGGCTCATGGCCGCGGGCGACACCAACCCCATGCGGATGCGCCACGGCGCCGTGTCGGAGGGCCAGGCCGTGCGGCTCGGCGAGATCGGCGGGCTGCTGGCAACTGTCGCGGTGAGCTCCCTCGTGATCCAGCTCGTGATCGCACTCCTTCTCATCCCCCGCATGCTCATCGACGGCGTCGCCCTCGCTCCGGCGATCACCGACAGCTTCTACTACTCGGCCATGGCGTTCACGAACACCGGCTTCGCGCCGAATGCCGAGGGACTCGCACCGTTCGAGAACGACTACTGGTTCCTCAGCATTCTGATGCTCGGGGTATTCATGGGAAGCATCGGATTTCCGATCATCTATGTGCTCTCCCGCAACCTCAAGAAGCCGAAGCGTTGGTCGCTGCACGTGAAGCTCACGCTTGTGACGTCGCTGATTCTCATCATTGCCGGAGCCGTGCTCTACATCGTGCTCGAGTTCGACAACCCGAAGACCTACGGCGACCTCAACGCGGGCGACACGATCTTCCAGTCGCTGTTCCTCTCGGTGATGACGAGATCCGGCGGCTTCTCAACGATTCCGATCAGCGACCTCAACGGCTCGAGTCTGCTGGTCACCGACATGCTGATGTTCATCGGCGGCGGCTCCGCATCGACCGCCGGGGGAATCAAGGTGACGACCCTTGCGGTTCTGTTCCTCGCCGCGTTCGCCGAGGCCCGCGGAAACGAATCGATGGAGGCCTTCGGGCGACGCATTCCGGGCGATGTGCTGCGACTCGGCGTGAGTGTCGTGCTGTGGGGCGCGACGACCGTCGCTGTGTCCACCATCGTCATCCTGCAGATCACCAAGGCGCCGCTCGACTTCGTGCTCTTCGACGTGATCTCTGCATTCGCGACGTCTGGACTCACAACCGGGCTCACGGCATCCCTTCCCGACTCGGGCATCTACGTGATGGCCGCGACGATGTTCATGGGCCGCGTTGGTACAGTGACTCTCGCCGCGGCGCTGGCAGCGAGCCAGCGCCGGCAGCTGTTCAGACGACCCGAAGAGAGGCCCATCGTTGGTTGATCGCATCAAGCACGACGCCCCCGTTCTCGTGATCGGCCTCGGTCGCTTCGGGGCCGCGACGGCGGGCCAACTCGACCGCCTCGGCCGCGAAGTTCTGGCCATAGACGACAACGACACTCTCGTTCAGAAGTGGTCGGAGCGCATCACCCACACGGTGCAGGCGGATGCGCGCAACATCGACGCGCTGCGGCAGATCGGCGCGGGCGAGTTCTCGATCGCCGTCGTCGCCGTGGGCTCGTCGATCGAGGCCAGCGTTCTCATCACCGCGAACCTCGTCGACCTCAAGGTCCCGCAGATCTGGGCCAAGGCCATCTCGAAGTCACACGGAAAGATCCTCGAGCGCATCGGCGCGAACCACGTGATCTACCCCGAAGCGGAGGCCGGCGAGCGCGTCGCCCACCTCGTGTCTGGGCGGATGCTCGACTTCATCGAGTTCGACGACGACTTCGCCCTCGTCAAGATGTTTCCGCCCAAGCCGATTCGCGGAAAGAACCTCACAGAGTCGGGCGTGCGTTCGCGGCACAACATCACCGTCGTCGGCGTGAAGTCACCCGGCAAGCCGTTCACCTACGCCACAGAGAAGACCGTCGTGACCGACCACGACATCATCATCGTCTCGGGCACCTCGAGCGACATCGAGAAGTTCTCGGCGCTCGAGTAGCCAAAAAGCACGCCGTGTCCCCCAAAATGCCGACACGGAACACCCTCGATCGGGTTACAGCTCCTGCTAGACAGGTGCATGGGAGAGAAATACGCGTGCGATTTCGCGTGCCCGCTGCCTAAACCGAACAAGGGATGCACGTGAGCAACGATCCAAATCTGCCCAACCCGGATGCCCCTGCGGCTCCTGCTGTGCCGCCGGTGCCGCCCGCACCGTCTGCGCCGCCCGCGCCTGCGGTGCCGCCCGCGTCGTCCGCACCCTCCGGCGCGCCCAGCGCGGCAGGGGCAGAAGTTCCCCCGATGCCCCCTGTCGGTGGCGCGCCCGTCGGAACTCCTCCGGTCGGCGGGCCTCCGGTCGGCGGGCCTCCGGTCGGCGGGCCTCCGGTCGCTCCCGGCAAGCCGTCGGCTCTCGCGCAGGCGGTGAGGCCCGAACAACTGATTGGCCTGTTGCTCCCCCTGGGAGCCGGCCTCGTCGGAACCTATATGCTCGGGCTCGTCTTCTCGATCCTCACCGTGATGTCCGCCGGCGAGCCGCGTCCGTGGTCGATCGTGGCCGCGCTCCCGCTGCAGCTCATGGGCGCGGGACTGCTCGGCACGATCTCGGCAACCGTATCTGCCGGAATGTTCGGCGTATCGATCAGCGGCTCGGTCATCGCGTTTACTGTTCCTGTTCTCTTTCTGCTCCTCCAGGCCGGCGCCGTGGCCACTCTCTCGTACCGAGCCGAGCTGCGCATCCCGACGACCTCTGCCGCAGTTCGCTGGCTGGTCTCGCTGGCACAGGGCATCGCCTACTCCCTGCTGCTCGTGATCCTCACGCTCGCGGGCACGGCGAGCTACACGGCGAGCGGAACGACGTTCTCCGCGACGACGTCCTCGGTGAGCCTGTTCTTCGGTGCTGTTGTGATCATCACTCTCAGCGCGGCCCTCGCCCGTTCGCGTGCGGCGCGCTCCAGGGGAGATGCGAAACCTCTCGGACTGAGCCGCACGATGCCCGCGGCGCTGTCCTCCGCTCTGCGCGTCGCGTTCGGTTACACCGTCGTGGCCTCTGTCATCGCAGCAATCGCGATCGCGATCGGGGTCGCCGTTCAGGAGTCACCTGACGCGCTGCTGAGCGCCCCGCTGTGGTTGCCGTCTGCGGCACTGGCCGGTCTGGCGATCATGCATCTCGGCCAGATCAGCCTCGGCGGAAGCATGCAGAGCTCGCTCGGATCCGAAGCGCCCAGCTCCGTCTGGATCGGTTCCGCTGAACCATGGGTCGTTATCGTCGACATCGTTCTCGTGCTCGTGCTGATCGCGCTCGCCGGTGTCTGGCTACGCCTCGCGCGGTCGACGAGTCGGTTCTCGCCGCTGGCCGCATGGGGCTCCACCGTCGGAGCTTTCGCCCTCGCCGGGCTACTGGTGTCGTTGTTCGGATCGGTCATAGCGACTGGTTCGGTGGGCGGCCTAGTCTCCGGCAGCGTCTCTGTGGGTCCCGCACCCTGGACCCTGTTGCTGTTCGCTGCAGTCGGCGCTCTCGTCGAGTTGGTCGCCCGATATGCCGGCGGCATCCTTCTCGGTCTGCTGCCCGCGGCCTTCGTCGCTCGACTGTCTCGTCTCGCCGCACCGTCGGCCAGTCCAGCCGTTGCGGGCGGCGACCCGCAGCCCGCCGCACCGGTCCTGCAGCCCGCGCATCCAGAAGCCTCAGCAGAGGCGACCGGCGGCACGGTGCCCGTGATGGCACCCACCACGGCGGCCTCTGCCACGACGCCACCCCCGGCGGCCCCAGCCGCCCCAGCCGCGACTCCACTCGATCCACGAACCAAGAAGCGCATCCTGGTGGGAAGCATCGTGGGCGGTGGAGCACTCGTGCTCGTGCTCCTCGCCACGGTGGGCCTCTCGATCGCCAATGGAGCCATCAACCCGCCTCAGGCACGCGTGACCGAGTACCTCGATGCGCTCGTAGACGGCAAGGCTTCCGAGGCGCTCGCCCTGGCCGATGTCGACGCCCCGAAGGCCGACCGCGTTCTTCTCGACGACAAGGTCTTCGCCGCGGCGACCGAACGGATCACCTCCTACGAGATCACCTCCGTGAACACCTCGAACGACGTCGCCTCGGTGACCGCAGAGCTCGATCAGGACGGCCGTAAGAGCACCGTGCGGTTCTCGGTGCGCTCGACGGGCAAGCAATGGCTGTTCTTTGACAACTGGAAGCTGGAAAGACCGGATCAGGGCTCGATCAGGATCTACGCCCCCGAGTCGATCGAGAAGATCCAGGTGAACGGAATCGACGTCGACCTCACGCCCGAACAGCGCGATGGCAGCGTGGATCTCCCCGTGCTACCGGGCACGTACGAAGTCGGCGTCGCCGACTCGGATAAGTGGTTGACAGCCAAACCTGTCAGCAAGACCGTCGTCGCCGGCGAAAGCAGTGCAGTCCTCGGCCTGAACGCCCCCGCCGTGCTGGAGCCGGAGCCGAGCGATGAGCTCACGAGCACCATCACGACTCAGGTGGACGACTATCTCGCGAAGTGCATCGCATCGACAACGGTAGATCCCGAGAACTGCCCGAACTCCGTGTACGCATACGGCAGCCCGACGAACGTCGTCTGGACGCTCGACAAGAAGCCTGCGTACGAGATCAGGATCAGCTCGGATGGCGAGCTCCAGGTCAACACCGCCGAGAGCGGCTCCGCATCGGTCACCTACAAGTACACGTCTGTGAGTCAGCAGCGTGACGGTTCGGACAAGACGAGCATCCGCATCTCGGGAACGATCGAGCTCGACGGCGACAAGGCGACCTTCACACCCGACGACAGCTACTACTGATTCGCTTCGCGGCCCGCTGGGGCCTTGCGGCCGGCGGTCGCGTGCTCGCGCAGATCTTTTGCCCGAGCCGCGACCGCCGGCAGAAATGCCGAAGCCCACACCCTGTAGCCGCGGTCGTTCGGGTGGAACAGATCAGCAGCCGACTGGTAGACGGCGCCGAGAATTCCTTGCCGTTTCGTCACCGCATAGAGCGGGGCGACGACGAGGCCGTGGCGCTCGGCTGTCGCCCGCACGATGCGATTGGCGACAGCCACCAAGCGCTCACGCTGGGGAATGTGAAAGCACGGCAGATCGGCCACGATCGCGGTCGAGGGTAACAGCGCGTAGAGCTCTTCGAGCTCTCGGGCGAAGCGGCCTTTCTCGAACGAGTTGATGTCGTTGGCGCCGATCGACACGGTCAAGAGATCGGGTGAGGCATCGCGCAGCAGCGTGGCCAGCTTCGGCATCTGGATGGCGAGGGCCTCGCGAAGTCGGGCGCCTGCAACGCTGAGATTCACAATGCGCACCGTACGCCCTGTCTCTGCGGCGAAGTGGTTCGCCACGACCTGGACGTATCCGCGATAGGGCTTCGATGCGCCGATCCCCTGCGCCGCCGAATCTCCGATGACCAAGTAGAGCAGCTCGCCCGCCTTCTTCTGACGCGCTCGCCAGAACGCCGAGTTCACGGGAATCGTGAGGTCGATGCGCGCGGCCGCCGTTTCGCGATGCCGCACGATGGCACTGATCGGCCAGAGGGAGAGAAGATTCACGCTGAAACGCTATCGCTGCACCCTGACACCGCACAGGGGGTTGCCCTTCGACTGGCTCAGGGAGCGCATGCTCAGCCGGCGGCGAGCTCCCTCGCGCGCGCGAGCGCCGCATCCGTCGCCCGGGCGAACAGCTCGTCGACTCCCCCGTCTTGCAGCACCGCGATAGCCCGCTCGGTCGTTCCGTTGGGACTCGTCACCTGTCGGCGCAGCTCAGACGGGGTGCTGGTCGATGCGGCGAGCAACTGCGATGCCCCCAGGAACGTGCCGTTCACCAGAACGGCGGCCTCCTCCGCGGTGAAGCCTTTCTCGACGGCCACCGCGGTGAGCTGCTCGATCAGAAAGAACACGTACGCCGGGCCCGACCCCGAGATCGTCGACAGCGCATCCAGCTTGTCTTCGGGCACGACCACGACCTCACCCACCGTTTCGAACACCCGCGTTACGAGAGCGAGCTGTTCGGCCGTCGATCGGGTACCGGCCGAGAGTCCGGTCACGGCGCTGCCCACGATCGCGGGCGTGTTCGGCATCGACCGCAGCACGGCAACCGCCTCGGGCAGGCGCTGTTCGAACGTCGCGACGGTGACGCCGGCCGCCACGCTCACGACGATCGCGCCGGGCTCGAGCGCATCCGCTATCTCGTCGAGCAGGGCCGGCACCATGGGCGGCTTCACCGCCACAAGAACGATGGATGCCCCGGCGACGGCCCGGCGATTCGCCTCGGGATCGTCGTCGGTCGCCCAGGCCGTGACCGCATCGACCTCGGCGAACTCGGCGGCACGCACGGCCGACCGGTTGGTCACGCGGATGCCGCCGGAGACGTCGACGGTGGGCGCGAGCAGGCCCGAGAGGATGGCGCGCCCCATCGATCCTGCGCCGAGGATGGCGATGGCGGGCAATGAGATGGGAGAGGTGTCTGTCACGGGTCCATCCTAGGATTGGGGCATGAGCGCATCCGGAGGAAGCAAGGCGATCATCGCCGCGCTGGCGGCCAATCTCGGTATCGCTCTCACCAAGTTCATCGCGTTTCTCTTCTCGGGATCGTCGTCGATGCTGGCCGAGAGCGTGCACTCCGCCGCCGACTCGGGCAATCAGCTGCTGTTGCTGCTCGGAGGCCGCAAGTCACGCAAGCAGGCCGACCGGGCGCATCCGTTCGGCTACGGCCGCGAGCGCTACGTCTACGCCTTCGTCGTGTCGATCATCCTGTTCTCGGTGGGTGGCGTCTTCGCGCTCTACGAGGGCATCGAGAAGATCAACAACCCGCACCCGCTCGAGGTGTGGTGGTTGCCGATGCTGGTACTCGTCATCGCCATCGGGCTCGAAGGGTTCTCGCTGCGCACCGCGATCGGCGAGTCGAACCACACTCGGGGCTCGCTGAGTTGGTTGCAGTTCATCCGTCGGGCGAAGGCACCTGAGCTGCCGGTCGTGCTGCTGGAAGACACCGCCGCCCTCCTGGGACTCGTCTTCGCGTTTGCCGGAGTCGGCCTGACCGTGCTCACCGGCAACGGCGTGTGGGACGGCATCGGAACCGTCTTCATCGGAGCCCTACTCGTGCTCGTCGCCGTAATCCTGGGCATCGAGACGAAGAGCCTGCTGGTCGGAGAGGGGGCCACCGACGAAGACCTCGTGAAGATCGAGAACGCCATCACGTCGAGCCCGGAGGTCGAGCACCTCGTGCACCTGAAGACCATGTATCTGGGCCCAGAGGAGATGCTCGTCGGCGCCAAGATCACGCTGCCCGCGGCGACCACGCTCACCGATATCGCGTTGGCCATCAATGCTGTCGAGGCGCGCATCCGTGAGGCCGTGCCGATCGCCCGGGTGATCTACCTCGAGCCCGACGTCTACGCGCCGAGCGTCGCCGACGCCACCGGCTCTGCGCCGGTCGAGTAGGCCGCCCGCGGCACCCGTGCGCCGGTCGAGTAGGCCGCCCGCGGCACCCCTGCGCTGATCGAGTAGGCCGCCCGCGGCCGTATCGAGATCCGTCGCGGCGATCTCGATACGCCGGCTCCTTCGTCGCGCGACTACTCGATCAGCGGAGAGCCATGGGCGCGACTACTCGTTCAGCGGTGGCGGAAGAAGGTCGTCAGGGCGGCGGCGCAGGCGTCGGCCTCGACTCCCGCCCAGACCTCGACCCGGTGGTTCAGCCGCACATCGCGCAGAACGTCGTAGACCGAGCCGACAGCGCCCGCCTTCTCGTCCCACGCGCCGAACACGACCGTCGGAACGCGCGCGCCGAGGATCGCGCCGGCGCACATCACGCACGGTTCGAGCGTGACGATCAGCGTGCACCCCTCGAGACGCCAGTCCCCCGTCGCCGCTGACGCTTCGCGCAGTGCCAGCACCTCGGCGTGGGCGGTGGGGTCGTGCAGCAACTCGCGCTCGTTGCGGCCGTGGCCGATGACCCGGCCGGAGGCATCCAGAACCATCGCCGCCACGGGCACGTCGCCCGACGCCTCGGCGAGCCGGGCATCTTCGAGAAGCTCGCGCATCCGCTCGCCGTAGGCGGCAGGCCAGGGATGCGCGGGGTGCGATCGATCGGACATTCCGCCAGGCCCCTTCCGCTCCAGTAGATTGAGCCTATGCGAGTACACGTTGCCGACCACCCGCTCATCACGCACAAGCTCACCGTGCTGCGAGAGAAGTCGACGCCGTCACCGACGTTCCGTGCACTCACTGAGGAACTCGTGACGCTGCTCGCCTACGAGGCCACGCGCGAGGTGCGCACCGAGGTCGTAACCATTCAGACGCCGGTCGCCGAGACCCAGGGGCTCGCCATCTCGGAGCCTCGCCCTCTGATCGTTCCCATTCTTCGTGCGGGGCTCGGCATGCTCGAGGGCATGATGAAGCTCGTTCCGAGCGCCGAGGTCGGCTTTCTCGGCATGGTGCGCGACGAGGAGACGTTCGAGCCGACGACCTACGCCGAACGCCTGCCCGACGATCTGAGCGACCGCCAGTGCTTCGTGCTCGACCCGATGCTGGCCACCGGTGGGTCGCTGAGCGCGGCGATCGAGTTCCTCTTCGACCGCGGAGCCGTCGATGTCACGGCGATCTGCCTTCTCGGTGCCCCCGAGGGCGTCGCTGCCCTCGAGAAGGCCGTCGAGGGCCGCGAAGTGCACCTCGTCCTCGGAGCGCTCGACGAGCGACTCAACGAGAAGGGCTACATCGTTCCGGGCCTCGGAGATGCCGGCGACCGCCTCTACGGCCTCGTCTGAGACGACGCGAGGTCACGATCGAGCTCGCGAACAAGAAATAACTTGACATGCGGAGTCATATTCCGCTTAGCTTTCGTTCATGACTGACAACGCGCTCGCCCTTACCTCCTTTGAGGCACTGGGGACTGCTGGCATGATGATGCCCAGCAGCGCTGTCATGTGTTGCCGAATGTGTGCCTAATCAGACACTGCGCCTGACAATCAGGTTCGCTCGGTTCTGAGGTCTGCTTCTCTCTTTAACGAAAGAGGCCTCCGTTCCCCCGCCTGGTTCTGACTCTCAGAACCACTCGCGGTCTCCGGCTGTAACGCCGCACCATTCGCACAACCCGCCCTGGGGCATCCGCTTCGTCGCCGTATCCGGCCGGAGCCCACGGGCACCTCATCGAAGGATTTCTCCCATGTCTCTTGCACACCTCGACACCCGCCCCGCCGCCGTCACCCCGATCACCCGCTCAGAGCAGCTCGCCCCTGAGGCGCCCTCGACTCACCTGCGTGCCGTGCCCACCGGCACCGAGGCTCGCGGCTTCGTTCTCTACGTGGGAATCGACGAAGACAAGGCCGCCGCCGACGGTACCGACCTATCAGAGATCGTCGCCCAGCTGCGAGCTCTCGCCGCCCAGCTGTCGCCGTCATCAGAGACCTACGCCGCCGTCGCCCTGGCCCCGCGCGGCGCCGGTGGACGCGACGTCGACGTGGTGCGCCTCGCACTGCAGGATCCCGCAGCACTCGCCAAGCACCGCCACACCCCCGAAGACGAAGACCGCGCTCGCGATGGCGTCGTCATCGACCTGTCACGCAAGCGTGTACTGCTCGACAACAACGCGGCGAACCTCACATACAAGGAGTTCGAGCTGCTGCAGTACCTCGTGCTGCGCGAGGGAAAGACCATCGACCGCGCCGAACTCATCGCCTCGCTCTGGTCGGCCGACGACAGCGATATTCCGAACGAGCGCACGATCGACGTGCACGTGCGGCGCCTCCGCGCCAAGCTCGGCGACTACGAAGACATCGTGCGCACCGTCCGCGGCGCGGGCTACCGCTTCGATCGCCACGCCGACGTCTCGGTGCAGCACACTTCGACGCCCTCGCCCGACCTGTTCTAAGCCGAGCCGCTCCTCGAAGACAAGGGCTGTCACAGACCATCCGCCTCCCACTAGGTTGTGGTCATGGGTGCAGAACTGACGCTGGGCGCAGAAGAAGAACTCCACCTCATCGACCTCGAGTCGTGGCGGTTGTCGGCCTCGGCTCCACAGCTTCTCCAGCAGCTCGACGCGGCGAGCTACGGCGCCGAACTTCAGCGCACAACCGTCGAGACGAACACCGGGGTGGTGCAGACGTTGGCGGGGCTCCGGGCAGAGCTCGTGCGTCTTCGCCGAGGGGTGATGGATGTCGCCCGTCCGCTGGGCGTGGGCATCGCGGCCGCCGGCACGGCGCCACGGTCGGAGATCTCCGACTTCGAACTCACCAGCTCACAGCGATTCGGTGCGATGCAAGAGAAGTATCGGCTGCTCGTCGACGAGCAATTGATCTGTGGATTCCAGGTTCACGTCGGTGTAGCCGACCGCGACCTCGCCGTGCAGCTCGCACAGCGGGTTGCCGATCGTCTCCCTGTTCTTCTCGCTCTGTCAGCCAGCTCGCCGTTCTGGAACGGCCACGACACCGGCTATGCGAGCGTGCGAAGCCTGGTCTGGCAGCGCTGGCCCAGTGCGGGAGCGACGGGCCCCCTCGCCTCCGCCGCCGAGTACGACGAACTCATCTCTGATCTGATCGATACCGGGGTGATCGCCGACAGCAAGATGGCGTACTTCGACGTACGCCCATCTGCCCACGTCCCCACCCTCGAACTGCGCGTCTGCGATGCGCTGCCCCTCGTCGACGACGCCGTGCTGATCGCGGGGCTCTTCCGCGCCGCCGTGCGGTCTGCGGAGATCGACATCGAGAGAGGGGTTCCTCTGCAGGCTCGGCGCGCACCCATTCATCGGGCGGCCCTGTGGCAGGCCTCCCGCACCGGGCTCTCAGCCGAGCTTCTCAGCGCGGGCCCGCACCCGCACCCGCTCGACGCGGCGGATGCCGTGCGCGGCTTGGTCGACGACCTCAGGCCCGCGCTCGACGAGTTCGGCGACTACGCGGTTGTGCGCGATCTGGCGGAGCAAGCGCTCGGCCGGGGCAACTCATCCGACCGCCAGCGCGCAGCATTCGCGAGTCAGCAGAGCCTCGACGACGTCATGCGACTGGTCGTCGGCGAGACGCAGTCGATCGGAGAAGGACCATGACGGCGAACCCACGCCGTGCAATCGGCTTCACCACCGAACTCGTGACGGGCGCGGTAGCCCTTCGGAGCTGGACTGTCGCACTGCAGACGCCGCCCACCGAGTTCTATCCACGCTTCGGACCCCTGCCCGCGGTCGTGGGCGTACTAGGCCAGCCGTCGTCGTGGGATGTCGTCGGCTACACGCGCACCCTCCAGCTGTCTGACGGCGGCACCGTCGTCGAGACGATCACGCACAGCGAGCCGGGCGTGTTCTTCGCCTACGACCTGAGCCGATTCACGGGCATCCTCGGTCGGCTCGTGAGCGGAGGACGCGCGGAATGGACTTTCACCCCGGCAGGCCCAGGTGGCTCTGATGACTCGGGCGGCCCTGGAGGCTCGAGCCCCCACTCCGATTCGGCGACCACGAACATCCGGTGGCAGTACCGGTTCTATCCCCTGCCGGGCCGCGCATTCATCGTTCGCGCCATCGTGGGTCTGTTCTGGGCACCGTACATGCGTCGGGTGCTCAGCGCGATCGTGGAGACGGTCGAGGCGCGAGGAAGCAGGCCGAGCGACTGAGTCGGTCCGGGCCGGGTCGCCACGGCGACGAGACCGTTACTCGGGCGGGGCCTCCACGCAGGGGCCGGATGCGGAGAGCACCACGACCGGCCCGCCCTGCGGCGCGGTGCTGAACTCTCCCAGTCGCAGGTAGTACCCGTCGGCCGACACCATAGAGACTGCCGTGGTGGCTTCTGAAGATCCGTCGGCCGCCACCTTCTTCTGAATCTTCCACCCTTGGCGCTGCTCGAAGCTCGCGGCCGCCTGGTCGAGCCATTCCGCACGGTCGAAGTCGGCGGCGACCACGATCGTGCGGGTTCCTCCGAACTGCGCCGCATCATCGCCACAGGCTATGCGCACCTCGTCGTCGCTCGAGCTGAGCACGGCCGCCGACGACAGCGTCTCCTGCACTTCGTCACGAAGAGACAGCGCCGCCGCACGCGAGCCGTCATAACTCAGGCCTGTCGATCCCGGATCGTTCACCACACCACATCCTGTCATTGTCACGACGACCGCGGCGGTCGCCAGCATCGCTTTGATTCCGGACCTCATGATCCGGCGGGCTTGTTTCCACTCAGCAGGTCGATCAGCCCATCTTTGACCTCGTGGCTCGTGTTCGTCGAAGCGATGAGGCTGTGATTGTCTATGGACTGCTTGAGCAGCGGGTCGAACAGAGTCGGCGTCTTCCACCCGATACCCGGATCGAGCACAGAGAAGCCGTTCTCTTCGCTCGGCGTGAGGGGGAAGCCCGCCCTCTCGAAGCTCAGCGTGACCGATGGATCGAGGATCGACCCGCCGAACTCGATGTCCGACGGGAGGAGTCCGTTGACTCCTCGAGCGGCGAGGATGGCATCGCCGCCAGTCGTGTAGTCGTAGTAGCCGGTGCCCTGCTGCGGCTCCCAGCCCCCGGCCATTCCGATGCCCGACAACGACACCACATTCGTGTAGTGCGCGCCAGCCGACTCACTGGCCGTGAGAATCGCTAGTCCCGCAGAATGACCGACCGCGGTGTTCGGCATCGACTCGAATCCCGACGCTTCGAGCCCGGATTGGAACTGCGCCTGTGTCACGCCGAGGTCGTGGGCGAGCGAGGTGTCCGACGGGGGGTGAGAGAGATCCCACTGCGGGTAGGTTCCGTCTTTCATCACAAACGCCACCGTACCCGGCACGGCCCCGGCCACGTAGTCGGGCAGACCTTGCACACCATGTGTGTAGAAGGAATTCATGTCGGTCGCGGTGCCCGGGATCCAGGTGAGCTGCTGAGTCGCCGTCTCGGGGTTGCCGATCATCTCGACGATGCGGTCGGCATCTCGGTCATAGGTGTAGAGCTGAACGTCGCCGTCGACGGCTTCCTGCAGGTACTTGTTCTCGTTCTTGAGATCTTTGAGTTCGTCGTTCAGGGCCTGGATGTCGCCCGGTCCCGTGATAGCACTGAGTGCATACCTCCACGGCTCTGCGAGCTTCTGCTCGATCTCTTTGATCCTGGTGTCGTTCTTCTCGATCTGATCGCCGGCGATGTTCGCGTTGGCGGCGACTCGATCGAGTGCGGGCACGCCGTCGAGGCCACCGACGAGTTCGGGAGCGTTCTTGATCAGGCGCGCCTGCTCGGCCGGGGTCAGAGACTCCCACCAGTCGTGCGCCGCATCGGGGTCTTTACTGAACTTCTCGGCGAGATCGCGCAGCTCGTCGCTCGACAGATCTTCGAGGTCGTCGACGGACTTGCCGCCGAGATCGCCGGAGGTCGTGCCGTCGCTCGATCCCTTGCCGGTGCCGCCATTGCCTGCGCCGCCTCCGGTGTCGGAGCTCGTTGTCTGCTGCTCATCGGCGTTCTTGACGAGGATCGTCACGAGACCGTGAAGGCTACCGCTCGCGCGGGTGAGTCCCGGCTTGTACTGCGAATTCCAGTGAGAAGTGAACTCCGAGCCGTCGGGCCCGAGCCAGCGTGTGCTTGCGAGCGCGGCCGACAGCCCGTTCGTCGTGTCGTCGAGTTGACGGCTGGCCGTGTCGACGAGCTTCGCGAACGCGCGAAGCTCGTCGACGTCTGCGCCTACGAATCCGGCCATGAATCGACTCCTTTGTTCCCCCGTGGGCACTGATGCTCCACGTGACTCAGAGTAGGAGGCGGCGGGCCGGAAGGCCATGGGGACATGTCCCCATGGCCTTCCGGCCTCGTCTAGCCGCTCGTGCGCGGGATCGCCTCGAGCAAGGCGCGGGTATAGGGATGCTCAGGGCGCGCGAAGATCTGATCGACCGTGCCGCTTTCTACGACCTTCCCCCGCTTCAGCACCGACACCGTGTCGGCGAGCTGCCTGACCAGCGCCAAGTCGTGCGACACGAGCAGGTACGACAGGCCATGCTCGCGTTGCAGACGAGAAAGAAGTTCGAGGATGCCCGCCTGCACACTCACGTCGAGCGCCGAGGTCGGTTCGTCGAGCACCAGCACGTCTGGCCGCACGACAAGGGCACGGGCAATGGCCACGCGCTGGCGTTGACCACCAGACAGCTGGCTCGGTCGGCGCGACAGAACGGATGCCGGCAGCCCCACCTCGTCGAGCGTCTGCTGAACGAGTCGGGCACGCTCTGATCGTTCGTCGACGCGGAAACGGTCGAGCGGCTCCCGCACGATCTTGCTCACCCGCCAGGTGGGATCGAGTGACGTGAACGGATTCTGGTAGACGAGCTGCAGGTGCCGTCTGAGGCTGCGCAGCTCCGCCGCCGTCTGCCCGTGCACCCGCGAGCCCGCTACCTCGATCTGTCCGGCATCCGGCTGTTCGAGGCCCAACAGAAGGCGTACCGCGGTGGTCTTGCCCGACCCCGATTCGCCGACGAGCGCGTGGGTCGTTCCCTTCTCGAGCGTAAACGAGACGCCGTCGAGCGCCGCCACCTCGCCATCGCCCGAGCGGAACCGCTTGGAGACATCGCGAACCTCGACAGCGCGAACCGTGACAGGTGCGGCATCGGCGGATGGAGCAGTGCGCTGGACGCGGTATCGGTCGGGGTTGAGGGCGGGCACATCGGCATGCAACTGCCGCGCGTACTCCGACGTCGGAGCCGAGAAGACCTGTCTCGACGAACCGCTCTCTTCGACGACCCCGTTCTTCAACACCACGATCGAATCCGCCCGCTCGGCGGCGACCGCGAGATCGTGCGTGATGAGCAGCAGACCGATGCCCAGGTCTCGTCGCAGTTCGGAGAGCAGGTCGAGAATGAGCTTCTGGATGGTCACGTCGAGCGCCGACGTGGGCTCGTCGGCGACGATGAGCGCCGGCCTCGGCAGCACGGTCAGCCCGATGAGAACACGTTGCAGCATTCCGCCTGAGAGCTGATGCGGATACGAGGCGTAGACCCGCTCGGGGTCGGGCAGGCCGACCTGCTCGAAAACCGACAGGATGTTTCGGCGCCGGACCCGCGCATCCGATTCGCCCGCGAGCGCCGCCGCCTCGTGTGCCTGCGAACCGATGGTGCGCACCGGGTTCAAGGCCGACGACGGATCTTGCGGAATATAGCCCAGCAGGCGGCCGCGCAGAGGCCTGAACTGCCGCTCGGGCAACCCGAACAGTTCTCGTCCTTCGAGACTCACCCGTCCGCTCGTGGCGCTCTCGCCCGAGGGAAGCAGACGCAGGATGCTCTTCGCCACCGTCGACTTTCCCGAACCTGACTCGCCGATCAGTGCCAGGCTCTGCCCGCGCTCGAGAGAGAATCCCACGTCGCGCACGACCGTGGTGTCGCCATATGCGACTGCCAGGCCCTCGACGGTGAGGAGAGAGGCGCCATCGGGCCGGCCGGAACGGGCGGTCGGCGCGACGGCAGGAAGCACCTGCCGCGTGCTCTCGATCGATACGGTCATCGTGTTCTCCTCAACCAGGTACTGATGCGGTTCACAGAGAGAACGGTGATCACGATCACCAGCGCGGGAGCGTAGATGAGCCACGGTGCGGTCGCGTACGACTTGCCCGAGGCCACAAGCAGGCCCCAATCGGATGCCGGTGGCGGGTCTCCGTAGCCGAGGAACGCGAGCGAGGCGATCACCAGAATCGAGGTGCCGAACTGCAGGACGGCGAGTGCGACCACCGACTTGTAGGTGTTCGGAAGGATGTGCCCGAGCAGCGCGTGGAGCCTGTTGCCACCCTGCAGGTAGGAGGCCTCGACGAACACAGATCCGCGCGCCCTCAGCACCTCGGCGCGCATGAGCCGGGCGAAGATCGCGATCGCGGAGACTCCCGTCGCGATCGCCGCGTTGATCGTCTGGAAACCGAGCGAACTGACGATGACGACGGCGAGGAGGAAGCTCGGGATGGCCAGCAGCACGTCGACGACTCTGCCGAGCACGACATCGACCGCCCCGCGGAGGAACCCACTCGCCAAACCGATGATGCTGCCGACGACGAGTCCGATCGAGACGGCCACCAGCGCGCTCGTCACCGACGATGCCGTTCCGTACACGACACGGGCGAACACATCCCGTCCGAGGTGATCGGTTCCGAACCAGTGCGCGCCGCTCGGCGCCGTCAGCTTCTCGGCCGTGTCTCCGACCGACGGGTCGAATGAGGTGAACAGCCACGGCACCAGCGACCACAGCAGCACGATGACGATGACGACTGCGGCGACCGCCACCGTCGGCGGCACGCGAACGGCCGATTGCCGTGCGGCGCGAAGTCGATCCGACGGTCTCAGGAGCGCTGTCAAGCTGGTCATACCGGCACCACGACCTTTCGTTCGGACTTCACGTCGAGCCGGGGATCCAGGAGCGGCGACACGAGGTCGGCGAGCAGATTGACCGTGACGAAGACCACGGCCGCGAGCGATACCACGGCCTGCAGAACAGGCACGTCCTGGCTTGTGACCGCCTTCTGCACAACCGTGCCGAGTCCGTCGCGACCGAAGATCGTCTCGGTGATCACGGCCCCTCCGAGCAGTTCGCCCACGACGAGCGCGATCATCGCGACGGCGGGAAGCATGGACGGCTTGACCAGATGCCGCGCGAACAGTCGCGCCTGGCTCAGGCCTCGGGAGCGCGCGACAAGCGCGTACTCCTGCCGGGACTCATGATCGAGGTTGGCGATGAGTACCTCCGCCAGCGGCGCCGATACCGGGATGGCGAGGGTCAGGGCCGCGAACAGGGTTGCCGCAGCGCTATCGGGGTCGATGGTGGTGAAGGTGTGCAGCCGGAACGCGAAGAGCTCGATCAGAACGAGGCCGACGACGAAGTTGGGAACCGACAGGAAGAGCGACGGCACCGATCGCAGCACTCCGCGCGCCCACCTGCTCGGCAGGTACTGCACGCCGTACGCGATCGCCACCGCGATCACCACGGAGAGCGCCAGTGCGGTGCCCGCCAGTGTCAGCGTCGAAGGCAGCGCATCGCCCACGAGCTGCGACACCGGCAGGTTGGACTGCAGCGAGAACCCGAGGTCGCCGGTGACAAAACGTCCGAGCGAGAGGATCAGCTGGATGATCACCGGCTTGTCGAGTCCATAGTGCGCGACGATCTGCTGGATCTGGTCGTCTGAGAGTCCGTTCTGCGGATCGCGCAGCATGTTGGTGATCGGATCGCCGGGCAGCACGCTGATCACCAGGAAGGTTCCGATGTACGCCAGCAGGACGACGACCAGCGCTTGGGCGGCCCGAAGCAGCGCGTACCGCCCGTAGGACTTGGTCACGGCGCTATCCAGGCGGCCGCGAAGTTGGCGAACGCCAGACCGTTGAACGTCACGCCCTTGATGTTCGGCGACAGCAGGTAGAGGCGCTGCACGAGCTGAACGGTCGGAATCGAGTATCCCTGCTCGAGCACGTACTGCTGCAGATCTTTGACGAGCGCGGTTCGCGAATCGCGATCCGAGGCGGTGGCGATTCCGTTTGCCAGCTCATTCAGCTTCTCGTCGCCTGTTCCCGCCTTGAACCAGTCCTCGCCCTTGTTCTGGCTAGTCAGGACTCCGGCGACGGTGCCCACATCGACGAAGCTGCGCGAGGTCTGGAACAAGGGCGGCTGGTGCGCGATGATCGCGGCGTAACCCGACACATCGACGACGTTCAGGTTCACCTTGATGCCGATGCGCTTCAGCTGCTGAGCGATGAGCTCGTCCTCGGCCTGGGTCGATGGCACATAGGGATTGGGGGTCACGGTGAACTCGAGCGTCGCGCCGTCTTTCGATCGATACCCGTCGGAGCCGAGCACCCAGCCCGCTCCGTCGAGCAGCTTCTCCGACTTGTCGGGGTCATACGAGAGCAGATCGCTGTAGTCGCCCGCCTCGGGAACGTTGCCTTGCAGGAAGGACCGTGCAACCTCCCAGTCACCCGTGTACACGGTGTCGACGATGTTCTGCCGATCAATGCCGTGCTGGATGGCCTGCCGGACGGCGAGTTCGTTCGTCGGAGCGACACTGGTATCGACCTGGAATCCGTCGGTGAAGCCCAGGTAGCGCGGGGTGTCCACGACGAGGCCCTGGTCGGTGAGCGACTCGATCTCCTGCGGTTCGACGTTGTAGGCGACGTCGGCCTGCCGCGACGCGACGGTCGACGTACGCACCGAGGTGTCTTTGATCACCTTGTAGGTGATGGTGTCGAGATACGCAGCGCCGCTATGGCCGGTCGCCTCCGGCCCCCAGTCGTAGTCGGGCCGTTTCTCGAGCACATAGCTATCGCCCTGTGTCACCGATTTCACCGTGAACGGCCCACTGCCGACCTGCTTCGTGAGATCGGCCTGGTCGTCGATCGACAGAGCCAAGGTCGCGGGCGACAGCAGGATCGCACCGTGGTACGCCAGCGTCGGAATGAAGCTCAGCGCAGGTGAGGTGAAGACGACATGCACTGTCGAGCTGTCCGTCGCCTCCGCGTGATCGAAGTTGCCCGATGGAAAGAGTCCCACCTTGCTGATACCGCGGTCGGGGTCGCCTTTCGCCCAGATGTTGATGTTGTCGACGACCGCGGCCGCATCGAGCGGAGTGCCGTCAGAGAAGGTGACGCCCTCTTTGAGGTGCAGAACGAACTCGGTCGCCCCGTTCAACTCCTCCCAGCTGGTGGCGATCCAGGGGCTGAGCTGTCCCTTCTCATCGACATAGATGAGCTTGTCGGTGATCTCGCCCCACAGGTTGCCCTCGTAGCTCGAGATCGATGTCTTGCTCGAGACCCAGCCGGCGTCGTAGCCCTGAATGAGGAACGTCAGATTGCCGCCCTCAACCGGGGTCGAGTCAGAGGACGCCTGACCGGGGGGTGTGCCCGCGGCGCACGCCGCGAGAAGTACCGTCGTCGCGGCAACGGCGATGGCTGCACGAGCCGCTCGCCGTACTGTCGTCGAGATCGTCATGGTGTTTCTCTTTCTGCTGAATAGGTGCACGAAAGCGCGACTCAGATGGCCTTGCCGGGATTGAACAGGTGCTGCGGATCGACGGCGGCCTTGATGGCGCGTTGCGCTTCTATCGAGCGCTGTGACAGTTCTAGAGCGGCCCACTCGCGCTTGAGCGTCCCGATTCCGTGCTCGCCCGAGACGGTGCCGCCGAGTGCCAGAGCGATGCGAACGAGTTCCGTGGCAGCCTCCGCAAGTGACTCCGGAATGACCGCGGGGTCGTCGCCCTGCCTGATCTCCTGTGTGATCAACGGGTGCAGATTTCCGTCTCCCGCGTGGGAGACCGCCGAGATCTCGACGCCGAAACGGGCCTCCAGCGCGGCGAAGGAACGATAGACGGCAGGGAGCGCCGACTTGGGAACCGCGATGTCTTCGCCGATGAAGCGGCGCGACCCGGGCAGGCCCCGGCCGTGTCGGCGCAGCTCCCAGAGAGCGACGCTGTCTTCGTCCGACTCCACCGTGACGCGCGCGCCGACTCTCGTCAGAGCATCCTCGAGGTCTGCGGCCTGCTCGTCGATGCCGTAACCATCGAGCTCGATCAGAATGAGCGATTCGCCCCGCTCACGGAGTCGGGTGCCGGAGTGCGCGTCGATGCCCTCGAGGCTGACCTTGTCGAAGAACTCGATGATGGCCGGCCGCACCGGTGAGAGGGTGATCGCGCCCAGACCCTCGGCGCCGGATGCCGTGCTGTCGAAGAACGCGGTGACGGTGCGTCGGGCTACCGGAAGAGGGCGCAGGCGAAGGGTGGCGCGCACCACGATACCCAGCACTCCCTCGGAGCCGACGAACAGCGAGGTCAGATCGAGCCCGGTCACCCCCTTGATCGATCGATGACCGACGCTGATGAGGCTGCCGTCGGCGAGTACGACGTCGAGGGCCAGCACCGACTCCCGGGTCACCCCGTACTTCGCGCATCGCAGCCCCCCTGCGTTCGTTGCGATGTTGCCGCCGATGGTCGAGATCTCGAAGCTGGCGGGATCGGGCGCGTAGAACAGACCGAACTCCCGCAGGTGCGCGTTGAGGTCTCCGTTGATGACGCCCGGTTCGACGATCGCGACCTCGTCGAGTGGCGAGACCTCTACGATGCGGTCGAGCCTGTCGGTCGAGATGACCAGCTGCTCGCCCGTAGCGCTCGCGCCGCCGGCCAGGCCGGTTCCCGCCCCACGAGCGACCACGGTGACGCCATATTCGGCTGCGAGCCGCACGAGCGACTGCACGTCGTCGGCCGTCGTCGGGAAGGCCACCGCGGGGCCACGAAGACCGTCGACCACCGAATCGGGCCGCGGTGCCGTCGCATAGTCATACTGATAGGCCGCGGTGTCGGTGGATGCCGGCCGCACGTCGATCTGCGGGTGCCGGTTCGCCACGGCGCGCATCAGTGCGTCGGCCGGGCTGATAGTCGCGGTCGTGTCGGCTGAGGTCATCGTCGATCGGTCCCTTCCTCGTCAGGAGACCGATACTGCTGTGACCGAGACCTGCGCGACGGTTCTCGGCGTAACTTTTAGACGCCGACGTAACACAACGTCAGCTGATTTCGCCTCGCCAGCCGTCTGTGTGAAGCACCTTCGCCGGCTCGCGAGGGTGAGGCATCCGACCTCAGGTGCCTAGCCGCCCAGCGTCTTCTCCAACTGCGACAGCACACCTCGGGCCGCAGTCGGTCCGACGTTGAGATAGAACACGTCGTCGTCGACCGAGACAGCGTGGTCGTCGTCGACGGCATTGAGAGTGGGCCACAACGGCAGCGAGGTGAGCTGGGTGTCGTCACCACCCTGCACTCCGTAGAAGATCCAGTCGGCGTCGGCCTGGTCGAGCTGCTCTGAGCTGATGTCGACAGAGGTGTCATTGGTGAACTGCTGACTCTCGGGGCGAGCGAGACCCGCGTCTTCTGCGACGGATCCGCTGAACGAGGCGACGCCGAAGATGCGCGTGCGGTCGGCATTCTTCCGCAGGAACGACACCGTCGGTGCTCCCTCGACCGTGGCCCCGAAGGCCTTGGCGTCGTCCTGGTAGTCGTCGAGCCACTGCTCGGCCTGCTGGGTCTTGCCGATGGCGTCGGCGAGCAGAAGGAAGTCCTGCTTCCAGTACAGACCCGTGCCCTGGGTGACGACGGTCGGAGCGATAGCGCTCAAGCTCGCGTACAACGCCGTCGCATCCTTGCCGGCGCTGCTCATCACGATCAGGTCGGGAGCCAGATTCGCGATCGTCTCGACGTTCGGCTCGAAGCGGCTGCCCACGTAGGTGACCGCGTCGAGCGCGGACTTGTCGTCGGGGAACGCTTTGTAGAGGTACGACGGAATCATGTCGGCCCCGTCGCCTGAGGTCGACCCGGTGGGAACCACTCCGAGCGTCAGCAGGGCGTCGGCCTGGCCGGTGGAGATCACGACGACCTTCTTCGGCGCGGCCTCGAGGGTCGTCGATCCTGAGAAGTGCACGACGGTGCGCGGAAATACTCCGTCGGATGCCCCGCTGCCCTTACCCTCGGGCATGGTGCGCGGGGTCACATAGCTGGTCGGATGCGCATCAGACGAGGGCGGTACCGTTGCGGCGGGCGACGCGGCGGAACATCCGGCCAGCAGGAGAACGGCGAGGGACATGGCGGCGAGCGAGGTTCGCTTCTTCAATTCGGCAGTAAACACCGACCAAGCATAGGCTTACCTAAGTGAGCGTTTACAGGGCAGAGCGATCGCGCCGCATCCGGCTGCCTGTCGCCCTCATCGCCGGAGCCACCGTCCTCGTTCTGTTCACCGTTCTCAGCCTGGCGATCGGCTCGAAGAATCTGAGCATCGGCGAGGTCTTGAACGGGCTGCTCGCCGCAGACGGCTCTCGCGGGTCGATCATCGTCTGGCAGCTGCGCATGCCTCGAACCCTCCTCGCCATCGTGGCGGGCGCGGCTCTCGCCGTCTCGGGTGTGCTCATGCAGGCGCTGACACGCAACCCTCTCGCAGAGCCGGGACTGCTCGGTGTCAACGCTGGAGCCGCATTCTCTGTCGTCATCGCGATATCCGCGTTCGGCGCCACTCGCGGCGACGAATATCTGTGGTTCGCGTTTCTCGGAGCCGGCGCCGCCGCCGTCTTCGTCTATCTCATCAGCATCCGCCGCACCCAGGCCAGCGACCACGCTCGTCTCGTACTCGCGGGAGTCGCGCTGACGGCAAGTCTGGGAGCGTGCACCCGCATCATCACCCTGTTCGATGCGACCGCCTTCGACTCGTACCGCTTCTGGGTGATCGGGTCGGTCGCCAACCGCGGCTTCGACACCGTCTTCTCGGTTCTGCCGTTCATCGCAGCCGGCCTCGTGCTCGCCTTCGTCTGCGGCCCATCGCTCAACGCCCTCGCCCTGGGCGACGAGCAGGCCGTCTCGCTCGGTGTGCCGGTGACGGCTTTGCGCATTCTGGTGATCGCCACGATCACGCTGCTCTGCGGCGCGGCCACGGCAGCGGCCGGCCCGATCGCATTCGTCGGGCTCGTGGTTCCGCACGTGCTGCGACTGATCGCGGGCGTCGACCAGCGCACCATCCTGGTGCTCTCTGCTCTCGTCGGCCCGTCGCTCATGCTGGCTGCGGATGTGATCGGCCGGCTCATCGCCCAGCCGTCCGAACTCGAGGTGGGCGTGGTCACCGCGTTCCTCGGTGCCCCCGTTCTGATCGCCCTGCTTCTTCGACGGAGGCCTGCGTGAGCGGCTTCGGCAGGCGATCCCTGCCACCCGGCTACTTTCGATTCCGGATGCCGGGCGGCACCGCACTGCTGGTTCACCGTCGCTCCGCCGTAGTCGCTGCGGCGCTTTTTCTTGTCGCCCTCGCGGTCGCCGTCGTCGAGATCGCGACCGGCGATTACACGATCACCCCGACCGGTGCCCTCAACGCACTTGTCGGCGGCGGATCGGATCTCGATCGTTTCATCGTGGTCGACCAGCGGTTGCCCCGGGCGGCCGCAGCCCTTCTTGTGGGTGCCGCGCTCGGCGCATCCGGTGCCATCTTTCAGAGCGTGTCGCGGAACCCTCTGGGCAGCCCCGACATCATCGGCTTCACTACGGGCGCCGCCACGGGCGGGCTGACCGTGATCCTGTTGGTGGGCGCGTCGACGGCCACGACCATTCTGGTGGGCACACTCGTGGGCGGCTTCGCGACCGCTGCGGTCGTCATCGCGCTGGCACTGCGACGCGGAGCCACCGGAGATCGACTGGTGCTGTCGGGCATCGCCGTGGCGGCGATGTTGGCCGCAACGAACGACTACCTCGTGAGCCGCGCCGACATCGAGAACGCAGAGGTGGCGAAGGCCTGGCAGTACGGAAGCCTCAACGCGATCTCGTGGCCGCCGCTGCTGCCGCTCGCGGTCGTGCTGGCGTTCGCGCTTCCGGCGGCGCTGCTCGCCTCGCGCTCTCTGCGCGTCCTCGAACTCGGCGACGATACGGCCGCAGCGGTAGGCCTACGCGTGGCGCGCACCCGCACCGTCGCACTCGCACTGGGCGTCTGCCTCGCCGCCATCGCCGTGGCAACGGCCGGCCCGATCGGCTTTCTGGCGCTCGCCGCACCCCAACTGGCGCGCCGTGTCGCCCGTTCGCCCGGCGTCACCGTGCTTGCGTCGACAGCGATGGGCGCCGCGCTGCTCGTGAGCGCCGACCTGCTGGCGCAGCGGCTGCTGTCGCCGTTTCAGATTCCCGTCGGCCTGGTCACGGCCGCGATCGGCGGGGCGTACCTCGTCTGGATGCTGGCGCTGGCCCCCGCGTCGGGGTCGCGGTCGGGCCGCACGTGAGACGGGCTATGCGAGGGCGAGAACAAAGCCGATAACAACGAGCGCGGCCAAGGTTCTAGGTTGGATATCGTCGAGACTAGCGAGCAGTGGAGGACGAGATGAGTACGCTCGACCCTATAGAAGCGCGACAGCGTCGGGAAGCAGCCAGACTTGGCTCGCCCGGGGCTTTCGTGGGTATCGTGATCGGGCTTCTGCTGATCGCCGTCGGCGGGGCCTTCGAGACGCGCGCCCTGTTCGGCTTCGCGGAGTTCGACGCGATGGGCGATGTCGACGAGCCGCCATTGGCGATCTTCGGAATGATCGTGGGGCTCCCCCTGCTGCTCGCCGGCTTCTTTATCCACACCGGCGCGAGCCGTCGATTCACCGGAAAGCTACTGAGTTCTCCCGGCGTCGGGCCGGTCTCGATCCTGCTCGTCGGCCTGTCCGCTGGTGCTTGGTGGGGAGCTCTGTCAATGCCGTCGCCTGGCGCCTTTTGGATGGTTCCGCTCGGCTTGACGGTTCTCGCGGCGCTTCTCCTTGTCGCGGGCGCGGCAAAACGGATGCGTGGGCGTTCGCAACGAGGCACGCTGGCCCGACTGGTGGTTCAGGGACGGATCGCCGCCGGTGTCATCGTCGAGATACCCGAGATCGACCCGTCCTCCGGGGGCCTCATAGGCCCGGTGACGGTGAAGTTCACCGACTCGGCGGGCGTCGACAGGTGGGTGACGAAGACAGGGCAATGGAAGCGCCGAGACCTCCCACAGACAGGAGACTCGGCCAGCGT
Organism: Agreia pratensis; assembly: GCF_900177685.1. Taxonomy (GTDB): domain Bacteria; phylum Actinomycetota; class Actinomycetes; order Actinomycetales; family Microbacteriaceae; genus Agreia; species Agreia pratensis. The sequence goes on from NZ_FXAY01000001.1 coordinate 823,529, forward strand.
TCTCTACGATCCCGAACGGCCGAGCGATACGTCGCGGATCTGGGTCGCGCCATCCGAATCGACCACCGTCGACGATTTCAGCCGCTGGCACGCCTAGCCCGCCGACGAACCCTAGACTCGAAGAATGATCGGTTTCATCGTCGCCTTCAACTGACGGTCCTGCGACCCGCCCCTCGCAGTTCCTGGCACCGGCCCCGGGCGGGTTCGAACGCGCCGCTTTAAGGCGCGCAGACCCTCATCAGCGATGATCCTCCGCAGCGCTTCGGCGCGCGTCGAGGTTCGTATTACCGAAGGCCCATAATGCCCACCGATCACCTGTCTTATCGAGCCGTGCTGCGCACACCGCAGATAGCTCGCTCCTTTCTCCCCAGCATCGTCGGGCGCCTGTCGCTCGCCACGTCTGGGCTCGCCCTGGTGCTGCTGCTCGAGCAGTCCACCGGATCGTTCGCCCTGGCCGGGGTGATCACCGCCGTCTTGGGAATCGCGAACGTCGTAGCCACTCCCTTGCGGGCACGCCTCATCGACAGCCACGGCCAGACCGTGGTGCTCGGCGCGATCGGACTCGGCCACGCGGCATCCCTCATCGCGCTGGCCGCGGTGCCTCATGCCGACACGCTCTGGCTTCTTCTCCTTGCCGCCGCGTGGCGCGCACCCGCACCGTCGCACTCGCACTGGGCGTCTGCCTCGCCGCCATCGCCGTGGCAACGGCCGGCCCGATCGGCTTTCTGGCGCTCGCCGCACCCCAGCTCGCGCGCCGTGTCGCCCGTTCGCCCGGCGTCACCGTGCTTGCGTCGACAGCGATGGGCGCCGCGCTGCTCGTGAGCGCCGACCTGCTGGCGCAGCGGCTGCTGTCGCCGTTTCAGATTCCCGTCGGCCTGGTCACGGCCGCGATCGGCGGGGCTTATCTCGTGTGGATGCTCGCGCTCGCGCCTGCGTCGGGGTCACGGTCGGGCCGCGCGTGACGCGGTCGGGCCGCGCGTGGCAGTGGGTCGTGCAGAGTTGGCCGGCTACTTCAGCGGCCATGGAGCGTCGTAGTGGCACGTCACAGGACCCGTATCGGATGATTCCTGATCAACGACGGCTCCGCCGTACCGGATCTGGCAGCTGTGCAAGTAGCCCTCGCCGCCCGGCGACGGCGTCACGGTGATCTCGACGGTCTTCTTCGTGGTGTTCCACCATTTCACACCGTCTTTTTGCCACTCTTCGGTGTACGTCTGAAAGTCGTCCGCGTACGTCACAGTGAAAGTGGGTCCACCAGTAGCGCGCACCTCGACGTCGACCGGGCGCGCTGTAAGCAAAACGACCATGATCACCACGACGACAAGGTCGACGACGAGGCCGATAACGGCGAGCACCGCCGTCCAACGCAATATGGCGCCGCGTTGGCCTCGCGAGCGAGCACGAAACATGAGCACCAGCGCGACCACGGCTGCGACAGCCCCAAGCCCGACGAGCGGAAAGAACTCGTAGTAGAAAACCGGCGCGATCACGGCGGCGATCGCCAGCCACAGTGCGACGAGCGGAGTTCGCCCGGAGACGCGCCCACCAGCGCCCGTCGGAGCCGCTCCGTCGGCGGGCAACGATCCGTCAGCCTGAGTCATGTCTTTCCCATCGATAGTTGCCCGCACGCACTGCCTTGGGCCTTTCCGTGCCCTGCAGACTGCTGTCGTTCTGCATTGGGTATCACGAGACTAGCGAGCAACGGAGGACGAGATGAGCACGGTCGACCCTGTAGACGCACGCCAGCGCCGGAAAACGGCCAGACTCGGCTCGCCAGGGGCAGTCATGGGTATCGTGATCGGCCTCCTGCTGATCGCCACGGGCGGAGCCCTCGAGACGCGCGCCCTGTCCGTCGGTCTGGCAGGCGGCGCCTCTGTCTCTATCTCGCTTCGTGAAATCCGCGCGAAACGATCCCCTCTGTAGCGTGGGCAGCGAGACGAAGGCGGGGCCGGATGCGCGAACTCAGTTTTAGCTCGGTTGTACAGCAGGCCGCGTGGGTGGCTTCGGGAGAGGTGAGTGCACGGGAGCTCGTAGATCACTCGCTCGACGCCATCGAGTCACTCAACCCCCGACTCAACGCTGTCGCCGAGGTGATGGCCGCCGACGCCATGGCACGCGCCGACACCCTCGACTCGCAACGCCACGACTCCTCGGCAAAGATGCCCCTGCGTGGGGTACCCATTGTCATCAAAGAAGAGAACGATATCGCCGGCATCCCCACCCGGTACGGCAGCGCGGCCTACTCCACGCCCGCCCGCGCAGACAGCGAGGTGGTTCGCAGGCTCCGCGCAGCCGGCGCGGTCGTCGTCGGCACGACCCGCATGCCCGAGTTCGGCATCTGGCCCTTCACCGAGAGCGAGGCCTACGGGATGACCCGCAATCCCTGGAATCTCGAGAGGTCGCCGGCCGGGTCGAGTGGAGGTACGGCGGCGGCTGTGGCATCCGGCATGGTGGCCGCGGGAATCGGCGGCGACGGCGGCGGTTCCATCCGGCTGCCCGCCAGCTGGTGCGGCCTGTTCGGACTCAAGGCACAACGAGGGCGGATGAGTCTCGCGCCGAACGCCGACCTGTGGCGATCACTGGGCGTCATCGGGCCGATCACGCGCACGGTCGCCGACAGCGCGCTCATCCATGACGTCATCGCCGGCACCACCGCAGTCGACCGCTTCCGCGCTGCACCGTTGGCGGCGTCGATGTATGCGGCGGCGACGAGCGAAACGGTGACTCCGCTCAGAATCATGGTGTCGACGAAGAACCCCTCTGGCGGACCGGCGGCAGACTCCGATACCACCGAAGCGCTGATGCGCACCGCAGCTCTTCTGGCGACACTCGGCCACGAGATCATCGAGGCAGATCCCGCGTACCCCAAGCTGAACCTGCCGTTTCAGCTTCAGCTGAGTGGCGGCATCGGAGACGAGGCGGCCCGCGCCGACGAGCCCCACCGTCTGGAATCTCGGACAAGGAACATGCTGCGCATCGGTCGCCCGCTGCGTCGACTCGGAGGCTGGGCTGAGCGAACCGCCGCTCGGCTGGGCGAGCCGTTTCTTGATGACCTGTTCGGCAGGGTAGACCTTCTCCTGACTCTCACCACGCCCACTGCAGCCTTGCCGATCGGGCAGTTGCACGATGCCGGGGCGCTGACGGCGGTGCGACGTGCCACACCTGTCAGCTCGTACACCTCGGTGTGGAACGTTCTCGGAAATCCTGCCGCCGCGGTGCCCGCCGGGTTCGGTGCCGACGGAATGCCTCTCAGCGTGCAGGTCATCGGGCCGCCGAATGGCGAGCTCTCTGTTCTCGCCCTGGGCGCCCAGCTCGAACGCAGTCAACCATGGGCCGATTCTCTTCCCCCGGCGGGCTGAACCACGGTCGAGGCGACCTCGGCCGGACTTCCGACGGCCGACGCCGCCTCTTACAATTCGAAGACCGCATCGCACGATAAGCACCTCAGAATCAAGGAGCACACCAGTGAGCGACTACGCCGTCATCAACCCTGCGACCGGAGAGACCCTCCGCGACTATCCGACGATCACCGACGAGGAGCTTCGTCAGGCGATCGCCTCGGCTTCGGCCGCGCACGAGGAGTGGTCTCGCCGCGTTGCGGTCACCGAGCGGGCGGCCCTGGTTGCACGCGTGGCCGCGCTTCACACCGAGCGCCGTGAGCAGCTGGCCGAGATCGCCGTGCGCGAGATGGGCAAGACCCTGGAGCAGGCGCTGGGCGAGGTCGATTTCGCCGCCGCGATCTACCAGTACTACGCCGACAATGGCGAGGCCTTCTCCGCCGATGAGGCGATCGAGCTGTCCGACGGCACCGGTTCGGCGTTCGTGCGGCGCGCTTCGCTCGGCGTGCTGCTCGGCATCATGCCGTGGAACTTCCCGTACTACCAGGTGGCCCGCTTCGCAGGCCCCAATGTGGTCAATGGCAACACCATCCTCCTGAAGCATGCCCCGCAATGCCCGGAGTCGGCGGCCGCGATCGCGCAGATCTTCGACGATGCCGAAGCCGAGCTGGGCGCCCATGACTCGGTCTACGTGAACATCTTCGCGACCAACGAGCAGATCGCGACCGTCATCGCCGATCCGCGGGTGCAGGGCGTCTCGGTCACCGGGTCGGAGCGAGCCGGCTCGGCCGTCGCGGAACTCGCGGGTAAGCACCTCAAGAAGGTCGTCCTCGAACTGGGCGGCTCCGATCCGTTCATCCTGCTCTCCACCGACGACCTGGATGCCGCGGTGCAGGACGCCGTCAACGCGCGCCTCGACAACAACGGCCAGTCGTGCAACGCCGCCAAACGCTTCATCATCATCGACGAGTTGTACGACGCGTTCGCAGAGAAGTTCACGTCTGTCTTTACCGCGAACACCCCCGCCGACCCGATGGCCGACTCCACACAACTCGGTCCGCTGTCGTCGAAGGCCGCTACCGAGCGACTGACCGAGCAGCTCGGACGCGCTCGATCGCAGGGCGCGACGATCCTCGCGTCAGGTGAGCCCGACGGCAACTTCTTTCCTCCTGCCGTGCTCGCAGATGTCACGCCGACGATGGACGCTTTCCACGAAGAGTTCTTCGGACCGGTCGCGGCTCTCTACCGCGTCTCGTCCGAAGACGAAGCGGTCAGGCTCGCGAACGACACTCCGTTCGGCCTCGGTTCTTACGTCTACACGACCGATCAGGCGCAGGCGTTACGCGTCGCCGATGCCATCGACGCCGGCATGGTATGGATCAACCTCGTGCTGGGCGATGCCGCCGAACTGCCGTTCGGCGGTGTGAAGCGCTCCGGCACCGGCCGCGAGATGGGCCGCCTCGCCATGGATGAGTTCGTGAACAAGAAGCTCATCCGAATCGCGTGAGTCGGCCCCTTGCCGTTCTTCGCTCGAAGAGTCGCTTGTCGTAGGGTGCCTGCGTGAGAGCAAAAACCATCGCGGTCGCAGGTTCGTTGGCGCTGGCCCTCATGGGGTCTGTCGCAGGATGCTCACCGGTGGGGTGCGGCGGCGCAGCAGTCGAGCCACCGAGCGTCTACCTCGATGCGGGCCCCTGGCTCGAGGCGAATCCCGGGGCGACAGCTCAAGCGTGCTTGGGCGATGGCGAATGCAGAACCCTTACCCCCGGTGCCCAACAAGTCTCCGCGACAGGGGGTATCGGAGCACAGTCGTCGTACTCCTTGAGCGTGACAGGTGAGCTCACCGGATCGCCGATCCTGACAGTGACTGAGGACGTCGACATTCCCGTCACCACGACCCAGGCAGCATGCGGCCCCAGCAGGTCGCAGACACGAAAAATGTCTCTGAATCGCTCGGGCCAGCTCGTCACACCATGACCACGGCACGTGCTCGGGAGAGCACCCCTCGCCGCCGGTGAAAGTGACTCCGTGGAACTGATTCCTCGTGACCTGGCCACCTCGAATTGCACCGGACACATGCCCCCCGAACAGGGGTTCCCAGAGAACTCCCAGCAAAATAACGTTTTGGTAACTAGCGCTCCGTTACTCAACCGTTATATGGTTCTAGAGCGTTAGTTGTTTGCTGTGGCAGGTAACGCAGAATGTGATTGCAGGACACTCTTGGTGCAAGGGAAGAAAGCCCGTCGTTAGCCTCTACGACGGGCTTTCTGTCTGTCTGCGAACGCGTCACTCCAGCGAGGGATGTCAACCCGCCCCTCCTGTTTCGGACATTCCTCAGCGGCGCCCCTAATGTGGAGCCACGAGAGGATCTCCATGACTAATCCAGCCTCCCCCGTCGAAGCGTGGGAATCGCTCTTTCGCGCTCAGGTCGCGGTGATGCGACAGATCGCCTCGGAGTTTCCCTCCGACGTCATCTCTCTGAATGAATACGACGTTCTCTTCACCCTGACCCGCAGCGAGAACCGAACCCTGCGCATCCGGGAATTGAACGAGAACGTGCTGCTCACCCAACCGAGCATCTCGCGCCTGGTCGACCGCCTGGCCGCCCGCGGTCTCGTCACGAAGCTCACCGATCCGAACGATGGCCGCGGAACCCTGGTTGCACTCACCGACACCGGATTCGCTCTGTTCCGCGACGCCGCGCGCATTCACGGCCGCTCCATCACGAGCCGCATGAGCACCGCGCTCTCACCCGACGAGCTCACAGACCTCGCGCGCCTCACCGGCAAGCTCTACGCGAGCGTCACCACCAGATGAGCGCACCCAGCGTCGTCTGGTTTCGTGACGACCTGCGGGTCGCAGACAACCCGGCCCTGCACGAGGCCGCCCAGCGTGGCGAGCCGATCGTGTGCCTCTACATCCTGGATGACGCCAGCTCCGACATCAGGCCGCTGGGCGGCGCGGCCCGCTGGTGGCTGCACCACAGCCTCGACACCCTCGCCTCGTCGCTGCGCGACCTCGGGCTCGATCTCACCCTTCGACGCGGCGCGGCCTCCGACGTCATCGACTCGGTCGTCGCCGAGACAGGGGCGAAGGCCGTCTTCTGGAACCGTCGGTACGGCGAGGCCGAACGCGCGGTGGATGCCGGCATCAAGTCGTCGCTGCGCGCTGCGGGCATCGAGGCCCGAAGCACTCAGGCGTCGCTTTTGTTCGAGCCCTGGACCGTACTCACCGGGCAGGGCGCGCCCTATCGCGTGTTCACGCCGTTCTACCGGTCGTGCCTCGCCCAAGCCGAGCCACGGCATCCGCTGCCTGTCGACGACGAGGTCTCGGCCTTCGACGGCGTGACCGGCGACGATCTGGCCGACTGGGCACTGCTGCCCACTCAGCCCGACTGGGCGGGCGGGCTGCGCGAGGCGTGGGTTCCCGGAGAGAAGACCGCGCTCGAGAGGCTGCGCGCGTTCCTGGCCGACGAACTCTCGTCGTATGTGGCCGAGCAGGATCTGCCCGCGCAGGATGCGACATCCGGTCTCTCGCCGTATCTGCGTTGGGGCGAGATCAGCCCGTTTCAGGTGTGGCACGAGACCCGCTCGTTCGTGGCGTCGCTCGACAGGCGAACGTCGGAGGGCGCCACAGCAGCCGAGGGCGCGAGCGCGTTCCTGCGCCAGCTCGTGTGGCGAGAGTTCTCGTACCATCTGCTGTTCCACTGGCCGCAGATCACCCACGCCAACATGAGGCCCGCCTTCGACGACTTCCCGTGGTCCGAGCCGACCGACGTCGTGATGGAGGCGTGGCAGATGGGTCGCACCGGCATCCCGCTCGTCGATGCGGGCATGCGCGAACTGTGGCAGACGGGCATCATGCACAACCGGGTGCGCATGGTCGTGGCGTCGTTTCTCGTGAAGAATCTGCGCATCGACTGGCGCGAGGGCGAGCGGTGGTTCTGGGACACACTGGTAGACGCGGACCCCGCAGCGAACGCGGTGAACTGGCAGTGGGTCGCGGGGTCGGGGGTCGACGCGGCGCCCTACTTCCGCGTATTCAACCCCGAGTTGCAGGCCACCAAGTTCGACCCGCACCGCGAATACATCCGCCGATTCGTGCCCGACATCGACGACGAGACCTACCCGCCGCCGCTCGTCGACCTCAAAGAGTCGCGCAAGGCCGCACTGGATGCCTATGCCTCGATCTCGAAGGATCGTGCGTTGGGCGAGCCGGGCGCCTAGATCCCTTCGCCGGGCACGATCGTCGAGTCGATGCTGCGGTTCAGCGCCTGCGCGTCGGCGTCGAGATCTCGCAGCTGTTGCTGAAGGTCTCCGAGTCGCGTCTTCTTGTCGTTGATGGCCGTTCTACGCGTCTCGAGCTCGGAGTCGCGAGCGATGAGTGCAGCCTTGTCAGCATCGAAGCCGGCCGGATCGCCCGAGTAGCCGTAGGCCTGATTCTTGGCGATGAAGGCATCGATATCGGCGTTGAGTTGAGTCTGGTCGGCGTTGAAGGTGTTCGTGTCCGACTCGATCTCGTCTGCGAGCGCCAGAATCTGGTTCGACAGATCTGTCGTCTGCTTCTCGAGGTCGCTGAACACCTTCATATACGAGGCATGCAGCCCGACGACGATGCTCCGGTCGCCGAAGTAGCGCTTGTAGTACGTTTCGAGTTCGGGGTCGAGATCGGCGAATTCGGTTCCGACGATGGAGTGCAGCTCGGTGATGCGGGTGCCCGGCTGCGAGATCGCATAGGCGTCCATGCGGTCGGCGAGCTCGGGATCGTCTCCGTGTTCCTCGTAGGCCTTCTCGAGCAGTACGCCCAGTCGGTCCTGCGACTTCTTGTCGAGGCGGTCGAAGGCGGCGTGCAACATCTCGTGTGCCGCCGTGACCTCGCGCAGCCCGTCGAGGCGCTCTTCAGTGACGTTATAGAGATGGATGGTCTCACCCGTGTAGCAGCCGAGGAGGAACTGCTCGGGGCGGATTCCGCAGGCCGTGTTGAATTCGTTTGCCGTGTTCAGCTCGGGATGACTCGTGTAGAAGATGAAGGTGCCGACGTCGTTCAGATCGGCACGCTCGACCAACGACGAGATGTTGTCGCTCGGGGTGTAGTCGGCCACCGATTGCCGGTCGGCGATGAGTCGAGCATTGGCCATGTAATAGACGCCGCCCGAAACGGGGAGTGCGATCGAGAGCAACGCCGCCACACCGACCATCAGGCCCTGCCACCAGGTCATTCCGCGCGTGCGCACGGGCTTGGGCGACCCGGATGCGTAGGGCCGGGGTGACTGCGAGGGATACTGCTGGGTCTGCTGCGGCGGATAGGGCTGATGCTGGGTCTGCTGCTGCGGCATCGGAGGAACCGGTGGTCGACCTGCTGCGCCGCTCTGCTCGGGGCCGGTCGGATACGGGGGCAGACTCACGGAGGTTCCTAACACTCGACACAATCCTGCTGACCAGACTAGCGGGGGGCGGATTTTGCGGGAGGACGAGCCGAATAGACTTGACGGTGATCGCGAGACGAGGAGCACGATGAGCACACGCTGGACACGCGTCGCTCGTGGCACGCTCGCCGCCGGGTTCTCGACCTTCGTGGCCGCCTTCTCTCACGCTGCTGCCGGGGGAAGCGCGCCCAGCATCGCGGCACTCTCGCTGGCCATCGCCTTCTCGACCATGATCTGCGTGGCCCTCGCGGGGCGCGGGCTCTCGTATTGGCGTATCGGCGCCTCGGTCGCCGTGAGCCAGGTCTTCTTCCACACGCTCTTCAGCCTCATCGCCACGCCCGCCGCGCGCGCGCCGGGTTCCGCCCCGGCCGCCCATAGCGGCCACGATATGGCCGCGATGTTCGCGCCGACGGGCCCCGCGGCATCCAGCGCCCTCGCAATCGGCATCGATGTCGCCATGATCGCGGGCCACGTGTTCGCCGCGGTCGTGACCTTTGCCGCCATCGTCTGGGGCGAGCGCGCCGTTCGCGGCCTGCTCGCTGCCGCGCTCGTGCGTGCGACGCGCCTCTCGGCCCTCCTTGTTCCCTCGCCGTCCTTCGCTCCCCCCGCGATCAGGGTGGGGCGCGTGCATCGCATCGACGCCCCGGCCATGCTCGAGGTGCTGCGGGCCTCCCTCTGGCACCGCGGCCCACCGCTCTTCGCCTGACCTTTCCCCTTCCTCGGGCCCTATCTTCGGGCCAGCACTTCGCGGGCACGCACTCGCCCGCGCACCGAGGCATTTTCGCGCACCCTGCGCATTCATCTCGCCGGAGCAGCCGCGCCTTCGACGCGCCCCTCCGCACTCTTTTCAAGGACTCACCATGAAGAAATCCACCTCGCTCACCCTCGCCTCGACCGGCCTCGGCCTCGGCGTTCTGTTGGCCGTCGCCGTTCCTCTCTCGGCGAGCGCACACGTGAGCGTCACCCCCGCCGCGACGGCCGCGGGGTCGTACACCGTGCTCACGTTCGCCGTTCCGCACGGATGCGATGGGTCGGCCACGACCTCGATCACCATCGACATTCCCGAGACGATCGCGTCGGTGACGCCCACCGTCAACCCCAACTGGGACGTCTCGAAGGTCATGACCCCGCTGGCCACCCCAACGACGAATGCTGAAGGCGCAACCGCGTCGGAGCGCGTCGGTCAGGTCGTCTACACCGCCAAGACTCCGCTGGCAGACGGCTACCGCGACACCTTCGCGCTCTCACTGCAGCTGCCGACCGACGCCGCGGGCACGACCCTCGACTTCCCCGTGCTGCAGACCTGCGAGACCGGCTCGACGAACTGGAATGAGATCCCGGCCGAGGGTGCTGACGAAGACTCGGTCGAGCACCCGGCGCCCAACATCAAGGTGACCGACGCCGTGGCGACCGAGGCCGACGGCGACCCGATGCCGGCTGGCTCCATGGCGTCGGATGCGACGGGCTCGGCATCGAACACGGCCTCCGGTTCGTCTGATGATGTGCTGGCACGCGTGCTCGGTATCGGCGGACTCGTGGTCGGTGCCGTCGGCGTCGTCATCGCCGTCGTGGCCACGCGACGCTCGCGGGCGGCCTAAGCGCATGCGCATCGCTCTGCCGAGGTTCTCGAGTGGCGTGACCGTGGCGATCGGCGCCCTGGCGCTGCTCGGCACGGGAGCGCTCGCGGTCGGCGCAATCGGGCAGCTTCCGCCCGCATCCGCGCACAACTATCTCGTGTCGTCGACCCCGGAGGCGGGGTCCGTGCTCACCGTACTGCCGAGCGACTTCGTGATCACGACCAACGATGTGCTGCTCGACTTCGGCGGGGGGAGCACCGGATCGGCCGGCGCCCTCGAGGTTCAGGGCCCCGACGGCCTGTTCTACGGCGACGGATGCGTGACCGTTGCGGGGCCGTCGATCTCGACGGCCGCCGCACTCGGTCCGGCCGGCGACTACACGGTGCTCTGGCGCGTCGTCTCGACCGACGGGCATCCGGTGTCGAATCAGTTCTCGTTCACGTGGAAGCCGGATGCGGGGCAGCCCGCCTCGCCCGGCTCCACGACCGCGCCCGTCTGCCCGACGGCGGCCGACGCCTCCGGTGACGGTGCGTCGACCGGTTCTGCAAGCGGCTCCGACTCCTCGTCGGTCGCTGAGACATCAGACGAGGAGTTCGTATCAGTGCTGGCGTGGGGTGGCGGAGCTCTCGCCGCCGTCGCGGTGGCCGTCGGCGTGACTCTGTTCATCCTGCGGCGACCGAAACTGGGAGCGGGCTCCGGAAGTGATTCACGCTCCTCGAGCGATATCTAGCCCTGCCGCGAATCGGAGCTCTCACCGAGACTGGTGAGAGCTTCGATTCGCAGACTTCGCGAAAGGAGCGAGGAAAGAGCAGGAATAGCGTGATCGCACACAGCACCGCCTCGCCGACTCGACAAGCCGTATCGCTGGTCAGACTCTCACCGACGGAATGGCGGGTCTCAGATCCCCGCGTCTCAGCTCACGACGCGGCGTCGCTGCTCGGGTTCATCGAAGCACGTGGCCCCATCTTCGAGGTGACTCTTGTGAACCGCGGCGTCGCTTCTCATACTGCGCGCAGCCTCGACGACGCGCTGGAACTCTTCGCCTAGAGTCATAGATCGGGTCGTGTCTCGCCTAATGTGGGAGGATCACCGCGCGCAGCGGTGCGCTGAGGCACGAGGGGACATCATGGGAAAGTTGCTATACGGTGACTCCGACATCGAGATCGAGTTCGACGACCGGGCGCTGACGCACCTGCAGATCGTGATCGGCTCGAAGCTGCGGCGTGGAGAAAGCTTCTTCTTCTCGTGGAAAGACGACCCCGCCATCGGCGACGGTCGCTCGAGCATCTGGCTCGACAAGTCGATTCCGCTCTATTTCAAGTTCTTCGGCGGCAAGATGCCCACGCTGAACCGCGAGTGGCTCGAGATTCTCACATCCTCGGCGAACAGCGGGCAGGGGCTCATCTTCTCCGAAGAGCCGAACGGCGCCACGAACCCGCCCCGGGGTCACGTCTAAACGACCCGCCGCTCTCGGGCGCCGCGCGCATCCTGACACGCCCAACACCCCCTCAATAGGGGTACTTTAAACCTGTTGTTTACACGCGCGTCTCGCTGCCGTCGCGCACTGTCCCTTGGATGGATGAATACCACTCGTCATCCGAACAAGGGATCTCCATGCCCCGAACGCACCACACTCGGCTCAGGCTCGGCCTGGCACTCGCCGCCGGAGCCGCACTCGCCGCCGGCCCCATGATCGCTGCCCCCGCTGTGGCCGCCAGTACCGGGGTCATCATCAATGAGGCGTACGTGAACGGCGGATCGACCGGCGCGAGCTACGTCAACAAATTCGTCGAGCTCTACAACCCGACCGACGCCGCTGTCGATCTGAGCACGATGTCGCTGCAGTACCGGGCCGCGGGCAAGGCTGACGACCCCACCGGCGTCCTGCCGCTGACGGGAACCATCCCCGCCGGCGGACACTACCTGATTCAGGGCACGAGCAATGCCGCGAACGGAGCGCCTCTGCCGACCCCAGACGCTACGGCCAAGTTCTCGTTCGCCGGCGGAGGAGGAACCCTGTTCCTGGCGAATCAGACGACAGCGCTGGCCGCACCGTCCATCGGTTCCCTGGTGAACAACCCGGCCGTCATCGACCTGCTGGGCTATGGCTCGTCGAACACCTTCGAGGGCGCTGCGGCTGTGACGCCGTCGGTGACCACATCGTTGACCCGCACAAGTGCGGTCGACAGCGACGTGAACTCCGCAGACTTCGCCGTCGCGCCGCCGACACCTGAGAACAGCGGGGGCGAGCAGGCACCGGAACCGGAGGAACCGTCTGGGCCGCCGGTCACCGCCACGATCGCCGACATTCAGGGCACGACGGATGCGAGTCCCCTCGCCGGTCAGGCCGTCATCACCCGCGGAGTCGTCACCGCCAGCTACCCATCCGGCGGCTTCGACGGCTACGTCATCCAGACGCCGGGCACCGGAGGGGCGGTCGACCTGGCGACGCACACGGCATCCGACGGCCTGTTCGTCTTCTCGTCGGCGACGGTGTCACAGGCCCCCATCGGCGCGTACGTCGAGGTCACCGGCACCGTGTCGGAGTACCAGGGCCTGACCGAGGTGACCGTCGCATCCGATGGCCTGACCGTGCTGACCGAGGCGGCGACGACGCCGATACCGGCCACACTCGCTGTGCCTGTCGACCCCACCCAGCGGGAGTCTCTCGAGAGCATGCTGATCGCTCCTGCGGGCGACTACACGGTCACCGACAATTACGACACGAACTTCTTCGGGTCGGTGGTGCTCGTAGCCGGATCCGAGCCGCTCACGACCCCGACATCGGTGACCGAGCCCGGCAGCGCCGAGTACCGAGCGCTCCTGGCGGCGAACACCGCGGCCAAGGTGACTCTCGACGATGGTGCGAGCACGAACTTCAGCAGCGCGGCGAACACCGCGAAGCCGCTGCCGTATCTGACCGTCGAGAACCCCGTGCGCATCGGCGCAGCGGTGACATTCACACGCCCGGTCGTGCTCGACTACCGCTTCGACACCTGGAGCCTGCAACCCACCCAGGAGTTGACGCCGTCGAACGCCGCCGAGGTGCAGCCCGCGACCTTCGAGAACACGCGCAAGCCCTCCCCCGCGGCTGTCGGAGGCGACGCGACGGTCGCCTCATTCAACGTGCTGAACTACTTCTCGACCACGGGCGATGAGTTGAGCGGATGCTCGTACTACACCGACCGCGAGGGCGACCCCGTGACCGTGAACAAGGGGTGCGACGCTCGCGGGGCAGCCGAGCAGGAGGACCTCGACCGGCAGCAGGCAAAGATCGTCTCGGCCATCAATGCGCTCGACGCCGATGTCGTCTCGCTCGAAGAGATCGAGAACTCCGCCCGCTTCGGAGAGCAACGCGACGCATCACTTGCTCAGTTGACGGCGGCCCTCAATGCCGCGGCCGGTGCTGGCACCTGGGCGTTCGTGCCCTCACCCTCAGCGATTCCGGCCGATGAGGATGTGATTCGCACGGCCTTCATCTACAAGCCGGCCGTCATCAAGACCGTCGGCTCCTCGGTGATCCTCGACGACCCGGCGTTCGTCAATGCCCGCGATCCGCTGTCGCAGGTGTTCGCACTCGCCGATGGCGGAGACGACAGCCGGTTCATGGTGATCGTGAACCACTTCAAGTCGAAGAGTTCGGGAACAGGCGCAGACGCGAATCAGAACGACGGGCAGAGCGGATCGAACGCCTCACGAGTGCGGCAAGCCAACGCCCTCGTGACCTTCGCCGCCGCGCGCAGGGCAGAGACGGGCATCGACCGAGTACTACTGAGCGGCGACTTCAACGCCTATGAGAAAGAGGATCCGGTCGATGTGATCCTCGCGGCCGGCTACACCGATATCGGCGAGGCCACGGGCAAGAAGAGCTACGCGTTCGAGGGTGCGGTCGGCTCGCTCGATCACGTGTTCGCGTCGCCCGCTGCTGCGGCGGATGTGACGGGTACAGACATCTGGAACATCAACTCGGTCGAGTCGATCGCCCTGGAGTACAGCCGTTACAACTACAACGCGCTCAACCTCTACCGGGCCGATCCCTACCGATCGAGCGATCACGATCCGGTGGTCGTCGGGCTCGCGCTGCGCGGAGACGCGTCGGCAGACCCGGGGGATCCGGGCTCTCCTGGGGCGGCTGCTCCGACCCGCCTCGCGGCCACGGGAACTGACGCTTCACCATTGCCGATCGCGGCGCTGGCACTGCTCCTCCTCGGAGCGGGGTTCGCTCGTATAGCTCAGCATCGACGCCGCGAGTCGGCGCCGATCGAGTAGCGGCGCAACGGAGGAGCGCGACCATGCGCCGATCGAGTAGCGGCGCGACGGAGGAGCCCGATCATGCGCCGCTCAAGTAGCGGCGCGACGGAGGAGCGCGACCATGCGCCGATCGAGTAGCGGCGCGACGGAGGAGCCCGCGTATCGAGATCACTGCAGCAGTGGTCTCGATACGGCCGTGGCCTGCCTACCCGGCCGGCGCAGGCGAGAGTACGGGCACTAGTCCTTGAGGCGCTCGACCAGAATGGCGCGGCTCATTCTCGAATAGCCGACGATCCCTTTCGCCTTGGCCTGCGCGCGCAGCTCGACAAGGGTCGGCGGCTTGGTGGCCGCAGGTGCGGCCTTGGGGGCGGCCTTGGGGGCGGATGCCTTCGGCAGGTCGAGTGCGCGCTTCGTCGCAGGGGGCGCCGATGCGATGGGCGGCGCGGCCACCTTCTTCGCTGCGGCGGACTTCGCAGTAGCGGGCTTCTTCACGACCGGCTTCTTCGCGGCAGGCTGCTTGGCGGCAGGCTTCTCAGGGGCGGACGCCTTCTTCGTCGCGACAGACTTCTTCGCCTCGGGCGCTGCATCTTTCACGACGCTCTCGAGGTCCTGGCCGACTTTCTCGGCCTGCTTGCGTAGTTCCTTCGAGCGCTCGCTCGCCGCCTTGCGCGCCTTCTTCACCGCGGTCTCCGCCGCCGCGATCGCCTCGCGTGCCGCCTTCTCGAGCTTCTTCTCGATGTTCTTCGCGGTCTTCGATACGGTCTTCTCGTTCGACTTCTTCGTCGCCTTCGAGGTGGACTTCTTCGTCTTCTTATCAGCCATGACGGCCCCCTTCTCTCCCACGGCACTGGCGCGCCGGGGTTCTAGATTGGCAGTACTCAGTGAGAAAGTACCGAACCGTGCATTCGACACACGTCGACACTCGCGCCGAGTGTGCAGAAAGCGTCGGTGGCACGCGCCATCACCGGCCGAAAGTGCACACTCGAGCTACGTGGCTAGCGGGAGCGTGGGCGTGGGCGCGAGCGTGGGCGCGGGCGTGGGCGGGAGGGGCGGCGGGTCGTCGAGGAAGTCGCCGGTGGGGGTGAAGTACAGCGATCCGGTGACTGCCGTCGAGAAGTCTAGGATGCGGTCGTAGTTTCCCTCGGGGGCGCCGACGAACATGTTCTTCAGCATGCTCTCGGTGACCGCCGGCGTCTTCGCGTAGCCGATGAAGTAGGTGCCGAACTCGGCCTCTCCGACCCGGCCGAACGGCATGTTGTCGCGCACGATCTTGAGCTCGTTGCCATCGGCATCCGTCAACACGGTCAAGACCGTGTGAGCGTTCGGGGCCTTCTTCTCTTCGGCCTGCTCGACGTTGTCGGCTTTGCCCCGACCGATGGCCTGTTCCTGCTGCTCGACCGTCAGCGTGTTCCAGGCCGTGAGGTTGTGCAGGTACTTCTGCACGACCACGTAGCTGCCGCCGACGAACTGCGGCTCGTCGTCGCGCACGATCACGTTCCGCACCGCGAGCGCGCCGGTCGGGTTCTCGGTGCCGTCGACGAAGCCGAGCAGATCGCGTTCCTCGAAGTACTTGAAGCCGTGCACCTCGTCGACGACGGCGGACATGCCCCCGAAGCGCTCGACGAGAAGGCTCGCGAGTTCGAAACAGAGATCCATGCCCTTGGCTCGAATGTGAAACAGGATGTCGCCGGGCGTCGAGACCGAGGAGTGCACCGCTCCATGAAACTCAGGCAGAACGTGCAATTGGTTCGGGCGGGGTCCGTCGAAGAGCCGCGACCAGGCATCCGAGCCGATGGAGGTGATGCAGGTAAGAACCCCATCGGGCACACGAAAGCCCACAGAACGCACGAGGCCGGAGATATCACCGAGCGCATCGTGTACCAGTTGTTCGTTGCCCGCCGCGACCGTGAGCACGAGGAAGATGGCCGAGTCGCTCAGCGGATTGAGGATGGCTTGAGATGCGGCGAGCGGCTCGCCGTCGGCAGGATCGGTCACAGCTGAACGCTACTGGAGCGGCTCGCCGAGGCCGCTAGACGGACGTCGAAACCTGCGGCGAACTCGACCGGCACCCAGCGTCACGCGACCTCGTCGACCGGGCCCGTCGCATCCAGGGGGTGCGCGATCTCGTCGCGCGGCATGCGGGCGATGAGCAGGGCGGCGACCGCGAAGAAGACGGGCACGATTCCGGCGACGAGGAACGTGGGCATCAGGCCGACGGCTTCGCCGACAGGGCCCGCGAGCGCCATCGACACGGGCATGAGCGCGAGCGAGACGAAGAAGTCGAGGCTCGACACCCGCCCGAGCAAATGACGCGGAACCCGCCTCTGCAGAAGGGTTCCCCAGATCACCCCGCCCGCAGAGCCCGTGAAGCCCACGATGAAGACGGCGGCAGCCATGACCCATAGCTCACTCGTGAACCCGATGATCGCCATGGGAACCGAGCCGACTCCCCAGACCAGCAGCATCACAGTGAGATAGCGGCGAGGCAGTGGGCGCGAGGCGACGAAGATCGACCCGATGGCACCGCCGACTCCGAAGGCTGCGAGCACGAGGGCGAACGATCCCGCTCCTCCCCCGGTCTGGTCGCGCACCGCGAACGGCAGCAACACCTCGATGGGGCCGAGCAACACCAGCACCCAGCCGAATGCGAAGAGCAGGGTCGCAAACAGCCAGGGCGTGCGCACCATATAGACGACGCCCTCGCGCATGTCGCGATAGACAGAGACGAGCGGATGCGCGGTGTCGGCCGAGCGATCACGCACGACGGGCACGCTGCGCATCAGGCTGAGCCCCACGAGCGCGAGAACGTGAACGACGACGATCACGACGAAGGCGAGGGGTGGGCCTCCGATGGCGATGAGGCCGGCGGCGAGCGCGGGGCCGGCGGCCTGCATTGCCGAGGGGCGGAGCACTCCCTCGATGCCGTTCGCCGCGAGCAGGTCATCTGCAGGAAGGAGGGAGGGGAGGATCGCCGAGTACGCCGGGTAGAAGAACCCCTCGCCGATGCCGAGCAGAGCGGCCGCGACCACGAGGTGCCAGAGTTCGAGCGAGCCTGTGAGCGCGAGCGCGGCGACGCCGGCCATGCTCACCACTTTGACACTCTCGATGCCCACCAGAATCAGACGCTGCGGTACCCGGTCGGCGACGACTCCACCGATGAGGGTGGCGCCGACCATTCCGATGCTCGTGGCAGTGGCGGTTATCGACAGCTGCAGCGGGCCCCCGCCGAGCTCGATGACCTGCCATACGAGGGCCACCAACCACATGCCGCCGCCGAAGAGCGAGAGCGTGAGCGCGCCGAAGAGCAACCGGTACTGCCCTGTGGCGAACGGCCGCACGGCGCGGGGAAGCTGAGCCATTCCTCTACGCTACGGGCACCCAGCGACGATACGAGACACTGGATGTATGGCCTCCGTTCGCACGTTCACGCCCGAGAGACTCTTCCGCGTCTTCGCCCTGCTCGAAACCATCACCTGGACACTGCTCATTCTCGGCATGATCCTGAAGTACGCGGTGGGGGTGGGCGACTGGCCCGTATCGATCGCGGGGTTCATCCACGGACTGATCTTCATCGCGTACGCGCTGCAGGCCGGCGTCGTGGCCGTGAACCAGCGGTGGCGCCTCGGCCTCGCGACGCTCGCCGTCGCATCCGCCGTCGTGCCCTATGCCACGATCCCGATGGAGCGCTGGCTGGCCCGCCGCAGCAACCTCGAGGGCGGATGGCGTACGGAGTCGACAAGCGACCCCCGAGACGCGCGCCCGCTCGATCGCGCGTTCCGCTGGGCGATCAACCGCCCCCTGCCGCTGGCCGGTGCACTCATTGTGGCCCTCGCCGTGATCATGACGACGCTGCTGATGGTCGGCCCTCCCGGAGGCAAGGCCTGAGCAGCGAGCCGCGCGCGCCCGTATTCAGGAAAACTGCTCTGGTTCGGACGACTTCGCACGCGACGACCCGGTTCTGCCTGACTAAGAGCGCCGCTGACCGCTCGAGCTCAGAGCTGAGGTTCGTCGGTTCCATCCGCGATGAGCAACTCCATCTTGACTTCTTGCACGCGCAGGTAGCTCTGGAGGGCGGCCGTCGCCGCCAGCATCAGGCGCGCGAGGATGATCACAAGGACGACGGCACCGATGAAGAGTGCCGCCATGAACACGATGTACGGGATCTGAACCCAGCCGTTGTAGAACATCTAATCGACGGTAGTACGCAACCAGAAGAGACGTCTACTCGAGCGGCAGCTGACGTCGTTCGCTCCAATTCAGGAAAAACGCTCCGATTCCGGTGAATTCGCGCGCGACGGACCGGTATTTCCTGTGTTGAAGCGCACGTGCGCGGTGAAAGACGTGGTCAACGATGCTGACTACGATCGAGCGCATGAGCCTCACCGACGACGCAGCTTCATTTCTGGCCGAATACGAACTACGCACCAACGCGCACGACGTCGAGGCGTGGGCTGATTTGATCGCCGAGGATGCCACCTACTGGTTCACGAACGGCAGTCACGTTGGCAAGCGGGCGGTCGTTGATGCGGTCGCCTACAACTTTCGCGCGATTGCGGATGAGACCTACCGGATCTCGGAGATCGAGTGGGTGCATAGAGCAGACGATGTCGCCGTCGTGCGCTACCGATTCGATTGGCACGGCGTCATCGACGGTCACGCTGCGAGCGGCGGAGGAAGAGGAACAAACGTCATGTCTCGACGCGACGGTCGCTGGCAGATGACGCACGAGCACCTCAGCGCTTGACGCCGCTACACGCCCTCGCGGGCAATGAAAAAGCCCCCGACTCCGTGGAGTCGGGGGCTTCTGGTGTTGTGCGCCCTAAGGGATTCGAACCCCTGGCCTTCTGATCCGTAGTCAGACGCTCTATCCAGCTGAGCTAAGGGCGCAGGTCAAGACCAGATGAAATCCTAGCACGCCTCGCGGCAGCCCGTTGACGCAGCCGCAAAACGCGGCTCAGAGCTTCAGATATCCCCACGTCACCTGCCACGTCTCGCCGAGCTCGAAGCGCTCGAGCACGGCGCGCTGCAGCGAGGTGTCGCGCGGCAACTCGTCGAGCCGGCTCAGGTCGCGGGTGCGGAAGACGAAGTACAGCGCGTCGGTGTGTCCGTCGCTCGAGTGGCCGATCGGCGTGAAGCGACGCACGAACGATCCCACGTTGCTCTCGGGCGCGACACGGTCGAGCAGAAATGGGTCGAGCATCCACGAATCGCACGTGACCACAGACACCGGATGCTGCGGAAAGCGCTCTGCAAAGAACTGCTTGGCCGCAGCGAGACTCTCATCGACGAGGCTGGGCAGCAACGGGCCAGACTCCGGGATGTGCACCGCGAGCACCCAGTCGCCCGCCTTGATCACTCCGTCAACCTCGGTGGCGGGTGCGGCTCTCTCGAGCGCGAACTGCAGCCGGCCCAGCGCGAAGATGCGCACCGTGAAGTGGTAGGTGAGCCAACGCCAGGTCTGCAGGCCAAACTCCCCGGTGACGCGGCGACTGATGGCGAGGTGCCGCCCGACGTCGGCCAGCGTGTCACGAATCACTCGATCGGGAATGTCGTGCCGGCGGCTCCACGCCACTACTCGCGGGGTGAGGGTGAAGAACGCCTTCAGCCAGACCAGCGGATCCTGCGTCGGTTCATCGACGGGAATCTGGTTGAAACTGCCGAAGCTGCGTCGCAGCGCCGCCACGACCGGTGCGACCTGTTCCGCATCGTCAGTACGCTCGAGCAGGCGGGCGCAGTCGGCTCGGTCGACCTCGTCGATCGCGAGAAGACCGAACAACGTGTCTTGGTCGTATGCCGCGGCCATAGACGCATTCCTGTCTGTCATCGGCTCGAGATGCCGTCGAGCATGCCGCTGATGAAGCGCTTCTGCAGAAAGAAGTACAGCACGACGATGGGGGCGGCGATGATGATGCCCGCCGCAGCCAGCAACGAGTAATCGGTCGCGTGCTGACCCTGGAAGAAGGCGAGGCCCAGGGGCGCGGTGCGCAGACTGTCTTGCGTCACCATCACCAGCGGAATGAGGAACTCATTCCACGTCCACATCGCCACGAGCAGGCACATCGTCATGATCGACGGAATCGACGGCGGCACGATGATCTGCCACAGCGTGCGCAGATCGGTGGCGCCGTCGAGCCTGGCCGCCTCGATGACCTCGCCGGGGAACGACATGAACTGGTTGCGCATCCAGAAGATGCCGAACGCGAGCGACTGTGCGATCTGCGGCAGGATGAGCGCCCAGTAGCTGTCGGTGACATGCGCCGATCGCAGATTGAAGTACAGCGGAATGATGAACGCCTCAGCCGGCAGCAGCAGACCCGCGAGCAGCACAAAGAACACGATGTTCGAGCCGAAGAACTTCAGCCTGGCGAAGGCGAATCCGGCCATCACGCTGAGCACCGTGGTGACGACGATCACGGTGACCGTGACGAGAACGCTCGAGACGATGTACTGGGCGAAGTGGCCGCGATCCCACGCCTCGACGAAGTTGCCGAGCTCGATCGACTCGGGCATCCGGAACCCGCTCGTCGAGCTCGACGGGCTGATCGCGGTGATGACGACACCGAGCAGCGGCACCAGAGCGAACGCCGCGAAGATGACGAGAACGAGGTAGGTGACGAGCTTTTCGCCGAGCGAGAGCTTCATTCGGTGTCTTTCGGTTGCAGTCGCCCGATCAGGGCGGTGATCAGCAGGATGCCGATGGTCAGCACGACCGCGACACTCGCGGCGGATCCGACCTGGCCCGAGTTGAACGCGCGATTGTAGGCCTCGAAGGCGGGAACCGACGTGCTGTTTCCCGGGCCTCCGCGCGTGGTGATGTAGACGAGGTCGAAGGTCTTGAGCGACGACACCACGGTGAGGGTGAGCGCCACCGTGATCTGTCCGCGCAGCGCCGGCAGGGTGATGCCGAAGAACTCCTGCAGGCCGCTCGCTCCGTCGAGCCGCGCCGCCTCGAACAGTTCGGGCTGCACGTTGCCGACCCCGCTCAGAAAGAGAACGAGGCAGAGGCCGACGTTGAGCCAGGTTCCGACGAAGCCCACCGAGACGAGCGCCGTGTTGAAGTCGCCCAACCACACATGCGTGAGCGAATCGAGCCCGATGGCCCGCAGCAGCGTGTTGAGCAGCCCGTTGGGCGAGTAGATCGAGAGCCAGGTCGTAGCGATCACAACCGAGGCGATGACCTGAGGAAGGAAGAGCACCGTGCGAAAGAAAGACATGCCGCGAAGGGCATGTGCCCGCGAGATGACCATGGTGAGGAGCAGGGCGATGGCGATGGGCAGGAACGAGTAGAACACCACGAGCACACCCACGTGCATGAACGAGTCGCGCAGTTGCTCGTCTTGAACGATGTCGATGTAGTTCTGCACACCGGCCCAGGTTGCGACACTCAGGCCGTTCCAGTCGTAGAGCGAGTACCACGCCGTCTGCAGCGTGGGCACGATGAGGAAGATCAGCGAGAACGCGAGCGCCGGCGCGACGTAGAGGAACGCCTTGAGCGAGGCGACGCGGCGCCGGCGGGTGCGGCTCGGGGCCACACCCGCCGTTCGCGTCTCACCCGAGCGGAGCCGAGTGGTGACGGTCATTCGGAGTCCTTACTTGCTTCCCACGAAGCCGGAGTAATCCTTCTGAAGAATGTCGGTGAAGGCCTCGGGCGTGACCTGCTGATCGGTCAGCTGCTGCACCGCGCTCGTGAGTGTGTCGTAGAACGTGGGCGTGGAGTAGTCGAGATACGGCACCAGCCCGCCCGACGAGGTGACCTTGCCGTAGGTGTCGAAGACATCCGTCTCGAGACCAGGCTTCGGCGTGTAGTCGGCCGGAATCACTGACGGCAGGCTGTTCTCGTCGATGAACGTCTTGGCCGCATCCGCATTGTTGATGAAGTCGATGTAGGCGGCAGCGACATCCGGGTGCTTCGAGCCCGTCGTGACAGCCCAGGCCAGACCCTCGCCGCCCGTGGTCACCGGCGAGTCCGCGCCCTTCGGGATGAGTGTCGTGAAGCCGGCGTCGTCACCCATCGCCTCCGAGATCGCGGCCTGCTTCCAGGTGCCTACGACGTAGAAGGCAGACTGCCCGGCCTCGAACTGGGCGAGGGCATCATCGCGAGAGACACCGTTGGCACCCTCGGTGATGTACCCCTTGCTCGACCAGTCCTGAATCGTCTTCGCGGCCGTGACCGACGCGTCGTCTGTCCACGCGCCGCCGGCGCCGGTGACGAGCTTGTTCACCGCATCAGACCCGGCGATCGCCGCCTGCACCACGCCGAAGAGGTGGATGCCCGGGCTCTTCTCGATGTCGCCATACGCCATGGGCATGATGCCTGCGGCCTTAGCCGCCGCCATGTCTTGCTCGAGCTCGTCGAGCGAGGTCGGAGCCTCGACGCCGAGCTGCGTCAGGATCTTCTTGTTGTAGTAGATGCCCACCACCTCGCCGGTCTGCGAGATGCCGTACAGATTGTCGCCCTGCCAGGTCTTGCCATCAGCGCTGAACGAGTTGATCTTCAGCAGCGATTCCGGGTAGTACGAACTCCAGTCATACAGGCCGTCGTAGTCGTTCAGCGAACGGATGAGACCGCCCTGCACGAATGCGCCCATATCGGGATAGCCCTGGTTGGCCTGAACCACGTCGGGAGGATTGTCACCCGAGAGCGCGAGCTTGAGAGTGGTCTTCAGGTCGGCGAACGACTGCGTGACCCTGTCGATCTTCACATTCGGGTATTTCGCCGAGAACGCGGCGTTCAGCTTCTCCTGCGCGTCGGTGATGCCCTCATCCGTGTTCTGATCCCACACCGTGAGGGTGACGTCTCCGGCTCCGGCGACGTCTTTCGATACGGGGCCGCCGGATGCCGCGGGAGCCGATCCACTGCCGGGTGCGCAGGCGGTGAGCGACAGCGCCACCGCGACGGACACGGCAATGACTCCTGTCCAGGAACGTTTCTTGCCATTCATGCTGACTCCTCGACTTGCTGGGGGGAACTGAGAGATAGGGGCGATGGAGCGAAATGGGGTGGATCGGGTGCCTGAGGTAAAAGCTATGGTTCCTATGTTTCGTACGAGTTACCGTTTGATTGCCACCGCAAGTAGATTGCAATTCGAACGACTTCGTTCGATTCTCGGCCTATATGGTGAGTGTATGACACGAGCAGAGCTTTTCCGAGAATCGGAATTCGCCTCGGGATCGGTCGGCGACATCTTTCGCCTGATCCGTTCCGGCGCAGCCTCCTCTCGCTCTGCGCTCGCGCGCCATATCGGCATGGCGCCCTCGACCATATCGCTCAGAATCGACTCTCTCATTCGCCTCGGCCTCGTCAGCGAGGCCGGCGACGAGCAGTCCCGCGGCGGTCGGCGTGCCCGCTCGCTCGAGGTCTCGACGGGCGCCGGGTTCGTCGGGGCGATGGATGTCGGTGCTCACCATGTGCAGGTCGGCATCGCCGATCTCGGTGGTCGCATGCTCGCCGTAGAAGATGTACCCGTGGCCATCGAAGACGGCCCCGCCTTGGCCGCCGAGGCCTTGTGGGCAGCGCTGCGAGGCCTCATCGCCGCGAACGAACTCGATGAGGCGCAGCTTCTGGGGGTAGCCATCGGCCTCCCCGCTCCCATCGAATACCCGAGCGGCCGTGTCGTTCTGCCCTCGTTCATGCCCAGCTGGCACAACGCCGACCTGCCCGGTCTGTTCAGCGAGTTCACGAGCGTGCCGGTGCTCGTCGAGAACGACGCGAACCTCATCGCGCTGGCCGAGCAGACGATGGGAGGCCAGAGCAGCGACCAGCTCCTGGCCATCAAACTCGGCACCCGCATCGGCTGCGGCATCGTCTCCGACGGTCGACTGCACCGCGGGGCCGGCGGTGCGGCCGGCGAGATCAGCCATACCTCGGTGCAGGGAACCTCCACGATCTCGTGCGTCTGCGGCACCCCGAACTGCCTCGAGTCCGTCGCGAGCGGCGGCGCGATCGTGGCGCGGCTGTCGCAGCTGGGGTACGACGTGCAGACCGCCGCAGACGTCGTCGAGCTCGGCCGCGGGGGCGACGCTCAGGTCGTCGATATCCTGCGCAGCGCCGGCACCTCGATCGGCGGCGTCCTCGCGTCGATCGTCAACTTCTTCAATCCGCGTGACGTGATCCTCGGTGGAGCGATGTCTGCGTCGGCGCCCCTGGTCGCCGCCATCCGGGCCGAACTCTTCCAACGCTGCCTTCCGCTGGTCGGCAACGACCTCGACGTGCGCGCCGCGCGCAGCCCCGGCGATGCCGGCGTGCGGGGCGCGGCGCACCTGATTCTCGAAGAGGTGCTGGCGCCCGCCCGCATCGAGCAGCTCGTTCGAGAACTCGACGACACGACGCCCGCCTGAACGCTCAGACACTATCCCCGCCCCGACCTTTCGTCTTAGAACTGCGAGTACTTCTGTGATCCACCCGCACCACTCGGCCCTCGAGGTCGTGATCGCGATCGACATCGGCGGCACGACGGTCAAGGGCGCGGCCGTCGACGCCGCGGGCACGGTGGTCGCGCGGCACACCACCGCGACCTTCGATGGCGGCCGTGACGCCTACGAGAGCGTGCTGGCGATCGCGCGCCGGCTCGTCGACGAAGCGGCGGCGGGCGGCTTCACGATCGCGGGCATCGGCATCGCCTCGCCGGGACTGGTCGACCCCGAGTCGGGTACCGTGCGCTTCGCCGCCAATCTCGGATGGGACGGCTTTCCGCTGCGTCAGCTGCTCGAGGCCGAGTTCAGCGTCGCCGTCAGCGTCGGCCACGACGCCCGCTCGGCCGCGCTGGCCGAACGCGCCGCCCAGGGGGCCGGCGCATCCGGCACCGACGCGGGCTCGAGCTACGACGCCGCGTACGACGACGCCCTCATCGTGCCCATCGGCACCGGCGTCTCGTCTGCCGTCGTCTCGGGCGGCGTTCTCGTCGAGGGTGCCACCGGCGCCGCGGGCGAGCTCGGCCACATGCTGGCCGTGCCGAACGGCGCGCTCTGCACGTGCGGGCAGCGAGGCTGCATCGAGGCCTACGCGTCGGGAACGACGATCCTCGATCGGTACCGCGAGCACGGCGGAACCATCGCGTCGTCGACCCGGGCCATCGCATCCGCTCTCGACACCGACCCGATCGCCGCCCGTGTCTGGGCCGACGCCGTCGATGCCCTGTCTGTCGGGCTCGCCGGCATCACCGCGGTGCTCGATCCTGCCGTGATCGTGATCGGTGGGGGCGTTTCGGCGGCGGGCGACACTCTGATCGCGCCGCTCCGCGAGGCCGTCACGGCCAGGCTCGGCTGGCGCTCGACCCCGCGCATCGAGCAGTCTGCGCTCGGGGCATTGGGTGGCCTGATCGGCGCGGCGATCATCGGCTGGGCAGATCGGGTTCCGGATGCGGGCTTCGCCCGACAGGCCCTCCGTTCGCTGGGGCCGGAACAGCGCGGAGCATCTGATGCCTAGGAACGCTCTCGCCGGCAGCTCGCTCGACCGAAGGCTGATGCTCATCTGGGGCGCCGGCGTTCTGGCTTACATCGTCTCGATCGTGAACCGTACCTCGCTCTCCGCGGTTGGCACCGAGGCGTCGGCACGCTTCCACGCCGACGCGTCAACCCTGGCGCTCTTCGCCGTTCTGCAACTGCTGGTCTACGGTGCGATGCAGATCCCCGTGGGCCTGCTGCTCGACCGTTTCGGTTCGCGACGCGTCATGACCGTGGGAATGCTGGTCATGGCCGCCGGACAACTCGTGATGGCGCTGACCCCCGACGTGCACATCGCGATCGCCGCACGCGTTCTGCTCGGTGCCGGCGATGCCGCGATCTTCCCCAGCATCCTGCGCGTGATCGCCGCATGGTTCCCGGTGAAGCGCGCTCCGATCATCATTCAGTTCACCGGGCTGCTCGGGCAGTTCGGCCAGATCGTCTCGGTCATTCCTCTGGCCGCCCTGCTGCACGCCACGAACTGGCCCACCGCCTTCGTCTCGCTCGCCGCCGTTGGCGCGCTGGCCGGCATCCTGACCTTCGCCATGGTGCGAAACGAACCCGAGGAGACGGGCGCGATCACCGTGGTGACGAGCCGCCCCGATCTGCGGCAGGGGTTTGTGGATGCCTGGAAGCACCCGGGCACTCGGCTCGCGTTCTGGTCGCACTTCTCCACGCCGTTCGCGGGCAACGCGTTCGCTCTGCTGTGGGGCTACCCGTTCCTCGTCGAGGGACTCGGGCTGTCGGTGCAGCTCGCATCGCTGATCTTCACCTTCTATGTGCTGGTCGGGCTCGTCCTGGGGCCTGTCGTCGGGGCGGCGTCCGCCCGGCATCCACTGCGCCGATCGTGGATCGTGCTGACCGTCGTCGGGGCCCAGGCCGCACTCTGGGCCGTGGTCATTCTCTGGCCGGGTGCTGCTCCCCTGCCCGTGATCTTCGCGCTGGTCGCTGCGCTCTGCGCTGGTGGCCCCGGCTCGATGATCGCATTCGACCTCACCCGCGCCCACAACCCGGCACAGCGTCTGGGAACCGCCACGGGAATCGTGAACGGCGGCGGCTTTCTCGCCAGCGTCCTCGCGATCCTGTTCATCGGTATCGCCATGGATGTGCAGGGCGCGGGGACTCCTGCGACCTACTCCCTCGCCGCATTCAAGATCGCCTTCCTCGTGCAATTCCCGATCTGGGCCGTCGGCATCGTCGCCCTGCTGCGCGAACGTCGCCGCACCCGCGCGGTGATGGCGGCCAGAGGCATCCATCTGCCCCGAATTCGCGACGTGATCGCCCGGAGGCGATGACCGCAGTGCCCACCATCTCTTCACCCGCCCACCTCTCCTCCCCCGACGGAAAGACAGCCATGACACACACTCCGCTTCGAATCGGCCTCATCGGCGCCGGCGGCATCAGCCACTCGCACCTTCGGCACCTGCTCACCCTCGGCGCCGATGTGTACGTCTACTCCGAAGCAGGAGCGGCCGAGCTGGTCGCCCTCTACGGCGGAACCGTGGTGGACAGCCTCGACGAGCTGCTGGCGGCGGTGGACTTCGTCGACGTGGCCACCCCGACGTTCACGCACCACGCCCTGGTCAAGCGTGCGCTCGAGGCCGGCAAGCACGTGATCAGCGAGAAGCCGCTCGCGCGCACCGACGCGGAGGTCGACGAGCTCGCAGGTCTGGCAGACGAACTCGGCCTCATGCTGTTCCCCGCCCACGTCGTGCGGTTCTTCCCCGAGTACGTCCTGCTGAAAGAGGCCGTCGCATCCGGTCGACTCGGCGACCTCGCGGTACTCCGCTTCTCTCGATCCGGCGCTTTTCCCACCCGCACTCCCTGGTTCGCCGACCGCGCTCTGTCGGGCGGCATCATCATGGATCAGATGATCCACGACATCGACATCGCGAGGTGGGTCGCAGGTCCCGTCGAGCGAGTATCCGCGGTCTCCTCTCATGCGGGGGATGCGACGACGCCGGTCGAGGCAGCGCACGTTCTGCTCACCCACAGCTCGGGAGCCATCAGTCACATCGCCGGAATCTGGGGCCCGTCGCACCTGCCTTTCACCACGGAATATTCGGTGACGGGAACCGAGGGTTCGCTCGCCCATTCCTCGGTGGCGGAACGCAACTACATTTCACACCTCGCCAGCACAGACGCGCCGAGTGGCCTGCTGCCGGAGGTCGACCCGGCAGAGAACCCCTACTTCGCCGAGCTGCGCGAATTCACCGACGCTTTCGGCGGAGGTGCGGCGCCGCGGGTGTCTGCTGCCGAAGGCGCCGAAGCCGTGCGCCTCGCCAACGCCGCCCTACTCTCGCTCGAGACGGGGCAACCTGTCGATATCGAATCCCCCTCAGCACAGGCCACCGGAAAGTAGATGACGATGCGCACTCCCGACCGCCCCCTGAAGATCGCCGTCATGTCGTTCGCGCACACCCACGCTCGTGGCTACATCGACCTGCTCAAGGGCACCCCATCGGTGAGCCTGCTCACCTCCGATCCCGGTGAGCACTCCGACACAGAGCTGCGCGGGCGCGCGTTCGCCGAGCACCTCGGCGTCGACTACGTCGACAGCTACGACGAGCTCATGGCCTGGCAACCGGATGCGGTGATCGTCACCAGCGAGAACGCCCGCCACCGGGCCGACGTCGAGCGCGCGGCCGCGGCCGGGGCGCACATCCTGTGCGAGAAGCCGCTCGCCACGAGCCACGAAGACGGCGTGGCGATGCTCGAAGCGGCAGACGCCGCAGGCGTCATCCTGATGGTCGCGTTTCCCGTGCGCTTCGCGAGCACCTTCTCTCGGCTGAAGGCCGAGTACGACGCGGGCCAGCTCGGGCAGGTCTTCTCTATTCGCGGCAGCAACAACGGCAAGCTGCCGAGTGAGCGTGCGTGGTTCACCGACCCTGAGCTCTCGGGCGGAGGCGCTCTCGTCGATCACGTCGTGCACATCGCCGATCTGTTGGAGGCTCTGATGGGCGCGGCGCCCGTGTCGGTGACCGCCGTCACCAACCAGAAGCTGCACGCCGACAGGGCCCGCGCCGAGACAGCCGGTCTTGTGACCATCAGCTACGACAACGGCGTGATCGCGGCGATCGACTGCTCGTGGAGCCAACCCGACACGGCTCCGAGCTGGGGCGGTGTCTCTGTGACCCTGGCCGGCACCGCGGGAACCGTGGCCGTCGACTTCTTCGGACCGCGCGCACGTGGTCTCGACACGGCGACAGGCCTGCCGATCGAGGCGCCCTACGGACCGAACTTCGACGAGGCTCTACTGTCGAGCTTCATCGACGCGGTCTGCTCGGGAGAGCAGCCCCAACCCGACGGCGGCGTAGGGCTGCGTACTCTCGACATCGTGCTGGCGGCGCAGGAGTCGGCCCGCACGGGTCGAACGATCGCCGTGGCTGACGTCGCCTCGAGCAGCTAGGCGTGAGACAAATCGACGACCTGTCGAACAGCCAACGCCTCATTCGACAAAAGCGACACGTCGATTGACGCGCTGAGGCCTTAGCTTTGGGCCATGAACCCAGAGTCCAGCTCACCTCTTCCCGTCGTCGCGCACTGGATCGACGGGATCGAGTATCCGTCGTCATCGGGACGCACAGCCCCGGTGTTCGACCCCGCGTTGGGCGTAGAGACGAAGCGCGTCGCGCTGGCCGACCAGTCCGAGATCGCCGCGGCGATCGCCAGCGCGCGGGCAGCGTTCCCCGCGTGGCGCGATCTGTCTCTCGCTCGCCGGCAGCAGATCCTGTTCCGATTCCGCGAGCTGCTCGAAGCGAAGAAGGGCGAGCTCGCCGAGATCATCACGAGCGAGCATGGGAAGGTGCTCTCCGATGCGCTCGGCGAAATCACCCGCGGGCAGGAGGTCGTCGAGTTCGCGACCGGCCTGGCACACCACCTCAAGGGCGAGTACTCCGAGAACGTCTCCACCGGTGTCGACGTCTACTCCACGAAACAGCCGCTCGGCGTGGTGGGCATCATCAGCCCCTTCAACTTCCCGGCCATGGTGCCGATGTGGTTCTTCCCCATCGCCATCGCCGCCGGCAACACCGTCATCCTGAAGCCCTCCGAGAAAGATCCCAGCGCAGCACTCTGGATCGCGAAGCTGTGGAAGGAGGCCGGCCTCCCCGACGGCGTGTTCACCGTCCTCAACGGCGACAAAGAGGCCGTCGACGGCCTGCTCACGAGCCCGGATGTCGCATCCATCTCGTTCGTCGGCTCGACCCCGATCGCGCAATACGTGTACGAAACAGGCACGAAGCACGGCAAACGCGTGCAGGCACTGGGTGGGGCGAAGAACCACATGCTGGTGCTGCCCGATGCCGACCTCGACCTCGTCGCGGACTCTGCCATCAACGCCGGCTTCGGCTCGGCCGGCGAGCGCTGCATGGCCATCTCGGTCGTCGTGGCCGTCGAACCCGTAGCCGGCCCCCTGATCGAGAAGATCACCGAGCGGATGTCCGGCCTCCGCACCGGAGACGGTCGCCGCGGCTGCGACATGGGCCCGCTGGTCACCGAGGCGCACCGCGACAAGGTCGCCTCCTACATCGAGATAGCCGCCACCGATGGCGCGAGCATCGTGGTCGACGGCCGCGACGTGCAACCCGACGGCGACGCGAACGGGTTCTGGCTCGGCCCGACCCTGCTCGACCGAGTACCGACCACGAGCCGCGCTTACACCGAGGAGATCTTCGGCCCCGTCCTCTCCGTCGTGCGCGTGAACACCTATGAGGAGGGCGTGAAGCTGATCAACGACGGCGCATTCGGCAACGGCACCGCCATCTTCACCAACGACGGCGGTGCGGCACGCCGCTTCCAGAACGAGGTCCAGGTAGGAATGATCGGCATCAACGTGCCCATTCCCGTGCCTGTCGCCACCTTCTCGTTCGGCGGCTGGAAGGCCTCGCTGTTCGGCGACACCAAGGCACACGGCGCCGAGGGCGTGCGGTTCTTCACCCAGCAGAAGGCCATCACGAGCCGATGGCTCGATCCCTCCCACGGCGGCATCAACCTCGGCTTCCCCCAGAACTGAGTTCGCCCCGTTCGAGCCTGGCCGCTACTGCCCGTTCTCCTCGGGATCGATGAGCTGCAGCGCCGACCAGAGCTCTGCCCTCGCCGCGAACTGCTCCAGATCGAGCCCGAGCAGGGTGTCCGCCGCGGCCACCCGGTTGCGCAGGGTGTGTCGGTGGATGCCGAGCTGGCGGGCAGCCGGGTCCCACGCTCCGTTGTGCTCGAGCCACACCCGCAGTGTTTCTGCGAGAGCCTCACGATCGCGCAGCGGCAGGTCGAGCAACGGCCTCAGGATGCGTCGGGCCACCGCCTCGCCGCCGCTCGCGGCGAGCAGTCCCTGCATCCCCTCGTCGGCGAGTCGTTCGAACAAGATGAAGGGATGCTCGCGCGACACGGCGCGACCGGCGTGGCCCGCCTCGGTGAGAGCGCGAGGCAGCTCGTTCCACCGCACCGGCCCCGAAGTACCCGCGCGAAGCCCATGACGCAGGAGCAGCGCCTGCAGATCGTCGAATTCGTCGTTGCCCGTGATCAGCAGAATGCGCCCGCCGCGCTCGGCGAAGAAGAGCCGGCCACTGTTCTGGTCGGCATGCAGCTCGAGCTCATCGAGCAACGCCTGCCCAGAGACCTCCCCCACCACCGCGGTGAGTCGCACGGGCTCGGCCGGCAGCGCGCCCCAGAGCGACTCGGCCGTGCGGTCGGCCACGTCGATCACGCCGGCCAGAAGCAGTTCGAACAGGCCGGTGCGAAGCCGCCGCCGTGCCGCGTCCAGGTTGCGGCGCTGCTCGAGCGCGATACTCGCGAGCCCGATCACGCTCTCCACCACGTCGCTGCCCGCGGCATCCAGAGGTTCGGAGGCACCGACGGCCAGCACTCCGCGAAGCTGACCGCGCTGGCCGATGGTCTGCAATGTGATGCCATCGCCTGCGTCGAGGATGTTGAGGCCGGCCCGCGATCCACGCGCCAGCGTGCGGGCCACCGCCTCGGCGACCACGGGTTCGAGCTCGGCCGGCACCGGGGCGAGCCCCGGCACCCGCAGCCGGTTTCCCACGGAATCGTAGAGCGCCACCCAGCAGTCGAGCCGGTCGGCGAGTTCGAGCAGGATGGCGCCGAGACCGTCGACCCGCAGCGCTGCCCTGGCGACGGCGCGCTGGGCGTCGAGCGACCACTGCAGGCGCTCGCGCCGCTCGTCGGCGAGTACGTCGGCGACCCATCGGATGATGCCGATAAACGGAGTACGCCGCTCGACCTCGAAGAGCGGCAATCCCGCCCGATCGCACGAGGCCGCCAGGGCATCCGGAATGCGATCGTGCACGATGCCCGTGGCGAACCCGAGCGCGACCACGCCTCGCGCGAGAAGCCGGTCGACGTACTCGGCGACGAACGCGTCGTTGCGCTCGGTGAACTGAGCGCCGTCGGTGAGCAGCAGTTGGCCAGGCTCCAGCCATGGCGTCGGATCGGCCAGATCCGAGCTGTGCGCCCAGGACAGCGGTTCGTCTATGAACGCATCGTCTGCCGCGCCGCCCGCCGCCAGTCTCAGGCGAAAGTCGCCTTCGGCGAGAAGCCGTCTCATGGTTGCCGGCACTGACCACCTCTATCGTCGTTATGTCGACTCTTAGGCTAGTCGATCGACATTTCGGCACTCGTTTCGTGTGGCGAACACGACACACTGACACCATGCCGAGTAACGAATCCGTCTCCCTCTCCGATCGCTCTACCGTCTTTCACTCCTGGTCGGCCCAAGGGGCGTTGGCCCCGCTGGCGATCGCGAGCGGACTGGGAAGCCGAGTATGGGACTTCGACGGTAAGGAGTACCTCGACTTCTCGTCGCAGCTGGTGAATGTGAACATCGGCCACCAGCATCCGAAGGTCGTTGCCGCCATCCAGGAGCAGGCCGCCCTGCTCACGACCGTCGCACCGGCACACGCGAACGCCACCCGCGCCGAGGCTGCCCGCCTCATCCTCGATCGGGCGCCTGAGGTCTTCGAGAAGGTGTTCTTCACGAATGGTGGTGCCGATGCGAACGAGAACGCGATCCGCATGGCCCGTCTGTACACGGGCCGCGACAAGGTGATCTCGCACTACCGCTCGTACCACGGCAACACCGGGGCCGCCATCGTCGCCACCGGCGATTGGCGACGGATGCCCAACGAGTACGCCCGCGGACACGTGCACGTGTTCGGCCCCTACCTCTACCGCTCCGAGTTCTGGGCGTCGACGCCCGAGGAGGAATCGGCCAGGGCGCTGCGCCACCTCGAGCGCGTCATCCAGTCCGAAGGTCCCGACACGGTCGCCGCGATCCTGATCGAGACCATCCCCGGCACCGCCGGCATCCTGGTACCGCCGCCCGGCTATCTGAAAGGCGTGCGCGAGCTCGCCGACCGCTACGGCATCGTGCTCATCCTCGACGAGGTCATGGCCGGATTCGCGCGCACCGGCCAATGGTTCGCGTTCGACGCCTTCGATGTCGTGCCCGACCTCATCACCTTCGCCAAGGGCGTCAACTCGGGCTACGTGCCCGTCGGTGGCGTGCTCATCTCCGGGCCGATCGCGCACCACTTCGACGAGCGGGTCTTCCCCGGCGGGCTCACCTACTCCGGGCATCCACTCGCGGCTGCCAGCATCGTGGCGACCCTTCACGCGATGGCGGATGAGGGCGTGGTCGAGAACGCGCGCACCATCGGCGAGTCGGTGATCGGTCCGACGCTCGCTCGCCTCGCCTCGACCCACGAGGTGATCGGCGAGGTGCGCGGCACCGGAGTGTTCTGGGCAGTCGAGCTCGTCGCCGACCGCGCCTCCCGCGAACCACTGGATGCGGCCACCATGGGCCGCCTGAAGTCCTCGCTGCTCTCCGCAGGGCTGCTTCCTTTCATCGCAGAGAACCGAATTCATATCGTGCCTCCCGCCGTGATCACCCCCGCCGAAGCCGACCACGGTCTCGCACTTCTCGATGAGGCGCTGTCCGTTCTCCGATGACGACGACGTCGACTCGGCACACAGTGATCGTGGATGCCGTGCTCACGAAACCATCGAAATCATTTCTGCTGTTGCCACCACGATCGAAGGATCTGCCCTATGAGCCACTACGCCGTCATCAACCCCTCAACCGGTGAGACTCTGTCTGAGTACTCGACCATCACCGACGCTGAGCTCGGCGCCGCCACGCGATCGGCCTCCGATGCATTCGAGGGCTGGTCGCGCAAGGTCACGGTCGCCGACCGGGCCGCGCTGATCGCGAAGGTGGCCGAGCTGCACAGAGAGCGCAGGCTCGAGCTCGCCGAGATCGCTGTGCGGGAGATGGGCAAGCCGCTCGACCAGGCCCTCAGCGAGGTCGACTTCGCCGCCGCGATCTACCAGTACTACGTCGACAACGGCGAGATGTTCCTGTCCGACGAACAGATCGAGCTCTCCGATGGAACCGGATCAGCGTTCGTGCGCCGCGCGGGCCTCGGCGTGCTGCTCGGCATCATGCCCTGGAACTTCCCGTATTACCAGGTGGCGCGGTTCGCCGGCCCGAACATCGTGGCCGGCAACGCCATCCTTCTCAAGCCCGCCCCGCAGTGCCCGGAGTCGGCTCTCGCAATGCAGACCATCTTCGACGAGGCAGCCGCGTCAGTGGGCGCACCCTCTGCTGTGTACGTCACCATCTTCGCCACCAACGAGCAGATCGCCACCGTGATCGCCGACCCGCGCGTGCAGGGCGTTTCGGTGACCGGCTCTGAGCGGGCGGGCGCGGCCGTGGCCGAGATCGCGGGCAAGTATCTCAAGAAGGTCGTACTCGAGATGGGCGGGTCCGACCCCTTCATCCTCCTGTCGACCTCCGACATCGACGGAGCGGTTCAGGACGCGGTCAGCGCTCGCCTCGACAACAACGGGCAGTCCTGCAACGCGGCCAAGCGGTTCATCGTGATCGACTCGCTGTACGAGGAGTTCGCGGCGAAGTTCACAGCGGCGTTCACGGCGGCGCAGCCGGCGGATCCGTTCGCCGAGGGCACGCTGCTCGGCCCGCTGTCGTCGACGTCCGCAGCCGACCGCCTCGAAGAACAGCTCGGCCGAGCGATCTCACAGGGCGCCACTGTGGTCGCCAAGGGCGAGCGCAGCGGCAACTACTTCCCACCCGCCGTGCTCGCCGACGTCACCCCATCGATGGACGCTCACCACGAGGAGTTCTTCGGACCTGTGGCGGCGCTCTACCGCGTCTCGTCGGAGGACGAGGCGATCGCGCTCGCCAACGACACCCCGTTCGGGCTCGGCTCCTACGTCTACACCACCGACCAGGAGCAGGCGCTGCGCGTGGCCGACGCGATTGATGCCGGCATGGTGTGGATCAACCTCGTGCTGGGCGACGCCGCAGAGCTCCCCTTCGGTGGAGTGAAGCGCTCGGGCTCGGGCCGTGAGATGGGTCGCTTCGCGCTCGAGGAGTTCATCAACAAGAAGCTCATCCGCATCGCAGGCTGAGCCGTGTTCTCGGCCGACGACAGATGGACAAGTCGGCAGTTCAGGTCAGATGGTGGGCTAATTTGTCATTCGCCTCTCGGTGCGGTCCGAGTAGCCTTCACACATGGTCGACTCCAGCACGAATGCCTTGCAGCCCGGCGGAATGATCGATGCGTTGGCCCTTTCTCTCGATCTCGCACCGGCCGACAACGTCGTGGCCGGCACGCCCCACACCGGTTTTTACGAGCTGATGGATACAGATGGACGCTCGGTCGGAATATGGGAGCTCGGAGTCGGGACAGTGACCGACACCGAGATCGACGAGGTGTTCGTCGTGATCAGCGGATCGGCCACTGTGGAGTTCGACGACAGCGATGAGACCCTCTCGCTACGTCCTGGGTCCGTCGGTCGTTTGGGCGCCGGGATGCGCACCCGCTGGACCGTCACAGAGACACTCCGCAAGATCTACATCACCTGAGTGCGGCACGGGTCCGTTCTG
This sequence comes from Agreia pratensis, assembly GCF_900177685.1. Taxonomy (GTDB): domain Bacteria; phylum Actinomycetota; class Actinomycetes; order Actinomycetales; family Microbacteriaceae; genus Agreia; species Agreia pratensis. The sequence goes on from NZ_FXAY01000001.1 coordinate 859,484, forward strand.
CCTCGATGAGCTGCTCGAAGACGGCCGCGTAGGTCACGCGGGCCTGCTCCCACGACGCAGTCATGTCGAGCTGCGTCGGGTCGTCGATCGGCAGCGCGTAGCCCGCCTGGGCATGCGGCACCGGGTCGCCCGGCAGAACGAGGGTCTGGATGTAGGCGCCCGTGTCGACGTTGAAGGTCAGCGTGTGCGAGGCCACATTTCGATCCCAGTCGTCTGACGGCCACGAGAGGAACGAGACGTGCCGGGGTGGCAGGTCTGTGCCGAGCTGGGTGGCCGAGACGTAGCTGCCGTAGTGCTCCTCGCCCGGAGAGAGGATCTTGTAGGAGCCGTTGTCGAGGTAGATGAGCAGCGCTTCGGGAAACGGCTTGGGGCCGTACATCGCGGTGTAGCGGAAGGCCTGCGCGAACACAGGCTTCCCGAGCGGCACGGCGACCGATGCAGCGCCCTCGTGCGGTCCGACCTCCGGCACGCTTTCCCCGCCTTCGGACTCCATAGGTTCCTCGCCGGGGGGCGGGCACGGCACGGCAGCCTCGGAACCGGCCGGAATGTGCGACAGGAACACCAGCTCAGCCTCTTCGACGCCCGTGCTGTGTGCGATGTGCACGATCTCGGGCTGCTCGATGAGCGGGGTGGCGATCTCGAAAACCGTATCGCGATCTCTGGTCGAGTGCCTGATCTCTCCGCGCAGCAGAAATCCGGTCTGCCAGCCGTCATGAAAGTGCCAGCCTGTCGACGATCCGACGGGAATCACGACGCGGCGCACCTCGACGCGGCTCCCATCGGGCCGTTCGATGCTGGCGAGAATCTCAGTCGACGGCGATTCTGGTTCGCTCACGAACACTCCCTGTTTGCTTCGCGTCGAGGCTATGCCGTCGACCATGGGGCCGCTCCTCGCGGGTAGTTCATTTTCGAGCCCCGGCCTGGCCGAACCCTGGGATCGCCGATCTCAGCACATACTGCGCACGCCGACACTCGCTGTTCATGTCTACGACAGCAGCAGGTCACGTGGGAGAAATAATCTTCGCCTGTCGCGACAGCGACCACCCGACTCGCGCCTCATGCTTACCCCTGAGCGCGCGACCTTCCCGCACAGGATTCCGATGCTGCCCAATTCCCCCTTCTCTGCGAGCTCCCGCGGGCGCCGCGGCCCTGCACGATCACGCGCACTCCTCGTCGTCTCGAGCGCACTCGTTCTGGTGCTCGCCGGCTCGGCGGCCCCCGCCCTGGCGGCATCCGGAACGGGTACCGACCCCGCGTCGGGCCGCACGTACTACAGCAGCAAGACCCCCTACGTGCCGCAGGAGACTCCGGCCGAGCTGCAGACCGCGCCCGCCGGATTCCTGCCGGTCTACACGGAGTCCGTCGCCCGGCACGGATCCCGAGCGCTGTCGAGCTTCAAGTACGACTCTCTGACCACACAGGTCTGGGAGCAGGCGCGTTCCGAAGGAGCACTCACCGAGCTCGGCACAACACTCGGCCCCGAGGTGCAGAAGCTGACCGCCGCGAACCAGAAGCTCGGCTACGGCAACCTCACCGGCCAGGGCGCGACCCAGCACCGGGGCATCGGCAGCAGGGTCGTCGAGCGGCTTCCCTCGCTGTTCGCGGGCATCGACGCCGGAACCGACACCGTCGCCGTCGAGAGCTCGGGAGAGGCCAGGGCCACGGCATCCGGCAAGGCGTTCGAGCAGGGGCTCACTCAGGCCGATCCTCTGATCGCCTCCCACCTGCCCGCGGCCATCGCCCAGCGCCCCGACACCCTCTACTTTCACAAAGAGGACATCAACGCCGACTACCAGGCATACGCCGACAGCACGAAGGTCAGCGACGCGGTCGATGCCATCTACGCCCAGCCCCGCAGCCACGAGGCATCTCGCGAGGTGCTCGAGCGCATCTACACGCCGGCGTTCGTCGATCGACTCGCAGCCGGTGCGTACCATTTCGTCGACGGCGGCGACGGCAAGACGACCGTCGACAACGAGGTCGACGCGGCGATGATGCTCTACAACCTCTACATCATCGCGCCCGACATGACCGAGGAGGTGCAGGTCGACTTCGACCGCTACTTCGCCGGCGCAGACGCCGAGTGGTTCGCGTATCTGCTTGACTCCGACGACTTCTACGGCAAGGGCCCCGCCTTCGCGGGCAGCGACATCACCTACAAGATGGCCACGCCCCTGCTCACCGACTTTCTCGACTCGATCGACGCGCGGTTGGCTGGTTCCACGACCGCGGCGACCTTCCGTTTCGCCCACGCCGAGACGATCATCCCGTTCGCGGCGCTGATCGGCCTGCCCGGCTCGACTCAGCCGGTGACACCGGATGCGCCGTATTCGTACGCGACGAACGATTGGCGCGGCGAGACGGTCACCCCCATGGCCGCGAACGTTCAGTGGGACGTCTTTCGCGACGCCACCGGTCGCGCCATCGTGCGCATGCTCTACAACGAGCGCGAGATCGCCTTCCGCGCCAGCTGCACCCCCATCGCCCCCGGTTCCCACTTCTACGACGTGAGCGAGGTGCGCCGCTGCATCACGGGGCAGGTCGCGGATGCGCCCGGCGCGGCGTCCGACCCGGCGGATAGCGCGACGGCGAGCAACGCGAATGGCTCGGCGACACTCGCGGCAACAGGCGAGGATGCGACGGAGCGCGACCTGCTCATCGGCCTGGCTCTGGCACTGCTCACCGCCGGGGCTGGCGCACGTCTCGTGCGCAGCGCGCGCCGCAGCCGCTCGAGGCTCTGACCCGCGCCAGCACCGCGCCGCCACTGAGGTGCGGAGTATGGCCGCATCCCGACGCCGGGTAGCGGCCATACTCCGCACCTCAGTGCGCCCGAAAGACACACCACGCGTCTGACAACAGCTAGTGTGCTTGGGCATGACGTCATCACATTCGGCGAGTCGAGGAGAGGCGGCTCCACCTTCGGCTGATGCACGCTCTAAATCCGTCGAAGCCGCTCACCCGAGCCGTCGATGGATCGTCACCGCCGTGGTCGCAGCGGCACTGCTGATCCTCGTCTACGTCATTGCCGTGCTCACGCCCTGGGGTCAACGATGGGAGAACGCTGCTCTCACGGGTTCCGGGCGGGCGTCGCCCGACGAACAAGCCCAGGCTCTGGATGCCCTGGCGGCGATTCAGATCTGGTCTCTGGCCGTTGCCCTCGCCGGCATCGCGGTGATCGGCTTACTCAGGCGTCAGATACTGACAACAATCGTCGCCCTCGCCGTTGTTCTCGGCGGTGCCGGGGGCGCCGAAGTGCTGAAGCGTTGGGTCCTGCCTCGCCCGGAACTCTTTGCAGCACCTGTCGATCTCATTCAGAACAGCTTTCCGAGCGGGCACACGGCCATTGCCATGACCACGATGGTGGCGGTGTTTCTCGTCGTGCCCTACCGGTGGCGTGGCTGGGCGATGTTCATCGTCATGACGTGGGCGACGAGCATCGGGCAGTACACCGTCACCGCGCACTGGCATCGACTGTCAGACACCGTCGGCGCCGATCTCATGGCGTTGATCCTCGGCAGCGTCGCGGCGTATTGGCTGCACCGACGAGGGCTCGTGCATGTCTCGGAACAACGTCGATACGGCGGACGCGTCGTCTACGTCGCTTTGGCGACGATCCTGGGGCTCGTCTCGCTGGCGCTCGGAACGCTTCTCGCGTGGGTGTCGATCGATCAAGAGCTCGCCTCCGGGTCGGGCGACCACAATGCATTCCTGGCCACGCAGGTGTTGGCGGGTGCCTTCTCGACGGCTGCGGCGCTCGTCTACTGGGCAACCTGGCATCGGCTCGAGATCACCGGCTCGAGCGAACTCGCGATCGACGGGCATTCCAGACGGCCGTGAAGCCCGCGTAGGCGCCGAAGACGACGATGAACCCCAGCACTCCGATCCATGGTCCAGGGCCGTTCTGGTAGAACCAGCTCAGGTAGACCAACAACAGCGAGCTGCCCAGCGCGCCACCCACCCCGGCGCCGAAGCTGATCCTCGTGCGTTCGGCCGGCATCCCGGTGGTCGTTGCCGAGCCGCGCTTGCCGATGTACGCGCCGAGACCCGCGGTCAACCCAGAGATGATGCCGGTAATCACCGACGGAACCATGATGAGAATGATGATCCACCGGACGCCGGCCTCGGAGTCAGGCAGGTTGGCGATGTAGACCGATGCCTGGATGGCCAGCATGGCCGCGGTGAAGAGCACAGTACCGAACACTGTGAGGGCGAGGATCAAGCCGCGCATTGTCATCGGCCTCAGTGTTTGTCGAGAACGTCATCACGATTATCTAACTGCACGTTCCAGGTCTGTGCTGACGCCCCGCTCGGCAGCGGTTGCGCCACCTTGCGGGCACTGCCGTAGGTCAAACAAAAACGGCCCAAACTTTCGTTTGGACCGAGTTCGAACTGTGGTGCGGAGACGGAGGGATTTGAACCCTCGGTGGGGTTTCCCCCACTCCACCTTAGCAGGGTGGTGCACTAGGCCGGACTATGCGACGTCTCCTTGGCTTGCGCCTCAGCAATCATAGCCGACGTCGGCCGAATCTCTACTTTCGGCCTCTCGATCAGTCGTCGAAGCCCTTGCTGCAGGTGTACTCCGCGGCCGATTGGCCCGTGATGCTCTTCGGCAGCACGGTCGCAGCCGAGCCGGCCTGACCAGCCTGGGTCAGGGCTGCTGCCGCATCCGATTCGCCGGCGCCCGGGTCGGCCGTCGTGCCGGATGCCGGGGGCAGCGCATTCGGGTCGACCTCGGCGCCCAGGCCGGTGTTGCCGGCTTCGGCGACGATCGGCTGATCGGCTCGGATCGCGGCGAACATCGCTTCGGCATCTGCGGCGTTCGGCTGCACCTTGCCGGCGTACACACCGGAGCCGCCGGTCGACCCTGGATACGCGTAGAACCCGATCTTGTCGAGCGGAATGTCTTTGAGAGCGACCGCGATCGACACCATGGTGTCGGGCGAGCTCAGACTCGTGGAGACCTGCATGTTGCTGGCGGCCGCCTTGGCCAGGCCATAGAGCTTGGTGACATCGGTCAGCGTGTCCGAGCTCTTGATCGTGCGCACGAGCGACGACAAGAAGACCTGTTGCGAGCTGATGCGACCCAGGTCGCTGCCGTCGCCGACGCCGTGTCTGGTTCTCAAGAACTGCAGCGCATCCATGCCCTGCAGCTGGTGCGTGCCCGCTGTCAGATGGGTGTTCGTCCACTCGTCGTCGATGGGAGACGCCACGCACACGGGCACACCGCCGACCGCGTTGGACATCTCGATCACGCCGTTGAACTGAATCTCGGCGGCGAAGGGAATCTCGAGCCCGGTGAGCTTCTCGACCGTGAGCACGGTGCAGGGCAGGCCGCCGTAGAGCAGGGTGACATTGATCGGCTGCGCCGACATCGCATCGCTCGTGCCGCCCTCGCCATCGGGGCATTCGGGGATCGACACGACGAGGTCGCGCGGGAAGCTGATGACCGACGCGCTGGAGTGATCCTGCGAGATGTGCAGGAGCATCGTGACGTCGTTCAGGTTCGACGTCTCGTCGCCGTACGCCTCGCCTTGACCCGCGCGGCTGTCGCTGCCGACGAGCAGCAGATTTACTCCCCCATCGATCGCCGCGATGTTCGGCGGCGGCAGGTCGGTCTTGTCACCCTCGAGGGCGACGACGGTGAGGTCCTTGCGCACATCCCACGTGGCGATCGCGGCGATCGATACCCCGCTGACGAGAAAAACGGCCATCATCAGGCCCACGACTCTGAAGAAAGAGGAGACGACGTTCGACGTGCGCTGACGTCCATGGCGAATCGCGGTCGGTCGAGGCGAGCGCGCGCCGCGACGCGAAGAATCTGCTCTCACTCGGTCCTTTCATGCACACGGTCTCGGGGTAGACCATGGTCATCGGGGTGGAATGGCGGAGGGCTAGGGATTCGAACCCTAGAGACATTTCTGCCCACCAGTTTTCAAGACTGGCTCCATCGGCCGCTCGGACAGCCCTCCTTGCCCGGTAGAACCAGACAAGCCACGATTCTAACCGAACCGCATCCGTCGGTGGGTCAGGCAGTGGTCAGAACGTGCGAAGAGCGACGGCCAGGCCGTCTTCGTGCACGGATGCCGTCACCTCGCTGGCAACGGCCAGCACGTCGTCGGGCGCCTGGCCCATCGCGACTCCGCGGCCGTGTTCGCCGGCCCAGGTGAGCATGTCGACGTCGTTGCGACCGTCGCCGATCGCGAAGATCCGCTCGCGCGGAACATCCAGAAGCTCGCGCACGCGCTCGAGGCCCGTGGCCTTGTTCACGCCGTCCGGAGCGATGTCGAGCCAGGCCGTCCAGCCGATGGCGTAGCTCACCTTGTGCAGGCCCATGCGCTCGACGAGAGAGAGGAAGTCTTCCATATCGTGGTCGGGCGAGATCACGACGACCCGGGTCGCCTCGATAGTGAGCAGCTGCTCGAACGGCACCGCTCGGCTACCGACGTCGGCGGCGGTCACGGGGAACGTGCCGTAGTAGCAGAAGTTGCCCTCCTCGTCTTCGACGGCGAAACTCGCCTCGGCGAGATGAGCCCTGATCTGCGTGAGCACGGGCCCGGGGTCGAAGGTCTCGACGAACTCGCGGCGGTATCCGACGGGTGCCGTCTCGTCGCGCTTGAGCGTGATGGCACCGTTCGAGCACACGACGTACTCCGGCGTGATCGACAGCTGGTCGAGCATGGGCAGCGTCGACGCCACCGAACGCCCGGTCGCCAGCATGATCTCGTGCCCGAGCGCCGAGACCCGAGCGACCTCGTCGCGGACCGCGTCGGTCAGAGTGCCGTCTTCGTGGATGATCGTGCCGTCGATGTCGAGGGCGAGCAACCAGCGATCGTCGGTCACTTCGGCTCGATTCTCTCGACTCCGTTGAGGTACGGGCGAAGCACCTCGGGCACGATCACCGATCCGTCGGCCTGCTGATGCGTCTCGAGAATAGCGACGATCCAACGAGTGGTCGCCAGAGTGCCGTTCAATGTGGCGACGGGAGCGGTCTTGCCGCTCTCGGTGCGGTAGCGGGTCTCGAGGCGACGAGCCTGGAAGGTCGTGCAGTTCGAGGTCGACGTGAGCTCGCGGTACGCATCCTGCGTGGGAATCCACGCCTCGATGTCGTACTTGCGTGCGGCCGACGAGCCGAGGTCGCCCGCGGCCGTGTCGATCACGCGGTAGCTGAGACCCAGATCCTGCATCATCTGCTCCTGGAACGACACCAGGGCGAGGTGCTCGTTCTCGGCATTCTCGGGCAGCACGTAGCTGAACATCTCGAGCTTGTTGAACTGGTGCACGCGCAGGATGCCGCGGGTGTCTTTTCCGCCCGAGCCGGCCTCGCGGCGGTAGCAGGTCGACCATCCGGCGTAGCGCTTCGAGCCGCCCTCGAGGTCGAGAATCTCGTCGGAGTGGAAGCCCGCGAGCGCCACCTCGCTCGTGCCGGTGAGGTAGAGGTCGTCGGCGGGAAGGTAGTAGATCTCGTCGGAGTGCTCTCCGAGGAACCCGGTGCCGGCCATGATCTCGGGGCGCACGAGCGTCGGAACGATCAGCGGCACGAAGTCGTTCTTCTCGGCACGGTCGAGCGCCAGCGTCATCAGGGCGAGTTCGAGTCGGGCACCGATTCCGGTGAGGTAGTAGAAGCGCGCACCCGAGACCTTGGCGCCCCGCGCCAGGTCGAAGATGCCCAGGGTCTCGCCGAGCTCGACGTGGTCTTTCGGCTCGAAGTCGAACGACGGACGCTCTCCGACCTCGCGGAGGGTCACGAAGTCGTCCTCGCCGCCGGCGGGCACGCCGTCGATGATCGGGTTGGCGATCTGCCGAACGATCGTCGTGAACTCGGCCTCGGCATCCGACGCCCGCTGGCTCGCGGCCTTGACCTCGGCGGCCAGCGACTGGGCCTCGGCGACGAGAGCCTTCTTCTCTTCTTTGGCGGCCTGCGCGACCTTCTTGCCGAAGGCATTCTGGCTCGCGCGCAGGTTCTCGTACTCGCCGATGGCGGCCCGGCGGGCGGCATCCGCTGACAGAGCCGCGTCGACCAGGTCGACGGAGTCGCCCCTCGCCGCCTGCGATTGGCGGAGGACATCGGGATTTTCGCGCAGGAGTACGGGATCGATCACCGCTCAAGCCTACCTTTTGCGGCGCGCGCGCCCGGATGGCCGCGGGTGAACAACGCGGTAGCTTTACACTCGTGGCCACAATCGAAGAACCCGCAGAGCCCCAACGGGCCGCTGTCGTGTACAACCCGATCAAAGTGGATGTCACCAAGTTGCGCGTCGAGATCAACCGGGCTGCCACGTCGGCCGGTTTCGAGAAGACCCTCTGGTTCGAGACCACGATCGACGAGGCCGGCCAGAACCTCGCCCGGCAAGCTGTAGAACAGGGCGCGACCGTCGTGATCGCGGCGGGCGGCGACGGCACGGTCAGAGCCGTCGCAGAGGGACTGCGCAACACCGGCGCCGCCCTCGGCCTCCTCCCGAGCGGCACGGGCAACCTCTTGGCCCGCAATCTCGACATGGGCGTTCCTCACACCGAGAGGGCGCTCGGCATCATCTTCACCGGTAAAGATCGGGTCATCGACCTGGGCCTCGCCGCGATCACCCGAGCCGACGGAGACGTGCAGGAACACGTCTTTCTCGTCATGGCAGGTCTCGGGCTCGACGCGAAGATGATCGCGAACACCAACTCAAGGCTCAAAAAGGCCGTCGGATGGCTGGCCTACGTCGACGGCGTCGGCCGCTCGCTGCCCGAGCTGCGCCCGGTGAAGTTCCGCTTCTCGATCGACGGGGCGCCCTGGAAGTCCACGTCGGCGCACACCGTGATGGTGGGCAACTGCGGCGTGCTCCCCGGCGGCGTGCTCCTCATTCCGGATGCCAAGCTCGACGACGGCGTGCTCGACATCATGGCGTTGCGTCCCGAGGGCCCGTTCGGCTGGCTGAAGGTGTGGAACAAGATCGCGTGGGAGAACGGGGTGCTGCGCAAGTCGGCAGCCGGGCGCAAGATCATCGATCTGTCACGCGACGTTCGCTCGGTGACCTATCGCACGGGCAAGGACCTCAAGCTGGTCGTCGCCGAGCCCGAGGAGTTCCAGCTCGACGGCGACGAGTTCGGCGAGGTCACCGCCGTGCACAGCTGGGTCGAGCCGGGTGCCCTCCGCGTGAAGGTGCCTGCGTAGCCCTACGAGGCGTCCGGCTCGCCCGAGATCACTCCGCGCAGCCAGTCACGGGCCTCGATGAACACGTCGTCGTCGTAGCGCGGGATGTACTCGATGGGCGCCTTGTCGGCTCGGGGGTACGAACCCAAGAAGATCACCTTCGGGCTGAAGCGGCGCACGCCCAGCAGCGAATCGGCCACGCGCTCGTCGAGGATGTGCCCGTCTGCGTCGATCACGAAGCGATAGCGACCGAGGGCGTCGCCGATGGGCCGCGACTCGAGCAGGCTCATGTTCACGCCGCGGGTCGAGAACTGCTCCAGCAGTTCGAGCAGGGCTCCGGCGCGATCGTCGGGCAGTTCGACGATCAGGCTCGTCTTGTCGGCTCCGGTGCGCGGAGGAATCGCGGTGGTCTTGCTCACCAGCACGAAGCGGGTGACCGCGTTGTCGTTGTCACCGATGTTCTCTGCGAGAACGTCGAGGTCGTAGTGATCGACGATTCCGGGAGGCGCGACGGCTGCGTCGGCCAGGTCGTTATCGAACAGCGAGGCCGCAGCGGCGACGTTCGACGTGGCCGGGATGTGCCCGTGGCTCGGCAGGTTGGCATCGAGCCAGTGGTGGCACTGCGTATAGGCCACCGGATGCGCGTTCACGACCTTCACATCGGCCAGCGTCGTTCCCGGCTTGGCCACCAGAACGAACTGCACCTTCACGAGGTACTCGCCCACGATGCGCAGATTCGGGATCTTCGCCAGAGCATCCTGCGTGGCGTTCACGCCGCCCTCGATCGAGTTCTCGATCGCGATCATCGCCGCGACACTGCGCCCGGCGACGACGTCGTCGAGAGCCTCACCCACGTTGTTGACGCTGCGCCAGATCTTGCCACGGGCATCCGGAACCTGCGCGAGAGCCGCCTCGGTGAACGTGCCCCGGGGGCCCAGGTAGCTATAGCTCTCGGTGGCGGCTTCGTTCTGCGGTGCGTCGGACATGGCTCAGAGCCTATTCGACGCGGCCTCTATTGCCGGGGCGCGCCCACGGTGCGCTGTGGCGCATGCTCCGGAAGAAGCAGCGTGCGGCGCTGCAGCCGTGACAGCAGAAGGACAGCCGCGCCCAGCGCTCCGAACGGAACGCCTCCGAAGAGGATGACACCACCGATGATCGCCATCAGCCCGAAATCGTTTGCGCCTATTCCTCCGACGAGCACGACAGCGCCCACGACGAGCGCAACTCCGCCGAGACCGACGAAGATCCATCCCATCCATGCGAGGATGCGCAGCATCCGGGCTCCGGTGAATGTCGGACGGGGTCCATAACGCGTGCCGATGTACTGCGACCACCGGGCACCGGTCCACCATCGAGTGACATTCGGCGCCACGGTGTACCAGCCGGCGTCGGCACCCTCCTGCTCGCCTGGGAGCGGACGAACCGCATCGATCGCAACGGCTGCCGAACGAGGTACCGGGATTCGGCGCACCGCGGTGGTCTGTATGGCCATCACGAACCAGAGCACCGCCAGGCAGAACGTGATCGTCCCAGTCGCGAAGATGCCGCCAGCGAGTAGGCCGAGTCCGAACTGCGCGAGTGCCAGCATGAGGAAGAAGCAGCCGAGCACCCATGCCATCACCGGCTGCTCTGTCGTGTTCCAGTCGGCGCCGGGGACGCCGCGTTTGATGCGCAAGCCCGTCCAATGTGAGCCGTCCCACCATCGCGGAAATCCGGCTACCGTCTCGTACCAGCCCGGCGCCGGAGCGGTGAGCGACGAGGGCTGGTCCACGGCCGCAGAGTTCTGAGGATTCGCGTCGGCCTCATGAGCCGTCCACTGCACGCCATCCCACCACCGCACTCGCCCTGGTGTTCCGGCGTCGTACCATCCGGGAGCCATTGTCATGTGGGTTCCCTCTCCGATGTTCTTTCGACGGACGCTCGAGGCTTCTTCTCCGAGACCGCTCTTGGCCACGGTAGCAGCACGCAATCGCGTGTCGAGGAGAGCCGACGTGAAGCGGTTGAGCGTGGCTTTGTAGAGTGACGTGGACGCGAAATGCGATTCAGTCGGAACGCGAGGGAAGGGTGCCAGGTGACAGCCAACAGCAGCGGCGCGCCGCTTACGACAGTGGTCGTCGACCCTCGTTCTGACGAGGGACGAGCGGCCGTGAGGCGCTTCTACATCGACATCGTGGGCCGCTACTGGGGCCGGCCGGCCACGGATGCCGAGGTCGAGCAGGCCATGCTCGACGAACCCAGTGACGACCTTCGCGGCGAAGGCGGATTTCTGCTCCTGGTCCAGGATGACGCACGCGTCGTAGGGTGCGGAGGCGTGCGCTTCATCGAGCCGGGCGTCGGCGAACTCACCCGAATCTTCGTCGACGTGACCTCCCGGGGTCGAGGCGCGGGTCGCATCCTGATCAGTGAACTCGAATCGATCAGCGCTCGCCGCGGCGTGCACACTCTGCGGCTGACGGTTCGCGACGATCTCGTCGAGGCGCACCAGCTCTACCAGCGGCTCGGCTATGAGAAGGTCGACCCTTTCTCGACGTCGCCCTACGCCGATCACCACCTCGCGAAAACGCTGTCGCCCACTGCCGAGTAGCCCTGCACCGCGCTCGTATTCAGGACGAACGGGTCGAAAACGGGGTTTTCGCGCGTGGTGGGTGCGTTCCTCCTGCGTCCGAGCGGCGACGTGCTCCAGCAGACAGCCCGCGCAGTGCCATGGAGAAGAAGAAAACGGCAGTCGCAGCGCCGGGCACAACGGCGATGTATCCGATTTTGTCGACACTGAGATTCATCAGCACGAGGACGTTCGTCGACGCGTAGCCGAGCGTTGCGCTGAGGCTCCAGAAAGAAATGCCGACCGCCCACGTCAGCGGAATGCTCGCTGCCGCCATGACCATGAGCGCGGCCGGTCTGGTACTTGCCCGGAAGAAGAGAGCGAGCCCGGTGAGCATGGCCATCGGTGCAACGAGCAGCAGCAGCTGCAACTCTTCCGAGCTCCGCGCGTCGGGGTTCAGCAGCACTCGGATCGTCGTGAAGACACCCACGATCGCGAGCGTCGTCGCCAGCGTCAGAACTACAGCCGTCGCAGACGAACGCGGGCGTCGAGTGTCGGCCGACAGTGCGCCTTGTTCCCGTCGAACGTCTCGGATGCGAGTGGTGCGCCAAGCCAGGTCGGCGGCGATCCCACGAATGGCCCGCCAGGCCAGGCTCAGCGCGAGCAGGCGGCGAGCGGCTGAGCCGGGCCCGACGTCTGCGCTCTGCTCGTAGAGATCGGAAGCGATCTCATCGCGGCGCTGCCCCGCGACATCTTCTGGGAGCTTTCGTGTGTAGAAAGCCACCCATCGCAAGATGAGGGCGACCGTCAGGTGGTGGGCGATGGTGGAGCGTCGCTCGCTCATGGAAGCACCGGGATGCTTGGGAACACGGGAACCGCCGTCGCGCTCTTCGACGAGGCAGTCGATGCATCCGATCTCGACGCGCTCTTCACCGTCTCGATTCCTGCCGCGGTGATCGAGTACAGGCGACGGCGGGGCCGCCCCTCTGCCTCGGCCTGCTCGGCGTCTTCCCAGCGCGATTCGAGCAGCCCTCTTTCAGTGAGTCGCCCCAGAGCTTTGTACAGAGTGCCATGCGAAATCAACGCCTGCGCCGGCCTTTCGGCACTGATACTTCGGGCGATCGAGTACCCGTACGCATCAGAGCTCTGAGCACAGAGATCAATGACGGCATGGAGCAGCGACATCTCCATCGGAAGTATCGATCCTTCTTTGCGTCTCGGCATATCAAAAGAATAGGAAGGTACCTTCTCGAAGTCAACCAGTCGGCTGCGAAGCGCTCGCCCGCAGGAAGAACGGACCGAAAAACGAGGTTTTCGCGCGCGGTGGGTGCGTTTCTCCTGAATACGAGCGGCACCTCCTCTGAGCGGTGTCGGAGTGCCAGACTGGGAGGCATGGAAAACCGCGCCGGCACCGTTGCCCTCCCCGAAGACCTGGTCGATGTCGAGGCGCTCGTTCGCGCCTATTACGAACTGAAGCCCGATGTCACGATCGCTGACCAGAAAGTGGTCTTCGGCACGAGCGGACACCGCGGCTCGTCGCTGAACACGGCCTTCAACGAAGACCACATCGCCGCGACCACGCAGGCCATCGTCGAGTACCGCGCGGGCCAGGGCATCACCGGCCCGCTCTTCATCGGTATCGACACCCACGCGCTCAGCCGCCCCGCGCAGACGACGGCCCTCGAGGTGCTCGTGGGCAACGAGGTGCGTGTGCTCGTCGACGAGTTCGACAGCTTCACCCCGACCCCCGCCGTGAGCCACGCGATCATCGCGTACAACCTGGCCCTTCGACAGGCTCAGGGAACGGCCGAAGGATTCGAGGGGCAGGCCGACGGCATCGTCGTCACGCCCAGCCACAACCCGCCCGCGGATGGCGGCTTCAAGTACAACCCGCCCCACGGAGGCCCCGCAGACAGCGACGCCACCGGCTGGATCGCGAACCGCGCCAACGAGCTGCTCGCCGACGGCCTACGCGGCGTGAAGCGCGCCGAGCCCAGCGCGGTCGAGACCTACGACTTCATGAACAACTACGTGAACGATCTCGGCACCATCATCGACATGGAGGCCATCAAGAAGTCGGGCATCCGCATCGGCGCCGATCCGCTGGGCGGCGCCAGCGTCTACTACTGGCAGGCCATCCGCGAGCGCTATGGAATCGACCTCACGGTCGTGAACCCGCTCGTCGACCCGCAGTGGGGCTTCATGACTCTCGACTGGGACGGCAAGATCCGCATGGATCCGTCGTCGCCCAGCGCCATGGCATCCGTGCTCGCCCACCAGCACGACTACGACCTCCTCACGGGCAACGACGCCGACGCCGACCGGCACGGCATCGTGACCCCGGATGGCGGCCTCATGAACCCCAACCACTACCTGGCCGTCGCCATCCAGTATCTTTACGCCAATCGCGCCGACTGGAAGCCCGACGCCGCGATCGGCAAGACCCTCGTTTCGTCGAGCATGATCGACCGGGTCGCGACCGAGCTCGGTCGCACACTGCTCGAGGTTCCGGTGGGCTTCAAGTGGTTCGTGCCGGGGCTGGTCGACGGAACCGTCGCCTTCGGTGGGGAAGAGAGCGCGGGCGCGAGCTTCTTGCGTTTCGACGGCACCGTGTGGACGACCGATAAAGACGGCATCATCCTGTGCCTGCTCGCGGCCGAGATCCTCGCGGTCACCGGCAAGACGCCCAGCCAGCTGTACTCGGAGCTCACCGAGAAGTTCGGCTCGCCCGCCTACGAGCGAGTGGATGCCGCGGCCACGAAAGCGCAGAAGGCTCGGCTCGCAAAGCTCGACGGCGACGCGATCACCGCGACCGAGGTCGCAGGCGAGACGATCATCGCGAAGCTCAGCCACGCGCCCGGCAATGGAGCAGCGATCGGCGGGGTGAAGGTCGTGACCGAGAATGCGTGGTTCGCGGCGCGCCCCAGCGGCACCGAAGACGTGTACAAGATCTACGCCGAGAGCTTCTTGGGCGAAGAGCACCTGCGCCAGGTGCAGAAAGAGGCCAAGGCGATCGTCGACGAGGCCCTCGCCGAGTAGCGCACCCTCGGGTGGCCTCGATACGCCGGCTCCTTCGTCACGCGCCTACTCGACCAGCGCAGTCCTAGGCGCTGGTCGAGTAGGCCGCCCGCGGCCGTATCGAGACCCTACGCGATGCTGTAGAACCAGGCTGTGGCGCCCGGGTTCTCGATAGTGATCGCCTGGTCGAGGTCGCGGTACTGGGCATCGATGGTGTGCCCCACCATGCTGATCGCACCCGTGGCAGCATCGACCTTCGACACCAGCATCGTGTGGTCGACGCCGTTCTCGTTCTCGGGATCCCAGTCGAACATGACGACGTCGCCGACCTTCACCTGCGCCCGCTGATCGAGCGAGAGCCGCGTAGCCCTGTCGGTCTGCGAGGCGAACCACGCGTCCATTGCAGGACCGCGCGCCCAGCTGTCGCTGAAGTCGCCGGTGGTGTTCCAGTCGCTGTACCACTCGTCGGTCTGCTGCCACCCGCGCGCGATCAGGGTCTGGTTCACGAAGTTGCCGCAGTCGTTGTCGGGGAATACACCCCAGACCTCGGAGTTATAGTCCTGCCAGTGGGCGAACGCGTACTGCATCTGCGCGTCGACGCCCGTGACGACCTGATAGTCATAGTCGGCCGCACTCGCGATGACCTCGCCCTCGTCGCTCGAGACGGTCACGCTCACCGCGCCCGCCGCGTAGTCGACCGCCGCCGGTGCCACGACCTGCAGCTGATTGTCGGCCACGGCGGTGATCGACGTAGCCGCTGCACCGCCGAAGATCACACTCGATACATGGTCGAGGCCCTCGCCGGTCAACGTGATCGTTTCGCCACCGAGAAGAGAGCCGGATGCCGGAGACATCGTGTCGATGCGCGTCGCGTCGGTCTTGCCTCCCTGCCCAGACCCCTCGGTGTGGGCTTTATCTACAGCCGTACATCCGGTCAGCGCGAAGGCTGCCACGAACAGGGATGCGAGAACCGAGCGGGTCGTACGCGTGCGGCGAGTGATGATCTCCTCCAGAGAGTTCTTCGGGCGCACCGACCTTAAAGACGAGCGCATGACCGGGATTCATCCCATCCCAGCACAGCTTTCTGAGCGCCCCCTTAAGGGTGACGTCGAGAGAGACCGCGTGTCGCGCTCGTCAGGCCCGCCGCGGGCGCTGCGACACCCGCGCGCTCACGATCAGGGCCAGGATGCCGGCCACCAGCGAGAAGGCGAAGGTCGCCACAAAAGACGGCTGGCTTCCCGGCGCGCCCGCCACGGAGAATGCGACCGCACCCAGCGCGAGTGCGATGGCGGATCCGCCGGAGTCGGCGATGGCGAGCGCCGATGAATTGAAGCCCTGCTCGGCGGGCGTCGAGTAGTCGAACGTCAGCACCGTGATGCGCGGATAGGCGAAGCCCATACCCGCGCCCCCGAGGAACCAGCCCCCGATGATCACCCAGGCGGGCAGCTCGAGCGCGGTCACGAGCAGCACCACGCCGATCGCTGCGGTCGCCCCGAGAATTCCGATGCGGATGGCGGTGCGATGCGACACCCGATCTCCGAGTCGCCCCTGAGCCAGCGACGACGAGCCCCACGCGACGCCCGAGAAACTCAGGGCGAGCCCGGCGAGCGCCGCTGTGAGTCCGAAACGCTCGGTGAGCACATAGGGCAGGTACACCTCGGCGCTCATGAACGCCCCGGCGAGCAGGCCGCGCATCGCGATCACGCTCGGCAGCCCACGGCGCAGGCGCAGGCTGGCCGCGGGCAGAAGCGGCCGGAGGGCCACGAGCGCAACGGCCAAGCCCCCTGTTGCCAGCACCCACCGGGCTACGCCATCCAGATCGGCTGCGATGTTCAGACCCAGGATGGCGATGGCCAGCAGCACGGCCCAGAGCGCACGCGCGGTGCTGCTTCGGCCATCCGGTTCGAGGCGGTCGTGCGGCGCCATGCTGCGCATGGCCGGCAGCACCATCGCCATCGCCGGCAGCACGAGCACGACGACGCCGAGGAAGACCCAGCGCCATCCCAGATACTGCCCGACGACGCCCGCAATGAACGGCCCGACCAGAGCGGGAACGACCCATGCCGCCGCGAAGGCTCCGAAGATCTTGGGCTGCAGGCGGGGCGGATAGATCTTCGCGACGATCACGTAGAGCGCGACGGTCAACGCTCCGCCGCCGAGACCCTGCACCAGGCGCCCCGCGAGGAAGATCGGCATCGTCGGAGCGGTGCCGGCGATCACGAGCCCCAGGGCGAAGAGCGCAACGGATGCGTAGAGCGCCTTCACCGGTCCGCGCCTGTCTGACCAGTCGCCGGCCAACACCATGCCGATCACGCCCGACGCCAGCGGGCCTGCGAAGGCCAGGGCGTAGAGGGCCAGCCCATCCAGATCGCGTGCGATCGCGGGCATGATCGTGGTGACGGCCAGCTGCTCGAAGGCGGCGATCACGATGAGCGCGCACGCGCCGATGCTCACCAGGCGATACGGCTTATCGAGAATGCCCTGGGGGCGTGCGGCGGCTTCTGGCCTAGTCAAGATAGCCGGGCGCGGCGGGCAGGCCGAAGAACTCTTCGAGGGTCGCGACGCCCTCATTGTGCATCTCGGTCGAGAGGTCGACCCCGATGTAGCGGAAGTGCCACGGCTCGTACTCGTATCCCGTGATCGCCGTCTTGTCTGCCGGATAGCTCAGCAGAAAGCCGAACCGGTAGGCGTTGGCCGCCAGCCACTGACCCGCGGTCGTGTCGCCGAAGCACGGGCCGTCGAGCGAGCATCCACTGCCCGACGTCAGAAGGTCGATCGCCATGCCGGTCTGGTGTTCGCTGAAACCCGGGCGCGCGCTCGTGAGGTCTGCGCCGGCCGTTCCGAGCTGATTGACGTATCTGTTGTACGCGTTGACCTGGATGCCATACGAGCGGTACCCGCTCTGGGCCACGAGCTGCTGACCGATCTCGGCGTTCGCCGCATCGACCATCGTTGCGAGCGCGTCGGCCGCCTCTTGCCGCAGCGGGAATCCGTTGGGGTTCGGAATGTCTGACCGCAGCGGCACCAGGTCGGGCGGCACGTAGTTCGCCGCATCGGGAATCGGGCGCGTCTTGTTGACGACGAACCAGATGCTCGTGGGGTCGTCGATCGAGCGCGCCGATTTGTCGAAGCCGGTCGAGGCGGCGGGCGCGGGTTCCGAGGGAACGGCGAGCGGCACCGCTGTCTGGATGGGCGCGGGGATGGTGATCTGCGCGGGAGCCGAGGCCTGGTTCGGCAGCGAATCGGCGGTCACGGATGCCTCGGGCACGTTTCGCTGTGCCGTCGCGCTCCACAGAGCCGCTTCGCCGACGACCACGAGCACGATGGCGGCAAGCCCGGCTGTGAACACGCGAGCCTTCGACTGGCGAGTGGGTTCGCGGCGCTGAGAGGGATCGCGGCGCAGCGAGGACTCGTGACGAAGATGGGTTTCGCGGCGACGAGAGGGTTCGCTGCGACGCAGTTCGCGTCGCGGTCTCAAGTCAGTCACCATTCCACAATACGGGCGCGATCTGTTCTTTTCGTGGAGGTTGGAACGCCGCGCGGTTGAGAAGCCGTTTCACTCGGTGTAACTTTGCACTCTGCGCAATTTTTCTGCCGTGCGATTTTCTCCCCCCGTTTACCCTCTCTCCCCGTCAGGAATCTCATGACCTCAACACCGAGCGCTCCTCGGAGCTCGAAGAAGTCCGGCGCTGATCGCGCACGGGCTGCTGCCGAATCCGGCGGCCAGCTGTCGGCGCGACAGATCCAATTCATCATCTTCGGCCTCATGGCCGGAATGTTCCTCGCCGCACTCGACCAGTCCATCGTGGGCACGTCGATGCGCACCATCGGAGACGACCTGAAGGGTCAAGACCAGCAGGCCTGGGTCACCACGGCCTACCTGGTGGTGTCGACGATCGCCACACCGATCTACGGCAAGCTCAGTGACATCTTCGGTCGCCGTCCGCTCTACATCATCGCCATCTCGATCTTCATTCTGGGCTCGCTCCTCGCGGGCATCTCCACGTCGATGATCGAGCTCGCCGGCTTCCGCGCCATCCAGGGCCTGGGCGCCGGTGGCCTGATGTCCTTGGCGCTCACCGTGATGGGCGACATCCTCGCTCCCCGCGAGCGGGCCAAATATCAGGGCTACTTTCTCGCCGTCTTCGGCGTCTCGAGTGTGCTCGGCCCCCTGCTGGGCGGCCTGATCTCGGGAACTCCCGAGATCTTCTACATCACCGGATGGCGCTGGATCTTCCTGCTCAACCTGCCGGTCGCAGCGATCGCGATGATCCTCGTCGTCAGCTTCCTGCACATTCCCCACACCCGCCGCGATGCCCGCATCGACTGGTGGGGCGCCGCATTCATCGTCATGGGCATCGCACCCCTGCTGCTCGTCGCCGAGAATGGCCGCGACTGGGGCTGGGGTTCGGCGGGCGCGTTCGCCTGCTACGTGATCGGCGTCGTCGGCATCGTGGCGTTCATCTTCACCGAGCGCCGCATGGGCAGCAACGCCCTCATTCCGCTCTCGTTGTTCTCGTCATCGACCTTCTCGATGGCCAGCATCATCGGAACCCTTGTGGGCTTCGGAATGTTCGGCGGCATGCTGACCATCCCTCTGTACCTGCAGATCGTCAACGGGGCCACACCCACCGAGTCCGGCCTGCTGATGATTCCGATGGTCGTGGGTCTGATGATCGCATCGATCGTGTCGGGTCAGATCATCGCTCGAACGGGCAAGTACAAGGTCTTCCCGATCGTCGGAACGTTCCTGATGTCGGCAGCCTTCTTCTACCTGACGTTCGCGACAGCGACCAGCGGCGTCGTCTACATCATGGGCGGAATGCTCATGCTCGGTCTCGGCCTCGGCCAGTTGATGCAGACGCTCACGATCGCCACCCAGAACTCGGTCGGGCCTCGCGACATCGGAGTGGCCACGAGCGCCGCGACCTTCTTCCGCCAGATCGGTGGAACACTCGGCACCGCCGTCATCTTCTCGGTGGTGTTCTCCCGCGCGCCCGATGCCATCCAAGACGCGTTCAAGACGCCGGATGTCGTGGCCGGCATCGCGGCGGCAGGTCAAGACCCGAAGGTGCTCGCCAACCCGGCCAACGTCGACATTCTGACGCAGATGCAGCTCGCGCAGTCGGGACAGCCGAACACTCTCGGCAGCGCACTCAACGGCGACACCTCGTTCCTGAACCTCATCGACCCGCGCCTTGCCCGCCCCTTCCTTGAGGGCTTCTCGACAGCCATGGTCACGGGATTCTGGATCAGTCTCAGCGTCGTGCTCGTCGCCTTCCTCCTCAGCTGGTTCCTGAAGGCCACCCCCCTGCGGCAGAAGTCGGCCCTGCAGGAGGCCAATGACGACGCCCAGGCTGCGGCCGCCGCGAAAGCCGATGGCGCCCGCGCCGACTCCGAGGGCGAGCTGCAGCTGCAGCTCGGATCGACACGCGCCGCGGAGACCTTCGGGGCGCTCGTCGAACCAGCGACCGGCAGCGTTCCAGCGCAGAAGCCCAAGCCGTAGGGCCCTCCGACCGCTCCGGCAGGTTTGACACCTGTCGGAGCGGTCGCCTACCGTGGTGAGAATGCCGAGAGAGCGCTCTCTCGCTGCAATTGAGGAGCCCGTCGCCACTATGTCGCTCGACACACCCACGTTCACGTCTTTCCCTCCGGGCTTCATCTGGGGCTCGGCCACGGCCGCAGCTCAGATCGAAGGAGCGGCCCACGAGGGCGGCAAGGAAGACTCGGTGTGGGACGCGTTCGCTCGCGTGCCGAACGCGATCATCAACGGCGACACCCCCGAGGTGGCGGTCGACCACTACCACCGCTTCGCTGGCGACGTGGCGATTATGAAAGAACTGGGCCTCGACTCCTATCGGTTCTCGACGAGCTGGTCACGCATCAAGCCGGGCGACCGTGAATTCAACCGCACCGGCCTCGACTTCTATTCGCGCCTGGTCGACGACCTGCTCGAGGCCGGAATCCTGCCCTGGCTCACCCTGTACCACTGGGACCTCCCTCAGGCGGTCGAGGAGCTCGGCGGATGGGCCAACCGCGACACTGCCTTCCGCTTCCGCGACTACGCCGAGGGCGTCTACGCGGTTCTCGGCGATCGCGTCGGGCACTGGACCACGTTCAACGAGCCGTTCTGCTCGGCCCTGCTCGGCTACGGAGCCGGCGTGCACGCTCCCGGCCGCCGCGAGCCTCTCGCCGCGATCCAGGCCGTGCACCACCATCACCTCGCGCACGGTCTCACCGTGAACCGCCTGCGCGAGCTCGGTGCTCAGAATCTGGGCGTCACGTACAACCTGACCAACGCCATCCCGGCGGATGCCGCAGACCCCGTCGATCTCGACGCCGCGCGCCGTCTCGACGGCATGATGAACCGCATCTTCCTCGACCCCGTGCTGCGCGGGGCCTACCCCGCCGATGTGGCCGACGATCTGGCGGCCGTCGGCATCCAGTTGTCTGAGATCGTGCACGACGGCGACCTCGAGATCATCTCGGCGCCCATCGACTTTCTCGGTATCAACCACTATCACGACGACGTCGTCAGTGGACATCCGCTGGAGGCCGGGGCCATCGACCCCCACCTCGTGGAGAACGGGCGGCCGCTGTCGTCGCCGTTCGTCGGCAGCGAGTTCCTGACCTTTCCGAGCCGTGGCCTGCCCCGCACCGCCATGGACTGGGAGGTGCACCCCGATGGTCTGCGCCACCTGCTGGTGCGACTCGGCCACGAGTACCCGAACCTGCCGCCGCTGTACATGACCGAGAACGGCGCGGCCTACGACGACGTGGTGTCACCAGACGGCGCCGTGCACGACCCCGAAAGGGCGGCCTTCATCCTGGCGCACGTGACCGCCGTCGCTGAGGCCATCGCCGAGGGCGCAGATGTGCGGGGTTACTTCGTGTGGTCGCTGCTCGACAACTTCGAGTGGGCCTGGGGCTACGACAAGCGCTTCGGTATCGTGCGCGTCGACTACGACACGCAAGAACGCACGATCAAGGACTCGGGGCGTGCGTTCGCTGCCGTCTTCGCGGGGCGGCCCGCGGAGTAGTGGCAGCGCGGGGCGGTTGTTAGTTGCAGTCGCCGCTGCCGCTGTAACACGGCTTGTAGTACGGCGACAGCGGCTCGCCTGTCGGTTCCGGAGGAACCCACCTGCCTGCCGGTACCGCGAATAAGACCGAACCGCCCAGGGCCATCACCACCAAGATGCTGCTGAACACGATGAGCCACACCGACCTGCGAAGTATCGAGATCACCAGGGCTGCGATCACGCTTCCGACGCACAATATCGCCGTCACGTCGTATCTCGCGATGTCCGACTTCGACGGGACGGGGGTCTGGCTCCCCAGGTTGAAATAGACCTCGAAGGACTGCCAGAGCAGCGCAAGGCCGCACAAGCTGCCTATCGCCCACAACCCGAAGGCCCAGCCGCGACCAACCCGGGGTGATGACATAGCGCAACCCTGACAGGAGAGGCACACGGCCGCACGTCGGCACTTTCGGGGACTGAGACGCGGGCTACCCTCTCGTACCGAAGTCGGCGCTGCCTTCGCGCTCCTCGAGCGAGTCGAGCTCCTGGAAAATCGTGACCTGCAGGCCGGCCGGCGCCTCGAGACGCGAGTTGACCGAGCGCCACGGGGTCTCGCGCGGCTCTGCGATCAGCTCTGCCCCCGCTTCGACGAGATCGTTGGTCACGGATGGCGAGTCGTCGACCTCGAAGGCGATCCGGATGCGCGCGCTCGGCTTTCCCTCGGCCTCGACCCGGTCGATCATGCGCTTCTGTGCGGGGTTGGCGATCTCGAGGGTCGCGAGCCCCGCGTTGAGGATCATCACCTTCGCGTCACCCTCCCCCTCGTAGGCGGCCTGCTCCGTGAGTCCGAGTGCGTCGCGGTAGAAGGCGACGGCCGCGTCGTAGTCGTCTGCCTCGACCACGAGTCGGAGCTGGCGAACAGAGGTGGGTGGAATCGATTCGGTCATTCTCCGAGCGTAAGAGGAGCGGCCGAGGCGGGGAAGGCCACTGAAGTGCGGAGAAGGGCCGCTTCGAAGGGATTCGAAGCGGCCATATCCCGCACCTCAGCGTCGTGGCCTGCGGGTCCGCAGCCAGCCGCGCTCCTAAACTGGTCTCCACGCAGGAGAAGGGCATTGTCAATGTCGATCGACACCCCCGAGCAGATCGTTCCGCAGGCGCCCACCCTCGAGATGGTCGCGCATGAAGCCGGAGTCTCGCGGGCCACCGTGTCGCGCGTCGTCAACGGGTCGACCGCGGTGACCCCGCAGGTGACCGCCGTCGTGAACGCGGCGATCGAGAAGCTCAACTACGTTCCCAACAGGGCGGCCCGCTCACTGGCGAGCCGGCGCACGAATGTGATCGCACTCATCGTTCCCGAGCAGACGTCGATCGTGTTCAGCGATCCCTTCTTCGCCGCTGTCATCCAGGGCGTGGCCGTGTACCTCAACGACACTGACTACACGCTCAATCTGCTCATCGCGTCGGAGACCTCGAGCGACAAGACCCGCCGCTACCTGCTGGGCGGCAACGTCGACGGCGCGCTGGTCGTGTCGCACCACTCGGGCGACCATTCGTACACGCGGCTCGGCCAGAAGCTGCCGATCGTCTTCGGCGGCCGCCCCCTCACCCCCGAACTCGACGACAGCTACTTCGTCGACGTCGACAACGTGGCCGCCGCCCGCTCGGCCACTGAGCATCTGATCTCGCTCGGCCGCACCCGCATCGCCACGGTCGCCGGCCCCCAAGACATGCCGCCCGGCGTCGATCGCCTGCGCGGGTGGCGCGAAGCCATGGATGCCGCAGGGCTCACCGACGACCTCGTCGAGATCGGCGGCTTCTCTCCCGCGTCGGGTGCGGATGCGATGGGCCGGCTGCTCGATCGCGATCCGTCGATCGACGCCATTTTCTTCGCAAACGACCAGATGGCGGCCGGCGCGTATCCGGTGCTGCGCGAGCGCGGACTCTCGATACCTCAGGACATCGCTGTGGCGGGCTTCGACGATGACCCCCTCGGCACGGCGCTCAGCCCGACTCTCACGACCGTGCACCAGCCGTCGTCGGAGCTCGGCGCCGGCATGGCCGCAGCTCTCGTTCGCTTGATCGCCAAGGAGGAGATCGAGCGGGCGACCATTATGCCGACGAGCCTCGTGGTCAGGGAGTCGTCGAAGGCACCTCTGCGCTGATCGAGTAGGCCGCCCGCGGCCGTATCGAGATCCAGTACCGGTGGTCTCGATACGCCGGCTCGTTCCTCGCGCGGCTACTCGACCGGCGCGGAACCGGCGGGTGCTGCGCGCAGCCCCACTGCGGGGAGGATCACCCCGTCGATGAGGGTGATCAGGAAGTCGCGGCTCACCGGCTTGCGCTGAAGGAGCGAGCGGTAGGCCACCATCGAGGGTGAGATCAGCGAGACGAGCTGGATGTCTATATCGGCGGCGATCTCACCGCGTTCGACCGCGCGCTTCAACAGCATGCGGTTGATGCGAGCGCGCGGTTCGACGATGGCCTCGTTCGCTGCGTCGGCCAGATCGGGAGCGGACGACAGCATCGAGGCGAGACCGGCCATGATCTTGAGCTTGCGCTCGGCGTCGTCGATTGTGGGTGGGCGGATCATGCCGACAAGATCTCCGCGCAGCGTTCCCGTATCGGGAATCTGCACCGCATCGAGATCGCCCTTCTTCAGACACGCGACCGCATCGAGCACCAACTCGTTCTTCGAGGCCCAGCGCCGGTACACCGTCGCCTTGCCCGCTCCTGCTCGAGCCGCGACCATGTCGATGGTCATGCCGTCGAAGCCCGTCTCGGAGAGCACCTCGATCGCGGCATCGAGAATCTGCTGATCTTTTGCCGGATCGCGTCGCCGACCGAGCTTGGGGGCGCCATCCGCCACTTTCTGATCAACGTCGAGCTGCGTCATTGCGGCCGTCTCTTTCTGTCGTCTGGCAAGCGCTTCGCCTCCATGCTACCAATTAGGGAACCATCATGATCCGGAACTCAACAGATTCGAAACTGTAGCTATCCGAAACTTGGAAGTTCCGTATATGCTCTTCGACATGACCCAGATCACCTCATCGCCCTCGGACGTCGCCGACGCCGCGAAGGTCTCTCAACGCCGCTGGCTGACGCTCACTGTCGTCGCCCTCGCCCAGCTCATGGTCGTGCTCGACTCGACCGTGGTCAACATCGCCCTCCCCGCCGCCCAGACCGACCTCGGATTCAGTGACGGCGACCGCCAGTGGGTCTTGACCGCCTACTCCCTCGCTTTCGGCAGCCTGCTCCTTCTCGGCGGACGCCTCTCCGACCTCATCGGCCGCAAGCGCACGTTCATCATCGGACTCATCGGCTTCGCGGTCGCCTCGGCACTGGGAGGTGCTGCAGAAAGCTTCGGCACGCTGGTCGCCGCCCGCGCTCTACAGGGAGCCTTCGGCGCTCTTCTCGCGCCGACCGCCCTCGCGGTGCTCACCACGACCTTCACGATCCCCAAGGAACGCGCCCGCGCCTTCGGCATCTTCGGCGCGATCGCCGGAGCCGGCGGAGCGGTCGGTCTTCTCCTCGGCGGATTCCTCACAGAGCGCTTCGACTGGCGCTGGAACCTCTATATCAACGTCTTCATCGCGATCATCGGTGTGATCGGCGCCGCCATCTACGTGTCGGAGTCCAAGCGCACCGGTCCACGACCGAAGCTCGATATCCCTGGCACCGTGCTCATCTCGGGCGGCCTCTTCGGCCTCGTCTACGGATTCGCGAACGCCGAGACCGACGGCTGGGGCTCGCCGCTTACCTGGGGGATGCTCGCGGGCGCCGCCGTCCTGCTCGTCGCGTTCGTACTGTGGCAGCGCAGAGCCGCACACCCGTTGCTGCCGCTCAAGATCGTGCTCGACCGCAACCGCGGCGCGGCCTACGCCTCGGTACTGATCGCGGGAGCCGGCATGTTCGGCATCTTCCTGTTCGTCACCTACTACCTGCAGTCGTCGCTCATGTTCTCGCCCATTCAGACCGGCCTCGCATTCCTTCCGATGATCGGCATGCTCGTGCTCGCTGCGCAGTTGTCGACGAACATCTTCGTTCCCCGGTTCGGCCCGAAGATCATGGTCCCGACGGGCATGATCCTCGCCATGATCGGCATGATGCTGCTCACCCGCCTCGACCTCGACAGCAGCTACGCGGCCAACGTGCTGCCCGCCCTGATGGTCATGGGCTTCGGAATGGGCACGATCATGCCGGCGTCGATGCAGACGGCCACGCTCGGCGTCGACCGTGAGTTCGCCGGCGTCGCGTCGGCCATGGTCAACACGAGCCAGCAGGTCGGAGGATCGATCGGCGTCGCACTGCTCAATACCCTGGCCGCCACCGCCGCCACCGATTACCTCGCCGCGAATGCACCGGTCACTGCGACTGTCGCAGCCAACGCCGCTATCGCCAGCTACGCGACCGCGTACTGGTGGGGCGCAGGCTTCTTCGCACTCGGAGCGGTGGCCTCCGCGCTGCTGTTCCGCCGACGCGGCCAAGGCCTGTCGCTCTCCGCTCACCCTGCCGCACCAGCCGCCCGAGCCGGCGCATCCAATGTGGCCGATGCCGTGCCGATGCCCGTTCACTAGGGCCGCCGCGCCCGACCCCGTTCGCGCCCGTTCGGCGCATCCGCTGCCCGTCTATCGGCGGCGCGTGTGCCGAACGGGCGCGGATGCGTTCACGCGTCGCGCAGGGGAACGTCGGGCATGCGGGCGCGCATCACCTGGATCGCGTCGGGGTTGCGATCGACAAGAACGAAGCGGCGGCCGAGAGCCTGAGCGACGGCGCCCGTCGTGCCGCTTCCCGCGAAGAAGTCGAGCACCCAGTCGCCTTCGCGGCTCGACGCCTGAATGATGCGGCGCAGGATGCCCTCGGGCTTCTGCGTGGGATAGCCGGTCTTCTCGCGACCGGTCGGCGACACGATCGTGTGCCACCACACATCGGTGGGCAGCTTGCCGCGCGCGACCTTCTCGGGCGTGACCAGACCGGGCGCCATGTACGGCTCGCGGTCGACCGACGATGAATCGAAGTAATAGCGGGTCGGGTCTTTCACGTAGACGAGGATCGTGTCGTGCTTCGCCGGCCAGCGACTCTTCGACTTGGCCCCGTAGTCGTAGGCCCAGATGATCTCGTTGAGAAACGACTCTCGGCCGAACAGCGCATCGAGCAGCACTTTGGCATAGTGCGCCTCGCGATAGTCGAGGTGCAGATAGAGCGTTCCGTCGGGCGCGAGCAGGCGCCAGGCCTCGATCAGGCGAGGTTCGATGAACTCCCAGTAGTTCTCGAACACGTCGTCGTAGGCGAGCAGGTCGCCCTTGATGCGCTCGTAGCTGCGGCCCTTGAAACCGGTGACCGAGCCGACTCCGGCCTGCGTACGAACGGATGTCGTCGACTGCCGCTTCTGCACACGGCCAGTGTTGAACGGCGGGTCGAGATAGATGAGCGTGAACGCCTCGTCGGCGAGGCCGGTGAGAACGGGAAGATTGTCACCCTGGATGATCCGGCTGACTCCCTGGTCAGACGCCGGGTCTGTGGGATGATCGGGCATCCTGCAATTGTGGCAGGTCTTGCCGAGGCGTATCGTTCGTTGAATGCAGAGCCGCGAAGTGCGCCATGAGCCCGATGCCCGCCGCTACACCCTCTGGATCGACGACGAACAGGTCGGCCTCGCCGACTACGAGGTGCAGGGCGACGCCATCGCCATCACCCACACCGAGATCGATCCCAGCAAGCAGCACGGAGGACTCGGCAGCGTGCTGGTGCAGGGCGTTCTCGATCAGATCGCCGAGGGCACGCAACGCGTGATTCCCGCCTGCCCCTTCGTGGCGAGCTACATCGACAATCACGAGGAGTACCAGCCGCTCACCACGCGCTGAGCCTTCTCACCTGGCACTGAGACCTAGGGAACGCGGGCGATCCACTCGGGCGTGCTGAACTTGGTGCGCACGAGCTCTTCGGCCTTGGCGTACTCGTCGTCGGTGATGTCGCCGGGCGTGGCTCCGTAGAGGCCCGTGAACGTGGCGATCATCTTGTCGATGATCTCGGCCCGAGACAGACCCGTCTGACTGCGCAACGGGTCGACCCTCTTCGCCGCCGACTTCGTGCCCTTGTCGCTCATCTTCTCGCGGCCGATGCGCAGCACCTGCACCATCTTCTCGCCATCCATGTCGTAGCTCATGGTCACGTGGTGCACGACGGCGCCGTTGCCGAGCCTCTTCTGCGCGGCTCCGCCGATCTTGCCCGTGGGGCTCGTGATGTCGTTCAGGGGCGCGTAGTGGGCGTCGATTCCCAGCGCCTTGAGGGCGATGATGACCCACTCGTCGAGAAAAGCGTAGGAGTCGGCGAAGGTCATGCCCGAGACGAGGGCGGCGGGAACGTAGATGGAGTAGGTGATAACGGAGCCGGCCTCCATGAACATGGCACCGCCCCCCGAGATGCGCCGCACGACGTCGAAGCCGTACTTCGCCGCGTTCTCGAGGTCGACCTCGTTCTTCAGCGACTGGAAGCTGCCGATGACGACGGCGGGCGATTCCCACTCCCAGATGCGCATGGTGGGCTGGCGACGCCCCTCGCCGACCTCGACCGCGAGCACCTCGTCGAGAGCCATCTGCTCGACCGGCGAGACGGCCTTCGAGTGGATGACCTGCCAGTCGTAGTCGCGCCATCCGGTGGCCTTGGCGAGCGAGCGCCGCACGGCGACCGCGACGGCCTCGGGCGAGAAGCCCAGAAGCTGCGCACCCTCGGGGAGCGCGGCCTTCACCGCGGCGGCGATGGTGGCCGCGTCGGACTCGACCGGCAGACCCTCGATGGCCGCGTTGATCAGGGGAAGAGCGTCGTCGGGCTCGAGAAAGAAGTCACCCGCCAGGCGGAAATTCGCGATGCGACCATCGACCTGGTCGAGGTCGACGACCACGAGTTTGCCGCCGGGAACCTTGTACTCACCATGCATGCAGCCAGCCTACGCCGCTGCAATTCAGGAAAACGGGGCCCGAAGCCCCGTTTTCGCGCACGGGCGCCTCGATTCTCCTGAGCTAGGGCGCAGTAGGTAGCGCGGCTAGCCTGCATCCGTCAAAGACAGCGTGAGCACGATCGCCGGGGCATGTCTACTGTTCAAGCCGCTTGCCCGCTCGACAGCTTCTTGACCTGCATCGCCGAGCCATAAGCCCAGCAGCAGGTCGAGGAGTTCTGTGCCAACACCTACGGATGCAGAACGGATCTGATCGTAGGTAGCCGTCGCCACTTTCTCATTGTTCCTCGAGACGCACACGCCAAGCAGAACCTTTGCTGGGACAGATATAACTTTTGGTGCCCGGTGCAACTGTATGAGCCAATAGGTTGCGCCCGGATCCATCGTGAGAATCAGCTTGAGTTGCTCGACATCGATCTTCCAGGACGGAGCGGCCTGCGGGTCTTCCCTATTGCCTGCTTGCTTCACCTGCACGAGATGGCCCGTTCGGACTTTCTGTCGGCCAGGAAGATTTATGTCGACGACAATTCCGAGGTCCGCTCCGCTGAGCTTCTCGTGAGTACTTGAGTTCGTTGACGTGACAGACAGACGAACAGGAGGCGTTCCTGCCTGACTCTGAGGAAGGAGTGAGTCGTCGTGAAACGCCGTTGCCAGAGCATTGACGATCGCCCCGGTAACCTCGGTCTCTTCGGACAAGCCCGCTGTCGAGAGCCGCTCCAGGCACCCGCTGATCTTGTCGCGAATCTCCTTCTCGAGAGTGGCGTCGCCCAACCACGTGCTGGTGGGTGAGGCCAAAGGCTGAGGAGTGAGATAGTAGCGCTGATCGAGCCACCACATGAAGGTCGACATCGCGGACGCCGTCGAATGTGGACTGGCCGCCAGCGCAAGACCTCGAGCCCGCAAGGCAAGGTCCGATCCGCCCTCGCCATAGAGTGTCGCCGCGTGTAGAACAGCGGAGTTCTCCATTGCCATGGTGAGAAGCAGGTTGTGATGAGCGGTCGAATCCAGCGCCAGGAACCAGGGCACTGCCACAGCAATTGCGACATCGTCTTGGCGCGCTCGCTTCAAAAGTTCGTCTTTGAGGGCAAGCATCGTGAAATGTTCAGGGTTCGTATCAATGCGAAGAATGAGAGAGTCGATGAAGAACGCTGCCTTGCGATGGTCGTCCACTTTCGGCTCGACGGGCGCTGCCCGTCGAGCGGAAAGCAGTCCGACGATGATCTGCATTGCGGGGGAAAGATCCACCACGTCAATCCAGCGAGACACCGTGACCCACGGCTCGGCAACAGCCAGGCGGTCGTACGAGCTGTTCATCAGTTCAGCCTGCAACGCGGGTTCAACGATGTGGGGAAGAAGAATCGTCATGGCTAACGCCGTCAATGGAGAGTTGTGAAGAGTGACATTCCCGAAGACCGAAGTGCTGTCATCGTCGGCGTGGTTAGACGTTACGTCACTGGTGGGCCAATGGAACGGTCGGCCAGGCACAGGCTCGGTGAACAATTCAGTCATTTTTTTCGCAGCAGAACTTTGATCCTCCTTAGCAAGGTCCATCCATCCCAGGTATTCCCAACAGTCGGTCTTTGATGAGGTCACGCCATCAACTTCTGGGGTGTCGGACAGCAGATCGATTGCCTTCCCGCGATTGACAATCTCTTCAATTGCGTCGAACCACGGAATATACAGTTTTTCTGCGCGAATAGCTTTTTGCCGCGCAACCGCTCGAAAGTGCTCATGCGCACCGTCAAAGAGGGTCTTATAGAGGGCGAAATCCTCGAAATGTAACTCGAGGTCTTGTTCATCCTCGGGCGAGGGATACCGCAACTGTTCGGACATGTTCCGAGTTTGTCACTTCGCGACTGCGTAGGTCACCCAGGTGCCCTAGCTAGGGCACGACGTGGTGCTCGAGCCAGTCGACGAGGCGGTCGGCCACGGCGGCGCGGTTCGTCTCGTTGAAGACCTCGTGCCGCGCCTCGGGAAACACCACGACCTCGACATCGGAGAGCCTCGACCGCCCCGTGAAGGCGCGCGCGAGCCTGCGCATACTGGCTGTTCCGCCGAGCGTGTCATCGCTGCCACCCATAATGAGCACGGGAAGGTCGCGGCGGATCTCGCGCCCCGGCAGCCCGAACAGCAGCACACCGTCGCGCACGCCGAGCTCCTTCAGCGCCTTCGCTTCGAACATGAACGGGTCGGCCGCGGCAGCCGCCTGCATGGCCACATCGCGGCTCAGCCATTCGAACCCCGAGCCCTGGCCGCGGGCCGGGCGGTGACGCCGCGTCAGGTCGCCGCCATCCATCGACCCCGGCATCCGCAACGCCGTGCCGGTGAGCACGACGCCGTCGAAGGCTGTCGAACGGGTGTTGATCACGCGCTGCAGCAGCAGCGAGCCGAGGCTGTGGCCGATGGCGAAGAGCGGAACGCCGGGCGTCTCGTCGCGCAGCAGGCGGGTGAACCGCAGGATGTCGGCCTCGGCCGTGCGCGCTCCGTCGGGGCCCATGCGGTGGCCGGGCTGCGTCTCGCCGCCGGGCAGTCGGGCGGTCTCGCCGTGGCCGCGCAGGTCGTGGGCGTAGACGGCGTATCCGGATGCGTTCAGCCGGCCCGCGAGTTCGGCATACCTGCCCGAGTGCTCGCCGAGGCCGTGCACGATCTGCACGACACCGCGCGGGCGGTCGACGGGCCAGGCGGAGTAGCTGATGGCGACGCCGTGGTCGCTGAGAAACTGGGGCACCCGTTCATTGTGCACCCCCGCCCGGACCCTGCCTTCCCTTCGCGGATGAGGAAAAAAGCGCGACACCCCGCGGCGAGCTCAGGGCCAGCCGGCGTGTCTTCATTTTTTCCTCATCCGCGAAGGGGGAAGCGCGGGGTGGGGAGGGCGGAGGTCAGCTTCGGATCAGCTCTCTCGGGTGATCTCCACCGTGACGAAGAGGCTCGATCCGAAGGGGCCGGCATAGACACCGCGCAGCGGAGCGACGTCGTTGTAGTCGCGACCGCGCCCCACGGTGACGTGGCGGTCGCCGATGTCGATGGAGTTCGTGGGGTCGAAGCCCCGCCAATCTCCGCAGTACCACTCCACCCACGCGTGTGACTCTCCCGCGACGGTCTCGCCGATCTCGGCGTTCGGCTTGGGGTGCAGATAGCCCGATACGTAGCGCGCGGGGATTCCGACGGAGCGCAGGGCGCCGAGGGCGATGTGCGCGATGTCCTGGCAGACGCCGCGCTTGTCGGCCCAGGAGTCCTTCGCTGTCGAGTGCACGTGCGTGACACCCTGCACGTACTGCATCTGATCGCCGATCGCCGAGCAGATCTCGAGGGCGGCCTCGCAGGGGCTCTCATAGCGAGACGCGATCTCACCGGCCAGCTCGATGATGTCGTCGGCGGGATCGGTGAGCCGGGTCTGCTTGGAGTGCTCGACGAACGCGGTGGCCTTCGCAGACGCGTCGGCCAGTGCTTCCCACCCGACGATGTGGGGCTTGTGCGCGCGCGGGCGTACCTCGACGAGGCTGTTGGCTGTGAGCGAGAGCTCTTTGTGCGGGGTCAGCACTTCGAAGCTCGACACCCGGGTGCCCCAGTAGTCGAGGTAGCTGTGGTTGCTCGATACCGGCGCGATCTCGAGGTTGGAGTAGAGCACGAACTGGTCGGTGCTCGAGACGGGGAGCATGCGCGCCTCGTTGTACGAGGCCGCCACCTCGCCCTCGTAGCGATATCCGGTGACGTGCCGGATGCGGAGCCGGTTCATGTGTTCTCTCCCGTCCAGGAAGGAGCCGCGTTGGTGGGGAAGTATCTCTGCCTGATCGCCTCGGATGCCGTCGACGTGGCATCCTGCACACTGTCCATGTGCTTCGGGAGCTCGTGCAGAATGTCCATGATCGGGCGGTATTCGAGCTGGCTGCGGATCTGGCCGAGCAAGCGCTGTGCCCGGTCGGTGACACCGACGCGGTCGTTGCGGGGCTCGATGGCACGCAACGACTCCTCTGCCCGAGACACCGAGAAGATGATCGAACGCGGAAACAGGCGGTCGAGCAGTAGGAACTCCGCCGCGTTGCGCGCCGAGGGCACGCCACGGTAGGTGCGCAGATAGGTCTCGTAGGCGCCGCACGAACGCAGAATGGTCGTCCAGCTGGGGCCGGATGCCTCGGTGAGGCTTCTCGTCGCCAGCAGGCGGGCCGTCATGTCGGCCTGCTCGAGCGACCGGCCGAGGTTGAAGAAGTGCCAAGCCTCGTCGCGGCTGGTTCCCGCCTCGACGATGCCCACCGCGAGCGCGGCACGTTCGCGTACCCACCCGAAGAACTCGTGGGTCTTCTCGGCCGCGACCTTGCGCGGCATCTTGGCGCGGGTCGTGTTGAGGCACTCCCACAGCTCTGTCGACACGATCTCGCGCGCCCGGCGGGCGTTCTCGCGGGCCGCGCCCAGTGAATAGGCGATGGATGCGGGATGCGTGCGGTCTACCGCGAGTGTCGCAAGAACGTCCTGCCGCGTCAGCGCCCGCTCGGGGCCGGGAACCTCGCTGCCCATGAGCGCGAGGAGCGAACGGCAGGCGAGGTCTTCTTCGATCCACGGGTCTTCGAGCAGGAGCTGGAGGTGAACGTCGAGGATGCGTGCGGTTCCGTCGCTGCGCTCGATGTAGCGGCCGATCCAGAAGAGGCTTTCGGCGATGCGGCTCAGCATTCGTCTGCTCCCCTCTCGGTGCCGGCTGGTCTCGATACGCCCGCTCGTTCCTCGCGGGCTACTCGACCAGCGCCGCCGCGCTGATCGAGTAGGCCGCCCGCGGCCGTATCGAGATCGTTGCTGCGCACCTGTTGCTGCTGTTGCTGCTGGTCGTTATTCGGCTTGTCTTGAGGAGAGTGATCCACGGCGTGCTTGCCCACGATTGGAATCGACTGCGTGTTGGCCGCCTGATCGGCGACGAGCCCCTGGATGTTGCGGGCCGACGACTCGTGGAAGAAGTCGGGCTCGAGCCCGATGACCCAGGTGTCCTTCGATCCGCCGCCCTGGCTCGAGTTCACGACGAGCTCGCCCTCGGGAAGCGCCACCCGCGTGAGCCCGCCGGGCAGAACCCAGATGTCACTGCCGTCGTTGACGGCGAATGGACGCAGATCCGCGTGGCGCGGCCGCATCCCGTCTTCGACGAGCGTGGGGATGGTCGAGAGCTGAACGACCGGCTGCGCGATCCAGCCGCGCGGGTCTTTCAGGAGCCGCTTGCGCAGCGTCTCGAGCTCGGTCTTGGATGCCGCCGGTCCGACCACGAGGCCCTTGCCACCCGAGCCGTCGACCGGCTTCACGACGAGCTCGTCGAGACGATCGAGCACCTCTTCGAGCGAGGCCGGGTCTTCGAGACGCCAGGTGTCGACGTTCGGGATGATCGCGGTCTCGCCGAGGTAGTACTTGATGAGGTCGGGCAGGTAGGTGTACACGAGCTTGTCGTCGGCGACGCCATTGCCGACCGCATTGGCGATCGTCACGTTTCCGAGCCGTGCCGCCATCATGATGCCGGGCGAGCCCAGCTGGCTGTCGGCACGGAACTGCAGCGGGTCGAGGTACTCGTCGTCGACCCGGCGATAGATCACGTCGACGCGCATCGGACCTGCCGTGGTGCGCATCCAGACCCTGCCGCCCGAGCAGAACAGGTCGCGGCCCTCGACGAGCTCGACGCCCATGAGTCGGGCCAGCAGCGTGTGCTCGAAGTAGGCCGAGTTGTAGACACCGGGGGTGAGTACGACGACGTTGGGGTCGTCGACGCCGGCGGGTGCCGAAGCGCGCAGCGCCTGCAGAAGCTTGTTCGGGTAGTCGCCGACGGGGCGAACGCGCATCGAGACGAAGAGCTCGGGCAGCGTCTGCGCCATGACCCGGCGGTTGGAGATGACGTAGCTCACGCCCGACGGCACTCGCACGTTGTCTTCGAGCACCCGCCAGGCGCCCTTCTCGTCGCGGATCAGGTCGATGCCCGAGACCTGGATGCGCACATTGTTGGCCGAGACGATGCCCGCGGCCTGGCGGTGGAAGTGGCTCGACGAGCTGATGAGCGCGGCGGGAATGACTCCGTCGCGCACCGCGTGCTGTGGGCCGTAGATGTCGGCGAGAAAGGCCTCGAGCGCCCTGACCCGCTGCTTGATTCCGGCCTCGACGTTCAGCCATTCCTTCTGCTCGATCACCCGGGGAACGGCGTCGAGCGGAAAGGGCCTCTCCTCTCCGGCGAAGTCGAAGGTGACGCCCTGGGCGAGGTACGAACTGGCCAGCGCATCGGTGCGCCCACGCAGTTCCTCCTGTGTCATGCGAGCCAGCGCCTGGTACACGTCTTTGTAGGCGGCGCGGGCTTCGACGGGCGCCAGAGAGCTTGGTTCAGGGAACATTTCGTCCCATGCGCTCGCGGACCCGCGCGAGGAGCGAGGGTTGAGTGTGGCGCCGTAACCGGCGAACAGGTCGACCATGCCCTGAGCCTAGTGCGGCGTTGTTGCCGGTGTGTTTCGGACGCTGCGAGCTGGCCGAGTGCGCTGATTGAGTAGCCGCGGGAGGAACGAGCCGGCGTATCGAAATCACCCCACCGTGGTTTCGATACGCTCGTTCCTCGCTACTCAACCAGCGCGGCAGCGAAGAAGTCGAGCGAGCGGGAGACCTCGGGCAGCGCAGGGGTGCGGTTCAGGTGGCCATGCAGCATGCCCGTGGCCAGCTGCGTCTCGACGAGCGCACCGGCCTCCGCCAGCTGCTCGGCGAACAGCTCGCCCGACGGCCTGAAGTCGTCGTACTCGCTGATCAGGATGCGTGTGGCCGGGAATCCGTCGAGGGGCGCGTTTCCGGGCATCACCTCAGCCGGGAGGTCGGAGAGCCGACCGGCGTAGTTCGCGAACATGGCGCTCACCACCGACGCGGGAGCCCGAAGCACCCGCGGCAACGTCGCCATCACCTCGTGAACGTCGTCGTCGACTGCCGGAAGGGGGAAGTGCAGTGCCGGATACGCGAGCAGCAGCGCCGCGGGAATCGGGCCGCCGGTGCGGCGCAGCCGCACGACGGCAGCGGCGGCCAGGTTAGCCCCCGCACTCCCGCCGCCGATCGTGATGCGTCGGGCATCCACCCCCAACTCGGCGGCGTGCGCCACCAACCAGAGCCAGGCCGCCTCGACATCGTCGAGCGGAATCGGGTGCCGGACGCCCGCGTTCGCGAGCCGATAACCGACGGCGACGACGAGTGCGCCCGACCGGGCGGCGAGCTCCGCACTCACGACGTGGGACTCGTTCATATCGAGGTCGCCGCCGACGAAGCCGCCGCCGTGGTTCCAGAGCAGCGCGGGCAGGGGTGCCGATGCGTCGACGACCCGATATAAGCGCACCGGAATCGGTCCGTGCGGCCCCGGAACGACCTCGTCGCGAACGTCGACCGACCTGGGTATCTCGTACGGAGCGGGATCGGTGAAGAACTCCGCGTATATCCGGGCGTTGGCAGGGTCGGCGCGGTCAGCGTTCCAGCTCGGGTCGGTCGGGATACTCCGCACTCGATCGGCGAGGTGAGGGTCGAGGGGCATGATCAGGCCACCAGTTTTTGTCGCAGCGCGCCGAGATCATCCGGAGAGAATCCGTGCACTCTCAGGTACTCAGTCACGGTTCCGTGATCGTGGCGGATGACGTCGAGCACCCCTTCTATGAGTTCGCTGGGCGACACGAGGAGATCATCGAGATCGGCATCCAGAATGGGCGACCCGTCGGGCGACGAGAGCGTCATCAGCGCCGACACCTCGGCTCGGAACCCTGTGCCGAGCAGGTCGCCCGATTCAGCGTAGGTGCGCACGATGTCGACGTCGCGCACACCCAGTGCGGCCAGCAGAATCGCGACGAAGACACCGGTGCGGTCCTTGCCCGCGGTGCAGTGGGCGAGCACCGCGCCCTGTGCCGCAGTGATCGCGCGCAGTCCCTGCGTGATCTCGCGGCCCCGTGTCTGCACGATCTCTCGGTAGATGGATCCCAAACCGGATACGCCGGATTCATCGGCCGCGGCTCCCACGAACAAACCCGCCTCGGGGTCGGACGGTTCGTGCAGGGGAAGGTGCATGATGCGGGCCCCCTCGATCGCGTCGGGCGACTGCGTCACCTCGGTCGTTCCGCGCAGATCGAGGATCGTGTCGACTCCCAGCAGCGTCAGGGTTCTGCGCCCGTCGTCTGTGATGCCATGGAGCCCCGCCGTGCGGAAGAACAGGCCATCGAGCACCCGCCTGCCGTCCATGGTCTCGAGCCCTCCGATGCCTCGGGCGTTGTGCACGCCTCGCACGTCGATGCCGAGGTGATCTCCGACGGGCTGCTGTTCAACCGCGTCGGGCACAGCGCTCGAGCGCACCACCTGTCGATACCACTCGAACGATGCTTTCGGAGTACGCACGAGGGTCTCGGGGTCGACGTGAATCAGCCCGAACCGCTGGGTGAATCCGGCCATGTACTGCAGGTTGTCGTGGCTCGACCACGCGTGATAGCCACGAACCCGCGCTCCCCCGGCGATCGCGTCGGCGACCTCCTGAATAGCCCAGCTCAGGTACCGGATGCGCCGCTCGTCGTTCACGACGCCGGTCGCGTCGGGCGCATCCGCGTACCCCACCCCGTTCTCGGTGATCACCACATCGGGATGATCCGGGTACGTGGCCGTCAGCCAGTCGAGTGCGTCGCGGAGTCCGCCCGGGGTGAGCTGGCGGTGGGCGCCTCCCCAGGGCAGACCCGGTGCCGGCACGATCGTGAAGCCCAATGGTGCCGTCACCGGCGCGAAACCCGCGAACATCGCGGCGCGCGGAGGGAGCTCTGCAAGGTGCGCGGCCGCGCGCTCGGGAGCCGCGATCGAATATGTCGAGTACCAATTCACGCCCAGCACGTCCATGCGCTGGGCGATCGTGTCGAGGTCGCCGTCGCGCACCGTGTCGCCCAGTGCGGCCAGGAGCTCGGGCAGATGCCCGCGCCCCAGCATCGGGTCGAGAAAGAGCCGACCATCGAAATACTCGGCGCGCTCGGCTGCCGCGATGTCGTCGGCGTGGCTGGTCGCCGGAGAGGCGCCGTTCATACTCAGGATCGTGCCGATGTCGCCCGCGACTCCCGCGGAGCGCAGGGCCAAAATCGCTCGGCCGTGGGCGAGCAACAGGTTGTGCACGCTCGCGAGGCCCGCCTGCCCCTCGCGCCGGGCGGGCGGCAAGAATCCCGCGACATAGGCCCCGAGAGATGGATGGGTCGGTTCGTTCATCGTGAACCACTGCGCGACCCGGTCGCCCAGGCGCTCCCCCACGACCGCAGCCAGGTGCCCGAAGTGCTCGGAGAAGTCGCGGGTCATCATTCCGCCGAGATCCTCCATCCACTGCGGGGTGTCCCAGTGATAGAGGTTGAGGGCCGGAGCGATGCCCCGCGCGAGCAGGCCGTCGACCAGCCGCTCGTAGTAGTCGAGCCCCGCCTCGTTGACGCTGCCCGTCGCATCCGAGACGATTCGTGGCCATGCCACCGAGAATCGGTGCGCGCCGGCCCCGAGTCGCTGCAGCAGGTCGAGGTCTTCGTCGAGGCGGTGGTACTGATCGATCGCGCGATCACCGCTCGTGCCGTCGGGAGTGCGCAACCCCGTATGGAATGCGGTGTCCCAGATCGACGGCACCTTGCCGTCTTCGTTCCAGGCACCCTCGACCTGGTAGGCGGAGGTTCCCGTGCCCCAGATGAAGCCGTCGGGGAAGGTGTTCGTCATCGTGTCTCTTTCAGATGGGGAAGTTTCAGATGGGGCAGGCGCGGTGCCGCCTCGAGCAGCTGCCGGGTATAGGGGTGTTCGGGGGCCGAGATCACGCGCTCGGTGTCGCCGCTCTCGACGATGCGCCCCTCGCAGAGCACCGCCACGGAGTCGGCGATCATGCGCACCACCGCGAGGTCGTGCGAGATCACGAGCAGGCTGAGTCCGACCTCCTCACGCAGATCTGCGAGCAGATTCAGCACGCGTGCCTGCACAGAGACGTCGAGCGAGGAGACCGGTTCGTCGCAGAGCAGCAGTGCGGGTCTGGCGACGAGTGCCCGCGCGATCGCAACGCGCTGTGCCTGGCCGCCCGACAGCGTTCCGGGGCGCGCATCCGCAAACCGCTCGGGATCGAGCCCGACCCTGGCGAGCAACTCGCGCGCCGTCTCACGTCGCTGCTGGCGGGTGCCCTCTCCCCGAATCGTGAGCGGCTCTGCGACGACGTCGATGACCGAACGGTGCGGGTTGAGAGAGGAGATGGGGTCTTGGAAGACCATCTGGATGGGGTGATCCATTCCTCCGTCGTCTACGCGGATGGCTCCGGAGCGCGGCTTCTGAAGGCCGATGACCGTGCGGGCGAGTGTCGACTTGCCGGAACCGGATTCGCCGACGAGCCCGACGCATCCGCCGGCCGGCACACTCAGGCTCACGCCATCGAGCACGATCCTGTCGCCGTAGCCGACGACCAGATCGTCGATGGTCAGAACGTCGTTCACGAGAGGGCTCCTTCTTGGGGGGTGCGAAGTCGCCGCAGCCTGGGTCCGTCGAGGCGCGGGATGCTGTCGAGCAGCGACCGGGTGTAGGGGTGCTGAGGTGCCTCGATGACCTCGGAGGTATGCCCGGCCTCGACGATCCGGCCGTTTCGCATAACGATGATCTCGTCGCAGCGCTCCGCGGCCACACCGAGGTCGTGAGTGACCAGCAGCATGCTCGATCCCGTGCGCAGACGAGTATCGTGCAGAAGATCGAGAACGCGTTTCTGCACCGTGACATCGAGTGCCGTGGTGGGCTCGTCGCCGATGAGCAGCGCCGGCTCCGTGAGCGCCGCCGCGCCGATTCCGATGCGCTGACGCTGGCCGCCCGACAGCTCGTGCGGGTAGCGACGCGACTCGCTCTCCGCACTGCGGAACCCGACGCTGCGCATCAGCTCGATGCCACGACGGCTTCGCTCGCGGCGGGTGGCTGTGCCGGCGAAGGCGAGCG
Source organism: Agreia pratensis (assembly GCF_900177685.1). Classification (GTDB taxonomy): domain Bacteria; phylum Actinomycetota; class Actinomycetes; order Actinomycetales; family Microbacteriaceae; genus Agreia; species Agreia pratensis. The sequence goes on from NZ_FXAY01000001.1 coordinate 899,080, forward strand.
TCTCGGTGAGCTGGTCGCCTACGCGAATGGTCGGATTGAGCGAACGGAGCGGATCCTGGTGGATCATGCCCACGCTGGTGGCAAGCGCTCGCCGTCGCTCGCGGCCGCGGAGTGCGAGCATGTCGTGCCCGTCGAGAGTGACGCTCCCCGTGACGCGCAGGGTCACACCCGGCGGATGCACGCCGAGGATCGAGCGGATGAGCATCGACTTGCCTGCCCCCGACTCCCCGACGATGCCGAGCGAGCGACCGCGGGTGAGAGAAAAGGTCACCCCTTCGACCACCGTGCGCTCGGTGCCGTGGCGCAGCACGGTGGTCGTGAGGTCGCGCACCTCGAGGATCGCGTTCGTGTTCATCGCTTCGCCTCTCGAAGGTGCTCGCCGAGCACGTTGATCGCCAGGATGGTGACGCAGAGCAGCAGCGCCGGCAGGAGGGTGACCCAGGGAGCGAGGGCGAGCTGGGTACGACCCTCGGCTATCAGGCCACCCCAGGAGGGCTCGGGCGGCCTCAGCCCAAATCCGAGAAAGCTCAGGGCGCCTTCGGAGATGATCGCAGTGGCGAGCGTCGTCATCAGGAACGGCATCATGACCGGCAGCACGCTCGGCAGGACCTCGCGGGTGAGTATGCGCCAGCCGCTCGCTCCCAGTGTTCGGGCAGCAACCACGTAGTTCTCGGCCGCGATCGACAGCGTGGCGCTGCGGCTGAGCCGCGCGAAGACGGGAATGGCGAACGCGGCGATCGTGAGCGAGATCGTCGGCAGGCTGGGTCCGGCCAAGGTCACGACCGTGGCGACGATGATCAGCGACGGCAGGGCGATCGTGACATCCGTCAGAAAGCCCGTGATCGCATCCGCGATGCCGCGCCGCAGGCCGGCCCATACACCGAGCAGGATGCCGAGGCCGCCGCCCACGAACACGGTCACGAGTGCCACCACGGCGCTCGAACCGGCCCCGTGCAGCGAGCGCGAAAACACGTCGCGTCCGAGGTTGTCGGTTCCGAAGGGGTGGGCGAGGCTCGGCGCCTGGCTGATCACGGTGTAGTCGTTCGTGAGCGGATCGGCGGTGAGCCCTGCTGCTGCCACGAGCGCGCCGACCGCCAGAAGCGCGAGCCAGAGGAGAGCGACGATCACGCCGATGCGCGGGATGCGGTTGCGCGCCACAGATGCGATGGCGACGCCGGGCGTCGCCAGGTCAGACAAGGCCATGTTTGCTCCTCGGGTCGATGCGGCTGACGGCGATGTCGGCGAGAATGCCGAAGATCACGACGGTGGTGGCGGCGAAGAGCACAACGCCCTGAATCATCGGAAGGTCTCTGACGCCGAGCGAGCTGACGGTGAGGCGACCCAGGCCCGGTATGGCGAACAGGCTCTCGACGAGCAGGGTGCCGCCGAGCGCCACGCCGAGACTGACCCCGATGAGCGCCAGAAGGGTCGACGACGAGGGCCTCAGGATGCGCCACCACAGAAGCTGAGGGTCGGATGCGCCGCGCACGATCGAGGCATAGGCATACGGCGAGCGGAGGGCCTCGATGGCCGAGCCGCGCAGTGCTCGCACATATACAGCGCCCTCCGCGAGCCCCAGCGTGAGCACGGGCAGCACCATGTGGGAGATGTTCTCGAGCGGATCGTCGACAAAGGCCGTGTAGCCGGATGCCGGCAACCAGCCGAGCTGCACCGCGAAGAACTGGATCGTGATGATGCCGACGACGAACGAGGGCACCGCCAGAAGCAGGAAGGTGCCGGTGGAGACGAGCCGGTCGAGCTTGCCCCCGACGTTGCGTGCGCTGTGCAGAGCGAGTGGGACGGCGACCGCCAGGGCCACAACCTGGCTCAGGATGACGAGCTCGGCAGTGGCGGGAACTCTAGAGAGGATCTCGACGAGCACGGGGCGGCCCGAGGCGAACGAGGTGCCCCAGTCACCGGTGACGACCCCACCCATGAAATTGACGAAGCGCACGAAGGCGTTCTGGTCGAGGCCCAGCGTGTGGCGCAAGGCCTCACGCTGGGCCTCGGTGGATTCATCTCCGAGGATGACGAACGCCGGGTCACCGGGCAGGAGAGCGGCGAGCTGGCATGTCAGCGCCGAGACGACGATCAGCACCAGAAGCGATCGGCCTGCGCGCGGCAACCAGGCGATTCTCACTCTGCAGCCCACCCGATCTCGCCGGGCTGGACCGACACCAGCGTGAGCTTGCTGACATCGGGGAACCCGGCGACCTTGGCGGAGCCGATGAAGCCGGCATTGCCGGCCGTGAGCCACAGCATGGGCAGGTCTGTGGCCAGCTTCTGCGAGGCGTCCGTGAGCAGTTTGGTGCGGTCGGGTCCGTTGGTAAGAGCCTTCGCCGATCCGAGCAGCTGGTCGACATTACCGTTGCTGTAGCCGGTGAAGTTGTACTGGCCCGTCGAGGTCGCGACCAGAGCGCCACCCGAGGGATCGGAGAAGATCGACGTGACCAAGACGGCAGCCTCGAAGTCCTTGGCCGCGAGCGCGGTGCCGAATGATGCTCCGTCGACAGGCACGATCTCGACATCGACACCCACTGCGGTGAGCATGTCCTTGATCACCGTCGCGCGTTGGATCGAGTCGGGAGAATTGTCCGCAGAGATCGAGAAGCTGAGCCCGGCTCCCTCGAGCACCTTCTTCGCGGCGTCGACGTCGTACTTCGGGTAATCGATCGAGGGTGCATCGGCGAGAAGACTGTACGGACTGTCGACGGTGGTGCCCTCGCCGAGATTCACCACGGCGTTGACGGCGTCGCGGTCGATGGCCTGGGCCAGAGCAGTTCGCACCTTCACGTCAGCGAACTTCTCATTCGAGAGATTGAGCTGCAGCGCACTGACCGCCGCTGGAGCAACATGCACCGCGAGGGCGCTATCGCTGCGGGCCTGTTCGAACTGGCTCGCCACCTCTGTCCAGATCAGATCGACGTCGCCCGACTTGAGGCTCTGGAAGCGTGAATCGGCATCCGGCATCATGCGGAACGTGATGCTGTCGAGATCGGGGGCCTCGCCCCAGTAGTTCTTGTTTCGAACCACGGTGACGGAGTCACCCGGAGTGAAGGACTCGATGGTGTACGGCCCGGCGCCGATCGGGAATCCGAACTGATCTTTCGCCGTGGTCGACGTGACCATGCCGAGCGTTCGAGCGAGCTGGGAGGCGAAGTCGGCGTTCGGGGCCTTGAGATCGAAGACCATCGTCGTGTCATCGGTGATCGTCATTCCGCTGATCTGCGCGGCCTGTGCCGCAGCGGGCGACTTGGTCGCGGGGTCGGCCAGGTGCTCGACGTTGGCCTTCACCGATGCGGTCGTCAGAGGCGAGCCGTCAGAGAAGGTGACCTTCTGTGGCAGCGTCAGCGTCCAGTGCGTGGCCGTCTCATCGGATTCGAGCGACTTGGCGAGCCCCGGGGTGAACGTTCCTCCCTCGGCGGGTGCCATGAGGGGCTGGTAAAGCGCGTTGGCCAGCAGGCGCACGGGCTGTTGCCCCATCACGGCGGTGCTGGCGTCGAGCGTCGCGAGCTCTCGATCGAGAGCCACGGTGAGGGTGCCGCCCGAGCTCACCGCAGCGGCAACCGTGGGCGATGACGACGACGTCGGGCTGCTGCACGCCGAGAGCGTGAGCATGCCGACGATTGTGGCTGCGAGAAGGGCGCAGGATGCCCTACGTCGGTTCATGGAGTTCCTCCTGATCGGGTGGCGGGGTGACCACGCTGGAGACGGTACGGAGGAAGTGTGAATGGTGGCACCAGTGCCACTTTCCATTAGGTGAACGGATGATAAACAAAAGTGGCACTAGTGCCACAATCGCCGTTTCGCGTGCCACTCTTTTGCCAGGAGGAATAAAGATGAACGCCCCAGCACAGGCAGCAACCAGGCGAGCGGAACAGAAGGACCGCACCCGCGAGGACATCCGGGCCGCCGCCCTCGACCTTTTCGAGAGCCGTGGTCTCGAAGGCACCACCATCGACGACATCGCTGCCGAGGCGTCGATAGGCCGGCGCACCTTCTTTCGGTACTTCTCATGTAAAGAGGCGGTGCTGTTCAGCGGAGGCCTCTTTCAGGAGATCGCCGACGACCTCCACAGTCTGCTCGATGAGGGCGTCCCTCCCATGCGCGCTCTGATCAAAGCCATCGAGCGCGATGCCTACGGCGCAGACGACCCCGACGAAGTGACCATTCGTCGACGCCGCATGCGCGTGGACCTGCTCGAGAAACCTGCCGTCGCCGCCTACTACCGCAGCGAGATCGCACGAACGGCGCAGGTGGTCACGGACGTTCTGCGCGCGCATCCGGAGCACGCGCGAGTGAAGTACCTGCCTGAGATGGTGGGCGGCCTGCTGCACACCATGACACTCGCGCACCTCGAGAGCGGCGAGACCCACCACTTCTCGGTCGACGCCGATACCTGGAGACAGGCCCTGCTCGCCCTGGAACGCGGATTCGACGAGTAGCTGACGTCGCTGGTCGAGGAACGAGGAACGAGGAACGAGGAACGAGGAACGAGGAACGAGCTTATCGAGACCACCTTCGGGGTGATCTCGATACGCCGGCTCGTTCCTCGCGCGGCTACTCGATCAGCGCAAGATGTGGAACATAAATGGGAGGAGATTCGGAACATCGGTGCGCTATTTGCATCGGATCAGCGAATCTCCTCCCGTTTCGAGGACTGCACGTCAGCATCCGCCCTGTGCGCTGGTCGAGTAGCGAGGCACGAGCGTATCGAGACCACCCGGAAGTGATCTCGATACGCCGGCTCGTTCCTCGCGCGGCTACTCGATCAGCGCAAGACCCGGGCGTTCGATCAGCGCGCGGCCTTCTGCAGCGCGAGCGAGAACTCGATCGAGCCCTTCGGCTCCACCTTCACGAAGCCGAGGTCGGGAGCGGTGACGCTGTAGTCGGCGAAGGTGATCGGCACGCTTCCGGCAAGAATCGCTCCGTCACCGCTGAGGGCGAAGGTCACCGGCGCAGTCACCTCTTTGGTGACGCCGTTGATGCTGAGGGTTCCCTTCGTCTGCACGGTCTGCGACGTCGCCAGTGACGAGGGGTCGATCTTCAACGGTTCGGCGATCGTGAACGTCGCCTTGGGAAATTTGCTCGTGTCGATCGCGGTCGTGCGGAAGTACTCGTCTCGCGCCGCCTCGGTCGTGGCGATCGACGCGACGTCGACACTGATCTCGGCGCTCTTCACCGTGTCAGACGTCGTCGAGATCGCCGCGTCGACCTTGGAGGTGCGGCCCGTGACCGTGACGTCGGTTCCGTTGAGAACTTCTTTGACCCGATACCCGGCGTAGGAGCTCGAGCCCGTCTTCCATGAGCCGGCGAGCTGCTCTCCCGAGAGGGTACTCGGCTTCAGTACTCCGAGGTCCTCTGTCGGTGCTGCCGCGGCAGGGCCGACCACGAGGTCTCGATAGAGGGTGGGACCCGCGATGAGTGCGGTGGCACCGAGGGCGACGACCAGGGTTGCGGCGGAGATGATGACGACATTGCGAGTTCTCATGAGTGTGTCCTTCTATCGGTGGTCGGATCTGTGGAGAGCGAGGTCGGGCGAGCGATCAGCGCCGCGGTGGTGGAGTGCACGAGCGATTCGAGTGGACCGCGCCGCGCGAAGCGGAACCAGATCAGGGCGAAAACGATCGATCCTGCGATGAAAGCCAGCAGCACCCACAGGGGCGACCCTGGCATCGCGTCGAGGCCGGCGACGTTGATCGTGAGCACGTGCACGACGTAGATCGTCAGCGACATCGATCCCGCCGCGACGATCGGTCGGGTGAGGCGTGGCAGCCACTCGGCGAATCCGAGGCACAGGGCGAGGATTGCCAACGCGACCCCGATGCCGCCGACGATCTCGAAGGTCGAGCCGGTGTGCGCATCCGCCCCCATCAGAATCGACCAGTCGAGCGAGCCCGATGCGTCGGGCGGGCCGACGACCGCCTGCGGGCCGAGAGGAGCGAGCAGCGCCGAGAACCCATAGGCGACGAACGCCATGCCGACCCCGATGGCGAGCATTGTCGTGCGCGATAGGCGAGCGATGTCCATGCGTCCGAGCGCCAGCCCCACGAGGATGAACGGCATCCAAGTGACCGCCGGGTAGATACCCGTCACGAGAAGCTGGTCGATGCCCTCGCCCGAGATGAGCGTGATGGGATCGACGCGAGCGACGACATCCGCCGCACTCGAGCCCCACCACCACGACTGAACGAGCAGAGCCACGACGGGGCCGACGAGCGCCCAGCATCCGGCGATCACGAGCAGGGTGTGCGCCTTCATCCGCAGGAACGGGATCGCGAGCAAGAAGAAGACGCCGTAGTAGGCGAGGATGACGGCCACCGGGGTGCCCATCGCGGTGAGCGTGACGCCGATTCCCATGATGAGCAGGCCGCGCACCGCGATGCGCAGTCGGGTGCGTCGCGGGTCGGATGCGCCGGGCGGCGTCGCGCCGCCGCTGAGCAGAGCGAGCGAGAGACCGGCGAGGGTGGCGAAGAGGATCGACGAGCGGCCGGATGCGGCGAACATGAGCGCCCCGGTCAGCCCTCCCACGTCGGACGACGGCCCCACGTGCGCCGCGAACATACCGAACAGGGCCAGCCCTCGAGCGAGGTCGATGCCCCGGATGCGAGGGCGAACGGCGATGGTCTCGGCTGTCTGCTCGGCGAGCTTCTCGGTGGGCTTCTCGGTGGGCTTCTCCGCGGGCGGCGCTGTGGCCGAGGTTGTGCTCATGGGCGACTCCTGTCATGTGGTGAGGCGATACATCGACTCTCCGGCAGGGGCGGCGGCGGCAGTATCCGCCGGTCGACCAGAGCACCCCCGACACCTGGGGGGTATTCGCCCCCGCGACCTCGATACGTCTGTTTCTGGCCCTACGGTGGAGAGCAACAGGATGGAGAACCCGATGATCCGCGTGGTGGTGATCGACGACGAGGCGCTCGTGCGAAGCGGGTTCCGCTTCATCCTCGAAGCAGTCGACGACATCGTGGTGGTGGGTGCCACCGATGGTCATGGGGCCATCGACCTCATCACCGAGACCGATCCCGACGTCGTGTTGCTCGACATCCGGATGCCGGGGCGCAACGGCCTCGAGATCCTCAGCGAGCTCGATCCCCACACGGGCGGCCCGGTTGTCGCGATGCTCACGACCTTCGACACCGACAGCTATATCGCCGAAGCACTGAGGCGCGGAGCAGCGGGTTATCTGGTGAAGGACACCGACCCCGAGCAGCTGCCGCATCTGGTGCGCAGTCTCGCGGCCGGCGGCGTCGTGCTCTCGGCCGAGGCGAGCCGGGCAGTGCTGCACAGGCAGCTCGGCACCGTCGACAATGACATCGCGAAGAAGCAGGTGGCACAGCTCACCGCGCGAGAACGCGACGTGCTCGTATTGCTGGGCGGCGGAGCATCCAACACCGAGATCGGCTCGTCGCTGCATCTCAGCAGCGGAACGATCAAAGATCACGTCAGCTCGATCCTGGCGAAGTTCGGCGTCGCGACCCGCGTACAGGCGGCCCTGGTGGCCGATCGTGCGGGTCTACTCGAGACGAGCGGCGGCACACGATGAACTCCGTCTATCGTCTCTTCGCCCGCACTCCCCCGATCGTCATCGATCTGATCCTCGCGGGGCTGGCGCTCACCGATGGGCTGCTCAGCCTGTGGCGCACGACCGACACCGACACGATCTACACGATCGTCGCGGCGGCAGGTCTGCTGCTGCGCCGACGCGTTCCCTACCTGGCGCTCGCCCTCACGCTGCCCAGCCTGTTCTTCGGGGCATCCAACGTGGCCGCGATCATCGCGCTATACACGGTGGCGGCACTCTCGAAGTCGCGCATCGGCGTGCTCGTCGCGGCCGTCATCGTCTTCGTGGGCAACACCAGCTTCTGGGCTGAGTCGCTCACCGTCGCCGAGTCCGTTCCCGACATCATCTACAGTCTTATGGTCGCGGCGGGGCCAACGGCTCTCGGTTTGCTGACCCGCACCTACGGTGAGCTGGCGCGCCGGGTCACCGAGCTCAGCATCCTGCGCGACCAGGAGCGCGAGCGCATCAGCGACGAGGTGCGTGCTGCCGAGCGCGTGCAGCTCGCCCGGGAGATGCACGATGTGGTCTCGCACCAGGTCAGCCTCATCTCGGTGCAGGCCGGCGCGCTGCAGGTGCGCTCGGCTGACCCCGAGGTGAAGGAGGCGTCGCAGACCATTCGCCGCCTCGCCTCGCGCACCCTCGAGGAGCTTCGGCAGATGGTTCTCGTTCTGCGCGGCCCTGCTGACGAGGGCGTGTCACTCACCCCGCAGCCGACCCTCGCAAGCCTCGAGGAGTTGATCGCGGGCAGCGGGCTCGATGTCGAGACGAGTCTTTCTCTTCCGTCGGATCTCTCCCCCGCCGTGCAGCGCACTTTCTATCGCACCATTCAGGAAGGACTGACGAATGTGCGCAAACACGCGCCGGGGGCGCGGGTGACCGTGCGCGGGGCCGTCGAGAGGAAGGAGATCGTCGTTTCGGTGACGAACTCGGCGCCGACACAGCCCGCGCTGGATCTGCCGTCTGCGCGGCACGGGCTGCTGGGATTGGCCGAGCGCGCGGATATTCATGGCGGGTCTTCGTCGGCCGGGCCGACGCCGGATGGCGGGTTCGAACTCGAGTTGCGCGTTCCTCGCTGACCGGAGGTGCGCAAGGCGAGCCAAGTACTGCTGCGGCGTCCCCCAAATCTGTCGAAGGGCGGCAGCTACTCAACCGACGAAAGCCGCGCCCGCCAATGGGCGGAGATCCGACGAGCCGACGACGTATTCGGTTCGGATGCGCTGATCTCCGCCCGTTCGTACATCGGATGGTCTCGATACGCTCGTTCCTCACTACTCGACCGGCGCTCCCCTCTGCGCCGGTCGAGTAGACGCTCCGGCTGCGGAGCCGTCGCATCGAGACCACCAGAATGTATGCGCATTCCACCGCGACAACTACGCTTGTCACACACCCGACCACTCTCCGAGGAGACGCATGACCGCGACCATTTCGCTCCAGCTCTATACGGTTCGCGAGGCGCTCAGCGCCGGCCGCAAGTTCCTCGTCGAGAGGGGTCTCCGCTGATGAGCGCACCCTCCTACAGCCCCACCGGATCCGGCCCCGTGGGCATCGGCATCATCGGCGCCGGCGCGATCAGCGACCAGTACCTCTCGAACCTTGTCACCTTTCCCGACGTGCGCGTCGTGATGATCGGCGATCTGGATGTCGCACGCGCCGCATCGCAGGCCGAGACATATGGCGTGCCGCGTTCCGGACGCGCTGACGAGGTGCTGAAAGACGACGACGTCGAGATCGTGATCAACCTCACGATTCCGGCCGTGCACGCCGAACTCTCCTCGGCGGCGCTCAGCGCCGGCAAGCACGTGTGGAGCGAGAAGCCGATCAGTCTCGACCGCGAAAGCGGCCAGGCCCTGCTCGACGTGGCAGCGGCATCCGGCCTTCGCATAGGCGTCGCGCCCGACACCATTCTCGGACCGGGCGTGCAGAGCGCGCTCCGCGCGATCGCGCGCGGCGACATCGGTCGGCCACTCACGGCGATGACCGCGTTTCAGGGCCCCGGCCCCGAAGCGTGGCATCCGAACCCCGACTTCTTCTTCGTTCCCGGTGCCGGCCCGCTCTTCGACATGGGCCCGTACTACCTCACGACGCTCGCGTGCATCTTCGGCTCGTTCACCGAGGTGGCCGCCATCGGTTCGCGGGCCCGCGACATCCGGGTCATCGGATCCGGCCCACGCGCCGGAACCGAGCTGCCCGTTACCGTGTCGACCCAGATGAGCGCGCTCGCCCGCTTCGAGGGCGGGGAATCGGCGCAGAGCATCTTCAGCTTCGACTCTCCCCTGCGGCGTTCAGGCTTCGTCGAGATCACCGGCGAGACGGGAACCCTCGTGCTGCCCGACCCGAACATGTTCGAGGGCGTGAGCACGCTGGTGCGCGGCGACGAGAGTACCGAGCTCGCCGAGACCGGATTCGCCGGCGGCCGCGGCTCGGCCGTGCTGGAGATGGCCAGGGCCATCCGTTCGGGTGGCACCGATCTGCTGCCGGCCCAGCTGGGCTATCACGTGCTCGACGTGATGACCGCGATGGAGGAGTCTTCGGAGGCCGGCCAGTTCGTGCGCGTGCAGAGCACGGCGCCCGCCTCCCCGGTACTCCCGGAGACGTGGAACCCGACCACCCGCACCCTGTAGCGGCGCTGCGCGGAAGCATCCGCACCCTTTCGGCGCATCCGCGCCGGTTCGGCCAGGCGCGGATAGCCCCAACCGGCGCGGATGCCCCGCGGTCGAGCGCGCGAGCGCGTTTCGCCCTAGAGAAGCGGCAGCACGTCGTCGTATGCGCCCTCGACCAGGCGGGTCGTCGCCGTGGAGTCGGCACCGAAGACGAGCACCGGATCTGCTTCGACGCCTCGGGCGGCAGGCCACGAGGGCTCCTCGCCCCTGACGAAGGCGACGAATTCGCGGTGCATCCGATCGGCGAGCGCTGCAGGCGCATCGCTTCCGAGAACAGCTTCGACTCCCTCTGCTCCGAAGATGTCGAAGAAGAAGGGAAGGTCGATGCAGTGTGCGGCGCCTCCCACGATGGGCGAGGCCCAGTCGAACGAATAGAGCCAGGTGCCGGCTGGTGCGGATGCTCGCGCCCGCGCCGTGCGCAACACTGCGGCCCTGAACAGTGTGTCGGTCTCACGAGGAAAGACGGCGGGCGTCGCCCGGCCACCCGCGCCAGGGCTGTCGAACTCGTCGGCCGTCGATCCGATGAGAAGGGGCTTGTCGAGTCCGTTCACGCCTAACCCGTCGCGAATCGAGAGGGGCAGCAGCTCGCCGCCACTCACCGGTGCGAGCGACAGCTCACCGGCCTGAGGGTGCCGCTCACCCCAGTGGATCACCGCATCCTGCAGCGCATCAGGGTCGATCGAGCCGAAGCCTTCTGCGGTCGGCTCGATGCCGAGCGACTCCGCAAGCACGGCAGAGCGCCGGCGCGCCTCGTCGAGCGAAGTCGAGATGTCGATGGGCGACACCGCAATCGCACGATGAAAAAGCGGCTGAGCCTGAGGACTGGCCAGCAGCGCGAGCACCGCGCCTCCCCCGGCGGACTGCCCGGCCACGGTCACCCGAGCCGGGTCTCCCCCGAACGCGGCGATGTTGTCGCGCACCCACGCGAGCGCCAGCAGCCAATCGGCGACGCCGCGGTCGGCCTGGCCATCCACCGCCGCGAAGCCGTCGACGCCCAGCCTGTAGGAGATCGACACGAACACGATGCCGTCGCGCACAACGGGCGCGCAGCCGTACCAGGGGCTCGCGGCGGAGCCCGCGACGTAGCCGCCGCCGTGGATCCAGACGAGCACCGGGGCGGGCTCGCCCGTGATCGCGTCGTGAGGAGCGAAGACGTTGAGTGTGAGCGTGTCGTCGCCAGGGATAGACGGCTCGGGGATCGTCGTGACCGGGTAGGGCTGGCCGCGCTGCGGCGTCGCACCGAAAGCGGATGCCGAGAACGGCTCGTCGAAGACGGCCCTCGGCTCGGTCGCAGCGAAGCGACGCGCACCGGTGGGCGCCTCGGCGAACGGAATGCCGAGGAAGCGTGCATCCACCCCGTCGGTGAACCCGACGATGGTGCCCGCCGCGCAGGTGACCTCGTATGACGGCATGGGTGACTCCTCGGTCTCGACTGCACTCTGGAGACCAGGTGTCGGGCTCAGATCATGCTAACGGCGGCGTCGAAAATGCGTGCGACCCGTCGCGCTTGCCGCGTACGCTACAACCGTGGCTGTCGACGATGAGCCAGCTTCTGCCCTCTCATCGGATGTGTCGGCCTCGACCTGCGTCGTTCGCATCGAGCGATGAGACCATCGACGAAGAAGGACCCCGTGAGAAACGACTCCGAGCTGAACTGGGCGGGCACGCTCGAATACGGCGCCGCCGACATCATCGACGCCACCACCATCGACGAGGTCTCCTCCCTCGTTGCGGGCGCCGAGCGCATCCGGGCCCTCGGCACCCGGCACTCGTTCAGCGATATCGCCGACACCGACGCCCTGCTCGTTACGGTCACCGACATAGAGCCCGACTTCTTGCTCGACGAGGATGCCCGCACCGTGACTGTCGGCGGAGGAACGCGATACGGCATCCTCGCCCGTTTTCTCGAAGACCACGGCTGGGCGCTGCACAACATGGGCTCGCTGCCGCACATCTCGATCGCCGGCGCCATCGCCACCGGCACGCACGGTTCGGGCAATGGCAACGGCGTGCTTTCGACCGCAGTATCCGCCCTCGAGATCGTGATCTCCGACGGAGAGCGCCGCACGGTGCGGCGCGGCGAGCCGGGCTTCGACGGTCTCGTCGTTGGGCTCGGGGCCTTCGGCGTCGTCGTTCGGGTGACCCTCGACATCCAGCCGTCGTTTCAGGTTCGGCAGGATGTCTACCGCGGCCTGCCCTGGGACGTTCTGCTCGACGACCTCGACGGCGTCACCAGCCTGGGCTACAGCGTCAGTGTGTTCACCGACTGGGTCGAAGAGACGATCGCGAACTTCTGGGTGAAGACTCGAATGGATGCCGGCACAGAGGTCGTCGACGAGTGGCGCGGAGCCAAGCGCGACATCGTGTCGGCGGGCGCGCTCTGGGAGACGTCGGACGACAACCTCAACGTGCAGGGCGGCGTCGCCGGCCCCTGGCTCGAGCGACTTCCGCACTTCCGGCTCGACCGCGTTCCGTCAGCGGGCGACGAGATCCAGACCGAGTACTTCGTTCCGCGCTCGCAGGGCGCAGACGCCATTCGCGCCCTCCGCGCCCTCGGGGAGAAGATCGCGCCGCACCTCATGATCACCGAGTTGCGCACCGCGGCGGCCGACGATCTCTGGCTGAGTATGGCCTACCAGCGCGACTCGCTCATCATCCACTTCACCTGGAAGAACGAGCCCGAGGCCGTTCTCGCTCTCTTGCCGCAGATCGAGGAGGCACTCGCACCGTTCGAGGCGCGGCCGCACTGGGGCAAGCTCAACACCGTGGATGCCGCCACTCTCGAGCGCCTGTACCCGCGGCTCCCCGAGTTCCGGGCTCTGGCCGCGGAGTGGGACCCGACGGGCGCGTTTCGCAACGCCTACCTCGACAGGCTCATCTTCACGGGCGAGTAGCCTCGCGGGTCAGCGCGCGACGAGCCGCCCACCCGTGAATGCTGCCGTCGCGTCGAGGATCGTCTGCATCGGCACGTCGATTGCTGCGCCGCCGATGCTGAAGCCTTGCGTCGAAAGGCGGGGGAACATCTTCGGCGTGATCGTCGTCTGCACTCCGGCGCTGTCACGCGTCACGCCCTCGTAGATCCGAAAGGTCGCGATGTCGTGGCGGCCGCGAGTTCTGACGTCGACAGACGAGACCGTTTCCCACGGGAGCACGAGCAGTCCCTGCGTCGTATTCGCGGTCAATCCCGTCGCATCCAGCGTGAGCACCGGGCCCGCGGAGACCCTCTTCGCGACCTTGCCCGCCACACGCAACGCCAAGTAGCCCTGGTAAAGAGCGACGATCAGAAAGATGAACCCCGCCACCAGCCCATAGCCCACCCCCGTAGTTGCCCCGACCACCGCGCCTGACAGCACGGCGGAGATGGCGCAGAAGACGGCCATGCCCGATGCGAAGGCAAGCGGAACGCGAAAGGCCTTCTTCACGCCTTCGAGATCGGTGCCCACGACGAGGGGCGGAAGCACAGCGGCATCAGTCATATGCCCAGTATCGTGGCTGCCGGGGCAACCACCAACGAACGGATTCGCATGATCATCTTCGGAACTCGCGGCTGGGCCACCGTGCTCGCCATGTTCACCTACCTCTGCGCGAACTGCCAGCGCCCGGCGGCCCAGCGCATCGTGAAGCGTCAGCGCTGGTTCACGCTGTTCTTCATTCCCACGTTCCCATTCCACATCTCGCGCTACCAGCAGTGCGTCAACTGCGGCGTCGAGACTCCTCTCACCAAGGAGCAGGCCGAGAGCGCCGTATCGTTCGCCGAGCAGATCCAACCTCGGCCCCAGCAGCCCCAGGAGACCGCGCCAACGCAGCAGCAACCGGCCATCGACGGCCCGGCGCAGCCCATGATCTGAGCCCGGCCCGCGTCGCCGCCGAAGGGCAGCTAGATGCGCACCAGCATCTTGCCCACGTTCTCTCCACGCATGAGGCCGAGGAACGCATCGACAGCATGGTCGATTCCGTCGACGACCGTCTCGTCGAAGACGACCTCGCCGTTCTGCAGCCACGGACCCATCTCGGCGTAGAACGCCGGGGCGTGCTCTGCATAATTGCCGACGGTGAAGCCCTTCATCGTGAGCCCGCGCGTGACGAGGTTCGACATGTTTCGCGGCCCGGCCACGGGCTCGGTGGTGTTGTAAGCCGAGATCGCGCCGCAGAGTGCCGCGCGCCCGCCGTCGTTGAAGGAGTTGAGGGCGGCCTCGAGGTGGTCGCCGCCGACGTTGTCGAAGAACACGTCGATCCCCTCGGTGGCGAGAGAGGCGAGCTGCTCACGCACAGGGCCGTCCTTGTAGTTCAGCGCGGCGTCGTACCCGTACTTCGAAGTGAGCAAGGCGACCTTCTCGGCCGACCCCGCGGAGCCGATCACGCGCCTCGCACCCTTCAGCCGAGCGATCTGGCCCACGGCCGTTCCCACGGCTCCGGCCGCGCCCGACACGAAGACGGTGTCGCCCTGCTTCAGCTTCGCGATCTCGGTGAGTCCGACATAGGCAGTGAGCCCCGTCATACCGAGCATGCCCAGGTAGACCGACGATGCGAGCCCGGGTATCTCCTCCACCACCCGGAATCCGGCGGCGTCTTCCTGAACCACGTCGCGCCAGCCGAACGCGTGCACCACAAGCGCACCCACGGGCACGTCGTCAGACGCCGACTCGATGACGCGGCCGACGGCGCCGCCCAGCATCGTCGCATCCAGTTCATAGGGGGCGACGTAGCTCTTCACATCGTTCATACGCCCGCGCATGTAGGGATCGACCGACATGAACTCGTTCTTGACACGCACCTGGCCCGGCTGGAGCGCTCCGAGTTCGACCGTGACGGTGCGAAAGTCGGATGCCTTCGGCCAGCCGACGGGGCGGGCGGCGAGCTGGATCTGGGTGCTGGTGGCGATGGTGTCGGCGGTCATATCGGTAGTGCCTTTCGTTGCGTAATCGTGCATCGAATTTACTGTACCGTTCGTTTCAGTAAGATTCCCGAGAGTCACCACCCCGTCATGCCACGAGGGGATCAGCCCCGTGTGCTGGCCCGAATCACGAGCTCCGGCTGGAAGACGACATGATGCGGCGGCGCGTCCGGGTTCTCGACCTCGGCGAGCAGGATCTCGACCGCGGTCTTTCCGATCAGCGCGCTCGGCTGACGAATCGAAGACAGCGGCACAACGGCGGCACTCGCGAAGTCGATGTCGTCATAGCCGATGAGCGCGATCTGCCCTGGAACAGACACGCCTGCTCCCTGCATGGCGAACGCCTGCAGCAGCCCCATCGACACCAGGTCATTCGCCGCGAAGATCGCGTCGGGCCGCTCGTCGGGCGAGCGCCCGACGATGTCGGCCCCAGCTGCCCGGCCTGCCAAGACGCTCAGCGCGTCGATCTCGATGACCTCGAGCGAGACATCCGGATGCGACGCGACGGCCGCGCGGGCGCCCTCGAGTCGGTCGGCCACCTGGCGGATGCCCATCGGTCCGCCAACGAAGGCGAGCCGACGGCGACCCAGCGACATGAGGTGCTCGACCGCGAGTCTGCCGCCCGCGAGGTCATCGACCGCCACCGAGCTGAATGGGCCGTCGGGGCTCGATCTGTCGACGAGCACGGCGGGGATGCCGCGCTGCTTGAGCCGCGTGAGCCGTTCGGTGATGTCGGCATACGCCGAGATGACCACTCCGTAGACGCGCTGCTGCTCGAACAGATCGAGATAGGTGGCCTCGCGCTGCGGATTCTCGTCGCTGTTACCGAGAGTCACCGTCAGCCCCGAGCCGGCGGCCTCGTCTTCGGCCCCGCGCGCCAGATCGGTGAAGAACGGGTTTCGCACGTCGAGAACCACCATGCCGATGGTACGACTGCGGCCGTTGCGCAACTGCCGAGCGGCATCGTTGCGAATGAAACCGAGTTCGTCGATCGCCCGCTGAACGCGTTCGACAGCCGCCGGCGATACCTTCTCGGGGTGGTTCAATACGTTCGACACCGTGCCCACAGAGACACCCGCCCGCAGGGCGACATCCCGAACACTCGACGCCGACATGGTTCCACCCTAGAGGCCTGATGGTCGCGCCTTGTGAATCCATTCATCGTCGCTTAGTCTTGGCGATGTTGAATCGATTCAAAGAAGAACGGAAAAACTCATGGTGCAGTTCAGTGACATCGCCGCCCAGCTCGAGGGGCAGTCCATCGAACTGCCGTCGTGGGCATTCGGCAACTCGGGCACGCGATTCCGCGTCTTCGGAACCCCGGGCACGGCTCGCAACCCCGAAGAGAAGATCGCCGACGCGGCCCAGGTCAACAAGTACACCGGGCTGTCACCCAAGGTGGCCATCCACATTCCGTGGGACAAGGTCGACGACTACGCAGCCCTCGGCGCCTACGCCAACGACCTCGGCGTCGAGCTCGGAACCGTGAACTCGAACACCTTCCAAGACGAGGACTACAAGTTCGGATCACTGACCTCGTCGAACCCGGCCGTGCGGCAGAAGGCCATCGACCACCACTTCGAGTGCATCGACATCATGCATGCGACGGGCTCGAAAGACCTCAAGATCTGGCTCGCAGACGGCACGAATTACCCCGGGCAAGACGACATTCGCGGGCGCCAGGATCGCCTCGCGGAGTCGCTGCAGACCATCTATGACCGCATTGGCTCAGATCAGCGGCTGGTGCTCGAATACAAGTTCTTCGAGCCGGCGTTCTATCACACCGACGTTCCCGACTGGGGAACGAGCTACGCCCAGGTCGCAGCCCTCGGCGAGCGCGCCCTGGTCTGCCTCGACACCGGACACCACGCACCCGGCACCAACATCGAGTTCATCGTCGCCCAGCTGCTGCGCCTCGGAAAGCTCGGTTCGTTCGACTTCAACTCGCGCTTCTACGCCGACGACGACCTGATCGTGGGCGCGGCCGACCCGTTCCAGCTGTTCCGCATCCTCTACGAGGTCATCCGCGGCGGAGGCTACGGACCCGACTCGGTCGTGGCTTTTATGCTCGACCAGTGCCACAACATCGAGGCCAAGATCGCCGGCCAGATGCGCTCGGTGCTCAATGTGCAGGAGATGACGGCGCGCGCGCTGCTCGTCGATCGCCAGGCACTCACTGCGGCACAGGAGTCCAACGACGTGCTCGGCGCCAACGCCGTTCTGATGGACGCCTTCTACACGGATGTCCGCGGGCCGCTCGCGTCGTGGCGCGAGTCTCGCGGTCTTCCGGCCGACCCGATCGCCGCTTTCCAGGCATCCGGTTACCAGGAGAAGATCTCGGCTGAGCGCGTCGGCGCCCAGGCCAGCTGGGGCGCATAGCGAAGGCATCTGCGCTGGTCGAGTAGCGAGGCACGAGCGTATCGAGACCATCACCGGGGTGATCTCGATACGCCGGCTCCTTCGTCGCGCGGCTACTCGATCAGCGCACTCGCGCGGCTACTCGAACAGCGCAGATCAGCGCGACTCTTTCGGGTGTCGGGGGAATAGAGCAGAGTGGTCACAGGTTCTCCCGACGAAGCGAATTCCGTGAGCCATCGCTGGCGCTTCCCATTCTTCTCTTCTCAGCCCTGGAGTTCTCGTGACTGATCGCCTCGCACCGCCCACAGACTCCATGCCGGCGGTCTCACCGTCGTCGGCTCCCGACGCACCCGCATCCCCCTGGGCCGAAGACCCGGCGCTCGCCGGTCGCAACCGACTCGTCATCTCTCTGCTGCTCGTCTCGGCCTTCGTCGTGATTCTCAACGAGACGATCATGAGCGTGGCCCTGCCCGTGCTCATGAAAGACCTCGACATCGCCGCGGAGGCGGCTCAGTGGCTGACGACCGCGTTCATGCTCACGATGGCCGTGGTCATTCCGATCACCGGCTTCCTGCTGCAGAGGTTCAACACGCGCCCGGTCTTCCTCGCTGCCATGGCGCTCTTCAGCGCGGGCACGTTCATCTCGGCGATGGCGCCCGGATTCGAGATTCTCCTCGCGGGCCGTGTCATCCAGGCCAGCGGAACGGCCATCATGATGCCGCTGCTGATGACCACGGTGCTCAACCTGGTTCCCCCAGCAACCCGCGGTCGCACGATGGGCAATATCTCGATCGTCATCTCGGTCGCGCCGGCCATCGGCCCCACGATCTCGGGCCTCATCCTCAGCGTTCTCGACTGGCGTTGGATGTTCTGGATCGTTCTGCCCATCGCCGTCGGTTCGCTGGTGCTCGGCTTCCTCAAGATCCCCAACGTCACCGAGCCGCGCAAGGCTCCCATCGACGTCTTCTCGGTCATCCTCTCGGCATTCGCGTTCGGCGGTCTCGTCTACGGCCTCAGCTCGATCGGTGGCCACGGCGCAAGCGAGGGCGGAATGCCCACCTGGCTGCCGCTCGTCGTCGGCGTCGTCGCACTGGCCGCGTTCATTCTTCGCCAGGTCTTGCTGGCCCGTCGAGAGAAGGCGCTGCTCGACCTCCGGGTCTTCCGCTCGCCGACGTTCTCGGTGGCCATCGCCATGCTCGCAATCAGCATGATGGCCCTGTTCGGCACGCTCATCATCCTGCCCCTGTACACGCAGAACGTTCTCGGTCTCAACACCCTGTCGACGGGCCTGCTACTGCTGCCGGGCGGACTGCTGATGGGCATCCTGGCGCCCTTCGTCGGGCGCATCTACGACCGCTTCGGCCCGAGGGTGCTGCTGATTCCGGGGTCGATCATCGTGAGCGCGGCCTTCTGGGGCATGACCCTGTTCACTGCCACCACGGCCTGGGGCTGGGTACTTGCCGCCCACGTCACCATGAGCCTCGGCCTCGCGCTGCTGTTCACTCCCCTGTTCACCGCGGGCCTGGCATCACTCACCCCGAAGCTCTACTCGCACGGCAGCGCCGTGGTCGGCACCGTTCAGCAGCTCGCCGGAGCGGCAGGAACCGCGTTGTTCGTCTCGGTGATGACGGCGCAGGCGCTCACCCTTTCGGGCGGCAGCGCTCCGACCGCGGTCGACACGGCCGGAGGCATCCACTCGGCGATCATGTACGGTGCGTTCATCTCTCTCGCAGCCATCGCGATCTCGTTCTTCGTGAAGGCGCCCGCTCAGCCCTCCGCCGAGGGTGTTCACGACGCGATGCCCGCGGGCCACTAGGAGCGAAGCGCCCACCGGCTGAGCGTTTGTTTCCAGGGCTCCGCTCAGCGAGGCAGCATTCGCACCCGAGCTGCGGCTGCGCGCTCCTGCGTTCGGGTCAGAGTCTGCTGCCCGGCAGGCCGGATGACGTAGCCGGTCACCGGGTCGACCTGGTCGAGGTCTGGCCGAAGCGTGCGGCTCAGCGTGTAACCCGCTGCATGTTCGGCCTCCTGGCGCCGTCGAAAGTCCGCCCTTCGGTACCAGGCGATGCTGCGCGAGTGCCTGCCGGCCAGTAGCGGATATCGGGCAGGAACAGGCTCGCCTGTGCCTGTTCCCCAGACCGGCGTACCCGCAGCTCCCTCGCCGCGAAGCTCAGATATCGGCTGTGGCAGCACCTCCGGATCTTCACCGCCCGAGACGATCTGTCGCGCCCGCAGCACCGCCCATTCGGATGCCGGCAATTCGGGGCCGCCGGCATCCAGTAGCCGCGCCGCCGAACGTGCCCTCCTCTGCTCGCGACGCGTGAGCGCACGCTCGCCAGCACGTCGGATCACGATGGAGGTTGCGGGGTCCAGCTGATCGACCTGAACAGGGCCGAAGCGCGAAAGCGTGTAGCCGGCCTCGAGCTCCTTTAGGGTGAGAATCTTCGCCGCCCTACCGCGGGTGACTGCGACGAGAATGGCGGCGCCGCTCGCGATCACACCGACGAGGCCTGGAATTCGCATGACGTCGGAGCCTTGCACCTGAGACGCGATGAACACCACGATGCCGCCCACGAAAAGCACGCCGACGATTGCTCTCCAGACGGATTGGGTTCGTGTCGACGCCGCCCCGTAGACCGGTTCACGGCGCTCGATGCCGCCCAGGAGTTCGTCGGCCGTGCGGCTCGGTAGGTCACGGTCGGCCGCCAGTTTCTTGCGAGTCGGGTCGAACTCGGGCACCTCCTCGCGCATCAGATCCCTCGAATTCAGCCGCGCGGTGGGCGTGCCGCGCAGTACGTTCACCTCCCGTGCGACCCCCAAGGTATCGAGCGACGAACTCTCGGCGTTGAGACTCGCGATGCTGACCGACGGCGGGTATACGAGCAGAGGAATCGTCACCGAGTGGGCGGTGATCGTGATCGCCTCCCGCATGACCAATGAGCGGGGGGCGATCGCGAATATCTCCTTGAAAAGCGAGCGACGCTGGAACTGGGGCACCGTTATGGCGGCCAGACCGACGCGGTCTACCTCCGACCACGGTATGAATGCCCGGCAATCAGCAGCGATGTCGGGGGCAGTGGGTACGGTCAAGTCATAGAGCCTGACTCCGTCGCCGTCGAACACCACCTGAAACGGGTCTCCGAGTCCGCGAAGCCGACCGCCGTACCCCGCCTCCCAGAGCCGGATGAGCGTCTGCTCCGACGCCGTCGCATGCAGGTGGATGTCACGCGGTCGCGATTCCTCTGTCGATCCTGCGGCCATGCCTCATTATCTCCGAAGCGCCATCGCGCTGCTTCGTGCGTCAAGGCGCCTGCGCTCGTTCCCAGACGAGTGATGTCGAGGTCGATCTTTTCGCTCGACGGGTGATGTGGGCGGCGCCGAGGCATCGGTAGCTTTCACAGTGAGAAATAAGGAGGAATCCGCATGCTCGATCACCGATCGACACCGCATGCGGTCACAGCGCCGTGACCCAGATCGATGTCGGCCCGCACGCCGACGGAAGGTCACGCCCCGTCTTCGAGGTCGGCTCCGGCTTCGGCTCCGGTGAATCGGAGCCCGCACTCGACACTCCCTCACGGCGACCCGCGCTGATCGCGCGCGAGAACGAGATCGCCGCCATCCGGAATGCCGTCAAGGCTGCCTCCCGAACCGGCTCGACCCTCCTCGTCTCAGGTGACGCGGGGCTCGGCAAGACCTCACTGGCATTCGCTGCTGTGGAGTACGCCCGTTGGGCGGGCCTCGACGTTCTGCAGGCATCCGGTGTTCAGGCAGAGGAGGACGTGCCCTACGCGACGCTGCACCAGCTCCTCCACGTGCTGCGCGACCGTGTTGCCGACCTTCCGCCGCCGCAGCGTCAGGCCCTGCAGTCGGCCTTCGGCGAAAGCCAGGAGTCGCCGAGCATCTTCCTCGCCAGTGTCGCCGTGCTCACCCTCCTCTCTGAACGCGCGACGTCGGCCGGCCTCCTGATCGTGATCGAAGACATCCATTGGGTCGACCCCGCGACGCGCGCCGTCGTGAGTTTTCTGGCCCGTCGAATGGCGGCCGAGCCGATACTCCTGATTCTGACGGCCCGTCCGTCACGGATCGCCGATGAGCTGGCAGACAGCCCCGATGTGCAGCACATCAGCCTCGAGCCGCTCGATGAACCGCAGGCGCGTCGACTCCTTGCCGAGCGTCGCGGCCCCATGGCCGCGGCGGTTCAGGAACGCGTTCTGACCGAGGCACTCGGAAACCCCCTCGCTCTCATCGAGCTGAGTTCCGTCGCCGACCGCATCGGCGAGATCTCTGCGGCATCGACGCCTCTCACGAAGAGGCTGGAGAGTGCGTTCGCCCACCGGCTGCTCGATCTGTCGTCGATCGAGCGATCCGTGGTTCTCGTGGCGGCGGTCACCGCGGAGCACCGCCAATCCGAGATTCTCGCCGCCACCTCCCGTCTGGTAGGCGAAGATGTCGACGCGCAGACGATCGACTCCCTGATACTGCTCGATCTTCTGCATCGCTCACGTGGCGAGGTCACCTTCCGCCATCCCCTCGTACGCTCCGCGGTCGTGCAGACCGCGACCCCCGCGGAACGCGCGAGGGCGCATCGAGCGGTCGCATCGCTTCTGCCCGTGGGCACAGACAGGCAGCTGTGGCACCTGGCAGTGGTTGCCGATCTGCCCGACGAGAAACTCGCCGACGCTCTCGAGCAGAGTGCGGCACGGGTACACGAAGCGGGCGACGCGGTCACCGCAATGACCGCGTTCCGGCGCGCGGCCGAACTCAGCCCTCATCTCGAAGATCGGGCGCGGCGCAACTATCGTTCGGCGGCTATCGCGATCCGCCTGCAACAGCTCACCGAGGCTCAGCAGCTGATCGACGAGATCGGCCACCAGACCACCGACCCGGGCCTTCTCGCTCGAGTGGCGTGGCTTCGGCAGTCGATCCCGGGCAGTGAGCTGCAGACAGGGCAGTTCGACGCCACCATCCGAATCGCCGATGAGCTGCACCGTGCGGGCCGCACGGAGCATGCAGTGACGGTGTTGATGACGGTCGGCCGTCAGATCTGGCCGACCGTCGCCGAGGGACCCTTCTGGCGCAGCATGCTCGAGCACACTCTCGGCTACGGACTCGACGTGCTCGATCCGCGTGTTCTGTGGATGAAAGCTCACGGCTCTCCCGGCACCGCTTCACAGGAGGTTCGGCAGGCGCTCGAGTCGATCGATCCTGACAGCGGCTTCACGGTGCACCAGCTGAACATGCTGGCCGATGCGTCGACGATGGTCGGCGACGTGCAGAGGGTCGATTCCTTTATGCGTCCGACGATCGAGGGGCTGCGCCGCGAGGGCCAGTTGCCACTGCTCTCGATGGCGCTGCTGACGGATTCGGCGGTTCAGAGCCTCACTGGGCGGTTCCGCCTGATGCGAAGCACGGCAGACGAGGCCCAGCGCCTCGCCGACGAGGCACAGCAGCCATTCCTCGGCATAGCGGGCTATCTGCATGGCCAGATTGCGCGTGCGACGCTGGGCGAGCCGCTCGCGATCGAACGGCTGCGGGAGCTGTATCCGGCCTCCGCCGCTGTGCTGGATAGGAACCCCTACCGCCAGATGATGATGCTGACGCAGGGCATCTCTGATGCCGGAGAGGGGCGACACCTCGACGCCTATGTTCGCCTGCGGCCCTTGGTCGACCAGAACGAGCCGGGCTTTCAGTGGGCCTGGGGGCTTCTCTTCGCCTTCCCTCACTACGTCGACGCCGCAGCCCGTTCGGGTCATCACGCCGAGGCGCGCGAGCGGGTGGCCGAGGTAGAAGCGCGCACGGGACTGGCCGAGTCCGAGAACCTCCGCTCGCAACTCGCTGTGGCGCGCGCGCTGCTGGGGGCGGGCGACGGCGACGTCAGCGCCGATTCCGATGCGGCCTTCCGCATAGCCATCGACGCGACATCGAATGTGCTGCCGTATTGGCGCGCCAGATCGATGCTCGCCTACGGCGAGCGCCTGCGCCGCCAGCGTCGCATCACCGAGGCGAGAGAGCAGCTGCGACAGGCGCGGGCCGAATTCGACCGGATGCATGTGGTGCGGTGGGCGACCGTGGCGCGGAACGAGCTCGAGGCGGCCGGAGAGCACAGCCCCCGTCGCCCCGTCGATCCCGGGTCGCTGCTGACCCCGCAGGAGGAGCGTGTTGCGTCGCAGGCCGCAGAAGGCTTGACCAACAAGGAGATCGCAGAGCGACTGTTCTTATCACCGCGCACGGTCGCGACCCACCTGCACGCGGTCTTCCGCAAGCTCGAGATCACGTCACGATCGGAGCTCAAGAACATCAACGACTGAACTGAGGACACCCTGCCAGGGCTACCCTCGTGCGAACCACCGTTGCGCTTCATGAGCGACAATCGGGAGGTGTCTTCTGCCCAAAATCCTCCCGGCGCTGGGCACGGTGCGACGAACCCCCGACTGACGGGCTCCGACAGCGTTCTGTTCTCCACCCCATTGCGTGGGCGCGAGCAATTCGCAGAACAACTCGCCGACGCCGCGAAATCGGTCGAGGCGGGCAACTCGCGGGTCATCATCCTGCGTGGCATTCCAGGCGTCGGCAAGACGCGATTGCTCGGTGAGGTACTGGCAGAGGCGTCCCGGCGAGGCTGGAAGACCGTGACAGCGACCACCGAACCCGACTCGAACCTCATTCCGCTCGGATCGCTGCTCGATGCGGTCGCCCGCACGAGTCCGCCGCTGCTGACCAAGACGCACATCCAGGCACTCGCTGGCGAACCGGATGCGCGGTACTGGCTGGTGCAGGCGCTACGCGACGCGTTGGAGACGGCGACGAAGACTCAGCCGGTCGCCATAGTCATCGACGATATGCACTGGCTCGATGCCGCATCGCTTGCCGTACTCCGGTCGCTCCTGCCTCGGGTGGCCGATCTGCCCCTGCTCTGGGCCTTATCGGTGCGGTCGGGCGAGCACGGCGCACCGGTCAGCCGAACCATGACCGAACTGGCGAAGACGGCGACGGTCGTCGACGTGGCAGCGCTGAGCGACTCCGCCGTCGACGACATCGTGACCGACATCGTCGGTGCACCGCCTGGGGCCACGTTGTCGGCGATCATGCAGCGCACCGAGAACGTGCCTCTGCTCGTGATCGAGCTTCTGCAGGGCTTGATGGAGGAGAACCTCGTCACGACCAGGTCCGGCGAAGCGTACGCCCTCGGAGGCTCGGAACTGCCCGAGCGGTTCGGCGCCTCGATCCGAGAGCGCATCATGCATCTGTCGCAGCCGGCCCGAACCCTGGTGCAGATCGCTGCCGTGCTCGGCCACGGATTCACCATCCAGAACGCGGCGACGCTTCGCGGGCGCACAGCCGCCGAACTCGTCGAGCCCCTTGCCGAGGCCGTGGCAGCGCACATCATCACCGATGGCACCGAACTGGCCTTTCGGCACGACGCGATCAGGGATACCGCACTCGGCATGCTGCCCGACGACCTTCGATCGCAGCTTCAGCGTGATGCCTGGCGCGTGCGCATTGCCGCGGGTGAACCCGTGCTCGCCGTCGCGGCAACGGTCGCGCAGACCGCCCTGGCAGCCGATGACGACGCGATAGCGCTGTTGCACGATGCCGCGCTTGAGCTGGTCGCAACCGACGCGTCGAGTGCCGCCGAACTCGCCGAACGCGCGATCGAGCTGATGGCTTCGGAGCCCCGCTTCGCCCAGCTCGCCGTCGACCTCGTTCCCGTGCTCTACGCCGGGGGCAAGGCGACGGCGGCCAGGTCGACGGCCGCCGCGGTCTTCTCCGCTCTGCCCGTCGACAGCGAAGCGCATCTGCTTCTCTCGATCGCACGACTCGAGACCGAATCGTCATTCGAGGAAGCGATCAGAACCTGCGACAGAGCGCTCGCGCTCGAGGGCGTGCCCGACGATGTTCGCGCCAACCTCTACGCCGTCAAGGCACTCAACTACGCGAACATCGGTCGGTTCGTCGAGCTCGCCGACACTCTGGCGCTGGCGACGACTGCGGCGACAGCAGCCGAGGAGTACGCCGCGCTCGCAACAGTCGAGGCCACCGAATCCGTGCTCCGCTTCTACGAGAATCGGTTCGGCGAGGCCTATCGGCTCATCACGAGCGCCGAGCAACGGATCGCGATCTCGCCCGGGCGCACCCCGTCGCACTGGCTGCCCGAGGGCCTGTGGCGCGCGTTCCTCAGCAACTCCCTCGGTGATGGCGAGTCAGCACTCCGGATCGCCGACAACAACCTCGCGGAGACGACCCGGCGACGAGAAGCGCCGGCGATGGCGTTCTGGATGATGCTCCGCTCTCGGGTACTGCTCGATCTCGGCAGGCTCGACGACGCCAAGACCCAGGCCGAGGCCGTGCTGGCCATCGCCCAAGATCTGCAGCTCGGCGACTTTGCCGATGCGACCGCAGGCTACGTCGTCTTTCGCGTCGCGCTCTACCAGGGCGACAGCGCCGAGATCGGTCGCAATCGGGACTTTGTGCGAGCGATGTCCGACGGGCCCGGTCTCTTCAAAGTCGGCCGTTGGTTGTCTGCCATCGCGGCAGACGACGTGGGCGACCACATCGGCGCGCTCGCGTTCACGAACGATGCTTTCGCGACCCTTCGGGATCCGATCCCCTCGATGACGACGCCCGCCGACTTCGGGGACGACATCGACCTCGTACGCATCTCGATGCGCGCGGGTGCAGTCGATCGCCTGGCGACGATCCTCGACGTCGTCGAGGCCCGCGCCGTCGCGAATCCGGGCAATGCGCTCGCCGTCGGCATCCATCACCATGCACGGGGCCTGATCGAGAACTCGAGCGACGAGCTACGGCATGCCGCAGCGGCGCTGCGCGAAGCGGGGCGGCCGCTTGTGCTCGTCTGCGCGCTCGAGGATCTCGGCGCGGCCCTGGCATCGACAGATGTCGACTCCGCTACCGCAGCCTGGTCAGAGGCACTCGGCATCGCAGAACGCTGCGGCGCACTGCGCGACGCGGGCCGTCTGCGTCGGCACCTGCGCGGCATCGGCGTTGTGCGCCGGCCTCCCACCTCGACCACGCCATCGGGTCTCACGACTCGCGAGTTACAGGTGGTCGAGCGACTGGCCGAGGGCCGCACCACCAACCAGATCGCGGACGACCTGTTCCTCTCGCCCCACACGGTGATCACGCACATCAGGCATGCCTCGACCAAGTGGAATGTGAGTTCGCGCCGCGGCCTCGTCGAACGGTTCAAATCGCAGAGCTGAGTACTGCACAAGGGCACGACGCAGACTAAGCATCTGCGCGGCCCGATCTACGTCACGGTGACCGATGCCGGTCGGGGCATGTGCTTTCTACCGTGAAGACATGAGTTCTGATCCGACGATCGTCCTCGTTCACGGGGCCTTTGCAGACGCGTCCAGTTGGGCGCCCGTCACCCGACGGCTGCTCGATCTGGGGTACTCGGTTCTGGTTCCCGCCGTGCCGAACAGGGGCCTGGATTCGGACGCCGCCTATGTGCGATCGATCGTCGAGCAGATCGATGGTCGGGCGCTGCTGGTCGGCCACTCCTATGGCGGCGCCGTGATCACGGTGGTGGGTGAGGCAGAGAACGTCGTCGGGCTCGTGTACGTGTCGGCATACGCCCCGGATGTCGGCGAAAGCGTGGGTCAGTTACAGGCCGCTTTCCCCGATCCCGAGCTCGCCGCCAATCTCGTCTACACGTACTTTCCGAGCGGAGGCACGGAACCCGGCATGGACGTCTCGGTCGACATTGACGCGTTCCCCCGAGTTCTCGCGGTCGGTGTGCCCGACGATGTCGCCGAGGTTCTCGCCGTCTCGCAGCGACCCCTCGCGGCAGTGGCATTCGGCGACATCGCCACGAGCGCCGCGTGGCGCACGCGACCCGTTTGGGGCCTCGTCTCCTCGAAGGACCGCTCCATCAATCCCGATCTGCAGCGCTTCGTATATGCCAGGGCCCGCGCTCATCGCGTGATCGAAGTGGATGCTCCCCACCTCGTGATGCAGACGAACCCCGGCGAGGTCGCAGCCCTCGTCAGAGAAGCCGTCGAGTCCGTCGGCTGACAACCGATCTTCTCCTTGCGAAACCAACAATCCAGCACCGTGACGAAAGGAACCGAGCCCATGGCTACCCAGAATCAGACAGAGACTCCCCCTCGCTACACCGACGTTCCCATCGGCATCGATGCAACCGGAAAGCGCACCGAGTTCGACAGCATGGGCACCGTCGATGTGCCGGCCGAGCGTTATTGGGGAGCGCAGACCCAGCGTTCGCTGCAGCACTTCTCGATCGGCCACGATCACATGCCGATCGAGGTATATCGCGCCTACGGCGTCGTGAAGAAGGCCGCGGCTCTGGTGAACGAAGAGGCCGGACGCCTGCCCGGCTGGAAGGCAAAGGTCATCGTTCAGGCCGCCGACGAGACGATCGACGGCAAGCTCGACGACGAGTTCCCGCTCTACGTCTGGCAGACCGGTTCTGGCACCCAGAGCAACATGAACATCAACGAGGTTCTCTCGAACCGCGGCATCCAACTGCTCGGCGGAACGCTCGGCAGCCAGGTTCCCATCGGCCCGAACGACGATGTCAACATGGGCCAGTCGAGCAACGACTCGTTCCCCACCGCCATGCACATCGCCGCGATTACTGAGCTCGACGAACGTCTGCTGCCCCGTCTTCGCGAACTGCACGCCGAGATCGCGGCCAAGGCGAAGAAGTGGATGGACGTCGTGAAGATCGGGCGCACCCACTTGGAAGACGCCGTGCCGCTGACGGTCGGCCAGGAGTGGTCGGGCTACGCCGCGCAGATCGAGGAGTGCATCCGCGAGATCGAGCACAGCCGCGAAGGCCTCCTGCGCCTGGCCCTAGGTGGCACCGCCGTCGGAACGGGACTCAACGCCCCGGCGGGCTTCTCTGAGAAGGTCGCCGCGAAGATCGCGGAACTCACGGGCAAGAAGTTCGTGACCGCGCCGAACAAGTTCGAGGCGCAGGGCTCTCTCGACGCCATGGTGCGCGCGCACGCCGCCCTCCGCGGGGTAGCCGTGTCGCTGATGAAGATCGCGAACGACATGCGCTGGCTCGCATCCGGCCCGCGAACCGGATTCGCCGAACTCGTGCTGCCGTCGAACGAGCCGGGCTCATCCATCATGCCGGGCAAGGTCAACCCGACCCAGTGCGAGGCGATCGTCATGATCTCGATCCAGGTGATCGGCGACGACGCCGCCGTGGCATTCGCCGGGTCGCAGGGCAACTTCGAGCTCAACGCGATGCGCCCGATCATCATCAACAATTTCCTGCACTCCGCCCGCATTCTGGGCGACGGAGTCGAGAAGTTCTTGACCTATTCGGTGAAGGGCACCGAGCTGAACGAGAAGAAGATCGCGTCGTATGTGGGCGAGAGCCTCATGCTCGTCACGGCCCTCAGCCCTGTCATCGGCTACCAGAAGTCGGCGCACATCGCCGAGGCCGCGCTCGCCAACGATCAGACTCTGCGCGAGGCCGCCCTGGCCTCCGGTGAGGTCACGGCTGAGCAGTTCGACAAGATCGTGAATCCCGCAGCCCTGACCGGCTCGGGCGTCGGAGGCGCCTGATGGTCGCGCGGCGCGGAGTCGACGCCGCCTCCGCGCCGCGCCCCTCCTCGGAGGCGGCGTCGGCCGGGGCCGCCGACGGTGAGCAGTTTCTGGTGGATGCGATCGCCGCGCTGCACGGAAACGGCGCGAGTTCCGAGAGATCCATCGAACGCGCTGCCCAGCTCGAACCGGCACTGGGAGTGAAGGGTCGACTCGACCTGGGCTGGAACACATCGTCGATCGACCTGGAAGCGCGCACGCCCAATGGTGTCGATACGGCCGTTGGCGGCCCACTCGACCAGCGGAGGACGACACTGCGCTTCGCTACCACGCCGTCTGCCGTCGCCATGAACCGAGTACTCGCCGTCGACCGCGCAATCAACGAGTTCTCATCGAGCACGACGACGCTGGCGACAGCCCGCAAGGCCGTCGCACGGGCTGCAGCCCTCAAACCGTCGAACATCTTTCTGTTCGCCGCGGCCTGCGCCGTCGGCGCCAGCTGCCTGGCGATCATCTTCGGCATCCACCATGGAGAGACCGTTCTGCTCATCGCTGCTAGCTCCGTTGCGGGAGCATTTCTGCGCCGCGGCATCGGCCGCCTGGGCGGTTCGAACTTCTGGCAGGTGGGCGTCGCAGCATTGCTCGCCGGTCTGCTCGGGGCGATAGCCACCAACAGCGATATCAGTTCGTCGCTGCGGCTCGCCGCCGTCTGTCCCTGCATGATTCTGGTGCCGGGTCCGCACCTGCTCAACGGTTCCCTCGATCTCGCGGCCCTCCGCATCCCGCTCGGTCTGGCTCGACTCACGTTCGCGACCCTTACGCTGCTCTCCATCGCCGCCGGCCTGCTCGCCGGCCTGACCCTCGGCGGGGCGGAGCTGGTCGTCGATCCAGCGGGCCGCGACATCCCGCTCTGGCTCGACGCCGGCGCCGCTGGGATCGTGGCCGTCTGCTACGGCATCTTCTACTCCGCTCCCCTGCGCATCCTCATCTGGCCGTTCGTCGTCGGGGCCGCCGTGCATGCCCTTCGGTGGGTCGCACTCGACATCTGGCACCTCGAGTCCTACGTGGGCGCCGGGTTGGCCTGCCTCGCTGCCGCAACGATCCTTCTTCCGGTATCCCGCCGATTCCAGCTTCCGTTCTCGGCGATCGGCTTCGCCAGCGTCGTCTCCCTGATGCCGGGAGTGCTGATCTTCCGCTCGCTCGCAGGGCTCGCTCAGCTGCAGACAGCGACAGGAACGACCGCCGAACACCTGCTCGTCTCGACGATCAACGACGCGAACGTCGCGTGGCTCACGATCTTCGCCATGGCGATCGGATTCATCCTGCCTGCGGGCGTCTACGGCTGGATCCGGCACCGCTCAACGCGAAGCCACTCAGCGCCGACATCGAAGGAGACTGCCCGATGAATACCCCGCCGCCTATCCCGGCGACGACGCGCGCTCTCTCGCCGGCATCTGCATCCTCGAGCGTCGCCCTGCCGGCGGCCCTCAGCCTGCTCGCCGGAGCGACCGACGTGACCAGTTGGCTTCTGCTGGGAGGCTTCTTCTCGGCCCACGTCACCGGCAACCTCGTCGTGATCGCCGCCGATGTCGTTGCGGGCCGTGCGCCGGGTGTGGCATCGGTTCTCGCCATCCCGGTCTTCGTGCTGATCACGGCCGCGGCGACGATCGCATCACGTCGGTTGGTTCTGCATGGCATGTCAGCGCAGACGCTCACGACGGTGCTGCTGGGCGCGCAGACCCTGCTACTCGTGCTGGCCGCCACACTGTCGTTTGCCACGCGAGCGTCGGAGGATCCCACCCAGCCTCTCGCTGTCATCATCGGTCTCTGCGCGGTGTGCGCCATGGCTACACAGAACGCGTTCCTGCATCTGGTTCCACCGAAGGCGGCCTCAACCGCCGTCATGACGGGCAATCTCGTGGCGGGCACGATCGCCCTCGTCGACCTCGTGCTCAGCCGGGGCGCATCGGGATCGGCCCGCTCCCGCTGGCACAGCGCCTGGCCACTGCTCACGGGCTTCGTCGGTGGATGCCTGATCGGCGCGGCCGGGGCCGTCGCGTTCAGCGATCGCGCGTCCCTGATCCCAGCGGTACTAGCCTGCGTTCTCTTCTTCGTCGTACTGTCGAGGCGTTCGAACCCGGCCCGTGAAAAACCCAGTACTGATCAGCCGAAAGAAGGACGTTCATGACCACTCCGCTCATCACGCTCGATGTTCCCTACGGCACGGGTTCAGACCCGATGCACCTGCTCGATATCTACGAAGACCCCGACCGCACAGACGACGCGACCCGCGCGGCGATCATCCTCGTGCACGGCGGCGGCTGGTTTCGCGGCGACAAAGCCAAGGAGAAGACGCTGGCCAGCTTCTTGGTCGAGGCCGGGTACCTGGTCTTCGTGCCCAATTACCGCCTCGCGCCCGACCACATCTTTCCCGCAGGTCGCGAGGATGTGCTGGCGGCCGCCGAGTGGGCGCGCGCGTCTCAGCACGCCTTCGATCGCGCACGCGTGGCCTTCTTCGGCGGTTCGGCCGGCGGCAATCTGGTGGTCGAGGCCGCGATAACCACCGGATGCCCCGCCGTGAGCTGGTCGGGAATCTTCGATCTCGCCGGCATCATCTCGGCCACCGATGCGACGGCCGCCGAGCCGACGACGCAGGATCTCGATGCCATGCGCAGCGCCGACATCAACCAGACCGGCCGCGACGACGCCTTCCTCCGCTGGGTGATCCTCCAGGAGGTCGGCGGCGACCGCTCGGCCCTCGCCGCGGCATCCACCACGCCGCGAGTGACCGAGACGACCGGGCCCGTGTACCTGGCCAACTCGCTCGCCGAGTTCGTGCCGGTCTCGGATGCCGCCGCGCTGCAGAACGCACTGTCGTCGGCCGGAGTCGCGAGCACTCTGCAGCTGGTTCCCGGAACGCATCACGCCGAGGGCTACCTGCAGCAGGCATTGCACGGCTCGCTCGCATTCCTCGCCGACGCGCTGCGCCGACCAGATTCGAAGGGATCTCCGTCATGACGACCACCGCCCACACGACGCCGTCTGCTCCGGCAGTGCAGACGCAGCGACTCGTGTCCTT
This sequence comes from Agreia pratensis, assembly GCF_900177685.1. Taxonomy (GTDB): domain Bacteria; phylum Actinomycetota; class Actinomycetes; order Actinomycetales; family Microbacteriaceae; genus Agreia; species Agreia pratensis. Next base: position 931,173 of record NZ_FXAY01000001.1, read on the forward strand.
CCTCGTAGATGGAGCCCGCCTGACCATCCGTCGTGTCGAGGAGTTCGACGGGTCTGGTCCGGCGGGGATAGCCGTGTCGTGGACGGTCGACGACTTGGATGCGTCTGTCGGCGACTCGACGGACCGCGGCGCTGTCGTTCATCGCGGTCCGCAGTGAGCGTCGGGACAGCAGCATCCAGACCGCCCGGGCCCCTGGCGCCGCTCGCCGTCACCATCTTCCGGTGGCTCTGGATCGCCGACGTCGTCAGCAACATCGGCGGCTGGATGCAAACGGTCGGCGCGCAGTGGTTTCTCGTCGAAGACCACGCCTCGCCCGCCGTCATCGCTCTCGTCTCGACCGCCTCAGCGGCACCCGTTCTTCTGTTCGGCATCCCGGCCGGCGTGCTCGGCGAATTCGCGAACAAGCGGCACCTGCTCATCGGCGTGCAATCGGCCCAGGCGCTGGTGGCCGCGGGGCTCGCCGTGCTCACCGCCATCGGGGCGATGACACCGACCTTGCTGTTGGCCTTCACCTTTGCGCTCGGCGTCGCGTCGGCCGTGCAGCTGCCCGCCTATCAGGCATTCGTTCCCGGCGTCGTTCCAAAGCCGCTCATCGGCGAGGCCGCATCGCTCTCGTCGATCGGTGTCAACGTCGCCCGAGCCATCGGACCGGCGATCGCCGGCGTCGTGATCGGCTCCTGGGGCATCCCCTTCGTCTTCGCTCTCAACGCGCTGAGCTTCGCCGGCCTGCTTCTCGTGCTGATTCTGTTCAAGGGCTACAAACAGCCGACCGCCGACCGGGAGCCGTTCATGTCGGCGACCCGAGCGGGCCTGCGTTACGTGCTGCACGCCGCCGTCGTTCGGCGCATCTACTTTCAGCTGCTCATCTTCATCGTGCCGGCCAACGCACTCTGGGCTCTGCTGCCGGTGCTTGCCAGCAGCCGACTGTCGCTCGACTCCAACGGCTACGGAATCCTGCTCGCGGCTCTGGGCGTAGGGTCGATCGGCGGCGCTTTCATCATTCCCAAAGCGCGCGCTGCTCTGGGAACCAACCGGCTCATCGTCGTGACGAGCGCCGCCTACGGCATCGGAATCGCAGCGACCGCGCTGTCGCAGGCACTGTGGATCACCCTGCCGGTGCTCGTTCTCGTCGGCCTGTCGTGGATCGGCGTGATCGCCACCCTGAACGGCACGGTTCAGGCGTTCCTGCCCGGATGGGTGCGCACGCGGGGCCTCTCGGTCTATCAACTGGTGCTCTTCGGCGGAACGGCATTCGGCGCGGCGATCATCGGCGCTCTCGGAGGGATCTTCGGCACCGCTCACACCATGGCCGTCGCGGGAATCGTCGTGGTCGTCGGCGCAGCCATGCTGCTCATCTGGCCTCTGCATCCCACCGCCGACAAGAGCCGTGCCGCATTGCCCATGCCTCTCACCGATGTGCCGCCGGTCGCCACGCCTCTGCCGGGTGATGACGACGCGAATCCCGACGATGCGGCTGCCGCCGCGGATGTAACCGCCACTCCGGCCGTCAATCACGAACTCGACCCGGCCGGCGCCACGCTCGTCATCGTGCGCTACGAGATCGCAGACCGCGATCGAGCGGCGTTCCTCTCCGCGATGCGCACGCTCGAGCAGAGCAGGCGCCGCACCGGAGCCCGCTCGTGGGATGTCTACGACGACCGCGAGCGCCCTGGCTTCCTCGTCGAGGCATTCCACGTCGGCTCGTGGCAAGAGCACCTCAGCCAGCACCACAACCGCACCACCGGCTACGACACCGAAATCGTCGAGGCGGCACGCACACTCTCCGCCTCGCCCCCGACGGTCGAGCACCTCGTCTCGGCCGCCCTCCCGCACCACCCTCACACCACGACTAAGTAAGGAACACACCATGGCAACCACACCCACCATCGTTCTCGTGCACGGCGCCTTCGCCGACGCCGGCAGCTGGGCACCCGTCACACTCGAACTGCTGAACCAGGGCTACACCGTCCTGGTTCCCCCGGTCTTCAACCGCAGCCTCATCGGCGACTCCGCCTACATCAGGTCGTTCGTCGAGCAGATCGACGGACCGGTGATTCTCGCGGGACACTCCTACGGCGGAGCCGTGATCACCGTCGCCGGCGTCGCCGAGAACGTGGTCGGCCTCGTGTATGTGTCGGGCTACGCACTCGATGAGGGAGAGAGTCTCGGCCAGCTGCAGGGCGGCTTCCCCGACTCCGAGCTCGCTGCGAACCTCGTGTACTCGCCCTACCCCATCGAGGGCGCGGAGCCGGGAACGGACGTCTCGGTGAAGATCGACGCCTTCCCCGAGGTCTTCGCGGCCGGGGTTCCTGAAGACACCGCACGCATGCTCGCAGTAGGCCAGCGCCCGCTCGCGGCCGTCGCGTTCTCCGAGGCCGCCCCCGTCGCCGCCTGGAAGACGAAGCCCAGCTGGGGCATCGTCTCGAGCGCCGATCACACCATCAACCCCGATGTCGAGCGCTTCGGCTACAAGCGAGCCGGCGCCCGAAAGGTCATCGAGCTCGATGCGCCGCACCTCGTGATGCAGACCAACCCCTCCGAGGTCGCGAAGTTCATCACCGACGCCATCGACGAACTGGGCTAGTCCTCGAGGCGAGGCCGCTGCGCATCCACACCACTTGGCGGTAATCGACCCACACCTCGGCGTTGAGGTCGATTACTGCCATCTGCGTTCCGGCGCACGAGGCCCACCTGTCGCAGATCGACCTACCGAGCGACTTTTGGGTCGATATGCGCCAAGCCGAGGGCGGTGCACCCCCGGGATCGATGGTTGGCACATCCGCCGTGTTACTTTATGTGAGTTCCAAGCTCCAGCTCACACGGAAGGCAACTATGGCGACCACGCGCAGTTTCGGCGCCGAGGCTCGCCGCGACGCGCTTCTCGCCACGCTCAGGGCTGAGGGCGGCGTGCGCCTCGAGGCCGCGGCCCAGCAGCTCGGCGTGAGCGTCATGACCGTGCGGCGCGACCTCGACGAGCTGGATGCGGCGGGCCTGGCAAGACGGGTGCGCGGCGGCGCCGTGCCCGCGATCAGCGCGCGGCCGTTCAGTGAGCGCCGAAGCGCCGGGCGCGCAGCAAAGACGCGCATCGCTGAGAAGGCCTCCTCTCTCCTCCCCGGCGCGGGGTCCATCGCGGTCGACGCATCCACCACCGCCGGAGGCCTTGCCGCCCATCTCGCGCCGACCGGCCCGCTGACCATCGCGACCAACAGCTACGAGAACTTCGCCGCACTCAACGCGAACAAAGACCTCTCGCCGGTTCTCGTCGGGGGCGAGCTCGATGACCGCACGGGCAGTTTCGTGGGACTCATCGCCTGCCAAGCCGCCCAAGCCATGCTCTACAGCAGATTCTTCGCCTCGGCCTACTCGCTCGATGCAGACAACGGCAGCTCCGAAGTATCGCTCGCCGAGAGCCAGGTGAAGCGCGCTTTCGCGGAGCGCGCTCGCGAGATCGTTCTGCTGGTCGACTCGTCGAAGCTGGGCCAACAGGCCCTCGCCGTGGGCTTCGCGTGGAGCGAGATCGGAATCCTCGTGACGGAGCTCGACCCGTCCGACGCGGCTCTCGACCCCTACAGGGATCTCGTAGAACTCCTCTGACCCGCCCACTCCCCTTCGCCGATGAGGAAATACCTGCGACTCGCCGTCTCCGACGCAGTCACGTGCGGGGTGTCGCGCATTTTTCCTCATCCGCGAGGGAGAAAGTCGGCGTTGTGCTCTCGCGTTAGATTTTGTAACATATAACAAAACGCAACATACCCGTGCATTGGAGCGCCCATGACTTCCCTCGAGACCCCCGCCGCCGCCGCCGAGCTCATCGCCCGCTCCAATCGTCTCGGACAAGATCCGAAGAACACCAACTACGCCGGAGGAAACACCTCGGCCAAGGGCGTCGCCACCGACCCGGTCACCGGCGAAGACGTCGAGCTGATGTGGGTCAAGGGATCAGGTGGCGACCTGGGCACACTCACCGAATCGGGGCTCGCCGTTCTGCGCGTCGACCGCCTGCGCTCGCTCGTCAACGTCTACCCGGGTGTCGACCGCGAAGACGAGATGGTCGCGGCCTTCGACTACACCCTATTCGGCAAGGGCGGCGCGGCCCCCTCGATCGACACGGCCATGCACGGCCTCGTCGACGCGGCGCACGTCGACCACCTGCACCCCGACTCCGGTATCGCCATCGCGACCGCCTCCGACGGCGAGGCCCTCACCACGACGATCTTCGGCGACAAGGTCGTGTGGGTTCCGTGGCGTCGCCCCGGCTTCCAGCTCGGCCTCGACATCGCCGAGATCAAGGCGCAGAACCCGGATGCGATCGGCTGCATCCTGGGCGGCCACGGCATCACCGCGTGGGGCGATACGAGCGACGAGACCGAGGCGAACAGCCTCTGGATCATCGACACCGCCGCCGCCTACATAGCGGAGCACGGAAAGGCGGAACCCTTCGGCCCCGCCCGCGACGGCTTCGGCGCACTCGACAAGGAGGCTCGCCGAGCGAAGGCCGCCGCACTCGGTGCCACTCTTCGCGGTCTCGCCTCGACCGACGCCCCGAAGGTCGGCAGCTTCACCGATGCCGACGTCGTGCTCGACTTCCTCGCCTCGTCCGAAGCGCCGCGCCTCGCGACCCTCGGCACCAGCTGCCCCGACCACTTTCTGCGCACCAAGGTGAAGCCGCTGATCCTCGATCTGCCGGCCGACGCATCCATCGACGAGTCGATCGCACGGCTCGTCGAGCTGCACGCCGAGTACCGCGCCGACTACCAGGCCTATTACGACCGGCACGCCACGGCCGACTCCCCCGCGATCCGCGGCGCCGACCCGGCGATCGTGCTCGTTCCGGGCGTGGGCATGTTCAGCTACGGCGCGAACAAGCAGACCGCCCGCGTCGCCGGCGAGTTCTACATCAATGCCATCAACGTGATGCGCGGCGCCGAGTCGCTCTCCACCTACTCCCCCATCGAGGAGAGCGAGAAGTTCAACATCGAGTACTGGGCACTTGAAGAGGCCAAGCTGCAGCGGCTGCCCAAGCCGAAGTCGCACGCCACCCGGGTCGCGCTCGTCACGGGTGCGGCATCTGGAATCGGCAAGGCCATCGCGACCCGCCTCGTCAAAGACGGCGCGTGCGTCGTGATCGCCGACCTCGACCTCGAAAAGGCTCAGGATGCCGCCGCGCAGCTCGGATCGACCGACGTCGCCATCGGCGTGCAGGCCAACGTGACCAGCGCAGACGAGATCCAAACCGCGATCGACGCAGCCGTGCTCGCGTTCGGCGGACTCGATCTCGTGGTCAACAATGCCGGCCTCTCGTTGTCGAAGCCCCTGCTCGACACGACCGAGGGCGACTGGGATCTGCAGCACAACGTCATGGCCAAGGGGTCGTTCCTCGTGTCGAAGGCGGCCGCGAAGGTGCTCATCGATCAGAAGATGGGCGGCGACATCATCTACATCTCGTCGAAGAACTCGGTCTTCGCCGGCCCCAACAACATCGCGTACTCAGCAACGAAGGCCGACCAGGCGCACCAGGTGCGTCTGCTCGCCGTCGAGCTCGGCGAACACGGAGTGAAGGTCAACGGCATCAACCCCGACGGCGTCGTGCGCGGCTCGGGCATCTTCTCGGGCGGATGGGGAGCCAAGCGCGCCGCCGTCTACGGCGTGCCCGAAGAAGAGCTGGGCGCCTACTACGCCAAGCGCACGATCCTGGGCCGCGAGGTTCTTCCCGAGAACGTCGCCAACGCGGTTGCGGTGCTCACGGGAGAAGATCTCACGCACACCACCGGCCTGCACATTCCTGTCGATGCGGGCGTCGCGGCGGCCTTCCTGCGATGATGCTCTGCATGACGAGCTGCGCTGATCGAGTAGCCGCGCGAGGAACGAGCCGGCGTATCGAGATCACCTCCCGGTGGTCTCGATACGCTTCGGCCGCAGGCGGCCTCGGGCTACTCGACCAGCGCACGGCGGCGGTCTCCGCATGACCGCCGCCGTCGCCGCCGTCGACCTCGGCGCCACCAGCGGCCGGGTCATGCTGGGCTTCGTGTCGCACAATGAACTCAGCCTGCGACCGGTCGCACGGTTTCCGAACACGCCCGTTGCCACGATCGACGGACTGCACTGGAACATCCTCGAGCTCTACCGCAACGTCGTCTCGGGCCTCGGTGCCGCCGTGCGCGAGGAGCCGTCGCTCAGGAGCATCGCCGTCGACTCGTGGGCCGTGGACTACGCCCTGATAACCGGCAACCGCATGCTCGGAAACCCATACCACTACCGAGACCAGCGCACCGCGGCCGGCGTCGAGAAGACGAGCGCTCTGGTGTCGGCAACCGAGCTCTACGCCGCGAACGGTCTGCAATTCCTGCCCTTCAACACGCTGTACCAATTCGCAGCGGATGCCGTGGCCGGCTCGCTCGATCAGGCCGAGACCGCGCTGCTCATTCCCGACCTCATCAACTTCTGGCTCACGGGCGCCGCTCGTGCTGAGAAGACGAATGCGTCGACCACGGGGCTGCTGAATGTGCACACCCGCGAATGGGATGACGCGCTCATCGAGCGGCTCGGTCTGCCTCGCGGACTCTTTCCCGAGCTGGTCGAGGCGGGCACGCCGATCGGCACCCTGCTGCCGGCCGTCGCATCCGAGATCGGCCTGTCGAACCAGGCCGCCCTGTCTCTGACCGTGACGGCCGTCGGGTCGCACGACACCGCATCCGCCGTCGTCGCCGTGCCCGCGACGGGCGACGACTTCGCCTATATCTCGAGCGGAACCTGGTCGCTGGTCGGGGTCGAGTTGCCGAGCGCCGTGGTGAGCGAGGCGAGCCGGCTGGCCAACTTCACCAACGAGGGCGGCGTCGACGGCCGCGTGCGCTACCTCAGCAACGTCATGGGTTTGTGGCTGCTGAGCGAATCGGTGCGCACGTGGGAGAAGTCGAGCGGAGCTGCGATCGACCTGCCCCCTCTCATCAGCGAGGCCGCCGCGGTCACCACCCCGGTCGCCGTCTTCGACGCCGACGACCCGCGCTTTCTGGCGCCCGGTGATCTTCCGTCGCGCATCGTCGACTGGTGCGCCTCGAACGATGTGGATGCTCCACGAACCAGAGCGGAGTTCGTTCGGTCGATCATCGAGAGTCTTGCTCACGCCTACGCGACGAAGATCGAGCAGCTCACCGAGCTGTCGGGCCGCAGTATCCGCACGATTCACATCGTGGGCGGCGGATCGCTCAACGCCCTGCTCTGCCAGCTCACGGCCGACCGCACGGGTCGCACGGTTCTTGCCGGCCCTGTCGAGGCGACCGCCATCGGCAACGTGCTCATCCAGGCCCGCGCCCAGGGTCTCGTGACCGGATCGCTCGAGAGCCTGCGTGCTCTCGTCGCTCAGGCATTTGCGCCGGTCGTCTACGAGCCGCGTTCGCGCTAGGTCTTCCGCCGACCGAGCGCGTGCCGACCCCGTAACCTGTCGCTATGACGCAACCCTCCCCCAACCAAACGTCTCAGCGGCCGACCATCACCTCGGCGGTCGTTTCGCTCGTCGCCGGAGTTGTGGCCGTTCCCACATTCGTCTTGGGATTCACCATCGCGGCATGGGTCTGCGCTCTCGTCGGACTCTTTTCGGGAATCGCCGGGATTCGACGTGCCCGCGGGACAGCGCCAGGGCTTCCCCTGGCCATCGTCGGCCTTGTCGTCTCCTCGATCATGCTGCTCACGCTGGCAGGCATGCTCGTGCTGTTTCTTTCTCGCCCGTGGCGGTACTGAGCTCGGTCATCTCCTCGATCAGCCTGTGGGCGGAACGTCGCCCACCATCTCGACGGAGTCGGTCGCAGCGTTCCACGTGTAGGTCGCGACCGCGCGGCCCGAGGCCTCGGTGTTCGACTCCATGCCCTGGTTGAAGCGATAGGTCACACTGATCGAGTTGTCGGCCGTACGCTCGACTGCCGGCGTGAAGCCGTAAGCCTTCTCAGTCGCCGTTCCCAGGTACACGCCGTCATGAAACAGGAGGATCGCTGCGGGACTGCTCACTGTGGCGAACTCCAGCGTCACGACCGACCATGACAAGGCCGCGCACGGATCGTATCCGCTGTAGTCGGCGTTCGCCGCATCCCAGCGCGAACTCTCGAGGCCTGCCGGGGCAGGCAGCGCGGCGATGCCGGCAGCCGCCGCCTCCTGTGCGGTCGCCGGGCCGCATGCATCCGGGGAAGGCGTCGGTGTTGCAGCAGTATTCTCGCTCGACGAGGGAGCGGGGGCTGCAGCGGTCGGCCCGGGGTCTGTGGTGGTCGCGCATCCCGCTGCAAGAGCGGCTACAAGGGCCGTGAGAGCCAGACCGGTTGATGCACGACCGACGGCTCGCGGCGAGCGCTGCTGGGCTTTTGTCTCCTTCATCATGCTTCCAGCCTCCTACGGACAGCCGTTCTCGTCCACCCGCCTTGGTGTCTGCCCGCAGGAGTACCGTGATCCCCATGAGCAAGCCATCCGATGAGGCGGTCGAACTGCTGCACGAGATCGCCGCCGACCTGGGCAAGGCGGGGCCGGTCGAGCTCGGAACAATGTTCCGCAGCCCCGGCATCCGCACCGAGACAAAGATCGTCGCGTTCCTCGGCACCGACGACCGACTCATCGTGAAGCTGCCTCGCGAGCGCGCGCTCGCCCTCATCGAGCAGGGCGTCGCCGCCAGTCTCTCGATGGGCAGACGCACGATGCGCGAATGGATCGAGGTGCCTGCCGGCGACGACCTGCACACTGACAACCCGTCACAGACGCTCGAGACCTGGTCACGCCTGGCCAAGGAGTCGTTCGACCACGTGCGGTCACAGCTATAGCGACCGCCAGCTCAGACGCGCGTTAAGCGCTGACCCCGTACGGAGCGCTGATCACCGCGCGCCCGACAGCGTGCATAAAGAGATTGAACCCCAGCATGGCGGGCGTCGCATCCTCAGGAAGCTCGAGTTTCTCGACGTCGACCGCGTGCACCACGAAGTAGTACTCGTGGTCGCCGTGCCCGGGCGGAGGCGTCGCACCGACGTAGCCCGCGACACCGGCGTCGTTGCGCAGGGTGACCGCACCCTCGGGCAATGCGGTGCTGCCGGGTGTTCCGGCGCCAGCGGCGAGGCTCGTCACATCGGCCGAGATGTTCAGCACGGCCCAGTGCCAGAATCCGGATGCCGTGGGCGCGTCGGGGTCGTAGACCGTCACGACGTAGCTCTTGGTCGCCTCGGGCGCGCCCGACCAGCTGAGCTGGGGCGACACGTCGCCGCCTCCCGCCGACTCGCCCAGCTGCGGATCCGAAAGCCTCTCGCCCTGTCGCACGTCGGTCGACGTCAACTCGAACGAGGGAAGAACAGGAAGGTTGTCGTAGGGGTTCGCGCTCATGGGGTGTCCTTTGCTCGAAGGTCGGGGTACAGCAACGCTAAACCTCTCGTCTGAACATTCAGTGCGTCTGGACGCCGACACACAGCTGTCGTATGCTGTGGCCTGACCACATGGCCTGACCACAGGCATCCGACGATCGAGAAGGGCGCACCGTGACCGCCATCGATACGTCCGCATCCGTCGATTCGCGCCGCGCATGGGAGGTCGTACTGCAGCACATCGAGGCCGATCTGCTCGCGGGGCGACTCGTTCCCGGCGATCACCTGCCGGCCGAGCGCGCGCTCTCGAGTGAACTCGGAGTCGGCCGATCGTCGGTTCGCGAGGCGCTGCGCGTGCTCGAGGTTCTCGGACTCATCCGCACCCAGACCGGGTCGGGGCCGCAGTCCGGCGCCATCATCATCGCTCGCCCCTCGGGCGGCATGTCGTCGCTGATGCGCTTGCAGGTCGCGGCGCAGGGCTTCGACGTGCGCGACGTCGTGAAAACCCGCCTTGTGCTCGAGGCGGCGGTCGTCACCGAGCTGGCCGAGGCATCCGCGGCCGCCCTCGACTCTGCGCCTCTCGATCTCGGCGACGCCGTGCGGTTGCTCGACGCGATGGATGCCGATGGCCGGGTTTCCGAAGCAGAGTTCCTCGCCCTCGACGCGGCCTTCCACCTCGCCCTCGCGGAACTCTCGGGAAACGCGGTGATCGCCTCGATGATGGCGGGCCTGCGCAACTCGATCGAAAGCTACGTTCTCGCCGGCGTGCCGAACCTGCGGTCATGGGCCGAGACATCCGGCCGCCTGCGGCACGAGCACCGGGCCATCATCGCGGCGATCGAGTCCGGCGATGCCGAGTCGGCGCGCGACATCGTGAACGCCCACATCACCGGCTACTACGCCGAGACGAATTTCATCTCCACATCCGAACAGAGGACATCCGATGGTTGAACGCCGCTTTCCTAACCCCAAAGAACTGCTGCCGCTGATGCAGTTCAAGAAGCTCGAGCTCGACGGCAAGAAGCGTCGCCTGCAGGGCGCGCTGACCATCGACGACCTGCGCACCATCGCCAAGCGACGCACCCCGAAGGCCGCGTTCGACTACACCGACGGATCAGCCGAGGGCGAGATCTCGCTGAGGCGCGCGCGCCAGGCCTTCCAAGACATCGAGTTCCACCCCTCGATCCTGCGCGACGTGTCGAAGCTCGACACGACCACGCAGATCCTCGGCGGAACATCGACCATGCCGTTCGGCATCGCCCCCACCGGTTTCACCCGGCTGATGCAGACCGAGGGTGAGATCGCCGGAGCCGGCGCTGCCGCCGCGGCAGGCATCCCCTTCACCCTCTCCACCCTCGGAACCTCGTCGATCGAGGCCGTCAAGGCGGCGAACCCCACCGGACGCAACTGGTTTCAGCTCTATGTGATGCGCGAGCGCGAGATCTCGTACGGGCTCGTCGAGCGGGCCGCCGCAGCCGGCTTCGACACGCTGATGTTCACGGTCGACACCCCCATCGCTGGCGCGCGACTGCGCGACAAGCGAAACGGCTTCTCGATCCCACCGCAGCTCACCCCGGGCACCATCATCAACGCCATCCCCAGGCCGTGGTGGTGGTACGACTTCCTCACGACTCCCCCGCTGGAGTTCGCGTCGCTGTCGTCGACCGGCGGCACCGTGGGCGAACTGCTCGACTCGGCGATGGACCCCTCGATCGACTTCGACGACCTCGCCTTCATCCGCAGCATGTGGCCCGGCAAGATCGTGATCAAGGGCGTGCAGAATCTCGAGGATTCCCGACGCCTCGCCGATCTCGGCGTCGACGGAATTCTGCTGTCGAACCACGGAGGGCGCCAGCTCGACCGCGCTCCGATCCCCTTCCACCTGCTGCCCGACGTGGCCCGCGAGGTCGGCAGCGACGTCGAGGTCATGGTCGACACGGGCATCATGGACGGCGCCGACGTTGTGGCCTCGCTCGCCCTCGGCGCGAAGTTCACCCTGATCGGACGCGCCTATCTCTATGGGCTCATGGCAGGCGGGCGCGCGGGTGTCGACCGCACGATCTCGATCCTGTCGGAGCAGATCGTGCGCACGATGAAACTGCTCGAGGTCGCGTCGATCGACGAGCTGACACCGGCACATGTCACACAGTTGCAGCGTCTCGCCCCGCGTGCTGTCTCGGCGCAGACCGCGGCCGTTGCCGAGAAGGCGGCCTCGCGACCGGCCCGCGGCACAGCCTCGTCGGCCGGCGCTCGCAAGGCACCTGCCCGCAAGACGGCCGCATCCACGCCCGCCGTCGCGAAGGCTGCGGCGAAGAAGGTCGAGGCAACGCCCACAGACGCGTAGCCCGGCGGCGACTGCGCTCTGATTCAGGAGATACGCAACCCAGGGGCGGTTTTCGCACGTGGCGGGGCGGATTCACCTGAGAACGAGCGCAGCGCTCTGGCACACTGACGACATGACGAAGGCCAGACCGTGAAGAAGTGGTTGTTCCTGGGCGGAGCCATCCTCAGTGAGGTGACCGGCTCGCTGTCGTTGAAGGCCGCGCTCGAGCATCCGGGGTGGTACGCGCTGATGGCAGCCGGGTTCGCGGGGGCCTTCGTGTTTCTATCGCTGGTGCTCAGGGCCGGGCTGCCGCTCGGCGTCGCGTACGGCATCTGGGGTGCGCTCGGTGTGGCGCTGACCGCGCTCTTCTCGGCGCTGCTGTTCGGCGAGCCGCTGACCCCGATCATGGGTGCCGGGCTGCTGTTGATCATCGGCGGCGTGCTCTGCATCGAGCTTGGGCGCCAGCAAGCCGAGAAGACTCGCGGAGCCGCTGCCGTCGGGGAGGCTCGCTAGTGGCCTGGGTCTTTCTCATCGGCGCGATCCTCACCGAGGTCACCGCCACGTTGTCGCTGAAGGCGGCGGTCACGGGCAACAAACTCTGGTACATCCCGGTCGCACTCGGATACGGCATCGCCTTCACCTGCCTCTCGTTCACGCTCCAGAACGGCATGGCCCTCGGCGTGGCCTACGGCATCTGGGCTGCGGCCGGTGTCGCGCTCACCGCCGTGGCAGGGCGGCTCATCTTTAAGGAGCCCTTCACTTGGGTCATGGCTCTCGGCATCGCCCTGGTCATGGGCGGCGTGCTTCTGGTCGAGGCGGGCGCTGCTCACTGACGCGAGTGCGGCTCAGCCCAGGTTGATGATGCCCAGCCCGATGGCGAGCGCGCTCACGGCGACGGCACCCGTGCCGACGGCCACGAAGGCGAGCGTCTTCACGGCCGACGCGCGACGCGTCGAATGCTCCACCAGGTCTTGGGCCTGGTGCAGGGTGCCGCACGACGCGACGTGAGCGCCACGGGCATCCGTCACGTCGTAGTGGCCATCGACGAACTCGACGAACCCCGCGAAGTCACCGCGACGCGACGCTACCCAGAGCTTCGCCTCGGGCGAGAGCCACGTGAGCGGTCCGGTCGAGTCATCTGTGGGGCGGGCGAGGGCTGGTGTCGAGGTCATGACTTCAGCTTTGCGCGTCGAGGCTCCAGGCGAATCCTGCCTGAGGATGACTTCGTGTGCCGCAACGGTGGTACTTAGGTCTAGTCGGCGGTCGCGTTAGTACCGCAGACCGATGCGCGATTGCAGTGTCCGGGCAAGAATGAGAGCAGGCGTTCCGAACCGGGTCGCCGAACGCGCACCAACGTCAGACAGGACGAATCGACATGAGCGACAAGAAATCCACGTTCGAACAGTTCGAGGTTGCCGGCGACAAGCTGGTCGAAACGGTCAAGAACCTCATCCACGAGGGCAACGTTCGCCGCATCATCCTGAAGCGCGAAGATGGCAGCGCTCTGCTCGAGATCCCCGTCAACGCCGGCCTCGTGGGCCTCGCCCTCACGGCTGCGATCGCCCCCGTCCTCCTCGCCATCGGCGCGATCGCCGCGGTCGTCTCGCAGGTCACCCTGGTCGTCGAACGGCGAGCGGATGCGGCCGGTTCCGTCGATGCACCGACGACGACGCCGACCGCAGGCCCCGCAGGCGGATCCGCCGAGCCTGACCCCTCGGCATCCATCTGACCTCGATCTGAGCCGGCCGACTTCGATCACGGGCATTTCGTGCACGTGGGCGTGCAGCTCGTCGGATAGATCCGAGCATGCGGCGAGGCTGCACGAAATGAGGCTGCTCAGTCTTCGACGCGAATGCCGAGGTGTTCAGCGAAGGCAGAGGCCAGGTCGGCGACCTGCCCCTGCGAGAGGGTGGCGCCCGCCAGGGCCGTGAAGCCATCGATGCGGGAGAATTCGGCGCGGCGCAGGTCGACGCTCGCCAGGGTGGCGTGGTGCATGTTCAGCACGCCGATCGTGCAGTCCACGAATGCGACGCGGTTCAGCTTCGCGCTGCTGAGGTCGAGTTCGTCGATCGAACAACCCGTGAACAGCACATCGAGCAGAGTGGCGCCGGAGAGATTGACGAAGCCGAGCTTGGTCGACGAGATGTGCACCGACGAGAGCGCCGCTTCGTAGAGCTCTGCAGAGCCCAGCCGTGACCCGTCGATCGTGACCGAACGCAGCTCGGCGCGGGGAGCAGAGAAGATGGGCGCGTTGAGCCGTGTGAACTCGACGTCGGAAAAGGTCGCCCCGCGCAGAAGCGCATCGTGCGCCTGAACGTCATCGAAGACGCACTCCCTGAACTGGCTGCCCGACAACTCGCGACCCGCGATGTCGAGGCCGTCGAAGCGCAGACCCTCGAAGAGGTCGTGGGGCTGGAGCGCCTCGGGATCGCCGACGACGAGATCGTCGAGACGGATCGCATCCAGGCGCGGTTCTTGCGTGCCGGGCTTGCGTGCCATAGAGGGCCTCTCGTGTGTTGGCATCGGGTCGGCGGCCGAAAAACCGCACCGCTGAAGTCTAGGGAACCTCGACGACGGTCGACTAACCTGGCGCGCATGCCCCCTATCCCTACGCCTTTCAGCGCACAGGTGACGGCCGAGGAACTCACCGACCTGCGCGCACGCCTGCGTGCCACACGGTGGCCGGATGCGCCAGAGGACGCGGGCTGGTCGCTGGGCAGCGACGTCGACTATCTGCGTCAGCTCGTCGAGTACTGGGCCGAGGAGTTCGACTGGACTGCGCAGGAGGCGGCGCTCGCTCGCATCCCCCGCTTCCGCATCGAGCTCGGCGGCCTGGGCATCCACTTCGCCCATGTACAGGGCGTCCGCGCCGCTGGCTCTACGTCGAAGGCCATGCCGCTGATCCTCAGCCACGGCTGGCCAGACTCGTTCTGGCGCTACTCCAAGGTGATCCCCCTGCTCACCGACCCCGGCTCGCACGGTGCGGATCCTGACGACGCGTTCGACGTCGTGGTGCCCGACATGCCGGGCTTCGGCTACTCAGACAAACCGGTCGGCGCGCCGCTGAACTCGATCGACGTGGCCGGCCTCTGGGCCGAGTTGATGGATGCGCTGGGTTACGACCGCTTCGGCGCCGCCGGTGGCGACATAGGCAGCCACGTGAGTCGCTACCTGGCGCTCGACTTCCCGCACAGGGTGTCGGCGGTGCACCGCACCGACGCGGGAATCCCCGTAGCTTTGCCCGGCCTCGAACTCACTCCGGCCGAGCAGAGATTCGTAGACGAAGCCGCGGCCTGGAACCTGAGCGAGGGCGCGTATGCCGCCATGCACCGCACGAAACCGCAGACCGCGGCCGTCGGCCTCACCGACTCCCCCGTCGGCCTGGCTGCGTGGATCGTGGAGAAGCTGCGGTCGTGGAGCGACTGCCACGGCGATCTCGAGAGCAGCTACTCGAAAGACGAGATCCTGACTCTCGTGAGCATGTACTGGTTCACCGGCACGATCGGCTCGTCGATGCGCATGTACAGCGCGAACGCCGCGATCCCATCGGCGCAGCTCGCCCGCCGCGTCGAGGTGCCGTCGGGCTTCGCTCTGTTTCCCGGCGACATCCTTCACCCGACGCGCGAGTGGCTCGACCGCACAGCGAACACGGTGCATGTGAGCGAACCCGCACGCGGCGGTCACTTCGCCCCGTTCGAGGAGCCGGAGCTCTACGCGCAGGAACTGCGCGACTTCTTCCGCCCGTTCCGCCGCACTGCGCTGGTCGAGTAGACCGCGAGGAAGGAGCGGGCGTGTCGAGACCACCAGACGGGTCTCGATACGGTCGCTGAGCGACCTACTCGACCAGCGCGGACCCGACTACGACGTCGTGGTGGTCACGCCCGTGAACTCCGACGGCTGAATGATGACCCAGCCCGGTCCGTGGAACGCGTACTGGAACGCCTCGCCGGAGCCACGGCCGATGAACGCGCCCGCGCTCAGCGACGACTTGATCGTGGGCTGCAGGTTGGCGCTCCACGCGACGGTGGCGTTGATGTCGGTGAACGTCGGCTGCTGCGAGCAGTCGAGAATCATCGGGGTGCCCTGGGTTGCGACCGCTAGGTGGCCATGGCCGTGCACGGTCGTGTTCCAGAAACCGCCGGCGAGCATGCTCGCACCCTTGAGGCGGGTCAGATCGTAGCCGAGGTCTGCCTGGAACGCCAGAAGCGACGTTCCGTTGATCGTGACACCCTCGCCCTCGAGCTGGATCAGGTGGATGTTCGCGCTGTGGTGCGCGAAGAACACGTCGCCGTGACCGTAGACGCGCATCAGCGGCTGGTCATCCGACGAGACCATCTTGCGCAACAGGGCACCGGCATCCTTCGCACCCTCGTGCTTGAACTCGACGTTGCCCTGGTAGGCGACCATCGCGCCCTTGCGCGTGATGATGTCGCGACCTGGGCTCACGCGCGAGCGCAGCATGTAGGGATTCTGCAGAGCCATCAGAGCGTCGGATTCGACCTCGTTGTTCTCCTGGCTGAAAAGTGTGGAACGCATGGGGAGTCTCCTTCTCGTGCGACGACGTGGGGTGGCCCCAGCTTAGGGGGCGCCCTCAGAGACGCGGAGTAGTATCCGACTCGTTCCCGGCCTCGCGCCTCACGCATCCTCGCCACGAAAGGCACGCCGACGCCTCCCCTCGACATCCTGCTGGGCTCGTGGTCGCTCGACCCGGTCGCCCTCGTGGCGATACTCGCCAGCGCTGCGCTGTACGCGATCGGCGTCTCGCGCATCCATCGTGGCGGCGGCCACTGGCCGGTCTCGCGAACCGTCTTCTTCGTGGTCGCGGGTCTCGGCTCGTGGGCCGTGGTCTCGTTTGGCTTTCTCGGCACCTACAGTGAAGAACTCAGACTCGCCTTCACCACCCGCATCGCACTGCTGCTCTTCGTCGTTCCCGCGCTGATGGTGCTGGGGCGTCCCGTCGAACTGGCGCGACGCTCGCTCGGGCCGCGAGGCGCCGCTCGGCTCGAACGCGTGCTGTCGTCGTGGATCGTGCGCGTCACCGGCAACGCCGCATTCGCCACCCTGTTCGCCGCGCTCGCCTTCTGCGTGTTCCTCACCCCGCTGGCCGGCCTGCTCAGAGTGAGCCCGATCGCCGAGCCGGCCATCGGCATCCTGGTGCCCGCCATCGGACTGCTCTTCGCTCTGCCCCTGGTCGAGAATTCGGCGGCCCGCAGCACCCTCTTCATCACAGCCGAGTTTCTTCTCGCCTTCGTCGAGCTGGTTCTCGACGCGATTCCGGGCGTTCTGATGCGCTTGAACGACGGCATTCTGGATGGCGTCGGCCCCGGCATCGCGAGCGGGGTAAGCGCCGTCGCGTCGCAAGCGCTGCCGGGATGGTGGCCGAATCCGTTGCACGATCAGCACCTCGCGGGCGATCTGCTCTGGTTCATCGCAGAGATCGCCGACGTTCCCATTCTTATTCTGCTGTTCGTGCGCTGGTCGCGGCTCGACCGCCGCGACGCCAAGAAGATGGATGCGCTGAGCGACGACGAGATGGACGCCCTGACCCGCGAGCACCTCGACCGCCGCGGCTGAGCATCCGCGCGTAGGCTCGATTCGTGGATGACATCGAGATCGAAGACAGTATCGCGTCGCGCCTGGGGCTCGGACTCGCCGCCATCGGCCGCCCCGCGTACATCACCGCGGGGCGCGCAAAAGACCTCGGCGAGGGCGCCGACAGAAGCGTGGATGCGATGCGAGCCCGGGCCCACAAACTGCTCGACGCTGCGTGGTGGCTGGGCATCCGCTACATCGACGCTGCCCGGTCGTACGGACTCGCCGAGCAGTTCCTCGGATCGTGGCTCGCCGAGCATCCGGGGCATCGCGACGAGCTGACGATCGGCTCGAAGTGGGGCTACGAGTACATCGGCGACTGGCGACTCGATGCCCCGCAGCAGGAGCGCAAAGAGCACTCGCTCGCCCTCTTCGACCGGCAGTGGGCCGAAACGCTGGAGGCGCTCGGCACAGAACCCGACGTCTACCTCGTGCACTCGCTCACGTCTGACAGCCTTGCCCTCGACGACTCCGCGCTGCTCGATCGGCTGCGCTCGCTTCGTGACAGTGGCGTGCGCGTGGGCTTCTCGACCAGCGGGCCGGATCAGGCCGCGGTGATCGAGCGTGCGCTCGGTTTGGCCGACTCCCCCTTCTCTGCCGTGCAGTCGACCTGGAACCTGCTCGAGCCCTCTGTCGGCGACGCCCTCGCAGCGGCGAACGACGCGAAGTGGCTCGTCGTCGTCAAAGAGGTGCTGGCCAACGGTCGACTCACGTCGCAGGGAGGGGAGACGGCCGCCGAGTCCCTCGCTGCCGAAGACGGGCAACGTCTCGACGGACTGGCAATCGGGGCTGCCGTCACGCATCCCTGGGCCGACATCGTGCTCACCGGAGCCGTGACGCGCAAGCAGCTCAAACAGAACCTGGATGCGCGTCCGCCGTCGCTCGATGCGGAGCGCCTCGCCGAGCTGGCCCAACCGGCCGAGGAGTATTGGGTGGCCCGCGCCGCCCGCCCCTGGAGCTAGCATCCCGTGCACTCGACCGAGCGAAGTGAGCGTCAACGAACCATCAGGAGACACTATGAGCGACAAGAGTTTTGATGGCCCTCCCCTGTCGAACACGGCGAAGCCGTCGGATGGACAGGGCGTGAGCGCACGGAGCCGAGTACTCCGGCCGTTCGGCTACGCAGGCATCACGATCGTGTGGCTTGCCCTCTCCACCGTCGTGGCCGGCCTCGTCGCGGTCATCCCGTTTTCGATCCTGCAGCAGGGCGATCTCGCGTCATCACCCGGAGTGGAGAACCTGAGCAAAGACACGGAATGGCTTGCGGCACTCATCGCGCTGCCGATCGTCGCGCTGATGTTCGGGGCGGTGATCTGCCTGCTGTTCGTGGGCTCGTTCTCCCTGTTCGTGCTGTCGCTGATCGCATTCACTCGGTCGCTCCGCCCGTCGTACGCCCACGAACAACTCACCACCACGCGATGGACGAGCGACGCCATCGGTCCGGTTCGCCTCGGCGGTGTGCTCGCTCAGACGGGCGCGGCGCCAGCCCGCTACAAAGACGTGCTCGACAAGCAGTCACTCTCGCTCATCCCGGTTCGACGCACACGGTTCTCTGCCTTCTGGACCAGCGTCATGTTCTTCGCGTGGGTCCCTTCTGGCAGCACGATCCTCGGTGGTTTCTGGCTGGGTCTGGCGTATCTCGTCACCGTCGCCTGGGCGACGTGGCCCGTGACAGGACCGATGGTCATCGTCTGGGCCGCTGTTTCTCTGGCGCTCACGGCTGTGGGACTCCGCATCGTTCTGCGTGGACACCGCGCCAATCTGGCCCGCCAGTTCTCACAGCCCACCACCTGAAGTAGTTCTCTGCACGGGCGCAGCGGCCGGCGCGCACTAGCGGCGAAAACCGAATAACTGTAAGGTTTTTGAAACGGTTCATTCTGCCGCCTGTCCCACGTCTCAACGGAGAGTCTCCATGCCCCAGCCCATATCTGACGCCGCCGCCGTCTCCGTCTCGACACTCTGGGCCGAGGGCCGAGGCCGACCCGACTTCCTGGCCACCGGCATCCCGTCTCTCTCGTGGCAGGTGACGACGGATGCGCCGGGCTGGTTGCAGGCATCGGCCGACATCGAGGTGCGGCGCGGCTCGGGCCCCGCCTCCGCGGGCAATGGCGACGTCGAGTCGTTCACAGTCGAAGGCCGCGAGTCGCAGCACGTCGCGTGGCAGGCCACTCCCCTCCGCGCATACGACACGGCCGAGGTTCGCGTGCGGGTGCACGGCGAAGACGGCTCCACCTCGGAGTTCAGCGATTGGGCAGCTCTGCGCACCGGTCCGCTCTCGGCAGATGACTGGGTCGCACCGTTCATCGCGGTCGACGGGCCGACCGACGCCGACCTCGCGCAGAGCAGCAACCTCGAGCGCGGCACCGTGCGCTTCCGCACCGAGTTCACCCCGCGCGACGACGTGACTTCCGCGGTGCTCTCGGCCACCGCTCACGGCCTATACGAGTTCACCCTCTCGGGCAGCGTCGTGGGCGACGAGGTACTCACCCCCGGCTGGACCGCCTACGACGACCGCCTCACATTTCAGAGCTACGACGTCACCGACCGCCTCGCGGCCGGCGAAGCAGTCGTGCTCGGAGCCACCGTCGCCGAGGGCTGGTACCGCGAGCGCTTCGGCTTCGACGGAAACTTCGCCACCTTCTACCCCGGACCGATCGCCCTCTCGGCCCAGCTCGTCATCACCTACGAAGACGGCACCATCGAGCGCATCGTCACCGACGACCGCTGGCAGGGAACAGCCGCGGGGCCGGTCGTGAGCGCGGGCATCTATCCGGGCGAGGCATTCGACGCCCGGCTCGACGACGACGCTCTCCTCGCCGTCGGCACCGAGTTCCCGAAGCCGGCCTCCACGCATGAGCTCAGCCCCGAGCAGGCCGACCCCGCGCGTCTCGTGCCGTCGTTCGCACCGCCCGTTCGGCGCATCCAGAACGTGCCCGCGCAGCGGATCTTCAACTCGCCCTCGGGCAAGACCCTGGTCGACTTCGGCCAGAACCTCGTGGGCTGGCTCGAGCTCACGGTCGATGCGCCCGCTGGGCACGAGGTGACCCTGCGCCATGCCGAGGTGCTCGAAGACGGCGAGCTGGGCATCCGGCCGTTGCGCTTCGCGAAGGCGACCGACACGTTCACGGGCGACGGTCGCGGCGAGCGCACGTGGAGCCCGCGGTTCACGTTCCACGGCTTCCGCTACGCCGAGATCACCAATTGGCCTGGTGAACTCAGACTCGAAGACATCTCGGCCGTCGTCGTGCACAACGACATGGTGCGCACCGGCTACCTCGAGACGAGCAATCCCCTGCTCGACCAGCTGCACTCCAACGTTCTCTGGGGCATGCGCGGAAACTTCCTGAGCCTGCCGACCGACTGCCCGCAGCGCGACGAGCGCCTCGGCTGGACAGGCGACATCCAGGTCTTCACACCCACCGCCAGCTACCTCTACGACACGAGCGGCTTCCTCGGCTCGTGGCTGCGCGACCTCGAGGCCGAGCAGCGCAAGGCGACCGGCGTCGTTCCGTTCGTCGTGCCGAGTCCGCTGCCGATGCCGCCGATGGCCGCCGCCGCGTGGGGCGACGCCGCCACCCTGGTTCCGGATGCCCTCTTCGAGCGTTTCGCAGACCGGGCCGCGTTGGCCGCCCAGTACGAGAGCATGACCCGGTGGGTCGACGTGGTCGATGCACTGGCCGGAGAGAACCACCTGTGGGCGGGCGGGTTCCAGTTCGGAGACTGGCTCGACCCGAGTGCGCCGCCAGAGAACCCGGCGAAGGCGAAGACCGACCCCGACATCGTGGCGACGGCGTACTTCTACCGTTCCGCAGCACGCACCGCGGAGGCTGCCCGCGTTCTCGGCCACTCAGCCGACGCGAACCGATACGGCGAGCTGGCCGACGGCATCCGGGGCGCGTTTCTGCGAGAGTATGTGACGCCCTCTGGCCGCATGATGTCGGATGCGCACACCGCGTATGCGATCGCGATCGGCTTCGAGCTGATCATCGAGCCGCGGGCGCTGGCCGCAGCGGGAGCGCGCCTCGCGGAGCTCGTCCGCTCGCACGGCTACCGCATCGGCACCGGATTCGTGGGAACTCCCCTGATCTGCGACGCACTTGTTCGCGGCGGACAGAGCGATGTGGCGTTCCGGCTGCTGCTCGAAGAGGGCTGCCCCTCGTGGCTCTACCCGATCACCATGGGCGCGACCACCATCTGGGAGCGCTGGGACAGCATGCTTCCCGACGGCAGCATCAACCCCGGCGAGATGACGTCGTTCAATCACTACGCCCTCGGCGCGGTCGCAGATTGGATGCAGCGATCCATTGGTGGAATCGCCCCGGGTGCCCCGGGATACGCGGTCGTCAAGATCGCTCCCGTGCTCGGCGGCGGGCTCACCCGTGCGCACGCGAGCCTCGAGACCGGCTTCGGTATCGTCGACGTGTCGTGGATGCTCGAGGGCACGTCGTTCTCGCTCGTCGCGGTGGTTCCGCCCAACAGCTCGGCGCGCGTGACTCTGCCCGGCACGGTTTCGGCCGACGCGATCGAGGTGGGATCAGGGCGGCACGAGTTCACGGTTGACGTGTCGGCTCTCGTGTCGGTGGCTGCGCCCCAGCCACTGACGATGCAGACGCCGCTTTCCGAGATCGTGGGGGACACGGAGGCTCGCGACGGGCTGGAGGCGCTCTTCGCCGAGCTCGGCTACTTCATCGGCCTCGGCTGGACCGCTAACGGAAACTGGAAGACGGGCAGCCCTCTGGGGAAGTCCCTCATCATGATGCCCCCGCACAACGTGGCCCGCGTGGAGCAGTACCTGACCACCCTGAACGCCGCCCGCGGCATATACTCCTCCGCGCCGGTCAAATAGGCCCGCGAGGAACGAGCCGCCGTATCGAGACCACACCACAGTGGTCTCGATACGCTTCGGCCGCAGGCGGCCTCGGGCTACTCGACCAGCGCACCTCACGTCGCTCGACCAGCTCAACCCCGCGCTGATCGAGTAGGCCGCCCGCGGCCGTATCGAGATCACTCCCGCCGCTTCCAGACCTTTTTGCTCAACCCTGGAAGCCTGTGCAGTTCACCCGAGATGAGCGCCTCCCGCTTGGCGCGACTCCACCCCTGAATGCGCTTTTCCATGGCAAACGCCTCATCGACCCGGTCGTACTCCTGCGAGAAGACCAACTCGACCGGCAGACGACGCTTGGTGTACTCGGCGCCGTGTCCGGAAGTGTGCTGCTCGACGCGCGCATCGAGCTGCCAGGTGCTCCCGACGTAGTAGCTTCCGTCTGAGCAGCGGAGGATGTACACGTGAGGCATGCGGATGATTATGGCCGGTGCCGCGCGGCTGCCGTTGGAGTTCTCCACAGGGGTGGTCTCGATACGCTTCGGCCGCAGGCGGCCTCGGGCTACTCGACCAACGCAGAACCTCGCCGGTCGAGTAGGCGCGCGAGGAACGAGCCGCCGTATCGAGACCACACCACGATGGTCTCGATACGCTTCGGCCGCAGGCGGCCTCGGGCTACTCGACCAACGCAGAACCTCGCGGCCTCGGGCTACTCGACCAACGCAACACCCTCGCGGCCCGTGTAGCGGAAGGCGGTGAAGAGCACCTCACCGCGGGTCGCGTATAGGCCGATCACCCTGCCCGTGAACGATGCCGCGGTCTCCTGAGAGAGGTAGCGGCCGTCGACGCGCGCCAGCTCATGGCGCGAGCCGTCGGTGGTCGTCGCGCTCAGCACCACGAGATCGCTCGTGAGGTTGGGCAGAAAGCCCTCGCCCGTCGAGGCCACGAAGTCGAGGCCGAGAGTGACGGGCGAGTCGGAGGGCACATCGACGGACCACTCCTGCCGGATGCCGGCCACGGCCGCCCGCGCGGTCACGACACCACCCGACACCTCCACCTCGTAGTGGTGCAGTTCGTCGTAGCGAACCGCGAGCCCGCCGACTCCGGATGCGCCGGGATCGACGACGACAGACGCCGAGGCGACCGGATGCTGCTGCCGGTACCCGAGGAACGCCGGCCTCAGGTCGTCGAGGGTCGACCCATCGCCGGTCAGCACG
The DNA here is from genome assembly GCF_900177685.1 of Agreia pratensis. Taxonomy (GTDB): domain Bacteria; phylum Actinomycetota; class Actinomycetes; order Actinomycetales; family Microbacteriaceae; genus Agreia; species Agreia pratensis. The sequence goes on from NZ_FXAY01000001.1 coordinate 954,450, forward strand.
ACATGACCGGGCAGGGCACTCGACGACGCGAACGAAGACGGATACCGCCGCACCCCGATCCACTCGAGTCCCAGAGAAGAGCCCTCGAACGAGTCAGAGAAGACGAACTCCCCCGGTCGCGGGTTCAGCAGCACAGGGTCGGCCTCGAGCCAGCCGTCATCAGTCCAGCGCGCATCGGTGATGAACGTCTCTCGGCCCATCGCCGAGAACGCCTGGGTCATACCCGTGGGCCGCATGCCCAGCATCACGATCGCCCAGCCGCCATCCGGTGTCTCGACCAGATCGCCGTGACCGGTGTTCTGAATCGGGCGCGCTGTACTGCGCGCAGACAGGATGGGGTTGCCCGGCCCAGACTCGAAAGGCCCGGCCGGGTGCAACCCGCGGGCCACGCTGATGCCGTGGCCGCGCTCGGTGCCACCCTCGGCGATCACGAGATACCAGTACTCGCCGCGCATATAGAGGTGCGGAGCCTCGGGGAACTTCAGCCCCGTCCCACTCCACAGCGAAACCGGCGAAGACAGCACGGCTCCGGTCGAAAGATCGACGGTCACCTGCAGAATTCCGGCGTGCTCGCCGGGCGGATTTCCGCTGGTGACGTCGAGGCCCGAGTAGGTGACGTAGGCGCGACCATCAGAATCCCAGGCGAGATCCGGGTCGATGCCGTGCACGCCGTCGATCACAATGCCGTCGCTCCAGGGGCCAGCCGGATCCGAGGCTGTGAAGACGAGCATGCCCCGGCCCATCGCATCCGTCACGACCACGTAGAACACGCCGTCGCGATGACGGATGGTGGGAGCCCAGGCGCCGCCGAGCGTCGGCACAGAGTGCGACGCGAGCTGACCCTCACGCGAGACGACGTGGCCGATCTGCTTCCAGTCGACGAGATCACGACTGTGGAACACCGGGATGCCGGGCAGGTATTCGAACGTCGAGTTCACCAGGTAATAATCGGCGCCGACTTTGACGACACTCGGGTCGGGGTAGAAGCCCGCGATCAGCGGGTTGGTCCGCATCACGAAGAAAGAGCGGTGACGTCGATCGACTTGCTGAACGGCAGGTTCGAGACGCTGGTTCCGGCGTGCAGCTGGAACGCGCCCTGCTCGTAGTGCCACCCCGCTGAGCCCTGCGCATCCACGCCCCAGTCGGCGAAGGCGCGAGCCGACACGGGAATGGTGACCCACGTGCTCTCTCCCGGTTCGACGCGAGCCGCTGCGAAACCGACGAGCCAGCGCACCGGACGCTCGATCGACGAATCCCGACGCGAGGCATACACCTGCACGACCTGCTTGCCCCGGCGCGAGCCCGTGTTCGTGACCCGCACGGCCGCCGAGACGGTGCCGCCCTCAAAGATCGTCGAGCTGTCGAGTGCGAAGTCGTCGAGCGACCAGCTCGTGTAGCCCAGCCCGTGGCCGAACTCGTAGGCAGGTTCCGTGCCGGCCTTCAGCCAGGCCCGATACCCGATGTGGATGCCCTCGTCGTACGACACCGCACCGTTCTGGGGCGTCACGTCGATCACGGGCACGTCGGCCTGCTCGATCGGCCACGTCGTGGGCAGGCGACCACCCGGCTCCGCGAGCCCGAGAAGGATGTCGGCGACCGCGTCACCATACTGCTGCCCTCCGAACCAGCTCAGCAGCACGGCCGAGACGTCGTCTCGCCACGGCAGAAGCACGGGTGAGCCCGAGTTGACCACCACGACGGTGCGCGGGTTCACAGCGGCGACGGCGCGCACGAGCTCGTCTTGACGACCCGGCAGAGCGAGCGAGTCGCGGTCGTAACCCTCCGACTCGACGCGCGAGTTCGTTCCGACCACGACGACAGCGACATCGGCTCCGCGCGCCGCTTCGACGGCGTCGGCGATGAGCTGCTCAGGGTTGGAGGTGTCTGGCTCGATACCGATCGTGATGCTCAGCGCGCCCGCGAGCGGCCCGCCCTGCACGATGTCGTATTCGATGGTCACGTCGATCGGCGTACCCTCGACGACGGGTACCGCGATCGAGCTCGACGGTGGCGCGAGGAATGCCGCGCCGAGGTCGACGCCCTCCGTGATCACATTCTCCTCGTGCAGCAGCTCGCCGTTCACGATGACGCGACCGTTGCCCGAGCCCGCGAAACCGAGCAGGATCTCGCCCGTCGCATCCGGTGTGTAGCGCGTGGTGAACTCGAGCATCGAGGCCCGAGCGATGGGGGCGTCGCCGCCGAACCACACGAGCGCCGACGCACGGCGGTCTTCGTCGAAGATCGAGGCACCGGATGCGTCGAGGAAGCGAACATGCGCGCCGGGTTCACCGGTGGCCGGGTTGGTCATCCGGTCGAGGGGCAGCTCAGCGATGCCCTCCTGCACGACCGCGCCGACCGAGTAGCTGACCGTGGCGTCGGGCAGCGCGGAGCGGAGTCCGTCGAGCGGGGTGACGACCTTCTCGGGAAGAACGGTGGCACTTCCGCCACCCTGGGTGCGGGCGAATCGGGCGTTGTGGCCGATCACGGCGACCGATGTCAGCGACGAGGCGTTCCACGGCAGCTCTGCGTTCTCGTTGCGCACGAGAACGGCTCCCTCCACCTCGGCTGTGCGGGCGAACGCGATTCCGTCTTCGACGACCACCGGCTCGGGCACCACGGCGTCGAAGCCCTCGAGCGCTCCGACCCGCGCGGCGAGCGCCAGCAGGCGCAGCACCTTGCGGTCGATGGCAGACTCCTCGACCTCGCCAGCGCGCACGGCGGCGACGAGGGCATCGCCCCAGGGGCCGGCGGGGCCGGGCATCACGAGGTCTTGCGAGAAGCGGGCACTGTTCACGGAGCGCACGGCGGTCCAGTCGCTGATCACCACTCCGTCGAAGCCCCACTCCGAGTTGAGCGGGGTCTCCAGCAGCTCATTCTCGGTGACGGTGGAGCCGTTCACCGAGTTGTACGAGCTCATGACCAACCAGGCGTGCGCCTCGGTGATCGCTTTCTCGAAGGCCAACAGATAGAGCTCACGCAGGGGTCGCTCGGCCACTCGCACGTCGACGGTGAAGCGGTCGGTCTCGAAGTCGTTGGCGATGTAGTGCTTGGGGGTCGCGCCGACGCCGTTCTCCTGCAGGCCCTCGACGTAGGCCGCAGCCAGGTCGGCGGTGAGAATGGGGTCTTCGCTGAACGCCTCGAAGTGGCGGCCTCCGAGCGGCGAGCGGTGCAGGTTGATGGTCGGGCCGAGCACCACGTCGACACCCTTGCGGCGCGCCTCGACGGCGGCGACGTTTCCGTAGCGGCGGGCGATAGCCGCATCCCACGACGAACCGAGTGCGGTGGCCGAGGGCAGATTGAGCGACGGGCTGCGCTCGTCCCACACCTCGCCGCGAACGCCCGAGGGCCCATCAGAGACGAGGATGCGACGCAGGCCGATCTTCTCGATCGGCCAGGTGGCCCAGAAGTCGTGGCCCGTGAGAACGAGCACCTTCTCTTCGAGGGTGAGCTTCGCGAGAAGCTCGAGCAGTCGCGGGTCGGTGGAGGCCTGGATGTGGTCGGTCATGTCTCAGTTGCTTTCTGTGGAACGAGGGGCGTTGGAATAGCTCAGGCCGTGGCCGAAGTCGAAGAGCGGGTCGGTGAAGCGGTGCGGCTGGTCGAGGTCGCCCGCGAGCACGTCCTCCATCGAGCGCGGCATTTGGAACGGAAGCCGTCCTTGCGGCTCGGCACGCCCGAAGAGCACGTCGAGCACGGCCCGGTCGCTCGAGCCGAAGTCACCGACGAGGGCGGCGGCCTCAGCCGCGATCTCGGGGATGACCGCAGGGCGCTCGAGGTTCTGCACCACGACGGTCGGCCGCGCCGCGAGAGTCTCGCGAATCTGCGCGAGCTCGTCGGCGGGCACATCGAGCGGCCCCGAGTGGAAGTTGCTCTCGAAGATCGTCGTCTGCCGGTGGTCGTGCGGGGTGGCCAGTCGCAGAATGACGACGTCGGCATCGTCGATCGACGACGCGACCTCGGCATACGAGAACAGCACCGCGTCGTCGATATCGGGCGCGAAGACCTTTATGCCCGCCGACAGCGGCAGGGTCGGATGCGCCGGGTCGCCGTTCGTGAGCAGCGTCAGCGAGCGACGCTGGGCCTCGAGGCCGGCGGCCACGAGATCGGCCCGGCCCACGACATCCGCCGCCTTCGTGGGGTCGAGCGGCTCGGCGTCGAACAGGCCGAGGCGCAGCTTCTCGCGCAGGATGCGCGTGACCGAATCGTCGATGCGGGCCTCGCTCACGCGGCCGTCACGCACCAGCTGAGCCACGAGCGAGCTGTCGTAGTCGCCCCCGAACTGATCGACTCCGGCCTCGAGTGCTCGCTGCGTGCGGGCTGGCGGATCGAGCTGCTCGATGCCCCACGCCCGCGCGACAAAGGGCTGCCCCATGATCTCGTGATCGTTCAGCACACCCCAGTCGGTCGAGATGATGCCCTCGAACTCGAGGCCCTCGCGCAGCATTCCGGTGATGACCTGGCGGTTGAAGGCGAAGGCCACCTCTTCGAGCTCGGTGCCCACGGGCATGCCGTAGTAGGCCATGACCTGGTTGGCACCGGCCGCGAGCGCGGGCGGGAACGGGGCGACGTGTTCGGCGAGGTGGCCACCGGGGTACACCTGTTCCCTGCCGTGGGCGAAGTGCGGGTCCTCTCCGTCTTTCTGCGGTCCACCACCCGGAAAATGCTTGACCATCGTGGCCACGGAATCGGGCCCGAGCTCGGGAGTCTGCACGGCCTCGATGAACGCCGAGGCGAGCTCACCCGTGAGAGTCGGATCACCGCCCCAGGTTCCTGAGATGCGCGACCAGCGCGGCTCGGTCGCGATGTCGATCTGCGGGCCGAGCAGAAGGCGGATGCCGACGGCCCGGAATTCCTGCCGCACCGCGTCGCCGAAACGGCGGGCGAGCTCGGGATCGCGGGTGGCGGCGAGCCCCGTGGGCTCCGGCCAGGCCGAGAAGGCACCGGCTGCGTGGGATGCGCCCGCGCGCTCGGTCGCGGCGGAACGCGGGTCGCTCGACACGGTCACGGGAACCCCCGACCCGGTCTGCTTTGCCAGCACCTGCAGGGCGTTGTACCAGCGCGCCTGCTCGGCCGGCGTCAGCACGTTCACCAGGTTCATGTGGGTCACGTGGTGCTTCACGACGTAGTCGTGCACGGGGCCGGGCAGAAGCGGGAGACCGTCTTCGGCGGGAATGGCGGAAGGGTCGACGAAGGCCATGGCGTGGAACATCTGGCCCGCCTTCTCGTCGAGGGTCAACGACGAGACGAGCTCTGCCAGCCGGGCCTCGCCGGCTTCGTCGAGTTCGAGCGAGCGAGTCATGGGGTCTCCTTGTGTGAGGGTGGATCAGAGTGCGGCAGAGAAGGAGTCGCGAGCACGCGCACGTCCCAGGCGCCCAGCTCGAGGGCCGAGCCCGAGCCGAGAACCGGGCCATCGGCATCCAGCACGTCGACGAGCTCGCACGGCGTGGCGACCGACTGCTCGAGCCACGACCAGTTGTGCACGAAGTACACGCGGCGTGCGTCGGGGCCGGTCGAACTCGTCACGGTGACGCTGGGCGGCAGGTTCTCCCAGCCGGCCACGGGCTCGGGAACGAGCCACTCGGCGATCGAGTGAGCGAGCTGCTGGTTGGGCACGGTTCCGACCATCGTGATGCGGCCCCTGCCGTGGGCACGGGTCGTGACGGCGGGCCAGCGGCCGAAATGCGGATGCACATACGACACGAGGTCGTCGGCCGTGGTCGGCGTGAGCCCGTCGATCCAGTCGGTCGCGGCCGAGCCGTCGCGCAGCGCGAGGCCGGCTACGCCGTCGGGCGCATCGGATGCCGTGGTCACCTCGAGCGGTTCGACGAGATTTGCGAGTTCGTCGTACCAGGCGCCCGCCGCGTCGTCGAGCAGCGCGGGCTTCTGCTCGAGGCGAGCCCTGCCCTCCCTGTCGGCGTAGGCAGAGCGCGGGCCGAGAACGAGGTGCCCTCCGGCCGCGGCGTAGTCGCGCAGCCAGTCGAGTTCGGAGTCTGCCGCCGTGAAGAAGGCCGGCACGATGAGCACGGGCAGCTCTGCCGCCACCGCGGCGGCATCCCGACCACCGATCGGCGCGACGCCATCCGCTGCCCTCGACTCGAAGAGCTGCTGCGGCCGCACGAGCCGGGTCTGCAGGCCTGCGTCGAACGCGCCCCGCACGAACGACGCCATGATCTTGCGGTAGGCGTCGGCATCGAGGTACTGACCGGGGGCCTGAAAGGGCGCCTGCGACGACAGGGCGAACTTGCTGTCGGAGTCGTAGAGCACGGCGACGTCGACGTCGGGCGTGCCCTCTGAGATGAGGTCGCCAGCGCGGCCGAACTCGCCGCCGAGCAGGGCCAGCTCGCGATAGGTGCGGCCGGGCTTCTGGCTGTGCGGCAGGATTCCGCCCCAGTAGGTCTCGGTTCCGAAGTGCAGCGTGTGCCAGTGCCAGTACTCGATCATGTCGGCGCCGCGTGCCACGAGCGCCCAGGCCGCCTGCCGCCACTGCCCGTCGTAGGGCGAGAAGTTCATGGGCGAGTGCCCGATCGATGACGCGTTCGTCTCGGTCACGAGAAAGCGCGCCTGCTTCGACGAGTACATGAGGTCGGCGAGGTGGAAGAGCGCCCAGGTGCCCTTCACGATCCAGCCGGTCGAGCGCTCGTCGGTCGACGGGTGCGCCAGCGAGGACTCCATCTCGTAGTACGCGTTGCCGCTCGCCACATCGAGTTCGGCCGAGAGATCGACGTCTTCGACACCGAGCTGGTCATACGAGATACAGGTCGTCACGAAGTGCCCAGGGGCGGCGAGTTCTCGCACGATCGCGGCCTGCCAGCCGATGAAGTCGGTCACGAGCTGCGCCTGGAAGCGCCGCCACGCGAGGTCGTACTGCGGCTGCATGTTGCCGTCGGGAACCCACAGGTCGTCCCACGTCGAGAGCCGATGCGACCAGTAGACGAGGCCCCACTCGCGGTTCAGCGTCTCGACATCACCGTACTGGTGCCGCAGAGAGTCCTTGAACGCCTCGAAGACACCGTGGTTGTAGAGCAGGCGGATTCCGGGTTCGTTGTCGACCTGATACCCGATGATCGCGGGGTGGTCGCGATAGCGCGTGACGATGGCGCGGATGATGCGCTCGGCGTGAAAGAGGAACGCGGGGTTGGTGAAGTCCATCTCCTGCCGATTGCCCCAGCGGTTCGGCACGCCGGTCGCCACATCGGCCGCGACCTCCGGATGCGTGCGGGCCAGCCACATGGGCAGGGCGTACGTCGGCGTGCCGAGGATCACGCCGATGCCGCGCGCGTGGGCGCCGTCGAGTACGGGCTCAAGCCAATCGAGGTCGAAGACACCGTCTTCGGGCTCCCAGGTCGACCAGACGGACTCGCCGACGCGGATGACCGTGAACCCGGCCTGCTGCATGAGGTCGAGATCCTCGTCTAGCCGAGGGCTGGGCTGGTACTCGTGATAGTAAGCGGCTCCGAAACGGATGCTCACAGAGCTCCCGCCTGCTGGCCCTGCTCGGCGAGAAGACGCTCACGATCGGCCCGACGCTGCTCCTGGCGCACCGGATCGGGCACCGGGGCCGCGAGGAAGAGCCGCTGCGTGTACGGGTGCTCGGGGCGCGCGGTGACCTGGTCGCCGTCGCCCCACTCGACGATCTCGCCGTGATACATCACGGCCACGCGGTGGCTGAGGTTGCGCACCACCGCAAGGTCGTGAGAGACGAAGAGGTAGGCCACGCCGGTGCGCTCCTGAATCTCCTTGAAGAGATCCATGACCCGCGCCTGAGTCGACAGGTCGAGAGCCGACACCGGTTCGTCGCACACGATGAGTCGAGGCTCGAGGGCGAGCGCGCGGGCGATCGCGATGCGCTGGCGCTGGCCGCCCGAGAACTCACGCGGCAGCCGGTCAGCAGCAGACTGCGGCAGGCCGACCTGGTCGAGCAGCGAGAGAACCCGCCTCGACGCCTCCTTCGCCGCGATGTTCTTGACCGTCAGCGGCTCGACGAGGATCTGCTCGATCGTGAGCGAGGGGTTGAGCGAGGTGTAGGGGTCTTGGAAGACCACCTGTATCTCGCTCGAGAGCGCGCGACGCTCACGGCGTCCGAGGTGAGCGATATCGGCACCCTTGTAGAGGATGGAGCCGCCCGTCACCGGAGCGAGTCCGAGCACGGCGCGACCGAGCGTGGTCTTGCCCGATCCCGACTCTCCGACGAGGCCGACCGTCTCTCCGGCGCGGATGTCGAGCGAGACTCCCTTGAGGGCCTTGAAAGGCGCCTTGCGGAATCCCTTGATCGGGTATTCGACCACGACGTCTTTGACGTCGAGCAGCAGCTCACTCATCGCAGGCCTTCCTTCTCAGTCTGTGCTGTCTCAGTGCGTGCCGCGACGAGCTCGCCGCGAGGTTCGCCCTCCTCGAGGATCGCCGCGAAGAGCGCTTTGGTGTATTCGTGCTCGGGGGCCGCGAAGATCGAGCGCACCGGCCCGGTCTCGACGATGCGGCCTGCACGCATGACCGACACCCGGTCGCACAGATCGGCGACGACGCCGAAGTTGTGGGTCACCAGGATCACGCCCATATTCAGCTCTGCCTGCAACTCGCGCAGCAGACTCAGGACTTCGGCCTGCACGGTGACGTCGAGCGCCGTCGTGGGCTCATCGGCGATGAGCAGATCGGGGTCGCACGAGATGGCGCCGGCGATCAGCACGCGCTGGGCCATACCGCCCGAGACCTCGTGCGGATACGCGTCGAAGGTGCGCTGCGGGTTCGGAATGCCCACCCGCTCGAGCAGGCCGAGCGCACGCTTGGTCGCCTCGGACTTGCTCAGGCCGAGGACCACACGCATCGGCTCGACCAGCTGGGAGCCGATCGTGAACGACGCGTCGAGGTTCGACATAGGCTCCTGCGGAATGTACGCGATCTTCGCGCCGCGGAGCTTTGTCATCTCTTTCTCCGTGGCGTGAGCCAGGTCTTTGCCCTCGAACGAGATAGACCCGTCGATGACTCGACCTCCGTCGGGCAGCAGCCGCAGCACACTCCAGGCGGTCTGGGTCTTTCCCGATCCCGACTCGCCGATCAGCCCGTGCACCTCGCCGCGGCGCACGCGCAGCGAGACGTCGTTGACCACGACCTTGATCGACCCGTCGGGCTGGTCGTAGCCGACAGCGAGGTTTCTGACCGAGAGCAGCTCTTCGCCGAACGGGTTGCCGGTCGATGAGCGACCGCCGTCTTCGGGGTCTGGATGCACGACCACGGGGTGCACGATCTCTCCGGGCTCCGAGGCGGCCGGCTGCTCGAGGGCCAGGCGGCGCTCCTCCTCAGAGATCGTGGCCATGCCGACTGTCGAGAGGTGTGCGGCCTTGACGATGGGAGCCTCGGCTGCACGGTCTCGGTTCTTGCGGCGCTTGACCGGACCGGCGGTTCGTTCGAGCTCGTCGCGCATGACGTTGGCGAGCAGCGTCAGCGCGATACAGGTGAGTGCGATCGCCGACGCCGGCCAGATCATGAGATCGGGGTTCGTGTAGATCTTGGCGAATGCGTCGTTGAGCATCGATCCCCAGCTGGGCACGGTCGTGTCACCGAGGCCGAGGAAGTCGAGCCCTGCCTGGATCGCGATCGCGATGCCCGTGATCATCGCTGCCTGGATGATGACGGGAGCGCGCACGACCGTGAGAATGTGTCGGGCGATGATCCGAGCATCCGAAAGCCCTGCGACTCTGGCGGCATCAACGTACAGTTCGTTGCGCACCGCCGAGACCGAGGCGTAGACGAGGCGGAAGAACGCCGGCGACAGCAGCACACCGAAGATCGCCATCGAGAGCCACATCGACGGGCCGAGCACGGCCCGGGCAGCGAGCAGCACGACGATGCCGGGCAGAGCCATGAGCAGGCCTGCGAACCACGACGAGACCGAATCGAACCACTTGCCGAAATATCCCGCGATGAGACCAGCGACGACGCCGATCACCGCCGCGACCACGAGGGCCAGCAGCGCACCGGCGAGGGAGAACCTGGTGGCGAAGAGGAGGCGCGAGAGAACGTCGCGCCCGGCCGAGTCCGCACCGAGCGGATGCGCTCCCCCGGGAGGAGCGAGAACGTCCTGCAGCGAGGCCGTGTTCGGATCGGCTGGTGCAAGCAGGGGGGCGAAGATCGCCGAGAGCACGAGAAGCGCGAGGAAGATCAGCGCGATGAGCCCCACGGGGTTCTTGAGCAGCTTGCGAAACAGAGACACGCGCGCGGCGCGCTCTTCGAGCCCAGGGGTCAACTGCGGATCGGGAAGGGGCATGGAGGAGGTCACGAGAGTCGCACCTTCGGGTTGAGGAAGCCTTGCAGAATGTCGATGACGAGGTTCACGACCACGACGATGATGGCGGTGACCACGACGAGACCCATCACCAGCGGGATGTCGCCCTGGTTGGTCGCGGCGACGGCCACCTGGCCGAGGCCCGGAATGGCGAAGACCTGTTCGACGATCACGGCGCCACCGAGCAGGCCGACGAATTGCACGGCGAGAACGGCGAGAGCAGGTCCCCCCGCATTGCGCAGTACGTGCTTGTAGATGACGCGATTCGCTGAGAGCCCGCGACTGCGGAGCGTGCGCACGTAGTCCTGGCGCAGCGCGTCGATGACGGATCCGCGGATCTGCTGCGTCACACCGGCGATGCCGCCGATGGCTAGCGCGATGACGGGCAGGGCGATCGACGACAACCAGCCTGACGGCGAGGTCGCGAACTGCACGAAGCCGGTCGGCTTGAACCAACCGAGGTTGATGGCGAACACGATCACCAGGCCAAGGGCGATGAGGAAGCCGGGAATCGCGAAGCCGAGAACGGAGATGACCTGGACGAGCCTGTCGGGCCAGCCTCGCCGACGCGCCGCCCACACTCCGAGCAGAACGGCGACGATCGCGCTGATGAGCGTCGCGCCGATGACAAGCGACAGGGTCACGGCAACCCGTGAGGAGATGGCCTGGATGACTTCTTGACCGGTGAACCACGACGTACCGAAGTCACCGACGACGGCGTGGGAGACCCAGTCGATGAACTGCCCGTACAGAGGCCTGTCGAGACCCAGCTGTTGCGCCTTCTGAGTGACGGTCTCGGCCGTTGCGGTCTGGCCGAGGATGCGGCGGGCGATGTCGCCACCGCCGATATAGAGCAGGCCGAAGGCGATCGTCGAGATGACGACGATCAGCACGACACCGGAGGCCAAGCGCCTCAAGATGAATCTCAACACCATTGTTCCTTTGCGGAAAAGAAGAGGGATGACGCCATGGGGAATGCCCCGTCGGTGCCGACGACACGAGGTGCCGGCACCGACGTGGCTCCGAGGGGCTACGCCTTCGGCGTGATGTTCCAGAGGTAGGGCACCGCGTTGCCGGGCTGCATGACCACCGAGGTGTTGGCATCGGTCATGTAGGTCGACTGCGTGCGGTACCACGGCGCGAACCAGGCGTTGTCGACGAGGTACTTGTTGAGATCCTTCGCAGCCTGGGCCGACTCTTCTTCGGTGCCGTTCTGAACGGTGGCGATGTATCCATTCACCGTGTCATCAGACGTGTGGTACGGGTTGAAGGTTGCCGTGGGAGAGATCAGGAACTGAATGAGCTCCCAGTCGCCGCCCTGCTGCAGGGGGATGTAGACGACGGGGTACTTCGGCGTCAGGACGTCGGCGATGAAGTTGTTGCCCGGCTCGCCGTATTCCACGGTGATGCCGACATCGGCCAGCTGCTGCTGGATGAGGGTGAACGTCGAGGCTCCGAGAAGGGGCGAGCTGGGCATCTGGATGGTGACTCCGTCGGCGTAACCTGCCTCGGCCAGAAGCTCCTTGGCCTTCGCGGGGTCGTAATCGTAGGCCGAGTCGAGGCTCTTGTCGTAGGCGGCGGAGCGCTCCGGGAACACCTGAGTGGTCGGAGTGCCGAAGCCATTCTCGACGGTCTTCAGCATCGCGTCCTTATCGAAGGCGTAGTTGATGGCCTGTCGCACCTTGACGTTGCTGAGAGCGGGGTCGACGGTGCCGTCGCGATCCATCAGGGTGAGTCCTGCCCAGTTCAGCTCGAGCGGGTTCGAGGTGAAACCGGAGGCCTCCATCTGGGCGATGTCGTTGTTGTTGACCGTGTTCGTGGCGTTGACCTGTCCGCCCTTCACCGCGTTGAGCAACGCTGTGGGGTCGGTATACACGTTCATCACGATCTTGTCGTAGTGCTGGTTCTCGGGCTTCCAGTAGTCGGGGTTCTTGTTGAACACGTAGGAGGTTCCGATGACGGTGGCCGCGGTGTCGAGAGTGTAAGGACCACTGCCCACCGGAACGGTCTGGATGTCGGCGGAATCGAAGGCGCTCGGCGCCTCGACGAGTCCCGCGTTCTGCGTGAGATAGGTGAGAAGAGCCGGGTTGGCGGCCTTCAGCGTGATCGTGACGGTCTTCGCGTCGGTGGCGACGGCATCCGTCATGTCGACCAGGTACGAGGCGTTGGGGCCGGCACCGTCACGGAAGCGCACGAGGTTCTGGGCGACGGCCTCAGCATCGAGGGCGGTGCCGTCGGTGAACTTCACGTCATCGCGCAGTGTGAGCGTGAGTACCGTCTTGTCTTCGTTGTACTCCCACTTGGTCGCGAGCCCGGGCTGGACCTCGCCCTTGGTGTCGGCCGTGAGAATGGTGTCGTAGACGGCCTGCATGTAGGGCGATTCGTTCGCCCAGTTCGACTGCGCAGCAGCGAACGTGGAGGCCTGAACGATCCCGCCGATGGTGAGGGTTCCTGCCGAACCCCCACTGTCACTCGGTGAAGCGGAGCAGCCGGTCAGGCCCAGTGCGACGACGGCGGCCACCGCCACCAATCTCTTCCATCGGAACATCGTTGTCTCTTTCGGGTGCATGTAGACCCCCATTGGGCTACGTCTGGAGCGACGCTAACATGAAAAGCGAGCGACCACTAGGTTTTGATTGAATCGTTATTTTCGCGGGTAGAGTCGCCCTCATGACTTCTACCGGAAAGCCCCGCGGCTCCTATGCAAAGACGGCCGCCCGGCGACGAGAGATCCTCGAAGCCGGCATCGAGGTCTTCTCGTCGAACGGTTTCCGCAGCGGCTCGATCCGCGAGATCGCCGAACGCGTCGGCATGAGCCAGGCGGGCCTCTTGCACCACTTCTCGAACAAGAACGAGCTGCTCGCGGGGGTGCTCGAGCTGCGCGATGACGAGTCTCGCCGCATATCGAATCTCGACAGCCCTGACGGCCTGGAGCATCTTCGCGGTCTGGTGAGAGTGGTGGAACACAACGCGAGCGTGCCCGGGCTCGTCGAGCTGCACTGTGTGCTTTCGGCGGAAGCAACCTCGCCCGACCATCCGGCCCACAGCTACTTCGTGAATCGCTATCGATGGGTCATCGGCATCACGAAGGCGTCATTCGAGGGCGCACTCGAAGCCGGCCAGCTCACCCCCGGCGTCGATCCCGCCAGCGCGGCGCGCTCTTTCGTCGCGCTGATGGATGGCCTTCAGGTGCAGTGGCTGCTCGACAAGGAGTCCGTCGACATGGCAGAGGAGACGCGTCGCTTTCTTCGCCCGCTCCTCACCGTTCCCCTGTGATTCTTCGTTTCCCTGTGATCCTTCGTGGCCACTAGCTCGCCGCGAGCAGCCCCAGCTTCGCGAACAGATCGTCGAACATCAGCCGCACGTCGAGACGGGTGTAGATGCGCAGCCGTCGCGCATCCGGCACCTCGACGTACTCGCCCACGTCATCGAACGACGGGGTCGGGCGCACCACGTAGTCGCTCGACGACGGGTCGGCCTCGAACGCAGACTGCAGCGCGGTGAGCAGAACGAGCGGGCTGTCGCCGGCGATGTAGGTTTCGCCGAGAAAGATACCGTGCGCTCCCGCCATCCCCGACACCCGCGTGATGGCCCGCTCGAGATGCGCGCCGAGCGCTCCCCCGGGGCCGACACGCGTGATGAGCTCGGCGGTCGAGAGCAGGGTCTGCCGATAGGCGTCGCGAGGAATCTGCCAGATCGGAATGTCGGAGTCACCGAAGACCACCTGGCCCGCGATGAGGTCGATGTTGAGGTTGTACTCGGCACCGGTGGATCCGGGCGGCGGAACGGCGAGCCCTGAGTGCTCGGGTCCACCGATCCACACGAGCGTGAGCCGCTCGGCGATGCGCGGCTCGAGCAGCCAGGCGCTCGCCACTTCGGTGAGCCCCGCTCCGCACGCGAGATAGAGCGGCAACTCGGTGTCGTCGCGCATCGCCTCGGCGATGATCGCGTCGGTCGCCGCAGACCGGATGGGCGTCGCCCGATCGCTCAGCCCGACGTTCGAGCCGGCCACCACCGGCACGTGACCGGCGAGACCGGCGAGCGTCACGACATCCAGAGCCGCACGCGCGGCGTTCTCGGCGGTGACCTCTGACGGATCGAACGGATCGCCTGGCCGCAAATGGGAGCCGATCACGGCGCGGATCTCGACCGAGGGCGAGAGCAGATGATGCGCGAGTTGCAGCAGTCCATCGGGATCGCCCGAGAAGTCGTTATCGATGATCACGCGCGCCCGGGCGGGAACGAGATCGCGGAGTCGGGCGAGAGAGGCTGGCATCAGTGGCATCCTAGGCATCGAGAGTAAAACCAAGCATGCGCTCGGTTTTCATCGATTGTAGCTCTGCCAAGGCGTTTCCCGAGCGCGCCGGCCGAGTAGCCGAGCGAGGAACGAGTGCGGCGTATCGAGACCACCTACACGTGCCTCAGGAACCGGCCCGGCGCATCCAGAAACAGCGAGAGGTTGCGTACCAGGTCGAGTTCAGCCCACTCGGCGCGGCGCAGGCCCCACTCTCCCACCTCGTGAATGACGGCGCCGGGGAACGCGGCCAGCACGGGCGAGTGAGTCGACAAGATCACCTGCGACTTTCCGGTAGCCACGAGGTCTTTCAGAATTCCGATGAGCGCGAGGCAGCCCGAGAACGAGAGCGCGGATTCGGGCTCGTCGAGCACCCAGAGCCCTGGCCCGCGAAACCGAGCCTCGACGAGCTCGAGAAACGACTCACCATGTGACAGTTCGTGAAACCGTGGCTCGGGGCGAACTCCCGGATTCTGCTCCAGATACGTGTAGAAACCGTGCATCGTCTCGGCCCGCAGAAAGTAACCGCGCTTGCTCGCCCCCGCGTTGCGCACCAGTTGAAGGTGCTGCCACAGTGCCGACTCGCTCGATCGGGTCGAGTGCATTGCGCCCGCCGACCCGCCCTCGGCCGACAGTCCGTAGGCCTGGGCGATCGCCTCGACGAGGGTGGACTTGCCCGATCCGTTCTCGCCGACGAACACCGTGATCGGCGCGAAGTCGAGCCCGTCGTCGAGCAACTGCGAGACGGGCGCGAGGGTCGCGGGCCACGCCCCGCGCGGCATCGGTTCGAGCGGATGCTCCTGGGCACGGCGCAGAGGAAAGCTCTCGAAGGCCATGGCCCCATTCTGCCGCGTTCGGCTGTTGTTCAGTCTTTTCGGGGCAATGTCGAAGCGTCGGCGAAGTTGCGCTCACTAGTGTCGGTGCGTTCGTTCTGCGCACCGCCGAGGAGAGACCAACCGATGAGAGCCGACAAGACCCTGTTCACCGGACTCAGCAAGAAGGATCGTCGCGCGCTCGTGCGCGAGCTCGCTCGGCTGGAGCGCGAAGAGACGGCCCGTCGCCGCCGCCGACGACGTATCGCGTGGCGGGCCGGGCTCGGAGTGGTCGGGGTCGCTGTTCTCTCGGTCGGCACCGTCACGATCGTCTCGGCGCTGCAGCCTGCGCCGGTGCTCGGACCACAGAACATGGCGAGCGACGGAGTGCTGCTCTCGGGCAACGGCAAGTCGGTCACGGCCGCGACGACGGTGGCCCTCGAGGCGGGTTCCACGCCCGAGACAAGCACGCTCGACAAGACCGACGGCATGCTGCACCTGGTCGTCTACGCCGACTACGGCAGCGCTGATTCGGCCACATTCGACACCACGAACGGCAGCACCGTGCTGTCGTGGGTGACATCGGGCAATGCGACGCTCGAGCTCCACCCCGTGGCGCTCGACGACTCGGTGAATCAGAACTACTCGAAGCGCGCGGCGAACGCCGTCGCGTGTGTAGCCGATGCAGCGCCCGACAGCGTTCCGGCAGTGAACACGGCGTTGGCCGCCGCACAGTCGACCGCCGGAGCCTCAGGACTGACCGACGACCAGCTCGTGGCCCTCGTGCAGAAGGCGGGCGAGAACGACAAGTCCGTCGCAGACTGCATCACGTCGGGCACGTTCAACGACTGGGTTACGGATGCCACGGGCAGGGCCCGCGCGTCGGTCCCGAACTCCGATGTGCCGGCCCTCAAGACGGCGCCTCTTGTACTGGTGAACGGCACCGCGTACACCGGTGCGCTCGACGACGCGAACGCCTTCGAGTCGTTCGTGAAGAGCGTCTACGCGCCGGCAGCGGACGCGCCGGATCCTGCGCCGGTCGAGTAGCCGCCTCCCTTTGCGCTGGTCGAGTAGGTCGCCCCGCGACCGTATCGAGACCCAGCTCGTGGTCTCGATACGCTCGTTCCTCGCTACTCGGCCGGCGCGGACAGCCAGCTGACTACGCCGCGAACGACTCCAACGTTGCCGCCAGTTCGTCGACCAGCCAGTCGATGTCTTCTTTCGAGATGACGATCGGCGGCGCGAGGCGAATGGTCGACCCGTGCGTGTCCTTTGCCAGAATTCCTCGCGCGAGCAGAGCCTCGCACACGTCTCGGCCCGATGCCAGTGCGGGGTCGATGTCGATGCCGGCCCAGAGACCCGCTCCGCGAACCTCGACGACGCCGCGACCCACGAGCGAGAGCAGGCGCTCGTGCAGGTGGGCCCCGAGTTCGGCCGCGCGGGCCTGGTACTCGCCGGTCGCCAGTAGATCGACGACGGCGTGTCCCACGGCGGCGGCCAGCGGGTTTCCGCCGAACGTCGATCCGTGCTCGCCAGGGTTCAGCACACCCAGGATGTCGGCGTTGCCGACCACGGCTGACACCGGAACGATTCCGCCACCGAGCGCTTTGCCCAGCAGGTAGAGATCGGGCACGACACCCACGAGGTCGCAAGCAAACGTAGCGCCGGTGCGGCCGAGTCCCGACTGGATCTCGTCGGCGATCATGAGCACGTTCTGCGCCGTGCACAGCTCGCGCAGAGCCGGCAGATACGACGCGGGCGGCGCCACGATTCCCGCCTCGCCCTGGATCGGCTCGACCAGCACGGCGACCGTGTTCTCGTCGATGACGTTCGCCACGGCATCCACGTCGCCGTAGGCGACACTGCGGAAACCGGGCGTGAACGGGCCGAAGCCGTCACGAGCCGTCGCATCGTCGGAGAAGCTGATGATCGAGATCGTGCGGCCGTGGAAGTTGCCGTCCATGACCACGATGTTCGCCTGTTCGGGCGCGACACCCTTGACCCGGTAGCCCCAGGCTCGGGCGACCTTGATGCCCGACTCCACAGCCTCGGCGCCGGTGTTCATGGGCAGCACCATGTCTTTTCCGGCGAGCGCGGCCAGCGCGGCCACGAATGGCCCCAGCTGATCGGAGTGGAACGCACGCGACGTGAGCGTGATGCGGTCGAGCTGCGCCTTGGCAGCGTCGATGAGCACCGGGTTCGAGTGACCGAAGTTGACGGCCGAGTACGCGGCGAGGCAGTCGAGGTAGCGTCGCCCGTCGATGTCGGTGACCCAGGCTCCATCACCCGACTCGACGACGACCTGAAGCGGGTGGTAGTTGTGCGCGGCGTGCTCTTCGACGAGCCGGATGGCCGCCGCCTGGCTGGCCGACAACTCCACAGCCACGGGGCTCATCGGAGTTCCAGCGTGCAGCACTTGACGCCGCCCCCGCCGAGCAGGAGCTCGGAGAGGTCGACCTTGATGGGGTTGTAGCCGCGCTCGCGCAACTGCTTCTCGAAGCCCACCGCACGGTTCGCGATGACCACGTTGTAGCCGTCGGAGATGGAGTTGAGGCCGAGGATGGCGCCGTCTTCTTCGCTGACTTCAATCGCGTCGGGGAAGCGCCTCTCGAGCTCGAGGCGGCTGGCCGTGTCGAAGGCGCTGGGCAGGTAGGCGATGTTCGCCGAGGTGTCGCCGGTCAGCGGATCGAGTACGGAGATCGCGGTGTCGAGGTGGTAGAACCGGGGGTCGACGAGGGTCAGGGTCACGACCTCGCGGCCGTAGATCTCGCCGAGCTCTTCGTGACTGTTCGATGCGCTGCGGAATCCGGTGCCCGCCAGGATCACGTCGCCGACGAGCAGGAAGTCACCCTCGCCCTCGTTGGTGTTCTGCGGCTCGGCGACCTCGTAGCCGTGCTCGCGGAACCACTCCATGAACGCGGGGCCTTCGGGCTGGCGCTCCGGGTGTGTGAACAGCGCGCCGTAGGCCACGTTGTCGATGATGAATCCGCCATTGGCCGTGTAGACCATGTCGGGCAGGCCGGGGATCTGGTCGATCAGCTCGACCGTGTGGCCGAGCGAGAGGTAGGTCTCGTAGAGGGTGTTCCACTGGGTGACCGCCAGCGAGGTGTCGGTCGGGATCGCCGGATCCATCCAGGGATTGATGCGGTAGGCCACCGTGAAGTGGTCGGGGCGGCACATGAGGTAGTGCCGCTTGGTGGCGACGCGAGCGGGAGCCGCGGTCTGGCCCGAGTTTTCGAGAGTGGACGTCATGGAAAGTTCCTCCGAGGATGGTCACGGGAGGCGGACTGAGTCCAGTGGCCCGGACCTGTTGCACAGCCGGGCACGCCTGACAACAGTCTTGCACGCGGCAATCCGCGCGTACTGCTCGTTCGACGCCGAACTCGTGCGCGAAGTTCAATCCGTTGCAATAATTCCGCGTATCCTCACTATATGGACGCGCTGGATTACAAGATTCTCGACCTGCTCAAGCTCAATTCCCGCTCGGGCTACGGCGACATCGGCCAGGTCATCGGGCTGTCGGCCTCGGCGGTCAAGCGCCGCATCGACAGGCTCGTGGGCAGCGGCATCATCCGCGGCTTCACCATCCAGCTCGACCCCACCCTCGACGGCACGGTGACCGAGGCCTACGTCGAGCTGTTCTGTCGCGGAACGGTCGCGCCCGCCGAGCTCAAGCGCATCCTCTCGTCTGTTCCCGAGGTGGTCGATGCGGGAACCGTCACGGGCAGTGCCGACGCCATCGTGCACATGCGCTCGCGCGACATCCCGAGCCTGGAACTCGCCCTCGAGAAGGTGCGCATCGCTCCCAACGTCGACCACACACGCAGCGCCATCGTGCTCTCGAACCTGATCCGCAGGTAGCACTGGCAGACTTCGACCCGTGCACGCCGCAAACAATCCGCCCGACACAGACCTCCGGGCCGAATTCACGCGCTTCATGATGTCGTACAAATTCGCCATCGACGAGGTCATGACGAAGATCAACATTCTGCGCGAAGAGTTCAATCATGTACACGACTACAACCCGATCGAGCACGTCAATTCGAGGCTGAAGTCGCCAGAGTCGATCCTCGAGAAGGCGCAGCGCAAGGGACTCGCGATAGACACTGCGGTGATCCGTGAGTGCATCCACGACATCGCCGGAATCCGCATCACATGCAGCTTTCTGAGCGACATCTACAAGATCCGCGAGATGCTCGCGCGCCAGGTCGACCTCACGGTGATCGCCGAGCGCGACTATGTGGCCTCTCCCAAGGCCAACGGCTACACGAGCCTGCACCTCATCGTCTCGATTCCGGTGTTCATGTCTGACAGGGTCGAGCAGGTGCCCGTCGAGATCCAGATCCGCACCATCGCCATGGACTTCTGGGCGAGTCTCGAGCACAAGATCTACTACAAGTACAACCGCGAGGTTCCGGCGACTCTGCTCGACGAGCTGAAAGAAGCGGCAGACACGGCGAACCGCCTCGACCGCACGATGCAGAGCCTGCACACGCAGGTTCGAGAGCTGGATGCGAGCGCCGATGCCGCGGCTGCTTCGGACGAGGGCGTGGTTCCCTTCGGCGATCTCGAGCGGCTCATCGTGCCCAAGGCACTGCTCGATTCTCTGGCCGCGCAGCCTCCGCAGCCGACGTCGGATGAGGCATCCGATGCCTGACGCGACGTTCCCCGGCCACTGGTCGGTGGATGCCGAGGGCTCGGCGCCCCCATTCGAGCAGCTGCGGGCGCGCGTTCTCGAACAGGTCGCTTCGGGCGAACTGCCCGCGGGATTTCGGCTGCCGCCCGTTCGCTCGCTCGCCGAGCAGCTGGGACTCGCGACGAACACGGTAGCCCGGGCGTACAAGGAACTCGAGGCCGACGGCATCGTCGAGACTCACGGTCGCAACGGGACTCTCGTTTCAGCGCAGGGTGACGCGGTCCACCGGGCAGCACAGAACGCGGCGGCGGAGTATGCGGCAAAGACGCGCTCGCTGGGCATCACCTCCGACGAGGCTCTCGCCTTCGCGGAGGCGGCGCTGCGATAAGCCCTACGAATCGAATCCGATGCCGAACGCCTCCATCGCACGGATGAGTACTCCATCGCGCCCGCCATTCGCATCGGAGCGAGCGATCGCGTGACGCATCGTCTGAATCGCAGGGTAGGCGATGGGTTCGGGAGGGATGGGGAACGGCTTGACCGTGGAGAAGGCGAGGCTGGTGCGTTCCGTCACGGCTCCCTCGAGCAGGTCGAGCATCACGGCCGCGCCGAAACGAGTCGCACCGACGCCCAGACCGGTGTAGCCCGAGCTGTATGCGACCGTCCCTCCGTGGGCAGTGCCCTGAAACGAGACGAACTTCGTCGACATGTCGATCATGCCGCCCCAGGCATGACTGAACCGAATGCCTCGAAGGCCCGGGTGGGCCGTGAAGAAGTGATCGGCGAGCCGCTCGAAGGTCTCGGGCCGCTGATCGTACTCGGGCCGGATGCGGCGGCCCCGGTGATACACGGCATCGTAGCCGCCCCACAGAATGCGATCGTCGGCGGTCTTGCGGTAATAGTGAAACTGACGCGACATATCGGTCATGCCGTGTCGCCCCGTCCATCCGATCTGCTCGAGCTGAGCACGGTTGAGCGGCTCCGTGACCAGCACGTAATCGTAGATCGGCACAGTTCTCAGTGCGTTGCGCTTGAGCAGTGACGGAAATCCGTTTGTGGCCAGCGCCACCCGCCTGGCCGTGATTCGGCCGCGCTCGGTGACGGCGATCGCGGAGCCGTCGTGGCGCTCCAGTTTCGTGACACGGGTGCCTTCATAGATGCGCACACCCAAATCCAGGCACGCCTGCCGCAGCCCCCAGGCCAGCTTGGCCGGATGCACGAGGGCGAGCTGATCCTTCTCGAAGATCGCTCCACGCACGACCGGCGAGCGGGTGTACTCGGCCAGAGCTTCGCCCTCGAGCACCTGAGCTGCGCCGCGGCGAAGTTCGTCGAGCTGATGGGGCTCTGTGGCCACGGAAAGAACGCCGTCCTCCTCCCACTCGGCGTCGATGTTGTAGCGCACCAAGGTGGCCCGCATCTCGTCGAAGTTCTCGCGCGCGAGCGCCTCGATCTGCGGCAGCTCATCCGCGAAATGGCGTGCGCCGTTGTCTTCGCCGTGGGTGAGTGATGCTTCGACGAAGCCGCCGTTGCGCCCGGAGGCGGCCCATGCGATGCGACTCGCCTCGACAAGCAGCACCTCTCGACTCGGGTCGCGCTCCTTGGCCTGAAGCGCGGTCCAGAGGCCGCAGAAGCCACCTCCCACCACGAGCAGATCGGTGCTCGCATCAGAATCCAGTGGGGGCAGTGCCGCCGGTCGCCGCCCATCGAGCCAGAATGGCACGGGCGAGGCGCCGCGCAACGACTCTCGGAGTTCGGCCCGCGGGAGCCGCACATCGTGCCCGTACGTTGCGGCGTCGGTCATGACGTCTCTTTCATCGAGTCGAGTTCGAGCCTGCCACGGCGCACACGATCGAGATCCCAGCCGGGGCGTGGCACCGAGTCGAGCAGAAGTCGTGTGTATGGATGCTGCGGATCGGCCAGCACCTGCTCCGTCTGCCCGGCCTCGACCACTCGTCCCGAGCGCATGACGATGACATCGGTGGTGATGTAACGCACCACCGCCAGATCGTGGCTCACGAACACATAGGACATGCCGGTGTCTCGACGGATGTTGTCGAGGAGCACGAGTACCTGAGCCTGGATCGACACGTCGAGCGCGGCGACCGCCTCATCGAGAACGAGGATGGCGGGTTCGATTCCCAGAGCGCGGGCGATGGCCGCCCTCTGCCGCTGACCGCCCGACAGGGTGCGAGGCAGGGCTCCCCCTTGGCGTGTGCTGAGACCCACCTGATCGAGCAGTTCGGCGACACGGGCCTGTCGACGCTCACGCGACCAGTCGAAGTGCAGGCGCAGCGGCTCCTCGAGCGCCTCGGCGATCGTGATCCGTGGGTCGAACGAATGGAACGGGTCCTGGAAGATCATCTGCACGAGCCGCGCCCGTCCGCGCCGGCCACTTCCCGTGGCCCCGGGGAACTCCACCGATCCCGAGCTCGGGCTTTCGAGGCCGACGATCATGCGCGCGGTCGTCGACTTGCCCGACCCCGACTCACCGACCACGCCGAGCGAGGAGCCACGCTTCAACGAGAACGACACGTCGTCGACCGCGACCGTCGATTTGAACAGCTTGCTCAATCCCGTGGCGCGAAGCACGGTCTCGCCATTCTGTGAGTCGCTCATCATGCCGCCTTCTCGTCGCCGGGCATTATGCAGGCCACCTCCGTCGCACGCGACGGACGCAGGGCGGGAACTTCGGTGGCGCAGGCGGGCACCGCTATCGGGCAGCGGTCGCGGAAGGCGCAGCCTGCTGGCGCCTCCGCCAGCGCAAGCGGCCGACCCACGATCGGGGTGAGCGTCGCCCGCTCACCGGTGAGGCGGGGGTTCGAGCCGAGCAGCCCGACGGTGTAGGGATGCTGCGGTTCGGCGAAGATGGCGGATGCCGCGCCCGTCTCGACCAC
Source organism: Agreia pratensis (assembly GCF_900177685.1). Lineage (GTDB taxonomy): Bacteria > Actinomycetota > Actinomycetes > Actinomycetales > Microbacteriaceae > Agreia > Agreia pratensis. Next base: position 977,362 of record NZ_FXAY01000001.1, read on the forward strand.
GCGCCCGGCGTACATCACGACGATGCGGTCGCAGAGCGCCGCGGCAAGTTCGAGGTCATGAGTGACGAAGAGCATCCCGGTGCCGGACTCGGCTTGCAGCCGCTTGAGCAATGCGACGACCTCGGCCTGGGTCGTGACGTCGAGGGCCGTCGTGGCCTCGTCTGCCAACACCAGTCGGGGTCCGATCGAGAGCGCACCCGCGATCACGATGCGTTGGAGCATGCCGCCGGAGAATTCGTGCGGAAAACGCCGCATCGCTCGCGCGGGGTCGCGGATGCCGACCTCCTCGAGCAGGCCGATCGCCGTGCGATTGGCCTCGGCGCGCCCGACGCCGCGGGCCCTCAGCCCCTCGGTGAGAAAGTCGCCGAGCCGACGCACCGGATTCACCGAGCTGCGCGGATCCTGGAAGATCATCGAGGCCCGCGTACGCCGCAGCTCGAGCAGCTGCGCCGCGGATGCGCCGATCACCTCGACGCCGTCGACCACGACAGACCCGGTGGTGATGGCGTGTCCGGGGAAGAGTCCGAGAGCCGAGCGCGACGTGACGCTCTTGCCCGAGCCGGATTCGCCGACGAGTCCGACGATCTCGCCCTTCGCGACGCTCAGGCTCACCTTGTCGAGAAGGGGGCGAGATTCGCCATCGACCTGCACGGTGATCGACAGGCCCGAGATCTCCAAGGGGGCGGCAGCGGCCGCTGCCGCGGAGGAATTCGTTGCAGTGGACATCATCGAGCACTCCTGGAGGCGAGGCTGAAGCGGTCTGACAGCGACTCGCCGAGTACGTTGACGGCGAGGACGGTGAGAATGACCGCCATACCGGGGAACAGGATGCTCCAGAGATTGCCCTGGAGCACGGCGCTCTGGCTCTGCGCGATCATCGAGCCCCAGTCTGCCGCTGGCGGCTGCACACCGAGGCCCAAGTACGAGAGCGCCGCGATATCGAGCATGGCGTAACCGAAGGTCAGCGTCGCCTGAGCGAGCAGGACCGGAGCGATGTTCGGGAAGATATGCCGCACCGTGATGGCGAGCTCGGAGAAGCCCATGACGGCGTGGCTGCCCACATAAGGCTTCGCCTGTTCCTGGATAGCCGCCGAACGCACGATGCGCCCCACGAAGGGAATGTAACCGAGCGCGAGCGCGCAGATCGGGGCGGTGAGTCCCGGACCGAAGACGGCCACGGCGAGCAGCGCCAACAGCAGCGTCGGGAAGGCGAAGACGATGTCCATGGCGCGCGAGACGATCATGTCGAATGCGCCGCCGATGCGTGCCGCGGCGAGGCCGAGCAGAGCACCGACGGCGGTCGTGATGACGGCGACGGCGAGCGGCGCCAGCAGACTGAGCTGGGCTCCGATCAGCAGGCGGGAAAGCGTGTCGCGACCTGTGCCGTCGGTGCCGAGCAGATGTTCACTCGTCGGCCCCGCCGAAGAGTTCAGGATGTCGGTGGCGTCGGGCGCATACGGCGTTATCACTGGCGCGAGCACAGAAGCGACCGCGACGATGCCGAGGAGCGCTATGGATGCGACGACCAGAGCGGATGGCCGCGTCCGACGGCGTGTGCGTCGAGCGGTCCCCGCGAGGGCCAGACCGACAGTGTCGAGGCTCATCGGAGTCCTCCTACCGCGCGAACACGCGCATCGACGAAAGGCAGCGCGAGGTCTGCGATCGTGCTGGTCACGACGAAGAGCCCCACTGAGAGCAACGAGATGGCCTGCACGACAGGAAAGTCTCGGCGCGCGATCGACACGACGAGCAACTGACCGATGCCGTCGACACCGAACGCCGTCTCGACGATAGCCGTGCCGATGAAGAGCGCGGCGAGCAGCAACGCCGTGATGGTCATCATCGGGCCCACCGAATTGCGCACGACGTGACGGCGCAGGATGTCCATGCGGGCCACTCCACGGCTACGCGCCACCTCGACGTGCTCGCTCACGAGCTCTTCGCGGAACGTCGCCCGCATGATGCGCGCGACCAGACCGAAAGTGGCGACCATGAGCGCGATAGCCGGCAGGGTGAGGTGGTAGACCATGTCGCCGAACCCGTCCCCCGAACCGGTCGCGGGGAACATCCGGAGCTGCACAGCGAAGACGCCCAGCAGCACTAGGGCCACCACGAACGAGGGCGTCGCGATCGAGAGGCTGGTGACCACGAGCCCGATTCGATCGATGATCCCCGGTCGGGTAGCCGAGACGAGGGCCATGCCGAGTCCCAGCACAAGAGAGAGTGCGGCTGCGTAGAGCACCAGGGTGACGGTGGTCGGCATACGAGCAGCGAGCAGGTCGTTCACCGATGACCCGTAGACCATCGACTGGCCGAAATCGAGCTGCAGCACGCTCCCCAGCCAATGCGTGAAACCACTCACGAAGCCCTGGTTCAGACCGAGCTTCTCGCGCAGTGCCGCCCTCTGCTCGGAGGTGAGCCGCGTGCCGGCGGTGATCGCCGAAACCGGATCGCCGGGGATGAGCCGGAGGCTGCCGTAGATGACTACGGCAGCCACGCCCATCGTGACGATCGCGGCGAGCAGCCGTGATCCGATCAAGCGGAAGATCACTTGCCGCCCAAGCTGGCCAGCCATGGCGAGTACAGGTAGGACGGTGCCGGGGTGAGACCCGCCAGCTTGCTCGAGTAGTAGGTGTTGACGTACTGAGAGACAAGAGGGATCTTGGTCGCATCGGCGGTGAGCAGAGCCTGAGCCTTGGTGACCAGCTCTGCTCGGGCATCGTCGTCGCTGGTCTTGATCGCCTGCGCCAGCGTCTCGTCGAACTCAGGATTGGAGTAGCCCGCGAAGTTGTAGTAGCTGCCAGTGGTCGAGTACTCGTAGTAGGCGGCGGGCTCGGGGAAGTCGAGGTAGCCGGTGGTCAGGAACACGTCGATACCCGCGCGAGCTGCCGGATCGTCGCTGAAAATGCCAGAGTATTCAGCGGGCTGCATCGGCTTGAGCGTGACCTTGAGGCCGATGCCCTTGGCGTTATCGGCGACCACCGCGGCGATTTTGGTGTCTTCCTCACTGCTCGCTGCGTAAGCGAGCACGATCTCAGAGCCGTCGTACGAGGATTCGCTGAGCAGCTTCTTCGCCTCGTCGAGGTTCTGGGTTGGTGCGGGCAGCGCGTCGTAGGCCTTCTGGTATATGTCCTTCGAGTAGCCCCACGCCGACGGTGGCACGATCGCCCTGATCGGCTCGGCGGTCCCGCGGTAGATGGACGACGCTATTCCGTCGTAGTCGATGACGGCTTTGAGGGCGGCGCGTGTCTTGACATCGGCGAGGCTCCCCTTGAGGTTGGCAACGGACATCGACTCAAGCTTGTAGCTCTTGTTGAACAGCAGATTGCCGATTCCGCTGAGAGAGTCGAAGGAGGAGACCGGCACCATGAAGGAGCCGTCGACGGAACCGGAGCGCAGCGCAGCGACTTGAGCCGACGGGTCCGAGGTGAAGGTGAACGTCGCCGAGCCCACGAGCGGGGTCACGTCTTTGTTCCACCAGGAATCGTTCTTCTTCACGGTGATGTCTGAGCCTGAAGACCAGGTGCCCAAGGAGTAAGGACCCGTGCACATCACGCCGCCCGAGGCTGTGCCGAAATCGGCACCCGCAGACTCGGCGAAGGCCTTCTCCACCACGCTGAAGGCCGGGGTGGCGAAGAATTGCGGCATCATCGCGTTGGGTTCGTTCGTCGCGATGGTGACCTCATCGGGAGCGGTCGCTGTGACCGTCGCCCCCGAACTCGCCCACGCTGTCCACGACGAGCCGAGTGCGGGGTCGAGGATGCGGTTGATGCTGTAGACGACGTCGTCTGCGGTCATCGCTTTGCCATCCCAGAAGGTGACCCCGGGGCGAAGATGGGCAACGTAGGTGGTGTCGTTGATCTTGTCGATCGATGTTGCGAGGCCGGGCTGCAATTCGCCGGAGGGGGTCTGCGTCATGAGCGACTCGCAGAGGTTCGCGACGACCGTGCTGTTCGACTCGACAGCAGATTGAGCCGGGTCGAGGCTGTAGGGCTCGCCATCCGGCAGGTTCCACGTGACGGAGTCGACGGGTGCCGTAGCGGCGGACACGTTGTCGACCAGCTTCGGAGTGAAAGCGCTCGTGCTGGAGCCGCTGTTGCTGCAGGCACTCAGCAACAGCACCGAACCGGCCACGCCGGCCGTCATGAGGATGATTCGTTTGCGATTCATGTAGTTAGTTTCTGGGTGTGGATATATTTAGTCAATACTGACAATGTAACGAGCATGTTAAAATAATCGGGCGATAAGACGGGAGACTTATGGGGCGACGATCTCTCGCCACAGAACGACGTCAGCAGATCATCGCTGTCACCATTCAGTGCATGTCGAAGCACGGACTCGATGGCACGACGCTCGAGCGGATCGCAGAACTCGCCGACATGGCGCGGGGGCACCTCAGGCACTTCGTCGGCAACCGCGATGAATTGCTCACCGACGCGGCTCGGGTGTTCTTTTTCGGCAACGGGGCGATGGACGAGAAAGATCTGGCCGTCGCGGTCGCCACCATGCCCATCATCCCGCGCAGCCTCGGCGTCGAGGGGGCACTCACCTTCCTCTTCGACGACTTCGTGGCGCCGAGCTCCGACAGCGCCGCCGTGACAGCATTCATCGACGCGGGTCGCACGATTCCCGCCATCCTCGAGATCGTCGCGAGCTCGTACCGAAGCATGGAGGTCTCGCTCTCCGAGATCATCAGCGACGAGCATCCACGCGCCCCCGAGGCGAGCTGTCGCCGAGTCGCCAACGCCGCGATATCGATGGCCGTGGGAACGAGCTTCCTGACCAACATCGAGTACTCCACAGAGCGCATCGCCCACGCTCTCGCGATAACCACATCACTGATCGCCGGGCTCGATCAGTCGGACTAGACCCGGCGTTCAGAACTGCCCGAACACCACCGCTCCCTCGAAGACGACGACCACGGGCTTCACGGCGCCGACCTGCCCTGGAGCCAGGTCGAACAGGTCATCGGAGAGCACCACGAGGTTCGCATCCTTTCCCACTTCGAGCGAGCCGACACGATCGTCGATGCGTAGTTGGCGCGCGGCAGCACTGGTGTATCCGGTGATCAAGCGCTCGAGCGTCAACCGCGAGGCGCTGCTCGGCCGCACACTCTCGGGATAGCGTTCCGCGTCGAGCGGAAACTCGGGATCGATCCGCGTCATGGCAGTCTGCATTCCGAAGAACGGGTCGGCTCGATGAAGCTCGTACTGCGTCACCACATCGCTCGCGAAGGTGAGTGTGGCGCCGCTGTCCGCGATCCGGTTGAACTCGTACATACGGCCCCAGCGCTCATCGCCAAGATGCACACGGGCTTCTTCGCCGAAATAACCGCCAGACCAATGGTTGGTCCAGTTCACGATGATGCCGAGTTCGGCAGGGCGGTGCATATCGGCGGGGTCGACCAGCTCGCAGTGCGCGAAAGTGACCTGACAGCGCCAGGGCTCCTCCGCCTCAGTCGCTCGGCCCTGGGCGATCCCCACCGCGTCGCACGCCACCCTGAAGGCACGGTCGCCCACCATGTGGATGTGGATGTCCAGCCCCGCCCGGTTGATCATCTCAAGACAGTCGACGAGCTCGGGTGTCTCCATCTGGATTTCACCACGGTCTACGCCCGTCGGGTCTGTCGCCATCGGCTCGATCACGGCACTGTTGCCGCTCTCATTCGTGCCGTCGAGAAAGAGTTTCAGAGTGCGGATGCGGGCGCGCGCGCCGCCGAATCGCGCTTCGTAGCCGTGGGCCACCTCGATCGCCTCCGGCAATCCGGCCAGGGTGCGGAACCGCGGCGCTCCTTCGTAGTGGAAGGGGAATCGGCGTTCGCGGTCGAGTTGGGATACGGCCTCGAGAATGCGGTCGTCGTGCACGAGCGCCTCGAACAGCCCCGTCACACCGTGCCGGGTGAGGAAATCGAAGAACGGCCCCACGGTCTCCGCGGTGACCTCCTGCGGTGGCCTCCAGTCGATGCGCTCGTACAGGCGCTCGATGAAGTGCATGTAGGCGGTCTCACGAACGTGGCCTGTCGGCTCGCCGTCGGCGTCGCGCACGAACATCTCCAGCCCCGGCCTGGGGTCGGGAGTGTCCTTCGTGACCCCGAGCAACTCGATCATTCTCGAGTTCACCCACGACGAGTGGTCACTCTGATCCTGCAGCAGCACGGGCCGGTCGCTGATCGCGGTGTCGAGGAGCTGCCTGGTCGGCGCATCGCCCGCAGAGAAGATCGTGCTCGCGTAGTACTCGAAGTAGAGGTACGGCGCCTCTTCTTTCGGATGCTCCTGGCCGTAGCGCCGCACGAAGTCGAGGATCTCCTCGAGATCGTCGGTCAGAGGAAGCGCCGTGTGCCAAGCGCTCTGAACGACCATGGTCGGATGCGTGTGGGCGTCGATCAGACCCGGCAGCACGAGCCGGCCACCCAGGTCATGCACGGGCGAATCCCCCGCATCCGGAGCCTCATCGGCCGCACCTACGAAACAGAGCCGACCCTCGCGCACGACAACGGTATCCGCCCACGGATTCGCGGGATCCTCGGTGTAGAAGCGCCCATTCGTGAGCGTCAGGGATGCACCGATCGGATTGTTGGTCATAAATGACAATCTATTGCATGGCGATACCGGGGCCAAGCACAGTCGATCGGGGAGCTTTCGACGACAAGGCCCCCAGCGCCACGAGCGACGCTGGGGGCCTGCGAGGCGGCGTCAGCCGGCCGCCGTGTTGTACGCCGCGATCTGATCCGCAGCCTTCGACTCGGCGTCCTTCATCGTCGATGTGACGTCGGCACCCTCGACGATCTGGTTGAACGCACCGATGACCGTGGCACGCACTGTCGGGAACGCGCCCGTACGGCATCCGGCTGCGGCCTGACTGGCCGGCGTGTTCGCCAGCTGACCGGCCATCGACGCGACGTTCGGATCGGCGAGCGACTGCTTGCCCACCGTGGTGTCACCGGCCGCGGTGTTCGATGCAAGGTAGCCGGTGGCACTGGCCCATTCGGCCTGCACGTCGGCGGAGTGCAGATAGGTGAGGAACTCGTACGCCGCCTTCTGCTGAGCTTCGGAGTGCCCGTCGCCGGAGATCCACAGAGCGTTTCCGCCGATCACAACACCGGCATCCTTCGACTCGGAGGTCTTCGGGAAGGCAGCGACCGTCGAGGCCGTCTTATTCGGGTCGGCGGTGGTGTACGCCCCAGAGGAGGTCATCATCATGCCCACCTTGTCGCTGGCGAATGCCGACACCATGGCGCTGTTGTCTGTGCCGGGATTCAGTGCGGTTCCGTCTGAGAACAGCTTCTGCAGCGTGCTCATAAACGCGACCTGCGTGGGCGAGGTCAGGTCGAGACCCGTGACCTTGTCGGAGCCGCGGCCATTCTCGGGGGTGCAGAAGTTCTCGCCGCCCGAGGCAGACATCTCCTCGAGCATCCACGAGTCGCTCATGTTCATGGTCATGCCGTACGCGCCCGACGCGGCGTGGATCTTCTCAGCCCAATCGGCGACCTCGGCCACCGTCGTCGGGGGCGTGTCCGGGTTGAGCCCGGCCTGGGTGACCAGGGATCGGTTCAGGTACAACACCGGCTGCGACACCGAGAACGGCATTGCCGCGAGGCCCCCGGATGCCGCCGCGTAGTACGAACTGACGACCGGCGGAAAACTGTCGGCGTCGAACGACGAGTCCTTGTCGGTGAAGGTTGACAGGGGCGTGGTCTTCTTCGAGTCGACCATGAAGCCCGTTGCGATGTCGTTCATCATCAGCACATCGGGCGTCGATCCCGACTGCACGGCGGCGGTGTACTTGGTCTGCAGATCGGCATATGCGCCCTGAAACGAGGCGTCGACCGTGATCTTGCCCGCCTCTTGCGCGTTGAACTTCGACACGAGTGTGTCGAGCTCGGTTGCCGCGGGGCCCGTCATCGCGTGCCAGAACGTGAGGGTCACGGGTCCGGATGCGGTGGCCGAGTCGGCGTCGGAGCCGGCCGCCGCGCATCCGGAGAGGGCGAAGAGGAGCGCCGTGCCAGCGGCTGTAGCCGCGACGAGGGTGCGATGACGAAAGGACATAGTTCGGGATTCCTTCTGCTCGGGTTCTAGGTGGTGATCGGGTTCTACTTGAGGGCGCCGGCTATGATGCCGCCGGCCAGAAATCGCTGCGCAAGGAGCACGACGATGAGTACGGGGAGGGTGACGATGGCGGCTCCAGCGAGCACGACGCCCACGTCGGTCGCCTCGGAGCTCGAGAGCTGGGCAATACCCACCTGCACGGTTCGGTTGTCTGGTGAGTTGGTGACCAGGAGGGGCCAGAAGAATCCATTCCAGGCTGCCGTGGCACTGACCAGAGTCACCGAGATCAGCGTCGGCCGGACAACGGGCAACAGCATCGATCGAATGAAGCGGAAGTGTCCGGCCCCGTCGAGCAGCGCCGCGTCACGGAGCTCGCCCGGAAAACTCAGGAATGCCTGGCGGAACAGGAAGATGCTGAGAGCAGAGGCGACGAAGGGCAGGAAGACGGCGGTCACGGTGTCGATGAGGTGCCACGACGAGATCGTGAGGTAGTTGGCGATAAGGGTCGTCTCTGCCGGGATCATCATGCTCGACAGGAGGACCAGAAAGAGCGCTCGGGTGCCACGCAGGCGACAGAAGACGAGCGCGTACGCTGCGGCGATTCCGATCGTGACCTGGAGCAGCGTCTGGCAGACGGTGACCACGACACTGTTTCCGAATTGCTTTCCGAGCGGAATGACCTGGGTGGCACGGATCACGTTGTCGAGCGTGAGATGAATGGGCACGAGCCCTTCCAACCCCTGATCGAGCCACGCCGTCGGCGTGAGGGCGCCCTCGAAGATGTAGTACAGCGGAAAGCACACGACGATCACCGCCGCGACGAGCCAGACATAGAGCAGCGCGCTGCGCATCCGGGCACGTTTCGACGCACGTCTTCTCGGCGGCCGCATCAGTAGTTCACCCGCTTCTCGAGAACGCCGAATTGCACGAGTGACAACGCCAGCACGAGCACGAAGAGCACAACGCCGAGCGCAGCAGCCAGGCCGAAGTTGGCGCTGCCCGCACCGAATGCCGACTGGTAGATGTTGTAGACGAGAGTCGTGGTGGAGTTCGCCGGCCCGCCTCCCGTGAGGATCTGGATCTGACCGAACGTGGTGAGTGCCTCGACGGCCCCGGTCACCACGATGAAGAAGAGCGTGGGTGTCACCAGTGGCAGAGAGATCGACCAGAGGGTTCGAAGGGGTCCGGCGCCGTCGAGATGCGCGGCCTCGATGACGTCGTTGTCGATGGCCCCGAAGGCGCCGAGCATCAGCAGCACGGTGAACCCGATCGAGCCCCATACCGTGACCACGATCACGCTCCCGAAAGCCCACTGCGTACTGGTGAAAAAGGGGATGGCAGAGCCGCCGAAGCGCGTGATCACCGAGTTGACGAGACCATTGCCCTGGGCGAGCATGGCGGCGAATGCGACGGAGGCCGCCGAGACGCTGACGACCATGGGCGAGGTGAGCAGAGCCCGGAACACGGGGACGCCGCGGAGCTTCGTCGTCAGCGGAATGGTGATGAACAGCCCGAGCACGATGCGCCCGGCCACCACCGCCAGGCAGAACGCGCCGGTGCGCAGCATCGTGGCGATGAACTGCGGATCGGTGAAGATCGTGATGTAGTTCTTCGCGCCCACGAAGCCCGCGGCCTGGCCGAAGATATCTGTTCCCTGCGTGCTGAGCCAGAAGACCTTGCCGAGCGGATAGAACACGAAGACAGCGAATGCCGCGAAGGCGGGGAGAAGCAACGCGATGCCGACACGGCGATCAGAACGAAGCCAGGACTGCGCTGACGGCGCCCGGCGCCGACTCAGCGCGACGCGTCGCTCTGTGGTGATGGAGGCCGACATTCAGCATCCTTTCGGATAATAGGGAACGTTCCCTTTCTGGAACGGGTCAACTCTCCGACATCCCCACCGGTGCGGTCAAGCGGCACGAGCATCCGGTCGCCGAGCGTTCACGCGTCGTTAAGGAAGACCTGAATCAATCCCTATCAACCCGAACAGGAGCACCCATGACCCCCGACACGAATGACGACCCCAACGAGCTCGTGCGTCTCGCCGAGAACGCAGCTCGAACCGCCGCCCCCGCCCTCATCGCGGGGTTCCGATCCGAGATGGACATCTCGTTCAAGCGAGACGCCCACGACGTGGTCACCAAGTACGACCGCGAAGCCGAACGCGTGATCAGCGAGGTGCTGCAGTCAGGCGCCCCCGGCTCACAGATTCTCGGCGAGGAGACAGGCAGCTCAGGAGAGGCGCGGCTGCGCTGGATCATCGACCCCATCGACGGCACGGCGAACTTCGCGCGCGGCCTCGCCTACTGGTGCGTCTCGATCGCCGCCGAGGTCGATGGCGAGGTGGTCGCGGGAGTTGTACTCGACCCGATGGCAGACCACCTCTTCGCCGCGGCCGACGGCGAGGCCACCCTTGACGGCACGCCCATGCGATCAGCCTCGGCCTCCGACGACCGCTCCACCCTGCTCACGAGCTTTCCGAACCAGCACGATGTCGATCTGCTCGGCGACGCAGCTTTCGAGCTGCTCGCTCAGATCACGAACGACTACCAGCACCACCACAGCACCGGCAGCGGTGCGCTGAATCTGGCGCATGTCGCGGCCGGCTGGTCTGATGCGACGATGGGCTTCGACACGAGCCCGTGGGATGTCGCGGCCGGCGCTCACATTCTGCGTCGCGCGGGCGGCAACTACGCCGGCTTCCGCGAGGGAGTCGCCGTCGACCGCCCGCAAGAGAGCCTCGATTATGTGGCGACGGGAGCGGGCGGCGACCACAGCGCCCTCATCGCTCGGGTGCGCGAGCTCTCGTCTCGCTGGTTCCCGGCGGCCTAGCAAGAGACCGGATGCCGCGGGCCGCCGCAGATGCGGCCGCGGCCCGCGGCATCCGGCCCCGGAGTTACTCGCCGGTCAGCTCCCAGCTGTGCACGTGCTCCCACGTCATCGTCTTCCACCAGCGACCCGACCAATCGGGGCTGGCCGTGCGATACATCACAACATTGCGCCCTGCGAACGAGGTCGGCACGGGTACCTCGAGCTCTGCGATGAACTCGCCCACCTCGTCGCGCAGATCAGGCCTCTCGTAGAGGTCGTGCGAGGCCAGCGACAGATGCCCGCGAAACAGCTCGGGCACGAAGTCATTGGGCAACGGGTTGTTCATGGGGCGCCTGAACCTCTCGACGGTGGCCTCGATGTCTCGAGCGAGGCTCACGAGCGCATCATTCACGGTGCCGTCGGCGTTCTGGCTCACGTCGTAGACATAGCCCATTCCCGGCGACCGGATGCCCGCGTTGTGCACCTCGAATGCCTCGCGCTCCGCGAGCAGCGCGGTCACAGCCGCGATGACCTCGTTCTCGTTGAAGCCGAAAGGCTGGCTGCCGACGAGGGTGGCGTGCGGGGGAAACGCACCCGCCGAGAGCAGCCCGTACTGGGCTCGCAGCTGGTCGGTGATCACGGTCACGGCGCGGCAGGTCTTCGCGTCGGGGCGCAGGTAGATGCCGTAGCGGTAGGGGTCGCTGTCGTCGCGGGGCAGCTTGTGGGCGATGTGGTCGTTCACACGATCTCGCTTTCTGAGGTGAGTGTCGTTCGGGATAGGGAACGTTCCCTATTGTCTGACACAACAACGACGAGACACGTGAACGCCCAGGCGTCCAGTTAGTGAACGAACGGTAACGACGGTTCTCGGCCTACGCCGACAGAGCCGCGGCCGTTCTGCCCGGGATGAGCTCGCCGTCGATCGAGCGATGCCGCGCCCCCTGCGACAGACCTTCGATCTGGTCGACCACATCGTCGACAGACAGTCGACCGATGAGATTCAGCGGCTGGCGCCACGAGGTGAATCCGAGAAGGCTCGACGTGAAGGGCTTCACCCCGTCGTAGCCGGTCACGGAGATGTCGTTCGGGGCGGTAAGGCCTCGCAGCTGCAGCGACTCGAGAACCGCGAGAGCCCACGAGTCGCTCGGCGCCATCAGGGCGGTGACGCCGCCGGCGTCGAGGATCGCCTGCACGATGCTGTCGGTGCCCTCGATCTCGAGGCCGTAGTCCTCGCAGCGGAACGGCAGAACGTCGACCCCGGCGTCACGCAGGTGCTGCACCATGGCCTCGGTTCTCGCCGACTGGGTGAGCGAGGATGCCGCCGTGTGCGTCATCACGGCGACCCGCCGGTGGCCGAGCTGAACGACGCGTTCGGCCATTCCCCGGCCTCCCCCGACCTCGTCGCAGTAGACGCTGCTCACCGATGGGTCGGTCTCAGGCCGGCCCGCGATGACAGTGGGAATGCGATGTGCGAAGGGAATGATGTCTTCGACGGGCAGCGCACCGCTGCACACGATCAACCCCTCGACGCGAAGCGACACCAGAGTCTCGAGAGCGCGGCGCTCCTCCTCGATCGAGAAAGAGCCGGATCCGGTGGCCGTTACCGCTCGGTATCCCCGGGCCGATGCCTGTTCCTGGAACGCCGTGAGGAGGTGACCATAGAACGGCGTCGCGGCATCCCGAACGAAGACACCCAACGTATGAGTGCGATGAGCCGACATGCCTCGCGCGTTGGCGTTAGCGACGTACCCCATCGCCTCTGCCGCCGCTTTGACCTTCGTGACGGTACGCGCAGCCACCCCGGGCGCGCCCGACAGAGCCCTCGAGACGACCGACTTCGAGACGCCCGCGGCCGCTGCGACATCGTGGATGGTGGGGACCGAACCGGGAGGGCGCTCGCCCGGCGCGCGACCCACGGGCTCATTGTCTTCGGGGGTCAGCTCGCGCACCCTCCTACGCTATCGGGCGTGCGACCGCGGTAGTGGCTTCGAGCACCAGCTCGAGCGCCTGCCGCTGACGGCTCGCCGGCCACCGCTCTGGATCGCCCGCCGCGAGGGTCGACACACCTTCGACGGCAGCTGCCAAGGTCGACGCCCGCTCACGAGCACCCACCGCATCACTGGCGCCCGACGCTTCGAGCAGTCGTACCAGACGCGTCGCAAATGCCCGACTGTGCAGCGCATGACGCTCGGCCAGAATCGGGTCACTCAATGCGGCGGCCAGAAAGCCGATCCAGACCCTGGCTTCGGCGAGCTTCTCGGAGTCGCTCGGCAGGGCGTGGAAGACGACATCGCGCAGTGCCGTCGCCGCATCGGCAGCATCGCTTTCGAGCGCGTCCGAGCGCACCCGCGTGCGCTCGTGCAGAACGTCGCGTGCGTGCAGGAGCAGTTCTCGCTTGTCGCGGAAGGTATGCAGGACAAGACCGGTCGAGCACCCCGCTCGTTCTGCGACCGCCCGGAGCGTCAACCCGGTCGGCCCGCGGTCGGCGAGAGTGAGAAAGACTGCTTCAGACAAGCGCTGTCGAGTCGCTTCGTCATCTCGAACACGGGGCATGACTACACCGTAACATCTGTTACCGTAACGATTGTCACCGAAAGGACCTCGATGAACTGGAAGATCGCCCCCGTCGACTACGACCACCCCGACGCCGATCGGCTGAGACGTGAACAGCGCCGAGAACTCGACGCGCGATACGGAAGCAGCGACCACGAACCAGGAATCCCTCCCTCCGCCGACGACGTTCCCGTGTTTCTGGTCGCCACAGATCCCTCCGGCCGCGCCATCGCCTGCGGAGGGCTGCGCCCCCTCGACGATACGGTCGTCGGAGCGCACTCCGTAGAGATCAAACGAATGTATGTGGTGCCGCAGGCTCGAGGCACAGGGGTGGCGACCGCCGTCCTGAGAGCCCTCGAGGCCGCGGCCGCCACGTTGGGAGCGCATCGCGTCGTCTTGGAGACGGGAACCCAGCAGCCCGACGCCATCCGGTTCTACGAGCGCGAGGGCTACGAGAGCATTCCCCTTTTCGGGTCATATATCGGAGGGGCCGAGTCGGTGTGCTTCGGACGACCCGTTTCTGCCGTCACTCCAGCTGCGCCATGACGGCTTCTTCAATGCCCTCACGGTGTGCGCCGTAACGATCCACCAGCAAGGCACTCATGCCTACCGCACGTGCCCCATCGATGTCATGCAGGGGGTTGTCTCCCACGAACAGACATTCCTGCGGCGCGACGCTGAGGCCCGCCGCCAGCAGGCGAAAGGCCGCGGGATCGGGTTTCTGCACGCCGATGCTCTCGGAGATGCAGACGTGGTCGAACACCTCGAGCAGTCCGGTGACGCGCAACTTGTCGAGTTGCTGCTCCTCAGCCCCGTTCGTCAGCAGCCCCACCCGGCGCCCCGTGGCCTTCACCCGCTGCACCAGCTCTACGCTGTCTTCGAAGGAACGCCAGGCCGCCCTGTAGCCCCTCAGGTACAGGGCGAACAGCGCGTCGAGGTCGGCCGCCTCGGTGGGAGCCTGCACTCCCAGTGCCGGCAGCACGGTTCGTAGTCGCTCGCGGCGCTGCTCCTGAAAGTCGATCCGTCGCGAGCGCCAACGTTCGAGCTGTTCCTCTTCGGCGGCGAACCAGAGTGCGCGGGCATCCTGCGAGGGCCCGATTCCGAGCGATTCGAGAAAACGGTCGACACCGACGATCGCCGAACCGCGATGGTCGAACAGCGTGCCGTCGAGGTCGAACCCCACCGCTCGAATCTCGACCATGACTACACCTGTCTTTCACCGCGCTCACGAAACCGGTCTGCCGCTCGGCGTACGGCTGAGTTCAGCCTGCCAACTCGCTCGATCATTCAGATCTTTCACTTCAGTGAAACATGAGATGGTGTCACCAGGAGGCGCGCTGTGCTGGATTGGTTCTACAACATCAACATCGTTGATGGTCCGCTTCCTCTCGTGATCTGGGCGATCACCGTCGCCGGCGTAGTTCTGCTTCTCATCCGACGGCCCAGCCGGCGATGGCTGTTCCTGGCTGTCGGCAGCATGCTGACCGGCGCCGCCCTGGGCCTGGCCGTCGAGATCATCGTCGACGCCACCGGCGTGGTCGGTGTGCCGCTGCCCTCTCCAACAGCCCCGTGGCTCGCCGCCCTGTGCGCGGCCATCGGTCTTGCCTGCATGAACATCGTCAGAACGTCGCGTCGCCGAAAAGTCGCCGCTGTGGCCCTCATCGTCTTTTCGGTGCTGTCGGCGGGTCTTGGCATCAATGCCGGGTTCGGCATCAATCGCACGATCGGATCGGCCTTCGGCGTCTCTACCGGGGCGGCGATCGAAGGACTCACCCGACCCAAACAGGTCGGCCCCGCCCCCGTTCCCGTCGTCACCGCACCCCTCTACGAGAGTTGGAATCCGCCGGCCGACATGCCCACCACGGGCAAGACCGGACTGCTCACCGGTGCTGACGCGATAGCGTCGAGCACGGCGTTCGTGCCCCGCGAAGCATCGATCTACCTTCCGCCGGCGGCTCAGGTAGCCAATCCGCCCGCGCTTCCGCTGGTGGTCATGATGATGGGCCAGCCCGGAAATCCCCAGCCGGATTTCATCGCCGCCGCACTCGACGAGGTGGCAGCGAAGAACAAGGGACTCGCTCCCATCGTGATCATCGCCGATCAACTCGGCGACCCGAACACCGACCCTGTCTGCGCCGACTCCGCCAGATATGGCGGCGTCGACACCTACTTCAACAAAGACATCGTCGCCTACGCGAAGAGCACACTGCACATCGTGCAGGACCCTCGATATTGGACGATTGCCGGGTACTCGAACGGCGGGGCCTGCGCATTCACCTGGGCGAGCAAGTATCCGGAGATCTGGGGCAATGTCGTCGATATCTCGGGCAACGAGTGGCCCGGAGACGAGAACGAGACGGCCGCCATCGCCGACGGATACGGCGGAGACGCCGACGCTTTCGCAGCTGCGAAGCCCGCGGCTTGGCTCGAGAAGAACGCCGGCAAATTCACTACGCACGTGGCGATCTTCACCGCGGGCGAGAACGACCCGGAGTACACGCAGTTCGCGGTCAACAATGCCGCTCTGGCCGAGGCAGCCGGTTTCACGACCAAGAACTATGTCGTGCCAGGCGCCGATCATGTGGTGACGGCCTTGCGTGGCGGACTTCCCCATGCCTTCACCGAGCTCTACCCACGGCTAGGACTCGCTGCACCCCCTTCGCCGTGACCCACAGGCTGAGAGCCGGCTCTGGAATTACTCGGCATCTCCCTACTTTCCAACGGTCGCCATCTTCCGTTCAACGCCCGTTCATCGCACCGTCGATTGATCAGGAAAAACGCGGAGAAAACTCGACGCCGTGCCCGAACACACCGAAAATCACGATCGTCCCGGCCTCTCTCGCCGTGGGTTCCTGGCCGCCAGCGGAGCCGTGGGCGCCCTGGCCGCAGCCGGTATGGGCTCTGCCGCGCCCGCCGCGGCGTCACCCTCCACTGCCGGCCCGCTGATAGCCGCAGCATCGTCGGCGCAGGCCGCCTCCACCTCCGCGGTCTCCGCGAAGAAGTGGTCGCCCGACCTCCCGTCACCGCGGTTCACCTTCGCGGTGATGCCCGACACCCAGTACATGTTCGATGGAGCATCGATCGATCCGAAGCCGCTTCGCGCCTCGCTGCACTATCTGCTGTCGGAGCAGAAACGACAGAACATCGTGTTTCTCGCACACCTGGGCGACCTGACCCAGAACGGCGCCGCCGCCGAGATGGCCGCCTCGGGTGCTGAATTCGCGGTCCTCGACAAAGCCGGCGCGGCCTACAGCGTGCTGGCAGGCAATCACGACATCGATTCGTCGACCGACGATCAGCGAGGACAGACGGCATACCTCGATGTGTTCGGGCCATCGAGATTCAGCGGTTCAGACAGCTTCGTCGACTCGTCGCCCGACGGCTACAACACGGCGCACCGGTTCACTGCCGCAGGACGCGAGTGGCTCGTTCTCGCGCTCGACTGGCGAACCAGTTCCGGCGGTCTCGCATGGGCGCACTCCGTACTGGCGGCACATCCCGAATCACCGGTCATCCTTACCTCGCACACGCTCGTCGACTCGGCCGCTGACGGCTCGGCAGCATTCGACGAGTATGGGCAGGGCCTCTGGGACTCGTTCATCGCCAGTCACGACCAGATCTTCTTGACCCTCAACGGCCACTACTGGGGACCGGGTCGCACGACGGCCGTCAATGCGGCCGGGCACACCGTCGACCTGCACCTCACGAACTACCAGAACCGCTACTACGGCGGCGCGGCGATGATCAGGCTCTACCACTTCGACATGGAACGCAATGTGATCGACGTCGAGACGCTCTCGCCCTTCCTGATCGACGGCGGACTGAAGACACCGAACGAGCTCGCCGAGCAGGAGACGAGCCTGAGCGGCGACATCGACCGATTCACCGTGCAGATCGACTTCACCGAACGGTTCTCGGCATTCGCGCCAGTGGCCGCTCGCCCGGCGCGCTCAGCGCAGAGCATGCTCGTCTCCGGCACGACCGCCTATTGGCGATTCGATGGTCAGCCGAACGGCGCGACGGTGAGCGGTTCGACGCGCGTGGCCGATCTGAGCGGAAACGGCAACGATCTCATCGTCGCGGGTCGGCCCGGCGCAGTCGCCGGCGCCCTCCTCTGGTCGGATACCCATCATCCCGACCAGCCGGGCGCGGGCAGCCTGGCGCTGACCGGCGGTCGGCCCGGCGGCGACTACCTGAAGACCGTCGATCAGGCACCGCTGAACAGCAACCAGTTCCTCCGCGGCTATACGGTCGAGGCTTTCTTGTTTCTGCCCGCCACATTCGACGGCAGCGCGAACGGATTCTGCGCCCTCCTGTCTCAGTCGTCATCTGCCGGCGAAGCGGGTAAGGCGCACTCCAGCAGCGGCGACCCGCAAGAGCCCTCGGTCACGTTGAGCCTCTCCGGCGACCGAGAGCTGCAGTGGTGTGTCTACCCCGCCAGCCAGGACGGCTCGCTCACGAACTGGGGCCACGAGCTGCCCCTCGCCGCCTGGTGGCACGTCGCGATCGTCAACAACGGCAAACACACGACGATGTTCGTCGACGGATGCCCTGTCGCACGAAACCCCTCGACGACGAACAACGGTCTGGCGGTGGTCGGCCAGCCCTGGCTGCTCGGTGGCTACAACTACGGCGGCAAACTCGATCAGGTCTTCGTCGGCAATATCGGAGACGTCAGATTAGCCGAACGAGCCCTCGATCCGAGCGAGTTCATGATCGCCTAGCCGACGTCCACCTCTTCAGCCGCAGACTCGAAGGCGGCAGGCTCGAAGATCGTGGGTCGTTCGGTGCGTTCGTGTTTGAGCGCGCCGTGTTTGAGCGCGCCGTAATCGCTGTTTGTCCTCTAGAAAGGGCAGTCCGCGAGATACTCCTCCGATCCTGTCGATCTGGCCGCGGTAGTGATGGCGTCTTCGAGTTGTTTCGGTGCGGGTCGCATCCGTCCTTCCGGGCGGACCGTGTACTGGTAGCCCGCTGGCGACGTCGCCGTCAGGGTGTCGTCTCCGTTCTGCACGATCTGCCACCTCGTGTGGTGTTTCACTCGGTGGTGCGCCTGGCTCAACGGCGCCAAGTTCTCCGGGATCGTGTCCCCTCCGTAGGCGTGGTCCTCGGTGTGGTCGATATCGGCCTGCTCTGACGGGACGGTGCAGCCGGGGAACACGCATGTCGGGTGCACTAACCGGGCGTGGTCGATCATCTTTCGTGTGGGCCGATAATCCCTCGGGTCGGTGGTCAGGATGCGCCCGGTGATCGGGTCGGTGAGGATCCGCCGCCACGACGTCGCCTCCGCCGTCAGCTGCGCCGCGGTGGCGGGGTCGATGGGCCCGTAGCCGCGAAGGATCGCCGCCTCCTCGCCAACACCCAGCAGCGTCATCGCCGGGACCATCACGTGCACCCTGCCGCGGACACCGCGGGTCGCACCGGGGATGGAGGTTTCGCCGTTGAGCATCAGGTCGGTGAGGGCATCGAGTTTCAGGTGCGTCATGCTCCGCGGATCGCCCCCAGCCCTGAGACCTGCCGCCAACCGAGTCGCCCGGTCGGTGATGGCGTGAATCTCAGGTGCCGGAGCGAACAGGGTCAGATACGCCATGCCATCCGCCGCCGGATCGGCATAGATGCGCCGGGTCGCTGCTGCCTTCTCCGCCCGTTCGACCGCGGTGGTGGGTTGGGCGATCTCGACTTGGGCTCTTGCTTTGCGGTCGAGTTGCTTCGGATTCACCTCCGCGGCCAGCGCCGCGAGTGTGGTGTCGTACGCCACCAGCGCCTCACCCTGAAGGCCGTCGGCGTGCTTCGCGATGACCTCGGCGTGCTCCCACGACACAGCACCGGCCGCCACTGCGGCGAGTGTGGTGGGGAGATCATCCACGAGAGCAGTGCTGGTGTCGATCAGAGTCGCGGCGCGATACTCGGTGCGGCGGGTGAGCTGGGCGAGTTCGGTGAACAACTCGACCCTCTCGACCCGGGCGGTCGACCACACAGGCCCACCGGAAGAGGTATCTGTTGGTGCCTGCCTGTGCAGGTGATGAGCAGCGTCGGTGACGCGTCTGGCCCTGATGGCAGACAGTCGGGCTATCTGCTGATCGAGGGCGGCGACCTCTTCGAGCGCGACCACGTACGGGTCGGGTTCGAGGAGCGGAATGGTGGATGTCATGTGAGAAGTCAAACAGCAGCCACCGACACTGGGATGGAACTCCCATTCTACGCTTGATCAGGGAATATCACTGTTGATAAATCCCCGAGGGTGCTCCCTGTGGAGGAGCAGATGACGCCAGTGAGCGAGTCCGAGGTCGTACGAGGCCGCGCCTCGATTTCACCAAGCACGGCTCGGCACATCCGCCCCACGCAGAGCAGCGGCGACACTGGATGCAAGGGGAGATAGGCACCATGACCAACAACACCGGCGAGCCAGTCAGGCGCGCACCGAGACACGCGGCACCGATCATCGACGGCTCTGAACCCGTGCGCGACGCCCTCATCGAAGATGCTCCCACCCAAGACGCTCCCCTGAGCGACGCTCCTCCCGTCGACGCTCCCATCGACCCCGAAGACGCCGTCGTGCTCAGCCGCCTCGAGCGTAACGACGACTCCCCCGCGCGCGTGCGCAACTGGAAGCGCGACCTGCTCGACCTCACCCTGCGCAATCCGCTGCTCAATATGCCGCGCACCCAGAAAGTGCTCGACCTCGTCGTGCCGCCGGGCCTGCTCCCCTCGATCGACGACGCTGTGCACGCGGGCCGCAAGCTCCGCCTCTCGAGCGGGCTCGACGCATCCGGCCGCAAGCGGGTCGACGGCATCGACTCGCACACGCCGCTCGCGCACGACGAACTGAGCGCCGTCTTCCGCACCTCGCGCACGCTCTTCTCTCAGCTCGATGACGAGAAGCACCGCAAGCAGCTGCGGGCGATGAAGCGCGAGGCCGAGTCTCTCGAGCAAGAGACAGGCAGCAACTACCTGTACCTCACGCTCGGCACGCTGATTCACACACGACCGGATGGGCGCGAGGCCCGCGCGCCCCTGTTCCTCATGCCGGTCCGGCTCACCGGCGGCCTCTCGTTCACCCCCTACTTTCTCGCCGCCGAGGACGACGACCTCGCGACGCCGAACCTGTGTCTCTTGCAGTGGTTCGAGACCACGCAGGGGCTCGACCTCTCTGAGCTGCGCGAGCCGGCCATCGACGACTCCGGAATCGCGATCGAGGCGGTGTTCGACGGCATCCGCCGCCAGCTGGCCGAAGCCGAGCTGCCCTACCGGCTCGAGGAGTCGGTGAGCCTCGCCATCCTGCGCTTCTCGACCTTTCAGATCTGGAAGGATCTCGAGCGCAACTGGCGCTCCCTTCTCTCGAACCCCGTGGTCAGGCACCTGGTCGAGCGGCCGGGTGAGACGTTCGTCGAACCGGCCGGCAATGCCCGCCCAGAGATCGACGAGGCCGCTCTGAGGCTGCCGATCGCGGCCGACGGCTCTCAGATGGCCGCCGTCGTGCGCGCCACGAGCGGCCAGTCGTTCGTTCTCGAGGGCCCTCCGGGCACTGGCAAGTCGCAGACCATCACGAACCTCATCGCCCACGCGCTCACAGAGGGCAAGACGGTGCTGTTCGTCGCCGAGAAGCAGGCCGCCCTCGAGGTCGTGAAGCGACGGCTCGATCGGATCGGCCTCGGCACGTTCAGCCTCGAACTGCACGGCGCCAAACAGTCGATGAACACGATCCGCGAGCAGCTGCGCGAGTCGTTGCGCCTGCGCGTGCCGACCGATCCGCACGCCTGGGCCCTGGCCGACACCCGGTTGCGTTCGGCGATCGCCGAGCTCGACCGGCATCCGGCGCGGGTTCACTCACCCAACGCGCTGGGCTACACGGTGTGGTCGGCCTACGATGCTCTAGCGACCCTCGGCGAAGGTCCTACCGCGGCGGTGCCCGCGAACTGGCTCACCACAACCCCCGCCGAGAGCCCCACTATTCTCACCCGCGACTTCCGCGACGCCGCGCAGCGCTTCGGGCTGCGCGCCGGCCACCCGTGGCTCATCGCCGGGGCGACCGATCCGGCCCAGCTGCAGGTCGCGCCGGTCACCGATTCGCTGCGCGACCTCGCCGCCGTGCGACCCCGCCTCGACGGGCTCTCGCCCGAGGCACGCCTCGCTCTCGGAGACCTCCGCCCGGCGACCGAGCTGCCCGTCGCATCCCGCCTGCTCGAGGCCCGCTCTCGTGGCCTTCTGCCCGCGACCGACGCGCTCGCGACCATCGACCGATCGACCTGGCGCGAGGCATCCGAGGCCCTGCGCGCCGGCCTCGTCGACTACCTCGAGCGTCACGCCGCCGTGCTCCACAGCGTCTCGCCCGCGGCGATCGAGGCACCCAAACTCGACGAGTGGGCCGAGCGATCGGCCGCCCTCGACGCCGCCTGGTTCGTGCCCGAGCTGCGTCGCCGTTCGATCCGATCAGCCATGCGGCCGCTGCTTCGCGCCGGATTCGAGCCGAGCGGCAAGGCGGTCACGCCGCTGCTCGTCGGGCTTCAGGCCGCACGATCGGATGCGCAGGAGCTGCAGCGCCAGGCCGCTGCTCTGGCGGGTCTCGTTGTTCCTGCCGGCTGGCAGCCCTACGCGCCCGACGCGAAGAACATGCTCGACACAGCCGTGCGCACCTCGCTCGGCTCGGTCTGGTTGGCGAAGCGCACCCCGCGGGCCTGGGGCTGGATCTCGACCGCACGCGACGGCGGCGAGGCCGAAACCGCAGTGCGCGACGGAGCAATCGTGCGCGACATCGATGAAAGCTGGAACCGCTGGCTCGCCGCCATCGGAGCCACAGGACTCACGGTTCGGCAGTGGGCGCACGGCCGCGACTGGGTCTCTGCGTGGGCCACCGACGAGGTCGCCTGGCTGATCGACGTGCGCGCCACCGGGCTGCTGCAGCTACAGCGCTTCACCGAGACCAGGCGCCAGCTAGAGCACCTGCGCGAACTGGGCCTCGCGGGCTTCAGCACGCAGTTGGCGACCGGCCAGATCGAGGCAGCCGACGCATCCGAAGCCCTTCTGCGAGGGCTCGCCACCGCGTCGCTCGACGAGCGACTGGCGGCGACCCAACTCGACAGTTTCGATGGCGACGCTCAGGACAGGCACGTCTCTGCCTACCGAGATCAGGGCGCCTTGGTGCGCGAACAGCTGCGCAGCGAGCTCGCCTCAGAGCTGCTCGCCGCGCGCCCCTTCGACGCCGACGAGCTGCGCGGCGAGGTGGCCGAACTCGCTCGCCAGATCGAGCGCAAGCGCGGGGGCCTCGCCTTCCGCGAGGTGGCCCGCCGCTACCCGCGAGCGCTCACGTCGATCGTTCCGGTGTTCCTGATGAGCCCCGGATCTGTGGCGCACTTCCTCGATCCCGACAGCATCGAATTCGACCTCGTGATCTTCGACGAGGCGTCGCAGATCAGGGTTCCGCAGGCCATCGGCGCGATGGGCCGAGGCAAGGCCGTGATCGTGGTCGGCGACTCGAAGCAGATGCCGCCCACGAGCATCATGCAGGTGGATGCGACCGGTCCCGACACGCCCGCCGCCGACCGCGATCAGCCGCTCGTCGTCGAAGACCTCGAGTCGATCCTCACCGAGTCGGTGGAGTCGGGGCTGCCGCAGCTGTGGCTCAATTGGCACTATCGCAGCCAAGACGAGAGCCTCATCGCGTTCTCGAATGCCGCGTACTACGGCAACAAGCTCGTCAGCCTCCCGTCGCCGAGCAGCGCTGGAGCGAAGGCGACCCCGGGCGCCTCGGCCAGCACCGGCCTCAGCTGGCGCCGCGTCGACGGCGTCTTCGACCGCGGACGAAGCCGCACGAACGAGGTCGAGGCGCAGGCCATCGTCGACGAGATCGTGTCGCGACTGCGCGCTCCCGCCACGATGCGCGAGTCGATCGGAGTGGTCTGCTTCAACGTGCAGCAGCGCGATCTGATTCTCGACAAGCTCGAAGACAGCACCGATCCGGTCATTCAGAAGGCTCTGCTCGCGGCCCCCGGCTCCGAGCTCTTCGTCAAGAACCTCGAGAACGTTCAGGGCGACGAGCGCGACACGATCCTGTTCTCGCTGGCGTTCTCCAAAGACCCCGACACGGGCACTCTGCCGCTGAACTTCGGACCGCTCAACCTTCCGGGCGGCGAGCGCCGACTCAACGTGGCCGTCACCCGCGCAAAGCGGCAGGTCGTGCTGTTCAGCTCGTTCGACGCGGGAGACATCCAACTCACCCGCTCGCGCGCCCAGGGCATCGCCGATCTCAAGGCATATCTGAACTTCGCCGCCACCCGCAGCGTCGGCGCACTTCCCGGTGGCGGCCGAGGCGGGGCGCAGGACGCCGTGACCGGCAACCAGGGACGATTCGTCAACGAGATCGCCGCCGCCCTCCGCGACCGCGGCCTCGAGGTCGAGACCGGGCTCGGGCTCTCGTCGTTCACGGTCGACATCGCCGTGCGTCGACCTGGCCAGACGTCGTGGGCCGTCGCCGTGATGGTCGACGGGCCGGGTTGGGCGTCACGAGCCACGGTCAGCGACCGCGACGGCGCGCCGAACCTGCTCGTCGACGTGATGTCGTGGCCCGCAGTGATCCGCGCGTGGCTGCCCGCGTGGGTGAGAGACCGGAGCGCGCTCATCGCCCGCATCGTGGTCGCGGTCGATCACCCCGCGAGTGCGCGACTGCCCGACGCGGATGCGGTTCAGGCCGTGCGCGAGGCGGGCAAGGCGGCCGATCGGGCTGCTGCAGACGCGGCGGCAGAGAAGGCGTTCCCCACCGCGGTCTCGACCTCGACGCTGGCCCGCGAACTGCCCGTGTTCGAGCCGGCAGACGACAGTGCGGTCCATCCGCAGTCGGCTCTCGACAACATCGACTCCGTGCCCGTCATCCGATCGATGGCGGCAGACATCCTCGACGTCGAGGGGCCCATCCCTCTCGACCGCCTGGTCGGCACGATCGCCCGCCGCTTCGACTACAGCCGAGTCGGCGATGCGAAGCGCTCACTGCTGCAGCACATCGTGCGCGAGGCATTCACGGTCTCGGTCGACGACTTCGTGTGGCCCGCGAGCCTCGATGCGTCGAGCTGGCGTGGTGCGCGACGCACGTCGTCGAGCACAGTTCGGCCGGTCACCGACGTGAGCCCACAGGAGATCTCGAACGCGATCGAACTGCTGCTGGCCGAATCGCTCTCGATCGATTCAGACGAGCTGCTGCGCGAGACCGCGTCGGTGCTGGGTTACTCGAGGCTGACTGAGCAGACGCGCACCTGGATCGAACGCGGCCTCGCTCTCGCCCTTTCAGAGAACCGAGTACAGCGCGAGGGCACGAGGCTGGTTCGCACGCAGTAGCCCGCGCATCGCACGCCTCCATGTGTCACAGATCGACCTATTCTTCGAGTTTTGGGTCGATTCGCGCCACATGGTGCGAGCGCAGTTCGCGCAGCACGAACCCCGCCACGACCACGAGTACGCCCGTCACCACGGCGGGCAGCGGCAGGGTGACCACGAGCACTGCACAGCCGAGCGCACCCAGCACGCTCACCGCGCGCGGATACCGCCGATACGCTCTGGCCTGCCGAAACGCCGCCAGGTTCGCGACGAAGTAGTACAACAGCACCCCGAACGATGAGAACCCGATCACTCCGCGCAGATCCGCAACGAGCACCAGCACGACGACCACCGCGCCCACCACGAGCTCCGCGCGATAGGGCGTGTTGAACCGAGGATGCACCGCGCTGAACCAGCGCGGCAGATCCCCCTCGCGTGCCATCGCGAAGGCTGTGCGGCCGAGCCCTGCGATGAGCGCCAGCAGCGCGCCGAGCGAGGCGAGAGCGGCCCCGATGCGCACCAACGGCGAGGCCCACGCCCATCCATTGGTCGTGACGACGTCGACGAGTGGGTTGTCGGTGGCCGCGAGACCGGATGCGCCGAGCGCCCCGAGCGCGGTCACGCCGATCGCGGCGTAGATCACCACGACGACCGCGAAGGCGATGCCGATCGCGCGAGGGATGTTCTTCGACGGATCGCGAACCTCCTCACCCAGAGTGGCGATGCGCGCGTAACCCGCGAAGGCGAAGAACAGCAGGCCCGCCGACTGCAGAACAGCGAGCGGGCCCACAGACCCGCCGCCGGATCCGCTACCAGACTCGCCGCCGGGAGAGGCCGTGCCCGAAAGCCTCCATTCCCCGCCACCGCTGAACCACGATTGGAGGTATTCGGGCACAACCGCCCAGCTTCCGCCCAGCAGTCCGGATGCGACGACCACCGCGAGCAGGGCCAGCACCGGAATCACGATCACCTTCGTGAGCAGCGCAGTGCGGGTGATGCCGAACAGGTTCACCGTGACGAGCATGACGACCACCGCCACCGCCACGGGGCGCGCCCACGGAGAGGGAACGGCGTAGGCCGCGAACACCATCGCCATCGCGGCCGAGCTCGCGGTCTTGCCGACGAGAAAACTCCAGCCCGCGGCGAAGCCCCAGCGCGGTCCGAGTTCCTCTCGGCCGTATACATAGCTGCCTCCGGCCGACGGATACTGCGCGGCCAGCTGCGCCGACGACGAGGCATTGCAGAACGCGACGATGGCCGCGACGACGAGACCAATGAGCATCCCGGCGCCGGCGATGTGCGCGGCGGGCTGGAACACGGCGAAGACGCCCGCGCCGATCATCGAGCCGAGACCGATGAAGACGGCATCGCCGAGACCGAGGCGGCGCTCGAGACGAGATGACATCACGCGCGAACGCTAGCGCACGCCAGTAAACACCCGGTACCGGAGGGGCGAGATGACACTTCGGGCGAGCGCAATCGTCACCTCAGCGGCGCCGGAGCACCCGAACTGCCACCTCAGCCCCCTCTGGCGCAGCCACGGCTACAGCAGGCCGTCGGTCAGAGAGCTCGGGTTGCCGAAGCGGTGATTCGTGATCGACACTGCCTGCTCTCGCACGAACGGCAGAAGCTCGATGCGGCCCGCGCGCGTGACCTCGCCGGCGTACACCGCGACATCCGGTTCGTCACCCAGCGCGTCGGCGAGCTGCGTGGCCGAGCCGCCGATGAGCCGGATGCGCGGGGTCGCGACCCCTTCCGCGGCGACTCGGGCGAGCCACGCCTCGTCGTTCTCGATGACCACGCGCACGTTCCACTCCTTGAGCAGGGCACGCATCGGCCGCGGAAGCTTGTGCGCCGATGACAACGTGACCTTCGAGCGGGCGAGCGTCGCCGCCGAGAGCACGCGGAGAAGCTCGTGCCTCTCGCCGTCGTCCGACAGGCGCACCGTGACCGGAACGGGACGGTAGCGCAGCACGTTGCGCTCGACACCGAGCCCCGATCGATCGACGGGGGCGAACGAGTCCGACCAGGCGACCGCGTCGCTCTTGGCACCGCGGCGGGCGATGTCGAAGTGGTTCCAGTCGAGGCCGGCTTGAGCCGAGTCGAGCAGTGCGCCCACGCGGCCGTCGAGCCCCGCGTTGCTGAGGCCCTGACTCGGTTGGCCCTCCTCGGTTCTCCACGAGCCGAGGTGCACGAGGTAGTTCGGGCCGCCGGCCTTGGCCCCGGCGCCCACGGCGGAGCGCTTCCATCCTCCGAACGGCTGGCGCTGCACGACGGCGCCCGTGATGCCCCGGTTCACATAGAGGTTGCCCGCCTCGACGGTGGCGAGCCACTGCTCGATCTCCGCCGCGTCGAGCGAGTGCAGCCCGGCGGTCAGCCCGTAGTCTGTGCCGTTCTGCAACTCGACGGCCTGCTCGAGCGTCGACGCGTGCATGATTCCGAGAACGGGCCCGAAGTACTCGGTGGTGTGGAACGGCGAGCTCTCCAACACGCCCTCGCGCACTCCCGGGGTCCAGAGTCGCCCGTCGGAACTGCGCCGCACGGGCTCGACCAGCCACTTCTCGCCCGGACCGAGCGTGGTCAGCCCGTCGAGCAGCTTTCCCTCTGCCGGTTCGATGAGCGGGCCCATCTCGGTGAGGGGGTCGGATGCGTAGCCGACCCGCAGCGACGACACCGCATCGACCAGCTGTCGGTGAAAGCGCTCGGAGCGCGCGACAGAACCGACGAGAATCACGAGCGACGCGGCCGAGCACTTCTGGCCGGCATGGCCGAAAGCGCTCTTCACGATGTCGGCGACGGCGAGGTCGAGGTCTGCTGCGGGAGTCACGACGATGGCGTTCTTGCCGCTCGTCTCTGCGAGAAGCGAGAGGTCGCGCCGCCACGAGCGGAACAGCTTCGCGGTCTCGTATGCGCCGGTGAGAATGACGCGATCGACGCTCTCGTGAGCAATGAGCTGCCGAGACAGATCGCCCTCGTCGATGTCGACGAGCGCGAGCAGATCACGCGGGATGCCGGATTCCCACAGCGCCTCGACGAGCACCGCGGCCGAGCGTCGCGCCTGGGGCGCGGGCTTGATGATCACTCCGCTTCCCGCTGCCAGCGCAGAGAGCACCGAGCCTGCCGGGATGGCGACGGGGAAGTTCCATGGTGGCGTCACGACCGTGAGCGCCGACGGCACGAACACGGCGCCATCGACACGGTCGAGTTCCGCGGCGCGCGCCGCGTAGTAGTTGGCGAAGTCGATCGCCTCGCTCACCTCGGGGTCGCCCTCGGCGATGGTCTTGCCCGTCTCCGTGGCCATGACCTCGATGAGTCGGTCGCGGTTCGCCTCGAGTGCGAGCGCCGCACGGCGCAGCACGGCGCCGCGCTCGGTGCCCGTCTGCGTACCCCAGCGGGCGCCCGCCGCTCGTACCGACTGGATGATCCCATCCAGCGCCGCGGGATCGGTCACCCGAGCCGCGTCGATCGTGTCGATGCCGATACCGTTGTTCGGCCCGACGAGACTCAGGATGCGTCGGCCCCAGCTGCGATTCGCAGCCAGCGAGGGATCGGTGTCTGCCGTGTTCTCGAACTCCGTCGCGCGAGCGAGCTCCGAGAGATCGCCCCGATCCTGAGTGCGGTTGCGCATCGGTACGCCCCCTGAGCCTGTCGACGGGCCGGGCTCGACAGCCAAGGCATCGACCGAAACCAAGAACCGATTCTTCTCCCGCTCGAATGCCGCGTCGCTGGCGGCGATGTCGAAGACGCTCGACATGAAGTTCTCGTCGCTCGCGTTCTCTTCGAGGCGGCGCACGAGATAACTGATCGCCACATCGAACTCTTTGGGGTGCACGACGGGGGTGTACAACAACAGCTGCCCGACCTCGCGGCGAACAGCGTCGGCCTGAGCGGTCGCCATGCCGAGCAGCATCTCGAAATCGATGCTCTCGGTCACGCCGCGATTCTTCGCGAGCAGCCACGCGAGTGCGATGTCGAACAGGTTGTGACCGGCGACTCCGATGCGCACGGCGTCGGTGCGCTCGGGAGTGAGCGCCCACTCCAGCACACGCTTGTAATTCGTGTCTGTGTCGCGCTTGGTGTCGTAGGTGGCGAGCGGCCAGCCGTGGATGGCCGCATCGACGTGTTCCATGGCGAGGTTGGCGCCCTTCACCACGCGCACCTTGATCGGCGCGCCCCCACGCTCGCGACGCGCGGCCGCCCATCTCTGCAGGCGCTGCATCGCGCCCAGCGCATCCGGCAGATACGCCTGCAGCACGATGCCGCCGGTGTAGCCGAGCAGCTCTTCGCGGTCGAGGATCCGCATGAACACCGCGAGGGTCAGGTCGAGGTCGCGGTACTCCTCCATGTCGAGGTTGATGAACTTGTTTTCGGGAAGAGCGATGCGGTACAGCGGCAGCAGGGTCTCGGCCACGCGCTCGACCGTCTCGTCGAACGCCCACATCGAGAGATCGCTGGCAACTGCCGACACCTTGACCGACACGTAGTCGACGTCGGGCCTGGCGAGCATCTTCTCGGTTCCCTCGAGGCGGCGTCGCGCTTCGGCAGAGCCCAGAACGGCCTCGCCCAGCAGGTTCAGGTTGAGTCGCGATCCGTCGGCACGCAGCTTCTCGATCGCGGGGCCGAGCTTAGAAGGGGTCGCGTCGACCACCAGGTGCCCGACCATCTGGCGCAGAACCTTGCGCGCCGCCGGCACGACGACTCCCGGAACGACCTCTCCGAAGACTCCGCCGGCCGCCACGGCACCGCGCAGGTACCACGGGAGAAACGCCGGTACCTTGCGGCCGAGGATCTGCAGATTCTTGGCGGCCACCGCCGTGTCTTCGGGCCGAGCGACGCCATCGACGAAGCCCACCGTGAACGCGAGGCCGTCGGGGTCTTCGAGCACCCCGGCCA
The DNA here is from genome assembly GCF_900177685.1 of Agreia pratensis. Taxonomy (GTDB): domain Bacteria; phylum Actinomycetota; class Actinomycetes; order Actinomycetales; family Microbacteriaceae; genus Agreia; species Agreia pratensis. The sequence continues at coordinate 1,006,965 of NZ_FXAY01000001.1, forward strand.
GACGTTCGGCGGAGGGATCGGGGGCCACGTCTTTCGACTCGTCGAGCCAGCGACGCACGAGCGCCACTGCCTGCGACGCGAGGTCGGCGGGAGTGAGGCTCGGATCGGCCTCGAAGTCGGGCGAGTTCGGGTTCGCAGAGGTCACTCTTCGAGGATATGACGTGGGCGCCTCCAACAGCCGGAGGCGGAGCGCAGCCCGCAACTATGCTCGAGGCATGAGCACCGCGGCCCTGCCCTCCGAAGTCGACGTCGTGATCGTGGGCGGGGGCCACAACGGCCTCGTCGCAGCCGCATACCTCGCCAAGGCCGGCCGCTCGGTGCTGCTGCTCGAGCGACTCGAGCACACGGGCGGAGCAGCCGTGTCGGCGCAGGCCTTCTCGGGCCATGACGCGCGGCTCTCGCGCTACTCCTATCTCGTCAGCCTTCTGCCACAGCGCATCATCGACGACCTCGGCCTCGACATCACTCTGCTGCGCCGCCGTTACTCCTCATACACTCCTCTGCCCGGCACCTCGACCGGGCTGCTCATCGACAACGGCGACGCCGAGGCCACGGCCGACTCGTTCGCCGCGATCGGCGCCGAATCGGATGCGCGGGGTTTCGCAGACTTCCAGCAGCGCACGGCGAGGCTCGCCGAGAGCCTCTGGCCGAGCCTGACCGAGCCGCTGATGACCCGCTCGGAGGCGAAGGCGCTCGTGGCCGATGATGCGAGCTGGAATGCCTTCATCGAGAATCCCCTCGCCGGAGCCATCGAGGCCGATGTCGCGAACGACCTGGTGCGGGGCGTTCTGCTCACCGATGGGCTGATCGGAACGTTCGCCCGAGCATCCGACGAAGACCTCGCGCAGAACCGGTGCTTTCTGTACCACGTGATCGGCGGCGGAACCGGCGACTGGGACGTTCCGGTCGGCGGCATGGGCGCGGTCAGCGGCGCGCTGTGGCACGCTGCCACAGAGTCCGGCGCCACGATCGCGACCGGCGCCGAGGTCACCTCGGTCGACCCCGACGGCACGGTTGCGTTCACGATCGACGGCGCAGATCAGGTCGTTCGCGCGCAGAGAGTGCTCTCGAATGTCGCGCCGTTCGTGCTCGACCGCCTTCTCGTTGAGAACAGCGCCGACGACGCCCGAACACAGCCCGAGGGAGCGCAGGTGAAGGTCAATCTGCTGCTGTCTCGTCTGCCGAAGCTGCTCGACGAGACGGTCTCGCCCGAGGCCGCGTTCGGAGGCACGTTCCACATTCACGAGGGCTACGCCGAGCTCGACCGCGCCGTCGACGATGCGGCTTCGGGCGCCATCCCCTCGCCGCTGCCCGCCGAGATCTATTGCCACTCGCTCACGGACCCGTCGATCCTGTCGCCCGAGCTGCAGGCATCCGGCGCCCATACCCTCACCGTGTTCGGCCTTCATGTGCCCTCGCGACTGATCACCGACGAGAACAACGACACCATGCGCGAGCGCCTGCAGGCTGCGGTGCTCGCGTCGCTGAACAGCGTGCTCGCCGAGCCGATCGAAGGATGCCTGCTGCGAGACGACGAAGGCCGGCCGTGCATCGAGACCAAGACCACGCTCGACATCGAGCGCGCACTCGGCATGCCGGGCGGCAACATCTTTCACGGCCCGCTGTCATGGCCGTTCGTCGAGGATGGCTCCCCGCTCGGAAGTCCCGCGGAACGGTGGGGCGTCGCTACGCGGCACGAACGCATCCTGGTCTGCGGCTCGGGAGCTCGACGCGGCGGGGCGGTGAGCGGGCTCGGCGGCCACAATGCGGCGATGGCAGTACTCGAATCAGTGAGCTGACGCAGCAGCTCAAAGCCTGAACTTTGCTCATAAGTCTTGACTCGACGTGAGTCGCTGTGTCTACGATGAATCATTCGCATCCGATCGCCGCGTAGTGGCGCGTTCACGATTCGGATGCTCGATCAGATTGCGTCCATGGATCTCGGTTTTCGAGCGAAGAAGTGGTTCGGTGCCGACGAGCTGCCCCTGCGCCCCGCCGTGGTGCAGGGCATCGACGATGAGATCGAGAACCCGTTCGATGTCGACGTGACGCTGATGCGCGACTGGCCTCGGGCAACCGCAACGATCGTCACCGTCGAACGCACTGGAGAATGGATCGACCGCAACGAGTTCTTCGATCTGACTCTCGAGATCGAGCTCGACGGTGTCGGGCGCTACTCGGTGCGGCAACGACAGCTCGTTCCCGAGAAGACGAAGGTCGATTGGCGCCCCGGTGGCGAGATCGGCGTTCTGGTCAACCCGAGCGATCACTCGAAGACTGTTCTGGCCTGACCCATTCGCCCGGCTCGAATCAGTGCGCTCGGTGATCTTGGATCGTCATGCGCGCGCCATGCCTGGGCTTGGCGAAGCCGCTGGCCAGAATGAGACGCACGATGCGCTGTCGGTGCCCTCGCCAGGGTTCGAGCAGCTCGAGCATGCCATCGTCGTCGACGGGCGAGCCGGTCAGTGCATAACCGACGTGGGCGGCGAGGTGGTAGTCGCCCACGCTCACCGCGTCGGGGTCGCCGTGCGTGCGCTGCGTGGTCTCGGCCGCGGTCCACCGACCGATACCCGGCAGCGTCTGCAGCCGTTTCGCGGCCGTGGCAGCATCCACACCGGCTGCACGCTCGAGAGCGGTGGCGACCTGGCACGCCGACACCACCGTGCGGCTGCGACGCGGATCGACGCCGGCGCGATGCCACTGCCACGAGGGCACCCCACGCCAGATGTCGGCGTGCGGTGAAACGTACATGCCGGCGGGAGCAGGGCCGGGAGCCGCGTCGCCGTGGATACGAATGAGCTTGTACCAGGCCCGGTGCGCTTCGAGCGTGGTGACCTTCTGCTCGATGATGGCCGGCACGAGGGCCTCCATCATGAGCCCCGAGCGGCTGAGCCGCATTCCCGGGTTGCGCCGACGCACCTCCGCGAGCGCGGGATGCGTGTCGAGCGACAGCTCGGACCAGTCGTCGTCGTGACCCAGAAGCGTGGGAACCCGCTCGATCACCCAGTGCGCACCCTCGCCCCACGCGTAGGCCTCGATGCCGTGCCGGCGTTGGCGCAGCAGCAGCGTTGCCGCTCCGATCGGTGTACGCACCGTGCGCCAGAACCCCTCGGGCGTCGCGCGGCAGGTCGGGTCGCCCGTTCCTCTGCTGTGCACGCCCATGGTGCGCGCGACGTCGACGTCGTGCGCCGGCGCGTAGACGGTGGCGACGACCTCGGATGCCGCGGGCGCCGCCTCAAGAGTCATGGTGACGGCAGGCTAACCCGAGGCTCAGACATTCGCCGCATCGACGCGTGATCATCTCCCGTCACGGCACGTTCACCCGCGCGTCACCGAAGCCTGACACAGTGGCGCCATGCACACGTCGACGGCGACCCTCACCGCCCTCCACTCCCCCCATGCGCTGTCGGTCTTCACCGATCGGCTGGCTCGGTATAGGCGCATGCCGGTGGATGCCCACGGCTTCATCGTGTCGATTCCCGACGCGGGGCGCGTGCTGGTGCGGCAGGAGGGTCGTTCGCTCACGCTCAACGTCGTGGCGGCCGACGAGGCCACACTCGCGGCATCGATGGCGGCGGTCGTGAGCGAGCTCGAGCAGGGCTTCGGCCGCTCCGACTTCAGGCGCAGCATCTCGATTCGCTGGCAGCGTCGCGACATGGTTCCGGTCGCGCTGCGCTGATCGGCAGCACTTCACTCCTCATCACTGCAGCGCCCGATCCGAAGGGACGAAAAACGTGGATGCGCTCATCACCGTTCTGCTCGTCATAGCCATAGCCCTCGTGTTCGACTTCACGAACGGGTTCCATGACACGGCGAATGCCATGGCAACCTCCGTCGCGACGGGCGCGCTCAAGCCGAAGGTCGCTGTCACCATCTCTGCCGTGCTCAACCTGGTCGGCGCCTTCCTGTCGACGGAGGTCGCGAAGACCATCTCTCAGGGCATCATCAAAGAGGGCGACGGTGGCGTGCAGATCACGCCCACGATGATCTTCGCCGGGCTCGTCGGCGCTGTGTTGTGGAACCTCGGCACCTGGTATCTCGGTCTGCCTTCCAGCTCCACCCACGCGCTCTTCGGCGGCCTCATCGGCGCCGCAGTCATCGGAGCCGGCTTCGGCTCGGTCGACTTCGGCGTTGTTCTGTCGAAAGTGATCCTCCCCGCGCTCTTCTCTCCCCTGGTCGCCGGACTCGTGGCACTGGTGGCCACGTATGCCGCGTACACGATCACCAAACAGGCCCGCTCCCGCGGGGCAGATGCCGGTTTCCGACATGGCCAGACCATCTCGGCCTCGCTCGTCTCGCTCGCCCACGGCACGAACGACGCCCAGAAGACGATGGGCGTCATCACGCTGACGCTCATCGCCGCCGGTTACCAGAGCCCCGGAACCGCACCGCAGTTCTGGGTGATCGCCAGCTGCGGCCTTGCGATCGCCATCGGCACCTATCTGGGTGGATGGCGCATCATGCGTACAGTCGGCAAGGGCATCACCGATGTGCAGCCCGCTCAGGGATTCGCCGCCGAGACGAGTTCGGCAGCGACCATCTTGATCTCGTCGCACCTGGGTTTCGCGCTTTCGACGACCCAGGTGACCTCGGGAGCGGTCGTCGGATCGGGTCTCGGCAAGAAGCTGGCCAAGGTGCACTGGGGAGTCGTGGGCAAGATCGCCACGGGGTGGCTCTTCACGCTTCCCGCCGCCGCTCTGGTCGGTGGCCTGGCCGCGTGGCTGGCAAGCACCAGCACGGCTGGACTGATCATCGTGGCCGTCTTGGCACTCGTCGGCGGACTCGGTTTCGTCGCCTTGGCTCGCCGCCACCCGGTGAACCACAAGAACGTCAACGACGTCGAATCCGAAGAATCCGAGACCGCCGCGGTCTCCACCTCCGCCGGAAAGGCCTGATGTCATGACCATCTTCAGCGAATCGGCACGCACCGCAGCAGCAGACGCGTCGGATAAATTCCTCGGCATCGATTGGGCCGCCTTCGGCACCGTCTTCGTGGTTGCTTTTGTGGCCGCGGTGGTCATCGTGTCGTTCTACGCCGTCGGGCTGCGCCTGTTGGCCGTCGGCTCCACCGACGACACAGGCGCCGACGGGTCGATCGTCTCGACCGCCCGAGGCGAGCGCCCCCTCGGGGCCACCGTCGGAGCCTTCGCCTGCCTCGCCGTGTGCGTGGCCGCCGTTCTCTACAGCCTGTACATGATCATTCCGCAGTTCCACTGAGACCTGCGGCCTCACTCATAATGAATGCGTGGATCCCGACGCGCGCTGCCCCTGCGGCTCCGGCCTGAGCTACGGCGAGTGCTGCGGGCCGTTTCACAGCGGGGCCGCGAGCGCCCCGACCGCCGAGCGCCTGATGCGGTCGCGGTTCTCGGCATTCGCGGTGGGCGACCCGGCCTACCTGCTGCGGTCATGGCATCCGGATGCCCGACCCGCGTCGATCGAGATCGACCCCGACACACGATGGCTCTGGCTCGAGATCGTGCGCACCGAGCGCGGCTCGGAGCGCGACAGCGACGGGGTCGTCGAGTTCCGCGCGAAATACAGGGTGGATGCGCCGGAGGGCCGATCGTCGGGCGTTCAGCACGAGGTCAGCACCTTCGCCCGGGTCGCGGGCGAGTGGGTCTACGTCGACGGCGAGGCCTGATTTCTACTGCAGGCGGGTTGTCTTGCCGACCCGGGCTCGGAACCCGCCGCTGACCTGGATCAGCGCGGGCAGTTCGCGCCCCAGCAGCCCGTCGAGAGCGAGCAGTTTCGACTCGACGATTCCCGCCGCGTCTTTCGGGGACACTCCGCGGCGGCAGGTGATCGACACCTTCAGCACGGGCGTGCGGCGGACTCTGTAGGTGGAGACGTGCGACGCGACGAACTCGGAGTGGCCGTCCAGAGCATCCTGAAGGGCCTGCTCGGCAACCGACGACTCGACGATCGTGGTGCCGTGCTCTCCGCTGGAATCGGTGACGGCCCTCGACGTGTGACCGTGCCCATGACGAGCGATGAACACGATGAGAATCACGATGGCGATGACGAGAAGCGCCACGACGGCGACGAGGATCCAGCTGACCCCGAGGCCCGCGAGCTGTGTCTGCTCTAACCACGACCCGACCTGTTCGGTGACCTGCGAGCCCGTGTCCTTCCAGACATCCCGGATGCCCGGCACGAGAACCGCGGCAGCAGCAGCGCCGCCGACGATGAGCAGCACGAGGCCGCAGACGAAGATCAGAAGCCTGTTCGCGAAACGATTGGTGCTGGTCATGCTCCGACCTTGCCTTTCTCAGCGATGCGTACACGAGCGCGGACTGTGGGCCGCAGCCCGTATGAGTCGAGCTGCTCGGTCACGGCGCGGGTGACGGCGTCGCGATCTGCGGGGATGCCCGACGCCGGTGTGAGATCGACGACGCCGAGTCGATGGGACACCGACACGGTCGCGTTATCGGGGTCGACGTTGCCGGCGTACGACGCGTGGCGGGCGAGAGCGGATGCGATCACCTCGTTGTCGACGACGGTCACCGCCCGCTCGGTGTCGATCAGGTGCCGCGCGCGGCGACCCGGCGACAGCGACGTGATGATCAGCACGAGGCCGGCCACGGCCGCAACGATGCCGGCGGTTGCCACGAGCGCAGCGGGTTGTTCCGCAAGGCCGACGGCAGACGCGAACATGTCGGATGGCGCGACGAGCAGCGCGGGCAGCCCGAGCAACGCGATCACGACCTCGGTCCCCGCCCAGGCGAAGACCACGATCAGAATGATCGCCAAGACGATGGCGAGCATCGAGCGCGAGGAGTGGGTCTCGCGCCGTGCGATGCGGGCGTAGAGAGCCTGGTTGCTGGAGCTCATTTCACTCTCTTTTCTGGCTGGATGGAGACGCCGGAGACCTTCACGATCACCTGCGCGATCTGCGATCCGGTGAGGGTCGTCACCCGCTCTCGGATGTCACCCTGGGCCCGCGCGGCGCGGTCGAGAATCGAGCCGCCGGAGCGGCCGACGACCGAGCTGTCGGACTGGATGCGATCGAGCGATACGACTCGGATGGGTGTCGTCACCGTCAGGGCGAGAAGCCCGTCACGGTCGGCGAGATCGACGCCCACGTGGTTCGAGTCGACTCCCAGTGCGTCTGCAGTGACGGCCGACACGACGCGGTTCAGGGCTTTCGACGTGATGCGGGTTCGACCGCGCTGTGCCGCGCCGGCCGGAGACGTCGCGGCGACACTCATGAGGAGGATCGCTTTCCGCGGAACGCGTCGACGAGGCCTGCCACGTTGAGCTTGCCGTCGACGATTCGGCCGACGAGGGCGCCGATGGCCATGGCCACCGCGACGAAGACGAACGCCCAGAAGCCGAAGGCGACACCGCTGAGCGCGAGAACCGCGCCGATGAGAATACCCGTGCGGGTTGCCGAGGGGGTCACAGTACTCGGGCCTCAGCGTCGTCGGAGTTGTCCTCCGAGGGAAGGTGCACGTCGTTGACGGTCACGTTCACCTCGGTGACCTCCATGCCGACGATCGACTCGACCGCCTTGATGACGTTGGCGCGAACGCCGTCCGAGACATCCTGCAGCGGCGCCGGGTACTCGGCGACGATGGTCACGTCGACGGCGACCTGCGTCTCGCCGACCTCCACGTTGATTCCCTGGCTCTTGTCCTCGCCGGCGACAGCTTCGCGAATGGCGCCGAACGCACGAGCGGCGCCGCCACCGAGAGCGAAGACACCGCGCGACTCGCGGGCTGCGATGCCGGCGACCTTGGCGATGACGGAGTCGTTGATGACGGTCTTGCCGAGAGTGCTCGACTCGGTAGTGACTCCTGCGGGAGCGACAGAGGCGGGGGTGGCGGGAGTGGTGCTGGCCATGATGATCTCCTTCGGGTTCTGATGCCCGGATCTTCCGGGGCTGTGTTGTGCTTCATGAATAGGTCGTCGGTGGCAACGGATTCGTCACGCGGATTGTTGAACTTTTTTTCGGGCCGCTCTTCTCAGGGCAGCAGCTGCTGCAATCTGCCGACCCATTCGACGATGGTCGGGATCGCCTCGCCCGCCTGATCCGCTGCGGCGATAGCGCCCGCGGCCAGGGGATAGAGCGAGACGATCAACGCCGCGATGACAGCGGCGACAGAGCAGATCCAAGCGAGCGCACCACGACGGATGCGCAGAATCAGTGCCAGGAATCCGGCAGCCAGCGCATAGCCGCCGACGACAGTGACGATCATGGCGCCGACCGGAAAGTCGACGAGGGGGGCGGATGCCGCGGCAGACGCGACGAGACCGATCACGGGCACGAGCACGACGGTCGCGACGATGACGGTGACGATCACGCCAGCGCCGAGGGCGAACCAGACACTGCGCGGGCGATGCTTCATCGCTCGACCGCGGTGGGCTCCGGCACGACCTCGAGCCCGTTGGGCGAATTCGCGGTGCGCATCAGCGCATCGATCCACGCACGATTGAGGGTGGGATGCCGTTTGCCGGAAAAGGTGAAATAGAGGGGAATCGAGGGGTGCAGCCACATCATGTGGTGACCGCGATCGTTCTCCCACGAGAGAGCGAAGCTCTCGCCGCGGCGAAGCTTCGCGAGCACGACCACTCGAACATGGTTGAGCGGTCGATCGTCGAGAACCATTTCAGCGCCCGAGTTTCCATAGATGAGCTTGCCCATCAGCGGTCGCCCTGCGAGTAGATGAAGGTATTCACGTTCTGTGTCTGTGGCCTTTCACATGTGACGTCGGGGTGTGGCGAGATGCCGTTAAGCGGGCCGACCCCGGCCTCGTGGGCCGGGGTCGACAAAGGGCGCTTAGTGCTTGAACGCGTCTTTCACGTTCTCGCCGGCCTTCTTCGCGTCGGCCTTGGCCTGCTCGGCCTTGCCCTCAGCGACCTTGCTGTCGTCGTTGGTGAGGTTTCCGAGCGCCTCTTTGGCCTTGCCAGCAAGGTCTTCGGCGGCGTTCTGGATCTTGTCTGCTGCGCTCATGATTCGTTCCTGTCTTTCTCGTTTAGATGAAGAGCCAGCGTGTGCGGCTCTCACGTCTATGACGCAGTTCGGCCGCGATTCGTCACGCGTCTGGCACGTCAAAATACTGAGAAAAACCTGGATGCCGATTCCGGCCGCCGGTTCCCAGGCCCTTGGGAGGAAGGACTTTCCGCGGCATGCCACCCTTGAGGGGATGATCCGTACAGCAGGCAACCCCACCGAGCTCGGCGGGCTCGCCGGCTTCGCTCTCACTCTGATGGAAGGCATCGGCGAGTGGGGGGTGGGGCTCTTCACCCTGCTCGAGACGGTCTTCCCTCCGATCCCGAGCGAGGTCATCCTGCCGCTCGCAGGATTCCTCTCGGAGCGGGGCGAGCTCAACCTCGTTCTCGTGATGATCACGAGCACCCTCGGCGCCTACGCGGGATCGCTCATCCTCTACTGGCTCGGCGCCAAGCTCGGAATGGATCGGGCGATCGAATGGCTGTCGAAGCTGCCCCTGGTCGACAAGCACGACTTCGAGAAGGCTGCCTCGTGGTTCTCCCGGCACGGCAAGTCGGCGGTGTTCTTCGGCAGATTCATTCCGGGCGTACGCAGCCTCATCTCGCTGCCGGCGGGAGCAGAGCGCATGCATCTCGTGACCTTCAGCATCTTCACCATCGCGGGAAGCGCGATCTGGAACGGTCTGCTGATCGGTCTCGGCGCAGCGCTCGGAACGCAGTACGAGATCATCGAGAAATACAGCGACTACCTCAACTACGCGGTCTATGCAGCAATCGCGGGAGTCATTGCGTGGCTCATCATCCGGCGCATTCACCGCCACCGCGCCGACGCCTGACGGCCTTTCGAGTACTCTGGGGCACCATGTTGACTCTCGACGACGTGTGGCCGCTCTTCGCGCTGAGACTGCGCTCGCCACGGCTCGAGCTACGACTGATGCGCGACGACGATCTTCCGGCCGTCGTCGAAGCGGTGCTCGCGGGCATCCACCCGCCCGAGCGCATGCCGTTCTCCTCACCCTGGACCGATGCCGAGCCCGAGCAGCTCGTCCGCGACTTCGCGAAGTACCACTGGCATCTGCGCACAACCGTGCAACCCGGCACATGGACGCTCGACTTCGTCGTTCTGTATGAGGGCCGAGTCATCGGAATGCAGGACCTGCGCGCCGAGAACCTGGCTCGCACGAAGACCGTGTCATCGGGGTCGTGGCTCACCCGCTCGGCCCAAGGCCAGGGCTTCGGCAAAGAGATGCGGGCTGCCATTCTGCTCTTCGCTTTCGACCATCTCGACGTCGAGATCGCCGAATCGAGCGCGGCCACGTGGAACGAGTCGTCGCTCGGTGTCTCGCGTCGACTGGGCTACACCGACGCGGGTGTCACCGTCGTGGAGCCCCGCCCGGGAGAACCAAACACGATGCAGAAGCTGCGCCTCGACCGTGAGAATTTCGCCCGCCCAGACTGGCCCCTAGAGGTGCACGGTGATGCACTCGCCCGCGCCGAGCTACTGCGGCTCTGATCCTCGCGCCATCCGCGCCCGCTCAGGTGAGGTTCTCGCCCGGCTTCGGCGGCTTGTGCATATCGAGGGCGGATTCCTCGGCGTCGATGAACGCCAGCGTCGTCTTGACCGCGCGCTCCTGGTAACGACCCTCGGATCGGGCGTCGAGCACCGCCTGCCGTTCGGCCTGCACCATCATTCGACGCAGCCTGTTGTACGACGCGGGGCGGGTCTCGTGATCGGCCTCGGGCGGATTCTCGAGCGCTTCGGCCAAGAATCGCGCGTTCGTACGCAACCGCTCGACCACACCGGGCTCCACACCGTCGAGCTCCTGCTGCTCGAGCAGGTCGAGGCCCGCGGTCTGCGCCTCGGCCATGAGCCGCTGGGTTTCACCGCGCTCCTGCTCGACATCGGGCGCGGGCAGGCGAAGCTTGCGAATGATCCAGGGAAGCGCCAACCCCTCGACCAGAGTTCCGGCGACCACGACGAAGGCCAAAAACTGCAGGAATTCCCTGTTCGGCGTCTCTTCGGGCAGCAGGAACACGGCCGCCAGCGTGACCACACCCCGGATGCCGGCGAACGATACCGCGATCCCGGTACGCCAACTCCATCCGCGGCCCCGCAACCACTGGGGGCCGAACCGGTAGACCGAGGTGGTGATGAGCATCCACACCACCCGAGACACGATAAGCGCGAGCAGAATGACCGCGGAGATGCCGACCGTCGTCAAGAAGCCCGGGCCAGAGTCGACGACGCCGTCGAAGATCTCGGCGAGGGCGAGGCCCATCAGCAAAAAGACGGCGTTCTCGAGCAGGAACTGAATGGTGCGCCAGTTGATCGACTCGGCGATGCGCGCCTCAGCAGTCTGGATGACGGGCGATCTGTACCCCAGGAAGAGGCCCGCGACGACGACCGCCAGAACGCCCGATCCGTGGAACAGCTGCGCGGGAATGAACGCGAGGTAAGGCGTGACCAGCGACAGGCTCGTGTCGAGTACGGGTGCCCTCAGCTGCTGGCGGATCTTCGAGAGCACCCATCCGACGCCCAGGCCCACCGCCACCCCCACGACCACGGCGATCACGAAGTCGGTCGCGACCATCCACGGGGTGATGATGCTGACCATCGCAAGAATGGCCGCGTTGAGGGCGACCAGAGCGGTGGCGTCGTTCAGCAGACTCTCGCCCTCGAGCACGGTCACGAGTCGCCGGGGCAGACCGAGGCGACCGGCCACGGCCGTCACGGCCACGGCATCCGTCGGCGCGACGACCGCGCCGAACGCAAACGCGGCGGCCAACGAGATGGCCGGGATGACGAGCCACGCGGCGAAGCCCACGACCACCACGGTAAAGGCCACAAGGCCCACCGACAGAAGCAGGATGCCGTCGCGCCGGGCGCGTACGTCGACGAACGACGTGCGAATGGCCGCCGCGAAGAGCAGCGGTGGAAGCAGCCCATAGAGGATGAGATCGGGTTCGATCTCGAGATGTGGCACGCCGGGGATGAACGAGGCCACGGCCCCGACGAGCACGAGCGACACGGGAGCCGACCAGCCGATGCGCTTTGTCAGCCCGCTGACCGCGACGGTGACAACCACGAAGGACACGATCCAGATGATCGCGATAACCGAGTCCTGCATGTGCCCCCCTCTACGCGTTGATCGAGTAGGCCACCTGCGGCCGTATCGAGATCACCAACTCCCTTACTGGTTCAACAATTCCTGCCAGTTCGAAGGAACGCGCCCCGCCGGCCCGGGAACAGGCTGATCGATGGGGTGGCTGTCGGGCGCTGCAAGCTGCGGGGCTCCGTCGTAGTACTCGGCGGTCTCGAAGCTCCAGACCCAGTCCTCGCCGGGTTCGAAGCTCTGAATGATCGGATGCCCCGTCGCGGCTCCGTGCTTCGACGCGTGCTGGTTCGGCGAACTGTCGCAGCAGCCGACGTGCCCGCACTGCGCGCAGCGGCGCAGGTGGAACCACCACTGATCGTCGGTCTCGAGACACTCCACGCAGCCCGTGCCACTCGGCGGAACAGACGGATCGATCCCTGGAATCGTGCTCATAGTTCTCCCCGTTCTCCCCTTGGCGAAGCGCATGCAACGTGCCACTCACACTAGCGGCGCGGCGTACGCCTGTAACTGTCCCCGCTGCGGACAGTATGTACCGGCACACCGGTACCCACTGACCGCATCGGTACCTGCTACTCCAGGAGAGTCACCACTCGCTGGGCGCGGGAGCCTTCGTCGCGGGCAGCGCTGTTTTCTGGCCCCACTCGTGCAGCCATTCCGGAACCGTGACCTCGGCGGGGATCGGGCCCACGGCATCCAGGAGCTCGGGCATCGGAACGACGCCGCCACTGCGTTTCAGGAAGCGGCCGCGGATGAACGCGTGTGCGTAGATCTCGCCGTCGACCGCGAAGCGCTGCTCGACGTAGACCGCCTTGTCATCGAAGCCGAGCACGCGAGACTCCACGTCGAAGCGCTGCCAGAGGGTGAGCGACTTGCGAAAGCTGATCGTCTCGGCGACGACGACCGGGTACCAGCCGCGCTGATTGAAGATGCGCCACAGCCCGCAGCGCACGAGCATGTCGAGGCGCCCGAGGTCGAGAATCGAGAGGTAGACGCCGTTGTTCATGTGCCTGAAGATGTCGAGGTCGGTGGGCAGCACCCGAAAGGGCGTGGACGCGACGTCGAACGTTCCCACGCGACGCCTCGATCGGGCGCGCCACTGGTACCAGACCGTGCGAAAGAAGAGGTGCATCCCCCGAATCTAGCTACCGGCCGCCTGTCCTTGTGCATCGAGTCGGTTTTCGATGTCGCGCAGCACACGCGCAAACACACGAGCATCCTCCTCACCGATGTGCCCGACGACGAGTTCTCTCACGACGTGAGAGTGACCCGGCGCTGCGGCGGCCAGCACACGTCGGCCCTCATCCGTGAGCACGACACGAACGCCCCGCGCGTCCTCTTCGACGGCTGCGCGCGAGACCAGATGCGCTTGCTCGAGTCTGCGCACCTGTTGCGTGAGCCTCGTCTTGGGATTCTGTGTGAGTTCGCCGAGCCGGGTCATGCGGCAACCGGTTGGTCCGTTCGCCTCGAGAATGCTCAGGATGGCGTACTCACCGTGCGTCAACCCGAACGGACGCAACTGCTCGCCAAGACGCCGCTCGAGCTTCCACTGCACATCGACCCACTGGCGCCACAGCCCGGCCTCAGCAGGGGTCAGCCAGTTCTCAGTCATTTCTCCCCATCTTGTCCAATCCTGAACAAAAGAGTAGCGTATCGGCAAGTAGTCCAATATTGGACTAGAGAGACGAGAACTGTCATGAATGAATCGAGAACCATTCTTCTCGCGGGAGCCTCGGGCTTCATCGGCACGGCGCTCACTGCGGCGCTCGCGTCCGACGGGCACGACGTGCGCCGGCTCGTTCGCCGCGAACCGATCTCACCGGTGGAGACGCAGTGGCAGCCGGAGCGCCGTCAGCTGGCTCCCGGCGCTCTCGACGGTATCGATGTGGTGATCAACCTGGCAGGCTCCAGCATCTCTCAACTGCCCTGGACGGCAGGGAGGAGGACTCGGATCCTCGAATCACGTCTGGATGCGACAGCCACGCTCGTGGACGCGATCACGGCCTCACCCACACCGCCGTCGGCTTTCCTGAACGCCTCCGCATCGGGCTTCTACGGTGACCGTGGCGACGACGCGCTCAGTGAAAACGCTGTGCGAGGAACGGGATTCCTCGCAGATGTCACGGCTCGATGGGAGGCCGAAGCCCAGCGAGCGGCCGCGTTCACTCGCACTGTGCTCCTGCGCACGGGAATCGTTCTCGCCAAGGGAGGCGGAGCCGCGGCACCCCTCGTTCCTCTCACCCTCGCAGGCCTCGGCTCGAGACTCGGCTCGGGCCAGCAGTGGTGGCCGTGGATCTCGCTCGTCGACGAGGTGCGCGCTATCCAGCATCTGGCTTCGGAAGACGTCCATGGCGCCGTGAACCTCGTCGGCCCGACACCCGCCACGAGTGAGCAGATAACCCGTGGGCTCGCTCGCGTGCTGCGCCGCCCACATCTCTTCGCCTTGCCCACGTGGCTACTGCGTCTCCCCCTGCGCGACGCAGCAGACGAACTGCTGTTGAGCAGCCAACGAATGCTCCCCGATCAGCTCATGAAGAGCGGGTTCCGCTTCACTCACGACTCGGTCGGAGCCGCCCTCGCGATGTTCGATCCGCGGCCGCCCTCTGAGGACGCGCATATGTGATCCAGACGTACGCTTGATCAATGACAACCACACCCCAGCACGCGCTCCCCTCCGGATTCACCGACCGTTCCACGGCGAGCGATGTGCTGGCGGGCATCAACCTGTCGGGCAAGACGGCCATCGTCACGGGCGGGTACTCTGGGCTCGGCATCGAGACGGTCGCCGCACTGTCGGATGCCGGTGCGCGCGTCGTCGTGCCGGCTCGCCGCCCCGACGTGGCGCGGCAGGCCCTGGATGCGCGAGGCCTCTCCGAGGTCGAGGTCGACACGCTCGATCTCTCGGATCTTGCGAGCGTGCGAGCCTTCGCGGAGCGCTTTGTGGCATCGGGGCGAAGCCTCGACATCCTGATCAACAACGCGGCGATCATGGCCTCGCCCGAGGCGCGCGTCGGCGACGGCTGGGAGTCGCAGTTCGCCACAAACCACCTCGGCCACTACGTGCTCACGAATCTGCTGTGGCCCGCGCTCGTCGCTGACGGAGGCGCCCGCGTGGTGGCCCTGTCGTCGACCGGGCACAAGCTCAGCCCCATGCGTTTCGACGACCCGCAGTTCACCTCGGGCTACGACAAGTGGCAGGCGTACGGCCAGGCGAAGACGGCCGACAGCCTGTTCGCCGTGCAGCTGGATGCGCTGGGTCAGTCGCACGGCGTCCGCGCCTTCGCGGCGCATCCGGGCGGCATCATGACCGAGCTGCAGCGCCACCTGCCCCGCGAAGAGATGATCGCCTCAGGCTGGATCACCGAGGACGGCACCGTGAACGAGCGCTTCAAGACGCCCGCGCAGGGCGCGGCCACCTCGACGTGGGCAGCGACATCACCACAGCTCGAGGGAATGGGCGGCGTGTACTGCGAGGACTGCGACATCGCCGAGCCCACCGTCGCCGGCAGCCCGACGGCCCGCTTCGCGGGGGTGGATGCTCATGCGATCGATCGCGACGACGCCGCCCGGCTGTGGGAGTTGTCGGCAGAGCTCACGGGCGTGAACGCGTTCGCGTAAGCACTGCCACACGCTGAAGTGCGGGAAAGGGCCGTTTCCCAACGAGCCGAAGCGGCCAAATTCCGCAACTCAGTCACGATCAGGGCGAACGACGATGGCAGCCGAGGTTTTCGATTCGCCAGCCGAGTTGAGGTGACTCATCACCGTGATTGCGTGAGGCCGTCCGCTGTCGAATCGACAGATTGTGCGGGAGACGGCATGATGATGCTAGACGATCGTCTAGCGAAAATCAGAATCGCTTGCTTTCGACCCCCACGGCCAGATTGGAGCGCAGGCAATGGCGACACCCCCGGATCGACCCCTGAACATCGCCTTCTCGTTCCCTCGAGGCCGAGGCCATCTGGCTCCTCTGCTGCCGATCGCCCGTCATGCCGAAGCCCTCGGTCATCACACCGCTCTGATCGGCGCTCGAGAGCCGGTGCTCGAGCAGACAGGATTCACCCGACTCTGCCCCCGAGACATCACGCTGCCATCGAGCACGGTCGGCACCGGCTCCATGAGACCCTTCGACTCGAAGCGAGTGCTGCAAAAAGTCGAAGAAGTATTTCTCGGCACAGCCGCGTATGGCGCATTGATCGACGTGCACCAGCTTCTGACCGAGTGGCCTGCCGACATCCTCGTGTGCAGCGAATTCGATTTCGGAGCAATGACCGCCGCTGAGGAGGCCGGGCTCCCATGCGTCGTCGTGACAGCTTTCGCCACCGCGAGCAATTCGTGGAAGGACTCCATCCGAGTACCGATCCAACAGCTTCGCTTCGCGGCAGGGCTCGCGCCCGACCCGCATCTGACCATGTTGGATGGAGCGCTGACCGTGGTGCCCGCCACGGCCTCGATGCGGCCCGACAGCGACTTCGGCGGCAGCGTCATGCGTCTTCGACCCACGCCCGTCGAGATCGCCGCACCCCACCCCGCGGCCGAGTGGTTTCGAGCCGGCGACGAGGCCATTCGCATCTACGTCACCCTCGGCACGGAGTTCAACACGAGCTCCGGAGACCTGTTCAGTCGCATTCTCGACGCCGTCGCCGGACTGTCCGCTCGAATTCTGGTCACCACGGGCCCCTGGGTCGACCCTCGAACGGTCGAACCCACGGAGGATCTCGGGCAGAGCAGTATCCGCGTGGAGCAATATGTTCCCCAGGCAGAACTCATGCCGCATGCCGATCTCGTCGTGAACCACGGCGGTTCCGGTTCGGTCGTCGGGGCGCTGCACGCTGGCGTTCCGGTGCTCGTTTTTCCGCTCGGTGCAGACCAAGTGCCCAACGGAGACTACGTCGAAGCTGCCGGAGCCGGAGCCGTCTTGATCGCGGAGTCAGCCACATCGACCGAGATCAGAACAGTCGCGACACACATCCTGTCGACACCGACGTACCGCCTGGCCGGGCAAGCAATCGCAACGCAGCTGCGAGCACTGCCCGCGGTCGAGGAGGTCGTGGCCGCCATAGAGCGGCTCGCGAGCCCGTCTGATCGTCGAGAATCTTCACCCGGAGTGGGAGAAACCACGCACCTGTAAAGAACGAGCTGCGGCGGGCTGAATCATGCCATGCCGTCGCATGCTCCGTCAGGCGACGGCGAGCAGCCCAAATGTGACATCGTGCCGCCCGTGGGCCAGCTCCACCGCGTCGTGGCCTGGAACATCCAGTACCGCCGAAGTACCCACCGGCACGACGCATGTGACGTGCAAACCAATGTCCATCACACGCCATTCGATCGACGCCTCACCATACGGCGTCACGTGCCGCGCACTCGCCGATGTGAGCCCGCCGCCGGGTCGCGGGGCGAATCGGATGCGACGATAGCCGGGCGCTTCAGGGGCCAAACCTCCCACGACGCGATGCAGCCAATCACCGACAGAGCCGAGGGCGTAGTGATTGAAGGAGGTCATATCGCCGGGATTGACGGTGCCGTCGGGAAGCATGCTGTCCCACCGCTCCCAGATCGTGGTGGCACCCATTCTGACCATGTACAGCCACGACGGGCATTCGTCTGAGAGCAGGAGCCGGTAGGCCGCCTCGTCCTGCCCCCCGAGCGTGAGCGCGTCGGAGACGACAGGCGTGCCGGCGAATCCGGTTGCGACCCGTCCGCCGGCATCGTTGACCAGCGCTGCGAGGCGGGAAGTGCCGACCCGTTGCAACTCCGGGGTCGGCCAGAGTCTGAACGTCGTCGTCAGCGCGTAAGCGGCCTGAGATCCACCTTCCACCCTGCCGTCGGCGCTGAGGAAACGGTCTGCGTAAGCCGACGCGACCGCCGAGGCAAGGTCACCGTAGAACTGCGCATCCTCGGACTCGCCGATGATCTTGGCAGTCAGCGCCAACCGCTGTGCGGACCGAGCGAAGTATGCCGTCGCGACCAAGTATGGGTCGGTCGTGGCGAGCTCTGGCTCGTCTGCTGGCGCCGCCGGGTCGAGCCAGTCTCCGAGCTGCATCGTGCCCGCGCAGATCAGGTCTTCTCCGGCCCGGGCATGCACCTCGTCGACCCACGCCTTGGCGCTCGGGTATTGCCGGCGGAGTAGCTCGATGTCGGCGGTGCGCTGATGCAGAACGTCGGGAGTGAGCACCGCGACATCGCCCCACACGGCGACAGGGTCGACCGGAGCGTGCTGCCAGCTGCCCAGCGGCAGGTATGGCACGTAGAACGGCACCGTGCCGCGGTCGGTCTGTTCGACCGCTACGTCCTCCAGCCACGACGAGAGCATCCCGGTGACCGAGTAGAGAAAGGATGCCGTGGGCGCGAAGACCTGGATGTCGCCCGTCCAGCCGAGCCGCTCGTCACGTTGCGGGCAGTCCATAGGGATGTCGACGAAGTTCGAGCGCATGCTCCAGAGGATGTTCTCGTGCAGTCGGTTGACCTCGGCGTTCGAGCTCTCGAACCAGCCGACCCGCTGCATATCAGTGTGGAGCACCCGGGATACCACGCTCTCGGCCGTGAGCTCGCCCTCCCATCCGCTGATCTCGGCGTAACGGTAACCGTGAATGGCGAAGCGCGGTTGCCAGGTGAAGTCGCCTGGCGGAAGCTCGACCGCGTCGGTCGCCTTCGCCTGACGCAGCGTACGCGTGTAGAGCTCACCGTCTTCGAGAAGCTCGGCATGCCGCAACACGACCGTGCTACCGCCAGCCGAGTGGCCGGTAATGCGTAAACGCCCGGAGTGGTTCTGGCCGAAATCGATGATCCAGCGGCCGGAACCCTTGCTGTCGATGCTCACGGGCGCGAGCTCGTCTGTGCAGCGGACGGGCGGGCCGGTCGGTGCGACCAGTCTGGCCGAGCCACGATCGAACACGGCTACATCGCTCCACGACGGATCGGTCCAGCCTGTCGTCGACCAGCTCGCATCGTCGTCGCGGAGATCGACGTGCTCCCCGTCATAGATGCTCGACAGCATTATCGGCCCGAAACCGGCTGTCCAGCTATCGTCACTGGCGACGACGGTGCGCCGCCCATCCGACCGGGTCAGTTCGATCTGGGCGAGCACAGACTGATCGTCCCCGTAAACGTTTCGTGATCCACCTTCGAAGCCGATGCGATCGCGCCACCATCCGTCTGACAGCCAGATTCCGATGGCGTTCGCCCCGGGCACGATGAGCTGATCGAGATCGAAAGTCGCGTAGCGCAAGCGATGCTGGTAGCTGGTCCAGCCGGGCGTCAACTCCTCATCGCCGACTCGGCTCCCGTTGACCTCCGCCTGAGCAAGTCCGTGGGCGGTCAGGTACAGCCGGGCTCGCACGACGTCGTCGGGCGCGGTGAATTCTGCACGAACCCGCCCAGGACGACGATCGGTCTCACGGTCTTCCGGCCATCCGGGGCCCACGAAGCGACCAGACCAGTCGTCCTCGTCGAGCAGACCCAGCTCGACGGTTGCGTGTTCGCTCCACTCGCTCGTGCCGAAGTCGGAGATGCTGGCCACCCGCACGTGCACGCGCTCGCGAGACGCGAGGGTGCGTCCGGGCCAGCTGACGAGGACCTGCTCGTCGCCGTCGACCAGGTACTCGGTCACTTCCGAATCGCGGCCGGGGATATCGACGGTGACTTCGATCACCGCGCCGGACTGCCGAAAACCCTCCGGTGCAGTGTCATAGTGCCACGACAGCCGAGGCCGAGACTCACCGATACCGAGACGACCATCGGCGTGATGCTCGAACCGGACGCTGACGGGGCGGGGGGCAAGGACACCCGCCGAGCTCATCCCTTCACCGCGCCGGCGGCGAGCCCACGCATAACGCGTTGGTTGAGCACGAGGTACAGAGCCAGAATGATGAAGACGTTGATACAGATTGCGGCGAAAGTCGGCCCGTAGTCGACGACCCCGAACTGCCCCGTGAAGTTGAGCAAGCCCACCTGCACGGTTCGCAGGCTGTCGTCGGTGGTGAACGTGAGGGCGATCAGCAGGTCGTTCCAAAGGAAGAAGAACTGCACCAGCGCGATGGTGAAGATCGCGTTGCGCATCATCGGCAGAGCGATGAAGAAGAACGACTTCAATGTGCTCGCGCCGTCGATCGTCGACGCCTCGAAGATCTCGCGCGGGATGTTGCGGAAATACGTCGCCATCATGAACACGGTCAGTGGCAACGCCGTGGCCGTATAGGTGATGATGAGCGGCCAGAGCGTGGAGCTGAGGCCGAGGTTGAAGTATACGGAGAACAGTGGCAGCAGGATCATCTGACCCGGGATCATGATGCCCACAAGGAACACCAACAGCAGGGTGTTGCGGCCCTTGAAGACCATGATCTCAAGTGCGAATCCGGCGGCAGTTCCGATGAGCAGGCAGATCGCAAGGGAGGGGAAGACGGCGATCACCGAGTTGAGCAGGTAGTGCGCCGTCGATTCCCACGCGATGGAGTAGTTGGAGAAGTTGAACCAGTTCTCCGGCAGAGCCCAGGTCGGATTATTGAGGAATTCGTCTTGCGTCTTCAGCGAGCCCAGCACGAGCCAGACGAGAGGGTAGACGAAGACGATCAGCAGCACGGCCACGACGATCCAGCCCGGAATCTTGCCAAGCACAGACCGAACGCTGCGCCGTCGCCGCGCCGGCTTCAACGGCCGCGGGGAGGCGATTGCGGTGTTCGTCATGAGAACTCCTTAGAGTTGCGCGCGGTGGAGCGGAAGATGGCGACGGTGACGAGCAGGCACATGATCGTGAGCATGAGGGCGATTGTCGAGCCGTACCCGTAGTCGCCTCCCGCGAACGCGGTGCGGTACATGTAGAGAGTCAGCGGTGTCGTAGAGGTACCGGGGCCGCCGCCCGTGAGCGCGTAGATGGAGTCGAAGACTTTGAGCGTGCCGTTGATACTGAAGATGCCGGCCGCGATGATCACAGGCCAGGAGAGCGGAATCACGATGCGGCGGATGAGGCTGAACGTGCCTGCACCGTCCAGCCGTGCCGCCTCCATGACGTCGTCTGGGATGTCGATCACCCCGGTATAGAGGAGCACCCCGTAGAAACCCATTGCGCGCCAAATGTCCATGATGGCAATCACCACGAAGGCCGTGCCGGGATTGCCCAGCCAGTCGACGGATTCCATACCGAGTCCGTTGAGGAACGAATTGACGAGCCCCGTCTGGGGCGCGAATTCGAACATCTTCTGGAACAGCAGCGAGACGGCCACGGTGGGCAGCACCACTGGGAAGAAGACGAGTGTGCGCACGACGTTCGACGCCCGTTTGAGGAAGAACGTGTAGAGCAGTGCCAGAAGGTAGCCGAAAACGATCTGGCCGACGGTCACCAACAGCGCGTATTTAATAGTGAACAGCACGGCCGGGCCGGAGTTCGGGTCGTTCCAGAACCGTGCGAAGTTCGCGAAACCGGCGAAGTCGAAACCGCCGAGAACGCTTCCGGTGAAGAAGGTGTAGCCCAGCGACCACAGCATCGGCAGCAGCATGACCAGGGTGTAGACCAGCAGTGCCGGCCCGAGCAGGACCCCGATGGCGCGCTTGTCGCTGAGTACGGATTTCATGTCAGCCTCGAGAAATGTGAAACGCCGTGGGCGGGGTCGACCCGCCCACGGCTCGATCGGATGAAGGTGAAGGTCAGTTGCCGAGGGACGACTGCACGGTGTTCATGAAGTCGGAGCCCGTCAGCTGGCCGGAACCCAGCGGGCCTCCGTTGGTCTGGCTCGCCGTAGTGGCAGCCGGGCCGAAGAGGGCCTCGAACCACTGGACCGTCTCGCCGGAGTCGGCGATTTCGGTCTGCACGAGCTGAGTCAGCGGCGGAACCTCGACGTCGCCATTCACTGCGAAACCAGTGATCTGGCCCTCGCGCAGTGCCGCAGCACCATAGTTCGCGGCGATGCAGCTGGCCCACGACTTGACCTTCTCGTCGCCGTCATACGCCGACTTCGAGAAGGCGATGTCGGTGCCCACGTTGGCCGGCGTCTGATCAGCCGAACCCGCGCCACCACTCACCGCGGGGAAGGGCAAGAAGCCGATGTTGTCGGCCCCGATCTTGTTCTGTTCAGTGTCGTTGAACGCAGACACAGCCCATGAACCCATGTAGTAATAGGCTGCTTGACCGGTGAGGAACTGGTTCAGTGCCGTGGCGTAGTCGATGGAACTCGGCGAAGGACCGAAGTAACCGGCCGAGCCGAGCTCGGCAATGACGTTCGCGGCGTCGGTGTACTCGGGGTCGGTGAGCTTGGCAGATCCGTCGGAGATCTTCTTCAGCGCGTCAGGGCCGAGGGTGCGGTAGATGTATGCGCCCACCCAGCGCGTGACACCCCAACCATCGCCGCCCTTGCCTGCGGCGGAGATCGGCTGAACACCAGCGGAGTCCAGCGTGGCGAA
Organism: Agreia pratensis; assembly: GCF_900177685.1. Classification (GTDB taxonomy): domain Bacteria; phylum Actinomycetota; class Actinomycetes; order Actinomycetales; family Microbacteriaceae; genus Agreia; species Agreia pratensis. The sequence continues at coordinate 1,029,419 of NZ_FXAY01000001.1, forward strand.
GGAGTCCTTGAGCGATTCCCAGGACGTCGGTTCGGAGACACCGGCTTTTTCGAGCAGGGCCTTGTTGTACCAGATTCCCTCGATGTTCAGCTCGGTAGGCAGCACGAGGGTCTTGTCGTCGTACAGAGTATGAACTCCGGACAGGGCCACCGGAACGATCGACTTCTCGACGTCGGTACCCGTGAAGTCGGCCACCTTGCCGGCGCCGTCGAGTTCTTTGAGCAGGTCGGGCGAGTTCGGCGAAACGAAAGCCGATGGGAGAGCGTTCTGCCCACCCAGCAGCTGGAGCTGCTGATCGAGCGAGGCCTGGGCCTGCTTGTTGATCTTCAGCGGAAGAGCCTTGTTCTCGGCGGCACACTCGTTTTCGCTGAGCGAGGTCAGAACCTTGGGGATGGTGGAGTTTTCGTTGATGGCGAGAAAGGTGAACTCTTTCGCCGAACTGGCCGCACCCGATCCACCCGACGAACAGGCCGCCAGGCCTACGGCTACGACGGCAGCCGCAGCTGCCGCCAGTACGGTGCGGCGACCGCGAGATGTGCTGTGGAACATGGGTTCCTCCTTGAACCTGAAATGGAATTGAAGCGCTTCACAATATACATACGGGTTCGCTAGAACGTCAAGCTGGTGCGACGGGGCTCCCCCATAATGGTTCAACATCATGTCTGTTTCAGAGAGAACTCCCCCCGCGCCGTCCGCAGCGCGGATGGAAGACGTCGCCAAGCGAGCCGGAGTAGCTCTCGGCACCGTCTCGAACGTCATCAACCAGCCGCAGAAGGTCTCGCGCGCCACGATCGACAAGGTGCAGCGCGCGATCGCAGAGCTGGGCTTCGTTCCCAATCGTGCCGCCCGAGCCCTCGCCGCAGGCACGAGCAATACCATCGGCGTCGTCATTGCAGACCTCAGCAACTCGTTCTTCGTGGACATGGCCCGTGGGGCCGAGAGCATCGCAGCCGAATCCTCGATCAACGTGGTGCTCGCCAACGCTGACATGCGGCGCTCGAAGCAGGCGGCGAACCTCGACCTGTTCCGCCAAGAGCGCATGGCGGGCATTCTGCTCGCCCCACTACCCGGCGCCGATGGCTCGCTGCTGACCGGTCGAAACAGAACTCCTCTGGTTTTCTTGAACGATGCCGCCATCGAGGGCGCCTGCACGGTGAGCGTCGACAATGAGTACGGCGGCTACCTCGCCGCGAGCCATCTGCTCGCCATCGGTCGACGGCGGCTGCTCTTTGCCGGAGACCCCGCCCAAGCCGTGCCGATCGCCGACCGGTTGCGAGGCGTCGAGCGGGCCGTGCGCGAAACTGCCGGCGCAAGCCTCGAGCTCTCCCCCACCCCGGAGGTTCAGGCCGATGACGGGCGCACCCTCGGCTTCGCGATCGCACATCGACCGGAATCGGAGCGACCCGACGGGATCGTCGCCGCGGCCGACCTGCTCGCGCTCGGTCTCGTACAGATTCTGGGAGCCGACGCATCCATTCGCATACCCGAGGACATCGCGATCACGGGGTATGACAACAACCGGGCGGCATGGGAAAGCCTCATTCCCATCACCACGATCGCCCAGCCCGGCGAGCAGATCGGGGCAGTGGCGATGGCGCTGCTGCTCGAGGAGATCCGCGATCCCGAGGGGCACGAGCACACGCATTCGGTGCTGGAGCCCACGCTCGTGGTGCGGGCGAGCACACAACGCACCTGACCGCGACTCGAGCGCGCAGGCCGAGCCCGGGTGCCGGCTGAATTCGGGCCTCGCGCGCTTGCCTGACCGATCGGATGAGCTGCGCGTACGCCTCACAGATGAGGTAGCGCCTCAATAACTCGAACCGACCGCGCCCTTGCCATGACGCGCAGCGATGTGATTGGGTTATGAAGCGCTTCATGAAGCGCTTCATTGCAGCTCAAGGAGGAACTGAATGACGATAAAACGGAGAATCGCACGCATCATGGCCGGCTCGGGGGCAGCCTTGCTTGCAATATCAGCACTGACCGGGGCGGCCGCCGCTCCAGACCAACCGTGGCGCGACACGTCGCAGACGCCGGAATGGCGCGCGAACGCACTGCTGTCGGCGATGACGTCCGAAGAGAAGGTGACACTCATCCTCGCGACGAACGATGCAGATTTCGCACCGCTGGCCTATCTCGGCATACCCGAGATGAGGCGAGTGGATGCATCGGGCGGGCTTCGAGGCGACACGGGCGTCACTGCGTTCCCGGCGCCGAATGCCCTGGGCGCCACGTTCGACACCAAGCTCGCGGGCGAGTACGGAGCCGTCATCGGCGCCGAGGCACACGACAAGCGTTGGAACGTCGTGCTCGGTCCAACCGTGGACATCGACCGAAACGGACTCTCCGGCCGGGCTGCCGAAGGCTACGGCGAAGACACTCTCGTCAACGGCAAGATGGGTGCCGCCGTCTCTGCGGGTGTTGAGAGCAAGGGTGTGAGCACGATGATCAAGCATTTCGCCGCTTATGCCCAGGAGAGTGGGCCGCGCGAGACGCTCGGAGTCGACGTGTCAGAGCGAGCCCTTCGTGAGCTCTACTACCCGCCGTTCGAGACCGCTGTGGTCGACGGAGGAGCCGACTCGGTGATGTGCGCGTATCCCCGAGTCAACGGAACGTACGCGTGCGAGAACTCCGAGATGCTGACGGCACTGAAAACCGATTTGGGTCTCAGTGGCTACGTCGCCACAGACTTCGATCCTCGGTCAGAGTGGATCTCCGGCATCAACGCGGGCGTCGACTCCCAGTCGTTGTTCGCCAAGACCGATCGCACACCGTTCACCGACGGCCGCATTTCAGCCGAGCGTGTCGACGATGCTGTCTACCGGATCCTGCTGGCACTCTTTGACTCTGGCGCGTTCGATACACCACTACCGGCCGAGGCTGCCGCCGTCGTGACGAACGACGATCATCTCGCGACCGCCGTCGAAACCGGCGAAGAAGCGACCGTGCTCCTGAAGAACTCCGGAGTGCTCCCGCTGAGCAACGAGCCGTCCGTGGCCGTCATCGGCCCGGCGGGCGCGGATGCGATCACCGGCATCGAAGGGTCGTCGTACGTGAATCCGGGCGACTTCGTGACTCCCGCCGAGGCGATCGCTGCCAAGGCCGACGAGACAACCGTTTCGCAGGGATCGCTCGGCGACATTGCGCTGCCCACGGCTCCCGCCTCTGCATTCGGAGCCGGAATGAGCGCCGAATACTTCGGCAGCACCGACTTCTCGGGCCCGGTGATCTCGAGCGGCACTGCATCGAACATCGACTTCTCCGGCGCTCCCGTCGAGGGGCTTCCCTCGTCCTGGTCCGCTCGCTACTCCGGCACGATCACCCCGACGTCCACCGGGCTCCTCCGGCTCTCCTCTCTTCTTTCCGGAAGCGCGAAGGTCACGGTCAACGGTGAGACGGTCTTCGACGGATCCCGCTTCATCTGGGACTTCTTCTTCGCACCCCAGGAGTACACGCTGGGTGGAGTCGTCGAACTCGAGGCGGGGGTGCCCGCAGACATCGTGGTCGAGTACTCGACCGCGGGCGGTGGCTTCTTCGGACCGCGCATGACGCTCGGCTGGCAGCCTGACAGCCTCATCCCCGCGGCTGTCGAAGCCGCACGCAACTCGGATGTGGCGGTTGTGTTCGCAAATGAGTTCACGGGCGAAGCAGTCGATCGGGTCGGTCTGTCTCTTCCTGGCGACCAGAACGCGCTCATCGAGGCGGTGGCGGCGGTGAACCCGAACACGATTGTTGTGCTCCACACTCCTGGCCCTGTGCTCATGCCATGGCTCGACGATGTGGCCGCAGTCACCCAGGCCTGGTATCAGGGAGCGGCGGTCGGCGAGAGCATCGCGAACGTGCTCTACGGCGATGCGGATCCCGGAGGCCGCCTCCCGATGACCTTCCCGGCCTCGACCGACCAGGGTCCAGCTCTCGTGCGCGACAGCAACGAGGTGAGCTACGACGAAGGCATCTACGTCGGGTACAAGTGGTACGAGCAGAACGACCAGACACCGCTCTTCCCGTTCGGATACGGCGAGTCGTACACCGACTTCGCCTACTCCGACCTGGCGACGACACCGATGCTGATTCCGGCGTCACCGGTCGACGGCCCGTCAACGGCGGCTTCGATCGCGACCACTCCCGCAACAGCGTCTGTGACGATCACAAACACGGGTGACCGCGCGGGATCCGACGTCGTGCAGTTCTACGCTGGGGCTCTGCCGACGGATGCCGTCGACACCGTCGATCGGGCGCTGGCCGGATTCGCGAAGGTCGATCTGGAGCCGGGCGAGTCTCAGCGGGTCACCGTCGAGCTAGACAACCGCGTGCTGTCGTATTGGGACACCACCGCCGATCGCTGGGCCGCACCGACCGGGAGCGTTCCGCTGGTTGCGGCGCGATCCGCTGTAGACGATCAGCTGTCCTCGTCGGTTGCTGTCTCTGTCGCGCCGACCTCCACAGGCCCGGACGGAACACCGGGGGACGGAACACCGGGCACCGATCCGGCCGGCGACCAGCCCGGCGCATCCGGTTCGGACAAGCTGGCCGCAACGGGAAGCAGCACCGTGGCCAGCTTGGGCTTGATCGCCGGCCTGCTCCTGATGCTGGGGGCTGGCCTCGTGGTTCAGCGTCGCCGGTCGCATGCCTCGCAAACGCGCCGGAGTTAGCAGATCCGCCTGACGCCGAGGCCGTCGCATCGCACTCTGATCGATGCGACGGCCTCGGCGCTAGTGTGGAGAAAGATCCCCGCCCGGTAGGAGTACAACAGTGGTAAAGACGGCATTAGCCCCGACGGCCAGCGGCAAGAACGGCTCCGTCACGATGCTTGACGTCGCCCACCACGCTGGCGTGGCGATCGGAACCGTATCGAACGTGCTCAACCACCCCGAGGGTGTGACGCCGTCGATCCGAGACCGCGTCATCGCATCCATCGATGAACTCGGCTTTGTACGCAACCGCACCGCCAGCAAGCTCGCGGCAGGTGTCAGCAACACGGTCGGCGTGGTTCTGGCCGACCTCGACAACTCCTACTTCACAGACATGGTCAGGGGCGCCGAACGGTCGGCATCCGAGGTCGGCAAGTTCGTGGTCACCGGCAACTCGGACATCGACATGTCGAAGCAGCGCTCCTACCTGAACTACTTCGATGAAGAGCAGGTGTCGGGAATTCTGGTTGCGCCCCTGGGCGGAGTGATGCCCCCGACGGATCGACATCTCGCCGGGCGACGCCCACTGGTCATTCTCGACGCAGCTCGCCAGCAGCATGATCACTGCGCAGTGAGCACCAACAACGTGGCGGCCGGATGGATGGCCGCGGAGCACCTGCTCGGTCTCGGTCGGCGCCGTTTGATCTTCGCGGGTGGGCCGGTATCCCGGTCTCGAGCCCTCGCCGATCGCCTTCAGGGGGCGAGAGACGCCGTAGATCAGGTCGCGGGGGCGACGCTCGAGCACATCTCAACCGATGAGATTCAGATCGAAGACGGTCGCCATGTGGGGGCTCTGCTCACCGAGCGAACCACCGACACGCTGCCCGACGGAATCGTTGCCGCCGCAGATCTGCTCGCGCTGGGTATCGTGCAAGTCCTGACATCGTCATCGCCGTATCGATTTCCCGACGACATAGCGCTGGTCGCGTGTGATGACAACCGTTCGGCTTATGACAGCACCGTTCCTATCTCGACCGTAGATCTGCCCGGGCTGGAGATGGGCTCGACCGGCATGCGTCTGCTTCTCGAGGAGTTGACCGACGGCAATGCCCACGAGCATCAGCACGTTACGCTCGACCCCACACTCACCGCTCGCGAGAGCACCCTCGGACGCAGCCGGTCAGAAGCCTAGGCATCCTCGTAGTCGTCGGGGCTCCATGAGTCGTGCCACTCGATGACGGGAATGTCTCCGTCGAATCGGATGGGAAGCCACACGTAGTCGGCGATCGACGAGTCGACGTGCGCAAACTCCTCCATGGGCTCGTCGCCGTCTCGGCCCGGAGCGAAGTGCGCTTCGAACTCCTGGAACGCTCGAGCCCCGTCGTCGAGATAACCCGGAAGCCAACGGTCGCCGAGCGCGATGTACAGCTCCCGCTTGCCCGGGTGTTTGAAGATCGACGAGAGTTGAGAGTGAAACGATGTGCGCGAGGCGTCTGTCGGATGCGGATCGCCCAGGATCGTATAGGGCCCGTGGTAGCTGGCCGCGACTGCCGATTCCGAGGGGTTCGGATAGTACCCGGTGGTTCCCGAGGTGATCAGATAGTGCTTGCGATTGCGGGCGAAGTAGGCCGGAGCCTCTCGCACATAGGGAGGCTGCGGCTGCGGGAAGTGCGTGGAGTAGTAACCGGTCACGTTCGTGTAGTCGTCGGTCAGGTCGGCGACGATCAGCTCCGAGTGCACGCGCTCGAAGTAGTAGTACGCCTTGCCGTCGTGGGGGTCCACGACCAGATCGAAGTCGCCGGCGCTCATCCCGAGCGGTCTCAGCCATTTCGTGACCGTCGTGTATGGGCCGAGCACGTCGTCAGCCACCAGCACGGTGGACCGCTGGACAGATCCCTTGCTCATCACTTTGAGCCAGCACACGTACTTGCGGGTGCGGGCGTTGTAGATGATGTGCGGTCGGTCCATACCGGCGGTCGGGTGCAGCGGCGACTCTTCGTCGTGGGGCTCCGGGGGGATGATCAGCCCCCGGTCTGTCCAGTTGACCAGGTCGGTCGAGGAGTAACAGCGCACGCCCCAGTGCCAGATTCCACTGCCCGGCGTCGATCGTTCCTTGTTCTCGCCGTACCAGTAGAAGGTGTCGTCGACGGCGATGATGGAGCCTCCGTGCGCCTGAATGCGGTTGCCCTCAGTGTCATTCCATACGCGGCCAGGGTAGATGAGGTTCTGCTGCTCGGTCATGTGATCTTTCTGAGTTCGGCGATGCGGATGCGTGAAGAAAGCTCGTAGGTGCCCGCACCGAGTTGCCGCCGCTCGGCCTCGCCGGGCAACTCGACCTCAGCTGTCACGCCGAAGGGAATCGTCGCGGTGAGGTGAAACCATTCCTTTTCGAGTCGCCAGGAGACCTCGATGCTGCCGTATGGACTGTCGAAGCGGGTAGCGGCGGCGCGGACGGTTCCGCCCGGCTTGGGGGCGATGCGTACACGTCGGTAGCCAGGTTCGAGCGGTGCCAGACCGGCGACCGTTCGATGCATGAAGTCGACGACCGCGCCCAACGCGTAGTGGTTGAACGACGTCATGTCGCCCGGATTGACGCGGCCGTCGGGCAGCATGCTGTCCCAGCGTTCCCAGATGGTCGTCGCTCCCATAGTGATCGGGTACAGCCACGACGGGCACTCGGTCTGCTGAAGCAGTGCGTAGGCGGATTCGACATGCCCCGTTTCGGCGAGAGCACCGCAGATGATCGGTGTTCCGACAAAGCCCGTCTGGATGCGATAGCCACCCTCGGCCACAAGTTCGGCGAGGCGCGTTCCGGCCTCCAATCGCTGCGCGTCGTTTTCGAAGAGATGGAAGGCGAGGGCGAGGGCGAGCGAGGTGGGAGACTCACCCTTCATGCGGCCCGAAGACAGAACCCATTCTCGGCGAAAGGCAGAGAGAGTGCGGTCGGCCAGATCGGTATAGGCGATAGTCGCTCTGCTGTCTCCCAGGAGTACTGCAACATCGGCGACGATACGGGCCGATCGCACAAGGTACGCCGTGGTTACGAGGTATCGATCCGTTCGGGCGGCCCCCGGGTCTTCGGGTGGCGCGATCGGATCGAGCCAGTCGCCGAGCGCGAAGCCCGAGCGAATCACGCCGTCGTCATCGGCCCGCGCCGCGAGGTGGTCGACCCAGCCCCGCATACTCGCGAACTGCTGCGACAGTATCCCGACGTCGCCCAGCTGCTCCCACATGACCCAGGGCACGATCGCGGATGCGTCACCCCAGACGGCAGAGGACGCCTCGGGGAATCCACAGGGAACCCATGGAACGAAGTTGGGCACCGCGCCGCCTGCATGCTGCTCGGCGGCGACGTCACGGAGCCAGCTGTCGAGCACCGCGGCGCTTCGATAAAGATACGACGCAGCGGGTGCGAACACCTGGATATCGCCGGTCCAGCCCATGCGCTCGTCACGTTGAGGACAGTCTGTGGGCAGATCGACGAAGTTGTCGCGCATGCTCCAGACCGTGTTGTCGTGCAGTTTCTGCAGCATCGGATCGTCGACCGTGAACCAGCCGGTGCGCTCCATATCGGTATGCAGCACCACGGCCTTCACAGATTCCGGCGCAAGAGTCGCGGAAGGCCAGCCCTCGAGCTCCGCGTAGCGGAATCCGTGGATCGTGAAGCGGGGCTGCCACTCCTCATCGCCCTCACCTCGGAAGGTATAACTGTCGATCGAGGTGGCCCGACGAAGCGTGCGCACCGCGAGCTCGTCGTTTTCGAGCACCTCCGCGTGGTGCAGTCGAAGCACATGGCCCGCGTCGCCCGCCGCCCGGAACGACAATCGACCAGAGATGTTCTGTCCGAAATCGAGCCGGATGCGCCCATTCGGCCTGTATTCGACAGCGACAGGCGACAGCGTCTCGATCTGCCGCACGGGCTCGGCCACGGCGTGTTCTATGCGCGCAGAGACGCTGGCCAGCTCCCGCAGTTCCGGGCGCACCCAACGCGAGTCGTCACATCCAGCACGCGCCCAACCGGGTTCGTGCAACCTCGCGTCGAACTCCTCGCCCTCGTAGAGACCTGCCGATGTCGTGGGTCCTCTAGACGCGCGCCAGGACTCGGCAAGGTCGACGATCCGGCTCACGCCGTCCTCGCCAGTCAGCTCGAGTTGTGCGGCGACGCCGATATGAGGGCCGTAGAGGTCCCAGACCCCTCCATCGAAGCCTATGTTTCCGCGGAACCAACCGTCGGCAAGTTCAATACCGATCGCATTCGCGCCGGTCGTCAGCAGCGGGGTGACATCGTATGCCTGAGCCCGCAGGCGGTGGTCGTAGCTTGTCCAGCCAGGGGCGAGTTCATCGTCTCCGACTCGCAGGCCATTGATCTCGGATCGATAGATGCCCTGCGCCGTCATGTAAAGCCGGGCGCGCACCGGCGTGACCTCGACCTCGAACTCGGCGCGCAGCATCCATGCCGGCCTCGGGCCCGTGTGAGGCGCGGATGCCGATGGCACGACGAGAGGAACGGTCCAGTCCTCGCGCTGGAGAAGGCCGACCTCGAGCCGGAGCGGCTCGCTCCAGCCCCCGATCGTGCCGTCGGTCAAGCCGGCGCGCGCTCGAACCTCGACCATCTCGCGCGAGGCGAGAGGGGCGAACGGCCACGCCACGAGAACCTGCTCCGCTCCCTCGACCCGAGCCGTCTGCGTATGACCGTCGAGCGTGGTCTTCTCGAACTCGGTCCAGAGCAGCTGGCCCTCAGAAGGTGAATCCACCCACCACGACAGGCGAGGCGTAGACGTGCCCAGGCCGTAGGCCTCTCGGCGGTGCTCAGCTCGCAGCCGGGTTATCAGGGCGCTCATCCTTTCACCGATCCAGCCGTCAGGCCCTTCATGACCTTCTGGTTGAGGAAGAGGTAGAGCACGAGCGTGCCAACGACATTGACCGCAATGCCAGCGAACATCGGACCATAATCGACGGCTCCGTACTGACCCGTGAAGTTGAGAAGGCCCGCCTGAATCGTGCGCAGGTCCTGGCTGTTGGTGAAGGTGAGTGCGATCAACAGGTCGTTCCAGATGAAGAAGAACTGCACGAGGGCGACCGTGAAAAGTGCATTGCGCACGAGCGGCATACCGACCGACCAGAAGATCCGATAGATGTTCGCGCCGTCTAGCGTGGCGGCCTCGAAGATCTCTCGCGGAACAGCCCGGAAGAAGGTGGCCATCATGAACACGGTGAGAGGCAGGCCTGTGGCCGTGTAGGTGATGATCAGAGGCCAGAGCGTGCCTGTGAGATGCAGCTTGAAGTAGATCGTGAAGAGCGGCAACAGGATCATCTGCAACGGGATCATCACACCGGCGAGGAAGACGAGAAGAACGGCCCCACGGCCTTTCCACACCATGACCTCGAGGGCGAATCCCGCAGCCGTTCCAAGGAAGAGAATGAGAAACATCGAGGGGAAAACCGCGATCACGCTGTTGAGGATGTACTTGCCGAGCCCACCCCCCACGAACGCCTCGGTGTAGTTGTCGAGGCTCCAATTGCGAGGCAGTGACCAGAACGGCTCGCTGAGGAATTCATCCTGTTGCTTGAACGAGCCGAGCAACAGCCAGATCAGCGGGTAGGCGACTATGGCGAGCAGAATGGCGACGCCGATGAAGACCGGCAGGCGTCGTACGAAAGTGCGGACACGACGGTGGAACGGCGTTACGGCGAGAGTGGTCATTTGTCGTTCCTCGTGAGGTCACGGCGCGACGCGCGAAAGATGAAGATCGTCACCAGCAGGCACATCACCGTGAGCATCAGCGCCACTGTGCTGCCGTAGCCGTATTGGCCGAAGCTGAACGAGGTCTGGAACATGTAGACGGTCAATGGAGTAGTCGACGTTCCCGGTCCGCCGTTGGTGAGGGCGACCACAGAGTCGAAGACCTTGAGCGTTCCATTGATGCTGAAGATGGTGGCCGACAGAAGAACAGGCAGCGACAACGGAAGAATGATGTGCCGAACCAGGCGCCAGCCCGCCGCCCCATCGATCCTCGCGGACTCGATGATGTCTTCGGGGATCTCGACGACACCGGCGTAGAGGAGGACTGCATAGAACCCCATGGACCGCCAGAGATCCATCATGAGGATGACCCAGAACGAGGCATCCGGCTGGCCGAACCAGTCGAATGTGTTGAGCCCGACGAACTGCATGATGGAGTTGATCGGCCCCTCGGTCGGAGCCGCTTCGAAGAAGCGACGGAACAGCAACGCCACAGCAACGGTAGGAAGAATCACCGGGAAGAAGACCAGCGTTCGCACAAGCGACGATGCCTTCTTCAGGTAGAAGACGTACAGCAGGGCGAGGGCGTAGCCGACGACCACCTGCAGCACGGTGAGGATGAGTGCGTACCGGAGAGTGAAACCGACCGCTTCGAGGGCAGTGGGATCGTTGAAGAAGCGAACGAAGTTGTCGATGCCGACGAACTCGAACCCGCTGACCGCGTTGCCCTCGTAGACGGTGTAGACGAGTGACCACACGATGGGCACGAGCATCACCAGCGAGTACACGAGCAGGGCGGGGCCGAGAAGCACGAGAACGGCACGTGGGTTGCCGAGGAGTCTTTCCATGGGTGTGCCTTTATTTCGTCGCTACGAGCGCGGAGCCACAAGCGGCTCCGCCCTCGCAGCGGATGAATGAGAGAGGGTTACTTGTTCGCGTCCTGCACGAGCTTCATAAATGCATCTCCCGTGAGCGTGCCGGCCGCGAGCCCACCACCGTTCTTCTGACTGACCGCGGTCGCCTCAGGGCTGAAGGCAGCCTCGAACCAGAGCACGCTGCTGGGAGCGGCGGCGATGATGTCCTGCACCTCCTTGGTGAGGGCGGGCTGGTCGGCCGGCGGGTTGTTCACCACGAAGCCTGTGACCTGGCCGAACTCATTCAGGGCGACATCGCCATAATTGGCTGTCACGCAGTCGAGCCACTGGGCAACATTGTCGTCGTATCCCTTCGCGGTGAACATGACGGGGATTCCGACGTTCGCGGGAACCTGGTCGATGGTGCCCTTGCCGCCTTCGACCGTCGGGAATGGAGCGAAGCCGATGTTGTCGACTCCGATTTTGTTCTGCTCTTCGTCGTTGAACGCGGACAGAGCCCAGCTGCCCATGTAGAAGAAGGCGCCGCCGCCCGTGAGGAACTGGTTGAGAGCAGTGTTGTAGTCGATCGACCCTGCGGCCGGACCGAAATACCCGGCGGTTCCCAGCTCAGCCACGGCGTCTGCAGCGGCGACGTACTCGGGGTCGGTGAGTGACGCATCCCCGTCGGCCACCTTCTGGAGCGCGTCGGGACCTAGGTCGCGCGCGATGTAGTCACCTACCAGGCGGGTGATTGGCCAACCGTCTTTACCGGCGGCGATGAAAGGCTGCACGTCGTTGGCCTGGAGCGTGGCCGCCGCATCGACGAGGTCGTTCCACGTGGCCGGAGCCTCGATGCCGTTGTCGGCAAGGATCTGCTTGTTGTACCAGAATCCCTCGATGTTGAACTCGGTCGGCAGCGCATACAGATCGCCGCCACCGTAGAGCGCCTTGATCGTCGACTCGGCAGCCGGCAGCACACGGCCCTCGAGGCCCTCTTTTTCGAAAGTCTCTGAGAGGTTGAGCACCTTTCCGGAGTCGATGAACTCCTGCATGAGGGAGGGTGTTCCACCCGCCATGCTCATGTCGGAGAGGGCGTCCTGGCCTGCGAGCAGCTGAAGCTGCTGGTCCCACGTCGTGCCGTCGATCGCGTCGGCCTTCAGCGGCGCTGCCTTCTCTGCTGCGGCGCACTTGTCCTTAGCCAGAATGTCGAGGGTGCCCGAGATAGCCGTGTTCTGAGTCTGGCCCAGGTAGGTGAATTCTTTCGTGCTCGACGCTCCGCCTCCAGAGCAACCTGTCAGCGCGATAACGCCCACGCCCACGGCAGCAACGATGGATAGGTTTCGCTGGCGATGCCCGCGTGCTGTGATCATTGTTTCCTCCTTGAAACGAGCGCATGAAGCGCTTCATGTGATGAGCAGAAGGCTGGTGAAGCGCTTCATATGAAGAGTGTGGACGGCAATGAAGCGGTTGTCAACCAAAAACGGTCGACCGGCTCGACCAGGGGACTGCGCGAACTCGGCTCGAGGCTCAAGCGTTCATACGGCGGAGCCTTATCGCTCGATCGAAGCTACGGCACCCAGAATCCGATCGCACACAGCAGCCGCGTCTCGTCGTCGGCGTCTGCCGGCGGCTCGATCGCGGGAGGAAAGACCCCGAAGCTGCGCCATTCGTCTGCGTGGGGAACGACCCACTCGTTCAACCCGTCGATGAGCTCGGGCGAGAGATGGAAAGGGATTCCGAGGTGCTTCGCGATCATCCACGCCTGGGTCGCGCGATACATGGCGAGATGCGAGAGCCCCTCGTCGGCCGGGTAGTCGCCGTACTGAAAACGGAACGTCGAGCCGAAGTCGACACCACCCTGCACGGCTGCCGTAGCCACGTCGTTCAGTGCGTCGTAGGCGGCGATCGGGTCATCGCCGAGCAGGTCTTTGTCTCGCAGCTCGTCGCCGTCGGCGATCGACTTGCCTGCCAGCACGCCCGGGACCCAGGCTTCGTCGTAGGCGTGCGACTTGAGGATGTCGAGAACGGTGGGATTCTCGACGGACGACCAGGACGCGGGAACGGGCTTGTCGAAGTCGCCCGGCTGCACTCGATCGATGACGCTGCGAAGGGCCGCGTCAGACAGGAGAAAAAAGGTATCGGCTTTCATAGCCGAAGTGTAGGTACAACCTCCGACGCTGACTAGGCCCCGCGGAGAGGCCACGCACTCCATTGGCCAGATGCAGGCAGGATGCCGCGCGCCGCTTCTACTCGTTCCACCGGCACCTCGCCTAGCCGGCGACGAGCGGACTCCATTCCAGCGTCGTTCTGGAGCCTGTATTCGAACCAGCCATCCGGTTCGGCGTCGATCCGCTCGGAGCCTCCCCCGTTCACAACGACCTGGGCCGTCCACTCGAGTTGGTCGACGAGCCACAGCACGTCGTCGTCGCACGCATCGCAGCCGCACGCGGGAAAAGTCGAGTCGAAGAGCGCCCCCATATGAAGCACGACACCGGGGAACGACGTGAACGCGAAGGTCAGCGGAGCCGCTAGGGGATCACGGGGCGTGATCCGAACAGCTGTCTCCAGATCGTGGATCCACCGCTCGAAATCGGCGGCGACTGTCTCGTTTCGTTCCACGGCGACATCGAACGTCACGATCAGCCAGTCGATCAGTGCGCGAGCAACAGTTTGAAGCGGCTCGAATCGATCGAGATTGGCTGTGCGCGAATAGGCATCCTCGGGCGGTGACATGCCTCTCCATCGAGATCCATACGGGATCGGCCTCCCCGTCTCGTCGAGATACACCTTCACCGGCAGCGTGGGCCGCTCGTACCCGATCATTCCGCAACGGCCGCCTGCGGGAAAGGTGCGGCAACGCCATCCGTCGCCTGGAAGAACGACGCGACCGTCGCCGACGACACCTCTTCGATAGTGGTCGGCGCCCAGTGAGGGGTGCGGTCCTTGTCGATGACCTGGGCACGCACTCCCTCGCGAAAGTCGGGGTGGGCCAGCGCGTGCGCCATGATCCGCAGCTCCTGGTTGAGGCAGGCCTCGAGGCTGGGCAGTTCACGAGCGCGGCGCAACGAGTCGAGAGTGACGGCCACTGCCGTGGGCGACTTGGTTCTGATGAGTGCGGCCGTTTCCGTCGCCGCAGAGACGCCCGACGCCGCCAGGGCCTCCAGAATCTCGTCGACAGAGTCGTGCGCGAATGCCGGCTCGATCCACGTCGCGTCAGAGATCGAGGCACCGGATGCGCCCGCGCCGCGAGGCGGCTCGGCAGACACGGCGGCCACGGCCTCGTCGGCCGGCAGCTCCTCGAGCGACGCCACGAGAGACGCAATTCGATCGGAAGGCACGAACGTATCCGCGAGCCCCAGCTCGATCGCGTCGGCCGCTGACGCGGTGCGCGCGGTGAGGGCCAGGTAGGTGCCCAGCTCGCGGGGCGCGCGGCTCAGCAGCCAGCTGCCGCCGACATCCGGCGTGAGGCCGATGCTCACCTCGGGCATGCCGAGCGCAGAGTCGTCGGTGACCACCCGATGCGAGGCGTGGCCGGAGAGGCCGATGCCGCCGCCCAGCACAAAGCCGTTCATGACCGCGACGAACGGTTTCGGGTAACGGGCGATCATGTTGTTGACCAGGTACTCGTCGCGCAGGAACCCGACCGCGCTCGCCACATCGTCGGCCGCAACGCGACCGTGAAGCTGGGTCACGTCGCCACCCGCGCACAGCCCACGGGTTCCGTTTCCGGTGAGCAGAACCGTGCTGATCGAGTCATCGACCGCCCATGTCGTGAGGGCATCACCGATAGCCGTGACCATCTCATGCGTCAACGCGTTGATCGCACGCGGGCGATTCAGTGTGATGTGCGCGAGCCGGCCACGAACCTCGAGGAGCACGTCACTCACGACGCCACCCCTCCCGTGTTGCCCACAGCCTTCAGCTCCGGAAACTGATCGTCGCGCCACTCCACCGCAACCACGACACCCTCGGCCACCCGCTCCTCGCGCTCGCGCAGCTCGACCCGGCGGATCTTGCCCGAGATCGTCTTGGGCAGCTCGAAGAACTCGATGCGGCGAACCCTCTGGAACGGGGCCAACCGCTCACGCGCGAATTTCAGGATGTCGCGGGCCGTCGCATCCGTCGGCTCGAAGCCGGCCGCGAGCACGACGTAAGCCTTCGGAACCGCGAGCCGCAGGGCATCCGGAGCCGGCACGATGGCCGCCTCGACCACCGACGGATGCTCGATGAGCACGCTCTCGAGCTCGAACGGGCTGATCTTGTAATCGGATGCCTTGAACACGTCGTCGGTTCGGCCCACGTAGGTGAGATAGCCGGCGGCGTCGCGCGTGGCCACGTCTCCGGTGTGGAAGTAGCCGTCGTGCTCGCTCTCGGCGTTCTTCGCGGGGTCGCCCACGTAGCCGGTCATGAGGTTCACCGGCCGCGAGCGCACGTCGACGCAGATCTCGCCCTCGTTGGCCTCGAGACCGGTCAGCGGGTCGACGAGAACGATCGGGCAGCCCGGAAGCGGTCGGCCCATCGAGCCGTCCTTGATGTCGGAGCCGGGGGTGTTGGCCACGACCGCCGTCATCTCGGTCTGGCCGTAGCCGTCGCGAATCGTGAGGCCCCAATGCTCTCGCACCCGCGAGATCACCTCGGGATTCAGGGGCTCACCCGCCGAGATCGCCTCGCGCAGATCGCCCGCGCCTTTGCTCAGGTCGGTTTGGATCAGCATGCGCCATACCGTGGGCGGCGCGCAGAACGAGGTGACCTTCTCTTCGCGAATGCGGTCGACGAGGGCCACCGCGTCGAACCGCGCGTAGTTGTAGACGAAGATCGTGGCTTCGGCGATCCACGGCGCGAAGAAGCAGCTCCACGCGTGCTTGGCCCAGCCGGGCGAGCTGATCGCAAGGTGCACGTCGCCCGGGCGCAGTCCGAGCCAGTACATGGTCGAGAGGTGCCCCACCGGGTACGAGACATGACTGTGCTCGACGAGCTTCGGGCGGCTCGTCGTGCCCGAGGTGAAGTACAGCAGCAGGGCGTCGCTCGATGCGTTGCCCGGGTGCGGCAGGGGGCCGAGGTTCGGGTTGGTTGAGTCGGTCGGCTCGCTCGCGAAGGCGTCGTCGAAGGTCAGCCAACCGGATGCCGCTGGCGCGTCCGCCGCTGTGCCCACCCGAATGCGCGTGTACTCGCCCGGCACGGCATCGAACTTGCCGGCGTCCGCGGCATCCACGATCACGTGACGCACGCGCCCGCGCTCGACGCGGTCGATGAGGTCGGCCGGGCCCATGGCAGTTGTCGTCGGCAGAATCACCGCCCCGAGCTTCATGATGGCGAGCATCGCCTCCCAGAGCTCCACCTGGTTGCCCAGCATCAGCATCACGGTGTCGCCCTTTGTGACACCGCGAGCGCTGAGCCAGTGACCGAGCAGATCGGAGCGGGTGGCGAGCTCGTCGAAGGTGCGCGTGGTGCGGCGTCCGTCTTCCTCCACGATCACGAGGGCTTCAGCGTCGTTGTCCCTGGCGATATGATCGAACCAGTCGATCGCCCAGTTGAAGTGGGGACCGACATCCGGCCAGACGAAGTCGCGGCGGGCGGTGTCGTAGTCGTTGCGCAGGGCGACGAGCTGGTCACGGGCTGCGCGGAAAACGTCGGTGGTCATCCCTCGACTCTATGCCGACCAGAAGCGAGCCAAGGGATGTCTGTACCCACACACCCTCGTCGGAAATCCCACGGCGTTTCGGGCATGTTCTCCGACAGCGACAGCACCCGCCTTCCGATTTGCTCCTGAACGGTTGCTTTAGAGTCGGCATATGACGGTTGACTCCCATTTGCGACAGCTGTTCTCTCTTGAGGGGCGCACCGCGATTGTTACCGGGGGCAGCTCTGGAATCGGTTTCGCCATTGCGAAGAGCCTTGCGTTAGCAGGAGCCGCGACCGTAGTGGTGGCGCGAGACAAAAACCGACTCGATCAGGCCGTCGCCGACATCCGCGAACACGGCGCACGAATAGAAGCGGTGGTTGGGGATCTCAGCAGCCGGCGAGGAATTCATCAGTCCGCAGAGGACGCGGTTGCGCTGGTGGGCGAGCCGGACATTCTGGTCAACTCGGCGGGCATCAACCTCCGGCCCACGATGAACGACCTCACCGAAGAGGTGTGGAACGCAACCATGACCGTCAATCTCGAGGCGCCCTACCTCCTCGGCCAGCGGTTCGCCCCGGGAATGGCGGAGCGAGGCTTCGGCCGACTGATCTCGATAAGTTCTCAGCAGGCTCATCGTGCATTCGTGCAGAGCGGCGCGTATGGAGTATCCAAGGCCGGGTTAGAAGCGTTGGCTCGTTCCCAGGCAGAAGCCTGGTCTCCCCACGGTGTCACCAGCAACGTGCTGATTCCCGGGTTCGTCCTCACCCCTCTGAACGACAGGATCGCCTCGCAACCCGAGCGGGTAGCTCAACTCGCCGCTCGGACCATGGTCGGACGCAACGGACTAGCCGAGGACTTTGCTGGGGCTGCCCTCTTCCTTGCTAGCTCCTCATCGGCATACATCACCGGACAGGGACTCGCGGTCGACGGCGGTTTCTCCGTTCACTAGGAAACCCAATACTCCTGCCCCTAAGACGCTTGATCTCTCCGCTCTTGCGTTGTGCACGACGCCCCCTCCCATCTCTCTGTCAGAATCTGCGCATGAACCGCGACGATACATCCTCAGAAGCGGCAGCTATCGAGACCGAGCGCCTGCTGCTGAGACAGTGGCGTCCTGGCGACGCCGCGCTCCATCATCAGCTGTGGTCCGAGCGCGATCCTCGCGTTCCTGCGCACCGTCGCCTCAATCAAAGTGGCCATCCAAGCATCGCTGAGATGGAGATATGGATACTCAGCGACGATCAGGTGCCGGCGCCCGGTCTGCTCGTCGTGCAGCGCAGAGGTTCCGGCACTGGTCTCGGGTACTGCGGACTCATCGAGAACAGCACCGGAAACACCGAGGAACCCGAGCTTGCGTTCGAATTCTTGCAGGAGTTCTGGAACCGTGGTTACGCAACCGAATCGGGTGCCGCAGTCATCGATCGGGCACGAACGCTCGGCTATCCGGGACTCGCGTCGACCGTCCGTGCTTGGAACACGGCGTCACTGCGAGTCCTGGAAAAACTGGGGTTCGTCAACACAGGTGTGCATGAGCACGACGAAATGCACGGCGATTCGCTCCTGCTACGAAAAAGTCTCTGACCAAGGAATATTGGGCCTGACGCCTAATGCAGGTATGTTCGTTGTCCCGGGCAAGTGGTGCGGGCGAGCGGAGTTTCACTGTGTCTCGCAGCAGTGCTCGGATCGCGCCCCTCGCCGCGGTCTTCGCGATCAATGGGGCCGTGTACGGCAGTCTCCTCCCGCGCTATCCCCAACTAGCCGACCAGGTGGGTGCATCCGCCGGTGAGTTCGGTGTGGCACTCGCGGGCATCGGTTTGGGCGGAGTAACCGGCGCTCTCGTGGCCACACGGGTGATACGACTCGTGGGCGGACCTGTGCCGGCTCTCTTCGCTACGGGAACCGCCTTTCTCCTCGCTGCAATCGCCGTGGCCTCGGCACCGTCTCTCGGCTTGCTGACCTTGGCATTCACCGCCCTCGGCCTCTTCGACGGCTTCGTGGATACCGCCATGAATCAGGCCGGCGGGGCGATGCGAGCTCGCCTTGGCGCATCCGTTATGGGGCGTCTGCACGCCACCTTGGCAGCAGCAACCGTGGCCGCTACGGCCCTCGGCGCTGCTACGGCAGACGTCGTTCCCCTGCAACTTCACCTAGCCGTCGTCGCGACTCTGCTCTTCGTACTGCTGCTCACATCCCTTCGCGCGCTGCGCACCGAGTTGCCCAGTCGTGCCGCGGATGCTCCTGGCGACGATCGAGACGTCCACGCAAGGAGTCGAACTCGTCCGCGGCGACGTACGCTCTGGTGGGCAGTCGTCGTCGGCGCGGGCCTCGCCGCCGTTCTCGTTGAGCTTCCCGCGCAGGAGTGGTCTGCACTTCTTCTCTCGAGAGAGCTGTCGGCGACCTCCTTCGTCGCTGGCCTCGGTCCGCTCGTCGCGGTCGCCGGCGTACTCGTCGGACGGCTGAGTCTTGACCACGCGGTCAACGCCTTCGGGTGGCGCATCGTCATCAGGGCCGCCGGCATCGTCACGAGCGTGGGCCTCGTAGCGGGTCTCGGCGTGAGCGCGGCCACTGAGACCGTGCTGCCCCTGCTTGTCGGCCTCGGGGTATCGGCTGTCGGAGCGGGCGTGGCTGTTCCTCTGCTCTTCGACCGCAGCACTCACCTCGCCGTGCGCGTAGGTCTCGCCCCAGAATCGGGACCTGGATTGGTGTCCGGAACATTCCGCATCGGCGTGCTCGTCTCGCCTCTTCTCATCGGAGGGGTCGCCGAGATCGCGGGCCTCTTCGTCGCCCTCGCCCTCGCCGCCGTTGCGGGCGCCGTCTCGCTTCCCACAGGCACTGAGGTGCGGGAAATGGCCGCTTCCAATCGAATCGAAGCGGCCGTTTTCCGCACCTCAGTGACACGCGGCAAGGTACGCCAGCATTCGGAACAAGATTGGTCGCGAGCAGGTCGACAGCCGCGACGCCGTTAGCGCAGAGCCAACGGCCGAGCTGATCGGAGCGAGTGGCGAGCTCCTAGAAGGTGCGCGTCGCGCGGCGCCCCTCAGCGTGCACTGACGACAGGCACAACTAATGTGTTCCACATGGTTGTGACCCGTCCTGCGAGCGCCGACGATTACGCGCGTCTCGTGCAATGGGTGCCCGACGCCGCCGCGCTTTACCTATTCGCCGGTCCGAGCCTTGTTTGGCCGCCCACCGTCGCACAATTCGAGCAACTCGCTACGAGACCAGGTCTAAGCGCCTGGGTGTTAGATGATGACCAACATCAGGCCGCGTGGGGACATTTCGACCTGACGACGCAAGGCCGTTCCGCTCGCTTGGGAAGAGTGATCATCGATCCGCGATACCGCGGACGAGGCCTCGGACACAGTCTCACCCGGGCGTCAATCGAGAGGGCTCGTGTTCTCGACATGAGCGAAGTCCGTCTAGCGGTCGTGACAGACAACGAACCGGCAGTGAGGGCCTACCGGCGAGCTGGGTTCGAAGAAGTCGTGGATCCCGAACGTCCCCAGTTCACAGCGATGGCCTATCAAATCTCCGATCACCCGTAAGACGGTCAACCACTGGAACAGCCGTGCACCGCGGTCGAGGAGGCGGCTCGGTAACTGAGGACAATCGCCCCAGCACGCATCCGGGATCCGCGTCCTTCCGGGGTGATTTCGGCCTGCCGATCACCAATGTCCTCAGTTACGAGCCGCTCGTCGGGGCACAGGCGAATGGACGCTTTGCGAGATAGCTGGGAGTTCCCGGCGTTCTCAGCTTCATCCCGGGGATACCGTCTCTACCATCGGCTCGTGCCCGCCTACCTTCTGTGCTCTCCGCCGATCTATGGTCATCTTTCGCCCGTCATCGACATCGGTCGGGGGCTCATGGAACGGGGCGCCGACATCACCGTTCTCACCGGCCGCAAGTATGAGGATCTCGTGGCGCGGTCGGGCCTCTCGTTTGCCCCACTTCCTGCCGAGGTCGACTACGACGATGACGATCTGGATGCCTGGCTCCCGGGCCGCGACAAGATGCGCGGCTTGGCGGCGGTGCGATACGGGATGATCGGTATGTTCGCCCGGGTGATTCCGGGGCAGTGGCGGGCCGTCGAATCACTCCTGGAGTCGGGGTCGTTCGATGCGATCATCGGTGAAGCCTCGTTCACCGGCCTCGCTCCCTATCTGGCGCGGGCGCCCAAAGACCGACTGCCGGTGGTCGGGGTGTCGGCTGTTCCGGTGATCATGGCGAGCGTCGACGCTGCGCCGTTCGGCACGGCACTGCAGCCGGGAACATCCGGTCTAGCCCGTGCGCGCAACAGCGCGCTCAACGCCTTCCTCCTGCGGGGCCCGTTCAGACCAGTCGAGCTCGCCGTGAAAGAAGCGATGGCCGAGGTGGGCGTGCCTCCATCCGGTGTCACCTTCTTCGACTTCGCCTACCGGTCATTCGATCTCCTGTTCCAGCTCAGCGTCGAGAGCATGGAGTATCCGCGGCGCGAGCTGCCCAGCACCGTCCGCTTCGTCGGGCCGCTGCGGCATGGTCGGCGACACGCATCCGGCCGGCCCGACTGGTGGGGCGATCTGCATGCCGGTCGGCCCGTCGTGCATGTGTCGCAAGGCACCATCGACAACGTCGACCTCGGGCGCCTGATCGTGCCGACCCTTCGCGCTCTCGCGAACGAGGACGTGCTTGTGGTGGTGACAACCGGAGGGCGCCCGATCGCCGAGGTGTCGGCAGCCATGGGAGGCGACATCCCATCCAATGCCCGCATCGCGGAGTTCGTGCCCTACGACGAGCTTCTTCCACTCTGCGACGTCTTCGTCACCAATGGAGGATTCGGCGGCGTGCAACGGGCGCTCGCAGCGGGCGTTCCCCTCGTCGTGGCCGGGTCGACCGAAGAGAAGCCGGAGGTGGCGGCGCGTGTGCAGTGGGCAGGATGCGGCATCAACCTTCGCACCGGGTCTCCTCGGCCCGATCGAGTGCGCGACGCGGTGCGACAGGTGCTGCACGACACGAGCTACCGTGCGGTCAGCGAGGTGCTCCGCGACGAGATCAGAGCCCTGCCAGACCCGATCGACGTCATCTCAGATGCCCTG
This sequence comes from Agreia pratensis, assembly GCF_900177685.1. GTDB lineage: Bacteria > Actinomycetota > Actinomycetes > Actinomycetales > Microbacteriaceae > Agreia > Agreia pratensis. The sequence continues at coordinate 1,051,342 of NZ_FXAY01000001.1, forward strand.
GCCCGCACGCACTGAGGTGCGGGAAATGGTCGCTTCCGATCGAATCTAAGCGGCCATTTTCCGCACTTCAGTGATCTCGATATGGTCGCTGGGCGACCTACTCGATCAGCGCGGCGGGCCCGACGTGTCGCCCTCGCGGAACGCCACCGGCAGCACGATGCTCGACGGAGCTCCGCCCGCCAATAACTCCCCCACCATGCGGCCCGCCTGCAGTCCGCGTTCGTGCAGGGGCTGCTCCACCGTCGTGAGGCGGCGACCTAGAAGCGGAAGATCCGCCCCGTCGAATCCGGTCACCGTGAGGTCACGCGGAACCTCGATTCCTCGCGCCGCAGCCGCTCGCAGCGCTCCGACAGCGAGCATGTCGTTCTGCGCGAGGATCGCAGTCGGACGCACAGCTTGGTCGAGCAGGCGCCCCGCCGCGATCTCTCCGGAGTCGAGTTCGCGACCGCCCGCCTCGACGCGCACAGCGTCAGGGAACACGGATGCCACTGCCCTCAATCGCTCCCGGATCGTGCGGTTGCTGATCGAATCGAGATCTGCATCGATCGCTTCGAACGGACCGGGCGGACCGTTCGCGTCGATTCGGGTGGACCGCATCACCACCCCGACTCGGCGGTGGCCGAGATCTCGCACGTGGCGCGCCAACACGGCCATCCCGCTGGCGTCGTCGATGTCGACCAGGGTGACGCCCTCTTCGTGCGGACCCTCGACCCCGACCATGGCAAGACGCCGTGCGCGCATGCTCGGCAGTATCCCGTCGAACTCCTCGCCGCGGGTGAGAAACACGACAGCGTCGACAGGCATGCCGTCGAGTAGCCGGGCCGAACGGTCGCCCGACTCCGATCGATGCGACAGAAGGAGTTGGCCCACGTCGATGTCGTCGAGCGCCTCACTGAGCCCCGCCATCGTGGCCATCGCCACGGGATTCTGGAAGGCCCGGCGCACGGTTCCCGCGATGATGATGCCCACGATGCCCGACCGGCCGCTCTTCAGCGAGCGGGCCGTCGGGTTCGGCCCCGCGTAGCCGATCTCGGCGGCGGCAGCCAGGATGCGCGCCCTCGTACGCTCGGTGATGGAGCCCGTGCGACGGTACGCCAGCGATGCGGTGGAGGTCGAGACCTTCGCGAGCGCAGCGACATCGGCGAGGGTCACTGAGGTGCGCGCTGGGGTCGTGGTCATGCTTTTCACCATATCCACGCGCAGCTTCTTCCCAGGGCGAGTTAGGCACGATGTCCCCCAATCGCAACGTTGCGTTAACCATCGCAGCCCACTATCGAAACGATGCGATTCGCATCCACACCCGACCCGAATGGACGAACAACCGTGATGCCCCGTCGTTGTCTTCTTACCCTCTCCGCCGCTGCAGCGGTCGCGCTCGCGCTGGCCGGCTGCGCCCCCACCGCCAGCACCGACGTCGCCGCCGCCACCAACCACGCCGTGACCGACGCCTCCGGCACCGCGACCGTCTTCATCTCCGGCGACACCAACGTGCAGAGCCTCTGGACCGATGCCATCATCCCCGCCTTCGAGAAGGCGAACCCCGGCGCATCCGTCACGACGACCCTCGACCTGCACGGCGAGCACGACGCGCAGACCATGGCCAAGCTCACCAGCTCCGTGCAGGCCAAGGAAGACCCCGGATTCGACCTCATCGACTCGGGCTTCATCCAGGCAGCAGGAAAGGCCGGGCTGCTCGAAGACGTCTCGGCCGACAACATCCCCAACCTCGCCACGGTGCCCGACACCACGGTGAAGGCCGGCGCCGGATTCGGAATCCCTTACCGCGCCTCCTCCGTACTGCTGGCGTACGACTCCGACAAGGTGAAGACGCCGCCGACCACTCTCGACGAGTTGCTGAAGTGGATCACCGCGAACCCGGGCCAGTTCACCTACAACTCGCCCTCCACCGGCGGCTCCGGAGCAGCCTTCGTGACGACCGTCCTCGACAAGTACGTCTCCGACAAGTCGCGCACCGCCATGACCACGGGCTACGACCAGTCGCTCGAGGGTGAATGGGACAAGGGCTTCGACGAGCTCAAGAGCCTTGGTTCGTCGATGTATCAGCAGGGCGTCTACCCCAACGGCAACAACCAGGTGCTCGAACTGCTCGGCACCGGTGCGATCGAGATGGCTCCTGTCTGGAGCGACCAGGTCATCACCGCTCAGAAGACCGGCACACTGCCCTCGAACATCAAGTACGCGCAGATCTCGAACCCCTCGTTCACCGGCAGCGCCTCGTACCTCGGCATCCCTAAGACGGCGGCACACAAAGACGTCGCGCAGAAGCTGTCCGACTACGTGCTCTCCTCCGAGGGTCAGGCGCTGATCGCCTCCACGATCGCCGGCTACCCGGTGATCTCGCTCGACAACGTTCCCGCCGACCTCAAGGACAAGTTCGCCTCGGCCGACCCCTCGACGCTGCGCCCGACCTACTACAGCCAGATGGCATCCGACATGAACAACCTCTGGGACGCGAAGGTTCCCGGACAGTGACCGACATCCGATCGGGGCGTCGCGCCCCGGTCGGTGCCCGGCGGCGGGTCTCCCCTGAGGCCCGCCGCTCCGGCATCGGCCTCGCCATGGCGCTGCCGCCCGTGGTGCTGCTCGCACTCTTCGTGGGCGTTCCCGTGGTTCTCGCCATCGGCTTCAGCCTCGGCCACACGGGTGGCCTCAACTCGACGATCGCGTCGATCGGACTGAACACCCGCGAGGCGACCAGCTGGTGGGGAACAGCCCAGGCCTACGTCGACGTCTTCACCGACCCGCGCTTCACCCGCGACCTCGGCGTGACGATCGGCGTGACCGTGGTCTCGACGCTCATCGTGCTGGCGCTGGCCTTGGGTATCGCCCTCAACCTGCGCCTGCGCGGCGGACGACTCGCGAGTGTCTTCGCCGGCCTGGCGGTGGTGCCCCTCTTCATCCCCGTGGTGATCGCGTCGTGGGCCATCCTGACCTTCTACTCGGGCGACGGATTCGTGCGCACGGTCTTCGCCCTCGTGGGTCTGACCGGACCGACCTGGGGGTACACGACCGTGGCCGTGGTCATCGGCTCGGTGTGGACGAGCCTGCCGTTCGCCACGCTCATGGCCATCTCGGGGGTGCAGTCGATTCCCGACGCCATGATCGAGGCCGCTAAGGATGCCGGTGCCTCGTCGTTCTCGATCGTCACGCGGATTCTCGTTCCCCTCAGCGCGATCCCCCTCGTGATCGCCGCCACCTTCACCGCCATCGGAGTGCTCGGCTCGTTCACCGTTCCGTACTTCACCGGCCCGAACGCGCCGAGCATGCTCGGCGTCGACATCTCGAAGTACTTCCAGGCGTTCAACCATCCGCAGCAGGCGATCGTGATGGCCGTCGTGGTCTTCGTGCTCGCATCCGGAATCGCGTTCTTCTACGTGTGGGCGAACTTCCGATCGGCAAAGAAAGAAGGTCGGGTCTGATGCGCACACGCATGCTCTCTCGCGGCGTCGTCACGGGTGCCCTGTTCGTCGTGGTGGCCGTGTTCATCCTGGGCCCGCTGCTGTGGCTCGCGGCGCACGCCTTCGCCACCTCGTGGGACTACCCCAGCCTGCTTCCCGCCGGGCTCACGTTGGACTGGTGGGCGGTGGTCTTCAACGACGCCGAGCTCGGCGCCGCCGTGCGCAACTCGCTCTACTTCGCGCCGCTGACCGTGCTGGTCTCGGCGGTCGTGTGCCTGCCGGCGGCCTACGCCTTCTCGCGCTTCGAGTTCCCCGGTCGACGCATCTTCTTGGTCGGCCTGTTCGCCACGAACGCGTTTCCCAAGATGGGACTCTTCGTCTCGATGGCCTCGCTGTTCTACGGTCTGCACCTCATGAACACGATCGCCGGCGTCGTGATCGTGCAGCTCGTGGGCACCGTGGTCTTCATGACCTGGATCCCTGCGGCGGCCTTCAGCTCGGTGCCGCGCGCGCTCGAAGAGGCGGCCCGCGACGCCGGGGCCGGGCGCATCCGCACCTTCGTGCGCGTGACCCTGCCGCTCGCCCTGCCCGGCATCCTCGTGGCCATTCTCATGTCGTTTCTCGCAGCCTTCGATGAGGCCCAGGGCACCTATCTCGTAGGGGCGCCGGTCTACATGACCATGCCCACCGAGATGTACTCGCTCGTTCTGAACTACCCCAAACAGGTCGCCGCGGTCTTCGCGATCCTGCTCTCCGTTCCCTCCGTCGCCCTTCTGCTCTTCGCCCGCCGTTTCATCATGGGCGGGCGTCTGGCCGAGGGCTTCCAGATTCGTTAGGCACCACCATGACAACACCCACCAAGACCGACGCCAGATCGGGACTCACGGTCACCGCGCTCACGAAGGTGCTGAGCAACCGCACGATCGTCGAGAACTTCGAGCTCGACGTGGCCGCGGGCGAGCTCGTCGCCCTGCTCGGCCCCTCTGGATGCGGCAAGACCACGACGCTGCGCATGATGGCCGGCTTTCTGCAGCCCGACACCGGCTCGGTCAGCATCGGCGGCATCGACGTCACCGACAAGGGGCCAGACAAGAGGCCAAGCGCCATGGTCTTTCAGAACTACGCGCTCTGGCCGCACCTCACGGTATTCAAGAACGTGGCGTTTCCCCTCTCTATCAAGCGCGTTCCCCGCGCCGAGATCACCGAGCGGGTGATGGCGGCCCTCGAAACGGTGAACCTCGCCCACCACGCCCACTCCCGCCCCGCACACATCTCGGGAGGCGAGCAGCAGCGCGCCGCTCTCGCACGCGCGATCGTGCAGCGCCCCGACCTGCTGCTGCTCGACGAGCCCCTGTCGAACCTCGACGCCAAGCTCCGAGTCAAGGTACGCGAGGAGATCCGCGACATTCAGCAGCGCCTCGGCATCACCACCGTCATGGTCACGCACGACCAAGACGAAGCGATGGCCATCTCCGACCGCGTCGCCGTGATGAACGCCGGGCGCATCGAGCAGGTGTCGACGCCGACCGAGCTCTACGCCAACCCGCGCACCCTGTTCGTGGCCTCGTTCATCGGCAGCATGAATGTGCTGCCCGCGCCGACCCTGTTCGAGAGCGCGAGCTTGAGCCACGTGCCGAACGCTGCGCCGGATGCCGCGGCCGACACGTCGAGTTCCGGCACGTCGACAGACGACCCGCCCGCCGAGGCCTGGGCCGTGCGCCCCGAAGACGTGCTCTTCGAACCAGGTTCGGGCGCGCGCCGTGCCGGCGCAACACCCGTCGAGGTACGTCGGGTGCTTCCCCATGGACACTTCTCCGAGCTCGTCCTCAACGCGGGCGGCGCCGAGGTGCGCTCGGTCGCGGGAGGAGTTCCTCCCGCTGTGGGTGACCACGGAACGGTGACTCTGAACAACGTGCGGCACTACGTCGACGGCGTGCTCGTCGACGGCCGCGCCCGCACGGCGCGTGTGCTGGCAGGGGTGAAGGCGTGACCGCGATCGTCGCCCACCGCGGCGATTCCTCGGTTCACCGCGAGAACACCCTCGAGGCGATCCGCTCTGCGATCGCGGCCGGCGCCGACACCATCGAGATCGACGTGCGGCTTACGGGCGACGGGGAGGTCGTGCTGCTGCACGACGCCACCCTGCAGCGGCTCTGGGGCGTCGACGAACACCTCGCCAACCTGACCCTGGCCGAGGTCGAGAAGCTGGGCGGGGGCGAGCTGCGCATCCCGTTGCTGCGCGATGTGCTGAACCTGATGCACGACGCCGCCCCCCTCCTGCTCATCGACATGGACTCCCCAGAACCCGCAGCCGCCGCACACCGCGTCGTCGCGGCATCCGGATCGTCGGTAAGAGTTGCCTGGTGCGGCCACATCGAGGCGATGAGAGTGATCCGTCGACGCGACGCGGCAGCCGAGATCTGGATGCCGTGGGCCGAGGCGAGTGCGCCCAACGCCCTGGATCTCGCCGAGCTGCGGCCCGCCGTCGTGAACCTGCCCCACGTCTTCGTGGGGCGCGAACTCGTCGCGGCCATCCATTCGCTCGGCGTGCGCGTCTCGTGCTGGACAGTGGACGACGCCGAGCAGATGGCGTGGCTCCTCGCCATCGGAGTCGATTCGATCACGAGCAACCGGCTCGCCCTCGCGATGTGTCTTCGCGACAACGACGGGGCGGCGACCGTGCAGATGATTCCTCGCGCCCGGCTCATTGCCCGCGAACTTGCGAGCTGGGCCGTCGAATACGTTCGCAAGCACCACGTCACCTCTGTGTCGACCAAGGCCAACCCCGCCGACCATGTCACCGAGATCGACCTCGCCATCGAGCGCGTCGTGCGCGGGGTCATCGGCGCCCAGTTCGCCGACCACTGCTTCGTCGGCGAGGAGTTCGGCGGCGAGGCACAAGCGGACAGGCCGTGCTGGTACCTCGACCCCGTCGACGGCACAGCCAACCTCGCCAACGGCATGCCGTGGACGAGCTTCTCGCTCGCCCTGGTCATCAACGGCGCACCGGTCGTCGGCGTCGTCGCCGATCCCTGGCGCGGTGTGATCGTCGAAGCCGAGGCCGGCGGCGGCGCCTGGTCCAACGGCATCCGCCTGTGCCTCGACAAGGCGGATGCCGAGGCTGTGTCGGCGCCCGCGATCGGCCCGGCTCCCGATCCCCTACGCGGCGCGATGGTCAGCACCGAACTCGCGGCGCACGCGGCGTGGCCGGGAATGATTCCGATGCTCGAGGCGCTGTCGCAGCGCTACTGCACGATGCGCATCATGGGATCGGGCACGCTGACCGTCGCCGGCATCGCTCTCGGCCATGGCGTCGGCGCGGTCATCGGCCGCTTCGGGCCTGTCGACCACCTTGCCGCCGTGCTCATCGTGCGTGAAGCGGGCGGCGTCGTGCTCGACGAGAACGGCGACGACACGCTGTTCCCTGCCAGCGGCGGCGTGCTCGCGGCGGCGAACCGTCAGACAGCCGAGCAGCTTCATACGCTGTGGAGAGAGGCCGTTGCTCGGTAAAGTTCGATGCAGCCGTCACCCGCACAAAGGAGTTCCATGCTGATCGAAGCCGACCTCGACGCCGTTCGTCGCCACGAGATCGCGAGCCGGGAGCCCGCCGACTTCGACGCCTATTGGCGGGCAACGTTGGCAGACGTGAGCGACGTTCCCCTCGACGTGCGGGTCGAGCGGGTCGAGAGCGTGCTCAGTGTCATCGACGTGTTCGATGTCACCTTCCGCGGCGCCGACGGCACCGATGTGAGGGCGTGGCTGCGTGTGCCTGCCGGCACCACGGGCGCCCTGCCCACGGTGGTCACCTATGTCGGCTACGGCGGCGGGCGGGGCAAGCCCGAGGAGTCGCTCACCTGGGCGGCGTCCGGCTTCGCGCATCTGCACATGGATACGCGCGGCCAGGGCGCCTCATGGAGCGTCGGCGACACACCGGATGTCGGCCCCGGCGGCCCGCAGATTCCCGGGGTGATGACCAAGGGCATCCAGAGCCGCGACGACTACTACTACCGCCGGCTGTTCATCGATGCGGTGCGCGCCGTCGACGCGGCCAAGCAGCTACCGCAGGTAGACGCGACGCGCATCGCCGTCGCCGGCGGAAGCCAGGGCGGTGGCCTTGCGCTTGCGGTGGCCGGGCTGCGTGACGACCTCGCCGCGGTCGTGGCGTTCGTGCCGTTTCTCTGCGACTTCGGGCGGGCCACACTGATCACCGATGCGTATCCGTACCACGAGATCATCGACTACCTGCGGATCCATCGCGACCAGGCGGCATCCGTCTACGAGGTGCTCGGCAACTTCGACGCCGTGAACCACGCGCGTCGGGCCACGGCGCCGGCGCACTTCTCGGTCGCGTTGATGGATGCGACGTGCCCGGCCTCCACTGTCTACGCCGCGTTCAACGCGTACGCCGCAGAGAAGGAGATCACCGAGTGGGCGTTCAACGGCCACGAGGGCGGCGGCATCGAAGACGAGACGCAGGCGATCGCGTTCCTGAAGAGGCACCTCGGGGAGCAGCGAGGTCTCGATACGGCCGCTTCGCGGCCTACTCGACCAGCGCGGATCTGCGCCGGTCGAGTAGCCGCGCGAGGAACGAGCCGGCGTATCGAGACCACCACTACTATCGGCTCATGGTGCCCTTCGAGAACCTCGCTGCATTCGCTCTAGCCGCTCTCGCCCTCGCGGCGCTTCCCGGGCCGAGTGTGCTGTTCATCATCGGCCGCTCGTTGTCGCTCGGCCGCGCCGCCGGTCTGCTCAGCGTCGTGGGCAACGCGAGCGGAATGGCGCTGCAGGTGATCGCGGTCGCCGCCGGGATCGGCGCGCTCGTGGCCTCGAGCATCGTGGCTTTCACGATCATCAAGTTCGCGGGCGCCGCCTACCTCGTCTACCTCGGAGTGCAGGCCATCCGGCATCGAAACCGGGCATCGGATGACGCGGCACGCCCCGCCCCACGCACGCTCTGGCGCGTCTACGGCGAGGCAGCGATCGTGGGGGTCTCGAACCCGAAGTCGATCGTGTTCTTCGTGGCGATTCTGCCCCAGTTCGTCGAGCGCAGTAGTGGGTCGGTTCCACTGCAGCTGGCAGAGCTCGGCCTCATCTTCTTGCTTTTCGCCGTGTTCTTCGACAGCATCTGGGCGCTCACGGCCGGCTCCGCGCGGCGCTGGTTCGCGACCTCGCCCAAGCGCATGGCGAACCTCGGAGCCACTGGCGGAGTGCTCATGATCGGACTCGGCGGCGGGCTCGCGCTCACCGGCAACAAGAGCTGACTGGTCTCGATACGGCCGCGGGCGGCCTACTCGACCAACGCAGCCCTGCGCTGGTCGAGTAGCCGCGCGAGGAACGAGCCGGCGTATCGAGACCGAGACGCCGCTGCTCAGATGTAGATGGCGGGGTCTGTGTAGAAGGCCTCGGCCGTCGGCTCCGCGGAGTGTGCCCGCGGGCGGGCCACTGCCGGGATGCCCGTGATCACCGAATACGGCGGCGCATCGTTCACCACCACGGCCTGGGCTCCGACCACGGAGTGCGCTCCGATCACCAGCGGCCCGAGGAGCACGGCTCCGGCGCCCACGGTCACGTCGTTACCGAGAGTCGGATGCCGCTTCTCGCGCGCCGTGCTTCTGCCGCCGAGCGTGACCCCGTGATACAGCATCACATCGTCGCCGATCTCGGCCGTCTCGCCGATCACGACTCCCATGCCGTGGTCGATGAAGAAGCGTCGCCCGATCGATGCTCCGGGGTGGATCTCCACACCGGTCAGAAAACGCACGTACTGCGAGACGAGCCGTGCGGGCAGACGCAGCCCGCGCATCCAGAGTCTGTGTGCGAGGCGATAGCCCCATACCGCGTGCAGCCCCGAGTAGCTGAGCAGCACCTCGAGCCTCGAACGTGACGCCGGGTCGCGGCGTCTGGCCGTAGCGATGTCTTCGCGGGCGCGCGCAAACGCGGCCGAGCCTCGGGCGCTCACGCCCGAGGCTCGGCCGACGCGCGAGACGCGGCCAGGGTCATGCGGCTCAGTCCTGCAGGTCTTCGTACAGAACGGTCGACAGGTAGCGCTCGCCGTAGCTTGCGACGACGACCACGATGGTCTTGCCCGCGTTCTCGGGGCGAGCCGCGAGTTCGAGGGCGGCTGTGACCGTGGCACCCGACGAGATGCCGGCGAGGATTCCCTCTTCGGCGGCGAGGCGGCGGGCCATCGAGACCGACTGCGTGATGTTCACGTCGATGACCTCGTCGTAGACCTCGCGGTCGAGCACCTCGGGCACGAAGTTGGCGCCGATGCCCTGGATCTTGTGCGGCCCGGGTGCGCCTCCGTTGAGGATCGGCGACTCGGCGGGTTCGACGGCCACGACCTGCAGGCCGGGCTTCTGCTCCTTGAGGTAGTTGCCGGCGCCGGTGATGGTTCCGCCGGTTCCGATGCCGGCGACGAAGATGTCGACGGCGCCATCGGTGGCGTTCCAGATCTCGGGTCCCGTGGTCGCACGGTGGATGGCCGGGTTCGCCGCGTTGGCGAATTGCTTGGCCAGTACGGCTCCGGGGGTGTTGGCGACGATCTCGGCTGCCTTCTCGACGGCTCCGCGCATGCCCTCGGGGCCAGGGGTGAGAACGAGCTCGGCTCCATATGCGCGCAGCAGCGTGCGGCGCTCCTTCGACATCGACTCGGGCATCGTGAGGATGACCTTGTAGCCGCGGGCCGCGCCGACCATGGCGAGAGCGATGCCGGTGTTGCCCGACGTTCCCTCGACGATGGTTCCGCCCGGAGGAAGCTCGCCCGAGGCCTCGGCAGCGTCGACGATGGCGACGCCGAGGCGGTCTTTCACGCTAGAGGAGGGGTTGTAGAACTCGAGCTTCGCGAGCACGGTTGCGCCGAGTCCCTCGGTCACGCGGTTCAGGCGAACCAGCGGAGTGTTTCCGAAGACCTCGGTGATGTCGTTGTAGATGCTGGACATGGCGGCAAATCCTTAACTGAACTCATGCGAGCTCGACGACGAGAAGGGGACAACTCTCTCAGCCTAGGGAGTCAGGGAGAGCGCGAAGCCATTGTTACGACAACTAGCAGCAATTCGTAGCCGTTATGGCAGTATTCGTCAGTTCTGTTCGGCCAGATCGTCGCTCAGGCGCGCGAGCAGGGGAAGCGCCGCGCCGATCTTCGCTCTCTCGGCGGCGCTGAGACGAGCAAGCGATTCGTCGAGAACGGCCTCGCTGACAGAGTCGTAGGTGCTGAGAAGCTGCATGGCCTTGGGGGAGGCGGATATGAGCGTGACACGACCGTCCGAGGCGGTGATCCCGCGTTCGACGAGGCCCGCCGACTGAAGGCTCTTGAGGAGATTGCTCACGGTGGACTTCGCCACGCGAAGGGCCTCTGCGATGTCACTGGGGCTGAGCGGCCCCTTGTGTGTGAGAACCCTGAGCACCTCCACCTGCGCATCAGGAAGGTTGGGCAGACTTCCACGAGACCGTGTTGCGCGCAGAATGCCGCGGCGCAGCGGTCCGGTCAGTGCTGCCAGCTCTCTGGCGATACTCGTCACGTCGATCCCCCTCGCTGGGAGCTTACCGACAAGCGATTGGCCACAGACTGGTTTTGTAACAAAATAAACCCATGACGAACACACCGACCACGATCGAGAACCCCATCCCCGAGCAGAACCTCGAGGGCATCGTCGGACACCGACTGATCTACACCTACGCCAATGGCTGGCAATACGAGATGTACGTCAAGAACGCCACCACGATGGACTACCGCATTCACAGCGGCATGGTGGGCGGTCGCTGGGTGAAAGACCAGACCATCGACCTGGTCAGGCTCACCAAGGGGGTCTTCAAGGTCTCGTGGAACGAGCCCACCGGAACCTCCGTGGTCGTCAACATCCTTCCCGACGAGCGCGTGCTCCACGGAACGATCTTCTTCCCGCACTGGGTCGAGCTCGATGGAAGCAAGACCGTGCTGTTCCAGAACGACCACCTCGACCAGATGCGCGCCTACCGCGACGCGGGCCCGACCTACCCGATCTTCACGGTTCCCGAGTTCGGCAAGATCACCCTCTTCGAGTTCGTCGGAGAGAACGACGACGAGGTCATCTCGGTGGCCCCAGGTGATCTGCCCGCTGATTTTGCGCAGCGAAGCAACTAATGACTCCGCGCTAGCTGGCTGAGCCCTGTCGACCTAGAGCGACTTGCGCATCTTCACGCTCACGGGCTCGTATCCCACGGAGTCGTAGAGCGTGCGGGCTGCGGTGTTGAAGGCGAAGACGCTGAGGCCCAAGGTGCGCGCCCCCTGAGAGCGCGCATACTCCTCCGCCAGGTTCATCGCCTCGCGTCCGATGCCGCGACCCCGGTGTTGTTCGTCGACGAGAACGTCCCAGATCCACCACGAATTGTCGTCGCCGGAATTGCCCGCGCCCGAACCGCTGCGCCCCAGCCACAGGTACCCCACGGAGCGCTCGAGCTCATCGACGAGGTCGAAGACCGCGTTGAGCGCCGTCGGCGCACCTGAGGCGAAGAGACCCTCCATCGACTCGGCCGAGTGCCGCCGCGCCTCGTCGTGCGACTCGCCCGTGACGATGAGATCTCTCTCGTACTCGTCGCGGCTCCGCTCGAGCCACGCGGGAAAGCGTTCTGGACTCATCGGAACCAAGTGAACGGGCATGCACCCAGTGTGGCGCACAGAGGGCCCGGTGATTGTGCCCGAATACCTCCATCCGTTGACTGCAACCACCGCACAATGGAGGTATTCGGGCACGAAAACAGTGGCGCGCGTAAAATCGGTGGGTGGCAGTCTCGAAGGTCCTCCTCTATTACGCGTTCACTCCGCTCGCCGACCCCGATGCCATTCGCCTGTGGCAGCGCGACCTCTGCGAGTCGCTCGGACTGCGCGGACGCATTCTGATCTCGAAAGACGGCATCAACGGAACCGTCGGCGGAGAGCTCGGAGCGGTCAAGAAGTACCTGCGCAAAACCCGCGACTACCCGGCATTCAAGCATCTCGACGTGAAGTGGAGCGAAGGATCGGGGCTCGATTCTTCACAGAGTTATCCACAGGCTCCCCACGGCGTGAGTCTCGACTTTCCGAAGCTGGTCGTGAAGGTACGCGACGAGATCGTGAGTTTCGGCGCTCCCGAAGAATTGCACGTCGACGAGTCCGGAGTTCGCGGCGGAGGAACGAAGCTGACTCCCGCCGAGCTGCACGAACTCGTCGAAGAGAAGGCGAAAACCGGCGACGACGTGGTGTTCTTCGACGGCCGCAACTCGTTCGAGGCCGAGATCGGCAGATTCGACGGCGCAATCGTGCCGAATGTGTCGAACACGCGCGAATTTGCCGCCGTTCTCGACTCCGGCGCGTACGACCATCTCAAGGGAAAGCCAGTAGTTACCTACTGCACAGGCGGAATCCGTTGCGAAGTACTCTCGAGCCTGATGACCTCGCGAGGCTTCGGCGAGGTGTATCAACTCGACGGCGGAATCGTGCGCTATGGCGAGACTTTCGGCGATTCCGGGTTGTGGAACGGCTCGCTCTATGTCTTCGACAACCGGGTCTCCATCGATTTCAGCCCCGACGCGGCGGTGATCGGCGAATGCCACCGATGCGGCGCATCCACGAAGCGCATGCAGAACTGCGCCGAAGTGTCATGTCGCACCCAACTCGTGATCTGTGATGCTTGCGCCCAGGCGCAGCCGCCCGCGTGCGCCGAACACGCGAGCATCGTAGCCGGATAGTTTCCACACAGTTATCCACAGGCCGATCCGCCTAGGCTCGGCTCATGAACACCAAAGACAAGGCTCATCAGCTTCTCCACCTGCACGAGCAGCGCGCGATCCTCCAGGTCGTCAACGTCTGGGACGTCGCAAGCGCCCGCGTGGTCGCCGATCTTCCGGGCACCACGGCGCTGGCGACGGCCAGCCACAGCATCGCCGCGACCTTCGGCTACGACGATGGCGAGAACATCCCCGTCGAGCTGATGCTCGACATGTGTGGGCGCATCGCGAGCGCCACCGACCTGCCCGTTTCGGCCGACCTCGAAGCCGGATACGGCGATCCAGGTGAGACCGTGCGCCGGGCGATCGGAGTGGGAATCGTGGGCGCGAACCTCGAAGACCAGATGAAACCGCTGATCGAGTCGGTCGAGAACGTGGCCGAGGTCACGAAGGCAGCGGAGAAAGAAGAGGTGGGCTTCGTTCTCAATGCCCGCACCGACGCGTTCATCAGAGCCGGAGACCGCCCGCTCGATGACGTGATCTCCGACGCCATCGAGCGCGGTCGCGCCTATCTCGACGCCGGCGCCGCGTGTATCTTCGTTCCGGGGCTGCTGAGCGAGCAGACGGTGATCCGCCTCGTCGAAGGAATCGGCGAGCACCGCGTCAGCGTGATCAACGTGCCGGGGTCACTCACGCCGGCGAGGCTCGAGCAGCTGGGCGTTGCGCGCATCTCGTATGGACCCTGGACGCAGCGCGTCGCACTCACCGCGCTGCAGGCATCCGCCCGCGAGCTGCTGACCGGCGGCCACCTGCCCGAGGGCACGCAGCCGCTCAACTGACCGACGGTCAGAACGCGCTGCTCGGCAGGTCTCGGGCGCCGGATGCGATGGCGTCGACGATCACGCCGGCCACGTGATCGGCGTCGTGACCCGCGGGAAAGGCAGGCGCGGTTCCGGCGATCGCGCGCGTCACCAGCCCGGTCTCTGTGTGGCCGGGTCGAGCGTCGAGCAGCCGGATGCCCGCCCGACGGTTCTCGCGACCGGCAGCCACCATGAACGCCGCGAGCGCGGCCTTCGACGCAGAGTAGGCCGCGAGCCCCGCGGTCGGAGCCTCGGCCACTATTCCGCTGATCGTGACGACCGCGGGCTCCCGCCCCTCCTCCGCGCTGCGAGACAGCGCGGGGAGGGCGGCGGTGATCAACTCGATCGGCGACGCCGCATTGACGGCGAACAAGTCGGCGACCGTCTCTGGTTCGAGTTCCGACGCCGGCCCGAAGGCTACGACGCCGCTCGCGATGACCACAGCGTCGAGTCCGCCGAGGCGACGCTCGGCCTCGGCCACGACGGCCGCCGATTCGCGGTGCAGATCGGCTGGGATCGTCTCGGCGGCGAGGTCGAGCGCGTCGAGCCGATCGACATCACGGGCGCTGAGTGCGAGCACGGCACCCGCCTCCGAGAGTCGCCTCGCGATACGCGATCCGAGTCCACCCGTCGCCCCGACCACAAGAATGCGCTTTCCCCTGAGTTCTGTCATGGGCCCACGCTAGGCGCGACCGAAGGATCGGTCGAAGACATTGACAGGTCGTCATCGAGGCCGAATGTGTCGAAGAGCTCCACCCCACGGCCGTGTCCGATTTCCGCTAGCCACCCGTCAGTGGATGCGGCAGGGTTGAGGCATGGATTTCGGCGAGCGGTACCGCGTGATCGAGTCGCGCGACGCGCGGTTCGACGGTCGCTTCGTCACCGCCGTCAGTTCGACCGGCATCTACTGCCGACCGAGCTGCCCGGCCCGCACGCCCAAGCCCACGAACGTCACCTTCTACCCCACGAGTGCGGCGGCCCATCTGGCCGGGTACCGCGCGTGCAAGCGCTGTCTGCCAGAGGCGACGCCCGGCAGCCCCGAATGGAACCTGCGTGAGGACGTCGCCGCACGGGCGATGCGACTCATCGCAGACGGTGTGGTCGAGCGCGACGGCGTCGACGGGCTGTCTCGCCGAATCGGGTACTCGGCTCGGCAGCTGAACCGCATCCTCGTGGGAGAACTCGGAGCCGGCCCGATCGCGCTCGCCCGGGCCCATCGTGCGCAGAACGCCCGAACCCTGATCACGGGTACGGCCATGCCGATGGCCGACGTGGCCTTCGCGGCCGGTTTCACCAGCATCCGCCAGTTCAACGACACCGTCTCCGAGGTGTTCGATCTCACTCCGTCGGCCCTGCGGTCACGATCGCGCGCGACTCCGGCCTCGGGGGCACCGGATGCCGCCGGCTCGATCCGTCTCGCGCTGCCCTATCGCGAGCCACTCGACGTCGACGGACTCTTCGCCTGGTTCCCGCCGCGAGCGGTCGCAGGGGTGGAGACGGCCGGGCCACGCCGATATGCGCGCACTGTGCGACTTCCGCACGGCGCGGCCCACGTCGAGCTGAGCGCGCCCGAGCGCTCCAAAGGCCATCCCCGTATCGACGCCGTGGCCCGTTTCGAGAACATCGCCGATCTTCCGGCGCTGCTCAGCCGCGTGCGGCGGCTGCTCGACCTCGATGCCGATCCACAGGCCGTCGATACCGTCCTCTCCCGCGACGAGCGCCTCGCATCCGAGGTCGCTCGCGTGCCCGGCATCCGGGTGCCCGGTGCCCTCGATGCCGGCGAGATGCTCATCCGGGCGCTCCTCGGCCAGCAGGTCACCGTGGCTGCCGCGCGCACGCAGTTGGCGCGACTGGTCGACGCACTCGGCGACAAGCTGCCCCTCTCGATCCATGACGACGATGCCGCGCATGTTCACCCTCGCCTCTTTCCCACCCCGGCTGCGATTGCCGAACACGCGCACGAGATCCTCCGTGGTCCCGTCGCCCGCACCGATACGGTGCGCCGCGTTGCCGAGGCGCTCGCCGACGGTTCGCTCTCGATCGATATCTCAGACACGCGAGACGATGTGACCGCCCGTCTCACTGCGATTCGTGGCATCGGCCCCTGGACGGCCGACTACGTGGTCATGCGCGCTCTCGGGCACCCCGACGTGTTCGTGCGTCGCGACGTCGCGATCCGGTCGGGCGCGCGCACCCTCGGCTTCGCTGACGGCGACGCGGCACTCGCCGCCGAGGCCACCGCCTTCGCACCCTGGCGCAGCTACCTCTCTATGCACCTCTGGCGCGCGGCCGCTGCGCCGACGCCCGCTTCAACTCCCCCACCGGCTTCTCATCCGAAGGAACACCCATGACCGCGACAGCCCTCCTCCACACCATCGATACGCCCGATGGGCCGTTCACGATTCTCGAAGACGACGAGGGGCGGGTGCTCTCGTCGGGCTGGACGGAATCAGACGAGGCCGTGCTCGCCCGCCTGGCTCCGCGCAACCGTCCGAACGCGGTGGCGGGGCGATCTGCCAACACCCGGGCGGTCGAGGCGTTCTATTCGGGCGACGTCCACGCCATCGATGACGTGCCCGTGCGCCAATTCGGCACTCCCCTGCAGACCGTCTCGTGGGCGGAGCTACGGCGCATCGCCCCGGGATCACCCATCACATACACCGAACTCGCCGCCCGAAGCGGCAATGCGCGCGCCGTGCGCGCGGCAGCGAGCGCGTGCGCCCGCAACGCTCCCGCACTCTTCGTGCCGTGCCACCGCGTGATCAACACCGCCGGCGGCCTCGCCGGATTCGCCTGGGGCATTCCCGTGAAACGCTCCCTACTGGCACGGGAAGCGGCCGCCGCGAACAACGGGTAGTGCTTTATGCCGCTCGGCCGGCCCGGCGCAGAAGGCGTCTGCTGCGACGCGCGTCGCGCCGCCCGTTCGAGTTGCTCGTCGTGAAGTCGCGCGCATCCGAGTCGGAGAGGGCGACCAGCACGAGGATGTCGAGCGAGAGGCCGAGCAGCCCGCCGTTCTCGAGCGTGAACGAGGTGCCGTCGGCGAAGAAGTCGGCGGCCGAGCCCAGCACCAGAATCGTGGCGAGGATCATCGCCACGAATCGCGCCCGGTTGCTGCCCGTGAAGATGAACCGCGCCACCGCCAGGTCGATGATCACGGCGATGCCCAACAAGACCATGATCACGACGAACACGGCGCTCGACAACGCCTGATCGTCGGCACTGGTGCCCAGATCGAGCGAGACGTCGACGTCCTTCCAGTCGAAGGCGATGTTCACCGCGGTCACGATCGTCGTCACGGTGCGCAGCAGAATCAGCAGCACCCCGAGGTAGATCGAGATGGGCCGCCTCACGACTCCACCTCCGGCCCCGCGCCCGACGTCACGGGCACCTGCCGCAGATCGATCTGCGGAAGGTCGCCATCCGTCGCGATGGCATCGCCGCCGCCGTTGACGGCGTGATAGCCGGTCGAGAAATTACGGATGACGGTCACGATCGCGGCAGGATTGGCCGCCGTGACCGTCGCCACGATGTGGTCGCGTTCCACATCGGTGTCGGCGTCGATCTTGTGCGTGACCTGCAAGGTGAACAGCGACAGCCCGACGCTGCGGTCGTAAGTTCCGGCCGCGAGCCACTGCGTGGGAATTCCCCCGGGCAGAAGCCACCCCTCGGGCGCCCGCCAGAAACGCACGTGGTGCCTCTGGGCCGGGTTACCGGCGACCTCCTGCTGGTAGGTGAAGTCCTGGATGTTGCCGAAGAGATAGAGCGGGCTTACGGGCGCATCGGAGTAGCTGCGGCGCATGATCGTCGACATCACGATGCGCCACGCCGACGTGAGGCTCACCTCGTCGGCGCGGGTCCAGCCCGCGGACACCATCGAGGCGTGCACCTGCTCGGCGCTGCCGAACAGCGACAGATTCACGGGGTCGCCGAGCAGCCCTTCGCGGGTGCGGGCGCGGCCGATGAAGTAGTCGGGCACGTAGATCACGGTGAGCAGCGTGTGGATGCGCGGCAACAGAAGGTAGGCCAGCACGACCCAGAAGATGAGGATGAACCAGAGGTTCTGCCACCCGCGCGTGAACGATTCGGTCACAAGCAGGTAGCCGAGCCACGCCGTGGCGACGGTGCCGAAGACGAAGAATGCCCGGTCGAAAAGCCGCACGATCCCGAGGCGCTGGCGCGCGGCATCCGGATGCGCGTCGCGCTCGTCGGCCTCGAGTTCGTCGAGCGGCGTCGCCATGGCTAGACCGACGCGACCGCGACAGGAACGCTGGCCGAGGGGAGCTGCAACAGCGCGCCGCGGGTGCGGCAGGTCGCGGCGGCCACCGCCATCGCCCGCTCGAGAATCGCCTGCCACTCGTCGCCGGTCTGCGGCAGCTGACCCGACTCTCGCGCCTCGACGAGGCTGGCCGCGACGCTCGCAAGTGTGGCGTCGCCCGCGCCCATCGTGTCGACCACAGGCTCCGACATCAGGGTGATCGGCTGGTGCACGAGAACACCCGACTCCGTGGCAATGGATGCGCCATCGCGCCCCGCCGTCGACAGCACGGTCTGCGAGCCGGTCGACGTGAGGCCTTCGGTGAGCATGAGCAGCGACGCGTTGTAGAGCAACGCGGCGTCTTCGTCGCCGACCTTCACAAGAAGCGCCGTCGCCGCGACCCGCTCGAAGTTGGTCACGAACTCGTGCACCGAATGCAGCATGCCCTCGCGCGGATTCGGGTCGATCAGCAGCCTGCTCTGTGGCTCCGACACCGCGTCTTCGAGCAGCGCGACCTGATCGGCCGAGTCGAAGCGCAGACAGCTGATCACGACGAACGGCGCCGCGTCGATGGCCCGGCGCACCCGATCGTCGAACTCGATGAAGCGCTCGACCGATGCCTCGTTGAAGCTGTACCGCGGCTCGCCGTCTGTGCGGTCGGAGATGGCGCGAGCCGTGCCGCGGGGTGCCGGCGTCGCGATCAGATTCACCCCGTACTCGGCGAGGAACGCGCGGATGCTGTCGCCGTCGGAGTCGTCGCCGACCATGGCCACGAGAGTGGTCTTGACGCCGAGGCGGGTGAGTCCTACTGCCACGTTGAGCGCGGCTCCGCCGACGAAGTCCTCCGAGCCCTCGGGCGTGCGGAACTCGTCTATGAGTGCGTCACCGATCACGACAACGGAACCCGTCGCATCCACCATTACGCACCCTCACGTTCGACAAGCCTCAGGATGCACACTCTATTACTGGTGACTTCCCACGCGCACCCGAATAGGGTGGTGTGGATGCCTCGACTACTCCGCCCTGCCAGCCGCCGCGACGTGCGACCATGACCGCGGGCGTGACGATCGAGTTCTCGGGCCTCACCAAGACCTTCGGAGCGGTGAAGGCGGTGTCCGATCTCTCATTCACCGTCGAGCCGGGGCGCGTCACCGGTTTCCTCGGGCCCAATGGGGCGGGCAAGACCACGACTCTGCGTATGCTGCTGGGGCTCGTGCGGCCGACATCCGGCTCCGCGACCTTCGGCGGAACCGCCTATCGCGATCTGCCCACGCCGCTCGCGACCGTGGGCTCCGCGCTCGAGGCGGCCAGCTTCCATCCGGGCCGCAGCGCGGCGAACCATCTGCT
This sequence comes from Agreia pratensis, assembly GCF_900177685.1. Classification (GTDB taxonomy): domain Bacteria; phylum Actinomycetota; class Actinomycetes; order Actinomycetales; family Microbacteriaceae; genus Agreia; species Agreia pratensis. The sequence goes on from NZ_FXAY01000001.1 coordinate 1,070,907, forward strand.
CACGTACACCCAGGCCGCAGGGCTCGACCGCGAGCGCGTGCAGCTCGTTCTGCATCGAGTGGGCCTCGGAGCCTACGGCGATCGACGCGTCGGCGGTTACTCGCTCGGCATGCGCCAGCGCCTCGGCCTCGCGTACGCGCTGTTGGGCGACCCTCGCGTGCTCGTGCTCGACGAGCCCATCAACGGCCTCGACCCCGAGGGCATCAAGTGGATCCGGCTGCTGCTGCGCGAACTCGCAGACGAGGGGCGCACCGTGCTGATCTCGTCGCACCTGCTCAGCGAGGTGCAGCAGAGCGTCGATGAGGTCGTCATCGTGTCGCACGGCAAGCTCATCCACCGCGGTTCGCTGGCCAGTCTCGACCAGAGCGAGCAGAAGCAGGTCATTGTCGATGCGACGGATCGAGCAGGTCTGGCCGCAGCACTCGGGGCGGCGGGGTACACCGTGAGCCCGCTGCGCGGCGGCGTTCTCGTCGACAACGCAGAGGCCGCAGATGTGGGGCGCATCGCCTTCGCCGCAGGCATTCCGGTGACCGCACTGTCGCAGAAACGCGTGGGCCTCGAAGAGAGCTTCTTGCACCTCGTCGGAGAGGAGGGGGCGCTGTGAGTCGTTTCGGCGGAGCCCTCCGGTCGGAGGTCACAAAGATCACCTCGACCCGCATGTGGTGGATTCTCGCGATCATCATGGTCGCCTATATCGCCGTGTGCGCCGGCGGGGCGGCGGCGCTCTTCGGCGCGGTCGGCCCTCACAATTTCGGACCGTCGATGTCGGGCAAGAATCTGGCACCGCTCATCTACAGTTTCGGGCCCACTCTGGGCTATGTCTTCGCTGTGCTGCTCGGCGCCCTGGCCACGACGAACGAGTTCCGTCACCAGACGCTGACCCCCACGTTCTTGGCTACGCCGCGACGCGGTCGGGTTCTCGTGGCGAAGCTGGTCGCGCTCACCGGCGCCGGGGCGTTCTACGGCGTGCTGGCCATGATCGCGGCGGTGGGCGCCGGCGCCGGATTGCTTCTCGCGTTCGGCATCGACCCGCAGTTGAGTGATCCGGCCACGTGGGCACTGGTGGGTCGCTCCGTTCTGGCCATGGCACTGTGGTCGGCCATCGGTGTCGGCCTCGGAGTACTTGTGCCGAGCCAGGTGGCCGCGATCGTGATCGTGCTGGCCTTCACGCAGTTCGTCGAGCCCCTTCTGCGACTCGCCTCATCGTTCGCGGAGTGGACCGCACAGATCGGTCAGTTCCTCCCCGGTGCGGCGAGCGATTCTCTGGTCGGGGCGAGCTTCTTCGCGCTCACCGCACGCCCAGGAGGCCCGACCCTGGAGTGGTGGGAAGGCGGCCTCGTGCTGCTCGGTATCGCCGTGGTCGTCAGCATTCTGGGATGGTTCACGAGCTGGCGCCGCGACGTCACCTGACCCTTCTCTTCGTGCCTGCCGAGGTGGGTTGCAGCTGCAGTCGAGGTCGCGCAGGATGGACGGACGACGAAAGGAGTTCTTCATGAGCAGCCTGGCAGACCCCCTGTTCGAGCCCGACCCCGACGCCGAGCGCGAGGTCGATCTCGAGGTCGATGAGCTCGACGTGCCCAATACGATCGACCCCGACGAGCGCGTCGAACTCGACGACGACGACCCCGAAGCGGTCGAAGGCGACGGGCCACACCTCTAAGCGACGGCCCGCCTGTGCGGAACCGGCGAGATTTCGCGCACGAGGAATGATTTCGTCACACTGACGCGTTTGCCAGAGAGTCGCTCTAGCCTCGACAGACACCTCATCGAACGAAAGAAGCATCGTCGTGCAGCTTTTCTCCCCCGTTTCGCTCGGCTCCCTCAACCTCGACAACCGTGTCGTGATGGCGCCACTCACCCGCCTACGGGCTGAAGAAGGCGGAGTTCCCGGTGAACTCATCGCTCTGCACTATGCGCAGCGCGCCACAGCGGGACTCGTGATCACCGAGGGAACGTTCACCTCGGCCGGCGCGCAGGCCTACGCGGGCCAGCCCGGCATCGAGACCGAGGAACAGGCCGAGGGATGGGGCCGCGTCGCCGCCGACGTGCATGATGAAGACGGCCTGATCGTGATGCAGCTGATGCACGCGGGCCGGGTCACGCATCCGCTCATCAACAGCGGGCTCACGATCTATGCCCCCAGTGCGACCGCCATCGAGGGTGAGGTGCGCACGCCCGAGGGCGCGTTCCCCTACCCCGTTCCGACCGCCGCGACCGAAGACGACATCGTGCGCATCATCGACGAGCACGTCGCTGCAGCTCGCCGCGCCGTGGAGGCCGGATTCGACGGCGTCGAGGTGCACTCGGCCAACGGGTACCTGCTGCACCAGTTCTTGTCACCCACGAGCAACACGAGAACGGATGCCTACGGCGGCTCCCCCGAGAAGCGCGCGCGGTTCGGCGCCGAGGTCATCACCGCCGTCGCCCGCGAGATCGGGGCCGACCGAGTCGGCGTGCGCATCTCACCCGAGCGCAACATCCAGGACGTCTTCGAGAAGGATGCCGATGAGACGCGCCTCACCTACGAGACGCTGGTCGACGCGATCGCACCGCTCGGCCTGGCCTACCTGAGCGTGCTGCACCCCGAGCCGGGCTCCGAGCTGGTTCAGGATCTGCGTCACCGCTTCGGAGGCGCCATCATTCTGAACAACGGATTCACGACACCCACCACCCGCGAAGAGGCGCACAGCCTGGTGAACGACGGACTCGCCGACGCTGTCGTCGTCGGCCGCGCACTGCTCGCCAACCCCGACCTGGTGCGCCGCTGGCGCGAGGAGGCGGAGCTCAACGAGCCCGACCCGAAGACGTTCTATGCGACGGGAGCAACTGGCTACACGGACTACCCGACCCTGTAGGGGGTTTCTGCGCCGGTCGAGTAGACGCGAGCGGCCTACTCGACCGGCGACGGCACGATCAGTCGGTGGCGATCTCTTTAGCCGGGTCTTCGATGGCCGGAGGTAGTCGCAGCGCGCGCAGCAACTCGAGTGCGTGCGTCGTGGTGATGATCACGCGCATGAACTCTGCGCCGTCGCCCTCGCCGTCGATGTCGATGACCACCGACGTGCGAGTGCCTTTGATGAGCAGAAAGTCTTTGCCGTCGTGCACCTTCCAGGTGCCGATTGCCAAGGTCAACGGAACCGCCGAGCCCGGCGCCCTGATGCCGCGCACCCACACCCACGGGTCTTCGGTGATGACCGCTGATCGGATGCGATCGAGCGGGATGTCGATATTCGTGCGGCGCAGCGACAGAATCTTCTCGGCGCGGGTCAGGCGGATCTCGAGTCGATCAGTGTGCACGAACAGAACAGCCATACGTCTATCCTGCCCGCGATAGCTGGCGATATGCGCAATTCACCGGCGCCTGCTCGTCACGATCTGACTACGACCGTCGATCGAGCACGAACTCAGCCGATCGCCACCACGCTCACGGCGATCAGGGGCAGCGCCGAGGCCGGTGTACCCACGGGTGCCTGCTGCACGAGATGCTCCAGTACGGCAGCGTGCACCCGCTCGCACACGGCGCGCGACGCGTCGGCGTCGGCGATGCCGATTCGGATGCGCACGGTCGGCTCGCCGATGTGCGCCGCGACATCCCTTGCCAGCCCTGCCACGGCCGTCGGCAGGCCGAGGATCTCCGGCAGCTGCGGGTAGACACTGGTGACGCCGGCAACCGCTCGCACGACATCGTCGATGCTCGCCGCCGAAGCGTTCGTCTCGTCGATCACAGAACGTCTCCCTCGTTCGAAGCCGAACCGTCGCCGGCATCATCGGGTTCCTGATCATTCACCTGCGCGAAGTACACATCGTGCACGGTGATGTCGATGCTCGCGATGGTGAGTTCGGTGTGCTTGAGCAGCGCCGAGTAGATGGTCTCCCGAGCACGGTCGACGGTCTCGACGATGCGCTCGCCCCAGAAGACGGATGCGTCGATCGACACCGTGATCGGGGTGCCGGGCACCGTGACGTCGCCATCGAGGCGGCAGCGACCGATGATGAGTCCGCCGGAGCGGTCTCCCGCGGCGCGGATCAGCCCGCGCACTGCACCCTCGGTGACCGAGAGGGTCGCGCGCGGCGAGGGCGGCAACAGCGGGATGTCGCGCCCAGCTCGTGCCTCGCGGCCGATGCTCTCGAGAATGCCACCCAGCCAGTCGTCGCTCCGTGGGGCTTCAGCCGCGGCATCCACCTCGACGAGAGACTTCGAGATCTGTCGCAGCCGCTCGAGCGAACCGAGTGCGATGCGGCAGCCGGCAGACCCCTCGATCGACGGATCGAGCGGGGTACGCCCCCGATCGAGATAGTCGCTGAGTTCGTCGATCGTGTGGCCATCGAGATCGTCGCGTTCGTTGTCGAGATCGGTCATCGCCAGGCCTCCATTTCGGTCATGAGATTGCGTCGAGCGCGCGAGAGCAGCCCGCGCACGGTGCTGGCGGGGATGCCCATCTGCTCGGCGATCTCGTCGTAGCTGTGTTCGCCGACCTCACGCAGCACCCAGCAGCGCTGCTGGTCGAGGGGCAGCGTCGCCAGCGCCTGCGACACTGCCTCGTGCAGCGAGGTCGCCTCGCTGATGGCATGGGGCGAGAGTCTGTCGGGCTGGGCCGCGTCGACGTCATCGACGTCGAGGTGGTTCTTGCGTGCGCGGATGCGGTCGATGCTCTTGTGGCTGACGATGCGCATCAGCCAGCTCTTGACCACCGAGCCGTCGTTGAGCGAGGGCAGGTCGCGCCACGCCGTGATCAGCGTTTCTTGTACGACGTCGTCGACCTCGTCGTTCGAGCCCAGGATGCGGCGGGCATACGCACGCAGCAACGGCCCGTATCGCCGGGCCAGCACCTCGAATGCGCGAGTGTCACCGTCGGCAGCACGGCCCGCGAGGATGCGATCGTCGGCGTCTTCGAGAGAGAAGCGATAGGGAGCCGCGCTCACCGGACTCCCCCGTTCCCACGTCTTCGAAAAAACTTTCACGTGATCTGTGACGATCTGCCGACTGAATGCGACCTATCACTGAGACTATTCCACACCGAAAAAGGAGATATCCCATGGCCAACACGACCCCCGCCAGTGTAAGCACCCCGACCAACCTGCAGACCGCCCTCGGCAAGACGGTGATCAACGACGGCGTCGTCGCCAAGGTGGCCGGAATCGCCGCTCGCGAGGTCGCCGGAGTCTTCGCTCTCGGAGGCGGAGCAGCCCGCGCGCTCGGCGCAATCCGAGGCGCGATGAACAGCACCGACCTGTCGCAGGGAATCAGCGTCGAGGTCGGCGAGACCCAGGTAGCCGTCGACGTGACCATCGTCGCCGAGTATCCGGCGCCGCTGCAGCAGGTGGCCGACGGCGTTCGCGCATCCATCATCTCTGCGGTCGAGACGCTCGTGGGTATGCAGGTCACCGAGGTCAACGTGAACATCGTCGACGTGCACATCGCGTCTGACGACGATGAGGCAGAGGCGGAGGCGCGGGTTCTGTAGCCTCGCGCGCTCGACCAGCGGGCGTACTGAGGCTGTGGTGGCCCGCACGGGTGCGGGTACCGAATCCATCCGCTGTGTCTCGAAAAACTCATCTGTGCCCCCTGTTCGATGCGTTCGCCATCACCTTCGCGGGACCATTCGAAGGAGCCACCTTTAGCGAAAACCGCCGGACCCGCTCACCGTGTGTCGGACAGTCCCATCTCGTCATATGGTGTCTTTAGGGGCAGGTGGGTGCTGCCGTGAAGTCCAAATCCGGCACAAAAGATGTGAGCTTGGCGAGTAGCGTGCCGCGTGAAGCCGGAGACTTCTTATATGTGCGGATCTACTCCGCGCCGCACATCCTTCGGGGTCTCCTCGATATCGAAAGATCGAACGACGGTCGGATTTTGGGGCCTGCTAGGTCTTTTGATTCGGCTACATCAGCACAAGCACCCATTACCCCCGGTTCTGACCCTTTGTACTCGACGAGTACCCCGCTCGCGTTTGAGCACCATTCGACGGTCGTGCCACGGCGCAAATGACCGGGCACCATCTTCCTCGACTACGTCGATCGGCGGCCTCTCAAGCACCAATTCATCCGTGAAAGTTCACGTCTCGGCTGGTCCTATAGGGTCTGGGCATGACCTACAGCGACTTAGCTGCTCTTCTTCGCGGATTGCCCGATGCCGAATTCGGATCCGGCGCAAGTGAGGACGACATCTCCCAGGCGGAGGGGCTCATCGGGCCGCTTGTCGGCGAATATCGAAGCTTCTTAGAAGAGTTCGGATGGGCGAATATCCGACACCTCGAGATCTTCGGCCTCGGCGACGGCACCACAACAGCAAACGACCTCGTCAAGACAACGCTTTTTGAGCGAAGCTACGGGCGCATCCCTCACTTGGTCCCCGTCGAGAACATCGGAACCGGAGACCTCTGCTGCGTTCGACAGGTTCCCGGAACGCTTTATGATTCCCCAGTCATCCTCTCGCCCCTCGATTCGGGCGAAGCGGACTACATCGAAGACCGCGAGGGTTTCGCCCACTGGCTCATCGAAAGGGTCAAGAACATCATCTGAAGGCACTGGCAGCGGATCCCCGGGACAGCGGTGATTCGCACCGCAGCGAAGCGGGCAAATACCCCTGTGCAGGCCTACCTTCCCTACAACAGGGTGGCCGATGGCACCGTCCACGACTGGTGACGACAGGCCCAGGTGCATTGCGGCGGCCATCCCGACCGGCGAGATATCGGTGGGCCCGTGCACTCATCGCCGGCGAGGTCGACATCAGCGCCGATCAGCTGTCGACTGAGCTCATCGTGCGCGGGTCGACCGGCCCGGTGCCGGCCGGATGACGAGGGTCTCGCCCGCCGCCGCATCCCACGTCGTCGCCAGCCTTTCACCGTCGGTACCGACCGCCGCGAAGTGAATCGAGGCGTCGTCGGGCCGGCCTCTCACGGTCGCCACCCAGTCGCCCGCCGGCACCGTGACGGTGAAGGACCGTGTCACCGATGCGTCGAGTTCGGCACGCACGAGCCGGCGCTCGTCCCACTCGAGTGAGACCTGCGCCCCGCCGCGGGCCCGAATGTTCCGGAGCTCTCCGGCGTACCAGCGGAGCGGCATGGCGTTGAGGAGCCGGATCGACTCGTTCTGACTCTGCACGAGGGCTTCGACGATGCCGGCGGCCCCACCGAGGTTGCCGTCGATCTGGAAGAGGTGCCCGTCGGGGTGCGTCTCGACATCGACGGGGTGGAGGTCGAGGAGGGATGACGAGCTGAGGCCGTCAGTGAGCACGTCGAGCGAGTGCTCCACGAGAGAGGCGTCTCGAGCACGGGTAGCAAGGCACAGGATCCAGGCCTGACTCCACCCGGTGTACCCGCTGCCATGGGCAACGCGATCCTCGAGGGCTCGGCGTGCAGCTCGGAACATCTCGGGCGACGCGTACTCGTCGAACGAGGAGCCGGGGAAGAGGCCCAAGAGGTGCGATGTGTGCCTGTGGCCCCGCGCGCGCGGCTCCCAGTCCTCCGCCCATTCTTGGAGCAGCCCGTCGGCGCCGATCTGCGGCCTGCGCACGAGCGGCAGCGCCGCGCGCACGGCGGCCAGGAGCTCGTCGTCGCCGTCAGCCGCGTCAGCCTCGGCGAGGAGCCGCTCAAAGACCTCCAGCACAAGTGTCTGGTCCATCGTCACCCCGGCGCTCACGGCGAACTCAGCCTCGTCACCGTTCGGCCTGAAGCTGTGTTCCGGCGAGGTCGACGGCGATACTGCGAGAGTTCCGTCTGCATACGGCTGCAGCAGAGACAGAGCGAAGCGGGCCGACCCGGCGAGAGCCTTCCAGGCCTGCGCGCGGAGGGATGCGTCGTGGCGGGGGGCGAAATCGAGGTGATCCCAGAGCTGCAGGGTGAGCCAGAGCCCGCCGGTCGGCCAGTTGGACCACGTCGCGTCTGCCGGCTCGAGGCCTCGAACGAGGTTCGAGAACCCCCAGATGTCGGTGTTGTGGTGCACACACCACCCCTCGGCCCCATAGGTGCTCGCCGCCGTGCGCGAACCGGTCGCCTCGAGCCCTAAGACGAGTTCGGTGAAGGGCTCGGTGAGCTCGCCGAGTCCGCTGACATCGGCCGGCCAGTAGTTCATTTCGACGTTGATGTTCGTGGTGTAGTTCGAACTCCACCCCGGGCGCACGCTGTCGTTCCAGATGCCCTGAAGCGTGGCGGCCTGAGTGTCGGGCCGGGAGCTCGAGATGAGGAGGTAACGACCCAGGTGGTGGTACAGCTCGTCTGTCTCGGTCTTCGACGATGAATCATCCGGCGCAGCAACCAGTCGCAGATCGCTCCGATCGAACAGCTCCGCGTGCGCCGCGCGATGACGATCGCGGAGCTCCTCCGTAGTCGCGCCGGCGACACCGCGGAGCGTTGCGAGAACCTGCTCAGAGAGCGCCTCGCCATCGGCACTCGGACGCTCCGAGCGCCCACGGAACCCGTCAGTGGCCGCCACGAGGATGCGAGTGGTCGCGCCCGTCGCCCCCGGCACCTCCCTGGTCTGCACGAGGATTGCCACGGCGAACCCCATGCCGGCATCGACGAGACCGTCGGCGTCGGGCTCGCCCGCGTCGTAGATGACCGCATCGGCAACGTCGCCCAGGTACTGAGGCAGCACGCGCGAAGGCGCGCGACCCGTTGCGATGTCGACGTAGTCACCGCCTCCCAGCTCCACTCGCTCGTGTCGCACGGGATGCGGCGAACGGAACTCTGGTGAGGAGCTGGAGGGAGCCGGCTGCGAGACCTCCATGACCATGACCTGCTCGGTCGCGCTCACGAACGTCTCGACCTCGACGCGGCCGTCAGCCGAGTCGTAGGCGACTGTCGCGGCAGCCCGTGCCAGGTCGAGAGAGCGCGAGTAACCGCCGGTGGACGCATCGCCATACGCCCAGTCGATGAAGCCGAGCGGCTCGTACGACTGGGTGTACGCATCCGACTGCATGCGCATCGCGAGCGCTTCTGCCCGCGCCCACTCGCCGTCGCGCACGGCCTCGCGGAGCGGACCGAGAAAGCGCCGGGGCTCCTCGCCGTCGTCGTCTGCAGCACCGAGCGGCCCGCCCGACCAGAACGTGTCGAGGTTGAGATCCACGTGTTCACGACCGGCCCCGCCGCGCACAGAAGCGCCGAGTCGCCCGTTGCCGAGCAGGAAGGAATCGTTGATCGAGATCGCCGGCTCGTGCCGGGTGATGTCGAAGCGTTTCACCGCTTATACGGCCAGGGTCGACGACGCGGATGCCGCTGCGCGGGCCGCCGCCGGGAGCGCATCGAGGATGCGGCCGATCGCCTTATCGTCGTGAGCTGCCGACACGAACCACGCCTCGAAGACAGAGGGCGGCAGCGAGACCCCCGAGTCGAGCATCGAGTGGAAGAACGCGGGATAGCGGAACGCATCCTGTCGCTGCACGTCAGCGTAGGTGCGCGGCGCACCGCCCGCCGAGGGGGTGTAGTCGCCGAAGACGAAGCTGAACAGGTTGCCGGCGCGCTGCACCGAGTGAGTCACCCCGACATCGGCCAACGCCTCCGACACCGACGACGACAGCAGATCTGCCGTGGCGTCGAGACGCGCATAGACGGATGCGTCGGCCAGCGTCAGCGTGGCGATTCCGGCGGCGACGGCCACCGGGTTGCCCGAGAGAGTTCCGGCCTGGTAGACCGGCCCGAGGGGCGCGAGGAAGTCCATGACGTCGGCTCGGCCGCCGAGCGCCGCCAGGGGCATCCCACCGCCGATGACCTTGCCGTACGTCACGAGATCCGGGCTGTACGCATCCGACCCCTCGGCAGCCTGCGCCTCGGACTCGAGGGCCCAGTACCCCGCCGGGTGAACCCGGAAGCCGGTGAGCACCTCGTCGACGATGAGCAGGGCGCCGTTCTCGTGGGCAATGGCTGACAGTGCAGCGTTGAATCCGGCATCCGGTGCCACGACGCCCATATTGGCGGCCGCGGCCTCGGTGATGATGCCAGCGATGCGGCCCGGGTGCAGGGCGAAGGCCTCGCGCACGGCGTCGAGGTCGTTGTAGGGCAGCACGAGGGTGAGGGCCGCGGTTGCCGCGGGCACACCGGCGGATGCGGGCAGCCCCAGCGTGGCGAGACCCGAGCCGGCCTCGGCGAGCAGCGAGTCGGAGTGCCCGTGATAGTGGCCGGCGAACTTGATCAGCACGTCTCGGCCCGTGAATCCGCGGGCGAGACGGATGGCCGTCATCGTGGCCTCGGTTCCGGTGGAGACGAGGCGGATCTTCTCGATGGGCGAGCGTCCGCCGCTCGTGACGCGGGCGCGCACGAGTTCGGCGAGCTCGGTCTCGCCCGGGGTCGAGGCGCCGAACGAGAGGCCGCGACCGGCGGCATCCTGAACGGCCGCGACGACCTCGGGATGCGCGTGGCCGAGAATCGCCGGCCCCCAGCTCGAGACGAGATCGACGTACTGAGTGCCGTCGGAGTCGGTGACGTAGGCGCCCTTCGCCGAGGTGAGGAAGCGAGGGGTTCCGCCGACGGAGCGGTAAGCACGCACGGGCGAGTTGACGCCGCCTGGAATGCTGAGGCGCGCCCGGTCGAAGAGTTCGTCGTTGCGAGTCATGGGGTCAGGCTCCCTATCGGAGGGTCGTGGCGAGCTCGGTCGCCCAGTAGGTGAGGATGGCGTCGGCGCCGGCCCGCTTGATGCTGAGAACGGATTCGAGGATCGCGCGGTCGCGGTCGATCCAGCCGTTGGCCGCGGCGGCTTCGATCATGGCGTATTCCCCCGACACCTGGTACGCCCAGACGGGAACCGGCGACCAGGCCGACACGTCGGCGAGCACGTCGAGGTAGCTGCCCGCGGGCTTCACCATCACGATGTCGGCGCCCTCGGCCACGTCGAGCTGCGCCTCGCGCAGGCCCTCGCGGCGGTTGGCGGGGTCGAGCTGGTAGCTGCGGCGGTTTCCCGTGAGCGTAGAGGCGACCGCTTCACGGAACGGCCCGTAGTAAGCGGATGCGTACTTGGCCGAGTAGGAGAGCACGGCCACGTCGCTGCGTCCGGCGTCGTCGAGGGCGTAGCGCACGGCGGCGACCTGACCGTCCATCATGCCCGAGAGGCCGAGCAGCGCCGAGCCCGCGTCGGCCTGCGCCAGCGCCATGTCCTGGTATCTCAGCAGGGTGGCGTCGTTGTCGACCCGGCCATCGGCATCCAGAACCCCGCAGTGGCCGTGGTCGGTGAACTCGTCGAGGCACAGATCGGTCTGCACGACGAGGGCGTCGCCGACCTCGGATGCGATCACGCGGGTGGCCTGGTTCAGGATGCCATCGGGGTCGGTCGCGCCGGTGCCGGTGGCGTCGCGGTGCTCGGGCACGCCAAAAATCATCACTCCGCCGAGGCCCGCAGCGGCGGCGTCTTGCACAACGGAGCGCACCGACTCGAGGGTGTGCTGCACGACTCCGGGCATCGAGCCGAGCGGGCGGGGATCGGCGCCCTCGCGCACGAAGAGGGGCAGGATCAGGTCGGCCGGGTGAAGGCGAGTCTCGGCGACCTGGCGACGGATCGCATCCGTGGCACGAAGGCGGCGCGGACGAGCGACAGGAAAGCCAGAAGTCATGGGTTCCAGCTTATCCGCGTGCGCTGGGCGAGAGCCGGGCGGAGCCGCCCCGACCTAAGGTGGATACGTGAGCGAACGATGAATTTCACCACGGCGAAACAGGCGGCCGACGACCCGAGGATCCTGGTCTTCGGGCGGCTACTCGGCGCAGCGAATCGACTCGAGTACATTCTCGGACACGCGCTCGAAGAGTCCACAGGCCTGACTCACTCCATCTACGAACTGCTTCTGGTCGTGGGTCGGGCCGGGGGCGGTGGCATTCCCGTGCGGGATGTCGCGCAGTCGAGAGTCGTGACGTCGGGTGGGGCCACCCGTCTGGTCAACCGCGCGGCCGAACTCGGCCTCATCCGACGACGCCCCTCAGAGACCGACGGCCGCGTGCAGCTCGTGGAGCTCACAGACCTCGGCGAGCAGAAGCTTCTCGAGGCAAGCGAACTCCACGCTCACAACATCGAGCGCTACCTCATCGACGTTCTTCCAGCCGATCAGGCGCGCATCTTCGCCGAGGCCGTTCGCACGCTCAGCAAGAACGCGGAGGCCGAGCTTCCTGTCATGCCATGACCCGAGTTCGGATCACTATTTACCTCTTGGGAATAGCTGACTAGTCAGCTATTGTGGTGCTTGACAAGCAGCAACGCGCTGCCGCCTCGGATACACCCGAGCGCCCCAGAGACAAGGAACCACCATCACCATGTCACTCTCATTCCAGGTCTTCGACCTCGACTTCCCCGCCGGCTCGCCCAACAAGTCGGCGACGCTCGTCACCGGCGAAACGGAGGCGCTGCTCGTCGACGCCGGCTTCACCCTGGCCGACGGACACCGACTCGTCGCCGCCGTGCTCGACTCCGGCAAGAAGCTCACCACCGTATTCGTCAGCCACGCCGATCCCGACTTCTACTTCGGTCTCGAGGCCATCGCCGACGCATTCCCCGACGCCCAGATTCTTGCGACGCCCATCGTGATCGAGCACATCACCGCCTCGTTCGAGGGCAAGCTGAAAGCGTGGGCAGCCCTCGGAACCAACCTGCCCACCCGACTCGTCGACATCCAGCCCCTCGGCACCGACTATCTCGAAGTCGATGGCCAGAAGCTCGAGCTGCGCGGCGGCTCAGAAGTGCTGCCCGACCGCCACTACCTCTGGAGCCCCGAGGAGAAAGCGATCATCGGCGGCGTACTCGTGTTCCAGCAGGAGCACGTGTGGACCGCGGACACGGCCCGGCCCGAGCAGCGCGCGGCCTGGATCGCCCTCCTCGACCAGATGTCGGCTCTCAGCCCCGAGCTCGTGGTTGCGGGGCACCGCCTCCCCGGAACACCCAACGACGCTTCGGGCATCGACTACACCCGCTCGTATCTCGAAGAGTTCGAGAGAGTGCTCGAGCGCACCGAAGACGGCGCGTCGGCTACCGCGGCCCTGGTCGAGGCCTACCCGAACTCAGGGATGCTCATCGCGGCCCAGCTTGGACCGAAGGTTGCGAAGGGTGAGATGACATGGGGCTGACACCCGAAGACTTCGCCGTGTCGACCGCGCCTCGCGACGTCGTGCGCCGCCAGTATCTCGCATCGGCGGCCGCAGACCTCGACGCCCTGAGGGCAACTCTGGCGCCCGATGTCGAATGGACCGAGATGACCGGCTTCCCTCTCGCAGGCACCTACCGCACACCCGAGGGCGTCACCTCCAACGTTATGGAGGTGCTCGGTCGCGACTGGTCAGACTGGACCGCGCACGACGACAGCTATGTGGTCGAGGGCGAGAACGTCGTTGTGCTGGCGCGCTACACCGCGAAGAACAAGGCGACCGGCAAGGCGATGAATGTGCGGGTAGCCCACCACTTCGTCGTTCGCGGTGGACTCATCGTGCGGTTCGAGCAGTTCGTCGACACGGCTCAGGTCGCCGAAGCGGCACGCGTCGACTGAACTGAGCGCGGGTGTTGGAGTGCGGCGCGGTGGTTGAACCGCAGCCCTGCAGCTGAACACCCGCGCGAGACCCCATACTCGAGCTCGCCGGCGCAAGTCCGCGCAGCCCCGACGCCTCCACACGGTTCAACAGGATGGATTGGCGACGCGCTGCGGTTTCGGCAGCAACACGCCGGGTGGAATCGAGAACGTCCTGTTGAACACGACGTCGGAGAGATCGTCGACTAGCTCAGCTGCTTCCGCATCTGAACGGCGAACGTCGAATAGTCGAGTCGTTCGTACAGCTCCCGAGCGGTGGTGTTGTATCCGAAGACATTCAGCCCCATCGACTCGACACCGAGCCCCCTCGCGTGGTCTTCCGCGAGCCCGATAGCAGCGGCAGCCACACCGTGTCCCCTGTGGGCCTCGTCGACGAAGACATCCCAGATCCACCAGTCGACCCCGGCGCCCTCATTGGCCGGACCGACCCAGACCCAGCCAACAGAAGCCTCTCCCTCGATGATGTGAGCGATGAGGTGCTGGTCTCGGCGTTTGCCCGCCGGAAAGAGTTCAGCCCATTCCTTCTGCGATCGCGCGTGCGCGCTTTCGGGAGACTGACCCGACCGTATCCGAGACTCGGCGTAGGCGGCACTGGCCCGACGAATCCAGTCGGGAAGCTCATCGTCGTGCATCGGTCGAAGTCGGACAGCGCTCATCCGGCGAGTTTAAGTCGGTAACGCTGTACGCCCGGTGGCTATTCGTCGTCAGACTTCTGAGCCTTCGCCACTTCGACGATCGCGTCGATCAGCGATACCGCGCTACGCTCCTTCGCCACGAGGTCGACGCGCACGCCGTACGCCGCTGCATCGCGCGCAGTCTGCGGGCCGATCGCAGCCACGATCGTGGTTTCGGGCATGCTGCCGAACTGCAACTGCACCTGTTCTGCCACACTGCCCGACGTCACGAACACCGCTTTGAACGCGCCGGCCTGAATGTCACGCACGATCGCTTCATCGACCGGAACCCCGATGGTTCTATACGCGACGACCGATTCGACGGTGTGACCGCGAGCGATGAGTCCCTCGGTGAGAACGGGCTTGGCGATGTCGCTGCGCAGCGTCAGAATGCGCAGCTCCGCGCCGTACTGCTCGAACTGGGCGAGCTCACGCAGCAGCCCCTTTGCCGAGTTGTCTTCCGGTGGAACCAGGTCGACCTGATAGCCGGCAGCGGTCAGCGCCGCGGCTGTCGTCTCTCCGACGGCCGCGATGTGCGTCGACTCCGGGACGGTGGCCTGGTGCGCCGCGAGAACGTCGACCGTGGTGGCGCTCGTGACCGTCAGCCAGTCGAACTTTCCTGCGGCGAGCGATGCGAGAGCCACAGTGAGCGCTCCGTCGTCGTCGGCTGCGGCGAAATTGATCATGGGGGCGACGACAGGCGTGGCGCCTGCCGCGCGAAGATCGGATGCCACGCCGTGGCCCCACGGGCCGCCTCGCGGAACCAGCACGCGCCATCCGCCGAGCGGACGATTGCTCCACGGCGTCATCATGCGGCGCCTCCGAGCGGAGCCAGCTCGGCTGCTCCGTCTTCGAGCAACTGCGCAGCGACCGCTGCGCCGAGAGCCTCGGCCACTACGCCGTCATCCACCCCGGTCAGTGTGGCGCTGCGGGTGCATCCGAGCTCTGCCTCACCAGACGGGGCGTAGACCACAGCGGTGAGAACGAGCAGATCGCCGTCGAGAGTGGCGTGCGCGCCGATCGGCGCGGCGCATCCGGCTTCGAGGGTGGCGAGAACAGATCTTTCGGCTCGAACAGCGGTGCGTGTCAGCCCGTGTTCGATGCTCAACAGCTCAGTGATGTCGTCTCCTTCTCGCGCCTCGATGGCGAGAGCGCCTTGGCCGGGCGCGGTCGGCCACAGCTCAAGATCAAAGAACTCCGACGCCTCCGCCAGCCGACCCAGTCGTTCGAGTCCGGCTGCAGCCAACACGACGCCGTGAAGGTCTCCCCGTTCAACCGATCGTAGTCGTGTGTCGACATTCCCTCGAATATCTACGACCTCCAGATCAGGACGAAGTGATAACAATTGGGCACGACGGCGCGGAGAACCGGTTCCCACTCGAGCGCCCTCGGGCAGATCAGCGAGCGAGACGCCTCCCTGTGCGCAGAGAACGTCGCGCGCATCCTCCCTCTCGGGAACCCCGCCGATGACGAGCCCTGGGTATGCGGCCGTCGGCAGGTCTTTGAGCGAGTGCACGATGAGATCGACCTCGCCGCGTGTCAGAGCTTCACGCAGCGCACTCGCGAACACGCCGGTTCCCCCCAGCGACGCGAGCGATTCCCTCGATGTGTCACCCTCTGTCTTGATGATCACGAGCTCGGTCGGCACGCCGGTCGCCGCGGTGATCTGGTCGGCGACCATGCCCGTCTGGGCGCGCGCGAGCGCGCTGCCACGGGTGGCGATGCGAAGGATTCGGGTCAAAACAGAAGAGCTCTCAGAATGGAACGAAGGGTTAGGGCGCGAGTCCGGAGATCGCGGGCTTGAACCCCAAGCGTACGTTCTCGCAGCAGCCCGGGCGGCACACGTCGTACCAGGGGCCGAGCTTGGTCACTGCCGGACGCTCCGCCGCGGGCGTCGCCTGCACCCGCTCGAGTACGAGATCGACGAGCCCCGAAACGTAGGCCGGGTGGATGCCCGGGGTCGGCACCCGCACGGCCGCTAGGCCGGCTTCGGCGGCCGAGGTCAGAGCCTCGTTATCGAGGTCCCACTTCACCTCCATGTGGTCGCTGACGAAACCGAGGGGCACGATGATGACAGCCCGGATGCCGCGGGCCGGCAATTCGGCGATCGCATCGTTGATGTCGGGCTCGAGCCACGGCATCGAGGGCGGGCCGCTGCGCGACTGGAACACCAACTGCCACGGGGCACTGGACTCCGCGGCGAGCATGACAGCCTCGGCGACCGCGAGGTGCTGGGCCTGATACGCGCCACCCTCGCCGAATCCACGGGCCTCGGGGCCCGAGCGGGCGGCATCCGTCGACGGGATCGAGTGCGTCGAGAACAGAACCTCGACCTCTGTCTCGAGGTTGAGATCGGGCACCTCTGCGGCGAGCTGGGCGAAGCCCTCGCGCACACCCTCGATGAACGGCTCGACGAAGCCGGGGTGGTCGAAGAACTGACGCACCTTGTCGATCTCGAGCACGTCGCCGAGGCCAGACTCGTCGAGCGCCATCGCGAAGTCCTCGCGGTACTGGCGGCAGCTCGAGTACGAGCTGTAGGCGCTGGTCGCGATGGCGATCAGCTTCTTGTGGCCGGCATCGGATGCCTCGCGCAGCGCGTCGGCGAGGTAAGGATCCCAGTTGCGGTTGCCCCAGATCACCGGCAGGTTCAGTCCGCGGCGGTCGACCTCGGCCTGCAGAGCGATCTGCAGCGCGCGGTTCTGCGCGTTGATCGGGCTGATGCCGTCGAACGCGCGGTAGTGGTGGGCGACCTCTTCGAGCCGCTCTTCAGGGATGCCCCGGCCGCGCGTGACGTTGCGGAGAAAGGGAATGACGTCGTCTTGGCCCTCAGGCCCGCCGAACGATGCCAGCAGAATGGCGTCGTACTGCGTGGGCTCTGTGACGTGCTCGGGGCCTTCGGCCGCTGCCGGCGTTGCGTTGCGCACCAACTCGCTCACTGGAGCACCTCGATGACCTCGGCCGTGGTGATACGGCGACCGGTGAAGAACGGAACCTCTTCGCGCACGTGCCGACGGGCATCCGTCTGGCGCAGATCGCGCATGAGGTCGACCAGGTTCAGCAGGTTGTCGTCTTCGAGGCCGAGGATCCACTCGTAGTCGCCGAGGGCGAACGATGCCACCGTGTTAGCGAGCACGCTGCGGAACTCGCTGCCCTTGCGACCGTGCTCGCCGAGCATGGCGCGACGCTCCTCGTCGGGCAGCAGGTACCACTCGTAGCTGCGCACGAACGGATACACCGTGAGCCAGGCGGCCGGCTCCTTGCCACGCATGAACGCGGGAAGGTGGTTCGCGCTGAACTCCGCGGCGCGGTGTACACCCATGGCGTTCCACGTCGGAAGCAGTGGCTGGATCAGGCCCGTGCGACGCAGCTCGCGCAGTGCCCACTGGAGTGTCTCGGGAACGGGACCGTGCAGCCAGAACATGACATCGGCATCCGCTCTGAGACCAGACACGTCGTAGAGGCCACGCACGACGACACCCTCGGCCTCGACGATCGCGATCGCGTCATCGAGTTGGCCGACGGCATTCGCGACGTCGTGCCCATCGAGTGTCGTCGCTCGGTCGGGATTTCGTCTGAATACGGCCCACAGCGTGTAGCCGATGACCTCATCGGCGGGCGTGGTGGTCTGCTCGACTGTCGGGTCAGTCATGTTCCTCATTCATTTCGTGTGAGTAGTCAGTGGCGATGGCACGCCACGAGATCATGCGCTCAGCGCCTGGAAATAGCCCGAACGGCCACGAACACAGCTCCGCCCACCGCGACCGCGAGGCCACCGATCGCTGCAGCCAGGGCCACGGGGTTCTCGTCGCGCAGCACTCGGATCTTGTTGGAGATCTCGGCCGCGGCGAGCTTGGCCTGCTTCGGCACGTTGAGCTTGTATTCGATGGCATCGAGGTTGGCGGCGAGCGCCTCCCTGTTCTTCACGATGTCGGCGGCGAGCTCTGCCGAACTGCGCTGCGGCGCCTCCGGCTTGCCGTCGCCCTGCAAAGCGGTCTTCGCCATCTGGGTCGTGGCACGAACTGCCGCGCCGTCGATGGGTGCGTCTTTTCTATCGGTGCTCATCGGCCGAGTCCCTTGATCGCGTTGACATCTTTCTTGAGGCTGTCGACCGAGTCCTCGGGAATCGGCGGGATGCCCTTCTTGATCGAGCGCACGCCGACCAGCACCAGAATCGCGACGATGACGAGAAGCGCCCCGGCCACGATGAGGGCTGCGGCCCACGGCTGGAAGACCGTCGCGAGGCCGAGCACTGCGGCTGCGATGAGCACCGCGAGCGCGAAGAAGCCCAGAAGCGCGGCGACGACGAACAGTGCTGCGCCGACTCCGAGCTTGGCGAGGCGTGAGGTGATCTCGCGCTTCAGGCCCTCGATCTCATCTTTGACGAGCTTCGTGAGCAGGCCCGGAAGTTCGCCGAGAAGTTCGCCGAGCGACTTCTTGCGAGCCGGGTTGGGAAGGTTCGTCATCGGACGCGCCCTACTCGTCGTCTGCCGAGGCAGGAGCGGGCGTGGCCGGCTTCATCGTCGAGGCCTTCGTTGTGGAGGCCTTCTTCTTCGCCGCGCCGGCGGACTTCGAGCTGGCACCCTTCGCGGGAGCGTCATCGAGGTGCAGCAGCGAACGCACCGCCTTCTTCGTGGCGTTTCCGGCCTTCACCTGCACCGTGTCGACGCGCTGGCCGGCGAACTCCTTGACGGCCCCGGCGACCTGTTGCACGGGTGCAAGGTTCCACACCTTGTCGGCACCTGCCTTGATCTGCTCGTACCGCGGCCGACCGGCACGCGAGCCGAGAACGTAGCCTGTGGCCAGACCGACCACCAAAATCAACTTGCCGCGCATAACGACTCCGATCCATAGAGAGTTGGCGTGAGCTATAAGCGTAGACCTTGCCGCCTGAACGGCGAACGGGATGCCTTTCCCTCCGCGGGTGTGTTAGGTGCGGCCAGCGATTCCGGCGCGGCCAGCGTGGGGCGACTCGCTCACTTCTATGCTGGCGCTATGGACGGACTCCTCTCAGGCGGCAACATGAACGTGGTGGAACGCAGTGGCGACACGGTTCTTCGACAGGCGGGGCCCTGGACTCCCACCGTTCACCGATACCTCGACTACCTCTCGCTGGCGGGAATCGACTGGGCTCCGCGAGCGCTCGGCATCGAGGGCGAGCGTGAGAGGCTCTCGTTCATCGAGGGTGACGTTCCGCTGTACCCGCTTCCGGAGTGGGTATGGAGCGAGTCTCTCCTCGCCGAGTGCGCCGCGCGGCTGCGTGAGTTGCACGATGCCAGCATCGGCTTCGGTCTCGACGACGCGGTGTGGCAGTCACGCAGCAAGGTTCCGGCCGAGGTGATCTGCCACAACGACTTCTCACCGCACAACCTCGCCTTTCGCGACGGGCACTTCGTTGGCGCCATCGACTTCGACATGTGCTCGCCCGGGCCTCGCCTGTGGGACATCGCCTACTTCGCGACCCGCATTGTTCCCCTGACCGGGTCGACACCCGAGGGTGCACCCGGCATGGAAGAGGCGCGGCGCCGGGTGGGCATCATCCTCGAGGCGTACGGCTCCGACGCGAGTTGGGATGATGTGCTCCGCGTAGCGATCATCCGCCTCGTCGATCTGGCGCAGATGTCGATCGAGAAGGCCGACGAGCTGTCGAAGCCGCACCTGCGCGACGAGGCCGCGTACTACGAGGCAGAGGCCAAGTACCTGCGCGAGCTGCGGAAGGCCAGCTGAGCCCACTGCTTCATCGGTCGACGGCCGGGGTCACGCGTGCCCGGCGCGCAGCTCGAAGGCGAAGTCGGATGCCGCGGTGCGCGACTGCGCGACCGTGGCGGCCAGGCCGGTGCCCGCCATCCAGGCGCCGACCACGAGGAGCCCGGGAACGGCATCCGCTTGGGAGCGCAGCGCCTCGACCCTGGCGCGGTGTCCGACGGTGGCGAACGCCAAGGAGTCGTTCCAGCGAGTGCGGGCGAAGCCGCGCACCGAACTCTCATCGAGGGTGAGGCCCAGCAGCGCCGTCGCATCCGACAGCGCCTGGGCCTTCGTGGGCGGCGGCGTGACGGCGTCGAGATCGTAGGAGAGGCGCAGCACGTGCCTGCCGGAACCTGCAGCCTGGGCCAGCCAGTTCCATTTGGCGGTCGCGTGGGTGAGCGCCTTGGCCTGGATGCCGGGAACGCCGGTGGCGACGAGCACGCCGGTTCCCCGCGGGGCCGCGTCGAGGCGGGCATCGTCGACCACGAGGGTGGCGAGCTCTACCGAGGCAGGCGCGGGCCACGCCTCGGGGGCTCCCGTGTCGATGCCGAGCCCATCGAGAAGTGCGAGGCCGGTGCGGAACGACGTAGCGACGACCACAGCTCGCGAGGTGACTTCGATCGGCTCGGACTCGTCTTCGACTGCCACCGCTGTGGTGCTCCAGAGGCCGTTGTGTTCAGGGAGCGGTCCGGTGCTCCGCACGGCGGTGGACATCCGGAATTCGACGCCGAACTTCTCGCAGTCGGCGACCAGGGCCTCGACGAGTCGATACATGCCACCGTCGAGCCCTGCGACTGCGGAGCCGGCGGCCACCTTGGTTCCACGCTCCTCGAGCAGGGCGAGTACCGCCCCAGACAGCGAGCCCTGATTTGTCATGGCCTTCGTGAGTCCGGGGGCCACGGCGTGCACGTCGATGACGTTCGGCGACGCCGAGTGCACCCCGGCGACGATCGGTGTCACCAGGCGGTCGAGCACCGCCCGACCCATACGGCGGCGCACGATGCCACCGAGGTCGGTCTCAGGCCGCACGCGCAGAAGCGGAATATATCGGTCGAGCTGCGCCCGCAACGCGCCCTTCCAGCCGAGGATGCGGCGCACGTCGTCGGCGAGCGGGGCGCCCGGGATTCCGAGGAGGCTCAGTTTCGGCAGTGGCGCCGCCCCACCGGGCAACTGCACCCATGCCCCGCGGGAGTTGGGAGTGGCGATCTCGTCGCCCAGCCCGAGGTCGGCGATCAGCGTCGCGACGGGTCCGGGCTTGCCCTTCTCTCCCCCGCGGGTGGCGAAGCTCTCCGCCCCGCTGTCGAGCCGGATGCCGGACACCTCGTGCGTCGCCACGAATCCGCCCGGGGTCTCGGCCGCGTCGAGCACGACGACCCGGAGGCCCTTGCGCGCGCACTCCCGCGCCGAGACGAGTCCGGCAACACCGGCCCCGATGACGACGACATCGAAGTCGACGGGCTTTTGTTCAGAATCAGCGGCGTGCTCGTCGCTATTGGCCGAGGTGGTCATCGTGAGTGCACGAGTTCGACGATGCGGGTGAGCACGTCGGGATCGGTCTCGGGCGGAACCCCATGCCCCAGGTTGAGCACGTGGGCGGGAGCGGCCTTTCCGCTCTCGAGAACATCGAGCACGTGCCTCTCGAG
Organism: Agreia pratensis; assembly: GCF_900177685.1. Classification (GTDB taxonomy): domain Bacteria; phylum Actinomycetota; class Actinomycetes; order Actinomycetales; family Microbacteriaceae; genus Agreia; species Agreia pratensis. The sequence continues at coordinate 1,092,455 of NZ_FXAY01000001.1, forward strand.
CACGGGCCAGGGCGCGGCGAGCAGCGCGGGGTCGACATTGCCCTGCAGTGGAACTCCTCCGCCGAGACGACGGCTCGCCTCGGCCAGCGGGATGCGCCAGTCGACACCCATCACGTCGGCACCGATCTCGTGCATGGCCTCGAGAACCTCGCCGCTACCGACACCGAAGTGCACCCGAGGAACACCGAGCTCGGCCACGGCGGAGAGCGCCTTCGCCGAGTGCCGCTGCACATGGGCCGTGTAGTCGGCGAGCGACAGCGATCCCACCCACGAGTCGAACAGCTGCGCCGCCGAGGCTCCAGCGACAACCTGCGCGCGTAAGAACTGACCCGTGACCGTCGCGGCCCAATCGAGCAGGCCGGCCCAGGCATCCGGATCGGCGTGCATCAGGGTGCGCGCCCGCAGGTGGTCTTTCGACGGGCCACCCTCGACGAGATAGGCGGCGAGAGTGAAGGGGGCACCGGCGAATCCGATGAGCGGGGTGGTGCCGAGCTGCGCGACCGTTCGGGCGACTCCCGCGGCGACGGGAGCAAGTGCGGAGGGGTCGAGCGTGGGCAGCGCGGCCACATCCGCGGCGGTGCGAACGGGCTTGCCGAGCACCGGTCCGCGGCCGGGAACGATGTCGACGTCGACTCCGGCCAGCTTCAGGGGAATCACGATGTCACTGAAGAAGATGCCCGCGTCGACTCCGTGCCGACGCACGGGCTGCAGCGTGATCTCGCTCGAGAGCTCGGGGTCGAGACAGGCGTCGAGCATCTGCGTTCCGACCCGCAACTCGCGGTACTCGGGCAGCGAGCGGCCCGCCTGCCGCATGAACCATACGGGCGTCACGTCGCCACGTTCACCTCTATAGGTGGTGACGAGAGCGCTGGATGCCGTGCGCCCGTCGACAAGGGGATGATCGGCGGGCAGGGTGGTTGCGGCGTTTGTCGAAGTCACCGGGCGATTTTAGCTGCGCTACCTGAGCAGTGTTCTACGCACCGTAGACTTGTCAGGTGCTGCTCTGCCTGACTGCGAACCATCGCAACGCCAGCTTCGATCTTCTCGAGAAGCTGTCGATCGGCGCACCCTCCCTCGCCACCTCGCTCGTGACCGAGAGCGACTTCATTCAGGGTGCCGTTGTTCTGGCCACCTGCAACCGCTTCGAGGCCTACCTCGACGTCGACGAGCCGCTCACCGCGGCCGCCGCTCTCGCGGCCGAGCAGGCCATCGAGGTGCTGGCCGAGGCATCCGTCGTCGACGTCGACGACGTGCGCAACACCCTCACCGTTCTCTGCGGCGACACGGTCGCCGAGCATCTCTTCTCTGTGTCGAGCGGGCTCGAGTCGGTCGCCATCGGCGAAGACGAGATCGCCGGCCAGGTTCGCCGAGCCCTCACCACCGCCCGAGTCGAGCACACCACCTCGAGCGATCTCGAGCGCCTGTTCCAGCGCGCGTCGAAGACCTCACGCGGTGTCAAGACGAAGACCGGCCTCGGCGGAGCGGGCCGCAGTCTTGTGCGTCTGGCGCTCGATCTGGCCGAGAGCCGCGTCACCGACTGGGCCGGTACCACCGTTCTTCTCGTGGGCACAGGCCGCTACGCCCGAGCCAGCCTCGCCGCCCTCCGCGACCGCGGGGTCACCAACGTGCGGGTCTACTCGCCGTCGGGCCGCGCCGCGAACTTCGCCGCCTCGCACCAGCTGCAGGCCGTCGCGAAGGCCGAGCTGGTCGAGGCGATTGCGGCATCCGATGTGATCGTCACCTGCAGCACCGCACCCACTGTCGTGCTCACCGCCGAGCAGCTGAACGCCGCAGCCGACATCGAGGGCGCCGTCGAACGCCGCCTCGTGATCGACCTCGGATTGCCGCGCAACGTCGACCCGGCGGTCTCCACCGTCTCGGGCACCGAACTGCTCGACCTCGAGACAGTGAGCCTGCACGCTCCCCTCGAAGAGCTGAACGCCGAGTCGCACGCACGCGCGCTGGTGGGCGAGGCGGCAGCCGAGTATCGCGCATCCCGCGCCGAGGCCGAGGTCGCCCCTGCCGTGGTGGCCCTGCGCTCGCACCTCTTCGACCTGCTCGACGACGAGATCGCCCGGGCCCGATCGCGCGGAGACTCGTCAGACGAGACCGAACGCGCGCTGCGGCACCTGGTCGGCGTGATTCTGCACACCCCGTCGGTGCGAGCCCGCGAGCTCGCACGCACGGGCGGAACCGAGACCGTGTTCGCGGCCGTCGAAGCATTGTTCGGCCTGCAGGCGTCGCCCGCCGTTGCCGAGGCCGTCGTCGCGTCCACTCTGCCCCTCACGCACCGCGCGCCCGGAGCCTGAGTGAGCGGCGAGGCCGTGCTGCGCGTGACGGAGCCCGTCCGCACCGAGCATCTGCTTTTGCGCACGCTCACTCCTGACGATCTTGACGACGTCTTCGCCTACGCCGGGCGCGACGATGTGATCCGCTATCTGCCCTGGCCGAAGCGCAATCGCGACGAGGTCGCCGAGCACCTGGCGCGCAGACTCAACACCACCCTGGCCACTGACGGCGACGTGATCGTTCTGGGCATGGAGCTGGCACCGTCGGCCGACGACCCTGCCGCGCGCCCGCGCATCATCGGCGACATGACTCTCGTTCTCTCGAGCGTCGAGCATCGCCAGGCCACGATCGGCTGGGTGCTGAACCCGGAATACGAGGGCAAGGGCTACGCGACCGAGGCCGCATCCCGCGTTCTGACTCTCGCCTTTGATGAACTCGGTTCGCACCGCGTCATCGCCGAGCTCGACCCGCGCAACACCGCGTCGGCTGCGCTCTGCGCGCGGCTGGGCATGCGCCTCGAGGCCCATTTCGTGCACAGCGAGATCTTCAAGGGCGAGTGGGGTGACCTCGCCGTCTACGCGATCCTCGATGTGGAGTGGAATGCCCGGAACGCGCTCGATGGCTGAGCCGGCTGAGCTGTCCACGATCCTCGTCGCGGCGGTGGCACTGGTGCGTGACCGCCAGGTTCTTATGGTCACGGCGCGCGGCCGCGACGTCATCTATATGCCCGGAGGCAAGATCGATCCCGGTGAGACGGCGTTCGACGCGGCGATCCGTGAGGGGCGCGAAGAGGTCTCGGTCGAGCTCGACCCCGCGTCTGTCGCCGAGCTCTTCACGGTGACCGTGCAGGCGCACGGCGAACCGGATGGCCGGCTCGTCGAGATGCGCGTGTTCGCGGGGGCGACGCCCGACGAGCCCATCGCATCCGCCGAGGTCGACGCCGTGCACTGGGTGACCACACTCGATGCCCACCGCTGCCCACCCGCGGGCCGTGAGACCCTGCGCCGCCTTGCCGCCCTCGACCTGATCGACTAGCCAGGCAGCGGGTACCCGCGCGGACTGTGGTACCCGGTGCGCCGGTACCCACTGTCTGCTTCGGTACCTGCTACGGCGGTTAGGGTTAGCCCATGACTCTGGATGCCGCGCTCGCCTCGATCGCCGACGAGCGGTTCGTGTCGCTCACCACCTTTCGCAAGACCGGCGAGGGCGTGCCGACTCCGGTGTGGATCGCACGAGACGGCGATGCCCTCATCGTCACGACCCCCGATGGAACCGGCAAGGTGAAGCGGCTGCGCAACGACGACCGCGTCGAGCTGCGCCCATCCGACCGGATGGGCAAGGTGGCCGACGACGCCCCCGCCGTTGCCGCTCGCGCCGAGATCGTCGACACCGACGAGGCTCGCGCCAGCCAGGAGCGTGTGTTCCTTGCTAAGTACCGTCTTGAATACCGCATTTTCATGTTCATCGAACGCCTCGGCAAAAAGGGCAAGAAGAAGCGCGTGAGCCTGCGCATCACGGCGTGAACAGCTTCTCGTTCGAGCTCGCATTCGCGGCACTGCTCGTCGTTGTGAGCATCGCGGGCGTCCTACTCGTACTGCGGCGTGCGCGTCGAGGGGGCGAGTCGCGCAGCGCGCGCCTCGACGGCATCTGCATCGTCGTCTCTCTAACCGCGTGGCTGGCGGGGCTTCTCTTCATGACGATGCGACCGGGCTCCGGAAAAGGCTCGCTGCTCAACCTCGTGCCGCTATCGTTCCAAGGCCCCAGCGCGGTTGTCGATGCGGTGCTCAACGTGGGCGTGTTCATTCCGCTCGGGCTGCTGCTCGTCGCGGCGGGCGTGCGTTTCTCTGTGGCTCTGCTGATCGGGCTATTGCTGTCGGTGGGCATCGAGCTGAGTCAGTACCTCGCGCAGGTCGGCCGCACCGCCGACGTCAACGATCTACTCACGAACACCGCGGGAACAGTACTCGGCTGGGCCGTCGGGGCGGCGATCGTGCACGTGAGGCGGCGAGCCGACAGCTAGTGCCTCGTCGGTCGTTCGCGAGTTGCCGATTCGATCGCCGAAGAGTCCGGGTGTTGCCAGTTCAGACCAACGGAACTGGCAACACGAGAGCTCCGGGGCGCCTATAACGTCATCTCGACGTCGGGGCGACAGCGAGCGCTGCGAGTATGTCGGCCACGTCCTGCTCGTCGTTCCAGAGGTGGAATGCCACCCGCGCGCATCCGGCACGGCCAGAAGCCACGATGCCGGCGGCGGTGAGAGCCGCGAGCTGGGTGCCATCGGCATCCGGCCACGTGACGATTGCCTGACCGCGGCGCGGAATGCCGAGCCCGTCGCAGAGAGCATCGCCCAGGGCGACGTTGTGCGCGTGCACCTCGTCTAGGTCGAGCGAGGCGAAGAGCTCGATAGCCGGTTCAGCTCCGACCCACACCGGCCAGGCCGGCGACACGTCGAAGCTGCGGGCGTCGCCGGCGAGGTTCATGGTGGGTCCGTAGCAGGAGCCCCAGATGTCTTCGCCGGCGTACCAGTTGGCCTGAATCGGCGACAGCGTCTGCTGGTACTCCTCGCTCAGGGTCATGAACGCGGCTCCGCGCGGTGCGCACAACCACTTGTAGGCGTGGCACACGGTGGCGTCGAAGATCGAGGCGTCGACGGGCATGGCGCCCGCCGCCTGCGTCGTGTCGCACACGGTGAGCGCACCGTTCTCGCGGGAGGCCGCCACGATCGCATCGACGTCGGCGACCTTGCCCGACGCCGACTGAACGAGCGAGAAGGCCACCAGATGCGTGGCCGGGGTGATGGATGCCGCGAGCGCCTCGACCGGAACATGCCGCACCACGACGCCGCGCTTCTCGGCCACCACGAACGGAAACACCATCGAGCTGAAGTCGCCGTCGACACAGAGCACTTCGGCGCCGTCGGGCACCGCGGCTGCCAGCACACTGACCATCGCGGAGGTCTGCGACCCGATGGCCACCCGGCCCGCGTCGACGTTCATCATCCGGGCGAAGGATGCGCGGGTGCGGTCGATCGTGGCGTCGTATTTGCCGGGCGAGCAGAGGCCGGCCACCCAGTCCGCCTGATCCGCCTGCATGGCCGCAAGAGTGGCCGCGCCGGCCAGGCCGAGCGAGCACGCGCCGAGGTATCGCCGGCCCCCTGTGAACTGGGCGCGGGCTTCGGCGAGTGTTGTCATGCATCCAGAATGATCGCTGCTGAGCTATTCGACAACGACAGGTTCAGCATCTACGCCATAAGCAATGATTATGCTGATGCCATGCCCCTCTCCCCGACCTCGCGATCTGCCGTCGCAGCCGACCTCGACTCCCAGACCCTGCGCGTGATCAGGGCGATCGCCGACCGCGGATCGATCACCGCAGCAGCCGCGGCGCTCGGCTACAGCCAACCCGCCATCAGCCAGAGCATCAAGCGCCTCGAAGAGAAGCTGGGCATGCCCGTGCTCACTCGCGTCGCCCGCGGGGTGGAGCTGACAGAGGCCGGAGAGGTGCTCGCCCGACACGCGGCCACAGTGCTTCGCGCCATCGACTCGGCCGCCGACGAGCTCGCCGATCTGTCTGGATTGCGCTCGGGGTTGGTGCGCATCGCCGCCTTCCCCTCGGCGTCGTCGACCGTCGTGCCGCGGCTCCTCGGCGACATCACCGTCCGGCATCCGGGAGTGCGCTTCAGCTATCTCGAGGCCGAGCCGCCCGAGGCTGTTCAGGCGGTGCGCGACCACGCCGCCGACATCGCCCTCACGTTCAGCTACCCCGGCGACCCCGACGATCCTCACCGCGCGAGCGCGTCGGGGCTCGTCACCCTGCCCCTCTGGCGCGAGCAGATGCTGCTCGTGGTTCCGGATGCTCCCGGGCTGGGCGACGGGTCGATCGAGCTCGCGAGTCTCGCCGACTCGGGATGGATCGCCGGATGCCCGCGGTGCCGCGGGCACCTCGTCGAGCTGTGCGAGGCATCCGGATTCACCCCCGCTCTCGGCTACGAGACCGACAATGTGCAGGCCGTGTTGGCCATGGTGGCGGCGGGCCTCGGCGTCGCGCTGCTGCCCTCGCTCGCCCTCGCGACGACGCCGCTGCCCGAGGGAGTCGCAACCCGGCCGCCGTCAGCCACCGACTACCGCACCGTTCACCTCGTCACGGCGCAGGGCTCGACCGCTGTTCCCGCGATCGGCGCGACGATCGCCGCGATCCGGTCATTGGATGCCGCCGCCTGGGGCCTCGAGACCCAGCACTGACCCGCTTCGCTGGTCGAGTAGCGAGGCACGAGCGTATCGAGACTATGATCGGTCGGTCTCGATACGGCCGCAAGCGGCCTACTCGACCAGCGCAGCACCGGCTAGCGCAGCCCGTCGACCTCGTATCGCCTCTCGATTCCGGCCGTCGCGCGGCCCCACTCGCTGGCGGCTACACGCTGCTGATGCGCGGCGAACGACGCCGCATCCATGAACTGCTCGTCGACCTGCCAGACGTGCGGATCTTTGGTGCGCGCAACCTCGAACGAGACGCAGCCCGGCTCTGAGCGGGTGAGTTCCACATGCAGAGGCAGATGATCGATGACGATCTGCACCTGATCCGAGGTCTCGCAGATCAGCAGTCCGGTCAGGCGCACAGAGGTCATGGCTCGAGCGTGCCACACGACGTCGCTTCCGCTCGGAACTTTTGCCCCTCGAAGCTGGCTACGCTGTGGTCATGGTGACAATTCGCGACGTTGCAGCCGATGCCGGCGTCGCACGCAGCACGGTGTCGTACGTCTTGTCGGGCAACAAGAAACTGCCCGAGAAGACACGGCTCCGCGTGCTCGAAAGCGTTGCCAGGCTCGGCTATCGCCCCGACCCCATGGCTCGGGCTCTGGCGCTGCGCCGCACCAACATCCTCGGACTCCTCGCCTCGATCGACCCGTCATCGCGCCAGACAGACGTCGATGTGTTCATGCGCTTCGTGCGCGCCGCGATGTATGCCGCTCGCGCCCGAGGCTTCGACCTGCTGATGATGGGATCGGGCGAAGACGAACTCGCACGAGATGTTCTCGCCGACGCACTCATCGTCATGGACATCCGTCGAGACGACCCTCGGCTGCCGGTACTCGCGAGCATCGGCCTTCCCACTGTGCTCGTCGGCTACCCCGGCGATTCGAGCCCGTTCAGCGCCATCGACCTCGACTTCAAGCGCGCCGCCCGTATTGCGGTCGATCATCTGGCAGATCTCGGTCACACCGAGATCGCGGTCCTCGGACTCGGCACAGACTCGTCTGAGCACGGATTCGCGTTCGCCCTGCTCTTTCGCGAGGGATTCCTCGACCAGTGCGCGATTCGCGGCGTGCGCGGGGCGGTCATACCGAACGTCGATGACGATGCCGGGGTGGATGCCTGGCTTGATCGAGCGCAAGACGAGTTGCCGGGCCTCAGCGCGGTCATCACGCATGGGCCTGGTTCGCTCGAACCGTTCATCGATCGGCTGCTGAAGCGGGGACTCTCGATTCCCGAGGACTGCTCGATCATGACGGTCGCACCCGAGGAGGTCATGCGGCACGCCGATCGACCGGTCACCGTCGTCGATCTGCCCGGCGAAGAAATGGTCTCGAGAGCCGTGAATCTCGTGCTCGACGAATTGAGCGGCTCCGTGTCCCCGGGTATCACCGAACTCCTTCCGGCTCTCGTGCACGACTTCGGCACGACCGCGCCTTATGTGCAGGGCGAGGGCGGCCGCATCTTCACTCGTCGCTGACGCGAACGGCTGACACTCGAAACTGATTGTTCGCCCGATTGGAGAACCGGTTCTCTGAAAACTATTGAACCGGTTCTCCAACTCGGTTAGGCTCGCCCCAATCTCGCGAAGATCTCGCCCTCGGACTCGTCCGATCGAGACGTGCGAGCTGGGCAGCGTCGCTTAGACAACCGTATTCAGAGAGGAATACCGTGAAACATCGCATCACTCGAACAGCAGGTGCCATCTCCCTCGCACTCGTCACAGGGGTCGCGCTCAGCGCGTGCAGCGGCGGAGGATCCGACTCGTCGGCGAAGTCGTTGACGCTGTGGGACAGCTTCACCCAGTACGACGCATCATCTCCCTACGGCAAGCTGCTCTCCGGCTGCGAGGCCAGCACGGGCATCACTCTCGAGCGCACCTCCGACCCCGACCTCACCACGAAGCTGCTGCAGTCGGCCGCGTCGAAGAGCACCCCCGATCTCGTCACCATGGACAACCCCTCGGTCGCGAAGTTCGCCGACACAGGGCTCTTCGTCGACAACGAGACGTCGGGCCTCAAGACGACCGACGTGCTGCCGAACGTGCTCGCGGCGGGCCAGCTCGACGGCAAGACATATGGTTCCTCGATCGGCGCGAACACCCTCGCCCTCTTCTACAACAAAGACCTGCTCGACGCCGCGGGCATCACGCCCCCGACGAACTGGAGCGAACTCAGCGCAGCGGCGACCAAGCTCAGTTCGGGCGACGTCAAGGGTCTCGGCTTCTCTGCAGCCGGCTCAGAAGAGGGAACCTTCCAGTTCCTGCCGTTCTTCTGGGGCTCCGGCGCGAGCCTCGACGACATCTCGTCTGACGATGCGGTGTCGGCTCTCACTCTCTGGACAGACATGGTCAAGAGTGGCTCCGCGTCGCAGTCGAACGTCAATGCCAACCAACAGGACGTGCGTGACCAGTTCCTCGCCGGCAAGCTCGGCATGATGGTCAACGGCACCTGGCAGCTGTCGGCTCTCGACGAGGCGGGCATCAACTACGGCGTCGTGCCTCTTCCGGCGAAAGACGGCGGTGCCGCACCGAGTCCGCTCGGCGGCGAGTTCGTCGAGGTCGTGGTCTCCGACCCCGCGAAGCAGAAGCTCTCGGCGGAGTTCGCGCAGTGCATGATCGAACCCGACAACCTGAAGCCATGGGCGACCGGCCAGTCGTACATCATGCCGTACGCCGATGCCGCAGCTGCACAGGCGACCGAAAACCCCGCTCTCGTTCCGTGGGTGGAGGCGATTTCTGTGGCACAGGGCCGCACGAGCGATCTCGGCGTCGCTTACCCCGACACCTCGAAGGCGCTCTACACCGCCATTCAGGAGGCGCTGACGGGATCCAAGTCGCCCAAGGCCGCCCTCGACGATGCCGCCGCGAGCCTGAAGAAATAACATGACCGACACCGCCGTACTCGCGGCGCCGGTCGCGGGCGGAGCGGCCTCCCGGCCGCCCGCCCGCCGCAGGCCCCGCCTCCGACTCCGTCTCGCCGCGCTCGGCTTCATGGCCCCCGTGGTGATCTTCCTCGCTGTCTTCTTCGTCTACCCGATCATCCGGGGATTCGTTCTGAGCATGCAGGACTTCGGGCCCAGTTCCTTCATCACGGGCGACGCCGACTTCGTCGGCATCGACAACTATGTGACCGTCGTGACCGACCCGATCTTCGGCACCATCGCCTGGCACACCGTGCTGTTCACGGTCGTCTCGCTGGCGGGACAGTTCGCCATCGGCATGGCGCTCGCTCTCTTCTTCACCCGCCGATTCCCGCTCTCTGCCACGTTCCGATCCCTCATCCTTCTGCCGTGGCTGCTGCCTCTTATCGTCTCCGCCACCGCGTGGAGATGGATCTTCGACCAGCAGTTCGGCGTGCTCAACGCAGCCATCGGCAGTCAGGTCGGCTGGCTCACCGACCCAGCCGTTTCGCTCTGGGCGGTGATCATCGCGAACATCTGGCTGGGCATCCCCTTCAACATGGTGCTGCTGCACGGCGGCCTGCAAGGCATCCCAGAAAGTCTCTACGAGGCGGCCGCTCTCGACGGAGCCAGCCGCTGGCGCACCTTCTGGAGCATCACCTGGCCGCTCCTTCGACCCGTCACCGCGGTGACGCTGCTTCTCGGTCTCGTCTATACGATCAAGGTGTTCGACGTGATCTGGATCCTGACCAAGGGTGGGCCGGCGAACAGCTCGCACACCATCGCGACCTGGGCCTACGAGCAGTCTTTCACCGACCTCCAGTTCGGCGTCGGCGCTGCGGCGGGCGAGATCTTGGTCGTCGTCGCCCTCATCTTCGGTTTCATCTACATTCGCGCCCAGCGCAAGGAGACATTCGGATGATCACCAAGACCACGCGCCTGCGTCGCGGCATCGATCTGGTGATCGCCATCGTCGCCTGCGGCTTCCTCCTGTTCCCGCTGTACTGGATGGTCAACGTCTCGTTGACGAAACCCCAGAACCTGATCCAGACCCCACCGAGTCTGTTCCCCTCCGACCCGACGCTCGACGGCTACGTGCAGGCCCTGTCGACGCAGCTGCCGAACCTCGTCACAAGCCTCGTGATCTCGATCGGCTGTGTCATCTTGACTCTGGCCATCGCCCTGCCGGCCGCCTTCGCCATGGCGAAGTTCAAGGTGCGAGGCACGGGAGCCGTCATGTTCGTCTTCCTGCTCGCCCAGATGATCCCGGGAATCGTGCTCGTGACAGCGCTCTTCGCGATCTACAACGCGCTGGGGCTGCTGAACACGTACCAGGGTCTGATCCTGGCCGATGCCACGGCCTCGGTGCCCTTCGCCGTGATCATCCTGCGCGCCTTCATGCTGGGCATCCCCGACGAGTTGATCGAGGCCGCGCGCATCGACGGTGCCAGCAACTGGCGGGCGTTCGTCTCGATCGTGATCCCCCTCAGCCGCAACTCGATCGTCACGGCGGGGCTGTTCTCGTTCCTGTTCGCATGGGCCGACTTCCTCAACGCGAACTCGCTGACATCTGGCAACAGCATCGTGCCCTTCACCCTGGGGCTCTACCGCTACATCGGGTCGACCACCACCAACTGGAACGGCATCATGGCCACCGCCGTGATCGCCTCCATTCCGGCGGCCATCCTGCTCATCGTCGCCCAGAAGTACGTGGCGGCCGGCGTGACCGCCGGCGCCGTCAAGGACTGACCGGGCACGCAGGCCCGTCGCGCACAACCGAGAGATTCACGAGGAAAAGATGAACCAGATTGCATTCGAACTCGATGGCGCCCGCCTGCTGTGGCGGGGCGACGGCGAGACTATCGCGGTCGAGCCATGGGGGGCAGACAGCGTGCGGGTGCGCGCAGCCCAGATGACCGACGTGCTCGACACGGAATGGGCGCTCCTGCCCGCCGAGCAGATCCAGCCCGAGGTCACGATCGATGAAGATCGAGCGACCCTCACGAACGGCGGCATCACCGTGGTGCTCGAGCACACCGAGGGCTTCGGATACCAGACCGGCTACCACGAGGTCTCGTGCTCACTGACGTTCTACGATCGGCACGGAACCCTGCTGTTCTCCGAGCTGCCGAGCGGCGGAGCGCTCAAGCTGCGGGCCAGGGAGCAGCGGGCGCACCTGGGCGGAGACTTCCGACTCACCGCCTCGTTCGAGACCGACCCCGACGAGAAGCTCTACGGCATGGGCCAGTACCAGCAGGACATCCTCGATCTGAAGGGCTGCACGCTCGAGCTCGCCCACCGCAACTCGCAGTCGAGCGTGCCCTTCGTGCTCTCGAGCCGGGGCTACGGATTCCTCTGGCACAACCCTGCGATCGGCCGCGCGACCTTCGCCGCCAACCGCACCGAGTGGGTGGCCGAGTCGACGAAGCAGCTCGACTATTGGGTGACCGCCGGAGACACCCCCGCCGACATCACCCGGGCGTACGCCGAGGCGACAGGGCATGTGCCGATGATGCCGGAGCACGGCCTCGGCTACTGGCAGTGCAAGCTGCGCTACTCGAATCAGGAGGAACTGCTCGAGGTGGCCAGGGAGCACAAGCGGCGCGGCCTGCCCATGGATGTGATCGTGGCCGACTTCTTCCACTGGCCGCACATGGGCGACTATCGCTTCGAAGAGGAGTTCTGGCCCGACCCCTCGGCGATGGTGTCCGAGCTGCGCGAGCTCGGCATCGAACTCATGGTCTCGATCTGGCCCCAGGTCTCCGTCGAATCAGAGAACTACATCGAGATGAAGAAGAGGAACCTGCTCGTCAAGACCGAGCGCGGGCTCGACCTGCACATGCAGTTCGAGGGCCCCAGTGCCTTCTACGATGCGACCAATCCGGTCGCACGGCAATTCGTGTGGGAGACCTGCCGGCGCAACTATGGCGCCCATGGCATCCGCACGTTCTGGCTCGACGAGGCCGAGCCAGAGTACGGCGTGTACGACTACGACAACTTCCGCTACGCCGCCGGGCCCAACGTACAGATCGGCAACATCTATCCGCAGTCGTTCTCGCGCGGCTTCTACGAAGGTCAGCGCGCCGACGGCCAGACCGAGATCGTGAACCTGGTGCGCACGGCCTGGGCGGGCAGCCAACGCTACGGCGCCCTCGTCTGGTCGGGCGACATTCATTCGACCTACGCCGACCTGCGCCGTCAGATCACCGCCGGCATCCACATGGGGGTGGCGGGAATCCCCTGGTTCACGACCGACATCGGCGGCTTCTCCGGCGGCGACCCGAGCGATCCGGCGTTCCGCGAGTTGCTGGTGCGCTGGTTCCAGTTCGGCGCGTTCAGCCCGGTCATGCGCATGCACGGTGACCGCAAACCAAGTGCGCCGGTGCGTGCCGCCGACGGCTCGCGCCGCGCCAACACCGGAGCACCGAACGAGCTCTGGAGCTTCGGCGACGAGCTGACCCCCATTCTCACCGACCTGGTCATGCTTCGCGAGCGTCTGCGGCCGTACACCCGCGAGGCCATGCGCGAGGCTCACGAGTCGGGGCAGCCGGTGATGCGAGGGCTCTTCCACGAGTTCCCGAGTGACCCGGTCGCCTGGACCGTGGCCGACCAGTACCTGTTCGGTTCCGACCTGCTCGTCGCCCCTGTCACACAGCCGGGCGCGACGTCGCGCGAGGTGTACCTGCCCGGCGGCGCGAGCTGGACCGAGCTGGCCACGGGCACCGAGCATGCAGGCGGGCAATGGCTCACGGTGTCCGCCCCGCTCTCCGTCATTCCGGTGTTCGCTCGCGACGGTCGACAGGCTCACCTGGTCGGCTCGATGTAACGAAGAACAAGCGGCACTATTCTTGGCTGGCGTGAACGGAGATTCAGGAGAGCCAGCTGAAGAGTCGCCCCGGCGGAGGGCCGCTGTCGTCGTCAATCCCGCGAAGGTCTCGCTAGAGACACTCCGAGCCGCGGTCGCTCGAGAGGAGGCCCTCGCGGGCTGGTCGGCATCAGAGTGGTTCGAGACGAGCGCCAGCGACGACGGCAGATCAGCGGCCGAAGACGCGGTGCGCTCGGCTCCCGACCTCATCGTCGTGGCCGGCGGCGACGGCACGCTCCGGGCGGCAGCCGAGGCACTGATCGGCAGCGGCATCCCCCTCGGGTTGGTGCCGTCAGGAACCGGCAACCTGTTCGCCCGCGAACTGAGCCTGCCTCTCAACGACCTGACGGCATCCATCGCCACGGCTTTTCGCGGCGTCGACCGGCCGGTCGACGCGGGTATCGCGATCCTCGAAAGAGCGGATGGGCGCGAGTCGCAGCATGCGTTTCTCGTCATGGCCGGCATCGGCCTCGATGCCCACATGGCAGGGCACACCAACGAGCGCCTCAAGAAACGCATCGGCTGGCTCGCCTACTCCGACCCGATCGCACGCAGCATCTTCAGCAACAGGCAATTCGATCTGAGATACCGACTCGACGAGCGACCCGAGGTGGCGACGCGGGCGCACACCGTGATCGTCGGCAACTCGGGCATGCTCACGGGTGGTCTGCTGCTGCTGCCGGGAGCGGTCATCGACGACGGGCTCCTCGACGCCGTGATCTTTCGCCCCGGTCGCGGTTCGGGCTGGACCAACATCGGCTACCGGCTCGCCTTCAACCGGATGCTGCACCGCACGCGGTTCGGCCGCGTGGTCGCCAGTCTCACCCCGACGCCGCGCGCGATCCGCTGGGCACAGGCCTCAGAAATGCGCGTGCGCTTTGCCGACGCCCAGGAAATCCAGCTCGATGGCGACACTCACGGCCCCATATCGGCGGCATCGCTCTCGGTGAAGCACCACGGACTGATCGTGAGGGTGCCGCGACGAGCGCTGCGATCGAGCGCTGCTCGCTAGAAGACGTACTCCAAGATGTCTGTGCCGAGGGTGCGCATGCCCTCGAGCACGGCGAGTCTGCCGGTGAGGTCGGTGTCGTTGAAGCGCATCGTGACCGCGTAGGCCACCGAACCGCTCGGCCCGCGCAGAACGCCGGCCTCGCTGCGCACCCCTACGTCGGTGCCGGTCTTGTTCGTGAGCAACAGACCGTGATCGCTCGTGCGGTGCGCCAGCGGATCGAGTCCGAAGGCACTGGCGACCATCGAGAGGTCGGAGCCAAGGGCGAGCCATTCCATGACCTGCTGGCTCGTGGCGACGTTCACGACCTCGCCGCGCGAGAGGCCTGCGAACAGGGTGGCCAGCTCGCGCGCCGATCCGACGGAGAGCTGCGGCGCGTCATCCGGCCCGCGGTAGTCGCGAACCGTGTCGAGCAGAAAAGTGCGGGTGAGGCCGAGTGCTTCGCCGCGAGCGCGCACCGCGTCGAGGCCGACGCGGCGGATGAGCACATTGGTCGCCAGATTGTCGCTGGCCGCGCCGACGAGCGCCGCGACATCTCCGACGGGCAGCGCCGGCACCTGCAGGTGCTGCCAGAGGCCCGAGTCGGCCACCGAGTCTTGCGCCGTGCGATTCAGGATGCCGTGGGCCGACTTGTCGCCGGCGCTCAGCCTGGCCGCGATCTCGATGAGCAAGAGGACCTTGCCGATCGACGCTGTCGGAACGGAGAGGTGATCGTCGACCGAGAAGAGCAGTCGATCGGTCTTGACGTCGATGACACAGGCGGTGATCTGAACCCCGGAGAGGGCGAGCTGAGTGAGACTGGCGAACCCGCGGCGGAACGCGTCGTCTCCAGCGGTAGCGGCTCCCGAGCGGGCGCGCCGGGCCGTGGGCGCGTCAGGGGAATCTCCCCGTCTATTGCGCCTTCTGGTGGACTCCGCCATACCGTCCCCACATCTCCCGAAACACTCTCCGCACGCTCGGACCGATCGAATCTCGTCTTCGGACCGATCGAATCTCGCGTGAGGGATAACCGGTATCGTGCCACATTCACCTGTGATCGGCCATCGAGTCGGCTGTCTGCCACGGGTGCGCAAGCCTCGATCTCGGTGGGAGGCCTCTGACAGAATCAATCCATGTCCGATCCCCGTGAGCCCTCCGAGCCCGAGTCCACCGAGAAGACCCCGGCGACCCCAGCGGAGCCTTCTGCTTCGGAGCCCGCCGCGTCGGAACCCGCGCCTCCCGCGCCGAGCATGCCGCCGTTTCCCTCGGGGCCACCGACCGCCGCCGCGCCAGCCACGCCGGCCGCGCCGACGAGCCCACCTTTTGTTCCGCCGACGGCGCCGCTGGCCCCGGCATCCTCATCGCTGCCGCCCATCCAGAAGCCGCCGACGGCGCCGTCTGCGCCCAGCGCTCCGAGCGCGCCCGGTTACGGCCCGCCGAGCATCGGCAACTCGGCGCCGTCGTATGGCCCGCCGAGCACCTCCGGCGCCTCATCCTCGGCGCCCTCGTACGGGGCACCCCCGGTCTACGGAACCCCGCCATCCACGAGCTCATCGGTACCGACACCGGTGTACGGCTCGAAGCCGACGCCCGCCGGTGCTCCGCCGTCTGGCCAACTGCCATACGCGCAAGCCCAGATTCCGCCGAGCGGCAAGGGCGGCTGGATGGGCATCGTCAGTCTCATCCTCGGCGGTCTGGCATTGCTGTTCTGCTGGGTGCCGTTCCTCGACGTCATCACCGTCTTCGGCGCTATCGCCGGCCTGGTGCTCGGTCTCATCGCCGTGTTCCGCAAACTCGGCTCTCGCGTGCTCTCGCTCATCGGCACGATCGTCTCGGGCCTCGCCTTCGTCTTGAGCGTCGTCTTCATCATCATCTACGCGGTCTCGTTCTTCTCCGCTTTGGATTCCGCTTCCGACTACGACTACAGCAGCCCCTCGACGTCGAAGCCATACGGAGATCCTTCCGAAACGGATTCGCCCGACGACCAGGCGTACCCCGGCGACCCGACGGCTGTTCCGGGCGACCCGACTCCCTCGGCGGACGCCACTGTGTGCACCGACGGAACAGCGATCGCGCTCGGCAAGGCGGGAATCTTCACGTACGACGACGAGAACCAGGCCGAGGTCACGATCAACGATGTCAACCTCGACGCCACCGACGAGATGCTCAACAAGAACTCGCTCAACGAGACGCCTCCCGACGGATATCGGTACGCGATCATCTCGCTGACGATCAAACAGCTAGGTAACGAGCCGTTCCCGGCGGGAGCGACCGACGTCATCTTCAAGGGCGTCGCAGAAGACCTCGCATCACCTGCTCAGTTCGCTGTCGTGCCAGAGCCATGGATGCTGTTCGCCCCCAATCTCACCCCGGGTGCCTCCGTTACTGCAAACGTCTCCACGTATGTTCCTGTTTCGGGAGCAGACACGGGCTCGGTGTTGCTCAGCAATTACCTCGCCGACAATGTGTGCGAGATGAAGGTCGGATAGGCGGTCTCCTCCTCCACAATCACTGACGATTCGAATCTCTTAACAAGCTGGTCAGAGATCGTTTGCCCGATCGAGCCAATGTCGGTGGCTGGTGCTTGACTTCAGTCATGACCTCGACGGCTCAGCTCTCGCGCAACTCGACCGCACTCGAGTCGCTGCGCGCCGAGGTCGAGGCCATCGTCGAGGCAGATCGAGAAGTGGCGCGCATCCACGCCCGCCGAGCCGAACGCATCCATCGTGCTCGGCAACTCGCGCTCGAACTCTCGCCCGGCGATCAGTCGACCGGCGGGCCGCAGTGGTCTCGCACGCAGGTCGCCGAGCGGCAGCTTGCCACCGAGCTCGCCGTGGGGCTGCGTGTCACCGAGAACGAGGCTCGCCGACTCATGAGCACGGGCGAGGGCCTGGCCGAGTCGTTCACCGCGACGCTGGCCGCTTTGTCGAACGGGCAGTTCAGTTACCGGCACGCCCACATCGTGGTGCGCTTCGGAGCCGCGCTTCCTGCTGAGGCTCAGGCAGAGTTCGAGCAGCGCATGCTCGCCGACGCCGCAGACCTCACCGTGGTGCAGGTCGAGAATCTAGCGAGACGCCTCACCGAAGAGGTGCAGCACGAAACGGCGATCGAACGTTTCGAGCGGGCGGCCGCGTCACGCTACTTCGCGCGTGAGAACGCACCCGATGGCATGGCCTACCTCACGCATTACCTGCCTGCGGTCGAGGCCGTGGCCATAGAGAGCATGGCCAACAGCATCGCCAACTCGGCGCGCAAGGCTGGTGATCCACGCACCCTCACACAGTTGCGCGTCGACGCGATCAGCGACCTCATCCTCAGCGGCAGCAGCTCCATCCCTGGCGTCGCTGCGGGCATTCGGCCCAAGGTTGCCGTCACTGTGCCCGCCCTGAGCCTGCTCGGCCACGACACCGAGCCCGCCACGCTCGAGGGCTACGGTCCCATCGACGAGCACACGGCCGGCCACCTCGTCGCCTCGGCACCCAGCTTTCTCCGGGTGCTCACCGACCCGGTAACGGGCAGCCTGCTCACCGAGGGCCAGAAGCGCTACCGGCCCGTCGCCATTCTCGACGATTTCGTCAAGCTACTGCACCGCAGCTGTCGCTTTCCGCAGTGCACGCGACCGGCCGGCGACAGCGACACCGATCACACCCACGATCACGGGCTCGGCGGCAAAACGTACATTCTGAACCTGGCACCGCTCTGCCCGACGCACCATCGGGTCAAGCACCATACGAGCTGGTCGGTCAGACAACTCGCCGACCACGTTCTCGAGTGGACTTCACCGCTGGGCCACATCACTCGAACGTCGCCACCGGTGCGAATGCGGCCCGCACCGGCCGACCTTGTCGATCAGCATCTGCCAGGCGACGACGAACCCCCGCCGTTCTAGCTTGGCTCGCCGCGGCCCGCCGCGGCCGGGCAGGAATACTATGTCTTCTCAGTAATCGCGTGTAAATTACACGCATGCCTCATTCGTCTTTGAAGTACGTCGTCATCGTTTCACTCATCGCCCTGCCTTCATGGCTCCGTCTGAGTCGCACGGAGCGCGCCGATGTCATCTCGGCCGAGGTGGAGCCCGCGGCGGCAGCGCACCATGACTGCCACATCCGCTGGATCGACGCCGAGAGCATGACCGCGCTGTGCAGTGACGTGATGATCATAGACACGACCGACCTGCGCAGCTGGAACCACCTGTGGGAACAGCTCCGCGACAGCAGTCTGTTCGCCGAACCCTACTTCGAGCTCGTCAGCATCGTTCCTGGAATCGAAGACGGTTATGCCGATTATGAGGCCGAACTCGCCGCATCCGATGCCTGACGACACCAGTCTCGCCCAGACCGTCGAGGCCGTGCGCACCTCGCTCTCGCACCTGCTACTGCGACGATTCCGCTCCCGGATCTACGCACACCTGCAGCACCAGGTCGACGTGCCCGTGCGCGATGGAACGTACCCACTGCTTGTGACGCTCGCCTCGGGCGCGGCCCGGTCCACCGACCTGGCGGAGCGAGCCGGTGTGGATCGCACAACTGCGAGCAGACAGATCGCGTCGCTCGTCGAGGCCGACCTGGTCGATCAGCGCATCGACGATGACGACCGACGCAATACGGTGCTGAGCCTGACGCCTCGAGGAATCACCGCGGCGCGGCGAATCACCGAGAACGCCGACGACCTGCTCGAGCACGCCTTGGCCGACTGGAGCCCGTCGGATCGCGATGCCCTCGCCCGGCTGCTGCCCCGTCTACTCCAGGCCCTCGACGCCTGACCGCCCAGACCTACCAGATCGTGACGCGCTCTTCGGGAGCCAGCCAGAGAGCATCCGACTCGGTCACGTCGAAGGCGCTATAGAACTCGTCGATGTTGCGCACGATCTGATTGCAGCGGAACTCGTTCGGCGAGTGCGGGTCGATCGAGAGCAGGCGAATGACCTCCTCGTCGCGCGACTTCTGCTGCCAGGCCTGCGCCCACGACAAGAAGAAGCGCTGCACACCCGTGAGTCCGTCGATCACCGGGGGCTCTTCGCCGTCGAGCGAGAGGAGGTACGCGTCCCACGCGATGCTCAGACCGCCCAGGTCGCCGATGTTCTCGCCGATCGTCAGCGCGCCGTTCACGTGCTGGTCGGGAACCTGCGCAGGAGCCAACGCGTTGTACTGGTCGATGAGCGACGAGGTGCGCTTCTCGAAGGCCTCACGGTCGGCCTCCGTCCACCAGTCGGTGAGCCTGCCGTCGCCATCGAAGCGCGAGCCCTGATCGTCGAATCCGTGCCCGATCTCGTGACCGATGACCGCGCCGATCGCGCCGTAGTTGGCCGCGGCATCCCGGCTCTCATCGAAGAAGGGGTACTGCAGGATCGCCGCCGGGAACACGATCTCGTTGAAGCCGGGGTTGTAGTAGGCGTTGATGGTCTGCGGGGTCATGAACCACTCGTCGCGATCGAGCGGCTTGCCGATCTTGCCCAGCTCGCGCTGGAACTCGAACTCGCTCGTGGCGCGGATGTTGCCCGCCAGGTCGCCAGCGTCGATGGAAAGAGTGGAGTAGTCCCTCCATTTCACCGGGAAACCGATCTTGGGCGTGAACTTGTCGAGCTTGTCGAGGGCTCGCTCGCGCGTCGCCGGGGTCATCCACTCGAGGTCGGTGATGGATGCCCGATACGCCTCGATGAGATTGGCGACCAGCACATCCATGGCCGCCTTGGCCGTCGGCGGAAAATGACGGTCGACATAGATGCGACCGACGGCCTCGCCCATTGCGCCCTCTACCAGCGACACCCCACGCTTCCAGCGTGCGCGCATGGTCGGCGTTCCCGTGAGGGTGCGGCCGTAGAAGTCGAAGTTCTCGTTCACGAATGCGGCCGGCAGATAGGCGGCGGCGCCGTGCACGACCTGCCACGACAGCCAGTCACGCCAGGCGTCGAGCCGGTCTTCGGTAAGCAGCTCGGCGATGCCGGAGACGAACGAGGGCTCGCGCACAACGAGCTCGTCGAAGACGCCCTCCGGGGCACCGAGTGCCGAGCGCCACAGCTCGAGATCGACGGACGGGGCCGACGACGCGAAGTCGTTCCACGAGACGAGGTTGTAGGTGGCCTGCGCGTCTCGGGTCCGCACGTTGTCCCAGTGGGTGGCCGCGATCGCGGTCTCGAGGTCGAACACGCGCTGAGCGCGAACCGCCGGTTCCGAGAGACCCGCGAGCGCGAGCATCCGCTCGATGTGGCCGAGGTATGCGGTGCGAATGTCGGCGAACTTCTCTTCGCGGAAGTAGCTCTCGTCGGGCAGCGAGATGCCACCCTGTTCGACGAACACGAGGTAGCGCTCGGGGTTGCCCGGGTCGTTGTCGACGAACAAGCGGAAGAAGCCGCCCACTCCCTGGCGCTCTAAGTGCGCGGCCGTCTCGAGCAGCTCGCGCACGCTCGAGATGCGAGCTGCGTCGGCAAGCTGCGCCTCGATCGGGGTTGCACCCAGCTCTTCGACCCGCTCCTCGTCGAGGAAGCTGGCGTAGAGGTCACCGAAGGTGCGCTCCTCGGTGCCGGGCTCGGCATCTTGCGCCTCGATGATGATGTCTCGCACGGCCTTCTCGGCCTCTTCGTGCAGCTGATAGAACGAGCCGTCTCTGGCTCGGTCATCGGGAATGACCGTGCGGGCGATCCACTTGCCGTTGACGTGCCTGAACAGGTCGTCCTGGGGGCGGATGGAGGGGTCGAGTTCGTTCAGATCGATGCCGGAAGTCGTCATTGGGCAAGCCTAGCTAGGCTCGCAGGGTGAAGGCTCTGGATCGTGACATTCTGCGTCTCGCCATACCGGCCCTCGGCGCCCTCGTGGCCGAGCCCCTGTTTCTGCTCACCGACACCGCCCTCGTCGGGCACCTGGGCGAGACGCCGCTCGCCGGCCTGAGCATCGCCAGCGCCCTGCTGCAGACCGCGATCGGCCTGCTGATCTTTCTCGCCTACGCCACGACGCCGTCGGTCGCGCGACGACTCGGCGCGGGCGACAGGCCCGGCGCCATCCGTGCGGGCATCGACGGCCTCTGGCTGGCGCTGCTGCTCGGATTCGTGCTCGTGGCCGTAGGCATCATCGCGGCCCGGCCACTCGTGCGCCTCTTCGGAGCGACCGCGGCCGTCGAAGAGCAGGCTGTCGTCTACCTCACCGTGTCGCTCGCCGGCCTGCCCGCGATGCTGCTCGTGATCGCGGCCACCGGGCTGCTGCGGGGGCTGCAGGACACGAAGACCCCGCTCATCGTCGCCGTCTGTGGCTTCGCTGCGAATGCGGGGCTCAACGCCCTCTTCATCTACGGCCTCGGCGCGGGGATCGCCGGCTCCGCCGCTGGCACCGTCGTCGCCCAATGGGCGATGGCCGCCGTGTATCTCGTGATCGCCGTGCGGGCATCGCGCAGTAACGGCGTCAGCCTGAGGCCCGGCCTTGCGGGAGTGACCGGCGCCGCGGCATCCGGCGGCTGGCTCTTTCTGCGCACGGCGAGCCTGCGCGCGGCGCTGCTCGCGACGGTCATCGTCGCATCCGATCTCGGAGTCGTCGAACTCGCGACGTTCCAGATCGCCTCGACACTCTTCTTTACACTCGCCTTCATTCTCGATGCGCTGGCCATCGCGGGGCAGGCTCTGGTGGGCCACGGCCTCGGTGCGCAGGATGCCGCGCGAGTGCGGGGCGTGATGCGTCGCCTGGTGCTGTGGGGAATAGGCGCCGGGCTCGCTCTCGGAATCGTTCTCGCTGCGATCTCGCCTCTGCTCGGACCCATCTTCTCGTCGAGCCGCGACGTGCACCAGGCGCTGGTCGCAGTCGTGCTCGTGATGGCGATCGGGGTACCCCTGGCCGGCTACGTCTTCGTTCTCGACGGCGTGCTGATCGGGGCCGGCGACGCCCGCTATCTCGCGCTCGCCGGGCTCGCGACGGTGGCGATCTACGCGCCGCTTCTGCTACTCGTCGCACTGTTCGGCCCCGACGGAACCACCGGACTCGTCTGGCTCTGGCTGGCGTTCGGCTTCGGCTACATGACGGCGCGGGCCCTCACGCTCGGGCTTCGCGCCCGCGGAACCGCCTGGATGACCAGCGGCGGTTAGGCTGATCATCCACGTCTCTGGGGGTCATCACATGCCGCATCTGCTCGTCACCGGCGGCGCCGGCTTCATCGGCAGCGAGATCGTGCGCCAGGCTCTGGATGCCGGATGGTCGGTGCGCGTGCTCGATTCGCTGCGGGCCGACGTGCACGAGACGGCCCCAGCGCTCGACGAGCGCGCGGAGTTCGTGCTCGGCGACGTGCGCGACGAGGAGACGGTGGCGCGGTCGCTCGAGGGCATCGACGCCGTCTGCCACCAGGCCGGCAAGGTGGGCCTCGGAGTCGACTTCTACGATGCGCCCGACTACGTCTCGTCGAACGAACTGGGCACCGCCGTGCTGCTCGCCGCCATGACGCGCGCCGGCATCGACCGCTTCGTCGTGGCCTCGTCGATGGTCGTCTACGGCGAGGGCAGCTACAGCAACGAGGCCGGCGACAAGGTGCGTCCGCCCGCGCGTGCGGTCATCGACCTCGAGGCCGGGCGCTTCGAGCCGCTCGACCCGGCCACCGGTACTCCTCTGATTCCCGAGCTCATCGCCGAGGATGCGCCGCTCGATCCGCGCAACGTCTACGCGTCGACGAAGCTCGGCCAGGAGCACCTCGCCTCATCGTGGGCACGTTCCGCCGGCGGCACGGCGATCGCGCTGCGCTATCACAACGTCTATGGGCCAGGCATGCCACAGAACACGCCCTACGCCGGAGTGGCCTCGCTGTTCCGCTCGGCTCTGGCTCGCGGCGAGGCGCCTCGGGTGTTCGAAGACGGGGCCCAGCGACGCGACTTCGTGCACGTGAGCGACGTGGCGGCGGCGAATCTCGCGGCCCTCGACGCAACGGAGTCGGTCGAGTCGTCGTCGTTCGCGACTTACAACGTGGGCAGCGGCGTCGTGCACACCATCGGCGACATGGCGGCAGCCATCGCGCGCGCCTCGAACGGATCCGACCCCGTCGTCACCGGCGAGTTCCGCCTCGGCGACGTGCGGCACATCACCGCATCGAGCGACAAGATGGCCCGCGAGCTCGGTTGGCGCGCGACCGTCGACTTCGATGCCGGGATGGCCGAGTTCGCCACGGCCCCTCTGCGCTCGGCCGCATCGTGACCCGCGCCGCCCTCGTCGATGTCGTACTGCCCTGCCTCAACGAGGCCGAGGCCCTGCCCTGGGTGCTGTCGCGGCTACCCGAGGGCTATCGCGCGATCGTGGTCGACAACGGCTCGACGGATGCCTCGGCCGACATCGCGCGCGCGGCCGGCGCCACGGTGGTCGCCGAGTCGCGCCGCGGTTTCGGCGCCGCCGCCCACGCCGGGCTGCTCGCCGCGACGGCGCCGATCGTCGCCTTCTGCGATGCCGACGCCTCTATGGACCCGGCCGAGCTGCCGACCCTGGTCGAACGGATCACGGCCGACGAAGCCGACCTGGTTCTCGGCCGCCGCATCCCGACCACGGCAGGAGCCTGGCCCCTGCACGCGCGATTCGCCAACCGCGCTCTCTCGTTTCTCATCAAGCGTCGGGCGCAGATCGCGATCAAGGATCTCGGGCCGATGCGCGCCGCTCGCCGCGACGGACTGCTGGCTCTGGATCTGACAGATCGCCGAAGCGGCTATCCCCTCGAGATGCTGCTGAAGGCATCCGCCGCCGGTTGGCGCATCGAGGAGTTCGACACGCCCTACAGCCCTCGGGTGGGCCGGTCGAAGGTCACCGGAACGATCCGCGGAACCTACATCGCGATCAAGGACATGTCGGCGCTGTTGCGCGAGGTGAAGCGCGGAGAATGACCCGCCTCTCAGGTAGCCACGGTGCGCGTTCGCGCCAGCCGCGGAGTGGGATGATGAGCCACATGGATCGCCCAGGGGAGAGTCTCAAGTCGAGCGATGTGCGCGACCACAATCTCGGGCTTGTGCTTGCCTCGCTGGAGAAGGCGGGCTCCGCGTCTCGCACGCAGCTTGCCGAGACGACAGGGCTCGTTCGGGGCGCGCTGACCGCACTGATTGCCGAACTGATCGAGGTCGGTCTCGTGCGAACGTCGCCCGTTGATCCGAAGCCCGTCGAGGTGACACCGCCGCCCCGAGCCAGAGCCGGGCGCCCGCAGGAGAAACTGGAGCTCGACGGGTCGCGGCTTGCTGTCCTCGGCGTGCAGTTCACGCCCGATCGGATCCATCTCTGCGTCGTGGATCTTGCCGGGCGCAGTCTGCTCCGACGAGAACTCGCGTTCCGGGCGCCCTACGGCGACCCCGAGGCGCTGGTGGCCATTCTCGTCGAACAGATGGAGGAGGTCTTTGCCTCGAAGATCGTCGGCTCACCGAGCATTGTCCAGTGGGTCTTCGCCGTTCCGGCCCCCGTTTTCACATCCACCGGGGTGATCCCGATCGCGATCGATCTCGGGTGGCACGACGTCGACTTGGCGAGACTGGTCTCGGATCGGATCGGGGTACCACGTCTCGGAATCCGTGTCGTCAATGATGCGAACGCCGCCACGTACGCCGAATTCAATTCTCTGTGGCGCAACCCAGAGACGGCAGGGGTCACCGATTTGATCTATCTGAAATCAGATACCGGCATCGGCGGAGGTGCGATCGTCGCCGGATCGATCCTCCTGGGGGCGAACGGTTTCGCTTTCGAACCGGGGCACGTCTCCGTGGTGCCGGACGGCATCGAGTGCGAGTGCGGCAGGCGCGGGTGTCTCGTGACCGTCGCCGGCCCCGAGCGGGTTGTCAGCCTCGCGGGGCTGGACGCGTACGCCGTGGACAACGGTCTCGAGGCGGCATTGCAGGAGGTCGTGCGGCGATTCCGCGCTTCCGAGTCGGCGGCGGTTGCCGCTGTAGGTGAGGCCGTCAGGTGGTTGCGTCTCGTACTCGAGAACCTCGTCGTCCTGTTCGAGCCGCAATACATCGTCCTCGGCGGATACCTCGCCGAGATTGTCGACGAGTTCTCAGCGCTGCCCGTGCCTGTGCACGCGTACACGAACCCGTGGGCGACAAGCGGGTCAGGACCGGAGGCATCCGAACGCCCGCCTGCATCGTCAGCTGCGCTCGGCGCTCTCGACGGAGCGATCCTCCAAGCCAGGCATGATCTCCTCTCCTCGCCCGGGCCGCTCCGCACAGCCTGAGGCAGGTAATTACTTCGCGGGTTGAAGTATTCGTGATGGTCTTCTAGAGTTGCGACACGACGCCGGAGTCGGTGTCTGATATTCGTGCTCAAGGAGGAGCTCATGTCACATCCTGTCGACGACGCCAACCAGCCCGTTTCGATCGCGACGCCCGATGGAAAGACCATCTACGCCGACTAGGAAGCGGCCCCGTTCACCGAATCGACGGGCATCTCGCGGGGCGTCACCGGGGCGGCTCGGAGCCGTCTCGTGGCATCCATGCTGGTGGGCAACGTCTTCCTCTTCGCCACCTATGCGGGCGTGATCGTCATTCTGCTTCCGCAGCAGATGGCCGATCTCGATCCTGCGAACAAGGTCGCGAACCTGGCGATCGTGACAGCGACCTCGTCGTTTTTCACTCTCTTCGCGCAGCCTCTAGTGGGGGCATTCTCCGATCGCACGCGTACTCGTCTCGGCCGGCGCGCTCCGTGGTTGCTCGTGGGCGGTGTCGGTGGCGGCGTGCTCACAATCGTGCTTCAGTTCGCTCCCGGTGTCTTCTGGGTGACCGGTATCTGGGTTCTGGCACAAGTGCTGCTCAACGCTTTCCAGGGGCCGCTCTCGGCCATCATCGCTGACCGGATCCCAGCCGATGGGCGCGCGACGGCATCTGCCTTCGTCGGAGTCGGCACCGCGATCGGCGGAACCCTCGGAGTCATCATCGCGGGCCAGGTACTGACGTTCATCGGAGTCGGCTTCTGGATCTTCGGCCTCGGAGTGATCGTCGCTGCTGTCGCCTTCGTTCTCGTCAACCGAGACCGCTCGTCGGAGTCGCTGCCTGTCACCGCCTTTCGCTGGGGTGCGTTCGTCAGGAGTTTCTGGGTCAGCCCGCGCAAGCACCCGGATTACGCCTGGGCTTTCGCCGGTCGATTCGTGATGATCCTGGGCTATCAGGGCGTGCAGGCCTACCAGCTCTACATCCTGACCGATTACCTCGGCCTCGCGTCGCAAGAGGCTGGCAGCGTCGCGGGCATCCTGTCGATCTGCTCGATGGTCACGCTCGTCGTCGGCACCCTTGTATTCGGTCGGCTGTCAGACAGGCTCGGTCGGCGAAAGGTGTTCGTCTTCGCAGCGAGCATCATCATGGCGCTCGGTATTGCGATCCCGCTCTTTTTTCCGACCGTTCCCGCGATGATCGCGTATTCACTCGTCGTCGGAGTCGGCTACGGCGCGTACCTCGCCGTCGATGTCGCACTGATGGTCGACGTGCTGCCTTCCGCCGGCGACGCGGGCAAAGACTTGGGCACCTTGAACGTGGCGACCAACATCCCGCAGGCGATCACCCCGGTTGTCGCGGCGACCCTGCTGTGGCTGACCGGCGGCGACTATGGCGCCATCTTCGGCTTCGCGGCCGCGATGGTCCTGCTCTCCTCGTTTCTCGTCTTCCCCATCCGCTCGGTCAAGTGACCCGACAACCGAAACCTCGAAGGACATCCATGAACCCCGCGTCATCACCCATCGCCCCCGTGAACACCACGAGCGGCGCAGTCTCCGGGGTACCTCACCCGCACGGCTCCGCCTACCTCTCGATCCCCTTCGCCGCGCCACCCGTCGGAGCGAACCGTTTCCTCGCCCCTCAGCCACGAGCCCCCTGGTCGGGAGTCCGCGCCTGCGACGCCTACGGACCGACTCCGCAGCGACGCCCGTTCGGCGTGGTCACGACGATTCCCGAGCCCTCTATTCCCGGCGACGACACACTCAGCCTGTCGGTGTTCACCCCGGCAGGCGGAGAGCCGGATGCAGGCCTGCCCGTGTTCGTCTGGATTCACGGCGGAGGATACTTCGCAGGCTCGCCGGCCAGCCCCTGGTACGACGGCCGATCATTCGCCCGCGACGGAGTGGTCACGGTCGTGATCTCCTACCGCCTCGGATTCGACGGGTTCGGCTGGATCGATGGTGCGCCGCTCAACCGCGGCGTTCTCGACCAGATCGCCGCCTTGGAGTGGGTGCGCGACAACATCAGCGGTTTCGGTGGCGATCCGGCGCGAGTGACGATCGCGGGACAGTCGGCCGGCGGGGGAAGCGTACTCACCCTGCTCGCATCACCGGCGGCCGAAGGGCTCTTCAGCGCCGTCATCTCGCATTCGGGTGCCGTCGGCTCCCTCACCGCGCCGGAAGCCGAGGCCATCGGGAGGCGCTTCGCCGAGGAACTCGGAATCGAACCGACGCTTGCCGGATGGCGATCTGTCGACGAGACACAGATCCTCGACTCGCAGAACGAGTTCAACCAGGTGCCGGATGCCGCGGGATGGGCATCGACGCCGGCCGAACTCATCGACGCCATACGGGCTCGTCCGATCGAATCCATGGGACTCGCGTTTGCGCCTGTCATCGACGATGAGACAGTCAGAGCGCCCTCCAAGACGATGACGGCCGGCCACAGCGCCCGGATACCGCTCCTGATCGGGACCACCCGAGACGAGTTCAGC
Organism: Agreia pratensis; assembly: GCF_900177685.1. GTDB lineage: Bacteria > Actinomycetota > Actinomycetes > Actinomycetales > Microbacteriaceae > Agreia > Agreia pratensis. Next base: position 1,120,376 of record NZ_FXAY01000001.1, read on the forward strand.
TTCGAGACCGCCGGCACCGCAGAGACCGGATCGGCCGCCCTCGAGAGAACGATCACTGACCTCGCCCGCGCGGGGATCGGAGAGAGCGAGATCGCGCAATACCGCAGAGAAGTCGAGCGGATCGGCGTGCAATTCGCGACGAGTCAGCTCGTCACCGCGCAGATGTTCCGCGCGCCGGCCGCCGGGATCGCTGCCCTTCGCGCGGCACATGGCGCCGGTGACCGAACGTGGCTCTACGACTTCGCGCATCCGTCGGCCATCACCGGCCTCGCTTCGCACTGTCATGAACTGCCCTTCGCCTGGGATGTCCTCGACGCGGAGGGTGTCTCGGCTGTGCTCGGCGATGCACCGCAAACGCTCGCCGACGAGGTTCACGACGTCTGGGTTCGGTTCATCACTCACGGCACGACAGGATGGGCATCGGTCGCCGACAACGCGGCCGGGGCCAGGGTGTTTGGCGCCAGCGGAGGGTATGACCGGCAGGCCTACGCCTTTGAACACGCTCTTCTGGGCGATGCTCGTTGAGTGGAGTGGCCTCAGCTCGTCAGCGGAGGATCACGCGACGGTCGCGAGCCATGTCTCGATCGCGCCGGTGAGCTGCGTGTCGTCGATGGTCTCATCCGGCTCGATGGGCACGCCGTAGCGTTTGCCGGTGCGATCGGCATCGACAGCCACGGTGAGGTTCACGACGGCTCCGTCATAGAGCCTCATCGGCTGATTAGCCGTACTGAACCCGTAACTCGGCTGCCCGAAGACGCGCACGTTCGACTGCCCGATGAAGGCGATCGCGACCGCCTCGGCGGAGCTACCGGTCATCCCGTTGACCACGACAGCCACCGGTCCACCGACCTTCGGTTGCGGAGCGCTTGCCGCGCTCTGCTCTTTGCCGCCTGAGGAGATCGCGCCCCCATCGACGGAGATGATCGTCGAGGTGTCGACGGAGTCGAAGGTCTCGACGGTGCCGTCGTCGAGAAGGGGCGCTACGGCGGCGAGCATCGGCCAGACATTGCCGCCGTGGTTTTCGCGAAGGTCGACGACCCAAGCAGAGGTCGAGGGGGCCGCTTTGCCGATGGCGGCGACGACTGTGTCGATGTACTTCTGACCGAAGGAGTCGCTCCCGGTGCCGCCGCCGATCAGGGTGGGAAGCCGGATTGTCGTCACGCCGTCCGCGCTCGAGACGGTCGGCAACTGGTTCTGAGAGTTGCCGCCTGACGACGGACCGAACATCTCGGCCGCCTTCGCCGGGTCTGCGAATGTCGTGTGCGGACCGCCTAGCTCGGTGGCGGCCTTCGCGAGCGCGTCATAGGTGCCTGCATAGTCCGTGGCAGTCGCAACCTCCGCGAGCGTCTCGGCACGTACTTCCGCGTAGTGATCCGGCGTCGCATCGAGTCCATGGCTCATTTCGTCGAGGGCGAACTCCGCGTACTGCTGAGGCGACGGGGGCACGACGTAGATGCCGTAGCTGCGCAATAGTGGAGCAGCGACGACGATCCCGCCGACTCCCAGCGCGGCCACTCCGACCACGGCGACGCCCACGATGATTCCACGCCGACGGCGGCGGCGCTGCCGCTCTTCCGGGGTCTGGTGAGTGGTCGAAGGGCGAGCTGAGGTGTCTCCGGGCATGGTTTCACCCTACGAAACACAGTTCCGTCCGGCGTCAGACCAGGGCACGATTTCGAGGAGGCGTCTGTCGTTCCCCCGTACGATTCGATGTCACAACCGCACAGGCGGAAACCGCTGAGCCCTCATCGCGTCGCGCCAGCCCTCGATGCGGCGCTGGGCGAACGTGGTGCTCAGCTCGCCACGCGCATCCGGATGCTCGGACCAGTACCGCACGGCCGTGTAGATCAGCCACGCGTGGCTCTGATATCCGCCAAGACTGTAGTCGTTCGCGTCGTTCTCAGCGCCGGCAGCCGGTTCGATGATGAGGCCCGGAGCGAAGTCGCCGGTGCTCTCGTCGACCGCGGTCACAGACGGTCGAACCCGCGCGATCGACTCCCACGGCCACTCGTCTACGCCGTCGACGTAGTAGTACACGAGTCCGTGCCGACCCAGAGAGATGCCGATCGGTCGGCGTCCGAAGGAGGAGTGTCGCCAGCGCAGCCACACCGCCATCACCGACGCGATCACCACCACGAGGCAGCCGAGCAACAGCGGAATCGTTGCAATGAGAGCCCAGGGCGCCTTCATCACAGCCAGCGCGCTCGCCCACGCGAACATCACGGAGCCCCCGCATCCGGCTGTCGTGAAGAATGCGGTCTGCCAGCGTCCGGGGCCAGACCGGCTGAAGAAGTGAATCCAGGAGTCCGCCGGACGCACCTCCGCTCGCGAGAGGGCAATGGCGTTGATCATGGCGGGCAGAGCCTTCTCGTCGCCCGACCGTTCGTATGCGATACCGGTCACCAGGCCTATTGCGGCGAAGAAGAACGCCCAGACGATCGTGCCGACCAGGTCGCCGCGCGCCGCCGCCCAGACAGCGAAGGCACCGAGGGCGAAGGTGGCCGTCGCGCCGAACACCACCAGCCACGTCGCGGTGCGCTTCGCGGCATGCACTTGCCATTTCGGGGGAAGCGGGTAGGGCAGGCCGTCGAAGGCTGCCGCGCCGCCCCGAACCGAGGGCGGCAGAGGAGGTAACTCGGGCACCGTCATAACGAAATTATGACTCGCTGATGCGGGCGCGTGGCGCAGCGATACAGCGGCCGGTCCACATGGAGGAAGCGCTGCTCAACCTCCTCGTGGTGCCGTTCGGGGCCGACTTCGCCCTGCTGCTCTAGGTGTACTTGGCCTCGACGAACGAGGCCATGCCCCTCTCAGAAGGTGATCTTCTGCTCGACCTACGATCGTCAGATGAGTCCGTTTCTCCCTGGTGCCCGTGGAACGCAACCCTGCCCGAACTGCGGCGCCCAAGTCGCCCAATCCGACCGGTACCCCGAATACCTGTGCAGCGAATGCGAGGCTCGCGCGGTAGATGCGAACGGCGCACGGGTCACTGGATCGAACGCGTCGTTTGGCGGCGGGTTCGTGTTGCACTGGCCGAACGGCGAGCACGACCCGCTGCCATGCATTTCGGCACGGGTGTGGGTTGATGGACGTGAGTGGGACTATTCCGAGGCGCGATTCGGCGGAGTGCTGATCACGCCAGCGCGAGAGCGCTGACCAGCGTCACACCTCTGGAACTCCCGCTACGAGCACGTGACCGCATCAAGCGGACTGGCTAAAGTTGGCCGCATGGTGGAGGACCGAAGCGGGGGCCGTTCAGCTCGCGATTGGCTTGATCCCGACTTCAGCGAGCTCTCGGCGGGCGCTCCGGATGCGCTGGCGCGTTTCGCTCGGCAGAACGGCTGGGAGTACTACGCCTACAGCAACGAAGTGGCGTTGCCGGGGCTCGTCTTTCACGAAGCCGACGGGCGCGACCGGTTCATGGGCGGCGCCGCAGACATCGTGCGCATCCCTGGTCGACTGCTCACCGAGGTGGGCAACAGCGCCTACATCTCGCAACCTGCCGGCCACCAGGTGGGCAGGATGTGGGGCTACATCGCCCTACAGATCGACACGCCCGTGGCCCCATTCGTCCTCCAGTCCCGCCGCACGGCCCTACACAGGCCGCTCCCTTCGCTGCCGATCCTGCCGACCGGCCTGAAGCCGAGCATCGTGGGCGATGGCGACCGCGCCTTCGAGCTCTATACGTATGTGGCCTCGGTGCCGGGGGCCCACGCTCTGCTGACCGACCGCATCCGGTCTCTGCTCGACGACGGTGGCGTGGGTTTCGCCCTCGAGTCGATGCCCGGGTGGCTGTTCGTCTACTCGCCAGAGAAGCTGTCGACGCTGGACGCCTCCACGTGGCGAAGGGTGCTGCAACTGATCGACGAGCTGCGCGCGCAGGCGGCGACGGTTGCGTCGGCCAACCCCGGAGCCGGATTCAGCGCCGCCCTGCCGATGCGGTCTAACGCATGGGCCGTGGATAGGCGGCATGCCCTCTGGGTTTACGGACTTGTCGCAGCGGGGATGGTCGTTGCGGGGCTGCTGGGCTGGCTCTTTTCGCTGCGCTGACTCCCGATTGGGGCGCGCCCGTCGCGATGGTCCATACAGTAGATACAGGTGCAAAGGAATCCGATAGCGCCTCCGCGACGAAGTACTTAGAGTGACGACACCTGTCGTTCACTCGCAGTGCCTCTCGAATACAGGAGTCCTCTACTCATGCTCACCATCGCCGTCATCGCCAAGGAGTGCATTCCCGGGCGGGTGAAGACGCGCCTGCACCCGCCGTTCTCGCTCGTCGAGGCTGCTGAGATCGCATCCGCAAGCCTGGGTGACACGCTCGATGTGGTCTCGGCCGTTCCTGCCGACCGGCGCATCCTGTTCTTCGACGGCGAGAACCCGCCCGCCGAAGCACGCGGCTTCGAGATTCTGCATCAGAACGAAGGCACGCTCGACGAGCGTCTCGGCTACCTCTTCGACTCGGTCGACGGCCCCCTGCTGATGATCGGCATGGACACCCCTCAGGTCACGCGCGAGCTACTCGAGCCCGTGATCACCCGCTGGCACGACGACATCGACGCCTGGTTCGGGTTCGCCAGCGACGGAGGCTTCTGGGCGCTCGGCATGCGCGAGCCCGACGGCTCGCTCATTCGCGGGGTGGCCATGTCTGAGGCCGAGACAGGTCGCGACCAGTTGGAGCGACTGCTCGAGGCCGAGATGCGCGTCAAACTGCTCGCCGAGATCAACGATGTCGACTCCATCGACGATGCCCGCGACGTCGCCGCGATCGCCCCCGACGGGCGCTTCGCCGAGGTCTTCGACCGCGTCAGCGTCAGGGCCGGCGTGCGCGACCTGCAGCTCGATCGACGAGCCTAGGCCGCCGCCGTGAGACGCCTTCTCTCGTACACGCAGCAGGCTCTCGCGGCGCCCCCGCGTAATCCGCGCATGGCCGTCGTCATCGGTCGTCTCCTCGCGATCGCGTTCCTGCTCTGCTTCGGCACCGGCCTCTACAGTCACTTTCTGCAGGAGCCCGAGCCGTGGATGCGGTTCTCTACGGTGCCCGCGCAGCTCTATCAGGTGACCCAGGGCATCCACATCACGGCCGGAATCGCCTGCTTTCCCCTGATTCTCGGCAAGCTCTACACGATCTATCCGCAGCTGTTCCAGACACCCCCGGTCAAGAGCCCGCTGCACCTGCTCGAGCGCGCATCCATCGCCCTGTTCGTGGGTGCCTCGCTCGTGCAGATCACCATCGGCCTTCTCAACACCTACCAGTGGTACCCGTGGAAGTTCGGTTTTCGCGAGGTGCACTGGGCACTCTCGTTCGTGGTCATCGGCTCGCTCGCCATCCATATCGCCGTGAAGCTGCCCATGATCGCCCGCTTCTGGAGCCGCAACTCTGAAGGGTCGCGCGAGTTGCGCGGCGAGACAGCGGTCGACGAGACTCCGGATGCCGCTGCTCCCGTCGCCGAATCGGCTCCGGTCGGCGGCGTCACCGGTCGCATCTTCCGCTGGATTGACGGCGCGCCAGAACCCGAGCCCGCGGTGAGCCGACGTGGATTCATGACCGCGGTCGGCGTCTCGACGGCTACCGTCGTGGCTCTCACCGCCGGTCAATCGTTCGCGGCCCTCAGCCCGTTCAACATCTTCGCGCCGCGCGTCAAGGGAACCGGCCCGAACGCCCTGCCGGTGAACCGCACCGCGAAGGCGGCGCAGGTTCTCGACACGGCAGTGTCGCCCGACTGGGCGCTCACCATTTCGAACGGCCGCCGAACGGTGACCCTGACCCGCGCCGAGCTGTTGGCACTGCCCCAGACCACCGTCGAGCTGCCCATCTCGTGCGTCGAGGGCTGGAGTCAGATGGCAACCTGGAAGGGCGTGCGTCTGCGCGAGCTGCTCAACAAGGTCGGAGCCGACACCTCGCAGGGACTCAAGCTCACGAGCCTCGAGAAGAAGGGCGGCTACCGGGTCACCCAGATGGGACCGGAGTACGCCTTCGACTCGTCGACCCTCGTCGCACTCGAGGTCAACGGCGACACCCTCGACATCGACCACGGCTACCCCGCGCGCATGATCGCGCCCGGGCGGCCCGGCGTTCTGCAGACCAAGTGGCTCAGCAAGCTGGAGGTCGAGGCATGAAGGTCACACGAATGAGGGTCGCCCGGATCATCCTGATCGTGATCGGTCTCGCAGGGCTGTTTCTCGGCGCTCTGATCATGGTGCAGAAGGAGCGCCCCGACCAGATCCTCGGAGTGATCGTCTGGATCGGCGCCGCCATCATCGTGCACGACGGCATCCTGTCGCCGCTGCTTCTGCTGCTCGACGTCTGGATGCGCCGCGCGGGTCGCCGCATTCCCTTCGGCGTGCTCGTCATCATCCAGGGCGGCGTCGTCGTGGGCGCGATCATGAGCATGCTGGTGCTGCCCGAGATCTACAAGAAGTCGCTGGGCACCAAGAACCCCACGATCCTGCCGCTCGATTACGGGCTGAACCTGGCTCTCTTCTGGGCCGCGGTCGCGCTGCTCACGGCAGCCGCCTGCGCCCTCTACCTGCGGCGCCGCCGCTCGAGCCGAGACGCAGAACAGGTGCAGCCGACCTCAGCTGCGTGACCGGCTCGCGTGAGTGCGCGCCTTCATCCGGTTGCCGCAGGTCGCCATCGAGCACCACTTCGCGGTGCCGGGGCGGCTGTGATCGATGAGAAACAGGTTGCACTCGTCATTCGCGCAGGCGCGAAGCCGCCCGGGATACTGTCTGGTCACGGTCGACCAAGCCAGCACCGTGCGCACCGCAAGACTGTTCTCTGCCCTGGAGTCGAGCTGCCACACGATGCCGTCTCGGGTAACGCGCGGTGTGCGCACCGTGCCGTCGATGAGTCTGGTCAGTTCGTCGATCGCAGACGGATCATCTCCGCGGACCACCGACTGGATCGAGTCGCGAGCCCGGCGCAGCTGCGCAACCTCGTCTGCGGCTCCGGTTCCGCCCCTACTGAGAGCCAGCTGGCGCCCCGGTGCTCCGTCGAGGCCGTCGACGGGTCGGCCTTCCACCATGGGTGCACTGTTCAAGACAGCCAGCAACAGCTCCTCTTGCCCATCCATGACTTCTCCTCCTGTGCTCGGTGTGCGCGCTCAGTCCATGCTACTGTCCAACTAACCAGTAAAACAACTTTAGGAGGTTAGTAATGGTTGCTGTTCATCACCGCTCCGTCTCTATCGATGGGCTTGACGTGTTCTGGCGCGAAGCCGGCCCTGCAGACGCTCCCGTGCTCGTCCTGCTCCACGGATACCCGTCCAGCTCGCACATGTTCCGGCATCTCATCCCGCGGCTGGCCGAGCACTACCGCGTCATCGCACCCGACCACATCGGCTTCGGGCGCTCCTCCGCGCCCTCGGTCGACGACTTCGAGTACACCTTCGCAGCACTGGCCGAGACGACGAGCCGCTTTCTCAGCGCCATCGGCGTCACGCAATACACGATCTACGTGCAGGACTACGGCGCCCCCATCGGATGGCGCCTGGCGCTGAGCGATCCGGCCGCCGTCGTCGGCGTCATCACGCAGAACGGCAACGCTTACGAAGAGGGATTCGTACCCGAGTTCTGGAACCCCATCTGGGCCGATGCCGCCGAGCGCACAGTCGAGACGCGCGATGCTCTTCGCCCAGCCCTCGAACGGGCGGCGGTCGAATGGCAGTACACCCACGGCGTACCCGATCCGTCGACCGTCGATCCGGATGCGTGGGAACACGACCTCGCGCTCCTCGCCCGGGCAGGACAAGACGATGTGCAGCTGAACCTCTTCCGCGACTACGCGACCAACAGAGATCTCTACCCCGCCGTCCACGAGTGGATCCGTACCTCGCAGGTTCCCATCCTCGCGATCTGGGGCCGCAATGACGAGATCTTCGATGCCGCGGGTGCCCGCGCGTTCCTCCGTGATGCGCCGGATGCCCGCCTCGAGCTCATCGACGGCGGACACTTCCTGCTCGAATCACATCTCGATCTCGTCGCCACCACGATCACGAACTGGCTCGCTGAGAAGCAGCCCGCTGCGCGTTCGTAGCAACGAGGTGCGGAGTATGGCCGCTTCGCTTGATGCGGATGCGGCCATTTCGCGCATCTCAACGATCGGCTGGCACCTGCATCCGGATGCCCATGGTCACGGATGCGCCTAGTCGCCGCTCCAATTCAGGAAAATTGGCGCGATTGCGTACTTCTCGCGCGCGGCGACCCGGGTTTTCCTGACGTGAAGCACGCCCCGACCAATCCGATTTCTGAGGGGTGGCGAACTACATGTGTCCGCAACAACTCCCCAGCAAAGGAAACCCACCTCATGCGCTCACTCGCCAAGACCTCGATCAGCCTCGCCGCTGCCGGTCTCCTCGCTTTCTCCCTGGCCGCCTGCTCCAGCTCGTCCGAGTCGACCGAGTCGACGTCGTCGTCGCCCACATCATCGGCCGAATCGACCCCCACACCGGTCGCATCGATCCCGAGCCTCACCGGAGTCGACACCGCCGTTCTCCTCGACTCGGGTTTCGCCGCCGCTCTCACCAGCCTCGGCCTTACCCCCGGCACCGTCGGAACCGCGACCCTGACCGACGGATCGCTCCACTTCCCCATCACCGGCGGAAACGTCGACTACTACGACCCGGCCCAGAAGTACCGCCCCTACGTGCAGGGCACCATCAAGCACGAAGGCTCCGGCTTCTCCCTCACCGCCGGTGACACCGTCGTCGACCTGACCAA